>NZ_CP006764.1 GCF_000767055.1 Corynebacterium doosanense CAU 212 = DSM 45436
GTGGCGAATCAGGACACACAACTGGAGGGCACCTGGGCACAGGTGGTCGACGACCTGCTCACCCAGTCGAACCGCCCCGATTCGGCCGTCCCCACCTTCACCTTCATGCAGCAGACGTACCTCAAGCTGGTGCGCCCGGTGCTCATGGCCGGCGGGTACGTGGTGCTCGCGGCACCGGACACCCACATCAAGACGGTGGTGGAGCAGGAGCTGAGCTCCTACATCGCCGACGCTCTCACCCGGCAGACCGGCACCCCGACCATCGTCGCGGTCTCCGTCGATCCGGACACGGTGGCCGCGGGTTCCCCCGCGCAGCCCGCGAACGCTGAACCACAAAAACCCCAGCCCGAGCCCTCGTCGTGGAAGGCCGACCACGTCCCCGAGCCGACGGTCGGTGCACAGATCCCCATGGACCTGGACGAGCTGGCGAATGCGCACCGCCGCGGCCACGAGCCCACCAACCGGCGTTCCCATCCCACGGTGCACACCCCGCAGCGGCTGCCGCGCGAAACCCCGGCCCACGACCCGACACGCGAAACCTCGCTCAATCCCAAGTACACGTTCGACACCTTCGTCGTCGGTTCGTCTAACCGCTTCGCCAACGGCGCTGCCGTCGCCGTGGCCGAGGCGCCCGCCAAGGCCTACAACCCGCTCTTCATCTGGGGCGGATCGGGCCTGGGAAAGACACACCTCCTGCACGCCGCGGGCATGTATGCGCAGGTCCTGCAGCCGGGACTGCGGGTGAAATACGTCTCCTCGGAAGAATTCACCAACGACTACATCAACTCGGTCCGCGACGACCGCCAGGAGTCCTTCAAACGTAATTACCGCAATCTGGACATCCTCATGGTCGATGACATCCAGTTTCTCGAGGGCAAGGAGGGGACCCAGGAGGAGTTCTTCCACACCTTCAACGCGCTGCACCAGGCCAACAAACAGATCATCCTCTCCTCCGACCGTCCGCCCAAGGAGCTGACCACGTTGGAGGATCGCCTGCGCACCCGCTTCGAGGGTGGGCTCATCACCGACGTCCAGCCCCCCGACCTGGAGACACGCATCGCCATCCTGGAGAAGAAGGCCACGGCCGACGGCAACAGGGTTGACCGCCAGGTACTGGAACTCATCGCCTCCCAGTTCGAGACCTCCATCCGCGAGCTCGAGGGCGCGCTCATCCGTGTCACCGCCTATTCCTCGCTGGTCAACGAGCCCATCACCATGGAGATCGCAGAGGTGGCGCTGCGCGACATCCTCCCGGACCGTGACGACATGGAGGTGACCGCCGCTGCCATCAAGGAGGTGACGGCGGAGCACTTCAAGATCGACATGGGAACCCTCACCGGCACCGGCAAGACCCGGGCGGTCGCCCACGCCCGTCAGCTGGCCATGTACCTCTGCCGCGAGCTCACCGACCTGTCACTGCCGAAGATCGGTTCGGAGTTCGGCGGCAAGGATCACACCACCGTGATGTACGCGGACAAGAAGATCCGCAAGGAAATGACCGAAAAGCGCGACACCTACGACGAGATCCAGCTGCTCACCGCGGAGATCAAGAACCGTCACCGCAGGTAGAGGCACGGACAAATGCATTCCCCGGCACCACCTTTCATGAAGGTGGTGCCGGGGAATGCGTGCGAGAGGAGGGTGATCAGATCATGCCCAGAACCTGGCCGATGATGCCATCGAGGGCGGGGATGTGGTTGACGATGCCGGCCTGGAGACCGAGGATGTAGGCGCCTGCCCAGAAGACGGAGCTGAGGCCGAGGCCGACGGCGGAACCGATGATTTCCATTGTCTTTCTCCTTACGTGAGCGGATGATGAAGAAGTTGACTGCACAATAGATTCTAATCCGCTGAGAGTCGTCAGGAAGCAGTCTGTGAAGACAATTCCTGCGGGACACCAAAAAATCATCTCCGGTTCATCCACAGGTCTATGCACACCTGTGTAATTACAGTCCTGTAATTAGTGACCTTGGTCACTCACAGTCGAACCGGTGCCTGCCTGGATGTCGCCCCGGAGACCTGTGCACAACCCGGAAATACCTGTGCAGAGACGGTGGAGAACATCATCGCGATTGTGCACAACCCGGCACTCCGAAAAATCATCCACAGGGGACTCGAGTTATCCACAGGAATGCCACACCCCGGCGCACATCCCGGAAACCGGGTGCTAGCTTGTGATTCAGGCCCTCATCCACAGAGTGAACAGGCCCTACTGTTACTACCAATTCTTTCCCTGAAATTGATCCAAGAGAAAGAGGGTGTGGGGAAAACCTCGGATCCGACCGCCTCGGGGGCCGTGTCGGCGGAGACGAATGACAGGAGATCCGAGTCGAGGGACGGCCCGGTGCTCCGGTAGGTTGGTTTTTGTCATCCTCGGACTCGAACGGTCCGACGATCAAGCTGCAAGACGTTCTAGGTGGAAGCCGAGGAGATCATGGATTCACAAGCGGTGTCATTCCGCGTCGCCCGCGACGACCTGGGCAATGCCGTCGCCTGGGTTGCCCGCAGTCTGCCCACCAAGGCCACGCAGCCGGTTCTGCGCGCGATGGTCATCACCGCCGGTGACGACGGCCTCGAGCTCGCCGGGTTCGACTACGAAATCTCCACCCGCGTCCGCATCCCGGCAGAGATCGCCGAGTCGGGCCGGATCGCCGTGGCCGGCAAGCTCATGTCGGAGATCGTCAACACGCTGCCCAACAAACCCGTCGATCTCCAGGTCGACGGCACGAAGCTGCTGCTGGCCTGCGGATCCTCCCGCTTCGAGCTGCCCCTGATCCCGTTGGACGACTACCCGCAGCTGCCGAGCCTCCCTGAGGTCACCGGCACCATCGATCCGTCCCTGTTCGTCGACGCGGTCACGCAGGTAGCCTCCGCGGCCGGCCGCGACGACACGCTGCCCATGCTCACCGGCGTGCACATCGAGATCGACGGCGAGAACGTCAAACTCGCGGCCACCGACCGCTTCCGCCTGGCCATGCGCACCCTGGAGTGGAACCCCGCTGGGGCGCAAACCCGGGCGAAGCTCCTGGTCCCGGCCAAGTCCCTGCAGGATAACGCCCGCACACTGGACACCAGTCTCGGCGATCCCGTCGAGATCGCCGTGGGCGCCGGCGACAACATCGGCGGTGAGGGCCTCTTCGGCCTGCATTCCGCCTCGCGCGAGACCACCACCCGCATGCTCGACGCCGAGTTCCCGAACATCCAGCCGCTGCTGCCGAAGACCCACACGTCGCTGGCCTCCGTGGAGATCGCCCCGCTCCAGGACGCCATCCGCCGCGTCAGCCTGGTCACCGACCGCAACGCGCAGATCCGCATGGAGTTCTCCGACGGCCAGGTGGTGCTCTCCGCCGGCGGAAACGATTCCGGCCACGCCGAGGAGGCCATTCCCTGCGCCTTCTCCGGACGGGACTCGCTCATCATCGCCTTCAACCCGGGCTACCTCAAGGACGGTCTAGGCGTCGTGCGCACCGAGCGGGTGGTCTTCGGATTCACGGAGCCCTCCCGTCCAGCCATTCTCATCCCCGAACCCGACGAGCTTCCGGAGGCGGATGCGGACGGAAACTTCCCGACTCCGCAGACGAACTTCACCTACCTCCTCATGCCCGTGCGCCTGCCCGGTTAGACGGTGTACGTCCGGCAACTGGAACTCCGGGACTTCCGCTCCTGGCCGAAGCTCGAACTCGGCCTCGAGCGCGGGGTCAATCTCATCGTGGGGCGCAACGGTTTCGGCAAGACCAACATCGTCGAGGCCGTGGGTTACCTGGCGCACCTCTCCTCGCACCGGGTCAACCACGACGCGCCGCTCGTGCGCGCGGGAGCGGCCGACGCACGGATCTCCGTGACCACCGTCAACCAGGGCCGGGAGCTGACCAGCCACCTGCTCATCAAACCGCACGCCGCCAACCTCGCGCAGATCAACCGCACGCGGCTGAAAACCCCCCGTGAGCTGCTGGGCATTACCCATTCCGTGCTCTTCGCGCCCGAGGATCTCTCCCTGGTCCGCGGCGAGCCCGCGGAGCGGCGCCGCTATCTGGATGACCTCATCGCAGCGCGCACCCCGCGCCTGGCCGGCGTGAAGGCCGAGTACGACAAGGTGCTCAAGCAGCGTGGTGCGCTGCTGAAGAACGCCTCCCAGACCCTGCGCCGGGGTTACTCGGACGACGACGGCGCCTCGGCCCTGGCCACTCTCGACGTGTGGGACTCCCAGCTCGCGGCCCTGGGCGCGCAGGTGACCTCGGCCCGCCTAGAATTGCTAGCCGATCTGGAGAAGTACGTCGTCGACGCCTACTCGGCCATCGCCCCGGAATCCCGGCCCGCGAAGGTCACCTATCACTCGACCGTGGAGAAGACCGTCAACTCCCTGGTGGGGGATGACGAGCCCGTGACCACGGAGATTCTCGAGGCCGCCATCCTCGCAGACCTGGGCAAGGTTCGCCAGCGCGAGATCGAACGTGGCACCTCCCTGGTCGGCCCGCACCGCGATGACCTCATCCTGCATCTGGGGCAGCAGCCAGCGAAGGGGTTCGCCAGTCACGGGGAAACCTGGTCCTACGCCATTTCCCTGCGGCTGGCCGAGTTCAACCTGCTCCGGGACTCGGCCGGGAGTGACCCGGTTCTCATCCTCGACGACGTCTTCGCGGAGCTCGACGCCGAACGCCGCCGGCGGCTCGTCGAGGTCGCGGCGGCCGCGGAACAGGTCATCATCACGGCGGCAGTGGATGAGGATCTGCCGGAGAACCTCGGGGGCACGGTAGTGCAGCGGTTCTCGGTGGTCACCGAGGACACCGAGAACGGGAGAATCTCGAGGATCGCCGATGGACGATAAGCAGCGCGACGACGCCGTCGAAGCGGCCTTTGACAAAATCCGCGAGGTGGCCAGGCGCCGTGGCGGACCATTGCCGAATCTCTCGGCGCAGGGCACCACGGCTCAGCCCAGGCGATCCGCGAATCAGGTTCCGGGCGAAGCGCCGGTGATTCCTGGTGTGGAGGTCCCGGGCGTCGAGAAGCGATCCTATTACCGTGGTCCGGGTCGACCGTCGGGTCCGGACGGGCGCAGGCCGCGGCGCCCGCTCGACGTTCCCCAACTCGGATCGGTGGTGGGCAGGGAGATCACCCGGCGGGGCTGGCAGCACGAGCTCGCGTCCGGCTGGGTGACGGGGCACTGGGAATACCTGGTCGGGGAGCAGATCGCGGAGCACACGCGCGTGGAGATGATCAAGGACGGGCAGTTGTTCATCACGTGCACGTCCACCGCCTGGGCCACGAACCTGAAGTACATGCAGCACACGATTCTGCAGAAGATCGCCGAGAAGGTCGGCCCGGACGTCATCACCGGGCTAAAGATTTTTGGGCCGAAGGTCCCGAGTTGGCGCAAGGGCCCGCTGCACATCAAGGGCCGCGGTCCCAGGGACACGTACGGATAAATCGCCACCTGGGAAAACGCCGTCAGGGGCGAAAATTGGGGCCGTAGACGCGCGCGAGGCCCATTCTAGGGTTGGGTCCGGGTGTGTAGACTGAACAGGTCTATACGCTTTCTCATAAAACACTTTTAGGGAGTGCACGCCACGTGGCAACCACTGAACCCCAGTACGACGCTTCATCGATCACTATTCTTGAGGGCCTCGAGGCTGTCCGTAAGCGCCCCGGCATGTACATCGGCTCCACCGGCGAGCGCGGCCTTCACCACCTGGTGTGGGAGGTCGTGGACAACTCCGTCGATGAAGCGATGGCCGGGTACGCCGACAAGGTGACCGTCACGCTGCTCGAGGACGGCGGCGTCGAGGTCGTGGACAACGGCCGTGGCATTCCCGTGGCGATGCACTCGACCGGCATCCCCACCGTCCAGGTGGTCATGACCCAGCTGCACGCCGGCGGCAAGTTCGACTCCGACTCCTATGCGGTGTCCGGCGGTCTGCACGGCGTGGGTATCTCGGTGGTCAACGCACTGTCGACGCGCGTCGAGACGCACATCAAACGCGACGGCAAGCACTGGTACCAGAACTTCAACAACTCCGTTCCGGAGGAGCTCGTCGAGGGCGACAACGCGCGCGGCACCGGCACGTCGCAGCGTTTCTGGGCCGATCCCGAGATCTTTGAGACCACCACCTACAACTACGACACCATCTCCAAGCGCCTCCAGGAGATGGCCTTCCTCAACAAGGGCCTGACCATCACGCTTCGCGACGAGCGGGTCACCGAAGAGGAACTCGAACTGGAGAAGATCGCCGAGGAGGGCGACACCGCCCAGCTTCTCGACGGCGACTCCTTCGACGACGACGCGCTGTCCGACGACACCGCCGAGCCGGTGGACGAGGAGCTGGAGACCCCGAAGAAGAAGCGCGAGCGCACGGTCACCTTCCACTACCCGGAGGGGCTGGTGGACTACGTCAACCACCTCAATAAGGGCAAGACCCCGGTCCACCCGTCGATCATCGACCTCGACGTCAAGGGCGAGAACCACGAGCTCGAGCTGGCCATGCAGTGGAACACCAGCTTCAAGGAGTCGGTGCACACCTTCGCCAACACCATCAACACCCACGAGGGCGGCACCCACGAGGAGGGCTTCCGCTCAGCGCTGACCTCGCTGATGAACCGCTACGCGCGTGAGCACAAGCTCATCAAGGAGAAGGACACCAACCTCACCGGCGACGACTGCCGCGAGGGCCTGGCCGCCGTCATCTCCGTGCGTGTCTCTGATCCCCAGTTCGAGGGACAGACGAAGACCAAGCTGGGCAACACCGAGATCAAGGGTTTTGTGCAGCGTGCGGTCAACGAGCACCTGGCGTTCTGGTTCGACGCCAACCCGGCCGAGGCCAAGGCCGTGATCAACAAGGCGGTCGCGTCCTCGCAGGCGCGCATCGCCGCGCGCAAGGCTCGTGACCTGGTGCGTCGCAAGTCCGCCAACGACATGGGCGGCCTGCCCGGCAAGCTCGCCGACTGCCGCACCAAGGATCCCAAGCTGTCCGAGCTGTTCATCGTGGAGGGTGACTCCGCAGGTGGTTCCGCCAAGCAGGGCCGCGACTCCATGTACCAGGCGATCCTGCCCATCCGCGGCAAGATCCTCAACGTGGAGAAGGCCCGGCTGGACAAGGTGCTGAAGAACGCCGAGGTCCAGGCGATCATCACCGCGCTGGGTACGGGCATCAACGAAGAGTTCGATATTGCCAAGCTGCGCTACCACAAGTTTGTGCTCATGGCCGATGCCGATGTCGACGGCCAGCACATCGCCACCCTGCTGTTGACCCTGGTCTTCCGCTTCATGCCGGATCTCATTGAGCACGGCCACGTCTACCTGGCCAACCCGCCGCTGTACAAACTCAAGTGGGGCAAGGGTGAGCCGGGCTACGCGTACTCGGACGACGAGCGTGACGAGCTGCTCAAGGCCGGCATCGAGGCCGGCCGCAAGATCAACACGGACGACGGCATCCAGCGCTACAAGGGTCTGGGTGAGATGAACCCCAACGAGCTGTGGGAGACCACCCTCGACCCGGAGACCCGCATCCTGCGCCAGGTGGAGATGACCGACGCCCAGCGCGCCGACGAGCTCTTCAGCATCCTCATGGGTGACGACGTCGCCGCTCGCCGCTCCTTCATCACCCGCAAGGCCAAGGACGTGCGTTTCCTCGACGTCTAGTTCGAGTATGCAGCCGCATACTCTTGCTTCGCTTATCGACGAGCGTTTGCCCAGCTCATAGCTGGTTTCCGGGTCGTGTCCATCCCGAGTTTTATGCTGTGTCCGACAGGCACACATATGTTCGGCACTCGGGGGAGAGACCATGTACACGATCGACGATTTCGACACAATGAGCACCCGCCAGCTGGTGCGCACGCTGCACACCGCCCACGGGGAGATGACCAGATTCAAGGCGGCCTTCATCCTCGCGCTCGCGCGTTTCGAGGCCGCCGGCCTCGCCCGTTCGCTGGGCGCACCCAGCGCCGCGGTCTGGGTGATGCGACATCTCGGTGTAGCCAAGTCAACCGCGTTCGAGTACCTCCGGGTGGGTCAGGCCCTGAGACAGTTCGCCCTGGTAGCGGCGGCGTTCCTTGCCGGGGAGATCTCCTATTCCGTCGTCCGGCTTCTGCTGCCCCGGCTGACTCCGGCCGATGAGGAGGCGCTGCTCTCGCTGGCTACGAGGATGACGCTGTCCGAGCTGGAACGTGAGCTGGCCGGCACCGCCGATCGCCCCGATCGCCCGCCGACGGAGGACCTGTCCTTCCACGTCGACGAGGAGACCGGCTGGCTGCGTTTCCACGGCCGGCTCAGCCCCGAGAACGGTGCGCGGCTGTTGTCGGCGCTGAAGATGGCCGAGCTGGCGAGCCTGCGCGGGGTCGATGACCTCGTGGGCCTCGAGGAGAATGCGCTGGATGCGGCGCTGGCGGAGGCCGAGCAGGAACCCGTGGTCGTGGAGGCCGAACTGGTGTCCGGAGAGAAGGATCCGCGCAGTTCGACCGGCTTCGGCGTACCGGTGCGCGATAACCTGCTGTCCTCGTTCCTCTCCATGGTCAACATGACCAGAAGCCGGCCGACCAACAAACTGCGGACACCCGGAGCCCAGGTGAACCTGCTGGTGGGGGAGACGGGGCAGGCGATCCTGCCGTCCCAGCCCGGGGCGAGAACCAGCGATCTGGTGGCCGCCGCGCTCAACGGGGACATGCGGGCGCACCTGCTCAACCAGAAGGGCATTCAGATCCACGTGTCGGAGAGCAGGCGCCTGGTCAGCGACGCGCAGGTCACCGCGCTCATGGCGCAGTGGCACTTCCAGTGCGCGACGCCGGGGTGTAATCACGCCCGGTTCATTGAGTTCCACCACATAGTGGCGCACGCGGAGGGCGGGCCGACGGCCCTGTGGAACCTTGTACCGCTGTGTTCCTCCTGCCACTCCCTGGTGACGGTGGGAGTGCTGCGGATCGACCTCGACGGGGACCGGTTGCTCTTCCGGTTCCCCGGGGGAGTGGCGTTTGCGTCGGAGAACCGTTCGACACCGATGCGCATCGGCCGGGACGGATTCCGGTTTGCGGACCAGCCCGAGGAGTATGCGGCCGCATACTCGTCGGGGGCCTAACGCATGTGGTTGTCGATGATCCTGCCCAGCGCTGGGATGTGCGGCGCCATCAGTTTGGTGCCCCGGCCACGCAGGGAGTTATACACCTTGGCCACTGCGCCGCCACCCTTCTGCTCCACGGCCCGGTCGGCGGTGCTGAGCAGGGATTCGCTGACGTCATCGGCGCGCGACTCCAGGAAGGCGCCGAAGTCCTGCCGGCCGGACTGCTGGTAGTCCTCCCAGTGGGACTGCAGGTCGCCGAGGATGTCGGGCAGCAGGTTGTCCACGGCCGTGGGGATGAGGTCGCCGTTGGTCTTGCGGGCTGCGGAGAGCGCACCCCTGACGGTCATTCCGGTGATGCCGGACAGGTCGGTAATGGCGCCGTCGACAAGCGAGGTGATGTCGGCGACCACGACGGGTCGGTTCTCCGTATCGAGGAGGGTGGAGAGGTCTGACATTTCTTGACCCTTTCCGAGAGCTGGGTGAGGTGACGCGCCCAGCTTATCCATCGATCGCCATGGTTGGTGGCACGGCGTATGCCACCAACGACGGCGATCGGTAGTTGTAGCTCTTCCGCCACAGAGTTCACATCAACCTCATAGACCTCTGCAGCCACAACAGGAACAGAATTTACATGCCGTCGGCGGGGAACGCCAGTTGAGGGGGTGGTAAATAAAAAGGTGGCAGGCCAACAGACCGCATGGCCTACTGGGAGGCATGAATCCTCATGTCACCCTCCACTGGTTCCTGCCCACCTACGGCGATTCCCGAGCGATCATGTCGGGAGGTCACGGGTCGGGGCACGAGACGGGGGAGCGGGAGGGGACGCTGGCGTACCTCACGCAGATGGCACTGGCCGCGGAGTCCCAGGGCATGGAATCGATGCTGGTGCCCACCGGCCTGTCGTGCGAGGACGCCTGGCTCGCCGCCGCCGCACTGATCCCGCAGACCACGCGGCTGAAGTTTCTCATCGCCATCCGACCGGGCCTGGTGAGCCCGACGATCATCGCCCAGCAGGCGGCCACGTTCCAGCAGCTGTCCGGCAACCGCCTGCTGCTCAATGTCGTCGTCGGCGGCGAGGACCACGAGCAGCGCGCCTTCGGTGACGACTCCACCAAGGAGCAGCGTTACCGCCGGGCAGCCGAGGTCCTGGAGATCACTGACCAGTTGTGGAACTCGGCCGAAGAGGTGACCTTCCGCGGCGAGCACACCTGGGTGGAGAAGGTGGTGCTTCGGGTGCGTCCCGAGGTTTCACCCCAGATCTTCTTCGGCGGCTCCTCTCAGCCGGGCATCGAGGTCGCGGCCCGGCGTGCCGACGTCTATCTCACCTGGGGCGAGCCTCCGGCGCAGGCCAAGGCGAAGATCGACCGGGTCTCGGAGGCCGCCGCGGCCGAGGGCCGGGAGCTGGAGTACGGCATCCGCTTCCACATCATCGCCCGGCCCACGTCCGCCGAGGCCTGGGCCGCCGCGCAGGGCCAGCTCGACAGCATCGACCCGGCCGAGGTGAGGCGGATCCAGGAGGGTCTGGCCAGGTCGCAGTCCGAGGGCCAGCGCCGGATGACCGAGCTGCACCAGCAGGGCAGCGAGTTCGAGGCAGGCACCGACGCCCGCTCGCTCGAGATCGCCCCGAACCTCTGGGCCGGCGTAGGTCTCATCCGCGGCGGCGCGGGTACCGCACTGGTGGGCTCCTACGAGGAGGTCGCCCAGCGCATCGCCGAATACCGCGAGGCCGGGTTCGAGCACTTCATCCTCTCCGGTTACCCGAACCTCGAGGAGACCTTCCAGGTAGGCGAGGGGGTCGTGCCCGCGCTGCAGCGGCTCGGTGTCGACGTGGCCAACCGCTAGTCCTCCGCCAACCGTCGGTACACCTGCGCGCACAGCCGGGCGAACTGCTTGTTTCCCCCGGTCAGCGGATCCAGGTGTTCGAGAACGTCCCGCAGCGCGTCCGCGGCCGCGGCGGGGGAGTCATGTACCGCCACCCCGTGGAAGCGGGCCCCGGGAACGGCCGCCGCCGCGGCCAGGGCCGGGAAGCTGCGCACCCGCACGGGAAACCGTCCGCAGTAGGTGTCGGCGACCGCGAGGAGCTGCTCCGGGGTCAGCGGGCGGGTCATCCGCGGGCCCGGCGCAGGCGTGCCTCGGCGGCCGCGTAGTCATCGACCAGGTCGCGGGCGAGGGCGTCGACCCGGGCGTCGTCAAGCATCCGCGCGGCGGCCGTGACGATGGCACGCACCGCGGCGTCGTGTTTGCTCCTGCCCTGGGAGGCCGCAAGCAGCGTGAGGGCGTGATCCTGGTCGTCGGTGAGTCGGAGAGTCATGGCCATGCCCCCAGTGATACCACTCTGATACCAGCGTGCGCGACATCGGGGCCCTGAACGCCCTTAAGACGCATCGGGGCAGGTAGAGTGGCCGGGAAACCCCCCGCTCCCGAAGAAGAAGGAACGCATGAGCGACGAGACCCCAGGATCCGGCGTCGGAACCGGAGACGGCGGCGGTTACGACCGCATCCAGCCGATCGACATCAACCAGGAGATGCAGACCTCCTACATCGATTACGCCATGAGCGTGATCGTCGGGCGCGCGCTGCCCGAGGTGCGCGACGGCATGAAACCCGTGCACCGCCGCATCATCTACGCGATGTACGACTCCGGCTACCGCCCCGAGCGCAGCTATGTGAAGTCCGCGCGCCCCGTCGCCGACACCATGGGCCACTATCACCCGCACGGCGACACGGCCATCTACGACACCCTCGTGCGCCTGGCCCAGCCGTGGAACATGCGTTACCCGCTCATCGACGGTCAGGGTAACTTTGGCTCGCGCGGCAACGACGGTGCGGCCGCCATGCGTTACACGGAGTGCAAGCTCACCCCGATCGCCATGGAACTCGTGCGTGACATCCGTGAGAACGCCGTCGACTTCTCCCCGAACTACGACGGCAAGAACCGCGAGCCGGACGTCCTGCCCTCGCGTGTGCCCAACCTGCTGATGAACGGCTCCAACGGCATCGCCGTGGGCATGGCCACCAACATCCCGCCGCACAACCTCACGGAGCTGGCCGACGCCATCTTCTGGATCCTGGACAACTTCACCTCCAGCGACGAGGAGCGCCTCGAGGCGTGCATGAAGTTCGTCAAGGGACCCGACTTCCCCACTGCGGCGCAGATCGTGGGCACCCAGGGTATCCGCGACGCGTACACCACCGGCCGCGGCTCCATCCGCATGCGCGGCATCGCCGAGATGGAGGAGGTGGGCAACCGCCAGACCATCGTCATCACGGAGCTGCCCTACGCGGTCAACCCGGACAACCTCATCACCAACATCGCGGACCAGGTCGCCAACGGCAAGCTCGCCGGCATCTCCAAGATTGACGACGAATCCTCCGACCGGGTCGGCATGCGCATCGTGGTCACCCTCAAGCGCGACGCCGTGCCCCGCGTGGTGCTCAACAACCTGTACAAGCACTCGCAGCTGGAGTCGAACTTCTCCGCGAACATGCTTTCCATCGTCGACGGCGTACCGCGCACCCTGCGCCTGGACCAGATGCTCACGTTCTACGTGCTGCACCAGATCGAGGTCATCGTCCGGCGCACCCAGTACCGCCTCGACGAGGCCGAGAAGCGCGCCCACATCCTCCGCGGCCTGGTCAAGGCCCTGGATATGCTCGACGAGGTCATCGCTCTCATCCGCCGCTCGCCCACGGTCGACGAGGCTCGCACCGGCCTGATGGAGCTTCTCGACGTCGACGAGATCCAGGCCGACGCCATCCTGGCGATGCAGCTGCGCCGCTTGGCAGCCCTCGAGCGCCAGAAGATCATCGACGAGCTCGCCGAGATCGAGCTGGAGATCGCCGACCTCAAGGACATCCTCTCCAACCCGGAGCGCCAGCGCCAGATCGTCCGCGATGAGCTGAAGGAGATCGTCGACAAGTACGGCGACGAACGCCGCACCACCTTGATCGCCGACACCGGCGACGTCAACGCCGAGGACCTCATCGCACGCGAGAACGTCGTGGTCACCATCACCCAGACCGGCTACGCCAAGCGCACCAAGGTCGATGCCTACAAGTCGCAGAAGCGCGGGGGCAAGGGTGTGCGCGGCGCGGAGCTCAAGCAAGACGACGTGGTGAAGAACTTCTTCATCTGTTCCACCCACGACTGGATCCTGTTCTTCACCAACTTCGGCCGCGTCTACCGCCTGAAGACATACCAGCTGCCCGAGGCGTCGCGCACCGCGCGCGGCCAGCACGTGGCCAACCTCCTCGAGCTCCAGCCCGAGGAGCGCATTACGCAGGTCATCCAGATCCGCACCTACGAGGATGCGCCCTACCTGGTGCTGGCCACCAAGGACGGCCGCGTGAAGAAGTCCCGCCTGACGGACTACGAATCCGCCCGCCAGGCCGGGCTCATCGCCATCAACCTCAACGAGGGTGACGCGCTCATCGGCGCCCAGCTTGTCGACGACGGCGACGACGTCCTCCTTGTCTCCGAGAAGGGCC
Organism: Corynebacterium doosanense CAU 212 = DSM 45436; assembly: GCF_000767055.1. NCBI lineage: Bacteria > Bacillati > Actinomycetota > Actinomycetes > Mycobacteriales > Corynebacteriaceae > Corynebacterium > Corynebacterium doosanense. The sequence continues at coordinate 13,533 of NZ_CP006764.1, forward strand.
AGGCCATCCGCTTCACGGCGGACGACGAACAGCTCCGTCCCATGGGCCGCGCCACGGCCGGCGTCAAGGGCATGCGATTCCGCGACGACGACCAGCTCCTGGCCATGACCGTCGTGCGCGACGGCGAGTTCCTGCTTGTGGCCACCTCCGGTGGTTACGGCAAACGCACCCCGATCGGCGAGTACGCCACCCAGGGCCGCGGCGGCCTCGGCGTGATGACGTTCAAGTACTCACCCAAGCGCGGCAAACTTATCGGCGCCCTGGCTGTGGACGAGGACGACCAGATCTTCGCCATCACTGCAGCCGGTGGGGTGATCCGTACCGAGGTCAACCAGATCCGGCCGTCGTCACGCGCGACCATGGGTGTGCGCCTCGTGGACCTCGCCGAGGGCAATGAGCTGCTCGCCATCGACGTCAACGTCGAGGACGAGGGTGAGGACGAGGCCAACGCCGTCGCCCGCGGGGAAAGAACGCTTGAGGAAGCCATGGCCGAGCTCCCTGGCGTAAAGTCTGATGAAACTTTCGTCGAGCCGAACGAAGAGGACACCGATGACGACGAGTAGTGCAAGCGAAGGCCGTTTCGTGAACGTCCGCCACGTCTCCCCGGTCTCCGCGTTCAAGATCGCACTGGCGATGTCGCTGATCGGGCTGGTCGCGTGGATCATCGCTGTCGCCGTGCTCTACTTCGGCATGCAGGTCGCCGGGGTGTGGGCCTCGGTCAACGAACTCATCGGCGGCGTCGGCGGGGACCAAGCCATCACCTTCGGTGTGGTCATGGCGCTCGCGGCTCTCCTGGGCGCGATCATGTCGGTCCTGCTGTCCATCCTGGCGCCGCTGGCGGCCGTGATCTACAACGGCGTGACTGACCTCTTCGGCGGCCTCGAGGTCGTGGTCCAGGACTAGAGCTACTTTGGCCGGTTTCCCCGGTGACCAGGCGATTTGGTGGTCATCGGGGTGCTGGGTAAAGTTACCAATCGTTCCAAGGGCCTATAGCTCAGTCGGTTAGAGCGCATCGCTGATAACGATGAGGTCGCAAGTTCGATTCTTGCTAGGCCCACCATTTGGGACATGGGGCATTAGCTCAATTGGTAGAGCATCTGCTTTGCAAGCAGAAGGTCAGGAGTTCGATTCTCCTATGCTCCACAGATAGACCGCTTCCCGCGGGTTTCCGGGGGAGGCGGTCTTTTTGTTTGGGTGGGTGCGTGGCTGGGCGTTCTATGCACTCACAACCCGGGGCTATCAGGGGGGTTTCTGCGGGGTTTGTGAGTGCGTAGAACGTGGCGCCGGTGCGGGGTGAGGTTGGGCCCTCGCCCTATGGGTCGGCTAGCCGCCCATCTGCGCCGAGCACTGCTGAGTCCAGCCGCTCGTTCCATCGGTGAAGAAGGTGGTGCCTGTTTGGTGGATGGTGGGGTCACCGCAGGACTGGATGGTCTTATTCATAGCGGTGGGCTGCGCAATCCCCGGAGCTTCCGTGTAGCCGATCACCGGCGCGGCAGGCGCAGCGGGCGCGGGGGTCTGTGGCGCTGGTGCGGGCGCTGGTGCGGGCGCGGGCGCAGGTGCCGGAGCAGGCGTGGGTGCAACGCTCGAAACCGGGGCAGCATTGTTCGAACCGGGCTCAGCGGTTGCGTTGGTCGGTTCGGAGTCACTGGGCGACGGTTGGGCTGCAGAAGTCTGTGCGGTGGCCTTGGACAGATCGATGTAGCTGTACTCGCCGTCGAAGTCGTCGTTGATCTCCTTGAATTGGAAGCGGGTGATTTCCGAATCCTTAGGGATCAGGTAGACCCAGCGCATCTCGTCGCTGAACCCTGGTTGTAGCTCTTCGTTGCATTCGGGATTCCCGGGGATTTCGTAAAGGGAGTCGATGGTGGAATAGGTCTGGTCTTTCTTATTCACAACTTCGGCGATGATCGGCGCCGAGCATGTGAGATCCATCGGGCTTTTGCTGTTATTCGTGACCGTGGAGTTGATGACGAGGAACTCTCCGCCCTGGTCAGCTTGGCGCATGACATTGGGCTGGGTGCCGCACTGGTAGTCAGGGGCACAGAATTCGATCTCATCAGCGCGCGTGAGGTCATGGAGAACCATGGTGGCACCGCGGGCGGTGACCTCCTCGCCGAGCCCAGGGAGGTCCGTTGCTTCGGAGGTGGACGTGGACGAGTTGGCCGCGCCTGCCCCCTCAGAGCTTTCGGGGGAGCAGGCAGCAAGCCCGAGGATGAGGGGAAGCGCGATAACCCCTGCGCAAATACGGTTCATGTTGAACAGTTTCGCAGATCCGCCCCAAAAGCGTGGGAGATCCGTTTTCTCTTCCCAGCCGGCACTAGACGAGCGGTCTATCGGAGCGAGGTCGAACCCGGTTAATACGGGTCGTTTGCCCCGCAGTATTCGAGCGTATTTACAGCAAGGCATTGGCTCCACCACATCTGCGGGTGGACCTGGCCGTTGATGGTCCCGTCGAGCAGACCTGAGGGATCGGTGGTGGGCGGGAGGTTCCCAGGACCGTAGTCAACCGGGGCGTTCTCCGAAGTAGAGCTAAAACTGCAATTAATGGTGTCGACGATCACGCTACCGTCTGACATGAGCGCGGCGTTGTTCTCCCAGCAGCTAACGAAAGTAGGCGCGGCGGGGGATGCAATCTGAGGTTCGGTAGCTGGTTCTGCCGTATCTGCACCGATAGGTGCCGGGGAGGAGCTGGGTGTGCTGGGCTCGGTGGTGGTTTCCCTGGAGCTGGTCGCAGCATCGGTTGTGACCGTCGGTGTGCTGTCGTAGTCTCCGGCGCTGCATCCTGCGAGAGCAATGGTCGATGCGCAGCCGAGGGTGAGGAGGATGGAACGGGGTTTCATTCTGTGGTCTTTCGCTCGTGGAGACGTAGTTTGCCTTAGCCGCTCACCCAAACACCACACACATCGGCGACCCGATCTCGGCGATCACCTCGGGGGAGGTGGGGAGGCCGTCGGAAAGCGTGAAGCGCTGGATCACGCCGGAGTGGTCGTGCGCGACGATGAGTCCGCCGCTAGGGTCGAGGCCGATGAAGCGGGGGCGCAGGTAGCCGGTATCCACGACGCCGACGGGTTCCAGGAGTCCATCGCGGATGCGGAACGCCGCGAGCGTGTCGGTGCCGGGACCGGGTGGGGTGTCGTCACCCGCGCCGGTGCGGTTGGACACGATGACGTACTCGCCGGTGACGACAATGCCGCCCGCGCGGGACTCGCGGACGTCCTCCGGCGCGAGGGTGGGGAGGTACTGCACGGGTTCCATCTCATGGAGCGTGACGACGCTGTTGCTCAGCTCATTCGCACAGAACACCGAGCCCCCGGAAAAGCCCAGGTGACGGGGGCCGTTCATTTGACGCAGACGGGTGGAACCGGCGTCGATAAGCGTTCCTTCGTTGCTGAGCTCGAAGCGGAAGATGGTGTCCAGGCCCTTGTCGGCGACGTAGACGAGGCCGTCGGGGCCGAAGCGGATTTGGTGCGGGTGGGAGGCGTCCTGGTCGCCCTTGTGCTGGCCGGGCTCACCGGGCAGTTCGAGCACCTGGGTGGGTTCGCCGAGAACGCCGTCCGAAATAGGGAGGACGGAGACGCTGCCGGAGGAGTAGTTCGCCGTGAGTACGTGGCGGCCGTCGGGGCTGAACACCAGGTAGACGGGGTTTTCGCCGCCGCCGTCGACGGTGCTCAGGTGGGTGAGCTGGCCGTCGGCGAAGCGGTACGAGGACACCTTCGAGACGCCGGAGTGCCCGCCGATGAGGAGGCCGTCGCGCAGGGCGAGGTAGCTGACACCCTCGGTCTGCAGCTCGCTGACGCGGCTCCAGCCGTTGGTGTCGTAGACCGCGAGGCCCGGGCCGGGCTCGGCGCCGTGCTGGGTGTCGGTGCGGGTGGCGACAATGGCGTAGGTGTTCATGCCACCCGAGTGTAGGGAGGAATTAGCGCTTCGGGATCCCGGCGGCCCACAGAGCTGCACCGATGAGCAGGGGCTGGCCGAAGAGGCGGGCCAGGCGCTTGCCGTCGGTGTTCAGGCCGAAGCCGTCAGTGCGCTCGGCGTACTGGGCGATGTTGCCCGGGAAGATGGCGGTGTAGAACGCGGCCAGCGCCGTGCCGGTGACCTTGCGGTGCTTGGGCAGTGTCAGCAGTCCGGCACCCAAGGCGATCTCGGCGACACCGGAGCCGAGAACCACCAGGTCGGTGTTGGCGGGGAACCAGTCGGGCACCTGGGCCCGGAACTCTTTGCGGTTGGTGGTCAGGTGGCTGACGCCGGCGTAGGTCATGAACGCGCCGAGGGCGAGGCGGGTGAGGTTCTGGCTTTTCTCGTGGCTACTCATGCGTCCGAGTGTAGAACTAAATCTGTTTGGCGACAGCCCTTCCGGCCCCCCGCCCGGAGAACAGGCACCCCCCGAGGAACGTGCCCTCCAGCGAGTTGTACCCGTGCACCCCGCCGCCGCCGAACCCAGCGGCCTCGCCCGCGGCAAAGAGCCCGGGGATCGGTTGACCTGCGGAATTGAGCGCCTGCGAGTCGAGGTTGGTCTGGATTCCCCCGAGCGATTTTCGGGTGAGCACGTGCAGCTTCACGCCGATGAGCGGGCCGGCCTTGGGGTCGAGCACCTTGTGGGGGGACGCGACCCGCACCAACCGGTCACCGCGGTAGCGCCGGGCGTTGTGGATGAGCTGGATCTGGTCGTCCTTGGTGAAGGGGTTGTCCATCTCCCGGTCGCGGGCGACGATCTGCGCGGTGATCTCGGCGGGGTCGAGCAGCGGAGTATCGGTGAGCTCGTTCATCTTTGCCACGAGCGTCTCGACGTCGTCTGCCACCACAAAGTCCGCCCCGTGCTGCTTGAAAGCTTCGACGGGGCCGGGGGCGCCCTTGCCCAGTCGGGCCTGGGCCAGCAACTTGAAATCGCGCCCGGTGATGTCCGGGTTCTGCTCCGACCCGGACAGGGCGAACTCCTTCTCGATCATCTTCTGCGTGACGATGAACCAGGAGTGGTCGTACTCCGCGATGTCCGGGGTCGTGCGCAGGTACTTCAGCGTGCCCAGGGTGTCGCGACCCGGGTGGAACGGCGTGGGCAGCAGGCGACCCAGGGCGTCGAACCACAACGGAGACGGGCCCGGCAGGATACGGATCGCGTGTTTCGGCCACACCGGATCCCAGTTCTGGATGCCCTCCACGTAGTGCCACATGCGGTCGCGGTTGACCAGTCGCGCGCCGGCGTTCTCGGCGATGACGATGCCGCGGCCGTCGACGTATTCGGGCACCCCGGTAATCATCGAGCGCGGCGGCTGGCCGAGGCGCTCCGGCCAGAACTCGCGCACCAGCTCGTGGTTGCCGCCGATGCCGCCGGTGGAGACGATCACGGCCTGCGCGCGCAGCTCGAAGTCCCCGGTGACCTCGTTGTTGGAGGGCTCGCCCCGGCCGGCGGTCTCGGGGGCGAGCATGCTGCCGCGCACGCCGACGACCGCGCCGCCCTCGACGATGAGCTCATCCACGCGGTGGCGGAACTTGAGTGTGGCGGAGGCACGGGCCTTGTCCGCGAAGGGTTTCACCACGCCGGTGCCGGTGCCCCAGGCGATGTGGAAGCGGGGAACGGAGTTGCCGTGGCCTTGCGCGCGGCCGTCGCCACGCTCGGCCCAGCCGACCATGGGGGTGAACTTCACGCCCTGTTCCCGCAGCCAGGAACGTTTCTCGCCCGCCGCCCACTCGACGTACGCCCGGCCCCATTTCTCGGCCCAGGAGTCCTCGTCGTCGGTGCGGTCCCAGCCCGCGCTGCCCTGCCAGTCCTGCCAGGCCAGCTCGACGGAGTCCTTGACCCCCATCCGGCGCTGCTCCGGGGTGTCCACCATGAACAGGCCGCCGAAGGACCACCAGGCCTGGCCGCCGAGGTTGGCCTCGTTCTCCTGGTCGACGATGGTGACGCTCTTGCCGGCGTCGATGAGTTCTGCGGCGGCGGTGAGCCCGGCGAGGCCGGCGCCCACGACGATGGCATCAGTTTCCATGACCGAAGTGTATCGAGGGGGTGACAGAAACGTCCTGCATATGAGGTCTTAATGGATAAAGAGGTTTGACTTAGGCCTCTGACCTGCGTTGACTGTATTACGTGAAACTTAAAAAGATTGTCGCCGCCACCGCTGCGGCTGCTGTGTTCGCCCTCGCCGGATGTTCCTCCACCGGGGGAGCGCCGCGCTCCACCGAAGGCGGAGAGGGTGGGGGCGGCGTCGATACGCCGCGCATGACCGTCGCCATGGTCTCGCACGGCGCGCCGGGCGACACCTTCTGGGACCTCGTGCGCCGCGGTGCCGAGGACGCCGCGAAGAAAGACAACATCGAGCTGCGTTACTCCTCCGCCCCGCAGGCCCCTGACCAGGCCAACCTCATCCAGAACGCCATCGACTCCGACGTCGACGGGCTCGCCGTGACCATGCCCAACCCCGATGCCATCGGTCCGGCCGCCCAGCGGGCCGTCGACGCCGGCATCCCCACCGTCGGCCTCAACGGTGGCATGGACCGCTATCGGGATTACGGCCTGACCGGGTACTTCGGCCAGGACGAGCACATCGCCGGTGTGTCCGCCGGCGAGCGACTGGCCGCCGACGGAGCCACACACGCCCTCTGTGTCATCCACGAGCAGGGCAACTCCTCGCAGGAGTCGCGCTGCGAGGGCGTGGCCGAGGGCATGTCCGGCAAGGTGGACACCATCTACGTCAACGGCATGGACCTCACCTCGGTGCAGTCGACCCTGGAGGCCAAGCTCGCCCAGGATCCGTCCATTGACTGGGTCATGGGCCTGGTCGCGCCGGTCTCGCTCGCGGCCGTGGACTCCGCGAAGGCCGCAGGTTCGGAGGCGAAGATCTCGACGTTCGACACCAACGCCCAGCTCGTCGAGGCGATCCGCAGCGGCGATATTCAGTGGGCCATCGACCAGCAACCCTACCTGCAGGGATACCTCGCCGTCGACGCGCTGTGGCTCGCGCACCGCAACGGCTCCACCATCGGTGGCGGCCAGCCGGTACTGACCGGGCCGGCGTTCGTCGACAAGTCCAACGTGGACAGCATTGCCGACGCCGCCCAGGCGGGATTGCGATGAGCGGGTTGCTGCGCCGTCCGGAGCTGACCAGCGCGATCGGCGCAGTGCTGGTCTTCGCCCTGTTCTTCGCGGTCGCGCCGTCGTTCAGGTCTTTCGACGCGTTCGCCACGGTGCTCTACGCCAGCTCGACGATCGGCATCATGGCCATCGCCGTTGGCCTGCTCATGATCGGCGACGAATACGACCTCTCGGCGGGCGTCGCCGTCACCACCGCCGCGCTCGCCGCGACGATGCTCAACTACAACCTCTGGCTCAACTCCTGGGTCGGCGCGCTGCTGGCGCTGCTGATCTCGCTGGCCATCGGGGCGATCAACGGCTTCCTGGTCACCCGCACGCGCATCTCGTCCTTCCTCATCACCCTGGCCATGTTCCTCATGCTCCAGGGCCTCAACCTGGCGATTACCCGCCTGGTCACCGGCCAGGTGGCCACGCCGATCATCTCCGACATGGAGGGCTTCGGCTCCGCGCACGCGGTCTTCGCCTCGTCCGTGCCCATCTTCGGCGTGCACATCCAGATCACCGTGTTCTGGTGGCTGTTCTTCGTGGCCGTGGGCTCGTGGCTGCTGTACAAGACCCGGTTCGGCAACTGGATCTTCGCCGTCGGCGGTAACCAGGACGCCTCCCGCGCGGTGGGTGTGCCGGTGCGTCGCGTGAAGATCATCCTCTTCATGTTCGTCGGCCTCGCCGCCTGGTTCGTGGGCATGCACAACCTCTTCAACTTCGACTCCATCCAGGCCGGCCAGGGCGTGGGCAACGAGTTCCTCTTCATCATCGCGGCCGTCATCGGCGGCTGTTCCATGAAGGGTGGCCGCGGCACTGTCGTGGGCACGGCCATCGGCGCGTTCATCTTCGGCATGACCAACCAGGGCATCGTCTACGCCGGCTGGAACCCCGACTGGTTCAAGTTCTTCCTCGGCGCGGTCCTGCTCGCGGCCGTGGTGTTCAACATGCGGTTCGAAAGCTATGCAAAGGAACGTTCATGATCCAGCTCGAGAACATCACCAAAAAATACGGTGCTTTTACGGCGCTTGACGACGTCTCCCTCTCAGTCCGTTCCGGCGAAGTGACCTGCGTGCTCGGCGACAACGGCGCCGGCAAGTCCACGCTGATCAAGGTGCTCGCGGGCCTGCATCCGCCGACGTCCGGGTCGATTCTGCTGGATGGGGAGGAGGTGTCCTTCGGGTCGCCGCGTCAGGCGTTGGACGCCGGCATCGCCACGGTCTACCAGGACCTCGCCGTCGTGGGAAAGATGAGTGTGTGGCGCAACTTCTTCCTCGGCCAGGAGATCACCGGGCCGTTCGGGGTGCTTAAGGCGGACGAGATGCGCCGCGTGGCTGATGCCGAGCTGCGGGGGATGGGCATCGAGCTGCGCAGCGTCGACGTCGACGTGGAATCCCTCTCCGGTGGCCAGCGCCAGGTGGTGGCCATCGCGCGTGCCATGTACTTCGGCGCGAAGGTGCTCATCCTCGACGAGCCGACCGCCGCCCTGGGAGTCAAACAGTCCGGCATGGTGCTGCGCTTCATCGCCGCGGCCCGCGACCGTGGCCTGGGCGTTATCTTCATCACCCACAACCCGCACCACGCCTACCTGGTCGGCGACCACTTCATCCTGCTCGGGCTGGGGCGCACGGTGCTCGACGCCCCGCGCTCGGCGGTGACGCTGGAGGAGCTGACGCTGCAGATGGCGGGCGGCGGGGAGCTCGACGCGCTGGAGCACGAGCTCGGGCGGTAGGTCTGCGCCTGGCGCTGGTGTTGGTCTTAAGGACGGCTTCTGAAAGCACGGAGTCTCGACAAGACCAACGCGTGGCCGAAATGGCGCCTGTTGGTCTTAAGGGCGCGTTCTCACGACCGCGTGCTTTCAGAAGCCGTCCTTAAGACCAACAGACGCTGTGGACAACGCACCCGCTCGGCGCGGTTATCCACAGGCGGAATGCTCAAGGCCGGCCCAGTCTCGGTTCTCCGCGCACAATCAGGTCATGTCGAAATGGACGAAACGATACGGCCTGGTAGAGATCCGGAAGCTACCGCTCAGCGACGTCGAACAGCTCACCAAAATCAGGAACGGCACCTACCTCAAACTGACGGATGAAGTGGCCGTCGACAGGGTGGCGTTCGGGAAGCTGAAACGGTGGGATCAGCTCGCTGCCCGGGCAGCCGCTGCCGGCCTTACGGCTGACAAAGCCGTGGTCAGCGGCGTCGCAGCCGCGCGGCTCTGGGGACTGGGTGTCCGGGGTTACGACCCGACGGTGGATCTGACCACGATGAAGGCCAAGGCCCAGTCACCTAAACATTGGCCGCCAAACGTCCGCTACCGCAGCACCCATCTCAACCCTGGGGACTTCATCGAGGACAACGGGCTGCGGCTGACCACGCTCGGGCGCACGGTTGCGGATATCACCAGGTGGCACGGGTTTGTCGACGGCGTGATCGCCATTGATTCAGCCCGCCACCGGTATCAAAATGTTTCCTTCGCTGTGCTTCGCGAATCGGCACTCGGGTTGGGGCCCTTCCATGGCCGGGCTCTGGTTCGGCGGGTGCTCGACCTCTCCCGACCCGACATTGACAGTCCGTTGGAATCTTGGGCCCGTGCGCTGCTCATTGAGGCCGGCGTTGGCGTTGAGATCCTGACGCAGGTGGAGATCCGCGGGACGGATGGGTCCAGGTACTACCGGGTTGACTTGCTAATCGATGGCTGGTTGATCATCGAGATCGATGGTGCCGTCAAATACGACGGCGAGACCTTCGGGGAAACCACCGCCGAGGTGTTGCGCGCAGAGCGCGAGCGCGAGAAGTACCTGCAGAACGAGGGTTACGTGTTTCTGCGGGTAGGGATGGCGGACCTGCTCCCGGACTCCAATGGAGAGTTCGGCGTGGTGGTCAAGGCCCGCGCGCTCCTGGACCACCACGCAGCAAGGGTCATCGCGTGAGACCTACACCGGCCGGATCAGCTCCACGGCCTCGCGCAGCAGCTTCTCGCCCTCGACGGGGTCGCGCGGCTCGGGTGAGCGGTAGTGCCATTCCAACGCGGAGCCTATGGCGGCGGCGATGATCCGCACCAGGGTCGACAGCTGGAAGTCGGAGAGGCCTTCCGTGCGCTCGCGAAAGGAAACGATCATCGGGTCGAGGATCGGCTGGGTGACGCAGGCGGAGTGCTGGGGAGCGAGGGATTCCACCACCTCGCAGAGCTTGAACAGGGTGGGGAAGGAGTCGAGCTCCAGGTCACCGGTGCGCAGGTTCTGCGAGACGATGCGTTCGACGGCGGTGAGCAGGTCAAGCTCCGCGGGCAACGACTCGAAGTCGACGACGAGCTCGGCGACGCGCCCCGTGATGAAGTCGACCAGCGCCTCCTCGCGCGAGGCGAAGTAGTTGTGGAAGGTGCGCGGGGAGACCCCTGCAGCCGCGGTGATGGCGGGGACGGTGAGGCCTTCCGCGCCGTCGCGAAGCACGAGCTCCGCCGCCGCCCGCGCAAGGGCGGAGCGGGTGGCGGCCTTCTTAGACTCGCGCAGGCTGGTCATGCTGCAGTGCTTCTCCCTCGATGTCGACGTTGGGCAGGATCTTATCCAGCCACTTCGGCATCCACCAAGCCTTGTCGCCGAGGAGGAACATGGTCGCGGGGATGATGGTCATGCGCACGATGAAGGCGTCGAAGAAGATCGCGGCGGCCAGGGCGAAGCCCATGGTCTTGATGAACTGCAGGTCCTGCAGCGTGAACGCGGCGAAGACGGAGATCATGATCAGCGCGGCAGCGGTGACCACGCGGGCGCCGTGCTTGTAGCCGTTGGAGGTCGAGTCGCCGGCGGTCTTGCCGTGCTTGAAACCCTCGCGCATGCGGGTGACCAGGAAGACCTCGTAGTCCATGGCCAGGCCGAAGACGAGGCCGATGAGCATGATGGGCAGGAAGCTCAGCAGCGGCTGCGGGTCGTTGACCAGGCCGAGTGCGCCCTCCTGGAAGAAGAGCACGGTGACGCCGAAGGTGGCCAGGACGGAGAGGCCGAATCCCAGGGCTGCGATGAGCGGGACCCAGATGGAGCGGAAGGCCAGCATGAGCACCAGGAAGGCGAGGATGAGGACGATGGCGATGTAGGGCGGGAGGACGTCGGCAAGCCGCTGGGACATGTCGTCGAAGATCGGGGTCACGCCGGTGATGCCGTAGCTGGCGCCGGTCTCGTCCTCGAAGGATCCGACGTCGTCGCGCAGGCGGGTCAGCGTCTCGGAGGTGGCCTCGTCGGTCGCTCCGCCGGACGGGGTGATGAGCACCTGGGCGGCGTCCATCGTGTCGGTGGTGGTGACGACCTGGGCGTTGACCACGCCTTCGGTGTTGTTGAACTGCTCGAGGGCCTTGGCGACGGCCGCCGGGCGCTCAGCCTCGTCCACGGAAGTGTTGTCCACCAGCGCGATCATCGGGGCGTTACGGCCCGGGCCGAAGGCGTCGGAGGTCATCTCATAGGCGGTGCGCTGCGGGGAGCCGAGGTTGGCGGAGCCGTCGGTGGGCATGGCCAGGCGCATGCTGGACACCGGGATGGCCAGCAGTCCGAGCAGGATGACGGGCACGAGGACGTAGAGCCAGGGGCGCTTGCGGATCTGGCGTACCCACTTCAGGCCCATGGTCGGCTTCTCGTCCTCCGGGTCCGGAACGTTCGGGCCGGGGATGCGGCCGGCGAAGACGCGGGTGCCCAGCAGGCCGAGCAGCGCGGGGAGGAAGGTCAGCGCGATGAGCACGGCCAGCGCCACGGTGAGCGCGGCGGCGAGCGCCATGAGGGTGAGGAAGGGGATGTTGATGATCGACAGCGCGGTCAGCGCGATGAGCACGGTCAGGCCGGCGAAGACGACCGAGGAGCCGGCGGTGCCGGTGGCGATGCCCATGGCGTGCGCGCGCTGCTCACGCGAGAGCCCCTTGATCACCTGCGCGACCTCCCTGGGCGAGAGGTTGTGCCCGGAGGCGAGTTTGACCAGCTCACTGCGGAAGCGGGCGACGATGAACAGCGCGTAGTCGATGCCCACGGCGAGGCCGATCATCGAGGCGAGAATGGGGGTCATCTCGTTGACGTCGTCGGAGACGAGGGTGCCCAGCTGCACGAGCATGAGGCCGATGCCCACGCCGATGACGGCGGAGATCAGCGGCAGCCCGGCGGCGACGGCGGAGCCGAAGGTGATGAGCAGCACGATGGCCGCGACGGCCAGGCCGATGAGCTCAGAGGTGAAGCCGATCTCTGAGGAGGAGTCGAACGCGTTGCCGTTGTAGGCGATGGTGAGGTCGTCGTCGTTGTGCTCTTCGAGGGTGCCGGTGACGGCGTCGAGATCCTCCTCGGCGATGTCCATGGCGGTCTCGGCGTCGAAGGTCAGCGTCAGCGTGCCGGTGGTCTCGTCTGCGCTGAGCGGGCTGATCTCCGCGATGTCCTTGTCGATCTGCTCCTGCGGCGTGCCCTGGGCGGACAGCTGCTCGGTGAGCTGGCCGGCGAGACCCTGCGCGGCGAGCACGGGGTTGGCGATCGCCTCGGTGTCCGTCAGCACGTCCTGTTCCTGCAGGTCAGCGACGAGCTCGTCGACAGCGGCGGTGACGTCCGGGTCCGTGAGCTTCTTGCCCTCGGGCGCCTGGACGACGACGCTGCCGGTGGGCGCGGAGGTCGCGTCCTCGGAGTCGGGGAAGAATTCCTGCATCTTCTCCTGCGTCTCGATCGCCTGCAGGCCTGGGATGGAGAAAGTGGTGGACGGTTCCTTGGCGAATGCGCTGGCCAGGAACCCGAGCGCGATGAGGAGGATGAGCCAGAAGGCCAGGAACGGCCATTTCAGGCGGTAGGCGGTGGAACCTACCTTGTACAGGAACTTTGCCACTGTGATAGCCCTTTTCAGTAGAGACGCGTATCGACGATCGTTTCCCCGCCGAACGCATAATTGCACGGGGTGCGCAAAATTGCGCGACGGCTGCAAAGACTACAAGGAGGTGTCCGGACGGGCAAGTCGGGCGAGAACATTCTCCGCCGAGATCAGACACAGCGGCACCCCCACCCCGGGAACGGTGGACGCCCCGGCGTAGTACAGGCCGTCGACCTTGCGGGATTTGTTTCTCCCGCGCAGAAACGCCGACTGTCTCAGCGTGTGCGCGGGCCCGATCGACCCGCCGCTCCAGGCGTTGAAGTCGGCGGTGAAATCGGCGGGACCGCGGACATGCCGTTCCACCACCCGCTCGGAAAGGTCCGCAATCCCGGCTCGCTCGGCCACCAGCGCGACCGCCGCGTCGGCGACCTCCTCTACCTGCGAGAAGGCGGGATCGGCCTGCACGGGGACCAGGACAAACAGGTTCTCGCAGCCCTCAGGAGCCACAGAAGGGTCGGTGGCGGAGGGCTTGGACACGTAGATCGACCTGGACGCCCGGCCCCCGCCGAACACCGCGTCAAAGTCCGGGGTCCAGTCCTCGCTGAAGAACAGGTTGTGGTGCGCGAGCTCCGGCAACGCACCGCGCACGCCGAGCATGACCAGCACGGTCCCCAGGCCGGGGTCGCGCTTAGCGAACCACTTTTCGGGATAGGTGCGCAGCTCGGGCGGCAGCAGCCGGGTCTCCGTGTGGTGCAGGTCGGCGCAGCTGACCACGAGGTCCGCGCGCAGTTCGCCGCCGGGAATGCGCACGCCGACGGCTCGGCCGTGTTTGACGGTGATGGCTGAAACGGGCGTCGAGAAGCGAAATTCCGCGCCGTCGGCCAGGCGGTAGAGCGCTTCCATGACCGCGCGGAAGCCGCCGACGGGGTAGAAGACGCCCTGGGTGAGGTCGGTGTGGCTCATGAGGTGATAGAGCGCCGGGGCTGACTCCGGCCGGGTGGACAGGAAGACCGCGGGGTAGGAGAGGAGTTGGCGCAGGCGGGTGTCGTGAAAACGCTTCTCGACGTACCCCTCCAGCGACATCGTCAGCAGGCGCGCGAGTTTTCCCAGGTGGCAGAGGACGTCGCGGTGCAGGAAGGGGCGCGGGGAGGAGAAGGTGGTGTAGAGGAAGTGTCGCAACGCGGTGCGGTAGGTCAGCTCGGCGCTGTCCAGGTAGCGCTCCAGGCGGGCGCCCGCGCCGGGCTCGATGGACTCGAACAGCCGTGCCACGTTTTCCCGGCCGGCGGGGACGTCCACCGGCGAGTGTTGCTCGGGGAAGACGCGGTAGGCGGGGTCTTTCAGCTGGATGAGGTCGAGCTCGGCGGCCGTGGAGGTGCCCATGAGCTGGAAGAAACGGTCGAAGGCGTCGGGCATGAGGTACCAGGAGGGGCCGGTGTCCCAGCGGAAACCTCCTGAGCTCAGCGACCCCGCGCGGCCGCCGTAGTCGGCGTTCTTCTCCAGCACGGTGACCTGGCAACCCTCCCGGGCGAGTAGTCCGGCGGTGGCGAGGCCCGCGGCCCCGGCGCCGATGACAATCGCGGTGCGGGTCATGGGCGCAGGGCGCGGGCGGCGGCGCGGGTAGTGATGGCCAGCTTGCGACGCCGCGGCACGCTCACCCGGCCGGTATGGGGTCGTTCGAGCAGGTCGATGAGCTCGTCGAACAGGTCGGTAGCAGCGAGCACCCCAGCGCGGGCGCTGAGCGGAAGCAGCGTAATCGCCTGACGGGCGGCGGCGAGATCGGCGCGAGCTTCGGGGAGCAGGTCGCCGACCAGATAGGAGCGGCCACGTTCGGCGTCCTCGTCCCGGTCGCGCAGGAAGTTGATCTTCTGGAAAGCCGCGCCCAGGCGCTGGGCTGCGCTGTCCAGGGCGGGGCGGTCAGTGCGCGGCTGACCGGCGAGAAACACGTCCAGGCACAGGAGCCCGATGACCTCGGCGGAGCCGTAAACGTACTGGTCGAAGCTGGCTCGGTCGTGGGGGGTGGGATCGAGGTCGCGGCGCATGGAGGCGAAGAATGCCTCAAGGTGCTCGTCCTGAAAACCGCAGCGGCGCGCCGTGATGGCGAAGGCGTGGATCACTGGATCGGTGTGAAAAAGGTGCAGGTGGGCGGTGCGGATCTGGTGCTCATAGTCGTTGATAAGCGTCGGTGCCTCCGTGGAAGACGCGGCACCGTCGACGATCTCATCCGCGATCCGCACCACCGCGTAGAGATTGCGGATGTCAGTGCGCGCGGGCTCGGTGAGTAGGCGCGAGGCCAGCGAGAAGCTGGAGGAATACTGGGCGATGACCTGACGGGCCGCGTGATGGGCGGCCTGGCCGAAGTCCTCTATCGGTTCTGGCACAGCCTGAACTCTACCTCACCGGGGACAGCCCAACGCTGGACTGGGCGGAGACGTGGATGAGTTTGTCGTTGACGAACTCGCCGACTCCCCAGCGCTCCAGCTCACGGCCATAACCGGGGCGCCCGATGCCACCGAAGGGCAGGCCGGCGGCGGTGACCGAGACCTCGTTGAAGAAGCTCATGCCCGCTTTGAGCCTGCGGGCGACCTCATGGGTCTGGGCCAGGTCAGTGCCCCAGACCGACGCCGAGAGGCCGGAGTCGGAGTCGTTGGGGCCCACGGTCATATCAGTGATGATCTCGGTGAGTTTTCCATCGTCCGGTCATAGAAGGAGTGCAGAACGATGAGGGGCCCGCTTGCTTTGTAGGTAAGCCTGGCCTTAGTCTATTGGTGTTCTAATATCGCTGTTCGGCACACCCCCGTCCTCACCTTTGGAGATCCCCACATGCGCCTTCGCCGCATTCCGGCCACGATCGTCGCCGCCACCGTCCTCGTCACCGGGCTCACCGCCTGCTCCGAATCCGGCACCAGCTCCTCGGGAACCTCGGCAGCAGCCTCCTCCGAGAACTCCGACGCCATCACCATCACGCACGCCTTCGGCGAGACCGTCATCGAGGGCACCCCGGAGCGCGTGGCCACCGTCGGCTGGAGCAACCAGGAGACCCCGCTGGCCCTCGGCGTGGTGCCCGTCGGCATGGACAAGGCCACCTTTGGGGATGACGACGGCGACGGCATCCTTCCCTGGGTCAAGTACAAGATCGACGAGCTCGGTGGCGAGACCCCGGTTCTCTTCGACACCACCGACGCCATCCCCTACGAGGAGATCGCTGCCACCGAGCCCGACGTCATCCTCGCCGCTAACTCCGGCCTGACGCAGGAGCAGTACGACGAGCTCTCCAAGATCGCCCCGACGGTCGCCTACCCCAACGCCGCGTGGGGCACCTCGCTCGACGAGATGGTGGAGATGAACTCCACCGCGCTGGGTCAGGCCGACGAGGGCGAGAAGCTCTCCTCCGACCTGGACAAGGAGGTCGCCGACGCCATGGCCGCTCACCCCGACCTCGAGGGCAAGAAGGTCGCCTTCGCCTTCATCGAGCCGACCGACATGTCCAAGATCACCATCTACACCGACCACGACACCCGCCAGGATTTCCTGCTCGAGGCGGGTTTTGAGAACCCGACCGTGGTCACCGAGGAGTCCGCCAAGACTGATCAGTTCTTCGTCGAACTGTCCTCCGAGAACCCGGGGCGCTTCGACGACGTCGACCTCTTCATCGCCTACGGCTCGGACGACGACGCCGAGAACCAGAAGGCGCTCGAGGCCATGCAGGCCGACCCGCTGCTCAGCCGCATCCCCGCCATCAAGGAGGGCCACGTCGCGTTCCTCGGCACCGGCCCGCTCTCCGCGGCTGCCAGCCCGGCGCCGCTGGGGATCCCCTGGGGCATCGAGAAGTACCTCGACCGTCTGAACGACGCGCTCTAGAACAGGTGTCCACGCGTACCGACGCTCCGTCAGCCCCATCGACGAAGGCACGCCAGGCCTCCAGAACACTGTGGATCCTGGTCCTGCTGGCGTCGACTGCCGTGGCCGCCGTGTTCTCCGTGATGTTCGGCGTGCGCTCCATCGAGTGGTCGGACGCCTATGCGGCCCTGCTCGGGCACACCGACACCACGGAGCAGGCCGCCGCGGCCGCGCGCATCCCGCGCACCGTGCTGGCCATCCTCGTCGGCGCCTCGCTATCCCTGGCCGGCCTGGCCATGCAGGCGGTGACCCGTAACCCGCTCGCCGACCCGGGCATCTTCGGGGTGCTCTCCGGCGCGTCGCTGGCTGTGGTCGTGGGCATCGCCTTCTTCGGGCTGACCTCTGCGGTGCCCACGATGCTGCTCGCCGTTCTCGGCGCGGCTCTGGCCGCGGTGTTTGTCTACACCGTCGGCTCCCTCGGGCGCGGCGGGGCGACCCCGCTCAAGCTCGCCCTGGCCGGCGCCGCCACCTCCGCGGCCCTCGGGTCGCTGGTCAGCGCGGTGCTCCTGCCGCGCACGGACGTCCTGGACTCCTTCCGCTTCTGGCAGATCGGCGGCGTCGGCGGCGCGCAGTGGCACACCCTCGCCTACGGGGCCCCGGCCCTGGGGCTCGGCGCACTCATCTGCGTCGTCTCTGCGCGCGGCATGAACGCCCTGGCCCTCGGCGACGAGGTGGCCACCGGCCTCGGCGTCAACGTCCCGCTGACCAGGGGCGTCATTTCCATCGGCGCGGTGATCCTCTGCGGCGTATCGACGGCCCTTGCCGGCCCCATCGGCTTCGTCGGCCTCATCGTGCCCCACGCCCTGCGCCTGCTCTTCGGGCCGGACCACCGCTGGCTGGTTCCGGCCACCGCGATCGGCGGGGCCACGCTCATCCTGCTGGCTGACACCGCCGGCCGGGTGATCACCCGCCCCAGCGAGATCGCCGTGGGCATCATCATGCCGCTCATCGGCGCGCCGGTGTTCATCTGGATTGTCCGCCGGGCCAAGGTGCGTGAACTGTGAATACCCTCCGACAGGCCCGCGCCGCGCGCCGACGCCGCCGCGCCCTCGTCACCGCCGCGATGGCGGTCATCGTCGCCGCGCTCTATCTGTTCGCACTCATGTGGGGCGAGCACTTCTACGGCCCCGCCGCGCTCTTCGCCCTGCTCACCGGCGGCGACGCACCGGGCGGGGCGGAGTACGCCGTCACGGGGCTGCGCCTCCCGCGTGCCACCCTCGGCCTGCTCGTCGGCCTGGCGTTCGGGGCCGCGGGCGTGACCTTCCAGACCATGCTGCGCAACCAGCTCGCCTCACCGGATCTCATCGGTATCTCCGCCGGTGCGTCGGCAGCGGGAGTGATCGGGATTGTCATCTTCGACCTCAGCCAGGCGCAGGTCTCCCTGCTGGCGCTCGTCGCCGCGCTGGTGGTGGCGGTGCTCATCTACGCGTTGTCGGCCACCGGCGGTTTCTCCGGCACCCGGTTGATCCTCATCGGCATCGGCATCGCCGCCATGCTGCAGTCCGTGGTCACCTACGCCCTGTCTAAGGCGGATTCCTGGGATCTGCCCACCGCCACCCGCTGGCTGACGGGTTCACTCAACGGAGCGACGTGGGAGCGGGTGCTGCCGGTGGCCGTGGGCGTCGTCCTCGGCCTGCCGCTGCTGGTGCTGCTCACCCGCGAGCTGGAGGTCCTGCGCCTGGGTGACGACGCCGCCTCCGGTCTCGGCGTCCGGGTCCAGGGCGTGCGGGTCCTCGCCGTCATCGCCGCGGTCGGGCTCGTCGCCGTGGCCACCGCCGCCTGCGGGCCCATCGCCTTCGTCGCCTTCATGGCGGGCCCGATCGCCGCGCGCATCGTCGGCCCCGGCGGCGCGCTGCTCGTGCCCTCCGCCCTGGTCGGCGCCATCCTCGTTCTCGGCGGGGACCTCATCGGACAGTACTTCCTGGGCACGCGTTACCCCGTCGGTGTCGTCACCGGCGCCCTCGGTGCACCCTTCCTCATCTACCTGCTTACCAGGAGGCTCGCATGAGCGTCGACCACACCCTCGATATCCACGACCTGCACCTGGGATACGGCGAGCGACAGGTCGTCACCGGCCTGGACCTCACCATCGCGCCGGGCAGGATCACCTCGATCGTCGGGCCCAACGGCTGCGGCAAGTCCACGCTCCTGCGTGCCCTGTCCCGCCTGCTCAAACCCACCAGCGGGGAGGTGCTTCTCGACGCCCGCCCGCTGCACGAGCGCCCGTCCAAGGAGCTGGCCAGGATCGTCGGACTGCTCCCGCAGACCCCGGTCGCCCCGGAGGGCATCGTCGTCGCCGACCTCGTCGGCCGCGGCCGGCACCCGCACCAGGGATTCACCGGCCGCTGGTCCCCGCGCGACTACGAGGTCGTGGCCCGCTCCCTCGAGCTCACCCACACCACGGAGCTGGCCGAGCGCAGCATCGACGAGCTCTCCGGCGGACAGCGCCAGCGGGTGTGGATCGCCATGGCGCTGGCCCAGGAGACCGACATCCTGCTGCTCGACGAACCGACCACCTACCTCGACATCGCCAACCAGCTGGAGATCCTCGACCTGCTCATCGACCTCAACCGCGAGCACGGAACCACCATCGTCATGGTGCTGCACGACATCGGCCTGGCCGCCCGCTACTCCGATGAGCTGGTGGCCATCTCGAACGGGAAGCTCTACAGTGCGGGCGATCCCGCACAGGTGGTCACCGAGCAGACCATGTCCGACGTCTTCGGACTCGACTGCCGGGTCATCGAGGACCCCGTCTCCGGCTCCCCACTCGTGCTGCCCATCGGCCGCCACTTCGCGAAAGAACACTGATGCCCTTCACCCCCGTCACCGCCGTCGTCGAATCCGCCGAGCACCTCAGCCCCAACTTCCTCCGCGTCGTCTTCACCGGATCCGAGCTCGCTCGGGTGGGCTCCGACGCCCCCGCCTACGACCAGCGCATCAAGCTGATCTTCCCGGGTCCGAGCGGCCGTCTCCCGCAGGTCGCCGACCCGGCCAACTTCTACCCCTCCTGGCTGGAGCTTCCCGACGACGAGCGTGGCCACATGCGCACGTATTCCATCCGCTGGTGGGAGCTGGCACCGGGCTCCACACGCCTGGCCGTCGACTTCGTGCTGCACCTCGTGCCCGGGGAGACCGGCCCGGCCGCGACCTGGGCCGCCGCTGCGCAACCGGGCGACGAGGTGCTGCTCATCGCCCCGCTCCGGGATGAGGAGCCGATGGGCGGCATTGAGTTCCGCCCCGGCGCGGCGACGGACATCGTGCTGGTGGGCGACGAGACCGCGGCGCCGGCCATCGCCAGGATCCTCGAGGACCTGCGGGTGGCCGGATCCGACGTCACGGGCACCGCGTACATCGAGGTACCCGAGGCGGCCGATGCCCTGCCCATCGACGGCCCGGCGGGCGTCGAGGTGCGTTACTTCATCCGCGGCGAGCGGGAGTTCGGCGCCCAGCTGTGCGAGGCGGTGCTGGGAGACGCCGACGCCGAGCTCGTGGTGGACACCACGCCCGAGCTGGTGTGGGAAACCCCCGTCTTTTCCGGGTCGGGAGAGGAGATCGGGGAGGAGGCAGCAGAAATCCCCCGCTACTACTGGATAGCGGGGGAGAGCGGCCTGGTCACCGGCCTGCGCAGGTCGTTGACCAGGGACAAGGCGGTCGCCCGCTCCCAGGTGGCCTTCATGGGCTACTGGAAGCGCGGCGTCGCCATGCGTGCCTAGCTGTTGTCCTCGCGCCGAAGGGTCTCGTTGAACTCGCGCTCCACGCGTTCCTGCTCTAGGCGGAGCCGCTCGGCGGCCTGATCGGCGCCTTCCGAGGCCTCGGCGACGGCCTCCTGGCCACGGCGGTGCGACTCCAGCTGAGAGTCGATGGATCCCAGCAGCTCCTCGTCGCGCACGGCCGGGTACTCGGCCAGATCGCCGGCGGGTTTGTCCGTGGAGGTCTGGTAGACGAGCTTCGACTCCTGCTCACCGGAGTGCTCCTCCACGCGCGGGGGAGTCGTCGCCGGCTCCTCCTTCGTGCGCAGGAAGAGGAAGTAGTAGACGCCGGCGCCGATTGCGGCGAGCAGCGAGAGGAGGGCGGCGCCGATGCCCACACCGCGCAGACCCTTCTTCTGCTGGCGGCGACGTGCCTTCTTCTCGGCCTGCTTCCGGGCCTTTTCCGCGGCCTTCTGCACCTTGGCGGACTGCTTCTTCGTCCGGCGGAACAGCCCCTGGCGGGCTTCCTGCGCGGTCTCGGTCAGGCGGTCCTTGGCCTTCTCGAAGTCGAAGGCGTCCTCCGCGGCCAGGCGCTGGGCGAGTCGGGCCCGGCGGTTCTCCAGGCGCACGTGCGCCGCCTGCGTGACCGGGCCGGCCTCGGCGCGGGCTTCCCGGCGCTTCTCCGCCTCCTTGTCGGAGAGCTTCACCCGCTCCTTGCGGTCCAGGTTCTCCAGCTGCGTGCGCAGATCGGAAATGGAGGCAGAGGTGACACGGAGGTCGTCGTACCCGCCGGCCGGCTTCTTCCCGCCCTTGGAGAGCGTGCCACGGAGCTGGTTGACGATCTTCAGACCCTGCATGATCAGTAGGGGATTCATGGTGTGTGGAGCCCTTCATCTAAACGGAGAAGTTATATGCGTCTCCTTCCACTCTAGTGGGGTGGCGGGGATTGAGGCGGGCGAACGCCGACAGCGAACACGTGGCCATGCGGAGAGGAGTTTTCCTATACTCGTGGCCATGACCCAGAAGACAGCTACCGCAACTCTGCACACCAACCATGGCGACGTCGTCATCGACCTCTACGGCAACCACGCGCCGAAGACGGTCGAGAACTTCGTCGGCCTCGCCACCGGCGAGAAGGACTACTCCTCGGAGAACGCCCAGGGCAAAAACTCCGGCCCGTTCTACGACGGTTCGATCTTCCACCGCATCATCGACGGGTTCATGATCCAGGGCGGTGACCCCACCGGCACCGGCCGTGGCGGCCCGGGCTACCAGTTCGCCGACGAGTTCCACCCCGAGCTGCGCTTCGACCGCGCCTACCTGCTGGCCATGGCCAACGCCGGCCCGGGCACCAACGGCTCGCAGTTCTTCATCACCGCGGGCCCGACCCCGCACCTCAACAACGCCCACACCATCTTCGGTGAGGTCACCGACGAGGCGTCGCGCAAGGTCGTCGACGAGATCGCCCAGGTCCGCACCGGATCCATGGACCGTCCCGTCGAGGACGTCGTCATCGAGTCGGTCGAGATCTCCTAGTCTCCTGGACTCGCGGCCCGCTTTCCCCTCTCGGGGTGAGCGGGCTTTTGCCATTGCAGTAGAAGTAGGGGCTAGCGCCCCGGGAGAGGATGGGCCGCGATGCAGCAGTGGCTGGGAAAGTACCGTCGAGAAGCTCCCGTCACCCTCGGTGTCATTGTCGCGTGCCTGATCGTCTTCCTGCTCACCGGCGGGGCGCAGTCGCGCCTGGGCCGGGAACTGATCCTCTGGGGCCCGGCCGAGCAGCCGTGGCGCCTGGTCACGTCGGGTTTCCTGCACCTGGACATCACACACCTGGCCATCAACATGATCATGCTGCTGCTCATCGGCAGGGAGATCGAGAAGTTCACCGGGCCGCTGCTGTACGCGGGGATCTACCTCGCCGGGTTGCTGGGTTCCGCGGCCACGGTGCTGTGGATGAACCCGCTGACCCCCACGGCGGGGGCGAGCGGCGCGCTCTACGCCCTGCTGGCCGTGCTCATCGGCGTGACGGCCCGCCGGGGTGGGGATCTGCGTGCTCCGGTGGTGCTCGTGATGGCCAACGTGGCCTACTCCCTCCTGGTGCCGGGCATTAGTCTGTGGGGTCATCTCGGGGGTCTGGCGGTGGGTCTGTTCCTCGCGGGGCCGGTCACTTCGGGGGACCCGCGGGTGCGGTGGAGCGCGGTTCTGGGGGCCGTCGCGCTGAGTGCACTGCTCGGTCTAGTTTGCTCTGAAGAGGGTAATTTTATTCACCTGGTCGCATGCTAAAGCACGAGGTCAACGCGCGTAAAATGGGATGATCTTTCGAGGGTGATGAGAGATTTCGGGTTATGGGCCTACATTCAAAAACCAACGCAGAGCCCTGCACCCAAGTCCTGATCCCCGATTGATCGAAAAGGAACCTGATCGCCATGAGCGTCAGCTCGCAGGCTGCTCCGCGTCTATCCGCCTCCGCACCGGTGGACACCCAGGAGCAGACCGACACCCCCCACCCCACCTGGGACCGCCTCGCGCTCTCCTTCGAGGTCATCCCGCCGCGCATCAACCAGGCCGGCGACCGTGACAAACTCGACGCGCTGCTCGCCGAGGTGCAGACCTACCGCCCCGACTACGTCGCCGTCACCTCCTCCGCCCGCTCCGGGTGGCTGGACGGCACGGCCGCCGTCATCGAGTACATCACCGACAACTCCCGCCTGCGCCCGCTGGCGCACCTCGCCTGCACCGCGGGCACCGAGGAGGAGGTCGTGCGCGGCATCAACCAGCTGGTCGACGCCGGCGTGCGCGGCCTGCTGGCGCTGCGCGGTGACCTCCCGGCCGGGGAGCAATCGCTGCCCAGTGGCTACCTGCAGCACGCCACGGACCTCATCCGGGTGATCCGCGCCGTCGAGAAGCGACAGGCGGCGCGGTTCGCCGCCGGATCTCTCGCCGTGGGCGTGGCCTGTTACCCCTCCGGCCACGCCGAGGCAGCCAACGAGGACGAGGACTACGACGTCCTGCTGGCCAAGCAGCGCCTCGGGGCGGACTTCGCCATCACCCAGCTCTTCTTCGACGCCGACGACTACCTGCGTTTCGCCGAGAAGGCACGCCTGGCCGGCGTCACCATCCCGCTCATTCCGGGCATCATGCCCATGACTTCGGCCGCCAGGCTGGAACGCATGGGCAAGCTGGCCGGGTTGAGCGTGCCCGAGCACCTCCGCCGCCAGATGGCGGAGGCCGCCGAGAACGGACCCCTCGCCGAGCGAGAGGCCGGACTGGCGCTCACCGCCCAGCTGACCAGGGACATCCTGGCCGGCGGTGCGGGCGGGCTGCACGTGTACACGCACAACGACATGGACGTCACC
This sequence comes from Corynebacterium doosanense CAU 212 = DSM 45436, assembly GCF_000767055.1. Lineage (NCBI taxonomy): Bacteria > Bacillati > Actinomycetota > Actinomycetes > Mycobacteriales > Corynebacteriaceae > Corynebacterium > Corynebacterium doosanense. Next base: position 37,358 of record NZ_CP006764.1, read on the forward strand.
CGCGACCTGCTCGACCAGGTCGGGGTCACGCCCGCCGCGCCACACCCCCGCAGAGCCTGAAAACTTCCCTTTCTCTGCGCTTCAACCGGGAGCCCCCGAGACCTGAGCGCACCAACTCAAAGGACTCACCATGTCTTCTTTCCCGCACGTCACCATCGAGGGCTACCCGCGCGTCGGCGCCAACCGAGAGCTGAAGAAAGCCCTCGAGTCCTACTGGGCCGGTCGCATCAGCGCCGACGACTTCACCAGCGCGGCCCACAGCCTGCGCGTGGACACCTACGCCCGCCTGCGCGACCTGGGCCTTTCCGAGGACTACGCCATCCCGGCCGACGTCGCCTACTACGACCAGGTGCTGGAGACCGCCCTGACCGTCGGCCTCATCGGCGGCGGCTCCGAGATCTCCCTCGACGAGGAGTTCGCGCTCGCCCGCGGCAACTCCGAGAAGGCCCCGCTCGAGATGACCAAGTGGTTCGACACCAACTACCACTACCTTGTACCCGAGGTCGGCACCGACGCCATCACGCCCCGCGCCGCCCGCATCCTGCGCATCGTCGAGGAGGCCCGCGACGCCGGTTACACCGTGCGCCCCTACCTCGTCGGACCCGTCACCCTGCTCGCCCTCGCCAAGGCCGCCGAGGGAGCCGGCGACCCGCTCGAGCGCCTGAGCGAGCTCACCGACGCCTACGCCGCCATCCTCACCGAGCTCGCCGAGGCCGGCATCGACTGGATCCAGCTCTCCGAGCCCGCCCTGGTCGCCGACCTCGGCCCGGGCGACGCCCGCCTCGCCGAGCTCGCCCGCGAGACCTACACCCGCCTGCTCGAGCCCGCCGTCGGTGAGTCCCGCCCCAACATCCTGGTCAGCACTCCCTACGGCTCCCTGCGCGCCGGGCTGGATGTCCTCGCCGCCGCCGCGCCCGAGGCCCTGCACGTCGACCTCGCCCCGGCCACCCTGGTCCTCGACTCCGACTACCCCCAGCGCGTCGCCGCGGCCGTCCCGGCCGACACCCAGCTGGTCGCCGGGCTTATCGACGGACGAAACGTCTGGGCCGCCGACCTCGCCGAGCGCTCCGAGGTGCTGTCCAGCCTCGGCGACCGCGAGGTCTCCGTCTCCACCTCGGTCTCCCTCCAGCACGTCCCGCACACCGTCGCCGCCGAGACTGACCTGCCCGTGGACGTCGTGTCCTGGCTGGCCTTCGCGGACGAGAAGATCGCCGAGGCCGCGGCCCTGGCGGGCGGCGACGAGGAGGCCGCGGCGCGCTCGGAGCGTGCCGTGCGCACCCGCCGCGAATCCGCCCGCACCCGCGTCGAGGCCGTGCAGAACCGCACCGCCGCGCTTCCCGACGGCGAGGTCGCGCGCACCCCGGACTTCGCCGGCCGCCAGGAGGCCCAGAAGGCGCTCGGCCTGCCGACGCTGCCGACCACCACCATCGGTTCCTTCCCCCAGACCACGGAGATCCGCAAGGCACGTGCCGACCACCGCTCCGGTGCACTCACCGACGAGCAGTACACCGAGGCCCTTCGCCAGGAGGTCGCCGACGTGATCACCCTGCAGGAGGAGCTCGGCATCGACGTCCTCGTGCACGGCGAGCCCGAGCGCAACGACATGGTGCAGTACTTCGCGGAACTGCTCGACGGGTTCGTGGTCACGCAGAACGGCTGGGTCCAGTCCTACGGCTCCCGCTGCACCCGCCCGCCGATCGTCGTCGGCGACGTCTCCCGCCCCGAGGCCATGACAGTGGAGTGGGCGCGCTACGCGCAGTCCCTCTCCGACCGCCCGGTCAAGGGCATGCTCACCGGACCGGTGACCATCCTCGCGTGGTCCTTCGTGCGTGACGACGTCCCCCTCGCAGTCTCCGCGGATCAGATCGCCCTGGCGCTTGCCGACGAGGTCAACGACCTCGCCGAGGCCGGCATCTCCATCATCCAGATCGACGAGCCCGCCCTGCGCGAGCTGCTGCCGCTGCGCGAGGACGACCGCCCCGCCTACCTCGACTGGTCCATCCGTTCCTTCCGCCTCGTCGCCCTGGACGCGAAGCCGGAGACGCAGATCCACACCCACCTCTGCTACTCGGAGTTCGGCCAGATCATCGACGCCGTCGCCGCCCTGGACGCCGACGTCACCTCCATCGAGGCGGCCCGCTCGCGCATGGAGCTGCTCGTGGACCTCAACGAGAACTTCCACTCGGAGATCGGCCCGGGCATCTGGGACATCCACTCCCCGCGAGTCCCGTCCGTGGAGGAGCTCACCTCGCTCATCGAGGCTGCGCTCACCCATGTTCCGGCCGAGCGGCTGTGGATCAACCCGGACTGCGGGCTGAAGACGCGTGGTTACGAGGAGACGAAGGCCAGCCTGGAGAACATGGTGGAGGCGCGTCGTAACGTGCTCGCCGCCCACGGCTGGGGATAACCGGTGGACAAATCGGGGCAGTTATACACCGCCCCGAGTTATGCACAGGAGTTATCCACAGTGTGGATAAACACATTCGTGTAATTATCCGTACACAATAGCGTTCGAACAGCTGCGACCAGGCTATACGGGCGTTCAGGGTGGTGCGGTTCGAAAAGTCACTACCCCGGGCTGACCGGGGAACACGGTTGTCCACAGGCTGGGGAGGCGGCTGCGACACGCCGTCGTCCACAGACCTGTCCCCAGGTTGTGGATAACTCCGCGGCTGTTAAAAGTTGTGGAACTGCTGCACCACCACGGGCTGACCGGCGAACTTGCCGGACTGCATGATGGCGGATCCGTGACCGACCCGGACGGCGTTCGCGCCCAACATGTTGGCGTTGTGGCCCGGGGAATTGCGCCAGAGTCCGAACGCCTGCGACGGGTTGCCGGTGGTGATGGCGATGTTCTCGGACAGGCAGGAGCCGTTCTGGCACGTCATCTCACCGTGCTCGAACTTGCCGGTGCGGGCGAGGTAGTCCGCCCATTCCTGGGCGCTGGCGTCGAGAGCCGCAGAGCGCTGGACTGGCGGCAGGTTGTTGGCGGCGCGGTGGGCGTTGACCTGCGCGGTGAGGTCCGCGCTGTAGTCCGCCTGGGTGCCCGTGCCCGGCTACGAGGGCGCCGGCTGGGTGCCCAAGCCGGACAGGAACGAGGAGCTGAGCTGGGAGGAGAGATCCTGGGCCTGCGCGGGGGCGTCGCCGATGGTGGCGGTGGCGGCGGCAACTGCGAAGGTGGCGCCGATCAGGCGTCGGGAAACCCGGTTCATGGTAAACATCCTTAATGTCTGGGAGGGGTACCTACCTGTCTGAGCCTAAAGCGCGCCGCGCTGCAGATGGTGCCGGACGGGGACCAGTACCCGTGCGGCCGTGGGCACGACGAAGCCCGGCACCCCTGGGAGGGAGTACCGGGCTTTGTCGGCTTGGTCGGCTGGGCGGCTAGCGCCAGCCCATGCTCATGAGCAGGCCCACGACCAGCAGGCTGAAACCGATGGCGTAGTTCCATGGGCCGAGCTCGACCATGAACGGGATGTAGCTGGCGGCGAGGTAGAACACGACGATCCAGGCCAGGCCGAGCAGCATGAGCCCGAACATGATGACCTTGTACCAGGTCGGGGTGCCGCCGGTGTTGATCTTCACCGGGGTCCGGCTGACCGACGGGCTCGTGGTGGGCACCGAATTGTCCGTGACCTTTGCCTTAGGCATGAGACGAAACCTTCTTCGTTGGGTGGTAGTTGAGCACGACTGTAGCAGCCGCACGGGCGGATCTAGGGGGCCAGGTTGCGGAGGCTGAACTCCCAGAGGAAGACGGTGACCTCCGCGTCCTTACGCAGCGTGGCACCCGGGGAGGGGTCCGTGGCGGCGATGAGACCGTTGTCGATGAGCGCGCCCGTGCCCGGGCGCTCCGGCGCGACCCGCACCTGCGAGCCGGTCCAACCGGCGGAGTGCAGGGCGCTGTTGGCCTCGGCGGGGTCCATGCGGGTGATGTCGGGCATGGTGAAGAGCATGCCGTTGGAAACCCGCACGACCACCTCGGTGCCGCGGTCGGCCTCGGTGCCGGAACCGCCGACGGCCAGGACCTGGCCGTCGGGCTCCAGGGAGTCGACGTAGTCAGGGGTGGGTGTGAAGCCCAGCGAGGAGAGCGTGTCCCGGGCCTCCTCCCAGCTCATGCCCGTCAGCGACGGGACCCGGACCTGGTCCGGGCCGGTGGAGACCGTGATGGTCACGGCGGTGCCCCGGGCAGCCTCGGACTGGGCCGCCGGGGACTGGCTGACGATGGAACCCTCCGGCACGGTGTCCGAGCTGGTCTGCTGCACCTGGGGGTTGAGCCGCAGGCCGGCGCGGGTCAGGGTGTCCGTGGCCGCCGAGGGGGTCGCCCCGGTGACGTCGGGGACCTTGGTCAGTTCCTCACCCGTGGAAATGCTCAGACGCACGGTCGTGCCGGCGCGCAGCTGCGAACCCGCCGTCGGATTGGAGCTGATGACGTGGTCGGCGGGAACATCGGGGTTAGGGGTCTCGTCCTGCTCCACCACCAGGCCGAGCTGTTCCAGCTGGCTGGCCGCCGAGTCGCGGTGCTGGCCGGCGAGATCGGGGACGCTGACCATGTCACTGGCCTCCGGGGCGGCGCTGGCCTCGTCCGTGGGCGCGCCGGTCGTGCCCGAGGTGTCGCGCAGGACCTGGGTGGCAAAGAGGATGATCCCGGCCAGAACGAGCAGGGCGAGGATGCCGGCCAGCCATTTGGCCAGGCGGTTGTTGCCCTTCGCGGGCGCGGCGGCGTGGGCGCCGATGGACTGCGGCACCGGAGCGGGAGCAGGAGCAGGCGCCGGGGCCGCGTGGGTGGCGTCTGCCGCGACCACCCGCGTCGCCGTCGTGGGGACGGACTCCTGCCGGGCGGGCTGCACGTGGGCCCGGGCCGCGGAGGTGACGGAGCCGCGCTGGAGGAGCGTGAGGTCGTCGGCAAGCTCCGTGGCGGTCTGGTACCGGTCGGCCGGGTGTTTCGCCATGGCGGTGAGCACCACCGCGTCGATGTTGACCGCCTCCGTGGGGGAGAGGTCGTGGGTGGTGATGCGTTCGGACGGCGGCTGCGGATCCTCCTGAACGTGCTGGTACGCGACCGCGAAAGGGGTCTCACCCTCGAAGGGGGCGGTGCCGGTGACGGCCTCGTAGAGCACACAACCGGCGGCGTAGATGTCGGAACGGGCGTCGGCCTGTTTGCCCCGCGCCTGCTCGGGGGAGAGGTACTGGGCGGTGCCGATGACCGCGGAGGTCTGGGTCATCGCCGAGGTGGAGTCGTCGAGCGCACGGGCAATGCCGAAGTCCATCACCTTCACCGAGCCGGTGTTGGTGACCATGATGTTGGCCGGCTTGATGTCGCGGTGGATGATGCCGGCGTCGTGGCTGGCCTGCAGCGCGTGGCTGACCGGGATCATGAACTCCGCGGCCTGCTCGGGGGTCAGCGGGCCGTCCTCGCGGACGATGTCGCGCAGGGTGCGTCCGTAGATCCGCTCCATGACGATGTACGGGACCGACACTCCCTCGACGTCGGCTTCACCGGTGTCGAACACCGAGACGATGTTGGGGTGGTTGAGTTTGGCCGAGTTCTGCGCCTCGCGGCGGAAACGCTCGCGGAAGTTGTCGTCGCGGGCCATGTCGAGCTTGAGCATCTTCACGGCCACATCACGTCCGAGCAGGGCGTCGTCGGCGCCGTAGACGTTGGACATGCCTCCCGTGCCGATGGGCGCGCCCAGCCGGTACCTGTCCGCGATGAGCGTCATGGGGTTACTCCGGGGGATTCGGCGACGGTGGTGGGAGCCTGCGCGTCCAAGCCGTCGAGTTGGGGCAGGGAGATTCCCGGCTGCGGCGCGGTGCTCGGCACCGGTGCCGGTGCCGGGGTACTCGCCGGCGCGGGAGCCGGGGTCGGAGCCGGTGCCGGGGTGCTCGGTGCCTCGGTGGGTTCGAGCGTCTGGCGCTCGGAGGTGGGCCTCTGCGCCGGCGAGGGTTCGACGGTGGTGGTGAGGATCTCCGTCGTGGGCTGCTCCTCCTCCGTCGGCGTGACCCACTCCGTCACGATGGCCGGGGTCTCCGAGGTCGTGGGGGTGCTGCCCCCGGGCTCGAACACCCCGGCCTGGTTGAGCCCCCAGAGACCCATCCCACCGCCGACGACGACGATGCCGGCGACGAGCATGCCGATGCCGAAGCCGCCGCTACCCTGCTTGCGGGGCGCGGCCTGGGCCACCGGAGCGGCGCCGGCGCGGGGCACCCGCTGTTCCGGGCGCACGGTGGTGGGCTGGGCGACCCGGCCGAGCATCTGGGTCGACTGCGTGGGGGAGGGCTCCGGCGCCAGCTGGTTCATCGCCGAGGAGGCGGGCTGCGGGGGTCGCTCGCCGAAGCGGACCCGCGAGGCCGCGATGGCGAACTCGTTGCCGTCGGCGAAGCGGGTGTCGGCGTTCTTGCGCAGGGCGATCCCGATGAGCTCGCGGGCCTCGGCGCTGATCTCGGTGGACAACGGCGGCGGGGCGTTGTTGACGTGCGCCAACGCCACGGAGACACCGGAGTCACCGGTGAAGGGCCGGTGACCGGCGAGCATCTCGTAGCCGACCACGCCGAGGGAGTAGACGTCCGTGGACGGGGTCACCTCGAATCCCTGCGCCTGCTCCGGGGAGACGTACTGGGCGGTGCCCACGACCATGCCGGTGCGGGTCAGCGGCACGGCGGCCGCGGCCTTGGCGATACCGAAGTCGGTGATCTTCACCTGCCCATTCTGCGTGATGAGCAGGTTGCCGGGTTTGATGTCACGGTGGATCAGGCCCATGCGGTGGATGACGGACAGCCCGTGGGCCGCTTGTTCGATAACGTCGAGGGCCAGGTCCTCCCCGAGCGAGCCCTCGCGGGCGAGCAGGTCAGCGAGGGACTCGCCACGCACGTACTCCATGGCGATGAAGCAGTTGGTGTGCCCGGCGGGGTCGGGGATCTCGCGGTAGTCGTAGGTGGCCACGACGTTGTCGGAGTCGATGTCCTCCGCGGCGGTGGCCTCATAGCGGAAGCGCTCGAGGAACTCGTCGTTGTTCGAGAACTCCGGCCGGAGGAACTTGATGGCCACTTCTCGACGCCCCCGCACGTCATCCGCGAGCCACACGGTGGACATTCCGCCATGGCCGATGGTCCACTGCAGCTCGTAGTCGTCACCGATGAGCGACTGCAGCTGCTCTCTGTTGTCGTTGTTCATCTATGCCCCACCTCCCTGGGGTGCGGCCCGCAGGATGGCGCGGCCGACGGGGCCGGCGACCTGACCGCCCGTGGCGGATTCACCGAAGCCGCCGCCGTTCTCGACCACGACCGCGACGGCGACGTCGTTGTCCGGGTCGTAGGCGACGTACCAGACGTGCGGGGGCAGGCCCTCTCCGTGCTCGGCGGTGCCGGTCTTAGAGGCGAAGTTGTTGCCGTCGTAGGTGGCGGTGCTGCGCTCGGCGGCGAGCATGAGCCCCTCGAGGGTGCCCGCCTCTTCGGGGGAGATGGCTTGTGTCACCTGGGTCGGCTCAGTCGAGCTGACCTCGGTGAGGTCGGCCCGGGTGACGCGGGAGACGAGGTAGGGATCCATGCGCTTGCCGTCGTTGGCGACGGTGGCGCCCATGATCGCGGCTTGGAGTGCGGACATGGTGACGTCGCGCTGGCCGATGGCGGACTGCCCGAGCGAGGCGTCGTCAGCGAGATCGCCGAGGGAGCCGGGTGACATGGGCAGGCCCAGGTCGTAAGTCTCACCGACGCCGAAGGCTTCGGCCGCCGAGCGCACGGCGTCCGCACCGACGTCGATGCCCATCTCCACGAAGGCGGTGTTGCAGGAGAGGGAGAACGCGGTGGAGAGGGTCACCTGCTCCTGGCCGCCGCAGGTCTGGCCAGCGTAGTTGGTCAGGGTGGTTGTGGTGTTGGGCAGCGTGATCTCCGAGGCGCCAGTGAGCGTGGAGTTCGGGGTGTACCCGTTCTGGATGCCCGCGGCGGTGGTGATGATCTTGAAGATCGAGCCGGGGGGCAGCGTCTCCTGGGTCGCCCCGTTGACCAGCGGCTGGGTGGGGTCGCTGCTCAGCGCGGCCCAGGCGTCGTCGCTGGTGGCGGGATCGACGATGGAGTTCGGGTCGTAGGACGGGTTCGAGGCCATGGCCAGTACCTCGCCCGTCGACGGCCGGATGGCCACCGCGGCGCCGGTGTAGCCGTTGTTGAACAGCATCTCGTAGGCCGTGGCCTGCGTGTTGGGGTCGACGGTCAGCTCGATGTTGTTGCCGTGCTGGTCACCCTGCTCGATGATCGGAAGGCCCCGCGATCCGGTGGCGGACTGGGTGCCGGAGAGCACGCCGTTGAAACCCTGTTCCAGGCCGGCGGCGCCGTACTGCGGGGAGAGGTAGCCGACCACGGGCCCGAAGGAGAAGGGCATGTTGGGGTACGTGCGGTGGAAGTTGCCGTCGGCGTCCTGGTAGGACTCGGCGAGCACCTGCCCGCCGGCGGAGATGTTGCCGCGCGGGATCTGCTGCGCCTCGAGGAAGCCACGCGCGTTGAGCGGGTTCTGTGCGTATTCGTCTTCGCGGAAGGCCTGGACCACGGTGATGTGGATGAGCAGGACGAGGGTGAGGAGGATCGCGAAGATCGCACCCCAGCGGATTGATCGGTTCATCGGCGTGCCTCCTGGACCGCGAAGTAGCCGGTGTCGGACGGGGCGAGGTCACCGCGCCGTCCCTGGGTGAGGCTGGCTGCGGGCGCGGCGTCGTCAAGCGAGGACGGGCGACGGGCGGCGTTGGACACCCGCAGCAACAGCGCCACGAGGATGTAGTTGGCCATGAGCGCGGAGCCGCCAGCGGACATGAACGGCGTGGTCAGGCCCGTCATGGGCATGAGCGCCGTGATGCCGCCGAGGACGACGAACACTTGCACCATGATGTTGGTGGCCAGGCCCGCGGCCAGCAGCTTTCCGTAGCTGTCGCGGACCTGGAGGGCTGCGCGGAAGCCGCGGGAGACGAACAGGCCGAAGAGCACGACCACGCCGGCCAGGCCGATGAGGCCGAGCTCCTCGCCAACGGCGGCGAGGATGAAGTCGGTGTGGGCGACGGGCACGAGGTCCGGGTGTCCCTTGCCCAGGCCGGTGCCGGTCACGCCGCCCCAGGACATGCCGAACAGACCCTGGGAGATCTGGTAGCCGGTGGTGTCGTAGTTGGCGATGGGATCGAGGAAGTTGGTCACCCGCTCCTGGATCTTCGAGGAGATCATGTACACGCCCGTGCCGCCCACGGCGACGAGGACCGTGCCGATGAGCAGCCAGGACACCTTGCCCGTGGACATGAAGAGCATGGCCAGCACGGTGGCGAAGAGCAGCAGCGCCGGGCCGAAGTCGTTGGAGATCGCCATGATGAGGATGGCGATGGCCCACACCGCGAGGATGGGTGCGAGATCCCGCAGGCGCGGCAGATCGACGCCGAGAATGCGGTAACCCGCGACCGTGAACAGCGCGCGCTTCTGCGCGAGCAGCTGGGCGAAGAACATGATGAATAGGATCTTGGCGAACTCACCCGGCTGCACTGAGAACGGGCCGAGGTAGATCCAGATGCGCGCCTCCGCGCCCGCCGGCTGCGGCCAGACGAGGGGGATGGCCAGCAGCACCAGGCCGAGCAGGCCGAGGATGTAGGAGTAGCGCGTCAGCGAGCGATGGTCGCGGACGACCAGCAGCGTGGCCACGAGCATCACCACGCCGACCAGCGTCCACAGCACCTGACGGTTGGCCAGGCCGGAGCCGTTGGCGAGGTCGAGGCGGTAGATCACCACCAGACCAATGGCGTTAAGCGTGGCGGCGATGGGCAGGATGAACTGGTCCGCCCAGGGAGCCAGGAAGCGGATGGCCAGGTGGGCGACGGCGAAGACGCCGATGAACCCGCCGATGAGATAGGCCATCTCCGTGGTCAGGGTGTTGCCCTGGGACAGCTCGAGGCTGACCAGCATGCCCGCGAGGATGGCGGTGGCGAGCAGCAGGAAAAACAGCTCCGTGCTGCGGGCGAAGATCTTTTTCATGTCAGTCACACCTCCCGGCAGTTGACGCCCGGCTGGGTGAGGTCGCCCTCGCCGCTGGGTTTGTTGGTTGTTCCGGTCGGCTTATCCACCGTCAGGCACACCGGGAGTGCGTCGGAGGCGAAGCGCTGGAGCTGGCCGGCGATCTCCTCGTAGCTGCCGTGATCCAGGGCGGAGACGGAGCTTCGCGACGCCTCGGGGATGTCCTTCAACCCGAAGAGCGTGCAGTCCGCCGCGGCCCCGCGGGGTTCGATGAACCGCAGTTCCCCGGCCTCGTTGATGCAGGCCTCCTGGAAGGGGTGGTGCAGGTCGCGACCGAACACGGAGTAGTCCACGCCCTGTTCGATGACAAACTGCTCCTGGTCACCGGTGCGGAGGAAGTACTGGTCGTCGATGCGCGAGTATGCCCACCAGCCGGCACCGAGGAGCCCGAGGATGACCACGAGCGCCACGGCCAGCGCGATCCAGCGCCCTGGTCGTGGGCGGTCGTCGGACTCTTCCTCGGCGGCAACGGTCTTGGCGGCCTCGGGTTCCCGCGGCTGCTGGTTGGGGGCGATGACCTGCGGCGCGACGATCTTGCGCAGCGCCGCGGCCCGTCCGGCGGAGGTGTTGGGGTGGGTCTGGGAGTCCAGCTCCCCGGCCAGCGCGCCACCGACGACGGGTTTGGTGGGCAGGTGACGCTTGTCGACGCCCGTCAGCGCCTCTTCGTCGAGGACATCAGCGACAACGACGGTGACGTTGTCCGGTCCGCCGGAGCGCAGGGCCAGCTCCACGAGCCGCGCCGCGGCAACCTCGGGCGTGCCCTCGCCGAGCGCGGCCTCGATGGTGGAGGCGGTGACGGGGTCGGAGAGGCCGTCGGAGCAGAGCAGCAGCCGGTCGCCCGGCAGCGCGTCGAGAACCTCCAGGGTCGGATCCACGGGCATGCCTGTGTACGCCTTGAGGATGAGCGACTTCTTGGGGTGCGAAGAGACATCCTCGGGGTCGAGCTTGCCCTCGTTGACCAGCGACTGCACGAAGGTGTCGTCGATGGTGAGCTGCTCCAGCTTGCCGTCACGCAGCCGGTAGCCGCGGGAGTCGCCCACGTGGATGAGCCCGAAGGTCTCCCCGTTGAACATCACGGCGGTGAGCGTCGTGCCCATGCCCTGGGTCTCAGGGTTCTTCTCCACGGTGGCGTTGATGGAGGCGTTGGCGTCGTCGGCAAAGGCGCCCAGCAGGGCCAGCATGTCGTTGTCGCCCGGATCGCGGTCGAGTTTCTCAAGGTGCTCGACCATGAGCGCGCTGGCGACCTCGCCGGCCGCGTGGCCGCCCATGCCGTCGGCGAGGACGAGCAGGTAGGGCCCGGCGTACGCCGAATCCTCGTTGTTGCCGCGGACCAGGCCCCGGTCGGAGGCGATGGTGTAGTTCAGACGCAGCATTATGGCATCAGCCTCACGGTTGTTCCGCCCATCTTGATGTCGGTGCCCAGCTGCACACGCTCCGGCTGGTCGATGCGGTAGCCGCCGAGGTAGGTGCCGTTGCGGGACTCCAGGTCCTCGACAAACCATTCGCTGCCGCGCCGGAAGAGTCGGGAGTGGTGGGAGGACGCATAGTCGTCGCCAAGCACGAAGTCACAGTCCTGACTCCGCCCGAGGATGACCGATTCCAGCTGGGAGACGTCCATGTGCGACCCGGTCAGTGGCCCGTCGACGACGGTGAGCACCCGTGCCTGCTCGCGCCGGGCCACGGGGGCCTTGACCGGCGGGCCGGACGGCGCGGGGCGGGCGGTACCGGGCCGGGCCCGGCCGACGCCGGCGACGCGGTTGGTGTCCGCGCGCATGGCCATGAGCGCCACCAGGATGAACACCCACAGCAGCACCAGCAGAGCGATGCGCACAAAAGTCAGGATCGCAGCGTCCATGAACTCTCCTCAGTAACTACCTGGACGGGTCAATGATCCGCACCTCAATGTGCGAATGACCGACCGTGATGACATCGCCGTCGGCCAGCAGCCAGTTGTCGATGGGGTTGTCGTTGACGATGGTGCCGTTGGTCGACTGCAGGTCAACGAGAACCGCATCCGATCCGTCCCACGTGATCTCCGCATGCTGGCGGGAGACACCCGTGTCGGGCAGGCGGAAGTCCGCGTCGTTGCTGCGTCCGATGACGTTGGAGCCGTCGTGGACGTGGTACGTCCGCGACGATCCGTCCTGCAGCAGCAGGCTCACCGAGCGGGCGGCCGGAACGTCGGAGTTGGGTTTGTTGGCCTGCTGAGGCGTCGCCCTCCCCGCATTGACGGCGGGCGCCACCGTGGTGGGCGTGTGTTGGTCATACTGTGCGTCCATCATGTCCTTTCCAGACTCTTGATCAGCGCCGCCAGCGACGGGTTCATGGTCGATCGCGTCAAAGCCGCTCTCATCCTCCGGTGCGTCCCAGGTGTAGGACGACACCCGGAGCTGGCCGGTGTGCAGGCCCGACTCCTCGGCGATGCGCACAACCACGGGGCCGTCGAAGTCCCAGCCCTGGTTGCGGCCGAAACGGTTCTGCTGCTCGCCTAGGAGCTGCGGCAGGTTCTGGTCCCGGGAGAGGTTCTCCAGATCCTTCGACGACACCCCCACGGCGTAGACGTTGGGGGCGATCAGCCGGCCGTCATCTGTCGACGACACATTGTCCAGCGCCTCCTGCTTGAGCAGCTCCTCTACCTCTGCCGGCACGACCTTGCCCCCGAAGATCAGCGCGAAACCGTTGTCCAGGCCACGTTGCAGGGAACTGTCCATCCGTGCGAAGCGATCCATGATCGACATCGTCGTGCCTCCCTTCTTGAGGAGTTCGTGAGCGTGAGCTAAAAGCAGGTGCTTTCGAGCGCCCGGCGCCGCTGGCGGCAACGACTGACGTACGAATGTCGACAGTATAAGGGGTGCTCCTACGTTTTCCGTAGCCGACGACTGTTGATATGTGCGCAAGTGAGCGGGTTGTAGTGCGTGTGAGCTGCGAATTTGTCGTTGACATATGGCTGCGTGCTATATTTTCCTAGTTACCCAGCCCGGGTGGCGGAATGGCAGACGCGCTGGCTTCAGGTGCCAGTGTCCGAAAGGGCGTGGGGGTTCAAGTCCCCCCCCGGGCACAGAGAGCGGTTCACGAACTGAACCGGCCGGAGGTAACAAACTCGAAAGGGTTTGTGACCTCCGGTTTTGCGTGTGTTGGGGGAGGGGTGGTGTGGGAACTGACAGTGGGGGAGTTGCGGGGCGAAGTCCCGTGCGGCGGCGTCTGGGGCGGGGAAGCGCGGGAGTCCCGAGGATTTTCGGGCGGTGGGGGTCACGAACTGTCGGGGCGGGCTCGCGGCCCGCGCTCGGCCGGTGCGTTGGGGCGTCCAGCGGGGAGGGGGCTCAGGACGTGGGGTTGGTGTTCAGTCGTTCGAGGTCAGCGAGGACGCCTTTGAGGACCTGTTGGGCGATCCGTGCCGTCTCGATCCGGGGTACGAAGCCCTCTTTGAGCTGTTGTCGGGGGTGGATGTAGTTGCGGAAGCTTCGGACTTGGTCGGCGTGCCTGGCGACGTCTTCGCTCAGGACACCACGTTCCCGCGCGACGGCGATCAACTCCGACAGTCTCCATTGGTCCAGCGGCTTGGTCCTGCCCTTGATCGTGGGTGACGCTGGGGATGCGAGGAACTCGGTTCCGTGACTCATCGCGAGTTCAGAAAGCAGACCCTCGACGGTGCTGCCGACAAGGAAGATCACAGCCAGCGGTGCATCGGCTTCCAGAGCTCGGTCGATCTCGCCCATCCGGTCGGCGATGACCTTCCCAGCTGTCAGTTCGGATGGGAGCGCATCAAGGTTGAGAGAGCCGAGGTCCTTGTTGAGGAAGGCAACGTCCTCTTCGGACAGTACCGGGACGCTGGCTGACTGAAAGACGGAGGCGGCGGTGTCGATTGCCTCTTGCTCGTAGGCAGTCGGCGTTCTTCCATCTCGGCGCGCGATGATCTGCCAATGCTCCACGAGGTCCAGGTTGAGTTGCGCGATGACTCCGGAAGGCTCGTTGGTCCAGATCTGGCGCAGTATTGCGGCCTTCGAGCCCTGGTATCTGTCGTAGGGATCGACTCCGATCCACTGCTCGACGAACGAGGCGAAGCTCGCGTTGCTGAAGTCCATGACGTAGCCGCTTGACATCCCGAAGAGGTCTTCGAGCATCTGCTTCACGGTGTTGTCGAAGGTGGTGTGAGGCATCGGTGTCATTCCTGGTCGATGGCGATGACGGTGTCGTAGAGGCCGTAGTGGCGCAGACCCTCGTGGGAGTCGATGCCGGTGTAGGACAGGGAGGAGTCCTCGTAGCGGCGGAAGGCGAAGACAGCCTGGTTCATGTGGGTGGCGTTGAACACTCCGAGGTTGACCAGCAGGTTGAAATCGGCCACGGTCAGGCCGGTGACCGCCTTGAACAGGTCGGGCTCCAGCTTGGTGATGACGTCGTGGAGGGTGTTCTCCCGGAAGTCGGTCAGGTACATGAACGCGGGGATGCGGGTCGCGAACTTGATCAGCTTCTCCTGGATCTGCTTCCGCTTGGACTTGTACTCCTTCTCCTCGGCGGAGAGTTCCTTCTTCTCCTTCGGGGTGAGATCCTCGCCCCGGTCCTTCTTCGTGGCTTTGACCTGATCGGACTTGTTGACCACGGTCTCGAAGATCGCCGAGCCGAGCGCCCGGAAGCCTTCGATGTTCATGACGGCGTTCATGGCCTTCTCGTCGCCCATGATGCGGCGAAGCGTGTCGTTATCGACGTTGACGAGGATCGCAGACTCCCACTTACGGGCCAGAAGGGTAGCCGAAGTGCCGGACATGGCGATGTCGAGGATGCCGCCCGCATCGACCTGGGTCATGTTCGACCCGTCATAGGCCAGCACCGGCAGGAACTTCACCAGCTCCTCGACGGCATGCTCAGGGTTGGCGGCTTCCGGCGACAGGCCGATCCCGTAGTCCGAGATCTGCCGCAGCGCCCGGGTAGGGGCGAAGTCGAAGACGAAGCAGGCGGGCTTGAGGATCAGTTCCTGACTCGGGTCGTCTCCGTCGGGGTTCTTGATCGACCACGGGGACTGGACGCGGAACGCGGCCTGGAAGTAAGTCTCGGGAGAGTTGAGGTTGCGCAGCATGAGGATCGACGACCACTGCTTGACCGTCACTCCGGTGGTCAGCTTTCCGCACGACAGGGTGATCGTCTTTGTGTCGTGCCCATCTTTGATCGCCTCGCGCACCGGCGGCAGCGCATCCAGTCCGATGCCAGCGTCGGGGCCGGCGACGGTGAGCACTGTGTAGTCCTGCCAGTACACGTTCTGACGCTCGGCCAGCAGGTTCTCCATGGCCTGGCAGGACGCAACTGTGGGCAGGAACCAGAATGAGTGCTGAAGGTAGGACAGCAGCCGGGTATCCGAGTACGGGAACGGCGGGCGGGAGCCCATCCGCATCGCGTCGAGCTGCGTGGGCATGTGGGCGCCACGGATGATGTCCAACCACTTCTGCACGTCCGTCTTGTGTACGAACTCCGCCATGATACCGGTGCCGGTCGCCTCGAAGAACGCGTTCAGGTCGAACTCGTCGAACTCGCCCTGGCTCGCCACTGAGATCAGCTCATCGGGCATCTGGTATGTGAACAGCCGCATCTCCGGCAACGCCCCGTACGGGTTCCACGCGCCCGGATGATCCGCCGTGTACTGCTGTTTGGCGTGTTGCTCGTCGGTGTAGGTCCAGTTGAAGATCTGCTCCTCAATGAACTCGCCGGTCGCCAGGGCCTTGAACGGGGTACCCGACAGGTACAGGTAGGCGATGGTTGTGATGGGCAGGAACTTGTCCTCATCATTGCCCAGCTCGTCGAGTTCCTCATCGAACGCGACGAGTCCGTCGTGGTACTCGGCGGCCAGCTCCTTCTTGGCGACCTTCTCGTCCTCGCCCTCGAACAGTTCCTTCGCCGACTCCCGCCAAGCCCCGAAGTGGTACTCGTCGAAGATCACCAGGTCCCACGGGGTGGTGTGGACCCACTCGTTCTTTGCTTTGATCAGCCCGGTCTTCTTGTCTCGGCCCAGCAGGTCCTGGAACGAGCCGAAGTACACGAGCGGGCGCTCACGGTCCATCTCGTCGGGAGTGCCGCCGGTGGCCTTGGACAGGTACTGCCAGCCATCGAAGTCCGCGTGGGATTCAAGGTCTGTCTGCCAGGCGTCCTCCACGGCAGGCTTGAACGTCACCACCAGGACTCGGCGGGCCCCCATCTTCTTGGCCAACTGGTAGGAAGCGAAGGTCTTGCCGAACCGCATCTTCGCGTTCCACAAAAACCTCGGCACCGCGTCAGCATCCTCGGCCCAGATCGAGTCGTAGTACTCGGCCGTTTTCTCCACTGCTTCAGCCTGCTCGGGGCGCATCGCGAACGTCTCGTGTTGCGTCCCGGTCAACCGGGTACCGGTGCGCAGCTCCGTGATCGCCGTGCGCACGTCGTCGGGCGTGCAGCGCATCCATTCTCGGGCAGAACCGAAGATCGGGTTCACGAACCCCTTGGCGACCAAGCGACGCCGGACGTCGCTGTCACGGAAGATCGAGCCGTCGTCGCGTTCGGCAGGCTCGTCGATATGGAGGGTGTAGGCCTGCTGCATCTGACCCTGCGACTTGCGGATACGTTCGTTGACGTCCGACTTCGTCGTCTGGCCGACCTTGATCAACCCCACATAGTTGGCCGGCGGATCGTTCGGGGTCCACGCGTAGATCCGTAGCCGGGCGGCAAGCTTCTCCGGGAACAGTGCTTCGTCAGGTCTACTCATCGGTGTCGCTGGCCTCGAGCTCGTCGAACAAGGTGCTGTCGTGTGGTGCGACTTGGGACTCGATGAACTGGATCTCCGCATCAGTCAACCCGTAGCGCTCGTAAAGCATCTGGTCAGTCCAGCTCCGATCGAGTGGGACATCAGGAACGAACGCGTAGACATCGCGGGTGGCGTGCTGGGTGGACTTACGCAACGACACGAGGAACCGTGCGAACCGAGAACTCAGGTACATCGCGTATCTCTTGGCCTCCAGTTCAGTGGCGAACTTGCCTGCGACCAGGTAAGTCTCGGTGCAGGCCGTCCCGGGGCCAGCGACGATCGGCTTGGACAGGAACTTGGTCTCCACTGCTGCACTGGTGCCCTGGACTGCGGTCATCAAGACCTTCCAGTCGTCCACCCAGGACTCATTGATCGGAAGTTCGGAGCGTTCCGTCCACTCAGTTCGCTGGTTAGCAAACAGCTGCACGGGATCAGACATGCGCCCTGAAGTCTTCTTGCCTTTGAAGTTAGTGGCCAAGCCGAATGGTTTACGGCTAGAGACTCGGGCGTCGAGCGTTGGATCGTGCTTGGTTCGCACCTTGTCGAGGATGGGGACGGCTGCGTTCCACCGGACGAGGATGTCGTAGGCGTCGAGGTAGCGGGCGACGGGTTCACCGACGGGCTGCCCGTCCCACATGGTCTGAACGGTGCAGGGGCCGTTGTAGTCGCGGTCCCACAGGAAGTAGGAGACGCCGCCGCGGATCTTCACTCCGGGGAAGGCTTCATAGAGCTTGGGGTAGTCGACGATGTCGTGCATCCGGTGGTCGGAGAGCATGGTCTTGCGGTACTCGTCCAGCCCCTTGCCGCCTGCCATCCAGCGAGAGGGGGTGACGAACACTGCAAACCGTGGGTCAAGGCCGAGACCCTTCTCCACGAAGTGCTGGTAGATCGGGGCGGCTGAAGCTCCGTGCCCACCGTCGGAGAGCTGGTAGGGCGGGTTGCCGATGATGACGTCGAACTGCAGCATGGTGTCTCCGAACAGCTCGCAGATGCGGGCTTTGATGTCGTCAGTGTGGATGAAGGCGTAGGCGTGGGTCTCCAGGTCGTCGCCGCGCCCGTAGTCGTTCTCGTCGGCCCTGCAGTAGCGGCACTTGCGGTGCGTGCGGACGACTTGCTCGTCTCCGGTGAGTGGGTCGACGCGGTATTCGCGCTGGCCGCTAACCCAGGTGTGTTCGGTGCGCTGGAACCAGATGTTTCCGTCCTCGCTCTCGAAGGACTTGGCGATCGAATGTGGGCCGTTGGCGTACTTGGAGCAGTACACGGACCGACGGGCCAGCAGCGCGGTGAGCTGGGTGATGCCGATGCCGTAGACCTGTCTGGTGAGGATGTGGTCGACTCGATCCGTCCGGTCGGGGAAGACGTCTGCCAGGCCGGCGGTGAGGCGGCGGGTGATCTCGCGCAGGAACACACCGGACTTGGTGAACGGGTCCAGGAACGTGACTTTCGGGTCGGCCCAGATGTCGGCGCCGTTGTGGGCGTCAGACCAGCGTTCGGCGAGCAGGTCGAGCATGGCGTTGGCCATCTCGGGTGGGGTGAAGACCTCGTCGTTGGACAGGTTTGCGATACATGTCAGTACGTCGGGATTGTGCCCGCGCAGTGCGAATGAGGCCTGGGTGTTACTCATGCGGTGTGCTCCTGCTCGGCCAGGTCTGACACGGTCATTGTTGGGTAGGTCACCTGGGGGGAGAAGAGGTCGGTGCCCATGTCGCCGAACAGGGACCCCTCGGCCCCCCATGCGGAGCGTTGGGTCAACTCGTCGTAGCGGAAGTCGCGACGCTGGAACTTCCCCTTGCCCAGGTACCCCCATTCGGCGAACGTGATCGGCTTGCCGCTGGGGATGGTCATGGTCAGAGCGTCACCTTGGACGATGTTCACCTTCAACACTGCCTGTGCAGCGCGCGCCCAGTCGTCGTCCACGTCGATACCGAGGAAGGCGTTGAAGAGGGTGGCGAGGTTGTCGCGGCACTCCGCGGCGTTGTCGGGCAGGAGTTCGATGCCGTAGGTGCACATCAGGGCGAACAGTGCGTAGTGGTGCTTCTCGAAGTAGCTCTTTCCGTGCCTGGCGGCCACGGTCAGGAGTTTGCGGGTAAGCACGGGGATGAGAAAGTTCCCTGACCCGCACGCGGGTTCCAGCACTCGAGAGTCGATGCGCTCGGACTCCTCCCGAACGAGGTTGAGCATGTCCTCGACCATCCAGGAGGGGGTGAAGACCTCGCCATGGTCGGCGACGCGCTGCTTGGACTTGACCAGGCGTTCGGTCTCTCTGGCGCTCATCATCTTTCCTTCCGATTTGACTGGGTACTTTCCGGCTGAGGAGTGAGGGAACCACCATCATTCGCGTGTGGTCTGTCGCTGGCAGCGGCGCCGGTGCGTACCCACTCGTCTACCTCGCTGGCTTGGCATTTCCACAGGCGACCGATCTTGTGCGCAGGCATACCCTTGTCCGCGATCCACGCGTAGACGGTGTCTTTGGTGATGCCGAGGTGGGCTGCGATCTCATCTGTGGACAGCCAGGGCTCGCTCACGAGATGCCTCCTTGGGTAGGTAGGGGCGACGTAGCTCTAACCTGGCTCAGCCTAGCGGATTGGTCCCCTTCTGATCGGTACCGAGTAGGAATCAACCGTGTTTGACCCCCTGGGCCGGGTATGAGTGTGAGCTGGCCGTACGGTCCGGTCTAGAGGTCCGCTCGCTGCGGCCCTCAGGTTCCGCAGGAGGGGGCCTGAGAGCACATCACTGCTGTTCGCCCCCGCTTACGAACGATCTTGACGGAGCTCTGCGTGCTCGCCCGAGCAGGATGGCTTACCAAGTGTGACGTGGGATAATTCGGCTATGGGAAAACGATCACGGAGAGCATCCCGTCAGGGCCATCACAAGTCCACCGCCAGCCGCAGGCCAGGGATAACTGTCACGATCGGAGTCACACCTCGAGTGAAGCCCAATGGACAGCCTTCACTCGCAGGCGAACTCAGACTGCTACGCAGTTCGTTGTTGTACTCAGATCACATCGATCTGGTTGCGCCGAGTGCCTCTTGGTTGACCGATTTCCGACCGCTGCGGGGAGTAACTGCAGACAACCTTTGGTGGACTATCCCTTCACTGCCACTGGAGACGCTTCGTCGCATCACTCCCGACGATCTCGACCCTGTCCAGGCCAGGAAGGCAATGCGAGCATTGAGAGCCAGGCCCGTCAACGATCCGGAACGGAGGGAATGCGAACGAATGTGGCGTGCCTCGCTCCCCCAGGTTGCTAAAACGGTCAGCGAAGTCTTCGACAGTGGGGAAGCGCAGGACATCGAGATGGCGTTGGACGCTGGTTCGGTCAGCATGATCAGCAAGGGAACTCGCTTTGAAGACCCCATCGACCAGCAGGTCTCCTGGTTCCGTGATCGACTGACGGAAGCCCTGGGTGACCCTGGAACCCATATGCTGATGGACGGTCCATCCACTGCTTTTCTTCGCGACTCGGAGGTCTACCCTGACGGTCTCCCCACTGTCGCAGCGACCCGCTCTCGGCATGCCGCGGTCGGGACTGGACTGGTAGAGAAACTGCCGACGTTTCCCGATGCGCCGATGGACCACGTGCTCGAGGCGCGGGAGGAACTCGCCGAAGGCCGAGCCAAGTACAGAGCATCTGCGAAGCATCTCGCAGACAAGCTCGAGTCTTCGGCGCTGGACGCGACCTTACCTAGCGAGATCGAGGAGTTGTGGCTGGATGACGTCCGCCCCAGGCTCGAAGATCTGAGACGCAGCGTGTCGAAGACGCGTGTCGCATACGAGACGGGAAAACGTCTCATCACGGAAGGGTTTGGTTTACCGACTATGGCTGTGGCGGTCGCGAACCTCCCGGACCTCGCGGCATTGTTACCATCCACAGCGGCAGCAGCTGGCGCTGTGGGCCGGGTGGCTGCGGCAGGCGTTGCGGAGGTCTTCAAGGCGCGCTCTGCTGTTCGGCAGCACGACCTGGTTTACCTCCTCGACGTCGACAGAAAACTCGGTCGAATGCGCCGCTGAAAGGCAAAGGGCCGATCAGGGACCGTGCTTCATCGGTTGCAGAGAGCGTGGATGAAACCGATCGCCGACTCGACCCGGACACGCAACGCGTTGAGTTGTGTGATCGTGAACCGGCCGGCATGGCCGTGGGTGCCGTTGTTGAATTCGCGGAACAGACCGAGGACATTTTTCATGTCCTCCTCGACCAGTTCCTCGATTGTGTCATCGGTGATTCCCTTGAGGCGCAGGAGGAACCTCACCTTGGCGCGCCGAGTCGGTACTCCTCTGTCTGTCTTATCGCAGAATGGATCATCCTTGACCACGTTTTCATCGGAGGCAGAGTCATCGATCGTGGTGATGAGTACCTCCCGAGCACTGGTGCAGAAGTGGCGTGCTGCGTCAGGATTTCGTGGGCTAAGGGAGAATAGCGCACCAGTCCACCGATCGACTAGGTCCTGCCCGAACATCTCGAGTTCTTCCTGCATGCTCGGATCGCGCAACTCCTCCTCGGTCGGATCATCCTCCGGTTCACCGTCACCGTCCATTGCGTTGAGCAGGTAGGCACTGTTGGCAGCCTCCTGGCTGCCCCAATCGACAAGCTCGCGGCCGGCAGGTGTGAGCACCCCGTCCGTCAGGGCGGACTCGGTCTCCGTGTACGTGCGAGCGAGGGTCTCGACCGATGCCCGATAAGAGATGAAGGTCTTCGTCTGCGGGCGAGAGTTCATACGACGTATCTCTTGCTCGAGTCGGCGTCGTTGATTCTTTACCTGGTTGTTGTGCGTACGCACCTTAGCGTTATGCGCACGCACCTCTCGGTTGTGGTCATTCACGGCTTTCTTGACTGCCGAGTTGTACCGTCGAACCTCGCGGTTGTACTTGTTGATCGCCTGCTTCTGCTGACGCTGTGCCTTGTTCGCTGCTGCCTTGAACTGGGCAGGAGTCATCTTCCGGACCATGATCCGAGTATATGCAGAGGGTATGAGGGCATCGAGGCGGAACTGTTCAGTAGAGGTTAGGGGCCCTGGTGAGGACAGTCTCCATCGCGCGAGGAAGGTTTGATTCGGGCGAGCCTGTCGGGCAGCGGACGGTGGGCTTCGGTGATGGCATCGAGGAGTTCGACGGCGGCAGCTCGGGGGCGTGCGGTCCCTGTGGCGTCTGTCGGCATGACGTTTTCGGATCGGCCGGTCACCGCAGTCGAAGGGGAGCGTGCTGCGGTCAAGTCCGCGGAAGTGGTGTATCTGCCTTTCGATAAAACAAGCAGCATGACGGTGGCAGGGACCGGCACGAGCCCGATGGTGAGACTGGCTCATGCGACCTCCCGGGTGGGCTCGCCGGCATCGATGACGCCGGCGGTCATCATCGTCTTCGTCTGCTCCAGGCTCGTCAGCGACATGTAGCGCTTCTGCTGGATCCAATCATCGTGCTGCTCCGCCAACACGGCACCGACGAGGCGGACGACGGCGTCGCGGTTGGGGAAGATCCCGACGACGTCGGTGCGCCGGCGGATCTCCCGGTTGAGCCTTTCGGTCGGGTTGTTCGACCACATCTTCGTCCACACCGCCCTTGGCGTGTTCGTGAACGCCAGCAGCTCGTCGAGCGCTTCCTCGAGGTGAGTGCGCGACATGGGGGAACTTCTGCTCACAGAAGCCCACCACCTCCTGGGCCTGATCCCATACAGCCTGGGCATCGGGTTGCTGGAAGATCGTCTGGAACATTGCCGACAATGTTGGCCACTGCGTCTTCGGCACCAGACCGGAGAGGTTCTTCGCGAAGTGCGTCCGGCACCGCTGCCAGGACGCATTCGGCAGCACCTCGCCGATCGCGTGCTGGATGCCCAGATGTGCGTCACTGGTGACCAGGTACACCTCGTTCAGGCCGCGGGCCTTGAGGTCGCGGAAGAACCCGGTCCAGGAGGCCACAGGCTCGGATGTGGCGACCTGCATGCCCAACAACTCCCGATACCCTTCGGCATTGACGCCGGTGGCCAGCAGGACGGAGGTTTTGACCACGCGGCCGCCTTCACGGACCTTCATCGTCAGCGCGTCGCATGAAACATACAGGTAGGGGCCGGTATCCAGGGGCCGGGTCCGGAAGTCCTCGACCATGACGTCGAGGTCTTTGGCCATCTCGGATACCTGTGATTTCGACAGGTTGTTGATCCCCAAGCTGGCGACCAGGTCGTTCATCCTGCGCGTCGACACGCCTTTGAGGTAGCAGGTGGCGATCACGGTGGTCAGGGCCCGTTCGGCCCGGGTGCGGCGTTCCAGCAGCCAGTCCGGGAAGAACGAACCGGTGCGCAGCTTGGGGACGGCGACGTCGATGGTGCCGACGCGGGTGTCGAGGTCGCGGTGGCGGTATCGGTTGCGGGTGTTGACGCGGGCATCGCTGACACTCGCGTAGTCGGCGCCACAGACCTGGTCCGCCTGGGCCGAGAGGATCTGGTTGATGAAGCGCTGGAGCATCTCGCGCATCAGGTCCGGGGAGGCTTGAGACAGCAGTTCGTCGAGGTAGGTGGTGGGGTCGATAGAATGGGGGCCAGCGGCCATCGTGGTGTCCCTTTCGAGGAGATGTAGGAGTTGATTCGAAAGGTACTGCGGTGGTCGTCTCATGCATTCATGAGGGTTGTCACCGGCAGTTACAGATACACCACGCTAACGGACGCAACCCATTGAAGGGGAGCATGGCCGACTTAAGAGAATCCTGGGGCCGAAGGAGCGTTCAAAAACCGAATTTCCGCCTACCAGACGTTGAAAAGGATGGAAGCGATGCATTCGTTACGGAAAGGCCAGGGCACCATGTTCGTCTACGGCCACCCGAACCCACACGCTGTGATCGTCAGCCGGATATTCAAGACAGCTTAAGCATCCCCAGGCAAAGGCAACTGATGTCTTGAGGTTGGGTTCTTCGGCCCCGGTCCAACTTTGCAACAGCGCCGACCCACTCGACTTTCACCAATTTCGTGACGTGGAACACATTGCCTGGTAGTGTCTTGGATGTAAGGCGTATCACGATCCCTAGGAGAGAACCGTCATGACCGCTACAGTCGATCAATACACCGCCGCCGTCGTCGAGAAGTTCGGCCCCGAACTGACCATCAGGCAAATTGATCTGCCCGAGCCCGGCAGGAACCAGGCCTTGGTCAAGCTCCACGCCAGCGGAATCTGCCATACCGACCTCCATGCAGCCGAGGGAGACTGGCCGGTCAAGCCATCGCCGCCCTTCGTGCCCGGCCACGAGGGTGTGGGCGAGGTTGTCAAGCTCGGACCGGGCGAGCACGACGTTGAGGTTGGCGATATTGTGGGCAACGCTTGGCTGTGGTCGGCCTGCGGGAAATGCGAGTACTGTCGCACCGGCCGGGAGACCCTGTGCAATGAAGCCCAGTATGGCGGGTACACGGTCAACGGTTCTTTCGGTGAATACATGCTCGTGGACACCCGCTACTGCGCGCTCATCCCGGATGGTGTTGACCCAGTCGAGGTCGCGCCCATCCTCTGCGCTGGTTTGACCGTCTACAAGGGTCTAAAGATGTCCGACACCAAGCCAGGGCAGTTTATGGTCATCTCCGGTGTCGGCGGCCTCGGGCACATTGCCGTGCAGTATGCCGTGGCCATGGGTATGCGCGTGATTGCCGTCGATATCGCCGAGGACAAGCTGGAACTCGCCCGCAAGAACGGGGCCGAGTTCACCGTCAACGCGACCGAGACTGATCCGGTGGCCGCGGTAGTCGAGTACACCAATGGCGGAGCCCACGGGGTGGAGGTCACCGCAGTGCACCCGGACGCCTTCGGTCAGGCGATCGGTATGGCGCGCAAGGGCGGCACAATTGTCTTCATTGGCCTACCGCCGGGGGATTTCCCAGCTCCGATCTTCGACATTGTGTTCAAAGGTCTGACCATCCGTGGTTCGCTGGTGGGGACCCGCCAGGACATGATCGAGGCGCTCGACTTCTATGCCAGGGGCAACATCCATCCCGCGGTCCGGGAGTGCTCCCTGGAAGATGTCAACGAGGTCTTTGAGGACCTGCGCCGGGGCCGGGTAGAGGGCCGAGTGTCGATCAGATACTGAAGCAGTTTCCCGCTCTCGCATCTTGGCGCATCGCCGTCCGCTTCGAAGCAACCGTCCGGATCGCATAAATAGCCGTTCAGTCGCCCTGGGGTATACCCCAGAACCGCAGCCCACCACCTCGGAATAAGAAGTACTGGAGCAGCGCCGTCCTTTTCTGGGCAGCGCTGCCCTTTTCTCGCCACCAGTGCCCCGGCCTTATGACCCCACCGGCAGGCAACAAGTGGTTCGTACACGCATTTTCTACTGCCAACGCGAGTGCCTCAGTTCCTCGGAACTGAGGCACTGAAGCCTGCGGGGATGAGGGCGGAGTGCGAGCACTGGCTGATGCCTGGGCACTTAACCTTCGGCGCTGGTTCCCTTATGCGGAAGCTGCGATCCCCTGAGCGCGGGCTCGTGCGCTACGGACATGGTCCGGGATCTGATCGTCGGGGAGATCCTGGACGGCGCTCTCGGAACCCAGTTCGGTGGCCGTGGTGTAGTACCAGGACTTGTACTCGCCCATGTCAAGTGCATATTGCAGCTCCGCCGTCTGCTCGAGCAACTGGCGCCGGCATCGATCAAACAGGTCCCGACGCAGAGCCAGGGTCTCATCCCCCATCCGATACCAGTCCATGAACTGGCGGATGTCCTTGATCTGCATGCCGGCACGCTTGAGACAATCGATCACCCGCAACGCCCCGAGGTCTTCCTCGCCGAACAGGCGGGTGCCACCGGCACTGCGGTCGAGGTCGGGCAACAGGCCCTCCCGGTCGTAGTAGCGCAGTGCCGAGGTGGCCACGCCCAGGCTCTGGGCCACTTCGCCGATGGTGTACGCCACGGTGTTTTCTCCCATTCCCACATCGAACCTTGACTTGAAGTCAACTTCAAGGTGCACACTGATGCTATCAGCACGCGGGGCACACTTTCCGGCCCTAGTGCCGAGACCTATCCCGTTCTCCCCAGCAGCCCAGAAGGACCAGTCATGCGCAGTGTCATAATGCACGCCCCCGGTGATGTGCGAGTCGAAAAGCGAGAGATACCCACCATCATCGAGCCCACCGACGCCATCATCCGCGTGACTGCGGCGTGCGTGTGCGGATCGGATCTGTGGCCCTACCGTGGGGCGGAAACGGTGGACCATCAGCCCATGGGCCATGAGTATGTCGGCGTCGTCGAGCAGATCGGTGACCAGGTGAACAACATCCAGGTCGGTGACTTCGTTGTCGGCTCCTTCGTCGCCTCCGACAACACCTGCGAGATCTGTCAGGCCGGTTACCAGTCGCGGTGTGTCCACGCCGTGATGATGGGCAGCATCGGCACCCAGGCGGAGTACGCCCGGATCCCGCTGGCCGACGGAACCCTGGTAGCCACCCCGGGCCAGCCCGACCCGGATCTGATTCCGTCCCTGCTGGCCGCCTCCGATGTGTTAGGCACCGGCTGGTTCGCCGCCGTCGCCGCGGAAGCCGGCCCGGGGAAAACGGTCGCCGTGGTCGGCGATGGCGCGGTCGGTCTGCTCGGGGTGCTCGCCGCCAAACAGCTTGGTGCCGAGCGGATCATCGCCATGAGCCGGCACGCCGACCGGCAGGCCCTGGCCCGGGAATTCGGGGCCACCGACATCGTCACCGAACGCGGCGACGAGGGCGTCGCCCGGGTGAGGGAACTGACCGGTGGGCTGGGCGCCCACTCGGTGATCGAGGCGGTCGGCACGCAGGAGGCGATGATGCAGGCCATCCGGTCGACCCGACCCGGTGGGCACGTGGGCTTTGTCGGGGTCTCCCACGGCGTGCAGCTGCCTGGTGATGAACTGTTCTTCTCCACCGTGCACCTGCACGGTGGGCCCGCCCCGGTGCGCCGGTTCCTGCCCGAGCTGATCCAGCTGATCTGGGACCGGAAGATCGACCCGGGCAAGGTTTTCGATCTCACGCTTCCGCTGGAGGACGCAGCGGAGGCTTACGCTGCGATGGACGAGCGCCGCGCAATCAAGGCCATGCTCACCTTCTAAATCCCCCCCGTGGTCACCACTTATCACCCTTATCTATCCCACCCTTGACTGAGGAGAACACAGTGGACCTCAACGACCTGCTTGAAGCACTCAACACCGGCCAGACCATCCCCGGGAATTCACCCTTGCATGAGGTCATGCACCAGGTGAGCCAGGAGGCTCTGCGCATTACCGCAGAACTCAACGGCAGCTATCACGATCCCGCCCAGGTCCGGGAGCTCCTGGGGACACTCATCGGTGCGCACGTGGACGAATCGGTGACCGTTTTCCCGCCGTTCTACTCCGACTTCGGGAAGAACATCACCCTGGGCAAGCGCATCTTCATCAACTCCGGGTGCAAGTTCCAGGACCAGGGTGGCGTGGTGATCGGCTCCGACTCCCTCATCGGGCACAATGCCGTATTTGCCACCCTCAATCATGATCTTGCCCCCAGCAAACGCGCGGACATGCATCCCGCACCCATCATCCTCGGCCGCAATGTGTGGATCGGGTCGAATGTGACCATTCTGCCAGGTGTGACGATCGGTGAGAACGCGGTGGTAGCGGCCGCTTCTGTCGTGACGAAGGACGTACCGGAAAACTCCATCGTCGTAGGCTCGCCCGCGCGAGTGGTGCGCTCCCTGACCGACTAGGGCATGTCTCATAACTGAGTGAAGCGTGACATGCGAGTCTTGACGCATGTCACGCTTCCAGATGCTGACCGACGCCCAGTTCGACAAGATCGCCGACCTCCTGCCCGACCCGGTGGGTCGTCCGGGACGCCCGTTCTCCGATCCCAGGCGCACGGTCGAAGGCATCATCTACCGCCTGCGAGCAGGCATCCCGTGGCGTGATCTGCCGGAATGTTTCGGATCCTGGCAAACCGTCCACCGCTGGCACCACCGCCTGGCCATCGACGGCACCTGGGACACTATCCTGCAACGCCTGCTGGCCCAGGCCGACGCCGACGACATGATCGACTGGTCAGTGTCAGTCGACTCCACCATCAACCGCGCCCACCAGCACGCCACCAACATCACCCGCCACACAGGGGGCTTCGTCGAATTACACGAATCTGCTCACCGAGCCGGCTGACCACGCCTTCGGGCGCTCACGGGGCGGACTGTCGACCAAGATCCACGCCATGGTCGACGGGGCGGGCATGCCCCTGGTGATGCTGCTGACCCCGGGCCAGGCCGGAGACAACCCGATGTGTGTCCCCCTGCTGGAGCAGTTTCGGGTGCCCCGACGGGCGGGCCGGCCACGCACCCGGCCGGACGAGCTGCGCGCCGACAAGGCGTACTCCTCGCGTCAGGTCCGCGACTATCTGCGTCGACGGCGGATCAAGGCGACGATTCCGGAGCCCGCCGACCGGGTCGGCAACCGTAAACGTAAAGGTCAGCGTAGTGGCAGGCCACCGGCGTTCGACGCCGAGTCCTACAAGAGTCGCAACGTCGTGGAACGTCGCTTCTGTGACTTCAAACAATGGCGGGGCCTGGCCACCCGCTACGACAAACACGCCCTGGTCTACCGGGCCGGTGTCCTCATCGCGGCGGTCGTGGCCTGGCTCCGGAGGTTATGAGACACGCCCTAAGTCACCGTGGCCTCCGCTGCAATCATCAGGGGATCATCAGGGGATCATCAGGGGATGACGGTGAGTATTCCACCTACCAACAACCGCAGTCAGGGCCTCCAGTGTCCAGGACGCGAGATGTTTTCCTGACCGCATGTGGGAAGGCTGGTTTTATGAAGTCGTCGGCACTTTTCGCTTGGATGACCTGGGGGTGGCACTTCTTTCCGGTACGGTCAAGTCCGCGGAAGTGGTGTATCTGCCTTTCGATAAAACAAGCAGCATGACGGTGGCAGGGACCGGCACGAGCCCGATGGTGAGACTGGCTCATGCGACCTCCCGGGTGGGCTCGCCGGCATCGATGACGCCGGCGGTCATCATCGTCTTCGTCTGCTCCAGGCTCGTCAGCGACATGTAGCGCTTCTGCTGGATCCAAGCATCGTGCTGCTCCGCCAACACGGCACCGACGAGGCGGACGACGGCGTCGCGGTTGGGGAAGATCCCGACGACGTCGGTGCGCCGGCGGATCTCCCGGTTGAGCCTTTCGGTCGGGTTGTTCGACCACATCTTCGTCCACACCGCCCTTGGCGTGTTCGTGAACGCCAGCAGCTCGTCGAGCGCTTCCTCGAGGTGAGTGCGCGACATGGGGGAACTTCTGCTCACAGAAGCCCACCACCTCCTGGGCCTGATCCCATACAGCCTGGGCATCGGGTTGCTGGAAGATCGTCTGGAACATTGCCGACAATGTTGGCCACTGCGTCTTCGGCACCAGACCGGAGAGGTTCTTCGCGAAGTGCGTCCGGCACCGCTGCCAGGACGCATTCGGCAGCACCTCGCCGATCGCGTGCTGGATGCCCAGATGTGCGTCACTGGTGACCAGGTACACCTCGTTCAGGCCGCGGGCCTTGAGGTCGCGGAAGAACCCGGTCCAGGAGGCCACAGGCTCGGATGTGGCGACCTGCATGCCCAACAACTCCCGATACCCTTCGGCATTGACGCCGGTGGCCAGCAGGACGGAGGTTTTGACCACGCGGCCGCCTTCACGGACCTTCATCGTCAGCGCGTCGCATGAAACATACAGGTAGGGGCCGGTATCCAGGGGCCGGGTCCGGAAGTCCTCGACCATGACGTCGAGGTCTTTGGCCATCTCGGATACCTGTGATTTCGACAGGTTGTTGATCCCCAAGCTGGCGACCAGGTCGTTCATCCTGCGCGTCGACACGCCTTTGAGGTAGCAGGTGGCGATCACGGTGGTCAGGGCCCGTTCGGCCCGGGTGCGGCGTTCCAGCAGCCAGTCCGGGAAGAACGAACCGGTGCGCAGCTTGGGGACGGCGACGTCGATGGTGCCGACGCGGGTGTCGAGGTCGCGGTGGCGGTATCGGTTGCGGGTGTTGACGCGGGCATCGCTGACACTCGCGTAGTCGGCGCCACAGACCTGGTCCGCCTGGGCCGAGAGGATCTGGTTGATGAACTTCTGCAGCATCTGTCTCATCAGGTCCGGGGAGGCTTGAG
The DNA here is from genome assembly GCF_000767055.1 of Corynebacterium doosanense CAU 212 = DSM 45436. Taxonomy (NCBI): domain Bacteria; kingdom Bacillati; phylum Actinomycetota; class Actinomycetes; order Mycobacteriales; family Corynebacteriaceae; genus Corynebacterium; species Corynebacterium doosanense. The sequence goes on from NZ_CP006764.1 coordinate 67,247, forward strand.
ACAGCAGTTCGTCGAGGTAGGTGGTGGGGTCGATAGAATGGGGGCCAGCGGCCGTCGTGGTGTCCCTTTCGAGGAGATGTAGGAGTTGATTCGAAAGGTACTGCGGTGGTCGTCTTATGCATTCATGAGGGTTGTCACCGGCAGTTACAGATACACCACGCTAACGGACGCAACCCGCCGCTGGAGGCGGACTTCATGCCCCCGCCGCCTGAGTTTGTGCCGGATCTGATGGACGATCTGGTGGAATACCTGTCTGGGGCAGCCCAGGGTGCCTTGATTCAGGCAGCTTTCGTTCACGCTCAGTTTGAGACGATTCACCCCTTCGCCGACGGAAACGGGCGTGTCGGTCGCGCCCTCATTCATGCCGTTCTTCAACGCAGGGGCTTGGTAGGTTCACGGGTCCTGCCCATCAGTATGGTCCTGGGCACTTGGTCAGAGCGCTACGTTCACGGGCTCACCCGGTTCCGTGACGTCGAGTGTGGACCCGCAGGAGCGTGCGAGTGGATCGAGATCTTTCTCGATGCCGCGGATGAGGCCGCGGATCAGGCAGGCAGGATTGCAGGCGAGTTGGAATCCCTGCAGGAAGAGTGGCGGGAGAGGATGATCGGTCACCGCGCTCAAACAGGAATAACTAGGGCCCTGCGCTCCGATTCGGTCAAACAGCGCATCCTGGACCGGCTTGCAGATTACCCTCTCCTCACCGCGCCTGTAGCGGCGGAGATCTTCGGCACGTCCAGGACATCCTCGGGGAAAGCGCTGGAGAACCTCGTGGACGCGGGGATATTACGAAAGAAGTCGATCGACCGGGGTGTGACGGGGTATGTCGCGGAAGAGGTCTTCGACCTGATCACGCTCGCCGAGCGCCGCCTGGCCAGCACGAGGTTCGATACCGCGATCGCGCCTCCCGCCGCGCGCCCGGTGCCGAGGATCTAGGGCCTAACCCAGCACCTGTGCCACCGCGTCGTCGCGCTGCATGGCCGCGACGATGAGCGCGCAGGCCTCCGCGTCGGAGTCGGCGCGGTGGTGGTTGAGCTCGAAACCGGGCACGTAAAAGTCGGTGACCGTGGGCAGCTTGTGGTTGTCCAGCCCGGGCGCGGTGCGCCGCGACAGCTGCACGGTGCAGTAGAACTTCTCCGGCAGGCTGGCCGTGTGGAAGTGCTGGTCCAGGGCCGCCCACACCCCCTGGTCGAACCCGGCGTTGTGTGCGTAGGTGGGGAGGTCGGCGACAAACCTGGCCACCTCCGGGGCTGCCTCGGGCCAGCGCGGCGCGTCCACGACATCCTCGAAGGTGATGCCGTGCAGCCAGGAGAACTCGAAGTGCTCGAACCCGGCCGGTGGGCGCAGCAGCGTGTCGAACTGATCCACCACGCGCCCGTCGCGGACCTTGGTCAACGCGATCTGACACGCGGACAGCGCGCCGCGCCGGTTGGCGGTCTCGAAGTCCACCGCCACAAACTCCTCCTCGGCCAGCTCGGCGGCGGTGGGCAGGAATCGCGGGCGCGGCTTGGGCAACGACTTCTGCGTATCGACGAGCTCCCGCCACCTCGCCCGAAACACCTGCGCATCCTTCCCGTCGCGTTTCGCTGCGGCCTCCTGTGCCTTGGCCAGGCGTTTGTGGAGTTCCAGCTCGTCCGCGAGGTCATAGGAATCGCGGAGCGCTCTGCGCAGGAGCGTGATCTCGTCGTCGAAAAGCGCGAGCGAATGCTGCAGGATTGTGGCCTGGGTAAGAAAACGGACGGGGATGCGGCCGGGGAAGGCGTTGATGCAGGCCACGGCGATGTCGAGGGCTTCCTCGGGCTGGCCGGTGCGTTTCCTGCGGGCGATCACCGGGAGCCAGTCGTAGACGTCGCGTCCGTTGAGATGTGCCATGACGGTCAGTTAAGCGCGTGGGGTGGACGCGGGGCAAGGCGGGGTCGCGGGTGTGTTCGAGTGCGAGTTGGCCGGAAAAGCGGGAGTGAGAAAGGACGGGCCCTTTTGCACAGTAGACAGCCCACAATGTAAAATGGCGCGCTCTTTCTCACTGTTGCTTTTCTGCACCGGCGGCCGGCCCACCTACGCGTGCAGCGGCACGACCCCGACCAGCAGTGCGACGGCGAGCATGACCAGGGAGACGATGATCGCGCGCCAGAGCACCTTGCGGTGGTGGGCGCCGAGATCGACACGCGCCAGCGAGACCAGCAGGAGGATCGCGGGGACCAGCGGGGATTGCATGTGCACGGGCTGGCCGGTGATGGAGGCCCGGGCCATCTCCACGGGTTCGATGCCGTAGTGCGAGGCGCTCTCGGCGAGCACGGGCAGGATGCCGAAGTAGAAGGCATCGTTGGACATGAAGAACGTCATGGGCAGCGACAGCAGGCCGGTGATGACGGCGAGGTAGGGGCCCATGGATTCCGGGATGACGCTGGTGATCCAGGCCGCCATGGCGTCGACCATGCCGGTGCCGCTGAGCACGCCGACCAGCACGCCGGCGGCCAGCACCATGGAGACGACGCTGACGATGCTCGGCGCATGCGCGGTGATCTCGTCGGCCTGGTCCCGCACGTGCGGGAAGTTGACCAGCAGGGCGACCGCGGTGCCGGCCATGAACACGTACGCCAGTGGCAGCACGTCCATGATGAGCAGGACCATGACGATGGCGGTGATGGCCACGTTGACCCAGATGAGCTTCGGCCGCAGCGTCTTGCGGTCGGGGTTGAGCGCGGTGTCGGCCATGGAGGAATCGAAGTGGTCGACCTGCTCGGTGGCGGCGAAGCGGGAGGCGTCGACCTTGCCGCCCAGGCGGCGGCGCTCGGCGATGCCGAGGAACCAGGCCAGGGCGAACACGGTGACCATACCCGCGGCGAGCGACGGAACCATGGGCACGAACACCTCGCTGGGCTCGAGACCGAGAGCCGCGGCGGCGCGGACGGTCGGCCCGCCCCAGGGAAGGATGTTCATGGTGCCGTTGGCCAGGCCGGCGACGACGGTGAGCACGACGGGGTTCATGCCCATGCGCAGGTAGATGGGCAGCATGGCGGAGGTGGTGATGATGTAGGTGGTCGAGCCGTCGCCGTCGAGGGAGACGACCGCGGCGAGGATGGCCGTGGCCATGACCACCTTGGCGGGGTCGTCGCCAAGCGTGCGGGTGAGCACCCGGATGAGCGGGTCAAAGAGGCCGGCGTCGATCATCAGGCCGAAGAACATGATGGCGAACATGAGCAACGCGGCCGTCGGCGCCATGCTCTTGACCGAGTCGATGACCATGTCGCCGATGCCGAAGCCGGCGCCGGCGATGAGACCGAAGATCGTGGGGATGGTGATCAGCGCGACCATCGGGGTGACCCGGCCCAGCATGATCAGCGTCATGAACGTGAGGATCATGCCGAAACCGAGGAGGACCAGGATCCCGTCGGAAGGGGTGTAGCTGACGGCGTATTCTTCCGCTTCCTGGGCGAGCGTCAGTATGCTGTGAGAACTCAAGGGTGCTCCTCGGACGTGTGGGGTGAGACTGTTTCAGCAGCATAAGGTGTCGTCCATCACAAAAGCCATGTTGTGATAGTTAGCCACAGACAAGTGCGTAAAGTAACTTGTGCGCATAAAGCTCACGGGGCGGAGGAGCGTTGAGATTCACCACCAAGGTGCTGCTGCTTCAGCTCGCCACGGTCCTGGCGGTCGTCACGGTCGCCACCGGCGTGTACACGTACTTCGCCGTCGAGAGGCTGCGCGACGACGCCGAGAACTCCGCCCTGCTCATCGCGCGCACCGTCGCCGCACAGCCGGTCGTGCGCGCGGAGGTCGCCGCGCAGTCCGCCGACGGCGTCCTCCCGGACCGGGCCTCGCTTATCGACGGCCCCCTCCAACAACTCGCCACAGAATCCGCCCTCAGCTCCGGCGCGCTGTTTGTGGTCATCACCGACTCCTCCGGCAAGCGCCTGTCCCACCCCGAGACGGAGAAGCTCGGCGAGACCGTGAGCACGAGCTTCAGCGAAACCCTGCGCGGCGAGGAGGTCACCGCCTGGGAGACGGGCACCCTCGGCCCCTCCGCGCGTGCGAAGGTGCCGGTCTACGCGCCGGGATCGGATACCCCGGTGGGCCAGGTCAGCGTCGGTTTCCAACCCGCCAGCGCCTACGACGACCTACCCCTGGTCCTGGTGGTCATCGCCGGCGGCGGCGTCCTCGCCCTGGTGGTCGGAGGGATCGCCGCGCTGCTGCTGCGCCGGTGGTGGGAGAAGACCACCCTGGGCATCCAGCCCGAGGAGCTCTCCGCGCTGGTGCAGACCCAGGCGGTGGTGCTCGACGGCGTCGACGACGGAGTGCTGGCCGTGGACGAGGGCGGGACCGTGCAGATGGCCAACGACCGCGCCACGTCGGTGCTCGGGCGCGATCCGGTGGGAACGAGCGTCGAGAAGCTGGGCATCCCCCTGAAGTCCGTCGACGGTGTGGTCGTGGGCGGGCACGTGCTCTACATCGACGTCAAACCCGTGCGCCGCGGAAACCGGGTGCTGGGCAGCGTCGTCGTGCTGCGTGACCGCACGGACCTCACCGCCCTGGCGGGCAGGCTGGATTCGGTGCGCTCGATGACCTCGGCGCTGCGTGTGCAACGCCACGAGTTCGCCAACGCCATGCATGCGGCCGCCGGGCTCATCGACGCCGGGCGTAGCGACGAGGCGGCCGGCTTCCTGCGTGACCTGCAGCAGCACGGCCCGGTGGATTATCCGCTGGAGGGAATCGAGCACCTGGAGGAACCCTTCCTGCGTTCCTACCTCGGCGCGGCGGCGTTGCCGGCGGGCGAGCGCGGAGTGGCGCTGCGGCTGGCGGAGGACACGTTTGTGCTGGGTGAGCTGCGGGTCGTCGAGGACGTGGCCACGGTCCTGGGTAACCTCGTGGGCAACGGCGTGACCGCCGCGGCCGGAGCTCCGGAGCCCCGCTGGGTGGAGGTCACACTCATGGACTCCGGAGATGAGCTGGTCATGGTTGCCGCGGACTCCGGCCCCGGCCTGGCCCCGGGCGTGGACTTCCTCGCGCCGGTGGACCGAGGCGCCGACGACAGCGACCGAGTGCACGGCCACGGCATCGGCCTCTCGCTGTGCCGCGACCTGGCCCGGCGGCGAGGCGGGGAGCTCTGGCTCATCGACCGTGGCGGCAGCGGCTCCGGGGCCATCGTGGCCGCCCGGCTTCCCCGGGTCATGCAGGACCGGCAACCTCAGGCAGGAGAGCAGTAATGGACTTCACGGTGACCGTGATCGACGACGACTTCCGGGTGGCCGGCATCCACGCGGACATCGTGGACTCCACCCCGGGATTTCGGCTGCTCTCCTCGGCGCGTTCGCTGGGGGAGGCGCGCCAGCTCATGGTCGCCGACCCGCCGGACCTCATCCTCGTCGACGTCTATCTCCCCGACGGCGACGGCATCGAGTTCGCGCGCCGGGCCGCCGCGGACGCGCTCATCCTCTCCTCGGCCGCCGACGCGGACACGGTGCACCGCGCCTTCCAGGCCGGGGCGCTGGCGTACCTCATCAAACCTTTCTCCGGGAAGCAGCTCACCGACCGGCTGAACGGCTACCAGCGGTTTCGCCAGGCGCTGAGCGCCGGCGGCGATCTCACGCAGGAGAAGGTGGATCAGGCCCGGGCGGTGCTGAGCGACTCGGCCACTCCCGTGGCGCGTCCGGCGCGGGCAGCCACGGAACAGCTGCTTCTGGACACCCTGGGCTCCGCCGAAATGACCGCCACCGAACTGGCCGAACGCACCGGAGTGTCCCGGGCGACGGCACAGCGTCGGCTAGCGGACCTAGCCGGCCAGGGAAGCGTGATCATCCGGCTGCGTTACGGCCAGTCGGGCAGGCCGGAGCACCTGTACTCGCGGGCGGAGTGATTTTAGCCCGCGGTTCGGTCGACGGGGCGTCGATACGCGTCTCTTCCTGCCACTCCTGCTTCTTGCGCTCCGAACGCCGGTGATTACGCAGCGCGACGATCCCGAAGACGATGCCGATGACGACCGGAATCCAGACCTTGCTGTATTCCAGCAGGAAGAGCACCCATTCCGGCGGCTCGGGGACGCTTATCGACGGCCATGCGGGCACCGGCAGGGAGACCTGGGGTGGCTGGGGAAACTGCGGAAGCGGCAGCGACACCTGCGGCAGTGGCGGTAGTGGCGGCAGTTCCCAGTCCGGGAGGAAACTGAGCAGCCAGCCGATCAGCCTGGCCACGAGCGGGCCGAGAATGATGACGCTCAGCGCCCAGCCGGCCCTGCCCAGTCCGGTGGCCAGCGGGATGGCCACGCGTTTGAAGGAACTCGACTCCATGGCCTGCTTGCGTGCTTCGCCGCGGGAACCTGGCGGAGGGTCGAACTCGACGATGTCCGGACCCTCGCGGTAGTCGATGGCGAGGATGTCGTCGCGCCAGTTCGACTGGATGTGCAGGTGGGGTTTGTCGCGGTGCACGGTGGCGGAGCTGACGCTGCTGAGTTTCTCGCCCACGTGACGCTGCAGCGGCACCCGCCCGGTGGGGACGCTGCGCAGGCGGCGGCGCACCTCGCCGTTCACCGTCACCTGGAGGCGCAGCGGTGACTTCCCCTGTTTCGCCCGCAGGGCGTTACCCATCTCCTCGTCTCCCGCGGTACCGGGCGCCTCGGGCCAGGACGAGTAACACTCGCGGAACTCGTCGTCGGTGCCACGCTCAACCTCGATGGTTCCCTGCTCGGGGTGGTGGAAGGTCCAGACCTCCATCTAGGACTCCTTCGGGTCGCCGAGCCACCCGGCGATCGCCGCGAGGATCACCAGGACGGGCAGGTAGATCCACGTGCCCTCGTTGAAGTACAGGAGCATGTCCGCGAAGTACGCCGCCCCGGCAGTCAGCGGAAACGACCAGGAGGAGCGGAAGGTTTTCCCGTCCACCCAGCCGAGGATCACCGCCGTCACTCCCAGCAGCGCCAACACCGACCAGCCGACGGAAGCCGCCGGGAGCACGGCGCTGAGCAGTGGCGGGGCCAGCAGGATCAGGGTCACCGCCACGGCGGGGACAACATAGTGGCGTGGCTCGCGGCTCGGTTCGGTCAGGTCAGTCTCAGTCGAGGTACTCATCGCCCCCCGAGGTTAACGAAGGTCCGCCAGCTCCACCCGCGGCCGGACGGAGATGTCCGTGATCTGCGTGGACGGCCCGGCATCCACCGCGGTGCGCACAGCAGCGGCGACCTCCTCGGGGACGATGTAGTGCTCGGGGGAGTAGTCGCCGCCGGCGGAGGCGGTCAAGCCCTGGAGCATGGGGGTGTCCACCGGGCCCGGTGCCACGGAGGTGACCCGCACGCCACCGTTCGCTTCCTCCTTGCGCAGCGCGTCGGCCAGCGCGTACAGGGCGTGTTTGGTGGCCGCGTACACGGCGTTTCCCGGGTATGCGCCTCGGCCGGCGCCGGAATTGATGAACACAGCCAGGCCCTCGGCCTCCCGGAGCGCGGGCAGCAGGCGGCGGGTCAGCTCGGCGGGGACGACCACGTTGGTGTCCAGGTGGGAGCGCCAGTCGGCGACGGACGCCTCCTCAACCGAGCGGCGCTCGGCGATGGCGGCGGCGTTGACCAGGACGTCGATACGCGTCAGTTCGTCGAGGGCGGAGAAGGAACCCTCGAGGAGCTCGCCCACCAGGTCGCACTCCACGGCGGTGACCCGGTCGAGCTCGGCGAGTTCCGCGAGTTTCTCCGCGTTGCGCCCGAGGGCGTAGACGTGGTGGTCGCGGGCGAGATCGGCAACGATGGTGCGGCCGATACCGCCGGTCGCGCCGGTGACTACTGCAATGCGTTCTGTCATGTGTGGCCTCCTAGGGCTTGCGGGGACGGATGTCCAGGTTGGTGAACTGCGTGGTCTCGCCGGTGTCGGCGATGAGCCGGACCGCGCGGGCGATCTCCACCGGCGCAGAGTAGTACTCCGGGTGGTACTCGTCGTCGTTGGCCTCGGAGGCCTTGCGCATCATGTCCGTGTCCGTCCCGGAGGGGAACACGGTGGCCACACGCACGCCGTCGGGGGAGATCTCGTCGCGGAAGCTGTCGGCGATGGAACGTAACGCGGCCTTGCTGGCGCCGTAGACAATGCTGCCGGCGGACGGGCCCTGGCCCGAGATGGAGTTGATGAACACGACCTGGCCCTCCGCCTTGCGCAGGCCGGGCAGCAGGAGGCGGGTGAGCAGCGCCGGCTGCAGAGCGTTGATGCCCATCTGGGTGTGCCAGTCGCTGTAGGTCGCGTCCTCCAGGGTGTGGCTCTCGAGCAGGGCGGCGCAGTGCACGAGCAGATCGATCTCCGGCAGGTCCGCGATGACGGCCAGGTCCGGATCCTCCCGGAGTACCTCGTCGTCCTGGAGCAGGTGGCCGAGGTCGACACCCAGGGGAGTGACGTTCTCGAGCTCCCCCAGCTCCGCGAGCTTGGTTTCGTCGCGGCCGAGTGCGTACACGTGGTGGTTTTGGGCCAGGTCGGCGACGATCTCGCGGCCCATGCCGCCCGTCGCGCCGGTGACTACTGCAATGCGTTCGCTCATGAGGCCCAGCTTAACCGCGCCGAGCGGGGTTCAGCCGGGAGAAATCTTGCCGCGCCGGGGCACCGGGTGGCTGTTAAAGTTGTATCCTAGGAGAAACCCCATGTGAGGAGCAGCCAGCGCATGACCGACGACAGCACGTACCGGGCCGGCGACGCAGACCGCAGCGAGGCCCTCGACCGCCTGGGCACCTATTTCGCCGACGGCTTCCTCACCGTGCATGAGTTCGACGAACGCTCCGGCCGCGCAGCCGGGGCCCAGACGCATGGAGAGCTGGCCTCGCTTTTCGACGACCTCCCCGGCCTCTCCGCCTCGAACCGGGCCGAACCGCCCGCCCACCGCATGGGCTCAGAGGTGGCGGCCCAAGAGGAGCTCGACGATGTCCTCGCACGCAACCGGAAGGTCCAGGCCGTGGACGCGGTCATCTGGTCGGTGACCATGATCGCGTTTTTCCTCGGCCTCTTCGTGTTCCACTGGAACTTCTTCTGGGTGGTCTTCCCGGTCGCGGCTCTCGCCTCGTGGGGAGCCCGCGCGGTCTTCCAGCTCAGTGACGAGGAGGAGGAGCTGGCGGAGGAGCTCACACAGAAGGAGAAGGAGGAGCGGGCTGAACGCCTCAGGCTCGCGGCCGAGAAGCGCCGCGAGCTGGGGCAGTAGGCGGGGTTAGACCTCGCGGCGGCGCTTGAGCTCGCCGTAGTCCATGCCGCCGTGGGCGTGCCCAGGGATGAGCGGCCACTGGCGCTTCCAGTTGGTGCACTCGGAGGACGGGAGGATCTGCTTCCACCGCGGGTCCTTGCGGGAGTAGCTGGCCATCTCACGTTCCTTGATCATGGAGTCGTACTGGTCGAGAGAGTCCTCGAGTGTGTTGCCGTTGAGGACGACCTCGCGCTCGTAGAACTTCGCCTGCGACTTCAGGCCAGGGATCTTGGACAGCTCGGGCTGCCAGGAGTCAGCGGCCATGCCGTTCTCGGAGGAGATCCAGACACCGTCAGGGGTGTTGATGCACAGGGAGTGGTTGCCGTCGGTGTGGCCGGGGGTCCACAGCAGGGAGATGCCCACGCCGATCTCGGCGTCGCCCTCGAAGGAGGCCAGCACCTCGCGGTCGACGCCCTTCATGCCGTCCTTGACGTACCAGGCCGTCTGCATGGGGTGCTGGGACTCGAACGTGCCCAGCTCCGCCTCGTGGACGAGCATGCGGGCGCGCGGGAACAGCAGCTCGAAGGGCTCCTCGCCGGGGGCGGGGGTGTCGGTGGATCCCATGATCATCTGGCTGTCCTGGACGTGCAGGTGGTCGAAGGAGACGTAGTCGGCGTCGGTGTTGTCCATGCCCAGGGAGGGGAGGATGTCCTCGGGGTCGTTGTAGTACTTGGCGAAGATCTTCTCGCCGCCGAGCTTGCCACCCAGGCGCTGCAGTTTGTTGTAGAAGGGGGACTTCTTGGAACCGTCGGCGACGGTGGGTTCCCACACCAGGGTGCGGGCGACGCCGTTGAAGTCCTCGTACTGGATGACGATCATGCGGTTGATGATGCTGATCAGCGGGTTGATGTTGACGGTGTAACCCTGGAACGCGAAGGCGGAGGGGTACGGGGCCGCGGCGATGTCGAAGGACTTCACGCCGAGGACGGTGCCCTGGGTGATGAACCTTTCGCGGTACTTCTTGGCGGCCTCCCGGATCGCCTCCAGGCGGTCTCCGCGGGGCCAGACCTCATGCAGGCCCTCGAACTCGGGGATGGGACGGAAGGTCGGCTTGTCCGCCAGGCCTCGCGCTTCGGCGAGACCCGGGGTCGAGCTGTAAGGGAGCGGGCTTCGGTTGGAGTGGGTCATGGTCATGATGCGGAAAACTCCTCGGCAGGAAGAATGTGTCTCGCATCATATTACTGCGAACCTAATAATTTGTGTTCTAAATCATAACTTTTTCTACAGGCTAACCTTATAGCCGGAGGTGAGCTTGGCGTTGATGAACCGCGTGAGCCAGGCGGGGGAGAAGTGCGAACCCGCGTACATTAGCTTGGTCTTGCGCCCGACCGGGTAGTGGACCTGGGCCGGGGTCCTGCGCGGGGCCTCGACCACGTCGGCCACGGCGACGGCGACGTCTTCCGGGGTCAGGCTCACGCCCATCCGCTTAGTGCCGCTGGTCTCCACCCCGTCGAGCATCGCTGTCTTGGCGTAGAGCGGCCAGACGGAGCGCACCGCGATGTCGTCCTGCTCCCACTCCAGGTCGAGCGCCTCGGTGATCCCGCGCACGCCGAACTTGGTGGCGGAGTACACGGCCATGTCCGGGGTGCCGTAGATGGCGGCGGCCGAACACACGTTGACCACCTTGGCGGACGTGGTGGCGGCCAGGTAGGGGTGCGCGGCCCGGCAGCCGTTGAGGGTTCCCTTGAGGTTGACGTCGACGAGCGCGCCGTCGCGGGCGTAGGCGCCCTCGTCCATGAAGGCGCCTCCGTAGAGGATGCCGGCGTTGTTGACCAGAACGTCCAGCGTGCCGCCGGTGTGGGCGGTGAAGTCGGCGAGGGCGGCTTCCCACGACTCGGGGTCGGTGACGTCGAGTAGCCCGGTGCGGATCTTGCCGGACGTGACCAGGTCGGCGGCCCACTCAAACTCCTCGAGGAGGTCGTAGACGCCCACGATCCATCCGCGTTCGGCGAGGGTGAGGGCGGCGGCGCGGCCGATGCCGCGGGCGGAACCTGAGATGAAAACTGAGCGTGTCATGCCTGGGAGCTTAAGCCCCGGCACCCGCCCCTGTCCGGGTTTCAGTGCTCGAGCAGCCCCAGCAGGTGCCGGCGCAGTTCGGAGGTTCGCTTCTCGACGCCCGGGTCCGACGCACCCGCCGCACCGACCCGGGGCCGCGGGATGTCGACACTGAGGTCCTCGATGATGGTGGCGTCCGGGCCCGGCGACATGACCAGGATCCGGTCGGAGAGCAGGATCGCCTCGTCGACGTCGTGGGTGACCATGACCACCGTGCGGCGGCTGGCCTCCCAGACCTCGAGCAGCAGATTCTGCAGCTGGCGGCGGGTCAGGGCGTCGAGGGCGCCGAAGGGTTCGTCGAGAAGCAGGATCTCCGGGTCGACGGCGAAGGCGCGGGCGAGGCCGACGCGCTGCTGCATGCCGCCGGACAGGCGCGCGGGGCGGCGGTCTGCGGCGTGGGAGAGGCCGACGCTGTCCAGATACTGCGTGGTCCGGGCCTCACGCTCGGCGGCACTGAGGTCGGGTCGGGCGGAGCGCAGGCCGAAGTCGATGTTGCCGCGGGCGGTCAGCCACGGCAGCAGCGCGTGGTTCTGGAACACCATGCCGCGCTCGGGGCCGGGGGCGGTGACCGGCGTGCCCAGGGCCTCGACGCTGCCCGTGGTGGGCGTGGCCAGGCCGCCGATCAGGTTGAGGATGGTCGACTTTCCCGAACCCGAGGGGCCGAGCAGGGTGACGAACTCGCCCTCGCGCACGGTCAGCGAGGTCTCCGCGATGATGCGGTTACCGCCATAGGACTTGGTCACGTCGGTGAGCTGGATGGGACTAGTCATAACGCACAACCTTCTGCAGCGAGGCGACGAGGTGGTCGAGGATCAGGCCCGTCAGGCCGATGAGGATGATGGCCACCACGATGGCGTTGACGTCGAGGCGGTTCCACATGTTCCACACGAAGAACCCCACGCCCCGCCCGCCGACGAGCATCTCTGCGGCGACGATGACCAGCCACGACGTCGACAGTGACAGGCGCATGCCGGTGATGATCCCGGGCAGTGCGGCCGGGGCCATGATGAAGCGCAGGCGCTGCCACCGGCTCGCGCCGAGCGTGGCCGCGAGGTTGAGGTAGGTCGGCTGGATGTCGCGCACGGCCTGGATGGTGTTGAGCAGCATGGGCCACAGCGCCGAGAGCACGATGACAAACACGGCGGTGTTCTCCGCGTCGCGCAGCAGCGCCAGCCCCAGGGGCAGCCAGGCCAGTGGGGAGACCGGGCGCAGGATCTGCACGAGGGGGTCGACGGCGCGTCGCAACGTGGTGGACGTCCCCAGCCAGAAGCCCAGGGGGATGGCGATGACCAGGGCAATCAGGAAGCCCGTGAGCACGCGCCGGAGGCTGGCGAGCAGGTGCCAGAAGATGCCCACCGAGGCGGGACCGTCGCGGTAGAAGGGGTCGGAGAGGATCTCCGCTCCGCGGGTGAAGGTGCCCGCCGGTGTCGGCGCGATGTCGGACAGCCAGCCGGAGGACGCCGCCAGCTGCCATACGCCCAGGAAAGCGGTGAGCAGGGCGAGGCCGAGCACGACGGCGTGCCAGGGTGTGGATTGCTTCATGAGGCGTCCTCGAGGGTCGGTCGGTTCGGGTCGAAGGAGCGGCCGTTGATGGTGACCGGGGCCAGGGAGGTGTCGGCGTCGGCGGGGAGCACGCTGCGGGCGGCGTCGCGTATCGACGCATCCTCCCACCTCAACGTCTCCCCACCGAGTCCGAACCGGGCGATCTGGGCGGCCATCCACGTGATGGCAGTGGCCGAGGTTTTGTCACCGAAGCTGAGGTAGTCCGGATCGGTGATCTCCCGGTCGTCCCATGAGAGGTACGTCCCGGCCAGAGCCGGGGCGATGAGCTCGGGCTTCTGGTTGAGGAACTTCTCCTGGGCCAGCAGCGGGGCGGCCTCGCTGATATGTTCCGGGTTGTCCACGAAGGCGGCGCCCTCGGCGAGCGCCGCGGTGATGGCGTTCGCCTGCTCCGGGTTCCGGGTGCGGAAGTCCTTGGCCATGGCCACCGAGCAACAGGGGTGGCCGTCCCACATGTTTCTGGTCAGCTCGAAGATGCGCCCTGAGCCGGTCTTCAGCGCGCGCTGGAGGAAGGGCTCCGGGCCGATGAAGCCGTCGATGGCCTCCACCGAGAGCTGGGCGACCATGTCCGCGGGGCGGAGAAGGCGCAGCTCCAGGTCGCTGACCGGGTCGAGTCCGCCGGCGATGAGATAGTCGCGCAGCAGCAGCGCGTGCACGGAGTACTCGAAGGGGATGCCCAGCACCATGCCGCGCAGATCGTTGACGGACTGCACGTGCGGGTGGTGCGCGGAGGCCAGGGTCAGGGCCTGGCCGTTGGTGTTCTGGGTGAAGGCCAGCTCGGTGGGGCGGGCGGCGTCGGTGACCCCGGAGTCCGCCGCAATGGGCATCGGCGAGAGCATGTGGGCGACGTCGAGCTCACCGGTGGCGTACGCCGTCCACAGGTCGGCCCACCCGGAGTACTTGCGCAGCTGGACCTTCACGCCGTGTCGGGCGAAGAGGTCGCGGCCCTGGGCCGCGAGCAGGGGGGCGGAGCAGGCGATCGGGACGAAGCCGATGGTGACCTGATCGCCGGCCGCCGGCCGGGACGCGGGGGCGCAGGACACCGCTGTGGAACCGGCCACGGTGGCGCCGCCGACGAGCAGGGCGGCACGCAAAAGCTGCCTTCTGCTCATGTGCAGGTTGACGTGGGACATCGTGGGAAGGGTGCTCCGATTCGGGCGTTCGACGTGCTGGATAGACCGAGCAGTACACAAAGTCTCGAGGAAATACTATTGCGTCACCGGCCCGTTGTCCATTGTGGTCTGCCTGTAACAAGTGACGAACTGAACAACCTTGTCTATTTTGCGGCGGAGGCGTACACTGGTTGCCGTTACTGAATAAATTTCAACCTCAGGGAGCGCACCATGTCTGACCTCACCCCGAACCACAACGCCGGCGAGCCCATCGAGCCGATCGACAACCAGGCCCTCACCGACCTGGCGCAGAAGAACATCGACAACCCGGAGGGCGGCAACAAGAAGATCCGCACCCACACCGAGGCCGACGGCTACTTCCGCAACAACACCGAGGTGCGCGGCCACGTGATCAAGGTCGGCGAGCCCAAGCCGCTGCTCGGCGACGACTCCGCCCCCAACCCCACCGAGGTCGCCCAGGCCGCACTCGCAGCCTGCATCGCCGTGGGCATCCAGGCCATCGCCCAGAACCGTGGCGTTGAGCTCACCAAGCTCGACATCGACATCGAGTCCGACATCGACGTTTCCCCGACCTGGGGCGTCGGCGACCTCGGCGAGCACAAGCGCCCGGGCGTGTCCAACGTCAACGTGAAGATCGACCTCGAGGGCGACGCCGACCGCGAGACCCTAGACCAGATCCAGAAGGACGCCGTCGAGTGGTCCCCGGTGGTCAACACCTACACCCGCCCGGCCACCCTCACGTCGGAGCTGGTCTAACCCATGGTTCTCGACTCCGCACTGAGAGAGCAGGTCGCCGAGAACGCAAAAGCCTGCGACAAGGGGGAGAAGCCCGGCCGGTACATCCTCCCCGCCCTCGGCGAGGCAGGGCTCATCGACACCGACTACGCCACCTCTGCCGACACGCTGCGCGAGCTTGCCGCTGAGGACCTCTCCGTGGGATTCACCACCTGGGCCGCGCGCATGACTTTCGAGTACCTCAAGCGCGCCGACACGGACTACTCCCGCTCCCTCGCCGAGCGCATCGCCGCCGGCACCAACCCCGGTGTCACCGCCATGGCCGGTGCCTTCAAGGAGGCCGCGGGCGTGGGCGAGCTCGACCTCACCGCCGAGAAGGACGGCGAGGGTTACGTGGTCAACGGCAAGATCGGCTGGGCCTCGAACCTCTATGACGACGCCATCGTGGTCACCGGCGCCAAGACCGCCGAAGGCGAGAAGTTCCTCTTCGCCTTCGAGGCAGGCCACGAGGGTGTCGAGTTCGGCCAGCCCTTCGGCCTGCTCGGCCTCAACGCCACCGAGTCCGCCTGGATCTCCTTCGACAACGTGCGTATCTCGGCGGAGCAGGTTCTTACCAGGGACTTCGACACCTTCATGAAGGGCGTTCGCCCCGTCTTCGTGGTCATGCAGGTCGCCGAGTGCCTCGGCGTGGCCGAAGCCTCCGCCGAGGCCGCGAGCCAGAAGCTCGACGGCATGAAGGCCACGTTCGCCGACGACGTTGAGCAGGTCAGGGCCGACATCGAGTCCGTGCGCGCGCGGCAGTCCGCCACCATCACCTCGATCACCGCGGGCGATGCCGTCGACCCGGAGTCGCTGCTGGTGCTGCGTCTCGACGCCGCCAACGCCGCCGTCAAGGCCGCCAACATCGAGGTGCGTGTCGCCGGCGGTGCGGGTTACGCCAGCTCCTCCCCGGCATCGCGCCGCTACCGCGAGGCGTCCTTCCTTCCGGTGCAGTCGCCCTCCGAGGCGCAGCTGCGTTACGAGCTCGAGCGGGTGCGCGAGGGCAAGTAGGCCCGCGTTCTCCCCGATCCGCGTTGGTCTTGTTAAGACCAACGCGGATTTTCGCATTCAGCGACCTGGGGTTTTATCCGTCGGGCCGGCCGTTGGTCTTAACAAGACCAACACCCCGCCGTGTCGCTCCCCGCCACCCATGCCGTCACCCGTTATGGTGCTGCACAGAGCACATTTTCACGGCTAGGGGAGAAGACCATCATGACCGCACCGCACGCAGTAGCCGACGCATCACCCGGGGAGATCCTCCTGGAAGAGTTCATGGCGCCGCTGGGCCTCAGTCAGAACGCACTGGGCCGGGCGCTGCGTGTCCCGCCGCGCCGCATCAACGAGATCGTCCACGGCAATCGCTCCATCACCCCGGACACCGCCCTGCGCCTCGCGCGGTACTTCGGCACCTCCGCGCAGTTCTGGCTGGGCATCCAGCAGAACTACGACCTGGCCACGAGCCAGCGCGCCCTCGGGGAGCTTCTCGACGACATTTCCCCGCACCCCGGCATCGCCGCCTGAGCCGTTTGAAAAACCGAGAGTGAGAAAGGCCGCGCCCTTTCTCACTGTTGGTTTTCCAACAGTCCGCAGGCCTACCAGCGGTAGTCGAGGAACTTGCCGTCGAGGGTGATGACCACTCGGTCGCCATCCGGATCTTCCCGGCGGTCGAAGTCGACCTTGAAGTTGATGGCCGACATGATGCCGTCCCCGAACTCCTCATGGATGAGGGCCTTCAGCGCGGGCCCGTAGACGCCCAGCGCCTCGTGGAAACGGTAGATCGTCGGGTCAGTGGCGAGCTCCTGGTCGGCAAGCCGGTAGGGCTGAAGCTGCAGCGATTCAACGACATCGTCATCGAGGTCGAGCGCCTTACCGATCGCGGAGGCGTCCTCGGCGGTCAGCGGGTGCTTGCCGAGCAGCGCGGCCGTCGTCCAGACCAGCGGTTTGTCGATGGCCTCGGCCAGTTCCGCCCAGGTCTTGCCGGCGCGAATGCGCGCCGTATCGACGATGCGTCCGGCCAGATCCTTATTCAGAGCTTCGCGGTTTCCGTCCGCCATGGTCTACCTGCTTCCCTCGGGGGTCGTGTGCGGCCCAAGCTAGCACGTTAAAGTTGGCCCGGAGATCGCCACCGAAATCACCCGAAAAACCGAGAGTGAGAAAGACCCCGCCCTTTTGCACTCGACCCGAGTTTCTTTGCTAAAGGCCGCGTTCTTTCTCACTGTTGGTTTTCCGAACCCCCGCCCCAGTAAGAGGAGCCCCCCATGACCCGCCAGGGAGTCGACCTCGACCCGCAGGGCCGCTGTGCGCACTATCGCTCCCCACGGGACATTGCCCTCAACCGCTGCGGGACGTGCGGGGACTACTTCGCCTGTCACCGCTGCCACGACGAATTAACGGATCACGTGTTCGGGCGCGTCGATAAGCGGGACCCGGAGGCGGTGGAGTGTGGGATCTGTGGACACCGCATGGGCTACAACGAGTATTCGACCGCGCCGGGCTGTGCAGGGTGTGGGCACGAGTTCAATCCGGGATGCGCGGCGCACGCGCACCTTTACTGGGCCTGACCCACGAACCTGTTCACCAGCCGCTCGTAGGCCTCGACCGTCAGGCGGAGGTCCTCGAGGTGCAGGGCCTCGTCGTGTGAGTGCAGCTCCCGGTTCGCGCTGGCCATGTCCCGTTCCCGGGCGTGCAGCGCAAAACCGTAGCCGACCCCGCCGAGGCGACGCCCGAAGCGCAGGTCGGAGCCACCGGTGGCCGAGACGGGGACGACGGCCGCGTCGGGCACGAGCTCGGCGTAGGTGTCCACGATGGCGTCCCACAGCGGGCCCTCCGCCGGGGAGACGGTGGCGGGTTCGGAGATGAGCCGCTCGATGATCACCTCGGAGGCGAGGTCGCCGAGCGCGGCGCGCAGCAGGTCGTCGATCCCGTCCTGCGTCGCACCTGGGGTCGGGCGGATGTCCATCTCCAGGTAGGCGTGTGAGGGCAGGACGTTGATGGCGCTGCCGGCATGGAGCACGGTCTGGGAGAACGTGGTGTGGGACAGGGCGTGGGCGTAGGCGGCGAGGCTGCCGAACTGGGCGTAGTCACCCGAGCCGTCGATGAGTGCGGCCTGGGTGGCGGGGTCGAAGCGGAAGGACTCGACGAATCCGGTCCACACGTCGTCGCCAAGCACCGGCGGCTCGATTGCGGCGATGCGCCGCGCGACCTCGGCGATCTTCACCACCGCGAAGTCCTTGCCGTAGGGCGTGGAGGCGTGGCCCGCGTCGCCGATGATGCTCAGCCGGCGCTGCGCCCCGCCCTTCTCGCCGACGTTGACCACGACCGCGTCGGAGCCGTCCGCGACGGGCAGGTGCGAGCCGCCCGTCTCGGAGAGGCAGTTCTTCCAGCTGAAGGCGTCGGGGCGGTTCTCCACGATCCACTTGGCACCGAAGCCGCCGCGGGCCTCCTCGTCGGCAAGGCCGGCAAAGGTCAGCGTGCCCCGGGGCCGGTCACGACGGGCGATGTCCCTGGTCACGGCGGCCATGGTCGCGGTGATGAACAGCATGTCCACCGATCCGCGGCCGTAGATCTTGCCGTCGATGATCTCCGCACCGAAGGGGTCCACGGTCCATTTGGCCGCGTCCACGGGGACGACGTCGGTGTGCCCCAGCAGCGTCAGCGGCTCGGCGGTCGGATCCGTGCCCTCGACGGTGAAGGCGATGGAGACCCGGCCCGGGTGCGGCTCGAAGCGCTCGACCTTGACGTCGGTCCCTGCGAAGAACTCCGCCAGCGTGTCCGCGTTGCGGTACTCGTGGCCGGAGTCCGGCACGAAGTCGTTGACGCAGGCGTTGCGGATCAGTGCCTGGAGCAGGGAGAGGGTGTCGTCGTAGAGCGTCATGGATCACATCGTAGGTACCGGATCCGCCAACTCCCACTCCTCAAATTGAACGCCGTTTTGTTATACTGCAGAAAACGCCAGCGAACGGAGCACCCACCATGACCGACATCCTCCAGCGCGCGCGACGCGTGCTCGACACCGGACAGCCTCTGCCGCCTGAGGAACTGCTGGAGATCCTGCACGTCCCGGACGAGCAGCTGGCGGAGCTCAGCCGCCTCGCCCACGAGGTCCGCCTGCGCTGGTGCGGCGACCTCGTCGAGGTCGAGGGCATCATCAGCCTGAAGACGGGCGGATGCGGCGAGGACTGCTCCTTCTGCTCCCAGTCGGGCCTGTTCAAAGAGTCCCCGGTGCGCGCGGTGCGCCTGAACATCGACGAGATCGTCGAGGGCGCGAAGCTCTCCCACAAGAACGGCGCCACCGAATACTGCATCGTCGCGGCGGTGCGCGGGCCCGATGATCGGCTCATCGACCAGGTCGGCGACGCCATCGTGGCCATCCAACGCGAGGTGGACATTAACATCTCCGCGTCCCTGGGCATCCTCACCCCGGAGCAGGCGGCACGCCTCAGCGATATGGGAGTCCGGCGCTACAACCACAACCTGGAGACGGCCGCGTCGCACTTTCCCCGGATCGTCTCCACCCACGCGTGGTCGGAGCGCCTCGACACCCTGCGGCTCGTGCGTGAGCAGGGCATGGAGATCTGCTCGGGAGGCATCCTCGGCATGGGGGAGTCCCTGGAGCAGCGGGTGGAGTTCGCCTGCCAGCTCGCCGGGCTTGAGCCCGCCGAAGTGCCCATCAACTTCCTCGATCCCCGCCCCGGTACCCCGCTCGCCGACGCCGAGGTGATGAGCCGCGGCGACGCCATGCGCGCGATCGCCATGTTCCGCCTGGCCATGCCCGCCACCATCCTGCGTTTCGCCGGCGGCCGGGAGCTCACGCTGGGTGACGACGGCACCGAAGCCGGTCTGCTCGGCGGGATGAACGCCATCATCGCGGGCAACTACCTCACCACGCTCGGCCGCCCCGCCGAGACCGACCTGGACATGCTTGATCGTCTGCAGCTCCCCCTGAAGGTGCTCTGACATGGATCAGCCCAGGTTCGACCCGTTCACGGGGGCCTCGCTTCTCGACGGCCCGGCCCCGCAGTGGTCGCCTTCGGCGCGCGCCGGGCTCGAGGCTCCGCGATTCTGCGGGCACTGCGGCCGCCGGATGGTGGTGCGCATCAACCCCATGGGCTGGACGGCGACGTGCTCGCGCCACGGGGAGCAGAGCTCGGCCGAGGCCGAACGCAGCCGGCAGCCCTAGGGCAGGATCCGCTTGGCCACCTTGAAGGCACCCGCGGCGAGACCGGCGAACTGCTTGCGGTCCATCCACTCCGGGCCGGTCGGCGGCATGAACCGCTGCACGGCGACGGTGCGGGCCTCGGTGAACTTCAGCAGGCCGTGGTCGCTGTGCCGGCGGCCGACGCCGGAGGTCTTCCAGCCGCCCATCGGGGCGTGCATCGAGGCCCACGCGGCCATGTAACCGTCGTTGACGTTGACCGTTCCCGCCTCGATGCGGCTCGCCAGGGCGCGGCCGGTGGAGGGGGTGGCCCAGATGGAGGCGTTGAGGCCGTAGTCGGTGTCGTTGGCTTGCTCGACGGCCTCGTCGAGGGAGTCGACGACCTGGATGTAGACGACGGGTCCGAAGACCTCCTCGCGGTAGACGCGGGCGGTCGGGGGGACGTCGGTCAGCACCGTCGGGGCGTAGAAGTTGCCGCCGAGGGACTCGCCGCCGGTGAGCACCCGCGCACCCTGGGCCTTGGCGTCCTCGACGAACTCCGAGACGGTCTCGTGGTGCTCGGCGGAGATGAGCGAGCCCATGTCCAGCGCCCAGTCGTTTCCGGGACCGACCCGCATGGCCTTGACGTTGTCCACGAATTCGCGCGTGAACTGATCGGCGACGTCGCGGTGCACGTAGATGCGCTCGATGGAGATGCACAGCTGACCGGAGTTGGAGAAACATGCCCGGATCGCGCCCCGGGCCGCGCGGGCGATGTCGGCGTCGGGGGCGACGATGAGCGGGTTCTTGCCGCCGAGTTCGGCGGAGAAGCCGATGAGGCGTTCGCCGGCGATGGCGGCGAGCTTGCGGCCGGTGGCGGTGGAGCCGGTGAACATGAGGAAGTCGCACTGCTCGGCGATGGCCTGGCCGACCTGGCTGCCCGGGCCGGGGGTGACCTGGAAGACGTCGTCGGGAAGCCCGGCCTCCGTGAGCAGCTCGGCGGCCTTCAGTGCGGTGAGCGGGGTGTTGGAGTCGGGCTTGAGCACGACGGTGTTGCCGGCCATGATCGCGGCGATCGCGTCGGAGATGGCCAGCACGAGGGGGTAGTTCCAGGGGGAGATCATGCCGACGGCACCGATCGGGGCGTGCTCGACATGGGTGGTGGTCAGGACCGGAAGGGTGGCCTTCGCGCGCTTGGGACGCAGCAGGGCGGCGGCGCGGTTGGCGTAGTGGCGGGCGGTGATGGCGTTGTCGAGGATCTCCTCGTGGGCGCTGATGCGGCTCTTGCCGGACTCCTTCTGGATGACGTCGAGAAGCTCGTCCTGACGCTCAAGCACGAGGTCGTGGTAGCGCAGGAGGATTTCCCGGCGCTCGCTGACCGGCGAGGCGGCCCACTTTTTCTGTGCGCGGCGGGAGCGGTCGAAGGCGTCGGTGACCTGGTCGGTGGTGAAAATCGGGACCTCGGAAATAATTTCTCCGGAAGCGGGTGCGGTGACTGTGATGTGTGACATAGGATCACAGCTTATGCAATCAATCTTCATTTCGGGCGGCGCCAGCGGAATTGGTAAGGCGGTGGCTCAGCGATTCCTCGACGAGGGATGGCTGGTCGGCGCATACGACATCATCCCGGCCACCTTTGACCACAAGAACCTCGTCACCGGAACGCTGGACGTCCGGGACGCCGACAACTGGGAACGCGCCCTCGCCGACTTCGCGGCGCACACCGGCGGCCACATCGACGTCGTGGACAACAACGCCGGCATCATCGTCCAGGGCCCGCTCCAGGACGAGTCGCCGGAGTCGCTCAAGCGCATCATCGACGTCAACGTCCTCGGCGTCACGCTCGGCGCCCACGCCGCGCACCGCTACCTCAAGGGTGGCGGCCACCTGCTGAGCATGTGCTCGGCGTCCGCCATCTACGGTCAGCCCGGGATCACCGCGTATTCCGCCACCAAGTTCTACGTCAAGGGCCTCACCGAGGCGCTCAACCTGGAGTGGAAGAAGGACCGCATCCGCGTGGTCGATCTCATGCCGCTCTGGGCGAAGACGCCGCTCGCGGCCAACGACGCCGCCAGCATCCGTCGCCTCGGAGTGAAGATCACCGCGGAGCAGGTCGCTGATGTGGTCTGGGACGCGGTCAACCCGTCCAACTTCTACGAGCGTGGCAAGGTCCACTACGGCGTCTCCCCGGAGGACAAGGTCCTCGGCGCCCTCGGCTCCCTCGCCCCCACCCGACTCGGCAGGCTCGTCAACCGCTTCATCGCGGGCTAACTGTACTGACCGGAGACGTTGGTCGGATCTGTGTGATCCGGTGACATGACGAAGACCTCCCGTGTGGAATGGGAAGTGCTCTAATCCAACCCAGCCACACAAGAGGTCTTCGATGTCTCATGCTAACGCAGCCCTGACCCCCCCGTCACCGTCTGAAAGTCGCCAAGCTCGTCGTCGACGACGGTCATCCCATCTCCGAGGTTGCCGCCCGGTTCCAGTGCTCCTGGCCCACCGTCAAACGCTGGGCCGAGCGCTACCGCGCCGGCGAAACCATGCAGGATCGCTCCTCCCGACCGCACACCAGCCCGAACAAGACACCCCTGCACGTGGTCAAGCGGGTGGTGTCACTTCGTCTGCGTAAACGCCTCGGGCCTGTGCAGCTGGCCGCTTTGTGCGGGATCGCCCCCTCGACCGCGCACCAGATCCTGAAACGGTGTCAACTCCATCGCCTGTCGTATACCGACCGGGCCACCGGCGAGCCGGTGCGCCGATACGAACACGACCGTCCCGGCCAACTGATCCATGTCGATGTCACCAAGTTCGGCAACATCCCTGACGGTGGTGGATGGCGATACGTCGGCAAGCGCCAGGGCGATCGCCACCGGGCTGCAACCCCGGGCAAACCCCGCAACCGCTATCACGAGCCGTTGATGGGGCACTGTTTCGTCCACACCGTCATCGATGATCACTCGAGGGTGGCTTACGCCGAGATCCACGACGACGAGAAAGCGGTCACCGCGGTCGGGGTACTGCAACGGGCCACAGCCTGGTTCGATCAGCGTGGAATCACCGTGGAGCGGGTGATCAGTGACAACGGTGCTGCCTACCGGTCGAAACTATGGCAGCAGACCTGCAGGGATGTGGGGATCACCCCGAAGTGGACCAGGCCGTACCGGCCGCAGACCAATGGCAAGATTGAGCGGTTTCATCGCACCCTGACCGACGGGTGGGCCTATGCCCGGCATTACCTGTCGGAGCAGGAACGCAGAAACACGTTGGGTCGGTGGTTGCATGATTACAATCACCACCGACCCCATTCCGCGTGCGGAGGTCAGCCACCGATCACCCGGTTAACTAACCTCCCCGGTCAGTACTGAAGTGTCCTGGGTTTAGTTCCGATCGTTTCTAGAGGAGGATTGGACCATGCCTAGGAAGTTCAGTGACGAGTTCAAGGACAAGGCGGTGCGGTTAGCCGAGGAGCTCGTTGAGCTTGAGGGGTGCTCGAAGTGGGCGGCGGCGGAGGAGATCGGCGAGAAGCTCGGCGTCTCGGCGCACACGCTCAACAACTGGTTGAAACCTGTCAAAGCGTCCCCCGACGTTCAGCGGAGCACTGGCGAGTCGGTCGACGACGAACTGAAGCGTCTGCGGCAAGAGAACAAAGAGCTGCGCAGGGCAAACGAGATCTTGAAGACCGCTTCAGCTTTTTTCGCAGCGGAACTCGACCGTCCCACCAGAAGATGATCGAATACATCGACACGTATCGCGATCGCTTCGGGGTCGAGGCCATCTGTCGCACGTTAAGGCAGACAGAATGTGGGTTTATCACCTCTCGTGGCTACCGAGCAGCGAAAACACGAGCCCCGTCGGCCAGGAGCTTGTCAGACGCGCTGCTTATCCCCGAATTGGTGAAAGTCTTCGAGGACAACTTCAGCGTGTACGGGGTACGCAAGATGTGGAAGGCCATGCAGCGCGCCGGCTGGGACATCGGTCGTGATCAGACGGCACGGTTGATGAAACTCGCCGGCATCCAAGGCCGCAGAAGGGGCCGCACTCCGATCACAACGCTTCGGGCTGATGTCCCGGATTGTCGTCCTGATCTGGTCAATCGTGACTTCACCGCGTCAGCGCCGCACCGGCTGTGGGTCGCTGACATCACCTACGTGCGTACCCTGTCGGGGTTTGCGTACACCGCGTTCATCACCGATGCGTACTCCCGCAAGATTGTCGGGGTTGCCACCAGGGCGAGCATGCGCACCGATGAGCTGCCTCTTGAGGCTTTTGAGCATGCTCTTTATCACGCAGGTGATCTCCGTGCTGAAGGACTTGTCCATCACAGCGACCGCGGCTCGCAGTACGTGTCCATTCGTTACAGTGAGGCGCTTGCTCAAGCTGGGATTGATCCGTCCGTTGGCACCGTCGGCGATTCCTACGACAACGCGTTGGCGGAAACGGTCAACGGTCTATACAAGACCGAGCTGATCTATCCCCACCGGCCGTGGGCGTCGGTTGGGGAAGTCGAGATCGCGACCCTTCGCTGGGTGTACTGGTGGAATAACCATCGCCTGCACGAGTCATTGGGATACATCACTCCACAAGAGATGGAAGACGCCTACTATCAACAATCACACGCCCACCCGTTGGGCGTTCAATAAGCGGAACGAAAACCAGGACGCTTCATACAGCTAACACCTACACTCACGACAGTGAGTACCTTCGACGACCCGGGCATCGAACTCGCGCACCAATCCGCGCTGAGATCGATAGCCCGGGTTGTCGCTGAAAAGGCCGAGCCCACTCCACCGGATCTCGCTTTGCGACGCATCGCTGACCAACTCCGTTCCGGCCCGGCCATGGTCCTCACCGGCGCCGGCGTCTCCACCGACTCCGGAATCCCGGACTACCGGGGCGAACGCGGCAAGCTGCGCAAGGGCCGGCCGATGACCTACCAGGAGTTCCTCCACGACCGCGCCGCCGCGCACCGCTACTGGGCGCGCAGCTTCGTCGGCTGGCGGGCGATGGCGCAGGCCCGGTCGAACCGCGCCCACCACGCGCTGGTGGAGCTCGAGCGCGCCGGGTGTGTCAGCGGCATAGTCACCCAGAACGTCGACGGGCTGCACGAGGCCGCCGGATCTGCGCGGGTGCTGCCACTACACGGTGACATGTCCAGCGTGGTGTGCCTGGACTGTCGATTCTCCGAGCCGCGCGCGGGGTTTGATCAGCGGCTGGCGGACACCAACCCCGGCTACCTTGAGTCCGCACGGGTCACCTTCGACATGGTCAACCCCGACGGCGACGTTGAGCTGCCGCAGGAACTGGTGGAGCGTTTTGTCATGCCGGGGTGTGCGCGCTGCGGGTCGCTGCGGTTGAAGCCGGACGTGGTGTACTTCGGGGAATCGGTGCCCGGGGGCCGTCGAGAAGCGGCTTCGGAACTGCTGGCCGAATCGACGTCGCTGCTGGTCGCGGGGTCTTCCCTCGCGGTGATGAGCGGCTACAAGTTTGTCATCGACGCGCGCCGGGCAGGCAAGCAGGTCGCCGTGATCAACGGCGGGCCGGGGCGCGCGGACGACAAGGTCGACGTGCTGTGGCGGATCGGCGTGGCCGAGGCGTTTAATGCGCTGCTGGACGAGCTGGGGCTGTAGCTATTCAGGCGTGAACAGGTCCTCGATGGGGCAGTCGAAGGCCGCCGCCAGCCGGAAGGCCACGGGCAGCGAGGGGTCGTAGCGGCCCTTTTCGATCGAGATGACGGTCTGGCGGGAGACCCCCAGCTCGTCGGCAAGACGCTGCTGCGACCAGCCCAGTCGCTTCCGGGCCTCGGGGAGGTAGTTCCTCATCTCAGGAGAACTTCCGTTTCAGCACCAGGTAACGCGCCGCCACGTCGATGAAGCCGACGGCGAATACCGCCAGCAGCGCATTCTCGGCGCTGACGGACACCCGGTCGCCGAGGATCGTCAGTGCCAGTAGTGCGAGGCCGATGGCGGCGAACGTGTCCGTGAGGGCCCCCGCGGAAGCGCGGTGCAGCCAGTCGGTCTCGATGCTGTCCTCGGGGGAGCGGGTGGCGCCGGCGATGGTGTCCCGGTCGACCATGAAGGCCCAGGCCAGCGCGCAGAGAACGGGGACGATGAACGCGGCGTAGATGAGCATCCACTCGGCGGGCAGGTCGGCGAGGGTGGCGATGAGCCAGGCGACGCCGGCGCCCAGCACGAGCCCGGTGAGCGCGGAGAGGGCGAGGAGGATGCCGGTGGATCCGCCGAAGCGGGGCCTACCGAAGCGAGAGCGGGTCATGACGGGGATCCTTTCGGAGTAGGTAAAGCAAACTTTACTGTCAGGTGAACTTGACTGTCAAGGCTGCTTTACTTATCGGCCAGCGCCACCCCGCGCAGCACCGCCATCACCAGTCTGCGCACCCGCTTGTCCCGCGGCATGTCCTCATGCAGGATGACCGCCCGCGGCTCCAGGTCCTGCACCCAGAGGTTGCGCACGTTCTCGCCCTTGAGGAAACACGTCTCCGGCGGCTGGATGACGGAGTCGGACCGGGTGGCGATGCACGTGTAACCCTCGACCTCCTCGTCAAGGTCACCGCCGTCATTCAGTGCCTCGATGAACGGCGAGCCGATGACCTGCTGAAACCCGGCCGGCCCGAACCACGACTTCACCAGGGAGTCGACGAGATCCTCCGCGAGCTTGGACTTGATCAGCGGAGAGATGACCCCGCCCATCGTGGTCCCGTGGTTCGGGGTGGCCAGGCACACGAGGTGATGCACCTTCGCCGCGCCGCCGTGGAAACGCATCCAGTAACGCACCACCAGCCCGCCCTGCGAGTGGCCGACAACGATGGCCTTCTCGGCCCCGGTCTCCTTGAGCACCGCGTCGATGTACGCGCCGACATTGTGGGCGGACTCCTGCAGCGGTCGCGTCGCGCGCTGGCCGTACCCGGGGGCGAACACGGCCCAGCCGTCTCCGCGCAGCTCATGGGCCATTTCCTGGTAGACACCCGGGGTGTCACCGGTCCCGTGGACGAGGATCACCGGCCACGGACGCCCCTCGCTCGGCCGGGCGGTCCAGTTGTCCTCGGTGTGCCCGCGCGGGCGCAGCCTGGCGATGAGCGGCAGGGACTCCGACTCGTCCTCACCCATCTCGGTGAGAGCCACGTCAACGGCATCGAGCTTCTCGACGATCTCATCAACAATCCGCTCCGGCAGCGTCGACGTTTGCACGGCATCCACGTGATCGCGAAGCGCATCGGGGACGATGAGGCTGGCCTGCTCCTTGTAGTCGTAACCCCAGACCTTGCTCAGGCGCTCGATGAGCTGGCCGCGCAGTTCTGCCAGCGGATCGCGGGCCATCTCAGGCCCCGCTCAATCGCGAATGCGGGGCAGGGCGCCACTGCCGGGCGCGGCGCTGCAGTTCCCGCTGGTGCTCGCTACCCGGGTGCTCGGCCACCCCACCGTTGCCCGGCACGAGATCCTTCTCGAAGGACAGCTCGCCGATCAGCTCCGGATCGACCGCGAGGTCGAAGTGGGGTGTGTATCCCAGGGAGAGATAGAGCCGCTTTGCGACGGGCTGTCGCGGGCCCGTCGACAGGTACACGTAGCGGTATCCCCGCTCCGCGATCTCCTCCTCGAGTGCCGCCATCACCACCCGGGACAGCCCCTCCCCGCGGTGCTCCGGGGAGGTCCACACACGTTTGACCTCGGCCGTCAGGTCGTCGAGGTACATGAAGGCACCGCCCGCGACCGTCTCCTCGCCGCGCAGGATGAGCAGCATGCCGCCGCAGGGAGGCTCAAACATCTCCGGAGGGAAGATGTCCAGCTCGTTCGGGGCGCCTTCGACCTCCTCGAAACCGTGATAGTCGGCGTAGAGCTCGTCGTAGAAGGCGCGGAGGTCGTCAACCAGCGGCCTGGCCTCGGGGGAGTCGAGGCGGGCGGGGACGATGCGGTCGGTGGATCTCACCCCCAACAAGGTACTCCGGGCCGCACTAGGGTGGCGGGCATGGAGCACAACAACCCGCTGGAACTGGTCGAATCGGCTGAGAGGGGCGTCGATAGGCTCATCGAACTCTACGAGGCCTCGTGCGAACTGGCGCGGGCGACCATCGCCAGCGGGAAATACTCCGACTACGTGCACGTGACGTACCCGAAGCTGGTCGTGGACGTGAAGCAGTGGCGCCCCATCGACCGCTCCGAGCCTTTCGGCTACGTCGACGAGGCTGGCCGCTACTCCGCCGAGATCTCCCGGCCGGCCATGATGGCGCCCTACCTGCGCGCGCAGCTCACGCGCCTGACCGGCAACTACCCCTGCGACATCTACGTCGGCCCCTCCAGCACCAAGATCCCGCCGGAGTACATCAGCGGAATCGGTGACATCTCCGAGGCCAGGCGCTCGCACGCCGTGCCCAGACCCACGCTTGACGACGTCCACGACGCCATCGTCGACGGAGACTGGGACGCCTTCCACGGCGAGGAGAAGCCGCTGCTGCACTTCGGGCCGCAGCGCTTCGACATCGCCTGCGCGCGCATCGCCCACTACACGGGCATCGACGCCGCCAGCTGCCAGCGCTACATCCTCTTCACCAACTACGCCATGCACACCACCGAGTTTGTGAAGTTCGGCCTGGCACAGCTCCGGGACCCGTCCTCCCGTTATGTCGGGCTCAGGCTGCCCGTCGGCGAGACACTCTCACGCGGCTCCGAGCAGGAGATCGAGGACCTCACGCTCGAATCGCCCTTCCAGATGCCGCGCTACGACCTCATCACCGAGGACGGCGACGGCATCACCATGATCAACATCGGCGTGGGCCCCTCCAACGCCAAGACCATCACCGACTCCCTCGCCGTGCTGCGACCGGAAGCGTGGATCATGATCGGCCACTGCGCAGGTCTCGACGGACGCATGCGCATCGGCGACCTCATCCTGGGCAACGCCTACCAGCGCTTTGACCACATCCTCGACCAGCGTGTTCCCCACACCGTGCCCATCCCGGCCGTTCCCGAGGTTCAGCGTGCGCTCGAGGCATCGGTGTCGGAGGTGTTCGGTGGCGACAAGTCCCTCATGCGCACCGGCACCGTCATCTCCACCGGCGACCGCAACTGGGAATGGCAGACCCCCCGCGAACTGTGGGGCTGGCTGCGCGGATCGACGGCCGCGGCGGTCGACATGGAATCCTGCACGCTGGCCACCAACGGCTACCGCTACCGCGTCCCCTACGGGACCCTGCTCTCCGTCTCCGACCTGCCGCTGCACGCCGTGCCCAAGCTGCCCGCCCAGGCGCAAGCCTTCTATGAGTCCTCGAAGGAGGCGCACATGATGTGCGCGGTCTCGGCGATGGAACGCCTGGCCTCCGACCCCGAGCGGCTGCGCACGCGCAAGCTCCGGCGGGCGATGGGGGAGGTGCCGTTCAGGTAGGGGGTTGCTGGCTGGCCTTGTTCGGAAAACCAACAGTGAGAAAGGTCGCCGCCTTTTGCAAACAACTCGAAGAAGAGTGCAAAAGGGCGCGTTCTTTCTCACTGTTCGTTTTCCACAGGCCAGACACTGAAAATAGGACGCTGCCCAGTTATCCACAGGGCCTCGAGCACGATCCGGCGGCACCGACCACGATGACCGCATGCGATACGTCGACCTCCGCCGCCTCAGCCGCCGAGACACTCACGTCAGAGAACAACTCCGCACCGGTCGGCTCGTCCGACTGGCCCCCGAGATCGCGGTTCCGGTCGCCGAACTCCATAATCAGAAGCCCTGGGAAAGAGCAACGACACGGGCGATCGCCTTTGCCAAAGCTGCGGACCGGGCAGCGCTCTGCTCGCTGAGCGCCGCCCGGGCGCACGGTCTCAGCGTCTCCAGCTCTAGCTCTGTCGTGGAGCTGAGTTACGTCAACCATCTTCAGGCGCCCCCGCGTAAGACCTGGCCCGAGAACGTCCGGTACCGACGCAGCCTCGTCCTGCCCGAGGAGGTTGTCGACCTCGGCGGATACCGGGCGACAACGATTCCGAGGACCGTCCTCGATGTGGCGCGCTACCACGGTGTGGAGGAGGGGGTTGTCGTCATGGACTCTGCGATCCGGGACCATGGACTTCGATTGGAGGAACTGGCGCAGCATCTCGACAACCTGGGCCGTGCCCGCGGCATTACTCAGTCGCGGACGGCTATTGGGCTGGCCACCGGGCTCGCCGAGAGCCCGCTTGAGTCGCTGGCCCGGGTGAAACTCCTCCAATGGGACAACCCGTTGGTCCGGACGGTGCAGGAACAGGTGGAGGTCGTCTTGCCTGACGGCACGCGGGTGCGCCTTGACCTTCTGATCAACCGATGGTTGGTGGGTGAGCTCGATGGAGAGTTCAAGTATGACGGAGAAACTTTTGGCAAACCTGTGGACACGGTCCTGCGGCAGGAGCGGCTCCGGGAGAATGCGATTCAGAGGCAGGGATACATTGTGGCCCGCTTCGGCTGGCTCGACCTGCAGAGTAATGGCGCTGGCCCCTGCAACTTTCTGAAGACGGTGGGGGAGCTGCTCGATCGTTATGGGCCCGATGGGCCCGGCGTTGTGGCCTAGGTCGATCGGGCCTGAGTGCGGAAAAGACAAAGTGAGAAAGGGCGCGCCCTTTTGCAAACAACTCGGCGAAGAGTGCAAAAGGGCGCGCCCTTTCTCACTGTTGGTTTTCCGAACTACGCCTCACCCCACAACCTAGGACCCGTAATGCCGGGCCACCGTCTCGTGCACGATGCGGCCGTCACGCACGTTCAGTCCCGCCGTCAGGTGCTCATCCGGATTCCCGTCCGCCAGCTGCATGAGGAACGGCAGCGTCGCGTTGGTCAGCGCGACCGTGGAGGTGCGGGGTACCGCGCCGGGCATGTTGGCGACGCAGTAGTAGATCTTGCCGTCGACCTCGAAGGTGGGGTCGTCGTGGGTGGTGGGGTGGGAGCCCTCGAAGCATCCGCCCTGGTCGATGGCGATGTCCACGAGGACGGATCCGTCGCGCATCGTCGACACCATCTCGCTGGTGACCAGCTTCGGGGCCGCTGCACCGGGGATGAGCACCGAGCCGATGACGAGGTCGGCGTCGGCGACGGTCTCGGCGATGGTGAGCTCATTGGAGGCCAGCGTCTGCACGGCGGTGCCGTACTGGGCCGAGATTTCCCGGAGCCGGTCGAGGTTGACGTCGAGCAGCCGGACCTCCGCGCCGAGTCCCGCGGCCATGCGCGCGGCGGA
This sequence comes from Corynebacterium doosanense CAU 212 = DSM 45436, assembly GCF_000767055.1. Lineage (NCBI taxonomy): Bacteria > Bacillati > Actinomycetota > Actinomycetes > Mycobacteriales > Corynebacteriaceae > Corynebacterium > Corynebacterium doosanense. Next base: position 98,280 of record NZ_CP006764.1, read on the forward strand.
TTCTCCCGCGACACCGCCGCCGATGATCGCGACCTTCGCGGGCGCGGTGCCGGGCACGCCGCCCATGAGGATTCCCGAGCCGCCGAGCGGGCCCATGAGGTGGTACGCGCCTACCTGCGTGGCCAGCCGACCGGCGACCTCGCTCATCGGTGCGAGCAGGGGAAAGCCCCTCGTGCCGGTGACGTTCTCGTAGGCGTACGCGGTGACGGAGGTGTCGAGCAGCGCGCGCGTGACCTCGGGCTCGGCGGCGAGATGGAGGTAACAGAAGAGGATCTGTGTGTCGATGAACCCGAACTCGCTCGGCTGCGGCTCCTTGACCTTCACCACGAGGTCGGCGTCCCAGGCTTCGGCGGCCGTCTCGACGATCGTCGCCCCCGTCTCCGCGTACTGCTCGTCGCTGAACCCGGAGGGGGTGCCGGCGTCGGCCTCCACCCGGACGGTGTGGCCGCGTTTGGCCAGTTCCAGGGCTCCGGCGGGCGTCAGCGCCACGCGGAACTCGTTGTTTTTCACTTCACGGGGGCAACCAATGATCATGGCGGGGGATCCTTTCTGTGCGGTAACTACCAGGATAACTGTTTTAGGCGCCGCTTATCGACGATCATTGCCACCGCTTCCGTCCGTCGCACCGGATGAGCGGGGGAGCGGTCCCCTCGGGCGAAGGAATTTCGCGAAGTCCTGTGTTCTAATTTCCGGGACAGCATCCACTTTTCTCGGGTCGGGAGTTGCCGCATGACTACTACGGTGAAAATCGTGCTCGCGGGTGTCCTCGCGGTCGTACTGGGAGCCGTGGCCTTTGCCACCGCGTACTACTTCTCCAGCACCAGGTCGACAGAAATTCCGCCCGTGAGTTCCGGGGCCGGAGCGCCCTCCCGGGACGATGTCGTGGAAACGTATTCCTCGATTCTTGATCATCCGGGGAGGGCAGGAGTTCCCCGGTGGTGATGACTATGCCCTCACCGGCGCGTACCGGTACTCACTCGTAGAGATGGCCGGGGACGAGATCCCGGAACTGCTCCTGGAGGCGGAGGGTGGCAACGGCAAACATCCTGTCCGGGTCTTCACCACCACGGACGGGGTCAACGTCGTCTCCCCGGAGCAGACCCTTCTCACGTTTGTGGCCACCGCCGGCGGGGAGCGCGCCCATGTCTATGCGGCCCTTGACGGAACCAGGATCTTCCAGCTGACGGGGCAGTCCGTCGGCCCGACGTACCAGGCGGAGGCCTATGCGATGAGTGGCGAGAATCTGGTGTCCACGGGGGAGAAGTTGGATCTGCCTCTCGATGACACCACGACCTTCTCTCCGCTGGAGTGGTTCGACCTCTCCGACCGCGGGCCGCTCGCTGCTCTGGAGCCGACCCTGGCAGGGGATCAACCGGCGACGGCGCCCGCGCCCAGCATCGCGCCTGCCGCGGCCGACAACGTCGTCTCTGGCACGGTGCGGGTCATGAACGCGGCCGAACTCGCGTACTACCAGGGGTTTGAGAGCACCCCCAACGGTGAGACCGAAAAACAGGAGTTCGCAGTTCTCGTACTCGACGAGGCCACGATGTTCACTGCGGCTTCGTCGGGTGGCCCGTCCGTGCCCGACCAGAAGACGGCGACCATCATCGGTCTCGGCGAGCGGGGAGGGCCGTCCGAGCCCTATTACGTCAGAGGTTTCGGCCTCGAGGGCCAGCACTTGACGCTGGCCGCGAACCGGAATGACTGCGGGTGGCCGTCGGACATCAGCTTCCCACTGGGACAACCGCGCTGCACGGGAGGAACCCTTAAGGCTGGTTAACCCTTGGCGCGGGGAGAATTCCCCGATCTGGTCGGTACCGGGCTACCTCCTGTGGTCTAATTCCTGGAACAAGGGAAAACTATGGAGGGAAATTGTCGGATGACTACCCCAGTCAAGATCGCCGTCCTGGGTCTGATCGCCTCGGTGATCGCCTTCTTCGGGACGTATTTCCTCTCCAGCAGTAGGGCAGCAGAAACGTCGGCAAGCCCGGACGCGACCTCGACGCAGGCATCTGCCTCTTCTGCGCCGGCAGAGGGCACGGCTGGCTGCGACACTGAGGGACGAATCGCGGCATATTCGCAGATCCTGGACAACCCCGGTGCCTACGAGTTCCAGAACCCCCGCCCGTCCGGCTTCGCCGGCGAGTACTCCTACGCCCTGGTGGAAATGACGGGCGACGACGTACCCGAGCTGCTTGTCGAAGCCGGAGACAAAGAAAACTACAACCCGGTGCGGGTTTTCAGCGCGGTGGATTGCGACTCGGTGACCGCGCCCGTCGAGACGCTCTTGAACGCTGCTGCCGGTGCCGGCGGGGAACGTGTCACGGTGCTTGCGGCAGCCTCCGGCGACCGGATCTACCAGGCGTGGGGGTTTTCGATCGAGTCCATGCAGCGGCTGGACACCTGGGCGCTGCAGGGACAGACGCTTGCGCAGACCGGTGAGTCGATCCAGGCCCCCGTCTCGGGTTCCCCGGAGGCGCAGGCCATCACGTTCTCCCCGGTCGCGGACCGCGCGCCGCTGGAGGCCTTTGTTCCCACCGTCGCGGCGGCGCAGGCAGCCCCGGCTCCCCAGGCGGAGCCCGCTGCGCCGGCGGCGTCGGGCACTGCGCTCACTGGAACCGTGAGGGTCTTCAACGCGCCGGAACTGGCTCAGTTCCAGGGGCTGAACGGGACTCCGAACGGAGAGGGGCCCGACAAGAAGTTCACAATTCTGGTCCTGGATTCACCGGTCCAGCTGGCGGCTCCGAAATCAGGCAACCCCGAGGGTCCGGTGACCCAGGAGGCCAAGATGGTGCTGCTCAGCGGAAAAGACCCGAGCGCGGGTTCGGAACTGGTCGGCCAGCATGTCACCCTCAATTTCGACGTGAGTGATTGCATGTTCCCCTCGGACACGGGCATGCCGCTGGGTCAACCGAAGTGCTACTCCTACACCGTGAACTAGGTGTGTTCCCGGTCACTGTTCGCTACTGTGAACTAATGAACCGAAAAACATGTCTCCCCGCCGTGGTGGTCGCGCTCGGGCTCGGCGTCACAGCTTGTTCGCCGGCAGAAGAGCAGTCCGCCGCGGAAAGCGGAGCGACCGGCACCACCGTCGCCTCCGAACCCGCCGACCCGACGGGCTGCGACGCCAGCGACGTCGACGTCAGCTCGAGCGGCGAGAACTCCAGCGCAAGCGGGGACATCGCCACGAACCCGGAGGCCGGCACCGGTTTCCGGGAGGGCCTGGAGGCCACTACCGATCACGAATACTCGGCGGTCACGGCCAACCCGCTCGCCACCGAGGCCGCCTGCCGGGTCCTCGCTGACGGCGGAACGGCGGCGGACGCGCTTGTCACGGCCCAGGCGATGCTTGGGCTGGTGGAGCCGCAGTCGTCGGGAATCGGCGGCGGTGGCTACATCCTCTACTACGACGCCGAGACCGGTGAGAAGACGGCCATCGACGGCCGCGAGGTCGCCCCGCTGGCCGCCGATGAAAACTACCTCCTCGGCGCTTCCCCGGATGCGCAGCGCTCGGGCCGCTCGATAGGCGTCCCCGGCATCGTCGCCGCACTCGACCTGGTGCAGTCCGAGCACGGTGAGAAGCAGTGGTCCGAGCTGTTTAACTCGACCCGGCAGACGGCCACCGACGGGTTCACCATCAGCCCGCGTCTGGGTTCGTTGATCGCCGAGTCCACCGAGGATCTCAAGCTCGATCCCGAGGCCGCGGACTACTTCCTCGACGAGGGCCAGCCCCGCGAGGCGGGTGAGACGCTGGTCAACCCCGAGTACGCCGAGACCTTGGCGATGATCGCCGACCAGGGTGCGCAGTCCTTCTACACCGGTGACTTCGCCGCGGACATCGTCACCGCGGCGAGCGACGAGACCGGCGGGCGCACCCCGAGCCTGCTGACCACCGCGGACCTCGCCGGATACACGCCGGCCGCCACCGAGGCGCTCTGCGGGAACTACCGCGACCGCGAAGTGTGTTCCATGCCGCCCTCCTCCTCGGGCGGCATCGCGGTCCTGGAGACCCTCGGCATGCTCAACCACGCCGATCTCGCGACCCTCGCTCCCGACGAGAACGGCATCCCCGACTCCGAGGCAGTGCACCTCATCTCCGAGGCCGAGCGCCTGGCCTACGCCGACCGGGACGCCTACGTCGCTGACCCGGCATTCGTCGACGTCCCGGTGGAGCAGTTGCTCGATCCGGCGTATCTGGCACGTCGATACGCGGAAATCGACCCCGCGCACTCCATGGGGACGGCCAAACCCGGCCTTGACCTGGTGTCGGCCGAGGACCTCCCAGAGCACGGAACCTCGCACATCAGCATCATCGACGCGGAGGGCAACGCCGCGTCCATGACCACCAGCGTCGAGGCGGCCTTCGGCTCCTTCCACATGGTCAACGGTTTCCTGTTGAACAACCAGCTCACGGATTTCAGCGCGGAACCGCTTAACGACGAAGGCCAGCCCGTCGCCAACCGAGTCGAACCGGCCAAGCGCCCGCGTTCCTCCATGGCCCCCGTGCTCGTGTTCGGACCCGAGGGCGAGCTGAACATGGCGCTGGGTTCGCCGGGCGGGTCGCTCATCATCCAGTACGTGATCAAGACCCTGGTCCAACTCATCGACTGGGGCGCGGATCCCCAGGAGGCCGTCGCGAGTCCGAACTTCGGTGCCCTGAACAAGCCGCAGACGGCCATCGGTGGGGAGCACCCGGGATCGCTGGACTCGCTGCAGGCCGGGCTGGAGGAGCGTGGGCACACCGTGGTCACCGATCCGATGACCAGCGGGTTGGGTGCGCTGGTCGTGGACGGCGACAACATCGTCGGTGGCGCGGATCCGCGCCGGGAGGGTGCGGTGCTGGGGCGTTAGGGGCTAGAGGTCGCGGACAAGGTTCGCGATGTCTTCTTCCCTCCGATGATTGAATCGTGAGACAGTCCGGCGGCGAGGCGCGCCAGGGGCAAGCCCGAGCGCGAGGTTTAGGGTCGCGAGGTCGTCGCCCCGGTCATCCGTGGCGCAGTAGTTGAGCAGTTCAGCCACACCCGTAGAAGTCTGGCGATCTGTCGCCGGCTCGATCGTGAAAGTTCCGTCCTGGTCAAAACGCACCCAGACGCGGTCGCCTAGCTTCGAGCCCAGTTCCTGAAGGAATCGGCGGATAGATCCTGTCGTTGCGTTGGTCCTGCCAAAGGCAAGCACTTGCTCACCGAGCGGGGAGGAGAACGTCTTTTTCTCCAATAGTGACAGCTCGAACAGGCCCGCCAGGCTGCGCGGGACGGAGAAGCCGGAACCGCGCAGGTGGTCGTGATTGACGGTGATGAGATGCTGCCAGGTCCCGTCCCGAAAGTACATCGCGGCGTGCTCTTCTGGGTTTGCCTCCGCGACCACCGTCTCGCTGTTGCGGGTGACCAACCCGTCCTCAATGGCAAACTCACCATTGGAGCAGTAGGTGCGCACGGTGGCCTCAGCGATACCGGTCTCCCGGGCTTCTGCCAATAGAGCGTCCAAGGGATAACTCCCGTCGATGTCGACTCGCTGGGCGATAAAGTCCACCACTGTGGTGTATTCGGCTCCGCCCCACTCGACCAGGGCCCACGTCCCTTGTTTGATCCGGTGAAAGCGCTCGTCAGAGGACATGGCGTTGCTCAGATATGCGACGTTTCCATGGCTGATGGACTCAATGAGCTCTTCTGCCGTCATCGGTTTGCCAGCGACGGAAAGCACAGCCGCTGCCCGATCACCGATGCTCCTGGTGCGGGTGAAGAGGAGACCATCCCTTAGCTCCGATCCGGGCAGGAGCGAAGCAACCCAGTCTGCGCGATCGCTGGTGTCAGCAGGCCCGACGTCGTCCAAGTCCTCCCAGGAAACGACCCCGTAGCTGTCTGCCTTGGATGTCGCAGCCTCCGTGAGCTCAGCGTGGGCAGTAGTCGATTCCACCCAGCCGTCCCGCAGGTGGATCGAGATCGAGTGGGCAATGAGGTAGTCAAAAAGGGTGAAACCGGGTTCTACGGGGATGGAAAGGTCAGGGTTGGCGGCCAGGAAGTCTGCCTTGCGCACTGGTCGATCTACCCGGTGGGGGAGTGCGGCGGAGTGGAGATTGAGAGCGTCCGCGATCTCAGCCCGGACCCGTTTCTCCAGCTGTCGGATTCTTTCGCGCGTGACACCCCAGGTCTCACCGACCTCTTCCAGGGTCTTTGTATCGGTGAGCACCCGGGAGGCGGCAATATCGCCAAAGCGTGTGTCCGAGTCGAGGATGGTGGCGATCTTCGCCGCGACATCTCGTGCGAGGCGTTCTCGTGTGGCCGTGGCTCGGTCTCCCAACCGCTGCTCGGCCAGGAGGATTTCATCGGGCGCGTCTGAGAGGACGTCGCTGAGACCACCGTTGACGAGGGCCAGCCAGTCGAACACACGTGATTCATCGGAAGGCACAACGGGCGCGGGCTCGTCAGCGAGGACATCCTCGGTGACAAATGGATTGGTTGGGAAAGAAAGCTGATCTGTTTCTTCGACCCCATCGGTCGCGCTGAGCATGACCGCGTGCACGATATCGCTGATGCTCTTAGCGCCGAGGCCGGCTATGTCACGGAGATCGATTACCGCGGCCGCCAGTGGCTGCGGGTGGCGGTTGAACCATCGACGGATGGCCACTCGACTCTGATCGATTCCCTCCGGAATATGGCCAGTGTTCAGGCGCGGGGAGATTTCCGCGAGAGGGAGCGTGGAGAACCGGTTTACCCAGGAGTTCACTAACACGGAAAGATCGTTGGTCGCCTCACCGAACCAGGGGAAAATGCCCGTGAAATCCGGGTTCTCCGCGGGCTCGTCGACGTAGATGTCCGCTCCCTCGCCCTGCGTCACCGGGTGGTCTCCGATCAACTGCGCCAGTTCGGGTTCGGAGATGATGGGGACACCGTAGTCGCGGGCTTTTTTCGCTTTTCCGCTCCGTGATTCGGGATCTGCGGCGACCAGTGCGCAGGACTGCTTCGTGATCCCGCCGACTGAGTAACCCAGTGCAACAACCCGCTGCTCCCAGGACTCGCGAGGCATCTCCAGCTCGCCGGTGAAGGAGATGCGCCCGCCAGGCACCAGCGCTACCTGAGATAGTCCACGCGAGGAGGACAGGAGCTTGTCGACGACAGTCGCAGCCACATCGAGTGACTCGGCTGCACGTCTGATCAGGGATTCCTCCTCCCCGGTGAGAATGCCGTCAGCCCAGGCGGTGATGGCCATGCGCTTGATCATCGATTCGTGGATCCTCGTAGCTTCCTCGCGGGTCAGCCCGAGAGCGGATGCCTTGGAGACGAGGAGTTCGAGTTCGGAATCGGTGAGCACACCGTCGTCAAGCGCCGAAATAAGAAGCTGCTGGTACGCGTCTGTTTCCGGCTGTCCGGTACGAACCGGACGGGGAAGCACCGCGGCGCCTTCGAGCTGAAGAAGCGCTCGATCGACTTCGAGGGGCTCAGCGGCGACGGGGGCACCGCGATCAACCAGCTCGTAGAACAGCGATGCGGTGGCCACTGCGTCGGCCAACGCGTTGTGCGCGGCTTCATTCCGAATACCGGATAGGGCGAGAGCGTCGGAAAGTTTGGAGGGGGAGCCGGGAAGGAGCAGCTTGGACAACCTCATCGTGTCGATCACCCACGCCGCAGCCGGTGGCAGCGGGTGACCGAGACGAGCAAATTCCTGGTTGAGCATTCTGGCGTCGAAAGATGCATTGTGGGCCACGATGACACGGCCGTTAATGAGCTCGGCGACGCGACTGGCTACTTCATCGAAATGCGGCGCACGGGCCACCATCGCCGGTGTGATGTGGTGGACAAACGAGTTGTGAATGGCCCGGTCCGGCTGAATGAGGGACTCGAAGCGGCTCTCCTCGTTGCCGTTGTCGTCAAAAGTGACGATGCCGACCTCGATGATGCGATCGGACTTGGAGAATCCGGTGGTCTCAACGTCGAGGACGGCGACCGGGTGCGGTGTCAAAGGCATGCGCCGAACTATACGAGTCTGGGTGGACACCGTCGCCGGGAATGTTCGAAAACGGGATTAAGCCCCGGCGGCGTGCAGGAGCGCCTCCCGCAGTTCCCTGTCCACGGCGTAGATGCCCACGCCGCGAACGCCCCGGGTCAGCAGCACGTTGAGCTGGTTCCTCAGCAACGACTCGCTCACGTCGAGCCTCTCTTCCTTTCCACCCAGAACGACCTTGCGGCGGTTGACCACATTGGGGTTCTGACTTTCGGACTTGGCAAACACAATCTGTCCGTCGCGGTACTGGACCGAGGGGCCGATGATCACTCCGGCGTAGTTGAGGTCGAAACCTTGGATGGTGAAGATGGAGCCCACCTCCTCCACGGTGCTGGGACGCTCGGCCCAGGACAGCTTCTTCTCGGCCCGGGTGTAGCGACCCTGGTTGTTCCACGGGAGGCGGAAGTTCTGATCGGGGATGACCACGTCCCAGGTGTCGCTGTCCGCAGGTGTGGACTTGCCCGAGGAGAACTTCCAGTCGTAGGTCGCGATCAGTCGGGAGAGGCCCTTCTCGATCTCGCTGCCCTGGCCCGACTTCTCCCGCACCTTCTCATGCAGCAGCTCCGGAGAGTCGAAGACCTCGATCCGGTACCTGTCGTTCGTGGGGATCGGGTTGACGACACCCCGGGACACCAGGTCGTTGATCCACGTTTCTGCCGGGCCGTCGGAGTCGATCCGCATCTGCTGGGTGAGGGGAATGACATTTTTCTCACCGGCCCGGGTGCGGAGCTCGCCCAGCTCCGACTCGCTCCAGTACTGATTGCCGGCCAGGACCTGCATCGGGTCGAAGACGGCGACGACCACCCGGGCCAGGGACAGGATGTCCATGAGCTGATTCTTGCCCTGGTAGGACTGTTTGCCCTGGGTCCACAGCAGGTGGGCTTCGTCGACAAGGACGACGTCGGCGATCTTCCCGCTGCGCTGGTGCTCGTTGATGAACTTGGTCGGTTTCATCACCAGCGGGTTTTTCTTGTTGCCCATCCCGAGCTTCTCCGCGATGTCCTGGTAGACGCGGACCTGCTCGTCGTGGTTGACCAGAAGATAGGTGTCGAAACCGTCTTCGGGCGCCAGCGCCGCACCGTCCGAGAACTCCTGGTGGATGTCGTAGAAGACGCTGCTGAGCAGCACGGTCTTGCCGGTGCCCGCGCCGCCTTCGACGAGGACCAGCTCAGATTTCGTCTGCTCACGGTGGTCCTCCTCGATGACGAGCGCCTGATTGACGGCGTCGAGAATGCGAAGCTTGGCGGACACCTGCTGCTCGTTGAGTCGGTGGAAGGGCGATGCCTTGAACAGAGCCGAATCCCGCACGAGGCGCTCGAGAGGGAACAGTTTCTTGTCGTGCTTGCGGAGCCCTCGCCAGATCTGTTGGAACGTCTCCTCCGCGTACGCCCGGGGGAAGTAATCGGTTTGAATGTTGCGGCGACCGTTCTGCATCTCGATACCGAGTTCGGCGGAATCGACATCGTCGATAGCCGACATGAACAGCATCAGTCGATCCTCGATGTCGAGGGTCAGGGATTTGTTGAACAGGGTGTGGCCGATGACCACGATGGTGGTGTCATTGTCACGGAAGGTCTGCCACTTGAGAGAGGCCCTCTGCCGAGCGGTGAAGTTCTCGGGGAGGAGTTCCCCGCTCTCGATGTTGAGCCGGACATTGTCGATCAGCCGGGGGTCGGAGAGCAGATGGGTGCGGGTGCGCTGTTCAAAGCTGTTGGTCTCACCGACGTAGACCTTGTACCCGTCCGGTGTATTCGCGTAGATGATGTAGACGGTGGGGTAGTTCAGCAGGAGCGATCGCACCTCAAAAGTGTCCTGTGCAACCTCCGCGAGGAACGCGGCCAGCGCTTCGCTGGTGTACGGGAAGCCCCTGACCACGGTTCGAGCGCGCAGGTTGAGTTCGGCCACAAGTCCTCTTTCGTGTCATGCCCGTCCGCATCCTGTCGAGCCGCCGGACCCTGAGTTTCCCCGACAGCTTACCCGAGCCCTACTCCCGCCCCTGCCCCTCCAGCGGCTCGATCGGGAAGATGCCGCCGCCGTTTTCGATAGTGCGTTGGATGAAATCGGTCAGATCCATTCCCGAGGCGGTGGTCCCGGGCTCGACCGGGCCGGAGCAGTCCGAGGGCTCACTCGAGAGACAGAGCGGGTGGCGCAGCTTCGTAACCCCGTCATCCTGACTCCGGTCGAAGCCGATCATCATGGAGTAGCGCTCGGAGTGCTGGAGTTCCAGGTTGCCGTCACGGAGCAGGGCGTCGACCAGCTGGGCGATGGCGCGGGTGGAGTGGTTCCACTGGTGGTGGATTACTTCGTCGGATTCAACCGTGATCCAGTTTCCGTCGACGGCGATGATCTCGGCCGGGCGGAACGTGTTTTTCTGTAGCCCCTGTTTGGTCTGGATCCAGTGGACTTTGTGGCCGGACTTGAAGAACGCACAATCGTCGGGGGCCTCGTTGAGGTGATCGTCGATGTAGCGCTGGAACATGGTGAAAGTGGACAAGGGAAAGCTCCTTGAGATCGCATTCTTCCGCCCGGTCGGATGACCGCGCAGCCGATCTTCCCTCAGGGGCACCGTGAGCGATTCGCGGTTGCCAGTCGGCGTGAGCTGAGGGCCTGATAGCCGAACTTCTTGATCGTGGTCGAGACCATAGCACACCATAGACCAAGCTGTCTAGTGCTAGTCTTCGGGGCATGTTCAAACCCCTCACCCCGCAACAGTGCGATGTCATCACCGCGATGATCACCAACGCAAAGCTTTTCGACGGCGGCGAGGTCGACGCTGCGCGGCGAAACGGCTGGCTGGAGGGCGTCGACAAGCTCAGCCAGGGCGAGCCGTGCCCCTGCGGCATGTGCCCCTCGGTGCAGCTGCTTTTCGACGGCCGCCCGACCCCCGAGTCCAGCCCGCGCACCGTGTTGTCCGCCGAGGGGTTCAACTCCGTGGTGCTACTGTTCATCGACGACGACAAGCCGTCCTACCTGGAGATCGCCGAGTACGGCGAGGGTGGCGGCGGCATGCCTCGGGCTGGGCAGCTCGAGTTCTAGTGCCGGCTCAGGGCGTTGGTCTTAAGGGCGCCTTCTGAAAGCTCGCCGTCTTAGGAACGCGTCCTTAAGACCAACAGTCGCGATGTGCCGCCTCCGATGGTCTTGCCAAGACCGCGTGCTTGAGGAAGGCGTCCTTAAGACCAACGCAGACGGGGGTCCGCAGACCTGGCCCGGCCGAAGCGAACCACGGGGCAAGCGCCCGTCGAGAAGCGTCCTTCTATTTCCCGGGGACGAAGGGGGCCTTGCGGTATTCGCGAAGCAGCGCGCGGCCGTCGGGGCCGTAGATCGTGGGCACGCCCTCGCGGTTGGTGCGGGGAGGGCCGGTCAGGGAGCTCATGGTGCCGTGGGAGAGCATGTGCTCGGTGGGGGTGAGCTCGCGGATCGCGATGCCGGTGACCACGTCGGGGTGCTCGATGACCAGGTCGCCGTAGTTGAGGGGGTCGTGCTGGCCGTTGTCGCCGACGAGGATCCACCTGACGTTGGGGTAGTCGATGACGAGGTTGCGCAGCTGGACCTTCTTGTGTTCGGAACCGTTGCGGAACAGGCCGGTCGGGGTCGGCCCCCAGTCGGTGAGCAGGAGGGGACCCTGGGGCAGGCCCTCGTCGGCGATGAAGTCCTCCAGCGTGGAGAAGGTGTTCCAGGCGCCAGTGGAGAGGTAGAAGACCGGGGCGTTGGGGTGGTCCTTGAGTAGTTCCCGGTAGAACTCCGCCATGCCGGAGATGGGCTGGCGGTTGTTGGTCTTCTTCACCCAGGAGTTGTATGCGGCGTTGAACGCTCGCGGCAGGTTGGTGACCATGATCGTGTCGTCGATGTCGGAGATGAGGCCGATGGTCTCCTCGGGGGAGGTGATGAGCACCTTCGCCTTCACCGGGCGGGCGTTCTCGCCGGTGACGTCGACCTCGCGCCAGCCGGGTTCGAGGCCGTGGCGGTCGAGGGAGACGTCGAAGTAGCCGTTGGAGTCGGTGAAGGTCTCCACGCTGACGTCACCGACCCTGACCTGCACGGGGTGATCGCCGACCTGAATGGTGAAGAACTGCCGGTAACCGCGCTGGGCCTCGTAGGCGAAGCTTCCGGACTGTCGAACCTTGGTGTCGTTGGCGTCGGAGAAGCTGGGGTCGTCCATCAGCACGCGGCCGATGACGTGGACGCGCTCCGTCGTGCCGTACCCGGTGTACGGAATGATCTGGGGAACCCAGCCGGCCGCGGTCTTGCGCCGGACGCCGTATTCGTTGATCTTGTTTTCCGCGGTGCGGACGAGGTCTGAAAATCCCATGACTGCGAGAATACGTGCCGGGCGGGAAAACGTTAGCCAGCGCGTACCCGGTTCTGGTTTTAGACTGGTAACTATGGCAACCCGATTCGACGAGATCCCGGGCGTCGGCCGCCCCGCTCGCGACGCACTGAACCAGGCAGGCTACCCGTACCTCGAATCCCTCGACGGGGTGGACTACAAGGAACTGCTCAAGCTGCACGGCGTGGGCAAGCGCGGCCTCGAGCGGCTCCAGGCCGCGCTCGTGGAACGCGGTTGGCGGATGGTCGGCGCCCCCAAGGCGGAGAAACGTGACGCCACGTGGACCGAGGGTCACACCGGCGTCAACACGGAGGACTACGCGGGAGGGCTTAGCGACGCCTCCCCGGCCGACTACGTCTCGGCCCTGGAGTCCGCCCGCCGGGTGCGTCACGGAAAGGAACTGCTGGAGCTCTTCGGCCGGGCCACGGGTGCCGAGCCCCGAATGTGGGGCGACACCATGATCGGTTACGGCGAGCTGCACTACGAGTACGCCACCGGCCGAGAGGGCGACACCTTCAAGGTGGGATTCAGCCCGCGCAAGGCCGCGATCTCGCTGTACGGCCTGCCGCAGGAGAGCCCGCTGATGAAGAAGCTGGGAAAGTACAAGGCCGCGGTGTCCTGTGTGTACATCAACAAGACCGAGGACGTGGACCTGGACGTTCTGGAGGAGCTGGTGCGCGAGGCGTGGAAGGCCGCTCCGGGCCAGGGGTGTTAGGGCGCGCCGGCAGCTAGCCGAAAGCCGGGTGGTACCTGACCTCGCCGGACGGAAAGCGGGTGTCCGTGATCTTGCGGGCGCGGAAGTACTCCGGCGGCGGGCCGGGGTAGGTGAGCAGCTCGGTCTGCACAAAGCCGAAGCGCTGGTAGAAGGCCGGTTCGCCGAGCACCACCACGCCGCCAGCGTCCCCGCGGTCCAGGGCCGCGAGTGCCCAGACCATGAGCAGGGAGCCGATGCCCTTGCCCTGCACATCAGGCGCCACGGCGATCGGGCCGATTCCGAACCAGCCGCCGGTGCCGTCCTCGATGGTGACGGGGGAGACCGCGACGTGCCCGACGATACGGCCGTCGACCACGGCGACGAGGGAGACGGACAGCGCGTCGGCGTCGCGGAGCCTGCGCACGATGCCCGCCTCCGACTGGTCTGAGTGTTCGACGTCGGCGAAGGCGGTGGTGATGATCTCCTCGATGGCGGGGATGTCGGCGTCGGTCTCCCGGCGGATCGTCACGTTCTCCATGGCAGTCATGACCTAGAGCTTAGGCCGGCCTCGCCGCCCGGAGACAGTCTTGTGCCCGGGGATCCAGAAGCGGTAGAGCGCGTCGACGTTCTTGGAGATGCCGATCCGCGGCCCACGTACCCACTCCGGCTCCTCGACACGCTCGGTGAGCACGAAGTCCGGGCCGGTGACCGTCGCGTGATTGTCGGTGAGGTCGAAGGCCAGGGCCTGGCCCACGTTGCCCGGGCCCTGGGCGAGGCGGTGGAAGGGGACGTCGCCGCGCCGGGCGTAGGCGAGATCCAGGCCGTCGATAATTTCTCCCGCCCGCAGCAGACACCCCTGACCCGTGCCCTCCGGGGCGCAGACGATGTTGCCGGCGCGGTGGATGCCGTAGGAGAGGTACACGTACATGTGCCCGCCGGGACCGAACATCGCGGCGTTGCGGGGTGTGATGCCGCGGGCGGTGTGCGCCGCGGGATCTCCGGTGCCGAGGTAGGCCTCCACCTCGGTGATGCGCATGGTCACGCCGGCGTGTGTCAGTGTCGCACCGAGCAGCTGCGGGGCGACGACATCGGCAGGGTCCTCGAAATTGATCACGCAGGGAGCCTAAATCACTAGGGTGGGCTCATGACCACCGCCCTCTTCGACCTCACCGGTGTGCTCCTGCGCACCCCCTCCCCGGCAGCGCTGGCGGGGATCGAAGAGGTCGTGGGCACCGCCTCATTCTGGCCCGACTACGCGGATCTGCGCCCGCAGCTCGACCTCGGCGAGTTCGAGGAACGCCACTACTGGGACTCCATCGCCACACGCGGCGGGCTCGCTCCCTTCGACACGGCGGCCGCAGTCGCCGCGGACTGGGCCGCCTACCTCGAGGTCGACGGTGCGGCCCTGGCAGTGGCCCAGCGGGCGCAGGTCGCCGGCCACGCGTGCGGGATCGTCGCGGATGTACCCACCGGCTTATCGACGATCATGCGCACCGAGTTCCCCTGGCTCCGCTCCTTCGTGGCGGTGGTGCTCTCCTGCGACATCGGACTGCCCGCCGCCGACCCCCGCTCCTTCCAGGTCGCGCTGGAGGTCATGGGCGCGAGTGCCAAGGGATCGCTCTACGTTTGCGCTGATCCTTCTGCGCTCGCGGCCGCGGAAGAGGCAGGATTGACGGCGGTAACCTATACCGGACCCGAAAGTGTGGAGGAATTCCTGTGATCATCCGACCGTTCGGCGGCAAGACGCCGCGCATCCACTCGTCCGCGTTCATCGCGCCGGGAGCCGTCATCGTCGGTGACGTCGAGATCGGCCCCGACGTGTCCGTCTTCTACGGCGCGGTCCTGCGCGCCGACGTTGGCAGCATCGTCGTCGGTGCCCGATCCAACATCCAGGACGACTGTGTGTTCCACGTCGACCGCGACGCCGACTGCGTGCTCGGCGAGGACGTCACCGTCGGCCACCAGGCGCTGGTGCATGGTGCGGTCGTCGGCGACGGCGCCCTGATTGGCATGGGCGCGCGGGTGCTCTCCCGCTCCCGGGTCGGGGCCGGGTCGCTCGTCGCCGCCGGCGCGGTGGTGCTCGAGGGGTTCGAGGTGCCTGAGCGGGTGCTGGTGGCCGGAGTACCGGGCAAGGTGCGCCGGGAACTGTCTGCCGAGGAGTCGGCCGCGTTCATTCCGCACGCCGGCCGCTACGTCGATCTGGGGCGCGAGCACGCCGGGCTGGGGGAGTCGCTGACGCTCGACGAGGTGCGGTACTCCTAGGCCGGGGTCGATCCTGCGCCCGGACTCATACCAGCGACAGCGGATCCCGCAGCAGCGCGTCGAGGGCGACGGCGCGGGCGATGGCCCGGACGAACTCGCGGTGCGTCGGGATCAGGCGCAGGCTCACACTCTCCGCGGCCGGGCCCAGGGCCGCCCGGACGGTGCGGGCGAACCTGCCTGGCGCCAGGGGGTCGTCGATGAAGGCGGAGCCGGCCACCACGACGGTCGACGGCGCGCGGTCGGCGATGAGGTCGGCAGCGAGCTCGCCGAGGCCGGTGGCGCGGGTGTCGAGAAGCTCGCGTGCCTCGCCCGAGGCCACGAGCTCGGACAACGTGGCGGCCCCGGTGCCGGCGAGCAGGCCCGCGGTGGGCAGGATCGAGTCGTCGGCGAGCGGGACGGAGACCTGCGTGACCCCCATGGGCCCGGAGACGGCGGCGCCGATGGAGTCGTCGGCGAACAGCGCCAGGGCCACGGAGGGTTCGTCGGCGAACTGGGTGTCCGCGTCCTGCAGCTCGGCGCCTAGGAAGGCGGGGACGGCCGCCGAGATCGTGGCCGGGATGGAGAACTGGTAACGCAGGCGGGCGGCGATGTCGACGTCGACCCAGCCCAGCGAGGGGGCGTGGATGCGGCCGTCGTCACGCACGAAACCCGGGAACGTCACCCCGAGGGTGCGCAGCGGCCGGTCAACCCCGGCCGTGAGGCGGTTGAGGCCCGCGATGAGGTGCTCGACGACGTCATCGCCGGCCATCCGGCTGACGGGCAGGTCGGTGTCGATTTCGCGGATGGTGCGGCCGCGGACGTCGAAAAGCCCGATGTACGTCGAATGGGTGCCCACCGCGAGCCCGGCGTGGGTCCAGTCCTCGCCCGTGACCTGCAGGGGGACGGTGGGGCGGCCGCGGCCGTGGGAACGGGTGAGGTCGGTGCGCTGGGTGGCCAGGCCGACGTCGAGTAGCGAGGCCACCGCGCGGGTGATGGTGGGTTGGGAGAGGCCGGTGGCCTCGATGAGGTCGGACCGGGTGGTCAGGGACTGCTGGCGCATGAGGAACAGGCACTTCGCCGCCGGGGTGGCGGGGAGTGCGAAGACGGGTTCCGGGCGGCGCATGACACCCAGCATAGCCCGCCCGATAGACCGCGTTGTCTACGACCCCCGTTCGAAAATAGACCGC
Source organism: Corynebacterium doosanense CAU 212 = DSM 45436 (assembly GCF_000767055.1). Lineage (NCBI taxonomy): Bacteria > Bacillati > Actinomycetota > Actinomycetes > Mycobacteriales > Corynebacteriaceae > Corynebacterium > Corynebacterium doosanense. The sequence goes on from NZ_CP006764.1 coordinate 114,727, forward strand.
TTGGTCTAAGGCGTGGCGGCGGGCAGCCCCGCGAGGAAACGATCGTCACCCTTGTAGGGCTCCTCGCCCCGGAACCAGCGGCGCACCAGCTCGGTGACCTCGTCGGCGTCGGCGATAAACGCGTGGCGGTGATCGGTGGCCTCGTCGAAACCCTTGCGGAACTCGAGGACAAAACTCTCCGCGGTGGGGCGGTAGCTCAGCTGGCAGTAGTGGTACTCGTCGGCCTCGAGGTCGCTGTAGGTGACAAACTCCTGCAGGCCGTCCGGATTGTCGGGGTCTCCCTCCGTGACCTGACGATGCCGGATCTGCTCCACCACCTGGGGAATCCTGCTCGGCGACGCCCACGGGGCAGAGGTGTTCCACTGCTGCGTGCCGATGTTGCGCACCTCGTCGCCGAACGCCAGGGTCTCGAACGAGCCGTCCCAGATGACCACCAGCCCGTGGGGCAGGACATGCTGGCGCAGCTCGATGAACGTGTCATCCATGTCGTGCTCGGGAATCTCCAGCTGCGCCACCTTGAACCCGGCGATGAACGCGTCGAACTCCTTCCGGGCCACGACCTCGTCGAGCGCCCGGCTCGAGCGGGGGGAGTCGTTTCGCCGCTTGTCGACGACCTCCGCAGCCAGCTCCCTGGGATCAACCTCCGCCACCAGGGCCTGGGTGTCCTCGTTCGGTTCGAGAATCAGTAGCGAATAGGTGCTCATGGGTGGTCCCCTCGATCGACGTTCACTGTCGCCCGAACTCTACCCAAGCGAGCGCACCAGCCGGGGCAGGATCTCCGCCGAGGTCCCGTCCACGTAGGCGTCGACATATCGGGTGAGATCCGTGCGCGCGGGTGAGACCTCGATGACGGGGATCCCACGTTCCACGGCGATGAGCGGCAGGGACGCCGCCGGGAACACCACCCCGGAGGTGCCCACGATGATCACCGCATCCGCCGAGCGCATGTGCTGCTCCGCGCGTTCCCACTCCCGCGCGGGCAGCGCCTCGCCGAACCAGACCACCCCGGGCCGGATCAATCCGTCACACGACGGACAGCGTGGGGGAGCGAGGGCGGGCACGGGGTCGTCGAGAAGCGTCGGTTCCTGCTCCCAGGGCTGCCCGCAGGAGGAGCAGCGGAAGTCGAACAACGAGCCGTGCAGGTGCGTGACGTCGGCGGAACCGCCGCGCTCGTGGAGGTCGTCGATGTTCTGTGTGGTCACGCTCACCTCGCGGGTGCGCGCGAGATCGGCGAGCGCCCGGTGGCCGGCGTTGGGCTCCGCGCGCCGCACCAGCGAGGCGCGCCAGAGGTACCAGGCCCACATCTCCTCCGGGCGCACCGCCCACGCGTCGATGCTGGCCATGGCGGTCGGGTCGACGTTCTCCCACACCCCGGTCTCGGCGTCGCGGTAGGTGGCGATGCCGGAGTCCGCCGACATGCCCGCGCCGCTGAAGACATGAATGTGCCGGGCGCCCTTGAGCAGGTTCAGTGCCTCGTCCATGACCGCCATCCTACGGGTGGAGAAAACGTCCACGTCACGGTTAGGATGACCCGTTATGACTGCAGAGTTTCACGAGTCTGACGGCCACACCCGGTCGGACTCAACCACGGATGCGGGCCGCCCACCTTCGCTGCTCGACGCCACCTGTGACGGATACGTCTACGACCTCGCCGCCCTGAGCCCCACCGACGCCACCGCCTGGGGCATCGAGGGATACGACGGACAGCTGCAGGACTTTTCCCCGGACTACTGGGACGCCGTCGCCGAGCGCACCCGCGAAATGCTCGCCGACGTCGACGCGCTCAACGACGGCACGGACGACTCCGACGACGAGGACGATTTCGACAAGGTCGACCACGTCACCGCCGCCATCCTCAACGAACGCCTCGGCCTCGAGGTGGATCTCCACCACCGCGGCGAGTACCTGCGACTGCTCAACAACATCGACTCTCCCGTGCAGACCATCCGGGACTCCCTGACACTCATGCCCAACGAGACGGCGGATGAGCTGGACAACCTGCGTTCGCGGATGTCCCGGATCCCCCGCGCGTTGGAGGGCTACCGCGAATCCCTCACCGAGGCGGCCGGCCAGGGCTACGTCGCCCCCCACCGGCAGATCGACGCCGTCATCGACGAGTGCGAGTCCCTGGCCAAATCCGAGTCCCTCCTCGAGACCCTGGGTGTCGATCCCGACGGCCACGAGGTCGAGGACGCCAAGGAGGCCTTCTCCCAGCTCGCCGACTGGCTCTCCACCGACCTGGCCCCGCAGGCCAGCCACGAGGACGCCGTCGGCCGCGAGCGCTACGAGCTCTTCTCCCACTACTTCGTCGGCGACCAGGTCAACCTGGACGAGGCCTACCAGTGGGGGCTCCAGCGCCTGCAGGAGATCGTCGCCGAGCAGGAGGCCATCGCCCACGAGCTCTACGGCAACGAGTGCACGGTGCGCGCGGCGTACCGCAAACTCAACGCCGAGGAGCGCTACACCATCCACGGCACCGAGGCACTGCAGGAATGGATGCAGCAGGTCGCCGACGACACCCTCTCTGCCGTCCACGGCACCGAGTTCGCCGTGCCCGAGCAGATCCGCGAGATCAGGGCCCGCATTGATCCCGCCGGCACCGGCGGCATCTTCTACACCCCGCCCTCCGACGGCTTCGCCCGCCCGGGACAGATGTGGTGGTCCATTCCCGCGGGCCAGGAGACCTTCCACACCTGGCAGGAGCTGACCACGATCTTCCACGAGGGCGTCCCGGGCCACCACCTGCAGCTCGGCCAGGCGATGACCGAGCCGGACCTCAACCTCTGGCGCCGCGTCGCCTGCTGGAACTCGGGCCACGGCGAGGGCTGGGCGCTCTACGCCGAGTCGCTGATGAACGACCTGGGTTACTTCGAGGACCTGGGCAACCGGATGGGCTACCTCGACTCGCAGCGCCTGCGTGCCGCGCGGGTGGTCCTGGACATCGGCGTCCACCTGAGCAAGAAGGTCCCGGAGTGCACCGGCCTGTGGGACAGCTCCTACGCCCGGTCCTTCCTGCGGGAGAACTCTGCGATGGACGAGGCGAACCTGTACTTTGAGGTCGAACGTTATCTCGGTTGGCCGGGCCAGGCCCCGTCCTACGCGCTGGGCCAGAAGATCTGGCGCGACACCCGGGACGAGGCGCTCGCCCAGGGCCAGACCCCGCTCGAATTTCATACCCGCGCGCTGTCACTCGGCAGCGTGCCCATGTCCATTCTCAGATCAGAGGTGCTCGACTAAATGGCACAGTTCCTGCTTGCGGTCGTCTACGACCCCGACGTGACCGTCACCACCGATACCCGCGCCCCGGAGGAGGCCTTCGCCGCCGTCGACGCGTTCAACTCCGAGCTCATGGACTCCAAACGTTTTGTCTACGCCTGCGGGCTCACCGCCCCGGCGGAGGGAGTCACCGTGACCCCCGAAGGCCAGCTTTCCGACGGCCCCGTCCGCGCCGGCGGCGCCCAGCTCGGCGGCTTCTGGGTCGTCGAGGTGGACAACCGCACCGAGGCCGAGGCACTTGCCGTGCGCGCCGCCTCCGCGTGCGGCCGGGAGATCGAACTCCGCGCCATGCAGGGTTAGTCCTCTCGGCCCTTCCGCCACTTTCCTGTCACCAGGCGGATGACCTGCGGCAGCCACGCCGCGATGAGCAGCACACACAGCAGGCGGATGATCTGGATGGCCACCACCTCCGGACCAGCCCCGCCCTCGGCGCCCAGGGCGAGAACCGTCTCCAGCGCGCCCGGGCTGGTGGCCAGGTAGGCCTCGAAGTAGGTGATACCCAACCAGGGCACCAGCGCCAGCGCCGTCAGCGCACACGCGGCCATGACGACGACGATGAAACCGATGGTCGCGGGCAGGTTCCTGGCGAAGGCCCGCAGCGCCGGTACCGAGAGCGCGCCGCCGCAGACCCAGCCAATGGACATGAACGCGATGATCTGCAGGATCTCCGGGGGCGTCATGCTCAGGCCGTCGGGAAGCACCAGCGAAACCCCGACCGTGATGAGCAGCGGCGCCAGCACGCTGGGCACGGGCAGGCGGATGAGCCGTCCGAGTGGGTCGCCGAGCAGGGCCACGGCCACCACCAGGGCGATCATCCCCCAGTTGTCCTGAACCGAAGCGGTGGGTGCCGCCGCCGCGGAATCCGCGGGGTGCGCCATGAAGCTTGCCGCCACGGGCAGGGTCATGGAGACCGTGAGCAGGCGCAGGTACTGGGCCAGGGCCACGTACCGGGCGTCCGCGCCCACGTCCGAGGCGATGGCCGGCATCATCGACGCCCCGCCGGCGAGCATGGAAAGGATCCCCGATTCCTCGCTGATGTCCTTCTGCGCGCGGGCCAGCAGCAGGCCGCCGGCGATGCCGATGCCCAGCGTGATCACCGCGACAAACAGGCCCGGGGGCAGCAGCCCCGGCAGGTCACGCGGGGGCATACCCACCAGCGGAAGTCCGGCGAGAATGCCGATGATGCCCCGGGCAAAGCGGTAGAAGTGCTGGTTGACGGGGAGTTCTGTGCCCGTGGACAGGGCCATGGCCCCGGAGACGAGAATCGCGCCGAGGATCCACGAGGCGGGCACCTCGAAGTGTGTGAGCACGGCCCCCAGCGCCAGCGAGCCGGGAGCGACGAGCACCCAGCGCAGTGCAGAGGATCCGGAGAGCATGGTGGGTAAGTCTAGGATGAGCGCATGGATCCGGTCATGTTGGCGGTGTTGTTCGGTGGCGCGATGCTCGCCGGGTGGGTGGACGCCGTCATCGGCGGCGGTGGTCTCATCCTCATCCCGCTCATCCTCGCCGCGTTTCCGCAGATCGCGCCGGCCGCGGCGCTGGGAACCAACAAGCTGGCCGGGGTGATGGGCACGGCCTCGGCCGCGGTGACCCTGGTGCGCAAGCGCGGGGTGGACCGGTCGATCTTCTGGCGGTACGTCCCGCTCGCACTCGTCGCGTCCGGGGCGGGAGCCTCGGCGGCGAGCCTGATCAGCAAGGACGTCATGCGCCCGGTCATCATCGTGCTCATGCTCGTCGTGGGTGTTTTTGTGGCGCTGAAGCCGGCCTTCGGTTCCCCGGATGCGGTGGCGCAGTCCTCGCGCACGCGCACGCTCCTGGGCCTGGTGGCGGTCGCGGCCGTGGGTTTCTACGACGGCATCTTCGGCCCCGGCACGGGCATGTTCCTCATCATGGCCTTTACCGCTATCTTCTCGCAGTCCTTCCTCGACTCCGCCGTGATGACCAAGGTGGTCAACGTCTCCACCAACCTCGGGGCGCTGGTGGTCTTCGCCCTCGGCGGCAACATTTGGTTCACGCTGGGTTTGGCGCTGGCCGTGGCGAACGTCATCGGCGCGCAGATCGGCGCCCGCACGGTGCTCGGCGGCGGGGCGTCCTTCGTGCGTTGCGCGGTGCTCGCGCTCGTGGTCATCATGGCGTGTGTGCTGACCTATCAGCAGCTGCACCTGACCTGATCAGCCGCGACACCAGCCACTCCATCGGGCTGCGGCGGAAGAAGTGCAGCCACAGCGGGGCGAGGACGAGCGCGGTCAGCGCGCTGATGCCGAACGCCCACCAGCGGGTGTTCGGGCCGGCAGGTTTGCTGTACTTCGCTGCATCCCCGGCGCCCGCATCCGCGTAGCCGTAGAACTCCGCCTCGGCCTCGTAGAGCTCCTCCCAGGTGTCGGCCCCGGCGACCACCTCCTGGTAGCCTTCCAGCGAGGGCTCCTCCTGGGCGGAATCAGTGGCATCCGGCACGGGGAACTCGGCCTGCGTCTCGTGCTGGAGGTAGAACCCGGCGGTGAGAACGTGCAGCAGGTACACGGTCAGCGCCGCCCGGCCGACCGCACGCAGCGGCCACGTCGCGCTCACCACCGCCCGCATGCGGGTGAGCAGCAGGCACCCGAGAATGACCAGCACGGCCATCGACCCAGTGCTCAGCAGGTCGCCCAGACTTCCCGAATGAGGCAACGGCGTCAGCGCGGCGGAGAGACTGTCCGCGGGGGTGAACCCCATGGGCTCATACATGGTAGATCCGTGGTCCACCGGTGAGACGCTGTCGCCGAGGAACTGGTACCCCACCGAATTCACCCGCCACCACAGACTCAGGCCGGCAACCACCGCTGCGCCGAGCAGCACCGCCGGGATGCGCTGCGGCGCCCGCTCCTGCAGCCGAAACAGCAGCACACCCAGGGTTCCGTAGACCAGCCAGGCGGCTGGCGGATAGACGGTCATGGAGAAGCCGAAAGAGGAAGCCAGCGCGCTGGCCACCACGAGAACGACAAACACGACGGTGACGTGGCGCGTGCGCAGCCGGGGCACCCAGAAGAGGAGGAGGTAGATCAGCGCCACCGAGGTGAGCACTTGCGCGATCGAAGGAACCGCGGAGATCGCCGATCCGAGGAGAAACAGGATCACCCCCCGGATCAACAGCGGCGCAGGGCTCTCGGGGGCCCGGGAATGAATGAGCGCGAGGGAGAAACCGGCGACGACGGCGAAGAGGGTGGAAGGGAAGCCGTCGATTAGTGTTCCCACCCTGCTGAGCGGGTCGGCGAAGTGGGCCAGCATCATGCCCAGAATCGCCAGGCCGCGGGCGAGATCAATGCCGTGGATGCGCAGGTTCATGCATCGAACCTACATGCGGTTCTTCGTCCGCGCGGTAGCCTGCGCGCTCCACGGATCCTCCGGCCAGGGATGTCTGGGGTAACGCCCGCGCATGTCCTTGCGCACGCCCTCATAGGGCCCGGACCAGAAGCTCGCCAGGTCGTCGGTCACCGCCAGCGGCCGGCCCGCCGGGGAGAGCAGGTGGAACTGCACCCGCACGCCGGCGCACTCCGGAGAAGTCGCGAGCCCGAAACACTCCTGCAGCTTCACCCGCACCACGGGCCGCCCCTCCGCGTAGGAGATCCGGGGAAACGATCCGCTGGGCACGCTGAGGCGCTCCGGCGCGAGCTCCCCGATCCGCGTGGAGTCGGGCCACGGCAAAAGGCGTTGCATGGCGGGGTACATGTCCACGGTGCTTATCGACGCCCCGTTGCCCACCTTCTGCAGCTCCGGGCCGAGATCCACGCCCGAGGGGTCCGGCCAGGGCTCCCCGATCTGCTGGTGCAGGAAGGCCAGGCGATCGCGCAGCGCGGCGGCCTTCTCGGAGAAGGTGAAGTCGTCGAGGGCGACGGTCTTCGCCAGCGCCTCGGCGGCCTGGGCGGCGGGAACCTTCACCGGGGTGGAGCTCAGCTCGATGGCACCGGTGCGGCGCACCCGGCGCCCGCGGACTCTGCCGCCGACGAGCGAGGCCTCGAGGTCCTCCGTCACGCCGACCGCTTCCAGCGCCTCGGCCTCCGAGAGGTGCGCGCCGGCCCGGATGGTGGAGTGCTGGCCGGTGCGTGAGACGTCGGCGACCGCCAGCCACTCCGAGCCGTCCAGACCCAGGTCCGCTGGCAGGCGGGCGCGGGTTCCCGAGGCGAGCAGGTACTCGTCGCCGGAACGCCGGGCCACCCACAGCGGGTAGGCCGCGGCGACGACCGGGCCCGGGGCAGCGGGGCCACGGTCGCCGACCAGCGCCGCCAACCGTCGCACCTGCCGCTCATCCGGCCGGGCGCGGGCCACGTCGCCCCGCGGCGAGTCCGCGAGAACGGCCACAACCCCGGCCGCCCGGGAGCCGTGGCGCAGCAGCGCGGTGGCCAGCCGCGGGTCCAGGGGCAGGAGAGAGAGCCGGCGGCCGTGTTCGGTGGGTAGGCCGTCCGCGTCGACGGCGCGGAGCGCACGCAGGGTCTCCTCGGCGTCGGCGATGGCCTGGGCGGGCGGGGGATCGAGAAGCGGCAGGCCGTCTCCGCGCGGGGTGCCCCAGCACGCCATGGTCAGTGCGGCATCGGTGAGGTCGGAGGTGGCGATCTCCGGGGTGATCGCCGGCGTGAGGTGCCGGTACTCGGCCTCGCTGAAGGCACGGATGACCAGGCCGGGGCCCTCCCGGCCGGCGCGCCCGGCCCGCTGATCGGCGGTGGAGCGCGCTTCCGAGACGGTGACCAGGCCGGTCATGCCGCGGGTGGCGTCGCGACGCGGCACGCGCGACAGACCGGAGTCCACCACGATGCGCACGCCGGGGACGGTGAGGGAGGACTCGGCCACGGCCGTGGAGACGACGATGCGTGGCGTACCCGTGTCCGTGAGCGCGGCGTCCTGCTTCTGCGCCTCGAGGCGGCCGTGCAGCGCCATTGCCCGCGGACCGGCGGCGGCGACCACCCGCTCCACCTCGCGGACACCGGGGACAAACACCAGGGCGGACTCGCCTCGCTCGGCCACGGCGTCCGTGGCCAGGCGGGCGAGGTGGGTGTAGAAGTCCGTGCTCTGCTCCAGCCGGCCCGGGTGTGGGGCGTGGCGGTACTCCAGCGGGTGGGTCACCGCAGGGGTGGAGAGCACCTCCGCGCCGCCGAGCAGGTTGGAGTAGCGCGCCGCGTCGAGGGTGGCGGACATGGCCACCAGGCGCAGGTCGTCGCGCAGCTGGGCCAGCTCGATGAGCATGCCCAGGACCAGGTCGGTGTCGGTCTGGCGCTCGTGCACCTCGTCGACGATGACCCCGCTGATTCCCTCGAGTGAGGGGTCGGCGAGCAGCCGGCGCAGCAGCACACCCGGGGTCATGAACTCCACGGCCGAACCGTCCTTGTGGTCCCCGCGCATGGAGTAACCCACCCGCTGACCCAGGCGGGAGCCGTCGAGAGAGGCCAGGCGACGGGCGGCGGCGCGCACGGCCACGCGCCGGGGAGCAGTGACCAGCACCTTCCCGCCCGTGTGGTTGGCCAGCGCGGGTGGGATCAACGTGGTCTTGCCCGTGCCCGGGGGTGCCTCGACGACCAGCGAACCGGTGGACTCGATCAGCCCCGGCAGGCGGGAGACGGTCTCGGCGACCGGCAGGCCCCGGCCGATCGCGGCGAGATCAAACGTCAATGTCGTCGCGCTCCAGCGGCGAAGTGCCGTCGTTAAGCGTCCTCACCACCCTGCCGGGCACGCCCATGACCAGCGAATCATCGGGGATGTCCCGGGTGACCACCGTGCCGGCGGCGATGACGCAGCGGTCGCCGATGGTGACGCCGGGCATGACCGAGACCCGCGAGCCGAACCAGCAGGATTCGCCGATGGTGATGGGTTCGGCGATCTCCCAGCCGGCGCGGCGCATCTCCAGGTCCTGGACCGGGTGGCCGACCGTGATGAGCTCGCAGTTCGGGCCGAAGAGGGTGCGGGCGCCCACGGTGATCGGCGCGCAGTCGATGATGGTCATCCCGGTGTTGATGAAACATTTCTCGCCGAAGGAGAGGTTGGCGCCGTACTCGATGGACATCGGTGCCCACCATTCCGGCACGTGCGAACCCTCCGCGAGGATCCCGCGGAGCATCTCGCCGGCACGGGGGATGTCGACGTTGCCCAGCGCGTTGACCTCCCGCAGAACTTCGCGCACACGTGCGTGCATCGCCTCGAGCTCGTCGCTGCCGGGGGTGTACCACTTTCCGGAGCTCATCCGCTCGAACGTGCGGAAGCGCGGATCCCACCTCTCCGGGCTGGTCGGGTCAAACCTAGGATCAGTCATGATCCCCATTGAACCCCAGGAGGCCCGCGACGTGCCAACACTCTTTGATTCCCTCGACCGTCCCGCCCGCCGCGTCGGCCCCGGCATCGCACATCTTCCTGGCTGGCTGCGTATCGACGACCAGGCCCACCTCGTCGCCCGGGCCCGCGAGATCGCGGCGGGACTGGCCGGGACCCCGCTGGGGATGACCCGCCCGGTGACCGCCGGAGGACAGATGAGTGTGTACATGCTTTCGCTGGGGCATCACTGGCGGGCCCGTCCCTACGGCTACGTCTCCGAGGTGGACGGGGTGGCGGTGCCGCCGCTGCCCGGGGAATATACGCAGCTCGCGCGCGCCGCGGTGGCAGCCGCGGCGGGGGTCGCCGAGGAGCTGGAGCCGTGGGCGGGGGAGAGCTACCGCCCGGAGGCGGCGCTGGTGAACTACTACCGCCCCGACGCATCGATGGGCATGCACGTCGACGCAAACGAATTCTCGACGGCGCCGATCGTCTCGCTGAGCATCGGTGATGAGGCGGTGTTCCGGATCGGCGGCACGGAGTCACCCAACAAACCGTGGGACGAGGTCACGCTCATGAGCGGCGATCTCATCGTCTTCGGAGGGCCCGCGCGCGGGGCCTACCACGGGGTACCCCGGATTCACCCGCACACGGGACCGGCTGGGACGGGGCTGAAGGAGGGCCGGATCAACATCACGATCCGGCAGGTGGAGCAGTGAGAACCTAGGCGATGACAACGCCGCGCTCGGCGAACCAGGGCACGGGGTCGATGGCTGCGCCGCCACCGGGATGAAGCTGGAAATGCAGGTGGGAACCGGTGGAGAAACCTTCGTTGCCCATGCCGGCGATCTGCTGGCCAGCGACGACCTTTTGGCCGACGCTGACGTCGAGTGTGGACATGTGGCCGTAGACAGCAATGGATCCGTCATCGTGCTGGATGCGGATCCAATTGCCGTAGCCTTGGGCTGGGCCCGAGTCGATGACGGTGCCGCCCATGGCCGCAAGAATCGGGGTACCGATCGGCCCAGCAATATCCATGCCTGAATGCATAGAGCCCCAGCGCATGCCGAATCCGGAAGTGAAGACACCCTCGGCGGGCTTGACCACGTTCGCGCCGGTGATGCCGGCGGTGGTGAGGCCCTGTGCCTGGCCGACGGCCTCGACGGCGGTGGCCTGAGCTGCGGCGGCGGCCTCGGCGGCGCGCTCGTTAGTGGCCTGGACGGCCTTGTTCAACTGATCGTCGAGGCCGGTAACCGGCTTGTACTCAGCGATGCTGAGCACCTGCGGGGCGGAGGTGCTGGCGGACTCGGGAAGTGCCTCGGCGTCGGCGGCCAGCGTGTAGTCTGCGGCTGGGGCGGGCTGATCCTGCGCGTCCGCCTGCAGCGCGCCGGCGGCTGCGCCGCCTGCACCGGCCATGGAGATCGTGCCCGCGGCGGTGGCGGCGAGCGCCACGCGACTCTTGAGGGTCTGCGAGGTGGTGATCTTGCGGTGCCGGCCGACGGACGGACGCGAGGAGTTGCTGCGCATAGAGGATCTTTCCGTGAAGTGCGTCCGTCGCGGAAGAGACGGGCGGGGGTTCTAGTCGAGACTCAATTGTAACGGTTTCGTTACTTGGCTCCGTCGAGGATAACGATTCGGACTCGGGAGCGCAACACGTTCCCCGGGCAAAGTTCTCAAAAAGATCACATCTAGCGTTTTCCCAGCTGGCACGCCGTTTCCGACCAGGGTGGTGCCAAGATATAGAGATAATCCGCGGCCGCGATGACGATCCGGTGGGCCATTTGTGTGATGAGTGGGGCTGGCGTGAGAGGAGTGACGAGAGCGTGCGATGATGATCACCATGACTGACTCCAGTGTTTCCCGCGTCGCAGTAGTCACCGGCGGATCCGCCGGCATCGGGGCCGCCGCCGCCGAGGCGCTCGCCCACGACGGCTGGCACGTCGTCGTCGCCGCCCGTCGGCTGGACAAACTCACGGCCGTGGCCGAGCGGATCGGCGGCACGGCGGTGGAACTGGACGTGACGGACCAGGCGAGCGTCGATAGTTTCGCCGCTGGCCTGGACCGGGTGGACCTGCTGGTCAACAACGCCGGCGGCGCCCGGGGGCTCGAGCCGCTGGCGGAGGCCGACCTGGAGAAGTGGCAGTGGATGTACGACACCAACGTCCTCGGCACGGTGCGTGTGACCCGGGCGCTGCTGCCCAGGCTGCGGGAATCGGGGGAGGGACTGATCATCAACATCGGCTCCAAGGCGGCGCTGGACCCCTACCTCGGCGGCTCCGGCTACAACGCCGCCAAGTTCGGCCTCAAGGCGCTCACGCGGGTGACCCGCCTGGAGGAGATCGACGCCGCTGCCGGCGTGCGGGTCACGGAGATCGACCCCGGCCGGGTGGCCACCGACTTCTCCCTCATGCGTTTCGACGGCGACGAAGCCCGCGCCCGGGCCGTCTACGAGGGCAAGGAGAACCTCGTCGCCGAGGACATCGCCGAGGCTATCCGCTGGGTCGCGTCCCTCCCGCCGCGGGTCAACATCGACTCGATGAACATCATGCCGAGGGACCAGGGCTAGCTCTTCTCCGCAGCCGGTTAGACTCGCGGCCATGACGGAACATGTCGCAGTCAGCGGAGAGAGCATCAAACTCGGGCAGTTCATCAAGCTCGCCAACCTCGTGGAATCGGGAGGGCAGGCCAAGGAACTCATCACCGACGGCGCCGTGACGGTCGACGGCGAGGTGGAGACCCGCCGCGGCCGCACCCTGCGCGGCGGCGAGGAGATCCGCGTCGGTGACGCCAGCGCCATCGTCGGCACCGAGGCCGAGGGTGACGACGACTACTTCGACGAGGCCACCGCCGACGACGACTTCGACCCCGAAAAGTGGAGGAACCTCTAAACCATGCCCGCATTTCAGGCCCAGGGCGGCATGCCCTACTGGATCGACCTGCGCACCTCCGACCCGCGCAAGTCCAGTTACTTCTACTCCAAGCTCCTCGGCTGGGAGATCGCCGCCGAACGCGAGGACTCCCCCTACCTCATCGCCCGCATGGGCGGCCTGCCCGTCGCCGGCTTCCTGCCCAACGATGGCGCGACGCCCGACTCGTGGGTGACCTACTTCCTCGCCGATGACATCGAGCAGGCCGGGCGCGACATCGCCACCGCCGGCGGCCGGGTGCTCGCCGACCCCACCGACGCCCAGCTGGGGCTCATGAGCGTCGCCGCCGACGCCGCGGGTGGGCTCTTCGGCCTCATCGAGCCCGCCGGGGAGGACGCCTTCGTCGCCGCCGGCGAACCCGGCACCGTGGTGTGGCACGACTACTCCGCCACCAGCAAATTCGACGAGGTCATGGACTTCTACCACGCACTCTTCGGCTGGAACATGGTCACCGTCGAGCACGAGGACTACGGCTACACCACCGTCCTCGCGGACGGCGCGGCCTTCGCCGGCATCCGCAACGCCGCCGACGCCTTCCCGCCCGAGGTGCCCAGCTTCTGGCAGTCCTTCCTCGGCGTCGCCGACGTGGATGACGCCTGCCGACGCGTTGACGAGCTCGGCGGCGAAGTCATCCGCGCCCCCTTCGAGTCGGAGTTCGGCCGCCTGGCCATCGTCGCCGACTCCACCGGCGCCACGGTGACGCTGTGCGCGGTGGATGAACCCGTCTTCGAGGACGAACTGCGCGAGTCGGACGACCTCTTCGACCTGTGATCGACCTGCCCGATGTGGCCGAACGCGTGCTCACGGCCGTCGACAAGCTCTCCGGCGCGGAGGTGACCACCTACGGCGACCTCGCCGCCGTGGTGGGCACCGGGCCGCGGCAGGTGGGTGGGATCCTGCGCGAGTACGGCGCGCTCACCGAATGGTGGCGGGTGGTACGTAGCGACGGCCGTGGCCACGACGCCGCCCGGGCCAGCGAGTTCTGGGACGCGGCGGGGATCGGGCACCGGGACGGCCGGGTAGATCTGAAAACACACCGAGTGGAATGGGGAGAATGAATCATCCGGCGACCTGGCTGGGCGCGGCGATCATCGCGGAGATCGTGGCCACGCTCTCGTTGAAGGCCGCGCTGAACATCCCGTGGCTGTACGCCGTCGTGTTGATCGGGTACGTCGCCGCGTTCACCTGCCTCGACCGGGTGCTGCGCCTGGGCATGCCCATCGGGGTGGCCTACGGCATCTGGGGCGCGGTCGGCGTCGCGGCCACCGCGCTGCTCGCGCCCGTGCTGTTCGGCGAGCCGCTCAGCGGGCTCATGCTCGCGGGCATCGCCATCATCGTCGCCGGGGTGCTGTGCATCGAGCTCGGCGGGCGGGAGAAGAAACGATGAGCTGGCTCTTTCTCGCCCTGGCCATAGCGTTTGAGGTGTCCGCGACGATGAGTCTGCGCATGGCGGCGGCCGGACGTCGTTGGCTGTACTTGCTCGTCGCCGCCGGATACGTCACCTCCTACGTGTTCCTCTCACTCACCCTGACCGCGGGCATGGCGCTCGGCGTGGCCTACGGCATCTGGACCGCCACCGGCGTCGCCCTCACCGCGATCCTGGGCCGGGTGTTCTTCGGGGAGAAGTTCACCTGGGTGATGTCGGTGGGCGTGGTGCTCATCATGATCGGCGTGATCATGGTGGAGACGGGGTAACGCCTGGGTGCTGGCCGCGATAGTAGGGGCAGGTAACCCCTACTTTCCAGGAGAAAACATGAAACGCACCGTTGCCCTCGGACTCCTCACCGCCGCCACCATCAGCCTCGCCACTCCCGCCACCTCCGTCGCCCAGGAACAGGCTGCACCCGGAGCGAGCTCGCAGGCGTGGGTGGACAACTCCTCCGTGTGGGGTGATGCCGGATTCTGGCTGTACAACCCCGCGATCGCCCTGATCACCCCCCTCATCGCGCCGTTCCTCTCTCTGTTCCTCTCCACCAGCAATGACCGGCTGGGTGCGTTCTGGGGCTCCAGCGACATCCCGTTCCTCGGCCGCTCCTAGTCTCCGCGGCGTACGCTCGCCGCCATGACCACCTCCACCCGCGCCATCGGTGCCCACGGTCCCGGACGTCCCCTCGAACCGCTGGAAATCACGCGTCGAGAGCTGCGTAACGACGACATCCAGATCGCCATCCAGTTCGCCGGAGTCTGCCACTCCGACATCCACACCATGAACGGCGACTGGGGCGAGCGGCAGTGGCCGCTGGCCCCGGGGCATGAGATCGTCGGCATCGTGTCCGCGGTCGGTTCGTCGGTGACGGCCTTCACCGTCGGAGACCGGGTGGGTGTCGGCTGTTTCGTCAACTCCTGCGGCGAGTGTGATCCCTGCAGCCAGGGGGAGATCTCCTACTGCGAGCGCGGTGCCGTGGGAACCTACGGCGACGTCGACCGGTTCTCCGACGGCGAATACACGCAGGGCGGCTACTCCAGGTCCATCGTCGTGCGGGAATCGTTCGTGCTGCGGATCCCCGACGGCCTCGACCCCGCAGGCGCGGCACCGCTGCTCTGCGCGGGCATCACCACCTACTCGCCGCTCAGGCACTGGAACGTTGGCCCCGGCTCGCGCGTCGCGGTCGTCGGCATGGGCGGCCTCGGCCACGTCGGCGTGAAGATCGCCCTGGCCATGGGTGCGGAGGTCACCGTCTTTTCCCACTCCGACCGCAAGCGCGACGACGCCCTCGCCTACGGAGCCAAGGATCTCATCGCCACCCGCGACGGGCTGCCCAGGGAACTGCGCAAGCACTTCGACTTCATCCTCAACACGGTCTCCGCGGACATCGACATCAACGCCTACCTCGGCCTTCTACGTTTCGACGGCACCCTCGTCCAGCTCGGCCTCCCCGGCGAACCCATGAAGATCCGCGCCGGATCGGTGGTCAACCGGCGGGGCTCCCTGGCCGGATCACTGGTCGGCGGCATCCGCGAAACCCAGGAGATGCTCGACTTCTGCGGCGAGCACGGCATCACCGCCGACATCGAACTCATCTCGGCCGACCGGATCAACGAGGCCTACGAGCGCACCGTCGCCGCCGACGTCAGGTACCGCTTCGTCATCGACGCAAGCACTATCTGAGTTTGGTTCCGCGGGCTTTGCGACGCTTGTCCAGCCATGAGCGCTGGTCAGGCCGTCCGGGAGTATGCGGCTGCATACTCCTGGGTTGTCGGGGCGCTCGTTTGTTCACTATGCCGTGGCCATAGTCCTGCGCCGCAGCGTGGAGGGCTGTCGATTATGCGGCTGCATACTCGCAGACCACTGCAGGGCGCGCGTCCGTACGCCTTATGAGGCGAAGACTTTCAGAAGGGCGTGCCTCAAGAATCCGACCATATATTCCGCAAATCGGTCACTTTTAGGGGTATTGCATAACCCGGACAATGACAGTTCGTTGGCACTTCTGCTTATACTCCGGAGAATGAAAAAGATTCTCGCTATTGCGGCGGCCCTCGCCGTTTTCGTCGGACTCGCCGCCGCCCCGGCCGCCTCAGCGCAGGATCTTGGTGCGGTTCCGGGCCGGACGCAGGTGGCCATCCAGTACACCGACGGAACCAGGGCCGGCACCGCCAACGCCCATGAGTCCCGTCCGGCACTGTCGCTGTCGAAGCTCTACCTCGGCTACTGGGTGCTGAAGTATGGCGCCCCGGAGGACAAGGCGCAGGTCTTCGAGATGATCCGCGTCAGCCACGACGGCATCGCCTCGAACCTCGACGCCCGGTACCCCCAGGCCATCCCGGCGATCATTCGCGACTACCAGCTGGGGGACACCCGGTACGGGGCCGTCCCCTGTTTGGTGGACACGCTGACCCTGGCCCAGAATGGGCCGGAGAATGCGAGAGACCACCATGCCGAAGAACACCTACACCGATGAGTTCAAAGCCGACGCGGTCCGGCTCTACGAGGACACCAAGGGCGCTTCTTTTTCCTCAATCGCCGTGGACCTCGGCATCAGCCGGGCGACGTTGAAGAACTGGGTCTACGCCGCCCGCAGGGCCCGCGGCGTCCCGCCCAGCCGCACCGCCGAGGACCCCACCGACGAGCTGCTGCGCCTGCGCAAAGAAGTCCAGCACCTGCGCTCGGAGACCCAGAAGCTTTCCACCGAGCGCGATATCCTGCGCAAGGCCGCGAAGTATTTCGCGGGAGAGACGACCTGGTGATCCGCTTCCAGTTCGTTGACGACTACGCCACCACCTACTCGGTGAAGCGGTTGTGTCATGTCCTTAATCTGAACCGGTCAAGCTTTTACAAGTGGCGGGACGGCAAGCCTGCCCGCAGGCAGCGCCAGCACGCCGATGAGGTGCTGGTGGCCCAGATGCGGGACTACCACGAGGAGTTCGATGCCACGATCGGAGTGCGCCGCATGACCGCCGAAATCAACGACACCGCGCCCACGCCGGTCAACCACAAACGCATCGAACGTCTCATGCGCCAGCACCAGATCGCCGGGGTGAACCTGCGCAAGAAGAAACGCACCACCATCCCGGACCAGGACGCGAGGGTCTTCGACGACCTCGTCGGCCGAGACTTCACCGCCGAGGACTGCAACCAGCTCTATATCGGCGACATCACCTACTTGCCCTGCGGGAAAGGAGAATTCATGTACCTGGCCACGGTCATCGACGTCTGTTCCAGGCGTCTGGTCGGCTACTCGCTTGCGGACCACATGCGTACCAGTCTCGTCCAGGACGCGATTGAGGACGCGGCACGCACGAGAGGCTCCCTGGACGGGGCAATATTTCACTCGGACCACGGCAGCGTCTATACCTCCTCAGCGTTCCAGACCACGTGCCGGAGGCTGGGGATCCGCCAGTCGATGGGCCGGATCGGATCGAGTGCGGATAACGCGATGGCTGAGTCGTTCAACGCCTCGCTGAAGCGGGAGACGCTGCAAGGTTCTGGTGGTTGGGCGTCGCCGGTTCAGTGTCGACGGGAGGTGTTCCGGTCGATCACGAGGTACAACACATGTCGTCGGCACTCCGGGATCAGTTACTTATCGCCGAGAGCTTTCGAACACTGCGCCGCGGCTGTTACCGTGGCACCCGCTGCTTGATCAATCCTGCGTGTCCACTCAAAGGGGGACACCCCCCCACTCCCATTCTGGCGTACACGCCCAGTTGGATGCACTGCTGTCCGCGGACCCGCAGGCGATGTTCGCCGAGCTGGTCCGTGCCGGCCTGCAAGCGCTGATCGAGGCCGAGGCCGCCACCAAGATCGGGGCCGACCGTTACGAGCGCTCAGAGGGCCGCACAACCCACCGCAACGGGCACCGCACCAAGACGGTCTCCACGCCAGCCGGTGATATCGAGGCCCGCATCCCGAAGCTGCGCTCGGGTTCGTTCTTCCCGGCCCTGCTCGAGCGTCGCCGCCGGGTCGACCGGGCCCTGTACGCGGTGATCATGCAGGCCTACGTGCACGGCGTGTCCACCCGCGGGGTCGACGACCTGGTTCGCGCACTCGGCGTTGACACCGGCATCTCCAAATCCGAGGTCTCTCGCATCTGCGCTGACCTCGACGCCGAGGTGGAGGCGTTTCGCACCCGCACGCTGGCGCACACCCAGTTCCCGTACGTGTTCGCCGACGCCACGTTCTGCAAGGTTCGGATCGGTGCGCACGTGGTCTCGCACGCCCTGGTCGTGGCCACCGGAGTCTCCGTCGACGGCACCCGCGAAGTGCTCGGCACCGCCGTCGGGGACAGCGAATCCTATGAGTTCTGGTCGGACTTCCTGCGCTCGCTCAAGGCCCGCGGCCTGACCGGGGTGCACCTGGTCATCTCCGATGCCCACGCGGGCCTGAAAGCGGCCGTGGCGCAGCAGTTCGTCGGGGCTGCGTGGCAGCGCTGCCGGGTGCACTTCATGCGCAACCTGCACGGCGCTGTCGCGTCCAAGCACGCCCCCGCGGTGACCGCCGCCGTGAAGACGATCTTCGCCCACACCGACCCCGCTGACGTGGCCGCACAGTGGGACCAGGTCACCGACACGTTCGCCGACTCGTTCCCCAAGGTCATAGCGATGATGCGGGAGGCCAAGACCGACGTGCTGGCCTTCACCGCATTCCCGAAAGGGCACTGGCAGAAGATCTGGTCCAACAACCCGATCGAGCGGCTGAACAAGGAGATCAAGCGCCGTGCTGACGTCGTGGAGATCTTCCCCAACCCGGCCGCGTTCCTACGGCTGGCAACCTCGGTGGTCATCGACCAACACGACGAATGGCAAGTCGGCCGCCGCTACCTGTCAGACACCTCGATGGCTGAGCTCCGAGCCGTCATCGCCGCCAAGCAACAAGCCCTCGACACCGGTAGTGGTTATGATCAACCCACGGAACTCGTTGATCACTGCGACTGACCAGACACCGATCCGAATTCCACCACGCCACGGGGCACTATCGCTTTGGCGTTGGCACGAATCCTGGACCTGGGGCCCGACCTTCTGCCGGAACTGGCTCCACCGCCAGACACAGACAATCACCACTCCACGCGACACACTCTGCGACCAGACCTAACTGCATGCACTTCACCACAGTCCGGCGCGCCAGGCCAGTCGCCAGTTTTCGTTTCGTCCAATACTTGCACAGTCCTATATGGACTGTTACGTTCGTGACGTGGAACTCCGCCAAGCGATTCTCGGCCTCCTGTCACTGAGACCCTCGACCGGATACGACCTCGGTCGAGCTTTCGCCGGGTCAGTTGCCCACTTCTGGTACGCCGACCAATCGCAGATCTATCGCACTATCGACCGACTATCCGCTGACGGCGCAATCGACACCGAACGCATTCCGCAGGACCACAAACCCGACCGGAAGGTTCACACCCTCACCGACGCCGGCCGCGAGGAGTTCATGGCGTGGCTCGAATCCCCGCTCGAACCCGAACGCCACAAGGAGCCGTTCCTCGCTCGGATGTTTTTCGCCGAGCCGCTGGGTCCCGACGGCGTTGACAGCCTGCTGACCGAACGCCAGGAAGCAGCCGAGAAGATCCTCGACACCCTCCGCTCCATCCACGCCACCGAGGACACTTGGGGAGAGTTCCTCCGTGAATCCACCCTTCGTTACGGCATCACACAGGCGGAGTCCGAGCTGGAATGGATCGCCGCGACCCGAGCACGAAACGACCGATTCAGGAGCCCCCGATGATGGATTACCCCGACGAACGTGGACCCCACACCGGGGAGACCATCATCTTCCTGCACGGCGGGAACATGGGCGGCTGGACCTGGGCCGGGCAGGTGGAAGCGTTGCCCGATCGGCATCTGCTCATTCCCGACCTTCCCGGCTACGGACACCGGGCATCGCAACCCTGGCCCGGGGTGGCCGAGGCCGCCGACGACATCGCCCGAATAATTCGCGAACGCGCCGTTGACGGCCGCGCCCATATTGTGGGGCTCTCGCTGGGCGGCCATGTGGCACTGCATCTCCTCCAGCGCCACCCCGATGTTGCACTGTCCTGCGTCGTCAGCGGTGTGACCGCCATCGGCCTGAGTCGCTGGGAGGGTCGCAGCGTCGGCCTCACCGTTCCGCTGTGGCATCGCCGATGGTTCTGGCACCTACAGTCGTTCGCCTTCGGCATCCCCGCCGCGGACCGCACGCTGTTCGTCGACTGCGCCACCGCCCCGGATTCGGCGTCAAACAAGCGGATGTTCTCCGAGATACGGGAGGGAACCTTGCCGCAGGGCGCCTTCAGTTACCCGGGCCCGCTCCTGGCCGTGGCGGCCGAGCGGGAGTCCGCCTCTGCGGAAAAGGCCTTTCCCGCGATCAGGGCCGCACTGCCCCAGACGCAGACCTGGATCGCTCCCAAGCTGCATCACGCGTGGAGCGTCGAGGATCCGGACCTGTTCACCCGGATGGTCACCACGTTCGCCGATTCCGGCCAGTGGCCTTAGACGTGAAGGTCATAGTGAAAGATGTGGGTCCCCAATCAAGGGGTCAGGCTATCGAGTAAACAAAACCACGGCCCATAGCCTCCACGTGCCCCACAAATATCTTGGCTTCTGCTAGGTAATTCATGACGTAGTCGCATTCAGAAGCTCTGGACTCTTCCGAATCATCTTTGAATCTAGTGAAGTGGGGCACGAAGTCCGCCTCGGTGAGCTGATTTAGATCATCTGCAATCGCCGACACTTCCGACGGAAGTATCACACGTCTCCACGCCTCCCATTCCATTCGGTGCTGTTGCAAAGTTCGGGCGACAGGAAGACCTGCGTGAAATAATCACAGCCATGGGCATCTTCTCCGGTCGTCATTCCCCCGTGAAATCATCCTGTGGGCGGTCCGGTGGTACTGCCGCTACGGGCTCAGCTACCGCGATCTGGAAGAAATGATGACCGAACGCGGCGTACCGGTCGATCACAGCACCATCTACCGCTGGGTCCAGAAATATGCTCCTGAGCTGGACAAGCAGACCCGGTGGTACCGACAAGTCCCGGATTGGCAGGCCCGGTCCTGGCGGGTGGACGAGACCTATATCCGGGTCGGGGGAAAGTGGTGCTACCTCTATCGGGCCATCACCGCGGGCGGGCATACCCTGGATTTTTACCTGTCCCCAAAGCGTAACGTCGCCGCAGCGAAGCGTTTCCTGGCCAAGACCCTGAGGTCGAACACGATAACCGGGTCCCCGCGGGTGATCAACACCGATAAAGCACCCTCCCTGGCCAGGGCAATCGCCGAGTTGAAGTCAGAGGGAATCTGTCCGCAGACCGTGGAACACCGGCAGGTGAAATACCTCAATAACGTCATTGAAGGAGATCATGGGCGGCTGAAACGGATCCTCGGACCGAAGGGGGCGTTCAAAAACCGGACCTCGGCGTACCGGACGTTGAAAGGGATGGAAGCGATGCACTCATTACGGAAAGGCCAGGGCGCGATGTTTGCCTACGGGCAACCGAACCCGGATGCGGTGATCGTCAGCCGCGTGTTCGAGGCTGCCTGAGAACGCCGACCCGCAGCGAGCATCAGAGGATGAAGACTGGGTCGTCACGGCTCTCCGCCTGAAGTTTGCAACAGCACCAGCGGTGTTCGTAACGGCGAACTAGCTCGCCAGTGGCGCGATCGCGAGCCAGACAGCACTGACGCCCGCGACGATGGTCTCACCTGCGGTCGGCGCTGCGATGCTCGTGGCATACGCGGTCATCGCGGCGATTCTCGCCGTCTTCGTTCCCCTTCGGCGAGACCTGAGGTGACCGGACCCACGGTCTCGCCGAACGGGAGCCGCTATGGCTGCGCATACGCGCTCGCGTAGTCCTCGCTGGGGGCCACGGGCTGGATGATGTCGAGCAGCACACCGTCGGGGGCAGCAACGATGAAGTGCCGCTGGCCGAAGTCCTCATCGCGAAGCGGTAACACCACGTTCACATCTGTCTTGCCGGCCAGCTGCTTGTGGACGGCATCGACGTCGCTGACTTCGAGGTTGACGATCACTCCTCGGGGAAGCTCACGGTATCCGGCCGGCACCGTGGAGTGATCGTGAGCCAAGATCGCCAGCTCGAACGCGCCCGAGCGCAAGCTGACATACCAGTCCGATTCAAAGGTCGTCTCGAAACCGATGACGTCGCGGTAGAAGGACGCCGCGGCGTCGACATCGCGAGACATGAGCACGGGATAGAGGCTGGTGATGGACATTGTACTCCTTTACGTACGATGTGAATGTAACGAAGCCAGCATACATACACACTGTACGTAAAGGAAGAGGACCATGCCCCGCGCCTCCGCAGCCGACGCCGCCCAGACAGCCCAACGCATCCTCGATTCGGCGAAAGAGCTCTTCTCGGTACGAGGCTTCAGTGAAGTCTCCGTCGACGACGTCGCCCGGGACGCCGGGGTCACGCGAGGAGCGGTCTATCACCACTACCGGAACAAGGTCGCATTGTTCGCCGAGGTCGTCGCCCGCCTCCAAGCCGACGTCGCACGAGCCGTCGTCGCGGCAGCGGAGAATGCAGACCCGCAGCCTCTCGAACAACTCAGGGCCGGGTCGCACGCGTTCCTCGATGCGATCACGAACGGGGCCGCCATGCGCATCCTGCTCATCGATGCACCTGCGGTGACCGGCTGGCAGGAGTGGCGCCGACTCGACGCGGAGAATTCGGCGACGCATCTGCGAGAGGCACTACGCGAGGCGGGAGTTGGAGAGGAGATCCTCGATGCGTCGACCGCGCAGCTCTCCGGCGCAATGAACGAGGCAGCCCTCTGGACTGCCCATCACGATGACATCGACCTGGCTCGCCGGCAGTCCCACAGGGTTCTCGACAGACTACTCACGGCCTACGTCTCGTAGACCCGGCCCTGGAGCGTGGGCGAGCTTTCCAGAGATTCGCACGATGTCGAGAACCCGTCGACCTCACCCCACCAGACTGCCGCGAACCTCACGATGCATATGGGAGACACGCCCTAGATAAAGCGGCGATCTCCTTCGCCCGGCAGAAGAGACTCTGCCGTTTCCTGGCCGGTCAGTTGCTGGGATCACCGCTAACTCAAGGGGGTTGGTGGGGGCGGAGTCGTACCTTTCAGTTCATGATGTTCCGACACACCCGGGAGTCCCCAGGGGGTGACCACCAGATCGGTGTCTGTAGAACGCAACCTGGAAAGGAGGAAAACCTTAACCCCCTTACCAGGAGCTGTCTTCATTTTGAACGGGATCCCCTCAGAGGAGTCCCGACCGATGGCTTCGGTTAAGGAAGCGAAATCTTCTGCCAATGCGTGAGAGGCATGGAATCTAGCAGGACCTAACGAAACCTTCCGGTTAAGTATCCTCATTTTGAGATCGTAATTGTCTACAAGAAACGAGACACCCGTTTCAAGTTGTTCGATAGTCTCCCGTTCGACGTCGGATGCTAGAGTCCCGTTAAAACTTTCGATAAAAGGGTGAAAAACTAGTTTGCCATCTAGAAGTAACCGGGCAATTCTTACTTCTAACCGTTCGCGTAAAGAAACCGATTCTGGAACAGGGAAAACAACACCGTCCGCTGGATCATCTTCTCGATTGCTGTGCCCGTGATCGTCCCTGGGGCGATGATGGCCAGCGACACGCTCGCTGACGAGATCATGGCGCAGTTCGGCGCAGCGTCGCCGGAAGCATTCGTTAATCTCACCGCGCTGGAAGGGACCGGATTTGGGCCCATCCTGACCTTGTTCCTCTCCGGTGTAGCCCTGGCTGGTTCTGCTGTGCAGATCCTCGCGCTAGTCACGCGAGTCCTGGTCATTCCGATTGTCGCCGGCCTTACTCCACTCTTCGCTGCCCTGTCTTTCACGGAAACCGGACGCCAAGGTCTCAACCACTTGGTGGCCTACCTCTTGACAGGAATCGCATTTAAACCCGTCAGTGCCCTTCTCTACTCGGTGGTCCTGTGGAACGTGTCTGATAACCAGAGCGGCCAGGACGTGAGCGCAGCAGTGATCAACGCACTGATGATTGGTCTGGCGGGATTCACCGCGCCCGCGCTCGTGCGCGCGATTGTCCCACTGGCGGCTCAGGCAGGCGGAGGAGCAGCAGCGCCGATGCTCAGTGGTTCCATGGGTGCGGTCGGTGCATTGGGTGGTGGTGCTCTGGGTGCGGCTGCAGGAGCGGCGACATCAGCTAGCGGCAAGCTTTTCCTCGTTCAGAGGAGGAACGGGCTCTGGCGGTGGTGGAAGCACCGTGTTGACGGTGCTGTTGCAAAGTTCGGGCGACAGGAAGACCTGCGTGAAATAATCACAGCCATGGGCATCTTCTCCGGTCGTCATTCCCCCGTGAAATCATCCTGTGGGCGGTCCGGTGGTACTGCCGCTACGGGCTCAGCTACCGCGATCTGGAAGAAATGATGACCGAACGCGGCGTACCGGTCGATCACAGCACCATCTACCGCTGGGTCCAGAAATATGCTCCTGAGCTGGACAAGCAGACCCGGTGGTACCGACAAGTCCCGGATTGGCAGGCCCGGTCCTGGCGGGTGGACGAGACCTATATCCGGGTCGGGGGAAAGTGGTGCTACCTCTATCGGGCCATCACCGCGGGCGGGCATACCCTGGATTTTTACCTGTCCCCAAAGCGTAACGTCGCCGCAGCGAAGCGTTTCCTGGCCAAGACCCTGAGGTCGAACACGATAACCGGGTCCCCGCGGGTGATCAACACCGATAAAGCACCCTCCCTGGCCAGGGCAATCGCCGAGTTGAAGTCAGAGGGAATCTGTCCGCAGACCGTGGAACACCGGCAGGTGAGATACCTCAATAACGTCATTGAAGGAGATCATGGGCGGCTGAAACGGATCCTCGGACCGAAGGGGGCGTTCAAAAACCGGACCTCGGCGTACCGGACGTTGAAAGGGATGGAAGCGATGCACTCATTACGGAAAGGCCAGGGCGCGATGTTTGCCTACGGGCAACCGAACCCGGATGCGGTGATCGTCAGCCGCGTGTTCGAGGCTGCCTGAGAACGCCGACCCGCAGCGAGCATCAGAGGATGAAGACTGGGTCGTCACGGCTCTCCGCCTGAAGTTTGCAACAGCACCCTTCTCGGTCTGTGACCATCCGGTTGTGAAGGCATCGGCGACGACGCCACGCTGGGTGGCCTTCGCCGCATACCACAACCAGATGATCGAGGCGGCAGTGTCTTCGGTCTCCTCATCGGAACCCTGAACGGCGTTGGCCAGGAGCTGGCAGAAGACCAGGAAGGCAGCGGTTGGTCCCTCTTCGGCCAGTGCCCGACGGGTCAACTCGTCTGCGCGCGACTTGAACTGGGTGGTCACGTGCTCGGCGGCGGCGACCAGCAGGGCGTCCTTGGTGGCGAAATGGTGCTGGACGGCGCCGATCGAGATGCCTGCCTCGGCGGCCACCCGGCGTACTGACAGGCCGTCGAGGCCGTCGCGGACCAGTACTCGCACCACAGCGTCCATCACCAGCTGTGCTCCCCGCGCCGCGTGCGCGGGGTTGTGATCGTGCGCGGCCGTCGTTACATTGCCCATACGGTCGTATGGTACCCAAGGAGGATGATGTCGTGAACCGATACCGCGCCGGAGCGGTGGCCTGGATGGCCAGCGCCGTGCTGTTCCCTGTGCAGCTGCTGGTCGCGCTGCGGTGGCCCCAGGGGTACTCAATGACTGACAATGCCATCAGCGACCTCGGTGTCACCATCTGTGGACAGTTCTCTGAACAGGGCAAGCAGATGCGCGACGTCTGCTCTCCGTGGCACCCGCTATTCAACGCAGGCATGGTCGCCTCCGGTGTGTTGATCATGATCGGCGCGGTGTTGCTGCACGGCTGGTGGGACAGTCGCGCAGGACGTGCCGGAACGATCTTGATGGCGCTGACCGGGCTCTTGGTTGCGATAGTCGGCCTGGCACCGTGGGATACGCATCCTGACGTGCATGACGGCGCCGCGCTCGGCCAGGCAGTCGCGCAGTGGCTGGCCATGGGACTGCTCGCCATGGTCGCTGGACCAGGACACTTCCGCCGGCTCACGATCGTGGCGCTAGTGGTGTCACTGGTCGGCTTCGCAGCGTTCGTCGCGGCGCTGGAGGGCACCGAGGTGCCCTGGTTGGGTTTCGGCGGCACCGAACGACTCTCCTTTGACATCCTCAGCATCTGGACGGTCCTCGTAGGAGCAACTCTCCTGATGGGTCGCGGCCTTCGCGATCAAGCTCCGACGCCTGCTGAACGGCCTTCGGTCCGAACACGAGGAACGTGATGCTCACCGTTCCCGCTCAGGGATCGGCTTACGGAACACCAGCCAGCGCAGCCCCACCAGCTGTGACTTTGTCCGCTAAATGGCGTGACATCTTGATCGCTGTGTGGCGCCCTCAGAGTGTCCACTCGTGAGACGCGTCGCCGGTAGGGTGAACAGGTATGAAACCCGCCTGTCTCACAAACGCATCAACGACAGACGGTGACACCGCTCTGGCAGGCCTTCTACTCAACTCCTTGCCGCTCAAGCGCCCCGTCTATGCCGCCTGTCTCGCCACAGTCGGCCCGGCAGGCACTCGCATCGCCACGATCGGGTGCGACCTGCAGAAAACGTTCCACATCGGTTCAATCAGCAAAGCCCTCAACGGCTTGATCTACACCGACATGGTGCAGACCAGGCTGATCTCACCGCACGACCGGCTCGAAGACTACCTCCCCCTGGCCGGAACAGCTGCCGGTGAAGCGACTTTGGAGTCCTGTCTGACCCACACCTCAGGACTGCCTGCCACCGGCGGGGGAATCCGCTCAGCAGCCCGAGCGCTCAGTGCTGTACTGACAGGTGGTGATCCACAACCCGAGAACCTCGCCGATCTGATGAACCAACTTCGCCGATCGCGTGTCCGTCATGCCGGGCGCTTCAGCTACTCCAACCTCGCTGCCTCAGCATTGGGCCACGCGTTAGCGGCCGCCGACGGGGCGGACTACCCGACGCTGGTGCGAAACAGGCTGACGATACCGCTGGGG
Organism: Corynebacterium doosanense CAU 212 = DSM 45436; assembly: GCF_000767055.1. Taxonomy (NCBI): domain Bacteria; kingdom Bacillati; phylum Actinomycetota; class Actinomycetes; order Mycobacteriales; family Corynebacteriaceae; genus Corynebacterium; species Corynebacterium doosanense. The sequence continues at coordinate 141,613 of NZ_CP006764.1, forward strand.
TGTTCACGCCTGCGCGCTCAGCAACCTGCACAGCGAAACCTCCCGCATGACCTCAACGCTGTCACCGTGTGGGGCACTGACCAACTGCCCTGGACCGGGCAAGGCTATGGACCGGCCGGAGTGATCAGGGGAAGCGCCCATGATTTCGCCACGGTCATGTCAACCCTTCTCGCCGATGACTGTGTCTACGAGGATGCTTTCCGAGTGCGCTTCACTGATGACACTGAATCTGTCGCGGCGGGGTGGTTTGTTGAAGACAGATCCGATCGACCCCTGGTGTGGCACAACGGTTACGCCTCCGGATTCGGCGCTCACATGGTGCTGGATCGCCAGCGCCGACGAGGGGCGTTCATCTCGGTGGTCAGCCCGTATCCCGACGCGGACATCGAGCCCGTCGCGATGACAATGCTGGATGCGGCGGTGGGTGCTGTTGCAAACTTCAGGCGGAGAGCCGTGACGACCCAGTCTTCATCCTCTGATGCTCGCTGCGGGTCGGCGTTCTCAGGCAGCCTCGAACACGCGGCTGACGATCACCGCATCCGGGTTCGGTTGCCCGTAGGCAAACATCGTGCCTTGCCCTTTCCGTAATGAGTGCATCGCTTCCATCCCTTTCAACGTCCGGTACGCCGAGGTCCGGTTTTTGAACGCCCCCTTCGGTCCGAGGATCCGTTTCAGCCGCCCATGATCTCCTTCAATGACGTTATTGAGGTATTTCACCTGCCGGTGTTCCACGGTCTGCGGACAGATTCCCTCTGACTTCAACTCGGCGATTGCCCTGGCCAGGGAGGGTGCTTTATCGGTGTTGATCACCCGCGGGGACCCGGTTATCGTGTTCGACCTCAGGGTCTTGGCCAGGAAACGCTTCGCTGCGGCGACGTTACGCTTTGGGGACAGGTAAAAATCCAGGGTATGCCCGCCCGCGGTGATTGCCCGATAGAGGTAGCACCACTTTCCCCCGACCCGGATATAGGTCTCGTCCACCCGCCAGGACCGGGCCTGCCAATCCGGGACTTGTCGGTACCACCGGGTCTGCTTGTCCAGCTCAGGAGCATATTTCTGGACCCAGCGGTAGATGGTGCTGTGATCGACCGGTACGCCGCGTTCGGTCATCATTTCTTCCAGATCGCGGTAGCTGAGCCCGTAGCGGCAGTACCACCGGACCGCCCACAGGATGATTTCACGGGGGAAATGACGACCGGAGAAGATGCCCATGGCTGTGATTATTTCACGCAGGTCTTCCTGTCGCCCGAACTTTGCAACAGCACCTCTCGTAGTAATCTACAGCCTGCCCTAATCCTTCCAGGCCAGCATCTCCCGTGAAGAGCAGCCGCCGTTCGTCGCAGCGTAGAAGCATGACGACTGAGGTTTCGTTGCGCGGGGAAGTCTCGCCATCCTCATCGAGCGTTTCCGGGGGATACCAGGTCTGCGTTTTGCTAAGCGGATCAGTTGCGTTCGTCGATACCAGGGACGATGCAGCGAGATATCGTTCCAGGGCCGCCCGGAGGTTGTTTTCCTCGTCCAGCTGTTCGGCAAGCTTGCTTTCGCAGAAAGATTCCGACGGGCCCAGAATGAGTACCTGGTCCTCAAATCTGGACAACCCGGTGAAAGGCTCGGTGACCTTAGTTCCGTGTTTTTTCGCCGTGGCGATTAATTCATCTACAGCATCCAAATTAGTGAAATTCCCCAACGACTGGGCATGAAGTCGGGGCTGGTGGATCAAAAGTTCGTCCACATCAAGCTGCTCCACCACTGTTTTCAGACCATTCAGATGATCAGTATCCGGGTGTGTACTGACTACCAGGTCGACGTGCGTAGTGCCATAATATTTGCCCACATGATCGACAACATCTTGTCCCACATCTGAGAAACCAGCGTCGATTACCATCACCCGCTGGGAACCATCTTGTGCCCGGGTGAAGCGAACTGTGATGGCATCACCGCTCTTCTCGCTCGGGCCGTCGGCGGCCTCCACGGGAAGAAAATCCACTTCGTACACGTCATGCTCCTCTAGCGCTTGTGGCTCACTGTGCTGGTGAGCAGTTTTATTCCGATTCTCTAACCGACCAGTACCAGGTACGCGGTGCGCCTGCCGTTTTCTACCTGCGGTACCTCACCAATTGAGATGAAGTTATGCATGGAGGTCAGGGTTTTTCCGCTGCCGGTACTTTGCAGTGTCGATTATGTTGCCGATGCGATTGCCTTCTGCATCTACAACTTCAAGGGTGGAAATATGCTTGCGCAGGTAGTCGGCTTGGTCGTTGGTCGGCCCGAACTGAGTGGCGTAGAAGTCGGCGATCCCCTCCGGGTAAGTTGCAATGGCGGCGGGCCATTCCTTAGCCCGAGCTATACCCTCCGGATTGATATGGATTGTCATATGGGCGTCATCGGCGATGATGTCGGTGACTGCTTGGGCGAGAACCACGCCCGCCTCGGAGCGATTTCGAATCCAATCTCGAACAATTTTTTCAGGGGCAGGGAAGTTAACCACCGTCCCACCTTTCTGTTTCTGTAGCACTTGGTTAGTTCCAGCCTATCGACAAGCTGGCACCCCCACCTGTGACTCTCAACTTCGTTTGGCGGGATTTCGCAGGTTCGTTTGGCGGTGTCAGGTGATGCCGATGACGAGGGTGGATCGGGCGGCTTCGACGACGTCGTCGGTGATGGTGTTGAGCTCGTTGATCTGCATGATGCGCTCCATCTGCGTGAACAGTCTGTCGACGAGGCGGAAGTTGCCGCGGGTGATCCGTGCGATCGCGGCGAGGGCTTGAGCGTCGGTGAAGTCGTCGGGGTCGAGGGGGTGCCCGTATTTGGGCCAGCGACGTTCGAGCACGAATCGCAGTTCGTCTTTGCTTAGTGGCCGGTATTCGTGTGCGAATCCGACGCGGCTGTAGAGCTGCGGGTAGCGGCTGAATCTCTTCTCGATCCCGGGCATGCCGATGAGGATGACGGCGACGTTGTCGCGGTCGTAGTGGTCTCGCACCATTTCCAGGGCGGTGGCATTGAGGCGGTCGGACTCGTCGATGATGATCAGCTCGACGTACTTGCGCAGGTTCCTGGGTCGTGTCTGCAGCTCGCCGGTGTTGATCAGATGCTCGTCGATGCACGCAGATACCTGGACCGTCAGGCCGGTGAGATCGTCTCTGACCTGACGCGGAGTGCTCAGGACCGCGGGGGTGTAGAAGACTGTCCGTTTCCTGGCCAGCGCGGCATAGATCGGGAAATCGGAGTCATCGCGTGGTCCCCATTCCTCGAGGAGTCGCTCGGCTTTGTGCCAGTTCGCATACCGTCTGGCAGACAGTTGAATATTCGCTTTACTGGGGTCCACCGGTCGCGTGTCCGGGGGCCGGCAGGCTGAGGACGGGTTCGTAGGCGTCGGGGCCACTCGTGGTGCGGTCGGGGGCCACCACGCTTACGCTCCTCCCGCCGTGTGTATAGGGCACACGGCGGAAGGAGCAAGCCAATGGTACGAAAGATCAGAGCGAAGCTGATACTGCAGCTACGCTCCGAGGGCCTGTCCGGACGCACGATCGCCGCGTCGCAGGGCATGTCCCGAAAAAGCATCACCGCGGTACTGGAAGCCGCCGACACCGCGGGTGTGAGCTGGGATGATGTCGCCGAGCGTCCCGAGGACGAGGTCTATGACCTGCTGTTCCCGGGCCGGGGACAGCACCACAGCGTGTTCGCCCAACCGGACTGGGAGAAAATCCACCGGGAACTCGCCAGGGTCGGCGTGACCCTGAAGCTGCTGCACGGCGAGTACACCGATGAATGCGTCGCCACCGGAGCGCCGGCGATGGGCTACGACCGGTTCTGCCGGACCTACCAGCGCCACGTCCTGGTCACGGGAGCAGCGTCGAGGGTGGGACACAAGGCCGCCCAGAGCGTCGAGGTCGACTGGTCCGGGCCGACGATGACCCTGCTTGACCCGATCAGTAGTACCCCGAGGCCGGTGTACCTGTTCGTCGGGTGCCTGCCCTTTAGCCGCTACTCGTTTGTCTACCCGAGTCTGGACATGACGCAGGAGTCCTGGCTGCGGGCCCATGTCGCGATGTTCACCGCCTTCGGCGGATCGGTACCGCGGATCGTGCCCGACAACCTCAAAACCGGGGTGATCACCCATCCCCGCGACGGTGAGATCGTCCTCAACGACGCCTACCGCGAGATGGCCGCACACTACTCGGCCGCGGTGCTGCCGGGCCGGGTACGCAAAGCGAAGGACAAGCCGAGCGTGGAAAACACCGTGTGGCATGTCGCGATGCGGGTCATCGCCCGGCTACGCGACCAGCAGTTCACATCCCTGCCGGAGCTGACGGCCGCGGTCACCGCACAGGTCGCGGCCTACAACGCCGAGCCTTTCCAGAAGCGGGACGGCTCCCGGGCCAGTGTGTTCACCACCGAGGAACAACCCCTGCTGACCGGGCTTCCGCAGGTCGCCTATGAGATCAGCCGGTGGGTCTACGGCCGGAGGGTCGGGCGCAACGGGCACGTGGTGTGGGAGAAGAATTTCTACTCGGTGCCAGTCACCCATATCGGCACAAGCGTAGATCTGCGGATCACCGACCGTGTCCTGCAGATCTACTCCGGCCAGCAAAGGGTGAGCAGCCACCTGCTGTTTCCCGAGGGATCAGCCAATCAGTACCGCACCAACGACGCTGATCTACCCGCCGGGGAGCGCTACCAACCGTGGGACGCCCCGCGCGTGCGGGAGTGGGCAGGCCGGGTCGGCCCGTCCGCGACGGTGGTGGTCAACCGGATCTTCGAATCGGTGGCCGTCGACGAGCAGGGCCTGAATGCCGCCCTGGCGGTGTTGCGGTTGACGCGGCGGTATTCCGCCGAGCGGGTCGAGGACGCCTGCAGGCTGGCGCTGGCCGGGCATGTCCGGTCCCCGCGGTACGTGCACCTGCACCCGATCCTGGCCACCGGGCAGGACCAGGCCACCCGGCAACGCCCACCACGGGAGGAACCGGTCGAGGAAGGCGGATTCGTCCGCGGCGCCGACTACTACGCAGGAGACGTGAAATGAGCGGCATCGACATGGAAACCACACGCAAACTCCGCGACATGGGCGCGACCGCCCTGCTGGAGGCCATCGACGCCGAAGACGAGAACCTCGTCCTGGGGATGGGATTCGAGGAACGGCTGCACCTGATCGTCGATGAGGCGTATGCCACCTTCACCCACGGCAAGGTCGACGGGCTGATCCGCCGGGCCGGCCTGCGCTACCCGGCAGCTGATCTGCGTCGGATCGACCTGGTCGAGCAACGAGGACTGAATCGCAACCTGCTGGCTACCTTGGCGACCTGCGGGTTCATCGAGCGCCACCAGAATGTCGTGTTCCAGGGGTTCACCGGGTCAGGGAAATCCTATCTGGGGTGCGCGCTGGCGAAGCAGGCCTGCCAGCACCGGTACCGGGCGCACTACATCCGAATGCCGGATCTGGAGGAAGCCTGGGCCACCGCACGCGACAAACCCCAGGGGACGACGAAGTTCCTCAAGAAGTACGCCGCATTCACCGTCCTGGTTATCGACGAGTGGCTGCTGGATCACCCGGATGAGGCCATGCGCAGCATGCTGCTGGAACTACTGGAACGCCGCTACGACTCCGCGTCGACGGTGTTCTGCACCCAGTACGCGAAAAAAGACTGGCATCAAAGGCTCGGATCCGGGGTGCATGCCGATGCGATCATGGACCGGATCGTGCATAACACGATCTGGGTCGACACCGGCACCCACAACATGCGCGAGCACGTCACCATGAGCCAGTAGGAATTGTCCTGCGGACGCCGGTGGCCCCCATCACGACGGCTGCCGGCCCCCGCAGGCAATATCGCTGGCCCCCAACCACACGATCGGGTGGCCTTCACACCTACGAATACTCAACAGTGTTTTACCGATCCCGGCTTGGCCGTAGCAGATGCCAATGGTGCGTTGCCGGCGTACGGCGTCGGCGAACTCGACGAATCTCCGGTGCTGTTTGGTGGCGATGAACCGTTGCGGAGACATCAGTCATCCTCCAGGTAGGTGCGAAGCTTCGTCTTCCTCCGGGCTGGTGGGGTCGGTGCCGGCGGGGCCGGAAACGAGGGGTCTTCGTGGCTGGCGACGACGGCAATGCGTTCGGTGATCTGGCCGCGTAGCTCGCGTCGGCGGGCTGCGCGTGCGTGTTGAATGTCTTTGAGACTGACTGTGGCCGATGCGTGATCGGGGTCCACGGCCTTACAGATGTACTGGTTCTTGTGGAAGACGTGGATTTCGGAGATGTCGCGGGGGTCGTACCGGATCACGACCTGTTCTTTGAGGTGCTGTTGCAAAGTTGGGCGGAGAGCAGCGAAGACTCAGTTTCTCATTCCCTGATGGCCGCTGCGTGTGGGCGTTCTCAGGCCGTCTCGAAGACCCGGTTGACGATCACCGCGTCCGGGTTCGGTTGCCCGTGAGGTCAAACATCGTGCCTTGCCCTTTCCGCAATGAGTGCATCGCCTCCATCCCTTTCAACGTCCGATATGCAGATGTCCGGTTCTTAAACGCGCCTTTCGGCCCGAGGATCCGCTTCAGCCGACCATGGTCGCCTTCCAGGATGTTGTTGAGGTATTTCACCTGCCGGTGTTCCACTGTTGGCGGGCAGATTCCCTCTGACTTCAACTCGGTGATTGCCCTGGCTAGGGAGGGTGCTTTATCGGTGTTGATCACTCTGGGATACCCGGCTGACGCATTGGATCTGAGGGCGGGGGTGTCCTCCTGGTCCAGACAGGAGCATGTTTCCAGAAGTGACGGATAGATGGCAGATTCATCCACCGTTCATTCCGACCTACGCTGCGGTTCATCTTCGGGCGTTAGCGTTCACGGCGTGAATGACACAGACAGTGACTTCCGCGACGCCATCCTCGGCCGTCGCACACCGGTACTGGAGGAAATCCGGCACCGGCTACCGTCCTTTTCCGGTTCGGAGGCCCGGGTCGCCCGATTCATCATGACCTCCCCCGTCGAGGTGATGGGAATGTCCATCTCCCAGCTCGCCGACGCATCATCGACATCGGTCGGTTCGGTGGCCCGGTTCTGTCAACGGTTCGGCGTCACCGGGTACCAGCAGTTCAAACTTCTGCTCTCCCGGACACTGCCCGCTCCGTCGGAGGCGGAGGACGCCGGTGCCGGAGACGGTGGCAGTGACTCAGCCCGCTACCGCAGAACCCTCATACAGACCGGTGAGGCTCTCACCGCTGCGAGTAGGGTCATCGACACCGACCAGATAGAACGGGTCGTCGACATCATCGCGTCGGCAGGCAGTGTGCTCATCGCCGCGGCGGGAACATCCACACCGTTGGCCTGGGACACCGCCTACCGCATGACCGCACTCGGTATCGACGCCCGTTTCGAGGCGGGCTTCATTTTCCAGGAGGTCCTCGCCGGATCCCTGGGCGAAGGAGACGTGTGCCTCGCGATCAGCCACACAGGTTCCACAATTCCCACGCTCCGGGTCGTCGAGACCGCCCGTGACAGGGGAGCAGTCACCGTGGGGGTCACCAGCTTCGCGACGTCACCGGTTACCGAACTGCTGGACTCGGTGATCGTCGCAGGCAGTGCGGAAACCCATCACCAGGTGGAAGCCGTCGTGAGCCGCATCGTCCATCTCGCAGTGCTCGACACCCTTCTCACCGGTCTCCGGAACCGGATCACAGGAGCACCTGACGCACAGCTCCGGGTCGACTCCATAGTCAATGCCAACCGGATCTGAACAGGAGAGACGATCCAACATGGACACTCCGACACAGCACGACCGTGAAGACGACACGCCGTCCGACACCGTCAGAGGTACAGTGGTCGATTCACTCGGACAGCCACTGCCGAGAATTTCGGTCAGCGACGGGCTACGAGTGACGCTCACCGATGACAACGGGGCATTCTCTTTCAACGGTGACCCGGACAACGGCGGTGCGCTTCCGGGCAGTGGTTTCATCACCGTCACCGTTCCAGCCGGCCTAACCGCAGACCGCTGGTTCTGCCGCACACGTAGCGGAGAAGACCTGCGGTTCGTCCTGGAACGGGCGACAGATCCCGCAGCGACCGCTCTTCCCTACCGTTTCGCCCATCTCACAGATCTCCACATCGGTGGCGCTGCGATGTATCCGCAACCGGCTGAGCTCGGTGATGCCGAAGTGCTGGGTGCGCTGCTGCGGCGCATCGCCGAGCAGACCGACGTGGCGTCATTCATGATCACCGGGGATCTCACCGACCGCGGCGTCGACGACCAGTACCGTGAACTCCTCCGGACCCTGTCGCACAGCCCCCGGCCGTGGCACACCGTTCCCGGCAACCACGACCACATGGCAGGTGACCGTTACCACAGCACTGTTAGCCGGACCGGCTACGAGATCCACACCGGTGACCCCGCCGCCTATGAAACGTGGATGGGACCTCGCTGGTACTCATTCGACCTTCCCGGGCTCCACGTAGTCTGCATGGACTGGCTGACCGATGAACTTGACCTGGACGCCGGGATCCAGCGCTCCTGGCTGGCAGCGGATCTCGCCGCCTGGAATGCCGGGGGGCAGGGGGAACGTCCCTGGATTCTGCTGTACCACGACCAGCCCACCAGAGAATTCCTCGGCAGCGCACCGTATCCGCCGAAAGCCACGTTCTCCGGACACCGTCACACGGACCGGATCGTGAAGACTGACGACGTCCTCCACGTCAATACTCCGCCGGCGATGTTCGGCGGAATCGACCACTCGGTGGCCGGGTACCGGGTCGTGGAGTGGGACGGCGAACAGATCACCGTGGTAACCGGTCCGAGCTTTCCGCCTGCCGGATCCGGCGGGACCGTAGGATCCGCCGGAAGCGCCGGGTCAGGTCGGGCTGCCGCGGAGGACACCCCTGCTCCGGTCACACCACTGTGGCAGCACGAACCTGACACCACAGGGTACCGGGCGGTAGCCGCAGGGCAGGGTACCGCGGGAACTCTGGTCGCCTACAGGGCCTGTGAAGGTGGTGAAGGCAGACTGTCCTGCCTCGACCTCGCCACCGGACGCACCGTATGGGAGCTCGACCTCGACACATGGCCTGCGGCCGACGCTCCCGTTCGAGGTTCGGTGGACGGCAGTCCTGTCGCGGTGATCGGTCTGGTTGACGGGTCTGTGATAGCAGTGGACGACACGGCCGGGACACTCCTCTGGCGCTTCGATTCCACCGATCCCATGCGACGGTTCTCCCTGCATTCCCCCGCAGTCACCGAGGGAACGGTCATTGCTGGAGATGTCTCCGATGTCGTCGGGATCTCACTGGACGACGGCACACTCCGGTGGCGTCGCCGGGACCTGGCCAACTACCAGACCTTCATCACCATGGCCTCCCCTGCCCCGGACGGTTCGAGAGTGGCTGTGGGGTCTTTTCCCGCCCCGGAGCGCATCAGCGTGCTGGACGCTGCAACCGGCGGTGACCTCGCTACCGCACATGCTCAGCAACAGTCCCGGACTACCGGCGAAAGCCCGTTCTCGCGTGCAGCTCTACCGGTGGCGACACCTGTATGGGCGGCCCCGACCGGGATCATCTACACGACTCTGAACGGAACATCCCGTCTGAACCCTTTCACCGCAACGGTGGAGTGGCAGCGACTCTCCCGGCGACCGTGGAATGAAGCGTCCCCGTTGTGCGTGCCCGACGGGGTTGTCGTGACCGACTCGTCAGGTGAGGTATCACTCCTCGACGTGGACACCGGGGACACCCGGTGGACCTGGAACTGGTCCCGGGACTCCTCCGGCGCTCCACTCGTCTGTCGCGGTACCTCCCGGAGAACGCCGGAGCCGCTGTCCGCCACTCCCGCGCTCGCAGGGGAGGAGATCCTTGTTCCCACACTGTGCGCCTCGGTGGTCGTCCTCGATGTATCCACCGGTGAGCTGCGTCGGGTCGTCCCCACCTGCGCACCGGTCACGGCCACCCCGATCCCGGGGCCGGTGGGCCACGGGCCGGGACTCCTGATGGTCACAGTGGAGTCGGACGGGGGTGTGCGATGCTATCCGCTGCAGTGACCGTGCCGGGGCGTCGCCGCCGGATAGTGGGGCTCGCCTTCGCCACACCTGCGCTCGTTGCGGTCAGCCTGTTCATTCTGTTGCCGGGTCTGCTGGCGTTGGTGGGCAGCCTGTTCAACATCAGGATCGGGTCGCAGACCTCGTGGAGGTGGGCAGGGCTCGACAACTACGGCACCGTTCTCGCGGATCCGGCGGTCCGCCAGGCGATCCTGAACACCCTGGTCTACTCGGTGATCACCGTGATCCCCGGTCTGGTCCTCGGCTTCCTCCTGGCACTGCTGGTCCATTCAGCCACCAGGGGAAAGCGTCTGCTCCAGGTACTGCTGTTCCTCCCGTACACAGGGAATCTTGTTGCCATGGGAGTGGTGTTCCGGTCGGTGTTCGCCAGCCCCTCGGGCCCGTTGAACAGTGTGCTGGGAGTGTTCGGTCTGGGACCGGTGGCTTTCCTCAGTGACCCTTCCCTGACTCTTCCCACGGTCGCTCTGGTCGGACTGTGGCGACTGGTGTCGTTCACGTTCCTCATCTACTTCGCGGGCCTCAGCAGCATACCGACGGTGGTGGAGGAGGCCGCTGACATGGACGGTGTCACAGGTGCAGCCCGAGTGCGTCACGTACTTCTTCCACTCCTCCGGCCTGTCAGTGCATTCGCCCTGGTGATGGCGGTTCTCCAGTGTGCGCAGGTTTTCGACACCGTCCGGATGATGACCGACGGTGGGCCTCTCGGTTCAAGTGAGACCGTACTCACCATGGCCTGGAAACTCGGGTTCGAGTACTTCGACCTGGGGCAGGCAGCTGCGCTGAACACCATGCTCATCGCGGTTCTGATTCTCACAGGGGTGATCCACCGGCGGATTTCCCGACGTAGCGAACGTCCGTCAGCGGCAGGCGTCCCGCAGACGGGGGAGGAGAAGTCATGACCAGCACCGTGATCAGCACCGTGACCAGGTGGAGTGTCCTCTTCATCGCTGTCGTCATTTCTCTGGCACCGTTCCTCTGGATGGTGCGTACCGCCTTTGCGGGTCGGGAGGATCAGGTTGACTCAGGGCTCCGCCTCCTTCCTCCGGACCCGACACTCGCCAACTTCTCTGAGGCGTGGACACGGGGTGGGCTCGGACACGCGATGCTGGTCGGTGTCGTAGTCACGGCGCTGATTCTCGTGCTTCAGCTCGCGGTGAGCATTCCGGCGTCATTCGCTCTCGCGAAGCTCGACTTCCCCGGTCGTAATGCCGCATTCGGGCTGGTTCTGGCCTGTATGTTGATCCCGGGCCAGGCGACTGCACTGCCGCTGTACATCGGGATCGGGAGTGCGGGGTTCGGAAACACTTTCGCGGCGTTGGTGATCCCGTTCACGGCGACGGCTATAGGACTGTTTCTGCTGCGTCAGCACATGGTGACCATCCCGGACACTCTCCTCGAAGCTGCCCGGACAGACGGTCTCGGTCTGTGGCGGACTCTGGTCCATGTCGTCGTCCCCAACTCCCGCTCTGCGATCGCGACCTTCTCGGTGCTGTCCGTCTTCGCACACTGGAACGACTACATGTGGCCACTGCTCATCGCCCGCTCCGATGCCCTGTACACCCCGCCGCTGGCACTGGCGGTGTTCCAGCAGGGAGAGACCGGAACCGACTACGGCGCGCTGAGCGCCGGGGCACTCATCGTGACACTTCCGATGATCGCACTGTTCCTGGCTGCCCAGCAGCACTTCGCCCGTGGGATAGCGGGTGGGGAGGCTCCGGGCTGACATGACACGGGATCTCTCATCCGCTCCTCCGACAGTTCTCCACCCCGACACTTCATCCCCAGTAATCACCAGACAGAAAAGGCAGGACCAATGACCTCCACATCTTCAACCACCCGTCTGACCTCCACATCTTCAACCACCCGTCGCAGGCTCCGAGGCCGGAGCCTCGGCGCAGCACTGCTCACAGCGACCTCGCTCGCTGCGCTCACCTCCTGCTCCGGATCAGGGGAAGTCGCTGCCCCGGCGGAACAGGCCGACGTGTCCTCCTGCGACCCGTCCGGTGTGACACTCACCGCCGTATTTGCCAGCCAGGGTCGGCAGGGCGCTGAAATGGCCAAAGAACAGCTGGAGAAGAAGTATCCGGGACTCACCGTGGAACTCAGGGCTGCCCCGGAGGGCACCAGCTACGACGAACTCACGCAGCAGGTTGTCGCGGACATTCAGGCAGGGTCGCGCCCGGACGTCATCATGCTGGGGCTTGACCAGCTCAGGTTCTGGGTAGACAACTACAGTCCCCGACCTCTCGACACCTCAGTGCTCAAGGACAGCTACCGCAAGAACTTCCTGGATGTCGGCACAATCAACGGGACCACCTACGTAGCCCCGTTCCAGATCTCGGTTCCGGTTCTCTTCACCAACACGACGATGGCCGGGCAGGCCGGAATCGACGAGCTGCCGACCACCCACAGCCAGGTGATCAGCGATGCGGAGAAGATCAAGGAGAAGACGGGAAAGAAACCTGTCCAGATTCCGCGTGACACCATCGCCTGGGGGTTCGTCCAGGCCTTCATCCAGAGCAACGGTGCCCGGTATGTCAACGATGACGGGACGGCCGGGTTCGACACCCCGCAGGGACGCGAGGCGCTGGAGATCTACCGGACCATCGGGGAGAAGGGACTGCAGAATCCGGTGTCCTGGCAGGATTCGATCAAGGAATTCAGCAGCGGCCAGGTCGCCTACTTCTTCGGGACACCGGCAGTGGCCGCGACAGTGAAGAAGGCGGTGGGTGACAGTTTCGACTGGACAGTGTCCGACATGCCGGTGCCGGACGGTGGTACCGCCAACCTCCCGGCAGGGGGCAACGGGTGGATGGTGCTCTCCGATGACGCCTGCCGGGCCGCGTACTCGAGCGAGATGATCAGCGACATGCTGGATCCGCAGGTGATTGCAAGCAGCGCACGGGAGAACAGCTACATTCCTGTTGACACCGCAGCCCAGGACATGCTCAGGCAGGATGCCGACTACGACAGCCCGCTAGGGTACGCATGGAAGTACGAGGGGACGCCGAGTGCTGGCGGCGGCTGGCCGGGACAGTCCATGGGAAGGGTGAACCAGACGCTCCAGGACATGGTCCAGCAGATGACCGATCAGGGAAGGTCTGTCGACGAAGCGGTCTCTGACGCCGTGAAGAAGATCAACGGGGTGACTCAGCAGTGACATCCTTCGCCGGAGCAGTGCAGGAACAGGAATCCACCACGGGAGGGGACCACGCCAAGAGTATCCGTGTCCACGGACTGACCAGGACATTCGGAGAGGTCACTGCTCTCGACCACGTCGATCTGGACGTTATTCCGGGTGAGTCACTGGTACTTCTCGGCCCGTCCGGCTCCGGGAAGTCGACGTTCCTGCGAGCTGTCGCAGGGCTGGAGGAGATCGACTCCGGCGAGATCACCATTGGTGGCGTCCCACAACAGGGCCTGCCGCCTCACCGTCGTGACGTCGCCATCGTCTTCCAGAACTTCGCCCTCTACCCGCATCTGGACGCGCTCCGTAACATCACCCTGGGGCTTGTTCACGGTCTCGGCATGACCAGGGGAGATGCCGAGCTACGAGCCCGCGCGGTGGCGCAGCGTCTGCAGATCACCGAACTGCTGGGCCGCCGTCCCCGCGAAATGTCCGGGGGACAGCGGCAGCGCGTTGCTCTGGCCCGTGCACTGGCACGCCAGGCAGGGGTGGTTCTGCTGGACGAGCCCCTGTCCGGGATGGATGCGCAGCTCCACCTCGTCCTCCGGGAGGAGATAGCGACACTGTTGCGCAGCAGCGGGGCCACGTCTATCCATGTCACGCACGACCAGCAGGATGCCTTTGCCGTCGCTGACAGGGTGGCGGTGATTCACCGTGGGAGGATTGAGCAGATCGGTACACCCCGTGAGCTGTATTCGCGTCCGACTACCGCTTTCGTGGCAGGTTTCATCGGTACACCGCCGATGAACCTGGCCGAAGTGCGGGTCAGAGACGGGTACTGCACAGGTGGTTTTCTTGAGGGAGTTCCCCTGGAGGAGCTCGGAGGGATGCCCGTTCTCAGGGGAAGGGACCGGTTCCGCGTCGGTATCCGGCCTGACGATCTCCGGTTGGGCACTCCCGGAGACAGTCGCGACCGGGTCATCGGGGTGACGGTCACTGCGGTCTCCTACGAAGGTGGCAGCCAGATTGTCCGCCTGAGCCGCAATGGTGACGTCGCCGGTGGCACCCTGTCAGCGAGGATGACGGCTGACGCCTCAGTGAGCGAGGGTGACCGGATGTCGGCGTCCTGGAGCCGTGGTGCACTTCATGTGTTTGACGCGGAAACCGGTATACGGATCGACGCAGACAGGTGAAAGGGGAGGACATGAGAGGTGTCAGGGTCACAGCTCCCCGCGACAGGGATGCCCTGTACCGTCCGGGATACTCGGCCTACATCTTCGACTGGGACGGAACAGTCGCGGACAGTCACAGGGCGAACTACTCTGCCGTCAGCAGTGCGCTCAGGCTTGTCGGCGTCGACATCAGCTGGGAATGGTACATTGCGCGCCACGGGCTTTCGGCGGGAGAGATGGCCACGGCGGCTGCTGAAGAGGTGGGAAGGCGCATTGACGTCCCGAGGGTTGTCGAGTCCAGGGACGAATTCTTCCTCCGTGTTGTCGCCGATGTTGCACCGGTTGCCCCGGTCGCTTCAGTGATCCGCCGCTTGCAGGGTGGTGCTCCTGTCGCTGTAGCCACCGGAGGACCCCGGCGCACCGTGCTCCACACGATCGACATGTGGGAGATAGGACACTTGTTCTCGGCAGTTGTCACCCGGGACGACGTGTCCTGCGGAAAGCCGGATCCGGCACTGTTTCTGCGGGCGTCGGAGCTGCTGGGTGTCCCGGCGGAGAAGTGCCTGGTCTACGAGGACAGTGATGAAGGGCTCGAAGCTGCGCGGAGGGCAGGTATGGACGCTGTGGACGTGCGACCCTGTCTGGCGTCGGAGCGGAGGGGCATGACGGCGCGCACACCGTCCTGACTGAATGGCGGGGCGCAACCGACTGCCCCTCACCGCGGAGAAGTTCGACGCTGCCGCCCGGGTATCAGCCGCGCAGAGTTGAGGATGAACGCCGTCTCCGACCCGACATGGACGAAGGCGGCGACCACCGGGCTGAGCAGTCCGGACGCCGCCAGTACGATTCCTGCCAGGTCGACAGTCACGGTCCCGATGAAGTTGAACGTCACGATCCGGTGTGCCCGCCGGGCCGTGCGCAGGGTGGTGACCAGATCGCGGGGGTCGGAGCTGACGAGAATGACGTCGGAGCTTTCCCGGGCGATGTCTGTTCCCCCTCCCATGGCGATTCCCACGTCAGCTTTCGCCAGCGCCGGGGCGTCATTGACCCCGTCGCCGACCATCACCAACCGGTGGCCTGCGGCCCGTTCGCGGTCGATCACAGTGGTCTTGTCCTCGGGGAGCAGGTCGGCGCGAACGTCGGTGACGCCCACCGCCCTGCCGACGGCGAGGGCCGTCCCGGCGGAGTCGCCGGTGATCATGATGGTGCGCACGCCTTCGTCGTGCAGGTCGGCGACAGCCTGGGAGGAGGTCGGCCTGATTTCGTCGGCGAGCAGTACAGAACCGGCGTACCTGCCGTCGATGCCGATGTGTACCGCGTTCCCGAAGCCGGGGTGGACGAAGGTGTGGTCCAACAATCCGACGGAGCGGTTGAACAAGGAGATCCGCCGGCGGACCAATGTCGTGGGGATCTTCCCTGACCGTGTTTCGGTGGTCCGGTTGGTCGGGGCAGTGCTGGCTGAGCAGTATGAGGACTGGATGCAGCAGCGTCGGTACATGCCTCTGGCGGTGCTGTCCTCGACGGCGGAGATGCTGGCGAAGGCCCGGGCAGCTGACGGCGTCGGCGTCGGCGTCGTTGTCGGTGACGGTCAGGAGGCTCTGGTGGCGTAAGGAATCCTGTTCCGTCAGCGGTCAGTTCATCGCTGAGTCAACCGCTGGCGGATACACCACCCAAAAGGACTTGACCTGGAGTGCCGTCACAGTAGTGACCAGGAGCAACGTCCTGGTCCAGAGAAGAGGAAGGTCGTGGCCACCATCCTTGTGCTTGGGATGTCGGTGACTCACGACTTTGCTGGGACAATTACCCAGGTGCACAGCTGGTTTGCCTAGCTGAGCATTAGGAGTGTCTTTCGACGCTCGACGACCTTCGGAGCTTAGGACCTTCGGAGGTCGTTTTTCTTGTTCAGGGGAGCCAACCCAGGTGGGAGAGCACATCCCTGATGGTGCCCCAGGTTACGGGGCTTGCCGCCTCCTACGCTACTTGCATCGGCCGCGCTTTATGTGTGTCTTTTTAGGGCATACCCCAACGGGACAGTGGACCTAGACCTCAACGCCCTGTCCCACCAAGTCCCAATCGGTGATTCTGATACACTTCTTGTTAAGGTCAATGACTCTAACGGGACGGTGGAGGTCTTCATGAGCAGGATTGGAACACTGCTTGATCCGAATGGCCGCCCGGAGGCGCGCATCCAGATCATCCGCAAGTCCAAGAACACCACCAAGATCCGCCGCCCCGCCAACTACGGGCGCTCATGGTCCGCCACCGTTGAGACGGTCCCCACCGATCAGATCCTGGATGACGGTGGGCAGCGCTTCGAGCAGCACTCAGCAAACCCGAGACACGCCACCTGGCAGGACCTGCTCGGACAACCTCAGGGACGCCTCCACATCCAGCGGGTGTACAAGCTCGTCACCAAAGCCAAGCTCTACATCGGAGACAACACCTGGACCGAGGTACAGGACTTCCCCACCAAAGACATCCTTTTCGACGGCGGAGCAAGCATCGGCTGGACTGTCCCCGAATGGCACCGAGAGGAGAAGCCCACCTCGGGGGAGGGCTCGGAAGCCCCAGCCGACAAAGTTCCGACGCCGGCACCGACACGAGAGGTGCCAGTGTCGACTCCGAAGGGGCAGCGCTTCTCCTACCTTCGCGTGTCCAGCACCGACCAGAATCTAGCCCGGCAGCGAGAGGTGGTCGGCCCCGTGGACAAGGAATTCCGTGACGAGCTCTCCGCTCGCTCACGCTCCGACCGCCCCGGCCTGGAACGCTGTCTCGACTACCTCCGAGACCATGACGAGCTCCGGGTCGCGTCCATCGACCGTCTCGCCCGTTCTCTAGTGGATCTTCGCACCATCATCGACCAGGCCACCGAGAAGGGCGCCACAGTGCACTTCGTCAAGGAGAATCTGACCTTTGCGAAGGGGGCTTCTGATCCTCGCGCCACCCTCATGCTTGGCATCCTCGGCTCGTTCGCCGAGTTCGAGCGTGCCATCATCCGTGAGCGCCAGGCGGAGGGCATCGCGCTGGCGAAGAAGGCCGGCAAGTACAAGGGCCGCCGAAGGTCGCTCACTGCGGCACAAGTAGAGCAGGCGCAGGCGCGTGCTGACGCCGGCGAATCGAAGGTCTCGATTGCCAAGGATCTAGGGGTGGGCAGATCGACCCTGTACCGGGCACTGGAGAGACACTTCAAGGGCACATCATGAGGGGAATCTGGAGGCTTTGCAGGGAGGGCGGTAACTGTGACGAAATGGTGGGCACCCTCCTGCCCGGCCGTCTACAACCACGACTGCTCTGATTCCCGTTCAACTAGGTTTCAAACGCTGCTGATGCCTAGCGTTCGAGGGTGGCACCAGCGGGGTGGGTTTAGTCGAAGAAGTAGCCCATGTACGGCGTGGTGGGCGGGCCGTGGCTCACAGCAACGGCGTCCTTCTTTCCTGTGGGGTGCTGCGGACTTCCCGAACCTCTGGCCATGCCGGCTGCGTGCAGCTGGCTGTTCGTGACGTCGTGCTCCGCTTGGGTGGGTGCGGTGAGGCTCTGCAGGGCGATGCGGGAGGGCCCGAGATCCGCAGTGTATCCATCGTGGATGAGGCTGGATTCAATCACGGTGCGGATGCATTGCTCGGGGCCTTGGCCGACGCCGTAGACGGCAGTGAAGAAGGTGAGCCGAACGGCAACGCAGCGGTGGCGATTCCGGGGCGCCGGCGAGGGCCAGGGCGGCCGCGACGATGGCTGAAAAAGTGTGCTTCATGGACGTCGCCCAGAGTCGAAAAACGGTGTGCGATTCACCCTACGAGGCGCCTCTGACATGAGACCGAAAACGGTCGAACGTGTGGGCGGTTTTTCTGCATCGGATATGAGTCCTGAAAACAGCACGCTCCAGCGATACAGAGATACATCAAAATGTGTCTAAATCAATACG
Organism: Corynebacterium doosanense CAU 212 = DSM 45436; assembly: GCF_000767055.1. Taxonomy (NCBI): domain Bacteria; kingdom Bacillati; phylum Actinomycetota; class Actinomycetes; order Mycobacteriales; family Corynebacteriaceae; genus Corynebacterium; species Corynebacterium doosanense. Next base: position 159,865 of record NZ_CP006764.1, read on the forward strand.
TAAATATGGACGGAGAACTGTACCACCCGCTGTACCACCCCCCGGTACAGCCAGTTCCCACCCGCGCAACGCCCCTACCAGCACAAACAAGCCGTGGACTGTACCAACCACCACCCCAAAACACGGCCGACTACCCCTCCCTCCTGGACACCAACACACAGAACATTCCTTGCTTCGCGGCGGGTCTGTGCGTGGGTGTCTTTGTCGGTCGGGGTCCGGGCACATCGGTTCCCTTGTTGGGGCTGACGTCTGGGGTCGGTCGCGTCTTGATTCCTGCAGGTGTTCGGAATGCTTCGTCGTGTCCGCGCTCCCAGTCGTCCGGGCGCCCCAACTGTGGGCTGCCGATGTGTCCGGCTTGGCGGGTTGGGGACGTGCCGGCGCAGCAGTCTCCTCGTTCCTCGTCGACTGTGCGTGCCGGTGTCCCCAAGTACCCGCCTGCGGCGCGTGGCGTGGGTGGGTGGTTGTGGTTGTCTGGCGGGGTTTCCTCCGAGGTTTTCTTCCGGGGTTTTCCTCGGTTGTTTCCCGCCTCTGCTCCCCGCGGATTCACCCACCGGTGAGCATGCCGGCCGGACGCGTCGTAGGCGTCGGGGCCAACCCCCTACGCTGCCCTGCCCCCAGGGTGATCATCTTGGTTTCAGTCGGTCCGATCCCCATCATCGGCACCCACATGTCACGGGCCCCGTCGGCGTCAAGAACACTACGGCCGCACGACACCCCACCAGACGGATTTCTCACCCGCCCCAACGCCCGAAGCTCGCCGGTGGATTCACCCACGAGATCACTTACGGCAGACGCATCGTTGGCGTGAGGGGCCGCGCCTTCGAAGGGCACCTCGAGGGTTCTTCCTTCCATCCCCTGGTCTTCGTCAGAACACGGGGAAATGCGGAGCCGGCGGGGGAAACTCCGCGTAGCGCGACGTCAGATAGTTCCCTGCCTTCCACTCTTCTCTCAGCATGCGCGCCACACACAGCACCGTGACACGAGCTGCTCCAGCCCGACGCAGGGACACCGCCGCCGACTGAACACTTGCCCCCGTCACCCAGGTGTCCTCCACGAGGAGAACATGCCGCCCAGCGACCGAGTCAGGATCTGTGACGGGAAACCTACCGGGGTCTAGCGATCGGGATGTGCCAGAGTCGCTCTGCCCTACCCCAAGCACGCCCTGATACGGCGCTAGTCCGGGGAGCTTTTTGACCGCAGATTCAATGGCTGCCGCCAGCGCCTGGGGGTCTCGTCCTGGATCCGTGCTCGTGGAGGGGACCTGGGTGATCAAGTCCACTGGGCCCGCGCTTTCCTCAAGCCGCGGCAGATGGTCCCGCAGCGTGACGTACAGCAGCGTGCGGATACGCTGCCCCTCCTCAGAAATTGCTGGCCTACTGCCCCAGGATGGGGAAAGAATCTTGTACTGGTGCATGTCCCGCAGAGACTGATCTCTGGAACCGTCGGCGTACTTGAGGGCATAGATGATAAACCCTGTCGAATCAGCCAACTCCCCGTAGTCGATTCCGAGGGTGTACCGATGCTGTCTGCAGGGGAGACAGGTAGGCCAATGCTCACCGGCGTCGTCTTTCACCCCAGTGGGTCCCCGACAGATGCTGCAGACAGGAAGATTATGCCCGTTGGCGCTATGCAGATGGGTCAGTGACGCTAAGTACCGGGACACCTGCCCACCGAAGTCAGGACCGGTACTCATGCAAACAGCCGAGCACCGGCATCCGCGGTGTCGATGATCTTCGACACAAGATCCACCGCGTCCTCTGGACCACGCGCCACCTCAGCCAGCCCAGAATCGACGTAGTCGCGGCCCCAGCTGGTCTGCGTAGCAACCTGAGGGGTGAGGATCAGGCCACGAGAGTGCCCGACCGCGGCCTTCGCCTGATGACGGGTACCGGACTTCTCGCTTGCCCCCACCACAATCGTGGCGCGACCGTAGCCGGACATCACCGCATTACGCATAGGGAACGAAGCCCTGGAGCCTGTCTGTTCCGGCAGGAACTGGGAAACGACCAAGCCGGTCTCCTCAATGCGCTGGCGCAGTGCTCGGTTCGCTGCCGGGTACGTGTGATTCAGGCCGGTCCCCATGACCGCGACGGTTCGACCACCAGCCGCCAGGGCAGCGGAATGCGCTGCCGTATCGATTCCCGACGCCAGGCCCGAAACCACCGTGAGACCCCGGCGGACCAAAGCCGTGGCGATGTCACGGGCTGCCTGCAGTTGTCCTGGAGAAGCATCACGAGAGCCGACGACGCTGACACCGTTGTCGTCGGGATGCAGCTGGCCGACGCTGAATAGCAGGGCAGGTGCCTCGTGCACGCCCCGCAGGTGGTGAGGGTAGGTGGGGTCCAGGATGCTGGTGACCTGGTAGCCCTGCCCTCGCCAGGCCTGCAGATCCTGAGCTGCGTCCGCCAAAGCTGCATCCCGCTCAGGATGAATAAGGGTGTTGCCGAAAAGTTCCTCCAGCAGCGCATCCAATCCCTGGGCAAGTAGAAGATCTACTCGGGCGGGGTGGGACAGTCGTGAAGGTGCTCGGACAGCAGCAATAACACCGATCAGGGTGTCATCGTCTCCCGCGTAAGCGGTGAAGGAGTCCGTAGCGTTCATGGTTCATATCGTAGCCATCCGCTAATAGCGCAGTGAGGACTATAGGCCCAGGACGGTGGCCTGGTCTTGATGGTGGTCACCGAGTGGAATGCGGGGCGGCGGCTGGGGTCGCGCGCATGGCCTCACCGTAAGGTGCTGCCAACACCTGACACCCTGCTTGGGGCTGGTTTTTCTCCCCTCCCCTACACGGGCACAACACCCGTTTTCCCCCTCTTTGGGAGTATATCCAAGGGGAAGCCCGCGGATGAATACAGGAAACACACCCGGCGATCTATCAGGCGTCCTTTTCCCCACGACGGGTGTCATGCCCGGACTGTCCGCCGCCAGATTTTCACGGCGGGCACGGGCACCGTTGTAGCACACAGTCGTGTGCCACAATGGAGCCTAATTACATCCATGTGATCCAGAGGAGGCCCCGAACCCGACGCCCCACCCACCGCCTGAGCGCGGATCCAAGAAAAATTTCACATGGAGGGCTCGCCCCGCGCACATCGCGGGAATGAGAAAACCCCCGGCTACCACAACCAGGGGTTCAAGTCTCAACGAGAAACAGCGCCAACTGTTTCTCAAGATCCCTCCAAAATGAAGGGAACAGCAGTGCAATTCGCTGATTCCCAGGATAGCCGTACTCTCCTGCCGACTGCAACGTTTGGCAAGGAACATGGCTTTACCTGGGCTTTTTCATACCAAAATCCAGATGACGACCCTGTAGCCGACGGCTACAGCACTACACGGCTACAGCACTACAGCACTACACAGTCCCCATCTGCGGAGGCGGTCGCCCTGGCCCACCGCCAGGCCGTCCTGGAGGGAGAGATCCTGCCGCGCATCCAGACGGAAGCCGGCACGGGCACGATGGTCCGCCGGTGGTATGGCATCCCCGAAGCCCTGCCTCCCGAAGAGCAGGCGGAGCGGCTGACCGAGGTTCTCGTGGCGACCGACGAAGCCACCAGCGAGGTCGCCGCCTGGGCCGAGCAGCACGTCCCACGACACCCTGGCCACTCACTGCCTCTGCCTGCCCCCGCAGCACCACGTGACCGTTGGCAGGGTCCCCACAGATGGGTCGAGGGCGTCCTGGAAGACCCTGCAGTAGTCCAGCACCCGCGAGCAGCGCGGATCGGGCGACAGCATCTTCCCTGGCTCCTGAAAGCTCTAGCCTCCTACGCGGATCACGGCACCGGCCACCACGTCACTGCCTCGAACCGGAGCATCGGGCGTCGCGCGGCCGAGATGGTCTCCGAGCGCATTGCCCGCGGCGGCACCTGGACAGGCCGTCGCACAGACCAACTGAGCGACACCACCCTCGCCGGTCAGGTCAGCAACCTGGTCGCCGCCCTGATCGCAGCCGGCTGGATGCGCCAGCGGGCGCGTGGACGCCACCTGAACCGCCTGGAGCGCGCCGTCGCGTGGATCCGTACTCGCCTGTACCAGACACGCGCGGCCTCCGTGCGCGATCTGACCGTGCCGCCCCACGCACGCCGAACCCACTCCCCCAAGACCGCGGCCGCTCCGGCATGGGCTCACCCCAGCAATCCTCACTACCGTCGGCTGACCGTCGGGGATGTCCAGAAGACCCTGCGGGAGCTGCTGTCTCTCCCCGTACTGCATACCCATCTGCCCGTAGGGCAGCTTTCTGGTGCTGTTGCAAAGTTCGGGCGACAGGAAGACCTGCGTGAAATAATCACAGCCATGGGCATCTTCTCGGTGCTGTTGCAACTTGGGGCGGGAGCCAAGAAAGCTCCGTTTTTATTGTGTGATCAACGCTATGTGCCTGTGTTGTCAGGCCGTCTCGAATACCCGGCTAACAATCACTGCATCCGGATTCGGGTGACCATAGGCAAACATCGTGCCCTGCCCCTTCCGCAATGAGTGCATCGCTTCCATCCCTTTCAACGTCCGGTAGGCAGACGTTTGGTTTTTGAATGCTCCTTTCGGCCCCAGGATCCGCTTTAACCGGCCATGATCGCCTTCAATGACGTTGTTGAGGTATTTCACCCGACGATGCTCGACCGTCGATGGACAGACGCCTTCCGCCTTCAGCTCAGAGATTGCCCTGGCGAGTGAGGGGGCCTTGTCGGTGCTGATCACCCGCGGATAGCCTGCCGATTTATTCGACCGCAGCGTCTTCGCCAGGAAACGCTTCGCTGCCGCGACGTTGCGTTTTGGTGAGAGGTAGAAGTCCAGGGTCTGGCCACCTGCGGTGATTGCCCGATAGAGGTAGCACCACTTTCCCCCGACCCGGATATAGGTCTCATCCACCCGCCAGGACCTGGCCTGCCAGTCAGGAACTTGCCGATACCACCGGGTCTTCTTATCCAGCTCAGGAGCATATTTCTGGACCCAGCGGTAGATCGTGGTGTGATCGACCGGCACTCCCCGCTCGGTCATCATCTCTTCGAGGTCGCGATAGCTCACGCCGTAGCGGCAGTACCACCGCACCGCCCACAGGATGATTTCACGAGGGAACTGCCGACCGGAGAAGATGCCCATGGACCTGATTATTCCACGCCGGTCTTCCTACTGCCCCAACTTTGCAACAGCACCGACACAGCAGCTCGACATCGTTCAACGCGGGCTTGCGACCGGGGTGGTGGTCCCGGGTGAAGCCGATCGCGGGCAGGATCCGGTCATCGAGATGGACGTAAAGTGTGATCAGGAGGGTGTTGAGGTCGGTATTCACACATTGGGCTTAACACCCTCTGCCAACGATTAACAGCCTCCACGCCGTTCACAGCCAATCGGACTCACTCATCTAGATGTACCCGGTCAGGACGTTGGTCGCAGTCGGCTGATGGGAGGATGGCCTCCGAGTGCCCAGTGGCGTCGTTCATTGTTGTAGTGCTCGAGCCAGGGCGCAAGTGCTGCGATGCGTTCGTCGTTGCTGGTGAAGACGTGCCGGTAGGCCCACTCGGTTTGCAGAGTGCGGTTGAAGCGTTCGACTTTGCCGTTCTGCCAGGGGCAATGGGGTTTGATGAACTTTTGACGGATGCCATAGGCCGCGCAGATGTGCCGGAGCGAGAACCGGTATGCCCAAGCGTTGTCGGTCAACAGCCGTTCGACCCGAGCGATGCCGTGCGCGGCGAAATATGCCAGCGCTCGCTCCAGAAACGCCGCGCATGTGGCGCCCTTCTCATCGGGCAGAACCTCCGAGTACGCCAGTCGGGAATGGTCATCAATCAGTGAGTGCACGTAGTCGTATCCGACCTTGGGACGCTTGTTCTTGCCCGGGTTGGTCGCTGCCCGCCCGTGGGCTCGCCAGCCGCCGCCGTCGGGGATACGCCCGAGCTTTTTCACGTCCATGTGCACCAGTTCGCCAGGACGGTCACGCTCGTACCGGGTCGTGGTCTGCTTGGAAGCGCGGATCTGCTCACCAGTGATCGGATCCAGCTCCCACAGCCTGGGCATCCCATGCCGGGTCAGGATGCGTGACACCGTCCGCGGCGATACACCCAACCGGGTGGCGATGTCGTCCCGGCTCAGACGCTCCTCGCGCCGCAGTTCCACCACCATCTGTTCGACCTCGGCCGGCGTCTTGGTCGGCATGCTCGCGGGACGCGAAGACCGGTCAGCCAGACCCGCCTCGCCCTCTTCTCGGTAGCGGCGGATCCACCGTTGCACACACCGGCGGGACACCCCCATCGCCGTAGCGATATGCGCTTGCGGCCACCCCTGCCGGGCACGATCGATGATCAAACGGCGACCATGAACAGTCAAACGAGCATTAGCGTGAGACACGAGAACCTCCGTGGTCGTGAAGACGTCAGATATCTCCACTAAGCCCGGAGGTTCTCCCCTTCCGCAACCTGACTCCAGCCACCACCCTCATGGCCGGGTACACCTAGACGAGTTCACCGGTGGTCGACCAGCGCCCGGTACAGCGATGCCTTGCCGGCGCTGGCACGCGCCGCGATCCTGTCGAACGCCAGTTTGTCGAGATTCGACTCGGCGAGCTCCTCCAGCGTCGCCCGATAGATCGCGCGCGTCAGCAGGGCACCTCGTCGCCGCGTCGTCATCCAACGATTCTTGCCTACGGGAGCCGAGTCGTGGTACGTTGGCCGCGATAGTGAACAATAATGTCTCGTATCTACATCTCCTCGAACGGAGCAGTTCATGACGGATTCCACGCTCGGCGCAGTCTCTGCGACCGCGATCACGAACACCAGGGTCTTCGACGGACACAGTCTGAGCGCCCCCACGACGGTCGTCGTCCAGCCCGACGGGCGCATCGGTGACGGATCAGCGGATGCGGTCGTCGTCGGTGCCGCTGTCGTCAACGCGGAAGGTACGGTGCTCCTTCCTGGCCTGATCGACTGTCACATGCACCTGAAGGGGCGCGAGTCCCTCGAGACGCTCGCCACGTACGGTGTCACCACCGGCCTGGACATGGCGACATGGCCCGCATCACAGTTCCAGTCGTTGCGGGGACTGAGGGGAGTCGCTGACTTCCGCACCGCCGGCATGGCGGCGACATCTCAGGGCAGCACGCACAGCCGCATTCCGACCTATCCGGACGTCGCGCTGGTCGATTCCCCCGACAAGGCGGAGCGGTTCGTAGAGGTGCAGGTGGCAGACGGGGTGGATTACATCAAGATCGTCGCCGATCTGCCCGGTCCCACCCAGGACGTGCTCGATGCACTCGTGGCTGCTGCGCACGCGCGGGGGCTCAAGGTCATCGCGCACGCAGCCCTGTACGAAGCTGTGCGTATGAGCCTCGCTGCGGGGGCCGACATGATCACCCATGCTCCACTCGACCGCGCGCTCGACGATGCGACGGCTGAGACGATGCTCGCCCAGGGCACGGTGTTCATCCCGACCTTGACGATGATGAAAGGCATCGCCGCGAATCTCACCGCAGCGGGCGTTCCCGGTGTGAGCTATGCACCCGCCCACGAGAGCACGCGCGCGATGCATGCCGCGGGCGTTCCGGTCCTGGCCGGCACCGACGCCTACATCGGGTCCTTCACACGGGCATCGCCGCCATACGGCGAGAGCATGCACGACGAAGACGCCTACATCGGGTCCCTCACACGGGCATCGCCGCCATACGGCGAGAGCATGCACGACGAACTCGCTCTGCTCGTGGACGCCGGCCTGTCAACAGCCGAAGCGCTGCGCGCTGCCACCTCGACGGCCGCGCACGCGTTCTCACTCGACGATCGGGGGGCGATCACCCCCGGATTGCGAGCCGACCTCGTGCTGGTGGACGGCGATCCGCTCACCGACATCGCTGCCGCGCGTCGCGTTCTGCGTGTGTGGTGCGGCGGCATCGAGGTGTGAGGGCGTCCTCTCGACCGCGGTGTCACTCCACGGCGGTGTTCGCGCCGTGGTGCCACGCGAGCACCCGGTTCTCGACGACGATGAGCAGCAGGTTGAACACGTACCCGAAGATCCCGATGAGCACGATGCCCGACCACATGTCCGTGATTGCGAACGACCTCTGCGACTGAAGAACGAAGACGCCGATCCCGTTGCCTCCCGCCATCATCTCGCTCACGACGACCATGATGAGCGCGAGCGAAAGACTCGTGCGCATTCCGGCAAAGATCTGCGGAGCTGCCGCGGGAAGTGCGACCTGCAACTCGTAGCGGAACCAGTGGATGCCGTACACCCGGGCGGTCTCGCGCAGTCCGGGGTCCATTCCTCTGATTGCAGCTTCGGTATTGAGGAGCACGGGCCAGAGGCAGATGAAGGTGATCAGAATCACCTTCGCGGTGTCGTCGAGGCCCAGCACGATGATGACGAGGGGAATCAACGCGACCGCAGGGATCGCGCGCAGGAACTCGAGCACGGGTGCGAACATCGCCTGGAGGCGGTGCGCCTGACCGAGAACGAACCCCACGACCACGCCGATGACCACAGCGCCGATGAACCCGATCATCATCCTGGAAAGACTCGGCAAGACGTCGCTCGCCATCCGCGCGAAGAGCCAGTTCTCCTGGAAAGCGACTAGAACACCTGTGAGCGGCGGGATGAAATATAGACCGGCGGAGGCCGTCCAGACACCCACTGCGACGACCACGAGTACCGGGAATGCGACCTCGACGGACAGCAGTCGATAGCGCCGACGACGGATGGCTCTTGACTTGTCTGCCAGCGCCTCGGTCGTCGCAACATCCATGGCGGTCATGGTGCAGCCTCTCGATAGGTGGGGTGCCACCGGAGAAGGCGGCGTTCGACGATCTGGAGCAGGACGTTGAGGATGACGCCGATAAGCCCCGCGGCGAAGACCAACGCGTACAGCGTGACGACAGCGCCACTGGATTGGGCGAGCAGGATGTCTCCCCCGATACCTGGTGAGCCGATCACCAGTTCTGCGGTCACGGCCACGATTAGCGCAACCGTGGCAGCGATCCGAAACCCCGTCGCGAGATACGGCAGTATCGCAGGCAGCACGATGGAGCGAAGCTGAAGGCGACGCGGAATGCGGAATGACTGCGCGGTCGCCGTGAGTGTGGGATCGATTGCGCGAAGCCCATAGATCGTTTGAATGAGAAGCGGCCACAAACAGGCCAACGTGACAAGGAAGACCTTCGATTCCATGCCGATTCCCAACATCAGTATGGCAACCGGAATCAGAGCAACGGACGGTATCGGACGGAGGAACTCCACAACGGGTCGCGTTGCGGCGAAGAGATAGTCGTTGGTGCCGATGAGGAACCCCAAGGGCAATGCGATCACGATGGCGAGGAACAGCCCCATCGCCCAGCCCTGCATCGTTCCGCCCACACCCGCCCAGAAGACCGGTGTCCAGGCGAGTTCTAGGAGCCGTGCCAACGCCGTCGTCGGAAGCGGTACGAAGCGCTCATCGATGATCTGAGTGCTGACGAGCAGCTGGGCTGCGCCCAGCGTGAGCAACGTGCCGACGATCCCGTAGATCAGGCGGGACCGGAAATTCGTTGGCAACGGCAGGAGAGGTTTCCGACGACTGCCGGTGACCGGCGCTCGGTCCTTGACTGCGGCAACTGACATGTGGTTCTCCTTTGACCATGCAAGCGAGCCAAGCGATCGTCGATGATGTCGTCTGACTGAGCAGCTCGCTTCTCTCGCGATTCCGACCAGGGCAGCCCGGGTCACGACCGCTCCCGATGGGGAGCCTCCGCGCCCGGGCTCCCTAGATGAGTGAGTCCGATTGGCTGTGAACGGCGTGGAGGCTGTTAATCGTTGGCAGAGGGTGTTAAGCCCAATGTGTGAATACCGACCTCAACACCCTCCTGATCACACTTTACGTCCATCTCGATGACCGGATCCTGCCCGCGATCGGCTTCACCCGGGACCACCACCCCGGTCGCAAGCCCGCGTTGAACGATGTCGAGCTGCTGTGTCTACTCGTCGCGCAGCACCTGCTCGGGATCTCCTCTGACCGGAAATGGATCCGATACGCCCGCACCCACTTGAAGAGCATGTTTCCGGCGCTGCCTGGCCAGTCCGGGTGGGGCAAGCGCGTCCGCCAATCCACCGGGCTGCTTTCCGCGGTGATCACGGAGCTTGCCCGCGATACCCCGTCATGGAACGAAGTCACCCGGCTGATCGATTCCACCCCACTGCCGTGTGGGAAGTCCCGCGAGACGGTGAAACGCTCCGACCTTGCCGGTGACGCCGGCTACGGGTACTGTGCCTCACATTCCCGGTTCTTCTGGGGCTTCCGCCTCTACCTGGTCTGCACACCGGACGGGATGCCCGTGGTCTGGGGACTCGCGAATCCGAAGATCGGTGAACGCGAAGCCGCGGCAGCGATGCTCGACCACGACCGCCACCTCATCCAGCCTGGACAAGTCATCATCGGCGACAAAGGCTTCGCCGGGCGCGAGTTCGAAACCTTCATCACCGAGGACCTCGGCGCACACCTGATCCGTCCCGATCGCAAGGACGAGAAACCGAGGTTCGGGAAACTCGGCGGGATCCGACAATGGGTCGAGTCCGTGTTCGACACGCTCAAAGGCCAACTCACCCTCGAAGACCACGGCGGACGCACCATCGCTGGTGTTTACTCCCGCGTCGCCGCACGGCTCCTCGCCCTCGCAGCCGGAATCTGGCACAACTGGCTCATCGGAGCACCCGTCAAACGCTCACTCATCGCCTACGACCACTAAACCCAATCGGACTCACTCATCTAGCTCGTGCGCGCCGCCCTGCTGGCCCACAGCATCCCGCGCTCGACGATCGTGCGCACGTTCGGGTCCTCGAGCACGTCGACGCTGTGACCAGGGGTCGCGACGAAGACGCGGCCTGCGCCCCACTGCCGCGTCCACACCGCGGGTGACGTCACGGGCCGATGCCACGGGTGATACGGCTGAACCGGGTGGGTCGTGGTCGCGAGAACGTCGATGAGGTCATCGTGCAGCACCCAGTACTGCTCGGTCGTCAGCGAGAAGTCCGAGATGCCCGCGGTGATCTCGTGCTCGCGTCCGAGCTCGGTCATGTCGACCGTGTACGACAGGTAGTTGTCGGTCTCGTCGCCGGGGCGCTCTGCCGGCGGACGCCCTGGGTGAGTGGCGAACTGCCCGCCGATGAGGTGCAGGTAGTCGGAGTTCGCTCGATACGAATCGGCGATACCGCCGTGCCAACCGGCCAGCCCTGTCCCCGCCTCGACGGCGGAGCGGAGCCCGGCGAACGCCTCCTTCGAGATCTCCGACATCGTCACGGACTGCACGATGAGGTCGGTCGCGGCCATCACCTCGGCATCCGCGTAGATCTCGTTGGACTCCTCGACGCGCACGTCGAATCCCGACTTCTCGAGGAAGGGGAGGAACAGTTCCGTCGTCTCGACGGGGTGGTGCCCCTCCCAGCCGCCACGGACGACGAGTGCACGTCGATCGGTCATGAAGTCTTTCCTTTCACTGCCGCCGTTGAGAATGCCAAGATCTACCACCGATCCGGGGACGAACCGGCCGGGACGGATTCGGGTCGCTCGGCAGTGCTCGTGAGCTCCACCACGCGACGCTCGCGTCCGGCCGACAGCACCGCCTCCATGATCTCGAGCACGTGGAAGGCGAGCGCGCCAGAGGCCCTATGCGGGCGCCCGGTCTCGATCGCCCGGGCCATGTCGGCAAGACCCGCACCGCGCCCTGTGTCGGCATAGCCGCCGGAGACGGGAGCGACCCTCCACTCGGGGGCGTCCTGGGTCCAGACCTCAGTCGCGTCGTCGAAGCCGTTCGGGTCGCCCACCGAGATCGTTCCCGCCGTTCCGTAGATCTCGATCATCGGCGCCCGCGTCTGCCAGATGTCGAAACTCATCGTGACGGTCGAACTGACGCCGCTCTCGTGGAACAGGATGGCGGAGATGTGCGTGTCGATCGCCACATCGAGCGGAGTGCCCTGCAACGGACCGCTGCCGATCGACCGACGGCGATCCGACGTGCTCACGGATCCGGCGACCGAGACGACCGGTCCGAACATCGTGACCAGCGTCGTCAGGTAGTACGGGCCCATGTCGAAGAGCGGCCCACCGCCGGGCTGGTAGTAGAACTGGGGCGACGGATGCCACGACTCGTGCCCCGGCGACGACCAGTGCGCGGAGGCGCCCACGGGCGCGCCGATCGTGCCGGCATCGAGAAGGTTCCGCGCCGTCTGCACGCCGGTGCCGAGCACGGTGTCCGGTGCCGAACCGACACGGAGGCCGGCGGCATCCGCCGCTCGCAGCAGTTCGGCGGCCTCGGCGACGTTCAGGCCGAGCGGCTTCTCGGCGAACACGTGCTTTCCGGCGGCGATCGCGCGCAGCCCGACCTCGACGTGAGCCGCGGGGATCGTCAGGTTCAGCACCGCGTCGATGCGATCGTCCGCAAGAAGGTCGTCGACGCTGAGCGCCTCGACGTTCTGCTCGATCGCGACGGCGTCCGCGCGCTCCGCGTTGACATCCGCGACCGCCACGAGCTCGAGGTTCGACAGCTTCGGGATCTGAGCGAAGTACTGCTCGGCGATCTTGCCGACGCCGATGACGCCGATCCTCATCGGAGTGGTCATGGATGTTCCTTCAGTTCGGCGCACGACCGCCGTCCTTCATCTCGCGGCGGTCGTGCCCGCGACGACGAGCGACGTCGTGAGGTTCATGTGGAAGCCATGCAGGTCGCCGATGAACCGATTTGTTGTCGGCTCCGACAATGCATGACGTGACCAATGTACCGAACTTCGAACGGTGGGTCCGATTCACCCGCAATCGCCGCTCACGGCAGATCAGCCAGGTCCACGTCCTCGTCGTCTTCGTCTTCGTCTTCGTCTTCGTCTTCGTCTTCGGACGTCCCTGTACTCGGACCGAGGTCGGGGTCGACGTCCTGACCGGGCAGCACGCCGTCCTCGTCGGGCATGGCGCCTTCTTCGTCGGGCAGCGAATCGGACATGGTGTTCTCCGTTCTGGTCGGAATCAGTTGCCACCAGAGTCGCGCTGCCCGGCCATTTCGCCATCCCCGTTGACACACAACCTGGCGCCGTGACTCGCACAAGAAATCACCCGGGTCATCAGGGAACGGAGACGCGCCCCGCGATCTGCGGCGTCCCTACTTCAACCCTGATCGCACGAACGCGTCGACGACGTAGCGCTGAAGGAAGATGTAGATCAGCAGCACGGGGACGCACGCGAGACCCGCAGCCGCCATCGTCGCGCCCCAGTTGTTGCCCTCCGCCGAGAGGAAGCTTCGCACTCCGACCTGGATGAGCGCATCGCCCTGCTTCATGATGAGCGCCGGCCAGAGGTACTCGTTCCATGCCGAGATGAATCCCATGATCCCCAGTGCCGCGAGCGCGGGCTTCATGTTCGGGACGACGACGGTCCAGAGCGTCGACCAGCTGCTTCGGCCGTCGAGCTGGGCCGCCTCGAGCAGTTCGCGCGGGAACGATCGCATGTGCTGCACCATCAGCAGCACGGCGAACGCACCCGCCAGCTGCGGCACGACGACGCCGCCGATCGTTCCCAGCATCCCGAGCTGGGACACGAGCAGGTAGTTCGGGATCATCGTGACCTGGAAGGGTACGAGCCAGGATCCGATGAAGAGGAACATCAGCAGCTTCTTTCCTGCGAAGTCCCATACGGCGAAGCCGTAGGCGGCGAGCACGGCGATGAGCAGTTGCGCCGCGGCCAAGAGCAGCGACATCACGAACGTGTTGCCGAGCATGCCTGCGATCGGGATCGTGTCCCAGACGTACGCGAAGTTGTCGAGGCTCAACGGCCAGGGCAGCAGAGTCTGATCGAGGGCGTTCTCCGGTGCCCGCATCGCGGTCGCGAACATCCAATAGACGGGGAAGATGCTGAAGATCGCGAGTCCGATGAGAATGATGTGCCCCACGATGACGCCTGTACGGCTCTTCGAGCCGACCGCGAGGTCGTCCGTCTTCGACTGCACCTTGTTACGTGTCCCGGAGACGGCAGCGGGGAGCGGGATGGTGACGAATGCCATGATTCTTGTCTCTCGGTGGTGAGGGGAGCGCTGGGCTCAGTTGTCGTAGAAACTCAGCCGGTCCTGCAGCTCGAGGAACACGAGCGCGATGACGCCGAAGCCGATGAAGAAGATCACACCGGCCGCGGCCGAGATTCCGGCGTCGAAGTTCTGGAAGCCGAACTGGTAGAGCAGGTAGTAGATGTTCGTGGTGGAGTTCGTCGGTCCGCCCTGGGTGAGCAGGTCGATGATCGGATACGTCCATTGCGCGGCGAGCAGAATCGTCATGAGGGCGAGGAACACGATCGTGGGCGAGAGCAGCGGAAGCGTGATCTTGCGGGTGATCGCCCCGTTGCCGGCTCCGTCGAGCGACGCGGCCTGTCCATATTCAGGGCTGATGCCCGCGAAGCCCGCCGCCACCACGAGCACGCCGAATCCGAGCATCTGCCAGCCGACGATGACGACCACGGCCCAGATGGCCAGGGTCTCGTCACGGAAGACGTTCGGCATGTCTATGCCGATGGCGGCGAGCACCGTGGCGAAGGCCCCCTGCTCGGCGAACAGCCAGCGCCACACGGCGCCGGTGGCTACCGGGGTCACCAGGAACGGCACGAAGATGAGCGCCTGGTAGAACGTACGCATCCGCCCCTGCACCTGCTTCGCCAGCATCGCGATGACGATGGGCAGCACCAACGAGAACACCAGGAACGCCGCGACGTACACGACGGTGTTGGTGATCGCCGTGTGCAGTTCGGGCAGTTGCGCCACCTCGACGTAGTTGTCGAAGCCGACGAAGGTCTTCGGGCTGGTCGGCAGTAGATTCCAGTCGTAGAACGACAACCCGAACGTCTGCACCAGCGGGCTGTATGTCCAGAGGATGAGGAACGCCACTCCGGGGAGCACGTAAAGGTAGGGGGCGAGTGCGCCGGGGCGGATCCTACGCCGGGGCGTCGGCGTCGGATCCGCTTCGATCGCAGGCGCAGTTCCCGAAGGAGCGGAAACGGCAACGAACATGAGGTTCTCTCCTGGTGGGTGTTATTCCGAGGCCGCGGCGTCGACCGCCGCCAGCTGCTCGTCCGCGCTCATCCGGGCGAACTCGGCGAGCGCTTCCGGGGTCATCTCGTAGACGGTCGGGAACTCGCCGATCGGCACCACGGAGTGCAGTACGCGGTCGCCGTAGACGTGGACGAGGTTGTACGACTGACCGCCGTCCTGACCGCGAGCGCCGGGGTAGATGACATTCAGGTCCTGCGTGTAGCAGGTGGCGGAGGCCACCGACACCGGGACGCCGGCGAATGTGCTGTGCGTCGAGTAGTGCAGATGACCGCCGAGGATGCCGCGGACGTCGGTGCCCTGGATGACCTCGGCGAAACGCGCCTGATCCTTGAGTTCCACCAGCGCGACCAGACCGACCGGGCTCGGCACCGGCGGGTGGTGCAGGGCGATCAGCGTGCCGTCGGGCGCCGGAACCTCGAGTTCGCGGGCGAGCCATTCCAACTGCTCCTCGCTGATCTCTCCGTGGTGGTGGCCGGGGACCGTCGAATCCAGCGCGATGATGCGCAGTCCGTTGATGTCGAAGACACGGTCGATGGGTTCGGACTGCTCGCCCTCCTCGCCGAGCAGGCCGCGCCGGAACGCGACGCGCTCGTCGTGGTTCCCCATCACCCAGATGACTTCGGCGCCGAGCTTCTCCGCCGCGGGCTCGACGATCGCCTTGAGGCGCTCGTACGCGTCGGGGCGGCCGGTGTCCGCGAGGTCACCGGTGAACACGATGGCCTCGGGTCGAGCGTTCGACTTCGCGAGACCCTCGAACAGCTCGATGAGGTTCTTGTCCGAGTCGATCCGCTCGTGCAGCAGGTCGCCGTCCGCGACGAAGTGGGTGTCCGAGAGATGCAGGATGTAATGGTCGGGCGCCGGATGCTGGCCTTCGATGTGCGTCATGAGTTCTTCCGTTCGGTGGTGTTGTATCGGGGGTCAGTCGATGAGGGCGGCGGTGAGACGGTCGAGCTCGTCCGATGTCAGCCCCTGCGCGAGCAGGTAGCCAGCCATCGATCCGTACTCGCGCTCGATCCGCTGGAGGAGCGCTGCCATGATCGGCGCCGGGCTCGCAGTGACCAGATCGACGACATCTGGAGTGAGTTCAACGCCGCGGCTCGTCACCGTGTGCAGCATCGCGTCGGCCCATTCGCCGCGCAGGTTGTCTGCGGTCTGCGCGTAGTCGGCCACGACGTCGTCCAGCTCGACGCCCGCTGCCCGCAGCGCGAAGGCGATCACGAGACCGGTGCGATCCTTGCCCGCCGTGCAGTGCACGAGCACGGCCTCGTCCGCGCCGACGTCGGCGATCACTCGCACCGCCGCCGCGAGCTGCGCGCCCCGCTCATCCACCATGTGGTCGTAGAGCGGGCCGAGTGCGATCGCGCCGATGGCCTGCGCACCGGGCGCAGCATCGTCGAACACCGGCAGATGATGCACTCGGGCGTCCAGGCCCTCGACGAGGTTCTGGGCGCTGAGGCTCTCCTGCGTACCGCGAAGGTCGACGATGTGGGCGATCCTGAGTTCTGCGAGCCGCGCACGGCCCGCGTCATCCAGACGGTGCAGGGCGTCGGAGCGGAACAGCGTGCCCCAGCGGGAGGTACCGGTCGCGGCGCGGTAGCCACCGGTGTCGCGCAGGTTGTACACGCCCTCGACGATGTGGCGCCGGTCCGGGGAGAGGATGTCGGCGGCGCTCATTCGATCAGTCCCTGCGCACGCTCTGCCGCCTCGGTCATCGCGGTCTCGGCGTCGCCGCCGTAGTAGATCGACTCCTCAATGGCAGTCGCGAGAACCTGGTCGACCTGCGCATAGCTGTCGCCGGGATAGGACGTCCATGGCTCGAGCGCATCGAGCTGTTCCAGGTTGGGCTTCACCAGCGGGTTCTGCTCGACCCAGTCGTACAGGGAACCGCCCTCCTCCGTCAGGGAGTTGCGCAGCGGCAGGTAGCCGATCTCGGTGGAGATGAGCTCGTAGGCACGATCGCTGGTCATCCACTGCATGAGCTCCCACGATGCCGCCTGCTTCGCGGGATCGGTGGCGAACAGGGCGAGGAACGATCCGGAGTTGGTCGGCACGACCGCCTGGTCGCCGAACGAGGGCAGCGTGCGTGCGCTCAGCGCCCATCCGCCGGCCTGCGAGCCCTGCAGGAACGCGCCCTGCAGCCCCGAGGTGTTCACGTGAATGGCGGTCT
Organism: Corynebacterium doosanense CAU 212 = DSM 45436; assembly: GCF_000767055.1. Classification (NCBI taxonomy): domain Bacteria; kingdom Bacillati; phylum Actinomycetota; class Actinomycetes; order Mycobacteriales; family Corynebacteriaceae; genus Corynebacterium; species Corynebacterium doosanense. The sequence continues at coordinate 177,055 of NZ_CP006764.1, forward strand.
TGCCCTGCGCGAATGCCTCGTACTGTGCGACGGATGCCTCGTTGGTGAGGATGCCGTCGTCGAACATGCCGCGGAACGTCTCGACGGTGTCGATCGCGGCATCGGAGCCGAACCCGATCGTGGAACGGTCCTCGCTGAGGACCTCGGCGCCGTTGGAGGCGAAGAGGCCCTGCATGCACCAACTGCCGCCGGCCACGAGGCACGTCACGCTCAACGAAGGGGCACCCGATGAGGCCGTGATCTGCGCGGCGGCAGCGGCGACGGCATCCCATGTCGACAGGTCGACGGTCGCCGGATCGAGGCCGGCCGCCTCGAACTGCGCCTCATTGATCCACAGCACCGGCGTGGAGAAGACGTAGGGCAGGCCGTAGGTCGCGCCGTCCCAGTCGGCGAGCACCTGGGCGCGCTCGTGATACGGGTGCTCACCGCCGAACTGCTCCTCGAGCCCCTCATCGCCCACGAGCGCGCTGAGGTTCTGCGCGCCGAGGGTCGTCGCGGCGAAGTCGAGCTCGTTGAAGGCGAGCTGCGCGATGTCCGGCGGATCGCCCGCGAGCAGCTGCTGCTGGACGCTGGCCGCCGTACCTGTGCTGGAGTCGCTGAGCTCGAAGTCGCTGGGCTGACCGACGACCGTGATGTTCGGATGCTCTGCCATGAACTCGTCCAGGAGCGTGTTGATCGTGTCCGACCAGATGCCCGCGTTCGAGAGGAGGTACGACTCGAAGACGATCTCGACCTTCTCGTCAGCGGGAAGCTCGGTGAGGGCTCCGGCGGCGTCGGCGTTCGTGGCGCCAGCGCTCGCGCAACCACTGAGGGCGATGCCGAGCAGGGCGAGCGAGGCAAGGCCTGCCCGGCGGGTGCGGGTATTCATTTCGTGGGATCTCCTGATCGAGGTGGGTGAAGGGAAGGAGGTCAGTGGGTGAGGACGGGCTCGGCGACGGGGTCTGCGACGGATGCGGTGGCATCGTCAGGAACCCAGTCCATGCGACGACCGGATGAACGCTCGAAGACGTGGACGTGCTCGGCTGCGGCGTGCAGAGTCACCTGGTCGCCTACCGCGACCTCCACGTCACGGGACGTGCGCATGTGCACTCTGGAGCCGCCGACCACGCAGGTGACGATCTGCTCGCCGCCCAGGTTCTCCACGATGTCCACAGCGCCGACGAGCAGCACTCCGGTTCGGCTGGTGGCCGAGTCCGCGATGTGCAGCTGTTCTGGGCGGATGCCGAGCACGACGTCGAGATCCGGTGTCATCCCCGGCCACAGATCTCCGGCGAGCCCATCGCCGGACACTGAGACGGTGCTTCCGAGAGCCACGATCTGCGCTTCGAGGAGATTCATGGCAGGACTGCCCAGGAATCCGGCGACGAACACCGATTCCGGACGGTCGTACACCTCTTCCGGTGTGCCGAACTGCTCGATGGCGCCGGCGTTCAGCACCACGATCTTGGTGGCCATCGTCATGGCCTCGACCTGGTCGTGGGTGACGTAGACGAACGTCGCACCCAGCTTGCGGTGCAGTGCGGTGAGTTCGTGGCGCGTCTGCGTACGCAGCTTCGCGTCCAGGTTCGACAGCGGCTCATCCATGAGGAACGCCTTCGGGTCCCGCACGAGCGCACGGCCGACGGCGACGCGCTGACGCTGGCCGCCGGAGAGCTCCTTGGGCTTGCGATCGAGCAGGTGACCGATCTCGAGTGAATCGGCGACGTCCTGCACACGTCGTTCGATTTCCGCCTTGCCAAGCTTCTGCACCCGTAGAGGGAAGCCGAGGTTCTTGCGCACGCTGAGATGCGGGTAGAGCGCGTAACTCTGGAAGACCATCGCGAGGTCGCGCTTCTTCGAGGGGAGTTCCGTGATGTCATCGCCGTCGAGCCGGATGCGGCCCGTCGTCGGCTCGAGAAGACCCGCGATCATGCGCAGCAGAGTCGTCTTGCCGCAACCTGATGGGCCGAGCAGGACGACGAAGTCGCCGTCGTCGATGGTCAGATCGATGTCACGGACGGCCGCAGTGCTCTTGAAGCTGCGGCCGATGCCGGAGAGCTGAATGGTGCCCATGAGTCGCCTCCCGCAAGCGGCTTACCTCATGAGCGCTTCTCATGAAATTCGCTTGCGTGGCAATTCAAAGCGCCGGAAGTGAACTCCAGGCGAACGCCGGTTCAACGTTCTGTCAACTCGTTGCGAACAGTGGACTCAGCATCCGCCGGATCGGCATCGGGCGACTCGCCCTCCCTATCCCCCGACTCGGCAATGATGTCGAGAACCTCGTCGCGGATCGCCGCTCTGGCATGTTCGGCAGTCTCATTCATCCGCTCAGCCACCGCAACCTACAATGCGGTCAGGAGCAGGATCTGCACCAGTCCACTGCCGAGCGTCCCCTGATCCCACGCCTGGAAGCGCGCTCCAGCGGTCAGGAGCAGCTCGGCATGCTCGGACAACGGCGAGCGTGCAAAACCGGTCACCCCGACCACTGTTGCCCCTGCGCCAGCGGCAGCCGCAGCGGACGCGAGCGTGATGGCGTTCGCGCCGCTCGCACTGACCACAAGGCACACATCCCCCGGCGAGAGGACGCTCGCAGTGAGCTGTTGCACGACACCGTCGGCCGGCGCCTCGCAGGAGCGGCCGTTCATCACGAAGCTGACCGCCACCGCTTGCGCCGAAGCATGCGAAGCACCCGTTCCGACGACGAGGACACGCGGCGCCTGGGCGATGGCGTCAGCGGCGGCATCGAACACGTCGGCGTCGACCGATGCGAGCGACGTCTGGATCAGTGCCGCTGCGCCGTCCGCGAGCGATTGCAGCCACCCCTTCGTGCCTTCTGTCCTCGCCCCGCCGCCGTGCGCCGCCGCACCGAGATCACGCACGAGCAGCAGCCGAAGGTGCTGGAATCCGCGGAACCCGAGAGCCTGGCTCATCCGGCTGACTGTTGCGGCAGAAGTCCCGGCCGCCTCTGCGAGGTCCGCGCCCGACATCTCGACGACCTTCTCCGGCTGCTCCGCACAGATGAGCGCCACGCGCTGCGCGGAGGGGTTGAGCGAGGGCAGGACGGAGAGGATGTGGTCGATCGTGCCGCCGAGTGGCGGTTCAGTGCGCGCATTCATGTGTTTCGGTCTATCACGTGTCGGTTCCCACGTCGCGACGACGAGGTGAACGAAGTCGCCGCGACGCGGGAAGGTGATGGAGTGATGGCGGTCACGCGGGGAGCGTCACGCCCATCGCATCGAGGGCGATGCGTGCCTGCTCGACCTCCAGGAACTCCGGCTCGACGATGTCGATCGGAGCGCGGAACACAGGCAGCACTCGGTCGTCGAGCTGATACTCGACGACGCCCAGCTGGGTCAGGCCGGGACCGATGACATCCGCAGACACCGCGGTGCGATGCACGAAAGCGGTCGATGGGGCCGAGACCACCACTGCGCCCTCACGCTCGGAGAGCGCGTAGCGGTGCAGATGGCCGCTGCCGAAGGCGCGCACGTCGAGCTGCGCGAGCACGGCCTCGAATCTCGGAAGGGACTGCGGCCCGATCGTCAGATGCGTGTTCTGATACTCGGGTGCGTACGCCCACACCGGCTTGTGGGTGAAGAGCACGACCGGCCGAGGACCGGCCTGTGCCGGCAGCGTCTCGATCCAGGCCCACTGCTCGTCCTCCTCGGGAAGACCGGAATCGAACAACTCGCTGAACGCGGAGTCGGCTCGCAGCAACGGTCGAACACCGGTCGCGGCGCTGGTGCGGCGCAGGACGGCGAGGGCGTCGCCGACGATCCGGGCGGCGCCCTTCGGAGACCCGGTCTTGCCCTGCCGCAACCGCTGAGCGAGGATCACCGGCGCCGACGTCGACGTCGATGCGGTGGCCAGTAGCGCGTTCAGCCCGCGGACGCCGGAGTATCCGAACCCGGCGCCCTGCTTCTGATACCCGTGGACCTCGATGATGGTGTCATCCAGATCCACCATCACCGGCTCACCCGGCTGGGCCTGCAGCAGCGGCGCCCGTGAGGTGAGGTTCGCAAACAGCCGGGATGCGACGGCGTCCAGTTGCCGGACGTGCCCGAAACGGAACTCGCGCAGGAACGATCCCAGCGTCGACGGCGCGTATGTCCGGTCGAACAGCCGCCCCATGCCGCCGTGGCGGAGCAGGTTCATGTCGTCGATCGAGTCCGCCCCGGCGAGCATCCCCGCCACCAGCGCCATCACCTTCGCGCCGGCGTTCGCGCCCTTGTCCGTCGGGACGCTCAACCGGGACCGTGTCAGCTCGTCGAGCCCCACGGAGCGCGCGAGCCGGAGCATCGGGACCAGACCCGCAGTCGACACGAGATTCGGATCATCGAACACTGCCGACACCGCGGCAGGAGCGTGCTTGAATTGCATCTACGAGATGCCTCTCGGGCAGGGTGAATAGGACCTTAGACAAGCTCTATTCTTCCCGGTCAGAGAGGCATTTCTGCGTCATAACGCCCACTCAGCACCCAGCCCAATCGGTGGATCGAGGCTTAGGGCATGAGGATGCGTTATCTGACGATTTGCCGACTCCTGAGAGATCGACGTGAAATCTGACAACTCAAGTGAGACAAACGCGACGTGAGCGCAACGCGTCGTCTTTGGAATCGCAAGGCAATCGCATTTCGCTTCCTGACAAGTCTCGTTAGATCGGACACGAGAATCGCCAGGTCGACGCCAACCCGACGCAAACCCCGCATCTGATGGGCGCGTACAGGGTTGCGGGCAGGCAGATCTACTCCTTCTTGGAACGGCGTTTCTGCCAGAGCTCAGCCATCTTTTCGCCCTGTCGACGGGCGGCCTGCGGGTCGACGCCGCGAGCTCCGGCCGGCGCTGGGGGGAAGGATTCACCGTTGTTGAAGGTGCGCTCGAGGCGCTCGGCTTCCGCCTCAAGGATCTCGGATGCGAGGGCCGAAACGGATGCGGCAGCATCGGTATGAGTGCGGCTTCCGGCCCAGGCAGCTACGAATCGCTCGTGGACGGCGACCGGAAGGTAGTAGGTGTGACTCTCTCCGTCGACGCCGCGGGCGCGCGGGCCGAGAGTTGCGGTCGCGGCCGGGAACGGACGGCCGGCATTGCACGCCAGTTCGCGGCGACTGCTCTCTGCCTCGAAGACAGAAGCCACCAGCGCGCTGAGTGTCGGCTGCTCTTGAGTCGCCCACCATGCAGATTTCAGGCGCGCGTGTAACCCCTTCGGCAGGTAGTAGGTCTTGCCAGCTTTGGGAACGTTATGAGGCGAGCCAACGGCGCACATCCGCGCACGGCCTCCTTGTGGGCGAGTCTGGAAATTTCGGAGCTGACGATCGGGTTTCGTCTTTTTCCGAAGGGGTCGATCCAGGATACCTAGATCACTGTCAATCCCCCAGATTCCGCGGGTCGGCGAGGATAATTCCAGACTCTCGAACGGCTAAGAGGGCGGGAAATTCAAGGGTGTATCGGGCTGCCGGATCTCGACGTGGAGGTGGTTACATCCGTCCGCGAACTGGATGAAATTAGAGAGCATCAGACTCACACCGTGATCGGCGCGGCAGTCGGATTGTCCGACTCCGGCGAGGCCTGCAGGCATGTACGGATCGAGTAGCTGGGTGAGCTTGAGCGAGTTCGCATCCCATCCAGTGGTGACGTTGCCGTCGATGACGCTGAAGTCCACGGCCTGCCCTTTCCAGTGGTACGAGCGGGTGCCAGCGCCGGGTGTCTCGCTCGTGCAGCGACGGTTGAGTGAACTGATTTTGAGGGTCTCGAAGTGTTGCAGCGCGAACACGATGATCTGCAGCACTCCGACGTCGAGCTGGCACTGTTCGGTGGCTGTCCCGGCGGCCATATCGCGGATCTGCTGCTCATGCGAGCCAAACACGGTGAGACGTCCACTGTCGATCGCTGTGACGAGCCCTTGAGCGAGCTGCTGTGCGTCGGCGCTGATGCCTCCCCCGTCACAGACGATCGACCCGGACATGCTGTTGATGATGGTCTCGGCCGCTCCCTCCCATTGGTCATAGGCGTCGGGGTAACCGCTCACCTGAACTTTCTGCGCGGCCTGGCCAGGTCGCAGCGTCTCCCAGTCCTTGATGTCGAGCAGCCCTCGAGGAGATCCGCCATTGGGCCCTTTGGGGCCTCCGAAGAACGCGCGTATCGCGTAGTCGGGATCCATGAGCTCGGCGACGGTTCCCCATCCTCCGGGACGCTGTTGGAAGAAGTTGACGGAATCGTGGTCGCTGCCGACACCCTCATGCGGGAATTCGAGGGACTCAGGGACGGTGGAGTTGGCGAGCATTCGCAGCTTCGACTCCTGCAGGGTAGTCATGAGGGCGATCTTCAGACCGGCGACAGAGACGCCCGCCTGGGTTCCGACGGTGATGATCTTCGCGGCGTTGGCGAGCTGCTTCTCGTCAAGCTGGACGGAGTCTCCCCCGGAGGTGGTTACCGTCAGTGCTGTGCCCGCATCGCCGACCGTGCAAGCGCCTCCGCCGGCGTTCGCCGAAGCGGCCTGCCCGCCGATGATGGCGAGCAGGCCGAAGACGATCCCACCGATCGCGAGCACAGGGACCAAGATGGCCGCGACGATAATCGCAACGCTCCGGGACTTCATCTGTAATCCCGTACAGACAACGAATCACTCATCGTCTTTTTCACCATCCCATGACCTTGTGAACCGCCTAGATGAGTGAGTCCGATTGGCTGTGAACGGCGTGGAGGCTGTTAATCGTTGGCAGAGGGTGTTAAGCCCAATGTGTGAATACCGACCTCAACACCCTCCTGATCACACTTTACGTCCATCTCGATGACCGGATCCTGCCCGCGATCGGCTTCACCCGGGACCACCACCCCGGTCGCAAGCCCGCGTTGAACGATGTCGAGCTGCTGTGTCTACTCGTCGCGCAGCACCTGCTCGGGATCTCCTCTGACCGGAAATGGATCCGATACGCCCGCACCCACTTGAAGAGCATGTTTCCGGCGCTGCCTGGCCAGTCCGGGTGGGGCAAGCGCGTCCGCCAATCCACCGGGCTGCTTTCCGCGGTGATCACGGAGCTTGCCCGCGATACCCCGTCATGGAACGAAGTCACCCGGCTGATCGATTCCACCCCACTGCCGTGTGGGAAGTCCCGCGAGACGGTGAAACGCTCCGACCTTGCCGGTGACGCCGGCTACGGGTACTGTGCCTCACATTCCCGGTTCTTCTGGGGCTTCCGCCTCTACCTGGTCTGCACACCGGACGGGATGCCCGTGGTCTGGGGACTCGCGAATCCGAAGATCGGTGAACGCGAAGCCGCGGCAGCGATGCTCGACCACGACCGCCACCTCATCCAGCCTGGACAAGTCATCATCGGCGACAAAGGCTTCGCCGGGCGCGAGTTCGAAACCTTCATCACCGAGGACCTCGGCGCACACCTGATCCGTCCCGATCGCAAGGACGAGAAACCGAGGTTCGGGAAACTCGGCGGGATCCGACAATGGGTCGAGTCCGTGTTCGACACGCTCAAAGGCCAACTCACCCTCGAAGACCACGGCGGACGCACCATCGCTGGTGTTTACTCCCGCGTCGCCGCACGGCTCCTCGCCCTCGCAGCCGGAATCTGGCACAACTGGCTCATCGGAGCACCCGTCAAACGCTCACTCATCGCCTACGACCACTAAACCCAATCGGACTCACTCATCTAGCCCATGCCATCCGAGAAGACGGGGAATCCAGGGTCAGACTGTAGACCACCATGGATGAGGGCTGGTTCGACGCATTCGACCAAGACGGCATTCCCATCACCAGGCGGACTGGAAGTTTTAACCTCTCATCCACAACTGCTCGGCCATCTCCTTGTTGATCTTCTTCCGCAGAGGCGTGATTTCTGCGGCGAGCTCCAGGTGGTCGCGCACGCCCTCTGCAGGAGTGGGGACATACACACGCCGGTAGCACTCACGGTAGGGGATCGTGGCCTTCAGGACGTGGACTCCGTCTTCATGGAAGCGCTGGCGCATCTGCTCCTCTTCCCGCTTTTTGTAGTCCACCCTGGTCATCACCACCGCATGAGCAATGGTCAGGGATCGCAGGGTATCGAGGGTGGCCTGGTAGTCCACGGGTGGGGTCGCGAACGGGACGAGGGCAAAATCAGAGATCTGCGAGATCGCGGGCATAATCTCCGGGGTCGCGGAGGGGGTATCCAGGATGGTCATTGCCCCAGGGGCATCTAAGCGGGTGATTTGCTCTACCTTGTCGGGCTCCGTGCGCAGCACCTGAGAGCTGAGAGGGCAGGAGTGGACGGGAAAGAGCAACGGTTGGCCTGTATCCCGGACACGTGCGGCCCACGTGGTGGCACTTTCCTGGTAATCGGTGTCGACAACCGTGACCTCGTACCCAAGACGAATATAGGCGGAGGCCAGGAACATAGCCGTAGTGGTCCGGGCAGAGCCGCCTTTGATATTGACAATTGAGAGAATCATGCTGCGTCCTAACTGTCCTGATGGGATATGCGGGGTCGGGGAGGGGGTGGTGTGGCCCGGTGGGCCCACTGGCCAGGAGTGTTCATCTTCGCCACCTGCAGTGGCGGGTGCCGGGGATCCTGCTCTGAGCATCTTCACCCCAAATGATACTTATAGTCTGTAGACCTTTAGTCATCATGGCACGAGATTAGGTGAGTGCCCAGTGATGATGATCTTCTCCGTGAGTTCGGAGACCGCCTCCGGACGGCCCGCCGACAGGCGGGCTTGTCTCAGGAGGCTTTGGCACATGAGGCTGGACTGCACCGCACCTACATCGGCTCAGTGGAACGCGGAGAACGCAATATTGCGCTTCTCAACATCCTCACCCTGGCCACCGTCCTGGGTACAGATGCCGGCACGCTCTTGACCGACCTGCGACGCCCGCCCCATCTGTGACGTTTCCTCCAGGAAGAAACCGGGGCGAAACCAGAGTGTTCGCGTAGTGACTCACGCCCTGGTCTTGCACCTCCCGCAATCAACACTGGCTGAGACTCCACTCTCCGTTAAGGTGTGAGACATTCGCGCTTTATCGAACATATGAGCGTGTATCGAACGGTCGGGAAGTCGGGGTTTCTGCGCCCAGGCTGCTGGAGTCAGGGCGGGCCACTACGGGCGAGATATGCCCGCCCCTGACGAGGCCGGCGCCATCAATGGCTCAAGCTTAGGTTCAATAAGGTCGACGGCTTTTTGCGCCAGACGGGGGCGGGGACATGTAGACCCGGCAACCTGGCAGGGCATGCGTCTGGGGCGGTGGAAAATCTGTGGACTACGAGAAGGTTTCCTGCGGGGCACGGGACTCGGCAGCACGCTCCAACCCGCATGGGAGGCCTTCGTCATGTCGGGGATCACGCTGATTTAACCACGCCTTTAACTAGCAACCTGCCCCCTCCGCAAACCTGCGAGGCAAAGCAAATTAACCCCTAACCATAACCAGAATCCACCTCTGCCGTCAAGGAAAACCCCCGAATGTCCTGCAGTTATGCAATTTCGTCAGATAATCCCAATTATCTGACGAAGTAGAACTACCCCCATGGGGGTGCTTTTGCCTAATCTGGTAGCGACGGAGGAGCGTGGAATAATCACAGCCAGAGGCACCTTCTCCGGTCGCCATTTTCCGCGCGAGGCCATCCCGTAGCAGGGCGCCGGCACTACCGCTATGGCCTCGGCCACCGCGATACTATGACCGACCCACCACAGAACCTAGCGAGTTCCCTTAGCGTCGGCGCGGTCATCGCCCACCGCTGGGCCCAACATCTGCCCGAGCACTCCCTCACCCGACCCGTCGGTGCCTACACAGACCCGAACCTGGGGCGATGGGCCCGCTGGGAGAGCGGCATCGCCGAGGCCGTCGCAGGGCTGCCGCCCTGACACGGGACGGTCGGCGGACAGAGGGTGTCCGCACACTCGTGGTCAAGTGCAGACTTCTCCGTCGTTCCGCCGAACTGGTCGGAGGGGCCCGGGCCCTCACCCCTCGTGGTGGCGATGGCCGCAACCTCACAATAATAATAATAATCAGAATATTCTTCTGATTATTATTGTATGATTATGGAGACGTTGCCCCACCCCTTACCGAGGAGTCCCCATGGCTGTCGATAGCCCCCGCGCCCGCACCGAACGCGCCCTGGCCGAGCTTGTGGCCACTGAAGGACCCCGGGCGGTCACCGTCGCCCGGATCCGGGCGGCAGCCCGGGTTGATCAAAGCGTGGCCGCGGACGTGGTCCGTCAGTGGCGTAGTACCCAACGGGTAGGCGCCACCGACGAGGTGGCTGCTCCCGCCACCGAGGATGAGACGCGTGCTTTTGAAGCCCTGCGAGCAATCATCCGCCAGGCCGTGCTGACCGAGCGTGCCACCCAGGACGATGCCGTCAACCAGGCGGCCAGTGCTGCCGCCGAAGAGGCCGAGGAAGCCCGCCAGATGACCATCCGCATCGCCGAGGACCTCGAGAAAGAAAAGGCCACCACCGCCGAGCAGGCCACCACCATCGCCACCTTGCAGGCCGAACTCGCCGCAGCAACCGCAGAGGCTGACCGGCTACGCGATGAAGTGACCCATCAGCGGGAGGTGGCCAGCACTGCCCGGGAGGAAGCCGCCGAAGCCCGCGGCAAACTCTTCGTCTACGAACAGCAAGCCACCGCACAGCCTGCACAAGCCACCGAATCCGCTGCCCCAACCACGGACGGAGAGCAATCCGCAGCGACGACCACCACAACCAGCAAGAAGAAGGCGTAACTGGCCAGCCGCCGGTGACACCACCTCGCGAGTAATGACCCGGATGGTGTGCAAAAGTCGTAGTCACATGTCTAAGCACCAGAGTTGATCTGCACCAGCCCACGGCTTTGTGTGAAGGGTCGGCCAGAATCTCTCCGGACATCGTCCTGCACCAGCTAACCAGCTAACGAGGTACTCCCACCGCAGTAGGGAAGTTAGCTAGATCCGAAGGAGCTGCCCCCAGTCTTCGGACGATTGGGGACAATCGGCTGATCGTCCTTGTCCTCGTCGTCCTCATCGTCCTGGGGTGCCGGGGTAGCGGCGACCTTGGCGGTGGCCGGCTCGGTGGTGCCGTCCGGGTAGGTGACCGTCAGAGCGATCTCGACGGTGCCATCAACATCGTTGGGGGCGGTAGCGGTCAGCTCCCCGTCAGCGGTGACTTTCAGGGTCCAGCCGGCAGCAGTCAGGGCGGTGTTGTCACCCAGGGTGATCCGGGTGCCGGCGGGCAGGTCCGTCTCGGCGGGCGATGCGGTAACCGATCCCCCACCAATGACAGCTACATCACCGTAGGTGACCTCATACAGCTCGCTATCGCGAGGCTGTGGTTCCGTGACGGTGACGGGGATTTCGATCAAATCACTCGTGCCGTCCGGATACCTGGCCACCACGAGAATCTTGAAGGAACTTGCAGCTGCCCCGTCGGGAGCTTGGATCGAGAGCTGTCCGGAAGGCTGGATGGAAATATCCCAGCCTGCAGCAATCAGATTGTCAATGGCTGTACTATTCGTCAGCTGGAAGGTTACCCCCTCAGGGAGGGACTGAGCTGATTCGACATCTATGTCCAGCGACTCGCCGGCGGCCACCTCGATATGTGGATACGTGGGGGAGTAGATCATGTTGTCTTCGGGGATGAATGTCACCTCCGTTTCGACAATCTCAGAGGATCCATCGGGGTAGGTAACCAAAATCTCGACAGACGTGGTCCGGCCTTCGGTGGTCCAGACATCGCCGTAGTTGCTTCTCTGCACCCAGATCTCTGAGTTTCTCCACATGTGAACGATGAGCCCATCTTCAATTTTTGTGCCACCGCTAGCATTGGTCCCGAGAAGAGTGAAGTTCGTCCCGGTCGGGAGTGGTTCGCCCGACACAAGGGGAACCCGGAAAGATGTCTCCGCACGCTGGGTTGTCTCAACGTAGTGAGGCGCATACTGGTCCGCCATACTCTGTTCAGAGGGTGCTGTTGCAAAGTTGGGGCAGTAGGAAGACCGGCGTGGAATAATCAGGTCCATGGGCATCTTCTCCGGTCGGCAGTTCCCTCGTGAAATCATCCTGTGGGCGGTGCGGTGGTACTGCCGCTACGGCGTGAGCTATCGCGACCTCGAAGAGATGATGACCGAGCGGGGAGTGCCGGTCGATCACACCACGATCTACCGCTGGGTCCAGAAATATGCTCCTGAGCTGGATAAGAAGACCCGGTGGTATCGGCAAGTTCCTGACTGGCAGGCCAGGTCCTGGCGGGTGGATGAGACCTATATCCGGGTCGGGGGAAAGTGGTGCTACCTCTATCGGGCAATCACCGCAGGTGGCCAGACCCTGGACTTCTACCTCTCACCAAAACGCAACGTCGCGGCAGCGAAGCGTTTCCTGGCGAAGACGCTGCGGTCGAATAAATCGGCAGGCTATCCGCGGGTGATCAGCACCGACAAGGCCCCCTCACTCGCCAGGGCAATCTCTGAGCTGAAGGCGGAAGGCGTCTGTCCATCGACGGTCGAGCATCGTCGGGTGAAATACCTCAACAACGTCATTGAAGGCGATCATGGCCGGTTAAAGCGGATCCTGGGGCCGAAAGGAGCATTCAAAAACCAAACGTCTGCCTACCGGACGTTGAAAGGGATGGAAGCGATGCACTCATTGCGGAAGGGGCAGGGCACGATGTTTGCCTATGGTCACCCGAATCCGGATGCAGTGATTGTTAGCCGGGTATTCGAGACGGCCTGACAACACAGGCACATAGCGTTGATCACACAATAAAAACGGAGCTTTCTTGGCTCCCGCCCCAAGTTGCAACAGCACCGCCCGGACCATCCCCGAGCTCGTCGCCACCGCCCCCGGGCAGGTCTACTCGTGGGACATCACCAAGCTCGCCGGGCCCATCAAGGGCACCTACTTCGACGCCTACGTGATGATCGACATCTACTCCCGCTACATCGTCGGCGCGCACGTGCACGCGGCCGAGTCCGCCGTCCTGGCGGCCGAGATGATGAAGGAGATCTTCGGGGTCCACGGCATCCCGCAGGTCGTGCACGCCGACCGGGGCACGTCCATGACGTCCAAGACCGTCGCGGCGCTCCTGGCGGACCTGGAGGTCACCAAGTCACACAGCCGGCCCCGGGTGAGCAACGACAACCCCTACTCCGAAGCGTGGTTCAAGACGTTGAAGTTCGCGCCCGTGTTCCCCGAACGCTTCGGCTCCCTGACTGACGCCCGGTCGTTCATGGCCGACTTCGTCGCCGGCTACAACCATCACCACCACCACACCGGCATCGGACTGAACACCCCCGCTGACGTCCACTACGGCCTCGCCGCGGCGAAGGCTGGCGAGCGGGCTCTCGTCCTGGCCGCCGCCCGCGCCCGCAACCCCGAACGATTCGCCACCAACCGCGATCCGAAGATCCTGGCCATCCCACCGACGGCCTGGATCAACCAACCCGCCGACAACACCGGCATCGAGCTAGCCGCCTAACACCCACCGGCCTCAACTACCTTGACAAATTCCGCAGGGGTGCGGTAACGTCGTTTCCATGCCGCTAAACGTCTTTGCCGGAGGCCGGGTGGGCGCCTGGCAGGTTGAACGCATCGAGCCGGTGACTGGTCCGTCCTTGCCGGTGGTCTCACGGTTGGCCGTGCTCGACGGGTCACGTGCAGGCGACGTCGAGGCGGCCTGGGTGCTGCGCGGGACGACGAGCTACAAGCGCTACACCCGACGCGAGGAGCAGGAGGCACTGGACGCCAAGCAGCCACAGCTCGGCCGGCCCGAAGCAACCCGGGCGGCTCTCATCCCCATCACCAAGTCCGATGCTTGGTGGCAGCTCGCTCAGGACGAACGCCGTGACCTCCTCGAGGAGAGTTCCCACCACATCGCGGTCGGGTTGGAGTACCTGCCGGCAGTCGCGCGCCAGCTCTACCACGGCCATGACCTGGGCGAGCCCTTCGACTTCCTCGCCTGGTTCGAGTACGCCCCCCAAGACGCCCCCGCGTTCGAGGAGCTCGTAGACCGACTCCGCACGACCCCCGAGTGGGGCTACGTAGAACGAGATGTCGACATCCGCCTCGCGCGGTGACCCGCCCTGCTCCCGGCTCTGCCGACAGGACAAGTGTGCTCATGGCGGGTCCACGAGCACACGGGCTATCTCAGTAGACGATGGCTCACCGGGCAAGAACGCACGCCCATCGCGGCATGACCGGGCGAGCGTCCCCGCCCCTACAGCGGCAGATGCGGGCGAGCGTCCCCGCCCTCAACGCGGCAGATGCGGGCGTGACCCCGAACGGTTCGCCACGTGTCGACGACGGCTGAAAACTGGGCCGTAATCGACGGGGCGTTGACGCCTGGCTCAATGTTCACGCCAGAACTGCCAGCCCGACGGCGGTTCTGGGAATTCTGAGCTGGGGCTCCAACCGACTGGAGGTGACCACCGCTCCGGCGGCGTTGGCCAGCTTGGCGGGACGGCGAAGATGAGGCGGGCTCGACGGCGCCGCCACCTCCGCCGGAGCAGCAGTGCCCCGGCAATCGAGAGTGACATGCACGCGACGGCAACCAGCGTCGCGATGAGCCGGAAGCGACCGAGATCGGCAGGTGCTGTTGCAAAGTTGGGGCAGTAGGAAGACCGGCGTGGAATAATCAGGTCCATGGGCATCTTCTCCGGTCGGCAGTTCCCTCGTGAAATCATCCTGTGGGCGGTGCGGTGGTACTGCCGCTACGGCGTGAGCTATCGCGACCTCGAAGAGATGATGACCGAGCGGGGAGTGCCGGTCGATCACACCACGATCTACCGCTGGGTCCAGAAATATGCTCCTGAGCTGGATAAGAAGACCCGGTGGTATCGGCAAGTTCCTGACTGGCAGGCCAGGTCCTGGCGGGTGGATGAGACCTATATCCGGGTCGGGGGAAAGTGGTGCTACCTCTATCGGGCAATCACCGCAGGTGGCCAGACCCTGGACTTCTACCTCTCACCAAAACGCAACGTCGCGGCAGCGAAGCGTTTCCTGGCGAAGACGCTGCGGTCGAATAAATCGGCAGGCTATCCGCGGGTGATCAGCACCGACAAGGCCCCCTCACTCGCCAGGGCAATCTCTGAGCTGAAGGCGGAAGGCGTCTGTCCATCGACGGTCGAGCATCGTCGGGTGAAATACCTCAACAACGTCATTGAAGGCGATCATGGCCGGTTAAAGCGGATCCTGGGGCCGAAAGGAGCATTCAAAAACCAAACGTCTGCCTACCGGACGTTGAAAGGGATGGAAGCGATGCACTCATTGCGGAAGGGGCAGGGCACGATGTTTGCCTATGGTCACCCGAATCCGGATGCAGTGATTGTTAGCCGGGTATTCGAGACGGCCTGACAACACAGGCACATAGCGTTGATCACACAATAAAAACGGAGCTTTCTTGGCTCCCGCCCCAAGTTGCAACAGCACCCGTCAGTTTATGCGCACAAGCGCGTCAGTTTATGCGCACCCCGAGACGGTGCTGAGTTGTACATTTCCGTGGCTACGTGGCTACAGGGCTACAGGGCTACAGGGCTACAGGAATGGATACCTGCAGCTAGAAGCGATTTTCCGCGTCCGTGGCATACCTCTTGGCGATCTCCTGATGCACCCTCCGCGGGACAGACGGGGCACCAGGTCGCAGCATCAACCCGTTCTCGGTCACATCCACAGCCGCCTCCGGCCACGCGGCCACCACCTTCTCAAGTGCTTCCAGGAGCCGCCGCTTGAAGTCACGCCTGCCCCGGGCAGTCCCCTGATAGCTGGCACCGAACTGCCGTTGCAGCTGATCCCACGTCACCACAGTGATCCCCCGCTGGTAACTGGCCCGGTAGGTCATCCAGCAGTACAGGTCGATGGCCATCGGCGAACGCCGGATCTCCCGCAAAATCGACACATCCAGCGGCACCGCCGAGCACGTCAACTCCCGGTAGAACCCCGCAGTCAGCGTCACGGAAGAGTCCTGGATGCTCAGCTGCTCCGGGTTCTTGGTATCCCACCACAGCATCGACGACTCCGCGATCAGGGTGTTCTGCATCTGGTCGAACACAATCTGGCGCTTGTCGCGGTTCTCATGATTGGTCACCTCGACGGTGATCATCGTGGTGAACAGGGAGCGCAGCTGCTTGCGCAGGCTAGTGATGTTGCCGGTTTTTCCCCCGGACCGGCCCATGATGCCGACGTCGCGCATGAAATCCGCCAGCGAACTCCCCAGCGGGATGGTCCTCGCCTCATCCTCCGGTAGGTCGCGGCGCCGCAGTGCTTCGCGGGTCAGCCAGCACATGATCAACCGCGGATACACCCCATACGGCAAGCCGTTGGGCGAGATCATGGTGACTGTCACCGCGCCGTTTTTCAGCACCAGCTTGTCCCCTGCTCTGGAGCTGTGAGGGAACGTCGTCTGAATCAGGGTCCTGGACGAGAACGCGTAGGGGTCCAGGAGCTGGTTGGCGGCTTCGATTTCCTCGAGGCGAGCCTCGAGCTCCTCCCTCGCCGTGGGACGAGTGTTGCCGCCCCGTGGGACAGGGCTATCATGTGTCATGAAATCCTCTTCGTTTGCTTTGCTGGCAGAACAGGGTTTTGGGTCGGAGCTGTGAGCGCAGCTGCCGGCCCTCTTTTTTGTACGGTATCAGCCGACTGTGCACGCCAGCCCGGGAAAAGGTGACCAGCCAAAAATGATACATATACATCACGATGTATATCAATATTGCTTGCCCCTCACGCACGTCAACCCCACCGCAAATCTGATCTTCCGATGGAGACCCGATCACCGACCCCACCCACCCGCCGGACAGCCGAGCCCTCGTGCACCAGCCTTCCGCCCCGGACCACGCCAAGGACATCGCAGACGCCTCACGTGACAGCATTGCATCATTGTGTAGATACATCATGGTGCATATACATCTAAATGTAGTGCTGTCTACCGTGACAGGCTTCTCGGTCTGGCGAAGGGCCAGGCTAGGCGCCCTTCTTGTCGAGGTAGCCTCGCAAAAGCTCCTCCAGAATCTCCTTCATGGAGCGCCCTTCATTCGCCGCCTGAACTTTCAGCTGACGGTGCAGCTCCGAGTTCATCCGCAGCGTGAACATGGTGACAGGCTCCTCCGGCTCCACAAAAGCTTCCGTCATACTCCGTCGCGGAGCTGCCTTCGCCGCTGCCGGCGGCTGAAACTTCGACTTCTTACTGGTCACTGCAATGCCTCCAGGATCTCCTTCGCCACACTTTCGTAGCCTTCGGTCTTGGCCGGGGATGTTCCGAATGCATCACGGATGCTTTCTCTCATCGGGATGCAGCCATCGAACAAAGGAATCTCTTGGTCCTTGAAAACCTCCCGCACATCATCCAGGTTCCTGGTCCCCAAGCGGGCGGCGGTGATGAGGACACCGAAGGGGATACCGCTCAGCGAGGGGAGTGTCTCCCAGACTCGAGCAACCTCAATGCCGGACGCCTGGGTGGGGACAATCACGAAGTCCGACACTTCGATGGCGGCGTCAATGGATCGAGCATCACCCGGTGGGGTATCGAGGATGACGATGGCGTCCTTGTCGATTCCCGCCACGAGGCGGGGGAGTCGCTTCAGGTTGGAAACGTCGACAGGGAACGGCAGGGGAGTGCCTGATGCTTCAGCACGGTCGGCCCAGTCGGAGGCTGAGCCCTGGAGGTCAAGGTCAATTACCGTGACGTCGTAACCAAGGTTGCTGAACGCTTGCCCCAGATAGATCGAGGTGGTCGTTTTCCCGACTCCCCCCTTGCCGTTCACTACTCCGATGATCATGGATCAACCTTCCGCGATGGATGCATCATGATGTATCTCAATCATACTTTACATGCATCGATACTGCTGGGGTGATGATCCTGCCAGTGAGAAGCTTTATGCAGCCCCGGCCTCCGCGTGCGCCTGCGGGGAGGGTCAGGCCCTGGGTGCCAAGCGCGGACATGCGGGTGGGGTGACGGCACGGAACGGGGGAACCATCCCTGCCGGACCCCTCATGCGCCACCAAAAGTGCCCTATTCGATCAGAGGGTCGACATCGCCATCGGCCGCGGATTGAAGAAAATCTCGAACCTTCGCGAGCGTTTGGCGATCAACAAGTGTCAACAAAGAGACCACCTGCCCCAACTCTTCTGCATGGTCTGCAGGGAAGCGGTCACGCCCGATCCCCTTCGGAAGACCCCTTCGCCGTGAAGCTCTAGAAGAGCTGCCCCGTGCTTCACGTATGCGGCTAGTGAACTCGACGATCGTCGGATCCATTTCGTCCGGGGGAAAGATGAGTAAATCCGGCCGGTCACCCCCGGGCTGAAGGGACCGCACCACCCCCCGGGCTTGGTACACATCGAGAAAATTGCGCATGTTCCCGAGGGCAGGTGTGCGCTTGCCGTTTTCTATGAGACGCAAATACTCCGAGGACAGGCCGAGCTCTGCCGATGCGTCCGATCGGGATAGTCCCGCATCCTCGCGTAGGCGTGCCAGTAATGCGCCAAATCTGCGGTTGTCGACAGTTTGGCCCGGGCCAACGAGCATGTCGATATGCTCCGGCGCTTCATGCGGTTCCCTCGGGGGGAGGTTGTCATTTATCAGGCTCACGCACCCAGCCTAGCCCAACAACTCACAAGTTGGCAATAGTTGCAAATCCCGGGACGATCGGATAGTTTCCAACTAAGGCCAACAATACCCAACTCTAGGAGCTAAGAATGGACAGCACCCCCAACCTTTGGAGTACAGAAGAAGCGTTCCGCTATGTTTGGGCTTCGATGAAGCGAGAAGACACCGATTCACTGAACCAGGAAGTCCTGAAGGGACTCTTCCGCTGGTCCCTGGCAGTCGTCGGCTTCGCCGCCATCGCAACGCTTGCCCAGTAACCAGCGACTCGCCCTGGGCTCAGCGATGCGGAAAGCTGCAGCTTCTCCTATCAGAGACGCTGGTCTATTACGGCAGACCGGATCGCCTCAGCTATCCAGCGGGGGCTGCGATCGTGCCAGACATCCGACAGGCTGACCCGCCGCTGAATCTCGGCAGCGGCGTCTGCGTGCTCCTGTAGCCGGAGCCGGAGCGCCGCCGCATACTCTCTGGGCAAAACAGCGTTTGGATCCTCCGGTGAGAAGCCCTGGTCCTGCCCGCGGATAAGGGAAACAACCTCGGCGCCCGTCATGCCAAGCTGATGCCCCACCAGGTCAATATCGCGATAGGTCGGGAGCGATGTGGTCGAAATCTCATGAAATTCGACCACATCGGGCTCTACACCCCACGCCTCAGCCACTGCGGCGGCAAACACGACGGTCGCTTCCTCGTCAGACTCAGCCAAAGCCAGATCATGACTGAGCTTTTTCCGCCGGGAAGCGGACGCACCGGCGATCACCTCCGAGGCCACCGCACGGTAATTGCTCCCCACCCGCGACAGGTACCGGCCGGAGGGAAGCGGAGCCGCAATGACATAGATTGATTGCAATCTGACTCGCATTTTTAAATCAAGGCATACGGCATGTGAATGGTAGAAACTGCTCCTGCGCTTCGTCAGATAATTACAATTATCTGACGAAGTCGAAGTATGGGGAATTCAAACTCCTATATCGACTTACGCTGTATCAATGCATTCGGTGAAAGCCCCTGCGTGTAATCAAGGCGTACATCCTGTGTGGGCACATTGATCATCTTCAAATACGCTGCACCATGCCAGTCTGATGTCCCGACGGGGCGATTGGGAACTGAGTGGTTCGCCCGCATGGAAAAGTGCATGCGTTTCCGCTGGCACCCCTTCGATGAAGGCACTCGTACGCTACAAGGATGACGAAGCTGCAGCTCAGTGCACTGGGCGGATAGTCGGTCCTCATGCCTGTGTATTGCAGCGCTATTGCACTACACAGCTACACATGTGTGCTCTGATGCGGTAGATCGCAGATTCGTGAGCACGGCTCGCAGCCAGGCCAGCGGACGGGTGATAGAAGGAGGGTGGAGCTCCCACCCGCGCTCGGCGAGGGTGGTGTCGATGCCAGTGGTGATTGCTTCTGCGCTCACATGGGCGAAGCCTGTCTCGTCGAGAAGGCGTGCCAGGGCGCCGATGTGTCGCCGGCGGCCAGGCGTTGCGCTTCGGAGAAGCCAGGGGAGCCGCTGGATGAGCCTCGCGGCCGTTTTTTGCGCGGCGAGGGTGGGCCTGGTGGCCTGTCCCGGCGGGTTTGTCTGGGATCGAGGTGTCTCTCGAGCGGCTTCGCGCGTGAGTAACCCTCTAAAAAGAGTAACTAGATAAGAAAGCTGGTGCTGTTGCAAACTTCAGGCGGAGAGCCGTGACGACCCAGTCTTCATCCTCTGATGCTCGCTGCGGGTCGGCGTTCTCAGGCAGCCTCGAACACCCGGCTGACGATCACCGCATCCGGGTTCGGTTGCCCGTAGGCAAACACCGCGCCCTGGCCTTTCCGTAATGAGTGCATCGCTTCCATCCCTTTCAACGTCCGGTACGCCGAGGTCCGGTTTTTGAACGCCCCCTTCGGTCCGAGGATCCGTTTCAGCCGCCCATGATCTCCTTCAATGACGTTATTGAGGTATTTCACCTGCCGGTGTTCCACGGTCTGCGGACAGATTCCCTCTGACTTCAACTCGGCGATTGCCCTGGCCAGGGAGGGTGCTTTATCGGTGTTGATCACCCGCGGGGACCCGGTTATCGTGTTCGACCTCAGGGTCTTGGCCAGGAAACGCTTCGCTGCGGCGACGTTACGCTTTGGGGACAGGTAAAAATCCAGGGTATGCCCGCCCGCGGTGATGGCCCGATAGAGGTAGCACCACTTTCCCCCGACCCGGATATAGGTCTCGTCCACCCGCCAGGACCGGGCCTGCCAATCCGGGACTTGTCGGTACCACCGGGTCTGCTTGTCCAGCTCAGGAGCATATTTCTGGACCCAGCGGTAGATGGTGCTGTGATCGACCGGTACGCCGCGTTCGGTCATCATTTCTTCCAGATCGCGGTAGCTGAGCCCGTAGCGGCAGTACCACCGGACCGCCCACAGGATGATTTCACGGGGGAAATGACGACCGGAGAAGATGCCCATGGCTGTGATTATTTCACGCAGGTCTTCCTGTCGCCCGAACTTTGCAACAGCACCGTAGTTCCGATTTTGGAGATGTAGTCGGCGAGGATGTCTTCGTCGTATTCCCAGTCGAAGTCCACCACGGGTGGTTCGGGTAGGTCGGGGTACTTCGAGTTGCCTGGGGTGAGGGGGCCGTCCCCTGTTTGGTGGACACGCTGACCCTGGCCCAGAATGGGCCGGAGAATGCGAGAGACCACCATGCCGAAGAACACCTACACCGATGAGTTCAAAGCCGACGCGGTCCGGCTCTACGAGGACACCAAGGGCGCTTCTTTTTCCTCAATCGCCGTGGACCTCGGCATCAGCCGGGCGACGTTGAAGAACTGGGTCTACGCCGCCCGCAGGGCCCGCGGCGTCCAGCCCAGCCGCACCGCCGAGGACCCCACCGACGAGCTGCTGCGCCTGCGCAAAGAAGTCCAGCACCTGCGCTCGGAGACCCAGAAGCTTTCCACCGAGCGCGATATCCTGCGCAAGGCCGCGAAGTATTTCGCGGGAGAGACGACCTGGTGATCCGCTTCCAGTTCGTTGACGACTACGCCACCACCTACTCGGTGAAGCGGTTGTGTCATGTCCTTAATCTGAACCGGTCAAGCTTTTACAAGTGGCGGGACGGCAAGCCTGCCCGCAGGCAGCGCCAGCACGCCGATGATGTGCTGGTGGCCCAGATGCGGGACTACCACGAGGAGTTCGATGCCACGATCGGAGTGCGCCGCATGACCGCCGAAATCAACGACACCGCGCCCACGCCGGTCAACCACAAACGCATCGAACGTCTCATGCGCCAGCACCAGATCGCCGGGGTGAACCTGCGCAAGAAGAAACGCACCACCATCCCGGACCAGGACGCGAGGGTCTTCGACGACCTCGTCGGCCGAGACTTCACCGCCGAGGACTGCAACCAGCTCTATATCGGCGACATCACCTACTTGCCCTGCGGGAAAGGAGAATTCATGTACCTGGCCACGGTCATCGACGTCTGTTCCAGGCGTCTGGTCGGCTACTCGCTTGCGGACCACATGCGTACCAGTCTCGTCCAGGACGCGATTGAGGACGCGGCACGCACGAGAGGCTCCCTGGACGGGGCAATATTTCACTCGGACCACGGCAGCGTCTATATCTCCTCAGCGTTCCAGACCACGTGCCGGAGGCTGGGGATCCGCCAGTCGATGGGCCGGATCGGATCGAGTGCGGATAACGCGATGGCTGAGTCGTTCAACGCCTCGCTGAAGAGGGAGACGCTGCAAGGTTCTGGTGGTTGGGCGTCGCCGGTTCAGTGTCGACGGGAGGTGTTCCGGTGGATCACGAGGTACAACACACGTCGTCGGCACTCCGGGATCAGTTACTTATCGCCGAGAGCTTTCGAACACCGCGCCGCGGCTGTTACCGTGGCACCCGCTGCTTGATCAATCCTGCGTGTCCACTCAAAGGGGGACACCCCCGTCGTCGACGACACCAGCTTCCATCCAGGTGCTGTTTCGCTCTGTTTCCGCCCAGACGCCAGTCAGATCGATTGAATCCGATTCACGGTTATCCGATGATTCAGGGCCGGCATTTTGCCCACTGCATCCCGTGATGAGCATCGTCGCGGTTAGGGCTACCGCGGCTACAAGTTTTTTCATATTGAAAGTAAACACGAAAACTGGGGCGATGGGTTAGAAACCAGAGTTCACTATGGGACTAGAAGAGAGGACCCACCGACCCCAGGAACTCCGCCACGTCCCGAATCCGCTGGCGCGCGACCTCGGGCGTCGAGATACGGTGGGTGGAGACGTACTCCTTCACCGCTGCGTCGCCGCTTATCGACGGCCTGGCAGCCACCTCGTCGCGAAGCGCGACCTGCACCAGTGACCTGGGCCATTCGTCGGCGGCCGGAACCTGCATCCCGTCCGACAGTGATTCGGGCAGGCGCGCCACCGAGTCGAGGTCGGGGAAGGTGAGCACCAGGGCGTCGACGCGCGAGGCCTGCATCGCCGCCAGCGCGGCGCCGGAGGAGTAGCCCCAGGCGGTGACGGAGGAGGCGCCCTGAGTGCGGATCCAGTCGAGCGCGCGGGTGACCTCAGCGTTCACCTCGGCGAGCGAGGCACCGGGCAGCAGCGGATAGTCGAGGTCGAGGATGGTCGTGCCGGAGAGTTCCGCCGCGGCCGCGACTTCGGGGCGCCACTGATAGTCGAGCGCCTCGCCGGAGCCGCGCCACCAGCCACCGGAGTGGAGCGAGAGGGCCCACCGGCCCGTCGATACGCTCGGTCGCAGGACCAGGCCACCGGGCACCTCCTCGGTGTCGACGCCGCGGGCGAAGGCGACTCCGGGCATGGCGTGATCGACCGCGGTGCCGAGCATGAGCATGGCGGCGTGGGTGATGCGGTCGGGAAGCTTGGCCGAGTAGCGGTCACCCGGGCCCGGGTCTCCGTCGCCGCCGGCCCACGGGGGAGTGAGATCGGGCACCGGATACGTCGAATCCAGGTAGCTGGCCAGCTGTTTCAGCTGCTGCTCCGGCGGCAGAGTCCGGCGCACGCCGCCGACATTGAAGTCGGCGGAGGCCATGTCGTTGAGCGGGTAGTCGTCGTCCGGCGAACCTTGCTCGAGTTTCGGGGGAGGAGTCATGCGCTCAACCCTAGTGGTCGCCCCCGCGACGTAAGGTGGGCGGCAGGATAGATCCGCAGCGACAAACCAAGATGAGCAGGAGCGGAAGAGACCATGAGTGGAACTGCCAAGCTGTACCCCGACGCCGAACTGAATCCGACCAAAGCGGAGCTGGCCCAGAACTTCGCCTCCATCAAGGATCTGCAGGGATCCGCGCGCCTCGTGGACCCCGAGGGCGAGGTGGGCATCGAGTTCCACTTCGGACTCGATGATTCCGGTCGTTTGATCCAGCTGCCCGTGACCTACCGGTCCGCCGAGCTCAGCGAGCAGGCCACCCTCACCACCCTCGAGCACAGTGAGCTGGGCAAACGCTGGGTCTCCGCGGGGCTGAGCGATCCCGTCGCGGTCACCCAGATCATCCGCACTATTGTTCAGGGCGACGACGGCGCAGAGTTTCCCGACGGGCCCGGCCCGCAGTTCCTTATCAGGGGCTCCGGCGAGCAGCCGGAGGCCGAGGTGGTGGACGCACAGATCGCCGAGGCGACCCGCCAGCGCGCGGTGGGCACCGTGACCGTCGACGGCAAGGTGCTGTCCTACCGGCTGCGCATCAGCGCCCTGCCGGTGCCGGCGCGGTCGGCGAGCACGGATTACGGCACCTCTCGGCTCCACCTCACCGCGGTGCCCGCGCAGGACCCGGAGGCCACCCCGGTGATCATCGCGGAACTGATGCTTTCCGACGGCCTCGGCTAACCCTCCCGGTGAATCCGGCCCTCCGTCTGCGAGAGCGGCCGGTTGGAGCCGCCCCGACGCGCGGAGATGATCTCCGCGAGCATGGACACGGCCGCTTCCTCCGGGGTGTGACCACCGAGGTCGAGCCCAAAGGGGGCGCGCAGGCGTGCCAGTTCCTCCTCGCTGACGCCCAGGGCGCGGAGCCGCTCGTGACGTTCCTGGGTGGTCAGCCGCGAGCCCATCGCCCCGATAAAGCCGGCGTTTGTACGCAGCGCCGTGGCCAGCAGCGGGTCGTCGAACTTGGGGTCGTGTGTCATGGCGCACAGGATCGTGCGCTCGTCCACGGCCAACTCCGAGAGGTAGCGGTGTGGCTGGCGCACGACGATCTCGGCGGCGGTGGGGAATCGTTCCCGGGTGGCGAAGGTGGCACGGGCATCACAGACGGTGACGCGGTAGCCGGTTGCGGACGCCAGACTGGCTAGCGCAGAGGCGAAGGCATTGGCGCCGAAGATGATGAGTCGTTCCGGGGGCGCGAAGACCCGTACGAAAGAGTCGCCAACCAGCGCGGAGCGGCCCTGACGCAGCAGCGCGCTGTCGGTGAGTGTGATCTCGCGGCCGCCGCCGAGGCGTGTGACGGTGGCTACCGGGGTACTGCGGCGCAGGTGCGCCAACAGCTCGCGAAATAGATCGAACTCCTCCGGGGCGACGTACTCGAGGTACACGCGGATCGACCCGCCGCAGGTCAGGCCTACCCCGAGGGCGGTGGCGTCGCTGTAGCCGTAGTCCTGGATCGTGGCCTCACCGGTGGCGGAGACGTCCTCGGCGCGGGCCAGCACGTCGGCCTCGATGCAGCCGCCGGAGAGGCTGCCGACGACGGAGCCGTCGTCGAGCAGCGCCATCTGCGTGCCCGGCGGGTGCGGGGCACCGGCCGTGGTGGAGATGACCGTGGCCAGGATGAAGCCCTTGTCACCCGCCAGCGTTGGCGCGAGGGATTCCCAGAAGTTCATCTGGCCTCCCGCCACGCCGCCAGGTCCGTGGGGGTGTCGATGTCACGTCCGTCGGCGAGGTGGCCGAGCTCGACCAGGTCGACCAGCTCGGGGTGAGCGCGCAACCACTCCCGGGCGCCGGCGTCGCCGGTGGCCTGGGCGGCTGCCTCCTGCGCGAAGGCCAGCGGAAGAAGCAGCGGGTGTCCGCGCTCGCCGTCGTAGGCGGCCGCGGTGACCCGGGACGGGGCGGCCCGGGCGAGCAGGTGCTCGACCGCACCCGGAGTCAGGCCGGGCTGATCCACCAGCGCCACCAGCACCCGGGAAGCACCGAGGCGCGCTGCCTCGGCCACCCCGGCGGCAAACGACGAGGCCAGGCCGCTGCTCCACGCGGGATTGACCACGAGTTGGCAGGGGAGCGTCGATAGTTCAGCGCGCACCTCATCCGCACCGGCGCCGGCGACGACGACCACTCGGTCGCAGCCCCCGTCCAGCAGCGTGATTACTGCCCGCCGGACCAGCGAGTCCGCATCAGGCGCGCGCAGCATCGCCTTGGGCCCGTGGCCCAGGCGCTGACCTTCCCCGGCGGCGAGTAGGAGACCGACCGTCACAGAAAGTTCTCGGGAGTGGCCGGCAGATCACGCACGCGGACGCCGGTGGCGTGGTACGCCGCGTTGACGATCGCCGCCGAGGCGCCGACGTTGCCGATCTCCCCGATGCCACGCGAACCCATCGGGGTGGCGCGCTCGTCGACGTCGTCGAGCCACTCCACGTGCAGGTCACCGATGTCCGCGTGGGCCGCCACGTGATAGGACGCCAGGTCCTGCGTGACGAAGTGCCCGGTGCGGGTGTCGCGGTAGGCCTCCTCGTAGAGCGCGGCGGACTGGGCCATGATGAGCGCGCCGAGCAACTGCGAGCGGGCCGTGACCGGGTTGATGACGCGGCCCACCGAGTACACGCCGGTCAGGCGCGGAACCCGGATCTCCCCGGTAAGTCGGTGCACCCGGACCTCGGCGAAGGCGGCGCCGAAGGAGTGCATGGAGTACTTGTCCATGTCGGGGTAGGCCTCCGTGGTGGAGGTGGTCAGCTCGCCGGGAACGGGGTGGTCACCGTGGTCCGCGCGGAACTGCTGGGCCGCCTGAACGATGGCCGTGCCCCAGGAACCCGTACCGGAGGAGCCGCCGGCCACCGTGGCGGTGGGCAGGGAGGAATCGGCGATGGCCAGGTCCACGTCCTCGACCGGGACTTCCAGCGCGTCCGCGGCGATCTGCAGCAGCGCCGTGCGCGAGCCCGTGCCGATGTCCGCCGCGCCGATGGCCACGTTGTAGCGTCCACCCTCCAGCGCGGTGACCCGCGCGCTGTTGCCGGGGAAGAAGTTGGCCGGGTAGGTCGACGAGGCCACGCCGGTGCCCACCCACCAGTCGCCCTCGAGCGTCGAGCGCGGCTCTGGGCGACCCTGCGACCAGCCGAAACTCTCCGCGCCGCGGCGCAGGCACTCGACCAGGCGCCGGGACGCGAAGGGTTTGCCCGTCTCCGGGTCGATCTCCGGGTCGTTGAGGATACGCAGCTCCACCGGGTCGATCCCCGTGGCTTCCGCGAGCTCGTCCATGGCGACCTCGAGGGCGAAGATGGCGGGCATCTCGCCCGGGGCGCGCAGCCAGGAGGGGATGGCCACGTCGAGTTCGGCGACGCGGTGCCGGGTGCGTCGGTTTGCACCGGCATACATCATGCGGGCGGGTTTGGCCGCGTGCTCGATGAACTCCTTGGCCGCCGCGGATTCCACGGTGGCCAGGACGTCGAGGGCGGTGATACGGCCGTCGGCACGCGCTCCCAGGCGGATGTGCGACTTCGTCGCGGTGCGGTAGCCGGTCAGCGAGTACATCTGCTGGCGGGTGACCGCGAGTTTCACCGGCCGCCCGTCGGCCCACACCGCGGCGAGCGCGACGGCCATCTCCGGGGGATGGGGTACGCCCTTGCTGCCGAAACCGCCGCCGACATAGGGCGCCTGTACCCGGATCTGCGTCTCGCTCAGCCCGAGCATCGGTGCCAGCGCGGATGCAACGCCGTGCACGCCCTGTGTGGAGTCCCACATCTCCAGGACCCCGTCGGCGAACACCGCGCTGGCCGCGTGCGGTTCCAGCGGATTGTTCTGCTCGTAGGGGGTGGAGTACTGCTTGTCGACGACCACCTCAGCCTCCGCCAGCGCGGCATCGACATCCCCCTCCTCGGTGTCCGGTTCCGCGCCGACCGCGTCCTTGGTGGGGGTGTAGAGCTCGGCCTCGTCGGCGGTGAGCACGGCCTTTTCCTCGTCCTGGTGCACGACGGTCAACCGCGCACCCTCGCGGGCGGCCTCGATGGTTTCCGCGAGCACCAGCGCCACGATCTGGCCGTAGTAGCTGATGCGGTCATCCTGCAGGATGGCCAGCTCGCTGTTGTCGGTGTCGGCCATGCGGGGCGCGGTGACGTGGTCGAGCACGGCGGTCACGCCCGGGTGCTCGAGGGCGGCGGAGGCGTCGATCTCGCGCACCCGGCCCTTGGCGGTGGTGGAGGTGACCAGCCACAGGTAGAGGGGCTTCTTCTCGAACTGCGCGTCGTTCTCGAACGCGTAGGTGGCCCGCCCGGTGACCTTCTCCCGGGCGTCGACCCGGCCGAGGGGCGAGCCCATGGCCGCGGCGGAGATCGGGGTGGCGTTTTTGCTGGGGCTCATCGGAGTACCTCGTTCAGGGCGGCGACGGTGGCGCCGCGCAGGAGCGGGCCCTTGTAGGCGGTGGCCTCGGTGAAGGAGGCGTCGGTCAGCTCGGCGGCAACGGCACGGTTGATGGCGGCCTCGTTGGGGATGGTTCCGCGCAGCGCGTCCTCGGCGCGGGTGGCGCGCCAGGGTTTGTGGGCGACCCCGCCGAAGGCCAGGGCGATGTCGGTGATTCGGCCGTCGTCGTCCAGTTCCACGGCCGCCGCGACGGAGACCAGCGCGAAGGCGAAGGAGGCGCGGTCACGGGTCTTCATGTAGGTGGAGCGCCGGGCCAGCGGGCTCGCGGGCAACTCGACCGCGGTGATGAGTTCGCCGTGCTCCAGCACGGTGTCCGTCTCCGGGTGCGCGCCGGGCAGCCGGTGCAGCTGTGCCACGGGGATGCGCCGCTCGCCCTCGGGGCCCAGCACGATCGCCTCGGCGTCCAGCGCCGTCAGCGCGACCGCCAGGTCGGAGGGGTGGGTGGCCACGCAGTGCTCGCTGGTTCCCAGGACCGCGTTGTGGTGGCCGTATCCGCCGAGGGCGGAGCAGCCGGTGCCGGGTTCACGTTTGTTGCAGGCGGTGGTGACGTCCTGAAAGTACACGCACCTGGTGCGCTGCAGCAGGTTGCCGCCGGTGGTGGCCATGTTGCGGATCTGCCCGCTGGCGCCGGAGAGCAGCGCGCGGCTCACCGCGGGCCACTGCGCGCGGATGGCGGAGTACGCGGCGAGGTCGCTGTTGCGCACGTTGGTGCCGATCCGGATGCCGGAATCGGTCTCGGTGATGTCCGTCAGGGGGAGTTTGCTGACATCCACCAGCACCTCCGGCGTCGCGACACCCAGCTTGAGGTGGTCGACGAGGTTGGTGCCGCCGGCGAGGAACCGCGCGAGGTCGTTGCCGGAGACCGCCGCCACGGCCTCTTCGGCCGTGGCGGGGGCGACGTAGTCGAGCTGCTTCATCGCTGCGCCGCCTCCTTCACGGCCTCGAGGATGCCGTCGTAGGCGCCGCAGCGGCAGAGGTTGCCGCTGAGGCGCTCCCGGATCTCCGCGTCGCTGAGCTCGGGGTCCTCCGTGAGATCCTCCGTGACGTGGCTCGGATGCCCCGCCCGCAGCTCCTCGAGCATGCCCACGGCCGAACACACCTGACCCGGCGTGCAGTAACCGCACTGGAAACCGTCGTGGGTGATGAAGGATTCCTGGACGGGATGCAGTTCGCCGTCCTCACCCAGGCCGGCGGCGGTGACGATCTCCGCCCCGTCATGCGCGACGGCCAGGCTGAGACAGCTGAGTTGGCGACGACCGTCGATAAGCACCGTGCATGAGCCGCACTGGCCGTGGTCGCAACCCTTCTTCGGCGAGGTGTTGCCCAGCCGCTCGCGCAGCGCATCGAGCACCGTGGTGCGGGTGTCCACGTCGACGGAATGGTCCGTTCCGTCGACGGTGAGGTGGATAGGGTGGTCCATGATCCCTCCCGGGATTGATAAGCGAGTGGTGATGATTCAGGTCACCAGATCGCGACTCTATCCTCTGGCGCGATGTACTGCGCGGAATCCTCGTCGACCTCGGGGAACGCCTCGTAGAACTCCGGGATGTTCGCGACAATCTGGTTGCAACGGAACTCCGCCGGCGCGTGCGGATCGATGGCCAGGTACTGCTTCTGCATCTCCGGCCGGATCGCCGTGCGCCACACGCTGGCCCACGAGAGGAACAGCCGCTGCATGCTGGTGAACTTCCGCCCCGCCATGTCCGGTGAGCCGCCCTCGTGCGGGAACTCCTTCTCACCCGGGTCGCCGTGATCCTTGAGGTACATCTGGAACGCCACGACGGCGATGCCGAATCCACCCAGGTCACCGATGTTCTCGCCCAGGGTGAACTCGCCGTTGACACCGGGCGTATCGACGCCGTTCTCCTCGAGAATGCGGGGGACCAGGCCCTGGAACTGCGCCACCAGCTTGTCGGTCAGCGCGGTGAACGCGTCGCGGTCGGCGTCGGTCCACCAGGAGTTGAGGTTGCCCAGGCCGTCGTACAGCGAACCCTGGTCGTCGAAGCCGTGCCCGATCTCGTGGCCGATGACCGCGCCGATCGCGCCGAAGTTCTCCGCCGCGTCCGCCTCCGGGGAGTAGAAGGGCGGCTGGAGGATCGCCGCGGGGAAGGTGATGTCGTTGACCACCGGGTTGTAGAACGCGTTGACGGTCTGCGGGGTGGTGACCCACTCCGAGCGGTCCGCCGGCAGGCCGATCTTGCCCAGCTCGTAGTCGTGCAGGAACTGCGCGCCCGCGCGCACGTTGGCCATGAGGTCGGCGCCGGTGGATCCGAACTCGAGGCCGTCGTAGTTGCGCCAGTTGTCCGGGTAACCGATCTTCGGCTTGAACTGGGCCAGCTTCTCCAGGGCCTTGCCCTTGGTCTCGTCGGTCATCCACGGCAGCGCCGTGATGCGCTCGCGGTAGGCGGCCAGGAGATAGTCGACGAGGGTGAGCAGCTCGTCCTTGGACGAGGCCGGGAAGTGACGCTCGACGTAGACCCGCCCGATCTCCTGTCCCACCAGGGACTCCGCCAGTGCGACGCCGCGCTTCCACCGGTCGCGCTGCACCGTCGCGCCCGAGAGCCGGGTGCCGTAGAACTCGAAGTTCTTCGCCCCGACCTCCACGGGCAGCACGCCGGCGCGCGAACGCAGGATCTGCCACGTGCCCCACAGCTGCCAGTCGGCCAGGCGGTCGGCGGTGAGCAGCTCCGCCAGGCGCTCGATGTAGCTGGGCATCATGTTCACCAGCGGGCCGTCGCCCAGACCGGTGGAGGTGAGCATCGTGCGCACGGTCGACGGCAGGGACTCCAGCTCCACCCGGTTGTACGTCTTCACCGCGTCGCGCGAGGCCACCACATTCCAGTGGCCCGCGGCGATGTCCTTCTCCAGGGCCACGATGCGCGCCGCGGCCGACTGCGGGTCCAGGCCGAACAGGCGTGCCGGGTCGAGGAACGTCAGCATGTCCGCGACGTGGTGCTCGTAGGCCTCGAGGGTCTCGGCGTGGTCGGGCTCGCGGTAGTAGGCCTCGTCGGGCAGGCCGAGTCCGGACTGCACCACGTAGGCGATGGACTCCTCGGAACCGGAGTCCTTCTCCACCCAGAACGAGGCCGGGGCGCCGATACCCCGGCGCTCGAGCGTTCCCAGGTTGGCGGCGAAATCGTGCACGTCCGCGGCGGTGAGGAGGTCGAGGTCGTCGTCGAGAGGCGTCATCCCGGCGGCGTTGACGCCGTCGACATCCATGAAGGAGGCGAAGAGCGCCCCGGGGCGCCCGGAATCCGTCTCGACGATGTCGCGCACGTTCTCCTCGGCGTTGTCACGCAGGGTGTGGAACGTCCCGTCCACACCCCGGTCCTCGGGGATCACGTGGTTGTCGAGCCAGGGGCCGTTGACGTAGCGGTAGAGATCATCCATGTGCCCAACTCTAGGCGCTGGCACCCACTAGGCTGTGCAGGCATGCGCCCGGGAAACGTCACCGCCTATCGGCTCCAGCCGGAGAAGGCCGCTCCCGTGCTCGGGGTGCTGGCCATCCTGCTGGCGGTGATTCTCCTTCTGCCTTTCCTGCTGCGCGCGCTGATCCCGGCGGCCACCGGTGAGACCGAGCCGGTGCAGCTGTCGTCCTTCGACTCCTATGACGAGATCCCGCTCACCCTGGACGGGCAGCCCGTGAGGTGCGAGTTCAACGACGAATCCCCGCTCATGTGGGGATACGACTGCGGAGGGGTGAGCCTGGACAGCGTCGTTCATCCCCGCGAGAGCGTTCAGGATCCGGAGGCTACGTTGCGGCGCATGTTCCGGGCCGGCAGCTGGGCCTCCGCGGACGACAGCCTGGCGGTGCAACACTTCGGGGACACGCTGGTGTTGGACGACCCCGGCTACGGGCTGATCGGGATTCTCACCCCGATCGAGGACAACTTTCTGATGTACGTGCAGATCGACGTGCTCTGGGACAGCGAAGACACCGCCGACTACGGTGAGGCGGTCTGGCAGACGCTGATCGGGGAGTCGATGCCCGAGAGCCTCCTGGGCACGCTCACCACCTCGGGTTACGCCCCCGAAGAGACCACTCTCTAGGAGAACCGCCATGAACCGCACCGCCGCCTGGGTCACGGGCATTCTCGTAGTGATCGGACTGGGACTGACCAGCGTCACCCTCTTCGGGCTGCTGTTCTTCTCCCCCTCCGCGGCGGTGGGCGGAGTGTTTCTCGGCCTGCTCTACGTCGGCGTGGTCGTCGCCCTGCTCCGGTTCACGCCGCTGTGGCCGCAGATGAACTCGGCGCGGGTCACGGCCCTGTGGGTGTTTGTCTGCCTGGCCTGGGGTGGCGGGTTCGCCATGATGCCCGCCCTGCTCGTGGCCACCCCGCTCATGGACGCGGTGGACAGCCTCGGCTGGGACGCGGCCACGATGTCCTTCGGTGGCGCGTACCCGGAGGAACCCGGCAAAGCCCTGGGTGTGGTGCTCATCGCCCTGATGTTCCGCGGGATCAACCGCCCGTGGCACGCGCTGGTCACCGGCGCGCTCGTCGGGCTGGGGTTCGAGACCGTGGAGAACATCACCTACGGCGCGGTCCTGGGCATGCTCGACACCAACTCGGACGTGGCGGGGCTGTTGGAGATCTGGGGACTGCGCATCTTCCTCGGCCCGTTCCTGCACATCATCTGGACCGCCATCGCGGGTTGGGGCATCGGCCAGGCCCTGTTCGCTGCGCGATTGTCCACCGCGCGGCGGATCCTCGTCGCCCTCGGGTGGCTGGCCGTGTCCTTCCTCCTGCATTTCGGATGGAACTACCAGGGCGGTGAGGTCGCAGCCGGCGTCACGACGGTCGTTGTCTGCCTGATCCTGTACCCGCTGATCTTCTGGCTGATGAGGCGTGGATGGAAGGCGGCCCGAAGCGATCGGACCTACGCATACACCCCTCGGGCCATCACCTCCCTCACGCAGCTCCCCGCCGTCGCTGTGGAGAACTAGGCCGCGACTATGCCGTGGCATAGTGCTTATCCACAGGTCAGCGTAGGCGGGCCGGCCGTGTCCACCCCATGTTTTATGGTCTGGGTGTCATCGAACATCTGATCGTCTCGCTTCGGGGGAACCGACGTGTACCAGCCATCCGACCTCACCGACATGAGTCCCAAGACCCTCATCTCCACCCTCATCTCCGCCCACGGTGAGATGACCCGCTTCAAGGCGCTGTTCATTCTCGCCCTCGCCGACTTCCACAGCCGCTCCCTGGCCCGGGAGCTGGGGTCGCCGTCCACCACCATCTGGCTCATGCGCACCCTCAGCGTTGCGGAGTCCACCGCCTTCGAATACCTGCGGGTGGGCACGACTCTGGCCAGGTTCCCGCTGGTTGCCGCCGCTTTCCTCGCGGGAGAGCTCTCCTACAGCGTCGTGCGCATCCTGGCCGCCCACCTCACGGAGGAGAACGAAGCCGAGCTGCTGGCGGCGGCGAAATCGCTGACCATCACCGAGCTGCGCGCCCTCCTCGCGGGCATGGGCAGGCCGGAGAAACCTCTGTCCGAGAAGTTCTCCCTGCACATCGACGAGGAAACCGGATGGCTGAGGTTCCACGGCAGAATCAGCCCGGAGAATGCGGCACGGTTGCTGGCAGGTCTGAAGATCGCCGAGCTGGGCAACCTGGTCGACCTTTCCGAGGTGGATCCTGAGGTGCTGGCCGACGGGGACGCCGTGTCCAGGGAGCTGGAGAAGGCGGAGAACACACCCGTTGCCGTGCCCTCCGAAGAACGCTCGGCCACCGGGTTCGGGGCACCCCGGCGAAGCGGGCTGCTCTCTGCGTTCCTGGGCATGGTGAACATGACCAGATGCCGCCCGACCAACCGTCTCCGCACACCGGGAGCCCAGGTCAACCTGCTGGTGAGCGAGGACGGGCGGGCGATTCTGCCGTCGATACCCGGGGCAAGCTCCAGCAGCCTCGTGGCCGCGGCACTCAACGGGGACGTCCGGGCACACCTGCTGGACAACCGTGGGGTGCAGATGGCCGCGAGCCGCGCGCAGCGGCTGGTGGGCGACGCCCAGGTCAACGCCCTCATGGCCCGGTGGAACTTCCAGTGCGCGATGCCCGGCTGCAACCACACGAGGTTCATCGAGTTCCACCACATCATCTTCTACCGCGACGGGGGAGAAACTGAGCTGTGGAATCTCATCCCGTTGTGCTCAGCCTGCCATTCGTTGGTCACCACCGGAATGGCGGAGATCACCTTCGGGCAGGGGGACTCGTCCGTGCTGAACTTCACCTTCGCGGGAGGCGCCCGGTACGTCTCCGAGAACCGCAGCCTGCCCATGCGCCTGGATCGGGGCAGGTTCCGGGAACACAGAAGCCCCATCCGAGTCGAGGGTCAGTCGTTCTCGGATGAGGCTGCCGGGGTGGCGCTGGCGCCGGTCTGACTACTCCTCCTCCGGCACCCGGATGTTCATGTCCGATTCGTGCCAGGTGCCCGAGCGGGTGATCACCTCGGTGTCCACCACCGCCTCGTCGGGGGCCGTGCCGGTGGAGTCCGCGCGCAGCTCGTAGCGCTGGATCGATCCCCAGTCCCGGTTCCAGTCGCCGCGGGTGTAGCTGGGCACCTCGTACGAGGAGTTGACGGCCTCTGCGGTGGCGAGGGAGCCGCCGCCGAGGAAGTCCATGAATCCGGTGAGGGCCTCTGCGCCCTCGTTGTCGGGGGAGACGCGGTAGCGCGGGATCTCCGTCACGCCGGCGAAGTGGTCGAACGTGCGGAGCGTGGGGAACTGCAGTCCCACGGACCAGTCGAGCAGCGCCGGGGTGGAGTCATCCGTGAGAGTGGAGAGTGGGGCGAGCTCCGGAACCCTGGGCGGGGTGAACGCGATCCAGTTCTCCGGGTCGAGGGAGGTGTCCTCGGCGACGATGCGCACCGCGTCCGCCTCCTCGGGAAGCTCGTCCAGGGGGACCCGGAGGTTACGCCAGGTCGGGGTGGGGCCGATGTCGTAGAGCACCTTCTCGCCGAGTTTCTCCACCTCGCCGTTTTCGCGGGTGACGCCGTACTCGACGACGAGGTCTTCGCCGGGCTCCTCGACGCCGTCCTGGTCGAAGTGGGCGATCCGGCCGGCGGCGGAGACGACGAGCAGCGGGGCGTTCTCCGTGCGCTCCGGGAGCTGGTACCACGCGGTGGTGATGGAGGCGGACGCGGTCGGCTCGTCCTCCCACGAACCCGTCACCGGGATGGCGAAGGGGTCGAGGTTGAACGGGAGCTGGGCGTTGGAACCGTTGACACCCGTGGCCTCGCGGGTGCCGCCGGTCGTGTCGGACGTCGGCGTGCGGGTCGTCGAATCTGCCGAGGTCGTGGTGTCCGTGCTGGTCGACCCGGTGCTACCGGCGTCGGTGGTCGTGTCTGCGTTCCCGGTGTCCCCGGTGCTGCCCGTGTCTCCGCTGGCCGCCGGGCCGTCGCCGGTCTGGGACCCGTTGTTGATGGAGGAGTTCGCGATGGCACCGACGTTCGCGGCGGCCTGGGTCTCGGGGACGATGAACTCGGGGATCTTCCCGGGCTCGAAACCCTGGACCTCCCCGGCCTCGAGGGACTCCCCGAGCGGCACGTCGCCCAGCGGGGAGAGGAAAGATTCGTTGGTGTTGGTCTCCACCATCGCCTCGTCGGCGAGGTAGCTGGTGTCGCCGGTCAGCGCCTTGACGTTGCCCAGGCCCACGCTGTAATCGGGGTACTGGCTGGCGAAGGCCTTGGTGAACGTGGCCACGGAGAACAGCACCACAAGAATGGACACCACGGCGATGGGCGCGGTCATGACCGTGGTCCACCGACTGGCGGCCGTCTTGTCGGCGGCGTCGAACTGGTCGAGCCGGCCCTCCTCGATGGCCTGCGAGCGGCGGTACTGGTGACGGAAGGTCTGCACGATCGCCACCGCGAGGATGAGCAGCGCGATGACCAGCAGGATGGTGTTGAACTCGATGCCGCGCAGCTGCGGGGTCTTGTCCCACCAGGGCACGCCGAAGGAGGAGATGTACCACCAGCCGTTCCAGCCGGCGAAGGTCAGCGCCAGCAGGAAGGTCACGCCGGCGAGCGCGAAGGTGCGCGCGCGGGGAGACTTGGCGGCGATCTGCGCCAGCACCACGCCACCCAGCGCGGCGGCCGCGCCCGAGATACCGGTGTAGATGCCGAAGTGGTGGGTCCACTTGGTGGGGGTGAACATGAGGAAGAACATCGACAGAGCGACGATGAGCACGAGGCGCAACGTCGGCCCGCGGTTCGCGCCGGGCACGCTGCCGAACCGCAGCACGGAGTAGAGGATCAGGGCGACACACACCAGCATGGTGAGCATCGCGAACCGTCGGGTCAGGGATCCGTCGACCGACTGCTCCATCAGCGTGGAGTACCGCACGTACTCCGAGTACCACTCCAGCGACGGGCCGACGATGCCCCGCACGCGGGTGGACTCCATGACGGCGGCCAGGGTCTGGTCGGCGAAGATGGGCACGAGCACAAAGAGCCCGGCCGCGCTGAAGGGCAGCAGCACGCTCGCGGCCGCCAGGCGGGGCGAGTCGTCGGCGGCCATCCGGCGGCCGAGGATACGCACCAGAGAGGGCAGGGAAACCAGGAACACGCCGACGGCCATGAGGCCGGTGGGGCCGCAGGTCAGGGTGACGGCCGCGGTCAGCGTGCCCAGCGCCGCCGGCAGCAGGCGGTCCGTGGCGATGGAACGCTCGAACAGTGCCCAGGCGAGCAGCGTGCCCAGCGCGATGATCGGCTCCGGACGCACGCCGTTGTTGTAGGGCAGCCAGAAGGCCAGGAACATGAACGCCGCGGTCCAGTGCGCGACGCGTCGACCGGCTATGCCCCGTCCGAAGCGGGGCAGGATCTCCCGCGAGAGCAGCAGCCAGATGCCGATGCCCGCCACCAGCGCCGGCAATCGCATCCACAGCGAGGCCGCGGACACCTCGCTCATCACGGCGAGCAGCTCGTAGTACGGGGAGCCGAACGGTGCCTCGGGCACGCCGTACCAGCGGTAGTAGTTGGCCATGTAACCCGCGTGGCCGGAGACCCGCGCCATGGTGAGGATGAAGCCGTCGTCCGAGGTGTTGGCGCCGAAGATGTGCCAGAACCCGAGGATCACCCCGACCACGCCATCGAGCGGGGTGGGCCGCCAGCGGCGGCTTCCGCCCCGGATGTGGCCGCGGCCGTCGCAGCGGTCCTGGCGCCACAGCGCCCACACGGCGATAAGCGCCAGGAGCGTGCCGGCCCACATCGCGACCTGCTTGATCAGCGTCGGAGAGGTGGTGAAGCGGGAGTTGATCTCCACGTCGACGCTGAGACCGGCGTCGATAAGCGAAGAAACGTTTTCGGGCGAGTTGTCGATCTCCGTGTACACGCCCGTGACCTGCGGACGGAGGTCCGACTCCGTCGATTCGGCGTGGTCGGTTCCGGGGATGCTTATCGACGTCCCGTCGCCTGTGGCCGCCAGGTCAAGCACGGCGTCGGCGGGCAGATCCGCCATCTCCTCGGAGGCGAGCTCGAAGACCACGTCGTTGAGGATGGAGACACTCAGCCCGTCGTCGGCGTTGACGGTGATGAACAGGCCCCGGTCGGTCGCCTCGGGGCTGTCGGCGGGGATGGTGCCCAGCAGCAGGGACTGGCCGTCGCGCAGCAGGTCAACGGCGGATAGCGGCAGCTGGGCCTCGTACTTCTCCGGGGCGACGGAGATGAGCGGCGCGTTGACGGAGTTGAGGGAGTCGTTCTGCGGCCAGTGCACCGAGGACTGGGTCTGGTTGACCGGGAGGAACGGCACGAGCAGGAAGAGGATCGTGGCGAGCAGCCCGGAGACGATGGCCAGGCTCTTCAGCCACCGGGGGGCCGACCCGTGGAGGCGGGCGGAGGAGGCGGTGTCTGCGCCGACCGCGGTGGCGGCCGTGCTGCTCGTACTTATGCTGCTGGGCTGGGACATAGGGTCAGAGTGTAGGTCAGGGCTCGGAGTGGGCTTATGCATTGTTGGCCGACACCACCACGAAGGGTCCGATCTGCTCCACGGTCCACAGGTCCTCGTCCGCGAAGACCTCGGGGTTGAAGAAGGTGGCCGTGTAACGCACGTTGGGCTGGTTGGGGTAGATGTCCTCGGCGACGTGGGTCTTCCAGCCGTCGACGGAACCCTCGGCCTCGCCGCGGAAGATGAACACGTCCGGACGGTGCCAGGGGCTGTCGTCGAGCGCGTCGCGGAAGGACTCCGGGGAGTCGATGCTGGTCCAGGAGTCGTCCGCCCACTCGCGAACCAGGGCGCTGCGCTGGGAGTATTCGCCCAGCGGGTTGGCGTAGTGGCTGGTGAAGGCGTTGAACCCGTGATACGGGTGGAAGGAGAGGAACCGGTTCTCATCCGTGAGGATGACGGTGTCAGTGGGTTCGAACCCCTCGGCGCGGAGGTGCTCGTCGATCTCCGGGTAGTAGCTGGCCGCGTCGGGGGCGTAGCGGTCCGCACGCTCGCCGGAGCCGTCGGTGTCCCGGTAGGCGTGGTCGATGGCGTTCTCGTTGCGAGCCGGGATGTCCTGGGCGTAGTAGGCCCCGGCGGCGAGGACGATCACGAGCATGGCGAGGGTGATCTTCCGGGTGGTCTCCAGGGGCAGCGACTCGGGGTAGAGCCTGCGGATCCCGATGAGCCGGATCTCCGCCAGGGCGAGGACGCCGGCGGTGGACATCATGAGCACGATGAGGATGTCGATGCGGAATCCCAGCAGCGACGTGCCGGCGAGGGTGGCCACCATCGAGGCCAGGGACCAGAGGTAGAAGCCGATGGTCATGACGGCCATGACCCGGATGTCTAGGTCATGGAAGCGCACCACGAGGTAGACGAGGCCCACCAGGCACAGCACGCCGATGACCGAGGGGGCGAGGAAGGGCACGGGGATCTGGGTGCCCTCCTGCGGCAGGAAGTGGTTGGCGGTGGATTCCAGCACCTCCGGGCCGGTGAGCGCCTGCCAGAGGAACGGCGCCCAGGTGATCAGGGCGATGGCGATGGAGCCGAAGCCGATGACGGCGAGGTGGATGATGGGCACCCACCAGCGGGTGATCAGGGCCGTGAAGACGGCGGCCACGGCGACCACCGAGAGGGCGACCGCGCCGGTGAACAGTGTGTAGAACGAGGCGGCGACGCCGAGGAACACGATGGTGCCCAGGGTGGCGAACCACGATCCCAGCAGCGCACGCCGGAGCATGACACACACGGCGGGAACACCCATGGCGATGACGGCCGCGTAGGGCTCCTCGGGGCTCATCACCAGGGTGACACACGTGGTGACCAGCGCGATGGCCGTGGCCACCGGGAGCGAACCCGTGAGGCGCTGCCAGACCGGGACGAGGATGCACCCGGCGATGGCCAGGGAGATGATCGCCCACGGCTGGAACACCTCCCAGCCGGACAGACCCAGCAGGTTGGCCAGCCGCCCGCCCATCCAGAACCACGCGATGGGGTAGTACGAGACCATGTCGATGTAATTCATGTCATGGTTCGTGGCGGTCTCGGTCATGCGGGTGAGGAACTGGGTGCGAAAACCCTGGTCCACCTGCAGCCCGTCGAGGTAGAGTCTGGTGGCGGACAGGGGGATCGCCAGGGTGGCCACCACGATGCCCGCGGGGGAGAGATAGGAGACGGCGTAGGTCAACGCCACGCGCCAGCGGGGGCGGGTGACACCGGTATCTGGTGCGCGGTGTTCGTCGAGAAGCCAGAGCGCCGTGAGCACGCCGACCGCGACGAGCACCGCGACGGTGCCGGCGGTGGCCAGCGCGCGGGTGACCATGGAGGTGCTGTAAGCGGGCAGGCTGGTCCGGTCGAGGACCAGCCAGGCCAGGAGCGCGAAGACGCCGCCGAAGAATCCCGCCGCGGCGATCGCCGTGATGGTCCGGCCGCGGCCGAAGACGTCCGGGGCGTATTCCCGCACGAATGACGGGCTGGGGCGGTCCGCATCCAGGGATCTCCGACGGGTGGGCGTGGGCCTGTCGAGGGCCCCGGTCACAGCACTGCTCATGTGTAACAGTTTCGCATAGAAGCGGGTGGTAGCCGATTCATGACGAGGGCCCGCCCACCGAAAAGACGGTGGACGGGCCCCGGTGCGGGGTGGTGCCTAGAAGCTGAGGCGGTTCATCACGGCGCTCGGCATGTTCTTCAGTACCAGCGAGATCGGTTCGAAGAGGGGATGCACGAAGATTCCGCTGCGGCCCTTGAGCACTGCGGCGAAGGTCGCCTCTGCGACATCGGACACGTCCACGGTCAGCGGCGCCTCCTTGCCGGTTCCGGAGCTCATCTTGGTTCGCACCTGGCCCGGGCGGACCACGAGCACCTTGACGCCGGACTCGGCCAGCGCGACGCCGAGCTGGGTGAAGAAGCCGTCGACACCCGCCTTCGAGGCGCCGTAGACGAAGTTGGAGCGGCGCACCCGCTGGCCCGCGACGGAGCTCAGCGCGACGACGTGACCGTGGCCCTGGTTCTTCATGGCCTGGCCGAGCAGCACGCCCACGGAGACGTAACCGGTGAAGTTGATTTCGGCGCTCTCGACGGCGGCGGCGTGATCCTGCCACAGCTGTTCCTGGTCACCCAGGGTGCCGAAGGCCACGATGGCGACGTCGACATCCCCGTCCGCGAAAGCTCGGGAGATGACGTCCGGGTGGCTGGCGGTGTCCTGGGCATCGAAGTCGATGACGTTGACTTCGGTGGCGCCGGCTCGGGTGAGCGTATCGACGGCCGCCTCCACGCGGGGCGAATCCGCGCGGGCGGCAAGGGTGACCTTGGACGGCCCCTTGCTGAGGAACTCGCTGACGATGCCGAGACCGATCTCGGACGTGCCGCCGAGCAGCAGAATGTTCTGGGCCTGGCCCACTGCGTTGAGCATGGTGTCGTGTTCTCCTTCTGGTGGAACTGGTCGGGCGGGTTAGTGCAGTTCGAGACGGCGGGACATGTCGGAGGCGAAGACTCCGGTGGGGTCAATCTCGTTGCGGGTGCGCAGCCAGCCCTCCAGGCCGGGGTACATGGCGTGGAAGTTCTCCGCGGAGGTCCGCGACTCCTTGGCCAGGTAGAGGCGACCGCCGAACTCCATGACCTGCTTGTCCAGCGAGTCCAGCAGCGTGTGCAGGCCCGGCCGGATGGGGAAGTCCACACACACGTTCCAGCCCGGCATGGGGTAGGACAGCGGTGCGCGGTTGCCGGGGCCGAAGAGCTTGAACACGTTGAGTGCGGAGTGGTGGCCCGAGGCCTGGATCTGCTTGATGATGTCCTTGAAGGGCTCCACCGCATCCATGGGGACGACGAACTGGTACTGCAGGAAACCGGCGGAACCGTAACCGCGGTTCCACTCGCCGATGAGATCCAGCGGCTGATAGAACTGCGTGAGGTTCTTCACCTGGTTACGCGCCGGGGCACCCATGGCGTAGTACAGCTCGCCGATGGTGCCCAGCGTCAGCTTGTTCATGGTCCACGACGGGAAGATGTCGGGGACCTTCATCAGCTGCGGCGCGTTGAACTTCAGCGGGTCCTTGGCCAGCTTGGGCGCCAGTTCCTGCAGCTGGGCCAGCGTGGCCAGTGAGCCGCGGGAGATCGTGGAGCGGCCCAGCTTCGGCTCCGGGCTCATGGCGTCGAACCAGGCGGAGGAGTACTCGTAACCGGCCTCGGAGCCGTCGGAGTGGAATGCGACCGTCTCGTCGAGGTTGTCGGTGCGGTCCGTGTCCGCGATGAAGTACGCCGTCTCCGTCTTGGTCATGCGAATCTGCGCGCGCAGGATGATGCCGGTCAGGCCCATGCCGCCGACGGTGGCCCAGAAGAGGGCGCCGTCGGGATCGTCGGCGGAGCCTTCCGGCTCCAGGTGGAGGACCCGGCCGTCGGCGACGAGCAGCTCCATGGACACGACGTGGTTGCCGAAGGAGCCGGCGGTGTGGTGGTTCTTGCCGTGGATGTCGGGGCCGATGGCGCCGCCGATGGTGACCTGGCGGGTGCCCGGCAGGACGGGGACCCACAGGCCGTAGGGGATCGCGGCCTTCATGAGCTGGTCCAGGTTGACGCCGGCGTCAACGTCGACGAGGGCGGATTCCGGGTCGATGGAGTGGATCCGGTTGAGACCCTGCATGTCGATGACGAGGCCGCCACCGTTCTGGGCGGGGTCACCGTAGGAGCGGCCCATGCCGCGGGCGATGACGCCGCGGCGGGCGGATTCGGGGAGGCCAGCGTTCTTCTCGGCGACCTCCCTCACCACCCTGATGATGACGTCGGGGTCGGAGGTACGCAGAACTTCGGCAACGGAGGGCGCGGTGCGTCCCCAGCCGTGGAGGGATTTGACGGTGGTGTGCGAGTGCATCTTCCAGATCTTCTGTCGTCGGGTGCGCCCGCGCGGGAGAACTGGCGCGGGCATCTTCTTCTCGTTCTTCCCGGCCGAGCCTACTCGGGCGTCCAACGGGGACGGGGGAGCAAGCGTGCGGGGAGGGTGTGATCTGTGCGGTGGTGCGTTACGTCCCCGGGTGCGATTCCCCGGAACCTCACATATTTGAGCGAAAATGTAACCCTGGGCGGAAACCTGCATATATAGCGCGAGACGGTCAGGGTGGGGAATCCGGCTCGGAGGGGCCTGTAAACGTTGGAACTGCCTGTGAAAACCAAATTTATGTAATGTATACTATGCAGAACGCGCCACGGGCGCAGTATTTGAATAAAAGCTGGTTAAAGCGTTTATGGGCGGTGGTTCAGGTCATCTGCCGCCCCCGATCAGGGGTAGGACCCCATGGGTGGTCATAACGAAGGTATGACCAGCAAATTCGCCGGAAAGCGCAGGGCAACTTGATTCCCGGGCCAAATTTATAAAATACGTGAAATGAAAAATATGACGGTTCTGGAAGGGTCTTGCGTTACCCGTCTGAGGTGTCAATAATTTTGGCTACAGAGCAAGTCACACGGCCTGCTCGGACACTTACAGAAAGGCTTCATCATGATCTCCGACCTCTCCTCCGGCGTCTTCGGTCTCTTC
Organism: Corynebacterium doosanense CAU 212 = DSM 45436; assembly: GCF_000767055.1. Lineage (NCBI taxonomy): Bacteria > Bacillati > Actinomycetota > Actinomycetes > Mycobacteriales > Corynebacteriaceae > Corynebacterium > Corynebacterium doosanense. Next base: position 220,063 of record NZ_CP006764.1, read on the forward strand.
GGTACCCTCATCAGCGCTTTCACCGGCGTCTTCGGCGACATCCTCGACACCGTCACCGAGCTCTCCTCCAACATCTTCTAAGGAACCCCCTTAGCTGATCCCGGCCCTCCAAGGCCGGGGAGGAAATCAGACAACGAACTCCCCGCAGCGACATTTGTCGCGACGGGGAGTTCGTCTATGCCCAGGCAGGCCCTACAGATCCATGAGCTCGCGAATCTCCCGCGGGAGCTCTTCCTGCGAGGTGATCTCTGCCCCGCCCGCGGCGGCGTGCTCCCGGAGCACCTCGTAGACACGGATGCGGTCCTTGCTGTCCAGGAACGGCAGTTCCTCGGCCATCAGTCGAATCATGAAGTCATTGAGTGGCGCCTCGGTTCGCTGGGCCGCCAGGTGGGTGCCGTGGCGGACATCCTCGGGGTCGACATTCTTCTGCGGGATCATTGGCCCCACGTTAGCTGGTTAGGATGTGGGGCATGACTACCGACGTTGACAATTACAGCCTCGACGACACCCTGGCCGGGCGGCTCGTCCAGGCGGGTCTGGTGGCAGGGTTCGTCGCCATCCCCGATCACGTGTCCGATCGCCGCACCGAGATCGCGCTTCGCGCGGCGGTCCTGGCCGCGGGCGTCGGGCTCGTCGCCTACCTCAACGCCGCCGAGGAGGACCCGGCGGATGAACCCGACAGCTACGCCCCGCCCGAGGAGGTGGCCTCGCCGGCCACCACCTGGGCCGTCATCGGCGGGGTGGCCGCGGGCATCGTCGCACTGGCCAAGGGGGAGGACCGGGCCGCCCGGTGGCTGAGCCGTCGCGGCATCACTCGCCCGCATGCCGCGCTCGGCGCGCTGTCGGCGGCCGTGGTCTTCGCCGGATCGGAGATCGAACACCGCCGACACGAGGCCGCGTAGATGACGGCGTATCCGGTGCTCGCGGTCGTCGACAAGCGTCCCGGGAACTCGGTGATCTGGCACGTCCAGACGGACCCGGACTCCCCGGGCATCCTCACCGGGGCGTGGATCACCGCGGACGAGGGATCGCTTCTCGACGGTGCGGTGCACCTCACCGTCGGTTCCACCGACCTCGAAAAGCTCGCGGACGCCGTCGAGGCCGAGGTGGCCAAGGTGCGTTCCAGCGCGCAGGCCGCGAAGAAGGCGACCCCGTCGATCACCCTGCCGCGTTTCGATGACCTCCCGCGCCCGGACGTGGCCGAGATCGCGCAGACCTATCACGGGGAGCCCGAGGCCCGCGAGGCGTGGGCGATGGCCGTGGCCGCCGCGGAGATCGTGGAGTACTGGCACGGTTTCGAGGCGGCCCGGAAAATGCGCCGCTACCTCGCCGAGGAGTACGGGCCGGACGTCCGCCCGCTGCCGATCGGGCGAGACTTGGACACCTAAATCGCTACCCTGGGGCGCATGACATCACACTCCGAGCCCGCGAGGGTCATCGATCTCGGTGACGCCCGTGCCCGGCGCGCCGCGGCGGGGCGAGTGGACCGCACCGTCGTGCTGCAGGTGTCCAACGTGCGGGCGGACGGGGAGACGCACCGCCACATCGGGGTGACCGACAGCCTGCAGCTCCGGGATCTGCGCGACGTGCTCCTGGTGAGCTTCGGCATCGACGAGGAGGGGGCGCGGGCGCCATGGCATTTCTGCCTGCCCGGGACTGACGCCGACACCGCGCTCGATCCGGATGAACCGCTGCACCGCTACCTCGGGGCGAGCGGGGACTCGCTCATCTTCCACCTGGGGTTGTGGCAGTTCACCGTGGTGTCCTCCTTCTCCTGGCCCCGCGACCGCGGCACGCCGTGGGCGTTGTGCGTCGGCGGCTCCGGCAGGTTCGGCGAGGCGAGGTTCGACATTGCGGCCATCAACGCCGCGCTCACCGGAACGGACACCACGCAGGAGGTCCTCAGTCACGCGGCCGCGCCCGTGACCTCGCTCATCGAGCGCAGCCGGATCTCCGACCTTGTGCCGCTGCTCCAGGCGCTGGATCTCTCCCGGGAGCCCGAACTCTCCCCGGAGGTGCGTCGCCGGATGCGCGATCTCCCCGTGGAGGAGGAGCCCGCACAGGTGGATGCGTTCTGGGCGCTCGCCCTGGGGCTGGCCGCCCTGTCCGACGACGAGACGGCCGATGCGGTGGCCGAGACGGTGATGGAGGCGCTCGGCTGGGTGGAGGATGACGGTTCGCCGATCAGCGGCCGATCCGCCCGGGAGCTGTGCCGCGATTCACTCTCCGTGCTGGAGGAGCTGCGCATGTACGGCCCAGAGGCGCTCGGCCCGCTGGACCGGCTCGAGTTCTTCCGGGGCCTGCTGCGGGCCGACGGGTAGGCTTTCCCCTCGTGTCCACCCAGCAGACTTCCCAGGATTCCCTGAAGAAACAGCTCTCCCGCTTCATCGCGGTAGGGATCGTCACCGCGGCCATCGACTACTCGCTGACGATGATCCTCAACGCCCTCGGGCTGCACCGGCAGTGGTCCAAGGTGGTGGGCTGGATCTTCGGCACCATCGCCGCGTACCTGCTCAACTCGCGGTACACCTTCAACGCGGCGGTGTCCGGGCGAAAGGCGCTCGCCGTGTTTGTGCTCTACGCGTCCACCTTCGCCATCCAGAATCTGCTGTGGTGGCTTACCGACGCCCCGCTGCAGGCCCTCGGTTTCGACGGCATCATCAAGAACACCATCTCGTTTGTCATCGCCCAGGGTGTGGCCACGCTGACCAACTTCATCCTGCAGCGCACGCTGATCTTCCGCGTCTCCCCACCCGCCGAAACCCCCGCTGAGTCCGAGAGCAGGTAGCCGGCATTTCCTCCTCGTTCTCGGCGGCGCTCGGCGCCTTCACCGACTCCCGCCGACGCCACTCCTCGTCCCTGCGGGCGCAGGCGGTGAAGTTCACCGTCGCCGGCGGGGTGGCGGCCGTGGTCGACCTCACGGTCACGTGGGTCCTGCAGATCGGGCTGGACGTGCTGGGGGACTTCTGGGCGCGCACCGTCGGCTGGGTGCTGGGAACCGTGTTGGCCTACGTGATCAACCGCCGGTGGACCTTCCGGGCGGGATTCTCCAAACGTCGTTTCGGGGCCACGATGACGACGTACCTGCTCACCTACGGGGTGAACATCGTGCTCTACCGGGAGATCCTGCCGCTGCTGGAGTCTTCCGTGTCCGCCACGACGGCGCTGGTCCTGGCGTTCATCGTGTCCCAGGCGGTGGCCACGGCCATCAACTTCCTGGTCCAGCGTTTCCTCATCTTCCGCAGGGGCTAGGGCCGGCGGAAGTCCTCGCGGAATCCCCGTCGCTGCAGCGTCAGCCAGTCGCGGAAGCCCGCGACGTCGCGTTTCTGCACGAGGAAGAACCACCCGAAGCGGGCGAACTCCTGGAAGGCGAGTTTGCGGTTGCCCGGCTGGGAGAGCAGGTAGCCGCGGTTGCGGTAGGTGAAGAACCGTTTCGTCTCGTTGTCCGGGTACTGCGCGTGCATCCGCCCGCCGAGGATGGGCTTGAACTCGTCGGAGCCGTCCGGGTGCAGGTAGAACGCGGTGAGCGCGGTGCCGTACTTCAGTCCGGAGCGCGCTAGTCGACGGTGGTACTCCACCTCATCGCCGCGGATGAACAGGCGGTAGTCGGGCACGCCGATGATCTCCATGGCGGGCGCGGAGATGAGCGCGCCGTTGAACAGGGAGGCGTAGGACTCGATGAAGTCGCCCTCGAGATCGCCGCGCCGGCGGTGCCAGGTCAGGCCCTGGCGCAGCGGGAAGGCCAGGCGCTCGGGCTCGTCGATGTTGCATACCGTGGGTGAGACCTCGTGCAGGCCGCGGGATTCGGCGACGTCGTAGAGCGCCGCGAGGGTGCCGTGGTCGGCGGGTCGGCCGTCGTCATCCGCGCACCAGATCGCGTCGGCGCCGAGCGCCAGCGCGGTGAGGAAACCGTAGGCGAAGCCGCCGGCGCCCCCGAGGTTGGTGTGCGAGGCCAGGTAAACGCCGCGCTCGCCCGCCAGTTCCGAAAGGAGCTTCTCGACGTCGCTTTCCGCCCCGTTGTCCACCACGACCACCCAGTCGACCGGGTGGGACTGGTGGCAGACCTGCTCGAGGGAGGCGCGCAGCAGTTCGACCCGCTTGTGGGTGACGATCACCGCGGCGGTGCGCCCGGACCGGTTCAGCGTGGGGGTCACTGGTTGTCTTCCTCCGAGAATCGTTTGAGCAGGTTGCGGATGTGCTGTCCGGCCTCGGGGCCCTCGTAGGCCTCGACGACCTCGCCGACCGGGCCGGTCTGGCGGATCTGCCCGTGATCGACCCACAGTGCCGTGGTGCACAGCTGGGCGAGGAAGTCGTTGGAGTGGGAGGCGAACACGAGGATGCCGGCGCGCTCTACCAGCTCCTGCAGGCGGACCCGGGCCTTGGCCATGAAGGCTGCGTCCACGGCGCCGATGCCCTCGTCGAGAAGCAGAATCTCCGGCTCGATGGAGGTGACCACGCCGAGCGCCAGGCGCACGCGCATGCCGGAGGAGTAGGTGCGCAGCGGCATGGAGAGGTATTCGCCGAGCTCGGTGAACTCCGCGATCTCGTCGATCTTCGCCCGCATCTGCTTGCGGGACTGGCCGAGGAACAGGCCGCGGATGATGATGTTCTCGTAGCCCGTGACCTCGGGGTCCATGCCCACTCCAAGGTCGAAGACCGGGGCGACGCGGCCGCGGACGTCCGCGGAGCCGCGGGTGGGTTCGTAAATGCCGGAGAGCAGGCGAAGGAGCGTCGATTTGCCGGCGCCGTTGTGGCCGACGAGCCCGACGCGGTCGCCCTCGCGCAGGTGGAGGTTGATGTCCTTGAGCGCCTCCACCACGACGGTGTTGGAGTCGTTTCTGCCGATCGCGCCGCCCGCGGTGGAGAGCATCGCCTTCTTCAGGGAACGCGACTTGGCGTCGAAGATGGGGAAGTCGACGCAGGCGTCGTAGGTGTCAATGGAAGCCATATGAGTTCTCCTTTTACACCCAGTAGCTCACGCGGAAGCGCCACTGGCGCATGACCACGGTGGTGATGAGCAGGCCGGCGACGGTGCAGCCGAGGACGATCCACCAGTGGTAGCCGGCGATGTCCTGGCCGATCATCGGGGCGCGGATGATTTCCAGGTAGTGGTAGAGCGGGTTGATCTCCGCCAGCTTTGCGCGCTCGGCGACGTCGCCGCCCTGCTCCTTGAGGGTGTGCGTGGTCCAGACGATCGGGGTGATGTAGAACATCAACTGCACCAGGGCCTCGAGCAGCGGAGCGACATCGCGGAAGCGGGTGGCGATGATGCCGAACAACATGGTCACCCACACGCCGTTGACGGCCAGCAGCACCAGCGCGGGGATGGCGAGGATGACCTCCCAGCCCAGGTTGATGCGGAACACCAGCACCAGCGCGACCCAGATGACCAGGTTGTGCGCGAGGAAGATCATCTGCCGCCAGACCAGCCGGTAGACGTGCACCGACAGCGCCGAGGGCAGCTGCTTGATCAGCCCCTCATTCTCGATGAAGACGTTGGCGCCGTCCTTGATGCAGCCGGAGATGAAGTTCCAGATGATCAGGCCGACGGTGACGTGGGGGAGGAACTCACGCAGCGGCAGCTGGAAGAGCATGGAGTACAGCAGGCCCAGCGCCAGCGCCATGACGCCGGTGGCCACGGTGATCCACAGTGGGCCCAGGGTCGAGCGGCGGTAGCGCTGTTTGATGTCCTGCCAGCCGAGCTGGAGCCACAGTTCGTGCTGGCCCGCGCCCTTGCGGAGATCGGCGAAGGCCGCCCCGAAGGTGGAGGACTGGGAGGCGGGTGCGGAGCCGTCGGTCGGCGCGGACATCCGCGCGACGTCGGCTCGCAGTTGTTCGGGTGTTTGACGCTGCACAGCGAGCCAGCCTACCGCCCGGGTCGGGGCTCACCGGACTCCGACGTGGCCTCGGGGGTCGATTCCGGCTGAAAGAGGGGCAGGTACCAGTGGGTGTCGCGACGCTCGCAGCTGCCGACCTGCCAGCGATCGTCGGCCGGGAGTTCGCCGCGCAGGGTGTCCGCGTAGGTGCGGCAGATCTCCTCGCCCGGGTAGGGGCCGAGGTCGGACCAACGACCGTCGTCACGCGCCGGTGTGGTCCTGGTGGTGGACGACGGCGACGTGAGCGCCCAGCTGGTGACCGTTTCGGTGGGCGCGGTCGCCGTGGTGGTGGCCGTGGTGGTGACGGTGCTCGCCTGGACGACCGTGGTTGTTGCCGTGACTGTGGAACCGGAGGTCGGAGCCGTTGTCTGACAGGCGGACAGGGCGCCCAGCGAGGCGCACAGCAGCGGGAAAACTGCGGGCGATCTCAGTCTCATGGCGGCATGCTCCGGGTTTGCGGGCGGGCTGGTGACGGCGCGTAGGCTCGGGGGCGGTTGCGGTATCGTAGGCCACCGGCCGGACGTCGCGCGGGAACTTGGACGGATCACTACTCTGTTGACCGGTGACAAAAAAGGAGGAGACGCACATGAGCGGATACGACGTGTTCAGCGTGCGTGGTCTCTACACCTCGCTCGGCGACGGGTGGACCTACCTCAACGCCCACTCTTGCCCCCAGATCCCCGAACGGGTCTCCTCCGCCGTGGCCCGCTCCTTCCGTCTCTCCACGGCCGTGTCGCCGGTGGAGAAGGGCGGCAGTCATGCGCAGCAGCGCGCCGCCGGAACCCCGGAAGGCGACGGGTTTGCGCACCAGGCGCGGGTCGCGGTCGCCGACCTCGTGGGCGCCACCGCGGACAGTGTTGTCCTCGGCCCGTCGATGGCGGTTCTCTATTCGCAGCTAGCCCGGGCCATGCGCCCGATGTGGCGCCGCGGATCGTCGGTGGTGCTCAGTGGTCTCGACGGCCCGGAGTTCACCGCCCCGTTCGCGGAGGGACCGGCTTCCGAGATCCGCTGGGCCGTGCCGGACCTCGGCACCGGCCAGCTGCCCGGCTTCCAGTTCCGCGACCTCGTGGACGGCTCGACGCGCCTGGTGTCCTTCTCCGCCACGCAGGGGGAGATCGGATCGGTGGCGGACATCGAGCAGATCACCGAGGACGTGCGCTCCCGCTCCCGCGCCTGGGTGCTTGTCGACGCCTCCTCGCTCGCCCCCTCCCGTCCACTGGACATCCACGACCTGAACGTGGACATCCTCGGCGTCGACCTCGCTCAGCTGGGCGGGCCGCAGGTCAGTGCGCTGGTGTTCCGCGATCCGCTGATGTTCAACCGCCTCGGCGACGTCGTTCCGGGAATCGATCTGCGCGCCAGCTCGGTCGTCTCCGCCGGGCTGGCGGGTGGCGTCGCGCCGACGATCGACCACCTCGCCGCCCTCACCGACTCCACCGGAACGAGGCGCCAGCAGCTGGTGCAGTCGATGACGGCCCTGTCCGGGTACATGCGCTCGCTTCGCGACGACCTCTACCTCTACCTCGACTCCCTCGAGTCCGTGCACATCGTCGGCGTCACCGGCGAGGCTGCCGCGGGTGCGGGCAAGGATCGGCTCCCGAGGCTGTCCTTCGCCGTCAATGGCGTCCCCGCGGAGACCGTGCAGCGCCGCCTGGTGGACAACGGCCTGGTCACCGCGCTTGCCCCGGCCAGTTCACTCATGGAGGAGATGGGCGTGGCCGACATCGGCGGCGCCGTGACCGTTGGGCTGGGCCCGTTCAACACCACCCACGATGTCAACCAGCTCATCCGCGCGGTGGCGTCACTCGCCTGAGCGGCCGCTCAGAACACGCAGAAAGACCCGGCAGCCTTCAGGGGCTACCGGGTCTTTGCCTGGGGTACTGAGAAGAGACTAGCTGAGGGTGGCGACGCCAGCCTGAGCCTGCTCGGGGGTGAACTTGCCACCGTCTGCGGCGCCGAGCTCGTCAAGGATCGCCTCGGGGGTCATGTCGAAGTTCGCGGCGTAACCCTGCGCAGCCTGGGCCGCCTCGTGGTTCCAGTCGGCGTTAACGTTGTCGACAGCGAACTGAGCAGCCTCAGGAGTGTACTCGCCACCCTCTGCGCTGATCAGGTGATCGTAAAGCCCCTGGTAAGAGAAGGGGATCGGAGAATCGACGAACGCCTGTGCGTCGGCGAGCGCGCTCTGGGGATCAGCCTGGGCGCCGGCTGCTGCACCCCCTGCGGCGGTCTCGGAGGTGGCCGACGACTCGGACGGGGAGGTGGTCGCCGAAGCCGTGGCCGAGGTGGTCGTGGCCGGTGCGGCGGCGTCGTCATCGTCGCTGTCCCGGTTGAGGAACCAGAAGAGCAAACCGAGGAGGAGAAGGGCGAGGAGGGCGAGGAGGGCCCACTTCAGCCATCCACCCTTCTTCTCCTCTTCCTTGTAACCGGTGCTTCCGGAGACCGGGGCGGTCTCTACCTTGCGGGTCTTGTCGACGTTATCGACATCGGCGGATTCTGCGCGGTACGTCGCTTCCTCGGCCTTGTTGTTGAGGCGGTCCGCAGCGGGCTTGCCGTCCTTGGGATCAATCGGTGAAGACATGCTGATGCTCCTAGTCAGTGAAATTCACTGGTCTGGATGATCGGTGAAGCCAACAACTAGATATAACCCATGAGTGGTCAGGTTGTAGATACCGAAAGTACCGCATTCTCTTTGGGGAGGGCGAAGGGCCCGTGTCGGCTAGGTGCCGAGAGTCAGCACGATCTTGCCGGTGACCTCACCGGAATCCAGCAGCTCGTGGGCCTTTGCCGCGTCCTGCATGGGAACGGTGCGATGGATCTGATGGGTGACACGGCCGTCGTTGAGCAACGGCCAGACGTTCTCGACGGTGTCCGCGACGATGTTCGCCTTGTCGTCCAGATCCCGCGCGCGCAGCGTCGCCGCGGTGATGTGCTGGCGGCGCGGCAGCATCCGGCCGAGGTTGATCTCCGCCTTCGTGCCGGACTGGACGGCGATGATGAACAGGTGGCCGTCCTTGGCCAGGCACTTCATGTTGTCGGCGAAGTAGTCCGCGCCAATGATGTCCAGGATGAGGTCAACCTGTCCCTCTAGCTTGTCGACGAAGTTTTCCTCCCGGTAGTTGATGAGGATATCGGCCCCCAGCTCCCGGCAGGTCTCCAGCTTCTCCGCGGACCCGGCGGTCGTGGCCACCGTTGCACCGAGGGCCTTGGCAATCTGGATGGCCATCGTGCCGATGCCGCCCGCGCCGCCGTGGATGAGCACAGTCTTCTCCGCGTCCAGGCCGCCCTGCATGCCGAGCGTCGACCACACCGTGCACGCGACCTCGACAATCGCGGCGGTCTCTGCGAGGGAGTAGCCCTGCGGAATCGGGGTGAGCTGGCCCTCGGGGACGGCGACGAACTCGCCGTAGCCACCGCCCGCGAGCAGGCAGCCGACCTCCTCGCCGACGGTGCGGCCGGTGTCGCCGGCGTCGGCGATCGTGCCCGCGCACTCCAGGCCGATGATCTCCGAGGCGCCCTTCGGCGGCGGGTACATGCCCTTCGCCTGCATGAGGTCGCCGCGGTTCACACCTGCCGCAGCGACCTTGACCAGGACCTCACCCGGGTTGAGTTCCGGTTTCTGCGTCTCCTGCCACTCGAGGGCGCGGGGGTTGTCGGGGTCTGTCTGAATGATGGCGTTCATGGTTGTACTCATGCGACCCCAGGGTAGGGACTTTCGCCGCCCTCGGTTAAGATTCGTCCTCGTTGGAGACGTGGCAGAGCGGCCGAATGCACTGGTCTTGAAAACCAGCGAGGGTGAAACCTCCGCGGGTTCAAATCCCGCCGTCTCCGCAGTCCAGATAACCCCAGTTCGTTACTGAACTGGGGTTACTTGTTGCCAGGCTCCTTTCACAAAGTGATCCCTGGGCGCATAGAGTCTTCGCTATGACCTCGACCACGCATGAATCACGCCGCCAGGCCGCCATCAAATTTTCCAAAACCTGGAGCGGACGAGGTTACGAAAAGGGTGAGACGGCCCAGTTCTGGACGGATCTCCTTCGTGAGGTAGTCGGCATGGAGGACCTGACTACCAACGTGTTCTTCGAGGAGCGCACGGCAAGTGGTGGCTTCATCGATGTCTCGATTCCCGACGCGAAGACTTTCATCGAACAAAAGTCCGTTGGCGTGAGCTTGGACAAGACAGGTTCAAGACAGTCCCAGGATGTCACTCCTTTCCAGCAAGCGTTCAACTACGCGAATGCGATGCCGAACTCCAAGCGTCCAGACTTCATCATCGTCTGTAACTTCGGCGAGTTCTGAATCCACGATCTCAACACCGTCGAGCCCAGCAACAACTACCTTTCTTTTGCGCTCGACGAGCTACCCGAGCAGTTCCATCTCCTCGATTTCCTCATCGATCCGCAACGCGCACGCCAGAAGCGAGAGGAAAAGGCGTCGATGGATGCCGGTTCGCTCATCGGCAAGCTCTACGGCGCGCTGCGTGATCAGTACCAGGACCCCGACGCCCCAGAGAACCAACATGCGCTCAACGTTCTGTGCGTGAGGCTGGTGTTCTGCCTCTTTGCCGAGGACGCTGGGCTCTTCCCCAAGGATGCGTTTTACACCTACCTCAATGACGTCTCGTCGGCGAAAGCTCGTAGCGCTCTGAAAGAACTGTTTGAGGTGTTGGATACACCCGTCGATCAACGGGATCCGTACCTCGAGTCAGCGCTGAAAAAGTTTCCGTATGTCAATGGTGGCTTGTTCGCTCGGGCGGAAGAAGTCCCGCCATTCACGGATGAGATCCTGTCAATGCTCGTCGACGAGGTTTCCAAGGACACGAACTGGGCGGAGATCTCACCGACAATCTTTGGCGGCGTTTTCGAGTCCACTCTTAACCCTGACACGAGGCGCGCGGGAGGCATGCATTACACCTCGCCGGAGAACATTCACAAGGTCATCGACCCGTTGTTTGCCGATGCGCTTACGCAAGAACTCGCCGACATTCTGGAAGCTCCGGGACAGGCCCCGCTGAAACGCCGCAACGCCCTCGAACGTTTCCATGCCAAGATCGGGGCCGTCCCCTGTTTGGTGGACACGCTGACCCTGGCCCACAATGGGCCGGAGAATGCGAGAGACCACCATGCCGAAGAACACCTACACCGATGAGTTCAAAGCCGACGCGGTCCGGCTCTACGAGGACACCAAGGGCGCTTCTTTTTCCTCAATCGCCGTGGACCTCGGCATCAGCCGGGCGACGTTGAAGAACTGGGTCTACGCCGCCCGCAGGGCCCGCGGCGTCCAGCCCAGCCGCACCGCCGAGGACCCCACCGACGAGCTGCTGCGCCTGCGCAAAGAAGTCCAGCACCTGCGCTCGGAGACCCAGAAGCTTTCCACCGAGCGCGATATCCTGCGCAAGGCCGCGAAGTATTTCGCGGGAGAGACGACCTGGTGATCCGCTTCCAGTTCGTTGACGACTACGCCACCACCTACTCGGTGAAGCGGTTGTGTCATGTCCTTAATCTGAACCGGTCAAGCTTTTACAAGTGGCGGGACGGCAAGCCTGCCCGCAGGCAGCGCCAGCACGCCGATGATGTGCTGGTGGCCCAGATGCGGGACTACCACGAGGAGTTCGATGCCACGATCGGAGTGCGCCGCATGACCGCCGAAATCAACGACACCGCGCCCACGCCGGTCAACCACAAACGCATCGAACGTCTCATGCGCCAGCACCAGATCGCCGGGGTGAACCTGCGCAAGAAGAAACGCACCACCATCCCGGACCAGGACGCGAGGGTCTTCGACGACCTCGTCGGCCGAGACTTCACCGCCGAGGACTGCAACCAGCTCTATATCGGCGACATCACCTACTTGCCCTGCGGGAAAGGAGAATTCATGTACCTGGCCACGGTCATCGACGTCTGTTCCAGGCGTCTGGTCGGCTACTCGCTTGCGGACCACATGCGTACCAGTCTCGTCCAGGACGCGATTGAGGACGCGGCACGCACGAGAGGCTCCCTGGACGGGGCAATATTTCACTCGGACCACGGCAGCGTCTATATCTCCTCAGCGTTCCAGACCACGTGCCGGAGGCTGGGGATCCGCCAGTCGATGGGCCGGATCGGATCGAGTGCGGATAACGCGATGGCTGAGTCGTTCAACGCCTCGCTGAAGAGGGAGACGCTGCAAGGTTCTGGTGGTTGGGCGTCGCCGGTTCAGTGTCGACGGGAGGTGTTCCGGTGGATCACGAGGTACAACACACGTCGTCGGCACTCCGGGATCAGTTACTTATCGCCGAGAGCTTTCGAACACCGCGCCACGGCTGTTACCGTGGCACCCGCTGCTTGATCAATCCTGCGTGTCCACTCAAAGGGGGACACCCCCCTCCTCGAAGAAATACCCAAGACGCAACACCTTTCGGCCCGCTTTGACAAGTACCTCGTCCGCATAATCGTCGCCGAGTGGCGACGCCTTTCGGGCTACCAACCCGGTAAGACATGGTCGACATCATTCGGACCGCACCAAAGCTTCCTGGCTGAGGTCCCGGGAGGAGAGGCATTCGATTCGTGGCATCAGACAGCTCCATCAGCTTCGCGACACGCTTGAGTGCACTCGTTTTCGAAGAGGCTCTCGCCCTGTATATCGACCGCTGCGAAACCCCTGCCAGGTAGAAAACAGCGGATGAACTTGGCTCCTGCAACTGTGGCTGACTGATTCCGATCACTTCGGAAAAGAGCCGGCAAGATGTGCGGCCCCTAGGCTTCGCTCGAATGGTCGTCGATAGGTTGAGCCTCGAACCCCAGAACTGCCCCAGGGCACGCTGATAAGTCAGCTCCTCTGGAATAATGACGTACAGTGGCCCGCTTTAAGGTTTGGTGAATAGATTGACCAAAAACCCGCCGGGCTGTGCGACGTAGCAAGAGGCGAGCCTCGTTCGAATGAAAGGTCCCATTGACCGATTCAGTGGCATGCGTCAAAACGTGGTTTAGCAAATAACGTCAAGATTCCCGCTTCAACCGTTAGGCTCGGGTAATGTACCGGTATGCCTCGTGAGTCTTATGATGTCCGCGCACTTAGGTCGAAAGCCATTGCTTCTCTACGGGCGGGAGTAGTCGCCTTTAACGGGCTGGATGACGATGCTCGCATGACACGGGTTCTGCTTCATCTCCAGCACTCGTTCGAGATGTTGTTGAAGGCCGGACTTCTTGCAACAGGAGATACGGCCGTCTTCGACCGAAAGAAGCGCATGGCCATTGGAATGGAGACTTGCGTGAAGCGCTGCCAGCAACAAGCTGGCATCAAGCTCACAGATGAGGAGGCGGGAACGATACGCGTTCTCGACAACCTTCGTGACGGAGAGCAGCATTGGCACCAGGTGGTTGAAGAGGGGTTACTTTACCTTCATTCACGTGCGGCAGTCACCCTTTTCGACGATTTATTGTACCGAATTTGGGGGCTCCGGCTTGCCGAGCATATCCCCGCCCGCGTGCTTCCCATCAGTGCCGAGCCGCCCCAAGGGTTGGACTTGCTCGTCGATCAGGAATTTGAGCGAATCGCGGGTCTTCTGAAACCTGGTCGCCGAGCGACTGCAGAGGCCAAGGGGCGTGCACGGGCCCTCTTGGCTACGGAAGCGCTATCGGACCCCGATGCAGTCGAGATCAGTGAGTCTGACGTCAACCGTGTCGTAAAGGGGATAAGGGAGGGTAAGGCCCGTGAGCAGGTCTTTCCGAAATTGAACGGTGTCGCATCCTCCACCGCTGGAGAAGGCCTCACCGTGGAAGTGCGCTTCGTAAAGAAGGACGGGCTTCCGGTGACATTCACAACCGAGGCGGCTGGTGATGCGGCCGCTATTCGCGAAGTTGACCTGGAGAAAAAGTTCCACATGGGTCCTTACGACCTCGCTGATAAGTCTGGAATCAACAGAACCCGAGCAGTGGGCCTGCGAAGGCACTTAGGATTGGACGAAGACGATGATCACTATTCGCACACCTTTAAGTTCGGAAGTCAGAGTCATCGGCGCTACTCCAACAACGCGTTAACGGCCATGCGCGAAGCCAAGAAGACTGTGGATATTGAGTCGGTCTGGCTCGCACATCGAACGTTACCGTCGAATTATAAGATGCCGCAGCCGGCTTGCGATCAGCCTGGTTGTGTAGACAGTAAGTCAAGAAGATCCTAGATTCTGGAATAACTGAACGTTTCCGAGAGGTGGTTCGAAGATTGGTCCGCGGCTATTTAGTTGGGAGACACCGGTCTCATCGCCTTTCTCACTCCGTACGCGGAGATTTCGAGCCGGGCTGATTGCGCCCGTGGTTGTCGGGCTCCCGGTGGTGGCCGTGCTGGGATTAATCCTGAATGAAGCAATCACGGGGTAACTCGAAGAGCGCAAGGCCGGGCGCCGGTCGACCTCGCACTCGGCACGCCCGCAAACTTTTCGTTAGCGTTGGTGGCGTAAGCAATCACCTTCAGGAACGTAAAAGGAGCAACAACCATGGCTGAGACCCTGTACACCGCATCTGTTACTTCCACCGGCGGAGGCCGCGACGGCCGCGTCACCGGCGACGGCACCGTCGACTTCGACGTCCGCCCGCCCAAGGAGATGGGTGGCGACGGCAACGGCGTCAACCCCGAGGCACTCATCGCCGCAGGATGGGCCGCCTGCTTCAACGGCGCCCTGCAGAAGACCATGAAGGAGAACGACGTCAACGTCGAGGCTCACCAGCCCGAGGTCACCGTCGACTTCAGCATCAACAAGGTCGAGGACGGCCTGCGCACCTCCGGCGTGCTCACGGTGAACTTCGCCAGCACCCCGGACAACGCCCAGGATCTCGTGGACCAGGCGCACGCCTTCTGCCCGATCTCCAAGGCCCTGCGTGGTGACATCGACCTCGAGGTCAAGGTCGCCTAGCTTCACCGTAGAAAAAGTGCGCACGTGCGCACTTTTTTTATGCCCGCTCCTCCAACCACCGGTCGATCCCCCCGCGCAGGGACGAAAGCCCACGGACCCCGCGCTCCTCGAGCGCGGCCACGGCCTGCGCGGATCGCACCCCGCCGGCGCAGTACAGCACCACGGGACCAGGCTTATCGACGCTCCCCGCCACCACCTCCGGGACTCCGTCCATCGACAGAATCTCCGGCAGGGGAACGTTGACCGACCCCTCAATGGCGAAGGCCGAGTGCTCGTGGGGCTCGCGGACGTCGATGAGTGTGGCCCCGGCCGGAATCTCGTCCACCTCGGCGACCACCACCCGCGCCTGCCGCGGCGGATCCTCCGCCAGCACCCGCTCGAGCACAGTCTCGGACCCGGTGACGGGCACGTATTCCCACATTCCGGTCAGTGAGTCGAAGTAGCCGAGCTGACCCATGAGCGGCGCCCCGAGGCCCGTGACCAGCTTGATCGCCTCCATCGCCATGGCAGAGCCGACCACCCCGACCACCGGTCCGAGCACGCCCGCCTGGGCGCAGTTGGGCACGACTCCCACGCCCGGCGGGGCGGGGAAGAGGTCCTCGTAGATCGGCCCGTGGCCGGCCCAGAACACCGACATCTGCGCCTCATGGCCGAGGATCGAACCCCACACGTGCGGGATGCCCAGGCGCGCGGCGGCGAAGGACACGACGTGGCGGGTGTCGAAGTTATCGGTGCCGTCGAGGACCACATCCACGCCCTGTAGAAGTGCCAAGGCATTCGCCCAGGTCAGTCGCTCGCGCACCACGGAGACCGAAACCTCAGGGTTCAGTGCGGCGATCTGCGCCGCCGCAGACTCGGCCTTCGGCACGCCCACGGAGTCTTCGCGGTGGATCACCTGGCGGTGCAGGTTGGACTGGTCGACCACGTCGTCGTCGATGAGCTTGATGCGGCCGATGCCCGCGCCGGCGAGGTAGAGCAACGCAGGGGATCCGAGGCCGCCGGCGCCGATGACGGCGATGTGGGCGCCCTGAAGTTTCTGCTGGTTGGTGGTGCCGATGAGTGAGACCTGGCGCCGATAGCGCGCGCTCATTCCAGTCCCACCCAGGTCACGGGGCCGTCGACGAGCGCCTGCTCCTTCCAGATGGGCACCTCAGCCTTGACGCGGTCGGCCATGTCGGAGCACGCGGCGAAGGCGTCGCCCCGGTGCGCCGCGGCTGCGAGCACCACAAACGCGTCCTCGCCGATCTTCAGCGGCCCGGTGCGGTGCGCCGTCCACAGGCGGGTGCGCGGGTGTGCGGCGGAGACTTCGGCGGCAACCGACGCGATGACGTCAGGCGCAGTGGGGTGCGCCGAGTAGGTCAACGAGGCCACGCGCTGGCCGCCGTCGTGGTCACGCACCACGCCCTCGAAGATCACGAGCGCGCCCATGGCCTCGGTGACCACGTGGGAACGGGCGTCGACAAGCATCTTTTCCAGGGGCTCCTCCGTCATGAACGCGGCGAGCACCTGCCCGGTCTGTTCGGCGACGTAATCAGGATCCATGGTTGCCCTCCAGCAGGTCGACGATGGGAATGACCAGGTCATCGAGCACCGTGCAGCCGTCCTTCACGCCGCCGGGGGAGCCGGGCAACGTCATGATGAACGTGTGCCCGCGCACCCCGGCGACAGCGCGCGAGGCCACTGCCATGGCCGTCTTTTTGCGACCCTCGTCCCAGAACGCGTGCACGATGCCCGGCAGCTCGCGCTCGATGTGCGGGGTCACGGCCTCGACGGTCTGGTCGTCGGCGGTGACACCCGTGCCGCCCGAGGTGAGCACCACGTGCGGGACGGTTTCGGCGCGGAAAATGCGGTCCATGGTGGGTTTGATCTCGGCATCGGGAACCACGAGCGCCTCGGGAGTGTCAAAACCTTTGGCGCGCAGGAACTCCACCGCGATGGGCCCGGAGGTGTCCTCGTAGGTGCCGGCGGCCGCGCGGGTGGATGCGACGACGACCAGCGCCGTGCGGCCGGGGCGGTTGGAGTCGGGATCGTGGTGGTGCACTGAAAGCTCCTTAGAGCGGATAGACGGTGACGAACTCTCCTGCCCCCACCGTAGCGCCGGCGGGGATGCGGATGAGGCAGTCGGCCACCGCACCCTGCGCGAGCAGGTGCGAGGACGTGCCGCCCACGGGTGTGACCCCCTCGGTTGTCAGGGTGCCGCGGAGAAGCTGCTCCTTGCCGGGCAGGCCTTCGCGTTCTTCGGTGAGCACGGTTCGCACCGGTGACGGCGCGTGCCCGAGGACCGGCGCGACAAACATTCGGAAACTCACCAGCGTGGAGATGGGATTGCCGGGCAGGCACACGGCCGGCACGCCGTCGAACGAGGCCAGCCCCTGCGGCCCGCCGGGCTGCATGTCCACGTGCCCGAACCACCCGTCCAGCACCTGCCGCACGACCTCGAACTTCCCGGCCGAGATCCCCCCGGAAGTGACGATCACATCGGGGCGGTGCTTATCGACGCCCCGTGCCAGCGCCTCCCGCAGGGCCACCGGGTCGTCGTCGGTGAGTACGTGACCGGCGACGTCGATCCCGTGCCTGTGTGCGAGCGCGGTGAGCATGGGCGAATTGGAGTCCGTGATGTGCGTGCCCACCTCGGCTCCGCCGGTGACGATGAGGATGGAGGCCCTCGTGTTCACACGGACCTGTTCGATGCCCTGGCTGATCAGCAGGCCGACGCCCGCGGGAGTGACCGGCGATCCTGCGGGGAGCAGCAGGTCGTTTTGTTGGGCATCCGAGCCACGGGTGCGGATGAACTGGCCCTGGGGCGTCTCCGGGACGCGGATGGTCGCGCCGGGCTCGAGGAATTCGGACGGATCGCACTTTTCGACCGGGACGATGGCGTGTGTGCCCGGCGGGACCTTGGCGCCGGTCATGACCGGGGCGGCGAGGTTGTCGAGCGGGCCGGGATCGGCACCGGCTGCGACGGTCGGGCCGACCTGGTACTCGCCGCCGGTTCCGGGGATGGCGTAGCCGTCCATCTGGGAGTTGTCGAAGAGCGGCGAATCCTGGGCGGCGCGAATGTCCTCGGCGAGGATGCGGTCAGCGGCCTCGGCCGGGGTCACAAGCTCGGTATCCGGCTCCGGGAGGTGGTTGCGGACGGCGTCGAGATGGCTGGAGATGGTGGTCACGAAGATATTCCTCCCTTTTGTGCTCATGATAGCGTCGCTGACATGGAGATTCACTACTTTGCCGCCGCCCGTGCCGCCGCCGGAACCACAGTGGAAACGGTGGACAGGCCCGCGCCGGGGACGACGCTGGGCCAGTTGCTGGGGGAGCTTGCTGAACAGCACTCCGGCACCACCGATTCCGGGCTCAGCCTGGGGGAGATCTTCGGGCGCTGCACGTTCCTGGTGGATGGCGCCAACTCGCCCGAATCGACCGTGCTGGACCACGCCGCGCGGGTGGACGTGCTGCCACCGTTTGCGGGCGGGTAGGGCAGTATGCGGCTGCATACTGCGTGCCGCCGTCGGTGCAGACCCGGAGGAATGGCGCTTTCCGCAATTCTCCCGCACGGGGGTCTGCCCACGATGAGAAATTAACCCCTGAGTCTCCGGGCTGTGAAGCCTAACGCGATCGCGGCGCTAGCGAGCCCGGCCACCACGATTAATCGGGAGGGCGCGGGAGAATCCACCGTGCCAGGAATCAGGAGAATCGCCGCACACCCACTGAGAGCTGCGAGCACAATGCACAACGCGGCCAAGATCTGAGCGTATTTCAACCTGGTCACCTACCTAGCGCAGCCGGGACCTGGCGTGCTGTCCGATCAACGACCACATGGGCACGTCGGCAATAGTGGGTGGTGCGGAAGAACATAGATGCGGCCTCCGATGAAAAGGGAGAAGTCGAGTGCGATCCGTCTGGACCAGAGTGCGGCCCTGGGCTCTGCTTCGAAAGCCCCGTAGACAAACACGGCACTAAAGAAGACACCCTCCCGGGTAATCGCCCGGCTTGTCTCCTAGAACCCGGCCTTCTCCCACGCCGCCAGGAACCGATCGGCCTCGTCCTCGGTGGTGACGGTGACCCGCAGTCCCTCGGGGAAGGCGCGTACCAGCACGCCCTGTTCTGCCAGGCGGGAGGCGTAATCGGCGGCGTTCACACCCGGCAGCCAGACGAAGTTGGCCTGGCTGCGAAGTGCACCGATGGTGTCGGCCACGCGGTCGCGGGCGGAGACGGTTTCATCGGTGCGCTCGAGAAGCTCGTCGGCGGATGCCAAAGAGGCCAGAGCACCGGACTGCCCGATGGCGCTCACGGAGAAGGGCACGGCCACCTTGTCCAGGGCGTCGATAAGCTCCTCCGGTCCGAAGGCGTAACCCACCCGGGCACCGGCGAGGCCATAGGCCTTGGAGAACGTGCGCAGGCCGATGACGTTGGGGTAGGCCGTGATGACCTCGGTGCCCACGACGGCGGACTCGTCGCGGTTGAACTCGAAGTAGGCCTCGTCGAGGGCGACGATGACGTCGGCGGGCACGCGGGACATGAAGTCCGCGAACTCGTCGTCGGTGATGACCTGACCCGAGGGGTTGTTCGGGCTGCAGAGGAAGATGATGCGCGTGCGGTCGGTGACGGCGTCGACCATGGCATCGAGGTCGTGGCGGCCGTCGCTCAGGAGCGGAACCGGAACGGGCGTCGCACCGACGACGTGGGCGAAGATGGGGTACGCCTCAAAGCTGCGCCAGGGGAACAGCACCTCCTCGCCGGGGCGGGTGGTTGCTGTCACGAGCTGCTGGCACAGCGCGGAGCTGCCGGTTCCGACGGTGACCTTGTAGCCCGTCGATAAGCCGAGATGCTCCGTCAATGCCACCTTCAGCGCCACCGCGCCCATATCGGGGTAGCGATTAATGCCACGCGCCGCCTCCGTCATCGCGTCCACCGCGGAGGGCAGCGGGGCGCCTGCTGCCTCGTTGGAGGAGAGCTTCAGGGCGTCGTCGTTGCGCTTGCCGGGAACATAGGCGGGGATGTCGGTGAGATCGTCACGAATCATGGGCGTTATCCTAACCCGCCTGGTTTGGTGCGTCGCTGGGCTGCCCGCTACGATGGCCGCAGGCTTATGGCCTATGGAGATGTGCCAGAGTGGCCGAATGGGGCTCCCTGCTAAGGAGTTGACCTTTCACAAGGTCCGGAGGTTCGAATCCTCTCATCTCCGCACCTGATCCCCGCGCCTTCCTGAGGAGCGGGGATTTGTTGCTTCCCGCCCGGGGGCAGTAACATCTAGCAGCAGCGCGCCCGTAGCTCAACGGATAGAGCATCTGACTACGGATCAGAAGGTTGGGGGTTCGAATCCCTCCGGGCGCACAGGTATTGAAGCCCCGCAGCAGATGTTGCGGGGCTTCTTTTTTGGGCTGGCCGGAGCTGCCACGAAAGACAAACAGCAAAAACGCCCGCCTTTCGACTTTTGCGCGGGCCGAAAGGAGTGGTCTCGTCGTTTGCCTTTCGTGCGGGGGCGAGCTGACTCCCGCGGCTGTCCGCCCCCTTTGCCTCAGTCAAGGTTCTCCGCGAGCCACGCGTCAAACGGGTCGTCTGCGGGGGCTTCTTCCAGCCAGCCCTCGGCCTCGTCCTCGGTGAACCCCAGTGCCGCAAGGCCGGTGTCGGGGGTGTCCTGCCCCCACTTTTCCTTCAGCCATGTCCGGTACGGCGCGAGGGCCTCGTCGGACTCTTCCTTGCTCGATTTCCAATTCTCGTACTGGGGCTCGGCATCCCATTCGTCGTTGAACGCCGGGGTGAAGTAGCCGACGGCAAGCAGGCGCAGCACCGACATCGCGCTGGGGAAGACGGCGTTGAGGACGGAACCGGACCCGGATCCCATGTGCACCACGTGCTGCGCGCCGGCGTCATCGAGCCACAGGCAGAACGTGGATCCCTCGCCTCCGGTGTAGCCCACGGGGTAGAGCCGCTCGGGAGATTCCTCCACGTAGTTGTACTCGTTGTTGCCGCCGAAGAACAGCGCGGGATCGCTGGTGATGTGGATGTCGGGCGCGGCGATTCGGCCGATGTTCCCGTAGCGGTAGCCCTGTTCCTCTATCCAGTCGGCCAGGGTGAGAAACTCTTCCGGCATGGTGAACTGAGGGGGCATGTCCTGGGTGAGCTGTTCGCGGAAAGTCATGGAGGCCACGCTACCTCGCACCGAGGTTTCCTCCGTGGCACTACTCTTGGGCCCCATGGAAATCGAGAACGGCGACCCGGTCTGGTTGGAGCTCAACACGCCGGACGTCCACGCCGCCATGAACTTCTACTCCCACGTGTTCGGATGGCGTTTCGGTCAACGCTCCACCGGCAACTTCGTGGGGTATGCGGCCAACGAGCTCCCCGTGGCCAGCTTCACCCAGATCGAGGACGCGGACGTGGACTGGCGAGTCTACTTCCAGGTCCCCGACGTGCCGGAGACGACGGCAGCGGTGGCCGTCTCCCGCGGTCGCATCCTGCGCAGCCCCGCCCGCGTCGAGGGCCTGGGGCATCTGGCGGTCATCGAGGACCCGACCGGGGCGGTGTTCGCGCTGAGCGAGGCCTCGGAGATCAGCGGCTTCGTGCTCGGCACGGGCCACGGCCAGCCCGCCTGGTTCGAGGTGGTGAGCAACTGCTTCCAGATCTCGCTCTCCTTCTATCACGACGTCCTGGGCTGGAACTACCACTTCGTCGACGACGACGGCATCATGACCCTCGAGCAGAGCGAGGACGACTACTTCGCCACCAACGGCCCCACTGCCAGCGCCTCCGCCGGGGTGGTCGACGGGATGAGGGAGCTTATCGACGACGAATTGCCCCACTGGCGCTCCTACTTCGCCGTCAGCGACATCGATGAGGCGGTGGCTGCCGTGTCTGAGGCCGGCGGCACAACCCGCGGTGAGGTGACCCGCGGGATCCTCGGCCGCCAGGTGTCCGTTACCGACCCGCAGGGCGGGCGGTTCGTGCTGCTGGAGGCCGACACACAGGAGTGAGCGGGC
The DNA here is from genome assembly GCF_000767055.1 of Corynebacterium doosanense CAU 212 = DSM 45436. Lineage (NCBI taxonomy): Bacteria > Bacillati > Actinomycetota > Actinomycetes > Mycobacteriales > Corynebacteriaceae > Corynebacterium > Corynebacterium doosanense. Next base: position 241,800 of record NZ_CP006764.1, read on the forward strand.
CCGACCCCCCGGGGCTAGACAAACCGGGCGGTGCCGATAGTGTTCAGTATGAACATATCGGATTAACAGGAAGGCCCCCTGGGCATGAGTGCGCCGGCCGGAACAACGATCGAAGAACGACCCGACGACAACCCAAAGGGTGACAAGCACACGGATGCGTCGACGTGGCGTCGACAAGCAATCGGCATCCTGTTGGGCCTGGCCCTGGCCGCGCTGGTGTTCATGATCTTCCCGGAGTCGGCGGTGGATCGCGTACACGAGTCCGTCGGCGCGGACCCCGAGGGTGACTACACCCACCACGCGCTGCGCATCACCGCGGCGACGACCATCCTCATGGCCGTGTGGTGGATGACCGAGGCCATCCCGCTCGCCGCCACCGCGCTGATCCCGCTGACGGTCTTCCCCATTACCCAGGTGGCCTCGTTCTCCGAGGTGGGATCGCCTTACGCCAGCGCCACGATCTTCCTCTTCCTCGGCGGATTCCTCCTCGCCCTGGGCCTGCAGAAGTGGGACCTGCACCGCCGCCTCGCTTTGGCGGTGCTGCTCATCGTGGGCACCAGCCCGAAGCGGCTGATCCTGGGATTCATGATCGCCACCGGGTTCCTCTCCATGTGGGTCTCCAACACGGCCACCGCGGTGGTCATGCTGCCGATCGGCACCTCGGTGCTCGCGCTGACCGCGGAGACCGTCGGTGGCTGGCGCAACCAGAAGAAGTTCTCCACCGCCCTCATGCTGGCCATCGCCTACTCCGCCTCGATCGGCTCGCTGGGCACGTTGATCGGCACGCCGCCGAACGCGCTGCTGGCCGGGTACATGGAGACCTCCCACGGGATCTCCATCGGATTCGGCCAGTGGATGATGGTTGGAGTACCCATCGCGGTCATCTTCACCGTCATCGCCTGGTGGGTGCTCACCACGGTGTTCAAGCCGGAGATGAAGGAGATCCCGGGCGGGCGCGAACTCATCATCGAGGAGAAGGACAAGCTCGGCGCGTGGAACTTCCCGCAGGTCGCGGTGGCCGTCATCTTTGTCATCGCCGCGCTGTGCTGGGTCTTCATCCCGCTGACCATCGACTGGCTGGGCATGGACGACTTCGTCTACGACGACGCCATCATCGGCATCATCGCCGGCCTGCTCATGTTCACCATCCCCGCCAACGGCCGATCCGGCGCCCGCCTGCTCGACTGGAAGACAGCCAGCGAGCTGCCCTGGGACGTGCTCATTCTCTTCGGCGGCGGGCTCTCGCTCTCCGCGATGTTCACCAGCTCCGGCCTCTCCCTGTGGATCGGCGAGGTGGCCAAGGGCCTCGGTGGCCTGCCCACGCTGCTGCTCATCGTCTCCGTCGCCGCGCTGGTCCTGGTGCTCACCGAGTTCACCTCGAACACGGCCACCGCCGCGACCTTCCTGCCCATCATGGGCGGCGTCGCCGTCGGCATCGGGCTGACCGAGGGCGGGGAGCAGAACGTCCTGCTGCTCACCATCCCCGTGGCACTGGCCGCAACCTGCGCCTTCATGATGCCCGTGGCCACCCCGCCCAACGCCATCGCCTACAGCTCCGGCTACGTCAGCATGGGCGACATGCTCAAGGGCGGCGTCTGGCTGAACGTCATCGCCCTGGCGCTCATCACCGCCACGGTCTACTTCATCGCCATCCCGGTGTTCGGCATTGTCCTCTGACACGGGTTCCTTCACCCGTCTGGAATCCATCGTTCTGAACGACGACTCCCTGGACCCCGCCCAGTCCGAGCTTCTGTCGGAGCTGCTGGGGAGGTCCCCGCTCAAGGATGTCGTCGCCCTCCTCGAGCGCCTCAACCCCTTCCGTGCGGCCCTGGTGCTCCGGCTTCTTCCGAGGCGCCGCTCCATCGCCGCGTTCGACGCTCTGGACTCCGTCCATCAGGCGGACCTGGTCGCCGCCCTCGGGGACGAGAGCCTGGCCGACTTCTTCGGCGCCCTGAACCCGGACGACAGGGTCGCGCTTCTCGACGAACTCCCGGCCGAGATCGCGACCCGCCTACTCACCGGTCTCGACGAGTCCGAACACGGCTTCACCTCCGCAGTCCTGGGGTTTCCGAAACGCTCGGTGGGCCGGCGCATGTCGCCGAAGACCCCGTTTGTTCTGGCCGGTGCCAGCGCGGGGGAGGCGTTGGCCGATCTGCGTGAGCAGGCAGAGAGCGCGGAAACGATCTACACGGTCCCGGTGGTGGAGGATGATCGCAGACTGGTGGGGGTGACGTCGTTGCGTGCTCTCTTCACCGCCTCGCCGGATGTGCCGGTTTCCGAGCTCATGGACCAGCCCGAATATGCCGTGGCCAGCGACAACGACGAGGAGACCGCGCGTTGGGCACTGTCGCTGGATCTGCTGGCGCTGCCCATCGTGGACGAGTCCCACCGGCTGATCGGCATCCTCACCATGGACGATTCCTTCGACATCGTCGAGGACGCGGACAACGAGGACTCCGCCCGCTCCGGCGGTTCGGAGCCGCTGCAACAGCCGTACCTCACCACCCCGGTGATGAAACTCGTGCGCTCCCGGCTCGTGTGGCTCGCCGTGCTGGCCGTGTCGGCCCTGCTCACGGTCCAGGTTCTCGACGCCTTCGAGGACGCCCTCGCCGCCGCGGTGGTGCTCAGCCTCTTCATCCCGCTGCTCACCGGCACGGGCGGCAACACCGGCAACCAGGCCGCCACCACCGTCACCCGCGCGCTGGCACTTGGCGACGTCCGGGGCCGCGACCGGGGCAAAGTGCTGTGGCGCGAGGCGCGCGTCGGCCTCGTGCTCGGCGCCGCCCTCGGCCTGGTCTTCGGCAGCCTGCTCGGCGTGCTCTACGGCGCTCCGATCGGGCTGGTGCTGGGCCTGACGCTGCTCATCGTCTGCACCCTGGCCGCGTCGGTGGGCGGGCTCATGCCCATCGTGGCCAAGGCGGTCGGCGCCGACCCGGCGGTGTTCTCCAACCCGTTCATCACCACGTTTGTCGACGCCACCGGCCTCATCATCTACTTCCTCATCGCCCGGGCCGTGCTGGGTCTGTAGCGTTGCCCCTAGAGTTCCATTTCCTCCCACGGAGTTGGCGCCAGACCTTCGACGTCAGACAGCACGCCAGGCTCGAGCACTGCGGGCGAGGTCCAGAGATAGCGCTGCTGAAAGAGTGAGCGGACGGTAGGGCTCAGGACCCCCGCCACCCCGAGCGGAGCAAAGGGGAGCCGCCTGACCGTGCTGTCGGGAACGACAAGGTCTGCGAGTTCCCGCAGACTAATGGCGTGTGGCGAAGGAGCGTGCAAGACCGCATCCGCCGACGTGGAAGAGGCGCACCAGATCATGGCTTTAGCAAGATCCGGCAGGTAGGTCATGGTGTGAGGTGCGTCCGGATCGCCGAGAACAAGACCGGTCTTGCCTTGCTGGACTCTGTCGATGACCGTCATCGTTGGCACTGAACCCGCAGGGTCCGCTGTGGGGCCGACCAAGTCGCCGGCAACGACACTCACCGTGCGTGCGGGGTGGACGCGTCGGGCAGCCAGCAGTTCTTCGCGTACTTCTCCCAGCGGTGTGCAGGGGTGTGTCGGGCTTCCCTCCTGCAGTCGGCGGACTTGGGTTCCGAAGGCGTAGGTGGATTCCGGGAAGATGACGGGGATGTTGAGTTCGTGGCCGAGATCCATCACGGCCTGTTCGCGGTGCGGGAGTTCCCTCCGCCAGGCCGCAGGGGAATAGGGGGCGTGAATGCAGTGAAAGATGGCGGAGAGATCCTCATTCCGCTCGGCTGCCTCACGGAGCAGACTGTGGTTGCCGGCATCGCCGAGGATGGCATCAGGAGTCGAGTCCGAGAACGATCGACGTATTACCACTGTGTCGTTCCCCTGGCGGTTCAATGTTCTCAGTAGCTCCGAGCCAATCTGGCCCGCGCCGGTGATCAAATATTTCATGCCTCTCCCAAATAGTGAACACTGTTCTCGCAATGGAGCTTAGGGTAGCGCGGCACGCAAGGCAAGAGCAGTGTTTACTTTATTTGCTTTGGCATAATGCGGGCATGAACCAGAAGCAGGGTGGCGGTCGCCGGTCGCGGGCCGAGAATCGCGCAAACATGACCAACGGCATCATCGAGGTCGGGCGAAAGCAGCTGGCCAAGCGTGGGGCAACGGGCCTCTCGCTCCGGGAGGTTGCACGGGAAATAGGTGTCGCGCCGTCTGCCCTCTATCGCTATGTCAATGACCGGAACGCACTGCTCTCGCTGTTGATCGCCGACGCCTTCACGCGTCTTTCGGACGAGGTGGACGCGGCGGTGCGCGCCGAAAAGGGGCTGGCCGAGAAGTTGACGGCCTACGCCATGACGAGTCGGCAGTGGGCTCTGAGTAATTCCGAGCTCTGGGGCCTAATCTACGGAAACCCCGTGCCTGGTTACGAGGCGGCGGAGCTGGGGGAATTGGACCCAGGAGTTCGGCCATTGAGGACCCTGGCGGCGATCATTTCGGAAGGTGTGGAGGACCCGGTTCCGGAGCCTCCTGAGAATTTCCGGAAGTACCTCGCAGTGTCGGTTGAAGAATTGGGGATTTCGATGACCTGGCCTCAACTCGCTTATGCGGGGCAGTGCTGGAGTTGTCTCAATGGAGTGATCAGTACGGAAGTCTTCGGACGTTTCGGTCGAGATTTTTCCGAGGTGGGTCGGGACATGCTCGTGCAAACGGTCGCAGGGATGGTTCAGACCATTAAATGGGGGCCCTCGGCGACCAGGTGAAGTGGGTGGTAGGCTGGTGCTGTCAACCGCATCGGTGTCCCGGGCCGTGCTGGGTCTGTAGCGTTGCCGGCATGAAACCCTTCTGGATCGACCTGGCCACCCACGACCTCGCCGGCGCCGTGGCCTTCTACCGCGAGGTTTTCGGCTGGGAGCTTATCGACGGCGAAATCGCCGAGCTTGATGGTCGCCCTGTCGCCGCGTTCATGGACACCGTCGACGAGTCAGGTGAGGCGCTGGCACCCACCGCCTGGGGAGTGTCCCTCGAGGTCGCTGACCTGGAAAAGACCGCGGCCAAGGTGGAAGCGGCCGGTGGATCCGTTGAGTTCGGGCCGGTCGATGACTCGCTGCACTGCCTGGACGCAACCGGCGCCTACGTGGTGTTCACCGCGCCGGGTGATTTTGCCGGCACGGCTGCAGAAGTGCGTAGCGAGCTCCTGGCCAGAGACTATGTGGGCGCGCAGGACTTCTACTCCCGCGTCCTGGGATCCGGTACTGCTGGGGTTCGCGATGCCCGTGGTCTGCCCATCGAGGCTGGCAGCACCTGGCGGGTCTGTTTCGTGGTCCCCTCGGTCGATGAGGCGGTGGAGCGGGTGCGCGCCGCTGGCGGCACGGTCGTGTCCGTCGATCCGGACCGCGCCGAGGTTGCCGATCCCCAGGGCGCGGCGTTTGTGCTCCTGACCTAACGTTTTGCTGCTTCTCCGCCCCTGGGTGTAAAGTAATCCCTCGTTGCCGACAAGATCGGCAGCGGAGATAGGCGCCCGTAGCTCAACGGATAGAGCATCTGACTACGGATCAGAAGGTTGGGGGTTCGAATCCCTCCGGGCGCACCAAGTGAGCGGATCCTCCCACATCATGGGAGGGTCCGTTTTTGGCTTGGTCAACTGTGATAAAGCAAGAGTGAAAAAGGTCCGCCCCACAGTGAGAAAGGGCGTAGAAGTGTGCAAAAGGACTCTCCCTATCTCACTTTGTCTTTTACGGGCAGAAGTGCGCGGAAGCCGCAACTAGGCTGACCCCCATGTCCCACACTTTCTTCGAGGTCGACGTCTTCGCCACCGACGCGTTTACCGGAAACCCCCTGGCGGTCATTGCCGGCGCGGATGACTTCACCTCTGAGCAGATGCAGAGCATCGCCCGGTGGCTGAATCTCTCCGAGACCACCTTCCTCCTGGAGCCGACAACCCCGGAGGCCGACTACCGCGTCCGCATCTTCACGCAGTCCGAGGAGTTCCCCTTCGCCGGCCACCCGACCCTGGGCACCGCCCGCGCCTGGCTGGACCTGAACTCCTCCGACAAGAGTGAGCTCATTCAGGAATGCGGGGCCGGTCTGATCCCGGTCAAGGTCGACGGCGACGGGGTCGCCTTCGCGGCCCCTCCCCGGACGCGCACGGGTGAACTGCCGGGGGATGAGGTGGCAAAGATCGTCGATACGATGCGGATACCCGAAGAGGACATCGTGGCCCACGCGTGGGCCATCAATGGCCCGAAGTGGCGGCTGGTTCAGCTCGGGTCGATCGAGGCCGTGCGGAATCTGCGTCCGACGCCGCCGGAGCCGGGCAGGCACATCGGGGTCGTCGCTGTCGAGGGGGAGGTGGCGGAGGTGCGGGCGTTTGTCGACAACGCCGAGGACCCCGTGACCGGTTCGCTCAACGCGGCGCTGGCGCAGTGGCTTCGTGAGCGCGGCGAAGTCGGCCCGGAATACGTGGCCAGGCAGGGGCGCTGCGTCGGCGCGGACGGAGCGGTGTACGTGCATGACGACGGCGCCGATATCTGGATCGGCGGGACCGCTGAGGTGCGGGTGCGCGGGGAGCTGGTTTAGCGAAAGTTCTTGACCAACCGTTCTGGAACGATTAGTCTAAAACCCATGGCCCGACCACGGAACTTTGATGAGGACGAGGCGCTCGCCCGGGCATCCGCACTGTTCGCACGTGACGGATACGAGGCAACGAGCGTCGACAAGCTGGTTTCCGCCACCGGGGTGCCACGCGCGTCGCTGTACAGCATCTTCGGCAGCAAGCACGGGATTCTGGTGCGCGCGTTGCGTGCGCTGGAGCCGCCGTTCGGCCCGGAGCAGCTAGACCTCATCCTGGTTGCCCTGGTTGAGCGTGCGGCGCACGACCGGGCCATCCGTGAAGAACTCACCTCGCTGGACCGGGAGACTCGACGAGCGATCGCCGAGAGACTCTTCGACCGGGCGGGCATCCCGAAGGAGCAGTCATGAACCGCATCACCCTCACCGACCATTCGCTGACCGTGGAACCTGCCGGGCTGGACAAACTCTGGTCGTTCCGGTCCGCGCTGGACATTCCATTGGCAGAGGTCAGGGGCGCGACCCACGACCCCGGCATGCTCGACGAGCCGAAGGGGCCGCGCGCACCCGGACTACACACCGGTTCGGAGGTCGCGGGGACCTACCGGCGCGACGGGAAAAGGACTTCTGGAACGTCTCGGGTCGCGCCGACATCGTGGTCATGCAGCTCGGCGGCTCGGGCGAGTACGACCGGCTGGTGCTCAGCGTCGATGATCCTGCGCAGGTGGTGGACCGTATCAACGACGCGGCACGTCAGTAGATCTCGATCCGCCCGCCGATGTCTTCCGTCTGACGCAGCTGGCGCACCCAGTCCGGGCCACCGGGACGCAGGCGGAGAACGGGACGCGACGAGATCTTCACCGGGGAGACGGACTCCTTGCGGGCTCCGGAGCGGGCCTCCAGCCGGCGACGGGCCCGGTGACCTGCCTCCGCGAGCTCGGAGATGTCCGGGTTCTCCGTGTCCAGGGCCGCGCGGGCGTCCTGCAGGTGGGCGATGAAGTCGTCCAGCGCGCCGACGAGTGCCGGGGCGTTGGACTCGCACATCGCCTCCACGAGCTCGGGGCGGGTGCCGGCCACGCGGGTCGCGTCCTTGAAGGAGCCGGCGGCCAGGGACTGCGCGAGCAGCCCGCCCTGGTCGCCCACCACGGACAGGGACTCCGCGATGATGTGCGGCAGGTGGGAGATGCGGGCCACGGCGTCGTCGTGGTTGGTCACCAGCGCGGGCACGGCCTCGGCACGCACGGTGGTGACCATCCCGATGACGTCGACGAACAGGTCAACCCATTCCTGGTCGGGCGACCTGCCCGCTGTGTCGGCCTCCATGGCGAAGTCGTAGGTGATCACCCACGCGGCGCGGACGAAGAGTCCGGTCGTGGAGGCCTTCCACCCTGAATTCTCGGTGCCGGCCATGGGGTGCCCGCCGACATAACGTGATTCCAGGCCGCGGGCACGGATGGACCGGTAGACCGGGGACTTCACGGACACGACGTCGGTGATGCCGCACTGGGGGGCCAGCTCGACGACGCGGTCGAGGATCTCGTCGACCGCGGCCATCGGCACGGCGAGGACAAGAAGAGCCCGGTCTTCGTTGGCGCGGATGAGCACGTTGTCCAGGTGGTCCGAGATGTCGAAACCCTCTTTGATGGCCGAGCGGGTACCCGAATTCGGGCGGCTGTAGCCGTAGACGGTCTGCCCGGCCGCCGCGAGATCCCGCAGCAGGGAACCGCCGATGAGTCCGAGGCCGATGATGCAGATGGGCCGTTTCGCGTCGTGGGAAGTCACGGTGACAATTATGCACCAGCCGGACTACTCTCACGGTCTATGCAGCCGAAGAGTTTTGCCGTGACAGTCACCAACCTCGATGGTCAGTGGCAGGTGCGCTCCTTCGCAGACGACTTCACCGACCCGCGGACCTCCATCGCCGCGGTGCGCGATCTCCGCACCGAGGGTGCCTCGTTTGCACTGCTGTGCGTCGAGGACGAGTATTTCGTCGTCGCCCGCCCCGCGCCGGGCTCGACCGCGGTGCTGCTCAGCGACGTCACCATGGCCGTCGACGACGAGTTCGCCGAGCAGTTCGCCCGGGAGGCGGGCATCGAGGTCCCGGACATTGACCCGGGCGAGCTCGATGAGATCGACGGCTGGGCCGACGGGAACTTCTCCCTGCTCAGCGACCTCGGCCTCAGCGAGGAGATCCTCAGTGTCATCGCCGACGACGACGAGTTGTGGCCCTCGGAGGCCATCGACCGGATCGCCGAGGAGCTGGGATTCTCCGAGGAGCTGGCCGAGGCCACGGGAAACTGATGCCCGTGCTGCCCGCGGCGGCTCCCCTGCGCCGCGCCGAGGAGCGCATGCGCCGCGCCATCGAGGTCGCGCGGACCACCCCGGCGGGCGACGTGCCCGTCGGTGCCGTTGTCTTCGCACCCGACGGGACCGAGCTCGCGTCGGGAACGAACCGTCGAGAAGCGGAATCGGACCCCACGGCCCACGCCGAAGTGGTGGCCATCCGCTCCGCCGTCCGCCGCTACGGCGACGGGTGGCGGCTCGGCGGTTGCGAGCTCGTGGTCACCCTGGAACCGTGCATGATGTGCGCCGGCGCCGCGACCGGCGCGCGGCTGGGATCCATCGTGTTCGGCGCCTATGAGCCGCGAACCGGGGCGTGTGGCTCGCTCGTCGACGCCGTCCGCGTCCCCGGCGCGCTCCACATCCCCCAGGTGCGCGGTGGGGTCCTGGAGGCCGAGACCGCCGAGCTGCTCACGGGCTTCTTCTCCGAACTGCGTTAGGGGAACATCACAGCTTCATAAAAGATCCGCCGCGTGGTGGCGGGCGCGGGAGGGCCGGGCCTACTGTGGGCCGAACAACAAACCGAATTACCTTAGGAGGGTCTCTGAATGGTGGATTTCAACAAGGCTAAGGACGCACTCGGCAACGAGAAGGTCGACCAGGGCATCGACAAGGTCCAGGAGAAGCTCGACAATGACAAGGCCAACCAGGGCATCGACAAGGTTCAGAAAAAGTTCGGCCCCCAGCACGACGAAGAGGAGAAGTAATCATGGCTAAGGATTTCGACGAAACCACCCAGGATCTCGGCGGCAAGGCTAAGGAAGCTTTCGGCGAGGCCACCGACAACCGCTCCATCGAGAACGAGGGTAAGGCCGACCAGGCCAAGTCCGACATCAAGGAGAAGGCCGGCGACGCGGCTGACGCCGTCAAGGACAAGGCCAACGAAGTTCTGGGCAAGTTCAAGGACGACGAGAAGTAAGAATTTGGCCGCTCGTGCCACCGTCCGTTAATGTTTTCAGACGGTGGCGTGTCCGAGCGGCCGAAGGTGCTCGCCTCGAAAGCGAGTGTGGGTTAAACCACCGCGGGTTCAAATCCCGCCGCCACCGCCAGAATGAGTACGCCGATTCCTGCCTCGTGCAGGGGTCGGCGTTCTTTCTTTCCGGGGATGTCCAGCGACATCGTTAGACTGGCCGGGATCCGCAATTCTTTCCACTGAAGATCTAAGGGGCGTCGCGCACCGTGGCACAATTCCTATTCCGCCTGGGCAGGTGGTCTTTCCTCAACAAGTGGAAGGTCATCGTCGCGTGGGTCATCATCTTCGGCGGCATGGCGGGCGCGGGCCTGAGCCTGATGAAGCCCTTCACCACCGAGTTCGCCATCAGCGGGACCCCGGCCATCGAGGCGATCGAATCCCTGGACAAGAACTTCCCCGGGGGCGGTGACACCGTCAACGCGGCCACCGTCAACGTGGTGTTCCAGGCCCCCGACGGGCAGAGCCTGGACCAGCCGCAGTACAGCGCCGCGATGGACAGCGTGGTCGGCTACATCGAGGACAACCTCGACTCGATCGCCAGCGCCGACCGGTTCGGCAACCCCCTCGTGGTCAGCCCGGCGCTGCAGGACCAGGTCTTCACCATGGAGACGGACATGGGACTGCCCGAGGAGACCGCGCGGGCGGACACCGACAACCTCGCCATGATCTCCGAGAACGGCAACATCGCGTACACCACCTTCGCGTTCGACGTGGAGTCGGCGCAGGCGGTCACGGACGATCACCGGAAGGTCGTCAACGATGCCATTGCGCTCGGCGAGGAGCAGGGGCTGCGCGTCGAGGCCGGAGGCGCGGGCTTCGGCGACGCCATCGTGGTCAACACCACCAGCGAGATCATCGGCCTGGCCGTGGCGTTCATCGTGCTCATCATCACCTTTGGCTCGGCTTTCGCGGCGCTCATGCCCGTGATCACCGCGGTCGTCGGCGTCGGCCTGGGCATGCTGGTCATGCTCACGGGCACACACTGGATCGAACTAAACAACGTCACCCCGGTCCTCGCCGTGATGATCGGCCTGGCCGTCGGCATCGACTACTCGCTCTTCATCCTCTCGCGTTATCGCTCGGAGAGGAGCCGGCTCAGCGGGCCGGACGCCGCCGGCCTGTCCGTGGGCACCGCGGGCTCGTCCGTGGTGTTCGCCGGCGCCACGGTGATCGTGGCACTGGTGGCCCTGCTCATCGCCAACATCGAGTTCCTCACGTGGATGGGCCTGTCCGCGGCCATCACCGTGCTGCTGGCCGTTCTCGTCTCCCTGACGATGACCCCGGCACTGCTCGGGGCGTTCGGCGCGCGCTCCTTCGGCGCCAAGGTCCCGGGCGTGGCCGGCAACCCCGGCTTCGGCAAGGACGCCCCGCCGTCCCGGGATTCCTGGCGATCGCTCGAGGGCGAGACCCTGGGCACCAAGTGGGTCAAGCTGGTGCAGAAGGTGCCGGGCCTGGTCATTGCCTTGGTGGTTCTCGGCCTTGGCGCGCTGACCCTGCCGGTCAGCCAGCTGCAGATGGCGCTGCCCTCCGACATGACCTCCGGGGAGGAGACCACCCAGCGCCAGTCCGCGGAGCTCATGGCCGAGGGATTCGGCGCGGGCATCAACGCCCCGTTCCTCATGATCGTCGATGCCGCCGACGTCAATGCGCAGGCCCCGGCCCTGCAGCCGCTGGTCTCGGCGCAGACGGCCATGAACCCCGAGGGCAGCGCGCAGGAGGCGGCGCAGTTCGCGTCTTTCCTGTACACGGTGCAGCAGGTCAATGCTCACCCGGACGTGCACCATGCGCAGTTAGTGTCCGTGAGTGAGAACGGCACGGCCGCGCAGGTTCTGGTCACCCCGTCCGCCGGCCCCGCGGACGAGGAGACGGTGGAGACCGCGCACGCCCTGCGGGAGATCGGCTCCCAGATGGAGGACGCCACGGGCATCGACGTCGGCCTCACCGGCCTGACCGCTGTGCAGATGGACATCACCGAGCGCCTCGGCGAGGCCATGGGCCCCTACCTCGCGGTCGTCGTCGGCCTGGCGATTGTCCTGCTGCTCATCGTCTTCCGCTCGATGATGCTGCCGCTCGTCGCCGGCCTGGGCTTCCTGCTCTCCGTCGGCGCGTCCTTCGGCCTGACGGTCCTGTTCTGGCAGCTGGGCCTCTGGGGTGTCGTGCCCTCGCCGGCGCCGCTGATCTCCTTCATGCCGATCTTCCTCATCGGCGTCACCTTCGGCCTGGCCATGGACTACCAGATCTTCCTGGGCACCCGCATGCGTGAACACTTCTCCCGGAACGGGGGACGGCCGACCGAGGGGTCGGTGTACAACGCCGTGGAGGAGTCCGTCATCGTCGGCTTCTCCCGCGGCGCCCGGGTGGTCACGGCCGCGGCGGTGATCATGATCGCGGTGTTTGTCGCCTTCATCAACCAGCCGTTGCCGTTCATCCAGATCTTCGGTTTCTCCCTGGGGCTCGGCGTGTTTTTCGACGCCTTCTTCATCCGCATGGGCCTCGTGCCCGCGATGATGTTCATCCTCGGGCGCGCGACCTGGTGGATGCCGAGGTGGCTCGACCGCATCGTCCCCAGCATCGACATCGAAGGCACCGAGCTGGAGAAGCAGTTCGAACAGTCCCATGAACCCGAGACGGCCAGCTTCGCGGAAGTCGGCGGATCCACTCCCGCACGCGGAAGGCACAGCAAGAATGACTGATCTGAGTTTTGACCTGGGTACTCAACTGGAAATCGGCCCCGGAAAGCACGGGCGCACCGGCGTGATCCACACCCCGCACGGGGACATCCGAACACCCGCCTTCATCCCCGTGGCCACCAAGGCGACGGTGAAGACGCTCACCCCGGAACAGGTTTCCTCCACCGGCGCGCAGGCGATCCTATCCAACGCATATCACCTCTACCTCCAGCCCGGCCACGACATCGTCGACGAGGCCGGGGGTGTGGGCAGGTTCGAGAACTGGCAGGGCCCCACCTACACCGATTCCGGCGGGTTCCAGGTCATGAGCCTCGGTGCCGGCTACAAGAAGGTCCTGGCCATGGACACCAAGGGCCTGACCCGCAACGACATCAAGGCCGGGGAGAAGGAACGCCTCGCCCACGTCGATGAGGACGGGGTGGACTTCAAGTCGGTCATCGACGGCTCCTACCACCGCTTCACCCCCGAGGTGAGCATGCAGATCCAGCACTCGCTCGGCGCCGACATCATGTTCGCGTTCGACGAGCTGACCACGCTCGTGGACTCCCGCGAGTACCAGGCGAACTCCGTCGCCCGGACGCACCGCTGGGCGCAGAGGTGCCTCGTGGAACATGACCGCCTATCGACGCTGCGTTCCACCCGTCCCCTCCAGTCACTCTGGGGCGTGGTCCAGGGCGCACAGTATGAAGACCTGCGTCGACAAGCGACCCGGGGACTGATCGAACTCTCCCGGCAGGCCGAGGAGGAGGGGCGCCGCGGATTCGGCGGCTTCGGCATCGGCGGCGCGCTGGAGAAGGAGAACCTGGGCACCATCGTGGGCTGGGTGGCCGACGAGCTGCCGCTGGAGAAGCCGCGGCACCTGCTGGGCATCTCCGAGCCCGACGACCTGTTCGTCGCGGTCGAGGCCGGCGCGGACACCTTCGACTGTGTCTCGCCGACCAGGCTGGCCAGGCGTGGTGGGGTGTACACCCTCGACGGGCGGATGAACCTCACCGCGGCGCGGTTCAAGCGTGACTTCCGGGGCATCGATGAGGAGTTCGGAGGTCATGTCTCGGAAAATTATTCACGGGCGTACATCCACCATCTGCTCAAGGCGAAGGAGTTCCTCGCGGGAACCCTGTGCACGATGCACAACCTGCAGTTCATGATTGCGCTGGTAGACCAGATGCGCGACGCCATTGATGACGGGCATTTCGAGGCCTTCAAGGTGGAGTTCCTGGGGCGTTACTACGCCAACGGCGGGCGGGCGGCCACTTTCTAGGCGGGGTGTGACCGGGGCTATCGCCGGGCCCCAGGGGTAGATGCGAGGGTGGAGAGTGGATTCTATAAATATCCACAGAATCCCCAGCTGCCCCCGATATACAAGAAAGTCTTCCCACATGCGATCACTTCGACCTCTGGCTGTCCTGACCGCCTCCCTCACCGCAGCCATCGTGCTCACCGTTCCCGCCGCTCAGGCACAGCCGAGCCCCGTAACGTCCGGTTCCTGTGGGATCTCGCTGACCCCGTCCGCGACGATTCCCACCTCCGACGGGGAAGAGAACCCGGTGGCGGCGGACGGGATCATGGCCATAGGCCTGCAGAACTACGTCAGCCCGACCACCAACGTCACGGCCCCGGAATTCCGTCCGTGGCTGGAGATGCGGGGTGAAGCAGGCAGATACACCACCGACACCGAGGTCGCCTTCGAGGTAGACGGGCCGGAGGGCACATGGACGGTGCGCCCGTTCGACAGGGGCTTCGGCAGCGTGGTCACCGACCAGGTTCCGGTGGCGCAGGGGACAGGCGGGAACTTCACGGCCGACGCCAGTACCCTCCATGCGTCACCCGCAACGGTGGGAGCCCTCTGGGTGGCATCGGGCCCGCCGGCCAGCCTGAGGCTAGTTCCCGAGGATGACCCCGCAACGAAACGCAAATATAACTTTGCGGAGGGATATGCGCCGGTCCCCGCCACGTTCTCCGCCTCCACCGTCATCCTTCCCGGGTGAAAGCATGAACTGTCGGCGGATGGAACTCGATGATTCCTCGGTCACGTCGATTTCCGCATCCGGTAAATCGCAGGGCACCAGGGCGTTGGTGACGAAAGCTGAGGCGGGTGACTACTCGCGGCTCCGTGCCGCGGTCTTCGCAGCCGGCACCGGGAATCCCGTTCCTGGTGCGACCGCGTCGATTGACCCGGCCACGGGGGAAATCTCCGTCTCGCTGCCCCGGGGGTTCGAGGGCTCGGACGTCGACGTGCGGGTGACGGCTGACCCGCATGAAGACATCCCGGCCGGGGCCCCGGAAACGCAACGCAAATCCGAGGTCATCGGAACGGTCACTGTTCCGGCAGGTGATCGTTGCGAGGCCGTCGCGGGCGGGGGCTTTCCGCCGCGGCGTTGCTCATAGCCCCGCTGGCGCTGGCCACCGAGGTCAACATTCCGGGTCTGACCCCGATGGTGGAGCAGGCCGAGGCCGCGGTGAAGGAGATCAACAACCGCCTCCAGATGGCCACCGGCACACATGATCCGCGGCTCGCGCGACTCGCTGAGGAAATCAACCTTGGTGCGATCCTCGGCTCAGGCGCGGCGTTGGCTGCGTTGATCGGGTTGATCGGGTTGATCAGCGTGTGCTCGCCGGGTTCCTCTGAGGGCTCCTCGCTGGGATCCTCGGGCAGCTCCCAGTCCTAGAGCGTGAACGAAATGACCGACCGAACGTTGTTCCCGGGGTAGCCGGGAGGGCGTTCGGTCGGTCATTAGTTACGCAGGCTGACGGGTGCAGGAAAGTACCTACCGAGCGCGGGTCTTGGGGTGGCCGGAGAGGTGTTCGGTAGGTAGTTAGCTACCGTAAACTTCGCGCTTCTTCACCCACGCGATGACGGCGTAGGTCACGGGAAGCAGCACGGCCTCGAGGGTGGTCTTCCAGAGGAATCCCACGAGAACGTAGTTGAACAGCGCGCCCGGGGTGGAGATGCCGATGACCGGCGCGGCGATGAGGCAGAACAGCAGCGTGTCGGCGATCTGGCCGACCACGGTCGAACCTAGGAGGCGGGCCCAGAGGGAGCGCTCGCCGGTGCGTCGTTTGATGGCGACGAGGGTCCAGGCGTTGAGCAGCTGGCCGACCACGTAGCCGGCGAGCGAGGCCAGGACGATCTGCGGGAACAGTCCGAGGACCGAGGCGAAGGCCTCCTGGTTCTCCCAGAAGTCGGCCGCGGGCAGAGCGATGGCCGCGTAGAAGGACGCGACGGCGATGAGGGTGGCGGCGAAGCCGGTGATGACGGCGCGTCGGGAAGCCCGGAAGCCGTAACACTCTGAAAGGACGTCGCCAAGCACGTAAGAGACTGGGAAGAGGAAGAAGGCGCCGTCGGTGATCAGCGGGCCAATCTGCACGCCCTTGCTGGCCGTGAGGTTGGAGATGAGGAACACCGCGCAGTAGATGGCGACGATGTAGGGGTAGTAGGTCTTCTGTAGAAGAATGAACGTGGGGTTATCGGACGCGGGGGTGTTCAGGTGAGCCGCGCCCTCCCCAGACGGAATGGTGTTTGAGTGAGTCACCGGCGGAACTCTACCCGCGCACGGTCAGCGGACCCGGCGTGGGGCGAAGACCGGGGCGGCCTTCTTTGCCGCCGCCTCGCGCGCCCTGCGCGTGTTGTCTGCGACGAGCAGGCGTGCCTGAAGGAGTCGCTCGGTGGCGAAGGTGGCGCGCGGGTCGAGGTGCCACGTCCTGTCGAAGGCCTTCTTAGTCTGGGCCACGGAATCGGGGGAGCGGCCGATAAGCTCACGTGTCAGCTCCAGAGCGGCGGCCTCGGGGTCGGCGGCGAGTTCGCTAGCCAGGCCCAGGTTGACGGCGCGCTCGCCGCTGATCATCTCTCCGGTCATGGCCAGGCGCTTGGCCACATCCTGGCCCACCAGCGACGACAGTGAATGCACCCCGGACATGTCCGGGATGAGACCCCACTTCGCCTCCAGGACGGACCAGGTGGCGTCGGGGGTGGTGAAACGATAGTCGGCAGCCAGGGCCAGCTGGAGACCTCCGCCCAGGCAGTGGCCCTGAACCGCAGCGATCACGGGGACGGGCAGACGTCGGAAACCCCAGGTCGCCTCCTGGAAGGTGTTGGTGCCGCGCCACGGCCGGGGAGCGAAGGCTTTGGCGATGCCGGAGGGGGAGCGCATCGCCGAGCCGAAGTCGAGACCCGCGCTGAAGGTGTCGCCTTCGCCGGAGAGGATCACCACCCGCAGGTTGCGGTCCTTGCGCAGGCGGTGCGTGATGCTCACCAGTTCGTCCAGGGTGTGCAGGGTGAGGGAGTTCTTCTTCTCCGGCCGGTTCAGGCGGACGTGGGCGATGGCGCCGCCGCCCGAATAGTCGACGGTGACCGTCCTGTTTCGCTGTTCGCTCATGCTGGACAAGGCTAGCGGAACAACAAGAAATCCCCCGGCACAATGCCGGGGGATTTCTTATGGCGGAGGATAGGGGATTTGAACCCCTGAGGGGCGTTAGCCCCGCACGCGTTCCAGGCGTGTGACATAGGCCGCTAGTCGAATCCTCCGTGAAGAGACATTAGTGGACGGGCCCGTCTGAGCCAAAACGCCAGCGCAGCCAATCAATCCCGGAGCGGTTTGGTGAGGGGAGGGCCGGTTGGGTTAAAGTATGGGCAGGATCCCACGCGGCGTCCATCTTGTGAACTCCCCCAGGGCAGGAATGCAGCAAGGGTCAACGAGCTCTGACGGGTGCGTGGGGTCCCCTTATTTTTCAGGGGGATCGATGGGCATGGGAGCTGGGCGCTACGCGCCGTCGCCAAGCGGGGACCTGCACTTCGGCAATCTCCGCACCGCGGCGCTGGCATGGCTGTGCGCGCGTTCGACGGGGCGCAAGTTTCTCCTGCGGGTCGAGGACATCGACTCGGAACGCTCCACTGAGGAGTCGGCGACCCGCCAGCTGGAGGATCTGCAGGCCATCGGTCTGGACTGGGACGAGGAGCCTGTCCGCCAGTCCGAGCGTCAGCGCAAGTACAAAGAAGTGCTCGCTGAGCTCGAACAACGTGGGCTGATCTACGAGTGTTACTGCTCGCGCAAGGACATACGCGAGGCGACCAGAGCCCCTCACGCCACGCCCGGCATCTATCCCGGGACGTGCCGCGATCTCACGGAGGAGCAGCGGGAGGAACGCCGCGCAGCGGTGGGGGAGCGGGCGGCGTCGTTACGCATCCGCAGCGACGCCTCGAGTTTCACGGTCCATGACCTGTATGCGGGCAAGTTCACGGGCGTGGTGGATGACTTCGTCATACAACGAGGCAACGGGGACTTCGCCTACAACTTCGTTGCGGTCATCGACGACGGCGACGCGGGTGTGGACCAGGTCGTGCGCGGGGACGACCTTCTCAGCTCCGCGCCGCGGCAGGCGTGGTTCACCCAGCTCCTGGGTTACCCGCAGCCGGAGTACGTGCACGTGCCGCTGGTGCTGGGGCCGGAGGGGAAACGTCTGTCCAAACGCGACGGGGCAGTGACCCTGCGTGAAATGGGGCCGGTCGACGAGACGGTGCGGCAGCTGTGTGTGTCGATGGGTTATCCGGGCGCAACGTCGCTGGCGGAGGTGTTGCGCAGCTTCGACGCGGCGGAGTTGTCTCGCCAGCCGGTCACTTGGCCGCTCGCGTAACATGTGACCCGTACCGAGCGCGGAAGAACCCGCGCTGAAAGAGCACACGCAGGAGGCCACCACCGCCATGTCGCTTCTCGATCTCGACACCGACCAGCGCGCCGAGTTCGCGGCGCGGATCCGTAAGGACTACGAGGAGCTCCAGGCTCGTAACCTCAAGCTCGACCTCACCCGCGGCAAGCCGTCCTCGGAGCAGCTCGACATCGGCAACCCCCTGCTGTCCCTGCCCGGCGAGGGCAACTTCCGGGACAAGGACGGCGCCGACGTGCGCAACTACGGCAACCTCAAGGGCATCCGCGACATCCGCGAGATCTGGTCGGATCTGCTCGGAGTCGAGTACGAGGAGGTCGCCGCCGGTGACGCATCCAGCCTGAACATCATGTTCGACCTCATCGCCTTCGCCCACAGCTTCGGCACCCAGGACTCCGAGCGCCCGTGGAGCGAGGAAGAGCAGGTCAAGTGGATCTGCCCCGTCCCGGGCTACGACCGCCACTTCGCCATCACCGAGAAGTTCGGCTACGAAATGCTCACCGTGCCCTGGCTCGAGGACGGCCCCGACATGGACGCCATCCGCGAGGCCGTGAAGGACCCGCAGGTCAAGGGTATGTGGGTTGTCCCCACCTTCGCCAACCCCTCCGGCCACGTGGTCTCCCGCGACGTCGCCCGTCAGCTCGCGGAGATGGAGACGGCCGCGCCGGACTTCCGCATCATCTGGGACAACGCGTACGCGGTGCACACGCTCACGGACGAGTTCCCCGAGGTCATCGACGTGGTCGCCCTCGCCCGCGAGGCCGGCAACCCGAACCGCTTCCTCCACATGTCGTCGACCTCGAAGATCACCTTCGCGGGCAGTGGCGTGAGCTTCTTCAACTCCTCCACCGACAACATCAACTGGCTGCTGGGCACGCAGGGCACCCGCGGCATCGGCCCCAACAAGGTCAACCAGCTGCGCCACGCCCTGTACTTCGGCGACGCCGAGGGTGTGCGCGCGATCATGCGCAAGCACGCCTCGCTGCTCGCTCCCAAGTTCTCCCGTGTGCTGGAGATCCTGGAGAAGAACCTCGGCGAGTACGACGTCGCCCGCTGGACCGAGCCCAAGGGCGGCTACTTCATCTCCATGGACGTCCTCGACGGCACCGCCTCCCGCGTGGTGGAGCTGGCCAAGAACGCCGGTATCGCACTCACCGAGGCCGGCTCCTCCTTCCCGCTGCACGACGACCCCAACGACCGCAACATCCGCCTCGCCCCCTCGATGCCCTCGGTGGAGGATCTCGAGGTGGCCATGGAAGGCGTGACCACCTGCGTGCTGCTCGCCGCGGCGGAAAAGCTGGGCGCCTAGCTTGCAGTTCGAGGAAACCGCCTTCTGGCTCAGCGAGATCATGCCGGCGCAGCTCGAGCTGCGTCAGGTGAACGGCGCCCGGGTGGGCACCGCGACGCTTGACGACGGTCGCGCGCTCGCCGCCACGGCCGACTTCTCCGACACCGACACCGGCCTGATGACAGACGACGAACCCCAGCGGGACGTGCGCTGCGAGCTCATGGTCACCGCTCAGGTGTCTGAGGCCGAGGCCGCTTCAGCCGTGCTGGCCGCCGCCGCCGTGCTGCAGGGTGCGGGAGGGATGGTTCCGGCCCGACCCGGCATTCTGCTCCCCGGGGTGGGAGGGGCCGCCGGACTGATCGGTGTTTCGGTGGCGCACGGGCTACTCATGGCCCCGCGGCTGTGGGGTGAGCAGACGCCGCACGTCGCCGAGGAGAATCGCATGACGCTCATGCTGGAGGTGGTCATGCTCACCGAGGAGGAGTACCAGATCGGTGTGCAGTCGGGCGTCGATACGCTCCTTCGACGCCTGCGCCGCCGCGGTGCTGACCTGGACGATTGGCGCCGAGAGTAGGTCCGTCTCCTTTGGTACCAACTTTTCCCCGACCCGCGCCCGATCGTCCTAGGCTGAAGTGAACTGTCACTTTCCAGTCTGAGGAGTTGCGATGAAGAATTCGGAAGAGGAACGACAGAACGTGCGGGCGCTGTGGATGGCAGCCGCCGGATGGGTCATCGCTTTTGTTACCGCCTTCGCCGTAAACGACTGGCACGTGGTGGACGCGCTGACGTCCTGGCCGCTCGTGTCGATCAGTGTGCTGGTGTTTGTCACCTTCGTGGTCGTGGCGAAGCGGCGGGAGTCCTGAAAAAGTGCGCACGTGCGCACTTTTTTGACGCGGGAGTATGCGGCTGCATACTCGTGGCTAGCCCAGTGCTGCCAGGGGAAGGACATAGATACCGTCTGCACGCCGATAGGCGGCAGTTCCGGCGTGCACGACGACTCCGGCGGCAAAGCGTGTGCCGAGAACATCCCTCAACCAGGTGAGGTGGCGGACGTCGCCGTCTCGAACGTCGGGGGAAACCTTGACTTCGATCGCGACGACCTGCCCATCGGAGCCCTCTGCAATGATGTCGATCTCGTGTTCGCCACGGAGAGTGCGCAGGTGTAGTGCTCGCGCACCGCATGACTCCGCAGCGACGCGGACGCTGAGGGTGCACAGAGACTCGAAGAGCTGGGCGAAAAGCTGTGCCCCGGATTCGGTCCCGTTCAACAGTGACGCAGGCGAGGCACCCAGAAGGCGTGCCGCCAAGGCGGGGTCACAGAGGTGGTGTTTTGGTGACTGAATGAGCTTTCCCAATCCCGGTTCGAGCGGAAGCCAAGCTGGGAGCGGCTCGAGGATCATGAGCTGGGTGAGGAGCGACCGATAATTGTCCGCCGTCTTCCGGGCGGGTTTATCGGCGTCACCCGGAGTGGAGTAATCGCGTATCTGCTGATAGCTGTCAGTTCGTGCCGTAGCTCGGGCGTAGCCGGCCATCCACCGCTGGACCGCTTCCGGGTTGCGGACCCGAAGTCCCTGTTCGGGGAACTCATGGGTAACGATGCGGTTGATATAGCCGTCGATACGCACCGTTCGGAGCTGCGGTGGCAAGTTGAAGATGCCTGGAAACCCGGAGCGGCAGATTTCGGTGGCGTAGTCGTCGACGGAGACGGGCAACGTCGTGGAGCGAAGCTCAGGGGTTTCGCCAGACAAGAGGTTGGCGACAGTGATCAGGGGCGTGGAGTCGAGCCGCTCCTGGAGGCTGAATGGGCGCATTCTCAGGGTGTCAATGCGTCCGGCACCCGAGTGAAGTGCTACGTCAACGGGAGGGAAGGCGCTACCGGTGAGGAGGAAGGAGCCGCCGGGGGCGCCGTCGTCGACTGCACGTCGGACCACGTCCCAGACCGGTGGGTAGCGTTGCCATTCATCGAGTAGGAGCGGTGTTTGCGCACCGTTCACCATGCGGGGGTCGGCAGCAACCAGGGCTGCCGTGGCGGGTTCGTCCAACCGGAGAACCGAACTGGCGCGTTGCAGGGCGGTGAGGGTTTTCCCGACGCCCTTCGGTCCCTCCAGTGCGATAGCGGGGAGGTGAGGTAAGTACTCATCCAGAAGATTATCGATCGCCCTTCGGCGGTAGCGTCCCGGCCCTCCATCATTCATGCAGGTCAGGATATCTCAGTAGGGTGAAGTAGGCAATATCTCGGCGTTTAAGTAGGCAATAATGTTCGGTTGAGGTAGGCAATTGTGTCGCCCGGTCGAATGCCGACCACCCCGACTCCGGCCGGGAGGGGATGCACTGGCCTGCGCTACCTACTGGGAGCGGCGACTCGGTTGAGCCTCAAAAAGTGCGCATGTGCGCACTTTTCCGATGCGGGAGTATGCGGCCGCATACTCCTGCGTACTCCTACCCCGACACCCGCAGGCCCGTGGCCAGGCCGTTCATGGTCACCTGGATGGTCTTGGACACGAGGAAAGAATCGTCGCCCGAGCGGTAGCGGCGCAGCAGCTCGATCTGGATGGCGTTGAGCGGCAGCAGGTAGGGGTAGCGGCGTTGGACGGAGCGCTCGAGACGGTCGTTTCCCGCCATGAGTGACTCGTGCCCGGTGATGCGGTGGAATACCGACTGGGTCAGCTCGAACTCGTCAGCGATGGTGCTGAACACCCGCTCGGAGACCTCCGGGTCGTCCACCAGCGTGGAGTAGATCCGGGCCAGGTCCATCGACGCCTTGCCCATGACCTGGGCCATGTTGTCCATCACCGAGCGGAAGAAGGACCAGGTGCGGTAGAGGGTGCGCAGCTCCTCCCAGCGGGTCTCGTCGTCGCCCGCCCAGCAGGTGATGGCGGTGCCCACGCCGAACCAGCCGGGCAGGTTCACGCGCGACTGCGCCCAGGACAACACCCAGGGGATGGCGCGCAGGTCCGAGACCGAGGAGGTCTGCTTCCGGGCCGTGGGGCGGGAGCCCAGGTTGAGGTCGCCGATCTCGTGCAGCGGGGTGGACTGGGTGAAGTAGTCGATGAAGCCGGGGTCGCGGCGGATGAGGTCGCCGTACTTTCCGCCGGCCAGTTCCGCGATCTCGCGCATGATCTCGTAGGCGCGGGTGGGGTTGTCCAGGGATTCGGTGTCCAGGAGCGAGGCCTCCAACGTTCCCGCGACAAACGCCTCGAGGTGACGCCTCGCGGTGGTCGCGGTGCCGTAGTGCGCCGAGATGACCTCACCCTGCTCGGTGATGCGCACGGAACCCCGGACCGCGCCGACGGGCTGGGCCAGGATCGCGTCGTAGGTCGGGCCGCCGCCACGACCGACCGCGCCGCCGCGGCCGTGGGAGAAGCGCAGGCGGATGTCGTGGTTCCGGCAGGCTTCGACGATGGCGATCTGGGCGTCGTAAAGCTCCCAGTTTGCGGAGAGGTAGCCGCCGTCCTTGTTGGAGTCGGAGTACCCGAGGACAACCTCCTGGAGGTCGTCACGCTGGCGCAGGTACTGGCGGTAGACGGGGACGTCCCAGAGTTCCTCGAGGATGCGGGCGCCGGCCTTGAGGTCGTCGATCGTCTCAAAGAGCGGGGCGATGTCGACCTGGCCGACCAGCTGTCCCCGCTCGGGGTCGAAGCTGATGAGCCCGAACTCCTTGAGCAGGATCATCGGCTCGAGGATGTCGCTGACCGTGCCCGTCATGGAGACGATGCAGTGGGGGATGACCTCGGGGCCGAGCTTGTCCACCGCCCCCGCAGCCGCGCGGAAGATCCCCAGCTCACGTTCGGTGGGCTCGCTGAAGGGCTCTGCCCACGGGAAGGTCAGCGGCCGGGCAGAGGTGAGCTCGGCGACGAGGAGCTCGCATTTGGCGGCCTCGTCCAGGCCCGCGTAGTCGGCGGTGACGCCGGCCGCGGCGAAGAGTTCGCCGAGCACCGCCTCGAAGGACTCGGAGTTCTGGCGCAGGTCAAGGGAATTGAGGTGGAAGCCGAAGGTCTCCGCGGCGGAGCGGATGCGCAGGAGACGGTCGTCGGCGATGATCGCGTCGTCGAACTGGCGCAGCGAGCGGTCGATGATGTCCAGGTCGGCGCTGAAGTCCTGCGGGGTGGGGTAGGGATCGAAGCCGTCGGAGTCCGGGGCGTCGGCCAGGGCGCAACGGGTGGCCCGGATCCGGCCGAGGACGCCGTGCAGGGCGCGTCGATAAGGCTCGTCCACGCGGCTGGGGACGTCGTTGTTACCGCGGTCGGCGAGTTCACGCAGCTCCTGCGAGCATTCCGAGTAGCGGTCGGAGAGGCTGAGTTCCTTCTCCAGCTCACCCAGCTGCTCGTCGTAGTAGTCGAGCACGGTGTCGGCCGCTGCCTGGGTGGCGTAGGTGAGGGTCTCGCCGGTGACAAAGGGGTTGCCGTCGTGGTCGCCGCCGATCCAGGAACCGGTGCGCACGAGCGGCCGGTCGGGGACGCCGGCGCCGAAGAGTTCGCGCAGGCCGGCGATGGTGTCGCGGTTGATGGCGGGGACCTCGTCGAGCAGGCTGAGGCGGAAGTAGCGCAGGCCGACGTTGACCTCGTCCTCGATGCGCGGGCGCGCGATGCGGATGAGCGCGGTCTGCCAGAGCAGGGTCATACGCAGGTGTGCCTCGCGCTCGATCTGGGTGAGACGGGCGTCGCGACGCGGAGTCCTGGGCTGGGCGAGAATCCCGCGGCGCTCACGCAGCAGCGCGACGATGCGGCTCTGCACGTCAAAGACGGTGCGGCGCCGGGTTTCCGTGGGATGCGCCGTGAACACCGGGGAGACCTGGGCGTTGTCGAGCATCGTCGCCACGTCCCCCGGGCTCACCGTGCCGTCGGCCCTGAGCTTGGCCAGGGCGCCCTGGAGTGAGGCGTCGGGGGCCTGCGAACCCTCGTCCTCGAGGGCGGCGAGCGCGGCCTCGTCGTCGAGATCCTCGGCGATGTTGGCCATGAGGGAGAAGTGGCTGAAGGAGCGGGCGACGAGGTTGATCTTGTTTTCGTCGACGCCGCGGAAGGTGGCCAGGAGCGCCTCGGCGTCCTCGTCCCCGCGGGCGACCCCGAAGGCGAGCTGCCGGGTGCTCTCCACCAGCTCGAATACGTCCTCGCCCTCCTGCTCGGCGATGACCCGGCCGAGAATGCGGCCGAGGAAGCGGATGTCGTCGCGAACCTGTTCAGTCACTGCGCTGGGGTCCCTTCGGGAATTAGTCGGTGACCTCTGAACTTAGCCCGGTACGCGGCGCGGCGGGGTATAGGACCGCGCACGTGCGCACTTTTTCTCCGCGCAGCGACAGCCCGTTGAGGTGTCCGGGCGCGCGGGTAAGGTTGGCGCCGTGGCTCTCTACCGGAAGTACCGTCCCGCAAGTTTCGCCGAAGTCGTCGGCCAGGAGCAGGTCACGGTACCGCTCTCCAAGGCCCTCGACTCGGGGCACATCAACCACGCCTACCTCTTCTCCGGCCCGCGCGGCTGCGGCAAGACGTCCTCGGCGCGCATCCTCGCGCGCTCGCTCAACTGCGTCCAGGGGCCGACGTCCACGCCGTGCGGTGTGTGCGACTCGTGTGTCTCCCTCGCCCCGGGCGGCCCGGGCAACCTCGACGTTATGGAGCTCGACGCCGCGAGCCACAACGGCGTGGAGGACATGCGTGATCTTCGCGACCGTGCGATCTACGCCCCCGCGGACTCCCGCTACCGCGTCTTCATCATCGATGAGGCGCACATGATCACCAACGCGGGCTCCAACGCGCTGCTGAAGATCGTGGAGGAGCCGCCGGAGCACCTCATCTTCATCTTCGCCACGACGGAGCCGGAGAAGGTCATCGGCACGATCCGTTCGCGCACCCATCACTATCCGTTCCGGCTGGTCGCCCCGCCGGAGATGCGCGGCCTGCTCGAGCGCATCGTCGCCGACGAGGGCGTCTCCGTCGAACCTGCCGTCTACCCCATGGTCATCCAGGCCGGCGGCGGCTCCCCGCGTGACACCCTCTCCACCCTGGACCAGCTCCTCGCCGGCGCCGGCGAGGACGGGCTGAGCTACGACGAGGCGTTGCCGCTGCTGGGGGTGACGGATCTCTCGCTTCTCGACGACTCCGTCAACGCCATCGCCGCGGGCGACTCCGCCGCCCTGTTCACCGTGGTCGGCCGGGTCATCGACTCGGGCCACGAACCCCGCCGCTTCACCGAGGACCTGCTCGACCGCCTGCGCGACCTGCTCATCCTGCGCACCGTGCCGCAGGCCATCGACCAGGGACTCGTCGACGCCCCCGCCGACCGCGCCGGGATCCTCCAGGAGCAGGCCGAGCGGTTCCCGGGCGAAAAACTCGCGCGCCTCGCCGAAACGGTCAACGACGCGCTGAAGGACATGCGCGGCGCCACCTCCCAGCGGCTCATGCTGGAGATCGCCTGTGCCCGCATGCTTGTCGACGCCTCGCCGGCCGCAGCGCCCGTGGCCAACACCTCGCGTGATGCGGCGGCTGCCGCGGCTGCTGCGCTGGCGGCGTCGGGGTCCGCGGGGGCTTCGGGGGCTTCGGGGGCTTCGGCGAAGGAGCAGAAGGAAGAGGTCGAGCGGACGCCGCAGCCGACGGCGAGGCCGGAGCCGAAGCCGGAGCCCAAGTTGGCGCCGGCGCAGGCCCCGCGGCCGGAGCCCAAACCTGAACCCAAACCTGAACCCAAGCCCGAGCCGAAACCCAAGCCCGAGCCCGCCGCCGAATCCGGCGACCTCGTGGAGAAGATCCGCGCGGGCTGGGCCGATGTTCGCCGGGAGGTGGGCAAACACAACCGCGTCGCGGAGATCATGCTCACCGAGGCCAGGGTGCTCGGCCTGCGGGACGAGACCCTCATCCTCGGCCACAACACCGGGGCGCTGGCCCAGCGCATCAACGCGGAGAGCAACAACAAGGACGTCGTCGCGGCGCTGAAGGAGAAGTTCGACCGCGAGCTCGAGGTGCACTGCGTCGTCGGCACCGACCCCACGGCTGCGGGCCTGGACGACCCGGCGCAGCAGAAGAATAGTTCGTGGAATCCGCAGAAGCAGGACCAGAAGCAGAGCGCCGGTGACGAGGAACCGGTCGATTCTGCAGAGGAGTCGGAACAAGGCGTCGATAAGCCGCAGGATTCCTGGGGTGCGCCCGCGAAGATCGGTGGGGAGGCTGCGGCGGCGCCCGTCGAGAAGCCGGCGCCGGTGAAGAAGCCCGCGCCGGAGCCGGCGGGGGACTGGC
Source organism: Corynebacterium doosanense CAU 212 = DSM 45436 (assembly GCF_000767055.1). NCBI lineage: Bacteria > Bacillati > Actinomycetota > Actinomycetes > Mycobacteriales > Corynebacteriaceae > Corynebacterium > Corynebacterium doosanense. The sequence goes on from NZ_CP006764.1 coordinate 268,500, forward strand.
GGGCGGCGATGGCCGCGGCCGCGCAGGGTGCGGCCGATCGGGCGAAGAAGGAGGAGGCGAACTCCTTCTCTGACGGCGTTCCGCTGCCGCCGGAGCCGGAAGCGGATCCGCCGCCGGATTTTGAGGAAGCCCCGGCTGCAGCGCCCGCCCCGGAACCCTCCCAGCCAGCGGCGATGAGCCGGGACGAGGAAGAGGCGATGATGGCGGATCAGGCGCAGGAGCCGGGGCAGCGTGACCATCGGGACGCGACGGCAATGGCGGTCGACCTGCTGCAGTCGGAGCTCGGCGCTCGTCTGCTCTGACCGGCGCAGATCGGTACACTGGCCACCGGTAAAAATAATTTCTAAGAAAGGTAGCGCCACCATGACCACTCCCGAGCAGCCCGACATGAACGAGCTCATCGCCCGCGCCACCGAGGTGCAGGCCCAGCTGCAGAAGGCGCAGCAGGAGATCCTCGAATCCGAGGTCACCGGCACCGCCGGCAACGGCCTGGTTACCGTCACCATGACCGGCGGCGCCGAGGTCACCGGCATCACCATCGACCCCAAGGTCGTCGACGCGGATGACGTGGAGACCCTTCAGGATCTCATCCTCGGTGCCTTCCGGGACGGTCACCGCAAGGCAGGCGAGATCGCCCAGGAGAAGATCGGCCCCTTCGCCGGCGGTGCTGGCGGAGCGGACTTCGGTTCCTTCCTCGGCTAGATCGCTTCTCGACAAGCCCCCGGCACCGCCTGTGCGGCCCGGGGGTTTGCCACGTCTATGCTTCAACGAGCCATCCTTAACCAGCGGAATGTGAGTGACAGCAGTGTTCGAGGGACCCCTCCAGGACTTGATCGACGAGTTTTCCCGGCTACCCGGAGTCGGCCCGAAGAGCGCCCAGCGCATCGCGTTCCACCTCATGCGCGTCGAGCCCGAGGACATCGACCGGCTGCGCAGCGCCCTCGCCGCCGTGCGTGACGGCGTCACGTTCTGCCGCATTTGCTTCAACGTCTCGCGCGAAGAGGTCTGCCGTGTCTGCGCCGACTCCGGCCGCGACCGCACCATGATCTGCGTGGTCGAGGAGGCCAAGGACATCCAGGTCATCGAGCGCACCGGCGAATACTCCGGCCGCTACCACGTCCTCGGCGGCGCACTCGACCCGCTGGCCAACGTCGGCCCGAAGGATCTCACCATCACCGGGCTGCTCCAGCGCATCGGTGGCGTGCTGCCCGACCGGGAGCTGGCGGATTCCACGCCGGAAAATAGGCTTTACGACGACACCCCGCAGATCACCGAGGTCATCATCGCCACCGACCCGAACACGGAGGGTGAGGCGACCGCCGCGTACCTGGGCCGCCTGCTGCGCGATTTTCCTGACCTGAAGGTGACCCGCTTGGCTTCCGGCATCCCGCTGGGTGGGGACCTGGAGTTCGTCGACGAGCTGACGTTGTCGCGGGCGCTGAGCGGTAGGCGGGCGCTGTAGCTGCGCGCCGGGGGACAATCCCCTCTGGAAGAGTGCTATTTCCTGGAGATGGATACGGTCGATCAGGAGACCGATCCGATTGAAAGGCGAAGCAGCGATGAGCGCATGGGGAACAGGCGAGCTGGCGTGGCTGCCAGGGTCTTCGACTGCGCAGCCGGAGGGGCTGAGCGTGGAGATCGGCTCCTGGGGAGGACAGAGCTCTGTGCTGAAGGTGTGCTCCGCGGACAGGGTGATGAACCTCTACATCATCGAGCCGGGGAGGGTGGAGAAGATCCCTGGTCAGAATCCTCGACGGTGATGTTTCTGACGGTCACTGACGGCAAGCTTCTGGCGACGTCCGCCCCGGGTAATCATTGGGGACAGGTTGTTGATTCCCGGAGCAGAGCGATCGACCCGCGGGTGGTCAGCTGGGAACACATCGTCCACTCCACCGAAGACGTGCGCGATGAGCACGGCAATTCGACGGGGTACCAGTGGGGCTCGGGTACCGGATAATTTTCCGGGCGGGCCATTAGCCTGTTTTTCATGGCTAACGAGACAATCGGAAAGTCTGAACACAAGGCGGTTGGGCCGGTGGCCGTCGTTATCTTTGTGGTGCTCGGCCTCCTCCTGGCCGCGCTGCCCTTTCTGCTCCTGGTGGGCCCTTGGGCGTGGGTCACGATGGAGGAAGACGCCCGGGAGCGCGGCTAGGTGGACGGGGTGGCTTTCGCTGAGGAGGAGCTGGCGCCGCAGCTCAGCGACGACTCCACCGCGGACGTGCACCCTGAGACCATCACCGTGACGCTTCCCGAGCGCAATCTCACCGAGGTGGAGCACACGCTCGACGCGTATGGCTCCTGGTTGGGGGAGTTCCGGAAGAAGCTCGACGGAGCGCAGACTCCCGACCTGGAGGTTGTGGCCGGGGAGGGGCTGCGAATAATCACCCTCGGGCCGGACGGCAAAGACGCGACCGTGGCGGGCCTGCCACTCGTGGATCGCTACATCGAGCAGGGCGGGAGCGTCGTGCTCCGGGACACCAAGGACCACCCAAGCGTGCTGCTGGCGGGCAACGAGGAAGCGGTCCGGCAGTTGGTGCAGGAAATCCCCGAGTACTACTTCAACGCCGTCTACCCGGAAATCCCCATCGTGGGTGGCCCCGACCAGTTTGACGACAGATTCACCGCCCACCGGGAGCAGTTCGAGCAGGTCAAGGATCTGAGTGCGGCCGCGACGGCCGCGATCTCGGCGCGGAAAATCGAGGGCATCGAGGTCGTCGGCGTGGACGGCCACTACGACAACGACGCCGGTGAGTTGGCCGCGGACGTCGATCTGCGCACCGACTCCGAAACCCCTGGAGGCTCGGATCCCGACTCCGACCTGGCACTGTTCGACCTGTTTGAGGGCTCCTCGGAGGATCACGGCATGGGCGTCGTTGGGGTCGGTTGCCGGGTGGGCAACCGCGCCATGTGGCCGACGCAGTACCGGGACGAGTGAGATAGGGCGATGGGTAGAGCGGCGGTGCTCGGAGGGGAGGTGGTCCTGGTGACCCTCGAGCTGATAGCGATGTTTCAGATCAGCGCGGCGCTGCGTTCCGCCGCGGATTCCAACCCGGAGGCGGCAGAACAGCGGGCAAATGCGGCCCAGGCTGTGGCTGCTGAACTGGAACCGGCCGTCGGAGGCTTTGCGACGGTCGTCGCCGGCACCTACTCCGTCACGATCGACATCGACTCCCCGGATTCGAGTCAGCTAAACATCGTCGTCGACGCCTACTCCGACCAGGTCGAGGGCTGGAACGAGGATGAAGCCGGCACGAACGCGCCGGGTGCGACAGTCACCGCGGGCGAGACGGTGACGTTGGAGATGTCGGAGGACAGCAACTTCGAGATACTGCCTTCGTCCATGCCAGCAGTGGAGGAGCTGGCCGAGCAAGGCGGATCGGCGGAGCCCGCACAGTTCCAGGGCGTGGAGGTCACCGGAGTCGTCGACTCCGTCCGGTCCTTTGCAGAGCCTGTGCCGGCTGCGCTCGAACCGCTGTCTTACCCGGGGACCCCGGTCGTGGTCGCGCACGCCGGGGATATCTACGAACCTTTGGGTACCGGACTCTCTTAGGCGAGAGCGGTATACAGCAGGGTCAATATCGAAGACACGTTAAATAATGACGGCTCGCCAAAGGCCACGTGGGCCCGGTTAGTAGATTAGTATCGTTTACTGTAGGCGGGCAGATTGACAAAAACCCGGAAGCGTCCCCGGCAGGCGAGTTCCATAGATCAACAAAAATTAGCAAAAGTTGAACGCAAAATACAGGAAACGTGCGGTCATCGCGGTTCGGGGTTAAACTAAGGAATACAGGACGAGCAATGATCGCGCGACGATATAAAATTATACCAAATTAAAAGCTGAAACCCAGCTAGTCTGCTAAAGAAATTTCTAAGAAAGCGTGGTATGACGATATGGCATTTAAGATACCTCCGAGGGTTGATCGAGCCGCCGATACACCGGAGGATCTCTATCGACCCCTCTCAAAGGGGGGCAGAGCGCCGGGTCCCCTCTGGTCACAGCAGACTGATATTCTTCGCGAATGGTATGGAGAACACAGAAAAGCATCTGACGTCGCGCTTGAGCTACCCACGGGTGCTGGAAAAACACTGGTTGGCGGGCTCATCGGAGAGTGGCTACGTATCAAGAACCAAGAAAAAGTCGCATACGTTTGCCCAAATAACCAGCTTGCAAAACAAGTACACGAGGCTCTCGACGACTACGGGATTGATTCGATTCTACTTACAGGCCCAGTATCAAGCTGGACATCGATTGAGAAAGCGAAATATGATCGCGCTGACGCCATGGCCGTATCGTCGTATAGTCACATTTTCAATACGAATCCTGCGTTGGGTGGAAGCGGGACAATAATTTTCGACGACGCACATTCCGGTGGGTCAATAGCTGGCAGTCTATGGACCCTGGCTGTGCAACGTGATGAGAGCACGTATTTCGCATTGCTTAACGCGTTGGCCCACGGTCTATCCGCGGCGGCAGTGGGCTCACTCAGGCGAACATCAGGCGAAGCGTCAAGCTTCGAAGATGTGCACCTTGTCCCCCCAATGACGATCCTTCAGAACATTGACACTATTGCGTCGATACTAGAAGAGCATGTTCAAAACTGCGACACGAGCGCCAGACACACGCTTTCAATGCTCCGCAATAAGCTCACATCGTGCATGTTCTACATAGGATATGACGCAATTGAGATTCGTCCGGTTGTACCACCGACAAAATTTCATAACGCTTTTAGTGAGGCTCGGCGTCGGATCTACATGAGTGCAACGATCGGTTCAGCGGGCGAGCTCGAGCGGAATTTTGGAATTACAGGGGTATCTAGACTTAAGACACCGAAGGGGTGGGAAACCACAGGTTCGGGCCGTCGCCTGTTTATCTTCCCCGGTTTGTCTCAAGACTCGGTAGATAATCCTTCCGCGGTTTTTAAATGGACTTCAACTACAATAGAGGACGAGGGTGTTGCCGCAATTCTTGCTCCGTCAGAGGTGAAGGCTCGCCAACTTGAAAAGCAACTCGAGATACCGGAACACTTTGAAAGAATTACCGGTAGTAAACTTGAGGAAGATCCGACATTGAAGGCCCTCAAAGAAGATCATTACTTTATTCTAACCAATCGTTATGATGGAGTGGATTTTCCTGATGATGAGTGCCGGCTGCTTATTCTGTCCGGTCTTCCAAGAGGTTCTAACATGCAGGAGCGATTTCTATTGGAGTCGATAGTCGCAGGACCTGCTTTGTCGGGAAACGTTCGAGCTAAGGTAGTCCAAGGAGTCGGTCGGGCTACGCGAAACGATAGGGATTTTTCCGTAGTGATCATTTTGGGTGATGCTTTGACCCGGTTTGTTGCGGATCGCGATAACTATAGAACGTTTTCGGAAGAGCTTCAGGCCGAAATTGAGTTTGGTGTCGATAACTCGGAACTGGGTTTCTCAGAACTGGCTCAAAATATCTCGTCTTTCTTGACTCAAGATCCCGATTGGGCGGGTGCGAATGCGCATATTACTGAAGATGTCGAATCTAAGAGCCGCGTGTTGCCTGCAGGTACCAGAGAGTTGGCCACATCTGCTGACGATGAGGTTTTGGCCGCTAATGCGCTTTGGGCTGGCGATTTGAACGCGGCTCTGAAACATGCGGGTCAAGCCATCTCCCGCGCGTCACACACCGAAAGGCTTTCTCGGTACTTTTCACTTTGGCATTTTTTGTGCTCACAATGGTCGCTGATGCTTGCTATCGAGGCTCGAAAGGTGAACAATATTCAAGACTCAGATACACTTTTCCGGTCACATTCTCATCATCTTGAGGAAGCGAGAAAAAAATCCTCTGGCTCGACTTGGCTCCGTGAGCTCAATATTCGCTCATCCAATATCCATTTGGCAAAAGGGGGCGTATCGTTAATAGATGGCCTTGCTTCGAGTAATTTATATAGGTTGTTGAAAGGCTGGGGTCTGAACGAGGATCGGGAGCTTGGTGAGACGATAGCTAATTTGAACCGCGTCAGTTATAAGGAATTCGAAAACGCGCTCGCTGCTTTGGGTAAGTTCTTAGGTGCCAGTCATTTCGAAGCTGCGGGAGGTCGGAGTTCGTATCCTGACGCCATGTGGCTATTTGATGAACTGGGCTTGATATGTTGGGAAGCGAAAAGCGAAGCTTCGGATAGTTCTGAGGTGTCTGTAAATTATGCTCGTGAAGCTGAATCGCATCTTCGTATCGCGAAAAAGAAATTTGGGCTTGTCTCCTTACCTGATGAGTCCTTTACAGGGTATGTCACTCCTCAGACGCGTATTGCATACAATGCCCGACCAGTCCTTTCCGATAGCGTGTTTCACGTACCGCTTCTTGTTCCCCACGAGCTCGCACTTCGTGCCCAATCTGCAATTGAATCATTTGGAGAAATTGCTGAAGTTGCAACGGTCGACGACTTAACGGCTCGTCTCGATCTTTATAGTTGTCTACCTAGCCAATGGATTCCGGAATTAAAAATGCAGTCACTGAATGCTATTCCAGACTAGTTAGCGCGGAGAGTTCGTGAAGTGGTCTAGCTGCTGGCGGCCAGCGGACTTGGTAGAGTTTTTCGTCTGAGCCACGGTTTCCTCGTTGTCCCTACGCCAACCGCTCCATCCGCAGCCGGTCCACGGACGGCAGCTCCAGCGGCTCCAGCTCGGACAGCTGAACCCCCAACGCGCAGGCCAGCAGCAGGTCCGCGAGCTGCGGGTTACGTGCCAGGACGGGACCGTGCATGTAGGTGGCGATGACGTTGCCCTGGACGGCGCCCTCGGCGGCGCGCTGGGAAGAGCCGTCAACGACGTCGAGAAGCGCTGCCTCATCGGCGTTACCCATGCCGGTGGTCAGTTTGCCCAGGGGTGTGGCACCGGGGCCGAGGATGGTGGCGCCGAGGTGGTTCTCGAATCCGGTGAGCGGCTCGGTGAGTTCCGCCGTGATGCCCGCACGGGTGGGGGTCGACGCAACCTCGCCGATGGCGCGGCGCTGCATGCCGGCTGTGGTGGCGTCGATAAGCCCGACGCCGTCGACGATGCGCCCGGAGGCCCGGAAGGACTCGCCGAGAACCTGCAGACCAGCGCAGATGGCCAGGATCGGGGCGCCGGCGTGGGCGGCGCGGGTGAGGCCGCCGTCGGCGATGAGGTGCTCCGAGGCGAGGATCTGCGCGGTGTCCTCGCCGCCGCCCATGGTGTAGACGTCCATGGTTTCGGGGACGGGGTCGCCGTAGTTGATGCGGTGGATCTCGGCGTCGAGGCCGCGCATGCGGGCGCGCTGGCGCAGGACGAGCGCGTTGCCGTCGTCGCCGTAGGTGCCCAGGACGTCGGGCAGAACCAGCCCAACATTGATGCGGTCAGCCACGGTAATCGTCCTCCTTGGACAGAGCTTTCTTCAGGTCACGGAACGCGGTGTAGTTGGCTAGGACCTCGACGCGGCCCGGGGGACACGCGCGAATGGCCTTGACCGGGTCGGCGATGAGCTCGTGGTCGATGTCCGCGTAGAGCAGGCGCACGGCAAGGTCGGTGCCGCGCTCGCCGGCGGCCTTAACAGAGAGGGACTCGAAGTCCTCGAAGCGCACGTCCCACAGCCAGGAGAGATCCTCGCCGTCGGCGACCTGACCGTTGACGGCGATGACCAGGCCCTCGGCGGAGCGGTCCACCATGGTCAGGGCCTCCTGCCAGCCGGCGGGGTTCTTGGCCAGCAGGAGGTGGACCTGCCGGTCGCCGAGCTGCACGGTGGAGTAGCGGCCGGCGACGTTGTCCACGTCCTCGGCGGCCTTCACCGCTTCCGTCAGCGGTACGTCGAAGCCCTCGACGGCGGCGGCGACGGCCTGGGTCGCGTTGCCGCGGTTGGCGCGCCCGGGAAGCTTGAGATCCAACGCGGTGGTGCCGCCCGCGGTCTCGATGCCCTCGGGAGTGATGGTCCAGGTGGGCGTGGGCCGGCGGAACTCGCGGCCGTCGGCCAGCGGTTTGACCGCGTACCAGTCGTCGCCCGTGTGCACGATGTGCCCGCCGGTGCGCGGGCAGGTGACGGCGTCGCCGACCCAGCCGGCACCGGCGGAGACCCACACGACGTTCTTGGCGTCGTAGGCCACGGACGTCATGAGCACGTCGTCGCAGTTAGCCACGACAAGCATGTCGGGATGCTTGTCGACGGACCCGCGCAGGGCGCGCTCGATCTTGTTGATCTCGCCCACGCGGTCCAGCTGGTCGCGGGTGAGGTTGAGCAGCACCAGCGCCTCGGGGTTGAGGTTGTCGGCCACGGCGGGCACGTGCAGCTCATCGACCTCGAGCACGATGCGCTCGGCCTTCGACGCCGCGATGAGCGCGGAGACGATGCCGGCGTCCATGTTGTCGCCGCCGCCGTTGGTGGCCACGCTGTACTTCGACCCCACCGCCGCGGCGAGCATGCGGGTCGTGGTGGATTTGCCGTTGGTGCCGGTGACCAGCACGGCCGGGCGGCCTCCGCCCAGCGACGACATGATGCCGGGGTCGATTGCCCGGGCGATCAGTCCGCCGATCATGCCGCCGGAGCCGCGGCCGGTGGCGCGCGATGCCCGGGTGGCCAGGTTCGCGGCGGACTTCGCGGCCGTCGAGCGCAGTCGTTTTAGCGGTCCAGGGGAAGGTGAACTCATGGTGACCCACCCTAATACGTGACGGGTGACGAGTGTTTGTTCCCGAACCGCCTACGGTTTCGGAATCTGTGGGGTGTGGGGACTAGAGGAACAGCGTCATGCCGAGGCAAGCTTCTGGTTGATCAGCGTGTTCAGGGAGATTCCTTCGGTGGCGGCCTCGATGACCATCTTGCGATGGATTGAAGGCGAGGTGCGTACGTTGAACTTCCCGGAGTACATACGTCCTCCGAGTGACTCCGGAATGATTTCGCCTGAAGCAGTCATATCCTCCACCACCTCTGCGACAAGTTCCAGCAAACCGTTTTCAGCTTCTTGCCGATCGGACGCGAGCCACGAAAGGGAGGGGAATTCGGCGACGGTGGCCACGAATTCCTGATCTTCCTCGGACCAGGAGACCTGGTAGGTGTATTTATTGATGTCCATTGTCCTGCTCACTTTCTCTACTTTTCAGAGCTTTCAGCTTGTCGATGGCCTGTAGCACCTGCCTGACTTGGTACGGCTTCGCCTTGCCGCTGGCGTCTTGGATGTTGACACGCGGGTCGCCTGGCCACGGTGTCTTGTAGGTCTTATGTGATGTTTTCTTCGAGTGTCGGTTTATGAAAAAGTGATCGCACACTTTCTCAAGGTCGGAAAATCTCACGTTGTTCGGAGAAGACCTCATCGCTTCGACGATGTCGCCCACGCTGTTGCTCACCCCAGAATAGTACCACCGATAGTACTGCGGGCTGAGGGTTGAAAGTTACCCCCGAGGAGATTGAGGCTCGACCTACCCGCGCATCCGATCGATCGCCGCCATGAACGCGGTGTCCGCGAGAAGGGGGATTCCCTTGCGCTGGGCGTGCATGGCCTTGCCGTCGAGGTCGGTGGTTTCGTTGCACACCACCACGGAGGTCTGCCGGGTGAGTTTCTCCGAGTAGGCGAGCTCCTTGGCCATGCACGCCTCAATGATGATGTTCGGATCCATCTGGATCTCCGGGGCCACCACTACCTCCATGCCCTTGGCCAGCTCTTTTCCTGGCTGGTACTGGCCGGGGTTGTCCAGCGGGCGGGGCGCCTCGACGGCGTCGACACGCACGTGGGAGCGCTGCAGGCCGAACCGGTCGGCGCGCAGGTCCTTGGGACTACGGGAGGCCACGGCCGACGGGTCGCGCGCGACCTGCGCCAGGTAGAGCTCGATGAGCACCTCGGTGAGCTCGCGGCTGCTCTCGGACTCGGGTTGCTGCGCGCGGTGGACGGAGGCGACGGGGGAGGGGGCGTCGACGCCGTACTGCGTGGCGACGGCCGCGATCCGCGTGTCCGCCAGCGGCACCGTCTGCCTCCGGGCGGTGGCGAGGGTGTCCACCACGGCCTCCGGGCGGGGAACATGGCCGACTTTCTGGCGGCGGCGTCCACGCCCTCGACCGCGTCCCCGCGAGCGGTTGGCCTTGGCGGCGGCGTTCATCGCGCGCCTGGCCTCGGAGACGAGGAAACCCCAGGCCGCCGGGGCATCGTGGACGACGAGGACGCGGCCGTCGATAAGCGAATCCACCTGGCGCAGGGCCTTGGCGAAGGGCGTGGCGTCGCCGGCCTCCTCGTGCGTGAGCCCGTGCATGTGCACGGGGCCGGGGTCCTCCCCGGGGTCGAACGCGAGGTGGAGGGACTCGCCGTGTTCGCCGTCGTCACCGAAGGTCACGGCGTCGAGGGTGATGAGCCGGGATGTGGACGGGTGGATGCCGCTGGCGTGCACCACGACGGCGACGTACGGGTACGCCTGGACGTCCTCGGTGGCGTCGGCGGGTTCGTCAGTCGGAGTCGTCATGGTGTCCGATCCTAGTCGGCGACGACCGGCCCCAGACCGTCGGCCGCGACGTTCTCCGCCAGGTGCTCCCTGCTGGTCGTGCCGGAGATGACGAAGGTGTGGGGCGAGTCCTGCGGCAGCCACGCGAGCCCGGCCTGCGTCGGGGTGGCACCGAGGCGCTCCGCCGCCGTGGTGATGGCGGGCTCCTCCACGACGCGCGGCAGCTTGGCGTAGGCGCTGCCGCCGAGCGGGAAGTAGGGGATCCAGGCAATGTTGTGCTCGCGGGTGAGCTCCACCAGCGGCGCATCCGCGCGGTGGGAGTAGTTGTAGATGTTCTGCACCGCGTCGATGCCCACCTCCAGAGAAGCCTGGACCTGCTCGAGGGAGACGTGGCTGAGTCCGATGCCGCGGATGAGGTCCTCGGCGCGGAGCTCAGCGGCGACCGCGAGCTGCTCGGCGAGGGGCACCTGCCGGTCCTCGGGCGCCAGCAGGTCGGGGAGCATGTCCATCCGGCGCAGGTAGAGCAGGTCGGGGTAGCCGGTGTTCAGCGACTCGAGGTTCTCCTCGACGGTCCGGCGGATGTCCTCCGGGTGCTGCGCGGCGGCCATGGGTGCCGGGCCCTCCGAGGTGGCGCGGGCGCCGGCCTTGGAGGCGAGGAAGAGTTCGGGCGGACGTCGCCGAGCGCGTTGTGCAGCAGTTCGTTGGCGGTGCCGGCCGCGTAGAACTGGGCGGTGTCGAAGTGTCGGATGCCCAGCTCGTACGCGAGGCGCAGAAGCTCGACGGCCTCAGCCCGGTCCCCCGTCTCGGCGGTCTTGCGGGCCAGCGGGCTCATGCCGTAACCCACGCGGGGGACCGGCCGGCCGCCGATGGGGAACGTGCTCAGACTCATGCGCCCTGCGGCTCGTAACCGACGACCGCGCGGTTGACCGCAGAGGTCACGGCCTTCAGCGACGCCGAGGTGGTCGAGCCGGCGATGCCTACGCCCCACACCTTGGAGCCGTTGACGTCGGCGAAGATGTAACAGGCCGCCTCGGCGTCGTCACCCGCGGAGCGGGCGCGCTGGGTGTAGTCCAGGACCCCGAAGTCGATGCCCAGGGATTCCAGCGCGTTGGCGTAGGCGGAGACGGGGCCGTTGCCGGTGCCGGAGATGGCCTGCTCGGAGCCCTGGTGCACGACGGTCGCCGACACGGACACCTGGTCCTCGACGGAGTTGTCCACCTTGACGGACACCTGCTCCAGGACCTCGTCGCGGTCGAGGTACTCTGCGGCGAACAGGTCCCACATGTTCTTGGAGTTGACCTCGCCGCCCTCGGACTCCGTGATGGACTGCACGTGGGAGGAGAACTCCGGCTGCATGGCACGTGGCATGTTGATGCCGTGGTCGGTCTTCATGATGTACGCCACCCCGCCCTTGCCGGACTGGGAGTTCACGCGGATGACGGCCTCGTAGTCGCGGCCGACGTCCTTGGGGTCGATGGGCAGGTAGGGCACCTCCCAGGTGACCTCGCGCAGCTCCTCCCAGGTGACCTCGGTGTTGTCCGCGCCGGGCCGGATACGGGCGGCCATGGCGTCGAGGCCCTTGTTCACGGCGTCCTGGTGGGAACCGGAGAAGGCGGTGAAGACCAGCTCACCGGCGTAGGGGTGGCGCTCGGGCACCCGCAGCTGGTTGCAGTACTCCACCGTGGAGCGGATCTGGTTGATGTCGGAGAAGTCGATCTGCGGGTCCACGCCCTGGGTGAGCATGTTCAGACCCAGGGTGACGATGTCCACGTTGCCGGTGCGCTCGCCGTTGCCGAACAGGCAACCCTCGATGCGGTCAGCGCCTGCGAGGTAACCCAGCTCGGCGGCGGCTATGCCCTCGCCGCGGTCGTTGTGCGGGTGCAGCGAGAGGATGATGGCTTCTCGACGTGCGAAGTTGCGGTGCATCCATTCGATGGAGTCCGCGTAGACGTTGGGGGAGATCATCTCCACCGTCGACGGCAGGTTGATGATCATGGGGTTGTCCTCCGTGGCACCCATGATGTCCACCACCGCGTCACACACCTCGAGCGCGAAGGACAGCTCGGTGCCGGTGTAGGACTCCGGCGAGTACTCCCAGCGCCAGTTGGTGTCCGGGTAGTCGGCCGCGATGGTCTTGATCAGCTGGGCGGCGTCGGTGGCCAGCTTCTTGATCTCCGGCTTGTCCTTGCGGAACACCACCCGGCGCTGCAGCTCTGAGGTGGAGTTGTAGAAGTGCACGATGACGTTCTTCGCGCCTGCACAGGCCTCGAAGGTGCGACGGATGAGGTGCTCGCGCGCCTGTACCAGCACCTGGATGGTGACGTCCTCGGGGATGAGGTCCTGCTCGATGATCTCACGCACGAAGTCGAAGTCGGTCTGGGATGCGGACGGGAAACCGACCTCGATCTCCTTGTAACCCATCTTGACCAGCAGGTCGAACATGCGGCGCTTGCGTTCCGGGCTCATGGGGTTGATGAGCGCCTGGTTGCCGTCGCGCAGGTCCACGGCGCACCACTGCGGGGCGGAGGTGATCTTCTTGTCCGGCCAGGTGCGGTCGGGCAGGGAGATGTCCTCGACCTCCTCGGCGAAGGAGAGGTAGCGCTCGACCGGCATGGAGGAGGGGCGCTGCCTGTTCCACGAGGGCTGGTTCGCGGGGATCTCGCCGTCCGGCGTGCGGATGTCGGCGGGTGCGGAAATGTAGGCGTCGTTCGGGCTCATGGGGAGCAAGTCCTTCTTCTTCGGCGTTGTCGGCTTCTCAGCCTAGGGGATCTTCCACGGCCGGCGATGCACAAACTCCGCGACGGGGTGCCAGCCGTGTGATCGACTCTTTAGGCCCCGCCGCGGCGAAGAAGAAGGAGATTCCGCCGAGTGCGCATGGGAGACACCCTACTGTGATCTGGATCGCTTGTCGACGCCCCCCACAACAATTCGCTCAGATCCGGCGACTGGTGAGCATGAACGTCGATACGCACATGCCCAGGAGTGCGAGCCCCATCGCGGCCCAGCCCAGCACGTCATGCACCTCGAACTGCTCCCTGAGCACGAGATAACCCAGGGTGAAGGCCGCGATGGGCTCGGAGACCGTCATCGCGGGCAGGCTATGCCGCAGCTCGCCGGCGTTAAAGGAGTACTGCTGCACCGCGGTGCCAAGGGTCGCGCCGGCGATGAGGGCGTAGGTCTCCCAGCTGGTGGCCAGGATGAGAATGCCCTGGTGGACGGCGATGTCGACAAATGCCTTGGACAGCACCGCGACGTAGCCGAAGATCGCGCCGGTGACCACGCCCAGGGCCAGGGCGCGCGGCGGACCCTGGAGGTAGTTGGCCAGGAAGGCGATCGTCCCGAGGATCAGAGCCCCGGCGAGCAGCGCCCAGATCCACCGGTCCAGCGGCGGATGGGGATCGCCGGCCGCGGGCCGACCCACGAGGACGAGGGTGGTCACCGCGGCGGTGAGGACGAGCGACCAGATGATGTCGAAGGAGCGCAGTTTCCGGCCGTCGACACGCGCGGCCAGGGGCAGGGTGAACATCAGCGACAGCACCAGCACCGGCTGCACCACCAGCAGGGTGCCGAAACCCAGCGCCACCACCTGCAGGCCGTAGCCGATGAGCGCGGTGGAGGTCCCGGCCCACCACAGCGGGCGGGAGATCGCGTTGATGAGCGGGGATCCGGAGAGGGTGCCGTCGACACGCGCTTCACCCGCGATGCGGTGGCGGACGACGGTGCCCCACGCGATGGTCAGGGCGGAAGCCAGCGCGAAGATGACCGCGATGAGGTTGCTGTGCACGCGTGGAAGACTACAGCCCACGCGGATCGGGCCGGGTCGCGGGCGCGCCGGAAGCGCGTCCTACTAGAGTGGTGCGGGCAACGACACAACGAGCACTTACTCCGAAGGGTGGCCATCTCACGTGGCACTGATCGTCCAGAAGTTCGGCGGATCGTCGCTAGAGAGCGCCGAGCGCATCCGGGCCGTGGCAGAACGTATCGTCGCCACCAAGCGGGCCGGCAACGACGTTGTCGTCGTGTGTTCCGCCATGGGCGACACCACCGATGAGCTTCTCGACCTCGCCCACCAGGTCAACCCCGTGCCGCCGGCCCGCGAGCTGGACATGCTGCTCACCGCCGGCGAGCGCATCTCCAACTCGCTGGTGGCCATGGCGATCCACTCGCTCGGCGCCGAGGCGCAGTCCTTCACCGGCTCCCAGGCCGGAGTGATCACCACCGAGCGCTGGGGCAACGCCCGCATCGTCGACGTCACCCCGGGCCGGGTCCGCAACGCGCTCGACGAGGGCAAGATCTGCATTGTCGCCGGCTTCCAGGGAGTCAACCGCGAGACCGGCTCCATCACCACCCTCGGCCGCGGCGGGTCCGACACCACCGCGGTCGCGCTGGCCGCGGCGCTCGACGCCGACGTCTGCGAGATCTGCTCGGATGTCGACGGCGTCTACACCGCCGATCCCCGCATCGTGCCCGACGCGCAGAAGCTGGAGAAACTCTCCTTCGAGGAGATGCTCGAGCTGGCGGCGTCGGGAAGCAAGATTCTGGTCCTGCGCAGCGTGGAGTACGCCCGCGCATTCAACGTCCCGCTACGAGTCCGTTCGTCTTACAGCAACGATCCCGGCACCCTCATCGCCGGTTCAATGGAGGAGATCCCCGTGGAAGAAGCAGTCCTGGCCGGAGTGGCCACCGACAAGTCCGAGGCCAAGGTCGCCGTCATCGGCGTGCACGACACCCCGGGGGAGGCCGCCAAGCTCTTCCGTGTGCTGGCCGACGCCGAGATCAACATCGACATGGTGCTGCAGAACATCTCCTCGGTCACGGACAACACCACCGACATCACCTTCACCTGCCCGCGCGAGGACGCCTCCCGCGCAGTCGAGCTGCTGACCAAGCTCAAGGAGGAGGCCGGCTGGGAGAGTGTGCGTTTCGACGACCAGATCGGCAAGGTCTCCCTCGTCGGCGCCGGCATGAAGTCCCACCCGGGCGTCACCGCCGAGTTTTCCGAGGCGCTGCGCGACGAGAACATCAACATCGAGATGTTCACCACCTCCGAAATCCGCATCACCGCCGTCATCCGCGAGGCGGACGTCGACGTGGCCACCCGCGCCCTGCACGCCCGATTCCAGCTCGGCGGCGACGAAGCCGCCACGGTGTACGCCGGAACCGGCCGCTAACTTTTCCTGATTGGAGCCCCCCTCATGACCACTCTCGCCGTCGTCGGTGCCACCGGCCAGGTCGGTCGCGTCATGCGCGACATCCTCATCTCCCGAGACTTCCCGGCCGACAAGGTGCGGTTTTTCGCCTCCCCGCGCTCCGCGGGCACCACCATTGACTTCGCCGGCCAGCAGATCGAGGTCGAGGACCTCACCCAGCAGAGCGTCGAGTCCCTCGCGGGCATCGACATCGCCCTGTTCTCCGCCGGCGGCTCGACCTCGGCCGAGTGGTCCCCGGTCTTCGCCGCCGCGGGTGCCACCGTGGTGGACAACTCCTCCGCCTTCCGCAAGGATCCGGCGGTGCCGCTCATCGTCTCCGAGGTCAACCCGGAGACCGCGGGCACCACGGAGAAGGGCATCATCGCCAACCCGAACTGCACCACCATGGCCGCCATGCCCGTGATGAGCATCCTGCACCGCGCCGCCGGCCTGCAGTCCATGAACGTGGCCAGCTACCAGGCCGTCTCCGGCTCCGGCCTCGCCGGCGTGGAGACCCTGGCCAAGCAGGTCTTCGAGATCGGCGACCGCAACGTCGAACTCGCCCAGGACGGCTCGGTCATGGCCCCGGCTGACCTCGGCCCCTACGTCGAACCCATCGCCTTCAACGCCGTCCCGCTGGCCGGGTCCATCGTCGACGACGGATCCAACGAGACCGACGAGGAGCAGAAGCTGCGCAACGAGTCCCGCAAGATCCTCGGCATCCCCGAGCTCAGGGTCTCCGCGACCTGCGTGCGCATCCCCGTGTTCACCGGGCACACCATGGTCATCCACGCGCGTTTCGAGCGCCCGATCACCCCGGGCGAGGCGGAGGAGCTCCTGCGTCAGGCCCCCGGTGTGCGGCTTGTCGACGTCCCCACGCCCCTCGCCGCCGCCGGCATCGACGAGTCCCTCGTCGGACGCATCCGTCAGGACCACACGGTCGACGACAACCGCGGCCTGGTGCTCGTTGTCTCCGGCGACAACCTGCGCAAGGGCGCGGCGCTGAACACCATCCAGATCGCGGAGCTATTGGTGTAGATAACTGTTGCGAGGGGCCTAGCTCCTCCTGTGCGCCCGCCCTCGGCCATTCGGCCGGTGGGCGGTTTTTCTTATTTTTCTGGCGGCAAACGCTGAGCAAAATCTTGCTGGGTATCGCATACGTCCGAGTGCGAAAGGCTGGGTAACCACACAGAAATCTGGCCGCGCCGAGAGGGGAAGATGGGGGTTACGCAGGGAGCTATCGGTTTGCTGGCCATGCGTACCGCCTCGTGCCTCGGGCCTGTTGTCCCTGCGCTTGCTCCGGACGGCGAGAGTCCCGTCGAGGGCTCATTCCTGAGTTCAGAACTGAGCTCGGGTTCCAGCCTGAATTCCAGCTCAGAGTCTTAGAACCAGGAAGAGAGGTGGCGCTCACCGTGGGCCGGTGAGCGCGACTCTTTGCCGCCGCCGGCATCGACGAGTCCCTTGCAGGGCGCATCCGCCAGGGCCAGACGGTCGGCGGCAACCGGGGCCTGGTGCTCGTTGTCTCCGGCGACAGCCTGCGCAAGAGCGTGGCGCTGGACACCATCCAGAATGCGGAGCTGCTGGTGTAACTCTGCTCAGCCGAATCTCAGCCCCGCCAACCCAAGCAGGGGCTATGGGTGGGGGTTTCGTCATGCCTGAGAAGCGATAACCAGGGATGAGAGAGACTTGCGTCACCACGTGGATTGTAAAACTATACAGATAATAAGTTAAACATTAGAATAACCTGTGTCGATACCTACCAGGAACCGGGAAACTTTCATTCAGATCAGAAGATCTCTTATTTCTTTGTCAACCGCGCTCGCCATAGGCGTGGCGGCCACCTTCACCCCCATCGCAGGCGTCGCCCCCATGCTGCCCAGTGCGGCAGCGCAGACGCAGAACTTGCCACTGCCGCAGCCGACCTATGGCCAATTCCAACTGGACCGGCGGCCAGACGGAAAACTGCTGATCGTCGGAACGTCGCCTCTCATTAGGGGGGACTAGAAGCATGGGACGCCGGCGTACGTCCACAACGGTGTGACGTACAAAATGAGTCTGGTGGAGTTCACGGTGGCTTCGAAGGCTATCGGGGAACCTGCGTACTACTGGTCGGTTGACGCCGAAAATGGAAATCGATCCAACACCTGTGCTTACGACATCAGTTCCTATGGCGTGGCGGACAGAGGATTGGTCGTCTTTGAGCGAAACGGCTTCCTGGAGGACGCGGGTACCGTCGACGGGCCGCTCTTCATGCGTGTGCAGCACTTCGACAACAACTGGCGGGTGCCTATTGCTGCAGGCCAGAATCTCACCGACGTCACCCTGACCTTTGATTTTCCTGCGGGCGCAGAGCCCGTACGAAGCCAGGACACGGTGTTCACCCCGGTAACAACGATTCAGCTGGCTACCGGAGGAACCAAGACAATCTCGGGATACAACCCCTCACTACCCAGTGGCCACCCGACGGACCCCCGATGGGGTCCGGTACCCGACGGCGATGTCTCGGATGAGTGGGTCATTAACGCGCCTCGGCAGAACGACGACGGCACCTGGACGCTGACGGCCTCTATCGGAGAGCTGAAAGAAGGGGCATCATCGGTTCTCCAGTTCGGACAGGCCAACATTTCCGGGGACGCCCCGGCAACTCGCGTGAGTTTCAAAGCTGCGCGGCCCTGTACTGAACCCCTTCCGTCCGGTTCCTCGGAGCAGTGCACAGCCGCAGCCACATCGGTCGGCCTCCCGTTGCTGCTCCTGATCCCGCTGGGCATTGCCTCGCAGGTGCGAGTGCCCGGCATCGATGCTCTTGCGGGCCAACTGAGGCAGCAGATTGCGGACGCCAACAACCGGCTTCAGCAACAGACCGGCATCTTCAACGGGGATGCGGCCCGGCTCGCCGCCCGGTTGGACGGATACCTTGCGGGGCCTGAAGGACGGGCCCTGGCGGGTGCAGCTTTGATCGCGGCCGGGCTGTTGGCTACCGGGTACGTAGCCAGCAACTGTCTGCCGGGTTCGAGCGGAAGCTCACTGGCGGGGTCGTCGCTGAGCCCCGACCGGGGCAGCGCGGAACTGCTGGGGTCAGCAACTCTGAGCTCCGGATCTAGCGAGAGCTGAGAATCGAGTCAGGTTCGAAGATGCAAAGGCACCTCAATCCCATGCGGGCGAGGTGCCTTTCATCTGTTACGGGCCTTCCCGTGGTCCGCGCTCTCCCAGGCCAGGGAAGAACACAGCATATTGGCCGGCGAACCTATGAGAAACGATGCGAGCGCCACTCAATATATTTCTATGAGCCAGTGTGCCTATCAAGTGTCCAGGAAGTGGCGAGGCTGATAAAACAAGCGATGAGTGTTTTGGCGGTCGGCGCTGTCGCGTGCCTCGGCTTGGCCGTCCCAACCCAGGCGCAGGGAGGCGAAAACGTGGACGCGGGCAGCACCTTCGCGTGGGAGGATGCGGCCCGAGAAGCAGGAGCGGCCATGCTATCCCTGCTCCCTGCCGGACTGGTCTCCCAGGTTCATGTCCCCGGCATGGACGTCATGGTGGGGCAAATGCGGAGCCAGATCATGGCCTCTAACCCTCACCTGCAGCAACACAGCGGTATGTACCGCGATCAGGCCGCTCGGCTGGCAGCCAAGCTGGGTGCTCGGATGGCCGGGCCGGAAGGTGGGGCTCTGGCGGGCGCCGCAATGGCCGGTGCCGGGTTGATGGCGATCGGCTACGTGGTGCCCAGTAGCACTAATCGCGAGTCCGACACGTCCTCCGTGGGCTGGGCATTGAGCTAGGGTCTGCGCTCGAACTAGTAATAGAAAAATGGCGCTCACCGTGGACCGGTGAGCGCCGTTCTTCTGCGTCGGGGAGGTGCTACTTCAGATCCTCCACCGGAGCGGGTTCGGTGTGGGCCACGTAGGTGACCGTTGCCGGGGGATCCTCGCGGTCGTAGTCGAGATCGTCGTCGGACTCGAGCTTCTCGTGCACCTCGTTCTCCAGGTGCTCGGCGAAGTCCTCCTCGGGGATGTTGGAGGCCGCGGTGATCTTGTCCAGCTCACGCTGGTTGCGCTTGGAGAAGCGCATGCGCGGGTCGAGCTTGCGCTCGGTGAGTGCGAGGGCGCGCGCACGTCGGCGGCCTTCGGCGCGCAGTTTTGAGCCACCGCGGATCCAGGCCGCGGCGATGACCACGATCATGAGGATTCCCAGGTAGCCCAGCGCCGGGTAGACGGACGAGACGAGGGACTCGAACCCGATGAAGGAGAGTCCGAAGCCGACGAGGCACGAGACGATGAAGACCGGGCGGTAGAGCGCCGGGCGGTTGCGGGTCAGGCGCTTGCCCAGCGCGTAGAACATGCCGACGGCGGTGTTGAAGACCATGGCGTAAACGACAAACGTCATAGCGACACCGAGCCAGGGGTGGATCTCATTGATGAGCGTGAGCACGGGCATGGCGGTGCCGTTGACGGTGTCGACCTGGAGGAACAGTGCCAGGACGAGGAGCATGAGCATGACCAGGAAGAAGACGCCGCCGAGGGCTCCGCCCCAGCCGGCCGCCTTGGTGTCCATCATATTGCCGCCGATGACGATGGCCATGGAAACGGCCGTCATGACGCAGAGGCCGATGTAGTTCAGCGCGGAGATCCACCAGTTGGGAAGGTTGGTCTGCACGTCCTGGGCGGCCACGTTGAGTTCGGCGAAGTTCCACTCGGAGGTGAACATCGTCCAGATGGTCACGAAGAGCACGAAGATGATGACAAAGGGTGTGATGGCACCGATGACCGCGGAGACCTTGTCCACGTCGAGCATGCCCGTCACGAGGACGAGCACGAGCATGGCAACCGCACCGACCCACATGGGCCAGCCGAACTGCTGATTGAGGTTCGCTCCGCCGCCGGCGAACATGACAAAGCCGATGGAGAACAGGGTGATGATGGTCGAGATGTCCAGGACCCAGGCCACCACCTTGTGGGAGATGCGGCCGAGGACGGCCGTGTGCTCTTTCGCCTGGTAGTAGCTGCCCAGCTGGAGCAGGGCGATGCCGGTGACGACCATGAGAATTGAGGCGATGACCGCGCCGACCAGCCCCCAGGTGCCGAAGGCGACGAAGAACTGCAACGCCTCCTGGCCGGAGGCGAAACCGGCACCGACGATGATGCCGGTGAAGGCGAGCGCGATACCTATAGCGCGTTGAAACATAAAGGGGTTCTCTCGAGGTTTCGGCGGAGGGCTCGTACAGTCACGGACTCTTTATGCCGCGGCGGCCTCACGCCTTGATGCTCTACCAATTAAACGCGAAGCACTTCAGGAGCGTTCGATAAGGTCCTTCCGGGCACGCGCCACGCGTGAGCGGATGGTTCCCACACGCACGTCGGTGATGCGCGCGGCCTCCTCATAGGAATAGCCCAGCACCTGGGTGAGGATCAGTGCTTCTCGACGATCGGCCGGCAGGTCGTCGAGAAGCGACCTCACGTCCATCCATTCGCTCCAGTTGCCCTGGTCTGCGCCGGGCGCAGCCAGTGTGGCGGCGGCATCCTCGTATTCCGTGGCGGATTTCCGGGGCCGCGCGCGTTCGTGGCGGATGTTGTCGATCCACGCACGCCGGGCCAGCGACAGCAGCCACGTGCGTGCAGAGGACCGGGCGGCGAAGCGGGGGAGCGCGCCCATCACCCGCAGGTAGGTCTCCTGGGTGAGATCGTCGGCTGTCTCCACCCCGCCGAGGTGGGCGAGCAGGCGCCAGACGTCGTCCTGCGTTGCCCGGATGAAGGCGGTGAGAGCCTTTTTATCGCCGCGACCAGCCCGGAGCGCGAGCTCGGTGACACGCTCGTCGTCATGCGCGGGATGGGGGGACACGTTAAAGGAGGTTAGCAGGTAGAACGCCGGGGTCCGGGTCGGCAAAGTCGTTGCGGGAGGTCGCGGCCTCGGGTATCCTCTTAGTCAGGACCAATCAATCTGTGACGATTAATAGCAAGAAGGAAGGTAAGCCATGGCAAGCGTTGATGACGTCTTGAACAAGGGCAAGACCAACACCCCCCACCAGAACACGACCCGCCTCAACGGCGCGCCGGTTGCCTCGGAAAACCACTCCATCACGCAGGGCCAGCAGGGCGCTGTCATCCTCAATGACATCCACCTGATCGAGAAGCTGGCTCACTTCAACCGCGAGATGGTCATCGACCGCATCCCCCACGCCAAGGGCCACGGCGCCTTCGGCGAGATGCACATCACCGAGGATGTCTCCGCCTTCACCAAGGCGAAGCTCTTCCAGCAGGGCACCACCACTCCGCTGGCCATCCGCTTCTCCACCGTCGCGGGCGAGTCCGGCACCCCGGACACTTGGCGCGACGTGCACGGCTTCGCACTGCGTTTCTACACTGAGGACGGCAACTACGACCTCGTCGGCAACAACACCCCGATCTTCTTCGTGCGCGACGCGATCAAGTTCCCGGACTTCATCCACTCCCAGAAGCGCCTCGGCGCCTCGGGCCTGCGCGACGCCGACATGCAGTGGGACTTCTGGACCCGCACGCCCGAGTCCGCTCACCAGGTGACCTACCTCATGGGTCAGCGCGGCACCCCGAAGACCACCCGCCACATGAACGGCTACGGCTCCCACACCTTCCAGTGGACCAACGAGCAGGGCGAGGCCTTCTGGGTCAAGTACCACTTCATCTCCGAGCAGGGCGAGCAGAACTTCACCGCCGCCGAGGCTGAGGAGATGGCCGGCAAGAACGCCGACTTCCACCGCGAGGATCTCTTCCGCGCGATCGAGTCCGGCAACTTCCCGCGCTGGTCCGTCGAGGTGCAGATCATGCCCGTCGACGAGGCTGAGGGCTACCGCTACAACCCCTTCGACCTGACCAAGACCTGGTCCAAGAAGGACTACCCGCGCAAGAAGATCGGTTACTTCGAGCTCAACCGCAACCCGGAGAACTTCCACGCGCAGATCGAGCAGATCGCGCTGGATCCGTCCAACCTGGTTCCGGGCATCGGCTTCTCCCCGGACAAGATGCTTCAGGGCCGTCTCTTCGCCTACGCGGATCAGCAACGCTACCGCATCGGCCCGAACTACCGCCAGCTGCCGGTGAACCAGCCGCTCAACGGTGACATCAACACGTACAGTCACAAGGGCCCGATGAGCTACCAGTTCAACCCGTCCGACGCCCCGGGCTACACCCCGAACCGCTACAGCAAGGGTGCGGGCTACCTCGACGACGGTCAGACCTCGAACCACGGTGACACGTTCGGCGAGGCCAACCGCTACGGTGACACCACCGACTCCCTGCACGGTGTGGACACCCACGGCTCCGACCTCTACCGCGGCGCCTACATCCAGCATGCTGAGGACGGCGACTTCGTCCAGCCCGGCATCCTCTACCGCGAGGTCCTCAACGAGGGGCAGAAGCAGGAGCTCGCCGAGAACATCGCCGGCGCGATGAACGGCGTCTCCCCCGAGACCGAAGAGCGCTGCTACTGGTACTGGTCCTCCGTCGACCAGGACCTGGGCAACCGCGTCAAGGCTGCTTTCGCAGAGGTCAAGGCTGAGGCCACCTCCTGGGAGCAGGCGAACGGTATTTCCCAGACCTAAGGCCCGGATCTACTGAAAATTCCCTCCCCGCATCTGCGCGGGGAGGGAATTTTTTCTGCCCTGAGCGTTTCGGGGAGCTATCCCCGGAACGCTCGCGGGCGGGGATATGGGGGAATTAGGGTCACGGCTATGCATAGGAAAGCACAACCCTTCCGCCACCGGGCCGCGGCTGGTCTGCTCACTCTCGCTCTCGCCGGCAGTGTCACCGCCTGCGGCTACTCCGCAGCGGAGCAGGAGGCGGCGGCCTCGTCCGCTGCCGCATCCGCGTCGTCCGTGGTGGCGGCGTCCGCATCTTCGGCGTCCGCGTCCTTGGCCGCCTCGGCAGCGTCGGTATCGTCGGAAGCCCGGCAGTCCTCCGCGGCATCGGCGTCGCACAGCGCGGAGGTGGAGGAACTGTCCGGGTCATCCGCATCTCTGGCGTCGGTGGTCCGGGAAGCGCAGCAGTCGGATGCCCAGGCTGCCGAGCCCGAGCCCGTGGTGGAGGAGCAGTGGCCGTCTTTCCCCGCCGAGGATCCGGGGGCGGGCAAGGAGTGGGCGACGATGGGGCCGTTCGGCACGTAGTCGACGTGCGAGCAGAACGACGATCAGCAGCCGCTGAGCGCGACCTACTGTTTCAGCATGAGCGACGGCTGGTACTACTACTTCGTCCGTCAGGCGAGGTGACCGGCGGGTCCTAGCCTCGCCCGCCCTCTGGGGCTCCCTCGGTCTCGCCCTCCAGGCCCGTCCGGTCCACGACGGTGACGCCGTAGATTCCGCGGGCCAGGTAGAACGAGCCGATGGAGGCGACGATCCACACGCCGGCGATGGCGATCAGGGCGCGCAGGAGGTTGGCCGGGTCGAAGCCCTCCGTGGACCAGTCCCAGATGAGTTTGGCCACCAGCAGAACGGGGAAGGCCACGCACACCAGCGGACCCATGAGGTTCACCCGGGTCAGGGCGTCCGGTGCGCGCCACTGAGCGATGGCGGTCGCGGCGGTCATGAAGGCTGCCAGCACCACCAGGGCGGCGACGATGATTTCTACGATGGTCATGGTGGGGCTACCTCCGGCCTCGGGTGATGATGCGCGACATGGACAGCGTCGGCATGACGCCGCCGACGATGCCGGCGAGAATGGCGATCTCGTAGCCGATGTACGTCTCGTTGGGGATCGTCCAGATCAGGTACAGCACGATCATGGAGTAGAAGATCAGGTCGGAGAGCACCGCCCGGCTGAGCATGTCCGCGGTGCGCAGGATGAGCACCAGCCCGGAGAGCATGCTCAGCGCGATGACACCGATCGAGCCGAGCAGAATCCATTCGAAGATGCTCATCACTTGCCCTCCCACGGACTGGTGTAGTCGTAGTACTTCTCCGGCAGCGTATCGACGCTGCCTTGCCCGGGCACCCCGTGATCGATGCCCTTGACGTGGGGTGCGAGGCGCTCCTCCATGTCGGCGAGGCTGCGGGACGTGTCCGAGGGGTCATTCCCGAACGCGTCCTGGACCAGCAGGATGCGGGGGCCGCCGGGTTCGCTGGGCTCGCGTAGGCCCAGCGACAGCGTCGACGGGGTGGCGGTGATCGAGGTGGAGAACCAGAAGATCTCCCAGTCGCTGGTCACGCGCAGCGGGTAGCGGATCACCGTGGGGGTGAAGCCGATGTCCGGGCGCAGTGCCCGGAACGCGACGTGGAATCCGGCGACGAAGATCTCCTTGATCAGCCACGGGATGTAGACGAGGACGTGCATGGTTTACCTTCCTCCCTGCAGGTCGGACATGTCGGGGATACCGATGGCGTCGTCGCCGAGGACGGCGGATGTGTAGGACGGGACGTCGAGTAGCGAGTCCGTCGCGGCGTAGACCGCACCGAGCAGCGGGCCGGCGAGCACGAACATGCCCAGCGACACGACCATGAGCGCGGCGGACGGGGCGAGCAACTGCCAGCGCACGTGCAGATCCGAGCGCATGGGCTTGCCCCAGAAGACCATTCGCCAGACCCGCAGCATGGACAGCAGCGCGCCGAAGGAGGCGATGATGATCGCCGTGATGACGACGATGGAGCGGGCGTCGCCGGAGCCGGCGGCGGCGACGATGAGCAGGACCTTGCCCCACAGTCCGGAGAACGGGGGGAAACCGACGACGGAGAAGGCGCCGGCGGCGAAGATGACGGCGGTCCAGACGTCGCGACGCGCCAGGCCCGAGAGGCGGCGGAGGAGGCCGGTGCCGTAGGTCTCCTCGATGGCACCGGAGTTGAGCA
The DNA here is from genome assembly GCF_000767055.1 of Corynebacterium doosanense CAU 212 = DSM 45436. NCBI lineage: Bacteria > Bacillati > Actinomycetota > Actinomycetes > Mycobacteriales > Corynebacteriaceae > Corynebacterium > Corynebacterium doosanense. The sequence goes on from NZ_CP006764.1 coordinate 293,889, forward strand.
CGAGCGAACCAACGGTGATCATGTGGTGCATGGTGTAGAGCAGCGCAGCGGCGATCGCGGTGCGCGGGTCGTCCGCGGCGAAGGCGAGCATGATCAGGATGAACGGCATGCCCGTGACCATCTGGTAGGCCAGCACCTTGCGGATCGTGCCCTGCGCGAGTCCGGCGAAGGCCCCCACCATCATGGACACCACCATGAGGGCGATGATGAGCCAGCTCCACCGGTCCTCGAGGTCGAAGATGACCACGTAGATGCGCAGGAGCATGTATACCGCGACCTTGGTGTGCAGACCGGAGAACAGGCCCATCACCGCGGCGGAGGAGTGTGCGTAGGTCTGCGGCAGCCAGGTGTGCACGGGGAAGACACCGGCCTTGACGGCGATGGCGATGATGACCAGGCCCATGGCCACGGTCGCCGGGCCGTTGCCCGCCGCCACTCCCTGGAGCGCGGCGATGTTCACCGCTCCGGTGACGCCGTAGACGAAGCCGACGCCGACGACCAGCAGCGTCGATGCGGCGAGGTTGACCAGCACGAAGATGCGGGCGCCGCGCAGTCGGTTGCGGCTACCGGTCATGGCCACCAGCCCGTAGGAGGGCAGGAGCATGACCTCGATCATGACAAAGAAGTTGAACAGGTCAGCGGTCAGCAGCGCGCCGTTGACGCCGGTGATGAGGATTAGCGTCAGCGAGGGGTAGAACCGCGAGCGGGTCTCCCCGGCTGCGGAGGCGAACCAGTTGGCGGTGGCGGCGACGGTCATCGTGGTGACGATCATGATCGCCGAGAACTGGTCCGCGGCGTAGGAGATGCCCACGCCGGCGGGATAGAGGCCGATCGTGTGGGAGATCGTGCCGTGGGCGTTGGTGTAGGCGAACAGCCAGGCGCCACCGGCCGCGGCGGCCACCGGCACGGCGATGTGCAGTGTGTCGCGCAGCCACTTCCACGGGCTGATTACGGCGACGGCCGCGAGGATCAGCGGGGTGGCGACAAAAAGCGGGAGTACGGCGTCGACGCTCATGAGCGGCCCCTTCTCTGGATGATGGCGTCACGCCCGAGAGTCGAGACGGGGTGGCGGGTGCGGCGGGGAGACGTGTCGCCGAGTTTGTCGACGGTGTCGACGGTGTCGTCGTCACGCCCGAGCGCCGCAGTAGCCAACAGGATGGTCGTCGTGGCCATGGCGATGACGATCGCGGTGAGCACGAAGGCCTGCGGCAGCGGGTCGGCGGCCTGGGAGAGATCGCGCGTGCCGTAGAAGGCCTCGCCGCGCCAGGCGCCCACGCCGGTGGCGAGGATCATGAGGTTGGCGGCGTGCGACATCAGCGACATGCCGATGATGATGCGCACCATGCCGCGCTGCAGTATGAGGTACACCGCGCCCGCCACGAGCACGGAGATGGTCAGTGCCATGATCATGTCAGGCATCCTCCTTGAGGTCGGCTGTGCTTCCGGGTTCGCCGGGGCTTCTCGACGGCGCGGTCACGGCCATCGGGGAATCGGCCGGGTTGATGGAGGAGGGATGGTCCTCGTCGGCCTCGTCTGCCGAGGCCGCGTCCGGGAGCCTCCGCGAGCTGTCGAAGCCCGGCCGGAGATACCCGCCCAGGGCGTTGATGGCCATGGTGAGCATGCCCAGGACCGCGAGGTAGATGCCTCCGTCGAAGATGAGCGAGGTGGTCATGTGCTCGCCGAGGATCTCCCCGTGGATGGCGTAGAGGAATCCGCCCTCGAGAAGACCTAGGAACCCGGAGCTGATGGCGACGATGATGCCGATGCCCGTGAGCCAGACCGGCACCTGCTCGCCCACGACGGGTTCGTCGCGGCCCTTGGACATGTAGGACAGGCCGAACGCGGTGGCCATCACCAGGGCGGCGACGAAGCCGCCACCGGGTGCGGTGTGGCCGCGGAAGAAGATGAGCACGCTGAGCACGGCGAGCACCGGGACGACGAGTACGACAACCCTGCGCAGCGGCAGCGAGTTGAGCTCCGACTGGCCGAACGGTGCCGGGTGCGTTCCCCGGTTGAAGGGGTAACGCGGCATCGAGGACACCAGGGCGGCGAGCACGATCGCACCCATGCCCAGGACGGAGAGCTCGCCGAGAGTATCGAAACCACGGAACTCCACGATGATGAGGGCGACGATATTCTGTCCGCCCGCCTGGTCGTAGGCGTTGTCGAGGTACCACATGGCCAGCTCGGAGCGCTCGCGGCGCCCGAGCAGGGAGTGCACCCCGGCGAAGGCGACCACGCCGGCCAGCACCGCCATCACGGCGGCGAAGACTTTGCGGCCGGCGGGGACGGCGGGGAACTTCTCCGGCTGGTGGCGCAGCACGAGCATGAGCACGATGACGGTGAGCGATTCCACGAGGAACTGCGTCAGCGCCACGTCCGGGGCGCCGAGCAGCAGCATCTGCAGGCTCATGCCCACGCCGACGGTGCCCAGGAGCACCGCGGCCGTGAGCCGGGAGCGGGAGACGACCATGCCGGCGACCGAGAGGGCGACGACGGCCAGGGGCAGCAGGTCCCACGGGTTGTCCAGGCCCGGCGTGCGGGGGGCAGGCGTGATGCCGTCGACACCCGTGGTTCCCAGCAGCGTGACCAGGCCGAGGCTGATGATGAGGACGATCATCGGTAACAGGTGGCGCGAGGGGTTGAGCGTGTAGGCGATCGAGCCGGTGAGCTCGCCGAAGCGCGCCGACTGTTTCTCCAGCCCGGCGAGGGCGCCGTTGCCGTCGAAGGGCAGCAGCGCGCGGGACTCGAACGCCGACCAGATCCGCTTGCGGGCCAGAACGCCCAGCACGCCGAGCACGACGACGGCCAGGGAGATGAGCAGCGGGACAGTGACTCCGTGCCAGAGCGCGAGGTGCGTCTCGTGCACACCCTCTCCCACCGGGCCCGTCACTGCCTCGACGCCCGCGGTGACGGGGGCGTCGAGAAGCGGGAGAGCGAAGGCGAGCGGGAGGGAGAGCAGCCCGGGCAGGGCCGCGGGGAGCCAGAGCCGGACCGGCGCCTCGTGAACGTGGTCGACCTTGCGGGGCCCGTCGACGAACGCGCCGAAGACGATCTTGGCGGAGTAGGTGAAGGTCAGCAGAGCGCCGATGCCCGCGGCAACCAGGAGAACGACGGCGCCGGCGGCGCCGATCGGGGCGTCCTGGAACGCGGTGATCATGGACTCCTTGGACACAAAGCCGAACAGCGGCGGCACGGCCGCCATGGACAGGGCCGCGACGACGGTGGAGCCAAATGTCCACGGCATCTTGCGCCAGATGGGGCCCAGGCGGCGGATGTCGCGGGAGCCGGCCTCGTGGTCGACGACACCGATGAGCATGAACAGGCTCGACTTGAACAGCGCGTGCGCCAGGGTGTGCACCAGGGCGGCGGCCAGGGCGAACTCGGTGCCCACGCCGATGGTGGCTACGATCCAGCCGAGGTGGGAGACCGTTGAGTAGGCGGTGAGGTGTTTGAGGTCGGTCTTCTGGATGGCGAAAATCGCGCTCATGATGGCCGTGGACATGCCCACGACAATGAGCAGCCAGTTCCATACGGCCACGTCGTGGAAGATCGTCGAGAAGCGCATCAGCAGGTAGATGCCGGCCTTGACCACCGCCGCCGCATGCAGGAACGCCGACACGGGGGTGGCGGCCGCCATTGCCTCGGGGAGCCAGAAGTGGAAGGGGAACTGCGCGGCCTTGGTGAAGGCGGAGACGGCGATGAGCACCGCCACCAGCGCGGTCAGGCCGGGGCGCTGCGCCCACACGTCCGAGTGGAGGATGGTCTGCAGGTTGGTTGACCCCGTGGTCACGGCAGCGGTGGCCAGGCCCGCCAGCAGCGTCAGGCCGCCGAAGAAGGTGAGGATCAGCGTGCGCACCGACCCGACCTCTCCCGAGGAACCCGAGCGGGCGATGAGCATGAACGACGCCAGCGAGACAAGCTCCCAGGCGATGAACAGCACTACGACATCATTGGCGAGCACGAGCAGCAGCACGGACAGCGTGAAGGCGGTCATCAGCGTGTAGAAGCTGGTGCTGCCCCCGCGTTTGGGCAGATACGCCGCCGAGTAGATGAACACGATCGCGCCGATGACCAGGGCCAGTAGGGCGAAGAAGATGCCCAGGCCGTCGGCACGCAGGGAGATGAGCACGTCGCGGCCGGGGCCGAGGACGTCGTGGGCCCACACCGCGTCGTAGGCCAGCGGTGTCCCGCCCATCACCCCGTTCATTTCGCGGAGCAGCAGCCCGGCGGCGGCGAGGAGAAGGAGGGCGAGCGGCCAACCCGCGTTCCTCCCCAGGAGGCGGGTGGCGACGGGCGCTACGACCACGGCCAGGGTGGCAAGGAGAACTACAGGCAGCAGTGCCATCAGCACCTCAAATCTGTGAAAGTATCGGCGATCTAAATTACCAGTAAACGTTACACACCGGATCACCCGGAGCGCCTCCTGGGGTTTGAACTGGGAATCATTAGCGTGTCCTGCATGAATCGTGTTCCCGCCCTGCTCGCCGGGCTGATTGTTCTCGTCGCTGTCGCCGCCGCCGTGCTCGGGGCGACGCTTAAGCTCGAACCCGCGGACGCGTGGACCGGTGTGGACGAGCAGGTGACCGGCGCGCCTGCCGCGCAGGCACCCGGCGGTCTCGGCGCGGAGGACCTGGTGGCGGCTCGTCGCGCGGCGGGGCAGGCCGCCAGCCAGTCGGGCCTGCTCACCACCGGCACCTCGGACCTGGTCGCCGGGACGCAGGAGCTTGACGATGGCGCCGGCCAGCTCACCACCGGCATCGACTCGGCGGCGACGGGGGCACAGTCGCTCTCTGGCGGAATGACGCAGCTGCAGGCAGGAGTGGGCCAGCTGGGTCAGGGTGCGACCCGGGTCGCCGACGGTGTCCAAACCGCCACCGAGCCGCTGCTCGGCCTGGGCGCGGTACGTGGCCAGATCGTCGAGCCGATGAACCGGACGATCCTTGCGCTCGAGGGCAACACCGACCCCGAGGTCGTCCGGGCGCGGGCAGAGCTCATCTCCGTGCGGGACCAGGCACAGAACATCCCCCTGGACGAGGGCTCGCTGGCCAAGGTCACGGAGCTTCGCGACGGCGCCCGGGAACTGTCCAACCAGCTCGCCGTGCCCGGCTACGCCTTCCACGACGGGGTATTCACCGCGACCCAGGCGGCCCGGGATCTTTCCGACGGCCTGGCGGAACTCAACGCCGGCGCGGGCACGGCCGACGAGGCGATCGGCTCGCTCCACGAGGGTGCGGAGAAGATCGACAAACTCGCGGTGGACACCGACGCCAAGATCGACGAGATCAACCGGGCCATGCCCGCCCCGGCCTGGGCGGCGACCCCCGCGGACGGGCAGCAGGAGGCGCGCAGCGTGCTGCCCCCGCAGACCGCGCTGCTCATCGCCGCGCTGGCCATGCTCGCCGGGCTGGCCGTCGGCGTGGGCGCCTGGCTGCTGCCGAGCCGCCGCTGGCTCATTCTCGGCGCAGGAACCCTGGGATCCGTGCTCGCCGGGACCGTGGCGCTGCTGGTCCTCGGCGCCGGTCTCGGCGCGGGCGCGGTGGCGGGCTCCGCCGGGCTGCTTGTCCTGGCCACCCTGGCCTCCGCCGCGGCGGCCTACGTCCTGACCTCGCTCGCCGGTCCGTTGTGGGGATCGGTCATCGCCGCGGTCTTCGGGATCGCGCAGCTCGGGCTGGTGGGCTGGGTATGGCGCGTCGCCGCCACCTCCGAGGTCTCCATGTGGCTACGAGTCCTCGCGGACCTGTCCCCGCTGCACTGGGCCACGACCTCGCTGACCGCGCTGGGCAACGCTGGGTCCGTGGCCTCGCTGTGGACCGGGGTGGCGCTGCTGGCCGTGGTGTCCGTCATCGGGGTGGTTGCTCTGGGGAGGGGTCGACGGGGCGTCGAGTAGCGTCATTTTCCATGAGAAAACCCCCGGACCAGTGTGGCCCGGGGGTTTTTCTCTGTGGTCGGGATAACAGGATTCGAACCTGCGACCTCCTCGTCCCGAACGAGGCACGCTACCAAGCTGCGCCATATCCCGGCGAGTACCCTGCGGTACTCGGAATACTATAGGCCAGAGTCGAGTGCCCGGCCAAATCGCTAGCGGGGGCGCTCCGCCACGCTGATCAGCGTCGCCGAGGGGCGGCAGAAGAAGCGGAACGGCACAAACTTCGAGGTCCCCAGGCCGTTGGTGACGTGCATGGCCATGCCGGCGAAGTCATGCAGCCCCTGGACCCGCTCGCGGTCGATGCCGCAGTTGGTGACGATCGCTCTCGACCCCGGCAGACAGAACTGCCCGCCGTGGGTATGACCCGACAGGGAGAGCTGGTAGCCGTCCGCGGCGAACTTCTCCAGGACCCGCGGCTCCGGCGCGTGGAGCAACGCCAGGGAAAGGTCCGCGTCCTCGTTGGGCGGGCCGGCGATCTCCGCGTAGCGGTCGAGGTCGTGGTGCGGGTCGTCCACCCCTGCCGCCGCGAGACGCAGCTGCCCCACCTTGAACTCCAGGCGGGCGTGCGTCGCGTCCTGCCAGCCGCGCTCGATGAAGGCCGCACGCATGTCGCGCCAGGGAAGGTCCACGTAGGACGGGGTGCGACGCTTGCCGACGAGGTAGTTCAGCGGATTCGGAAGCTGCGGCGCCCAGTAGTCGTTGGTGCCGAAGACAAACATTCCGGGGCGATCCAGCAGTGGTTCGAGGGCGGCGATGGTGTCCGGCACCGCGGCGGCGTCGGACAGGTTGTCGCCGGTGTTGACCACCAGATCCGGGGTCAGCGCATCCAGCGCGGACACCCAGGCGATCTTGGTCTTCTGACCCGGGATCATGTGGAGGTCGGAGATGTGCAGGATCCGGAAAGCCTCGGCGCCCTGCAGGGTTCCGGGTTCGAGGATCGGAAGCGTGACCTTCTTTAGCTCGAATCGCCGAAGCTCCGTGTTGCCCCAGGCGAGAAACGCGCCGGCAGCGGCCGCGGCGAGGGCGCTGCCGGTCAGGAGCGGACGGAGGACGACGCGCGAGATGTTCACCCGCGCGATCCTACCCGCGGGGGATCAGAAGCCGAACTGGTTGGCGAGGTCCTGGAAGGCCGAGTCGAGGTCCTCCGCCAGCTGATCCAGGTTGGCCGGGGGCGGCGGCACCGGGGCGGGTGCCGGAGCCGGCGCGCCGGGTGCGGCCGGTGCAACCGGAGCGGCGGACGCGGACGGAGCGGGAGCGGGGACGAAGCCGACGCCGTCGGACAGCAGCAGCTCGACGTCGCGGCCGCCGCCGACCTGGCTCACGCCCACCAGCGTCCCCGCCGGCAGTCCGCTGCCGGGCACGGTCAGGGTGCCCACCACCGTGTAGCCCCGGGCCTGGAGTCGCTGCCGGGCCACCGACTCGCTCGTGCCCCGCAGGTCTCCGAAGAGTGCGTTCGACGTGCCCTGACCGTAGTTTCCGGTACCCCCGGTGGGCAGACCTCCCTGCGCCGCGAACGGGGATCCCTGGGCGGCGAGGAAGTAGGAGCGGGCGGGTTCGAGGCCACCGAAGAGGTTGCCGCCCTGGCACTGACGGACCGGGCCGGTGCACAACGGGGTGGTGGTGGTGCCGTCGTTGAAGATGTAGGGCGCGGCCGCGAACGCGTTGTTGAAGCCCAGGAACGCCGAGGACTGGTTGGATTCGGTGGTACCCGTCTTGGTGGAGGCGACCCCGCCGAAACCGGTGGCCGCGGCCGCGTCGCGGGCGGTGCCGAACTCCACGTCGGCGGTGAGCGCGTCCGCCAGCGCGTTGGCCAGCTCCGGCTCAACGACCTGCTCGCAGGCCGGGCGCTCCAGAGCGATCTCCGCGCCGTCGCGGTTGGTCACCGACACCACCGGGTTGGGCTCGCACCACATGCCCGAGGAGCCGAGGGTGGCACCCACGTTGGACAGCTCGAGCGGGTTCACCGCCGTGGGGCCCAGCGTGTAGGAACCGAGGTTGGCCTCCTTGAAGTAGTCCGCGACCGAGTAGTCCTCGTCGTAGGACTGCGGCTCGGCGTAGGAGCGTAGCCCCAGCTTCACGGACATGTCGACGACCGCGTCCACCCCGACCCGCTCGATGAGCATGACAAACGTGGTGTTGGGGGAGTAGGCTAGGGCCTGCTCGAGCGACATCTGGGGCTGGTACTTGCCGGCGTTCTCCACACAGTAGGTGTTGGCCGGGCAGTTCGCCGCGCCACCGGCACCGAGACCTTGGGCCTCGTAGCGGGTGGGCACGGCCATGACCTCGTCTAGTCCGGCACCCTGCTCGAGAGCCGCTGCCGCGGTGAAAATCTTGAACACCGAACCGGCACCGTTGCCGACCATCGACGTGGGCTGGGGGAGGTAGGTCTCCCCCTGTTCCAGGTCGAGGCCGTAGTTGCGTGACGACGTCATGGCGAGGATGTTGTGGGACTCCTGGCCGGGCTCGACGACGTTGAGCACCTCGGCGACCCCCGGCTGCTGGGGATCGACCATGGCGGTCACGGCGTTGTGCGCCGCGTCCTGCGACTGCGGGTCGAGGGTGGTGTTGATGGTGAGGGAACCGTTGATGAGCTGGTCCTCGGGGACGCCCTTGGCCTCGAGGTAGTTGATCACGTAGTCACAGAAGAAACCCCGGTCGTCGGCGGCGATGCACCCGTTGCTCAGGGTGGCCGGCTCCTCCAGCACGCCCAGCGGTTCGGCGGCCAGGGCATCGGCGGTGGGTTGATCCAGGGCGCCGAAGTCGGCCATGGACTGCAGCACCGTGTTGCGGCGCTCCACCACCCCCTCGTAGTTGGTGTAGGGGTTCAGGTACTCCGAGGACTGCACCATGCCCGCGAGCATGGCGGACTGAGCCACATTGAGCTGCGCGGCGGGGATGCCGAAGTAGGTCTGGGCCGCGGCCTCGATGCCGTAGGCGTGATTGCCGAACGGGACGACGTTGAGGTAGCGCGAGAGGATCTCCTCTTTCGAGAGATCGTCGTCGAGCTGGGTGGCCATCCGCATCTCGCGGAGCTTGCGGGGGACCGACTGTTCCGTCGCCGCGGCCTGCTCCTCCGGCGACGTGGCGGCCACGTGCAGGAGGTAGTTCTTCACATACTGCTGATTGATCGTCGAGGCTCCCTGCTCCACCCCGCCGGCGACGAGGTTGGTCACCAGCGCGCGCGCCGTGCCCTGGATGTCCACGCCCTCATGCTCGTAGAAACGACGGTCCTCGATGGAGACGATCGCGTCCTTCATCGGCTGCGAGATCTGCTCCGGGGCGACCGGGTAACGGCGCTGCGAGTACAGAAACGCCATCGGCTGCCCGGTGGCGTCATTGACCGTGGTCACACCCGGCATGCGCTCGGTGGCCATGTCCTCGAGGTTCGTCTGCATGGTCGCGTTCGTCCTCGTGGCGGCAACCCCCGCGAATCCGGCGACCGGGGCCATGGCCAGGGCGATGAGCAGGCCGGCAGCCACGGTGGCGGCGAGCGCTTTCAGGAGGGGTTGTCGATCATTCACCACCGTTACCTTACGTCCTGCGGTGAACGTACGGAACCACACATTGCCCCCATAACGTGTGACCCGTTCGCGAGGCTGAGGATTATGTGAGAAACTTCATGTGTCTGATTTTCTGGAGTGGAGATCACCGGCCCGCTCGAAGGCGTCGGCAGGCCCGCTGTAGGCCCCTAGGGAGATAGCTGAAGATGAACGCGTTGGTGACAGAAGCAGCAGAAAAGACCAGGGTCACGCCCGAGGAGTACATGCGTGCGTACTGGGTCACCCGAGCCCACTGCCGGGCGGGAGATCCCGATCTCCTGTTCGTGCGTGGCGCCGAACAGCGCGGCGTAGCGGCCTCGGTGTGTGGTCGATGCCCGGTCGCCGACCAGTGCCTCGCCGACGCGCTGGACAACCGCATTGAATTCGGTGTCTGGGGTGGCTTCACCGAACGTCAGCGCCGCGCGCTGCTGCGTGCACACCCCGACGTGACCAGCTGGGCACAGTTCTTCGCTGACGGCGGGGAGATCGCCGGGTTGGGAGAACTTTCCCCGCGGTAGGTGGCGGTAGGGTGGCAACCATGACTTCTTGGGAATATGCCACCGTGCCCCTGCTCAGCCACGCAACCACCCAGATCCTCAACACCTGGGGAGAGGACGGATGGGAGCTCGTGTCCGTCACGCCGGGCCCGAACCCGGAGAACTCCATCGCCTACATGAAGCGACAGGTGCAGTAGATGACCGCCAGCGCACGGCTCGCTGAACTGGGAATCTCCCTGCCCGCGCCCGTGGCACCCCTGGGCTCGTACACCGCCGCGACGGTGGTCGGCGAGCAGGTGTGGACGTCCGGGCAGCTGCCGATGGTGGACGGCGCCCTCCCGCTGACCGGCGCGGTCGGCGCCGACGTCACCCCCGAGCAGGCGCAGAGTCTCGCCCGGACCGCCGCGCTCAACGCCCTCGCCGCCATCGACGGCGCGGTCGGGATCGACAACGTCACCCGCGTGCTCAAGCTCGTGGTCTTCGTCTCCTCAGCCCCGGACTTCTACGGTCAGCCGCAGGTGGCCAACGGCGCCTCCGACTACATGACCGAGATCTTCGGTGACGCCGGAGTGCATGTGCGCTCGGCAGTCGGCGTCGCCGCTCTGCCCGCGAATTCCCCGGTGGAGATCGAAGTGGTCGTAGAGGTCTCAGGATCCCACCCGGAGAAGCTAAGCTGATCCGCATGGAGCACCCTGCCTACAATCAACTCCGTCCGGTCACCGAATCCGTGGGGGTCGTCCTGTGCGGAAACCCCAGCTACGCAGCCCTGGAGGGGACAAATTCCTGGATCGTCCGGGCCCCCGACGACGACGTGTCCATCGTCGTCGACCCGGGCCCCGAGGATGAGGGCCACCTCAACAGCCTGTCCGCGAAGGCGGAGACCGTCGGGCTCATCCTGCTGACGCACCGCCACCACGATCACGCGGACGGCGCCCAGCGACTGCACCAGCTCACCGGCGCACCGGTGCGGGCGTTCGACGAGCAGTACTGCTTCGGCGGGGAGCCACTGAAGGACGGGGAGATCATTACCCTCGACGAGGTCACGCCGCAGATTGAGGTCGTGCACACCCCCGGCCACACCAGCGACTCCGCATCCTTCTTCGTCTACAGCGATATCGCGGGGGAGTCGGAGCTCGAGGGCATCCTCACCGGCGACACCATCGCCGGGCGCCACACGACGATGATCTCCGAGACCGACGGCGACCTCGGCGCCTACCTTGACTCCCTGGCCAACCTGGAGAAGCGCGGTCAGTCCGTCCGCCTGCTGCCCGGGCACGGCGCGGACGGCGAGGACGTCGCGGCCTTCGCCCGGAAGTACATCGCCCGTCGCCACCACCGCCTGGATCAGATCCGTGAGACGAGGCAACGGCTGGGCAAGGACGTCACCGTGACTGAACTCGTGCACGAGATGTACCAGGACGTCGATCCGGTGCTCCGGGACGCGGCGGCGCAGTCCACCCGCGTCGCGCTGCGTTACCTCGACGCCCAGGACGCCTAGCTCGCACCCGGACAGCGCACCAGAAAACGGCCCCTCCGAAGGAGGGGCCGTTTTCTGCGGGGCTAACGGGCGCGCTTGGCCAGGTGCTCGGTGTCGACGATGACCACCGACCTGCCCTCCAGGCGGATCCACCCGCGGTGGGCGAAGGTGGCCAGGGCCTTGTTCACGGTCTCCCGGGAGGCGCCGACGAGCTGGGCGATCTCCTCCTGGGTGAGGTCGTGGTTGACTCGCAGCGAGCTACCCTCCTGGATGCCGAAGCGGTTAGCCAGCTGCAGCAGCGTCTTGGCCACGCGGCCCGGCACGTCGGTGAAGATGAGGTCGGCGAGCGAGGCGTTGGTCCGGCGCAGACGACGGGCCAGCACGCGGAGCAGCTGCTGGGAGATCTCGGGGTGATCCGAGATCCACTTCTTCAGCAGTTCGGAATTCATGGTGGCAGCCTGGACCTCGGTGACACACACGGCGGAGGAGGTGCGCGGACCGGGATCGAAGATGGACAGCTCGCCGAACATGTCGGAGGGTCCCATCACGGTGAGCAGGTTCTCGCGGCCATCACTGGCGTGGCGGGCGAGCTTCACCTTGCCGGAGATGATGATGTAGAGCCGGTCGCCGGGCTCACCCTCGTCGAAGATCGTGGTGCCGCGCGCAAAGTTGGCGGACTCCAGCTCGGTGATGAGGCTGTTGACCGCGCTGGGGTCCACCCCCTGGAAAATTCCGGCCCGGGACAGGATCTCCTGAACGTTCTCCATCTACTGCTCCTCGCTCATCGACGGTGCGATTGCGTGTTAGGTGTGGTCAGCATTGTGACCAGGAAAGTCTAAATATGTGTTGCCGGCCACTCTACAGTGCAATTGGTCACTGCATGTGCATGGAGGGGAAACAAGTCACAAACGGACCTCGCCGTACCAAAAGATATGCCCTAGGGCGCGGAAGCGTCAGGAGTCGGTGTCGGCACGGGTTTCCGCGCCCGGCTCCGGGTGTGCACTGGCGTTCACGGGCACCGGTGGCTGGTGGAGAACGACGGCCTCCAGCCGCTCCATCCACAGAACGAACAGCGCCAGGGCCACCGGCACGATGAGTACGAGGATGACGATCATGGGGCCAATGGTAACCCGGCGACAAACTAGACTGTGCGCATGACTGAGAATCCCCCGTCCGGCGCTTCGCTGACCTGGACGAAACGGCCGAAGGTCGCGGCGCACGTCGCGGCGCGGGGAAAGGAGACACCTATCGGGACCACTCGCAGGGCCCGGCGGATCAACCGGACCCTGGCGGTGGCGTACCCGGACGCTCACGCGGAGCTGGACTTCACCAGCCCGCTCGAGCTTCTTGTGGCCACCGTTCTCTCCGCGCAGACCACCGATGTCCGCGTCAACCAGGTCACCCCGGAGCTCTTCCGCACGTTCCCCGACGCCGGTTCCTACGCTCGGGCGGACCGCGCGGAGATCGAGCGCATCATCCGCCCGACCGGTTTCTTCCGCGCCAAGGCCGGGCACCTCATCGGGCTGGGCGAGGCGTTGGTCTCGCGTTTCGACGGCCGTGTGCCCGAGGCCCTCGATGACCTCGTCAGTCTCCCCGGGGTGGGCAGAAAGACCGCGCACGTGGTTCGTGGCAATGCCTTCGACCTGCCTGGACTGACCGTCGATACGCACTTTCAGCGGCTGGTGAAGCGTCTCAAACTGGTGGCTCCGACCGCGGAACGCGATGCGGTGACGATTGAGCATGCGGTGGCGGAGGTCATCGAGAAAAAGGAGTGGACGATGTTCTCCCACCGGCTGATCTGGCACGGACGCCGGGTGTGCCACGCGAAGAAACCGGCCTGCGGGGTGTGTTTCCTGGCGGCGGACTGCCCGTCCTTCGGGGTCGACGGCCCCGCTGACCCGGTGGAGGCTGCGGCCCTGGTGACCTCGCCGGATCGGGAACATCTGCTCGCCATGGCAGGGTGGGACGAGTGAATCGCCGAACCGTCATCCTCTCGGCCGTCGTGGGGATAGTCCTGACTGCGCTGGTCGTGGCCGGGGTGCTGTCCCTGCTGCGGGGCCCGGAAGTCTCGCCCGAGGCGGCTCCGGAGGACGTGCCCGCCGAGGTCGCTGAAGTCGCCGAGCGGCCCGACTGTCCGGCCGGCGGCGTCGGCGACGTCGAGCTGCCATGCCTCGGGGGCGAAGACGGCACGTCCGGAACCGAGCAGGGCGTGGTCCTCGCCAACGTCTGGGCCTGGTGGTGCGGACCCTGCCGCGACGAGCTTCCGTACCTGGAGGATTACGCCCGGTCGCATCCCGGGGTCTCGGTCGTGGGGGTGCACGCAGACTCCAATGCGGCCAATGGCGCGGCGTTCCTCAATGATGTGGGGGTGGATCTACCGAGCTATCAGGACTCCGACAACTCCTTCGCCGGCACCCTGGGGCTGCCCGGGGTCGTGCCCGTCACCGCACTGTTCGTCGACGGGGAGATGGTGGAGTTCTTCCCGCGGACCTTCGCCTCTGAGGCGGAGATCGCCCGGGCCGTCGACGACGCACTGGCCGGGGTGTCCTGATGCCCGTGATCCTTCCCCCCGGACCCGACCACCCCGGCGACAACGTCGAGCTGCGCCCCGACCAGGCCCCACCGTGGCTGCGCCGGCTCGCCGAGAACTCCGGCTCAGATTCGGAGAGCCGGGCGATCGGCAGGACCGCCAAAGAGGCGGCCGTGCTCGTCCTGCTCAGCGGCGACCCTGCGTCGACGACGCTGGCGGCGGACGCGGGCGTCCTCATCACACACCGCTCACCGACGATGCGCTCGCACGCCGGTCAGATGGCCTTTCCCGGAGGCAGGGTGGATCCGGGCGACATCAACGCGGTGGACTGCGCGCTGCGCGAGGCTTGGGAGGAGACCGGCCTCGACCGCCTGAGTGTCACCCCGCTGGCGCAGTTCGAGTCCGCGCACGTGCGCACCAACAAGAACCCCGTCCACCCCGTGCTGGCGTACTGGGACGAGCCCTCCGAGCTGGTGGCCACCAGTCTGGAGGAGACCGATGACGTCTACGTCGCCCCCATCGCCGAACTGGCCGACCCCGCCAACCGGGTCATGGTCAAGTGGTTCACCTACCGTGGCCCGGCGTTTCGTAGCAACGGCTATCTCATCTGGGGATTCACCGGCGCCATCATCGACGCCGCGCTGCGGGCCGGCGGCTGGGAACAGGAATGGGACCGTCGGTCGACGCGGAGTCTGCGCAGCGAACTGGCGGCGTCGAGGAACCAGGAGTCATAGGGGAGGGCGGGTAGAGTCAGAGCGCATCTCTCGCCTGATCCCCGAAGGACCCCGATTACACCGTGAGCTCCATCAGCCCAGCCCTCATCGTCGACGCGTTACTCGTGCTCATCGCACTGTTCGCCGTGCGCAGCGGGTGGCGTCAGGGGGCGGCGGCCTCGGTACTGTCGGCCGTGGGAATCATCGCCGGGCTCATCATCGGTCTGGCGGTGGCCCCGCTGCTCATGGGCCTGACCACGTCCGTCGTCCTGCGTTTCCTCATCGGGCTCGCCGTGGTGGTGCTGCTCATCGGTATGGGCAACCTCGTCGGCGCCGTGCTGGGTGCGAATCTGCGGGACCGCATGCGCCAACGCCAGTCCCAGACCTTTGATTCCTTCCTCGGCGCGGTGTTCCAGCTGGTCACCGTCATGGTGGTGTGCTGGCTGGTCGCCGTACCGCTGGCCACCGGGCTGGGGAACCAGGCCTCCGACGGCATTCGCGGCTCGACGATCCTCCGGGGCATCGACCGGGTGACCCCGGACGCGCTCAACACCGTCCCGTCGCGGATCTCCGCCATGCTCGACGAGAGCGGACTGCCCCCGTTGGTCTCGCCGTTCGAGTCCACCAACGCCCGCGACGTCCCTGCCCCGAGCGCCACCGTGGCTGACCGGGAGCTCGTGGAGCAGATCCGGCCGTCGATCATCCACGTCATGGGCTCCGCAGAGGAGTGCAGCCGTCGCCTCATGGGTTCCGGGTTTGTCACCGCCGACGACTACGTGGTCACCAACGCGCACGTCGTCGCCGGCACCAACTCGGTGCGGTTGGACACAGCGCTGGGGGTCAAGGAAGCGGAGGTGGTGTACTTCAACCCCGCCGTCGATGTCGCGGTGCTCCACAGCCCCGGGCTCGGCATCGAGCCGCTGGCCTGGGCGGAGGAACCCGCCGAGGCGGGTGCCGACGCCATCGTGTTCGGTTACCCGCAGTCGGGCCCCTTCGAGGCCGCCCCCGCCCGCGTCGCGGACCGCATCACCATCTCCGGCTCGGACATCTACGCGCAGGGCCAGGTCGAACGTGAGGCCTACACGGCCCGCGGAACCATCCGGGAGGGCAACTCCGGTGGTCCGCTGGTCAGCACCGACGGCCGGGTCCTCGGGGTGGTCTTCGGCGCGTCCCGGGACTCCTCCGACATCGGCTTCGCCCTGACCGCCCGCGAGGTCCTCGGGCACATCGGCGACGTCCGTGACCTGACCACGCCGGTGGACACGCAGAGGTGCGTCTAGGCGGCGAGAAACGCCGTGAGCTTATCGACGAACGCTTCCGGCGCCTCCACATGCGGAAGGTTCTTCGCTCCCGCGACGGCCGCCGCCTCCCACCGCACGCCGTCGGCGAGGCGCCTCACCGAACGTTCGTTGACCCCCCGCCACAGCGACTGCGGTGCATGCAGCATGAGCGTCGGCGCAGTGACCTGCGCGTTCAGTTGCCGGAACGGAACGAGGCCGAGGAGAATGCCCGAAGTGTTCATCATCGCCGGGGCAGTGGAGCCGATGCGTGCGGCCAACTGCCGCAGCTCCGACTCCTCGCGGTAACCCGCCGTGCGGTGGTACCCGGCCGTGGTGTTGAGGGAGAGGAAACGGGCCGCCTCCCGGGCGGCGTGGCGCTGGCGTGGACCGCGGAAGGTCAGGTGCCGCGCCAGCAGCCACAGGAACTCCCACGGGCGTTTCCGCACTGATCGACGCAGGTCACCGGGGTGTGCCGAGGCGACCGACACGAGGGCGGCCACCCGGTCCGGGTGGGTCGTGGCCATTGTCCAAGCCACACTGCCGCCGGTGTCGCACCCCACGAGCACGGCCTGCTCGTAACCTAGGGCGGGGATGAGGCCGGCGATGTCGCTGACCAGGGTCCCGACGCCGAAGCTGGAACCCGCCGGAGGTTTATCCGACATGCCGTAACCGCGGAGATCCACGGCCGCGACGCGGTAGCCGGCCCGGGCTAGGGGAGCGATGACGTGGCGGAAATCGAACCAGGCGCCGAAGGCGTCGTGAAGCAGCAGTACCAGCGGTGACCCCGGTTCCCCGGCGACGGCGATGTGCAGGCGTACCCCGCGGGCATGGACAAATTCGTGGCTGAACGGGCCGTCGAGCTTGACCACGTCGGGTGGCGGCGGCATGTCCGTCATGGACGGGGTCCTTTCGTGAAAAAACCGCCCCCCTCGTGATCACGGGGGAGGCGGGGCGACGCTGGTCGTTCTAGGTGTAGAGGGCGCTCTGGTCGCCGGTGACCTTCTTGGTGGCCTGGCCCGGGATGAGCTTGGTGTCCTGCTGCACGGATGCCATGGTGCGCTTGGGTGCCTGGATCTTCTTGAACCGGTTCCAGCCGATCAGCGCGGCCACGGCAGCGATGACGATCATGATGAGGAACACGATGAGGAAGGCCGCCCAGCGGTCGAGCCATTTGGCCAGCAGCTCGGCGAGGAAGAAGAAGAAGAAAAAGGAGCTGTACAGCGCAATGACGCCGGCAACGGCGAACAGCCCGCCGCCGATGGCACCCTTCTTGACCTCGCCGGCGATCTCGGTCTTGGCCAGCTCGATCTCCGAGCGGACGAGGGTGGATACCTGGGCGGACGCGTTGGAGACGAGATCGCCGAGGGAGGCCTGGCCGGGCCTGGTGGAGTCGACGTCGCTCAGCGGAATCGAGTTGACCTGCCCGGAGAACTTCTCCGCGCCTTCGGTGAAAAGTCCGTTGTCGTTCACGGGGGTGCTCACGTGTGTTACCTGCCTCGGTGATGGTGGGAAATTTTTATGTCTGAGAGTCTAATTAGTCCGGTGAGTGTACTCGCCATCGGCTACCTTACTGGGATTTTCCGGCGAATGTGGTCTTAAGTGAATACGGGAACCTGCTCACGACGCCCGGGTCCGGCCGCGACCCGCCGCCCAGATGCCGCCGGCGGCCACGGCGACGATGCCGGCGAGAACGCCCGCGCCGATGCCGATCTCCCGGGCCCCGGGCATCTGGAACAGCGGAACCGGGTCCTTGAAGGTGCGGATTTCCCAGCCCTTCTCCAGTGCCGCCTTCTTCATGGCACGGTCCGGGTTGACCGCGACGGGGTTGCCCACCGCCTCGAGCATGGGGATGTCCGTGGCCGAGTCGGAGTACGCGTAGCTCGACTCCATGTCGTAGCCCCGCTCGGCGGCCAGCTTCATCATCGCCTCCGGCTTGGCCGGGCCTTTGAGGTAGGTGAGGATCTCACCGGTGAAGTGGCCGTCGACGATCTCCAGCTCGGTGGCGACGATGTCGTCGATCCCCAGTTCCTCGGCGATGGGGCGCACGAGCTGGCTGGCGGAGGCGGAGACGATGACGATGTCGTGCCCGGCACTGCGGTGGAAGCGGATCAGCTCCCGCGCCTCTGAATATATTGCCGGGGTGACCACGTGATGCAGTGCCTCGTCGGCGATCCGCAGGACCTCCTCCACCTCCCATCCGGAGACGAGTGCGGCGAGGTGGTCGCGGGTGGCGTCCATCTGTTCACTCGACTGCCCCACCATGACGTAGCTGGCCTTCGCCAGAGACATCTGCACTGCCTCGGCGTGGGAGATCAGGCCGTTGTGCATGAACTCCCGGCCATAGGCGAAGGCGGAGCTCGTGGCGATGATGGTCTTGTCCAGGTCAAAGAAAGCCGCGGTGCGACGGGCACCGGGCCGCTGCATGCCCGCGGAGGCGGGCTGGTTTGACTGGAATTCCATGATGTGTGAAGTCTACGTCCCTGCGGGGGAAGGTGCGCACAAACGGGCTGTGACACGTGGGGTTGTTGTGGCAAATGGTACCAGTAGGGCTATCGTCCGGCCGGCCGAGGAATGTTACGGGACGGGCCGGCGACCGGTAAGGGTTGGAATTACACGGGTGATATGCGATAATCGTTTGTGCAAGGTCCCGATTTTACGGTTGACCTGCCCCGGCCCGCCCCCCGAGGCCGGGTTGATGGCCCGCGCATCCCCCCGAAGCGCGGGCCGTCGCTATTTCTCCACTCTTTTTGGTGACAGCTGCACAATCTGCCGGGTTATCCCCAGGTCTGGACCGCCTCTGGCCGGCGACGTCCCGAGATGGGCGAGAGTTGCGGACATGCCCACCAGCGTTGACCGTCCGGACGCCTTCGTCCTCGTCGCCGTCGCAGATCCCGTCCTCCACCCCGAAGCTGTGCACGTCGCCGCCGCGACCACCCGGCCGGTCATCGACCTCACCGACCCGCAGCAGACAGCTGAGCTGCGCAGATACCTCAGCCGGGCGGCAGCCATCCTTGTCGACGCAGAGTTCGCCGCCGGCCTGGGGGACACGGACACCCACGAGGCGCTGTTCTTCCTCACCTCGGACCGCACGCCCATGGACTGGGAAACGGCGCTGCGCTGTCATGCCGCGCAGGCCTTCATCCTCCCGGCGCAGTCCGCGGACCTGCTGTCGCGTATGTCGGAGCTGGCCACGACCCACCGTGCCCGCGGCGGCGGTCATTCCTCGGCGTCGACCACCATCGCCGTCGCCGGCGCAGTCGGCGGCGCGGGGGCCTCGACGTTCGCGGCTGCCCTGGCGCGGCTGTCCCCCGAGCCGGTCACGCTCATCGATGCGGACCCGGCCTCCGGTGGCCTCGACCTGCTGCTGGGGATAGAGGACACACCCGGCGCGCGGTGGCCAGATCTCCTCCTGGGAGAGAACTCCGGCGGGCTCATCGACGCCGGGGACCTCCGCGCCGCCCTGCCCACCACCGTCGATCACGTGGCTGTGCTCTCCGCCGCCCGCACGACGATCGCCGACCCGTTCACGGTGGGCCCCGCCCATCTGGCCACCGTGCTGTCGTCGCTGGCGGGCGGGCCCGGCGTGGTCGTGGTGGATCTTCCTGCCGCGAGCGATCCACCGGCGTGCGATCTTGTCGCGGTGATCGTGCCCACGGAGGTTCGTGCGACCTCGGCTGCGGTCCGCTACCTGCACCGGCTCCGCGCGAGCAGAACCAGTCATGTCGTGCTCACCCGCAGGCGCGCCTGGTCCGGCATGGAACCTGCCGACGTGCGCCGGGTACTGGGCAGCGACCCGGTCGCCGACGTGGCCACGGTCGCCGCGCTTCCCCGCCAGGCGGAGATCTCGGGCCTGCCCCGGCGGCTGCCGGCGACGCTCCGGCGGGCCGCGGCCGCGGTGCTCGCCGAGGCAGGGGTGGCGTCGTGAGCGACCTGCTGGAGCGGATCCAACGCCGGCTCATCGATGAGCCCCGCCTGGCTGACGCGGATCCCGCTGAACTCGCCCGGGTAGTGCGCGAGGAGGCGGGGGTGATCAGCGACCTCGATGTCCTCGACGTGCTGCGCAGACTGCGCGACGACGTCACCGGTGCCGGCCGGCTGGAGCGGCTCCTGGCTCTCGACGGGGTCACCGACGTCCTGGTCAACGGGCCCGGGGAGATCTGGTTCGACCGGGGATCCGGTCTCGAGCAGGCCACCCTGACCTTCTCCTCCGCGGGGGACGTGCGCAGACTCGCCACCCGGTTGGCTGCGGCCTGCGGACGGCGGCTCGACGACGCCCAGCCTTTTGTCGACGGCCGCTTGTCCCGCCCCGACGGCTCGGTCGTCCGGGTCCACGCGGTTCTCGGACCGCCCTCGCGTACGGACACCCTCATCAGCCTCCGGGTACTGCGCCAGGCCCGGACGAGGCTGCCCGACCTCGTCGCGGCCGGAGCACTGAGCGCCGAGGTCGCCGACCTACTACGCGGCATGATCGCCGCCCACCGGTCCTTTCTCGTCGTCGGTGGCACCGGGACGGGGAAGACCACCATGCTGTCCGCCCTACTCGCGGAGGTCGCACCGTACGAACGCATCGTCTGCATCGAGGACACCGCGGAGCTGGATCCCTCACATCCCCACGTGGTGGGGTTGACCACCCGGGCGGCGAACGCCGAGGGCGCCGGCCGGATCACCATGTCGCAGCTGCTGGTGCAGGCCCTGCGCATGCGGCCTGACCGGGTGGTCGTGGGGGAGATCCGGGGTGCCGAGGTCGTCGACCTGCTCACCGCCCTCAACACCGGCCACGACGGGGGCGCGGGAACCCTGCATGCCAATTCGTCCGCGGAGATCCCTGCCAGGATGGAGGCCCTGGCGGCGCTCGGCGGCCTGGACCGCGCGACGCTGCATTCGCAGCTGTCCGCCGCCGTGCACCTCGCCCTGGTGATGAAACGGGGCACAGACGGTCGCCGGCGACTGCACCAGATCGCCCAGCTCGAGGGGAACCCGGTTGAGGCCACCGTTCTCTGGGAGTCGGGCCAGGCTGTGTCCGACCGGGTCCGCGCGGCCATGACGGGGGAGAGGCCATGACCCCGGTCCTGCTCGCCGCGGCCCTGCTGGTGGGAACCGGCTCCCCGGCCGCACGCCTGGGACGACGAGATCCCGGGCAGCGTGGCAACCGCCTGGCCCGCGTAGCGCCCGCCCTCGCCGGGTTTGCCCTGCTGCTGTTCTTCCTGGCTGGACGAGCCACCGTGGTGCTTTCTGCCCTCACGGTCCTGGCCACGGCCGCCTTCCTCATCGACCGGGCACGAGCCAGCCGCCGGGCCCGCAACATCGAGTCCGCGACCACGACCGTCCTCGGCCTGGTCGTCGCCGACCTGCGGTCGGGCGCGCTCCTCGGCCCCTCCTTCGCCAGGGCCGCGGGATCGTTGCCGGATTCCGCACCGAAGGAGCTGGCACACTGCTTCACGACGGCCGCCCACCACATCTCCCGCGGGGGCGAGGGACACGTCGCCCTGGCCGCGGTTCCCGAGCTCGGAGCCGTGTCCCGGATCTGGGCGCTCGCGGACACCCACGGGCTCCCTGCCGCACCGCTGCTGGAACAGGCGCGGGTGCGACTCGCTGCCCGGGCCCGCCACCGCTCCGCGACCACGGCGAGCCTGCAGGGGCCGCAGGCCACGGCCGTGATCCTGTCCGCCCTGCCCCTCGCGGGCATCGCGCTGGGATCTGGGATGGGGGCGAACCCGCTGAGCTTTCTCCTCTCCGGCGGCGTGGGCGGGTTCCTTCTGCTGGGCGGAGTCGCTCTCATCTGCGGCGGGCTGCTCATCTCCCGGGCGCTGATCACGAGGGCCAGCGCATGAACCTCCCTCTTCTGTTCCTGCTTCTCGCGGGCGCCTGTGCCGTGGGCACGGTGCCTCCGGCGCGGCGCGTGGCCCGGGCCGGAGAATCCCCGAAATCCCCCAGAGACGGGCCCGGCGCCCCGGATCAGATAGAACTCGCCGACGACATCGAGCTGTTTGCCATGTGTCTGACGTCGGGGCTGCCGGTCTCGGCCGCGGCCCGGGCGGTGTCGTCCGCGGCGGGCAACAGCACCGTAGAGCACTGGCGGCGCATCGCCAACCTCCTCGCCGTCGGGGTGGCCGTCGACCGTGCCTTCCTTGACGTCGAGCACTATCCGGGTTTCTCCGACCTCGCCCGGCTTGTCCGACGTTCCGCGGACTCGGGTTCTGCCGTGGCCGAAGGCTGCCAGGACCTCACCAGCCACCTGCGCCAGAAGGCGGCCGATCAGGCCGTGGCCCGTGCCGAACGCGCAGGAGTCCTCATGTCCATCCCACTGACCGGGTGTTTCCTCCCGGCCTTCCTCGTCCTCGGACTCGCCCCGGTCATCATCGACCTGGGCGCCGACATCCTCTCTCGCTAACCCACTCAAGGAGATCCTCATGTCCCTCATCCACCGCATCCACGCCCTCACCGCCAACGACCGCGGCATGTCCACCGTCGAATACGCCATGGGCTCGCTCGCCGCGGCCGCGCTCGCCGCCGTCCTCTACGTGGTCATTAACGGCGATGGCGTCACCACCGCCATCGAGTCCATCATCACCGACGCCCTGTCCAACACCCCGGCCTGATCCCGCCCATGAATCGCCTGCGTCTCGACGATCGCGGATCCGTCACCATCGAAGCCGCGCTCGCCCTCGCCAGCCTGGTCATCGTCGCGGCCGCCATCGTCGGGGCCATGGCGACCATGGCCGCCAAGATCTCCTCCGTCGACATCGCGGGTGCCGCAGCGCGCGCCCACGCCGTCGGCCTTGACTATGACCCGCCCCGGGGCACGGTCTCCGTCGAGGAAAACGCCGGTCTCATCACCGTCACCGCCGAGGTCCCCGCCGCGATCGGCACGATGTCCTCCCAGGCGATCTTCCCCGTGGAGACGCCGTGAGCAGACTGCTCCGTGACGACTCCGGCAACGCCACCATTGTCGCCGCTGGCATCATCGCGGCGCTGGCCTCACTGTGTTTTGTCGTCGCCGCGGTGGGTGGCGAACGCCTCGCGGCCCACCAGGCGAGGCTGGCCGCCGACCTCTCCGCGGCCGCGGGCGCCCATGCCCTCGCCTACGGCGAAGACGGTTGCGACGAGGCCGGCCGCGTGGCGGCACTCAACCACGCGGACCTCACCACCTGCCGCCCGGAGGACACGGACATCGTGCTTACCGCCCGCGTCGACGGGGAGGAGGCCAGCGCCCGCGCCGGGCCGATCTGACTCAACCGGTCATGCTCACCAGAGCGCCCAGCAGCTTCAGCGCCCCGGCCTTGTCCAGGGGGTTGTTGCCGTTGCCGCACTTGGGCGACTGCACACACGACGGGCAGCCGGACTCGCACGCGCAGGCACGCACCGCCTCGAATGTCGCCTGCATCCACTCCGGGAAACGGGAGAAGCCCTCGTCGGCGAATCCCGCGCCGCCGGGATGGCCGTCGTAGACGAAGACGGTGGGTAACCCGGTATCGGGGTGCAGGGCCGTCGATACGCCGCCGATGTCCCACCTGTCGCAGGTGGCCAGCAGGGGGAGCAGGCCGATGGCCGCGTGCTCGGCGGCGTGCAGCGCGCCGGGAACCTCGCCCGCGGTGATGCCGGCGGCGCTGAGCACGAGGGGGTCGACGGTGTAGGCCACCGCGCGGGTCACCAGGCGTTGCTGCGGCAGGTCGAGCGGGATGTGCCCGCCGACGGTGCCGTCGGGGAAACGCACGATGTAGCCGGTGACCTGGTCGGTGACCTCGACGTCGACGTTGGAGACCCACAGGCCGGGGGAGTAGTTGATCAGCTCGTCCTCCCCGGGGTTGGAGAGGATGCGGATGTCGGTGACCGATCGTGCGCTCGTGGAGTAGTCCGGCGTGTCCGGGTGGGCCAGTGCCAGGTAGTCGTCGAGGTTGAGTTCGTCGATGACGTAGCTGGTGCCCTGGTGGAGGTACACCGCACCGGTGTGCACCTGGGTGGCGGCGCGGGCGGTATCGACGGTGCCCAGGAGTCGGCCGTCGGTGGCATCGACGATCATCACCTCATGGCCCGAGCCGCCCCGGACGGCCACCGAGTTGTGTGCGGTCTCCGGCGTGGGCAGCTCGTCCACCCCCGCGGGGCGCGGGACGGGGAACCATCCGGAGGCGCGGCGGCGCAGCAGCCCCAGCTCGGAGAGCTCGGCGACAACGGACTCGGCGCCGAAGTCCCGGACGTCTGCATCCGACAGCGGGGCTTCGACGGCCGCGCAGTACATGTGGCCACGCAGGATGTACGGGTTGCGGGGGTTGAACACATTCTTCTCCACTGGCCGGCCGAGCAGCGCCTCCGGGTGGTGCACGAGGTAGGTGTCCATGGGGTCGTCCCGGGCGACGAGGATGACCAGCGAGCCCTGCCCGCGGCGACCCGCGCGGCCGGCCTGCTGCCAGAAGCTGGCCACGGTGCCGGGGTAGCCGGCGGTGATGACGGCGTCGAGGCCACCGACGTCGATGCCCATCTCCAGGGCGTTGGTGGTGGCCACCCCGAGCAGATCGCCGTTGTCGAGCATCTTCTCCAGCTTGCGGCGGTCCTCCGCGAGGTACCCCGCGCGGTAGGAGGCGATGCGCCGGCCGAAGTCCGGCCGGCCCATCGAACCCAGCTCCTGCTGCGTCACCAGGGCGGTGATCTCCGCGCCGCGCCGGGAGCGCACGAAGGTCAGCGTGCGGGCACCCTCGGCTACGGCGACGGCCATGAGACCGGCGGCCTCGGTCGTGGCGGAGCGGCGCACGGGCGCGCCGTTCTCCCCCTCAGCACCCTCGATGAACCCCGGTTCCCACAGCGCCACCGTCCGTGAACCGGTGGGCGCACCGTCGTCGGTGACCGCCAGGGCCTCGCGACCGGTCAACCGGCGGGCGTTGTCGGCAGGATCGGCGGCGGTGGCGGAGGCGAGGATGACCCTGGGTGAGGCGCCGTAGCGGGCGGCGACCCGCAGCAGCCGGCGGATGACCAGCGCGACATTCGCTCCGAAGACCCCGCGGTAGCTGTGGCATTCGTCGATGACGATGTACTGCAGCTTGCGCAGCACCCGCGCCCAGCGCTGGTGTGCCCCGAGCAGGGAGACGTGCAGCATGTCGGGGTTGGTGAACACGAAGCGGGAATGGTCGCGGATGCCGGAGCGCGACTCGACCGGGGTGTCGCGGTCGTAGGGGGCCGGGTGGATGCCGCCGAGCTCCGGAATTTCGCGCACGAGACGCATGACGGACTGCAGCTGGTCGGAGCCGAGCGCCTTCGTCGGGGTGAGGTACAGGGCCGTCGCGGTGGGATCGGCCGCGAGCCGGGTGAGGATGGGCAGTTGATAACCGAGGGACTTGCCCGAGGATGTTCCCGTGGAGACGATGACGTCGTGGCCCTCCCAGGCCGCCTGGGCGGTGGCCACCTGGTGGGTCCACGGACGGGTGATGCCGGCGTCGATGAGCGAATCCCGCAGCCCGGGCAGGACCCAGTCGGGCCAGTCCGTGTGCCGAGAGGGGCGGGCGGGGATGGTGGCGCGGTGGGTGAGGGTGGATTCGGGGAAGCGGCGCAGGGCCTGTTCCAGTAGTTCGGATCCGACGTCGGACACCGTAATTCACCCCCGGGGGTAGCGGTTTACATAGGTTTTTACAGGTATTTTACAAGCAGGGAGGTACAAATCGCCCGATCCATGAAACACTAAAGGAGGTCGCGGATTCTGGCGCAGTTCTTGATAGGTGCTCGCAAAAGAAATACACGCGGGCATCAGGTTTCCTCTCCGAGGGGGCTTGGTGGTTCGACCCGACCCGGCAGTGGATAAAGAATATCCGCGTCCGACCAATCCCAATCTTTTGAAGAGGTTTACATCATGGCAACTGGTACCGTTAAATGGTTCAACGCTGAAAAGGGCTTCGGCTTCATCGCTCCCGACGACGGCTCCGCCGACGTCTTCGTCCACTACTCCGAGATCCAGGGTTCGGGCTTCCGCACCCTCGAGGAGAACCAGCAGGTCGAGTTCGAGGTCGGCGAAGGCGCCAAGGGCCCGCAGGCACAGCAGATCCGCGCTCTCTAAGAGCACGTAAAAATCCCCCGTCGCTTTCGCAGCGAACGGGGACTTTTTCATGCCCGGGACAGGGCCTGGCGCTCGTCGCGCCACTCCATGAAGCGGCCCTGCGCCTTCTGCACCAGCAGACCCACCAGCATGCCCGCGAGGATTCCCGCCACCATGCCGATGAGCGGCGAGCCCTGGAAGAGCATGCCGCCGAGGTAACTCGCCCCGGAGATCATGCCCGCCCACACCAGCACGCCGAGGGTGTCGAAGAAGAAGAACAGGAACCAGTTGTAACGCACCGACCCCAGCATGAGCGTGAGCACCCACCTGGCCCAGGGGATGAAACGGGCGATGATGATCGCGGCCCCGCCGTAGAGGCGCATGGCGCGGCGGATCCAGCTCAGTGCCCGCCCGGGCCGGGAGTTCGGCCGGATGCGGTCGACCCGGTCCTTGAACCGGTGTCCGGCGTAGAAGCAGATGTTGTCGCCGATCATGGCCCCGGCGACGGCGAACCAGATCAGGTGCCAGATGTCCGGCGATCCGGTGGAGCCGGACCACGCCGCGCCGATGCTGAGGATCGTCTCGCTGGGAATGAGGGGAACCAGGGAGTCGACCAGGGTGAACAGCGTGACTATGGGCAGGAAGGCCGGGTAATTGACCACCGACTCCACCCAGAGGGTGAGCTGATCTTGCACGTTGAATAGTCCCGTCGATAAGCACGTGTGGATGTGTCGACCGATTCTATCCCGTGCGTCGCCGCCGGGGCCGCCCGGATCCGGCAGGCGCACCATTAAATACAGAGTAACGTGACACCGACGGGGTGGTCTGCGCTAGAGTCTGGCGATAAACACTCGAACACGGGTGTGACTGATCATCCGTGATCACCCGGGAAGGACGCGTAGACACATCGTGACGGAAGAAAACGGCGCAGGGGGCAAGACCCTCGTTATCGTCGAGTCGCAGACGAAGGCCAAGAAGATCCAGAAGTACCTCGGCAACCGCTACATCGTCGAGGCCTCGGTCGGCCACATCCGCGACCTTCCCCGCGGTGCCGCGGACGTCCCGGCGAAACACAAGAAGGAGCCGTGGGCGCGGCTCGGCGTCGACACGGACAACGGCTTCAAGCCGCTGTACGTGGTGAGCAACGACAAAAAGAAGAAGGTCGCCGACCTCAAGTCGAAGCTCAAGCAGGCCGACCAGCTCTTCCTCGCGACAGACCCCGACCGTGAGGGCGAGGCCATCGCGTGGCACCTGCTCGAGGTGCTCAACCCCAAGGTGCCCGTGCGCCGCATGGTGTTCAACGAGATCACCGAGGCCGCCATCAAGGACGCCGCGGCGAACACCCGCGACATCGACGACAACCTTGTCGATGCCCAGGAAACCCGTCGTATCCTCGACCGCCTCTACGGCTACGAGGTCTCCCCCGTGCTGTGGAAGAAGGTCATGCCACGGCTGTCCGCGGGGCGTGTCCAGTCCGTGGCCACCCGTGTCATCGTCGAGCGTGAGCGCGAGCGCATGGCGTTCGTCGCGGCCGGCTACTGGGATCTCACCGCCGACCTGGACACCGGCCAGAAGTCCGGCGATCCGGAGAACCCCCGTTCCTTCCAGGCCCGGCTGACGGGCGTCGACGGCAAGCGTGTGGCCCAGGGCCGCGACTTCGGCGACGACGGTGTGCTCAAGGACGCGAAGGGTGAGCTCATTGTCGTCGACAAGCCCACCGCCGAGGCGCTGGCCTCGGGGCTGCGGGATGCGGCGATGACCGTCGCGGCGGTCGAGGAGAAGCCGTACTCGCGCAAGCCGCAGGCGCCGTTCATGACGTCGACGCTGCAGCAGGAGGCCGGTCGACGCCTGCACTTCACCTCCGAGCGCACCATGCGCATCGCGCAGCGGCTGTACGAGAACGGCCACATCACCTACATGCGTACGGACTCGACCTCGCTGTCCGCGCAGGGCATGTCCGCCGCGCGCAACCAGGCCAAGGAACTCTACGGCCAGAACTACGTCTCGGACGCGCCCAGGCGCTACGACCGCAAGGTGAAGAACTCCCAGGAGGCGCACGAGGCGATCCGGCCAGCAGGAGAGCGCTTCTCGACGCCGGGTCAACTCTCCGGCCAGCTCGACACCGAGGAATTCAAGCTCTACGAACTGATCTGGGCCCGCACGGTCGCCTCGCAGATGGCCGATGCCCGGGGCACCTCGATGAAACTCACCATCACGGGCACCGCCGCCACCGGCGAGCAGACCGAATTCTCCGCCACCGGCCGCACCATCACCTTCCCCGGTTTCCTCCGGGCACTCTCCGGCGACGCGGGGGAGAAGAACGACACCCCGCGTCTGCCCCAGCTGAGCAGGGGCGACGACCTGACCGTGGACAAGATCACCGCGGACGGGCACACCACCAACCCGCCGGCGCGCTACACCGAGGCTTCCCTGGTGAAGAAGATGGAGGACCTGGGCATCGGTCGCCCGTCGACGTACGCGTCGATCATCAAGACGATCCAGGACCGCGGTTACGTCTACGCCCGGGGTAACGCTCTCGTGCCCAGCTGGGTCGCGTTCGCCGTGGTGGGGCTCATGGAGTCCAACTTCACCTCGCTGGTGGACTACGAGTTCACCTCCTCGATGGAGGATCAGCTCGACGCCATCGCCGAGGGTTCCGAGGACCGCACGGAGTGGCTCACCGGTTTCTACTTCGGTGACGCGGACGCCAGCGACGAGAAGGCGGAGGCGATCGCCAAGCGCGGCGGTCTGAAGTCGCTCATCGACGTCAACCTCGAGGCCATCGACGCCCGTCAGGTCAACTCCCTGCGGCTGTTCACCGACTCCGAGGGCCGCGACATCGTCGTGCGTGTCGGCCGCTACGGCCCGTACATCGAGCGTGTCGTCGGCCAGACGAAGGACGGCGAGCCCGAGTACCAGCGCGCCAACCTCCCCGAGGCCACCACCCCGGACGAGCTCACCCTCGAGGTGGCGGAGAAACTCTTCGCCACCCCGCAGGGCGGGCGCGAGCTCGGCCAGAACCCGGCGAATGACCGTGTCGTGGTGGCCAAGGAGGGCCGCTACGGCCCCTACGTCACCGAGCAGGTGCGTGACGACGAGCGTGAAAAGGCCGAGGCAGAGGCGGAGAAGGTCGTCGCCCGCGAACGCGAGCAGGAGGACGCGCAGCGCGCCGAGGAAGGCAAACGTAAGAAGAACTGGGACACCAAGACCGCGGAGAAGCAGAAGGAGAAGCGAGTTGCGGAAATCGTCGACGAGCTGCTCAAACCCTCCACCGCGTCGCTGTTCTCCACCATGGATCCCGGCTCGGTGACCCTCGAGGAGGCGCTGCGCCTGCTGTCGCTGCCCCGCGAGGTCGGCGTCGACCCTGCCGACGGTGAGCTCATCACCGCGCAGAACGGCCGTTACGGCCCGTACCTGAAGAAGGGCGCGGACTCCCGCTCTCTCGGTGGCGAGGAGGAGATCTTCACCGTCACGCTCGACGAGGCCCGGCGCATCTACGCCGAGCCGAAGCGTCGAGGGCGCGCCGCCGCGAAGCCGCCGTTGAAGACCCTCGGCGACAATGACGTCTCCGGCAAGCCCATGACCGTCAAGGACGGCCGCTTCGGCCCGTACGTCACGGACGGCGACACCAACGCGTCGCTACGCCGCGGCGACACCCCGGAGACACTCACCGACGCCCGTGCCAACGAGCTGCTCTCCGAGCGTCGCGCGAAGGAGGCCGCCGACGGCGGGGCTCCGGCGAAGAAGACGGCGGCCAAGAAGTCTCCCGTGAAGAAGACGACGGCGAAGAAAACCTCCTCAAAAAAGACCGTGAAAAAGCCGGCCAAGACCACCAAGCGTGTGGTCAAGGCCGGCTCCCGGAAGAAGTAGCTAGCTCGTCGCACTCTTCTCGCTGGCCGACTGCACCCAGCGGTAGCAGCCGAGGATGACGGCGACGAAGACGGCGATGCCCAGCCAGTTCGCCACCCCGGCGAAGGACTCGGGCATGACCGCCAGCGGTTCGGGCAGGCCCGTCGCCGCGATGACGCCCGCGAGCAGCACGCCGAAGAGGCTCTCGCCGACGATGAGGCCGGTGGCCAGCAGCACGCCCATGCGCTTGGCCGCCTCGGGGTTGCTGCGGCCTTCGGCCCAGCGGTTGTAGAACAGCCCGAGGAACGCGCCGACGGGGATGATGAGCGTGAGGCTCGCGGGCAGGTACATGCCCATGCCCACGGCCAGCGGCGGCAGGTGGAAACGGTTGCCGCTGACCCGGCCGAGGATCTCGTCGATGACGATGACCGCCGCGCCGATGAGCGCGCCGAGGCCGATGAGGTTCCAGTCGAGGGAGTCGCCGAAGATGCCCTCGGCCACCGAGGACATCAGGGCGGCCTGGGGAGCGGCCAACGCATCCTCGCCCGCGCCTTCCATGCCGGCGAAGCCGAAGCCCGTCAGCATGAGCTGGAGCACCGGGGGAATGATGATCGAGCCGAAGGCCACGCCGATGATGAGGGCGACCTGCTGCTTCCACGGGGTCGCGCCGACGAGCTGGCCGGTCTTCAGGTCCTGCAGGTTGTCGTTGGAGATGGTGGCGATACCGAAGACGACCGCGGCGGTGAACAGCGTGTAGGCCACCAGCGAGGGGCGTTGATGTCGCTCTCACTGCCGGTCACGGCCTTGATGAGCAGCGCGGCGGAGATGACCACGATGATGCCCACGCCGGAGATGGGTGAGTTCGACGCGCCGATGAGGCCGGCCATGTAGCCGCAGATGGAGGCGACGACGAGGCCGACGAGCAGCACGTAGACGATGCTGATGATGATCAGACCGCTGGCGTGGTGGGTGATCTCGGTGCCGTGGACGAAGACCCAGAGCAGCAGGCCGATGGGGATCATCGAGGCGAGAATGACACCGATCACGGTGGTGAAGGGGATGTCCCGCTCGGTCAGCGGCACGTCCTGGCCCGCCTGGCGTGAGCGCGAGGAGCGCAGCGCGTCGGTGATGCCGGAGACGATGGGGCGGATGATCTTCAGCAGCGTCCACACGGCGGCCACGGCCATCGCGCCGGCTCCGACGAAACGCACCTCGGAGGAGAACGTCGAGGCGACGATGTCGGAGATGTCGCCGGCGGCCGGGAGCTCCCCGGAGGTGAACCTCGGCAGCAGGATGAAGAAGGAGATGATGAGGCCGACCCACAGGCGATACCCACGGTGACGCCGACCAGGTGGCCCACGCCGATGAGCGCCAGGGAGAGGCTCGCGCCGAGCATCGTGCCGCCGGAGCCCACGCGGAACACGGTGGACACGGATCCGGCGACGGCCTTGAGTGCAGCAAGTAGGGAGAACCCGGCAGCGGCCAGCGAGCCGACGAGGATGACCCGCAGACCCTGCTGGTTCTCCTCGTGTGAACCCTGGTCGTCGCCGACACGCAGCACCTCGGCTGCGGCGACACCCTCGGGGAACGGCAGGTCGGAGCCGGTGACCAGCGCGCGGCGCAGGGGAATGGAGTACATGACGCCGAGGACACCGCCGAAGAGGCAGACCGCGGTGGTGATCCAGTAGGGGAAGCCCGACCACCAGCCGATCATCACCAGGCCGGGGAGCACGAAGATGATCGCGGAGAGGGTGCCGGCGGCCGAGGCGACCGTCTGCACGATGTTGTTCTCGGTGATGGTGTGACCGGCGAAGCGACGCAGCACGGCCATGGAGATCACCGCAGCGGGGATTGAGGTGGCGAAGGTCAGGCCGACCTTCAGGCCGAGATAGACGTTCGCGGCGGTGAACACCAGGGTGATGAGCCCGCCGAGAATGATCGCGCGGACCGTGAGTTCACGGGTCGGCGAGGAGGAGCGGGGTGGAGATACGGGCGTCGCCGTGGTGCGGCTCGCTTTCAGAGGGGTGGGCAGTAATGGAACCAGGAAAAGCTTATGGCATGGCTCACCCGGGAAGGAGTGGCACACTGGGAGACATACCCCGCACCCGGAAGAGAGGTAGCCCCCATGTCGAACCTGAGCGCCGTAGCCCTGAGTTGTTCGTTGAAGTCGTCGACCGAGGAATCCAGCAGTGAGCTCATGGCCAAGCATGTCCTGGCAGAGCTGGCCAAGAACGGCGTCACCGTCGAGGACCCTATCCGGGTCGCGGACCATGACGTCCACTTCGGCACCGACACCGACATGGGTGACGGCGACGGGTGGCCGGAGATCCGCGAGAAGATCCTCGCCGCCGACATCCTCGTGTTGTCCACCCCCATCTGGATGGGCCACCCGGCCAGCGTGGCCAGCATGGTCACCGAGCGCATCGACGCCGAATCCTCCAAGACCGGCGCGGACGGTCGCCCGACGATGTTCGGCAAGGTCGCGCTCGTCGCGGTCGTGGGCAACGAGGACGGTGCCCACAACGTCACGGCGGACATGATGCAAGCGCTTAACGACGTCGGGTTCACCATCCCAGCCCAGGGCGGAACCTACTGGGTCGGAGAGGCGATGGGTGATGTCGTCTACAAGGACCTCGACGAGGTTCCGGAGGTCGTTGCCGAGACCACCGCCACCGCCGCCCGCAACGCGGCCCACCTCGCGGGGCTGCTGGCAGGGAACAAGTACCCGGCATGATCGAACGCACGCTGGCCGGCGCCCGGGCACTGGTCGACTCCGTCCTGGTGGCCACCCGCGAACCCGAGCGCACCGTGTTCCTCGCGGCGCACGATCTCACCCTGCTGTCCCGGGTCCTCGGCTGGCAGCGTGTCCTCGCGGTGGCCGAGCCGCTGGCGCTGCCCATGCTGGCCGGCACCGCGCTGCGCGCCGGCAACGCCCCGCTGACCGGGGCACTGGCCGGCGGGACCGCCGCCCAGCTGATCCGCGCGCGCACGCCCGAGGCGGCCAACGTCACTGCTGCTGCGGCCGCCGCCGCACAGTATCTCGGTTACGCGGCGGCACTGGACGGCCGCAACTGGCCCGGGTTCGCCGTCCGCGCCGGGCTGGTCGCTGGCGGTCTGGGTCTGTCGGCGGCGAAAAACCGCCACGTCGCCTTGGCCACCCTCGCCGGCGGCCTGCCGCTCGCCTGGGCCGGTGCCTCGGCGAATGATCCGCGCACAACCACCCCCGGCACCAGCCACGGGGCGAACCTCCTGTTTGCCGCGGAGGGGCTGAACCTGCTGCGGGCGACGCTACTGCGGGGAAACACCCTGGTCAGCGCCGCTGCCGTCAGCCTCAGCCTGGTGGGTCAGATGTTGCTGGTCGACGGGATCACCCGGAAAACACGCTGAGCAGGTACACCGCCCCGAGCACGAGGTGGGCGAGCCCATGCAACGGCGTCACCCTCCGCCCCGCGAGCACGGCGACGGCCAGCAGAGCCAGGACCGCGAGCAGCATGAGGTTGACCGCGGACTCGGCGAAGACGATGCGTTGTCCGGTGAGCAGGCCGATGGTGAGCACGGTGGGTACGGTCAGCCCGACCACGGAGACCATCGCTCCGTAGGTGAGGTTGTATACCCGCTGGATCTCCCCGTTCCAGGCGGCACGCAGGGTGGTGATGCCCTCGGGGAGCATGACGATGGTGGCCACGGCCATCCCCGACAGCGCTGCCGGGGCGGAGACGCGGGTGAGGGCGGTGTCGAGAAGCGTGGCCATGTCGTGGCTGAGCAGCACGATCGGCGCGGCGGTGAGCAGCAGCAGCACCGCGTGGCGCCAGGCCGGGCCGGACGAGGTCTGGTCACCCTGCTCCACCGGCACGACCTCCCGGAAGTCCTCCGCCTGGCCCGTCATCTGCCGCCAGAGGAAAAAGGCGTACGCGCCCGCGGTGAGCACGATGACCACCACCGCCTGGGGCCCGGTGAAAGAACCGTCCACCCCGATGAGCCCGGGTAGGGCGAAGGTCAGCGCTCCGAAGACGATGAGCATGGTGAGGTAGGCGGAGACCCCGCGTTCGTTGAACGTGAGGGTGCCGTGGCGCAGGGTGCCCATGAGCACCGCCGCCCCGAGGAACAAACCGAGAAAGAGTATCGCCGCCGCCATGGTGGAGTCGCGTGCCACCGTGTCGTGCTCGCCCGGGCCGAACAGCACCGCGGCCAGCAGGGTGACCTCCATGCCGACGATCGACAGCGTGAGCACCAGCGTGCCCAGCGGGTCGCCGAGCAGGTGCGCCAGCTTCTCCGCGTGATGAAGCACACCGAGCGCGGCCACGAAGATCACGGCGATGACGGGCACCAGCCAGTGCGGTGAGGCGGGGGAGAGCACGGTGAAGGCGGCGAAACCCAGCCAGCCGGCGAGAAGGGGAACGAGGGGAGGCATGTCACGTCCTTGTCAGGAGGGGCCGTCCCCGAGCGTCAGTGCGGGCACCGGGTCGTCCCGGGGCCGAGATTTTTAAGGTATCACGAGTTGCCCAGCACCCGGCGGCCCAGCGGCGCGAGCACGGGCAGCAGCCGTTTGACCAGCGGCCCGATGAGCAGCGAGGCCGCCACGGTGCCCTCACGCACGCCCGCGAGCTCGCCGAGAAAGACCAGGGAGAGCACCACCGAGGTGAGCACCAGCGTGACGTCATTGACCACCTTCACGTTGCCGAAGACGTACCGCGGGTTGCCCCCGGAACGGCGCAGCAGCTCGTCGCTGATGGCCAGCACGATGCCCTCGCCCGCGAGGGTGACGGTGCGCGCGGTGATCTGCAGCGCGATGCCCAGGGCCATGAGAATGATCCCGGCGAGCGCCACCAGCCACTGGAGCAGGTAGTTGTCGGTGGTGGCACCGGCGGTGAGGTGCATGGCGACGTCGATAAGCGAGCCGAACACAAAGCCGACGGGGATCTGGAAGAGCTGCACCGGCTGGAAGCGACGACCGCGGATGAGGATCTGCGCGAGCACGAAGGTGAGGTTGACGATGATGGTCATCGTGCCGACGCTCAGCGAGAAGATGTAGCCGAGGACCAGGGAAACGTCGAGATCGGGGTCGTGCCCAGCCGGCTGTGCACCGACAGCGCGATGCCCGCCGACATGACGGAGAGGCCGACGAGCAGGACAAACAGGCGCAGTGCCTGGTTGATCACGAACGGTCCGCCAGCGTCGCCCGGACGGGACGGGCCAGCTGGGTCATGGTCCCGCGGCCGCGCAGCTCGATGGACTTCAGCGTGGTCCAGCGCGCCTGCTCGGCTTCGTTGGCCCCGCGCAGGGTCGCGGCGTTGGTGAGCACCCGGCCCGGGGTGTCCTTGGCCAGCTCCGTCAGGCGCGCCGCCAGGTTCACGGCGTCGCCGATCACGGTGTACTCGAAGCGGTCCTCGCTGCCGATGTTGCCTGCGACGACGTGGCCCGCGGCGACCCCGATGCCGGCCTGCAGACGCAGGTCACGGAGCTCGAGACGCAGCTCGCGGGCGGCGGAGAGTGCCCAGGACGTGGCGTCGGTGACGTTGAGCGGCGCGCCGAAGATCGCCAGCGCGGCGTCGCCCTGGAACTTGTTGATGATGCCCTTGTTGCGGTGCACGACATCGACCACGACGTTGAAGAACTTGTTGAGCTCCTCCACGACCTCCTCCGGGGAGTGGTTGACCGCGAAGTTGGTCGAGCCGATGACGTCGATGAACAGGACAGCGACCTTGCGGTCCTCGCCGCCGAGGCGGGGTTTCTCCTCCAGCGCGCGCTCGGCGACCTCGGTGCCGACGTAGTGGCCGAAGATGTCCCGCACGCGCTGACGCTCGCGCAGCCCACGCATCATCTCGTTGAATCCGGCCTGGAGCACACCCATCTCCGAGCCGTCGTAGATGTCCACCTGGGCGTCGGACTGCCCGCGGCGCACCTGATTGATGGCCTCCTGCAGCTCGTGGATGGGATCGGTGACACTCGCCGTGGACAGGCTCGTGCCCGCGTAACCGGTGAACAGGGCCGTCACGGCCAGGGCGAGGATCGCGGGGATGAGGTCGGCGGCGTCGTCCGAGAAGAACCCGGTCCACTGCCCGAGCAGGACCAGGACGATGCCCAGCACGGGCATCGCCGTGGTCATCACCCAGGTGATGCTGAGACGCTGCCGGATCGGCGGCTCCAGGGTCGCGTCCTCGAACCGGCGCGCCAGGGCCTCGGCCGCGACGGGGCGCACCATGCGCTCCGCCTGCAGGTAGGTCAGCAGCGAGACCACGGCCGTGGCCATGGCCAGCGTGATGCCCACGGCCAGCGCGGTGCGCCAACTGGAGCGCGCGGTGAGCGCCACGGCGATGGCGATGCCGATCGCCCACACCACCGCACACACGACGGCCTGGTAGACGGGGATGCGCATGACCAGGTAACGCACCATGTTCGGGTCGTGCTGGTCCGGGTCGCGCTGCCAGTCCAGGACGGGGCGAAACAGCAGGAGCGTGGCCACCACGGCGATGATCACCGCGAACCCGACGTAGACCACCCCGATCACGGTGAGGTGGGCCCAGCCGATGGCCAGATCGTCCAGCCCCGGCAGGGGGAGCAGATAGCGCGTGAAGAGCATGATGGCGATTGCCCCGGCCAGGTTCGAACTGAGAACGAGCGTGGCGTACAGGGGCCACGACGTGCCCCAGAGCCACTTCAGCCCTCTCAGTAATCTCTCCATGGTCGTCGATTCTAACCCGAGGGGCATTAGGCTCAGTCGGGTGAGAACGACAAGCGTGGCCGAACGACTCAGCGACATGCCGAAGGTGCGCGAGACCATCCTCTCGGCGGCCGCCGCCGCACAGGGGCTTCCCGACGCCGACCGCTACGCCATGACCCACTCCTGGGTCTTCACCGGACCTCCGGGCTCGGGCCGCAGCGTCGTCGCCCTGGCCTTCGCCCAGGCGTTGGTGTGCACCACCGAGGGTGAGCTGGGCTGCGGGCACTGCCAGGCCTGCGTGGATGTGCTCGCCGACGCCCACACCGATGTCGCCCACATCGTTCCCGAGGGCAACGTCATCGGCATCGACCTCGTGCGCGACACCATCATCCCCACCGCGCACTCCCTGCCCACCATCTCCCGCTGGCGGGTCATCGTCATCGAGGACGCCGACCGGCTTCGCGACGACGCCGCCAACACCCTGCTGAAGACCATCGAGGAGCCCCCCGCCCACACCGTGATCATCCTCTGCGCGCCGTCACTGGCGCCCGAGGACTTCATCCCCACGCTGCGCTCGCGGTGTCGCCACCTCTACATCCCCAGCCCCTCCACCGACCGCATTGTGCGCCTGCTCACCGAGGAGATGGGCGCCAGCGAGGGGGACGCGCGGCTGGCGGCGACGTCGTCGCTGCACCACATCGGCCGGGCCCGCAAGCTCGTCTCCATGCCCATCATGCAGAGCAGGCGGGCGCAGGCGATCAACCTCGCGGAGCTCATCTTCCACGGCGACCAGGCCTTCCAGGCGGTGAACTCCCTGATGAAGACGGTGGACAAGGAGATCAAGGAGACCTACGACGTCATCGACGAACGCGAGCTGAAGAAACTCGAGGACTCCCTGGGCATGGGTGCCAAGGGCAAGGGGGCGCAGAAGGCCGCCCGCGGGAGCGCCGGCGCGCTCTCGGACCTGCAGAAGGAGCAGAAACAGCGCCGCACCCGCGCGCGGACCGACATCCTCGACCTGGCGCTGGTGGACTTCGCCGGCATCTACCGCGACGCCATGCTCGTCTCCTCGGGTGCCGAGGTCGAACTCACCCACCCCGACTTCGAGCCGCTGGCCAGAGAGCTGGCCCAGCGCGGCGACCTGGACGCCTTCGTGCAGGCGCAGGAGGCGATCCGGGAATGCCGCGAGCGCCTCATCGGGTTTGTCGCCCCGCAGCTTGCCCTGGACGGCATGATCGGCCGGATCCGCAAGGCGCTCAAGGTCCGCTGACCAGCGTGTTTCCCGGCCCCGCGGTGGTGCGCTAAGGTATTTCCCTGGTATGCACGTACCGCGCCGCCTTAGCTCAGTCGGTAGAGCGTCTCACTCGTAATGAGAAGGTCGCGAGTTCGATTCTCGCAGGCGGCTCCACCAAAACCCCAGCTGGAACTATGTTCTGGCTGGGGTTTCTCTGCGTTCTAGGGGATCCCGAGTTGTTGGGAGTTGTTGCAGGTCGTTGGTTCTATTGCGGAACCAATCCGGAACGGATCCGGAACGCGTCGCCAGCGGAGGGCCATCGTGTCGAAGTAGCGATGAGGCATAAACACGATAGACTTCAGAAAAAGCAATACTCGAAGGAGGGAGGGGACCATGAGCACGCCAATGAACGCGCCCGAGGAACAACAGGAAATGCGACGCCCCGGCCTCCCGTATGAGCAGATCCAGGACATCAAGAGGCGTGCTCGTGACGCGGCTGGCCAAGTGTTGGATGTCTACTGGGATCTGGATAAATTCCCAGTCGATCCTGTTCGGCTCGCACAGGAGTACGGTGCGGAAGTATTCATCGGGGATTTGAAGGAAGACCTTGATGGCTTCATGGTCCCCCCGCGTGATGGATACGGTGCCCAAATCTATGTTGACACCGATTCGTCGCCTGCGCGCCAGCGTTTCACGACCGCGCATGAGCTCGGGCATCTCGTTGAAGACGGAGAACGGCTACAGGTAGACCGGCGAAGAGACGCTCTGTCCAAGGAGGGAACCGATCCTCATGAGTTATTTGCCAACGAGTTCGCGGCAAGCCTCCTCATGCCAGAGTTTGCGGTCCGTCAATTGGTCGCGGCGGGAATGGCCCGCGCTCGACTCCATGGGTTCTTTGGGGTGTCTCAGCTAGCGATGCAGCATCGGCTCAGGAACCTCCGGCTGAATGACTGACGCCGAAGATGGTGAGGTTCGCTACGGAAAGCCATCAGTACGATTCTCAAAGGATTTCCTAGACAAGAGAGTCAGTGACCTCTTGATCGACAGCCGGGTTGAAAAGGCGGAAGCTAAGCCAACCGAGGCTCTCCGAAGCATCAGTGAAGCGACCGAGCAACTGGTTTATGACGACCACGAGCTAGACCACAAGCTGAAGGGGTTCATTGGTCCCGCAGCTACCGCGCTCGTCGTAGCCCAGGTATTGATCATGAACCTCGGCTTCTTTCTGTATGTCGCGATTAGCTTCGGCGCGAAGAGAATTCCTGACAGCGCCGTCATGATCGCGTTCCTCACCACCAGTACCGCCGAGGTCGTTGGCCTGGCACTAGTCGTCACACGCTATCTCTTCCCCGAAAAGGGGGCGGGATGGAATGGCTGATGAAGGCAGGCCCTGCTCCGCTTCCTATTCCGCGGGGCGCGCAGTCCTAGGACCTTGAAAAGTTGTGTCATCGACTATTCAACCGCCCGCAGGCTCCTTCTTCTTCGTCGCTCCGCCCGCCGGTCCTCTTTCGCTCGATCCTGCCGCCGCTCCGCTTCGAGGTGAGCCTCCATCGCGCCGGGTAGTGCGTCGAGGTGGTCGTCCCACAGGTGGCCGTAAACGTCGAGGGTCATCGCCGCGGTGCGGTGGCCGAGCATTCGCTGCACGGTCTTGACATCGGCTCCGGAGGCGATGGCTACGGACGCGGCGGTGTGCTTGAGCGTGTAGGTGTCGATGCCCTCAATGCCGGCCGCCGCGGTCATCTTCGACCAGACCGCGCGCCAGCGGGCCTCCGTCCACACGTTGCCGCGCTCGTCCGGCAGGAGCCAGTCCTCGAGCCCGCGGTTCTCTGCGTCGTCCTCGAGGCCCAGGAGCAGATCCCCGCCCACGGGCACGTCGCGGTGGCGGCCGTCCTTGGTCGTGTCGATGTTGCCGAGCGCGTCGACATCGCGCCGGATGGCCAGCCGCCGGCGGTCAGGGTCGAGATCCTTGACCTTGAGTCCCTTCGCTTCGCCGGGTCGGATCCCGGTCATCAAGAGGACGAGGACGAGCAGGCGCGCGGATTCGTGTGGCGCCGCGGCGAGCAGGGCGTCGATCTCGTGGACTTTGAGGTAGCGGCGCTCGGACTTCTCCTGGCGGGGGATGTCCTCGGAGCGGATGGGGTTCTTGTGGATGATGCCCTGGTCGACGGCTAAGTCCATGAGGGCGTTGATGATGATGCCGACCTTGCGACGGGAGGCGGCGCCCAGCGGTCTCGCCGCCGATGCCGGGGTGCCCGTGCCCCGGGCCTGGCCGCGCGCCTGCAGGGTGGGCAGCCAGGCCGCGATGGTGGTGCGCTCGATCTCGCAGGCCGGGGTGTTCCCCCAGACGGGCTCGATGTGTTTCCACGCAGACCTGTAGCCGTCGACGGTCTTCTTCGAGCGCTCGGCCTTTGAGGCGATCCACGGCTCCCAGAGGTCAGCGAGCGTGATGTCGCGCTTGTCCTTGGTGATCCAGGTGCCGTCGACTTGGCCGACTTCGACGCGGGCGCGGTAGGCCTCGGCGGCGTCGCGGGTGGTGAAGCTCTCCTGGACTTCGCGGCCGTTCTCAGTCCAGACGACGGCCCATCGTTTGCCGGTGCCCCACCGCGCGGAGTGGACTCGGGTCTTTCGTGATTGCCTGTCGGGGTTGGCTTTCGTCCAGAGGTCTTTTACTCGTGCCACTGGTAGTCTCCTTGGTGTCTGATCGCCTCTCCCCCCGAGGGTGGTCAGGCGTGAGCTGGGCCCGCCCTTCCCCCGGAGGGCATGAGGCCGGCTGATATTGATCCCCGTCGCGCGCTGTCTTCCCGGACCTGCGCGGCGGGGATCTCTTTCGTTTTGGCTAGAACCCCATGGACTCGGCGACGACGCACCTGTCGACACCAGCGGGGAGGTCGTCCGCCATGCTGACGCCCGCGGCCTGTGCGGCCGAGGAGTTGTTCCGCGCGCCTCCGGAGACGGCGTAGAGGGTGCCATCCCGCAGCAGCCACACGTCGGACCGGGACTCGTCTCTGCCGGTGCCGTCAACGAGGCCGGCGCCGATCCACGTATCGTTGCCGTCCTTGATCAGCTGGGGGTTCTTGATCGTCATGCCGGGATCGTTGAGAATGCCGGTGACCATCTCGGCAGTGCCGTCATCGTCGACGCATCGTTCGTGCCGCACTGCGGCTGCCGGCGTCGGGCGCTCGGAACTCGCTGGCGCTTCCGAGGTTGTCGACTCAGGCTCCGGAGAAGCGGACGTCGCGGGGTCTGAAGAGGGCTGCTCTGTCGCCGACGTGGACTCCTCGGGAGCGTTGGTAGTTGTCTGCTCGCCGGCTGCTGTGTCGGTGGTGTCGCCTTCGAAGCCGAGGGCGTTGAGGATCCCGCCGAAGAGAAAGAAGGCTACGAGAACAATGAGGGCGATCCCCCACCACCGCTTGTACCAGGGCTTAGGGGACTTTTGGGGTTCGTTGTCATGTGATGGGATGGTGCTCATGAAGGTTTCCGTTCGTGTAGGTCCCGCGGGGAAGGGACTTTAGCTGGATAGTGATACTTCTACGGAAGCGTGGGATTCGCTTGTCGGAGTAACTGTGCAGGTGTAGTCGGTCCGTACTTCGCCACCATAAGCGTTCTCGGCGTCGACGTAGCCGCCCACTGACCAGCTGTTCGACGTCTTGGAGATGTCCGCCTCGAACAGGCCCTCGAAGTTGGCGGTGCCGGGAGCCCTTAGCTGGTCTTCGACTTTGTCGTGGCAGGCGTTTCTCGCTTCCGCCCGTGACCATCCCAAAATGTCGCTGGTGTCTTCAGCTGTCGAGTTGGCGGACGAAGTAGCCGGGGGAGTTTCCGATTTCTCTTCGTCTTCCCCGCGCATCGCACTGCATGCGCCGAAGAGGATGAAGATGATTATGAGCATGCATCCGCATCCAGCAACCTGGGAGCCTGTCGAGTTGGAGTTGCGAGATTGGCGAGCATTCTGGGCTGGGTTGCCCGTGGGGTAATTGTCTCGACTAGCGGTCATGCTGCTGTCCTTCTTTCGTGTAGCCCCC
Organism: Corynebacterium doosanense CAU 212 = DSM 45436; assembly: GCF_000767055.1. Lineage (NCBI taxonomy): Bacteria > Bacillati > Actinomycetota > Actinomycetes > Mycobacteriales > Corynebacteriaceae > Corynebacterium > Corynebacterium doosanense. The sequence goes on from NZ_CP006764.1 coordinate 335,632, forward strand.
GCCAGACGCGGAGCAGGTGCGTGGTGATGCCGAGTTCTCTGGCGAGTGCGCCTTCCGACGAGCCGACGAGGTTTTCAGCGGTTGCGTAATCTTCGCACGAAACGAGTTGCGTCACTGCCCATTCGTCGGCCCGCTTCTCCTGGCGCGCGTCTCGCCAGGCTGGAGTGCCGGGCTCATCGTCGTGGATGACGTGGCCGATTTCATGCATGAGGGTGCAGCGCCGCGCGATGGGGCCGAGGTCGCTGCGCAGGGTGATGACCCCGCCGGGGTAGCGCCGGCCTTTCTCCCCGCCCTCGTGGGTGAGGACGACGAGGCCGAGTCGGATGGTCCATTCGTCAGGGGCCGTCGTGATAGTCATCATCGCCCTCCTCGGGTTCGTCTGGTGATGAATCGGCAACGTACTTGAGGTCGTGGACACCGGGGGTATCTGCGGGGTGAAGTTGGTGGACGTTGGCGTCCGGGTCCTCGTCGGCGAGCTCTCCGAAGGTGCCGAACCACGCCGCGGGATCCGCATCGATGCGCCGAGCGACGGCGCGGATCAGGGCGCGATCTGAGAGCAGCTCCGCCAGCGCTTCGGGTGATGCGCCCACGACTTCTTCTGAAGTGAGGTAGCCGGTCGCCGCGAGAGCTTCTGTCGGGTTCGCACCGTAGGCCCGCGCGAGGTGGATGACGCTCTCTGCAGAAAGGGCATTCCGGCTGAGCTGTCGGTTGAGCGTTGACGTGGTAATCCCGGCCCGCCTCGAGGCCTCGAGGCCAGAAGCGTTGCTCGTCAGGACGTTGAACCATTCGGTGTGTTCCATGCTGCCCATTATGCGCAACGATGGGCCGCTGTGCAAGTTGAAACAATAGCAGTGACCTGCGGAAGAATCACGTCTTTGCAATTCGCGTTGACTAAATCGCTCAAAGCTGACTAAAGTGGGTAGCGCAGTGCGAAACGCTCAGGAGGTGACTGTCGCATGAAACTCGCAATCCGCCCACAGATCCTCAACAAGATCCGCGAAGAAAACGAACTAACGAGCGACGAACAGCTCGCCCACCATCTCGGTCTGACCGCCGGCACGATCGCCGGCCTCCGCGCCGGGAGAACTCCCTCACTCCCCACTCTCATGAAGATCGCCGACGCCGCCCGAATCACCAGGTTCGACGCCGCGATCTCCAAGATCCCCGAAACGCTCTCGGCTTGACCACGCTGAGCACCACGAAAGTGATCCCATGACTCTCTTGCACAACTGGCTCAACTCGATTGGCCTCATCGCTATTGCGACGTACTGCGCCCGGGACTACCAGCGCCGCCGAGCTGCCAACCGCCGCACGCTGACCGTCCACGACGTCAACGACATGCTCAAGGGGAGCGGGCTGGGGCCTATCCCGACCCGCTCCACCAAGCGAACTACTCGGCTTCCTCGAGTTCGATGATCCGCTTCTCGAGGTTGGCGATCACATTGATCATCTGACCGATCAGAGGGACATCCTCAGCTGCTGTCATCGGCTGAATCTTCCCGTCTGCACCACCACGCTGCTTAACCGTCTCCATCCAAAGATGTGACAACTGCAGCGACTCCAAGGCCTCACCCGGGATGTTCGGTTCCCAAACTGGTTCCGTTTCCATTCTTCATCACCTCCTTTCCAGCGCTGACCGCGCTACAGGAAGTGAACCACAACGAAAACCCGCGTCTGGTGCAACAGACGCGGGCCGATACCAAAAGGAATTCACCGTGAAGTTTAACAGAGAAACCGTCGCCGCCGCATTCCCGGCCGGCTGGGACACCGCCGTGATCACTGGATCCGACCACCAGTTGGAGATCATCGGCGTCACGACAGCCGCAGTGATCTGCAAGGGAACGATCTTCGGCATCGGCCAGCAGACCATCCACGTGGCCTACGACCAGATCAGCGACGTCCGCTGCTCGGCACCCGCACCGGAGGCCACCAATGCGTAGAGCACGAGTTCGCATTGCGCGCTGGCTGATCGGCGCACACATCTACCAGGGGAGGCGCCGCCGATGACCACCGCCAGAGTCCTCGACATCGAGCCGATGGTCACCGTCAAGGAATTCGCAGCAGCAACCGGCTACTCCGAATGGTCCATCAACCAGTTCTGCCGCCGCGGAGAAATCCGCTCCGGCCGCCGCCGCGCCGGGAGCAGAGGCGTCAAGCGCCTCATCCCCGAATCCGAGATCACCCGCTTCGTCCGAATGGAGGAAATCCGATGACCGAACTACAGAAGTTCGACTTCCACGGCAACGCAGTCCGCGTCGCCGGCGGGGCCGACGAGCCCCGCTGGGTCGCCGCGGACGTCGCAGCCGTCCTCGGTCTCGGACGCACGCACGACATGGTGCGCTCCCTCGACGAGGACGAGCGGGGTACGGATACTATCCGCACCCCCTCCGGAGACCAGGAGATGACCACCATCACCGAATCCGGCCTGTACTCCTGCATCCTCCGCAGCCGTCGGCCCGAGGCGAAGGACTTCAAGCGGTGGATCACCCGCGAAGTACTCCCTGCCATCCGCCGCCACGGCGCATACCTCACCCAGCCCACCGTCGAGCAGATCCTCACCGACCCCGACACCCTGATCAAACTCGCAACCGACCTCAAGCACGAACGCGAGCGCGCCACCCACGCCGAGACCCGGGCCAACAGCCTCGAAGCACCCGCCCGCTCCTGGACCCACCTCGCCGCGCCGGGTGGCGACTTCTCGGTCAGCGCCGCGGCGAAGACGCTCTCGCGCGATCCCGAGATCGAGATCGGACGAGACCGGCTCTTCCGCCATATGCACGCTCTCGGCTGGATCTTCCGCCACGGCGAGGGGCGCCGCGCGCACTGGGAGGCGTACCAGGACAAGGCCATCAAGACCGGCCGCCTGGCGCACAAACTCAGTGCCCCGTTCCTCAACGAACGCACGCAGGAATTCGAGGCACCCGCGCCGACGATCCGGATCACCCCGAAGGGCCTGGGTGAGCTGCACCGCTCGCTCGGCGGGTCCGACCAGACCGCGCTGTACCTCTCCGACGAAGCCATTGATCACTCCTAGAAAGGCACGACCCATGAACAACCTCACCACCACCCGGCCCTCGGCCACCCCGCCGACGTGGGCCGGCCACGCCCCGCTGCACTGGCACGCCACCCTCGTCCTCGTGCTCCTGGCCGTCATTCTCCTCGGAGGTGCGCTGTGACGAGCGACTACCGGCCTAAGCGGTCCAGTGACCTCGCATTACTCGGTGAGCTCGCCGCCAGGTACGAGAGGGAGATCGAATTCATCCGCGAGGGCGCACATAAAATCACTGCGGACTATGCGTCCATCAACAAAGGGCTCCTGGAGGACAAGAAGGATCTCCGAGAACAGATCACCGCATCGGCCGCTGCCGCCGATGCAGTCATCGAAGAACTCGAATCCCAGGTCGCCTCTCTCCGCGGTGAACTCGCGAGGACCTCCAACGCCGACGAGGCCACGGCGGACGCTGCCAACATCGCCGAGCTCGAGGATCAGATCGGCGCGCTCAACCGACAGGTCGACGCTCAGTTCACCGCCATCGAGGCGCGCGACGCCGAGAACACGAAGCTCAGCGAGGACATCATCGCGCTCCAGGAGCAGATCGAGGAGCGCACCCGCGAACTCGAAACCGCCAAGAACACGCTCTACGCCACCCGGCTCGACCTCAGCCAGGCCCGCAAAGACCTGGCCGACACCGCTGCCAACCGCGGCGACCACGCCGACCGAGCAGACACCCTCGCCGAGAAACTCGCCGCGGTCGAAGCCGAGCTCGACGACGCCCGAGCCGCAGCCGAGGCGGCCGAAAGCCTCGCCGAGGAGCACCGCACGCACGCCGTCGAGGCCAAGCGACAACACGCAGACGCCCTCGGCGAGCAGAAGCAACTCGCCAAACAAGCCAAGGCCGACGCGAAGACGATCCAGGACCTGACCGGCCAACTCGCCGACGCCCAACAGAGCCCCATGGGCAACACCGCCCCGGTCCCCGACGCCGCCGCCGAGAAAGCCCGGGCCCTGGTAACCCGCGCAATCCGCACCCTCACCAACTCCGGCGGACTCTACGACCTCGAAAAGGACGACGCCGTCATCGTCACCCTCCGCGAAGCCACCACCCAACTCACCAACCGCCCCACCACCGACACCACCGCGCCGGGCAAGGAGGCGGAGAAGTGATCACGTCCCATCCCCAGGACCCGTACATCGAGGGCGCGACCCTCTACGAGGAGACGCTCCGGGCTGACCTTGCTGAGGCTGCCCGCGCGTACTACCGCCCGCTGACCGAGGCAGAGATCGACGACCTGGTCAACGAGCTCCGCGGCCGCGTCGTCGATGACAGGTTTTTCGACGCCAACACCTTGCTCACCTTGTTCGCCACCTTTTCCCACGACCACTAGGAGACCTGCCAATGCCCGCCATGATCACTGTTCTCTGCGCCATCGTCGCCGCCTCACTGCTCATCACCCTCCTGGCGCTGTGCGTCGCCGACCAGGTACGCCGCGAGGTCGACGTGCTCCGCCGCGATGTCGCCGACCTCGAGGCCAGCTACGTCGACGTGTTGAAGCGAAGCCATCCCGAGCGTCTCGCACGAACGTCTGCACCGAAGCCTTATCGACGGGAGGTGCGCCGTGCAGTTGCCTAGCATTGCCCGCCTGACCGACGGCTCGCCCCTGGTCTCTCCGAAGGCGCCGCAGAAGGTCGAGGACGCCGTCCACGAGATGGTCACGAAGGTTATCGACGCCCTCACCGAGGACGGGATGGGCTGGACGCGTCACCGCACGCTCCTGGAACAGGCAGAACCGGCCATCCTCGGCGTCCTGGCCGCTGTCATCGACGTGGCAGTGGGGGAGTGGGAGGAGCAGATCGACCAGATCGCCGCCCTCGACGATCTCGCAGCTCGCCGACACCCGAGAGGTGAGCGCTCATGATGGTCCAGCGCGTCTCGTGCCCGCCCGCCGGTGGACGAAAGGTCGGCGTGGCTGTCGACGAGCACGGCAACCGCCTCCTGGAGATGGGGGACATGTTCTCGGTGATCGCCGGCATGCGGTTCACCGCCGAGATGGCCGTCGTGCCGCGCCGTTGGATCAAGCGTCGAGAGTTCATCGCCACTACGGGCGCACGCGCCTGGGTGAAGTTCCTCGCAGCCGCGGGCGACAAACAGCAGGCCGATGCACTCGAAATGCTCATTGCCTGGGCGATCGCAGTACCGGTGGGAGGTGATCGTGATGGCGTGGCAGAAGAAGTCCGTGGCTCGGTGCGCTGAGTGCGGCCAGCCGATCAGGTGGGCCACAACGACCAACGACGCTCCGATCCCCCTGATGCCGTCATCTGACCCGGAGGGTGTGTACCTCTTCACCGGCCCGGGCGTAGTTCGCCACCTGCCGTCGTGGGAGCGCGAGCGTCACCGCGTCGCCCTCGCCGCGGGGGAGACCCAGCGGCAGCTGTTCCTCCCACACGTCGCAGAATGCACCGCCCGCAAAGACCCCGAGCCGGTCCCCGAGGACACCCTCGCCCGGCTGCAGCGCATCATCGACGCCCCGAAAGCGAAAGGAGCCCGCAGAGCATGAACAACCCGGACATCGAAGCGCTCGTCGAGAAGCTCTCGCCGACCCGCCGTCGAGCTCTCCGCCAGGTCGCTGACGGTGATGGCCACCTGCTCGACGGCCGGGAAGCCTCGGGACTGATCCACGCGGGTCTGATCCGCCGGGACGGACCGGATCCCGTGGGCTGGGAGATCGTCGAGATCACTGACCTGGGCTGGCAGGTGCTCGCGCACCTCGAGCCCGGAGCGCCATGACCGACACCGACGATCCGGACGCCTGGTGGGCGTCGCTCGATCCCGACCGACGGCGGTCGATCTTCCACTGGATCGCCCGCCCGGACACCATCCGCGGGCCGATCCCCGGCCAGCTCGAACTAATCACGAAGGAGGAAGACCATGGCAGAACGCCAGACCACGACAGCACCCGAGTCAGTCGCGGTGCTTGACGGTGTCGCACTCCAGGCCGCACTACGCGCAGCACTGGTCGTCGCCCCGACCAAAGGCGAGCACGCGGTCATCGCCATGCGTTTGCCAGCCAGCAGCGGCCCGGGCTCGCAGGTTGCAGTGTGCGCCTACGATCCCGCGCGGGAAATGCACATCTCGATCGCAGTGCCAGCTGATCACGTTGACGTCGCGGACGAACGGGACCGGACGGTTGAGCTCACCCCGCCGGCGGTGCGCCAGCTCCTGGCCATGAAGGTCAAGACCCCGAAGGAGGAGGATCCGTGGCCGTCCGTGTCCTGGGCGATCTCGGAGACCCGCGTCACGCAGACCGACGAGGGCCAGCTTTTCGGTCGGCAGTCCCGCGTCCTCCGCGAGAACCGTGACACCCCGACCCTCGGCGACATCTCGTCGAAGCTCGCCGAGATGGCCGACGCCACCCCGGAGCTCACCGGTGTCTCGCAACTGACCCCGGCGCAGACGAAGGCTCTCGGCAACGCTCTCGGCCACCTGCAGGAGATCGCGCGCCTGCGCCCGCTCCAGCCGTCGGAGGGTCAACTCGCTTCCTGCCTGGTGCTTTCCGAGTCCCTCGCAGCGCACTGCTCCCGCCCGGACAAGGAGAAGCCAGCCGAGCAGCCGGACAAGGAGCCGACAACCGCGGCGCCGGTGAGCGTGAGCTTCGCTGACATGGATCTCGACGACATGGCTGCGAAGCTCGACCCCGAGGGCAAGACCGGCCTCAAGATCGTGCGCTCGAACCCGCCCGGAGGTATTGCGTGACCGCGTCCGCCCGCGACCTGTGGGGCCTCGAGGAGGGAGCCGAGACAACTGCGGTGTGCTGGTACAAGCGGTGGGATGGCGGTAACCCGTGGGATGGACGTCGCCCGCACGAAGAGACCGAGCAGGTTCTCGACCGTCACCGGCAGGCCCGCATTCTCTGCCGCCGCTGCCCCCTTCTCGACGCCTGCGAACGCGCTCTCGCCGACATGGAGGCCCAGCGCCTCCACGTGGACGGGGTGATGGCCGGCCGCTACTCCGACGTCCGTTCGCAGGCCGCCACGGACGCCGCGATGCGCCAGACGAGCTGTCGCGGTTGTTGCGTGCCTCTGATTCCCCGGGGCGGCCAGTACGTGACTGCCAAGCCTCGCCCGGGCGCTAGCCCGCACGTCGGCGAGGGCCTGTGCGAGGACTGCTGGCCGTGGCTGGCGCTCTCCGCGCGCAAGCGCCCGCCGGCCCCACCGCATGATCACCAGCTCAACAACCCGCTAGGAAAGGCTGTCTCATGACTACCAATCAACAACGCGCCCATGAAGTTCTCTACAAGTCCATTACCTGTAACTACGGCGGGCGAGGGTGTGTCGACGGGGTGATTGAAGCCCTCGCGGACGCTGGCCTCATCGCCCCCAACCTCCCCAACAACGACGAGGAACTCGCGGGAGGCTCCCGCGGGTGGCGGACACCCGAAGGCGGGATCATCTGGTCTGCACCAGCTGGCCGGGTGATGATTCAGCGAGTCGAGCCCGGCAATTGGACGCCGGCGGAAGCACGCGATGTCGCAGGCCGCATCCTCGCCGCTGCTGACCTGGCCGAGGGGGAAGCTTGAGCGAACATGAGTTCATCACCAGCGTGTCCGCGCTCGACGCGGCACCCACCGGCACCCGCGTCGCGAACTCGAGCCTGGGGAGATTCTTCTGGGAGAAACAACCGGATGGGACCTGGCTACTCCACGATGACCCCTACTTGCTCCGCTTGGCCCGCACGTCGCAGGAGCTCGTCAGGTCCAACCCCGAACCCCGAGAAGTCCTGCGCTGGGGAAAGACCGAATAACCCCTGACCCCACACCCACTAACCACCAACCCCGCACCCTGTAGAGAGGAGACGAGCACATGGCCTGGCTTCGCATCGGCGACAACGCCACCACACACCCGCTCATGTCGAAGCTCCTCATGGCCACCGACTTCAAGCACCCTCAGAAGAACGAGGCCTTCGGCGTGCTCGTCCAGCTCGCCGCCGTCTCCGCCGGCCACCTCACCGACAGCGTCGTTGAACTTGGCCTCCTCGCCCAGATCGCACCGGGCCGCGAACGTGACGTGCTCGACACCCTCAAGCGCGCCGGGCTCGCGACCGAAGAAGAACACGACGGAGAGCGCATCATCCGCCTGGTCCTCGACGATGAAGAGTTCATCCACGCCCGCCGCCGCGAAGAAGTCCAGCAGGACCGCAACCGCGCCAAGGACAAGCGCACCCCGGGCCTGCTCGCCCAGGTCCGCGTCCGCGACGGCGACCGCTGCCGCTGGTGCTCCAAGTCCGTCAGCTGGACTAACCGCTCCGGCTACCGCGCCGCCACCTACGACAGCCTCACCAACCACAAGGACAGCAGTGTTGACACCCTCGTCGTCGCCTGCAAGTCCTGCAACTCCAAACGCGGCGCCGGCGAAACCCTGACGCTGCTCGACCCACCCACACCCGAGGAGATGATCTACGGCATCCAGACCGTCGAATTCGTCAACACCGACCCGTGGTGCCAAGACCACGGCATCACCATTACCCAGACACAACCCCAACTCCCCATCGACACCGCCACCCAGGCAGCGACGACCAGGCAGCAGCAGGCAGACCAGGGAGCAGCGCCCACCGCGGCAGCAGCACCTGATCACCGAGCAGCGCCAGGCCACGCCGCGCCGGGTGACGGTGGCGACCCCGTTGAGCCGCCGTGGATGTCCATGTCCCTGGATGAACTCGACTCGCAGCCGGAACCTGGAGCAGCGCCCACCGCGGCAGCAGCACAGGCCCACGGCGCGACCTTCGGCCAGGCAGCGACGACCAGGCAGCAGCAGGCAGATCAGGGAGCAGCGCCCACCGTGGCAGCAGCACCTGAGCACCGAGCAGCGCCAGGCCACGCCGCGCCGGCCACCGAACAACGCGGAGGAGGCGAGTCACGCGGAGGCGACCCAGGTCCGACCCAGGTCGCCAGGGTGACGCGCCCGGGAACGTCGGGTAGGGACGGGTCGGGTCGGGCAGGGCAGGGCAGGGCAGGTGTCGGTAATGGCGGCTCTGGTCGTCGTCGTAGAGGTAAGCGTGGAGGAAGGAAGTCGTGATGGATGATCAGTTGATGGGGATGTTGTCTAAGCATCTTCTGAATTTGGAGAACGATCTGCCCGGGTTGGATGATCTGCTGCTGCCACGTCAGGCGACGTCTGGTGAGAATGCGGGGAAGCCCCCGGCTCGGCGTGGGTCGAAGGTGCCGTTGGTGGTGTCGATCCTGGATGTGAAGATCGAAGCGGAGCGGACGTTGCACAGGTGGGTCGGTGCGCTGCTGCGCGCTGTGCCTGAGGTGGGGTCAGCCCCGATGGATCCTCCGGCTGCTGCTCGGTGGTTGTTCGGACAGGTGGGCATGATCAGTGAGATGCCGTGGGCCGGGATGTGTGCGGAGGAGATCATCGGACAGGCTCGGCTGGTCTCGGATGTGGTGATGCCACCGGAGGAGAAGGATGCGCCGGATCCGCTTGAGGTTGGCGGTGTGCGAGAGATCGTGTCGTGGGCGCGCAACCTCGGGGCACAGGCGTCGACTCGCTCGGTGTACCGGTGGGTTGAGCGCGGGGTGATCCCATCGGAGCTGGCACCCGATGGCCGCGTGCTCGTGCGCCTGGCCGACGTGCTCGAAGCGTGCCGTGACCAGCGTAAGCATGATGTGGCACAAGTGAATTGATACACTGACGTGCGAAAGAGTTGGGCCACCGAATCGATTGATTCCGGTGGCCTTTTGCATGCCCGGAGGTGAGTGGCCATCGAGGATCAGTGGGACACCCGGGCGGGCAAGAGGCTCAAGCGTGAGTACACCGCGGCGTGCCGCGAGGCGGGCCTGGTGTGCTGGCTCTGCTGGCAACCCATCGACTACGAGGCTGCACCGCAGACCCCCGACGCCTTCGAGCCGGATCACTTCCACCCGCGCAAGACTCACCCCGAGTTGTCGATCGACCCGGCCAACCTCCGCCCTTCGCACTGCTCCTGCAACCGCTCTCGCCAGGCCAGCATGCCGAACCCACCGATCGGAGACCTCTCCGAAGCCTGGTGACCCGCCGTCCGCCCCTCCGCTGCCCGCCTGGCGGCAGGGGAGGGGCGGTCAGAATCACGAGCGAGAACGGCCCCGGCCGGGTGAGTGGGGTGGAGGGGGCCTCTCTCCCCGCACGATCCCCCTCCCCCATATCGACCGCGCCAGCCTGGCTGACTTTTCCCGGAGGGAGGTGGAAGGACCATGACCGCTGAAACCCCGCGAGACGGCTCGCTGGAGGCCGCGTTCCTGAGATCGATCGAGGCGCATGGCGATTACGGCAAAGAGTGGGACGGCCTCACGGTGCTCGGCCGCCTGGTCGCGCGGAACATCGACGAGGCCGGCACGGTCGACTCGTCGGAGCAGCGCAAAGCGTTGAACCTCTCGCACTACTTCCTGAACGTCTGGGACCGCCTGGGCCTGCCCTCGAACAACGTGGAGGACACTGACCGAGCGGGCGACCCGGCCCGTGGCGTGCCGCAGGACCCCGAGTTCCGCGACGCTCGCGTCGGGGTCATGCAGATGATGAAGAGCCTCAAGAAGGATGGGGCGTAAGGGCAGTACCGAGCCGCGCTTCTACGTCCCGCCGCTGAGGGAACTCACCCCGGAGACCTCCAAGGGATTCGAGGTCATCGAGTTCGCCGCGCTGCTCGGCATCGAGCTGTACCCGTGGCAGGAGTGGGTGCTGATCCACGGTCTGGAGCTGCTGCCCACGGGCGAGTTCCGATTCAAGACCGTCATCGTCGAGGTCGCTAGGCAGAACGGCAAGACGCTGCTCATGGTCGTCCTCGGCCTGTGGCGCCTGTTCCAGTACGGGGCATCGCGGGTGCTCTCCGGCGCACAGTCGCTCGGCGACGCCGAAGACACCCTGGATGAAGCGTTCAAGATCGCCTGCTGGGATCCCGTCCTCCGAGCGTTCCTACCCGACAACCCCCGGGCCGAGGAGGAAGAAGACGAGTACAACGGGGCGCACCGCTCGCGGGCCAACGGCAAAGCCGCCATCAAGCTGGCCCTCGCCCCGGTCCCCGAGGTACTCGACATCGCCCGAACGATGCCGACCTGGTCGCTCGCCGTCATGTCCCGCAAAGGGGGACGCTCGAAGTCCGTCGACCTCGCGCTTCTCGACGAGCTCCGCGAACTCCTGGACTGGCTGGCGTGGAACGGCGTCGTCCCGACCACGACCGCCCGCCCGCGCTCGCAGGTGTGGGGCTTCTCCAACGCCGGCGACGTCCGCTCCATCGTCCTCAAGTCCCTCCGGGACTCTGCAGTCGCGCAGCTCGAGGAGAACAAGACGGCCGGGACCCGCGTCGGGTTCTTCTCCTACAGCGCCCACCCCGACGCCGACATTCTCGACTCGGCGGCGCACGCGCAGTCCAACCCGTCCATGGGCTACGGCGAGATCTCAGAGGAAGGACTTCTCGCTGACGCCCGCGACGCGCAGGCAGGGGGCAACGAGGCCGGCTGGCGCGCCGAGCACATGTGTCAGTGGCAGGTCAGTATCACCCAGGGGCGCATCCCCATGCGCCTCTGGAACGCACTCGCCGACCCCGACTCGTGCCGCGCGCCGGGTGAAGAAGTGTTCGTCGGCATCGACGTCGCTCTCGACGGCCGATTCGCCCACATCGCAATCTGCTCCCGTCGCCTCGACGGACTCTGGCACGTCGAGATCGTGGCCAGCCGCGCCGGGTTCAAGTGGGTCCCGGGGTGGCTCAAGCGCAGGGAGGGGGCGGCATGGTTCTCGGGCAAGGTTGGCATGCAGGTCAAGGGCTCCGCTTCGGCGGGCCTAGCTCCGCTGCTCCGGGCCGAGGGAATCGAGGTCGAAGAGTGGCAGGGGACCGCGATGTCAGCGTCCGTACTCGGCTTCACCGACGAGATCGAGAGCCGAGGCATCCGCCACCGTGCGCAGCCCATCCTCGACGTCTCCATCGAAGGTGCCGTCGACCGCAAGCGCGGTGACATCGCAATCTGGGACCGGGGCAACTCGGCAACCGATGCCGCCCCCACCATCGCCGCCAACATCGCCTGGTGGATGGCGACCCGAATTGAAACCGACGAGTTCGTCTCGGCCTACGCCGCCGACGACTTCGGCACCTACGAAGAACCAGACGTCGCCCAGGAAGTGGGCGATGTTGACGACAACGACGACGACGGCGGACTGCTGATCGTGTGAAAGGGGGGAACCTATGGGAGTGCTACAACGCCTCGGCATCCTGCCGACGACGCTGACCCCGCCGACACCGGAGGAACTCTCCGGCCCGATCTACGGCGCACTGTCCATGCAGATGAAGGATCTACCCGTCGAAGAACTGTGGGAACAGCAACCCCACCTCCGGACGGTCACAGACTTCATCGCTCGCTCCGTGTCCTCCACCGGCCTCCACGTCTACCGGAGGATGGAGGACGGCGGCCGCGAGCGCGTGCGCTCGGGCTGGCTCGCCGACCTCTGCAAGAAGTCCTCGAAGTCCTCGCTTATGTCCTCGCTCATTTACCGCGCGGTCATGGACTACTGCCTCTACGACGAGTGGATCTGGTACGTCACACAGCGCGAAGACCAGGCACCAGAGATCCTGCCGATCCCGCACCACTGGGTTCACTCGACTCGCTGGGAGGACCCCTGGACTATGAAGAGTCTCGTCCTCGCAGACGAGCGCGGCCGGCCCTTCGAGATCCCGGCCGATCGAATCATCCGCCAGCACGGGTACAGCCCCCACTCGCTGGCTAACGGAACTTCCGCCATCACGGCGCTCCGCGAGACGCTGCAGGAGCAGCTGGAGTCCGCCGCGTACCGCGCCCAGCTCTGGCGCAACGGGCCACGTCTCGGCGGCATCATCACCCGCCCCAAAGACGTGAAGTGGGACGACACCGCCCGCAACCGATTCAAGCGCTCCTGGTCCTCGCAGTACTCCGGGCGAGGATCCGGCGCCGGCGGCGTACCGGTCCTCGAAGACGGGATGGACTTCAAGGCGTTCCACCTCAAGGCCGACGACGAGAAAGTCGTGGAAGTCACCAAACTCTCGTTGCAGACCGTGGCCAGCGCCTTCCACATCAACCCGACGATGGTCGGCCTGCTCGACAACGCGAACTACTCCAACGTCCGAGAGTTCCGCAAGAGCCTCTACGGCGACTCCCTCGGACCGGTCATCAAACAGCTCGAGGATGTGCTCAACGAGTTCCTCATCCCCATGCTCGCAGAGACCATGCCGGCAGAGGACACCGACGGCGTCTACTTCGAGTTCAACCTCGACGAGAAACTCCGGGCCTCCTTCGAGGAGAAGGCAGCGGTCACCTCGACCGCTGTCGGCGGCCCATGGATGGCACCCAACGAAGCCCGCGCCATGAACAACATGCCGGCCATCGAAGGCGGTGATGACCTCCTCCGCCCCCTCAACGTAAGCGCCGCGGGGGCACCGGAAATCGAACCAACCGTCGACGACCCGCCGAAGGAGGAAGCGACATGACCCTCCACGTCGTCGTCGGCCCACCGGCCAGCGGCAAGTCCACGTTCGTCAACAACAACGCCGCGCCGGGCATACCCCGCTGGGACTTCGATGCGGTCGCATCGACGATTGCCGGGGATCAGCTGGGCCATGACATTCCCGGCCCGGTAATGGACGTCGTCCTCGCCATACGCCGCGGGCTCATGGGCTGGCTACTCGACGTCGAGACGCCCGTGCCAGAGATGTGGCTGATTCACTCCAACCCCTCGGCCCCAACGATCAGTCGACTCGCACAGGTCGGGGCCGAGTTTCATCTCCTGGACCCGGGCGTCGACGAGTGCATTGCCCGGGCCCAGCGGGAGGAAAGACCTGAATCCACGATCCAAGCAATCCGCACCTGGTACGACGCTCCACCGGAGCTGCCGGGTGAGAAAGGAGGTGAGACCATGAAGCACAAGAACGTCACCGTCCAGGTGAAAGCCACGGGAGATGACGCACAGGGCGAAGGCACTATGGTCGCTTACGCCGCCGTGTTCGACAACATCGACTCCTACGGCGACGTCATCCGCCGGGGCGCGTTCACCGACACGCTGGCCGAGTGGGCGGCGTCGGGGAACACCCTGCCGTTGCTCTACGGCCACGACATGCACGACCCCTGGTCGAATATCGGCAGCGTCATCGAGGCCGTCGAGGATGAGCGCGGGTTGAAGATCACCGCGGCGTTCGACCTCGACAACGCCAAGGCGGCGCAGGTGTACCGGCTGGTCAAGGAGAAGCGGCTCACGCAGATGTCCTTCGCCTACGACGTTATCGACGCCGCATCCGCCGAGGTCGACGGCGAGCCAGCCTTCGAGCTCCGCAAACTCAAGCTCTACGAAGTTTCCGTCGTGCCGATCGGCGCGAATCAGCAGACCGAGATCCTCACGGTCAAGGCCGCTGAACAGTTCGCCGGCGAGTTGGGTGTGACCCTCGCCGATTGGCAGAAGAACGTCCTGACGGCGCTGTTCAAGTCCGGCCCGCCAGGGGACCCGACTGAACCCACCGACACCACCCCCGATGGCCGTGAGCCTGAGGGGGTTTCGCATCCCGACACCCCACCTGTTGGCGCGTTGAAAGCCCGCCTCATGCTCCTTGAAAGGACACCCACCCATGACTAAGTCCCTCTACTCTCGCCGAGACGAGGCCTACCAGGCCGCCAAGTCTCTCCACTCCCAGTTCGACGAGGCTCCCACCACGGAGCAGCTCACCGAACTCAAGTCGGCCCTCGACGTTGTCGAGGAGCTCGACGACCAGATCGCCGCAGTGCGCGCGAAGAACTCCTCCGAGGCCCGCCTCCGTGGCCTCTTCCAGGAAGGCCACCCCGAGGAAAGCGGCAACCTCAAGGCAGCCTCCCTCGGCGAGCACTTCGTCAAGCACGCAGGCGAGGTCCTCGTGAAGCAGGGCTCCGGAGTGCAGATGGACCACTCCACCCCGGAGTTCTCCGTCAAGGCCGCCAATGACCCGCTCACCACCCCGGCAAACCTCGTCGAGGGCTGGGGCACCACCTACAACCGGACCATCGTCAACCAGCGCCGCGAGGAGCTGATCACCCAGGACCTCATGGGCACGGCGAACGTCACGACCTCCACGGTCAAGTACATCGTCGAGAAGCTCAACCGCATCCGCGAGGGCGCCGCCGCCGCAGTCGCCGAGGGCGCACTGAAGCCGTACATCCGCTACGACAACTTCGACGTCATCACCGACTCGCTCGCGAAGGTCGCCGCACTGACCAAGCTCTCCGACGAGATGATCGAGGACTTCTCCTTCGTCACGGACTGGATCAACGGTCAGCTGCTCTACGACCTGTCCCTCACCGAGGAGCAGCAGCTGCTCAACGGCAACGGCGCAGGCTCGAACCTCACCGGTCTGCTCAACCGCTCCGGCATCCAGACGCACAAGGCAGCGAGCGCGAACATCTTCGACGAGCTGTTCATCGCCCAGGCCAAGGTGCGCCAGGCCACCCCGCTCTCCGCGGACGCCTACGTCATCAACGAGCTGGACTACCAGCCCCTGCGCCTGGCAAAAGACGCCAACGGCCAGTACGTCGCCGGCGGCCCGTTCATGGGCCAGTACGGCGTCGGCGGAATCCTCGTCCAGCCCCCGCTGTGGGCGAAGAAGACCGTCGTCACCAACCTCGTCCCCCAGGGCACCGCGCTCGCCGGAGCCTTCAAGCAGGGCGCGATCGTCCTCCGCAAGGGTGGTGTCCGCGTCGACTCGACCAACACCAACGACCGCGACTTCGAGCACAACCTCGTCACCCTCCGCGCCGAAGAGCGCCTGGGCCTCATGGTCCCGCTGCCCGCCGCATTCGTGAAGATCGACCTCACCGGAGGTGCCTAATGATTGACCCCCGCAAGACCTACCGCGTCCCCCTGGGCAGCGACGGCCGCACCACCGACCTTCTCCTCCTCGAGCAGGATGTCGCGCGATACCCGGGCGCCGTCCTCATCGACGACAACGAAGGTGAAAAGGCCGCGCGACCCCCGCGTAACAAGGCCCGCGCAGCCGAGACCAAGTAACGAGCGGAGGTGACCGACATGCCCGAGGAACTCCCCGAGCACGGCATCACCCCGTCCATGGTCGCAGCGGGCACCACCATGCCCGAGCAACACGTCATCGACGCCGCGGTCCACACCGTGCGCAGCCTTTGCGGGTGGCACGTGTGGCCCGTCCGAGAGGAGACCGTCACCGTCGACACCACCGGCGACGACGTCGTTTTCCTCCCGACCAAGCGACTGCACAACGTCACCGAAGTGTCCATCGACAACGAGCAGATCCCGCCAGGAGAGTGGTCATTCTCCGCAGACGGCATGCTGCAACTAACCCGCCGACCACCCGCCGGCTTTCGTCGCCTCGCCGCCACCATCACCCACGGCTACGACGAAGTCCCCGACCTCGCTGGCGTCATCGGCCAGATGGCGCGCCGGGCAGGAGCTCCGCAAGAGTCCTACCAGGTCGGCGGGATCTCGGTCGGGGCACCAGGAGCAGTCACGCCGCAGTCCACAGAGTGGCGGATCGTCGACCTCTACAAGCTGGGGCCGATGCCGTGATCTTCACCGAGAACGTCACGATCATCCGCGCGCGACTCGTCCGTGGCGACTACGGCGGCCAGGTCGAGGACTGGGAGAACCCGGAAGAAATTCCGGTGGGCTTCCCCGTCTCCGTCCAACCCCAGCAGGGAGACGAGCAGGAGAACGGCCGATCACACCACACCGTGGAGCGATACCGCCTGTACACCCAGCCACCGAACCTCCTGCTCGATCTTCGGGACACCGACCGCATCCGGGTCGATACCTGGGGTGACATGCAGTGGGAAGTCCAGGGCAAACCCCTGCACTGGCGGACGGAATTCCTAGCCCACTCCGAAGTAGACATGGAGGTGATCCGTGGAACAGACCGTAATTGACGCCGACGACCTCTTCGTCCTCGCCAACCAGACAACCCAGGTCAAAGCCGCTGTCTCGCAGCGCAGCGCAAACATCGCGTCGCGAACCCGACGAGAACTGGCCAAAGCCAAGATCGACGCCGACGTCACCGTCACCCCGCGAACCCTCGCCAACGGGCGCAGCGGAGCCGACGTCACCGTCTCAGGCAAAGGCGACTACAGCGCCCGCCGCGCCGGGAGGATCCTCCGCCGCACCGCGAGGGAGGTACGGCGGTGAGTGACGTCGACGTCCTGAAAACCATCATCGAGCGCGTGAGCCAGATGGTGCCGGACATGTGGGTGGCTGACGTACTGCCGCCTGCTGACCGCCTGGAGAAGGAACTGCCCTGCGTGGTGATCGACCTCCTGCCCGGGGCCGAGGAAGCCACCTCGTGGGGCGGGCAGGGTTTCCCTGTCCGCCTCGACAGAGTCGGCCTGGACATCGAGGTCGTCGCCCGCTCGCGCGCCGCGGCCACCCCGGTCGCGGCGAAAGTCCGACAGGCGCTGCACCAGCTACCGCACCTCGCGGGCACGGGCGTGACGCAGGTCGACTGCCCGGCCTTCACCACCCGCGAAGACATCAACCTGCATGTGAGGGTGCTCGGTGTCGTCGCCGACGTCACCCTGCACGCCTGACCCCACCCTGAACACACCCGACCCTGCGAAACCCCGCCGGGTCTCACTCATTCCAGGAGGAATACCCCATGGCTTATTCAGATGCACTCACCGGCTTCAACGCCGGCGCCGCCCGCGTCGGTGTCACTGGCGCAGTGCGCCGCGCCCCGCTCGGCACCGCAACCCCGGTCCTGGCCGCTGACCACAAGTACTCCGACGTCTTCAAGAACATGGGCTACCTCAGCCCTGACGGCGTCGAGATCAGCTTCGACGAGGACAAGTCCGAGTTCATTCCGTGGCAGGAGCTCAACGCCATCCGCGAGGACATCACCAAGTCGGTGAAGAAGATCAAGATCACCCTCTGGGAGTTCACCCGCGGCAACGCCGAGGTCTACTTCGGCCTCGCCAAGGGCTCGGTCAAGGAGAACCCGGACACCGGCGTGTGGTCCTTCTACGAGGACGCGATCCCGAACTTCCAGCGCGAGCAGTACTCCATCGACGTGGTCGACGGCGACGCCGCCATGCGCCTGGTCGTATTCGAGGCCCAGGTCTCCTCCCGTGAGTCCATCGCAATCAAGCGCGACGAGATGATCGGCCTGACCATCGAGCTCTCCGTCTACCCGGCGGGCGAGTCCTACGAGGGCAAGGAGTCCCGCGGCAAGTCCACGTTCTGGCAGTTCACCGACTCCTGGGGCGGCGGCAACGTCCGCTCCACCACGGACGGCTCGTCCACTCTCGCCGTGGCCACCGACGCCCTGCCGGACGCCGCCGTGGGCGCTGCCTACTCCGCTCAGCTCGCCGCAACCGGCGGCACCGCCCCGTACCGCTGGGCCATCGACGCCGGCACCCTGCCGGCCGGCCTGACCCTCTCCGAGGCAGGCGTGGTCTCCGGCACCCCGACCGCCGAAGCCCTGGAGGATGTCACCTTCCGCGTGACCGACAAGGACTCGCTGATCGCCTCCAAGCAGATCGAGCTCGAAGTCACGGCCTAACGGCCACCCGGTGTGGGGTGTGGGAAACACCCTGGCAGGTCCCGCCCACACCCCCGCCCCACCAACTCCCGCATAAGGGACCTGCCACCCAAACTTTCAAGGAGGATCTGCCATGTCCATCAATCTCAACGAACTGCTCGACCAGCGAGCAGAAGCCACCGGCGCCGAAGAAGGCCGAGTGCCGTTCGAATTCAACAACGACACCTTCACCTTCCGAGACCCCATCGCGCTCACCGACGACGAGCGCGACGAGATCAACGACCTCGTCGAGGACGGCACCATCGACGACGTCACCGAGTTCTGGCTCGGCGAGGAAGAGTACGACCGCTTCACCACTGCCGGCGGCACTGCGCTGATGTTCCAGCTCGTAGTCCAGGAGAACGCGCGTCTGACCCAGGGGGTGGACTCCAACGGTCGCCCTACTCGGCCGTATCGCTCCTCGCGTCGTGCGGCGGAGCGGAAGAGGCGGAAGCAGCGCTAGAGCGCGCCTACCCGGGGCAGGACTTCCTGGCCCGGTTCTGGCGCGGGGAGATCACTCTCCGCAAACTCCGCGTGCTGCTCGAAGGCCTCCCACCGGTGGGCCCACACACCCGACAGGCCACCGAGGGCCGCGAGTTCTCCGCCACCGACAGCCTCCTCTGGTCGCTCGTCTGGGCGATGTGGGAGAACACCGTCGCCACCGCCCAGGCCGCGGGCAACAAGAAAGCCAAAATGCCCGCCCCCAAACGGCCCACCTACCCGTGGTCCGAAGCCGAGACCGGCCGACCGCAAATGCTCGGCAACGCCGGCAACCACTCCCAGGACGAAATCCTGGAGTATCTCGACAACCTCTAGGAGGTGCCCATGTCCGGCAGCACAGTCTGGGTCCCCGTCCTCGCCTCAATGAAAGGCTTCGTCGCCGAGGTCAACAAGGGCGCGAACACCGCCAGCAAGTCCGCCGGACAGACCCTGGAAAAAGGCCTCGGAGCAGCAGGCGCGGCAGGCGGAAAATCCGCCGCCGACCAGCTCGCCTCCGCGGTCGAATCCCAGACCAAGAAAGTCGTCGCCGCCCGCACCCGCGAGGCCGGCGCCGCCAGCGCACTACAGGTCGAGGAGTCCAAGCTCGAGCAGCTCCGGCAGTCCGGCTCAGCCACCGCCGGCCAGATCGCCACCGCCGAAGCCCGGGTCGAGTCCGCCCGCTCCCAGCAGGTCGCCATGCAGCAGCGCCTAAGCGCCGCCGAGACGGACCTCAACAACGTCCGCAACGGCGGCGAAGCCCGGGCAACCTCCCTGGTCAACGCTGAAAACAAACTTACCGACGCAAAACTCGCCACCGAACGCGCAGCCCTGCAGATATCCGCCGCCGAACAGCGCGCAGAAGACGCCCGCGCCGGGTCCATCGCGGCCACGAACCGCGCCGAAGCCGCAGAGACCGCACTGTCTCAAGCCCGCCAGGAATTCGGCGACGACTCCCGCGAGGCACAGCGAGCAGAACGTGAGCTAGAGCAGGCCCGCAAGAAGGCCGACGCCGCAGCAACCTCAGCCGTCCGCGCCGAGGGCGAAGTCACCAAAGAGCGCCGCGCCGGGGAGTCCACCACGGACCAGCTCCGCGCCGCGGAACTCCGCCACGCCGCAGCACTCGAAGACGTCGAGCGCGCCAGCCACCAAGTAGCAGACGCCACCGACGAGGTCGATGGCTCCATGGGCGGGATGGGCAGCACCCTCAAGGGCATGGGTGGGATCTTCGCCGGGCTCGGCCTCGCGATGGGTGTCGAAGCCATGATGGGGTCTGCCGACGCGATCTCCACGATGAACTCCCAGCTCGGCCTCACCGGCCCCGCGGCAGCGATGGCAGGTGACCAGGTCAGCAGTGTCATGCGATCCGGCCTGGTCTCCGGCACCGAGGAAGCCACCCAGGCAGTGGGTTCACTGATCTCCCAGTTCGACAACCTCGGCATGAACGGGGAGAAGACCGCGGGCGAGCTCTCCCGCAACCTCCTCGGCTTCACGCAGACCTTCGGGGTCGAAGCGGCCGAAGCCACGCAGACGGTCGGTCAGCTCGTGAAGAACGGCTTGGCCTCTGACGTCACCGAGGGCCTGGACCTCATGACCGCAGCTTTCCAGCGTGTCCCCGCTGAAATGCGGGGCGAGCTCCCGGAGATCATCAACGAGTACGGCACGAACTTCCGCGCGCTCGGATTCTCGGGTGAAGAGGCCTTCGGCATGCTCGTCACCCAGGCCGAGAACGGCAAGTGGGCTCTCGACAAAACCGGCGACGCCCTGAAGGAGTTCTCGATCCGAGGCTCCGACATGTCAAAGTCGTCGGTCGACGCCTTCACCTCTCTCGGGCTCTCCGCCGAGGACATGGCATCGAAGATCGCCGGAGGCGGCGCCGGTGCCCGCGAGGCGCTGGAGATGACCGCGGAGCGACTGCTCGGCATCGAGGACCCGGCAGAGCGGGCGAACACCGCCATCGCTCTGTTCGGCACCCCGCTGGAGGACCTCTCCGTCGATCAGATCCCCGCCTTCCTCGAAGGTCTCTCCGGGGCTGAATCGTCGATGGAGGGCTTCGGCGGATCCTCGGAGGCACTCGCACAGTCCATCGAGCAGTCTCTCGGTGGCCGCCTGACCATGCTCAAGGGCACGCTCATGGATCTCGCCACCGGCGCGTTCATGACCGCCTGGGACGTAGCCGCAGGATTCCTCGGCTTCATCAAGGAGTGGCAGGGTCCGCTCACCGTGGCAGCAGTTCCCCTCGGAGCGCTCGCCCTCGGCATGCTCGCCTTCAACATCCAGACCAAGATCGCAGCCGCCGGCGGAATCATCAACGCGATGAAGAGCCTCAGCGGGGTCCTCAAGATCACCGCCGCTGCACAGTGGCTGCTCAACGGCGCGATGTGGGCCAACCCGCTCATGTGGATCGTAGCCGGCATCGCCGCGGTCGTCGGCGGCCTCTACCTGTTCTTCACCAAGACCGAGACCGGCCGGCAGGCATGGGAGAAATTCACAGGCTTCATGTCTCGCGCTTGGGAAGCGACGGTCACCGGATTCAAAGCCGGCTACGAGAACTACATCAAACCCGTGTTCGACTGGATCGCCATGGCGTGGGAAGGCCTGAAAGCTCTGTTCAGCAGCGGCGATTACAAGACCGCGCTGCGCACTGCTCTCGGAGATGACAATCCCTTCGTGCTGTTCCTGATCAACACGAGGGAGGCCGTAGAGACCGGATTCGCTTGGATCCAGGACAAGTTCACCCAGCTCGGAACCGGCATCGGCCAGTGGTACCAGACCTGGGTAAAGCCGGTATTCGACGCCTTCAAGCTGGGTGTCGACCTCCTGTCGCAGGCCATCACCTGGTGGATCCAGAACATCACCATGCCCGCCCTGGCGCTCCTCGGCCAGGCGTTCAACCTCGTGTGGAGCGTGTTCATCTCGCCCATCTTCGAGTTCATCAAGATGGGCTTCTCCATCGTCGGAGCCGTCATCACCGGAATCATCAACGGGCTGATCATCCCCGGGTGGAACTTCCTGGGCATGATGATCCAGTCCGTCTGGGTGAACATCATCCAGCCGGTCTGGGGGTTCATCTCCACTGCCGCAGGCCTACTCGCCGACATACTGACCGGCAATTTCTCCAACATCGGTAACCGATTCTCCGAGATGGGTGGCTATCTTCGCGACATCGTGCACGGCGTCATCGCCGTCGCGCTGGACTACTTCCGCGGCGTGGTCGACATGGTCGGCCAGGCGTGGAACGCCTTCCGCGACACCGTGTCCAACGTCGTCGGAATCGTCCGCGACAAGATCGGGGAGATGGTCTCCAACATCGGAGAAATCCCGGGCAAGATCCAGTCCCTCTTCGCAGCCGCAGGATCGTGGCTGGTCAACTCCGGCCGCGCGATCATCAACGGCCTGTGGGAGGGAATGAAGGGAGCCTGGTCTAGCGTCAAGTCCTGGCTGTCGAGCAACCTGTCCTTCTCGGCAGTCGGCTCAATGATCGGGCTACGAAGCGGTGGCATCGTCCAGATGGCAGAGGGTGGCATCACCCGCTCCTACGTCGACGGAGGTATTGACCAGCTCGAGGCCTACGCCAACGGCGGCGGCCGCGAGAACCACGTCGCACAGATCGCCCCCGCGGGCGCCTGGCGAATCTGGGCCGAGGACGAGACCGGGGGAGAGGCATACATCCCGCTCGCCCCGGGCAAGCGGGAACGGTCGACAGCGATTCTCGACGACGTCGCTGGCCGCTTCGGCTACCAGCTCGTCGACGCCGCCACCGGTGCGGCCTACTCCGGCACCTACGCAGGGGACCTGGGCCCGCAGAAGGTGGCCGCGTTTGCTGACGGCGCTGTCGTCGGCGACGAGGACCTCCGCACTTTTGCGGGCGGATCCGACGTCGGCTTCGGCAGCCCGGCCCGCTCCCTGGAGGGCGCGCCCTACGTGTGGGGCGGGACGAACTGGGGCGACTGCTCCGGCGCCATGTCCGCCTTCGCGAATGTGGCCTCGGGCCGCCAGGCCTTCGGCTCACGCTTCGCGACCGGCAATGAAGCCTCCGAGCTCTCGGCCCGTGGATTCACTCGCGGCCGGGGCGGGGAGGGAGATCTCCGGATCGGCTTCCTCAACGGCGGCCCGGCCGGAGGACACACCGCCGGCACCCTGCCGGACGGCACAAACGTCGAGATGGGTGGTGGGCGAGGTAACGGTCAGATCGGCGGCGGTGCTGCCGGCGCCTGGGACTCGTACTTCGACACCTTCTTCTACATGCCGGTGGCGCCGAAGTTCGAGAACGTGGAGCTGGACGGGCTGGGGGATCTGACTGCTGATCCCACGACCATGCCCATGACGACCTACTCGACGTCGACGAAGTCACCGTCTATGTCGATGGCGACGTCAGCGTCTACGGCAACGGTTGACCCGCGACTGGCTGATCCTGCTTCCCCGCAGGAGGCTACGGCCTACGGTGCGGACGTGGCTAAGTCGGTCTTCGCCGGGGGGATGGGGTCGAAATCCGCTCTGCAGATCGGGGCGGACGCCGTATTCGATTTTTTCGGGATGGGCGACAGTCTCACGAAGAAGGCACTGACGACACCGCTCGATCAGCTGATGCCGGTCCCGGACTGGTACGGCAAGCCCGCGTCCAACTCGGGTGTGGCCACGAGCGGATCGGACAGCGCGCGCACGTCGACTGCGGAGACCCACGCGGCCGAGCTGCACGATGCGGCCGTGACAACGATGACCCCTGCGCAGATGGGCGCCGACCCACAGCTGCAGGGACTCGATAACCCCGACGTCTTGGAGATGCCCAAGGGGCCGGGCACGGACTGGGGCCAGGAGTTCTTCGCCTACGAGATCGCCCGGGCTGCGCAGGCCCGGTCACTCTCGGCTGCAGGGGCCAAGATCGGTGAAGCCGTCGCACTCGTCGAGTCGGGAGACCCGATGCAGATGTGGGCGAACAACGCCGTACCTGGCTCCCTCGGCTACAAGCACGACGCAGTGGGATCGGACTACGACAGTGTCGGCCTGTTCCAACAGCGTGACAACGGCGCGTGGGGAACCCTCGACCAGCGCATGGATCCCTACGAGTCGGCCGGCCTTTTCTTCGACGCCATGCTCCGGAAGTACCCGGACTGGGAGTCGAAGGAGCCCGGTGCCGTCGCCCAGGGTGTGCAGGGCAGCGCCTACCCGGACCGGTACGCCACCAAGATGGCCCGCGGCGAGCAGTTGGTCACGGACACTGGCCTGTACGACACCGGCGGCTACCTGCCTCACCGCGGCCTCGCGCTCAACCTGAGCGGCAAGCGGGAGCCCGTCCTCACGGATCCGCAGTGGACGCACGTCGCAGGCCTAATCAACGCCGTCGAAGAGCTTTCCGTCGCAGCCGATGGCGGCGACTGGGGCTACGGCGCGCTGAGCGAGCTCATCGGAAACGAAGCGCTCGCCGGCGACCTGGTCAACATGGCCGCCTCCGCCGGCGACACCGCCCGACTCTTCGGCGCAGCCGCCGACGAACTGGCGATCGCGTCCGCCGGTGGCGACTGGGGCTACGGCGCCCTGGCCGAGATCCTCGGAAACGACGACCTCGCCAGCCAGGCCGTCAACAGCGCCGCCGACATCGGCGGAGCCAACCGCGCCCTGGACTCCGCAGTCACCTCCGTCCTCGGCCCCACCGGCCTCGGAGCGGAAACCCCGGGCCTGCAGCTCGTCGTGAACCTCGACGGGCAGCAGATCCTCGAAGACCGCATCGAAGCCGTCGAAGGCAAGGCGGAAGTCAGCGAGAAGGAATTGCGCGGCATCAAGCGAGAACGCCGCGCGCCGGGCACGGGAGTCACCCTGCTCGCTTAACCCAGAAAGAAGGTAGACCTGCATGGAGTATCTGATCTCCCTGGTCGACCCGTGGGGCACCGAATGGTCACTGACCCGAGGTGCCCCCGGCCGACGAGGGGTCTACCTCATGGGCCCGATCGGCCTGCAGACCCCGGTGGAACACACCGCCCGCTCCACCTCCCAGCAGATCGGAGCAACGCCCATCGGCTGGGCCGCCGACCAGATGGAAGCCACCTGGAAACTCGGCTTCCGCGGCGACGACGGAGACCCCCTCCTCGAAGTGTGGTCGATGTTCTTCCGCAGCTTCGGCCAGTTCGACGCCTGCGAGCTCCGCTCCACCCTCCGGGAAAAGGGCACACTCACGACCCCGGTCATCCGGGGCAAGGATGAGATCTCGCCGGAGAAGTCGCCCGCCACCCCGGGCCTCAAATCCCTGGAGATCGACGTCCCCGCCATCAGCTTCCAGGGCTGCTGGCACGGCGAGACCACCAGCTACACCGGCACCAACCAGATCGTCAGCAACCCCGGCGACCTGCCCGCCTGGCCCATCATCCGCTGGACCGGCGCTGGAGCCTACGTCACCGCGCCGGGAATCGGCCGGGTCGCGTTGCCGAATGCGGGAACGCGGTGGGCGGAGCTGGACACGGATCCGGAGAAGGCGTCGCGGGTGCGGGTCGGCGAAGTGGATGCGCCGGATCTGTGGCGCGGCATGCGCGGCCAGCTGTTTCCCGCGCCTGTTGGTCGGCAGTCGGAGGCGATCTGGGGATTCGAGAAGTGCTCGGGCCTGGTCACTCCCAGGCATACGTCAATGTGGAGGTGGTGACAGGTGGCATTCGATTGGACGAGCTGGCGCTCCGCCCGCGACGCCGAGCACGCGGCAGGGCAGCGCACTGTGTGGCTCTTCGACAATCAGATGGTGCCGGTGTGCTCGCTCTCGGGGTTCCTCGAGGGGAGCTACGGCGACGCCTGCAACGCCGCCGGCGCACTGAATATCAAGTTGCCGGGTAATCACCCGGCGGTGCCGGAGATCCTCATGATCGACCAGGCGACGACGGGCAACCCGAAAGCGCTTCTCGACCAGTGGTTCTGGATCGTCGTCGAGACGCCGAGCTACCGGGTGACCTACCGCCTCGCGGAGATAGAGCTGCTCCAGGAGGACGGTGCCGATTCGGTGGCCGTCCTCGGCGAGGGCTTGTGGGAGCACCTGCACCACATGCCGCTGTGGGCGTCCCCCAGCCTGCCGCTGGCAGCGCAGCTCAAGTACGCCGACGTCCAGGCGGGGGACTCTCTGCGAGTACTGAAGTCCTATCTTCACCGCAATCTCGCGCGCGAGTTTCAGCCCCTCATGCTCGCAGCCTGGGATCTCTGGTCACCGCTGACCTGGTCGGGGATCAACCCGAGCTCCTGGCCGCTCATGGTCAGCCCGATCCATGAATCCACGACCACGGAGTGGACGGTTCTCGACTCCAGGTTCAACTCGGCGGGCGAGATGTTCTCGGCCACCCTGGACGCCGCGGGGCTGCTGCTCACCATCGAGCTGTGGCTCCCCGGCGACGAGCAACCTTTCCCCTCGCACGCCACCTTGTCGACGCCGACGATGATCCTCGACATCAAGCCCCGCGCCTTCGACACGTCATCGACTGGCCGCATCGGCGATGTCATCCGGGGGATCAGGGCCACGATCACGGGCGACCAGACGACCAAGGCGCTGGTCCTCGACGACTCCTGGTTCACCGGGCAGAACCCCAATGCCTGGTGCGTGTGGTCGGCCGACCACATGAAGGGGATCACGCACCGCCTGGTGGTGAAGAAATCCACGGACTCCCGCGTCATCGTCGGTGGCCGCTCCCCGCAAATCGTCAACTCGCTCATCGCCGCGGCATCGTCGGCGATGTGGCAGGGCATCGGCGCCGGCATCGGCGCTGCCTTCCCGCCACTCGCTCCGTTCGCGGCCGCCGCCGGCGCGTTCATCGGCCACATGCAGGGCGAGCTACTCAAGGACAAACTTTTCGCCTGGATCCAGTACCCGGCCTACGCACGAGGCCAGGCCCACGGCCCCTACCGCTACCGGGGCATCGTCAAGCCCGGTGACGGCTTCTCCCTCTCGTCGCTCCAGCAGGGCTTCACCGCACTACAGGAGACCCAGGGATCCGTCTCCACCGAATTCACCGTGGGAGATGGCCAGCCCTACGTCCTCGGCCGCGACTTCCGCACCGGAGACCAGGCGGCGGTGATCTCCCTCGGAATCATCTTCGCCACCTACGTGGAGTCCTGGACGGTGACGGTTCACCGGGGCGGCGACGACGTCGCCCTGGGGATGGGAGATCCGCGTCTGCGCGAGTCCCCGTCCCGCTCGCTCGACCGCTCACTCAAGGCCACGGCCGACGCCTTCGACCGCTTCAAGACTGCTATCCCCTAAGGAGGGCCCGTGAACGCCCAGATCGATTTCATGTTCGAGCACCCCGCACCCGCGGGGAAGCACCCCTACATTCAGCTATTCCTCAACCCGCTCGGCATGAAGCTGGACAACGAGTTCATGAACGACCTCTCCACCTTCATCTTCGATATGTGTGGGGCAAAGCTGCACGACGTCGAACCGCACACCGTGGAGTACTCGCGCGGCTGGGATGATCCTCGCAACGTCGATGAGATTGTCCCGGGCTCGGAGCTGACGAGCGTGTGGTCGCCCGATCTGCCGCCCGGGCTGACGCTCAATCCGAGGACGGGGGAGCTGCAGGGCGTGCTGCCCGCTGGCCCGTACACCTGGACGGTGCATGTCGGCCCGCAGGTGAAGTACGACTCACTCGGCGGATCCGGCTCCCCTCATGAGGAGGGCCGGTGGATCGGGGCCCTGGAGGATCGGGAGCGCGCTGTGCCTCAGCCGGTCGACGTCGCGGCGCTTACGCCTGCGCAGCGTGAGGCGCTGCTCGCCCAGCTGCAGCAGACCGGGACCGAGGAGGTGGGCTAGATGGGTGTCTCGCCGGACCGATATACCCCTCGCTGGGATGGATCCCCGCAGGACCTCCGCGACTACGGCACCGCCGGCAACGACCTCGGATCCGGTCTAACCGCCGGATTCAACAACATTATCGGCGGGATTGGTGACGCGATCCGGGGCATCTTTTCCCCGGGTGGAATCTTCGCCCCGGTGGGTGAGGCCATTAAGCCGATCCGCGACGGCCAGCTCGACCTGCTTGAGCGCACTGATTTGCTCGAAGGCATTCAGGGGTACTGCGCCGCGTACCTCACGGAAAACATCAACGTCGAGTGGTCGCGCGACAACTGGAGGGACATCAAGTACTCCGGACGCCTCGGCCCAGAGAAATCGATCAGCCTGGACCCCAGCTCGGGGCAGATGGTCCTCGGTGGCGGCGGACTATACACCGCCTATGCAAAGCTTCACGCTCGCCGGACAAGCTTCACCGGCGGCGACTACGGCTACCTCATCGTCGAAGTGCTCCGGCCCGATTCGACCGTGTACTCCCGCAGCCACAGCGAATTCGTCATCCCCCGAGACCGCGAACAAACCCTCTTCACTGCCTACCCATTCGTGGTCCCAGCAGAAGGCTACCGGGTGAAAGTCCGCGCCTACTCGGACAACTGGCGCTGGTGGCAAGGCGGCACCGAACGCAGCACTCTGCACGTGATCCGACACTCCGCCGTCGCAGAAAACTCCGGCCAGCAAAACGTCCCAGACGAAACCCAACCAGGCTAAAAGGAGGCGACCATGACAATCATAAAAGGTCACCTGAAAGACGTGGCCGGCAAGAACTTCGAGGCCCAGGGCACCGCGCTGCTCCTCCAATCCCGAATCACCCGCCCCGCAGAAAACGGCGGCGGCGTCATCCTCCAGGAGATCCACCGCATCCCCCTGTACAACTCGGGAGGAAAATTCACCACACCCGCCCTCGACCCCGGCCCCATCCGCGTCGAAATCGCTGGTGGCGTGTCGCACGGCACGCACTGGGACATCGACCTCCCCGCAGAGGGCACCCACGAGCTCGCCGACCTCATCGGCACCACCACCGAATGGACACCCGTCGTCGTCGCCCGGGCCGAAGAAGCCGCGCGCCGGGCGGAGGCAGCGCGTGATGAGGCAGTCGAGGCTGAGAAGGCTGCGGTAGCGACGGCGACTAAGGCCGAAAAGAAAGTGGATCGCGCCGTCTCCGATGGTGCTGGTGTGATCCGCGAGGTGGTCAAGGCTGATGCTGACCGGGCTGAGGCAGGGCGCACCGGGGCCGAGGCGGCGGCTGCGTCGGCGAAGGCCTCGGCGTCTGCGGCGAATACGGCCACGGAGACGGTCACCTCGGCCGTCACCCGGGCGGAGCAGTACAAGAACACCGCCGCTGAGCAGGCTACCAACGCGGCGGGTAGTGCTTCGACGGCTAGCCAGAAGGCGGGTCTCGCCACGAGCGCGGCGAATACTGCCAGCCAGAAGGCAGCGGATGCAGCGGGCAGCGCGAGCGCCTCATCCGGTAGTGCTTCGACGGCTAGCCAGAAGGCGGATCTCGCCACGAGCGCGGCGAATACCGCGAGCACTAAGGCGGCAGATTCGGCGGCGTCGGCTGCGGCTGCTGCGGCGAGTGAGAAGAAGGCTGCGGATACGGCGGCGGCTGGCGTGGCAGATGCGACGACCACTGCCAAGGGAAAGGTCAAGCTGGCGGGGGATCTCGCGGGTACGGCAGACGCGCCCACCGTCCCTGCGCTCGCGGGCAAGGCGAACACGGGGCACACGCACCCCAGAGCCGATGTCACAGGTCTCACCTCCGAGTCAGTGACCCCCACCGCCAGCACGGTGGTCCTGCGGGACGGGGCGGGGCGCGCCCAGGTCGCAGCCCCGGCGGTAGACGCCGATGTGTCGACCAAGAAGTACGTCGACGACCAGGACAAGATCCTCAAAGCGCAGGTAGAAGATCGCTTCGTGATCTGGCCTTACACAGGCACGAAGCCCACGACTGCCCCTTCGGGTGCGGTGGTGGGGGATTACCTCTGGGGCATCACCACCGCCGAGCTCTCACGAATCACAGGGGTCTAAACGTGACATCCAGCACCAGCGACCCAAATTCATCGACGCAGCGCACCAAGGAGAAAAAGACATGACCATTCGGGACGATATTCAAAAACTCTCGGAGATTGACTTCGTCGATCTGCGAGGGTGGATGGTGAACACCGAGACTGAGAGGCGCGCCAACGCCCCCGCTTTGGACGTTGCCCGGGCGGGGGTCATCGAGGATATGCGCAAGGCGGGCACGATCCCCGACCCCGCGCCGGAGGTGAAGGTCACCGACAAGACCAAGGTGACCGACTTCGCGGAGTGGGTCAACCCCGGCACGGATCACGCGAAGATGTATCTGTTCAGCAAGAAGGTGCGCAAGAACGGCAAGGTGTGGGAGTCGCAGGTGCGTGGCCTGAACTCCTGGGAGCCGGGAGCACCGGGGATCGACGACCGCTATTGGAAGGACGTAACGGCGCAGGTCATCACCCCACCCGCCCCGCCCGCCGACACAGCCACCCCAGCAGCACCCACCCTCGATGGCACGCAGGCGCGCCCGTTCCCGTTCGCCGCGGGGCTCGCGCTCACGGTGGGCCAGTACGTCACCGACAAGGGCATCACGTACCGGGTGCTCCAGGCGCACACCTCGGCTGCGCACTGGCCGCCTGCCGCCGCAGTATCCATGTTCCAGAAGATCTAGGAGACCCGCATGGCGTTCACCACACAACTCATCGGCACCATCGGCGGCGGCGGGGGGGCGTCCTGGGCGGGGCGTTTCACCGGAAAGGGAACCGTATCGCGCACTGTCGGTAGGGAAGGGAAGAACTACGTCCTAATAAATCGCGGCGGGACTTTTACGGCCAACGGGTCGGCGGTGGACGGCGGGGCCACGGCGAACAGCCCGTATGACGTCCCCAGCATCGCCACGGGTCCAGTCACGATCACCTTCACAGGGGCGACCACAACCAGCGCGGGCTCGATCTACGTCACCGAAGTCGACCCGGTCTAGACCGCGGGGTGGTCCACGTGCTCGGGGTGCTGCATGACCCCGCACGCGGCGCACTCCCACGTCCTGCCGCCCATGCCGCCCGACCGTGGGGATGATGCCCACCCCGGGCGCACCGACCCCGCACCCGTCCACGACACACCACACGCCGGACACCGATCCGGCACCACCTCACACCACTCGCTCATACGAGCGAATCCTAGCCCCCGTCATCCGGCGCGGGGCCATTCTCATGCCCACACACCGGGCAGAAAGGCACCACCATGGCAAACGCATTCACCGCCGACATCGACCTCCTCACCGCAAACGACGACGGCCTCGCCCCCGCTGGCCGCAACATCTTCACCTTCCACACCTTCGAAGGCCAGGATCTCTCCGCTGAGGCCATGGCCCGCTATCAGCTCAGCCCGGCCGCCGGCGGCTCGTATCACGGCGTCATCGATGCCGAAGGCCGTACGGCCCGCGAGAACGATGACGAATACATCCCCTGGGCCGCCATGTTCACCGGCAACCGCGCCGGGTGGCACTGGTCGCTGGCTGGCCGAGCATCCTTCACCCGCGAGCAGTGGCTCGCCCGCCCGAAGCAGATGGAGAAGTGCGCGATCGTCCTCGCCGCCTACGCCAAGGAGAAGGGAATTCCCACGGTCAAGCGAAGCCACGTCGAGGTGCGCGCCCGTCAGGGCGGCGTCTGTGGCCACGACGACATCTCAAAGGCGTGGCAGGAATCCGATCACACGGACCCGGGCGTGAATTTCCCCTACGACGTGGTCATCGCCCGGGCGAACGAGATCCTGTCCGGCGGCACCGCCCCGACCCCTGCGCCGGAGCGGCCGCAGCCCGCCGGTGAGTTCACCGGCAACAAATACCCGTCCTACCTCGACGGGCGCGAACTGCGGTTCTCGGAGTACCTCCGCTTCGTGGACTACAAGATCACTCGCCTCTATGAGGCAGAGTTCGGTACGGGCGCTGACCTTGGGATCAAGGACGGAACGTTCTCTGCGGCGTCGGTGGGCGAGCAGTACCCGTCCTACGTCGACGCCTCCAAGAGCTTCACCCTTGACCAGTACCTCCGCCTGATCGACATCAAGGCCACCCGGCTCTACGAGAAGCAGGAGACCGCCAATGCCTAACCGCGATTTCACCCCGGACACCCGCAAGCGCATCTATGACACCCTGACTCTGCTCGCCGGCATTGTCGTCCCCATCGCAGCGATTTGGGGAGTGACCGTCGATGCGGAGCTCGTCGCAGCGGTCGTGGCCGTATCTGGCTCGATCCTCGCAGCGGTCGGCAACTGCCTCGCGCGCCGCAACGTCGACAACTACGTCGGCGAGCACCGGGCAGAGGGGTAGGCCGTGCCCATCGACCATCTCCCCGCCCGGGCGCAGCCCCTGGCCCGTAGGATCCGGGCATTCATGCTGACCGACGGCATGCTCATGCTCCTCATCGGCGTCGCACTCCTCTCTCGAGGCTGGGTGAGCCACCGGTACCACACTGACCTCACCATCGTCCCTCACCCCGCAGACCTGCTCCTGCCCACGTGGGGATGGTCCTACGCTTGGCTGGTCCTCGCGCTCGCCAACATCATCCTGGCCCGGTGGCATGATTCCAGGGCCGCAGCCATCGCGCTTAGCCTGGCAGCCACCAGCATCCTCTTCTGGGGACTCGGTTACCTAGTCTTCACACCCGAGCAATTCTTCTTCCGCGGTGTCATCTACGTCGCTTTCGCATTCACTATCACCTGGTCGACCTGGCGCGGTCGGCGCGGGCAGGTCACCATCAGGGAGGTAGCCCATGACCGTCACGACACTCGCAACGGCGACGAATAGCGGGGCCACGATGGACGGATGGCAGGGCGTCATCATCGCATTCATTACCGCCTATTTCGGCTACCTCACCGTGAAGGGCAAGCGGCAGGCGGACGCGGACAAAGTCCCCGCCGACGCCGCGCAGGTTTCCGCAGACTTCCGTGAGCTCGCCGAGATGAGCGGAAAGATCATCGAAGAGTTGCGGCACCAGGTCGGGGAAGTCAAGGGCGAGCTTGCGAGTCTCCGGTCCGAGTTCGGCACTCTGGAAATCAAGTACAGGGGCTCCCTCCGATCGCTGCGCGAGTACCGGCGCGAGCACCCCACTACCGTCGTCGTCATCGACCCCGAAGTCCTCCGCGACCTCTAGCCCCATGCCCCCACCTTGGCCGCCGCGCCGGGTGGGGGCTCTTTCTCGTTCTGAGCCCTGGACTTTATGCAAGACCAAGCCGAACGCAGGTGCCCCATCCCGAGCGGGATGGGGCACCGAAAGCTGTTCTCAGAGTCTAGTAAGTAATTGCCGGGCGCTTGGGGGAATTCTGCACCCACTCATCGACGCATTCTACGTCGGGAATGAACTGGGGAACGGTAGAGGACCGCGATTCGATGACCTCCATCTGATCCACTTCCAGCCCGACAAGCTCCGCCAGTCCCAGCACAAACATAAACGCCTTCCGATGGGAGTCGGCATCTACGTCGAGGAGGATGGTGGGGCGATCAGGGTCTTCCATAAGGGCACTGCCGGGGACGATATCGAGAATGCGGACGAGGGCGGTCCAGTCGTCATTGACAACAGGGGGCGTAGTTACTTCCAGAGTGAAGTTCTTCATGATGGTCACCTACTTTCAATGCTCGTCATCCTATGTCATCAAAGCTGACGTTCGCACCCTGACGCCTGAGGAGGGAAACCGAGTTTCTGTCGCCCCTGGCGTCTGACGGGGTCGATGAAAACTTGACTGGACGTGCGCGTTTTCCATCTAGGCCTACGGCCCCTTCGGGGGGATTGAAGCGGGGGTGGTTGTCCTTGGTGGGGGCATACGTCCAACCTTGCACCGCGAGCTTCTTCGCGAGCTTGCGTAATCGTTTGGGGGGCAGATTCATCGTGTTGCGCATCACCGATCGATTTGGACAATTTGGTAGGGGGGATTCTAGCTGACGAGTTTTTGGCGTAAGAATTAATAGTGTTGGTGATTTCGCGCTGAAACTATTACCGAGTTGCGCAGGGTGCGATCACTTCCAAGGCGAGTGGCTTCCCTGCGGCCGGGGTGCAGACATTTTCACGCCCCGGGCCAGGCGGGGCTAGACCGCGGGGTTCCACCACACGTCACCCGACACCCCGCGCTGCGTCCAGCTCGGCTGCCATGCCGGGCATTTCGCAGTTACGAGGTTCGGGGCCCCATTCGGAACCAGGACGGAACGGCGCGGCATAAACGGCAGGTCAACCGGCATTCCGCGCTCACTCGTAATGAGAAGGTCGCGAGTTCGATTCTCGCAGGCGGCTCCAATGAAGAAGCAGGTCAGCCCCACATTCCACTAACGGAAGGTGGGGCTGACTGGTTCGCCCCGGGTTTAATGGAGGGTAGGAAACTGGAAAAGGAATCCCTTACATGCCCGTCAAGTACACCCCAGAGCTCAAGCAGCGCGCCATAGAACTCGTGCTCCACGCCCAAGCCGACCCTGACACGGCCCGGGGTGCGGTCACCCGCATCGCCGCCGAGCTCGGCGTGAGCAAGGAAACACTGCGCGTCTGGGTCCGCACCCACAAACAATCCGGTGTTGGCACCCCGGCCGAGTCGGTCGACCTGGAAGCAGAAAACCGCCAGCTGCGGGCTGAGCTCGCCGAAGCCAAACGCGCCAACGATATCCTGAAGAAGGCCTCAGCTTTTTCGCGGCGGAGCTCGACCGCCCACACAAGTGATCGTGCGATTCATCGACGACAACCGTGCCCAGTTCGGGGTCGAGCCCATCATCGGTGTCCTGGCTACCACCAGCGCGAAGATAGCCCTGAGCACGTATTACGCCCACAAATCCCGGCCTGAATCAGCCCGGTCTATCCGGGACAAGCAGATCACCCGGGCGCTACGCCGCATCTTCGAGGACAACTACTCATGTTACGGTGCCCGGAAACTGTGGGCGGAGATCAACCGCGAAGGCACCTTCGGCCACGTTGCCCGCTGCACTGTCGAACGCCTCATGGCCGCCGACGGCCTGGCGGGTATCCACCGAAGGAAGAAAAAGCCCTCGACCCGCAGCGCGGACGCCGATCAGTGTCCGGTGGACCTGGTCGACCGGGACTTCGCTGTGACCGCGCCGAATATGTTGTGGGTCGCCGACATTACTTATATTCCCACTCGGGTCGGCTGGGTGTATGCGGCGTTTGTATTGGACGCCTACTCGCGTGAGATCGTCGGTTGGCAGGTGACGAATCATCTGCGTGCCTCGCTGGCGCGGGATGCGTTGGATATGGCTTTGTCGGCACGGCTTCGTGATGGTGAGGACGTTTCCGGGTTGATCCATCACAGCGACCGTGGAGTGCAGTACCGCTCCATTACCTACGGCGAGTCATTGGCGGAGTCGAAGGTCGTGGCCTCGGTCGGATCCCGCGGCGACTCCTATGACAACGCGATGGCCGAGGCGTTGAATTCGGTGTTCAAGGCCGAGCTGATCGACCGCAGGACGTGGCCGGCGCTGACAGATGTGATCGTGGCGACCTCGAAGTGGATCGGGTGGTACAACAATCGCCGACTGCACTCCGCATTGGCTCATCGCCCGCCGAAGGAAGTTCATCAGGAATGGCAGAAGTGTCAGGCCTACGCGGCCTGATCGACAAGTAAATCACCCTCTACAAAACCCGGGGCTTGACAAAATGACGACCGGAGAAGATACCCATGGCTGTGATTATTTCACGTCGCTCTTCCTACTGCCCCAACTTTGCAACAGCACCGTTAGATGAGGGTGGCGCCGTATTCCACGGTCCACTGGCGTACCCAGTTGATGAAATACGCCCACGCCCCGCTGGCCAGGGCAATGCCCACGGCGACCATGAGCACCCCACCGAACATCTGGATCTTGCGGGAGTGGCGGCGCAGCCACCCCACGGTGCGCATCGCCCGGGCCGAGCCGAAGGCCATGAGAAGAAACGGCAGACCCAGGCCCAGGCAGTAGCCGATGATCAGGATCACCCCACGCACAGCGGTCATCCCCTCGGTGCCGGCGGACACCGAGATGATCGCCGCCAAGGTGGGCCCCAGGCACGGCGTCCACCCCAGGGCGAAGACCCCGCCGAGCAGTGGCGCACCCAACCAGGTGGACCACTTCTTCGGGGCCATCCGGGTGTCGCGCTGCAGGGCAGGCACCATCCCCATGAACGCCAGACCCATGACGATGGTGATCACCCCTCCGATGCGCATGAGGGTCTCAGCATTGAGCGTGAGCATGCTGATCGCCCCAAAGACGGTGACGGTGGCCAGCACAAAGACGATGGTGAAGCCGAGAATGAACAACCCGGCCGCACCCGCTACCGCCCACTGGCGTTTGGTGACCACCGTGCCCCCCTCGGCGTCGTAGTCGACCTCCCCGCCGACCACACTGGCCAGATACGACATATACCCGGGTACCAGGGGTACGACGCACGGGGAGGCGAACGAGATCAGACCTGCAGCTGCCGCAGCCAGGATGCCGATCATCAGTGGCCCGGTGGCCGCGGCGTCGGCGAACTGCTGGCCGATCGCCAACTGCGCCATCACATCAACGGTCATGATGCTGGTGCCTCCTCGGCCAGCGGCAGGGCGACATCAAGGATGTCATCGGCGGTGACCTCCCTCAGGAACACCGCGGCCGGGCGGTGGCTTCGGTCCAGGACAATGGTGGTCGGGATGACCGAGGTCGGCACCCCACCCAGGGCCGCAGCGATACGAAACGGCGGGTCGTAGATCGAGGGATAGGTCACCGCGTTGTCGAGTTTGAAGTCCTGGGCGATGGTCTGGTTGTAGTCACGGACGTTGATGCCCAGCACCGTGCCACCGAGGGGGTCGAGAGTCTCCTGGACAAGCTGCAGGTCATCGACTTCCGCCCGACACGGTGCACACCACTGGCCCCAAGCGTTGAGGACGACGACCTCGCCTTCAAAATCAGACAGGCTGATCTCCTCACCCTCCTCCATCAGCGACGGGCCGGAGAAGTCCGGCAGCGGGGCACGTTCCTCCTCTGCGTAGATAATCTCGGTTTGGCCTCCTGGTGAGTGGAACTGGAAGGTGCCCCCGACGGCGACGGCGTTTCGGGCGCCGTCGCCTGAGGAACAGGCCACCAGGGTCACGGCGGTGAGCACCGCGGCAACCGCGATGGCGGCTCTGCGGGGTGTGCTCGGCATGGATTAGATCTCCTTATTCCGGGGCGGTGGGAAAGAAGACGGTGTTCTGGTTGTCCCGGAAGACCACAACACCGAGGAAGGTCATCGTGCTGCCCGGTGGGTGGTCTGCAGCGACTCTGCCCACCTCGGCACTCAACCCTGCTGTGGGGGTTACTCGTAGCGAAGCGAGCTGACCATCCCGGTTTCCATGTGATAGGCGTTATGGCAGTGAAATGCCCACTCACCGGGGTTGTCAGCGATCAGGTCGGCGATCATGGTTTCACCGTGGCGGAGAAGGACGGTGTCCTTGCGTAGCCCGCCGCTGCCGGGCAGCGCCCACGTGTGGCCGTGGATGTGCATGGGATGGGGCATCATGGTCCTGTTGCGCATGACCATCCGCAGGCGCTGGCCCTCCTGCACGGTCGCGGAGGAGGATTGGCCGTCGGTGAGAATGCTCCATTCATACGGCATCATCTGCCCGCCCAGGTCGATGCTGACTTCTCGGTCTGGTGTGCCCTCGGGCAGGAGTGCACGGTCTGCTGGCTTCAGGGAGGACAGAAGCAGTCCGGTGGACGACAACTCGGGGAAGTCGACATCGGGGCGGGGGGCCTGGCCGCCGGCGGTGCGGATGACGGCGAAGGCGCGGTCGTCCTTACCCACCGCCAAAGCCGTGAGCGGGAAGATGCCGTCGCCGAGGATGACCTCGACGTCGACACGCTCGCCCATCGACAGGTAGATCGATTCGGTCTCCCAGGGCTGGACAGGGAAGCCGTCGGTGTGGGTGACGGTCATGCGGTGACCACCGAGGGCCACCTTGAAGATGGTGTCACCGCCGGAGTTGATAAACCGCAGGCGGGCCTTGTCGCCCGGGCGAGCCTCGAAGGTCCGGTGAGCACGGGGGATACGTCCGTTGATGAGGTAGTGCGGATACATCACATCGCCGACATCCCCGCCCAGTACCCGGTCCGGGGTGCCGTGCATCATCTGGCCGTGACCTCCCATTCCCATCCTCCCGTTATGGTCGCCCGAACCCATTCCGGTGAGCTTGTCGAGCTCATCGTCGGGAGTGCCCTGAATGCCATCGACCCAGTCGTCGAGCACGATGGTCCACTCGACGTCCTGGTCCTCAGCGTCTTGCGGGTCACGGATGATCAGTGGGGCGTGGAGGCCGCGATCAAGCTGCAGGCCGGTGTGGGAATGGTAGAAGTAGGTGCCACCGTGGGGGACTTCAAAAACATAGGAGAAAGACTCGCCAGGTTCAATGGGGTCCTGGGTCATGCCGGGCACACCGTCGGCTGCGTTGTGGAGTGCGATGCCATGCCAGTGGATGGAGGTGCTCTCAGGCAGTTCATTGGTGATATCGACCTGGAGGACGTCGCCGGCGGTGGCCTCAATGGCCGCATCCCCGGTGTCAGAGACGTATCCCCACGTCTTGGCTTCGATGCCGCCGATATCCAGGGAGAGGGGCCGGGCGGTCAGTGTCCGGCGCACCGTCGGCTCACCGAGCGCAGTGGGGGTGGGAGTGGGGCGAAGGGAGGGACCTGGTGCCGAGGCAGCGGGTCCAGGGTCGCTGGTGCAGGCGGCCACGGCCCCGGTGCCGGCCAGGACGAGCCCGCCGAGCAGAAACTGTCGTCGGGAAAACGCGTTCGTCATGATTTAACCGTCCTTGGTGCAAGATTTCAGTGACACGGGAGACAGGCGCAGGTGAGGACCCTGCTGAGCCATCACGTCAGGCGCAGGTCTGTGACACAGGTGGCACCGTCGTCGGTGGTGGAAAACTCCGTGGTGCCGGTACGCCCCTGGTAGCTGACCTCAATCAGGCCGGTGGCATCATCGGGAAGCCAGAAGCCAATAAACCCGTTGTCGAAGGTGGTTGTCGCCTCGTCCACCAGCACCTCACCGGTCGCCTCATCGGTGATCGTGACCTGGATATCCGCATTGTCGAGTTCCCCCAGGCAGGTCGTGAGGCTGTGGTAGAAGCAGTCGTGGGTGGAGGTGAGATAGGGTGCGATCGAGACATACGTCTGATTGTCGGGAAGATCGACCACGACTTCCTGGTCATCGCTCGAGAGCAGCAGTTCATCGGCACGCACTGAGGCGATCAGATCCGTGGGACGCTCAGTGACCTTCTGCCGGTCGAGGTGATCAATGATCTCCACCGCGTCCATGGCGGCCAGGCCATGGGTAGTCAGGAATGTATCCTGGGACACCGTCCCGTCGGCGGTGGGTTCCGGGTCGGCGGCCGAACACCCCGTGAGGGCGAGGGCAAGGGCGGCGGCTGCGATCGCTGCTCGTTTCACGTCAATCTCCTTGGATCGTGGTAAGACACCGCCTCAAGGTCGATGCCATACCTTTATCTAGCACGGGTGCCTGACGGACTAGAAATCAAAAACCCTGCTCACAGCCTTATAACAGGGCGAAAAGGAGGTGAATTCGGTGGGCTGGGTCACCACCGGGACACCACCCCACAGCCGTGGGCGATGTCCTTCTACCCGCCCCGGGTATGCGGTGCAGGCAGTGAAATCCCTGGTGGCGCCTGCTGAACCGACCAGGGGAGGCGATGCCGCCGGCCCGGGGTGGGGCACAGGGGTGACGGCGGTCGAAGGGTGATGTTTGAAGATTTGATGAAGATTTCCCCGCCGGGCACTGAGCGAGGGTGGTATTCCCCCTGGCCGGAGCGATACTGGGGTCTATGGCTGACCGCACACCGACCACCGCCACGCCCCCGGGGCGGGTGCTGGTCGTCGATGATGAACAACCCCTGGCTCAGATGGTGGCCTCCTACCTCATCCGGGCCGGCTTCGATACCCGCCAGGCGCACACCGGCACCCAGGCCGTGGACGAGGCCCGTCGCTTTTCCCCCGATGTTGTGGTGCTGGATCTGGGGCTGCCCGAACTCGACGGCCTGGAGGTGTGCCGACGGATCCGCACCTTCTCGGACTGCTACATCCTCATGCTCACCGCGCGTGGCAGCGAGGACGACAAGATCAGCGGTTTGACCCTGGGGGCGGATGACTACATCACCAAACCTTTTAGCATCCGGGAACTGGTGACCCGGGTGCATGCGGTGCTGCGCCGCCCGCGCACCAGCACCACCCCACCGCAGGTGACCACCCCCTTGATCGTTGGTGACCTCATCCTTGACCCCGTCGCCCATCAGGTGCGGGTGGGGGAGACGACCGTGGAGCTCACCCGCACGGAGTTCGAGCTGCTGGTTGCCCTGGCCCTGCGCCCCGGCCAGGTGCTGACCCGCCACGACCTGGTCACCGAGGTCTGGGACACCACCTGGGTCGGTGATGAACGCATCGTCGATGTCCACATCGGCAACTTGCGTCGCAAGCTCGGCACCGACACCCGGGGCCGGGGGTTTATCGACACCGTGCGTGGCGTGGGCTACCGGGTGGGGCAGCCATGAATCACGGACCCGGCCTGACCTTCCGCTTCCTGGCCGCCCAGGTGTTGGTCGTGGTGATTAGCCTGCTGGTGGCCGCGGCCGTGGCCACGATGGTGGGCCCGACCCTGTTCCATGATCATATGTTGATGACCGGCCGGGAGGACCCCTCGCTGGAGCTGTTCCATGCCGAGCAGGCCTACCGGGACGCCAACCTGATCACCCTGGCCGTCGCCCTGCCCACCGCCTTGATCAGCGCCCTGCTGGCCAGCCTGTGGTTATCGCGTCGCCTGCGCACCCCCCTGCAGGATCTCACCCGCGCCGCTACCAGCCTGACGGCCGGCAACTACCGTATCCGCGTGCCCGCCGGAGAAGCAGGCCCCGAGGTCACCACCCTGGCGCATGCCTTCAACACCATGGCCGACCGGCTGGAACACACCGAACAGATCCGCCGCCAGATGCTCTCTGATCTGGCCCACGAAATGGGCACCCCCTTATCGGTGCTCACGGTCTACCTCGATGGTCTCCAGGACGGGGTCGTGGACTGGAATAATGCCACCCACACGATCATGGCTGACCAACTCACCCGCCTGACCCGGTTGATGGAAGACATCGACGATGTCTCCCGGGCCCAGGAACACCGGA
Organism: Corynebacterium doosanense CAU 212 = DSM 45436; assembly: GCF_000767055.1. Lineage (NCBI taxonomy): Bacteria > Bacillati > Actinomycetota > Actinomycetes > Mycobacteriales > Corynebacteriaceae > Corynebacterium > Corynebacterium doosanense. Next base: position 376,651 of record NZ_CP006764.1, read on the forward strand.
TCGATTTGGACCTGGCGGAGGAAGGGCTCGGGGATCTGCTCCATACCGCCGCTGCTGCCGCGGGGGAAGCTTATGCTGACAAAGGCGTCGATTTACAGGTCGAGACCATTACGGACACCGCCCGGGTGCTCGTGGACCGGCAACGCTTCAGCCAGGTGATGAGCAATCTCCTGTCGAACGCGCTACGGCACACCCCGGCCGGCGGGCAGGTCCGGATCAGCGTCCACCGACAGGGGGCGTCCACCGCGCTCATCCACGTCGCCGATGACGGCGAGGGCATCCCACCTGGCCAGCTCGGACACATCTTCGAACGCTTCTACCGGGGGGATGCCGCCCGCAGCCGGGACAACGGCGGGGCCGGTATCGGTCTGACCATCTCCAAGGCATTGATCGAGGCCCACGGCGGCACTCTCACCGCCACCTCCCCCGGACCCGGTCGCGGAGCGGTGTTTGCCCTCCGCCTCCCGCTGTCCCCTCCCGACAGTGAGGAGGCTGCTCGGTGACCACACCCTGCCCCGCGTGAGGGCCGTGCCCTCCACCCCTTCAAAATATACCTCAGGGGGGTATATGCTAGAGAGTAGCATCGCCGCATCCCACCGACCCGTAGGAGCTTTCCCATGATCACCTCCCCACCCCGCCTCTTGCCGATGGCCTCCCACGGCTGCAGCTGTTGCGGACCTGCCTCACGTGCCGACACCGCCTCCATCCCTGCCGCCAGCGACTCGTCAGCAGGAGGGTCCTCCCCTAGCTACCAGGTCACCGGCCTGACCTGCGGGCACTGCGCGAAAAGCGTGACCCAGGCCCTTCAGGCCCTCCCCCAGGTCGACGACGTCCAGATTGATCTCGCTGCTGGTGGTGTTTCCACCGTCACGGTCACCGGTGTCGTACCTCCGGAGATGGTTCGCCGGGCCATCGAGGAGGCCGGCTACACCGTCTTATCCTGATCGGTTTTACCCATCATCTCGACCCCGACCGGGTTGAGCGAAAGGAACGTCATGAGCACTCCCCACCATTCCGGCGATCACCATGGTGATCACCCCGCTCCGGAAACAGACCACACCCACCACCCGGATCATGCCAGCCACGAACACCACGCAGATGCCGACACCCACGGCCAGGCGATGCCCCACGATCACCCGCACTCCGCCCTGGACGAAGACCACCACGTTCATGGTCACGGCGAACACGCCGGACACAGCACCGCAATGTTTCGGGACCGCTTCTGGTGGTCGCTGATTCTGTCCATTCCCGTCGTTATTTTCAGCCCCATGGTCGCCCACCTGCTCGGCTACCACCTCCCGGCATTCCCCGGATCCACCTGGATCCCCCCGGTGCTGGGCACGATCATCTTCGTCTACGGCGGAACGCCTTTCCTCAAGGGCGGATGGACGGAACTGAAATCCCGCCAACCCGGGATGATGCTCCTGATCGCCATGGCCATCACCGTGGCGTTTGTCGCCTCCTGGGTCACCACTCTGGGGCTGGGCGGTTTTGACCTGGACTTCTGGTGGGAGCTGGCCCTGCTGGTGACCATCATGCTGCTGGGCCACTGGCTGGAGATGCGCGCTCTCGGGGCCGCGTCCTCCGCGCTTGACGCGCTGGCTGCTCTGCTGCCGGATGAGGCCGAGAAAGTCATCGACGGGACCACCCGCACCGTGGCCATCTCCGAGCTGGTCGTCGACGACGTCGTGCTGGTGAGGGCCGGTGCCCGGGTGCCGGCCGACGGAACCATCCTCGACGGAGCCGCCGAATTCGATGAGGCGATGATCACCGGCGAATCCCGTCCCGTCTTCCGCGACACCGGTGACAAGGTGGTCGCCGGTACCGTGGCCACCGACAACACCGTCCGCATCCGGGTGGAGGCTACCGGCGGGGACACCGCCCTGGCCGGGATCCAACGCATGGTTGCCGACGCCCAGGAGTCCTCCTCCCGGGCCCAGGCCCTGGCGGATCGGGCGGCGGCGTTATTGTTCTGGTTCGCGCTGATCTCCGCTCTGATCACCGCGGTGGTGTGGACCATCATCGGCAGCCCGGACGATGCCGTGGTGCGCACGGTCACGGTGCTGGTCATCGCCTGTCCGCACGCCCTGGGCCTGGCGATTCCGCTGGTCATTGCGATCTCCACCGAGCGGGCCGCGAAATCCGGGGTGCTCATCAAGGACCGGATGGCGCTCGAGCGGATGCGCACCATCGACGTGGTGCTCTTCGACAAAACCGGCACCCTGACCGAGGGTGCGCACGCGGTCACCGGTGTCGCGGCAGCTGTCGGCGTCACCGAGGGCGAGCTGCTGGCCCTGGCCGCCGCCGCGGAGGCCGACAGCGAGCACCCCGTGGCCCGCGCCATCGTGGCGGCCGCGGCCGCCCATCCCGAGGCCTCCCGTCGGCAAATCCGTGCAACTGGTTTCAGCGCCGCCTCCGGCCGGGGGGTTCGGGCCACTGTCGATGGCGCTGAGATCCTCGTGGGCGGGCCGAACATGCTGCGCGAGTTCAACCTCACCACCCCGGCCGAGCTCACCGACACCACCAGCGCCTGGACCGGGCGTGGGGCCGGTGTGCTCCATATTGTCCGCGACGGTCAGATCATCGGTGCGGTGGCCGTCGAGGACAAGATCCGCCCCGAATCCCGCGCCGCCGTGAAAGCCCTGCAGGACCGCGGGGTGAAGGTCGCGATGATCACCGGTGACGCGCAGCAGGTGGCCCAGGCGGTTGGCCAGGACCTGGGGATCGATGAGGTCTTCGCCGAGGTCCTGCCCCAGGACAAGGACACCAAGGTCACCCAGTTACAGGAGCGTGGCCTGAGCGTGGCCATGGTCGGCGACGGTGTCAACGACGCCCCGGCCCTGGCCCGCGCCGAGGTCGGCATCGCCATCGGGGCCGGCACGGATGTGGCGATGGAATCCGCCGGAGTGGTCCTGGCCAGTGACGATCCCCGGGCGGTGTTGTCGATGATTGAGCTCTCGCAGGCCAGCTACCGCAAGATGATCCAGAACCTCATCTGGGCCTCTGGCTACAACATCCTCGCCGTGCCGCTGGCCGCCGGCGTGCTCGCCCCGATCGGGTTCGTGCTGTCCCCGGCCGTGGGCGCGATCTTGATGTCTGCCTCGACCATCGTGGTGGCCCTGAACGCTCAGCTGCTGCGCCGGATTGATCTGGACCCGGCCCACCTGGCTCCCACCAGTCCGAAGGAGGAACACACCACGCCTACTCCGGCATCCACCGCCGTCCACTGATCCACCACTTCTCTCCACTGCCCCCATATGACCCTGAAAGGCTCCACCATGAAGCGCACCCTTGTTCTTTCCGCTCTCGCCGTGGCCTCCACCCTGGCGCTGGCCGCCTGCGGTGAGGCCACCGAGTCAGGCAACACCGACGCCACCACCTCGGCCACCAGCACTGCGACGACTACCGCTGAGACGACCGAGACCACCACGGCGACGACTGAGGCGGACGGGGAGATCTCCGCCGATCACAACGACGCGGACATCATGTTTGCCCAGATGATGATCCCCCATCACCAGCAGGCCGTGGAGATGAGTGAGACGCTCCTGGCCAAGGAGGGTATCCCCGCCCAGGTCGTGGAGTTTGCCCAGGGGGTTATTGACGCCCAGGGACCGGAGATTGACCGGATGAACGCCATGCTCGAGGCCTGGGGCCAGCAGCCGGTCACCGACTCTGGGGGCATGGGGACCATGGACGAGATGGGTGGAATGGATCACGGCGAGATGGGTGGCATGAGCGGGATGATGAGCCAGGAGGACATGACAGCCCTTGAGGAAGCCCAGGGCACCGAGGCTGCCCGCCTCTACCTGGAGCAGATGACCGCCCACCACGAAGGTGCGGTCGACATGGCCCGTGACGAGGTTGCTGACGGCCAGAATCCCCATGCGATCACCCTGGCCGAACAAATTATCAACGACCAGGAGGCCGAGATCGCCCAGATGCAGCAGATGCTCACTGACCTATGACAGGCCCCCGTCTTTTTCTGATCCCGAGGACAGGAATCTGAAAAAGAGGGATAACCGTGACGATTGCCACCTGCTGCGGGCGATGGGTCGTTGTCACCGCAGCGGGTGCACCGGGGTGGATGTTTCTTCTCCCTCTGGTCGCACCACTGAGGAAAGGGGAAAGCTCCTGTGTCCAGACGCGACTATCCCCATTATGGGGACACCATCAAAGTAACGGGCGAGTACACACAAAATACACACCGCTCTGAGCGCTAACCGTTTCTCATTGGCGGTATTGCTTCTCTGATCTGGTCTTTTACTGTCGTCCTTGGTGGCGTTGTTGCTAGCCAACGCCAGGAAGGGTTCACTCGTAATGAGAAGGTCGCGAGTTCGATTCTCGCAGGCGGCTCCACCAAAACCCCAGCTGGAACCCTGTTCTGGCCGGGGTTTTACCGTGCCCTGTCCGGGTGCCCCACTACACTGCCCGGGTATGACGAGATCCCGCGTGGCGCTGCTGGCCGTACTCATCGTCGGGGTCACCCTCCGCGCGCTCGTGGCGGCCCAGGGCTGGCTGTACGGCGATGACCTCACCCTCGGCGCGCAGGCCCGGGCGGAGGGGCTGGGCAACCTCCTCCTCCAGCCCCATGACGGCCATCTCATGCCCGGCGCCTGGGTGGTGCTGCGGCTGCTGCCGCCGCTCAACTGGTCGGTGGCGCTGACGGTGCTCATCGCCGGGCAGGTGCTCGCCGCCCTGGCGGTGGCCTACGCGGCCGTGCGCACCGCGCCGGGCAACGCCTGGTGGGTCACCGCGTTGTACCTGCTCACGCCCCTGACGCTGCCGGTGACGACGTGGTTGTCCGCGGCGGTGAACTCGCTGCCGCTGCACGTCGCGGCGGCGCTGTGGCTGGCGCACGGCTGGCTGTATCTGCGGCGCCGGCGCACCACGGACCTCGTCGTCGTGGCCGTGGCGATTCTCCTGGCCTGCCTGTTCAGCGAACGCGCCCTCCTGCTGGCTCCGACCTCGCTGCTCCTGCTGTGGGCCTGGTCGGGAAACCGGAACCCGGGCAGGCTCGTGCCCGCCTTCCTCGTGCCCACGGCCGTCTGGGCGACTGTGTACGTCATCGCCGCGGGAATTCCCGATTCGAACCCCGCCGGCGCCGGTCCGCTTGACCTGTTCACCCACGGTTACGTCCGCGGTTTCCTGCCCACGTTGATCGGCGCGCCGTGGACGTGGGAGCGGTGGCATCCCGGGCCGCCGTTCGCCGACCCCGCCACGGTGACGATGATCGCCGGGGCGTTGGCCGCCGCCGCGCTGCTCATCTGGTCGGTGCGCCGACGCGGCCTCGCGGCCATGGCCGTGGTGCTCGCGTACCCGGTGCTCGCGCTCGCGGCGCTGGCGTGGGGGCGTTCCGCCCCGGACACGGCCCCGGAGATCGCCCAGACGCTGCGGCACTTCGCGGAGGCCTCGGTGCTCCTGGTGCTGACCCTCGGGGTGCTCGCGGGCGAGGGGCGTCGACAAGCGGTGGTTGCCGCAGTGGTGGCCGTCTCGTCCTTGGTGAGCACCGTCACCTACGCGCAGTCCTGGTCGGAGCAACCGGCGCGTGAGTACTTCACCACCCTGCGGGCCGAGCTGGAGCAGCGTCGCGAGCCGATCCTGGATCAGCCGGTCGCCCTCGAGGTTCTGCTGCCGGTCACCTACCCCTACAACCAGCTCTCAGCGCTGCTACCGGAGGGCCAGGTCACCGGGGCGACGCAGGAACCGACGCTTGTCGACGCCTCCGGCCACCTCATCGCCGCAGAGCTCGCACCCGCCCGCGCGACGGCGTGGGAACCGGGCTGCGTGGAACCGGGGTCGGAACTGCTCGTGCCCCTGGACGGCCCGCTGTTCGAACGTGACTGGGTCGTGCGCCTCAACGTGTTGGCCGCGGGGGCCACGGAGGTGTCCGTGGGCCTGGGTGACGCGCAGGCCACGTCGGCGCAGGTGCCGTCCGGGCTCAGCGAGGTCTTCGTCCGGGTGAGCGGCGGCGGGGACACGCTGCGGGTCTCCGCGCGGGATCAGACGGTGTGCCTGGGGCAGAACGTGGTGGGGCAGCTGGCCGTCACTCAGTGAGGAAACGCGGCACGACCTTGCCGGTCGCGTTGCGGGGGAGATCGTCGACGAAGTGCACGTCGCGGGGGACGGAGTGCCCGGCGAGGTGGCGGGCGACCCAGTCGCGGATGCTGTCTTCGGTGAGCGCGTCTCCCTCCGGGGAGTCCTCGCGGACGACCCACACGGCGATGCGGGAGAAGGTCTCCGCGTCCTCGACACCCATGGCGGTGAGGTCGGCGACGCCCGGCATGGGCTCGAGGATCTCCTCCACGGAACGGGGGAAGACGTTTTCGCCTCCGACGATGATCATGTCGTCGATACGCCCGAGGACGTGGAGCCGGTTCTGCTCGTCGATGAAGCCGAGGTCGCCGATTTCGATGAGGCCCTCGTCGTCGCTGACGATGGGGATGTCCGGGTTGGTGTAGCCGGTCAGCGAGGTGGAGTTGCGCAGGCAGATGCGGCCGATGGAGCCCGTGGGCAGCTCGGCGCCGTCGGGGCCGAGGATCTTGAGTACGGTGCCGGCGGTGATCTCCCCGGCGACGGTCGGGTCGGCCTCGATCTCGGCCGCGGTGGCGCTGGCGGCGAGGGTGAGTTCGGTGGAGCCGTAGATGTTGCAGAGGATCGGGCCGAAGCGGTCGTTGACCGAGCGCACGATCTCCGGGGTCAGCGCGTGGCCGGAGGAGGCGATGAACTGCAGCGAGGAGGTGTCGTAGCTCTCCTGGCCCTCGATCTGCAGCATCTGCTTGAGGAAGATCGGGGAGGAGTACAGGCCCTCGATCCGGTACTTCTGGATCTGCTTGAGCACGGTCTCCGGGTCGAAGTTGCGCTGGGTGATCACCGTGGAGCGGGCGGCGAATGCGATGTTGGAGACGGCCCAGCCCCAGGTGTGGAACATCGACGCGGTCATTTGGATGCGCATGCCAGCCTTGAAGGGGATGGCCCGCACGACGCCGGCGACGACGTAGGGGAGCTTCGGCTCGGGGCGCACGACCCCCTTGGGGATGCCGGAGGTGCCCGAGCTCATGAGCACGATGGGGCCGTGCTTCGGGAAGGCGGGCAGCTTGACGCTGGCGACCCGTTCCGGGTGGCTGACGATGTCGTGCACCGTGCCGAGGTTGTCGTGGGGTCGGGACGCGTGGGCGATGAGGGTGAGTGTGCCGGGACGGTCCAGCGGGGCGCACTGCTCGAATTCGTCGTCGAGGATGAGCACGTTGATGTCGTTCTCCTCCACGGTGCCCAGGATCTGCTCGGGGGAGGAGCCGACGTTGAGCAGGTAGATGGCCGCGCCGGCATAACCCTTGGCGGCCATGGGCAGCAGGATGCCGCGGCCGTTGCGCGCCATGACGCCGATGCGCAGCTCGTCCAGGCCGAGAGAGGTGAGGTACCTGGCCAGGGTCCGGGAGTCCTCCCGGAACTGACGGTAGGTGAGGGTGCCGTCATCGTCGATGAGCGCGAGCTGGTCGGGGACCGCGGCCACGGCCTGCTCCAGCTCGCGCGCGAGGGAGAACCAGTAGCGGGACAGGTTGGGGATCAGCGCCGCCGTGACCTTGGGGGGAGCGCTGAGATCCACCAGGCCGGTCTTGAGGACGGCGGGGACGAACTTGGACACCGATTTGGCCGTGTAGGAGACGTAGTGGAGGGCGGTGGCAAGGTTCATGACGGGGGTACTCCTGAAAGTAAAAGAAGGTATCTGGTCCTACATCGCTAACGCGGACGCAAAGGCTACATATAGATCGATAAGAGGGTACCGCGTGTGGTTTTGGTTTCCAATGTAACCTAAGGTGCGCATGCTGCAGAAGTGACGTATGTTACGAGCGCTGTGTAGTATCTTCATCGAAACTCCCCATTACATCTTCAGGAGACCTCGAATGTCAGTTTCGACCACCCCGCGCCGGCTCGCCGCGGTCATCGCCGCGCTGGTCAGCGCCCTCGCCCTCATTGCCGGGCCGGGTCTTCCCCAGGCGCAGGCGCAGGACCGCAACCTCGTCATCTTCGGCGACTCCATCATCGCCAACCCCACCGTTCCCGACTACCTGGCAGGCGGCCTCAGTGACGGCCGCCCCGGCTCCTCCGGTAACCCGGCGACCGGCTGCCCCCAGGGCAACAACTGGGGACGCTCCGCCTCCGCCCGGCTTGGACTGGTCCCCTGGGACTACTCCTGCTCCGGCACGGTCTCCATCTCCCAGGGTCCGCAGTTCGCCGCGCAGGTGGACCACGCCCTGTGGGACCAGGCGCTGACCCCGAGCACCGCCCGCGTGATCATCTCCACCGGCTTCAACGACACCTACAACAACCGCACCCTCTCGGACGGCGACGTCCGCGCCCGGTTCGTCGGCTCCATGGCCCCGCAGATCAACCGCATCCGCGACGCGGCCCCCAACGCCCGCATCCAGATCGTCGGTTACCCGTCCATCACCGAGGGCAACAACGTCTGCCTCTTCCACGTCGGTCCGAACGTCTACGATCGCACCCTGTTCCCCGACGTCAACCACTGGCAGTGGCAGGCACAGAACATGCAGGTTGACCTAGCGCGCGCCACCGGCGTCGAGTTCCTGGACATGAAACCCTCCACGGTGAACAACCACATGTGTGCGCCGGACAACCAGCGCATGTGGGCCGGACTGGTCGACTTCTACGGCGGCACCGGCAACCTGCCCATCCACGTCAACGACCGTGGTCACGAGCACGTCGCCTGGATGATCGCCAACAGCTAGTAACCGTCCCCGCATCCCTTCCTTCTCCCCTAAGGTAGTTAGGAGCAGGAAAGTGGGATGCCCATGACAAATCAACCGGTGCTGTCCAGCCGCGCCAGAGCCACCATCACCGTCGAGGGGCTCGACTTCCGTGACCTCGACAGCGACGGCCAGCTGGCCCCCTACGAGGACTGGCGGCTGCCCGCCGGAGAGCGGGCGGCGGGCCTTCTCACCCGTATGACCCCGGAGGAAAAGGCCGGGCTGATGATCATCGGCTCGCACCACCCGGGGTATTCGTCGTTTCTGCCCGAGCCGGTCGAGGAAGAGCTCCTCTCGCAGAAGGATGTCTCGCGAGACGCCAACCCCATCACCGGCCAGCAGTACCCCGAGCCGGTGCTGGTGACCTCGTCCACGGAGAACGCGATCAACCTGCGTCACCAACGTTTCCTCATCAGCCGCGACAACCTCACCCCGGCCGAGATGGTGTAGTGGACCAACGCGGTCCAGGAGGTCGCCGAGAAGTCCCGGCTGGGCATCCCGGTCGTATTCGGTCCAACCCCCGTAACCACGTCGCCCTGGTGGCGCAGTTCGGTGTCAACGAATCCTCGGGCGTGTTCTCCGAGTGGCCGGCGGAGATCGGCCTGGCCGCGCTGAACGATCCCCAGCTCATGGGCTACTTCAGCCGGGGGATCGCCAGGGAGTGGCGCGCCGCCGGCATCCACAAGCTCTACGGTTACATGGCCGACGTCGCCGCCGAACCCCGCTGGTCGCGCTTCAACGGCACCTTCGGCGAGGACCCGGAGCTGGTCTCCGCCTACATCCGCGAGATCGCCGCGGGCATGCAGGGCGAAGGGGTCTCGGAGACCTCGGTGGCCTGCACCGTCAAACACTTCCCCGGAGGTGGCGTGCGTTACGACGGCCATGACCCGCACTTCGAATGGGGCCAGACAAATGACTACCCCACGGTGGATTCCCTGCGGAAGTACCACCTTCCGCCGTTCCAGGCCGCGGTCGACGCCGGTGTCTCCTCGATCATGCCGTACTACGCCAAGCCCGTGAACGACTCGGCTCCGCAGCTGGCGGAGCAGGACTGGCAGGGCCCGACCACCCAGTTCGAGGAGGTGGCCTTCGCGTACAACACCACGTTCATCGAGAAGATGCTGCGCCAGGACATGGGGCACCGGGGTTACGTCAACTCCGACTCGGGCATCATCGACGCCATGCCCTGGGGCGTGGAGGAGATGACCAAGCCGGAGCGTTTCGCCGCAGCCGTTCGGGCGGGCACGGACATCTTCTCCGACATGGCCGACCCCCGCGAGCTCATCGCCTCCTATGAGCAGGGTCTGCTCACCGACGAGGACCTGGACCGCGCCTTCTCCCGCCTGCTCACGGAGATCTTCGAGCTCGGGCTCTTCGAGAACCCCTACGTCGACGCCGGCACCGCCGAACAGGTCGTGGGAGGCGACGAGGTCAGTGCCCGCGGCGAGCTTGCGCAGCGCCACTCCGTCGCGCTGCTGCGCTCCTCGGGCCTGCTGCCGCTGGATAAGGACACCACCCAGAAGATCCACCTGCTGGTCACCGGCCGCACGCAGTCCGACGTGGTGCAGCGCAAGCTCCATGACGCGGTGGCGAAGGTACTGCCCGGGGCAACGATCGTCGATAAGCCCGAGGACGCCAACCTTGCCCTGATCTGGGCGCGCCCGGAGATCAACCTCTTCGAGGACGACCGTGACGGGGTGTCCCTCTCCGTGGATCCGCGGGACAACGGCGTCGACATCGAGCGGGTGCAGGAGGTGGAGGCGACCGTGCCGACGATCCTCGCGGTCAACCTCATCAACCCGTGGCTGCTCGGCGAGATCGAGCCGGGTGCCGACGCCGTGGTGGCCACCTTCGAGATCGCCCCGGAGCACCTGCTGCGCTCGCTGACCGGGGAGGACGGCGGCCCGCAGGGGCAGCTGCCGCTCACGCCGCCCGCCTCCGCGGACGCGGTCGCGGCGCACGGGCGTGACGTGCCGGGCAAGTTCCGCGGCGAGGATTACGCCTACGTCGACCGCGACGGGGTCTCCTACCGCTACGGATACGGGCAGCGTAAGGTCGTGGCCAAGCAACAGACGAAGGAGAAGCTATGCCCACCACCGTGAAAGGTGTCATCGCCCGCTCGAAGGGCGCGGACGTCGAACTCGTCGACGTCGTCATCCCCGATCCCGGCCCGAACGACGTGATCGTGCGCGTCCTGACCTGCGGCGTCTGCCACACCGACCTGTCCTACCGCAACGGCGACATCGCCGACGACTACCCCTTCCTCCTCGGCCACGAGTCCACGGCGGTCGTAGAGACCGTCGGCTCGGCCGTCACCCACGTCGAGGAGGGCGACACCGTCGTGCTCAACTGGCGCGCCGTCTGCGGCGAGTGCCGCGCGTGCCGCAAGGGCGAGCCGAAGTACTGCTTCAACACCCACAACGCGTCACAGAAGATGACGCTTGACGACGGCACCGAGCTCACCGCCGCCCTGGGCATCGGCTCCTTCGCCGAAAAGACCCTGGTCCACGAGCGCCAGTGCACGAAGGTCAACCCGGACGCCGACCCGGCCGCCGTGGGGCTGCTGGGTTGCGGCATCATGGCCGGCCTCGGCGCGGCCGTGAACACCGCGGACATCCAGCTCGGCGAATCCGTCGCCGTCTTCGGCCTCGGCGGGGTGGGCATGGCCGCCATCGCCGGCGCGAAGCTCGCCGGTGCCGCGAAGATCATCGCGGTGGACATCGACTCCCGCAAGACCGAGCTGGCCCGCGAGTTCGGCGCCACCCACGTGGTTGATTCAGAGGGCCTGAGCGAGGAAGAGGTCGCCGAGAAGGTGCGCGAGCTCACCGACGGCTTCGGCACCGACGTCGCCATCGACGCGGTGGGCATCATGCCCACGTTCACCCAGGCGTTCTACTCCCGCGACCACGCCGGGCGCATGGTCATGGTGGGTGTGCCCAACACCACCGACCGCATCGACATGCCCGCGATCGACTTCTACAGCCGCGGCGGATCACTCAAACCCGCCTGGTACGGCGACTGCCTGCCGGAACGGGACTTCCCCGCCTACGCCCAGCTCTTCGAGAACGGCCAGCTCCCGCTGGACCGGTTTGTCTCGGAGCGCATCGGCCTGAATGATGTGGAGAAGGCCTTCGAGACGATGAAGAGTGGCCAGGTTCTTCGTTCGGTGGTGGTGCTCTGATGTCTGATCTGCGCATCGACCACGTGGTCACCTCCGGAAAGTTCAAGCTCGACGGCGGCGAATGGGACGTGGACAACAACATCTGGATCGTCGGCGACGACTCCGAGGTCTACGTCATCGACGCCGCCCACGACGCCGACCCCATCATCGAGGCCGTCGCCGGCCGCAGGGTCAAGGGCATCCTCTGCACGCACGGGCACAACGACCACGTCACCGTGGCCCCCGAACTGGCCGAGAAGCTCGACGCCCCCGTCTACCTCCACGCCGGCGACCGCATGCTGTGGGATCAGACCCACGCGCGCGGGCCCGAGGAGGGCCTGCGTGACCAGCAGGTCTTCCAGATCGCCGGGACGGACATGCGGGTGCTCAACACACCCGGCCACTCGCCCGGCTCCTGCTGCCTCTACCTCCCGGAGGCCGGCGAGCTCTTCTCCGGCGACACGCTCTTCCAGGGCGGGCCGGGCGCGACGGGGCGTTCCTACAGCAGCTTCGACACCATTATCGAGTCGTTGAAGACCTCCGTCCTCGAGCTCCCTGCCGAGACGATCGTGCGCACCGGCCACGGCGACCACACCACCGTCGGCGCGGAGGCCCCGCACCTGGAGGAATGGATCCGCGAAGGCAACTAGGTGAAGATCACGGTCCGGTTGCCGTGGACCAGCACCCGGTCCTCCAGGTGCCACCGCAGCCCGCGGGCGAGCACCTGCGTCTCCACGTCGCGCCCGATGCGCTTGAGGTCGTCGGGGAAGTCCTTGTGGCTGACCCGGGTGACGTCCTGCTCGATGATCGGGCCGTCGTCGAGGTCCGTCGTGGCGTAGTGGCAGGTCGCGCCAATGAGTTTCACGCCGCGGGTGTACGCCTGGTGGTACGGTCTGGCCCCCATGAACGACGGCAGGAAGCTGTGGTGAATGTTGATCGCCCGGCCCGCCCAGCGCTCGCAGAGATCCGCCGGCAGGATCTGCATGAACTTCGCCAACACCACGGCGTCGGGTTCGTGCTTCTCGACGATCCCCGCCACCTCATCGAATGCCCGGCGTTTGCCCACAGCGTCGGCGGGGAAGGGCACGTGGTGGAAGTCCAGCCCGCGTGACTCCACCATCGGGCGCAGGTCGTCGTGGTTGCCGATCACGCAGGTGACGTCCGCCGGCAGTTCGCCGCGGTCGATGCGTCCCAGCAGGTCGTGCAGGCAGTGGCTCTCGCGCGTGACCAGGATGGCCACCTTCTTGCGCCGCTCGGTGTCCCACAGCGTCCACGTCGCGGCGGGATCCGTGATGAACTCCGCGACCTCCGCGCGCAGCTGCTCGAAGCTCATCTGGATCGACTCCGCGCGCACGGACAGCCGCGTGAAGAACCGGCCCGAGGCGTCGTCGGTGAAGAAGTCGGCCTCGACGACCCATCCGCCGCGCCGTGCAAAGAACGTCGACAGTTCAGAGACGATCCCGGTGCGGTCCGGGCAGATGAGGGTGAGAATGTATCGGCGCTGTTCCATGAGCGGACAGCTTATCCTGTTAGGGTTTTTGTATGCGCACTCTCGTCACCGGCGGCGCCGGTTTCATCGGTTCCCACCTCGTGGATTTGCTCATCGACGAAGGCCACAACGTGGTCGTCGTCGACGACCTCTCCCACGGCAAGCCCTCCAACCTGGCAGGTGTGCAGGGCTCCGAGCGTTTCCAATTTGTCGAGGCCGACATCCGCACCGCGGACTTTGACGCCCTGCTCGCCGAGCACAACCCCGAGGTAATCTTCCACCTCGCCGCGCAGATCGACGTGCGCAAGTCCGTCGCCGACCCCGTCGCCGACGCGGAGCTCAACATCCTCCCGGTCATTCGGCTCGCCGACGCCGCCCGCCAGGCCGGCGTGCGCAAGATCGTGCACACCTCCTCCGGCGGCGCCATTTACGGTGAGCCGTCCGAGCTGCCGGTCGGCGAGGGGACGGTTCCGGACCCCTACTCGCCCTACGCGGCCAGCAAGTATGCCGGTGAGATCTACCTCAACACCTTCCGCCACCTCTACGGCCTGGAGTGCTCGCATATCGCGCCGGCCAACGTCTACGGCCCGCGTCAGGATCCGCACGGGGAGGCCGGCGTGGTGGCGATCTTCTCCCAGCACCTGCTGGCGGGCAAGCCCACCAAGGTCTTCGGCGAGGGTGACAACACCCGCGACTACGTCTTTGTCGGCGACGTTGTCCGCGCCTTCTACCTCGCGTCCGGGGAACAGGGCGGCGGGATGCGCTTCAACGTGGGCACGTCGGTGGAGACGACCGACCGCGAGCTGCACTCGCTGGTGGCTAGGGCAGCCAGCGCGCCGGACGAGCCCGAGCATGCGCCCGCCCGTCTTGGCGACCTCCCGCGCAGCGCGCTGTCCTTCGACCGCGCCCGCGAGGTGCTCGGCTGGGAGCCGCAGGTGCCCATCGCTGAAGGCGTGCAGCGGACGGTGGATTACTTCCGGGGCTGAACCTCCGGCGCCACCGCGTTCTGCAGCGCGACGGCGCGGGCGAGGCGCGCATAGCGCAGCTCCTGCTCGCGGAAACGCACCCAGGTCGACAGGGTGGTGAAGAAGAACGCCACCACCAGCACGTAGAGCATGAGGTCCGTGCCGCGGTCGACACCCAGCCAGTTGGCCAGGACGGTGAGGTCGTCGGGGCGCAGGATCGCCCAGATCGCGGCGAGGATGAGCACGACGAAGCCGATCTTCACGCCCGCCTTCGCCTGCGCCTTGCGACGGTTGGAGAAGAAGTAGAAGGCGAGCGCGGCGGCGCTCAGCAGCAGAATGAACTGGATCATGGCAGTCTCCTCGCGACCAGGCCGTCGGCGAGGATGTTCACGCCGTTGATGAGCGACTGGCCCTTGCTCATCGAGTATTCGGTGTACAGGATGTCAACGGGTTCCTCGGACACCCGCCAGCCCTCGTTCGCGATCGTGGACACGATCTCCGAGGCGTGGGACATGCCGTTCATGCGGATGTTCAGCCCGTCAGCGACGGTCTTGTTGAAGGCCCTCAGTCCGTTGTGGGCGTCGCTCAGCCCGAGCTTTCTCGTCGTCGGGGAGAGCATCACCGCGGTCTTCAGCACGACCCGCTTGATCCACGGAACCTGCGAATCCTTCTTCTCTCCCTCGCCGAAACGCGTGCCGACGATGATGTCCACGTCCTCCCGGCGCAGCCGCTCGACCATGCGCTCGACATCATGAACCTGGTGCTGGCCGTCAGCGTCGAACGTGACAAAGTACTTGGCCCCCGGCTGTGCGCGCGCGAACTCGATGCCGGTCTGGATGCCCGCGCCCTGCCCCAGGTTGACGGGGTGATTGACCAGCCAAGCACCGGATTCACGAATCCGGTCCGCGGAATCATCGGCGGAGCCGTCGTTGACCGCGACGATGTTGGGGAAGGTCTTTCGTGCGTTGGAAAGGACATCACGAATGACCGGCCCTTCGTTGTAACAAGGGACGATCAGCCACGTGTCGCTGTTGCCGGAAGGATATTCCATAGTGTTCTAGAGCCTAGACCCTAATCCTGGCACTGACTGGCGGACACGGCCGCCTCCTGCAGAAACTCCCCGTACCCCGACTTCATCAGCGGATCGGCCAGCGAGCGCAGCTGGGCGGCGTCGATGAACCCCGCCTCGAACGCGGCGACCTCGGGTGATCCGATGACCTGGCCGGTGCGTTTCTGCATGACCTCGACATAGGCGGAGGCCTCGCTCATGGAGTCGAAGGTCCCGGTGTCCAGCCACACGTCGCCGCGGTTCATCCGCCGGACCCCGAGGCGATTCTGTCGCAGATACGCGTCGTTGACCGCGGTGATCTCCAGCTCACCCCGGGCGCTCGGCCGGATGTTCTTGGCGATCTCCACCACCTCGTTGTCGTAGAAGTACAGCCCGACCACCGCGTGGTTCGACTTCGGTTCCGTCGGTTTCTCCTCGATAGAGATCGCCCGCCCCTCCCGGTCGAATTCGACGACGCCGTAGCGTTCCGGGTCGCTGACCTCGTAGGCGAAGACGATTCCGCCGTCGACCGAGCGACAGTGGGAAAGGGCCGTCGTGAAGCCGTGCCCGTCGAAGATGTTGTCGCCGAGCACCAGCGCCACCGAGTCGTCGCCGATGAAGTCCTCACCGATGAGGAACGCCTGCGCGAGCCCCTCGGGCTCCGGCTGCTCTGCGTAGCTGATCATGAGCCCGAGCTGGGAGCCGTCGCCGAGCAGGCGCTGGAACCCGTCGGCGTCCTCGGGCGTGGTGATCACCAGGATCTCCCGGATGCCCGCCTGAATGAGTGTGGTCAGCGGGTAGTAGATCATCGGTTTGTCGTAGATGGGCATGAGCTGCTTGGAGATGCCGCGTGTGATTGGATACAGCCTGGTGCCGGATCCACCGGCGAGAATGATGCCCCTCATGACAGATATAGTGCCAGGCCCACGCGCCAGTTGGTGGGCGTGAAACCGGTGGCCTCGATCTTCGCCGTGTCCAGGACGCTTCTCGACGGCCGCTGCGCGTGGTCCGTCTCCCCGTGAAAATCGGCGGTGCTCACCGGGTGAATCTCGGCGGGGTCGTGCCCGAGGGCGATGAAGATGGCCATGGCGATGATGTCGCGGCCGACCGGGTCGCCCGTGCCGGTGACGTTGTAGATGCCGTAATCCGCCCGGGTGTCCAGCAAGTGGACGATGGCTCTGGCCAGGTCGTCGGCCGAGGTGACCCGCCCGACCTGGTCGTGCACGACTCTCGGCTCTACGCCCCTGTCCGCGAGGCGGCGCATGGTGTCCACGAAGTTTGCGCCGTCGCCGTACACCCACTGCGTGCGCACGACGTAGTGCTTTTGGGCAACCGCGGCCGCGGCATCCCCGGCGGCCTTGGTGGCGCCGTAGAAGCTCAGCGGCGCCACCGGAGCGTCCTCGGAGTAGCTGTCCCGGGATCCATCGAAGACGTAGTCGGTGGAGACATGCACGAAGGTGAGGTCGTTGGCCTGCGCGATGCGCGCGAGCTTCGCCGGGCCCTCTGCGTTGACCGCCCAGGCCTGCGCACGGTCGCTCTCCGCGCCGTCGACGTCGTTGTATGCGGCGGCGTTGATGATCGCGCTGTAGTCCCGCCAGCGCAGCTCGGGCGGGTCAGTGATGTCGAACTGCGCACGTGCGCAGTATTCGCCGCGGTCTCCGAGCACTTTCTGCAGCGCCCGGCCGAGCTGGCCATCGGCGCCGGTGACCAGGATCTTCTTGGCCGGCAGCGGATCGGTGGTCATGGGGTGGGCGAGGTCCTTCTCGGAGAGGTTGGCCGGCTCCAGGGGCCAGTCGATGTTCCGGTAGGACACGTTGGCGTATTCGGCGTCGGGGGACCAGTGGTCATTGACCAGGTAGGTGTAGGTGGTGTCGTCGATAAGCGCCTGGAACCCGTTGGCCACTCCCCGGGGTACAAAAACCGCGGTCTCGGGCCCGATCTCGTGTGTGTACGTCTCGCCGAACGTCGCGGAGCCTTCCCGCAGGTCCAGCCAGGCCCCGAACACCCGGCCGGTGGCGACGGAAACCAGCTTGTCCCAGGGCTCGGCGTGCAGGCCGCGCGTGGTGGCCTTGTCGGCGTTGAAGGACACGTTCTGCTGCACCGGCGTGAAGTCCAGCCAGCCGGCGCGCCAGTTTTCCTTGAACCACCCGCGAGCATCCGCGTGGACGGTGAGGTCAATGACCTGCAGTCCCTCGATCATCTACTGGCCTCTTTCCGCGTACGCCTGCTCCACGGCGTCCTTCTGCGGACGCCACCAGGACTCATTATCCCGGTACCACCGGATCGTCTGCTCCAGACCCTCACGCATACCGGAATCGGTGTCGGTGAATTGGGGCTCCCAGCCGAGTTCGCGGCGGAGTTTGCTCGAATCCATGGCATAACGCAGGTCATGTCCCGGCCGGTCAGCGACGTGTTCGTAGCCGTCGGCCCCCATGAGCTCGCAGATCAGCTCGATGACCTGCTTGTTAGAGACGTGGTCGTTGTCCGCGCCGATGTTGTAGGTCTCGCCGATCCGGCCGCGTTCGAGAATCGTGAGCACAGCGGCGTTGTGGTCGTCGACATGGATCCAGTCGCGCACCTGCTCGCCGGTGCCGTAGAGCTTGGGCACGCGACCGTCGAGAAGATTAGTGATCTGCCGGGGGATGAACTTCTCGACGTGCTGGAACGGCCCATAGTTGTTGGAGCAGTTCGAGATCGTGGCCCGGAGCCCGAAGGAACGCACCCAGGCGCGGACCAGGTGGTCGGAGGCGGCCTTGGTCGCGGAGTAGGGGCTCGACGGGTTGTACGGCGTGTCCTCGGTGAACCGATTGGGGTCGTCGAGGGCGAGGTCGCCGAAGACTTCGTCGGTGGAGACGTGGTGGAAGCGGGTGTCGTGCCTGCGTGAGGCCTCGAGCAGCGTGAACGTGCCGTTGACGTTGGTGCGCACGAACGGCGACGGATCGGTCAGGGAGTTATCGTTGTGGGATTCCGCGGCGAAGTGCACGACCGTGTCCACCCGGCGGGTTAGCGTATCGACGAGCGCCTCGTCCCCGATGTCACCAATGTGGAGCTCGGCATCCAGACCTTCGAGGTTGGCTGTGTTTCCGGCGTAGGTGAGGGCATCAAGAACGTCGACGTCGTAACCGCGTTCGAGCGCGGAACGAACAAAGTTGGCGCCGATGAATCCGGCGCCACCGGTAACCAGCAGCCTTGTCATGGGGGTTAGTGTACGTGCGGCCCGGGCGATGTCCAGTCGAATCGAAAAAACATTCTATTAACTCTGGACGCGGCGGGTTGGCCGGGGTAGACTTTGCCTTAGTAGAACGTGCGTTCGATCTTTCGGGGGATCGGGAACCGCGCACGTCGTACCGCAGGGGGCTTTCATGACCACGGCACTTTCCTTGACCACCACGTTGTCCGACCACGACCTCATCACCACCATTTCAGCCGCCAACGAAGAAATGAGCAGGCAGCACGCGCTCTTTCTGCTCAACCTCGCGGAGTTCGACGACCGGGGTCTGGCGCAGGAGTGTGGTGCCAGGTCCACCGCCGCGTGGATCGTCCGCATTTTCGACGTCGCAGACAACACCGCGTACGACTACCTCCGGGTGGCACGGACGGTGGCCAGGTACCGTTTCGTCGCGGATTCATTTCTGGAAGCGGGGATCAACTACTCCAAGGTGCGCCTACTGGGAAAATATCTCACCGAGGAGAACGAGATCGAGCTGGTGCTCCTGGCGGAGTCCATGTCCTACCGGGAGCTGGAACGGGCGCTCGCGGGTCGGAGCCGGGCCGGGGATCGTGGCAGCTCTGGCGGGGAAGACCAGTTCCGCCTTTGGGCGGACAAAGAGACCGGGCGAGTCAGGTTCAGCGGCGAGCTCGGACCGGTCGGAGGGCAGAAGCTTCTGACGGCGCTGAAGATCGGCGAGCTGGCCAACCTGGTCGACCTCGCGGAGATTGATCCTGAGACGTTGTCGGACGCCGAACGGCTGGATGAGGCCCTGGCTGAGGCCGAACCTGACGAGGTCGACGCTCTGGGCAGCAGCCGGTTCGGCATGCCCATGCCGGCGAAATTGATGTCGTCTTTTCTGGGCATGCTCAACATCGTGCACTCCTCGCCGACCAACACGCGCCGCGCACCCGGTGCGCAGGTGCATGTCATCTACACGGAGGACGGCCACGCGCATCTGCCTCATGCTCCTGCAGCTACGGCCGAGTCGCTCACCGGCACCATGCTCAACGGATACATGCGGGGGCATCTGCTGGATGGCAAAGGAGCGACAATGAAACTCGGGCGCTCCCGGAGGCTGGTGTCTGACGCGGTGGCGACCGCAGTGCTCACCGAGTGGATGTTCCAGTGCGCCATGCCCGGTTGCGCGCACACCCAGTTCATCGAGTTCCACCACATAGTGGAGTGGGCCCGTGGGGGTCTGACCAATCCGGAGAATCTCTTGCCGTTGTGCTCCTACTGCCATTCGCTGGTGTCCAGGGGCATCGCCGGGGTTGAACTGGGCTTCGGGGACCCGGCTCGGCTGATGTTCCGTTTCCGAGACGGGACCGTGTTCGAGTCGGTGAACCGCAGTCTGCCGTTACGCGTCGCATGCGCCGGCGAGCCCTACACCGGGGCAGCGATACCTGAGCCACCGATAGTGATCAACCAGGACTTCGATAAAGAGGGCTGGGTCAGCTTCGGGGATTAGGGAGTGCGCACATGCGCAGTCTCCCGGCCGGTATGGCGGAGCGCGAAAGAATGAATGGTCCCGCCGGTCAGGGGGCCGAGGATCAGCGCCGAACCCACGGCAACCTCGAGGGGCAGGGGGAGCGCCAGTACCGCAAACGCCACGATTGAGGCCATCACCCACCCGAACACATAGAGGTCGTGTTTTTCACTGGCCAAGGCGGCCGCGCCCGTGATCATCAACGAGCCCATCCAGGCGGAGGCGAACGTCAGCAGTGCCAGGAACCAACCGGGTACCCAGAATCCCTGGTCACCGTAGATGGTAACCATGAGCCACGGGCCGATCACCCACGCGGCCAGGGCACCGGCCGCACCCACCGCGAGGACGAGGCCGATGGGCATGAGCAGGGCCCGCAGGGACCGGTTGTCCACGAACCTGACGATCAGGGCGGACTGGAATCGAGTCAGCGGAACAAGGATCGGAGCGCGGGTGAAGGTCACCGCAGCCATTACGGCGCTGATGGTCACGCCCGTCAGGGTCGGGGCGTCCTCGAAGATCTTCAGCATCACAGGGAAGCCCGTCACCAACGCAGCGGTGGACCCGGAAGCGGCCATGGCGGACAGCACTCGGCGGACGAAGATCGAGCGAGAGACGTCGACTCGGGCGTTTATGGCTGAGCGAGAGAGCACGAAGATCCAACTCACCGCGCCGATCACGGTCGTGACCACGAATCCCGTGAGGCCCCATCCGAAGTACCACGCGGCTACGGACACCACCAGGCGACTGCCTGCATCGAGGGTCAACAACCTGGCATAACGCGGCCACAGGTGAGAACCGGACAGCAGCCCGGAGAGGAGCGCCTGATAAGTGTAGGAGAGAAGGCCAATGACCATGAGGGTGGTTGCCCCGGTGCCGCTGCCGACCAGCCACGGAACCCACCAGAAGGAGGTCAGGGCGGCGGTGACGGCGGTGATCAGGGCAATGACTGTCGCTAGGCGCCATGGTCGGGCGTCACCCGGGGCTGCGCCGGCTCGGACAGCGGAGGCGCCGCGGGTGGTTTCGTGCATGAGGCCGTCGATGAGGCCGGTGATGGCAAAAAAGAGCCCCCAGAAAGCCTGGAAGGATTCGTAGCCCTCCACCCCGAGGGCGCGGCCCGCGATGATGAGGACGAGGAAGCCCGACAGCGCGGAGAACACCGTAGCCAGTGACAGCGACCTCATGCGGGAAGCTCCGGCAGCTCCATCCGCTCGAGCCAGGCCCTCAGCACTTCGTCGATCTCCGCCTTGTCGCCGACGGCGTAGAGCTCGCGGCGCAGGTCCATCGGTTCGACGACGCCGTGCTGGCCGGCGGTGACATAGGCGCGGGCGGCGGTGTAGAACGCGTCGTCGCCGAGCAGCACCCGGAGTGCGTGGAGGGTCAGTGCGCCTCGCTTGTACACGCGGTCGTCAAACATGTCGCGGGGCCCGGGGTCGGCGACCAGAATATCCTCAGGTTTGTTGGCGAGCTCCGCGTAATGGACACGCACGTTGTCCGCGATGGGCACCCCACGGTTCTCCGCCCACAGCCACTCGCAGTAGCAGGCGAATCCCTCGTTGAGCCAGATGTCGTTCCACTGCGCCAGCCCGAGCGAGTTGCCGAACCACTGGTGGGCGAGCTCGTGGGCGATGAGGCGTTCCCAGACACCCATCTCACGCATGTGGTTGGCGCCGAAGATGGAGATTCCCTGGGCCTCGAGCGGAATCTCCAGGTCGTCCTCGGTGACGACGACGGTGTAGCGCGGGAAGGGGTACGGACCGAAGAGGGTTTCGAAGAGTTCAAGCATGTCCTGCTGGTGGGTAAGTTCCCGGCGGGCGTCGGGAAGCAGATCCGCGGGCACCCAGGCGTCGCAACGCGAACCCAGCTTGAGGCGGGTGTAGTCGCCCACCTGGACGGTGGCCAGGTAGGTCGCCATCGGATGCAGCGTCCGGTAGTGCCACGTGGTCATCGAACCGCCGCGTTTCGGCTCCACGAGGTCGCCGTTGCAAATGACGGTGTACGGCGAATCGGCGGTGATACGCAGGTCGTAGGTGGCCTTCTCGTCCGGGGTGTCGTCGCACGGGAACCAGCTCGGTGCGCCGTTGGGCTGCGAGGCGACGATGGAGCCGTCGGTAAGTTCCTCCCAGCCGATGTCGCCCCAGGTGGTGCGGCGCGGGCGCGGGTTGCCTGCGTAATGAATGACCAGCTGGAAGTCGGCGTCCACCGGCACGGGCTGCGCGAAGAAGATCCGCAGCTTGGCGGCGGTGTGTTTGAACTTGATGACGCCCATTCCACGCGATCCCGTGATCCGCCGGACCGTCATGTTGGAGACGAGATCCAGGGTCATCTCCGAGAGTTCCCGCCACGCCACCGCGAGAACGGTGGCGGTTCCCTCGAGCCGGTTGGGGGCCACGCGGTACGTGAGGTCCAGGTCGTAATGGCGGATGTGGAAACCCATGTTGAAGTCGACACCCGTATAGGTGTCGCGGGTACCGGGGACGGGCGTGGAGCGGAGGCGAAGAGTCATGACTCGGGTAATGCTAGTGGCCAGACGGGATAAAAGGGAACGGGCCGCCGCCCCGGGAGAATCCGGAAGCGACGGCCCAGGGCCCGGCGAGGTTCTAGCCGAAGAGAGCGGTCTGGAAAACCGGCCAGGATTCGTGGACGTCCGAGTGCCACGACGGCCAGGAGTGGGTACCGGTGTCGCGGTAGTTGAAGGTGGCCGGGATACCGAGCGACTGCAGTTTGGCGTCGAGGTTGTGGGTGGAGACGTTCGTGACTGCCTCGATCGCACCACCCGTTACCTGCAGTCCAGCAACGCCGTAAGCGGCAGTGGCCGGGTCGACACCGCGGCTCGCGTGGTAGCTGAACTGGTCGGACTCGCTGGCAAGGCCGGATCCGTTGGAGGCGTAGATGGCGGTTCCGCGCAGGCCCTCGGCATTGATGACGGCGTCGGCACGGGCGGAGGCGGGGCTGCCGGCCGGGCCGAGCATCTGCGTCGGGGTGGCGCCGCCGCGCTGCAGGGTAGCCCCGTGTACCTGGTGGTCGACCTCGGAGAAGGTCTGGTAGTGGCCGGAGAAGCCGGCGACGGCGTCGTACATGCCCGGGTTGTGCTCGGCGAGCAGCATGGCGGGCAGTGCGGACATGGAGAAGCCGATGATGCCGCGTTTATCGCCGGCCTTCAGGTGCGGCTCGATGGCGCCTGGAAGTTCGTCGACGAGAAAGGTCTCCCAATTCTGCGGGCCCTGGAGGTACGCACCGTTGGGCTGTTCCACCCAGTCGAGGTAGTAGGAGTAGGCGCCGGCCATGGGGATGACCACGTTGACACCCTTGTCGGAGTAGAAGTCGATGGTGCCGACGTTGTCCGCAGTGGTTGGGTTATCGGACAGCCAGTCGTTGTTCTGTTCCGCGCCGCCTGAGCCGTTGAGCATGTAGATGGTGGGAGCGTTCTCCACCCGGTCGCCCTTGCCATCGGTGGCGGGAATGAGGGCCAGGGGGATGTCGCGGTTCATGGCTGTGGAATGCACGGATACCGCCTCGACACGATCGTCGCCCTGGGCGATGCCGAACCACTTCTGCGCCTCTCCGTTGGGCCGCAGGGGTGCAGTGGTGAGCGGAGACACTGCTGCGGTCTGCGTCTGGGCCGTGGCGACCGGTGCCACTGCGGTGGAGGTGGCGCACAACGCCAGTGCGAGTGCGGCAGCCGGCGCGGCGAACGTGTGCATGGTTTTCTTCACTTGGTTTGGTGTCCTGTTCCGAGCGGTGGAGAACTGATTAAATTTTGTGAGAATCGTCGTTCAGCTGCGTGGTGTCCACAGCGTAATTGAAACTACCTCCGAAAACCCCGGGACGCCCGGGGAAATTCGGTCGGAGCGGGGGACATGACCGTGCATGGCTATCCGTACCCCGAAATGACAGAAGGGCCTGACCTCCGATGCAGTATCGGGGTCAGGCCCATCGTTCCCGGCGTGTGAGGCGCTGCGGGCGGGTGTTACTTCTGCGCGAAGGCACCTTCGAAGACGGGCCACGACTCGTGAACGTCCGAGCGCCAGGACGGCCAGGAGTGGGTGCCGGTGTTGCGGTAGTTGAAGGTGGCCGGGATGTCGAGCGACTGCAGTTTGGCGTCGAGGTTGTGGGTGGAGGCGTTGGTGGCTGCCTCGATGACACCGCCCTCGACCTGCAGGGTGGCGGAGGCGGTGGAGGCTGCGGTCTGGTTCGCGCCACGGCCGATGTAGTAGCCCGGCAGGTCGGTCTCGCTGGCGAGGCCGGATCCGTTGGAGGCGTAGATCGCGGTGCCGCGGAGACTCTCGGCGTTGCCCACGGCATCGGCAGCGACGGAGGCGGGGCTGCCGGCGGGGCCGAGCATCTGGCGCGGGGTGGCGCCACCGCGCTGCAGGGTGAGGCCGTGCAGCTGGTGGTCGATTTCACTGGTGGTCTGGTAGTGGCCGGAGAAGCCGGCGACGGCGTCGTACATACCCGGGTTGTGCTCGGCGAGCAGCATGGCGGGCAGTGCGGACATGGAGAAGCCGATGATGCCGCGTTTATCGCCGGCGTTCAGGTGCGGCTCGATGACGCCCGGAAGTTCGTTGACCAGAAAGGTCTCCCACTTCTGGGGGCCCTGGAGGTACGCACCGTCGGGCTCCTCCACCCAGTCGAGGTAATAGGAGAAGGCGCCGGCCATGGGGATGACCACGTTGACACCCTTGCCGCTGTAGAACTCGATGGTGCCGACATTGTCCTCAGTGGTTGGGTTATCGGAGAGCCAGTCGTTGTCCTGCTCCGCGCCGCCCGCACCGTTGAGCATGTAGATGGTGGGGGCGTTCTCGAGGCGGTTGCCGTCGCCGTCGGTCGCGGGGATAACTGCCAGCGGGATGTCGCGGTTCATGGAGGTCGAATGGACGGTGACCTCGTCGACGCGCGCGTCACCCTGCGCGATGGCAAACCACTTCTGTGCCTGTCCGTTGGGCCGCAGGGGAGCGGAGGCGAGCGGCGACACCGCGGCGTTGCTCGCGGGCTCGGCGGTGGCGGCCTGCGCGATCGTCACGGGGGTGACCGCTAGAGCGAGGGAGACGGCAAGGGTCGGCGCGGCGAACGTGCGCAGAAGTTTCTTCACGGGGCTGGGTGTCCTTTTCGGGAGGGCGGAGAACTGGTCGTTCTCTAGGAGAATCGTCGTGGACTCGCACTGTGTTAACAGTGGAATTCCAGATACATCGGAGAACCTTAATGCCCACATGGAAACTCGGCAAGAGCTGGGCGAAAACCGTTGGGGTGGTGCGGGTGTGACTGCTGTGTCATAATACCACTGAATATCGATGTGTAACGCCTCCCAGCCTGGCCGCGCTAGGACAGGGAGAACCTCGCCCCATAAAAGGAAAGAGTAAGAATATGAATCCCTTCGAATCCGCCCAGCTCTTCATCAACAACATCCTCGGCGGCTGGATCCACGCCGGTTCCTCCGCCTCCTCGGACCTGCTGGTGACCCTCCACCTGCTCTAAAGATCCCCCGAAAAGGCCCCGTTCGACGAGCGGGGCCTTTTTTACGTATCGTGGGTCGCGTGAATAGCGAACATTATGACGTTGTAGTTCTCGGCGCGGGCCCCGGCGGCTACGTTGCCGCCATCCGCGCAGCCCAGCTCGGCAAGAAGGTCGCGGTCATCGAGAAGCAGTACTGGGGCGGCGTGTGCCTCAATGTCGGCTGCATCCCCTCGAAGTCCCTGATCAAGAACGCCGAAGTGGCCCACATCTTCAACCACGAGAAGAAGACGTTCGGCATCAACGGCGACGTCTCCTTCGAGTACGGCAATGCCCACCAGCGCTCCCGCAAGGTCTCGGAGAAGATCGTCGGCGGCGTCCACTACCTGATGAAGAAGAACGGGATCACCGAGATCAACGGTCTCGGCTCCTTCAAGGATGCCAAGTCCATCGAGATCACCGAGGGCGACGACAAGGGCAAGACCGTCACCTTCGACGACTGCATCATCGCCACCGGCTCTGTGGTCAACAACCTTCGCGGCGTGGAGTTCTCCGACAACGTGGTCTCCTACGAGGAGCAGATCCTCAACCCCGAGGCCCCGAAGAAGATGGTCGTCGTCGGCGGCGGTGCGATCGGCATGGAGTTCGCCTACGTGCTGTCGAACTACGGCGTGGACGTCACCGTCATCGAGTTCATGGACCGCGTGCTCCCCAACGAGGAGGCTGACGTGTCCACGGCCATCACCAAGGCCTACAAGAAGCTCGGCGTGAAGATCCTCTCCGGCCATGCCACCACTGCGGTTCGCGACAACGGCGATTCCGTCGAGGTGGACTACCAGAAGAAGGGCACCGACAAGACGGAGACCCTCACCGTTGACCGCGTCCTCATCTCCGTCGGCTTCCGCCCCCGGACCGAGGGCTTCGGCCTGGAGAACACGGGCGTCGAGCTCACCGAGCGTGGCGCCATCGACATCGACGACTACATGCGCACCAACGTCGAGCACATCTACGCCATCGGCGACGTCACCGCGAAGCTCCAGCTCGCCCACGTCGCGGAGGCCCAGGGCATCGTCGCCGCGGAGACCATCTCCGGCGCAGAGACCCAGACGCTCGGCGATTACCAGATGATGCCGCGCGCAACTTTCTGCAACCCGCAGGTCGCCTCCTTCGGCTACACCGAGGCGCAGGCCCGCGAGAAGTTCCCCGACCGCGAGATCAAGGTCGCGAAGTTCCCCTTCTCCGCGAACGGCAAGGCCGTGGGCCTGGCCGAGACCGACGGTTTCGCCAAGATCGTCGCCGACGCCGAGTTCGGCGAGCTGCTCGGTGGCCACATCGTCGGCGCCAACGCGTCGGAGCTGCTGCCCGAGCTGACCCTCGCGCAGAAGTACGACCTCACGGCTGAGGAAATCGCCCGCAACGTGCACATCCACCCGACGCTGTCCGAGGCCCTCAAGGAGGCCGCGCACGGCATCGAAGGGCACATGATCAACCTGTAGTGACTCCAGGAATCATCGTCGACGAGGGCCTTCCGGAAGCTGATCTCCGGAAGGCTCTCTCGCTTATCGACGCCACCGTCGACGTGGTCGCCGAAACCCTCCTCACGTCTGACTCGGGTGAAGTGGAGGCGGCCTCGCTGCGGAAGGCCGAGGCCATCGCCGAGGACCGTGGCTGGGGCCGGGTCATCTACGTCACGGACCAGGTGCTGGTGCGGGACGGTTCCCCGGTCCGCCACCAGGGCGTGGCCGACGGCCGGCTCGTGCTCGTCTCCGTCAGCGCCCTGGGTGCCGTCCAAGTCGCGCGTCGGCTGGCCCGGGAGCTGGACCCTCTCCTGAAAGACGAGGTCAGCGCGCAGTCCGCGCCCGCGGGGAAGGTCCGCCTGTTCCTCGGGTTGGTCCGGGCGAACCAGCCCTCGCGTCTGCTCGCCGTGCTCAAGGGTGTGATCGTCGGCATCGCGGCCACCGGTGGCTTCGGCATCTTCTACGGATCCATCTGGTCGCTGGCGCAGGCGGTGTCCTACCCGCGGCTGATCCTGCTGAGTGTCGTGGCTATCGGGGTGCTGTCTACCTCGCTCATCGTGACCAACGGGCTGTGGCAGAAACCTGCCGACCGTTCACCGGGGTGGCTGGGCCATCTGGGCAACACCGTCACCGCGGCGACGATTTTTCTCACGGGCATCGTCGTCTTTGTGCTCGGTGTCTTCGGGCTGACCCTGCTCTCGCTCATCATTGCGCCGGGCAGCTACGTGGCAGAGCAGATCGGCCGGGACTCGGTCGGTGCGGTCACCTACGTTCGGATCGGGTGGTTCTCCGCCAACTTAGGTGTGCTCGCCGGGGCCATCGCCTCCAACTTCGACCGCTCGCCGAAGATCCGCTCCGCGGTGCACAACCCGCGCGAGTACGCCCGGCGCCAGCGTGAGGGCAGTTACGGAACCTAGTAGGGCGCGATCGAGGACTGGTGCGCGTTGATCTCCACCGTCTCGTTGATCGAGGGGAAGGCCCGCTGGGAGCAGTTGCGCCGGGGACAGGTGCGGCAGCCGTCGCCGATGGGGGTGGCGGAGGCGGGTCTGCTGAGGTCGAGGCCCTCCGCATAGACGGTGCGGTCGGCGTGGCGGGCTTCGCAGCCGAGCCCGATGGAGAAGAGCTTGTCCGTATCGGTGAATCGGCCGTGGTGGTGCCGCACCGTCCGGGCAATCCACAGGTAGTCCCGGCCGTCCGGCATCTGGGCGTGCTGCCGGACGATGGTCCCCGGGCGGGCGAAGGTCTCGTACACCGCCCACAGCGGGCAGGTTCCCCCGGCGTTGCTGAAGTGCACGCCGTTCGCGGACTGGCGTTTGGACATGTTTCCCGCACGATCGACCCGGACAAACGTGAAGGGCACGCCACGCAGATTCGGTCGTTGGAGCGTCGATAGGCGAGACGCCACCGTCTCGTACTCCACCCCGAAGACGTGGCAGAGGTGTTCGATGTCGTAGCCGGAGCGCTCGGCCTCCGCGTGGACGAGCCCGTAGGGCAGGACCGTGGCCGCGGCGGCGTAGGTGGCCACGCCGCGGCGCGCGAGGTTCCTCGAGGCCTCCGAGGTGAACGGCTCTTTGGCGATGAGCTCGTCGATGATGTGGGGGACCTCGAGCTGGGCGAGCTCCGCCGCCATCCGGAAGGCGCGCTGGCCGGCGCTGAGGAAACTCGCCAGGGACAGGACCCGGGTGGTGGGGTCGAAGTGGTGGAGGATGCCGTCGTCACGCATCTCCGTCAGGGTGATGCCGTGGTCGTCCGCGAGGCGCTGGGCCAGCGCGGCTTCCGTGTCGTGGATGCGGTAGCCAGTGACCCCGAGGTCGGAGGCGACGGACTCAGCCCAGCAGTCCAGGCCGTCGAAGTAGTTCTGTCGGGCGTAGAAGAAGTCGCGGACCTCGTCGTGTGGCATGGACACGGCCTGCTGGCCCCGCGAGTCGATGGCGAGGGAGAGCTTCTCGCGCACCGTCCGGTAGCGACGGTGAATGTCCACCAGGGTGCGGGCGATGTCGGGATGGCTGTGCACCATCTCGGAGAGCTCGTGCAGATCGATGTTGCCCGAGGACAGCTCCTGGTCGCGCACGACGTCCTGGATCTCGGCGAGGAGCCGGGAGTTGTCGTCCTGGGAGAAGAAGGTGGCGTCGACGCCGAAGGTCTCCGTGATGCGCATGAGCACCGGGACGGTCAGCGGCCGGACGTCGTGCTCGATCTGGTTGACGTAGCTGGCCGAGAGGTTCAGGGACTCCGCCAGCGCGGCCTGGCTGAGGTCGCGCTCGCGGCGGAGCTGGCGGAGCCGGGTGCCCACGTATGTCCGGGACATATGCTGATCCTTTCAGACAACCGTCGAAAGTTTGATAACTAACGGGGTGAGCGGGGGAGGTTCGCGGCGAAGGTATGGGGAAGGTCACATTGGGCCCGAATGTACTGCAAAGGTTGTAAGGATGGGCCAAAAATCGTGGCAGGACGTGTGAAGGAGAGTATTGTGTGAGGTCAACCTAACTTTGCGGGGGTGAGGGGGCGGAGGCCCTAGCAGTACGTCCGGCTGGTTTATCCGCGCTTTCGCGCCCTAGAGTAATACCGACACTGGAGGTGCCATGACTGTTAAGAACGTCGACCGTGAATCAGTACGTCACGGAAAAATTACCGAACAGCCGCTGCGTCAGCGGCCGGCCTACCCTACGTGGGCCATGAAACTCGTGATGGCTGTCACCGGCCTGATCTTCGCCCTGTATGTGATCGGTCACATGGTGGGCAACCTGAAGATCTACATGCCCGATCACTCGGGCGTGGCGGCGATCAATGAATACGGAGTATTCCTGCGCGAGATGGGCACGCCGCTCTTCCCGCACGAGGGTCTGCTGTGGATCATCCGCGCCGTGCTCGTCGTGGCCGTGATTGCCCACATCCACGGCGCCATCACGCTGGCCAGCCGCTCGCGCCAGTCGCGCGGCAAGTTCCGCCGCACCAACCTCATGGGCGGCCTGGACTCCACTGCGACGCGGTCGATGCTCATCACCGGCGTCGTACTGCTGGCGTTCATCATCTTCCACATCCTTGACCTCACCCTGGGTGTCCAGCCGGTCTCTCCCTCGGAGTTCACCCACGGTGACGTCAAGGGCAACATGATCGCCACGTTCTCCCGCTGGCCCGTCACCATCTGGTACGTCATCGCGATGCTGGCACTGTTCCTGCATCTCTTCCACGGCATCCGCCTGGCGGCGTCCGACCTGGGCATCACGGGCAAGAAGTGGCTTCAGGTCGTCGCTTTCCTCGCCGCCGTCATCCCCACCGTTGTCGTCCTCGGCAACATCATCATGCCCCTGTCCATCGCACTCGGCCTGGTCAGCTAGGAGAATCACCCATGAGCAGCACACCACACACGGTTGACAAGGGCGCACAGTCCGACAGTAGCGAACCGACGGTCAACAGCACCGTGAATGCGGGCACCGAGAACACCGGCGGTGAAACCAACGCCAACGAGAAGGGTTTCACCCAGCCCGCCTCGAGCGTCCCCGGAGTCACCCCGGGCACGATCCTCGACAACGCGGAGCCCAAGGGCGTCCCGTCCAAGGACATGTGGGAGTACAACAAGGACCACATGAACCTGGTCTCCCCGCTCAACCGCCGCAAGTTCGAGATCCTCGTCGTCGGCACCGGCCTCTCCGGCGGCGCCGCAGCAGCCGCGCTCGGCGAGCTGGGTTACAACGTGAAGGTCTTCACGTATCACGACGCCCCCCGACGCGCGCACTCCATCGCAGCCCAGGGCGGCGTCAACTCCGCCCGTGGCAAGAAGGTCGACAACGACAGCGCCTACCGCCACGTCAAGGACACCGTCAAGGGCGGCGACTACCGCTCCCGTGAGTCCGACTGCTGGCGCCTCGCCGTCGAGTCCTTCCGCGTCATCGACCACATGTCCGCCATCGGTGCGCCCTTCGCCCGCGAGTACGGCGGCACCCTGGCCACCCGTTCCTTCGGTGGCGTGCAGGTCTCCCGCACCTACTACACCCGTGGACAAACCGGTCAGCAGCTCCAGCTCTCCACCGCGTCCTCCCTGCAGCGTCAGATCCACCTCGGCAACGTGGAGATCTTCACGCACTCCGACCTTCAGGACTTCATCGTCACGGAGGACAACGGCGAGCGTCGCTGCCAGGGCATCGTCACCCGTAACCTCATCACCGGCGAGCTCGAGGCCCACACGGGCCACGCGGTCATCCTCGGTACCGGCGGTTACGGCAACGTGTACCACATGTCCACGCTGGCCAAGAACTCCAACGCCGGCGCCATGATGCGTGCGTACGAGCAGGGCGCGTACCTCGCGTCCCCCGCCTTCGTCCAGTTCCACCCGACCGGCCTCCCGGTCAACGCGACCTGGCAGTCGAAGACGATCCTCATGTCCGAGTCGCTGCGTAACGACGGTCGCATCTGGTCGCCTAAGAAGAAGGACGACGACCGCAACCCCAACGACATCCCGGACGAGGAGCGCGACTACTTCCTGGAGCGCCGCTACCCGGCCTTCGGCAACCTCGTGCCCCGCGACGTCGCCTCTCGCGCGATTTCGCAGCAGATCATCGCCGGTTACGGCGTCGGCCCGCTGAAGAACTCGGCGTACCTCGACTTCCGCGACGCGTTCGAGAAGCTGGGTCGCGAGACCATCGACTCCCGCTACTCCAACCTCTTCAAGATGTACGAGGAGGCCATCGGCGAGGATCCCCACGACGGCCCGATGCGCATCGCCCCCACCGTGCACTTCACTATGGGTGGCCTGTGGACCGACTTCAACGAGATGACGTCCCTGCCGGGCCTCTTCGCCGCCGGCGAGTGCTCCTGGACCTACCACGGTGCGAACCGCCTCGGTGCGAACTCGCTGCTCTCGGCATCTGTCGACGGCTGGTTCACCCTCCCGTTCACGGTTCCCCACTACCTGGCGAACCACCTGGGCACCGACGTGCTCGCCGTGGATTCCGCGGACGCCACCGCAGCCGTCCAGCGTGCCCAGGCACGCATCGACAAGCTGCTCGCCGTCTCCGGCCCGAACCCCCGCACCGCGGAGTCCTACCACCGCGAACTCGGTGAGCTCCTCTACTGGGGCTGCGGCGTCTCCCGTAACGTCGAGGACCTCAAGACCACGATCAACAAGATCCGCGCGCTCCGCGAGGACTTCTGGATCAACGTCCAGGTCCCGGGTGAGCAGAACTACATGAACCAGGCTCTCGAATACGCGACCCGCGTCGCGGACTACATCGACCTGGGCGAACTCATGTGCGTCGACGCACTGGACCGCGACGAGTCCTGCGGCGCGCACTACCGCGACGACCACCTCTCCGAAGAGGGAGAGGCCGAGCGCGACGATGAGAACTGGTGCTTTGTCTCCGCATGGGAGCCGAACGGCAACGGCGGATTCATCCGCCACGCCGAGCCGCTGTACTTCGAATCGATCCCGCTGCAGACAAGGAACTACAAGTAATGAAACTGACTGTAGATATCTGGCGCCAGGCCGGACCGAACCACGAAGGCGCCTTCGAGACCGTTGAGGTCACCGACGCCGAAGAGCAGATGTCCATCCTGGAGCTGCTCGACCACATCAACGCCGGCATCACCGAGCGCGGCGAAGAGCCCTTCGCCTTCGCCTCCGACTGCCGCGAGGGCATCTGCGGTACCTGTGGCCTCATGGTCAACGGTCGCCCGCACGGCCCCGCCCAGCACACCCCGGCCTGCCAGCAGCGCCTGGTCGAGTTCTCCGACGGTGACACCATCAAGCTGGAGCCGCTGCGCTCCGGTGCCTACCCCGTGATCAAGGACATGGTCGTCGACCGCTCCGCCCTTGACCGGGTCATGCAGCAGGGTGGCTACGTCTCCATCAACGCCGGCACCGCCCCCGACGCCGACGAGATGCTGCAGACCGAGCAGACCGCCGAGTTCGCCCTCGACCACGCCGCCTGCATCGGCTGCGGCGCCTGCGTCGCCGCCTGCCCGAACGGTGCCGCGCACCTGTTCACCGGCGCGAAGCTTGTCCACCTCTCCCTCATGCCCCTGGGCAAGAACGAGCGGGGCAAGCGAGCACGTCAGATGGTCGACGAGCTGGAGACCAACTTCGGTCACTGCTCGCTCTACGGCGAGTGTGCGGATGTCTGCCCGGCCGGCATCCCGCTGACCGCCGTGTCCAGCGTGGGCCGCGAGCGCGCACGTGCCGCCTTCCGCGGCAAGGACGACTAAGCTAGTTTTCACAGAATTCAGCGAAAGAGAGAATCAGCTATGAGCGCTCATGCAGCCAACGTCGAGAACGCGGTGGAAGGCTACCCGACCTACCACGGCGGGTACGCGGAAAGCCTGTACATCGAGGGATACGATCCGGCATCGTTGACTGCGCAGCACTCCTCGCTGCTGAAGTCCTCCACCTGGATCGGCATGGGCCTGCTCATGGCGGCGCTCGCCTTCATCGGCACGGCTCTCTTCGGCACGGGTCAGCTGCTGTGGGGCACCGGTACCGTAGACCACGACCCGATGCTGTTCATCTGGATCGGCGTCATCGGTGCCGTCGTGCTCCTGGCCGTCGCCTTCTTCCTCATGCTTGTCGTGGGTCGGAAGGACTACAAGGAGTACGTCAAGCGCTCCGGCCGCATGAACTAACTGCCTGACTCCGCGCATGCCCGGCCCCCCCGGATAACGGGGGGCCGGGCATTTGCCGTCATAATGGAGCGCATGGCAGAACTCACTACCGTCCCGGGAATGAGCCCGGAGGCGGAGGCACAACGTCGCCGCGCGTTGCGCAACCACAAGGCCTTCGCCACCGGCCTGCTCGTGGTGGCCGCGCTGATCTTCCTGCTCTGTTCCTGGTGGCAGAGCCGGGCGGGTGGCGCACCCCCCTGGGTCGGCTGGGTCCGTGCCGGCGCGGAAGCGGGAATGATCGGCGGCCTGGCCGACTGGTTCGCCGTCACCGCGCTGTTTCGCCGCCCCATGGGCCTGCCCATCCCGCACACCGCGCTGGTTCCCGCGAAGAAGGACCAGCTGGGTGACGCGTTGTCGGGGTTTGTCGGGGACAACTTCCTCAACCCTCAGCTCATCACCGAGAAGGTCTCCCAGGCGGAGGTGCCGGAACTCATCGGCCGCTGGCTGTCCGGGCCGGACAATGCCGCGCTGGTCTCCCGGGAGGTGGGCAAGTTCACCGTCAACGCGGTGCAGGCGGTGGACCCGGCCGATGCCGAGGAGCTGATCAACCGTCAGGTCATCGACCGCCTCGCGGAGCCGGAATGGGCACCGCATGCGGGCCGGATGCTCGAGGGCCTCATCGAGGACGGGAAGACGGAGCCGGTCGTCGACGCGGTGATCACCTGGGCGCGCGAACGCATCGGCGAGGCCGAGGAGTCCATCGTCTCCATGATCGACGAACGTATGCCGCAGTGGGCCCCGCGCTTCGCCCGGGACCTCGTGGGCGAGCGGGTCTACCGCGAGGTGGTCTCCTTCCTCGCCGACGTCGACAACGATCCGGAGCATGATGCCCGCCGCTCCATCCGCCGCTTCATCACGCAGCTGGCCGTCGACCTGCAGGAGGACCCGGCGATGATCGCCCGGGTGGAGTCCATCAAGGCCGACATCATGGATTCCCGCGCGATGCGCGGCGCCGGCGCCCAGATCTGGCAGGCGCTGTCCACGGCGCTTATCGACGCCGCTTCCGACGAATCCTCCGCGCTGCGCGCCAAGGTCCGCGAACTGTGTGTCTCCTGGGGGCAGCGCATCCAGTCCGACGCGGAGCTGCGTGCCAGTCTCGACCGCAGGATCAACGGCGCCGTGAAGTTCCTCGCGGAGAATTACTCCGGTGAGGTGACCGCCATCATCTCGGAGACGATCTCCCGCTGGGATGCCCGGGAGGCCAGCGACAAGATCGAACTCATGGTGGGCAAGGACCTCACCTACATCAGGCTCAACGGAACCATCGTCGGTGCACTGGCCGGGGTAGTTATTTACACTGTGAACCAGCTGCTGTTCGGTGGCTGATAATCCTCAGTACTCACAGTGACGAAGGAGCCAGGAACATGACCGAGAAGAAGAACGACGACTCCCTGCTGGACAACCTCAAGGCTGCCGGAGCCTCGATCGGCGACGTCGTCTCCGACTTCGCCGGCCGCGTCCGCGAGGACGCCGGCCAGGAGGACCTGCTGGCCCGCCTGAAGGATGCGGCAGGCCAGGCTCGCACGCGGCTCTCCGGGGCGAACGGCGGCGAGGACATCAAGGCCGCGACCGCCGACTTCGCCTCGAGCGCCGAGGGCATCGCCCGCGAGCTCTTCGCCTCCCTGCGCGGGGCCGCCTCGGAGGTGCGCGACACCGACTCCTTCAACCAGGCGCGCGGCTTCGTCAGCGAGACCATCGGCTCCGTGCGTGGCTCCGTCGACGAGGCCGTGACCAAGGTCCGCAAGGACGAGACCGACTCCACCGCAGACGAGGCGCACACGGACGCCTCGGGGCGTCTGGACAACCTCATGGACAACCTGCGCGGCGACGCGGATATCATCGACGGCGAAGTCATCGACGACGGAAAGTAACTCTTGGAAACCCTACTGCTGGATTACTACAGATACCTGGAGTGGGCGCTCTACGCCCTCATCTCCCTCTCCGGGATCTTGGGCGCGGTGCTCGCCGCCACCACCCGCGACGACGCCTACGACGCCGCCGGTCGGCAGGGCAAATGGGCGTGGACCGGCATTCTTGTGCTGTCGGCCGTCGTGGTGTTCACCAGGATGCCGTTCCTCTCCTGGATCGGCATGGTCGCCATCGGCCTCTACTGGTTCGACGTGCGCCCGCAGATCAAGGACATCCTGCAGGGCAACTACGGCTGGTAGATGGACGACCTCACCTGGCTCAACAGCCGGACAGTGTTCGCGGCGCTGGCATCTGATGCCAGCGCCGCTGACGTGCGCGCCCAGCTCGCCCGCGCCGTGGCGGCCGGGCATGAGCGTTGTGTCGTGTTCCCCACCCACCTCGGGCTCGTTCCCGAGGGGATGACCGGCATCGCCGTGGTGGGGTTTCCCACCGGCCGGCACCATTCGCTGGTCAAGGCGGCCGAGGCCCGGCTGGCCGTGCAGTTCGGCGCGGAGGAGGTCTGGCTGGCGGTGGATGAGACGATCGCCGACGAAAACTCGCTGCTGGCGGACGTGGTGGCCGTGCGGCAGTCGGTGCCGCCGCCGGTTCGGCTGGCCGTCATTGCGGCCACCGAGGCCGGCGCGCGGGTCGCGTACGCGGCGGGTGCGGAGGGGGCGGTCGTCGATAAGCATCACCGGGAGGGTGACACCGTGCGGGTGGCGTCGGTCGAGGACGCCGTCGCCGCACTGGAGAGCGGGGCTACGCGGCTGGTTGCGTGGCCTCGTTGAGCTGACGGAGCGGGATGTTCTGACCGGTCAGGGTGGTGCGCACGCCGCCGTCGATGACCTCGAGGTTCTCGATCCGCATGCCGTTGGTGTCCAGCTGCCCGGCGACACCGTCCTGGAGGGTCTGCGTGATCTGCTCCGTGACGGACGCGGGCAGGGCGAAGCCCAGGATCTCCCCGCCGGAGGCGGCGAAGGTGAGCTGACCGTCCTGCTGGATCGGGGTCAGGGTGAGCACGGCGGCGCCGTGGACGAACTCGACGTCCAGCGCTCCGGCCTCGGGGTTCGCGGTCAGATTCGTCACCGTGAGGTGCTCGGCCAGCGGGCCGGCATCCGCGGGGACATTCTCCGCGATCTGCTTGCGGATGGTGGCCAGGAGGTAGTCCTGCGGGATCTCGGAGGTGACGACCATGGAGTCCGCCGTCATCGAGTCGTCGAGGGTCACGCCGTCGAGGTTGACGTCCGCGGCCGGTGCGCCGGAGACGTTGTCACCGTCGATCTGCAGCGTGGACGGGGTGCGCAGCGAGAACTCGTTGATCTTGCCGCTGGCGATGCCGAAGAGCAGTGGCACCGCGCCGAAGGAGATGTCGACATCCTCCTGGGCGTTGACCTCGGGGTTCTCCTCCTGATAGCCGGAGCGGATCTGGCCCGCGACAAACATGCGCAGCACGATCTCCGCCACGACCGCGAGGACGATGAGAACGGCGAGGACGATCAGGACGACTTTGAGGACAGTGCCGCCGGAGCGGGTGGAGGAACGTTGAGCCATGGGAAAGAGTGTGCCACACACTCACCCTCAGGCGACGGACTCCCAGGGAACCGTGAGCACCGCATCGCGCGAGCGGTGACGGGCGACGATCAGGGGGATTCCCTCGCCGCGGAGCAGCTCGAGCGCCTTCTCCCAGCGCACCCGCGGGCCGTAGGGCTCCCACCCCGCGGCGTGGTCCCAGGCCTGGTCGGCGGCGCGCAGCAGGGCGTGGATCCGCTCGCCCTCCCGGTTGCGGTGGATGAGGATCTTGGGCAGGCGCTCGGCGACGTCGGAGGGTTTCGACACGTCGGCAGGATCCCAGGCCAGGGTGAGGGAGCGGGGGCCGGAGGCGTCGATAAGCACCCATGCGGCGCGGCGCCCGATCTCGTCGCAGGTGCCCTCGATGAACTGGCCGCCGGGGGCGAGGCGGCGTGTGACGGTCTCCCACACGGGTTCGACCTGGTCGACGTCGTACTGGCGCAGCACGTTGAAGGCACGCACGAGGTGGGGGCGGTAGCCGGCGAGCTCAAAACCGCCGAGTTCGAAACGCACGCCGTCACGCGGGGGAAGCACCCTGGCCGGGTCGATCTCCAGGCCCACGACCTCCACGTCCGGGTTGACCCGGCGCAGCCAGCGGGCCCATTCCACCGTGGTGGTGTGCGAGGCGCCGTAACCGACGTCGAGGGCCAGGGGCCGCTCGCCGCTCAGCGTCGCGCGGACGGCTGGCTGGGCAATGCTCCACCGGTCGGAGCGGCGCAGACGGTTGACGCCGGTGGTGCCGCGGGTGATGACACCAAAAGGCCGACCACGGCCACCTCCGGCGCGGAGGTTGTGCGCGTGATCGGCCATCGGGTCGAACTTAGAGGTTTTCGGCGATCCACTTCGAGGTCAGGTCAGCCTCGTTCTGGAACAGCTCACCGAGGGCGTCGCCGACCTTGGGCTCGATGGCGGGGCCCATGAACGGGATGTTCACGGAGACCTCGTTCTCGTAGGCCAAGGTGGTGTTCTCGCCGGCGGCAGCCAGGGTGGCCACGCCGGAGAAGTCCACCGGGGTGCCCTTGACGTCGGCGTTGTAGGTGTACTTGTCGCCCTCGAGGGTGACGGTGCGCTTGACCTTCAGTGCCTGGGAAACCATGGCACGCACGGCCTCGGGAAGGAGGGTGACCGGCAGGACCTCGAACAGGGTGACCTCACCGGGCTTGAACTCGGCGACCTCGCCGGCCTCGGGGGAGAGGTTCTCGGCGATGTAGCGCCAGTACTCTTCGCTGGCGAATGCCTGCTGAACCTTATCCAGCGGCTGATTGACAGTTGCGGTGGTTTCGCTACGGGTTGACATGTCCGACAGACTACCGTGAATCGGGTGTCTGATTCACTTATGCCCCACAGTCTCGCCGACGTCCCCGGTCTCCGCGTCGACCCCGTGTCCTTTGCCGAGCTGACCACCCTGCGCCTCGGCGGCACCCCGCGGCTGGGGGTGCGGTGCGCGACGCAGGAGGCCATCGTTGCTGCGTGCTCGCTTATCGACGGCCCTTTCCTCGTGGTCGGCGGAGGCTCGAACCTCGTGGTTGCCGAGGGGTCGCTGGACCTCACGGCGGTGATCCTGGAGAACTCTTCGGTCACCTTCGGATCCGATGGCCTGGTCCGCGCGGAGGCGGGCGCGGTGTGGGATGACGTGGTCGCGGGTGCCGTCGAGCGTGGGCTCGGGGGCATCGAGTGCCTGTCCGGGATCCCGGGCTCGGCCGGTGCAACCCCGGTGCAGAACGTCGGCGCGTACGGCGCGGAGATCTCCGACGTGCTCACGCAGGTCAAGCTGTACGACCGGGAGACGGGTTCGGTGTCGTGGGAGCCAGCGTCGTCGCTGGAGCTGGCGTACCGCTACTCCAACCTCAAGTTCACCCAGCGAGCGGTGGTGCTGGAGATCGAGCTGCAGCTGACCACCGACGGGCTGTCGCGGCCGCTGCGCTTCGGCCAGCTCGCGGGTGAGGCGGGGGAGCGCCGGCCGGTGGCCGAGGTGCGCTCGGAGGTGTTGGCGCTGCGCCGCGGCAAGGGCATGGTGCTCGAGCCGGAAGACCACGACACCTGGTCCGCCGGATCCTTCTTCACCAACCCCATCGTGCCGTCGGCGGTGGCCGACGCCGTGCGCGCGCGGGTTGCGGAGGAGCGGGGCAAGGAGGACGCCGCGCGGATGCCGGCGTGGCCCGCGGGCGATGAGGTCAAACTCTCCGCGGCCTGGCTCATCGAACGTGCCGGTTTCCCGCGCGGCTACCCGGGCGAGGGAGCCCCGGCCCGGCTGTCCACCAAACACACCCTGGCGCTGACCAATCGTGGGTCCGCCACAGCGGATGACCTGATCGCGCTGGCCAGGGACATTCGCGCGGGTGTGCTCTCCGCGTTCGACGTGACGCTGGAGCCCGAGCCCGTGTGGGTGGGGGCGTCGATCTAGCTTTCCCGGGAACCGCTGCGGGGTGAGGCGGGTCTAAGGAGTCATGATCTCACCGACCTCCATTCTCCGCCGCCCAGTGTGTGTCACCGACCCCGCCGCGCTGCTCGTGGACCTGCACCGGCTGCTTGTCGAGGACGACACCGCGCGCCGGGCCGCCCTGCTCGCCCGTGTGCAAATCCTCGGCAGAGACCCGTCCCACGAGGCGCTGCGGGAGCTGCTGGGCCTGGAGGCGGTGCTGCCCCGGGGAAAGGCGCGTAGCCGAGTCGTGCGGGTGCTCGCCGAACGTGGGGACACCGACCCCGAGTGGCAGCAGGCGCTCATGGACTGGACCATCGACGAGGTCCACCGGGTGGATGATCCCTGGGGGGAGCGGATCACGCTGGAATGCCGGATCACCTCGGGACGCGAGGTGCTGTCGCTGA
Source organism: Corynebacterium doosanense CAU 212 = DSM 45436 (assembly GCF_000767055.1). Classification (NCBI taxonomy): domain Bacteria; kingdom Bacillati; phylum Actinomycetota; class Actinomycetes; order Mycobacteriales; family Corynebacteriaceae; genus Corynebacterium; species Corynebacterium doosanense. The sequence goes on from NZ_CP006764.1 coordinate 416,697, forward strand.
GCGTGGGCGCGGACCTGACCAGCGGCAAAGTCACCGGCACGACCCTTCAGGAGGATTTTCCTGCCTGCGCGGGTGCCCGCACGGAGGTGTCGGTCGAGGAGGCGGGCGGCTATCTTCTCCGGTCCGATGCGTCGACGTGGCTGCGTCGGATGCTGCCGCGACCCCTCCTCCCCGCCCATCTCGACGACGTCGTGATCGAGGAGTACATCGAGTTCGACCGCTCGTGGGAAGCCAGGGCGCTGGGGAGCGACGAGGTCGCACGGGACTTCGTCCGGGAGGTGCTGGTGGCCCTGGTCAGGGAGACGGGTTTCGCGTCCCGTGGATGCTCGTCCGTACGTCTCGGCCAGATTCTGCGCGAACTCTGGCGGAACAGCGAGGTGCCGCTGCCCCAGGTTTTCCACCAGGCACGCGGAGTCCGCACGTACCTCTCCTGGCTCTTCGGGCAGAATGACGCCCCCGCCGACCTGGTTCTACGTTGCTTCGCCGCGGTCGACGACGAGGCGTTTCGCACCCGCTGGCTGTTGGCGGAGCTGACCTACGACGACCATACGGAGGACTACTTCGGACAACCGGTGGTGAGCTTCGACGACGCCTACTTCCCGCCCAGCGGTAATTGGAGCTGGCGCCGCGAGCAGGAGGAGGGGTCGGACTGGGAGCAGGTAGTGGACCGCGCGGGTGGGATTGATGAACTGCTGAACATCGACACCGATCCGCTCCCCGCCGAAGCACTCGACGTCTCGCTGCTGGAGAGGGAAATCGTCGACCGCGTCACCATGTGGAGCGACTACATCGACGAGTTCCTCGACGTGCACCCGTACCCCGCCGAGGTGAGGACCGCGTGTCGACGGCTACTTGCCGACGTAGCCGCCATCCAACCCAAGGTCTTTCACCGGCAGTGCAGCGACGAACGCGGAGCCGCCGGGATCATCCTGGCCGTGTTCCTCCTCAACGAGATGACCTCCCCGGACGACAGGTTGGCCGCGTTTTTCTCACTGGCCAGCCCGGTGAGTGACCGCGCGCGGGGATTCCTCGACAAGCTGGGTTTGCTGGGCGGGCAGCGGGGTCACGTGCGTTACCTGCTGGCGACTCAACGGGAGAGCCTGGCCAAAAGTGCGCACGTGCGCACTAAATCTGAACCAGCATGATCGCGGCCCGGATGAAGTCGGACACGTCCGTCCGGCCCTTCTCCTCCCACCATTCGCTGGCCATGGAGAAGGGGCGGATGACTCCGCGCTCGGCGTCGGCGAGCACGATCTCCTCCACGTCGTCCTCGACGAGCAGCACCCACCGCAGGCCCGTGGCCGCGGCGATCTGCTCACCGGCGGCGGTGCCGACGAGGTGGATGACATCGTCCGCGGTGGCCGGGTCCTCGAACGCCTTCATCTTCCACTCGGGGCGGCCCGCGTCGATGAATGTGACCAGAGCTTCGGGGGAATGGAGCGCGCCGAGCTTCTTCAACAGCGGGACCAGCTGGTCGATGGTGTCCCGGTCTCCCGGGTCGAGCTCCTCGAGCAGCATCGCCGTGCCGTCCGTGGGCCGATCCAGGCCGACATCGGTGGTGGCCTGCCAGCCGTCGTAAAGCCCCCCGAGATCCAGGGCCAGTTCCGTGAAACGTCTGCGTAGGCCGGCGATGGTGGGTTCGTTCGCGGGGAGGTCGGTGCGACGGACGGTGAGCGCCCAGGTGTTGTCGACCGGGCGGATGTCGCCCACCTGGGTCCAGCCCTCGAGCTGACCCAGTAGTTCGAGCGCGGCTTGCTCCGTGGGCAGGAAGAAAAAATGGTCCTGCGGGCGTGGGCGGGAGAGGTCGGAGCGTTTGGCCAGGATGCTCAGGAGTGTGCTGTCGTCGGGGTGCATGTCAGATGCGTCCCGCCAGCACCGTCACGGGCCAGGTCACGCGGCGACGGAGTTGCGCATCGCCCCATGCCCGGGCCAGCTCGGCCTGGAATGCCTCCGCCTCCTCGCGTGCGCCGGGTGATTTCAGAGCGGACCAGGTGCCCAGATAGCCGATGAACTGCTCCAGCGTGAGGTCGCGGACGATGTCGGGGCTCTCGATGCCGATGCGCTCGAAGGGGAAGGTAATGTCCGCGAGCTGGTTCTCCACGTGCCGGCGCTCCGGTTCCCAGTGGCGGTGGAAATCACCCCAGTAGAAGTCCTGGTACATCTCGTTCAGGCCTTCCAGGTGGCAGAGACCGTAGGAGATCAGCGCGATCGCGGCGCCGGGTGCGGCCACGCGCCGGGCCTCGTCGTAGAAGGCATCCAGGTCCGGAAACCAGTGCACGGCCTGGGCCACGGTGATGAGGTCGACGGAGTTGTCTGCAGCAGGCAGCTGGGACGCGGTACCCACCTCGAAGCGCACGTTGTCCGGGCCGGTGGCGTTGGCCACCTGGCTCTCGCTCGGGTCGGCACCCAGCACCTGGTCGAAGTACGCGCCCATTTTCGCCGTGAGCTGACCGGTGCCGCAGCCGACGTCGAGTGCGCACGTGCGGTGTGCGGGAAGCTCCGCCAGCAGGGCGGGGAGCTCGTCGGGGTAGCTCGGCCGGTGGGCGGCGTAGTCGGAGCCGGAGTCGAAGAGGTTCATGGTTTCCGAGGGTACCGCGAGGTCCGCGGGCCACTCTCAAAAATCCGTTCGATATGTCCGGACAATCTGTCCACCCCTCCCGATAGTGTGCGTCCTCACCAGCCCCACAGAACCCCCGGAGAGGAATCGGACACCATGAACGCCACCAAGCCCGTCGCTGTCATCCATTTCGACAAACATGAGTTTCGCGCCCCGCGCATCGCCGTGACCGCCGCCCTCGACGGGGTGGCCTGCTACTTCGTCAACGCGCCCGCTGCCTCGAAGCTCGACGAGCTCGGCGCGATTGTCGAGACCTTCCGGTATCTGTGGCGCCGCGAGTGCGGCGGCATGATCCTTTACGTCGGGCACCCGGTGATCAGGGAGCTTCTCGACGACCTGTCCAGCCACTACCCCGGCCTGGAAATCCGCTCGCTGGTCACCGGTGAAAAAATGCGGCGAACCTGGGACGCCTGTCGCCGGGCGCATACGCGCAACGTGGGTGTGAAGGAGAAGCCGAGGGTGGAGCGGACCGAGCACCGGGTGGCCGCCACGGATGCGTCCAAGAAGAAGACTGACAACACGGTCGGAATCGCCGTGGTGTCGTCGGACGGCAGCGTGAAGATGAGCAACGTCGATGCCCGCACCGTCCTCGACGGCGAGTTCGCCGCCATCAGGCTGGCGGTGAGGCAGGCGGTGGAATCGAAGACCGTGCGCAGCATCGAGATCCTCACCGATTCGCTGACCGCGGCCACGGCGATCAACACCCGCGGGCATGCGGTGAACCAGGGCGCGGGAAGGCACGAGGCGAGTTGCTGCAGTGAGCTTCGAAATGCCACCGCCCTCGGCATCGACGTGCGGGTCATCTGGGTGCGAGGTCACGCCGGGCACCCGCTCAACGAGCTCGCTCACCGCGCGGCCATGGCCTCGCGGAGGTGTCGCCAGTGGGGGCAGTCCTCGGAGCAGTTCCGCCGGAGTCTCACCGCTGAACTCCGCGAGGTTCTGGCCGCGGCAGGAGAAACTGTCCAGACGTCTGGACTGTCATCGGACAGGTATTGCGCCTAACCCTGGGAAAGGTCGAGGCTGCTCACCGCGGAAGCGTTCGCCGGCGGGGTGTAGCCGGTGACCCGCAGGGCAGAACCGTCCCACTCGAAGACCACACTCTCGGTCTCGGTGATGCCGGCCGCCGTGCTTCCGGTCCGGTGCCCGAGCTCGACGGACAGGGCGCGGTCGCTGATGCGCTGGACGCTCTCGATGGATTCACTGACCACGGGCGCCGGGGCCGCGATCATCTCGCCGTCGTGAAAGAGCACCAGCGCCTCGACCATGCTCGCCCCGGTGTGGGCGGGGCCGTTACCCGGCGTGCCCAGGCTGCCGCCGAGCTCGACCCAGCTGAGCTTCGCGCAAGGATCGAAGTTGTCCTCGGTGTTGTCGACGTACAGGGACATTGAGGTGTTCGTCGGGATCGGCGAATCCGGCAGCGCGGGGGCCGAGGCGGTGCAGTCCTCGGTGTGCTGGGTGGTCTCGCTGGCAAGCGCAGCCGCCGTGGTCGCCACCGGGGTGGGGGTGACCATTCCGGCGGAGGGCTCGGCGGCGCATCCAGCGAGAACCAGGGCGGCGAAGGGCAGGATGGCGAGTGTGAGTTTCACGCCTCCCACTCTAAGACCGGGGCAACCGCCCACGGCAGGCTCCGGGGAGTGACCCCCGGAAACTACCTGGCCGCCGGATACACCCCGTCCTCGCCGAGGCGGATGTCCCCGTCGAGAAGCAGCTGGATCTCCGCCTCGTGCGCGCCCTTGACGGGGAAGCGGCGGTTCCCCACCTGTTCAAACAGCGGCGCGCGGCCCAGCATGCCGGCCTGCAGGCGGGCGGAACCCGCGCGCAGACGCTCGGTGGCAGCCTCACGCCACCCGGCAGCCGAGCGCCCTGCGGCCTCGAGCGCGACCTCGAACACCGAGGGGTGCGCGTAGACCACCAGTGCGCCGACGTGGCCGAATCCCAGCGACGTCAGCGCCGCGGCCTTCACCGTGCCCACGTCGAGGGGCTTGCGCAGCCAGACCAGGTTCTTCGCCTTGGGCTGGATGAGCGGGTCGACGGTGTCCAGGGACGCGTTCTGCGGCAGCTTGCCGGTGCGCAGGACGTCCATGATGCCGCCGGTCTGGAAGAGCGCGGCGCCCGCCTTGGAGTGGCCGGTCAGCGACTTCTGCGAGATGACAAACATCGGCTGGTCCTCGTCGCGCCCGATCGCCGGCCACAGCAGGGAGTGCAGCTCGGCCTCGTTCGGGTCGTTCGCGTTGGTCGAGGTGTCGTGCTTGCTCAGCACCGAGACGTCGTTCGGGGTCAGGCCGAGGCGACGCAGCGAGCGGGCCAGCACGGACTTCTCGCGGCCCCGGCCGGCGCCGAGAACACCCAGGCCAGGGGCCGGGATCGAGGTGTGCGCGCCGTCGCCGTAGGAGGCGGCGTGGACGAGCACGGCCATGACCGGCAGGCCCAGGTCGGCGGCGACGGAGCCGCGGGCCAGCAGGACGGTGCCGCCGCCCTCGGCTTCGAGGAAGCCGCCGCGCCGGCGGTCGTTGGCGCGGGAGATGAACCGCTCGTGGATGCCCTTGTCGGTCATCTTCTTGGTCTCGGCGGTGGCGTTCATGTCGCCGAAGCCGGTGAGCGACTCGACCTGGACGTCGTCGATGCCGCCGGCGATGACGAAGTCCGCCTTGCCCAGGTTGATCTTGTCCGCGGCCTCCTCGATGGAGACGGCGGCCGTGGCACAGGCGCCGATCGGGTGGATCATCGAGCCGTAGCCGCCGAGCAGCGACTGCATGGTGTGCGCGGCCACGACGTTGGGCAGCGCCTCCTGCAGGATGTCGCTCGGGCGTTCCTCGCCGAGGAAGCGGGTGACAAACACCTTGTGCAGCGACTCCATGCCGCCGATGCCCGTGCCCTGGGTGGTGGCCACGTCCAGCGGGTGGATGGCCTTGAGCAGGTCGGTCGGGGAGAAACCCGCGTTGATGAACGCGTCCACCGCGGTGACCAGGTTCCACAGCGCCATGCGGTCGAGGGAGTCGACCATGTGCTCCGGAATGCCCCACCTCGTGGCGTCGAAATCGTCGGGCATCTGGCCGGCGACCGTGCGGGTGAGCGTGGCCTTGCGCGGGACATGGGCGGTCGCACCCTGTTTGCGGGTGACGGACCACTCGCCGTCGATAAGTGAAATTTCGGTCTTGTCCGGGTCCGCGTCGAAGATGTCGCGGGCCATGGATTCCGAGGCCACCGTGAAGGTGATGTCGCGGTCGAGGAAGACCTTGGTCAGATCCATCGAGCCCTGGTCGACGAGGTGGTACTTGTCCGTCAGGGTGCGGATGCCCGCGCGGGCGACAACCTCGTCGCGGAAGCGGTCGTAGATGTCCTCCTCCGCGACGGCGGTGCCCTCCTGGTCGTACCAGCCCGGGGTGGGGTCCTCGTTCCAGGAGACCAGGCCGGTCATCCAGGCGAGTTCGAGCACGCCGGCGGCGGTGAGGTCGACGCCGCCGTCACGGCGGATGCCATACTCGGCCTCGAAACGCGTGCGGCCGGATCCCCAGGAGGAGACCTCACCGACGCCGACGACGACAACCATGTCCTCGAGGTCGGCGGTGACGTCGCCGATCTCCGCGCCGGTGGGCTGCACCGGGTTGGGGGTGTTGGGCAGCGCCCGGATGGTGGCGGGCTTATCGACGCTCGTTTGCTCCCCGGTCGTGCCTTCGGCCTGTTCCTGCTGGGCCTGCTGGGCCAGCTCCGAGATGGACACGGCCGAGGAGCCGAGCCCGCCGGTGAGGTCGGCCTCGATGGGAGCCTGGGCAGCCCGGGCGCGGGACTCGGCGGAGGCCAGGTCCATGAGCTCGGAGGAGATCTCCTCCGGGGTCCACACGTGGATGCCGGCCTTCTCGGCGGCCGGAATGAGCACGTCGTTGCCGCCCATGAGGTGCGTGCCGGAGACCCAGCCGATCTTGGCCTGGGCGAGGGTGACGCCCGCGGGCCAGCCGGCCTCGGAGGACCACTTGGCCAGGATCGCGTCGAGCGCGCTCTTGACCTCGGCGTACGCGCCGTCGCCGCCGAACATGCCGCGGTTGGGGCTGCCCGGGAGGATGACGTGGGTGCGGGTGTCCACCGCCTTCTGCGCCAGCTCGGACAGGCGCGCGATGGTGCGTTCCACCGACCACAGCAGCAGTCGGGTCTGGTTCTCCGCGGACGGCCCGGCGTCGGCGACGGAGCCGGAGACGCTCGGGGCGGCGAAGGGGAAGGCCAGGGTCGGGGTCAGTGCGGGTTTGAGGATCTTCACCTCGTTGCCCACGGACTCCTTCTGCACGCTGCCGATCCAGTCGACCAGTGCGTCGATGTCGCGGTAGGAGGAGAGGTTGGCGGGGACGAGCCACAGCACTGCGTCGCCGGTGGCGTGCTCGGCGAAGAGCTGACGGGCGAACTCCTTACGTGCCTGGGAGACACGGGACGCGGTCATGATGACCGTTGCTCCACCCTCGAGCAGGCGCTCGACCAGCGCGGTGGCGATGGAACCCGGGGCGGCGCCGGTGACCAGGGCGACGTCCGTGGCGTAGGTGGACGGGGCCTCCGCGCGGGCGGCGGCGGCGATGTCCGCCATGAGCGCGGCGTCGGTGGCGCCGTGTCCGGCCCACCACTCGGACTGCCTGGCCACGGTCTCGCCGTCGCCGGTGAAGCGGGAGGCGGGCAGGTCGAGCTCGCCGAGGGCGACGCGGGCGAGGTCCTCGCGGGCGTAGGCCCAGCGGTCGTCGAAAAGCACGGCCTTGTTGGCGTCGAAGGCCGGGGCGACCAGGTCGACCCAGCCGGTGCCGAGCTCGGCCTCGACCGTGTCGAGCACCGTGGTGTCCGGGGCCTCGAACTCGGGAACCTCGGGGGTGAGGCCCAGCTGTTGCAGGACAGCGCGGGCCGCAGTGGCCAGCACCCCCTCGGAGCCGGTGACACTCTCGGCGTAGGCGGTCAGGGCCGCGGAGTCGACGACCCCGCCGCCGGCCGCAGCGCCGCCGGAGTTGAGCGAGACGGAAACACCGTTTCGGGACGCGACGGCCTGGACGGCGGCGTCGACCAGCGAGTCCACCTCGGCCTTTGACGATGTGGACGTGGGGATGGTGGTCAGCGAGCCGCCGCGGACGGAGTCGTCCTCGCGGGAGCCGAGCAGCACCTCGGCCTCCACGTGGCCGACCCAGGAACCGGGCAGGCCCCAGGCACCGGTGACCTGCTCGCCGATGTAGGCGGGTTTGACCCCGGCCGCGCCGGTGAGCTGGCGCAGGCGGGCGGAGACGGCCTCGCTGAGGACGGCGCCGAAGGGTTTGTAACCCGGTGCGGCGGTCTTCACCCGCTCGCGCAGGGTGGCCACGTCCGCGTCGGCGGCGCCGTCGATCGCGGGCACGCCGATCTCCGCGGACATGTCCATGAGCAGCTGGTTTCGGCGAGAGGACACGCCGTTGGTGAGCTCCTCGACGGTGTCGGTGTCCGAGATCTGGTCGATGCGGATCTTGTTGGAGAAGGCGAACAGCGCCATGATCGCCTCGGCGGCCGTGAACGGCAGGTCCGGGGCGTCCGCGCCGGAGCCACCGCCGGTGGACGGTGCGGGAGCGGCGGGAGCAGGCGTTTCAGGCGTATCGACGGCCGGAACGGCAACCGGATCGGAAGCGACGGCAGGCTCCTCGTCGACCTCCACGGGCTCTACAGCGGGCGCCTGGCGGACGTCGGCAAGCATCACCTGGTCCTGGTCGCGCTCGACGTTGTAGACGGGCAGATCCACGCCGGCGATGGCCATGGAGCGTTTGGCCAGGTTGGTCAGCGTGGGGGAGGCGGCGAGGCCGACCTCGATGATCTGGTCGACGCGCTCGAACAGCACCTGCTGCGTCTCGATCCACCGGACCGGGGAGGCGAACTGCCAGCTGAGCAGCTCGATGATGAGCACCCGGGCGAGCTCGGAGTCGCTGGCGAAGTCGGTCACCCGCTTGCCGGCGAGGCGCTGGGAGGGGGCGACCTCGAGGATGGCGTCGATGAAGTCCTGCGTGAGCTCGAAGGGACGGGCCACGAGGTTGGGGATGTAGCGCCCCACCAGGGCGGACAGGTCGAGTTCGGCGGGCAGGAGGTCGTCGAGTTTGTCGGCGAAGTCTGCCACGCCCGGGCGCAGGACCGAGGAGTGGAAGGGCACGTCGATGCCCGGAACAGTGACGTAGGCGCGCTTCTTGACGGCGTCGGCCCTGGCCTTCAGGGCTGCGAGCCCGGCGCGGGTGCCGGCGATGGAATACTGCTGGCCGTCGATGTTGTAGTTGACGATCTGCAGGAACTCGCCGGTCTCCTCCGCGACGGCCGCGAGGTAGTCCTCCACCTCGTCGCCGCTGACGCCGATCATGTTGGGGCGCAGGGCGGCCATGCCGTAGTTGGTGCGGCCGTTCTCGTCGCGCGGGACGAGCGTGCCCATGGCGGAGCCGCGGGAGTAGACGATGTCGATGACGGCTTCGAGGTCGAAGATGTTCGCCAGCGACGCCAGCGCGGTGTACTCGCCGAGGGAGTGGCCGGCGTAGAGCGCACCGGAGGCGATGGCGTCGGCCTCGCGCAGGCGCTCTGTCTGGGAGTACGCGACCACGGCCAGGGCGACCTGGGTGAACTGCGTCAGGTGCAGCACACCCCCGGGGTGTTTGAACACCTCGCCGCGCACGGAGATCTCGGTCGGGTTGTCGTCGATGATCTGCTGGATGGAGAAGCCGAGGTGGGAGCGGGTGTGCTGGTCGGCACGCCGCCAGACATTGCGGGAGGCGGCGGAGGCGTCGCGGTCGCCGCGGCCCATGCCCTCGGCCTGGATGCCCTGGCCCGGGTAGACGTAGGCGGTGCGCGGCTGGGCGATGAGGGCCTGACCCACGGAAACGACCTCGCCGTCGATACGGCAGGTCACCTCGAGGGCCTGGTGGATGCCCTTGCGCCCGACGCGCTCGACGGTGATCTCCACCTCGTCGTCCAGCTGGACCATGCCGAACATGGAGTAGGTCCAGCCCACGACCGTGCCGTGTTTGCCCGCCAGGTGCTGGGCGGTGGCGGAGAGCCACATGCCGTGCACGAGTGGCGCGTCGAGGTTGACCAGACGCGCGGAGTTGGTCGAGGTGTGGATCGGGTTGTAGTCGCCGGAAACCAGGGCGAACGGCGTCATGTCGCTGGGGGCGGTGACCACGGCGCGGTCGACGAAGGACCGCGGGGTGGACTCGATCTTCCTGGACGACTTGCCGCCGCCGAACTCCGGAGCCGGGACCGGGAGGTCCGTGCCCTGGGCGCGGCCGCGGATGGCGAAACGCTGCATCTGGGTGGCCACGAGCTCGTCGCCGGAGAAGAGCCCCAGCTCGACGGTGACTATGCGCCCGGAGCTGGACTCCTGGATGGCGGTGCACCTGGAGGTGACGTCGATGGTGCGGCCGTCGGCAAGCTCCGACAGGGGAACACGCAGATCGACGACGTGGTTGAGGTGGACCGCGTTGAGCAGGCCCTCGATGACGGGGTAGCCGTCGGCGAGCAGGCCAGAGCCCAGGGCGGTGTAGATCGCGGGCCAGGCGGGGCCGACAAGGACGTCGGGCGTGCCGGGTTCCACGGAGCCCAGCGCCGCGCCGGTGACGTTCGTGTGGGCCGTGAGCAGGTTCGGGGTGAAGGTGAAAGAGTACCGCGCCTCGCCGAAGGGGGCGTCCGCGGACTGCGAACCCTCGATGATGCGGGGCATCTCGGTGATGTGGTCGCCGGTCTCGGAGAAGGAACCCACGCCGGCCAGGCCCTCGAGCAGGGCGAAGACGGAATCGGGCAGGCGCTCGTCGGATACGACCGGGGAGGCGCCGGTGGACACCCCCTCGGAGAGGTCGAGGGGGACGGTGACCTCGCGGACGTAGAAGGGGCGTTGGTCCTCGGGCAGGTCGTCCCAGTAGGAGTCCGCGTTGATGCGGATGGACCACAGTCCGTCCTCGTCCTGGATGAGGTCGTAGGCGTCGTCGTCCATCTCGTAGGCCGGGTTGGCCATGGTGTGGCCGTGCCAGACGATGGTGGGGCAGGCCTTGATGAACTCCTCCGCGGTGCGGGCGTCGGCGAGGCGGGAGAACCGCTCCTCCGCCTCCATGCCGGCCTCGGCGAGAATCTCGGTGGTGCGGTCCTCGAAGCGCGCGAGCAGGTCAGCGACCGGCTCGTTCTTACGCTGGATGCCGGCGACGGCCACGGGGCCCGGGATGATGCGCACCTGGTCCGCGGTGTAGCGCTCGTCCTGCGCCTGCCAGAGGGTGTCCTTGCCGAACCACGAGGGCAGGTCGCCGTCGAGGGCCGGGACCCAGGGCATGGGTTTGACGTGCTTGCGGTTCAGCGTGATCCACCAGGCGGCGTCGCGCGGGGAGACCGGGGTCTCGTGGGCCTCGGGGTAGGCCGAGAGCAGCTTCGCCGCGGCCGCGGGGGCGTCGGCGACCTCGGAGATGTCGGCAAAGAGGGTCTCGATCTGGCCGTGGTCGGCGGGGTTGAGGCGCGCCTCGATGCGGTGGAGCAGGTCGAAGAAGCGGTCGTCCCAGGTCGGGTCGACGAAGGGGTGGGCGAGCTCGACGAAGTGGTTCAGCCACTCGGCGTAGGTCATCGTCTCCACGTCGCCGAAGTACGGCTTGGAGGTCTTGGCCAGGGCGGCGATAATCTCGTCGCGGCGCTCATCGTACTCGTCGAAGGAGAGCGAGGTGATCAGGCGCGAGGCCGCGGCGAAGGAATTGTCCAGCTCATGGATGTCCGCCAGCAGGTGCGACTGCGAGGAGGCCGCGCCGCCGGCGCCGGAGGCGCGTCCGACCCAGCCGCGGTTCTCGTCCGCGGGCACGCCCGGGGTGTTCACCAGCAGATCCTTGACGGAGTCGGTGGCCTTGGCCTCCTTCGTGGCCATGGCCACGGTGCCGATGAAGTAGGCATCGACGGGCATGACGGGCAGGCCGTACTTCTCGGACCACGTGCCGGTGAGCAGCTCCGCACCACGGTCGGGGGAGTGGATGCCGCCACCGACGGTGACGAGTAGGTTGGGGTGCTCGCGCATCTCCGCGTAGGTGTCGATGAGCATGTCGTCGAGGTCGGTCCATGAGTGGTGCCCGCCCGCGTGGCCGTCCTCGATCATGATGATCACGGCGTCGTCGGGGTTGGCGTCCGCGATCTTGATGGTGTCGCGGATCTGCTTCGTGGTGCCGGGTTTGAACGCGATGTAGGGGAAGCCGTCGTCGTGAAGCTGCGCGATGAGCTCGGTGGCCTCCTCGACCTCCGGGATGCCGGCCGAGACACACACGCCGTTGAGCGGGGCGCCGGCGGCGCGGGCCTTGGGCACGATGCGGGCCTGGCCGAACTGCAGGTTCCACAGGAAGCGGTCGAAGAACATGGTGTTGAACTGGAAGTTGCGCCCCGGTTCCAACTGGGCGACGACGTTGTTCTTGTGCAGGTTGAAGACCTCGTCGGAGTACATTCCGCCGCCTGCGAGTTCGGTCCAGTGCCCGGCGTTGGCGGCCGCGGCGACGATCTCGCCGTCGGCCGAGGTCGGGGTCATGCCGCCGAGAATGACGGGCGACAGTCCGGTGACCCGGGAGAAACGGGTGTGGGTGTAGGTCCGTCCGTCAGGAAGGCGCACGAGGCGCGGGGTGAAGTCGCGGTAGTCGGCGGCCCCCGGCAGCTCAGAGCCGGGGGTGGCCAGCAGGTCACGTTCCGTGGTGGTGGAGGCGGCGACGACGGCGACGCTGGTTCCCGCGAGCGCCTTGGCGGCGATGCGGGCGACCGCGCTGTCCAGGACGATGGCGTGGCTGACCTGGGCCCGGCGCAGCGTGTCCAGCTGAGCAGGGAAGTCGTGGCGGTCGACGAGGATGGCGTCGGCGAGCTCGCGCGCGGTGGTGTGCTGGAACCCGATGCCGCACAGGTCGGCCCACTCGACGGCCTTGTCCGCGGCGGCGCGGTTGACGGAGTGGTGGAAGGGGAAGGCGACGGGGAGTTCGTCGAAGAGCGGCAGCATTTCGGAGCCGCCGAAGACGGCGGCCTCGAGCTGGGCGTTGAAGGCGCTGGAGGCGTCCTCGAGGGCGGTGCGCGCCGCGGCGAGCTCGTCCGGTGTTCCGGAGAGCACCACGTGCGAGGGGCCGTTGATGACCGCGATCTCTGCGCCACCGGGAAGGAGCTTCTCGACGTCGTCCACCCGCAGTCCGCGGACGGAGAGCATCCGGCTGCGCGAGTCGGTGGCACCGTGAACGTGGCTGGCCGCGGTGCCCAGGAGCAGCGCGAAGGCCAGCGCGCTCCGTGGGTCGGTGGCGGCGGCGACGCCGAGGATGCCCTGCGAATGGCCGATCATCTCTGCCTGGGAGAGCTCCAGGCCGAGGTCGCGTAGCTGGTCGACCGCGGCGATCTGGCCGAGGACGATACCCGCGATACTCGTGGCGGGGTGGGCGTCGACTTCTCGGGCGGAGAGGTGATCGGCGGCGTCGGGGCCGGTGAGCTGCTCCAGCCGCTCCACCGCGCCGGGCACGGTCGAGGCGACGAGGCGGGCCACGGGGCCGATCTGTGCCCTGGCGTCCGAGAGGGCCTCGGCGAGGCGGACCTGCGCGTGGTGGCCGACGGCGGTGTCGGCGAGGGCGGTCTGCCACGGGGAACCCTGGCCGGCGAATATGAGCGCGGCCTTGTCCATGGACAGCAGGGGGGTCAACGACATGCGAAAGGTCCTTACTTTGCTGGGCAATACTTATCAACTACGTAACCGTAACCTACGCAGGCGTAGAAACCACGTCCGGCGGCGAAGGTGTGAGCCAGATAACCGCGGGAAAACGGCCGTCGATGAGTGTTGTCCCAGCTAGAAAGGACAATAGGATGTGTCTATAGAGTTTGCTGTGAAAAACTAAGAGTGCCCGGCCGCCTCGATCATCTCGAGGAGCTTCGCCTGGACGTCCCTGCGCACGACCTTGCCCATCATGTTCGTGGGCAGCTCGTCGAAGTGGTAGAAGCGACGCGGCACCTTGTAGCGGGTGAGATTGTTGCGCGCGAACTCCTTCAGGCCCTCGGGATCAAGCACCGCGCCGTTCTTCAGCACCACACACGCCACCACGTCCTCGGAACCGTCCGGGCGATTCATGCCCACGACCGCGACATCCTCGACGTCCGGGTGCTCACGCATGGTGGCCTCGACCTCCGGGGGATAGACGTTGAAGCCGCCGGTGATGATCATCTCCTTGATGCGCGAGACCAGCTTGACGAACCCGTCCGGGTCCATCACCCCCACGTCGCCGGTGCGGAACCAGCCGTTGTGGAACGCCTTCTCCGTCGCCTCGGGGTTATCCAGATACCCGGCGAAGACCTGCGGGCCTCGCACGAGGAGCTCGCCCTCCTTGCCGTCCGGCTGGATCTCGTCGAGGTTCTCGGGGTCGACGACGCGCACCTCGGTGTCGGGGAAGGGCAGGCCGATGTAACCGATCTTGCGGTGCTCGTTCATGGGCGTGCCGATGACGATGGGGGAGGTCTCCGTGAGCCCGTAACCCTCGACGAACATGCCCGAGCTCTGCGACTCCCACTTGTCGACGAGACTCTTCTTCAGCGTCGCCGCGCCGCAGAACGCGTACCGCACCGACTTCAGCGAGGCCTTGGGGTCCCCGTCCACCGCCTTCAGGGTGTTCTCGAAGAGCTGGGGCACCCCCGTGAACCACGTCGGCTGACGCTGCTTGAGCGCGTCGAGGATGAGTTCCGTCTTGGGGGTGGGCACGATGACCATCTCGCCGCCGACGTAGAAAGACAGCGTCAGCGCCATGGTCAGGCCGTAGGCGTGGAAGAACGGAAGCGCCGCGAGGAAACGTTCCTCCTGGTCTCCGAGGCCGCTGACCCAGTGTTTGCCCTGGTAGATGTTCGCGAACAGGGAACCGTGGGTGAGCATGGCGCCCTTGGGCTCGCCGGTGGTGCCGGAGGTGTACATGATCACCGCCGACGATTCCTTGGTCACGGTCGGATCGGACTTCACGTCGCGGCCGTCGCCGCCCAGAGCGGTGCCGGCCAGCGACTCCCATGCCACGGTGTTGGGCGCGGCGGCGTGCAGCTGGCTGCGGGACTCGCGAACCGCAGGAAGAGGGATGCGCAGCGCGAGCTGCTTGATCTTCGGCATGGCGTTGATCATGTTCACCGAGACAATGGTCTCCAGCTGCGAGCGGCCTCGGAGCTTCTCGACGACCGGGGCCGACTTGTCCCACACGATGGCGATGCGCGCGCCGTGGTTGTTGAAGGGGCCCTCGAGCTCGTGGGCGGTGTAGAGCGGATTGTGCTCCACCACCGTGGCGCCCAGCTTGAGGATGGCCCAGAAGGCGATGACATGCTGCGGGCAGTTCGGCAGGGCCAGGGCGACCCGCTCCCCCCGCTGGACGCCGAAGGCCCGGAGGCCGGCGGCGACGCCGCGGACCTGCTCGTCGATCTCCCGGTAGGTCATCGACTTGCCGAAGAACCACGTCGCCGTCTTCTCCGGGTTGGCGGCCAGGTTGTCGTCGTACACGTCGAGCAGCGTGGTGCTGCCGTACTCCAGCTCGGGGGGGGTCCACTCGGAGTAGCTGGACAGCCACGCCTTGGTCTCAGATGCGGACATAGGTGTCGTGCTCCGTCCTTCATGCGTCGGGGCTCATGCGTTGTAGGTCACAAGCCGGTATGAACCTAGATTAACGTAACTAGCCCCCGGGAGGACTCGCCTAGGATGGCTACCCATGAAAGTGGCCATGATCTCCCTGCACACCTCCCCGCTGGAACAACCCGGGGTGGGCGACGCGGGCGGGATGAACGTCTACGTCATCAACACCGCCCGCCAGCTGGCCCGGCGCGGGGTCGAGGTGGACATCTACACCCGGGCCACCCGCCCGAGCCAGGGCCAGGTGGTCGAGGTGGAGGAGAACCTGCGGGTGATCAACATCGTGGCCGGACCCTACGAGGGCCTGGCCAAGGAGGAACTGCCCACGCAGCTGGCGGCCTTCGCCGGCGGCGTCCTGGAGTACGTGCGCTGCCGGGAGCCGCTGACCTACGACGTCATCCACTCGCACTACTGGCTCTCCGGCCAGGTGGGCTGGCTGCTGCGCGACCTGTGGGCGGCCCCGCTCATCCACACCGCCCACACCCTGGCCGCGGTGAAGAACGCGCACCGCTCCGACGAGGACACCCCGGAGTCCGAGGCGCGGCGCATCTGCGAGCAGCAGCTGGTGGACAACGCCGACCTGCTCGTGGTCAACACCGAGGAGGAGACACGGGATCTCGTCGCCCACTACGACGCGGACGCGGACGTCGTGGAGATCATCCCCCCGGGCGCCGACACCGAGCTGTTCACCCCCGGCACTGACCGCAACACCGAGCTGTCCCGGCGACAGCTGGGCATCCCGCTCCACGCCAAGGTCGTCGCCTTCGTCGGTCGGCTGCAGGAGTTCAAGGGCCCCCAGGTGCTACTGCGCGCCGCAGCCGAGCTGTTCGAGCGCGACCCCCACCGCAACCTGCGGATTCTCCTCTGCGGAGGGGTGTCCGGGGCGTCGAGTAGCGACACCACCTACCGCGACCTCGCCGCTGAACTGGGAATCTCCCGCCGGGTGCGTTTCCTCGGCCCGCGCCCGCCGGAGGAGCTCGTGCACGTCTACCAGGCCGCGGACATCGTGGCCATGCCCTCCTACAACGAGTCCTTCGGGCTGGTCGCCGTGGAGGCGCAGGCGACGGGAACACCCGTGGTGGCGGCGCGCGCGGGCGGGCTGTCCATCGCCGTGGCGGACGGGGAGACCGGCCTGCTGGTGGACACCCATGACGCCTCGGACTGGGCCGACGCGCTCGCCGCGCTTCTCGACGACGATGCCCGACGCAGCGCCATGGGAGAGGCGGCCGTCGGCCACGCGGCACGGTTCAGCTGGGCCGGCGCCGCTGAGCGGCTGGAATCCGTCTACGAACGCGCGCTGAGCGAGGAACTCAGCGGCTGCCATCAGCGCAACGCAGGGGGCTAGCAAATGCTGGGCGGGGCGGGGGAAAAAGTGGCATGCTGGGGCGCATGACTAATGGAAAGCTGATCCTCGTCCGTCACGGTCAGAGCGTCTGGAACGAGTCCAACCAGTTCACCGGATGGGTCGACGTCGACCTCACGGAGAAGGGCATCCAGGAGGGCATCAACGCCGGCCGGCTGCTCAAGGACAACGACGTCCTGCCGGACGTGGTGTACACCTCGCTCCTGCGCCGCGCCATCAGCACGGCGAACATCGCACTCGACGCGTGTGACCGCCACTGGATCCCGGTCATCCGCAACTGGCGCCTCAACGAGCGCCACTACGGCAAGCTCCAGGGCCTGAACAAGGCGGAGATCCGCGACCAGTTCGGCGAGGAGCAGTTCATGACCTGGCGCCGCTCCTACGGCACCCCGCCGCCGGAGATCGCTGCGGACGACCAGTACTCCCAGGTCGGGGACCCGCGTTACTTCAACCTGCCCCAGGTCCCGCTGACGGAGTGCCTCCAGGATGTCGTGGAGCGTTTCGTGCCCTACTTCACCGACAACATTCTCCCCCGCGCGATGAAGGGGGAGAAAGTCATGGTCGCCGCCCACGGCAACTCCCTGCGTGCGCTGGTGAAGTACCTCGACGGCATCTCCGACGACGACATCGCCGGCCTGAACATCCCCACCGGCATGCCGCTGGTCTACGAGATCGCCGCGGACGGCTCGGTGGTCAACCCCGGCGGCACCTACCTCGACCCCGAGGCCGCGGCGGCCGGTGCGGCCGCCGTGGCCAACCAGGGTCAGAAGTAACGGCGCGCCACTTCACACCGTGGAACTTTTTCTCGCCTTTCTCGCGGGAGTCCTGGCTGCGGCCATCGGGCTCCCGCTTGCTTCCCGTTTCCGGACCCGGCTGAACACCATCCGGCCGTCGGCGACCCTCGAGGACAACCAGGTCACCACCGTCAGCCAGGTGCTGCACCTGGCCACCCAGGGTTCACCGACGGCGGTGACGGTCGTCGACCGCGCGGCCAACGTCATCCTCTCCAACCCCCGCGCCCACGAGATGGCGATCGTGCACGACCGGACGATCAACCCGGAAATCTGGACCGCGGCCAAGCAGGTGTTCGGCGACAAGGAGTCCCGGGACATCGAGCTCTCCGTGCCCAAGCGCCGCACGGGTAACCGGGTCACCCAGGTCCGGGCACTGATCAAGCCGCTGACGCTGGTCGACGACCGGTTCCTCATCATCTACGGCACCGACGAGTCCGAGTCCGTGCGCATGGAGAACGCCCGCCGCGACTTTGTCGCCAACGTCTCCCACGAGCTGAAAACCCCGGTCGGGGGCATGAGCCTGCTCGCCGAGGCGCTGCTGGACTCGCCGGACGACGTCGAACACGTGGAGTACTTCGGCAGCAAACTCCTCGACGAATCCCACCGCCTGGGCGAGCTCATCAGCGAACTCATCTCCCTGTCCAAGCTGCAGGGCGCGGAGGCGCTCCCGGAGATGACCCCGGTGCGTGTCGACGACATCATCACCGAGGCGATGAGGCGCAACCAGTTCACCGCCGAGGCGGCGGAGATCGAGCTCACCAAGAGCGACCCGTCGGGAGTCGTCGTCATCGGCGACCGCTCGCTCCTGGTCACTGCGGTGAGCAACCTGCTGTCCAACGCGATCAACTACTCGCCGAAGGCCATGCCCGTCTCCGTCACGCAGAAGGTGACGGACGGGGTCGTGCACATCCGGGTCACCGACCGCGGAATGGGCATCGAACCGGCCGATCAGGAGCGGGTGTTCGAACGCTTCTACCGCGTGGACAGAGCCCGTTCCCGTGCGACGGGCGGCACCGGACTCGGGTTGGCTATTGTGAAGCATGTCGTCGCGAACCACGGCGGTAACATCAGGCTGTGGTCCCGCCCCGGAACGGGGTCGACCTTCACCATCGAGCTCCCCATCTACGTCCCGGCCGCCACGCCGGAGGGTGATGAGGACGAGGTGGGTGAAGGCAGGGAGACAGGTCTTCGGAAAGCGGTCACCAGGGTGGCTTCCCTCGGAAAGGACAAGACGGTATGACAAAGATTCTCATCGTGGAAGATGAGGAATCGCTGGCCGATCCGCTGGCGTTCCTGCTGCGCAAGGAAGGGTTCGAGGTTGTCACCGTCGTCGACGGGCCGTCCGCACTCCGCGAATTCGAGCGCGGGGAGACCGACATTGTCCTGCTCGACCTCATGCTTCCCGGAATGGCGGGAACGGACGTCGCCAAGCAGATGCGCGCCACGTCGAACGTGCCCATCATCATGGTCACCGCCCGCGACTCCGAGATCGACAAGGTCGTGGGCCTCGAGCTGGGCGCCGACGACTATGTCACCAAACCGTATTCCTCCCGCGAGCTCATCGCGCGTATCCGCGCGGTGCTGCGCCGCGGCGGCGAGATCGCCGAGGATGAACCCACCTCGGACTCGCAGATCCTCGAGGGCGGCCGGGTGAAGATGGACATCAGCCGCCACACCGTCACCGTGGGCGGCGAGCCGGTCCCCATGCCGCTCAAGGAGTTCGACCTGCTGGAGTACCTGCTCTCCAACTCCGGCCGGGTGCTCACGCGCGGCCAGCTCATCGACCGGATCTGGGGCGCGGACTACGTCGGCGACACCAAGACCCTCGACGTGCACGTCAAGCGCCTGCGTTCCAAGATCGAGGAGGAGCCCTCGCGCCCCCGCCACCTCGTCACCGTGCGCGGGCTGGGTTACAAGTTCGAGATCTGACTGCTCGCCGGGTGCCGTAGCCGCGGCACGTCCTCGCGGCTGCGGCAGTGCGCGGCCAGGACCTCGTAGGACGGCTCGCCCATCATGGCGATGAGTTCCGTCTTCTGCGCCCGCCACATCGGCTCTTGGGCCACGTGGCACGCGGAGTCAGTGGAACACCACCAGTCGAAGTCCTCGCCCCCGCCGCCCCACGCGCGGCGGTCGTACTCGCCGATGGTGGTGCGGAGAATCTCCACGCCGTCGGTGCGGTCCTCGTACGCCTCGTGGCGACGCATGGGCACCTGCCAGCACACTTCGGGCTTGACGACGGTCACCTCCCGCCCCTCCGCGATCGCCCACTGGTGCAGCGCACATCCGGGCCCGGTCTCCCATCCCGAGCGGTTGGCGAAGATGCACGCCCCCTCCACGACGCTGGTCTTCAGCGCCGGCTCGGGGTTGCCGTCCTCGTCGTCGAGCTCGTCCCAGTCCAGCCACGGTTCCACCTCCACCGCCTCGGCGTCGGCGAGGAACGCATCCGTCCGGCGGGGACGGTGCTGCCAGTACTTGGCGGGCATCTCCGCCACCGCGTCGTAGAGCTGATCGCGGTCCGTCTCATCCGCGAGGTAGGCACCGTGGGTGCAGCACCCCACGTCGGGCAGGGCGGCGTCAATGCCGTGGCACTCGGGCTGGCCGAACCTGCAGGTGTAGAACGACTCCACCCAGGTCAGGTCGATGGAGAACACATGCTCGGGATCCGTCGGATCCGTGAACTCGAACCACTCCCGCGGGAAATCGGGCGGCAGCTCCCGGCCCGCCCGGATGGAGGCCGCGGCCGGAGACGAGGCGGGAAAGCCGAGGTGTACGGGAGTGCTGACCGGGGGTTCGGGCGGGTGATTCACGCTTTACCAAGGTAGACCGTCTACCCTGTACGTGTGCGATTAGGTGTATTAGACGTGGGCAGCAACACTGTCCACCTCGTGGCGGTCGACGCCACCGGTGGTGGACGACCGGCCCCGATGAGTGACTGGAAGACCACCCTGCGACTGGTGGAGATGCTCGACGACTCGGGCGCCATCGACGACAAGGGGAAAAAGAAACTCACCAGTGCCGTCGGTGAGGCTGCGGAGATCGTCGAGAAGCTGGGCTGCCGCGAGATGATTCCCTTCGCCACCTCCGCCGTGCGTTCGGCCACGAACTCCGACGAGGTCCTCGACTACGTGGAGAAGCAGACCGGGGTACGCCTCGAGGTGCTCTCCGGCGAGGACGAGGCCAGGCTGACGTTCCTCGCGGTGCGCCGCTGGTACGGCTGGTCCGCCGGCCGGATCACCAACTTCGACATCGGCGGCGGCTCCCTGGAGATCTCCACCGGCACGGACGAGCAGCCGGATCTTGCGCGCTCGCTCGACCTGGGCGCGGGTCGGCTGACACACCAGTGGTTCGACACGGATCCCCCCGAGCGGCGCCGGATCAACTCGCTGCGCGACTACATCGACGCCGAGCTGATGGGCCCCGCCAAAGAATTCGCCCGCTACGGTGAGCCGGGCTTGGCGGTGGGAACGTCCAAGACGTTCCGTACACTGGCGCGCCTGACCGGCGCGGCACCCAGCTCCGCCGGGCCCTTCGTGAAGAGGACCCTCACCGCACCCGGCCTGCGCCAGCTCATCGCCTTCATCTCGCGCATGACCGCCGCGGACCGGGCCGAGCTGGAGGGGATCAGCGCAGACCGGTCCCACCAGATCGTCGCGGGAGCCCTCGTTGCCGAGGCAAGTATGCGAGCCTTAGGGGTGGAACAGATGGAAATCTGCCCGTGGGCGCTGCGAGAAGGCGTGATTCTGCGCCGGATCGACAAAGGTCTTGAATAAGGTCTTGGATAAAGTCTCGAATAAGGTCTGGACTAGAGCTGGGACAGGGACTGACAATGAACATTAAGGACGGAAGCCACCATGGCCGATGAGAAACAACTGACTGTCGCCGAGCTGCTCGCCCGCAACCGCCAGGGCGGGGAGGCGGCAGCGTCCGCAGGCACCGGTGAGCAGCCGAAGCGTCGGCGCCGCCGGAGCCTCGAGGACGGCGGAGTCTCCGTCGCCGAGCTCACCGGATCCTTCAAGGCCGTCAAGGCGAGCCCCGTGGAGTCGCGGCATTCGTCGGTGCCCCTGGACGAGCCGGCTGCACAGCCGGTGAAGGCTGAGCCTGTTAAGGCCGAGCCCGTGAAAGCCGTGCCCGCGAAGGCCGCGCCGTCCAACGACGACACCGGGGTGATCGACCGCGTCGTCGAGAAGCCCCGGCCGGTGGCGAAGGGGAAGCCCGCCGTCCAGGACACCACGGAGACCGGCGTTCTTCCGCGCGTCGAGGCGCCTGCGACCGCTCCGGCTCCGGCCCCCGCGGACATCGCCCCCGAGCGCGTCGAGGAGCCGGTGGCTCCGGACGCCGAGACCGAGGGAGGCTCCGGTGTCGGAGCCGCCGTCGTGCTGGCCATCGTGGGCATCGTCATCGGCATCGTTCTGTTCCTGCTCTTCCAGGCGCTGTGGGCGCGTCTCGACGTCTGGCTCGTCGTAGTCCTCGCCCTCGTGGTCACCGCGGCCCTGGTGGCCGTGACACACCGGCTGCGCACCGCCAGCGACGGGCTGTCCATGACCCTGGCCGGCCTTGTCGGCCTGGTCCTGACGTTCGGTCCCGCGGCGCTCGTGCTCTTCTGACCTGACCGCAGCACCGTCAAGCGCCATCCAGCACGGCCCCGCCCACCCCGCAGTCCCCGGGGGCAGGCGGGGTTTTCTGCTGAGCCGGGGGAGGCTCTGGCACTATGGGGCAGCATGAGCACTATCGCAATTATCGGCGGAGGCAACATCGGCGAGGCCCTGATTTCGGGCCTCCTCGCAGCTGACCGCGACCCCCAGTCCATCATCGCCACGAACCGCACCCGGTCCCGCTCCGAGTACCTGGAGAAAACCTACGGGATCCGCACCACGGACGACAACCAGGCCGCGGCCGACGGCGCGGACTACATCTTCCTGTGTGTGAAGCCGCCGCAGATCGTGCCCCTGCTGGGCGAGCTGTCCGAGACGATCGACCAGAGCGGCAGCTCGATCGTCGTGTCCCTCGCCTCGGGGGTGACCACGTCGGCCATGGAGGATGCGCTGTCGGCGGGCTCGCCGGTCGTCCGGGTCATGCCCAACACCCCGATGCTCATCGGCAAGGGTCTGAGCGCGTGCGCCGCCGGCCGTTTTGTCACCGAGGACCAGATGGACGCCGTCTCCGAGCTGCTCGGCGCGGTGGGGGATGTCGTCGTCGTGGGGGAGGACGACATGGACGTGGTCAGTGCCGTCTCCGGTGCCGGCCCGGCCTACTACTTCCTCATGACCGAGGCGCTCATCGAGGCCGGCGTGCAGCAGGGTCTCAAGAGGGACGTGGCGACGAAGCTCGCCCGCAGTGTCGCCGCGGGCGCGGGAGCGCTGCTCGAGACCAGTGAGGACGAGCCGGCCAAGCTGCGCGCGAACATTTCCTCTCCCGGCGGGGTGACCATCGCCGCGCTCCGTGAGCTGGAGGAATCCGGCCTGCGCGGGGCGTTCTTCCGCGCCATCGAGATCAGCGCGCAGCGCTCTGCAGAGCTCGGGGCCCCGTCGACCACCTCGGACGGGGACCACTGACAACCCCACGGGGGAACCTGAGTCGCAAGAGTCACACGTTTCCCGCTAGGATGATTGAGACACGTGCGTGTTGATTCTGCGGGAGGGGAAGCCTGCAGCGCGATACGTGGCTGAAGGGTTGAATATTTTATGGCTAACGAAGATAAAGGAACGTTCCTCACCGTCGCGGAGGTCGCAGAAATCATGCGGGTCTCCAAGATGACCGTGTACCGCCTGGTTCACTCCGGTGAACTTCCGGCGGTGCGTGTGGGGCGATCGTTCCGTGTGCATGAAAAGGCTGTCAACGAATACCTCGAATCCTCGTACTACGAGGCCGGCTAGGTCTTAGTTGCAGGGTGCCGGTTCCTCGGTGCCCGCCCGCTCCGCCTCCGGGCCGGAGCGGGTCTCTTTTTTGTTCACCCGCAGCAAGGCCGCTATGCTGGGGCAGTATTCGTGTCGGTCTCGATCACGCATCCGATGTCCGCGCCGCCTGTCCGGGGCGCGGGTGTCACCGCAACCGTGTGTGCACCACGGAGGTGTGGCGGGTCGGCTGGCAGGTTTTTGGTACGTACTACAACGAAACGAGGAAATCTTATGGGTTCCGTCATCAAGAAGCGTCGCAAGCGCATGTCCAAGAAGAAGCACCGCAAGATGCTTCGTCGTACGCGAGTTCAGCGTCGTAAACTCGGCAAGTAAATTCCTGCCGCTCATGCTCAGCCCCGGTCGTTGACCGGGGCTGACGTGTTTCTCCGGGCACGTCGGACACCGGCGAGGGAGACCGCCGCCGTGACCAGCGCGGGCGCCCCCCAGGTGCGCACGGCCCGCCGGACCCCGCGGTAGTCGCGCACGGCCCAGCCGCGACGCTGCGCCTCTGCCTTCAGCGTCTTGTCCGGGTTGATGGCCACCGCGGTGCCCACCATCGAGAGCATGGGGATGTCGTTGGCCGAGTCGGAGTAGGCGGTGCACCGCTCCAGGTCCAGGCCTTCCAGCGCGGACAGGGCGGCGACGGCGTGTTTCTTGCCGGAGCCGTGCAGGATGTCCCCGAGCAGGCGACCGGTGAACCGACCGTCGATAGTTTCCGGGACCGTGCCCAGCGCTCCGGTGAAGCCGAGCCGCTCCGCCAGCACCTGGGCGAGCTGGACGGGCGTGGCGGTGACGAGCCAGACCTGCTGGCCTGCGTCGAGATGCATCTGGGCGAGTTCCCGGGTGCCGGGGTAGACCTTGTCGATCATCGCGGTGTCGACGATCTTCTCGGCGAGCTCCACCAGCTCTCGCACGTCCCGACCGCGGATGAACTCGAGCGCCTGCTGCCTTCCGCTGGCCACGTCGGCCGCGTTCTCGCTGCCGGTGAGGCGGAACTTGGCCTGTTTCCACACCATGGACCCGACGTCGCGGGGCCGGAAGAACCGTCCGCGCGCCATGCCCATGCCGAGCTGCACCAGCGAGGACCCCTGGATCAGGGTGTTGTCCACGTCGAAGAACGCCGCCGCGCCGGCATCGACAGGAATGTCGGGGTCGGGGGTGGTCAGGCGCTGGGAACCGGCCGCCGCGTAGGAGCCGTGGACGGAGTCGACCCCCGAGGTGTACTGGTCGAACTCGATCCCGAAGACCTCGGAGATCGCCGCCTCCGCCGCGGCCTCACCGGCCTCACGCTGGAAGTCCTCGCCCAGCGGCGGCGCGGCGAACTCCTCCACCCAGCTACGGATGTTGCCCCTGGACAGGGTCCAGGAGGACAGAAAGTCCATCGCGGAGGAGGGGAACTCGTCGGGGGCGGCTGATTCCGGACTCACAGGGCAGGCAAGACCTTTCGGGGGTTGGCGCGGGTGGCTCGTGAGCCCCCATCGTAGAATGTGACGCCACAGAGCGCGCCACAGAGAGCGCGCGACGAAGGGCAGAGGCATGGCACGACAGGTGGAACTGATGGTCCGGCGGACGTGCGGGTCCTGCGCGCGGGTCGCGGAGCAGATCCGTCCCGTGGTGGAGGGGGCGGGAGCTGGGCTCACCCTGCGCGACGTGGATGAATCCCCGGAGCTGGCCATGGAATTCGGCGACCGGGTCCCCGTGGTGGTCATCGACGGCGAGGAATTCGCCTGCTGGGAGGTCGACGACGAGGAGCTCGCCGCCGAGCTGGCGGGAAACAGGGCGGGTTAACGGCACCCGTGGGTCCGGGGGTAGTCTTTGGTTGGATAGAACCCGCCCGTCGTGGTGCGGGGAGCGGTAGACCCTGGAGGAATCTGTGAGTGTTCTCGTCGTCGGCATGTCGCACCGGTCAGCGCCCGTCACGCTGCTGGAGCGGCTGAGCATGGACGACCGGATCCGCGAGGACGCCGCCACGTCGCTGGTGGGGCAGCAGTCGCTGTCCGAGGCCATGATCATCTCCACCTGCAACCGCCTCGAGGTCTACTCGGTCACCAACTCCTTCCACGCCGGCGTGCGTGACGTGGTCACCGTCCTGGAGGAGATCTCCGGGGTCGACACCGACACCCTGCGCGGATTCCTCTACGTGCGTTACGCCGACGCCGCCGCGGAGCACCTGATGGTGGTCGCCTCCGGCCTGGACTCCATGGTCGTGGGTGAGCAGCAGATCATCGGCCAGGTACGCGCCGCGTACCAGGAGGCCGCGGAGAAGGGCACGGTCGGACCCGGCCTGCACTCGCTCTCCCAGTCGGCCCTGCGCACCGGCAAACGTGTGCACTCGGAGACCGCCATCGACGACGCCGGCTCCTCCATGGTGAGCTTCGCCATCGGCGACGCCCTCGGCCAGCTGGGCACGACCACCCTCGCCGGCCGCACCGCCCTCGTCCTCGGCGCCGGGGCGATGGCCTCGCTCGCGGCCACCCATCTGGGCCGGCTGGGGGTGGACAAGATCATCGTCGCCAACCGGACCTTCGCCCGGGCGGAGCGCCTCGCCTCCCATGCCCGGGAGGCGGGGGTGGCGGCCGAGGCCATCGACTTCGCCTCCCGCGCGCAGGTGCTTGGCGACGTCGACCTCGCCGTCTCCGCCACGGGCGCCGACGACTTCACCATCACCGCGGCCGACATCCCCGCCGACCGCCATGACCGGCTCATGCTCATCGACCTCTCGCTGCCGCGGGACATCGACGACGCGGCCGCCGGGCTGGACGGGGTCGGCCTGGTCAACATTGAGTCCCTGCACAAGTCCGTGACCTCGCGTGACTCCACCTCCGTCGCGCACCGCAGGGCCCAGGAGATCGTGGCCGAGGAACTCGAGGCCTACTCGTCGGCGCAGCGCGTGCGCGACGTCGCCCCGGCGGTCACCGCCCTGCGCAAGGGGGCGAACGACATCGCCGAGGACGAGCTCGCGCGGCTGCGTGCGAAGCTGGACAACGTGGGGGACGAGGAATTCGCGGAGATTTCGCGGACGGTGCGCCGGGTCGTCGATAAGCTTCTCCATGAGCCGACGATTCAGGCCAAACGACTCGCAGCAGACTCGGGATCGCTGAGTTACGAGACCGCGCTCCAGCAGCTCTTCGGGCTGGGCTCCGTGATCGACACCACCGCCGTGGCCGTCGATGCCGCAGAACTGCCCGAGGAGGACACCGCCGGCCGCAGGGGCCGGAAGCTCAAGGAAAGGATCGCAGGCCAGTGACGACACAGAAGCTGAAGATCGGCACGAGGGGATCGCTGCTCGCCACCACGCAGGCGGGGCACATGCGCGACGCGCTCATCGAGGCGGGACACGACGCCGAGCTCACCATCATCACCACCGCCGGCGACGTCAACATGGCGCCGGTCGAGCGCATCGGCGTCGGTGTGTTCACCCAGGCGCTGCGCGACGCCATGGCCTCGGGGGAGTGTGACCTCGCGGTGCACTCCTTCAAGGACCTGCCCACGGCCCCCGACGAACGATTCCACCTCGTCGTGCCCGTGCGGGAGGACAACCGGGAGGCGCTCATCGCCCGCGACGGACTCACCCTGGACGAACTGCCCCGCGGCGCGCGGGTGGGCACCTCCGCCCCGCGCCGGGTGTCGCAGCTGCGGGCCCAGCGCCCGGACCTGGACATCCGCCCGCTGCGCGGGAACATCGAGACGCGGATGGGCAAGGTCACCAGCGGCGAGCTCGACGCCGTGGTGCTCGCCTACGCCGGCCTGGTCCGCGTCGGCCTGCAGGAGCGGGCGACCCAGGTGTTCACCCCCGCGGAGCTCTACCCGGCGCCGGCCCAGGGGGCACTGGCTATCGAATGCCGCGCGGACGATGTCCGTGCGCGCGAGGCCATCGACACCCTGCTGGAGAGCGGGGCCTTCGACTGCGCCCGTGCCGAGCGCTGGGTGCTCGCCCGCCTGGAGGCCGGATGCACCGCCCCCGTGGCGGCATGGTCGACCCGCGCGGAGGACGGCACGATCCACCTGCGCGCCGGGGTCTTCGCCGTCGACGGTTCCGAACAGCTCACCGCGGAAGCCACCGGCAGCGACGCCCACGCGCTGGGCGTCGAGGTGGCCGAGCGGCTGCTCGCCGACGGCGCCGCGGCCGTCATGGAGAAGTAGCCCGCCATGGCACGGCTGGATGTCCAGTCCGACCGGGTGCGTGTGCAGCTCTTCTGGTGGGAGAAGGCCGCCATCCGCCGCTCGCACCTGACCATTCCCCGCCGCGCCATCACCGGGGTCACCGTGGTCACCGACACCTGGGACGCCGTCGGCGAGGGCCGCTACGAGCAGTCCGCGAAGGTCCCCGGGCTGACCCGCTCGGGCACGGTCGTGTCCGAGGACGGCAGCGGCGACCGCACCTTCGCCCTGTGCCACCGCCGCGGACCCGGCCTGGTTCTCCACCTGCAGGGGGCGACGTTCCGGCGCATCGTCCTGTCCACCCCGGGCCTGGCGGCGGCGGAGGAATACGCGGAGGCCATCGGCGCCTGATCCGGCCCGGGACGTGTTCCGGGCAGGCCGGTTGACGTTTTTCTTTCTGGGGTCCCCTGCCCTATGGTTGTGGATACCACACGGCATCCACCACGGGTGGACATAGGCCCCCTTTAGCTGTAACCGCTGCTCACCGGGGTCGCCGCGAAAGACCGCCCCCGCTACGCCGACTGCTCGCCGTCTGCCGGGGTGCGCCCGCTGTGCGGGTGACCGACGCTTCCGAGACTAGAAAAGATCCCCATGACCCAGGCCCTCTCGACCCCCCGACGGGGGACGATCGTTTTCGTCGGCGCTGGACCGGGTAATCCCGATCTCCTCACGGTCCGCGCCCGCGAAGTGCTGGCGGACAACGCCATCGCCGTCACGGACGCCGATGTCTCCGCCGGAATCCGCGAGGTGGTGGCCGAGCACCTGCCCGTGCCCAAGGCCATAGTCGATGCCGCCGACGAAGCGTACGAGCGTCTCTGCGCCGAGGCCAAGGAGGCGGGCGCCCGGCGCAAGCCCGCCCGCCCAGCGGCCCCCACCGCCGCGGACATCCGCGAAATCAGCGCGCAGGATCCGCAGCAGACCGTCGAGCTGCTCACGCAGGCGCTCGATGACGCGGCCGCGGCCCTCGCCCAGGGTGAGGGCACCGGAAACGTCGTCCGCCTGGTCGCCGGTAACCCGCTGACCAGCGACGGCGTCAAGGCCGAGATCGCCGCCGCCGCCGCCGCCGGCCTGGACTTCCAGGTCGTGCCCGGCATGTCGCTGCCGTCGACGGTCCCGTCCTTCGCCGGCATCGCGCTGGGTTCCACGTACACCGAGGCCAACGTCGGCGACGGCGACACGGACTGGGCCCAGCTCGCAGCGGCCCCCCAGCCGCTGGTGCTGCAGGCCACCGCGGACGATCTCCCCGTGATCGCCACGGAGCTGCTCGCGCAGGGTTTTGACCCCCAGACCCCGGCGTCGGTCACCGTCAACGGCACGACCCGACTGCAGCGCACCTACGACACCACGCTGGGCCTGCTGCCCAAGCTCAACGCCGACCTGCCGGGCCAGCTCGTGGTCACGTTCGGCACGGGTGTCGACGAACGCACGAAGTACTCCTGGTGGGAGAACCGCCCGCTGTACGGCTGGCGGGTGCTCGTTCCCCGCGCCAAGGACCAGGCCGCCGCGATGAGCGCCCGCCTGGCCACCTACGGCGCGATCCCGCAGTCGGTGCCGACCATCTCGGTCGAGCCGCCGCGCAACCCCGCGCAGATGGACCGGGCGATCCGGGGCATCATCGAGGGGCGTTACCAGTGGATTGTGTTCACCTCGGTCAACGCGGTGACCTCGGTGTGGGACAAGATCACCGAGCTCGGGCTGGATTCCCGTTCCTTCGCCGGTGTGCATCTCGCCGCGGTGGGGGAGAAGACGGCCCAGGCGGTGCTCGATCGCGGCCTGACCCCCGAGCTGCTGCCACCGAAGACGAAGCAGAACGCTGCCGGCCTCGTCGACGTGTTCCCGACCTACGTTGAGGAGATCGACCCGGTCTCCCGGGTGCTGCTGCCCCGCGCGGACATCGCCACGGACACGCTTGTCGACGGCCTGTCGGACCTGGACTGGGAGGTGGAGGACATCGTCGCCTACCGCACCGTCCGGGCCTCGCCCCCGTCGGTGGAGGTGCGCGACATGATCAAGTCCGGCGGCTTCGATGCCGTCTGTTTCACCTCCTCCTCCACGGCGAAGAACCTCGTCGGCATCGCCGGCAAGCCGCACCAGCGCACGATCATCGCGGCCATCGGCCCGATGGCCGCGGCCACGGCCAGAGAGCTCGGCCTGCGGGTCGACGTCGTCCCCGATGTCGCGGACATGGAGCACCTTGTCGATGCGCTGGCCGAGCACGTCGCCGAGCTGCGCTCTGCCGGGCAGCTGCCGCCGGCGCGGAAGAAACGACGCGCGCGTCGAAAAGCGACCGACGAGGGTGCGGCCGGAGAGACCGAGCTCGAGCCGGAAGGCTCGGACGGCTCCCGGAGCGCCTGAGCGGTTCCGTTAGGATGGGGCGGCAACTGATTTCCGATCGCCCCTGACTCCTGAAGGATCTGAACGGCCATTAACGCTTCACACCCCCCGCAACTCCCTGTCTCCACCCCGCTCCGTCGCCCCCGCCGCCTGCGCACCACCCCGGCGATGCGGAGACTGACGTCGGAGACGAGGCTGCACCCCGCTGACCTCATCCTCCCGATGTTCGTCGCCGACGGCATCACCGAGGCGCGGGAGATCTCCTCGATGCCCGGGGTCCACCAGCACACGCTGGACTCGCTCAAGAGTGCGGTCTCCGAGGCACTCGAGGTGGGCGTGCGCTGCGTGGATCTGTTCGGGGTCCCGCTGGACAGCGACAAGGACGCCGAGGGCAGCGAGTCGTGGAACCCGGACGGCGTGCTCAACGTC
The DNA here is from genome assembly GCF_000767055.1 of Corynebacterium doosanense CAU 212 = DSM 45436. NCBI lineage: Bacteria > Bacillati > Actinomycetota > Actinomycetes > Mycobacteriales > Corynebacteriaceae > Corynebacterium > Corynebacterium doosanense. The sequence continues at coordinate 446,878 of NZ_CP006764.1, forward strand.
GCGGTCCGCGCGCTGCGCGAGGAGTTCGGCGACGACCTCCTCGTCATGGCCGACACCTGCCTGGACGAGTTCACCGACCACGGTCACTGCGGCGTGGTCGTCGACGGCGTCGTGGACAACGACCGCACACTGGAGCTCTACCAGAAGATGGCCGTGGCCCAGGCGGACGCGGGCGCCCACCTGGTCAGCCCCAGCGGCATGATGGACGGGCAGGTCCTGGCCATCCGCGAGGCTCTCGACGACGCCGGCCATCAGGACGTGGCCATCATGGCCTACTCCGCCAAGTACGCCTCCGCCTTCTTCGGCCCGTTCCGCGAGGCCGTCGGTTCCTCCCTGCGGGGAGATCGACGCACCTACCAGCAGGATCCCGCGAACTACCGGGAATCCATGCTCGAGACCCAGCTGGACATCGACGAGGGCGCGGACTTCGTCATGGTCAAACCCGCCCTGCCGTATCTCGACGTGCTCGCCGGGGTCGCCGAGATGTCCCCGGTCCCCGTGGCGGCCTACCAGGTCTCCGGCGAATACGCGATGATCGAGGCGGCCGGGCGCAACGGGTGGATCGACCGCGACGCCGTGATGATGGAGTCCCTGACCTCCATCAAACGTGCGGGTGCGAACCAGATCCTCACCTACTTCGCCGTCGACGCGGCCAAGAAACTGCGGCAGGAATCGTGAGCACCGCAGCAGACCTCGGCACAAAACGCCCCGAGGCCGTCCGGCTGGCCATCACCACGTGGGCCGTGGCCCTGGCCGTGGAGCTGGTCCACCAGATCACCCAGATCACCATGTCGGTCCTCGATCCGGCCGAGCTCACCGCCGCGGCGCGGGAATCCGCGGAGTCTGCGGGAACGAGCGTCGAGGGCGCCAGCGACACGCTGATCGAACTCACGGTCTACGGCTCCATCGCCCTCATGGGCCTGATCAGCCTGCTGGTCCTCGTCGGGTTGGCGGTCGCGCTGCGGTTCTACGCCTCGCGCCATCGGCTGGCCGACGGCTCGCGCCGCCTGCTCATGGTGTTCTCGTTGTACTTCGGGCTCCGCGGCCTGCTGGTCTTCGCCGGCGGCACGATAAGCCCGGGGGTCCCCGTCTGGCTCATGCTTCTCGACGGCTCCCTCCAGCTCATCGTCGCCGTCGCCGCAGTCCTCGGCCTGGTGTTCTCCGGCCGCAAGGAGTCGGTGGACTACCTCGCTTCGACCGCCCCCACCGACGCCGACACACCCGCCCGGAAATAGAGGAGAGACCACCATGTCGATGTTCCCCAGCCCCCTCGGGCGCGAGTACAACCCGGGCCACAGCACCGGGGAGTCCGGTGGCCCCACCCCGCGGCCGATGCGCTGGGGATTCGGGCTCGCGGTCCTGGCCGCCGTGGTCATGCTGGTGACCGGCATGGTCCTGCTCAGCTCGGTGGGCACCTCCCGCACCGAGGTGCCGGACGAGGTGGTGGACACCTACATCATGAATCAGCGCATCGTCGCGTGGGGCAACCTCGTGGGCGGGCTGGCGCTGGCGGCGCTGTCGCCGCAGCTGCTGAAGGGCCGCTACCGCGGGTGGTGGGCGGGATTCCTCGTCGCATCCATCGTGGTCAACGCGCTCGGCCTCTTCGTCCGGGTGTCCGGCCCGGCGTCGCTGGTGATCATCGCGCTGCTGGCCTTCGCCGCGGTGTTCGCCTACCGACCGGCATGCAACCGCTTCGTCCGGCGGTAGGGAGTAGCATTCCGGAGCATGTCCACAGATGATCTCCGGGTCAGCGACGACGTCACCTGCGCCATCGACGACGCGCGGAACGCCGCACGTGCCGCCGGTCTGTTCTCCGGCGATGACACCGACCGCGAGCTCGATTCCTCCCGCAACATCTCCTACGCCTTCGAACTCACGGGTCTGCGCTCCGCGGCCGATCTCGGGGAGATAGAGGCCGCCCTCGGTCGCCTGCCCGGCGTGCGCGCCCGGATCGTCTATCCCTCGGCGACCGCCTACCTCACCGCGCCCGAGACGGTGTCGCTGGAGAAGCTGGTGGCGGTGCTGGCGGAGTTCGGCGTGGACGCGGTCCTCACGGACTCATCCCTGCGCCGTCGCCTGTTGACCCCGAGCCAGCTGCACGGCCCGGATTCCCGGTTGTCCGATCCGGCGCGGCTCCGCAAGATGCCGGGCAGCACCCGTCGGCACCTGGCGGAGGAGGCCAGAGAGCTCCAGCGCGCACGCGCCGCCGGATTCCTCGACCACAGCAGCAAGTACGGCGACCCGGACACCCACTCCGACGGCGACGTCCTCTACACGGCCAAGGAACTGGTCTCCCCGACGAGGTTCCTCGTCGCCCTGGTCCTCTCGGTCCCCGTCGTGGCCATGATGTACTCGCAGGCCCTGCAGTTCGACGGTTGGCAGTGGTGGTCGCTGGGCCTGGCCACCCCCGTGGTCACCTGGTGCGCGCTGCCCTTCCACCGGGCCCTGGTCGGCGGCATCCGCCGTGGCATCTCGGCCCTCGACGGCGCCAGCGCGGTGGCCATCATCGTGGCCTACCTGTGGTCGCTCATCGTCCTGGCCTTCACCGGGGTGGGTGAGCTGGGCTGGCACTCGAGCCCGACGTGGTTCGCCTTCGACCACGGGGGAATCTCCGAGGGCGAGCTGTTTCTCGACGTCGCCTGCGTCATGACCGTCGTGCTGCTCGCGGGTCGTCTGGTGACCATGCGCAGCCACGCGAGCCTGCTCAAGCAGATGGAGGCCCGTCGCCCGTCGCCGACGCAGCCCGCCCTGGTGGCCAAACCCCACCATCGCTCGGGAAGCTCCCGGCCGGAGAAACTCACCCTCGGCGAGGTCAACGTCGGTGACGACGTCGTCGTCGGCGCGGGGCAGATCATCCCGGTCGACGGGGCGATCATCGGCGGCTCCTGCCACGTGTCCCCGGGCCTGGTGGACACCGAGTTCGAGGAGGGCCGGGAGGTCAAGGTCGGCTCGTACGTCTACGCCGGCACAAAGAACCGCGACGGCCGGATCAAGGTGCGCGTCGAACGCACCGGCCACGCGACCCGGATGGCCGCGGTCCACCGCTGGGTGGAGGTGGCCAACTGGCGGCAGAACCAGGCCACGATGCTGTCCACGAAGTTCGCCTCCGTGCTCATCCCCGCGGCCGTCGCCATCGCCGTCACCGACTTCCTGCTGTGGTACCTCGTGACCGGCAACATCAACTCGGCCGTGGCCACCGCCCTGGCGGTCCTGGCCTCGGTGGCCCCGGTGGCCCTGGCGCTCTCGCCCGCGCTGGCGATCCGCCACGGCATCGAGGCCGCGGCGAGAAGCGGCGTCATGGTGCGTGACGGCTCCACGCTGCGCCGGCTCAACGAGGTGGACACCGCGATCTTCAACCGCCTGGGCACGCTGTCCAGCAACGAGATGCGGGTGGAGAATGTCGTCGCCGCGCGGGGCGAGCACTCGGAACTGGTGCTCCGGGTCGCCGCCGCCCTGGCCATGGAATCCGGCCATCCGGCCTCGCAGGCGCTGGTGAAGGCGGCCCGGGCATCCAGGGACCGGGACGACGAGGCGTCGACAAGCGCGAACGTCCCCCACTGGATCGATGTCAGCCGGGTGGAGCTCACCCCGGGCGGTGCCTTCACCGGCCTGGTGGAGCTGCCCATCGCGGACAGCGACGGCACCTACGTGCCGCGTCAGGTGGAGGCCATGCTGTGGCGCCCGCGCACGATGTCCGATCTCACCGGCACGCTCGCGGCCGCCGCGGTGTCGGGCGGCACCCCGTTCGTTGTGCGCTGGCAGGGGGTGGACCGGGGCGTGATCACGCTGCTGGACTCGACCCGCCCGGACGCGGAGAAGGGCATCGAGCTGCTGGAGGAGCAGGGCGTGGAGACGATCATGCTCTCCCGCGACACCTACCCCGTGGCCAGGCGGTTCGCCGACCGGCTGGGCATCGACAACGTGCTCGCCGGCATCACCCGGGACGCCAAGGTCCGGGCCGTGCGCGGCGTGCACACGCAGGGCAAGACGGTGGCGATGATCGGCGACCTCACCGTGGTCGAGGCGATGCGCGCCGCCGACGTGGGCATCCTCATGGGTGAGACGGAGGCGCTGGACCTCAACAAGGAGGTCGGGCACGAGGGCGTCGACGTGGTCGTGCTGCCGGACACGGTCACCTCCGTGGCCCGGCTGCTGGCACACAGCCGCCGGATCTGCCGGATCATCGACCGCAACATGGTGCTCAGCTGGACCTACAACATCCTCGCCATCGGGGCGGCCGTGGCCGGCGTGCTCAACCCGATGGCGGCCACGCTGCTCATGATCGGATCGTCGTGGATCATCGAGAAACACTCCAATTCGGCGAGGACGTTTCCGCGGTTAGCGTGAGTGTGTGTCCGTACCCCATAATCGGGGTATGAGCAGACGAGAGCTTGTCGACGCCCCCATCCTCGACACCGCCACCGGGCGCAGTCCGAAGCGCACCCCGGTGTGGTTCATGCGCCAGGCCGGGCGCTCGCTGCCGGAATACAAGGTGGCCCGCGAGGGAGTCTCCATGCTCGACTCCTGCTTCATGCCGGAGCTGCTCGCCGAGATCACCCTGCAGCCGGTGCGCCGGCACGACGTCGACGCTGCGATCCTCTTCTCCGACATCGTCGTCCCCCTCAAGGCCGCCGGCATCGGCGTGGAGATCGTCCCCGGCCGCGGGCCCGTCATGGACCGAGCCCTGAGCACGCGCGAAGACGTGGACAACCTGCCCGTCCTCGATTCCGAGGTCCCCGAGGTCGCCGACGGCATCCGCGGCGTGCTCGCGGAGCTGCGCGACGACCAGGCCCTCATCGGCTTTGTCGGCGCCCCGTTCACCCTGGCCAGCTACCTGGTCGAGGGCGGGCCGAGCAGGAACCACGAGCGCACCAAGGCCATGATGCACGGCGATCCGGGCACCTGGCACGCGCTCATGGAGCGCCTCGTGCCCACCATCACGTCCTTCCTGAAGACCCAGGTCGACGCGGGCATCGACGCCATGCAGCTCTTCGACTCCTGGGCGGGGTTCCTCACCGAGCGGGACTACCGCGAGTTTGTGCTGCCCTACTCCACCCGCATCCTGGCCGAGGTCGAGGGCGTGATCCCGCGCATCCACTTCGGCGTGAGCACCGGCGAGATCCTGGGCGCCATGTCCACCGCCGGCTCCGAGGTCATGGGGGTGGACTGGCGCGTGCCGCTGGATGTTGCCGCAGAGCGTATCGACGCCGCCTCCGGCCCGACCGTCCTCCAGGGAAACCTCGACCCTGCCCTCCTCTTCGCCGGCACCGACGTGGTGCGCTCGGAGGTGCGCCGGATCAAGGAGGAGGCCGCGCGGGCCATCGCCGCCGGTCATGCCACCGGCCACATCTTCAACCTGGGTCACGGCGTCCTGCCCAACACCGACGCGGACGCCATCACGGAGGCCGTGTCCATCATTCACGAGGAGTCCTGACCTTGCGTTACGCCATCATCGGCGCGGGCCTGGCGGGGCTGACCGCCGCCGTGGAGATCCACCGCCGCGACCCCGATGCCCAGATCGACGTGTACGAGGCCGCCGACCGCATCGGCGGCAAGCTGTTCACCGCGCCCTTCGAGTCGGGCCCGACCGACGTTGGGGCGGAGGCGTTCCTCGCCCGCAACTCGGAGGCCAGGGAGTTCTTCGACTCGCTCGGGCTCGCGGAGTCCGTCGTCTACCCCTCGGGGCTGGCCTCCGCCCTGTACTCGGGCGGGGAACTCCAGCTCCTGCCGCAGAACACGGTGATGGGCATCCCGGGTACTTCGGCACCCGTCGCGCACCTGGTCAGCGACGAGACCCGCATGCGCATCGACGCCGAGGAGGCTGCCGAGCCGCTCAACTGGGTGGTCGGGGAGGACCGAAGCGTCGGCGATCTCGTGCGCCGGCGCTACGGCGACGAGATCGCGGACCGCACGGTCTCCGCACTGCTCGGCGGGGTCTACTCCTGCAGCGCCGACGACCTCGGCGTGCGGGCGACCATCCCCGCGCTGGCGGAGGCGCTGGACCAGCTGGTCCTGAGCAACAAACACACCACTCTTTCCGCGGCGATCAAGATCATGCTGTCCGCCCGGCCCGCCCCGGTGGGCGAACCGCAGCCCGTCTTCGGCGCCTTCCGCGGCGGCTACGCGGAGCTCTACGAGGCGCTCGCCGAGGAGTCGGGCGCGGACATCTACCTCGACGCCTTCGTCTCCGCCGTGACCCGCACGCCCGACGGGTTCCGGGTCACCGGCGGTGAGGACGCCACCTACGACAAGGTTCTGCTGGCCACTCCCGCGCCCACGACCGCCCTGCTGCTCAAGTCCCTCGCCCCGGACGCCTCGCAGACGCTGAAGTCGGTCAAGCTGGCCAACTCGGTCGTCGTGGCCATGAAGTTCGACTCCGCCGAGGGCCTGCCGGACTACTCCGGCGTGCTCGTGGCCGCGGACGAGCCGGATGTGCACGCCAAGGCGTTCACGTTCTCGTCAAAGAAATGGCCGCACCTCGCCGAGCGCGGGGGAGCCCTGGTGCGCGCGAGCTTCGGCCGGTTCGGCGACCAGATCGCGCTGACCACCGACGAGGACACCCTGGTCGACTGGGCGCTCGATGACCTCCAGGCGATCACGGGTTTCGACGGCCGCGAGGCGGGGCTGAGCGAGATCCTCACGCAGCGCTGGTTCGGCGGGCTGCCGTGTTATGACGCGGACCACGTGGCCACCGTCGAGAAGTTCCGTTCCGAGCTTGCCGCCGTGGCCGGTGTCGAGGCGACCGGAGCCTGGGCCGACGGTGTCGGTGTCCCGGCCGTGATCGCCGACGCGCGCGCGGCGGCGGCCCGGCTGCTGGGCGACAACCAACTGGGCGGCATCCAACCTTAGGACTACCCCGGGGCGTGCCCTACAATGGGCAGCTATGACCCAGCCTGACGTGACATCTGCACACACCGGGCGCTCGAAAGAACTCTTCGACCGCGCCCGCACCGTCACCCCCGGAGGCGTGAATTCCCCCGTCCGGGCCTTCGGCTCCGTCGGCGGCCAGGCACGATTCATCGCCTCGGCCAAGGGTTCGCGCCTGACCGACGTCGACGGCAACGAGTACGTCGACCTGGTGAACTCCTGGGGCCCGATGCTGAACGGCAACGCCCGCGAGGAGATCACCGCGGCCGTGGTCGACGCGGCCTCGCGCGGTCTGTCCTTCGGCGCGCCCACCCTCGGTGAGATCGAGCTCGCCGAGGAGATTGTCTCCCGCACCTCCGCCGAGCAGGTCCGCCTGGTCAACTCCGGCACCGAGGCGACCATGAGCGCGGTGCGCCTGGCGCGTGGTTTCACGGGTCGGCCGAAGATCATCAAGTTTGAGGGCTGCTACCACGGCCATGTCGACGCGCTGCTGGCGTCTGCGGGCTCGGGCGTGGCCACCTTCGCGCTTCCGGATTCCCCCGGAGTGACCGGCGCCTCCGCCGCCGACACCATCGTCGTGCCCTACAACGACGTCGACGCCGTGCGCGCCGCGTTCGCCGAGCACCCGGGCGAGATCGCCGCGGTCATCACCGAGGCCGCGGCGGGCAACATGGGCACCGTCGCCCCGCGCGAGGGTTTCAACGCCGCGCTGAAGGAGATCGCCCACGAAAACGGCGCGCTGCTCATCCTCGACGAGGTCATGACGGGTTTCCGCACCTCCTACCGCGGCTGGTACGGCGTCGACGGCGTGGCGGGAGACTTGACGACGTTCGGCAAGGTGGTCTCCGGAGGCCTTCCCGCCGCCGCCTTCGGTGGCCGCCGCGACATCATGGAGCACCTCGCTCCCTCCGGCCCCGTCTACCAGGCCGGCACGCTCTCGGGTAACCCCGTCGCGGTCGCCTCCGGCCTGGCCTCGCTCCGCCTCGCCGACGAGTCCGTCTACCCCGTGCTGCACGCCCACGCCGACCGCCTGTCCGCGCTGATCAGCGAGGCGCTCACCCGCGAGGGCGTGGCGCACCACATGCAGCGCGCGTCCACGATGCTGTCCGTGCGTTTCGCCGAGGGGGAGGGCCACAACTTCGCCGACATGAAGGCCGCCGACACGTTCCGTTTCCCGGCCTTCTACCACGCGCTCCTCGACCACGGCGTCTACGGACCGCCGAGCGCCTACGAGACCTGGTTTGTCTCGACGGCGCTCACGGACGATGATTTCGAGAAGATCGAGGCCGCCCTCAAGCCGGCGGCCCAGGCTGCAGCCGCCGCTGTGGCTGACAACGAGGGGTAAGAATCATGAGCACCACCATCGTCCACCTGGTCCGCCACGGTGAAGTACACAACCCGGAGAAGATCCTCTACGGGCGCATGCCCGGCTACCACCTGTCCTCCCGGGGCCGCAGCCAGGCCGCGCGCACCGCGAAGTCCTTCGAGGGGCACGACATCGCCGCGCTCATCGCCAGCCCGCTGACCCGCGTGCAGGAGACCGCCGAGCCCTTCGCCGAGCTCACCGGCCTGGAGATCATCACCGACGAGGACGTGCTCGAGGCGGGCAACCGCTTCGAGGGCCTGCGCACCAAGGGCCTGCGGTCCCAGCTGTGGAACCCCGTGCGCTGGCCACTGATGGTCGATCCCTCCCTGCCCAGCTGGGGCGAGCACTACAAGGACATCCTCTCCCGCATGATGGACGCCATCGAACGCGCCCGGCTCATGGCGGAGGGGCATGAGGCGATCGTCGTCACGCACCAGCTGCCCATCGTCATGGTGCAGCGTTCCGTGCGCGGGCAGTCGCTGGCCCACAATCCGGCCGCGCGCGAGTGTGACCTGGCCAGCGTGACCTCGCTGATCTTCCAGGACGAGAACATCACCGACCTCGTCTACGCGACCCCCGCCAGGGACATCTAACATGCTGCGTCGGACGTTGCTCGGCCTGTTCGTGGTGTCGGCCAGCCTGCTGGTTGCCTGCGGCCAGTCCGAGGAATCCGCCCAGAACGCCGTCGCCGTCGGCGGTGGCGGCACCTTCGAGTTCCACTCGCCGGGCGGGGAGACCCAGATCTTCTACGAGCCCGGGGACCGCCAGCCGCTGCCGGGCTTCTCCGGCGAGGATCTCATGGAGGAGGGCAAGACGACGTCGTTGAGTGACTTCGACGGGCAGATCGTCGTGCTCAACGCCTGGGGGCAGTGGTGCGCGCCGTGCCGCGCGGAGGTCGACGACCTGCAGGCCGCCCACGCCGAGCTCCAGGCCAGCGGCTCCGGGACGGTGCTGGGCATCAACGTGCGCGACTACCAGCGCGAAGCGGCGCAGGACTTTGTCACCGACAACGGGGTGAGTTACCCGTCGATCTACGATCCGCCGTTCCGCACGGCCGTCGCCCTCGGCGGTGTGCCCAGCTCGGTCATCCCCACCACGGTGATCCTCGATAAACAGCACCGCCCGGCCGCGGTCTTCCTCCGCGAGGTCACGGCGGACGACATTCTTGAGGTCACCCGGCAAGTGGAGCAGGAGGGCTAGTGGAACTACTGCTAGCCCAGGCCTCCGTCGGTGGCGCGTTCGCCGATGCCGCAGCGGCCGGGCCCCTGGCCCTCGGCGTGTTCGCCGCGGCGCTTGCGGGTCTGGTGTCCTTCGCCTCCCCGTGTGTGGTCCCGCTGGTTCCCGGCTACATGTCCTACCTGGCCGGCCTGGTCGGCGGGGAGACCCGCCTGGATGAGAAACACGGCGCGGTGGTGACCCGCACCCGGCAGGGCCGGGTCGTCGGCGCCGCGGCGCTGTTCGTCCTCGGGTTCACGGTGGTGTTTGTCCTGGCCACGGTGAGTGTGTTCGGCATGATGAGCGCGCTCACCCTCAACTCCGACACCCTCATGCGGGTAGGCGGGGTGGTGACCATCGTCATGGGGCTGGTGTATCTGGGACTGGTGCCAGCGCTGCAGCGCGATACCCGCATGGCCCCGAAAAAGTGGACCAACTGGCTGGGCGCACCGCTGCTCGGCGGGGTGTTCGCCCTCGGCTGGACCCCGTGCCTCGGCCCCACGCTGGGCGCGATCATCTCCGTCTCCGTCGGCACCGAGGGCATGACCGCGGTGCGGGGGATCATCCTCATCATCGGCTACTGCCTGGGTCTGGGCCTGCCGTTTGTCCTCGTCGCCCTGGGTTCGGCGCGGGCGATGAACTCCATCGATTTCCTGCGCCGGCATTCCCGCACGATCCAGATCATCGGCGGGGTCGCCATGATCATCGTCGGCGTGCTGCTGCTGTCCGGCGCGTGGAACCTCTTCATCGGCTGGACCCGGCAGTGGACCGTCCAGTTCGGCACCACCCTCATCTAGTTCGGATAGTTCGGATAGTTCGGAGTTAAATCACAGTGCAGACCATCTGGATCTGGATCAAGCGAGCCTGGCGCTGGCTCACCAGCATGCGCACCGCGCTCGTGCTGCTGTTCCTGCTGGCGCTGGCCGCCATCCCGGGAGCCCTGCTCCCGCAGCGCAGCCTCAACGAGACCAACGTCAACGAGTACCTCGCCAACAACGGCCGGGTCGCCGAGGTCTACGACAAACTCCAGCTTTTCGACGTCTTCAGTTCCACCTGGTTCATCGCCATCTACATGCTGCTGATGATCTCCCTGGTCGGCTGCATCCTCCCGCGCACGGTGGATCACTGGCGTGCGTACAAGACGCCCCCCACCCGCGCGCCGAAGAACCTGGGCAGGCTGTCGCTGCATACCACCGGCACGGTGGAGCGACCGTTCGACGAAGTCGTGGCCACGTCGAAACGCCAGCTGCGCCGCTGGCACATGTCGGAGGCCACTCCCGAGCAGGACCGCGCCGGCACTTACTCCATCGCCGCGGAGAAGGGTTACGCCCGGGAGATCGCCAACCTCATCTTCCACATCGCCATCGTGGCGCTGCTCGTCTGCATGGCCGCCGGCCGCATGGTCTATTACGAGGGCCAGCGCATCATGGTCACCAATTCCCAGGCCGAGGCAGCCATTCCGGTGGAGCAGTCGACGGAGTTCTGCAACACCTCGACCTCGAACTTCGACTCCTTCCGCGCCGGGCCCACGATCGACGGCACGGAGCTGACCCCGTTCTGCTTCATCTCCCACAACTTCTTCGCGGACTATCTCCCCAACGGCCAGGCGGAGATGTTCTCCTCCGACATCTCCTATGCGGTGGGGGACCAGATCCTCGACGACCCGGAGACCTGGCAGGACTACCAGGTCCAGGTCAACCACCCGCTGCGGGTGGCGGGCGACCGCATCTACCTGCAGGGCCACGGCTTCGCCCCGCAGTTCACCGTCACCTGGCCCAACGGCGAGTCTCGCACCCAGATGCTCCAGTGGGAGCCCTCGGACCCGACGTTCTTCCTGTCCTCGGGCATCATGCGTTTCGACCCGCCCGCCGGAATGTTCCCCGACCTCTTCGAGCGCCGCCAGAACCAGCTCGCCATCCAGGGCCTCTTCGCCCCCACTGCGGAGTGGAGCGGTGAGAACGGCGAGCTCCTGCAGTCCGCGTTCCCCGCGATGAACGACCCGGCCGTCGCCGTGGACGTCTACCGCGGCGATGCCGGCCTGGACACCGGCTCCGCGCAGTCCATCTGGGAGCTCGATCCGGGTCTCATCCACTCCGGGCAGCTCCAGCGCGTGGAGCGGGTCAACCTGCAGAAGGGGGAGTCGGTGACGCTTGACGACGGCTCCGTCATCACCTTCGACGGCGCCGCCGAGTTCGCGAACTACCAGATCTCCCACGACCCCTTCCAGGTCTGGGTGCTCATCTCCGCGCTGGCCATGCTCGCCGGCCTGGTCGGTTCGCTGCTCATCAAACGCCGCCGCATCTGGGTGCGGCTCACCCCCTCCGCCGACGGAGCCTCCACCGTCGTGGAGATGGGCGGCCTCGCCCGCACCGACCGCGCCGGCTGGGGCGACGAGTTCGACCGCATCGCCCGGGAGATCCTCGAGCGGGAGGATCCGGACGAGGTCGAGGAGGATTCGCTCGTCGACGACGACATCATCGCGGTCAATCCTCCGAAAGTTTGAGTCCGCCCCCTGAGGTGGGGTAGCGTCACACCCGGTATCCGGGTTTTGTTCACCGGTTTTACGTTAGAGGACGGAATTTTTATGCAGGTCGATCAGACCCTCTCCAACTACTCGGACATGGCGTTCCAGACGGCGTTCGTCGTCTACGTCGTGGCCCTGTTCGTCTCGGTGTTCTTCTACGTCCGCATGCAGTCGGTCATCGACGCCCGCCGCGAACGAGCCGCGGCCGTCCCCGAGCGCGAACTCGTCGCCGCCGACGGTTCCACCGTCGTCTCTGACACCGGCGATGACGGCGACACCGGCGTATCGACGCCCGTCGCCACCGATCCGTCCAGGCACGAGGCACGCGCCGACAAACTGGCCGGCATGACCCAGGCCCTCGTCTGGCTGGGCATCGTCTTCCACGCCGCCGCGGTGATCCTGCGTGGTTTCGCCACCGGCCGATTCCCCCTGGGCAACCTGTGGGAGTACGTCCTCATGGTCACCCTGGGTGTCATGATCGTCATCTCCGTCGCGCTGACCCGCAAATCTTGGCGACCCCTGTGGCCCTGGGTACTCACTCCCATGCTGGCGCTCATGGCCTACGGCGCGATCGACCTCTACGCCGAGTCCGCCCCGGTGGTCCCGGCCCTGCAGTCGAACTGGCTGCCGATTCACGTCACCACCATCTCCGTCGGCGCGTCGATAGGCATCGTCTCTGGCATCGCGTCCCTGCTCTACCTGTTGCGCGTCTGGCAGGCCCCGGGCCAGGAGAAGGGCATCTTCGGCGCTCTGGCCAAGCCGCTGCCGTCGGCCAAGACACTGGATTCGCTGGCGTACAAGTCGGCGATCGTCACCCTGCCGGTGTTCGGCCTGGGTGTCATTCTCGGGGCCATCTGGGCGGAGTCCTCGTGGGGACGTTTCTGGGGCTGGGACCCCAAGGAGACGGTCGCCTTCGTCACGTGGATCATCTACGCCGCGTACCTGCACGCCCGCGCCACCGCCGGCTGGAAGGTGTGGGGCACCGCGTTCATCAACATCCTGGCGCTGGCCACGATGATCTTCAACCTGTTCTTCATCAACATGGTGGTCTCGGGCCTGCACTCCTACGCCGGGCTGAACTAGCTCGCGCAAGCCCGCCGAAGCACCCAAACCGTCCAGACGTCTGGACGGTTTTTGGGTTGGCGCGGCCAACCCACCCCAAATCGTCCAGACGTCTGGACGATTTCATCGGCAGAATAGGGGCCATGTTGATTCCTCCCGTCCTGCCCGTCCCGCGCGATGGCATTGCTGTGGTCACCGGCGCCTCCTCTGGGATCGGCGCCGCCGTCGCTGAGGCGCTGGTCAACCTCCCGGGCACCCGCTTCCGCGTCATCGGCACCACCCGCGATCCGGCCAGCATCACCAACCCGATTGAGGGGGTCGAGTGCCTCGCCCTCGACTTGACCGACCCCAGTTCCATCGCCTCTTTCGCCCACGAGATCCTCGAGCGCGGGGTCCCCTCCGTGCTGGTCAACAACGCGGGGGAGAGCCAGGCTGGGCCGCTGGAGGAGCTGCCCCGCGAGGCGCTGGAGCGACTGTTCCAGACCAACGTCCTCGGCCACATCGACCTGACGCAGCGTCTGCTCCCCGCCATGCGGGAGGCGGGCGAGGGCCGGATCGTCATGGTCGGTTCCATGCTGGGAAGCTTCCCGCTGGCGTTCCGCTCCAGCTATGTGGCATCGAAAGCGGCGATAAAGGGATTCGGGTTTGCGGCCCGTCGAGAAGTGCGCCCCTTCGGCATCGGTATCGCGGTGATGGAACCCGGATCGATCAACACGGGGCTATCTCAGCGTCGGACAAAATACGTGGATGCGGACGGCCCCTACGGCCGGGAATTCGACACCATGCTGCGCAGGCTCGACGCCAACGAATCCTCCGGGGTCTCGGCGGAGCGGGTGGCCGAGGAGATCCTCGCGGCGGTGCTGGACAAGCGACAGAAACCCCTCTATGCGGCGGGTTCCCTCGCGCCGGTCGTCTTTCCCCTGTCGCGGATCCTGCCCCGAGAGACGATGCACCGGGTGATCAACCGCAGGCATGGTCTGTAAGGTGCCGGGGTATGACCCAGTCGAACCCGCGGAACAAGGGCGGTAAACCCGCTAGCGACGACCCCGTGCTCCAGGAACTCGGCGCTCAACTGGCGGAGCGTCGCCGTGAGCTCGGTCGGTTGCAGCAGGATGTGGCGGGTGCCGCCGGGGTGTCCCGGTCGACCCTGCACACCATCGAGCACGGCGGCACCGGGGTGCGCTGGGAGAAGGTCAAGGCCGTGGCCGAGGAGCTGGGGCTGCAACTTAGCTTGACGACGAAAGACTAGCCCTCACCCCGCCGCCTCCGGCGTTCCTCCTCATCGCGCTCAGCCTGCTCGCGTGCCTCACGCTCGCGCCGCTCCTTGAAACGCTGTTTCTCGATGTTCCAGAGGAAGTCCGGATCATCATCCGGCCCCTTGATCTCGGCGGGCGGCGGGTTCGTCGGGCCCGTGCGTCGGCTGGGCGGGCCGAACGCCTTCCACAGCAGCCAGACGGCCAGTACGACCAGCCCCAGCAGTAGCAGTCTTCCCATGGGTATGTACCTCCTTGCGCCAAGGATACGTGGTTGTCGGATCATACTTTCGGGTGAGTACGCTGGGGCAGGTGAGTAGCAGCCCCGTGTCAGAGAACCCTGTGTCAGAGAACCCTGTGTCAGAGAACCCCGTGCCTGCCCAGCCCGAACTCGACCCCGAGGTGCGGAGCCGGGCCAACCGCGCTGCGGTGAAGTACGGGCTGGCCCGTCTCGGCCTCTTTGTGGTGCTGACCGTGGTGATCCAGCTGCTGGCCACGCTCATCGGTGCGCCCGTGCCGGTGGTGATGTCGGCCCTATTTGCGCTGATACTGGCCTTCCCCCTCTCCATGCTGGTGTTCTCCGGGATGCGGCGGGAGGCCACGCAGGCGGTGGCGGCGTGGTCCAAGCAGCGCAAGGACCGCAAGGAATGGGTCCGCAGCGAGCTGTCCGCGCGCTAGCGCCTGCGGATGCTGAACATCAGCGCCCGAACAGCCACGCGATGACGAGCATCGCGGGCATGGACAGGAACGTGGTCAGGAACACGGTGTCCCGGGCGATGGTTTCGCCCCTGCGGTAGGTCGCGGCGTAGTTGTACACGTTCTGCGCCGTCGGTAGTGCGGAGAGGATCACGGCGGCGTACATGAGGTCGCCCCGCACGCCGATGACCAGGCAGATAAGCCACGCAACCACAGGCATGCCCGCGATCTTCAGCGCGGTGGCCGCCAGCGTGCCCACCCGGTCGGGCCGTGAAGAGAGCACCCCGCCCGCGGTGAGCGAGGCGCCGAAGCTCATGAGGATCATGGGGATGGACGCGCCGCCGAGGATGCGGATCGGCTCCATGACCGGGTCCGGAATGGTGAGGTCCGAGATCGACACGAGCAGGCCCGCGACCGAGGCGAGAACGACGGGCGAGAGCAGCGCGTCCCGCACCGACCTGCCCACCCCGGAGGAGCCGAGGAACGCGAGGATGACGGGCGTGAACACCGCCATCTGGATCATCAGCGTGGGAATGACGTGGGTCGCCTCACCCAGGACATAAATGGACACGGGCAGGCCCATGTTCACGGAGTTGTAGTAGCTGGAGGAGGCCGCGCCCATCGTCGTGGTCGCCCGGTCCTGTCGGAAGAACAGCCGGGAGAGGGCGAGGTAGATGAGCGATGTGAGCACGGTCGCCAGGGAGACGACCACCAGCACCGGGGAGGCGAAGTGCCCCGGGTCGGACACCGCGACGGAGGAGAAGATCAGCGAGGGGGTGGCCGCGTAGAAGGCCACCCGGTTGAACATCAGCCGGGCGTCGCCCGGTCCGATGATCCCGCGCCGCGCCAGCAGCCACCCCGTGCCGATGACGGCGAAGATGATGGCGAAGGCGGTGAAGACATCAAACACCTCGGATCAGGCTCCGATAAACAGCAGCGCGGCGGTGACCAGGGACCACACGAGCATGGCCCGGCCGTTGGCCCCCAGCACGGGGATGAGTTCGGCGCCCCGCGCCCCGCGGGCGACCCGGGCGATGCCGGGGTAGGCGAGGGGAGCGACCAGCACGCCGATGGCGAGCGGCCACCACGCGAGGGTGAGCAGGGCGGAGACGAGGAAGGGGACGGAGGTCAGGGAGATGAAGAGGCGTCGGGAACGGGCGTCGCCAAGCGTCACCGCCATGGTGCGTTTCCCGGCCTCGGTGTCGGAGGGGATGTCGCGGATGTTGTTGGCCAGGTTGACGCTGGCGGAGATGGAGCCGATGGCGACGGCGCAGGCCACGCCCACCCAGGTCACCGTGCTGGCCTGGGTGTACTGCGTTCCCAGAACCGCGACGAGCCCGAAGAAGACAAACACGGCGATCTCGCCGAGCCCGCGGTAACCGTAGGGGTTCTTGCCTCCGGTGTAGAACCAGGCGCCGGCGATGCACACCGCGCCGACGAGGATGAACCACCAGGCGCTGAGCAGGGACAGCACGATCCCGGCGACCCCGGCGACGCCGAACGCGATGAACGCCGCGCGTTTGACGTGCGCGGGACGGGCCAGCCGACCACCGGTCAACCGGGTCGGGCCGGTGCGGTCCTCGTCGGTTCCGCGGATGCCGTCGGAGTAGTCGTTGGCGTAGTTGACGCCGATGATCAGTGCCCAGGCGACCACGAGAGCGAGCAGTGCCCGCACCCAGGACCACTGGCCCGCGAAGGCGGCGGCGCCGGTGCCGACGATGACGGGGCTGAACGCGTTGGCCCACGTGTGCGGGCGTGCCGCCTGGAACCAGTCCCGGGGCGTGGCAGAGAAGGTGCCGGAGAAGTCAGACATGACCGTCATTGTTCCCCATCGATCGCACCGTGCGGATCTCCGGGTGGGGCACGGCTACAGTGTGGGAGGTATTTATCACCGCGGCGGTACGGAAGGGAGGGGTCACCTTGTGGATTGACTATGTCGCCCATCAGGTCGCCACGGCCGTGCCGAACTTCCTTCGCTCCGTACCGCTCATGGTGGGCAACCGGGTGTCCCGGCGACGGATCCCCGCCACCTCAGCGGAGAACGTGATCATCTCCCTGACCAGCCACGGAAAGCGTCTTCGGCACGTCCACCTGACCATCGAGTCCATCGTGCGCGGCAACCTTTCTGCCCCGGTGATCCTGTGGCTCGACCCGGAGGACTTCGACGCCGAGTGGCCGCCGTCGCTGCGTCGGCTGGTCGCCCGCGGCCTCGACGTGCGCCGTTCGCCGGGCCATTTCGGCCCGCACACGAAGTACTGGGGCACGTTCCAGGAGGTCGCCGGGACCGGCACACGCGTGGTCACCGTCGATGACGACATGATCTACCCCGAATGGTTCCTCGAACGGCTCCTGTTCATCGCCCAGCTGCGTTCGGACTGCGTCGTGGCGTACCGGGCGCACAGGATCGAGCTTCGCGACGGCCACCTGCTGCCCTACAAGAAGTGGAGCGCCGCCAACACCTCGGACGCCTCCCTCCTGCACTTCGCCACCGGCGTCTCCGGGGTGTTCTACCCGGCGGATTTCGTGGCCTACGTGGTGGCGCAGGGGGAGGCCTTCATGGAGGTGTCCCCGCGTGCCGACGACGTCTGGCTACACGTCTGCGCACTGCGCTCGAACCATCCCGTCCGGCAGGTCTTCTCCCATCCGCGCAACTTCGCCGTCAACCCGCCGGCGCAGCGGGAGGCGCTGCGCGTGGGCAACCTCTCGGGTGGCAACGACGTGCAGATCTCCCGGGCCTACACCGCCGACGACGTGGCCCGGCTGGTGGAGATCGCCGCGGCGGAGGACTAGTCCGACACAGGCTGGAACAGCCCCGCCACCGCCCGGCGATCCACCTTGCCCGGGCCGATGAGCGGGAGCGCGTCGACCTTGCGCAGGTCCTTGGGGATCTGCCAGCGCGGGAGGTGATCGAGGTTCTCCATCACCTCCGACACCGTGGCGCTTCCCTCGTAGGCGGCGACGACGGCCTGCCCGAAGCGTGGATGGGGGATGCCGACGACGCAGGCGTGGGAGACGCCGTCGACAAGCATCAGTTCCCGCTCGAGGACCTCGGGGTGGAGTTTGAGTCCGCCGGTGTCGATGACGGCGTCGAGTCGGCCCGTCACGACGAGGCGGCCGTCGGAGATCTCGCCGCCGTCGGAGGTGGCGAACCAGCCGTCCTCCGCGAAGGCCTCGTGACCCGGGGCGTTCCGGTAACCGGCGGCGATCATCGGCCCGCCGAGGTGGATGCGCCCGCCGGTGACCCGCACCTTCGCGCCGGGAATCGGCCGGCCGTCGTAGACGCATCCGCCGGCCGTCTCCGAGGATCCGTAGGTGGTCACCACGTTGATGCGCAGGTCCTCCGCCGCGCGCAGCAGCTGTGGATTGGTCGCGGCCCCGCCGACCAGCACCGCGTCAAAGGCCCGCAGCGCCTCGATGCCGGCGAGGGTGTCCATGGCCTTTGCCAGCTGCATCGGAGCCAGGGAGGTGTACGAGCGATCGCCGGTGGCGGCAAGCTCACCTGCGGCAGCGGCGAACTTATCGACGTCGAATCCAGCCGACACGTCCAGGCACAACGGGTCGATACCCGCGATGAGCGAACGCACCAGCACCTGGATGCCGGCGATGTGGTGGGCGGGCATAGCGAGCAGCCACTGCCCGGACCCACCGAGGACGTGGTGGGTGGCATCGGCGCTGGCCACGAGGTTGGCGGGCGTGAGCTGCGCGCCCTTGGGGGTGCCGGTGGAACCCGAGGTGGCCACGACCAGGGCCACGTCCGCGGAGATCGGCTGGCCCGCCAGCTGTGAGCGGCGCAGGAGCTCGGTGCGCTCGCGGTCATGCGCGGGGACGGGGAGGTAGGTGGCCTGTCCGGCGATGGCGTCTTCCAGGGCGTCGAGAAGCGTCGCCGGGTTACGGGGGTCGACGGGGAGGACGTCGAGGGTGCGGGTCATGCCTTCTTCACTACGGAGCACTTGAGATACATCTGACCCGCGCCGGGGATCTTGGCGGCGATGTCGTGACCGTTGACGGGTTCGTCGAGAAGTTTGATGCCGGTGACCTTCGTGCCGCGTTTGATCGGGGCCCCGCCTTTGACGTTGAGGTTCTCGGTGACCGTGACGGTGTCCCCGTCGACGAGCTGGTTGCCCACCGCGTCGAGGAACTTGGGGGCGGCCTCGGCAGCGTCGGTCGTTTCGGCGGTCGCGGTGGTTTCCTCGAACTCATGCCCGCACATGGGGCAGACGATCAGCGCGCCGTCCTGGTAGGTGTACTCGCTGGCGCATTCCGGGCACGGCGGCAGGTTTTCGCTCATGGGGGAGACTCTAGCCGGGTTCACAGGTGGTGTTCGAACAACTCGACGAGGCGTGTCCACCCCGGTTGTTATCGTGTGCCGCGTAACAGAAATTTTCTCATCCGGGGGGATAACAATGCAGGTCACTGCACCTTTCTTGAATCGGCTCACGGACGGCGAACTCGTCCACGAACTCACCACCGCGCACGGCGGCATGACGGTCAATCAGGCCGCGTTTGTGCTTCACCTGGCGGAGTTTGACCGTCGGGAGCTCTACCGCGAACAGGGTGCCTCGTCGACGGTCGCGTGGCTGGGCAGGCGGCTGAACATCGGCAGGTCGGCGGCCTATGGATACGTGCAGACGTCCAAGTCCGTCGTCGGTTTCCCGTCGGTCGCCGCAGCGTTTCTCGCAGGCGAGCTCACCTACTCCCAGGTGCAGCTCCTGTGCAGGTATCTCACGGAAAGCAACGAACTCGAGCTGCTGGCGCTGGCCACGTCGATGTCCGTGCGTGAGCTGGAGATGGCGCTGGCCGGCCACCCGCCGGGAGGGGAGGGGGAGGGCGGCGAGCGGCCGCGGACGGACCACTTCGATGTGTGGATCGACGACCACGGGCGCTACCGGTTCAGTGGCGAGCTCTCGCCCGCGCTCGGCGCGCAGTTCCTGGCGGCGATCAAGATCGGTGAGCTCGCCAACGTCCGGGATCTGGCGGAGATCGAGGAGGAGAGGCTTGACGACGACAACGAGCTTGACCACCTCCTCGCCGAGGCAGACGCCCCGGAAAAGGAGCGGTCCGTCACGCGCTTTGGCCCCGCCATGAAGGCCGATCTACTGCCGGGGTTCATCGGGATGGTGAACCTCGCGCGTTCCTCGAAGACGAGCGCGGCGCGGGCGCCGGGTGCCCAGGTGCACGTGGTGGTCACCGAGGACGGGCACGCCTTCATGCCGCTCAACCCCGCGGCTCCCTCCGAATCGCTGCTCGGACTGGTCAACGACGGTGAGCTACGCGGCTACCTGCTCGACTCGAAGGGGGTCGCGCTGAAGATGGGCCGCAAGAGGCGCCTGGCCTCGCGGTCCCAGGAGTCGGCGCTGCTGGTGACCTGGCAGTTCCGGTGCGCCACGCCCGGCTGCTGTCACACAAGATTCCTGGAGTTCCACCACATCAAGCCCTGGCAGGAGGGTGGACTGACAGACATGGAGAACCTGATCCCGTTGTGCTCCTCCTGTCACGCGCTGGTCACCGACGGGCAGATCCAGATCATTGAGCATCCCACCGATGCGCACCGCCTGGTGTTTCTGTTCACCGACGGGACCCGGTTTGTGTCGCTGAACCGGGGGATGCCGGTGAGGGACGACTCCGACAAGGACGTGATCACCGCAAAGCCCGCCGTCGTCGCAGTCGGGGACTGGGACGAGAACCCTGACCTCGGGTTCGCGGACGATGACGGTGATGACAGCGAAAAATCGTCCAGACGTCTGGACGATTTCAGCAGCCCTGTGGAACAGATGCTGGAGGAGTTACTCGCTGGAGTGGGTGCCTAGTTGTACTGACCGGGGACGTTGATCAATCGTGAGAAGGGCGGCTGGCCTCCGCAGGCGGTGTGCGGTCGGTGCTGGTTGTACTCGTGGAGCCAGTCGGTGAGGGCATCGCGGCGTTCTTTCTCGCTCGTGTAGCAGCGCGCATATGCCCAGCCGTCGGCCATGGTGCGGTGGAATCGCTCGACCTTGCCGTTGGTCTGTGGGCGGTATGGCCGCGTTCGCTTCGGAGTGATCGATAGAGCCTCGCACGTGTCTCGCCACAGGTGAGAGCGGTACGCACCACCGTTATCGGACAAGATGCGCTCAATAGCGACCCCTCGGTCGGCGAACCACTCGACCGCTCGATGCAGGACTCCGACGGCGGTGGCAGCGGATTCGTCGTTGTGAACCTCGGTGTAGGCGACGCGCGAGTGGTCATCGATGATTGTGTGCACGAACGCATACCCGAGCTTGGGGTTGCGCCACTTGTTCTTCGGCTTGCCGGGAGTGACGGCACGATTCCTCGATCCTTGACGTCGCCCGACGTATCGCCAGCCCCCACCGTCGGGGATGTTCCCGAGCTTCTTGACGTCCACGTGCACGAGCGAGCCAGGGTGGTCGTGTTCGTATCGGCGGATCGGATCGCCGGTGGCACGGTCGACGTAGGAAAGTCGATTCATGCGCGCGGTCGTGAGGATGCGGTGGACCGTGGCCGGGGCGATGCCGAGTCGGGCTGCAAGTTGAACAGGCCCTTCCCTCAGGCGCATTCGTAGGCTCACGCACCGTTTTGTCGTCTTCTTGCTCGTCTTGTTCGGTGAGGACTTCGGACGTGACGACCGGTCTTGCATCGGCTCGCCAGCGAGGTAGCGGTCGACCCACCGCTTCACGGTTGGCCACGACACCTGGAAGCGGGCAGCGACTTCGCTGATCGGCCATCCTTCGTCGACGACGAGGCGGGCGACCTTGAGTCGGTGGCGAGGTGTGAGAGCGGCGTTCGCGTGCGTCGTCATCGGACCGGCTCCCACTGGAAGCGCCACCGGCCAACGAGAGCAGCGACGGCGAGTACAACGCACAGAAGAAACACCGGCATGATCATGGCGGCTAGTGGGTCGCCGTCCCACGCGTGTTGAGCGGCTTCGACGAACCAACGGACGGGTGAATACTTAACGATCTGCTGAATCGCCGACGGCATCGCCGCCAATGGCGTAAAGGCTCCGGATGTGAGCATGAGCAGGATCATGAGCACGTTCCCTATGCCCGTAGCGGCAGTGGCGGACGGATAGAGCGCAGCAAGCGCGCAACCCACTGCGAGGAAGGTGCTGAGCCCGATGAGGCACACGGCCAGGACACCTGGGACGTGGCTAGGCATGGGCACCCCGAAAACCCCGATCCCAATCGCCAAAGCGGTGAGCATGCCCGCAATACCTACGACGAAGTGCACGGTGAGGCTCGCTGCGATGAAGGTGGAACGACGCAGCGGCGTAAGACTCAGGCGTCGGAGTGCGCCCGTGTCACGAAGGGTCAGCATCGCCACGGGCACCTGGAGGACCCCGGTCATGGCGAGAACAAGAGAGGCGAAGGCGGGCAGGGTCGCATCGAGGAATCCCCGTCCACCGAACTCCGGTCGCGGATCGTTACCGAAGATCACACCCAAGGCCAGCACCAAAACCGGCGCGAAACCGAAAGAGAAGAACAGGCCTACAGGGTCGCGGCGCTGGGAGCGCCATAGGGCTTTGAGAAGGGCTCGATATGCGTTCATGCCGCCTGCTCCTCGGTGGTGATGTGTCGACCGGTGAGGGCCAGGAAGACGTCTTCAAGGCCGGGGGTCGTCGTGCTCATGCTCGTTACGGTGATGCAATGTGCCGCCAGTGCAGCAAGGACGCCCTGCAGCCCGTCCGCAGTGCCGCGGATGGTCAGTTCCCGTCCCTCTGTTCGAGCGCTGGTCACGCCAGGAACTCCGTTGAGGTCGAACTCTGCGCTAGGCGACGCCGACAGGATGAGCTTCGCCGTGGTTTCGCCGGCGTGTTGCTGGATGAGGGAAGCCACTGTGTCCAAAGCAACCAACCGGCCGTGGTCGATGATGGCTACACGGTCGCATAGCCGTTCGGCCTCCTCCATGTAGTGGGTTGTGAGAACGACCGTTGCACCGCTATCGCGGACGTGCTCGACGGTGTCCCACATGTTTCGACGTGACTGAGGATCGAGAGCGGTGGTGAGCTCGTCCAAGAAGGCGAGCTGGGGACGGTTGATCAAGGCGAGGGCGACGAACACTCGTTGACGCTCCCCACCCGAGAGCCTGTCAACGCGGGCGTTGGCCTTGTCCTTGATCCCCAGATCCTTCAGCAGTTCGCGCCAAGGCCGCGGACGCTCGTAGAGGGCGGAGTAGAGCTCGAGGGCGTCCTGCACAGTGAGGCGAGGTGGCAGGGCCGCGCTTTGCAGCTGGACCCCAATTTGCTGAGCCAACGAGTGCTGGTCCTTGATGGGGTCGCAGCCGAGCACCTCGACGTGCCCAGACGAGGGGCGGTCCAGTCCTTCCAGGCAGTTCAACAGGGTCGTCTTACCAGCACCATTCGGGCCCACGACCCCGAAGATCTCTCCTTCGCGGACCTTGAAGGAGACGTCTTCGAGGGCAGTGAAGCTGCCGAAGTTGCGGCTGACAGCCGCACAGCTCACGACATTCTTCATCCCTCATCACCCTCGGAGTCCACGGGGGCCTGATGGCTAGGCATCGCCTGCATGACGATCTGATCGAGCGTCTCCTGGCGCATCAAAGCGATCCCTTGGTTCGCGTCAGCGAGCAGGAGCAGGGTGTCGCCCGGGTGAATATCGAAGAGCTCCCGCGCACCCTTGGGGATGACGACCTGTCCCTTGGGGCCGACCTTGACCGTCGCGGCGTACTTGCCCGGTGGGGGCGTTTGATCCATGTCCATGCTGACCTCCTGGTTGGTGCCACAAGTATAACAAGTGGCACCAACCAGGAGGTGACCTCACGGCATGTAGTCGATCAACGTGTCCGGTCAGTACAGCTAGCGCGCTGACTGGCCCCGCGCTACGCCGCCGTGCGCGCCGCCAACATTTTGCGGTGCTCGCGGTTGCTGATCCTGCGGGCGGGCAAATCGGCACCGGGGTCGATGATTGCCATCTGCCGGTGCAGCCACGCAATGAACGCGGCATACCCCGGGCCAGGGTCGTAGACGGCGGGATTCTGGCCCGCCATGCCGACCAGGGCGAGCTGATCCGGGCGCAGTACGCGCACCGCCCGGTGCACCTCCGCCATCGACGGCACCCGCCCCGCGTGGGTGATCCATAGCGCCACGGTGAGCACCGCGTCGAGGGTGTAGCGGCACTGTGGGGGCCGGCCACCGGGTCCGCGTGCCTGACGACGGGCCGCATCGAGGATGGGCCCGATGTCGGCGCGGCGGATCAGTGCCGCACACTCGGCAAGAGCGTCGTCAGTGGGGTGGTAGGCGGCATCACGGCTGGAGATCATCGCGGGCCCTCCGCCATCAGGCGCGCGGCCAGGTCGTCGATGTCGACGGCTGGCAGGTGCTCTGCCAGGTCCCCCATAGCGCGGACACCAGTAGTGCCGGTGATCGCCAGGAATGCGGTCATCGTCATGTGCGGGTGGGTAGACAGCGATACCAGCCACGCGTGCCGCAGTGCGGTGACATCGATGGTGGGCAGACCACGCTGCGACAACCACCCATTAACACGGTTCACCGCGTTGCGGTCGGACGCCCCAGGTAACACCCGGCCCTCGCCGACCTGCCTGGCCCGCTCCAGAAGCCGGGTGCTGCGCACCGTGCACAGCACGGGTGTGCGCCTGATGATCTGGCCCCGGTGGGACACATCGACGACGGCCACACGGCCCGCCGGAGTGTCCACCCCCTGCACATGGCTGCCGCACAGGACTTTGACCTGTGGCGATGTCAGGCCAGCGCCGGTGACCATGTCGAGGATCGTCACGGCCTGCTTCCGGTGGGGCTCGGGAAGGTGCGTGGTCGCGGCGTAGAGCTCCGCGACGGCTGTGGTCGTAGCCGGTGCCACCGGGCGGGGACGCGGGGCCAGCGGTACCTGCACCGCCGGATATTCCCTCGGATACAGCACCCTGCCTGCGGCATAGAGGTCAGTGCGGTACGTCCGCCTCGACCACACGCTCCCCGGGCATTGTCCATCGAGCCACGCATCCACCTTTTCCCTGGTCAGTGCTCTCTCTTCGTCGACGACGCCGTACAGCACGGCCTCGTCGTAGAGGCATGCGGCGAGGTGGCGGACCGCGGTTTCGTCGCCGCGCTCAGTACGGGGTGGGGTATGGGCCCACACCAGCGCAGCAGCCTCAATGGCGGCGTCACGAAGGGGTCCTGCGGGTCGGTTGATGCCAAAGGCGCGCAGGCGCTGCCAGCGGTCAACGTCGGGGATGGTGCGTGGCCCCAGCCGCCGGCGCACCGCGGGCACGGCGTCATGGACGGCCCCGGTGGTCTCGGTCACGAGGTCAGGAGTGGCGGCGCTCATGGCGCGGTGGCGGCCCATCACGACCACCGGGCCTTGGGCTCGGCGGGAAAGCGGTTGCAATCGGTGTTTGGGCATGTCAAAGTAGACACGTCTCCTCCTTGAAGACTGTTGCAGGTTTTAGGAGCGATTGCCGACGAGGCCCCGGCAAGGGCTGTCTCGGCCGAAGCGGTACCGACGCCAATCGGTGCCGCTTCTTTTTTGTCTGTGCGCTGCTACGCCGGGACATCACCGTCCGGCGTGAAGCCGTAGGCGCCGATGTCAGTGGCGTCGAGGATGTCGGTGAGCACCCGCGTGATCGAACAGCCGCGGCTGCGTGCGGCCAGCGTCAGATCGCGGACCATCGGTGCGGGCAGGCGCACCATCAGCCGCAAGCGCTGACTCTCGTCGACGAAGCGCGAAGCGCTGGGCCCGAATCCGCTCGGGGGAATCTCAATCACAAAAACCACCTCCCAAAAGGGCACGGTCAACAACAAAGCCCTAATGAGAGGGCTGTGAGCTGGTAAGACTCGTGCCGGGAGGTGGTCACCTGGTGCGTGGCAAGCCCCCGTGGGGGCCGCTTCCGACGTTTTCATTTTAGCGGTCTCCAGCCCGCTCCACAAGAGCAAGTCACCGCCCTGTGATTCACTGCGGGGCACCGCCTCACAAGCGGCTGACGAGTAACCGAGACCCCGAGATGGGAGAACCATGAACAACGCCGATGCCCAACTGATCAACGGGATGCCGTGCGATGAAGAGTTGCTGGAAGACCTCGGGCGGGTGCAGTGGGCCACCGCACGACTGCACTTCACGATGCGCGACACCCTCAATCTCCTCCACGGAGAACCGTCCGATGCTCCCTTCGACGAAACCCTGGGAGGAGTCAAGAAGACGCTCCGGAAACTGGCCGCCTCCGCCGGTGCCACGAGGATCGTCGAGTGGGCTGACGGTATCGGTGGGGAAGCAATCGACGTCCGCAACGCCGTGGCCCACGCAGTGACCATTACCGCCGAAGACCGTCGGCAGGCTCTGATAACCACAAGGAAACACGGTGGAAGCCGTCTCGACCGGGACGCACTACGTGAGACGACAGCCCTTCTGATTCAGGCTGCACGTGACCTGACGACCGCCCGAGACGCCGAGCAGCCCACTAAGTCGCAGGCTCCCAAGGGTGACAGCTAGCACTTTTGTCCTTCACTCCCTGATGCCCCGGTTACAGCCTTAACGTGATTCAGGTGGCCCAAGTCCGTCCAGGCTGTCACCAGCGCACGCCGGCGGCGTGGGCATGCCGTGTCGCCCCCCGCTCAGCGGGGCACACAAGAAGGAAGCCATCTGGAACGTCAGCAGTCCGCCCCTATTTGGACCAGTGCATCCGAGAGCACTCGCGGGGTGGCTCGTCCAGGTAGCGTCGCGGACCTTTCTCGTTACGGCATCCAGGCCGAGAACCAGTAACTCGTCCTGACCTCTGCCATTTGCAATACCAAGACGGAGTTACCCCCCACTCTCGAAGAGGCTGACCATCTGTGCCACGGACAGGTCGGAAGGAAGCATGGTGGGGCGAACTCCAGATCTCTCAGCCCACGCCCGCGCCGCCTGACGTGAGGGGAGGATTCTCGCTCGTGTCACGATTTCCACGACACCGCGACCTCGCCCCGTATAGACGGCGTGTACGAGGGCGTGGAACGACTTGCGCTTTCCAGTTGGCACCAGAGGTGTTGACCGGCGCCGGATGTGCAGAATGCCGCCATCCACACTGGGGCGGGGTTCGAACGCCGCCCGGGGGACTCGTTCGCCAAGCTCAAAGGTGAACCACGGTGCCCACTGGGCCGTCATCATGGTCGAAGCTCCGACGCCGGCACGTCGGCGGGCAACCTCCCATTGCATGAGGAGAACGGCATCGGTCCAGGCAGGAGCGCGCATGAGGCGCCGCAGTATGGCGGTTGTGATGTGAAAGGGGATGTTGCCCACGATCACATGGGGGTGCGTAGGCAGGCGGTATCGCAGGAAGTCGTCATTGATGACGGTGACAGTGGGGTCAAGCACGCGACGCAGCGACTTTGCCAGCTTGGGATCGATCTCCACGGCAGTGAGGGGCCGTCCTGTGCGGAGTAGTGGACGAGTTAGCGCGCCGCTGCCGGGCCCTATCTCAACTATGGGGCCGGTGGTAGCCTCCACGCGCCTCAATACAGAGGCGATGACCTGGGAATCGGTAAGGAAATTCTGGCCGTGTTCATGACGGCCGTGGGAATATGCAGACAAGGGATGCTCCGAGAATGAGTGTTCTGGAGCCGGGCATGGGAAAAAGACCGCCCGGCTCATTGCCGGAGCGGCGACCGTTACGCGAAGGTCGACCGCTTTTAGCGGTTGCGACGCAACCGCAGCGAAGCGGTTCCCAAAATCAACATGCCGTTGACGATACCAACTACCGACTCCCATGGGCAATTGCCTGCCAACGGTCGATTTCACCTTGGCATGCTGTCGTTTCCAGTCCCGGGATGGCACTACCCTCCCGCCGAGAAGTAGTCCCGACCTCACGCGACCCCCGGTTGTGCTTGCGCCCGTAGTGCCAGCCAACCCCCGCTGGCTCTACGCTGCCGAGCATCATCAACGGGCCACCGCCTTGAGCGGTCAAGAAGCGGACCCCATCCACGGTATCCCTCCGGCTTCCTGACTACTCGCAGGCCAATACCGACAAAACATCGCCGCCCCGGTCGCATAGCTACACTCAAGAAGAGTCCTCAACTTACGGAATACTCCAAATGCACGCCTTTGTACGAGCTTGTGCCTGCCGACAATGACGATTCGGTACCTGCTCGTCATTGTCGCCGAAGTTCCCTCGCCCTTACCCCGGCAGCACCTGCACACGGGGAGGCCCCGGAAAGCACCCGCAACTGCCGCCAGTGGACGAAGTCCGTCAGTCCGTCGCGGCGCTCTTCACCTAGGAGACCGGCACATCCACTCGATCAACGTCTCCGGTCAGTACACCTAGTAATAGAACGGGAACTCGTCCCAGTTGGGCTCGCGCTTCTCCAGGAACGCCTCCTTGCCCTCCACCGCCTCGTCCGTCATGTACGCCAGGCGGGTCGCCTCTCCGGCGAAGACCTGCTGGCCCATGAGCCCGTCGTCGGCGAGGTTGAAGGCGAACTTCAGCATGCGCTGGGCCTGCGGAGACTTCCCGTTGATCTCCCGCGCAGCCTGGATCGCCTCCTCCTCCAGCTGACCGTGATCGGCCACGATGTTGACCGCGCCCATGCGGTGCATGTCCTCGGCCGAGTACGTGCGGCCCAGGAAGAAGATCTCGCGGGCATTCTTCTGGCCGACCATCTTGGCCAGGTAGGCCGAGCCGTAACCGGCGTCGAAGGATCCCACGTCAGCGTCGGTCTGTTTGAACCGCGCCTCCTGCCGGGAGGCGATGGTGAGGTCACAGACCACATGCAGGGAATGCCCGCCGCCGGCGGCCCAGCCATTGACCACGGCGATGACCAACTTCGGCATGGTGCGGATCAGCCGCTGCACCTCGAGGATGTGCAGCCGCCCACCCTCGGCCTTCGCGCGGTTGACGTCCACCGTCTCCGAGGTCTCCCCCTCGGCGTACTGGTAACCCGAGCGGCCGCGGATGCGCTGGTCGCCGCCCGAGCAGAAGGCCCAGCCGCCGTCCTTCTCGCTGGGGCCGTTGCCGGTGAGGAGAACCACGCCGACCGACGCGTCGCGACGCGCGTGGTCCAGCGCCCGGTAGAGCTCGTCCACGCTGTGCGGGCGGAAGGCGTTACGCACCTCGGGGCGGTCGAAGGCAATGCGCACGATGCCGTCCTTGCGGGAGGCGCCCACGTGCCGGTGATAGGTGATGTCGGTGAGGCCCTCGAAGCCCTCGACGACACGCCACTGCTCGGGATCAAACGGTTGCTCGGTGCTGTAGGTCATACCCCGGGAGTCTAGATCGGCGGGCATAGGATTCGATGTCATGAAGCTTCTTCTCACCTCCATGGGCCATGAACTTGTCGGAGAGCTGGTCTCGGGCCGCATCGCGTACGTCTCCGATGCGGCACGATCCTTCGCGGATCTCCCGGAACACGCCGAGTGGGTCAACGTCGAACGTGACATGCTGCGCGCGGCGGGTCTGGAAATCGTGGAGCTGCCGCTGGCTGAGACCTCTCCCCAGGAGACCGACCGTATCCTCTCCGAAGTCGATGCCGTCTACGTCGCCGGCGGGGAAACCTTCGACCTGCTGTGGGTGCTGCGCTCCACGGGCAACGACGAGGTGCTGCTCCGGCACGTCCGTGCCGGGCTGACGTACGTCGGCTGCAGCGCCGGGTCGGTCATCGCCGGGCCGAGTATCGAACCGGTGAGCCTGCTGGATTCGCCGTCGAAGGCACCCGAGCTGACCGATTACACGGGGCTGGGACTCACCGAACACGTGGTCATCCCGCACGCCGGCGGGACCGCCCCGCCCTTCCCCATTGAGGTGTTCGCCGAGACCGTCCGCCAGTACGGAGAGGCATGGCCGCTGGTGCTGCTTCGCGACGGCCAGGCCCTGCTCATCGACGACACCGGCACCCGCCTGGTGTGACACACGCGGCGCGGCCCACTCCGGATACACTCGCCCCGGTGAAACCGTCTGTAGAAGAGATCCTCGAGCGCTCCCACGTGGTGGCGCTGCCCATGGCCGTGAAATTCCGCGGCGTGACCACCCGCGAGGCGCTGCTCATCGACGGCCCCGCCGGCTGGGGCGAGTTCTCGCCCTTCCTCGAGTACGGCCCGCAGGAGTCCTCCGCGTGGCTGCGCGCCGGGATCGAGGCCGCCTACCAGGGTTTTCCGGAACCCAAGCGCGCAAAAATAGAGGTCAACGCCACCATCCCCGCCGTCGGGCCCGGTGAGGTCGAGGACGTCATCGCCCGCTACCCGGGCTGCCGGGTGTTCAAGGTCAAGGCCGCGGAGCCGGGGCAGAGCCTCGCAGACGACATCGCCCGGGTACAGGCCGTCCGGGACATCGTCCCCCGGGCGAAGATCCGCGTCGACGCCAACACCAACTGGAGTGTGGCGCAGGCGGTGGAGGCCGCGAAGTCCCTGGGCCCGCTCGACTACATGGAGCAGCCCGTCGCCACCATCGACGAGCTTCGCGAGGTACGCATGACCCTCCAACGCTCCGGCGTCTTCTGCCGCGTGGCCGCGGACGAATCCATTCGCAAGGAATCCGACCCCTACCTCGTGGCCGAGAAGCAGGCGGCGGACGTCGCGGTGGTCAAGGTCGCCCCCCTCGGGGGTGTGCGCCGGACCATTGATCTGGCCGCGGACCTGCACGAACGATGGATGGACATCACGGTCGCATCCGCCCTGGACACGGCCGTGGGCATCAACGCCGGCCTCGCCGCAGTGGCCGCGCTCCCGGGTTTCGAGGACGACGAGGGCATCGACGTCACCCCGAACGCCGCGGGTCTGGCCACCCAGCGCCTGTTCGCCGAGGACGTCACCGAGCCGCGCGAGCTCATCGACGGCTTCTTCGATGTCACCCCGCAGACACCCGACGCTGCCCGCCTGGCCGAGCTCGCCGCGCCTGCCGCGCGCCGGGACTGGTGGTTCGACCGCGTGCGCGAGACGCACGGGCACCTACACTCGCGGCAATGATCAAGGTCCGCGACGCCCACCTGCACAATCTCCGACACGTCAGCGTAGAACTCCCGAGAAACCAGCTGGTCGCTGTGACGGGGGTGTCGGGCTCGGGCAAGTCGAGCCTGGCGTTCGGCACCATCCACGGCGAGGCCCAGCGTCGATATTTCGAATCCGTCGCCCCGTTCGCCCGCCGACTCATCGGCTCGGCGACCGATCCCAAGGTCGAGGCCATCGAGGGCCTGCCGCCGTCGGTGGCCCTCCAGCAGAACACCAGCGCCGGCGGCGCGCGTTCCACGGTGGGCACCGTCTCCACCATGTCCAACACGGTCCGGCTCCTGTACTCGCGGGTGGGGGACTACCCGGCGGGCCAGGACATCATCTATTCGGACGGTTTCAGCCCTAACACGCAGGCGGGCATGTGCCCCGACTGTCAGGGAACCGGGGTCATTCATGAGCCGACGGAAGAAAGTATGGTGCCCGATCCGTCGATAAGCATCAATGACGGCGCCATCCGGGCCTGGCCCGGCGCGTGGGCGGGCAAGAACTTCCGGGACATCCTCGATGTACTGGGCATTCCCATGGACACGCCGTGGCGGGAGATCCCCCGTGAGACCCGCGACTGGATCCTCTTCACCGACGAGGAGCCCGTGGTCACCGTCAAGCCCGAGCGCGGTTCCGACCAGGTGACCAAGGAGTACCAGGGGCGGTGGCGCTCGGTGGCGAAGTACCTGCGCCGCACGTTCGCGGAGACGGAGTCGGACACGCTGCGCCGCCGCACGGTCTCGTTCATGGAGGCCGCCACCTGTCCCACGTGCGGCGGCCGCCGCCTCACCCCGGAAGCGCTGGCGGTGACGTACCTGGGCATGCCCATCGACGAGTTCTCCGCACGCACGCTCACGCAGCTGAAGGAGCTTATCGACGCCCGCCTCAACACATCGCACGAAGCAGAGCGGCTGTTGCTCCAGTCCCTTGCCCCGATCCTCGAGTCGAGCCTGGAACTCGGCCTCGGTCACCTGTCGCTGGATCGCCCGGCCCGGACGCTGTCGGCCGGTGAACTGCAGCGCATCCGCCTGGCCGCGCAGCTGCGCACCGGGCTGTTCGGCGTGCTCTACGTGCTGGACGAGCCGTCCGCTGGGCTGCACCCGGTGGAGCGCGAGGCCGTCACGAGGATCGCCCGGCGGTTCATCGACCAGGGCAACAGCGTCATCCTCGTCGAACACGACATGGATCTGGTCGCCGGGGCGGACTGGCTCGTGGACGTCGGGCCGGCCGCCGGTGAGGGTGGCGGCGAGATCATTTACTCCGGACCGATGGCCGAGCGAAGCGGGGATTCGCCGACGATGCGGGCCCTGGCCAAGCGCACGATCGACCCGAAAGCCACACCGCGAAAGGCGTCCGGCCAGCTGGAGCTGCGCGGGGTGCGCTCCCACACCGTCGACGGGTTGGACGTCGCCTTCGGGCTGGGGCAGTTCACGGCCATCGCCGGGGTCTCCGGCTCGGGCAAAACCACCCTGCTCAGGGCGGTGGCCGAGGTACTCAGCTCGCGCGACGCCGGGATGGACGAGGACACCGAGCCGACCGGGCAGAGCGTGGAGAATCACTCCGGCGCGGATGCCGTTGACCGGCTCGTGAGCATCACGCAGAAACCCATCGGGCGCACGCCGCGCTCGTGTCTGGCCACCTACACCGGCCTGTTCGACCGGGTGCGCAAGCTCTTCGCGGCGACCCCGGAGGCGAAGTCGCGCGGCTGGGGAGTCGGCCGGTTCTCCTACAACGTCAAGCAGGGGCAGTGCCCCACCTGCGGCGGCGAGGGGCAGATCGAGGTCGAGCTGGTGTTCCTCCCGGGGTCGTACTCCACCTGCCCGACCTGCGAGGGAAGACGCTACAACGACGAGACCCTGGAGGTGACCTGGCACGACCTGAGCATCGCCGACGTACTGAACCTCACTGTCAACGAGGCCGCCGAGGTCTTCGCCGATGAGGATGCGGTGGCCCGGTCGATCCGTGCGCTGCAGGCCGTGGGGCTGGGGTACCTCCGCCTCGGGCAGGGTGCGCCGGAGCTGTCCGGCGGCGAGGCCCAGCGCATCAAACTCGCCACCGAGCTCCAGCGCTCCCGGCGCGGACACACCGTCTACCTGCTGGATGAGCCCACGACCGGGCTGCACCCCGCCGATGCCGCGTTGCTGGTCACGGAGCTGGAGCGGCTCGTTGACGCAGGTGAGACGGTCATTCTGGTGGAACACGACCTGGCCACCATCGCCCGCGCCGACCGTGTCATCGAGATGGGCCCGGGCGCCGGTTTCGACGGCGGGCGCATCGTCGCGGACGCCACCCCGGCTGCCCTCGCTTCGGCGGACACCCCGACGGGCCAAGCAATTAACCAGAGAACTTAGGGGAAATTCGCAGAAGTTCCGTTTATGGTCTGGGTTATGAATCAGCGTAGAGACGATGACGAGACCCGCATCTTCGGCAGTGAGCCCCGCCAGTATTTCCCGGGGGAACACGATCCCCAGTATCAGCAGCCGCAGTACCAGGAGCCGCAATATCAGCAGCCTCAATATCAGGAACCGCAGTACCAGGCCGAGGCGCCCCGTCGCTCCGGTGGTTGGGCCCTCATCCTGGGGATTCTCCTGGGCCTGGCGATCCTCGCGGCCGCCGTCCTGTTCTTCATGTGGCGCTCCGCGGCCGAGGAGGCCAATCAGCCGCCGCCGGCCCCGGTCACAGAGACCGTGGTCACCACTGCGCCCCCGGTGACCACGACGGTGACGGAGGATCCCGGTTTCAGCCTGCCCACGAGCAACCTGCCCACGGAGTCCCTGCCGGACAGCGCGGATGTCGAGGCCTGGCTCAATGACTTGCTGGGCGGCAACGAACCGGTTCCGGCGCCTGCCCAGTAAGGTTGGGATACATGTCCCAACCTGCTTCGATCGTTCTCGCCCAGGCCCTCGCGGCGCAGTTGTCCCGCCATCTCACGGACGTGGTGCTCTGCCCCGGTTCCCGCAATTCTCCGCTGTCCCTGGCGCTCATCGCGCAGCAGAGGCTACGGGTGCATACGCGTATCGACGAGCGTTCAGCCGCCTTCCTCGCCCTCGGCATGGCGCGGGTCCAGGGTCGGCATGTCGCTGTGGTCACCACGTCCGGCACGGCGGTCGCCAACTGCCTCCCCGCGATGGTCGAGTCGGCACACAGCCACACGCCGTTGCTGATGATCAGCGCGGACCGCCCGCGTCGACTGGTGGGCACGGGCGCGTCGCAGACCATTGAGCAGGTGGGAATCTTCGGGACCGTCGCGGAGACGATCCAGGTGGAGGAGACCTCCGACATCTCCCGGGTCGCGCAGGCGCTGACCAGGGAGACGACGGTGCACGTCAACGTCGCCCTCGATACGCCGCTTGTCGGCGAGGAGCTGCCCGAGGGTGACACCGCCCGGGTCATGCGGCTCGCGCCCTTCAATCCCCGGGTCGACCACGGTGAGGTCGAGCTCGACCTCACCCGGGACACCCTGGTCATCGCCGGCGACGAGGCCTGGGAGGTCGTGGGGCTGGAGGACGTGCCCACGATCGCCGAGCCCACCGCCCCGGCGCCGTTTCGGCCGGTGCATCCGTTGGCCGCGGCGATCTTCCTGCGCGGCGAGATCTCCACGTCCGGGTCCAGCACCTACGCGGAGTACGTGGCCAGGACCAAACCCGAGCAGATCGTGGTCGTCGGCCATCCCACGCTCCACCGCCCGGTGCTGCAGCTGCTCGCTGACCCGGACATCGAGGTCACCGTGCTCACCCGCACGTCCACGATTACGGACCCCGCCGGCAACGCCGCCCACGTGGGATCGCGGGTGAAGGTCACCGGCCAGCCACGCAAGCAGTGGCTGAGCCTGTGTGCGGAGGCGGCACAGCTCGCCGCGGACACCGTGCGGGAGGCGCTCGCCGACGAGTCCCACGGTTTCACCGGCCTGCACGTCGCGGCGGCGCTGACCGACGGTCTTGGCGTGGGGGACACGGTCGTGCTCGGGGCGTCCAACCCCGTGCGGGACGCGTCCCTCGCCGGGCTTCCGTTCGGCGGCCTGGACACCTTCGCCCCCCGGGGCGCCGCGGGTATCGACGGCACCGTATCCCAGGCCGTCGGAGTTGCCCTGGCCACGCAGTCACGTGACCCGGAGGCGGTCCGCGCACCCCGCACGGTGGCGCTGCTGGGGGACGTGACGTTCCTGCACGACGTCGGCGGCCTGCTCATCGGGCCGGAGCAGCCGACCCCCGAGAACCTCACCATCGTGGTGGCCAACGACGACGGCTGTGGCATCTTCGAGTCCCTGGAGATCGGGGCGGAGGGCCTGCGGGACTCATTCGAGCAGGCCTTCGGCACGCCGCACGGCATGGACCTGGCTGCCCTGTGTGACGCGTACGGAGTGCGGCACCGGGCCGTCGATACGCTTCCCGAGCTCATCATGACGTTGGAGGACTCCGTCGAAGAGCCCGCTGGTTTCCAGGTGATCGAGGCCGTGACCACCCGGGGGACACGAAGGGCGCTGGACGCGGCGCTGTCCCTGTGAGGGTCCGGCGGGAGACCGTCCGGAGACGGCTGCACCAGCTGGTCATGGCGCTGCTCGCGTGCGCACTGCTCGGGGCCGTGGCCATGGTGGCCGGATCCGCGATCAACGACCGCACGATCAGCGCGAATCCCGGCCGGGCGATGGCGACCGTCACCGGGGAGAGCCTGCTCCGGACGACGGTGGACTACCAGGATGACCAGGGGGTCTACCACTCGCCACCCGGCGGGCTGCTCTATCCCACGGGGATCGGCCCCGGCCAGAATGTCTGGGTGACGTACGCCAAGTCGGACCCCGACCTGGTGAAGGTCGAGGGGAGACGGTGGACGTTGTCCATCGTTCCGGCGCTCAGTGTGGTGGTGGTGTCCGTCGTGCTCGCCGTACTACTGTGGGGGCTTGTCAACTGGGCTACCGCAGCGACGAGGAACTATCGGTCACCCAGGTTTAGCGGAGAGGAAACCCGAGCTTAACGCGGAGTTTTCTTTGATGAGGGAGGATCAGGGTTATGCGTGTAGCTATCGTGGCGGAGTCGTTTCTTCCCAATGTCAACGGAGTGACCAATTCGGTGCTCCGGGTGCTGGAGCACCTCAAGTCCGAGGGTCATGACGCGGTCGTTATCGCCCCGGGTGCACGCGACCACCAGGAGGAGATCCCGGATTACCTGGGATTCCCCATCGTCCGCGTTCCCACCGTCCGCGTCCCGCTCATTGACTCGCTCCCCATCGGCGTCCCCAACACCGCGGTGTACGAGACCCTGGTGGAGTACCGCCCCGACGTCGTGCACCTGGCCAGCCCCTTTGTGCTCGGCGGCTCGGGTTCCTTCGCGGCCCGGCAGCTGAAGATCCCGACCGTCGCGCTCTATCAGACCGACGTCGCGGGATTCGCCACCAAGTACCACCTCGGCCCGCTCGCCACCGCGGCCTGGGAGTGGACCCGGACGATCCACAACCAGTGCCAGCTCACCCTCGCGCCGTCGTCGGAGACCATCGCCGACCTTGAGCGCCACGGCATTCAGAACGTGCATCACTGGGGGCGCGGCGTGGACACCGTGCGCTTCGACCCCACCAAGCGGGACCGGGCGCTGCGCAAGTCCTGGGATCCCTCCGGGCGCAAGAAGATCGTCGGCTTCGTCGGCCGCCTGGCCCCCGAGAAGGGCGTCCACCGCCTCTACTCCGTCGCCGGCCGCCCGGACATCCAGCTGGTCATCGTGGGTGACGGCCCGTCCCGCGCCGAACTGCAGTCCCGGATGCCGGGGGCGATCTTCACCGGTGCGCTCGGCGGGGAGGAACTGGCCAAGGCCTACGCCTCCCTGGACCTGTTTGTGCACGCGGGCGAGTTCGAGACCTTCTGCCAGGCCATCCAGGAGGCCCAGGCCTCGGGCGTGCCCACCATCGGCCCCCGCGCCGGCGGACCCGTCGACCTCATCAACGAGGGGATCAACGGACTGCTGCTCGACGTGGACACCTTCGCCGAGGACCTGCCCGCGGCCGTGGACTGGATCCTCGACGACTCCCGCCACGCCACCCTCCAGGCCGGTGCCCGGGAGTCCGTCGCCGGCAAGTCCTGGCATGCGCTCGGCGTGCAGATCGTCGGCTACTACGAGCAGGCCATCGAGGCCGCCCGGACCGCGCCGCGCAGCATCTTCGGTCGCCGGGTCGAACTGCCGGCCTGGGTCTCCCGCGCCTCCCACGGGCGGGTCGCTTAGACTTGCCCGCGTGGCAAGAGCAGACCTGGACAAACAACCCTTCGATGTCGCGTCGATGTTCAACGACGTCGGCGAGAAGTACGACCTCACCAACACCGTCATCTCCTTCGGGCAGGACCGGCGTTGGCGGCGTCGCACCCGGGAACGGCTGAACCTGAGCCCCGGGGAAAAGGTGCTCGACGTCGCGGCCGGCACCGCTGTCTCCACCGTGGAGCTGGCCAAGTCCGGCGCCTGGTGTGTGGCCTGCGACTTCTCGCCGGGAATGCTCGCCGCCGGCAAACACCGCGACGTGCCCAAGGTCGTGAGCGATGCCATGCACCTACCCTTCGCGGACGAGACTTTCGATGCCGTCACCATCACCTACGGGCTGCGCAACGTGCACGACTACCGC
This sequence comes from Corynebacterium doosanense CAU 212 = DSM 45436, assembly GCF_000767055.1. NCBI lineage: Bacteria > Bacillati > Actinomycetota > Actinomycetes > Mycobacteriales > Corynebacteriaceae > Corynebacterium > Corynebacterium doosanense. The sequence goes on from NZ_CP006764.1 coordinate 484,378, forward strand.
GCCGCCCTGCGGGAGTTCGCCCGGGTGACCAAACCCGGCGGGCGGCTGAACATCAACGAGTTCTCCACGCCGGTCGTGCCCGTGTTCGGCACCGTGTACAAGGAGTACCTCACCCGTCTGCTGCCGAAGATGGCGCGCGTGGTCTCCTCCAACCCGGCCTCCTACGAGTACCTCGCGGAGTCGATCCGGGCCTGGCCTGGCCAGGAGGAACTCGCTGCAGAGATCAACCGGAACGGCTGGGACGAGGCGGGCTGGCAGAACCTGTCGCTCGGCATCGTGGCCATGCACTCGGCGGTCAAGGCCTAAAGCTCAAGGCCTAAAGCTAAAGGCCTAGCTCCAGAGCGGGCTGCCTCGCCGGGCGAGCGACACTGCGTGTCCGCCGGTGCGCCACAGTCGGGCCATGAGGTCCCTGTCCTCGTCGGTGACCAGGTTGGCCATCAACCGGGCGGCCGCGGGCATGAGTGCCGCGCCCACGGGCCCGCGCAGCGCCAGCGGGCCGACCGCCGGCAGGAATTTCGGGTAGGTGAGCAGCCGGGCGGCCGTGCGGGCCAGGAGGAACGCCTCCCCGTACTGCTCCCGCAACAGCGCGGGCCAGGCCGACCGCAGGTCGTCGCCCGAGCCCAGTAGGTTGACGGCGAGGTCGGCCATCTCCAGCCCGTAGTCGATTCCCTCGCCGTTGAGCGGGTTCACCCCGGCCGCGGCGTCGCCGATGATGAGCCAGTTCTCACCTGCGACGTTCGACACCGCGCCGCCCATGGGCAGCAACGCGGAGGCCACCGCCTGCGGCTGGCCGAGGCCCCACTCCTCGCGCAGCGTATCCGTGTAGTGCGTGAGCAGCTTCTTGGTGTTGAGCTTCGCCGGCCGGGCAGTGGTGGAGAGTGCCCCGCAGCCGAGGTTGAGGCGGCCGTCGCCCAGCGGAAAGACCCAGCCGTAGCCGGGCTGGAGGGTGCCGGCGGCGTCGCGAAGTTCCACGTGGGAATGCATCCAGGGCTCCGTGCTGCGCGGCGAGTCGACGTAGGAGCGGGCGGCAATGCCGTAGACCTCGCCCTGGTGCCACTTACGACCGAGTGCTTTGCCGAAGGTGGAACGCACCCCGTCCGCGACGATCACCCACTTCGCGCGGATCTGGCGCTCTTCGACGGTGAATTCGGTGAGCCGGCCGTCTGTGACCACGGGGGAGTGTGCGGTGGCGGAGGTCATCAGGGTCGCCCCGCGCTCGGCGGCCGTGCGGGCGAGCAGCTCGTCGAAGCGGGTCCGGGGCATGGCTGATCCCACCCGGCCGTAGGCGCTGTCGGGCCAGGGGGCCGTCACCGATCCCCCGTAGCCGTGCAGTTTGAGGCCATGGTTGGCGTAGTGCGAGGTCAACGTGTGGGCCAGTCCCAGCTTGGCCAACTCGTGGATCGCCCGCGGGGTGAGGCCGTCGCCGCAGGTCTTGTCGCGCCCTAGCTCCCCCGATTCCAGGAGGAGGACGTCGTGTCCGGCGGCTACGCCGTGGATGGCGGCCGCGGAACCGGCGGGGCCGGCGCCGATGACCACCAGATCGTAGAACTGCTTCATGGGCGACATGATCCCATAATTGTCCCACGGCACGACCCTTGCGTTCGCCGGGGTGCATCTTTGGACTACGGTTAAGGAAAATATTGTCCGTCCCTGAACACTTCTGAGGTACGCCAACTATGACCACCGGCCATAACCCGTCGTCCAGCCACGTCAGCTCCGTGGATCTGGGCGACGCGGACCTCAATGAACGCATAGCGGTGGGGATGGACGAGGTCGAGAAACTCCTCCGGCACGAGCTGGCCAACGGTGAGGAATTTGTCCGCGACAAGGTGCTGCACCTCGCCGAGGCGGGCGGCAAGAGATTCCGCCCGATGATGGCGCTGTTGGCCTCGGAGTTCGGCGAAAGGCCCGGGTGCGGGGATGTCATCAAGGCGGGCACCGTCGTCGAGATAGTGCACCTGGCCACGCTGTATCACGACGATGTCATGGACGAGGCGGAGCGGCGCCGCGGCGTCGAGTCCGCCAACCAGCGGTGGAGCAACTCCGTGGCGATCCTCGCCGGAGACGTCCTCCTCGCCCATGCGTCCCGGGTCATGGGCCAGCTGGACACCCGCACCATCACCCACTTCGCGGAGACCTTCGAAAAGCTCGTCACCGGTCAGATGCGCGAGGCGCTCGGCTCGCGGGACCGCACCGGCGCGGTCGACCACTACATGAAGGTCATTGAGGAGAAGACCGGGGTGCTCATCGCCTCCGCGTGTTTCCTCGGGGCCCTGCACTCCGGTGCCAGTGAGGAGCGTATCGACGCCCTGTACAAGCTCGGCGGAATCATCGGGGTGGTCTTCCAGATAGTGGATGACATGATCGACATCTACTCCGACCCGGACGACTCCGGCAAGACCCCGGGCACGGATCTGCGTGAGGGAGTGTTCACCCTCCCGGTCCTCCTCGCCATGGAGGAGGACTCCGACGTCGGTCGCGAGCTCACCGGGATGCTCACCGGCCCGCTCACGGACGAGGCCGACGTTGAGCGTGCCCTGCGCCTGCTGGAGGAGTCCTCCGGGCGTCAGCGCACCCTGGAGGTTGTGCGCGAGTACCTCGCGCGTGCCGATGAGCAGTTTGACCGCCTACCCCAGATCCCTGCCACCATGGCGCTGCGTCAGCTCGGGGAGTTTACGGTCAGCCGCGTCGGCTAGAAACCTCGTTGGCCTGCGGATTTGCGGGTCAAGGTGGCTGTCGTAGTAGAGTAATCAACCGCACGCCAGGTTGCCCGAGCGGCCAAAGGGAGCGGACTGTAAATCCGCCGGCATTGCCTTCAGAAGTTCGAATCTTCTACCTGGCACAGTTGCACACCCGCCCGAATCTCACACCAGAGATTCGGGCGGGTTTGTTTTTGTGCCGGGGCGGGGAGGGCGTCGAGAAGCGTCGTTTTTATGGGTTAACCTGCCGATTTGTGTAGCCCAAGGTGGTCGGGTTAATCTTTTCAAGGCTTCAGCGAGCAATCAAAGAAGCCGCGCCCCCTTAGCTCAGTCGGTAGAGCGTCTCCATGGTAAGGAGAAGGTCAACAGTTCGATTCTGTTAGGGGGCTCTGTTATTTTTTGCCCGAGGTTTCGGGCGGAAGATGGCGATCATGGCGGTGTAGCTCAGTTGGTGAGAGCGCGCGACTCATAATCGCGAGGTCGAGAGTTCGAATCTCTCCATCGCTACCGTGATCCCGTCGGTCGTTGAGGCTGGAGGGATCCGACCTCTGGTAGGGTAACCAGGTGCTGTTCGATCGAGCAGCACAGAGGGGCGTGGCGCAATTGGTAGCGCAACGGTCTCCAAAACCGTAGGTTGCAGGTTCGAGTCCTGTCGCCCCTGCCAGTTTTTCTAATCCGAGGAGTGTCGTTGAGCGAGGACATCAGCCCGAAGGATCCCGGCGCAGTCCGGCCCACCGGTAAGCGTCAGCTGGCCGGAGAGAGCACTGTCTCGACGGACACCTACGCCGCCAAGCGCGGCCAGGTTCAGCGCCCGAGCGGCGACGATGACACCCCGGGTGGTGGCGTGGCCGCATTCCCGGGCGAGGTCGTGTCCGAGGTTCGCAAGGTCATCTGGCCCACCGGCCGGGAGATGGTCATCTACACCACCGTCGTCTTCGCGTTCCTCATCGTTCTCACCGCCCTCGTGTGGGGAGTGGACCAGCTCGCCTCCCTCGGAGTTGAAGCCGTGCTCACGCCGTAGTACACTCCACTTTCAGAACATCCCGCCAGATCCCGCAAGGGACGGCGGGATAATTTATTGCCGATGAGGGAGTGTCTAATGAGCGAAGAAAACACCGAGAACACCGAGAACACCGAGAACGCCCAGCCGATCGAGGAGCAGCACGTGCAGGAGGCTGACATCGAGATCGTCGAGAACGCTGAGGCAGCAGCTGATACCGAGGCTGGCGCCGAAGCTGGCGCCGAAGCCGACGCCGAGGGCGCCGAAGCCGACGCCGAGGGCGGCGACGCCGTCGCCAACGCCGCGGCAGCCCTCGGGGACACCGAGGAGACCGACGCGGACTCCGAATACCGCCGCCGCCTGCGTGAGTTCACCCGCGAGCTGAAGAAGCAGCCCGGCCAGTGGTACATCATCCAGACCTACTCGTCCTACGAGAACAAGGTGAAGACCAACATCGACATGCGCTCGCAGACCCTTGAGGTCGAGGAGTACATCCACGAGGTTGTCGTGCCCATCGAGCAGGTGGTTGAGCTCAAGGACGGCAAGAAGAAGCTGGTCAAGCGCAAACTGCTCCCCGGCTACGTGCTCGTGCGCATGGAGATGAACGACCGCGCCTGGTCCGTCGTCCGCGACACCCCGGGCGTGACCAGCTTCGTCGGCAACGAGGGCAACGCCACCGTGGTCAAGCACCGCGACGTCGCCAAGTTCCTCATGCCCAAGACCGCCCCGACCACCGAGGGTGAGCTCGCCACCACGAACGAGGAAGGCGAGATGGTCATCGCCATGCCGGAGCAGCCGGACGTTCCGAAGTTCGCCCACGACTTCCAGGTCGGCGACGCCGTCACCATTCTCTCCGGTGCGCTGGCGTCCGTCTCCGCGAACATCTCGGAGATCGATCCGTCGACTGGCAAGATCCAGGCGCTCGTGTCCATCTTCGGCCGCGAGACCCCGGTCGAGCTGACCCCGGACCAGATCGAGAAGATCAACTAGATTTGGCCAGCTAGCGGGGCTGCCGTACTCTGGATCCCCGTGTGCCCTCCCGGGCACAGCTACAGACACTATCCCCGGTGGCCCGCGTGAAGCGGGCATCCGGACGGGGCCCGTCATCATCGTGACGGTTTCTGCCCCGGTACCACGGAAAGAGGTAATTCGATGGCAAAGAAAAAGGTCACCGGCCTGATCAAGCTCCAGATCCAGGCTGGCCAGGCTAACCCGGCACCGCCGGTCGGCCCGGCGCTCGGTGCGCACGGCGTCAACATCATGGAATTCTGCAAGGCCTACAACGCCGCCACCGAGTCCATGCGCGGAAACGTCATCCCCGTCGAGATCACCGTCTACGAGGACCGCTCCTTCGACTTCAAGCTGAAGTCCCCGCCGGCCGCCAAGCTCCTGCTCAAGGCCGCTGGCCTGCAGAAGGGCTCCGGCGTTCCCCACACCGACAAGGTGGGCAAGGTCACCTGGGATCAGTGCAAGGAGATCGCTGAGACCAAGAAGGAAGACCTCAACGCCCGCGACATCGAGGCCGCTGCGAAGATCATCGCCGGCACCGCCCGCTCCATGGGCATCGAAGTCGAAAACTAGTAACACCCCCAAACCGTGGAAGGGCCAGCTCCGGCCCGCTAACCACAACAATTCACGAAGGAATTGATTCACATGAGCAAGCAGTCCAAGGCATACAAGGAAGCCAAGGCCAAGGTCGACGCCGACAAGCAGTACCACCCGCTTGAGGCCGTCGCACTGGCCAAGGAGACCTCCTCCAAGACCCACGACGCCACCGTTGAGGTCGCCATGCGCCTCGGCGTTGACCCCCGCAAGGCTGACCAGCTGGTCCGCGGCACCGTCTCCCTGCCCAACGGCACCGGCAAGACCGTCCGCGTCGCCGTGTTCGCCGAGGGCGAGAAGGCCACCGAGGCCGAGGCCGCTGGCGCTGACATCGTCGGCACCGAGAACCTGGTCGAGCAGATCACCGCCGGCACCATCGACTTCGACGTCGCCATCGCGACCCCGGATCAGATGGCCAAGGTCGGTCGCGTCGCTCGCGTCCTGGGCCCCCGCGGCCTCATGCCGAACCCCAAGACCGGCACCGTCACCAACGATGTCGCCAAGGCCATCGAAGAGGTCAAGGGTGGCAAGATCACCTTCCGTGTCGACAAGGCTGCCAACCTGCACGCCATGATCGGCAAGGCCTCGTTCGACGCCGAGAAGCTGGCGGAGAACTACGGCGCACTGCTCGACGAGATCCAGCGCGTCAAGCCGTCCTCCTCCAAGGGCATCTACCTCAAGAAGGTCACCGTCTCCACGACGAACGGCCCCGGCATCGAGGTTGATCCCTCCGTGCAGAAGAACTACACCCAGCAGGCGTAATTCTTCTCCGGCCTGATCCCCGAACCCGACAAGGGCTCGGGGATTTTCGCTTTTCGACGACCGTTTCTACCCATTCGAACAGACATGCTCCCCGTCGGCCCGAACACTGAGGTAGTTCTCGTCGCCGCTCTATCGTGGAGGAATGAACAGGAACGCAGTGGTGGTCGGCGGCGGCCACAACGGCCTGACCGCGGCGTGTTTCCTCGCCCGGGAGGGCTGGCAGGTGGACGTGTTCGAGCGCGCCCCGGTCGTCGGCGGCGCCGCTACATCCGGGCCGGCGCTGGGGGAGGGGACCATCGTCGACTTCGGTGCGGCGGCTCATCCCTTCGGCGTGGCCAGTCCCGCCTTCCGGGAGTTGGGGCTGGTCATTCCGTGGCGGCGCTCGGCATATCCCATGGCACACCCGCTCGACGACGGGGAGGCGGCGGTCCTCGCGCCGGATCTCGAGGCCACCGCGCGGGGCCTTGGGAAGGACGGCGCCGCCTGGAAAGCGGTGCACGGACACATCGTCCGCGGGATCGACGAGCACCTGGAGAACTTCCTCGGCCCGGTGCTGCGCCTTCCCCCTCATCCGCTTCGGATGGCCGCGTTCGGTATTACAGCGCTTCCCCCGGCCAATGCCCTGTCGACGGCACTGTTTCGCACTCCGGAGGCTCGCGCGCTGCTGGCCGGCAGCGCGGTCCACGCCATCACCCCGCCCTCGGCGCCGCTGACCTCCGCCTTCGGTCTGCTCTTCGGAGCTCTCGGGATGACCCGGGGTTGGCCAGTCGTCGAGGGCGGCACCGGGGTGATCTCGACACAGCTGGAGTACCTGGCGATGAGCCTCGGGGTGCGGATCCATACCGAGGTGGAGGTCAGTGATCTCCGAGAGCTGCCCCGTGCTGACGCCACCATCCTCAACCTCACTCCTTCCCAAGTCAGGCGACTAGAGGGTTTGGAGGTACCTGGTGCGACGAGGCGTCGATTAGCGCGGTGGAAATCCGGGGCCGGCGTGTTCAAGGTGGACTACCTGCTGGACGGGCCGGTGCCGTGGAACGACGATCGGGTCGGCCACGCGACCACCGTTCACGTCGGGGGAACGGCCGAGGAGATCGACGCAGCGGAGCGGGAGGCGGCGGCAGGAAAGCTTCCCGAGCGGCCGTTTGTCATGGTCTGTCAGCAGAGCGTGGCTGATCCGTCGCGCGGGCCGGTGTTGTGGACGTACGCGCACGTACCCAGCGGATATGTGGAAACTCGGCCGGGGGAGGTGTCCGGGCTGATAGAGGCGCAGATCGAGAGGTTTGCGCCGGGATTCCGGGACCGGATCGTCTGGCGGCGGGTTTCCTCGCCGGCGCAGCTTGGGGAGTGGGACCCCAACCTCGCCGGCGGGGACATCGCGGGCGGCTCCATGGCGGGGCTCGGGGCGCTGCTGCGGCCCGGGTTCACCGCGCGGCCCTACCGGTTGGGCCCGGATCTGTATCTCGCGTCCGGCGCCACTCCTCCGGGGGCCGGAGTGCACGGGATGCCGGGAATGTGGGCGGCGAAAGCAGTGCTCCGGGACCTGGAGGAGTAGGTCTCGGTGGGAATCTTGGCGCGGGGATCGTCCAGACGTCTGGACTGCAGGGCGATAGAAACTAGCGCTGAATCCCGCTAGACGGTCAGGATCTAACCGGGGATCGTCCAGACGTCTGGACTGCAGGGCGATAGAAACCTGTCCCGCGCGGCGCGGCCGAGGCAGGATCCCGTCGCAGAATCGTCCAGACGTCTGGACTGTACGGCGATAGAAACTACCGCTGGACCGGCTCCCGGCTGCCCAGCCGCACCTTCTTCACCTCGCGGGATTTCTCCGCATCCGAGTCCTTGAACCCGAAGAAGTAGGTGAGCAGGAACGAGGTGACCAGGGCAGCGCCGGAGGCGATGAGGAAACCCCAGAAGCTGGAGTCGAGCCCCTCCGGGTTGACGAACGACGAGAATCCGATGAGCGAACCCGTGAAACCCCACATGTTGACGTTGAGCAGGCCGGTGAGCAGACCGCCGACCGCACCGCCGATGGAGGCGGTGATGAACACCCGGCCGTACTTGAGGTTGACGCCGTACATCGCCGGCTCGGTGATACCGCACAACGCAGAGATGGCGGCGGGGCCGGCGAGGCCCTTGAGCTTCTCCGCCTTCGTCTTGATGAACACCGCGAGCACCGCACCGCCCTGCGCGACCATCGTCGCGGAGATGATGGCATTGAGGTAGGAGTGGCCGGTGGAGGCGATGTCCTGGGCGACGAGCGGGATGACCGCCCAGTGCAGACCGAAGATGACCAGGGCCTGGTAGAAACCACCGATGAGCAGCCCGGAGATGGTGGGGGACAGGTCGTAGACACCCTGGATGGCGGACGCGATGCCGGTGGAGATGAACATGACCACCGGGCCGAGGAGCAGCAGGATGATCAGCGAGACGATGACCACCTCGAGCAGGGGCACGAAGATCATGCGCAGGATGTTCGGCACCACTCGCTTGAGCCAGGGTTCGATGCGCGAGGCGACCCAGGCGGCCACGATGATGGGGAAGATCGAGTACGAGTAGTTGGCCATGTGGAAGGGCAGGCCGAAGAGGTCGGCGTTGAGCGGCATGCCCAGGACCTCGTTCGGCGCGCCGGACTCGGCCAGTTCCATCATGGAGGGGTACGTGAGCACGCCGCCGATGATCGCCACGATGACGGGGTCCGCGCCCAGGCGTTTGGCGGCGGTGAAGCCGACGAAGATGGGCAGGAAGAGGAACACCGCGTCGCTCATCGCGTTGATGATGACGAAGGTGTCGGACGTGTCGTCGATGACGTCGAAGGTCATCAGCAGCGACAGGATCCCCTTGATGATTCCCGAGGCAGCCAGCAGTCCGATGATGGGGATCATCGACGCGGTGATCACGCCGATGACCTCGGAGAAGCCGTACTTCACCCAGCCCCACGGGCTGGTCGGGCGGGGTTTGTCCGGCTGAGTTTCGCTGGCCACCTCGGTCCCGAGTTGGTCCGTCACCGCGTCGTAGACGTCCTCGACGTCCGCGCCGATGACGACCTGGTACTGGCCGCCGGCGCGGACCACGTCGATGACGCCGTCGAGATCCGAGACAAACGCATCGTCGGCCCGGGACTCATCCTGGAGGTAGAAGCGCACGCGGGTGATGCAGTGGGTGACGCTGCGGACGTTGCCCGGGCCGCCGATGCCCGCGATGATGTCCCGCGCGGTGGCGTCGTGGCCGGTGAGCGTATCGACGGGAGCGGGCACAGGCTCTACGGGCGCGGCCGCGACAGGATGAGCTTCCCGGGGAAACGCGACGGCCACCGGGTCGCCCGCGGATACGGTGCCGGGAATGACCTCGAGGGAGTCCAGCTTCTTCTTGGTGTTGGTCACGATGACCACGGTCGTCGTGTCCTTGCCGGCCTCGGTGATGGCCGCGACATCCATGGTGGCGAGCTTGTCGCCGGCCTCGACCGTGTCGCCCTTGGCCACGGAAACTTCAAAGGGGCGGCCCTCCAGCTCGACGGTGTCGATGCCCAGGTGGACGAGGAACTGCAGCCCCTCGTCGGTGCTGATGCCGATGGCGTGGCCGGTCTTGGCCACCATGATGACGGTGCCGCTCACGGGGGCCAGCACATCGCCGCCGCTGGTCCCGGCGATGGCGAAACCGTCGCCCATCTTCCGGGAGGCGAAGACGGGATCGTTGACGTCACCGAGGTCGATGACCTTTCCGTCTATGGGGGCAAGTACGTGGGTTCCGCTCATGGGGGAGACACCTTCCGGAAGTATTGAGGATCACGCATAGGTTTGTGTGTCGCCCGCAGAGCGCCAACGATTTGGGTTGTTCAGCCCGCACCGCTAGAGTCATGCACGAAGTTTGAATGACTGGCTAACAGTCTCACTCAAGTTTCACCGAAGACCGTCGGCCATCTCTCGTCAAGAGAGATCGAAGGTGTCCGAAGTACAGCGGACCGGCCCACGCAGGAGACACTTGTGAGGTCGCCCGAAAGGGCGGTTTCGCCCCGTGCCTGCTGCACGGGGCATTTTTGTGTCCCGGCGGATCATACAGATACGAGATACAAGGGAAAGGAGGCGTTGGTACATGGCAAACCCGAAGAACACTGCGGATCTCGCGGCTCTTAAGGAGAAGTTCAGCGCAGCTGACTCGGTCTTCCTCACGGACTACCGTGGCCTGACCGTCGCACAGATCCAGGATCTGCGCGGCCAGCTCGGCTTCGACGTTGAGTACCACGTCGCCAAGAACACCCTTCTCAAGATCGCTGCTTCCGAGCAGGGTATTGAGGGTCTTGACGAGCAGCTCGTCGGCCCGACCGCCGTCGCCTTTATCAAGGGCGAAGCGGTTGACGCTGCCAAGGTGTTCAAGAAGTTCGCCACCGGTCACGACGCACTCGTGATCAAGGGCGGCTACATGGACGGCAACGCACTCTCTGCCGACCAGGTCAAGGCCATCGCCGAGCTGGACTCCCGCGAGACGACCCTCGCGAAGCTGGCTGGCGCTATGAAGGGCAACCTGGCGAAGGCCGCGGCAACGTTCAACGCCCCGGCCACCAAGATGGCGCGACTCGCTGTCGCACTGCAGGACAAGCAGGACGCCGCGTAACCACGCGGCAACCACCACATAACTACCGACCGGCACCCGCACCGGGTGCCGTCAAAGAAAGGATGCCACCATGGCTAAGCTTTCCAAGGACGAGCTCATCGAGGCTTTCAAGGAAATGACCCTCATCGAGCTCTCCGAGTTCGTTAAGGAATTCGAGGACGTCTTCGACGTCGAGGCTGCCGCTCCGGTCGCCGTTGCCGCTGCAGGCGGAGCTGGCGATGCCGGCGCTGCTGTCGAGGAGAAGACCGACTTCGACGTCGTCCTCACCGACGCTGGCGCCAAGAAGATCGGCGTAATCAAGGCTGTCCGCGAGATCGTCTCCGGCCTGGGCCTGAAGGAAGCCAAGGAGCTCGTTGAGTCCGCTCCCAAGGCTATCCTCGAGGGTGCCAACAAGGACGACGCTGAGGCTGCCAAGGCTAAGCTCGAAGAGGCCGGCGCTTCCGTCGAACTCAAGTAAGCACCGCTTACTTACTCCCCGCTCTCGCCACTTCGGTGGTGGGGCGGGGATTTTTTCTGCCCTGCCGGGGCGCTACCCGGCAAACTCCCGTGCGCAGATCGCGGCGATCTCCGACACGGAGGCCTCGAAGAGGAGCCGGCCCTTCTCCGCGGTGGCGGCGGCTGACGGTGCGAGTGCGCCGTGGGCCGGGATGTCTCCCTCGGCGAGGGGGAAACGCAGGTACGCCGGCGCCGCGAACCCGGAGTCCCCGGGTATCAGCTCTTCCCTGACCAGGTGCGGGGCCAGATGCATCATCAGCGAGGTCTCGGTGAGCGCCGCGTGTTCCAGCTCCCAGCCGGGGAACCGCCCGGAGTCGAAGAGGCTATGCAGCACGTCACCCGGGACGGGGTCCCACCAGGAGGATGCGAGCACCTTCAGCCCTTCAGTGGGAGGCAGGGAACCCAGCGCATCGACGATCGCCCCCTGGTTCTCGTAGTGGGCGTTGAGCACGAGAATGCACCGGAAGCCGTCGGCGATGAGCTCGCCCACGATGTCCGCGATCGCCGCCGTCAGTGCCCCAAAGGACAGGTCGATGGTGCCCGGGAACAGCGAACCCCCGCCGCTGTAGGGGGCCGAGCGGTATCCGTACGCCAGTGCGGGCAGGGCGATTCCGTCGATGTCACGGGCGACGGCCTCAGCTATCGACGCCGCGATCACCGTGTCCGTCGACAACGGCAGATGCGGTCCGTGCTGTTCGCAGGAGCCCACGGGCAGGATGGCCACCCGGCCGGTGCTTGCGCGGAAGTCTTCCCAGGTCATGTCCGAGGCGTGCGTCATGGTCGCCCAATGTAGGTGCGGGGCGGGTACCGGTGGCCGGGCCACGCCGGGGAGGCGCTGGGCGCGGCGTCGATACGTTTTTCCCGCGTCGTTCACGCTAGACTCGCCCGCATGCTTCCGAAGTCCCGCATCATCTCCGCGCTCCTCGTCGGCCTCGGCCTCGCGCTGATGGTCGCGGGGCTGATCGCGCCGATGGTGCTGACCACGGACGGACGGCTGCCGCTCGACCTCGAGGACACCACGTGGACCATCACCGACGAGAACGCCACCAGCGCGCCGAAGTATGACGCCCAGGCACGTCCCCGGCAGGCGCCGGTCTCCCATCAGCTGCACCTGCAGATCCAGGACCCGGCCAACGAGGACACCGCCACCGTGCGGGTCGGCAGCTCGTGGCTGTACCCCGTGAACGAACAGCTGCTCTCCGCGCAGACGTGGAGCTACGTCATGGACCGGGTCAGCGGCCTGGCGGAGTCGCCGGCGGCGCTGACACACACCATCGGCACGCCGCCGGCGGAGGTTCCGCTGGAGGGCAACTGGCTGAAGTTTCCGGCCGACGTCGAGCAGACCACCTACGACGTGTTCGACGAGACGCTGCGGCGTGCCTACCCGGCCGTGTTCGTAGACCAGTCGGAGATCGACGGCCGCGAGGTGTACCACTTCCGCCAGGAGATCGCGCCCACCAATGTGGCCACCTCCTACGCCGACATGTTCAACACGCGGGTCACGCCGACGGCAGAGGGCGGCACGGAGCAGTCCTACCTGCACCACGCCGCGACCCGTGAGCTGTGGGTCGACCAGATCACCGGCCTGGTGGTTGACGTGGATCTGCGCGTCGAGGACTACTACGCAACGACCTCCGGCCAGCGCACCGGCGATGTCCTGCTCTTCGACGGCTCGATGAGTGACGAGCAGACGTCGCAGCTCATCGACGCCGTCTCCGGGGTCCGCGGCGAGTCCACCACGCAGATGTGGCGGTGGGCCGCGATCATCCTCGGGGCGTTGATCGCTCTGGCCGGAGCTGCCGGGGCGTTCCTGTCCGGCCGGCGGGGCCGGGAAGAAAAGTTGCCGGGGGAGCCGGAAACGGTGGTAGCATCCCGCAGTAGCCGGAGGGCGACGCGCGGGTAGATTGTCCCCTTTACATGGGGTCGACAATGGTATAGGGTATTTCTTTGCGCTGGAATTCGTCTCTGGTTATACATGGACCTCGTCGATGATCTTTCTCAGAAAGAGATTTGACAAGGTGACTTTGTGCTTTCCGGGGACGGTTATTCCACAGCAGACCAAATGCTAATTTTACCAGCGGTTATCCCGGATTCCTGTCACTTTCCGCACAGGGATCGGCAACCGCGTGAGGTGCTGGAAGGACCCATCTTGGCAGTCTCCCGCCAGACCAAGTCAGTGGCCGAAATCCCCGGAGCTCCGACTCGGTACTCGTTCGCAAAGATCACCGAGCCTGTAGCAGTCCCGGGTCTTCTCGATCTTCAGCTCGACTCCTTCTCATGGCTCATCGGCACGCCCGAGTGGCGCGCCCGCATGCAGGAAGAGCGCGGGGCAGATGCCACCGTGACGAGCGGACTCGAGGATATTCTTTTTGAGCTGAGCCCGATTCAGGATTACTCGGGCACCATGTCCCTGTCTCTCTCCGAGCCGCGCTTCGAGCCGGTCAAGCACACGGTGGACGAGTGCAAGGACAAGGACATGAACTACTCCGCGCAGCTGTACGTCACCGCGGAGTTCATCAACAACGAGACGCAGGAGATCAAGTCCCAGACCGTCTTCATCGGCGATTTCCCGCTGATGACCGACATGGGAACCTTCATCGTCAACGGCACCGAGCGTGTCGTCGTCTCCCAGCTCGTGCGTTCCCCGGGTGTGTACTTCGACCAGTCGATCGACAAGTCGACCGAGCGCCCGCTCCACTCCGTCAAGGTCATCCCGTCCCGCGGCGCATGGCTGGAGTTCGACGTCGACAAGCGCGACACCGTCGGTGTGCGCATCGACCGTAAGCGCCGCCAGCCCGTCACCGTGCTGCTCAAGGCGCTGGGTTGGACCGAGGAACAGATCAAGGACCGCTTCGGTTTCTCCGAGCTCATGATGTCCACGCTCGAGTCCGACGGTGTCGCAAACACCGACGAGGCCCTGCTGGAGATCTACCGCAAGCAGCGTCCGGGCGAGCAGCCCACGCGTGACCTGGCGCAGTCGCTCATCGACAACGCCTTCTTCCGCGCCAAGCGCTACGACCTCGCACGTGTCGGCCGCTACAAGGTCAACCGCAAGCTCGGCCTCGGCGGCGACCACGACGGTCTGATGACGCTGACCGAAGAGGACATCGCCACCACCATCGAGTACCTCGTGCGCCTGCACGCGGGTGAGCGTCAGATGACGTCGCCGACAGGGGAGAGCATCCCGCTGAACACGGACGACATCGACCACTTCGGTAACCGTCGTCTGCGTACCGTCGGCGAGCTCATCCAGAACCAGGTCCGTGTGGGCCTGTCCCGCATGGAGCGTGTCGTGCGCGAGCGCATGACCACGCAGGACGCGGAGTCGATCACCCCGACCTCGCTCATCAACGTGCGTCCGGTCTCCGCGGCCATCCGCGAGTTCTTCGGCACCTCGCAGCTGTCGCAGTTCATGGACCAGAACAACTCCCTGTCCGGCCTGACGCACAAGCGTCGTCTGTCGGCGCTCGGCCCGGGCGGTCTGTCCCGTGAGCGCGCCGGCATCGAGGTCCGAGACGTTCACCCGTCCCACTACGGCCGCATGTGCCCGATCGAGACCCCTGAGGGCCCGAACATCGGCCTGATCGGTTCGCTGGCTTCCTACGCCCGCGTCAACTCCTTCGGTTTCATCGAGACCCCGTACCGTCGCGTCGTCGACGGCCGTGTCACTGACGAGGTCAAGTACCTCACCGCTGACGAAGAGGACCGCTACGCCATCGCCCAGGCCTCGATCGAGCAGGACGCCGACGGCAACATCACCGAAGAGCGCATCGAGGTCCGCATCAAGGACGGCGACATCGCCGTCACCGACGCCCAGGGTGTCGAGTGGATCGACGTGTCCCCGCGCCAGATGGTCTCCGTCGGTACCGCGATGATTCCGTTCCTCGAGCACGACGACGCCAACCGTGCCCTCATGGGTGCGAACATGCAGAAGCAGGCCGTTCCCCTGGTCCGCGCCGAGGCCGCCTACGTGGGCACCGGCATGGAGCAGCGCGCCGCCTACGACGCCGGCGACCTCGTCATCACCCCGAAGTCGGGTGTGGTGGAGAACGTCTCCGCCGATGTCATCACCATCATGGACGACGACGGCGTGCGTGACTCCTACATGCTGCGCAAGTTCCAGCGGACCAACCAGGGCACCAGCTACAACCAGTCCCCGCTGGTCAGCCTGGGCGAGCGCGTCGAGGCCGGTCAGGTCATCGCCGACGGTCCGGGCACGAAGAACGGCGAGATGGCCCTCGGCCGCAACCTTCTCGTCGCCTTCATGCCGTGGGAGGGCCACAACTACGAGGATGCGATCATCCTCAACCAGCGTGTGGTCGAGGACGACATCCTCACCTCCATCCACATCGAGGAACACGAGATCGATGCCCGCGACACCAAGCTCGGTGCCGAGGAAATCACCCGTGAGATCCCCAACGTCTCCGAGGACGTCCTGCGCGACCTCGACGACCGCGGCATCGTCCGCCTCGGCGCCGACGTGCGCGACGGCGACATCCTCGTGGGCAAGGTCACGCCGAAGGGCGAGACCGAGCTGACCCCGGAGGAGCGCCTGCTGCGCGCCATCTTCGGTGAGAAGGCCCGTGAGGTGCGCGACACCTCGCTCAAGGTCCCCCACGGCGAGACCGGCAAGGTCATCGGCGTGCGTCGCTTCTCCCGCGAGGACGACGACGACCTGTCACCGGGCGTCAACGAGATGATCCGCGTGCACGTGGCCCAGAAGCGCAAGATCCAGGACGGCGATAAGATGGCCGGCCGCCACGGCAACAAGGGTGTCGTGGGCAAGATCCTGCCGCCCGAGGACATGCCCTTCATGGCCGACGGCACCCCGGTGGATATCATCCTCAACACCCACGGTGTCCCGCGTCGTATGAACATCGGCCAGGTCCTGGAGATCCACCTCGGTTGGCTCGCCCACGCGGGCTGGACCGTTGATCCCGAGGACCCGAAGAACGCCGAGCTCATCAAGACGCTGCCGGAGGAGCTCTACGACGTCCCGCCGGAGTCGCTCACCGCCACCCCGGTGTTCGACGGCGCCTCCAACGAGGAGCTCACCGGCCTGCTGGCCAACTCGAAGCCCAACCGTGACGGCGACGTCATGGTCGACGCCTCGGGCAAGACCAGGCTTTTCGACGGTCGTTCAGGCGAGCCGTTCCAGTACCCCATCTCCGTGGGTTACATGTACATGCTCAAGCTGCACCACCTGGTCGACGAGAAGATCCACGCCCGTTCCACCGGTCCGTACTCCATGATCACCCAGCAGCCGCTGGGCGGTAAGGCACAGTTCGGTGGCCAGCGTTTCGGCGAGATGGAGGTGTGGGCGATGCAGGCATACGGCGCCGCCTACACCCTGCAGGAGCTGCTCACCATCAAGTCGGATGACGTGGTCGGCCGCGTGAAGGTCTACGAGGCCATCGTCAAGGGCGACAACATCCCCGACCCGGGCATCCCGGAGTCGTTCAAGGTCCTGCTCAAGGAGCTGCAGTCGCTGTGCCTCAACGTCGAGGTCCTGGCCACTGACGGCACCCCGATGGAGCTCACCGGCGACGACGACGAGGACGAAGCCGGCTCCTCGCTGGGCATCAACCTGTCCCGCGACGAGCGCGCTGACGCCGACTCCGACATCGCCTAGGTAGTTCTCCGGCTCCCCCCTTTCTCCGGGGGGAGCGCATCACCACAGCTAGTTCTCATAACAGTCATTCGATCCCTCCACGAAGGAGGGTGAAAGGGAGTTACGTGTTCGACGTAAACCTCTTCGACGAGCTCCGCATCGGCCTGGCCACCGCCGACGATATCCGTCGTTGGTCCAAGGGCGAGGTCAAGAAGCCCGAGACCATCAACTACCGCACCCTCAAGCCGGAGAAGGACGGGCTCTTCTGCGAGCGCATCTTCGGCCCCACCCGGGACTGGGAGTGCGCCTGCGGCAAGTACAAGCGCGTCCGTTACAAGGGCATCATCTGTGAACGCTGCGGCGTCGAGGTGACCAAGTCCAAGGTTCGACGCGAGCGCATGGGCCATATCGAGCTCGCCGCGCCCGTCACCCACATCTGGTACTTCAAGGGTGTGCCGTCCCGCCTGGGCTACCTGCTCGACCTTGCCCCCAAGGATCTCGAGCGCATCATCTACTTCGCCGCCAACATCATCACCTCCGTTGACGAGGAAGCACGGCACAACGACCAGTCCACTCTCGAAGCAGAAATGCTCCTGGAGAAGAAGGAAGTTGAGTCCGAGGCGCAGTCCGAGATCGCCGAGCGTGCAGCCACGCTCGAGTCCGACCTCGCTGAGCTCGAGGCCGAGGGCGCGAAGGCGGATGCCCGTCGTAAAGTGCAGAACGCCGCGGACAAGGAGATGCAGCACATCCGCGAGCGCGCCGAGCGCGAGATCGACCGCCTCGACGAGATCTGGCAGACGTTCCTCAAGCTCTCCGTCAAGCAGATGATCATCGACGAGACCATCTACGAAGAGCTCGTCGATCGCTACGAGGACTACTTCACCGGCGGAATGGGCGCCGAGTCGCTCCAGACCCTCATGCGCAACTTCGACCTCGACGCCGAGGTCGAGGAGCTCACCCGCGTCATCAACGAGGGCAAGGGCCAGAAGAAGATGCGCGCGCTCAAGCGCCTCAAGGTCGTCGCCGCATTCCAGCGCTCGGGCAACGACCCGGCCGCCATGGTGCTCGACGCCATCCCGGTGATCCCGCCGGAGCTGCGCCCGATGGTGCAGCTCGACGGTGGCCGTTTCGCCACCTCGGACCTCAACGACCTCTACCGTCGTGTGATCAACCGCAACAACCGCCTCAAGCGCATGATCGAACTCGGCGCGCCCGAGATCATCGTGAACAACGAGAAGCGCATGCTGCAGGAATCCGTCGACGCGCTCTTCGACAACGGCCGCCGCGGCCGCCCGGTCACGGGCCCCGGCTCCCGTCCGCTGAAGTCGCTGTCCGACCTCCTCAAGGGCAAGCAGGGACGTTTCCGTCAGAACCTGCTGGGCAAGCGCGTGGACTACTCGGGCCGTTCCGTCATCATCGTCGGTCCGCAGCTCAAGCTCCACGAGTGCGGCCTGCCCAAGCTCATGGCTCTCGAGCTGTTCAAGCCCTTCGTGATGAAGCGCCTGGTCGAGAACGACTACGCGCAGAACATCAAGTCGGCCAAGCGCATGGTCGAGCGTCAGCGTCCCGAGGTCTGGGACGTGCTCGAGGAGGCCATCTCCGAGCACCCGGTCATGCTCAACCGTGCACCGACCCTGCACCGTCTGGGCATCCAGGCGTTCGAGCCCAAGCTCGTCGAGGGCAAGGCCATCCAGCTGCACCCGCTCGCGTGTGAGGCCTTCAACGCCGACTTCGACGGTGACCAGATGGCAGTCCACCTGCCGCTGTCCGCCGAGGCGCAGGCCGAGGCCCGCGTGCTCATGCTGTCCTCGAACAACATCCTGTCCCCGGCATCCGGCAAGCCGCTGGCCATGCCGCGCTTGGACATGGTCACCGGTCTCTACTTCCTCACCATGAACAAGAACGAGGACGAGATCGGCGGCCAGGGTGGCTACCGCGCAGCAGGCAAGGATGATCTGGGCCAGGGCGTGTACTCGTCCTACGCCGAGGCCATCATGGCCCGCGACCGTGGTGTCCTTGGCCTGCAGGCCCCGATTCAGGTCCGCATCGACCACCTCCGCCCGCCGGTGGAGCTCGAGGCGGAGCAGTTCCCCGACGGCTGGCAGAAGGGTCAGAGCTGGACTGCTCAGACCACTCTCGGCCGCATCATGTTCAACGACCTGCTGCCGTGGAACTACCCGTACCTCGAGGGTGTCATGGTCCGTAAGGGCGGCGGCAAGGGCAACGTGCTGCTCGGCGACGTCGTCTCGGAGCTGACCAACAAGTACCCGATGATCACCGTCGCGCAGACGCTGGACAAGCTCAAGGACGCCGGTTTCTACTGGGCGACCCGCTCCGGCGTGACCATCACCATGTCCGACGTTCTGGTTCTCCCGAACAAGACCGAGATCCTCGAGTCTTACGAGAAGGAAGCCGAGAACATCGAGCGCAAGTACTGGGACATGGGTGCCCTCACCGAGCGCGAGCGTTACGATCGCCTGGTCGAGCTCTGGCAGGACGCCACCAACACGGTGGGTCAGGCCGTCGAGGCCCTGTACCCGGACGACAACCCGATCCCGATGATCGTGAAGTCCGGTGCGGCCGGCAACATGCGTCAGATCTGGACCCTGGCCGGCATGAAGGGCATGGTCGTGAACTCCAAGGGTGACTACATCACCCGCCCGATCAAGACCTCGTTCCGCGAGGGCCTGTCGGTCCTGGAGTACTTCAACAACTCGCACGGTTCCCGCAAGGGCCTGGCCGATACCGCACTGCGTACCGCCGACTCGGGCTACCTCACCCGTCGTCTGGTCGACGTCGCGCAGGACGTCATCGTCCGCGAGCTCGACTGCGGCACCCGCCAGGGTGTGCGTGTCCCCGTCGCTGAGGCGCTTCTCGACGCCTCGGGCAAGCCCTCCGGCTACGTCCGCGATTCGCTGGTGGAGACGTCCCTCTCGGGCCGAGTCCTCGCTGGCGACCTCAAGGACAACGACGGCAACGTCCTCTACGAGACGGGCACCGACGTCACCGAGGAGCTCATCGACGAGCTCGTGGCCAAGGGCATTGAGCAGGTCAAGGTGCGTTCCGTGCTCACCTGCCAGACGCCCACCGGCGTCTGCGCCAAGTGCTACGGCAAGTCCATGGCCTCCGGTCACCTCGTCGACATCGGCGAAGCCGTCGGCATCGTGGCTGCGCAGTCCATCGGTGAGCCGGGCACCCAGCTGACCATGCGTACCTTCCACCAGGGTGGTGTCGGCGGCGATATCACCGGCGGCCTGCCCCGTGTGCAGGAGCTGTTCGAGGCCCGCGTTCCCAAGAACCGCGCCCCGATCGCCTCTGTCGCAGGTACCGTCCAGCTCGAGGACCAGGGCAACTTCTGGACCCTGCACCTCACCCCCGACGACGGCGGAGACGACGTCATCTACGAGAAGCTGTCGAAGCGTCAGGGCCTGGCACAGGTCCGTCGCCCGATGGAGTCCAACCCGCAGGCGATGATCGAGCGTTCGCTGACCGACGGCGACCACGTCGAGGTGGGCGACCGCCTCCTGCGTGGCGCTGCCGATCCGCACGACGTGCTCGAGGTCCTCGGTCGGCGTGGTGTGGAAAAGCACCTCATCGACGAGGTCCAGGCCGTGTACCGCACCCAGGGTGTGGCCATCCACGACAAGCACATCGAGATCATCATCCGCCAGATGCTGCGCCGCGGCACGGTCATCGACTCCGGTTCCACGGCATACCTGCCGGGCACCCTCGTCGACCTGTCCGAGGCCAAGCAGGCCAACGCGTCGGCCATCGCCGACAACGCCCAGCCTGCAGAGCTGCGTTCCGAGATCATGGGCATCACGAAGGCCTCCCTGGCCACGGAATCCTGGCTCTCGGCTGCCTCCTTCCAGGAGACGACCCGCGTGCTCACCGACGCTGCGATCAACAAGCGCTCCGATCAGCTCGTCGGCCTCAAGGAGAACGTGATCATCGGTAAGCTGATCCCGGCCGGTACCGGCATCTCCCGATACCGCAACATCACGGTCCAGCCCACCGAAGCAGCCCGCAACGCCGCATACTCGATCCCGACCTACGGTGATTCGATCTACGGCGACGAAGGCTACGGAGAGTTCACCGGCGCATCCGTGCCGCTGGATGAGCACTTCGACATGCGCTAACCTTCGCGCACGCAGTGAACCCCCAGTTCCGACCCTCGTGGTCGGGGCTGGGGGTTCTTGCGTTTTGGGGGAGAATCCCCGTTTATCCAGTACAAGCGGGTAAGCGGCTTTATGCTCAGCGGAGTACTTGACAATCGGATTCCCCAAAATTCAGGAGCGCTACCCGTGTCCTCTCCATTCGATACTCCGTTTAAACCGCCCTCCAGACCGGGCGTTCCCCCTGCGCAGTCGACCGGTGAAAAGCCGGACTGGAAGGCCGCCGTGAAATGGGCGGGACTCGCGCTGCGGGAGCGGCCGGGGAAGTGGTTGTGGCTGGTGTTTGTGTTGGCGTTTTTGCTCCGGATGCCTTGGGGAGCGGACGTCTTGCTTTCAAACTTGACGGACCAAGGAGAGGGGTGGCCAGAAGAGCTTGGTCTAATTGTGGCCTTACTCTTCCTGATGTTGCTGCTTCCAATGATCTCCTTAGCGGTAGTAAGAATTCACGAGTCCGCGGCCAGGCAATTGAAAAGAGACGGGCTCGTCGCACGGGTGCCGCATGCTTCCCGTGTGACAGGCTTTGGCTGGTTGTGCACGTTTTCGGTTGCAGTGGTGTTGACGGTGGCGCTTATCCCGGTTCTCATTCCGGAGGTAGCTCGTAGAACTTTCTGTTACACCCATACTTGGTCTCGGGACATCGACACACGGTGCGGCGACAATTTCAATTACGTAGTCGAGCCAAGGGATCAAATGATCGCGATGGTAGTGGTTAGCGTCGTGGTCCCACTGGTTGGTTACCTCATCTATGGCGTAATGATCGAGGACCGGAACCTTAAAAGATCTGCGGCAAATGCACTTCAACTTGGGGTGAGGAACTATCGCTGGACCGCGGCGACGCAGGCTGTAGTCATGGTCGTAACTGTTGTCGCCTTTGTTCTCTACCGCTTGCTCGAATGGGGAGTGGATTCTGCGCAGGACAATCTTCTGGAGGCTGTGCATAGAAGCAACCTTGGGTGGGATCTCACAATGTTCGCCTCAGGATTTGTTGGCTATTCACTCGCCTTCGCCGTCGGCCTGGGCATCCCGATCCTCTTCGCAGCGCTGATCTGGGCGCACCTCTCTTACCAGGCCGGAATCTTCGACCGCTTCCGCGGGCCTTCGACCCAGATCTCTGCCGGCAACCCGCTGCAGAACCTCGGGTATCAGCGCCAAGCGCCAAACGGATACCGTTCTTCCCCGTTCGGGTGAAGAAACGCATACACTGCACCGTTATTTGCTGATTAAAATTTCTGACGTTTCTGTTGCAGCGGGACGTCGTTAAGCCATCATCCAACTTTCACCCGCTCGAATGCGGGAAACCAAGGAGTATTTCGCATGTCCTTCAACAACAACCCCTTCGACCAGGGGAACAACTTCCCGCCCACGACCTCCTTCCCAGCGTCGGAGCTGTACCCCCAGGGGCTGGGTGGCCCGCAGGCGGGGAAATCGGGGCCGGGGCCCGCGGTGTGGGTTGCTATCGCGGCGGTGGTGGCTGTGGTCATCGCGGTGGTGGCTGCGGTGCTCATGCTGGGAGGGAACAAGGCGGATAGCTCCTCCGCCGCAGATCCGACTGTGGTCAGGCAGACGTCTGCCCAGGTCGCGTCAAGCTCAACGGCTCCGGCCCCGGCCCCTGCACCTGCTCCTGCCCCCGCTCCGGCTCCGGCACCTGCTCCGACTCCCGCGGCGCAAATCCCGTCGTACGCGCAGTCGGTAGGAAACGGCATCTCGCTCTCGGGCCCGACCTCAACCTCGTTTGCCCTGCGTGTGGGCGCTGCCTGGCGGTCCACCTACGGCTCCAACTACAGCGGGAACGGCAGTTTGAGCGTCTACAGCCCGGTCACGGGTGGTACATACAACATGTGGTGCACCAACTACTCGTCGTACGTGCACTGCTCCGGCGGCGACAACGCAAACGTGTACATCCAGTGATGGCCTCAAGAACGGCCGTAGCACTGGGGGCCGCGTTGTTGCTCGGTGGTTGCGCACAGGCACCGGAAACACAGCCCGCGGAATCGGTGGCTCCGCCCGCCGATTCTGCTGCAGCGGCCGAACTTCAGCACATGGTCGCCGCCCTAGAGCAGGAGATGCACGCGCAGATCGGAGTCGTCGTGCTCGGGCCGGAAGGGGAACAGTCCGCGGGCTCGCTGACACCCGGACCGGCGTGGTCGACCATCAAGGTTCCGCTGGCGATTGCGGCACTGCGGGCGAACCCATCGTTGTCCCACCTCGCGGGTTCCGCCATTACGGTGTCCGACAACGCCGCCGCCCAACAGCTGTGGGGCAGCCTGGGAGGGGGAGCAGCCGCGGCGGAAGCCGTAGAAGCAGTTCTCCGGGAGAGCGGCGATGACCACACCCAGGTCAACGAACAGGTGACACGCCCCGAGTTCAGCGCCTTCGGCCAAACCGGGTGGGCGCTGGAGGATCAGGCGGCGTTCGCCCGGCACCTTTCTGCGTCGACAGGCGCGGCGGAGATAGAGGTGCGAAACTACATGGCGCAGGTGGCAAGTTCTGATTCCTATGGCCTCGGGGAGCTTGGCGACGCCCACTTCAAAGGTGGCTGGGGACCCGAGCTCAATGGTGCCTACCTCACCCGTCAGTTCGGGTACTCGGGAGACACAGCCATCGCGGTTGCGACCATCCCCGCCGACGGGTCCTACGCCAGCGGGCAACAGGTGCTGTCCGAACTGACCAGACGCCTCAATCTCTAACAGGAAGAACCGGGAAACTTCATGACGTTCAAAGGAAACAGCCCCTTCGGCTCGCCCTCGCAGCCGGGACCGATGGCTTCCGGCCCCTCGCCTCTGCCCCCGCAACGGCCGAGCGCGGCGGTGACCCCTCGGGCCTCGTCAAACTGGGTCACGGTGGCCTGGATCGTGGCGACGGCCATGCTCACCGTGGTCCTCGGCGCGGGTGCCGCGTTTGTGGACAACTCCCGGGGCGGCTCTACCGCCGGCGAGACCGGTGAAGTGACCTCGGTCCCATTCGTGCCGCGCGAGCAGACGGGGGAGTCGGAGGAGTCGGAGGCGACAACGCCGACGGTCCCGACGGTAACGCCTAGTACGACCGCCCTCTGATCACACCCTCGGCTGCACCCCGGATTGTTCCTCCAATGGTCATGTGGGAAACAGTTACCCGGGTCGGTTATGTGCACTAATGTCTATTTAAACATTTTGGTTTCCTGAACAGGAATATTTTAAGAAAGCGATGTACGAGTGACTTCTCCGTTTGATCGTCGGCCTTCCGGGCCGAGTTCAGCCCAGCAGCCGTCCGGCAGCTCTCCCTTTGCAGGTAATGGGCCGTTCTCCAGTAGCTCGTTCTCAGGTGAGCCAGCAGCTCCCGCGCCGGCCGAGAGTTCCCCGAGCCCGGCTGCGGCGCCCCTGAAGCCGGCGTCCGGCCCGTGGCTTCCCCTCATCGCCGCTGTAGTGAGCGCGGTCGTCGGCCTGGTGTGCGCGCTGATCGCCCAGTTCAGTTCTCTGACCGCCACCTCCACCACCTACGCCACGCTCGCGGGCATCGGGTGGCTGCTCTGCGGTGTGTTCGCCCTTGTACTGCTGGGGATCTATTCCATCCAGGACAACAAGATTCGTGCGGGATCTTTCTATGTCAGTAATCCCGCGCACTCCGCCGTCAGGGGTATCACCCTCGGCCTGGCCATGCTCGGCGTCGTTCTCGCCGCAGTGGAAATCGCTCTATTCGTTTCGAAGCTGTAAAGGATGAACGCCTCCATGACCTTCACACGCCAGCCGGGCAAGAAACTGTTCGCCGCAGTGGGTGCGCTGCTCGTCCTCGGAACCGGCTCCGCGTTCGGGGTACCCCAGGCGCAGGCACAACTGCCCGCCCCGCCTCCGTCCGAGAACAACGCCCTCAATGACTTCGCCGGCTGCATGGCGGGTGAAAAGACCGCCGATGTGCTGCTCGTCCTGGACCAGTCCGGGTCCCTGAAAGAATCCGACCCTGATGGGCTGAGGGTCGGTGCGGCGCAGGATTTCGTTGGCGAACTGGCCCGCTATGGCGAGAATGCCGGGGTGGATATCCGGGTGCGCACCGCCGGGTTCGGCACCTCGTACTACGGCGATGAAGCCGGGTACGGTTCCTGGCAGTCTCTCGCCGACGGGGCAGCCGGCGTCAACGCAGAGCTGGAGAAGTTCCGCGGCCGCACCGACGACGAGTACACCGAGTACCCGGATGCCCTCCGTGGCTCACTCGCGACGATGCAGACCAACGATTCCCCGTGCAAGGCCGTCATGCTGTTCTCCGACGGTGAGATGACCATGGAATCCGGCGACATTGAGGGCGCCGCGGCCCAGCTGTGCAGCGCCAGCGGCGAGGTTGCCCAGTTGCGCGCCGCGGGAGTCCAGATTTTCACCATCGGCCTGGACGCTCGTGGGGACCAGGACATGTCCCGGCTCAAGGGGATCGCCGACTCGCCCGACTGTGGTGCGCCCGCCCCGCCCAACGGCCAGTTCTTCCTGGGTAACAGCCCGGCCAGCCTCCTGGCGGCGTTCCGGTCGGCCGTTCCCAACCCGGGAGGAACCGGCCAGAACAACATTTCCGTCCGAGACGCGTTCCCGTTCTTCCTGGACAACTCCGTCACCCCGGTTTCTCTCTCCGCGCAGCCCGAGGACACCGTTGAAGGCCTGACTCCACTGCTCACCCCTCCTGGTGGAGAGCCGGTCGACGTCGTTTCCGGCGAGCAGACCATCGGCGGCGCGCGAGTCAACGCGACCTTCAACGAGACGGTGCCCGGCGCTGTGGACATTGAGATGGAGCGCGCCGAGGAATGGGCCGGAGAATGGCGTTTCGGTTACCGCGCTGAGACCAACCCCGACGCCAGCTACCGCGCTCAGCTCTCCATCCGTCCGGGCATGAACATCCACGTGGACAGCGGCGCCGGCGAGCAGGAGGGGGCACTCCGTGCGATCAACACGCAGCCCCTGCGTGTGTCGCTTGTCGATCAGGCTGGCGTGCCCGTCACTCTCGACGGGCAGGCAACGCTGTCCGCGTTCTACCGGACACCGGCAGGGGAGATCCCCCTGGGCGAAAACATCCCCGTCGGGCATGGGGAACCCGTGGATCTGGACCTGAGCCAGGTCACTGAGCCGACCTCGGGCACGCTGCTGGCTCTGGTCAACATCACCACGGCCGGCCCCGAGGGAGCTCCGGGAACCCCGCTCAATCCCGTGGTCTACGAGCGTGGCCTCTCCGTGACCCTGGAGAACCTCCCGCAGCCGCCGAACGCGATCAACCTGGGGGCGATCTCCGAGGAGGCGGTCTCGGTGGATGCGCCGGCGGAGGGCCCCGGGCTTCTCTGGATTGAGAGCGGCACGTGGGAGGGCGCCAATCTTCCGGAGGGAACGACGGCGACCGTCAGTTCCCCGGCAGACTCGCAGGAGAACGCGATCGTGCTCCAGCGTGGTGAGACCGGCAGCCTGCCCCTCGAGTTCACCCTTTCAGACCTGGCGGACGGCCCCATTTCGGGCGAGCTCACCGTCCATTTCGCGGAACTCGACGGATCCAACCCGTCGTCGACCACGGTTCCCGTGACCGGTGCCATGAGCGCGCCTGTCGACGTCGCCACCTTCACCGCAGCGCTGGTCGCCGTGCTGCTGCTGGCGCTGGCCATCCCCCTGGGAATTCTCTACCTGATGAAGTACCTGTCCGGGCGAATTCCCATCTCGCCCAAGGTGGCGGGAGTGCGTGTGCCGGTCGGGCTGCAGGGCACCTCCCTGGTGAACAAGTCCACAGACAAGGAATTCACCCTCAGCCGCGAGGACCTGGTCCAGTACGGAACGGCGGCGATGAACCCCCGGCGGATGAACGTGGCCGGGCATGAGATCAGGGTGAAACACGGAATCAACCCGTTCGCCCCGTCCGCGGTGATCGTGGAGAATCCGGTCTCTGTCGCGGGATCGGGCAATCAGTCGGGCACCAAGGCGAAACTTCCGCTGGCGATCCAGAACCAGTGGTTTGTGACGATGAATCCCCAGAATGCCGAGGATGTCACCATCGTGGCCATGCCCGATGTGATGTCGCAGTCTGCGCGACTGGACGAGATGGTGGCAGACATTCGTCGATACGCTCCCGAACGTATTTCGCAGCTCCAGTCGCAGCTCCAGTCGCAGCGGGGCGAAGTCGGGGGAGAGGGCGCGGAAAGCGTTGCCCCCGCGCCGGCAGCGGCAACGCCGACCGACAGCCCGTTCGGCGCACCCGCAGGCGACAGTCCTTTTGGAGGCCCCGACGCCGGCAACTCCCCGTTCGGCGGCACCGGGGGAAACAGCCCGTTCGGCGGCCCCCGTTGATGGGGGAAGTGCGCGACGTGGTCCGAAGTGGAGATAAATCCCCGCAGCAATTGCGGGGGGTCAGAACAGGCCTGAAGATGAATGAAGTCACGCACACAGAAAAGGACAAGCAAAAATGAGCAAATTCCTCGTCGTAGGTTGTGGAGGATCGGGCTCCGCGACCCAGGCTTACATGCTCGATCAGCTGCGAGCGCACCAGAAGAAGGTCACCGGGTCCGAGAGCCTGCCGCAGGAGTGGCAGTTCGTCGCCATCGATGTTCCGGTTTCGCCCGAGTCCGGGCCGGACGGCTTGCCCAACGTCCGCGAATCGAACGGTGCCTACGTCTCCACCGGCCAGAAGCAGACGTACGCGTCCTTTGATCGTGGGCTGTCGCAGACGCTCGGGTCGAGCAACAACAAGGCCCTCGGCGAAATTGCCACCTGGGCCAGTCGAACCCCCTCGGCTGAGCAGACGCCTATCGATAAGGGCGCTGGGCAGTACCGTGGCATTGGCCGAATCCTCACCATCCAGAACCTGGGCAAGATCCGTTCGGAGCTGGAGAACGCGGTCAACCGGATCAACGACGCCCACGGCGACGAGTCCGCCCCGCTCGTCTTTGTCATCTCCTCCATGGCGGGCGGCGCGGGTGCCTCCATGTTCCTCGACGTCTGCCGCCTGCTCACCACCATCAACGGCATTTCCCCGGCGAACATCGCGGCGTTCATGTTCACCCCTGAGGTTTTCGAATCCCTGTCGCCGGACTCCCGCGTGGGACAGTGGCCCAACTCGCTGGCGATGTTCGGCGAGGCCGTCGCTGCTCAGTTCGGTTCGGATCCCGACCACGACCGGCGTCTCTACCAGGCCATGGGCATCAACGAGGGTGTTCAGGACGTGTCCGTCGGACGCCTCATCCCGATCGGTGCGCGCATGGGCGCCAACGGCGCGAAGTTCGGTGAGGGAACCCCGAAGGCCATCTACCGCGGTATCGGCAAGGCACTGTCCTCCCTCATGACCTCCAAGTCGGCCCTTGAATCCTTCGAGCGTTTCACCATGGGCAACCGCGGCGGCAAGAGCCCGGACCGAAGCGTGCATGGCTGGGGCGATCCGCAGAACCCGGCGGACGACAACATCCCGTGGGGTTCCATGGGATACGCGCAGCTTTCGCTCGGCCGCGACCGGTACGCCGAATACGCGGCGCAGCGGCTGGCGAAGCAGGCCTTCGACCGCCTGCTCGAGGGCCATCTGGACAAGGCCAAACCGCACCAGAACGCGGCGGAGCAGATGGAAGTGCTCATCACCGACAACCACGGCTACTTCATCGGTGACATCGGGCTGCCCATGACGATGGCCGAGAACAATGACGAGCACAAGTACGCCGCCTGGTTCCAGGACAAGTTCCGCGCCTACTTCGAGGACTCGGTGCAGCAGATGCGTGCCTCGCTCCGGGGCTCCCTGCGCCCGGGCGACGGGGAGCCGCTGGGCCAGTGGCGCAGCGAGATCGAAAACGCGCTGGCTGACCCGCGACTGTCCTGGACGATGAATGACATCGTCGGCTCCGGCCCGATCACCCCGGAACAACAGAGCAGCGGCCGAGGAATCAGCTACCGGGCCGCCCACAGGTTCGCCGACGACTTCGCCAACTCGCTCATCGCCGAGCTGGAGAAACAGCTGGGCAAGTATGGAATCCCCTATGTTGAGGCGCTGGTGGAGAAGCTGCGTCTTGCCTTCAGCGACCGGTTCCTGCCGGTGCTGGAGTACTACCACAACGAGGGGCTGAACTCGGACCCGATGTGGAAGCCGGCCCGAGTCCACGAGCTGCTCCAGCCGCTCAACGGCCGCGGCAAGGTCTCCGGTTCGCAGCAGATCATCTCCGTCATCGAAGAGGCGTATGTCCCGCAGTTCTCCGTCTACTTCCGGTCGGCGCTGGCAGGCCAGCTGCGTGCCGTCCTGTCGGACTTCGACAAGGACGTCCTGGCTCCGCTGCTGCGTGAGCTGACCGCCGTCCACCGCGACCTGACGCGCGCGGCGGAGACCGCGCCGTCGAAGACCAAACTCTCCGATGTCACTACCAACGAACCCACCGCGTGGCCGCGCGAGCGTGAGGACGTGCCCGCACGCTTCCGGGGCTCCGACAACGAGGTTGTGGTCTCGCGGATCGAGGACTTCAAGAACCACTACGAGCAGCAGCTTGTCGCGACCCAGCACTCGTTCGAGAGGAGCGTCACGGATCTGGAGGGGGCCGCTTCCTCCGCCGTGCGCGAGATCATCCTCGGCGTCTGGCAGACCCAGGGCGCCGAGAAGGCACCGAGGGACACCCTGGCCCGGCAGATGGACGAGAATCAGCTGGTGGGCAACCGCGTCGGGTGGGTGAGCAGCCGCCTGGTCGTCGACCCGTCCGGCAACGCCGAGCGCCGCAGCGTGGGTCAGGCGAGGTTCGACATCAAGGTCCGCCCCGACGACCTCCTGCGACGTGCCCGCTCCTGGGTTGCTCGCCCGGGCCTGGCGTTCCAGCAGTTCATCGATGTGGACCTGCGCTCGTACATCACCGAGGGTGGCCCGGACTACCATGACCGCCTCAAGCGACTGGCGGATGCGTTCACCATCGCCACGGCCAACGCCCGTCCGCTGGCCGCGGTGAACCCGCAGGTCATCGGCGCGGCGTACAACGGCGACGCGTCCGTCGATTACCGCCTCAGCTTCTCGGAGATCCCCTTCCTCGGTCTGTCGGATGTGCTTGACGAGCTCAAGTCCGTGCTCATCAGGGACAACAGCCTGGACAAGAACACCACGTTGGAGAACTTCTCCAGCAGCTCGACTCTGACGGATTCGGACAGCCTCGAGCGCATTGAGGTGTTCGGCGCGTACCCCAACTACTCGCCGATCGTGTTCAGCTCTCTGCTTCCGGAGATCGCCGACTACTGGGCGTCTCTTCCGGGTGACAAGGGCACCTTCTGGAACCTGCGCAGGGCCAGGCCGCTGGCCTCCGCCCTCCCGGTGACCACGGAGGAACGCCAGGCGTATGTGGCCGGTTGGCTGATCGGCACGGTCATCGGCCGCATCTTCATCGAGAACAAGGGCACGCCGCAGGCGCGCGCGCTGATCTACAGCGACCGGGAGAGGCAGTGGATTCCCTTCCCGAAGCAGCTGCTCACCCCGCCGTTGGAGTTCAAGGCCAGCTACGACTGGATGCCCGCGGTCATCGAGTCCGTGCTGCTCGCGTATGCGAACGTCCACAACACCGCCGGCGGCATCGCGTCCTCGCTCCGGCCCTATCAGGCCCTGCGTGGACTGTGGAACGACGGGCAGTCCGGGCCGACGAAGGGTGAGATCAATCATTCGGTGGTCCCGCTGATGGCCAACTGGCTTCGCGACGGCTGGCAGCCGGAGGCACACGGTTTACCGGCAGCCCCCGACACGCCCGAGGAGCGCTACGAGCTGCTCAAGAGCAATTTCCAGAAGCACCTGACCCTGGCTCGCGACTTCGTTCCCTCGGACTCCCGGGGTTATGTGCCGGGAAGCAGTGGCCAGGAGAAACCGTTCGCCGACGTGACCAACCGCGAGCACGCTTCCATGATGCCGCTCTACCGCGACATCGCCCCGGACGTGGTCAAGATGGTGCCCGAGCTGCTCAACAAACTCGACGAGGCACTGGAGATGTCCAAGCGCCTGGCAGACACCGGGTACGGTTCCGGTTCCCTCCCGGGGGTTCCCCAGTTCGGGGCGGTGGACCAGTCCGCACCGCAATCGCCGCCCACCATCAACCTCTCCGGCTTCGGCGGCTCCAACAATGGAAGCGGTGACCTGATTTGAGCTCGAACGTACTAACCCTGGTCGTGGGCAACGGCCCGGATGCCCGGCAGGTCCGCAGCGCGCTGGTGGACTACACCGCGCTGGGAATGATTGACCGGTTCCTCTGGGCCGATGTCTCGGATTCCTTCGTGATCGACGACGCCAGGATCGAGAACATCGAGTTCACCCGCACGGCCGGGTTGAATATCACCCGCGGCCAGATGTCGGACCTGTTCCTGCATGACGAGGGCAAGAAGATCCTGCTGGTGATCCTGGACATGGCTGGTGACAGCCGTTATCGCGACGACGTGCTCCGGGATCTCAGCCACGAGGTGGGCCAGCGCCTGCGCACCACCAGCGAGGTTGTTCACCTCTTCGTCCCCAACGAGTCCAGCTCGACGCCGCTGCAGTACGGTGATTTCCAGACCCTGATCCTCTCGCCCGAGGACGCCGCTACACCGCTGAGTCCCGGCGCTGCGGTGAACTACCCCGCCGCCCAGCACACGGCATCGACCCTGGCCAGCGCAACCGGCCTGTGGGGAACGTCCACGGAGTCCCCGTTCTATGACGCGATGAGCAGCCGCCAGATGACGGGCAACCGCGGGTACGGCCGCCTCCTGCGCAGCTTTCACCATTACCGCGACGCATCAAAGGCCGAGTCCGAGCTTTACCGCCAGGTGTTTGACATCGAGACCAGGCTCCCGCACCCGGTCCTCGAGGGCGAACGTCGCGTGTTGGACATCGGCGACGATGACGCCGCGACCACGCGTTACGCCGATGCGATCATGGAGCGTTACGGAAACGAATTTGTTTCTTCGCGGCGGCCGCTCGAGGGAACTGTTTCCCGCCACGTCGGTTTCTTCGAGACCGTCAAACGCTTCTTTGTGTTCTTCTTTACCAATGTCTTCGGCACCCCCCGTCAGCTTCTCAACGAGGCTGCGGTGGCGGGTCGGCGATCCCTCGCGGGTGCTGCCCAGAAGATGTTGTTCGGCGAAGACAGCCACATCGAGGTGATGCTCGGTGGGCAGTCGGGCAAGGAGACCCACTCGATCCGTCAGATTGCGCAGGCCGCGGAGCAGGTCAACCGCGAGGTCTACGGTGAGAGCCTCAATATGGCGCAGCAGCAGCGACTTTCGCTGTTCTGGCAGGCGTACAGCGGTGCGGCAATGACGCTTGTCGACGGCGGTCGTCACGGGGTCGCCTCTGACGAGGTTGCCGGACCGCACATCGATAACACTCCCGCAATCGTGTCGTCGACGAAACGTTCCGTCCCGTCTGATGACGCCGCCTTCGACAGCGAGAACCGCAGGCTGAGGGAGCTGGTCGGTCGAAACATGAGCGAGTCCCGGATCCAGGCGTGGGATGCCAGCGGTGCCGAGGACTACTACCGCAACATTGAACGCGCCTCCAGGAACACGACGAACAAGCAGATCCATGAGCTGAAGGACCGGTTCATGAGTTGGGCCGAGGATTCACAGACGACCTTCGGATGGAAGGTCGGCCAGCGCGTCAAGTACAAACTCAATGAAGCGCAG
Organism: Corynebacterium doosanense CAU 212 = DSM 45436; assembly: GCF_000767055.1. Lineage (NCBI taxonomy): Bacteria > Bacillati > Actinomycetota > Actinomycetes > Mycobacteriales > Corynebacteriaceae > Corynebacterium > Corynebacterium doosanense. Next base: position 516,912 of record NZ_CP006764.1, read on the forward strand.
GAGAAGTTGACTGCCATCCGGAACGACGCCCACCGGGTCGAGGACGAGCTGGGGGCATTGCCGGACACCGAGGCTCAGCGCCGCGCCATGGTGGCAAAGATGCGGGTGCTGATGGGCCTCTGGTTCGTCCTCATGCTGGTACTGGTCTACCTGTGGGCGGCGTTCGCTAACCCGGATCGTTACTGGTCCGTGGTGCAGTGGGACTTCTTCACCTGGCAGCGCACCCTGTTCGTGGGGATCGTCATCTCAGTGGTGATCCTGATCTGGCAGATGGTCATCTTCGCGCGTGCGCATCGTGTGATCTATGAAGTGGGGGAGAAGCGACGGGTCCTCACGGCCAACCTGGGGATTCTGGTGAAGGATGTCCAGGCCGCTTCGAATGAGGTGCAGCAGTGTGCCGTGGCTTACCAGCAGTTCAGCGCATGGTCGAGGATTCTGGGTAGAGCGCTCGCACACCCCTTCGGCAAAGTCGCGCTGGACGACGCCACGAGCAGGCATCCCGAGGAAGGGCTGCCGCGCAACACCGTGGTCACCGTCATGGACTTCCCCGCCGACCAGCTCGCCACGCAGGCGGATGCGATGCGGAGGGGCATCTTCGGCCGGGGATGGGCGGGTCAGGCCCTGGAGAGGCACCTCGAGCGGGGCATGGAGGTCGCGCAGGCGAAGCAGGTCGGCCCCGATGAGTTCCACAAACTCTATGGGCAGCCGGGCGAGAACTCGCAGCTGGCCGAGATCTCTCGGGCGTGCCTTGACGGCACGGAATTCGATAATTTTGATCACGCGGACCAGCTGTGGGACGACAACCTCGCGGCGCTCCGCACCACCGGCGACATCATTGACCGGGGTAGCTCCGTCGGCGATCTGCGCTCGGCGATGCAACGCATCGATGCTGGTTCCACCGGGTCCCAGTCCTTCTCCACCCGCGCGCTCACGCCGCAGGGCACGAATGCCGGGGCAGGCGACGTCGACGACGAAGTCCGGTACGCGGAGGAAAACCGCTCCGAAGAGTCACTGTCCGAGGCCTTCACCGTAGTCGAGTACGGGCGCAGCGTGAGCATCACCGGCTTCGGTACCGATGCTGCGCAGGGCGGCTACAACGAGCCGACGGGCATCTCTCTGCCCACCTTCGGCCAGCCCGCCCGGCCGGAGACACCTGCGCCGCAGGGCACATTCAACCCGTTCAGCCCGGCGACCGAGAATCCGCAGACGCAGCCGCCAGCCGGCTTCGACGGCTTGATCTAGAATGACAAGGAAAACGACTACATGGTCACCGTTGAACAACGGGAGCAGATCGCTCAGGTGCCCCGGGATGTCCTTCGCTCCATCATGGGGCTCACCCACCTCACGTACGACTCGGTGGACGCCCTACTTCCGGAGGATCTGCGCTACCTGGCACAACCCATTCTCGATCTGCTTCTCGAGGACGAATCGCTGTTGACTGCTGAGCCTGAATCAGAGCCGACACCTGAACCGACCCCCCGGGAGGAAGCCGCCCCCGAACCGGAGCAGGCCCCCGCATCGAAGTCGAACTTGGGGGAGCGGTTCAAGCTCGCTGCCACTGTTGCGGCGAAAAGACGGTTCAATCCGGACCAGGTCTTCGAACTCGACCCCAGCCTGCTTTCCCCGTACCAGTGGGGAGCGGACGAAGCCGAAGCCCCCGGCGTGGAGTACCAGTTCCTGAACCTCGCCGGGACAGACACCGACCAGGCGCCGCGTGTCGAGCTGGCCTGGAGCAGGTACTCGGATGACCCGGTGGTGTTCTACCGGATCGTGGCCACCACGAACATCGGTGCCACCCCGAACCCGGAGATCAACGAGCAGCTGGCGTTCACGGAGGGGGTGTACTTCGAGGACCCGGTCCCGTCGAACGAGGCATTCCGCGAGTATCAGGTGTGGGTGTACCGGGGTGCGGACGATGCCTCAGCGCTGGTCTCTCAGCCGGAGCTGGTCGGGCGCGTGCTGGTGATCTTCCCTGTGCGCGGGATCAAACTGACGGCGGGCGAGGGAGTGATTGCGGGAACATGGACCGCCCTGCCGGGTCATCACCACATGCGGGTGTTTGTGTCCGATGTCAAGGCAAACGCGCGTCCCGACAGCTCGGAGTTCCAGCTGCGCGAGGATTTTGTCCAGCCGATGCGCTTCGAATACATCACGCCCGAGCGGGGAGTGACCAAGCGGGTTGTGCTGCAGCCGGAGATCAAACACCCGGATGGCACGGTTCTTGTCGGCCAGATTTCGCCCGTGCACACGGTCGACATCAAGGGAGAACTGGCGCAGGTGGAGTTCAACGACGTCTACCGCGTCGAGACCGAGAACGGGCCGATGGTCGCGTTCTCCGTCTACGGTCCGCCGGTCGGTGACTTCCACGTGTACCTCACGCAGACCAGGCCCAGCCCTGATCTGACGGTGGACGATATTCCAGCTGAGGCCCTGTCGCAGGAGGGGATGGACGACGGAGGAAACATTTCTCATCCCTTCGGCGTCATCGGCCACAACGAGGAACTCGCGCAGAAGGTCTACTGGCCCCAGGACTGGGACGAGGTGTTTGTCACCCCAGTTGTCAAGCTGGGCAACTACGCCCGGGTGGGGCCCTCGGTGGCCATGCAGCACGTGGACACCATCGACGACGCGGAGATCCGCGAGTTTGTCGGATACCAGCTGGTCACATTCGGTTGGCCACGCGGCGCGAGCCTGGTCAGGGTGCAGCGGCAGCCTCAAGGCTCCACCGCTGAGGACCGGGAGATCGTCCGGGAGTTCACCGAGGAGGAGTACCGGGAACAGGGCGGGGTGAAACTTTTCCTCGACAACGGCGGCGAAGATGTCGTGCTTACTCCGCAGAAGTACTACGAAAACAAGCCCACCCGGGCGGAGGAGACCATCGTCTCCTATCCGGGTCTGTGGAAGTTTCTCTACTCCATGTGCATCGAGGTTCCGACAGCTACACAGGCGGGTGGGATCAGCCTGCGCATCTGGAGCGACGGCCGGGAGATCATGAACCCGCCCAACTTCTCTGTGGTCTTCAACCCCACCAGGAAACCGCTGGCGGGCACGGCACTGTCCCATGGCGACCGGACCATCGGTGCAGCCCTGGGAGGGCCGGCGTTCGACGCGCCCGCGGGCACCGTGCTCATTGCCAACGGTGACATCGGCAGCAGTGAAGAGACGGCTCAGCGGTGGTTCATCCCCGTGGAGCAGATCCCCGGGCAGGGTTTTCTCCGCGTTCTGCTGGTCATGGACGAGGACCCGTACGGGGACCAGATCCGTCAGATCATCACCGATGAGTGCACGAACGGTGGGATCCTCCGGCAGCACCAGATCGACTGGATGAGACGCAGCCCGCAGGTCGAACCGCAGCAACCAGACAACTCAGGCACCAGGCGCCGTGGCTTCTTCGGCAGAGGGTAGGAAGGCAGCCATGACGGATTCAGGGTCCGCCAGATGCTCGGGGTTTTTCACGTACGCCGCCTTCGCCGCGGCGGATGGTCAGCCTGCGGGTTGGCGGGTGGGGCAGCTCGACGGGATCTCCCGGGAGGATGCGCAGCAGCTGCTGGGCCAGATACCCAGCTACCTGGCCGGTGAGGCACCGGTGCCGCGTTATGCGGGGGAGGAGGAGCTCAAACAGCTCGTCCACCGTGCGGTGTGGCGTCGAAGTCCGGTTGACCAGGAGACGATGCTGTTCATTCATTCGACCCCGGCGGGCACCGATGCCTCGGGGCGTCCCTCCAATGTCTTCACCTCGGTGTACGTGTTCGGCGAGGGGGCTCAGATCGACTGCCACCCGGTGGCACTGGTGAATTCGCCCTCGCTGCTCAGGCCCTTCAACAAGGAGGTCAACCACAGGCGGATCGAGTCACGGGAGCTGGCGGTTGATCCCTCTGTGACCCCGCGGCTGGCCCTGGAGCACCTCATCGCGGAGACCAGGCGCAGCCTGGATCACGTCCGCAGTATCGCCGCCACGGTCCTGGACACGATTCAGACGCAGGCACCCAGGGTGGTCCTGGCGGATGATCCGAAAAACGCCTGGGCGTGGCTCACGCTGATCACGTCGGCGCTCGACGAAGGGACCGCCCGGAACGTGCAGTTCTCCACGTACGAGCGCGCACACACCATTGACGGGGAAGGGCCCCCGAAGTACGGCATCTGGGTGATTCCCCGCGACGACGCGGCCAAGGTGGCCGAGAATTTCAGCAACGTCGATGTCATTGATGTTCTTTCGGGTGTCACCCGGGGAAGTCTGCAGGAGCAGCGCCCCTCCCTCGTGGTGGAGACCGGGCAGGAGATCCCCGTCACCGAGCTGTCGGAGCTCTTTGTCTCGGAAGTCACCTCACCGAGCGCAGCAGAGACCCTGGCCACCAGTCCGAGGATCTCCGAGCGGGTGACGCCCCCGACGGCGCAGCAGCCGGCCGTGGCCCAGGAGTCCCAGCCCGGTCCGCCCGTGGCGGAACCGAGGAAGAATCCTTTCGATAAATCCGCGGAGGGTGGGACGGTCGTCGAAAAGCGTCCCTTTAAGCAGAGCCTACCGCCGCGGGTGCGCACGCAGGCGGCGGAGATCCGGGAGATTAGCCCCGAGCGCATCGCCTACCTGCATGCTCTCCTGGATCGGCACCGCTCGCGGTCCATGTGGGTTCGAGAGTCGGAAGAGCGCGGGTGGCCGGGGCTCATCGAGGTTCTGCTGGCCACGACCGACAATCGGGGAGAGCTCAGGCGGCTGCAGGTCCGGGCGTTCGGATACGCCGTGGTGGCCCTTGTGCAGGCACCGGACAGGTGGGTCGAGGTGGGTTGGCTCCCCTGGTGGCGGCTGGAGGACGACTTCGAACTGCGCGCCGGAGCCAAGGGCCTGGCGCAACAGGAGATGTGGGAGGTTCCGGTCAGGAACTTCAACGAGGCCTTCGAGATGCTGCGGCAGCAGCCGCTGCAACGGGCGCTGCGGGACCTGCTGGAATCCCTGGGCACCCAGCCGAGACAGCCCGACTACCCACGACCGACTATTCGTTAAGGAGATACCACGATGCCGATCATCACTCTCACCGAGAACGCCTCTGAGACCGTCGAGGCGCATTCCCCCATCCACATCGAGGCAGCTCCCGCGCCGGGTTACTCGACCAATGTCCGCCTCGAACTGCAGGGCGACGCCCGGGCAAACGACGCCGGCGCCTCCGCAGTCCGCCTGTTGACCGGGACCGGGCTCATCAAGATCGTAGTCAAGCCGCTTCGAGGAGACGAATTCGGGCCCGAGACCACGGTCAGGGTGTCCGCGGTGCGAGGCCGCCCGGGCACCCCGCAGGCGACGGGGGTCGAGTTTGAACCCGTGACGCTGGACGGGCGCTCCGACACGGTGATCGGGACCCTTTCCTATGAGGGGGACAGGCTCGTCATCGAGTCCGTCTCCGGCACCGGCCGCGGGGAAACCCCGTTTGATGGAGCCGCCGCGACCCTGCGGGCCGGTCTGCGGGCGAACCTCGGGCGTCGGAACCTCACTGGCGTCGTCACCCCCGGCACTCCCACCGTCCTGGCTCTGGACTCCAGCGCCTCCCTCTCTTCACTGGCTACCGAAGAAGACATGTCCCTGGCCGCCGACATCCTCATCGGCATCGCCGGAGCCCTCAACCCCGACGCTCCATTCGAGGTGAGCACGGAAAATTCCTCCCGCCCTGACCTGATTGACAGCCGGGAGGACCTGAAGGCCGCGGCCCTGCGCGCGCTCACTGCGGGGGCTCACCGGGTTGGCTCGGGGGTTCGTCGAGAAGCGGGAGTCCCTGGACGGCCCTCCTTCGCCATCAGCGACGAAGAACCCTACGGCGTGGAACCCCACGGATTGACCATCGTCATCGGAAAGGGTGCGCGGGAAGGTTCGCGATCGGCGACGGACACCCCTGGCGTGCTGCGTGTCACCGAAGAGCTGGCCCAGGAGATCCGGGAGAACTCGCCGAGGCTGGATGAGGTCTACTCCCACATCGTCGAATCGTGTGCCGGAGACGCCCGCACCGGGGAAGGAATCTACCGATGAACCAGCCCATGGACGACAGTCCCGGATTGACGCGAGATCCCTACACCTTCCAGCCCATGGACCCGACAGTCACGATGTCGCCGTCGGCGAACCGGGAACTGCCCGACGGCTGGCCTGGCTCGCTGACGGTCTGCGTGGCGCTCGCGGGCGCCCGTGCGTCGGGAAAAAGCCTGTACGTCGCCGTGCTGGTGAAGCTGCTCCGCCAGCTGGCGGACGAGCACGGCGTGGTGATGAAACCCGCGAACCGGCAGACGAAGGACAGCTACGCCGTCAATTACGAAAACCCGTTCTTTGAGGAGATGGGCCTACTCTCCTCGACACCGCCGGTTTCATCTGCCGAGGCGTACCAGCGCGACCCGCTCATCTACGACCTGGGCTTCCACGTCATCAACGGGGGCGAGCAGCGAAAAGTGTTCCTCGTGCTCCGCGATGTGGCGGGCGAGGACCTGGAATCACTGCCCGAGGATCAGTCCGTGCTGGACTTCTTCCAGTGGGCCCACGAGGTGATCTACCTCTTCGATCCGCTCAAGGTCAGCGAGATCCGGCTGCTGCTGGAGGGCACCGTGTCCGCGGAATCCCTCGGCGCCGATGCCACCGACGTGCTCAACAACCTTCTGCAGGTGATCCGGCCGGGCGCGCTCGCGCAGGAAGGGCGGCCGAGGCCGCGCCTCGCGGTGGCCCTGTCCAAGTTCGACACCCTGCGCAGCCTGGCCAACAGCGCCAACGAGGGGTGGGCGGAGATCATGGGAAACCGCGGGGCGGCCTTCAACAGGCAGCTCGAACCGTCTTACTGGGGATCTGACCCCGAGCTGCTCAACGAGGAGATCCGGTCAATGCTCCTGCGCCTGGACGCCCGGACTCTACTCAACACCGTCCGCCAGGAAGCCGAGATCTACGGCATGGATGTCAGGTACTTCGTGAACTCCTCGCTGGGCAGCCAGCCCCAGGGTTCGCGGTTGGATCGCACCGGCATCGCGCCCTTCCGGGTGCTGGATCCGGTGCTGTGGCTTCTCTACGACGCAGGCATCTTCTGGCCGACGACCGAGAACCATCAGCAGCGAGGGGAGCAGTGGCTGTGACCGGCGGAAACAACAGCCCCTTCGGGTCACCGTCGAGCCCCTTCGGCGGCGGGTCGCAGCCAGCCCACCACTCGGCGCCACCGAGCGGCTCAACCGGAGTGGGAGCGCCCGTGTCTTCTGCCGGGCCCTCGAACCGGGGGCTCGAGGTCTCTATCTTCCGCGCCCCGTGGCCACTCCTGGGGGCGGCGCTGACGGCGATCATCACCAGCGTGTTCATGGTCTTCTACGTCACGGACCGGTGGTTGAACGCGCCGTATTTCGAGAACGTCGAATTCCTGATTCTCGCCTTCGGCGTCCTCGCCCCCGTCACCGGGGCGATCCTTTCTCTGCGCACCTACCCGGCCGGGCGGATCGTGCTCACGGTGTGGGCAGTGCTCTCGCTGATCCTGCTGCTTCACTCGACCCTGTGGCCCGTGCCGATCATCGCCGCGATGGGAGCCGTGCTCGCGTGGCTCCCCGCGAGCCGACGGTGGACCGACTACTGAGAACTGGCCGGCTCGGTCGGATGCTTGTCGACGTCACCCTGCCGGGCCAGACCGGTGCGCTGAACCGATAGGCCGCGCGGGCTAGAGCTGATAACGGACCCGAGCGCGCTCGAAACCATCGGGCTGGCCCGCGGCGTTGTACAACGCGAGCGCCTGCCGGTGATTCCGGGAAACTGCTTCCAGGTCGCTCTCCTGCTTCTGGATTGTCCACCTTTCGTGATGGATCCGGGAGAGAACCGCATAGAGGTCTCCCAGCAGAATCTGCTCCTGAGCATCGCTCGACTGTGCAATCTGGCCGGCTTCGATCGGCGGGGCGAGCTCAGCCAGTGCCTCGTCGAGTATCCCGGCGGTGAGGAACAGCAGTGACAGGACCGCCGCGGGGCGCGCTTGATCGGGGAAGACGGGGAGCCCGGCGGCCTGGGTCTTGGCGGAGCTGGCCATCTCAAACGCGGCCGACTTTTCTTCGTTGCTCTGGGCCGCGTTGCGCAAAAGCAGTGCCATGCGCGATAGTGCCGACACGATGGACGACGAGTCGTCGAGGCGCGTAGCAAGTTCGTATTCGAGGCCGGCGAGGTAGCGCGCCATCAGGGGGAAGTGGCCGTTTCCCTCGAGGAGGATCTGCGCGGCCTGCACGGTGGCGAGCGCATCGTCGGGCGGGGTGTCGTTGAGGATCTCCGACACAGAACGTCGCGCCTTTTCGCTGGGGTACTCGTTGGGGTGCTCCAGCAGAGATTTCATCGCCGCGTTCAGCGGAGCGGGCTTGTCATCGACGGTGGCTTCGGTGGCATCGGTCGCTGGGGCTTCCGGGGCAGTGTTGAAGCGCTGATTGAATCGCTCGACGTTGTTCTGCCCGAGCTCACCGCTGCTGTACTCGTCGATCTTCTCCTGAAGGGCGTTGATCGCCTGGGCGCCCTTGCTCACGGTGGCCCGGAAGGCGGACCCCATCTGGTCATTCGTGTTTGACCGAGACTCCGCGGGCGTCTCAGCACGTGCCGGGGTAGAAGTGCTGTCCTCCGGGCGCGACGTGTAGAAGGGGAAATCGGTCGCCCGAGAGGCCAGGTCGTTGCGATGGTTGTCGTCCGTACTGTCGGAGTACTCCGACCACACGGAACTACGACCCTGGGAGCGCAGAGCACTGTGCGCGGCCGAGAAATCCAGCGCGGCCCCGGTGAAATCTCCGCGGCGATGACGCGCCGCCGCCATGATGAGGTGGTCCTCGGCGCGGTTCGTGTCCGCCCCAGAGACGAACGCGGCCTCCGTGGCCAGCTCGAGCCACCGGAGTCCCTCGGACGGGTCCGCACTGGTGTGCAGCAGGGCCCGGCCCTTCAGCTGGGCGGCGTGAGCGGTCAGCTCGAGGTCACGGATCTCCTGGGGGAGAGTGGGACTGCCCAGACCCGCGGGGAACACCTGGGAGAGTACGGAGGAGCTGATCTCAAGAGGATCGCCGCCGGAGGGAGGGGTCAGGCCGGCCGAGGATGCGAGGAAACGCAGCGTGCCTGCGGATTCCGAGAGGGGCTTCATTCCGGGAAATATACCAGGCAAAACGCGGTCTCACCCGGGTGGTGCGGGGGTTTCTCCCCGGCGGAACGAGGCGACCGGGAGATGTGGGTTGGGGCGGGCGACGGCCGTCGATTAGCGTCGCCCGGCACCCCATCCGCGGAATACGCCGAGCTTGTTGAACTTCTCCGCGAGAAGGTAGTAGACGACGAGGCGGGGATTCGATGAGCCGTCCTTCATCGACGTGAGGACTTCCTTGATCGCCTTGTCCCGCACCTCGTCGGAATCCGTGAGGCCCAGCTTCTTCTTGAGGAAGTTCTCCTAGACCGTCACCAGCTCGGCGGGGTCGGATGCAGAGACAGTGGCGGCATCGCATCGACCACCTCCGGGTCAGCGTGGGGCACATACTTGGTGACGCTGTCGTGGGCAGTACTCATGGCTCGTCCTATTCTGTGGATTCCACGGACCACTGTCCGGGCCGGAATGGAGCAATATTAAGTCCACGCGCGCGGAGCGGGGAGCGCAAAAGGCTGGGAGGTTGCCGGTATCTGGGTGGGAACTCGGCGACGGCGACGCCGCAGGTGATTTGGTGTGCACCGTGCGCGGCAGCTAGACTCGACGGTAGTCCCACATCGTTATTGGTGGGAATCCCGCACCTTCGCAAGATGGTGTTGTGGCGTCAACCGGATGGGCCCTGGAAAAGAGCCCCGTTATTTTTGTGTCTGCAGGACAATCCGCTGATTCCCGCCAGTAAGAACATTCGTCAATCAAGAAGGAGAAGCATGCCGACTATCCAGCAGCTGGTCCGCAAGGGTCGCCACGACAAGAGGTCCCTTGACTCGACCGCGGCCCTGAAGGGCTCCCCGCAGCGTCGTGGCGTCTGCACCCGCGTGTACACCACCACCCCGAAGAAGCCGAACTCCGCGCTCCGTAAGGTCGCCCGTGTTCGTCTGACCTCCGGCATCGAGGTTTCCGCCTACATTCCGGGCGAGGGCCACAACCTGCAGGAGCACTCCATGGTGCTCGTTCGCGGTGGTCGTGTGAAGGACCTTCCGGGTGTCCGTTACAAGATCGTCCGTGGCGCACTCGACACCCAGGGTGTCAAGGACCGCAAGCAGGCTCGTTCGCGTTACGGCGCGAAGAAGGGACAGTAATAACCAATGCGTAAGAATGCTGCACCAAAGCGTCCCGTAGTCAAGGACCCAGTCTACCAGTCTGAGCTGGTCACCCAGCTCGTCAACAAGATCCTCCTGGACGGCAAGAAGTCCACCGCCGAGCGCATCGTCTACGGCGCGCTGGAGAAGTGCCGCGAGAAGACCGGCACCGAACCGGTCGGCACCCTGGAGAAGGCTCTGGGCAACATCCGCCCCGACCTCGAGGTCCGCTCCCGCCGTGTCGGTGGCGCCACCTACCAGGTGCCCATCGAGGTTCGCCCCGAGCGTTCCAACACCCTCGCACTGCGTTGGCTGGTGACCTTCACCCGTCAGCGTCGTGAGAACTCCATGATGGACCGCCTCGCCAACGAGATCCTCGATGCCTCCAACGGCCTCGGCGCATCCGTGAAGCGTCGCGAGGACACCCACAAGATGGCAGAGGCCAACCGCGCCTTCGCCCACTACCGCTGGTAGTTCCTCACAGATGTGAACCTCGCAGGCCCGACCTGAGCAGCAGCGTCGCCCACCCGGGCGACCAGGTTCACAGGTCGGGCCCTTTGCGCGTATCGACGGCACCTTCCACGTAGCTGGAAAATCCGAGTGCTGCCGTGAGACGCATTTAGTGGCAGAATTGAACAGAAATGTCCGTAGACGGTGTTCGTCGAGAAGCATTCGCGACACCGGCAACAACAAACAAGTTGGGGTAACACAGTGGCACAAGAAGTGCTTAAGGACCTGAAAAAGGTTCGCAACATCGGCATCATGGCCCACATCGATGCCGGTAAGACGACGACCACCGAGCGCATCCTGTTCTACACGGGTATCAACCGCAAGGTCGGCGAGACCCACGACGGCGCCTCCACCACCGACTGGATGGAGCAGGAGCAGGAGCGTGGCATCACCATCACCTCCGCCGCCGTCACCTGTTTCTGGGAGGGCAACCAGATCAACATCATCGACACCCCGGGTCACGTGGACTTCACGGTCGAGGTCGAGCGCTCCCTTCGCGTGCTCGACGGCGCCGTCGCCGTCTTCGACGGCAAGGAGGGCGTTGAGCCCCAGTCCGAGCAGGTGTGGCGTCAGGCCGCCAAGTACGACGTCCCCCGTATCTGCTTCGTCAACAAGATGGACAAGCTCGGCGCGGACTTCTACTTCACCGTCGGCACCATCGAGGACCGCCTCGGTGCCCGCCCCCTCGTCATGCAGCTGCCCATCGGCGCTGAGGATGACTTCGACGGCGTCGTCGATCTCGTCCAGATGAAGGCCTACGTCTGGCCGGGCAAGGTCGACGTCGGAGCCGAGCCGCAGATCCAGGAGATCCCCGCCGAGCTCCAGGAGAAGGCTGCCGAGTACCGCGAGAAGCTGCTCGAGGCCGTCGCCGAGTCCGACGAGTCCCTCATGGAGAAGTTCTTCGGTGGCGAGGAGCTGTCCATCGAGGAGATCAAGACCGCCGTGCGCAAGATGACGGTCAACTCCGAGATCTACCCCGTCTTCTGTGGTACCGCGTACCGCAACAAGGGTGTCCAGCCGCTGCTCGACGCCGTGGTCGATTACCTCCCGACCCCGCTCGACGTGGGCGAGGTGCACGGCACCGCAGTCGGCAGCGAGGACGAGGACCTGGTCCGCAAGCCCTCCGTCGACGAGCCCTTCTCCGCCCTGGCGTTCAAGATCGCCGTTCACCCGTTCTTCGGCAAGCTGATCTACGTGCGTGTCTATTCGGGCCGTTGCGAGCCGGGCCAGCAGGTCCAGAACTCGACCAAGGGCAAGAAGGAGCGCATCGGCAAGCTGTTCCAGATGCACGCCAACAAGGAGAACCCGGTCGAAGAGGCCGTGGCCGGCAACATTTACGCCTTCATCGGTCTGAAGGACACCTCCACCGGTGACACCCTGTGTGACCCGGCCAACCCGATCATCCTGGAGTCCATGGACTTCCCGGATCCGGTTATCCAGGTGGCCATCGAGCCGAAGACGAAGTCCGACCAGGAGAAGCTGGGTACCGCTATCCAGAAGCTCTCCGAAGAGGACCCGACCTTCACCGTCCGCCTGGACGAGGAGTCCGGCCAGACCGTCATCGGCGGCATGGGTGAGCTCCACCTCGACGTCCTGGTCGACCGCATGCGTCGCGAGTACAAGGTCGAGGCGAACATCGGTAACCCGCAGGTCGCCTACCGCGAGACCATCCGCAAGGCTGTGGAGAGCGTCAGCTACACCCACAAGAAGCAGACCGGTGGTTCCGGCCAGTTCGCAAAGGTCATCATCTCCATCGAGCCCTACGCACCGACCCCGGAGGAGCTGGAAGAGGGCGAGAACGCGAACTACAAGTTCGTCAATGCCGTCTCCGGCGGCCGTATCCCGCGCGAGTACATCCCGTCCGTGGATGCCGGTATGCAGGATGCGATGCAGTACGGCTACCTCGCCGGCTACCCGCTGGTGAACATCAAGGCCACCCTCGAGGACGGCGCGTACCACGACGTCGACTCCTCGGAGATGGCGTTCAAGCTCGCCGGTTCGCAGGCGCTCAAGGAGGCCCTGAGCAAGGCCAAGCCGGTCCTGCTCGAGCCGCTCATGGCCGTCGAGGTGACCACCCCGGAGGAGTACATGGGCGACGTCATCGGCGACATCAACTCCCGCCGTGGCCAGATGTCCTCCATGGACGACCGCGCCGGCGCCAAGGTCGTCAAGGCCAAGGTCCCGCTGTCCGAGATGTTTGGCTACATCGGTGACCTGCGCTCGCGCACTGCCGGCCGCGCGAACTTCACGATGATCTTCGACTCCTACGCCGAGGTTCCCACCAACGTGTCGCAGACGATCATCGACGAGCGCAACGGCAACGCCTAAGCGTCAGCCGCTGACGCTCGCGGGGTAGGAGCCCTTCTCCACGCGGGCGTGACCGAGTGCCCGGTCACGCCCGCTGGGGTTCCGAACCGCACAGCAGTACTCCTTCACCGGGGTAGCGGCCTGCTGAACATCACCCCGAGTTCCGGTGATGCTGAGCTGGCCGTTACCCTGTGAGGAAGGTCCGCGATTCGAGCCGACCGACACGCCCGCACGCCTTGCACGGTCAAGGCTAAAGCGGTTTGAAAATCGGCCGGTGTAAATCTAGGATCGTGTAACTGGCACATAATGAATAAGAGGCCGTGATACCGGGTCTCGTCCGCAAGGGCGGGGCTGGAACACGGATGAAGTCAAACCCGTGGCTGCGAGAGACGTAGCCACAATGAAGTCCAGGAGGACATACAGTGGCAAAGGCGAAATTCGAGCGCGTCAAACCGCACGTCAACATCGGCACCATCGGTCACGTCGACCACGGCAAGACCACCACCACCGCCGCGATCACCAAGGTGCTGGCTGACCAGTACCCGGATGAGAACGAGGCCTTCGCATTCGACGCCATCGACAAGGCGCCGGAGGAGAAGGAGCGTGGCATCACGATCAACATCTCCCACGTTGAGTACAACACCCCCAAGCGCCACTACGCGCACGTCGACGCCCCGGGCCACGCCGACTACATCAAGAACATGATTACCGGCGCCGCTCAGATGGACGGTGCGATCCTCGTCGTCGCCGCCACCGACGGCCCGATGCCCCAGACCCGCGAGCACGTTCTCCTCGCTCGCCAGGTTGGCGTCCCCTACATCCTCGTCGCCCTGAACAAGTGCGACATGGTCGACGACGAAGAGATCATCGAGCTCGTCGAGATGGAGGTCCGCGAGCTTCTCGCTGAGCAGGACTACGACGAGGATGCCCCGATCATCCACATCTCCGCTCTGGGCGCCCTCAACGGCGAGCAGAAGTGGGTCGACTCCATCGTCGAGCTCATGGCTGCCTGCGACGAGTCCATCCCGGACCCGGAGCGCGCCACCGATCAGCCGTTCCTCATGCCCATCGAGGACATCTTCACCATCACCGGCCGTGGCACCGTCGTCACCGGTCGTGTCGAGCGTGGCCAGCTGAAGGTCAACGAGGAAGTCGAGATCATCGGCATCCAGGAGAAGGCCCAGAAGACCACCGTCACCGGTATCGAGATGTTCCGCAAGCTGCTCGACTACACCGAGGCTGGCGACAACTGTGGCCTGCTGCTCCGCGGCATTGGCCGTGAAGACGTCGAGCGTGGCCAGGTTGTTGTCAAGCCGGGCGCTTACACCCCCCACAAGAACTTCGAGGGTTCCGTCTACGTCCTGTCCAAGGACGAGGGCGGCCGCCACACGCCGTTCTTTGACAACTACCGCCCGCAGTTCTACTTCCGCACCACCGACGTCACCGGCGTCGTCAAGCTGCCGGAAGGCACCGAGATGGTCATGCCCGGCGACAACGTCGACATCTCCGTCGAGCTGATCCAGCCGGTCGCCATGGACGAGGGCCTGCGCTTCGCTATCCGCGAGGGCTCCCGCACCGTCGGTGCTGGCCGCGTCACCAAGATCCTCGACTAATTCGTTGATCTGACCCGCAGCACCTGACTGCCCGCTCCGCCTTCTGGCGGGGCGGGCAGTTTTGTGTTTCGGGCTGCTCGTTATACTGGGCAGCCGTCATGAAAGATCCCACCCGTATCCCCGAGATCATCGCCGCGCTGCACACAGCGTGGGAGGCACAGCCGGACCGGGCACTCGCCGAACTCTGGGGATCGCTGGAGAATCGCGGCCTCGGGTGGGCCACCAGCGACGAGGACCTTTTGCGCCTGCTGCGGGAGGAAGCCGCCCGGCATCCCGTTTCCGTGCGCCCGGGGGACCTGAGTGATTCGTTTGCCGTGGTGGTGACGGAATCGCCGCGCCGGATCGTGACCCTGGACCCGGTGGGAGGGCGGGTCACCGTGCGCGCGCAGAGCGACCAGATCAGGACCACCACCTGGTGCGGCGGCGAAATCGTCCGGCTGGTGGCGGGGTCACCGCTCGTGCTGCGCGACGCCTCGGGAATCGATCACCGCCTCGGAGTGACTCGTGAGATCACCGTGCACCCGCGGCCGGAGAGCATCGACCTCAGCGGCGTGGAGCGCCGCGACCTGGGCGACCGGCTGTACGGCGCGAGTGTCTCCCGCGACGGAGGTGAGCGGCCGGATCTGATCGTCGTGGGACACAGCCTGGAGATCCAGACGGTGGGGTTGCGGGCCGTCGATACGCAGAAGATCCGGTTCGAACGCCTTGTCACCTGTCGGGTGGGTGAGGCAATGGCGGTCACCGAGCGCGGTGGCCGGCGACGGGAACTCGGGGTCGTAGAGGAGTTGTTCCCGCTAGACGCCTAGGCCCCGTCGACCGGGCGCAGGTGCACGAGGAAGCGGGTGTGTACGTCAACCCTGGGGAGGGCCATTTCGATGTCGTCCCTGGCCTCGTCGATCGCGGAGGTCAGCGTGGGCACGTCCACGTCCGGCTGGGCGGTGATGACCCACTGGAGGACCTTGCGTCCGCGGTCGATCGTCGCGACACTCGGGGCGGACTCCACCCCGGGCACACTGGTGAGGGTCTCGCCCACGGCCCTGGCCATTCGGGTGGTGGAGACCGAAATCCCCCCGACGGCGGGTGTTTCCGCGGCGAGCAGACGGTCGAAGCGACGCCGCCGGAGGTTTGCGCTCGCCAGCCCCAGACCGCACACCAGCGCCGCGGCGGCCGCACCGACGAGCGCGACGGGGTACCACTGCGAGGCGAGGAAGTCGCGGTAGATGTGCGGGTCGTAGTAGCGCGCAAGATCGCGGACCTGTTCTACCTCAAACAGCCAGGAGAGTGCCCAGCCGCCGGCCGCGAGCAGCGCCAGCCCGGTGACAAAGACGATGATCCGGTCGAGGGCGGAGAGGAGGTGGCTCATAGTTCGTCCTCCTCGGTGGCCTCGCGGAGCGAGACATTGACGAGCATGTCGGGACCGAACGCGCGGTGGACCGCGGACTCGATGTGGGTGAACACGGCGTCGTGGGACAACTCCCGGCCGGCCACGTCGACGATGACCCGGTCCTTCCTCGCCAGCGTCGAGGCGGTGACCACCCCGGGGAGCGTCTTGGCCGAGGCGGTGGAGAAGCGGGCGAGGTCAACGGGTCGGAGCCAGATGTCGGCTGCGGGGCCGTCGATACGCACGTAACGGCGATTGCGTGGCCGCAGCGCGGACACCATGAGGATCAGGCCGAGGGCCACCGCGCCGATGCCGGCGATGGCCGTGGCCTGGGGGGAGGCGTGGGAGATGAGGTCGGGAAGCGGGGCCAGCCAGGAGTTCCAGCCCGCCGGTTTCCAGTACCAGACGACAAACTCACGCACGGCCACCCCCGATGCGGCGAGGAGGGCGACGCCGACGAGAACGGCGAGCCAGCGGGCGCGGGGCGAATCGGCGGGGGCGGGGGCGCTAGCGGACACGGCGCACCTCCGCGAACAGCGGCGTGGTCCGGATCGGCCGCAGCGGTCGCGGCTCGCGTATCGACGGCCTGCGCACCCGAATCCCGCCCGGGGCGGACACGGCGGCGAGTTCCGGAGCCTCCGTGGAGGCCGCGACCTCGGCCGCGGACACCCGGTGGGCACCGGCGAGTGTCTGTTCCACGGAGACGTCGACCTTGACCACCTCGAGCCCGGTCATGGCGGGCACCCAGGTGCGGATGTTGTGCTGGACCCGGGCGGCGATGTCGGTGACGGCCGCCGGCCAGGAGACCGCCAGCGCGCAGGTGAACTGGGCCCGCTGCTGGAGCCGGTCGAGAGTGACCTCGGCGCGCGGGTAACTGCGCGCGCCCAGGCCGGCCCACGAGCTGGATACGACCTCGACCCCCGGAACCTCCGAGGCCGCGGCCACGGCGAGTCGGGTGAGTGCCCGCTCGGAAAAGGTGGTGCTGCCGGTCACCCGCGGCCCCCTCGCCCGACGCGGACGGAGGAGAAGTTGTCTTTCAGGGCCCGGAGGTCGATGCGTCCGTCAAGCTGCGCCCCGAGCACGCCCCCGAGGACGGAGAAGAACAGGGCCCAGAGGAAACCGCTGAGGCCGCCGAGGATGACCGCGAAGGCGAAGGCCAGGCCCAGCGCAGTGCCGATGAGAGTGAAGTTCTTCATGGGTGGGTCCTCGGTTCGTCGGTGGGGAAGGGGTGGGAACTGAGCGCGTCGGCGAAGATGACGTCGACGGGGAACGGCGAGTGGGGCTGGGCGGCCGAGCGGATGGATTCGGCCAGGGTAGTGAGCGGGGTGTCGGTGCCCAGGATATGGAGGTCGAGCACCACGTGAACCTCGAGGTGGC
The DNA here is from genome assembly GCF_000767055.1 of Corynebacterium doosanense CAU 212 = DSM 45436. Taxonomy (NCBI): domain Bacteria; kingdom Bacillati; phylum Actinomycetota; class Actinomycetes; order Mycobacteriales; family Corynebacteriaceae; genus Corynebacterium; species Corynebacterium doosanense. The sequence goes on from NZ_CP006764.1 coordinate 534,322, forward strand.
CGTCGGCCAGGCGCAGGCCCGGGATCCGCCGACCGGGATAGAGCAGCGCGAGCTCTCCGTACTGGCCGGCATGGAGCGTCGATACGCCGGGGAGGGAAACGACGGCCGCAGCCACCGCGTCCGCAACGGAGAGTGGGACCGGGTCCTGCATTACTGCACCCGGGGAGTCTGCAGCTCCGAGGCGTCCACGACGGCCCCTTCGGCGGCTTCCACGCGGGGAGACTGATCGTCGATGGGGAGGTGAACGTCGGAGACCGTGATGTTGACCTCGGTGACCTCCAGGCCGGTCATCGCCTCGATGGCCCGGATGATGTTGCGCCGGATGGCCTCGGCGAGCTCGTGGATGGCCACGCCGTACTCGGCGACCACCGAGAGATCCACCGCGGCCTGACGCTCGCCCACCTCGACCGTGATGCCCTGCTGAACGGTGGAACCGCCGAAGGTGTCCCGGATCGAACCCATCACACGGGCCGCGCCGCCACCGAGGGCGTAGACGCCGGACACCTCACGGGCGGCGATGCCGGCGATCTTGCCCACGACGACGTTCTCGATCACGGTGCGGCCGATGCCAACGCCGGAACCGCCGGTACTGGCGGAGGTGGCGGCGGTCGACGCCGAGACGGCGGGGTCGATGATGGTCTCACTCACGGGTGACTCCTCTTCCTTGGCAGGAACTATGGTGCGGCGGGCTAGTGACACACCAGCATAACCGCGGGGCAGCCCGTCCGCGGCGGGGCGACGGCGCTGGTGGGGAGGGAAAGAAATTTGCCAAGGCAGGGGAGCAGGTGATTAAATACTCGGGTTGCCTTAACACGGCGCGGGGTCCGGCTTTGGCCGGACGGACGCGACCATGGTGAGGCGAACATGACAACTTCGCGTGGACGGCTTCGAATCAGATTCGACCACCGACCACAGAAGGACTCCGCTATCGGGGAAGGTCACTCGTTCAGGATCAGAGTGGCAGCCCGAGCGCGGAGGCCGGAGAAGGGGCATGGCAAATCAACAGCGGCAGTATACGTAGGGCCACGCACCATTTACTGGTCCCTTCCGCCACGACGTTCGGGTCTTGTACCCCGTCCTGGAAGCACTGTGCGCACGGTTGTTTGCCGTGAGCCATCTCCTGGGGAAGTCATGGACAAAGAAGACAACGACACTGGCGTTGTGCCGAACAGCCCCGAGCTCCGGACAACGTTATAGAGAACATCGAGAAGCGATCCCCACCACTCCCTTCGTGGATGTGGGGAAGCGAGGAAGAGGATTAGCGTGGCGGGACAAAAGATCCGCATCAGGCTCAAGGCCTACGACCACGAAGCGATCGACGCTTCTGCAAAGAAGATCGTCGAAACTGTCACCCGTACGGGTGCGCGTGTTGTCGGCCCGGTGCCGTTGCCCACTGAGAAGAACGTGTACGCCGTTATTCGTTCTCCCCACAAGTACAAGGATTCTCGCGAGCACTTCGAGATGCGCACGCATAAGCGTCTCATTGACATCCTCGATCCGACGCCGAAGACGGTCGACGCGCTGATGCGCATCGATCTTCCGGCCAGCGTCGACGTGAACATCCAGTAAAGCTTCGTACCGGAGAACAAAAGACATGAGTGAAAACGAGATCAAGGGCATTCTGGGCACCAAGCTCGGCATGACCCAGGTCTTCGACGAGAACAACCGGGTTGTCCCGGTCACCGTCGTCGAAGCCGGGCCGTGCGTAGTTACCCAGATTCGCACCACAGACATCGATGGCTACAACGCCATCCAGATCGCCTTCGGGGAAATTGATCCCCGCAAGGCCAACAAGCCCCGCGCCGGCCACTTCGAGAAGGCCGGCACCACGCCGCGTCGTCACGTGGCTGAAATCCGTATGGACGACGTCTCGGGCTACGAGCTCGGCCAGGAGATCAAGGCTGACATCTTCGAGGGTGAGACCTTCGTCGACGTCACCGGCATCACCAAGGGCCACGGCTTCGCCGGCGGCATGAAGCGTCACGGCTTCAAGGGCCAGGGCGCCTCCCACGGTAACCAGGCGTCGCACCGTCGCGTCGGTTCCATCGGTAACGCCTCGACCCCGGGTCGTGTGTTCAAGGGTCAGCGCATGGCTGGCCGCATGGGCCACGACCGCGTGACCACGCAGAACCTGAAGATCGAGAAGATCGACGCCGACTCCAACATCCTGCTCATCAAGGGTGCCGTCCCCGGCGCCAACGGTGGAGTCGTCACGGTCAAGACCGCAGTGAAGGGCGGTGCACACGCATGAGTCTGAAACTCGACGTCCAGACCGCCGACGGCAAGACCAACGGTTCCGTTGAACTGCCGGGCGAAATCTTCGAGCGCGAGGCATCTGTTGCTCTGATGCACCAGGTCGTCAACGCACAGCTCGCCTCTGCCCGTCAGGGCACGCACTCCACCAAGACCCGCGGCGAAGTCCGCGGTGGTGGACGCAAGCCGTTTCGTCAGAAGGGCACCGGCCGCGCACGCCAGGGCTCCATCCGCGCACCGCACTACACCGGTGGCGGCGTTGTCCACGGCCCCAAGCCGCGCGACTACTCCCAGCGGACCCCCAAGAAGATGATCCGTGCCGCCCTCTACGGCGCACTGACCAACCGTGCAGCCGGTGAGCGTATCCACGTCATCGACGAACTGGTGCCGGGCCAGCAGCCCTCCACCAAGTCCGCACGCACCTTCATCCAGCGTCTGACCGAGCGCAAGTCCGTGCTCCTGGTCATCGACCGCGCAGATGTCAACGCACGCCGCAGCGCCAACAACCTGCCCGGCGTTCACGTCATCGATTCGTCGCAGCTGAACGCCTATGACGTTCTCAACTCCGACGACGTCGTGTTCTCGGTCGGCGCGCTGCACACCTTCGTCAACCGCGTCACCGGCTCGGCTGACACGGAAGCCCAGGAGGAGAACTAATGGCACAGACCGCTAACCCGCGCGACATCATCATCGCGCCGGTTGTCTCTGAGAAGTCCTACGGGCTGATGGAGCAGAACGTGTACACGTTCTTCGTCTCCCCGGACTCCAACAAGACCCAGATCAAGATTGCCATCGAGCAGATCTTCGGCGTCAAGGTGTCTTCCGTGAACACCGCCAACCGCGAGGGCAAGCGCAAGCGCACCCGCACCGGTTACGGCAAGCGGAAAGACACCAAGCGCGCCTACGTGACGCTCCGCGAGGGCAGCGATTCCATCGACATCTTCGGCGGCTCGGCCGTTTAGGGTCGACCAAAGACGTCGAAAGGTAAGGAAATACTATGGCTATTCGTAAGTACAAGCCGACAACTCCGGGTCGCCGCAACAGCTCTGTCTCCGAATTCTCGGAGATCACCCGCTCCACTCCGGAGAAGAGCCTGCTGCGTCCCCTGCCGAAGTCCGGCGGCCGTAACGTTCACGGTCACATCACCGTCCGTCACCGCGGCGGTGGACACAAGCGTCGTTACCGCGTCATCGATTTCAAGCGCAACGACAAAGACGGAGTGCTGGCCAAGGTCGCTCACATCGAGTACGACCCCAACCGCACCGCCAACATCGCGCTCCTTCACTACTACGACGGCGAAAAGCGTTACATCGTAGCTCCGAAGGGCCTGACCCAGGGCACCGTCGTCGAGTCCGGCCCCAACGCCGACATCAAGGTGGGTAACAACCTGCCGCTGCGCAACATCCCGACCGGTACGACGATCCACAACGTGGAGCTCAAGCCTGGCGCTGGCGCCAAGCTCGCCCGCTCCGCAGGTTCGTCCATCCAGCTCCTCGGTAAGGAAGGCGCCTACGCAGTCCTGCGTATGCCCTCCACCGAGATCCGCCGCGTGGACATCCGTTGCCGCGCCACCGTGGGTGAGGTCGGCAACGCCGACCAGATCAACATCCGCTGGGGCAAGGCCGGCCGTATGCGCTGGAAGGGCTGGCGCCCGTCTGTCCGTGGTGTCGTCATGAACCCGGTCGACCACCCGCACGGTGGTGGCGAGGGCAAGACCTCCGGTGGTCGTCACCCGGTCTCGCCGTGGGGCAAGAAGGAAGGCCGCACCCGCAACCCGAACCGCTACTCCAACAACATGGTCGTGCGCCGTCGTCGCCCGAACAAGAAGCGCTAAGAGGAGGTAACACTATGCCACGCAGCCTGAAAAAGGGCCCGTTCGTTGACGAGCACCTCCTCAACAAGGTAGATGCTCAGAACGAGGCCAACACCAAGCAGGTCATCAAGACTTGGTCCCGCCGGTCCACCATTCTCCCCGATTTCATCGGTCACACCTTCGCCGTCCATGACGGTCGTAAGCATGTCCCGGTGTTCGTCGATGAGGCCATGGTCGGTCACAAGCTGGGCGAGTTCGCACCCACCAAGACCTTCAAGGGTCACATCAAGGACCAGAAGGGACGTCGATAAGCGATGAGTGACACCATCACCTCCGCAAGCGCGACGGCTCGTTTCGTCCGCGTCACCCCGATGAAGGCACGCCGCGTCATCGACATCGTCCGCGGCAAGACCGTCGCGGAGGCTCTCGCGATCCTCAAGTACGCACCCCAGGGTGCGGCCAAGCCGGTCGCCAAGGTCGTCGCTTCCGCAGCGGCCAACGCAGAGAACAACTACGGCCTGGATCCCCGCACGCTGGTCATCTCCGAGGCATACGCCAACGAGGGCCCGACGATGAAGCGTTTCCAGCCCCGTGCTCAGGGTCGTGCATTCCAGATCCGCAAGCGCACGAGCCACATCACCGTGGTTGTCGAAGCCAAGGAAGGGGCCAAGTAATGGGCCAGAAAATCCATCCCCACGGTCTCCGACTGGGCATCACCGCCGACTGGAAGACCCACTGGTTCGCCGACAAGAACTACGCGGAGTACGTCGCTGAGGACATCAAGATCCGCGAGTACCTGTCCAAGGGTCTCGAGCGCGCCGGCATCGCCGACGTGGTCATCGAGCGCACCCGCGACCGCGTTCGTGTCGACATCCACACCGCCCGTCCGGGCATCGTCATCGGTCGCCGCGGCGCCGAGGCTGATCGCATCCGTCGTGGCCTGGAGAAGCTGACCGGCAAGATGGTCGCCCTCAACATCCTTGAGGTCAAGAGCATCGACGCCAACGCCGCTCTCGTGGCGCAGTCCGTCGCCGAGCAGCTCGTCAACCGCGTGGCCTTCCGCCGCGCGATGCGTAAGGCGATCCAGTCCTCCATGCGCCAGCCGCAGGTCAAGGGCATCAAGATCGTCACGTCCGGTCGCCTCGGTGGCGCCGACATGTCCCGCGTTGAGCGTTACCACGAAGGTCGCGTCCCGCTGCACACCCTGCGTGCGGAGATCGACTACGGCACCGCTGAGGCCGCCACGACCTTTGGTCGTATCGGCATCAAGGTCTGGATCTACAAGGGCGACGTCGTCGGCGGCGTCCGCGAGTCTGACCTCAACGCACCGTCCGAGCGAGGTGGCCGTGGCGGCCGCGGAGGCGACCGCGACAAGCGTCCGCGCCGTGCCGCTGGTGGCCAGCGTCGCCCGCGCACTGAGCAGAACCAGGAGGGTTAAGACACATGCTTATCCCGAAGCGCGTCAAGTACCGGCGCCAGCACCGCCCGAAGCGTAGCGGCATCTCCAAGGGTGGCAACCGCGTCACCTACGGTGATTACGGCCTTCAGGCTCTCGAGCCCGCGTACATCACCAACCGTCAGATCGAGTCGGCACGTATTGCCATCAACCGCCACGTCAAGCGTGGTGGCAAGGTCTGGATCAACATCTTCCCGGACCGTCCCCTGACCCAGAAGCCGCTCGGCGTGCGTATGGGTTCGGGTAAGGGCCCGGTCGAGAAGTGGGTGGCCAACGTCAAGCCCGGCCGCATCCTCTTCGAGATGTCCTACCCCAACGAAGCCACTGCACTCGAAGCCCTGCGCCGCGCCGGCCAGAAGCTTCCGTGCAAGGTCCGTATCGTCAAGAAGGAGGACCAGTTCTAATGGCAACCGGTACCCCCGCAGCTGAGTTCCGCGAGCTCGGCAGCGAAGAGCTGACCACCCGCCTGGCAGATGCCAAGGAGGAGCTGTTCAACCTTCGCTTCCAGCTGGCCACGGGACAGCTGACCAACAACCGCCGCATCGGCACCGTCAAGCGCGACATCGCCCGCATCCTCACGATTCTGCGTGAGCGCGAGCTCGGTCTGTCCGCAGTTCCGGGAGCTGATCAGTAATGAGCGAGGCTAACGTGAACGAAAGCACCGTCAAGGAGCAGGGCGCACGCAAGATCCGCACCGGCGTCGTCATCTCCGACAAGATGGACAAGACCATCGTCGTCGAGGTTGAGGACCGCAAGCAGCACGCGCTGTACGGCAAGATCATGCGCCGCAACAAGAAGGTCAAGGCACACGACGAGAACGGCACCGCCGGCATCGGCGACCGCGTCCGCATCGAAGAGACCCGTCCGCTTTCCAAGGACAAGTACCACCGTCTCCTCGACATCGTCGAGCGCGCGAAGTAGTTAATCGCGTATCGACGCTAAACACCCCCGCACACCAGACATGGTGGGCGGGGTGTTTTCTTTGCTCCTAGCCCGCTACCCCGCGCATGGCCTCGGCGAAGGAGCGGTAGTCGCGGCGCACGTCGATGAGTGGTTGCTCGACCCGCTCGGCCGACATCTGCGCGATCTCCCGCTGCAGCGCCCGACGGGTGCGTCGGCGCACGCCCGAGCCGATAACGGAGCCGAAGACCGCCGTGGCCAGTCCGAGGACCAGCCCCAGGAGCAGGCCGCCGATGATGAGCAGAGTCGGCAGCGGCCAGCCCTCGATGTCCGGGATGATGTCGTCCAGGAACGGGGTCAGGGCGCCGGGCAGGAACGCCGCCAGCAGGAACCACGCCACCCCGACCAGGGCGGTGAGCAGTGCGAGCCACTGGACCACGGTCATCAGCGACCACGCCCGCGAGGGCTCGGCTGGTAGGCGGGTCCTGCCCGCCGCACGGTCGAGATCGTCCGGGAGCGTATCGACGATGCCCTCCGTGCGCAGGCCGATCTCGTTGGACCAGGCCGGAGGGAGGCCTTCTGCGGCAGTCCGGGCGTAATCACGCACGCCGCGGTTGGCCTTGGCCTTACCGGATGCCTCGAGTTCGGGCAGGGAGGAGCGGTGCACGCCGAGCTCGTCGCGCTTCTCGGTGAGCCCGAGCCGGCGCAGGGGATCGGTGCGCATGCGCAGTACCCACGAGGTCAGCAACCAGCCGGTGCGCTGCTGCAGTCTCTTGCGGTAGGCGGCTGCGGTGGCGCCGGCGAGGGACTGGGCACCGGCGGCGTCCGCCAGGTGCGCATCGAGCTGCTTCTTCGCCGAGCGCGGCAACTCCGGGGAAGGGGCCGCGGCCCAGTTTCTTGCCAGGGCGTCGAGGTCGGCGCTGATCCGGCGCTGCTGCGCGTTGTTCTTGGCGGCGACGCTGGCGATGGCGTCGCGGAGCTCCGGGATGCCCGCTCCGGTACGCGCCGAGGTGGGGACGACCTTGATGTTGGACAGACCGTCTGCGCGCAGTAGGTCTGCGAAGTTGCCCGCGACCGTGCGCTGCTCCGTCTCGGAGAGCCGGTCGGACTTGTTGAGCACACCGAGGGTCACGGCGGCGTGCCCGGCGTGCGGGCGGATGAACTGCTCATGAATGACGGCGTCGGCGTACTTCTCCGGATCAGTGACCCAGACCAGCACGTCGACCTGCCCGGCCAGCCGCGTGGCGATCTCCCGGTTGGAGGCCTCGACGGAGTCGAAGTCGGGGAGATCGAGAAGAATGAGCGGCCCCGACTTGCGGGTGAACTCGCCGGGGCGCACGCGCCGATCGGCGACCTGCAGCCAGTCGAGCAGCTCCTCCGAGCCCGCCTCGTTCCAGATCGCGGCCAACGGGGACGAGGTGGTAGGCCGGCGCGGGGAGCTGGCGCCGAGGTCCTCGCCGACGACGGCGTTGAACAGGGACGTCTTGCCCGAGCCGGTGGCACCGAAGAATCCCACCACGGTGTGTTCCGCGGAGAGGCGGCGGCGCTCGGAGGCGTCCGCGAGGACCCGGCGCAGCGGTGCGATCTCCGCCTCGGAGAGGTACTGCTCCCCGAGGTCAGCGGCCCGGCCCAGGGCGCTGAGCCGCTTGGACAGCGACGTGTCTGCGCGCGACATCAGATCGACTCCACGGCGTCGCGCAGCTCGGCGGCCCGGGTGCCTGCGACGAGGGGTTCGGTGACGGCGTCGAAACGTGTCCTTTCGGACTCCAGGAATGCCTCGGTGCGGGCGGCGAGGTCCTCCCGGGCCTGTGCGGCCATGCGGCGCACGTTCTCCTCGCCGAAGACGGTCTCCAGCAGGCGCTGGGCGAGCACGGCAGAGCCGCCGGCGATGGCGAGCTCACCACCGGTGAGACCGGCCGTGGAGGCGAAGACGACGAGCATGAGCGCGACGGTGACGACGTTGAGGCCGAGCGAGATGATCCGGGCCTGTTTGCGTTTGTCGCCCGCGGTGTTCTGGATGGTCTCCACCAGCTGGGCCTGCCACTCGCGCACGACCTGGGACGCACGCTCGGACACCCCTGGGGCGGCCTGTGCGAGCGTTGGGTCGGCTGCGGCGCGCAGCAGGGGAGCACTGCCGCCGAGGTAGGACCAGGAGCGGGCGGCGGCGGACTCGGCGGAGTCGATGAGCACGGCGTGCAGGCCGTCCTCGATCTCCACCTCCACCTCGCGCATCGGGGCGGGCTTTCCGGTGAGGAAACTGCCGATCCGGCTCGTGGCCTGGGCGTACCAACATTCGATCGTCTTGGAGAAGTCCGAGGTGCCCACGATGTCCTGCCAGCGCTGCAGCACCTCGTGGCGCAGCAGCTTGCCGTCGCTCGTGGCGTCGATGACATGGCGCGCGGCGTCGTCGTAGATGGCGTCCAGGCCGGCGCTGAGCTGGGATTCTAGCTCCTCCAGGCGGTCGCGCTCGGCGGCCAGGGCCTCCACACGGGACGTCAGCTTGCCGACGGCGCCCGCCACCGTGCGTGCCGCGACCTCCCGGCGGGAGGCCGCGTCCACGGCGAGGTGCTCCAGGTAGCCGCGGATGTCGGAGACGGCATCGGTGGCGAGGCGGCCGTCGATATGCCCGGCGTCGGCGACGGTGAACAGGGTCGCATCGGTGAGCCCGGCCTCGGCCATCATCCGGCGGAGATCGTCAGGAACCGAGGCGGCGGCGTCGGTGTCCATGCGGTTGAGGATCACCACTACCTCGAGGTCACGGCCGGCGGCGTCGTGGAGGAAGTTCCACACCAGCTGGTCGGCGTAGCGGGTCGGGGTGGTGGCAAAGACCCACAGGTCGGCGGCGGCCAGCAGCTGCGAGGCCACCTCGCGGTTGCGCTCCTCGATGGAGTCGAAGTCCGGGGCGTCGACCAGCGCGAGGCCCGGGTGCACGGCATCGGTGGCGGTGACCTGGATGTCGCTGGTCAGCCCGGCGAGCACGTTGTCGGAACGGAACCAGGCCTCGTCATCCGGGTGGGTCACCAATACGGGCCGCCGCGTGGTGGGGCGGATGACTCCGGGCACGGTGACCTCGCGGCCGACGATGGCGTTGACCAGGGTCGACTTGCCCGAGCCCGTCGACCCGCCCACGACCGCGAGCAGGGGAGCATCGACGTTGCTCAACCGCGGGAGGATGTAGTCATCCAGCTGGGCGACAATGTCTCGGGCTTCGTTCTGGGCCTCGGCGTGGGAGTCGAAGCGGGCGTCGGCGACGGCGTCTCGCAGCCGGGTGACGCTGGGTACGGTGACAGGATTCACGGTGCCATTGTGTCAGATCCGTACGGGCGGCACTCACTGCGTCTTTCCCGCGCGGCGCTCGACCACCACGGCTGCCACGCTGAGGACAACGCTGAGCGGCCACAGGAACATGGCCAGCAGCAACGAGCCCACAATGACGAGGACACCCGCGATCCCGGAAGTCATCCGTGCCTGCTCTGGCGCTCCGCTGCGTATCGCGGTGATGATCTGGATGATCCCGACGGCGACAGCGATGACAGTCAGGCCAAGGCCCGCCCACATGAGGACGGCGAAGGGATCCGGGGTGGTGACCTCTTCGCTGTAGATCTGGGGGCCAAACTGATCCATTGCTCGGATGGAGTAAAGACGGACCGCAGCCTTGGCGAGCAGCAGCAGTACGGCGACGGAGGCAAAAGCTCCGGCGTAGGTCCTGCCGGTGGAGGTGAACCTGTCCATCCGGGTACCGACGAGCAGCACCACCAGCGCGATCAGGCTGAACAGCGCGCCCGGGACGATGAGCAGGCCCGTAACGTTGATGACAGGGTCCCCCGGATCGGCGGTGAGACCGACGACCAGCCAGCTACCCCAGCCGATGCCTGAGATGACGGCGCCGATGCCGGCGAGCCATCCGGCTGCCGTGTTACCGGCCCTTACCGCACCTGCGAGCTGGGCCACCGAGACGACCACGCCGACGATGCCGACGGCAATCCAGGGGTCGGGGAGGGGGACAAAACGGAAGGCCCCGGTAAAGAACCCCACCGTCATGAGGACGTTCACGAGCACGGCGGTGATGAACAGCGGCCTGCTATAGGTTCCCATCCAAAAACACTAACCCAGGAATTTGGCCTCCACCAGCCCCTTGTGGTTCAATATCCAGGTTGCCTGTGCTGGTCGGGTGCGTTCGGTGCGTTTTCCGAGCCGACCGCCCGAGACCCTTCGGATCACCTTGAGGTGAGACGTCGATAAGCATCAGGCAAATAAAGACAAAGACCACGCGTGTCCAGGACGGAAATTTGGCTCGCATCAATCCAGGTCAGGAGACCCACAGTGATTCAGCAGGAATCGCGTCTCAAGATCGCCGATAACACCGGTGCCAGGGAAATCCTGTGCATCCGCGTTCTCGGTGGATCTGTTCGACGCTTCGCCGGTATCGGCGACACCATTGTCGCCACCGTCAAGGAAGCGACCCCGGGCGGCAACGTCAAGTCCGGTGAGGTCGTCAAGGCTGTCATCGTCCGTACGAAGAAGGAGACCCGTCGTGCAGACGGCTCCTACATCCGTTTCGACGAGAACGCAGCCGTGCTCATCAAGAACGACAACGAGCCGCGCGGTACGCGCATCTTCGGCCCCGTTGCCCGTGAGCTCCGCGACAAGAAGTTCATGAAGATCGTTTCTCTCGCACCGGAGGTGATTTAACTTATGAAGATCCATAAGGGCGACACTGTCGTCGTCATCTCTGGCCCGGACAAGGGAGCCCAGGGCAAGGTCATCGAGGCCTACCCGACGCGTGACAAGGTCCTCGTCGAGGGTGTCAACCGCATCAAGAAGCACGTCGCCGACTCCGCTCGTGAGCGTGGCGCCTCTTCCGGCGGAATCGTCACCCAGGAAGCCCCGATCCACGTGTCCAACGTGATGGTCGTGGACGCGGACGGCAACGCCACCCGCGTTGGCTACCGCTTCGATGAGAACGGCAAGAAAGTCCGTGTCTCCAAGCGCAACGGGAAGGACATCTAATCATGGCTGAGAACTACACCCCGCGCCTGAAGACGCGCTACCGCGAGGAAATCCGCACCTCCCTGAACGAAGAGTTCAATTACGACAACGTCATGCAGATCCCCGGCGTGGTCAAGGTTGTCGTCAACATGGGTGTCGGCGACGCCGCCCGTGACTCCAAGATCATCAACGGTGCCATCGAGGACCTCACGCTGATCACCGGTCAGAAGCCGCAGCTCCGCCGCGCCAAGACCTCCATCGCGAACTTCAAGCTCCGCGAGGGCATGCCCATCGGCGCCAAGGTCACCCTCCGTGGCGACCGCATGTGGGAGTTCCTGGACCGCCTGCTGACCGTGGCCCTGCCGCGTATCCGCGACTTCCGCGGCCTGTCGGACCAGCAGTTCGACGGCCACGGCAACTACACCTTCGGCCTCACCGAGCAGACGATGTTCTACGAGATCGACGTGGACAAGATCGACCGTCCGCGCGGTATGGACATCACCGTGGTCACCACCGCCACGAACAACGACGAGGGCCGCTCGCTCCTGCGTGAGCTCGGCTTCCCGTTCAAGCAGGCTGAGCAGAGCAACTAAGCTCTCCGCTTCAGTCTGACCTGCGTGGCGCACTGCCACTCAAAGGGCGCCTTCCCCACAGCGGGGAGGGCGCCCTTTGGCGTTTTCCGGCCTAGAACTCCTCGTAGGTGGCGGGGTCCTGGTCGTTGATCCGACCGTCCGCTCGACCGAGCCCGGTGATGGCCTGGATCTCATCCTCGGAAAGCTCTAGCCCGACGGCGGCGAGATTGCTGCGCTGGCGCTGCGGGTTGGCGGAGCGGGGGATGGGGGTCACGCCCCGCGCGTGATGCCAGGAGAGGACGACCTCGCCGGCGCCGATGCCGTGGGACTCGGCGATCTTCGTGATCACCGGGTCCTCGAGGATGTCCTTGCCCCGGCCCAGGGGGCTCCACGCCTCGGTGAGGATCCCCTTCTCCCGGTGATAGCCCACCTGTTCCACCTGCGGGAAGTAGGGGTGCAGCTCGATCTGGTTGACCTCCGGAAGTTCCCCGGTCTCGGTCTCGAGGCGTTCGATGTGCTCGGGAAGGAAGTTGGAGACACCGATGTGGTGGACGAGGCCGTCGTTACGCGCCTCGATGAGCTGCTGCCACGCCTCGACGTAATGGCCCTGCTGCGGGTTGGGCCAGTGAATGAGCAGCAGGTCGATGTAGTCGACACCGAGGCGGAAGATGCTCTCCTCGATGCGTTCGCGGGCCAGGCCGCTTTTCTGGTACCTGCCGGGCAACTTGCTGGTGATGATGAGGGAGTCGCGGGCGACGCCGTTGTCGACGGCCCGGCGGACACCCTCGCCGACCGTGCCCTCGTTTTCGTAGTTGTAGGCAGTGTCGATGAGGCGGTAGCCGGCTCCGATGGCGGAGGCGATGGACTCTGCCCCGTCCGAGCCCACAAGGCTGTAGGTGCCGAAACCGATGTCTGGAAGGGAGAACGTCATGAGCCCCACCGTAACCTTCCTGGGGGCGTGCGGAGGCTGGGTTATGCGGGCGCTTCGCTTTGCGGGCCTGTGCGCTGGGCCGTAAGGTCTGCTGTTCCGCGTCGAGGACGTCGCCTCCGCCGATCTGCCGACACTCGCCCTGGTCAACGAGATCAACCCGGTCTTCGGCACCTTCTCGGCGGTGGTCATCTACCTCACGATCTTCACCACCACCCTCGGTGTCTTCTACGCCAGTGGCAAACGCCTCGCCCCGGACGACGGGCAGCCCGCGTCGAACAAAAAATACCGGATCACCTTCACGGTGATCACCCTCGCCGGATTTGCCCTGTCGTTCTTCGACTTTGCGGTCCTGGTGAACAACGTCTTCCCGGTGCTGGGCTGGCTCGGCGTGCTGCTCATCCTCGTGCTGGTGGCGACCTGGCTCCTGCGCTGGCGCGGAAGGATCAACGAGGAGTCCCGCCGGCGCGCACGGGTGGAGGAGCTCGTCTCCCGCAAGCTCGACCCCGAGGAGGAGTTCTCTCAGGACGACTACGCGGAGCTGGTCCAGGTCGCGCGTGACGCGTCCGTGCCGGCGGACGACCTGCGGGATGACGTGACCGACTACGGCATCGGGGAGCTCGACGTTGATGACGACATCGACCGGGAGGGGGTCTGGGCGGACTCCCGCTACCGCAAGCTGCTCCCCGGGGAGGTGCGGGTGGTGTCCTCGGCTGCGCCCGTGGCCCGCGCGCAGGAATGGACGATCGATGAGTTCGACGACAGCTGGGACGTGCCCGCGGGCGCTCCTGAGGCAGGCGGGGAAAGCGCCGAGGGCAGCGGGCCTGAGGCCGATTCGGAAGCTATTCAGAAGTAGAAGCTGTCCAGTTAGCCAATCACATTCACCTGTGGTGAAATGCCAGGGTATTTTTGACCTCGGAATTCAATCCCGGCCCCGATCTTCACTTTGAAAGCAGGACTGCCCCATGGCCCTCAATGACATCGCCCACGGCGCGGTGAACAAAAAGCTCTTCCTCATGGAGAAGGATCTCCCGAGGTTTGCCGTGCGGTCCATTCTCGCCGGTGTCTATCTCACGCTGGGCACCGCTTTCGCCGTCGTCGCGGGCCAGGCCGTGGAGAAAACGGCACCCGGGCACGGCCTGGGGGCGCTCGTCTTTGCGTTCCTGTTCGGCCTGGGCCTGTTCTCCATTGTCATTCTCAATTCCGAGCTGGCCACGGGAAACATGATGTTCGGCAGCTACGGCGCCGCGACCGGTCAGATCGGCTGGGGCAAGGCGCTGTGGTTCATGTTTGTCACCACCGTCTTCAACCTCGTTGGCGCGCTGCTCATCGCCGCAATCATCGGCGTCTCCGCCAAGTTCCACGGTTTTGACACCACTCACCTGGCGGCGACACTGACCGAGGGCAAGCTCAACAAGAGCTGGTGGGATGCGCTAATCGAGGGCATTGCCGCTAACTTCGTGGTCAACATGGCGATTGTTGGTGCGCTGTTCGCCAAGGACTTCGTGTCCAAGTTCTTCGTCATCGTGCCCATCATCGCGATCTTTGTCGGCCTCGGCCTCGAGCACGTCATCGCCAACTTCTCGCTGATGTCCATCACCGGATTCGCCGGCCTGTTCAATGGCGGTGTCTATCTGGAGAGCTGGAGCATCGGCGCGATCGCGCTCAACTGGGTGATGGTGTGGATCGGCAATGTCATCGGCGGCGGCCTGCTCATCGGCGGCGTCTACGCCTGGCTGAACAAGGGCGACGAGGTCTACCGGGACTAGTCCAGACGTCTGGACGATTTTCGGTGTTAGTCCTCCTCCCGGCTGTGATCCACGAAGGCAGCCAGGTCGTCCCCGGCGACGGCGGCAGCGAAGAGCTCCGGGAAGAGATCCGGCGTGCAGGCGAAGGCGGGTATATCCATGGCCCGTAGCTCGGCGGCGAGGTCCTTGTCGTAGGCGGGTGCGCCGGAATCGGAGAGCGCGAGCAAGACAATGGCGATAACTCCCCGTTCCTTCAGCTCGTGCATCCGGCTGAGAAGTTCGCTGCGGACACCGTTCTCGTACAGGTCGCTGATGAGGATGAACACGGAATCCGTGGGCGAGGTGATCAACCCGGAGCAGTAGGCGACCGCCCGGTTGATGTCGGTTCCTCCTCCCAGCTGGGTGCCGAAGATGACGTCGACGGGGTCCGCGAGCCGGTCTGTGAGGTCGGCGATCTCGGTGTCGAAGGCGACGAGTGACGTCTTCAGGCTCCGGATGCTGCCCAGCACCGCGGCGAAAACCGAGGAGTAGATGATCGATTCCGCCATCGATCCCGACTGGTCGATGGCGAGGACCACCTCCTTTTCGATCCCCGTGTTTCGACGCCGGTAGCCCACCAATTTCTCGGGGATCACCGTGCCGAGCTCTGGGGAGTAGTTACCCAGGTTGGCGCGGATGGTGCGGTCGAAATCGATGTCGGACACGTGCCGGGGGCGCCGGGTCCGCGCGGCCCGGTCGAGGGCGCCGCGGACGGAGGCCTCTGTGGACTGGCGGATGCGTTTTTCGATGTCGTCGACGACCGTCTGCACCACCTGTCTGGCCTTGGCCTTGAGATCCTCCGGGATCAGCGAGGACATCTCCGCCAGTGTGGTCACCAGTTCCAGGTCGGGTTCCAGGTTGTCCAGGATGCCCGGCTCGTTGAGCATGGCCCGCAGGCCGAGCTTGTTGAGGGCATCGGCCTGCACCACTTCGACCACGGAGGCAGGGAAGAAGGTGCGAATATCGCTGAGCCAGGTCGACACCCGTGGTGCCCCGTTCCCGCCGCCGAGCTTTCGCTGGCCTCGCCCGTGGTCGTAGAGCTTGCCGAGGGCGTCGCTCATGCCCTTCTCTTCCGCGGTCAATTCGCGGCCCTCGGTGCCGAGGACCAGCGCCCAACGCCTGTCGCGTTTCGACGTCTCGCTCATCTTGAGCTCTCCTTCTGGGTGGCAAGGTAGATTGCCCGGATGGTCTGCAGCGCAGGCAGAACCGGGCCGTCGAGCTGCAGGGAGTCCGCCGGGTCCTCTCCCTGCCCGCCAGCCTCAGCAAGGTGACGAACCTGCCGGTGGACGTCTTCCCGCTCGGTGTCGGTGAATCCGCCGAAGCTCCGGCGGACAAAGGGCAGTATCTCGACGAAGTGATCGTCGGAAAGCGACATCAGCCAGGTGTTGAGGACACTGAGCAGGTCGCGGTCGTTGAGCAGAATGAGCGCGCCGCCACCGAGATAACCCTCGATCCACGCTGCCTGGTCGATCGGCCCGACGCCGGCGGACAGGTTTGCGGAGATCTCCCTGCGTGACTGTTCGTCATCGATGTGCCCGGCGTCGGTGAGTAGGCGGGTGAGGTGCCCGCGTAGCCGGGCGTCCACGTCCCGTCGAGAAGCAATGCGGGCCAGGGCCGTTCGCCAGGCGTCCACCTCGTGCGGGGTGAGGGAGATGCTGTCATTGACCCTGTCAATGAGGTCGCCGATCTCGTGGGCGGGCTCTGAACCCAGGCCGAGGACTGCAGGAAGAAGGCCGGTGCGGATGCGGGTGAGCATCCCGGAGGCGATGCCGGTGAAGATCGCGGTGTCGGTGCCGCGAACGGTGCCGTAGCGTGCGGCACCGATGATGGCGGGTACGGCCTCGAGCAGGGCGGATACGTCATGCTGCAGCGCCGCGAACCGATCAAGCTCGGCGAGGAGATCGTCCAGAGCCCCGGAAAGGTCAGCCTGAACCGCAGAGTTCAACGCCGCGGTGACGGTGGCCAGAGAGTCCAACCCGCTGAGAAGACGAGCGTGGGCAGCGGAGGCGACGGTGGTTCCCCACAGGCTGGCGACGGCGAGATTCACGGCGAAGTCCGGCTCCCAGGCCAGGGTCCACCCCTCTTTGAAAGATCCCGCGCCCGACTCCGCACGGGGGACGGCCCAGGCAATCCCGAGGATGCGGAGTCGGTGAAAGAGGGCGGACTTCTGGCGGTCATTGTCGGAGCGGAGATCGAGCGTAACCTCCTTCGGCGTGCCCTCGACCTTCAGACGGAGGCTTTTTGCGGTGGCGAGGACGTCCTTCTCGAGGGGGAGAGTCGGCACGTCAGCGGGGACTGAGCCGAGCTCGGCACCAAGGTAGAGGGCGTCGTCGATAAGTTTCCTCCGAGCATCGGAGAACTCGAAGAGGCTCGTGTCGGCGGCGTCTCGGACCTCCCAGATCCCTGGCGCGGGACGTGAGCGCAGGGCTGCGAGAGCGCCTGTCAGCCGGGTGGCGTCAATGACCTGCGCGGAGGAGGCGGGGAATCCATGTTTGCGCAGTTCCTGCGCCACGCGGGTGAACCAGGACGCGATGGTGTTGTCCGGGGTGGCGAAGAGATGGGCGTACCAGCCGGGGGCGGTGATACCGGCGCGGTAGCCTGTGCCGGAGGCGAGGCGCGCGTTGGACCAGGGCACCCACGTCATGGCGGTCTTCACCTTGGGCAGGCCCTTGAGCAGGGCGTTGTCCTCGCTGACCTTGGGCAGCGGAGCCATGAGTGCCGGAACATGCCAGGCACCACAGACGACGGCGATGCGCTCTGCGTCGGACTTGAGTGCCGCTCGCAGCACCTTGCGCATATGTGCCTCGCGGACGGCATCGACGTGGTCAACGGTTGCGTCGGCACGCACCGCAGTCATCGCGTCGGAGATCGCATCGAAGGGATCTCCACTGCGGCTATGTTCGACCAGGTCCTCCCACCAGCTTTCGGGATCCGAGTAACCGGCAGCGGAAGCCAGCGCTCCGATGGGGTCGATGCGCTCCCCGGGGAGATTCGACTCGTCTCTCGACTGCGCGAGGCGCAGCGTCGACGGCAGATCCATCGCCGTGACGGTGACACCACGCGAGGTGGCCCAACGCATGGTCTGCAGTTCGGGGGAGAACTCCGCGAAAGGGTAGAACGTGGCGACCGCGGGATCGTCCTGGACGTAGGAGATCAGGGCGACGGGCGGGCGAAAATCTTCCTCGGCGACGAAACCCACCAGCGGGTCAGCATCCGCAGGTGCCTCGAGCAGGATGAGGTCGGGGTCGAAGGCGTCGAGGGCACGGACCGTCGCCAGGGCCGAACCTGGGCCGTGGTGCCGGATGCCCAGACACCGGATCTCGGCGGGCACCTAGAGAACCTCGCGGCAGGCGCGGTAGAACTCCTGCCAGCCATCGCGTTCCCGGACGGTGGTTTCGAGATACTCCGCCCACACCGCCTTGTCCTCGACCGGTCTCATCACCACCGCGCCGGTGATGCCTGCGGCCACGTCGGCCGGGGTGAGCCGGCCATCGGAGAAGTGGGCGCTTAGTGCCAGGCCGCCGGCGAGAACGCTGATCGCCTCCGCGGTGGAGAGCGTGCCCGAGGGCGACTTCAGGGTGTGCTCGCCGTCGAGGCTCTTGCCGGCGCGCAGCTCCCGGAACACGGTGACCACCCGGGTGATCTCGTCGGCGGCGTTGATCTCCGGCAGCTCGAGGGCGGCCCCGAGGGAGGCGAGCCGGCTGGTGACGATCTCCACCTCCTGATCGAGGGAATCCGGCAGAGGCAGAACGACCGTGTTGAACCAGCGGCGAAGGGCCGAGGACAACTCGTTGACCCCACGGTCCCGGTCGTTGGCGGTGGCAATGACGTTGAAACCGCGCTGGGCCTGGATCTCGGTATTGAGCTCGGGCACGGGCAATGTCTTCTCGGAAAGTGTGGTGATCAACCCGTCCTGGACCTCCGAGGGAACGCGGGTGAGCTCCTCGATGCGCGCGATGGTGCCCGCCTCCATGGCCGACATGACGGGGGAGGCGACGAGGGCCTCCCGCGAGGGGCCCTCGGAGATCAGTCGGGCGTAGTTCCAGCCGTAACGCACCGCATCCTCGGTGGTTCCTGCGGTGCCCTGGACCAGAAGGGTGGAGTCTCCGCTGATCGCCGCCGCGAGGTTCTCCGACACCCAGGACTTGGCGGTTCCGGGCACGCCGAGGAGCAGGAGGGCTCGGTCGGTGGCCAGCGTCGCCGTGGCGATCTCGATGAGCCGGCGGTTGCCGATGTACTTGGGCGTGATCTCGGTGCCATCGGGAAGAGTCGTGCCCATGAGGAAATCGACCACCGCCCAGGGCGAGAGCTTCCAGTGGGGAGGCCGGGTGCGGGTGTCGTGCTCGGCGAGGGCATCGAGCTCCGAGCGGTAGATCTGCTCCGCGTGGGGGCGCAGCAGCTGCTCGGCGGTGGTGTCAGTCATGGTGAAGGTGTCCTCATCTGTGGGTGTGTCAGTGGAGTAGTCAGTGGAGTAGTTGATGTAGGAGATGCCGGGCACGGGTAGACCGGATGCCGTCGGCGACGGCGGGACGAATCGCGTCATCGGCTTGGTCGGCCAGGGATTCGAGTTCGTCGACGAAGCTGCCCAGGAGTTCCGCGTCGAGCAGGGCGGCAGCCATGGTGGCGGCATCTTTCAGGGGGCAATTCTGGGGTCGTTCTGCGCCCGGGGATCGTTCTGGAACTCGCGTAGCCGGCGGTTCAGAAGCTCCGCCGCGGTGGCCGGCCAGTCGACGTTCTCGGCCAACGCTCGGAGCTGGGCGAGGTCGCTCAATTCCGGGAGCAGCCGGCCCAGGTCGGCGGCCGTGAGCCCCAGGTTGAAGTCGAGGCCTTCCTTGCCCGTGACGATGCCCGCCAGGTCAATCATCAGATCGACATCACCGTGGTTGCGTGCCATGGTCCACAGCGCCCATTTCAACCTCGGATCGCGCCGGGCCAGGTCCGCCACGTTCTCCCCGAATAAGTCCCGAAGCTGGTGCGGGTGCACGATTTCCAGATGGCGAGCCAGCGCGGTGAGGTCACCGTGCGCGTAATCCTTCTTGAGAAGTTCGACGGCCCGGTCGTTCTCCGGCGTCCCCGGTATTCGCCGAAGGAGAGAATCGGCCATCTTGCGGACCTTCTCCGAACGATCCTCGCGGAAGACGTCGAGCCCGGTGGCGTCGGAACTTCCCTGGTAGGCACCCAGCAGGCCCTCCCTGGCCACCGCAGAACCCTGCGCGGCGATCTCGGGGAGCAGGGACTGCGCCCATTCCGGATGCGCTGCCCGGTGCGCGGTGAGCAGGTCACGTTTGTACTGCCACGACGAAGCCCGTTCCCAGCGCGCAGCAAGAGCAGCTGCATCGAACTCTTCGGGGAGAGAAAGGTGGTCGCGCCAGTCCTTGTGCTGCTCGAGAACTGCCTTGCCACGCCCACCGAGTACCCGGGCCAAGGGAGGGCGGATCACGTCTGCGACCGAGACGGATCGGGTAGCGCTCTGCGCCCGTAGATAGGACAGGGTCCGGGTGATCAACCGATGGGGAAGCCGCTGGCCAGCGTCGGCCAGGTCCCTGATTGCCCCGGCAACGACCCACCTCAGATCAAGACGCAGAGCCAGATCAAACTGTTCCGCCCACTCGGGGCTCGCCTCGGGTTCAGGGTCGGACGCGAGGCTCAGGGGGCGCGGGGAGAGCTGCCTATCGACGACCGCCCCTCCCAGTTCCCCGGCCTGGGCGGCGACATGCACTGCCGTCCAGAGGTCATTGGCGCCGGCGGGTCGATCAAGATCGGTGTCCAGCAACCCGCTCAGATAGGGCAGCGGGGCTGGGGCCCGGTCGTGTCCCATGATGAGGGTCGGCACCAAGGGTTTCATGGCGGTCAGGCCTCCGTCCGGTAGAAGGGGGCGAAGCCCGTCGTGGACCATTCTCCCCACCAGCAGGCCGATTCCCCGCCGCTGAGCAGATACTCGTTCCACAGGTAATCGTCCGGGCCGGTGACGGTGAGGACCGCCTCCTCGGTGATGAGATACCACTCACCCTCGGCGTGCAGCATCGATCCCGTGAGGAGAACCGGTGCGTAGCCCGCCCACGGATCCCGGGCGCGGACGGCGCTGAACCTCTCCATGGCCGCGGCCACCGTGTGTGGTCCCGGCGGCGTGTCCACCGCGCGCAGGCTCGTGGAGTCGCGGACGGTTCCTGTCGCGGCGCGAAGTTCGGCGGAGCCGGGGTAGAGGTGGAGATCCGCGTCGATAAGCGTGTCCGTGAGCAGGGGGTTGTCGCCGTCGTACTGGTGCACGGCGACCAGGCGTCCGGTGGTCGTGCCGTAGGTCCAGATGCGACGTGCCTGGACGGGACGCCCGGAGGTGGCCTCCTGCTGTTCCACCACGCCGAGCACCGCCCATGAGTCTCCGATTGCGCCGGACGTGGTGACCTCGGCGCTTCGGCGTGTGAACCCGAGGTGGTTGCGCACCGCGTCGTTGAGCTCGGAAGGGAGGCTCCCGCGCGCCTCCCAGGCCCGGGCCAGCGAATGCAGCTGGGCCAGGCGCGCGGAGAGCCGCTCCACCCAGTCGGGCCGTCGGGCGGCGAGGATAGATCCACACTCGTCGAGGCCACGAGCGAGGCCGGGGGCCTGGGCGTCGACCATGTGCCGGGAGAGATCAGGGAAGGGCCCGTAGCCGGAGCAGTCAAGGGCGCGCAGGCCGGAATGGAAGGTGTCATCCAGCCACAGGAAAAGCTCGGCGACGCCGTCATCTACCCGGGCTTCTCGTTCTGCCAGTCTCTTCGCGGCCTGCTCGCGCTGCTCCGGGGTCTGTGGGGTGTCCTTCTGCGCGGAACGGGCGGTGGGGGACTTGCTCACCCACTCGGCCACGGCCTCTGGGGGCGGGGCTTCGGTGGCTTTGTCGTCGACCCACAGCAGGAGCAGCGCCAGAACGTGTTTACAGGGAAACTTCCGGGACGGGCAGGAGCACTTGTAACGGACCTCGGCGGTGTCCACCGACACCTCGTAGGGTTTGGAGCCACTGCCCTGGAAGGAGCTCCACACGGATACCCCGTCGGTTCCCACGGGAGACCAGGACTTCAGGCTGGCGGGGGAGACCAGCTTCTGGGCGGCCTTCCACGATGAGGCGTCGGGCGCCAGCTCCTCTACACGGGATGCTGTCCACGTCGTAGTCACGCACTTGAGACTAGCGAAGCTCCCCCGAATAGAGGTTGAATCGCCCCGGCCGGGTGAACCCGGTGAGCGCCAACCCGAACTCCCTGGCCAGCTCCACCGCCAGCGAGGAGGCCGCGGATACGGCGATCAGCCCGGAGAATCCGGCCATCACGGCCTTCTGCACCAGCTCGAAGGAGGCGCGTGAGCTCATCACCAGCAGCATCTCCTCGGCGGGCAGCATGCCCGACATGAGCAGGTTGCCGACCACCTTGTCCGCCGCATTGTGCCGTCCGATGTCCTCGCGCACGACGATAGCCTCGCCGTCGAGCGTGAAGGCGCCCGCCGCGTGCACCCCGCCGGTGCGGGTGAACTGCTTCTGGTGCTCGCGCAGCCGGTCGGGGAGCGTGACCACCACCTCGGGGTTGAGGGCGACCGGGGTGATGGGGTGGCTGCTCTTGCGCATGATCTGATCGATCGACGTCGACCCGCACACCCCGCACGCCGAGGACGTGGTGGTGAGCCGGATGTTCTCCAGGCCGGGCGCGCGCACGCTGGACAGCAGATCCAGCTCCAGCACGTTGTAGGTGTTCCGCCCGTCGGGCCCCGTGGCTCCGGCGCAGTAGCGTGCCTCGGTGACCTGCGTCGCCGAGGTGATCAGGCCCTCGCCGTGGAGGAATCCGTGGGCGAGTTCAATGTCGTGTCCGGGCGTGCGCATGGTCGTGGTCAGCGTGGGCCCGCCCACGCGGATCTCCAGCGGCTCCTCGGCGATGACGTTGTCGCCGCGCGTGTCGGTGCTCACGCGTCCGCCGTCGACGGTGACCTTGGTGACCCGCACGCTGGGGGTTATCCGGCTCATGGGTTGTCACTCTCCGCGATTCGGTCCAGCAGGGCGTCGATACGCTTCTCGACGTCCCTGACCACCTGATCCGTCTCACCCCGGCCCTCCGCGGCCAGCCCGACGAGGAAGGCCGTCAGCGGCGCCGCGGGGCGGGAGCGGCCGTGGGCTACCTCGCGGGTGAGTCCCAGGAGTGGCCCGGCCAGGCGCCGCACCAGCTGCTCGTCGAGGTCGAACTCGCGGGCGACCGAAGTCAGCCACTGGTGGGCCGTCTCCATTTCGCGGGGATCGTCGGTGGCCATTACTTCTCCGTCGCCAGCCATGCGGCCGCCGCCACCACGGCGCCCTCGAGGCCGCGGTCGAGCGTGGGCTGCAGGTCCGGGGCGAAACCGGGGTTGTGGTTGCCGGGCGCGTTCTCCCGGTCTGCGAAACCGCCGAGGCCCCAGTAGGTGTACGGGACGCCGAGCTCATCGGGGATGACGGAGAAGTCCTCGGAGGCGGGAACCTGGGCGAGGTCGGTGACGCAGTCCGCCCCGAAGTAGTCCTCGAAGGCCGCGCGCACGGCGAGGGTGGGTTCCTCGTCGTTGTCGGTGAGCGGGTAGCGGTCGTAGTAGGTGAACTCGGGTTCCTTCGGGCAGCGGGCGGCGTCGCACTCCGCGCGGATGATGCGTTCGATGGCCTCGTGCAGGTGCTCGGAGACGTCCGCGTCGAAAGCGCGGGTATTGATGAGCAGCTCCGCCGTGGACGGGATGACGTTGGACTTGGAGCCGGACCTGATGGAGCCGACCGTGACCACGGCCGTCTCGCCCGGGGCGATCTCGCGGGAGACGATGGACTGCAGCCGCACGACGATCGAGGAGGCGAGCACCACCGGGTCCACGCCCAGGTGCGGCATCGACCCGTGGCTGCCGTTGCCGTGCAGCACCACGCGGATCGACGCGGCGGTGCTCAGCGTCGGCCCGACACGGGTGCCTAGCACGCCGCCGGGCAGGCTCGCCAGCACGTGCTGGCCCAGATAGACGTCCGGTTTCGGCATGAGCGTATCGACACCCTTGTCCACCATGTCGCGGGCGCCCTCGGCCGTCTCCTCGGCGGGCTGGAAGACCCCGACGTAGGTGCCGGACCAGGCATCGCGGTGGGAGGAGAAGGCCTGCAGGGCACCGAGGAGGTTCATGATGTGGAAGTCGTGGCCGCAGGTATGGGAGACGGGGGACTGCTCGCCCGAGCGTGGGTCGGTCTGGGTCGCCGTGGAGGAGTAGTCCTTGCCGGAATCCTCCCGGATGGGCAGGCCGTCGATGTCGGCGCGCATGGCCACCACCGGGCCCTCCCCGTTCTCGATGACCGCCACCAGGCCGGTGTCCCCGACGGCGGTGACGTCGATGCCGGCGTCGACAAGCTCTTTTCTGATGCGTGCGCTGGTCTCGTGCTCCTGCAGGGACAGTTCCGGGTTGCGGTGAAAGTGCCGGTAGAGCTCTTCCCGGGATTCGCGGGAGGCGTCGAGGCCGCTGAGGATCGCCCGGACGGACTGGTGACTGATGCTCATGGGCAACTCCTTGGGTGACGATGAATGGGCACCATCGTAGGAGCGCCGGGCAGATTTGGGGTTTCGCGAGGTCATGACGTAACGTAGCCGGTCGGACTTGTGCCCGTTATACGGGCATGCCCTACGTCCGATCCAAGAATTTCACAACCAACTTTGTTGTAGGCCCCCCGCCATTGATAGCGGACCGGGTGGTGAGTGGGCAGCGAGCGCCCCGGGTTACTGAACCCGGGGAGCGTGAAGTGGCCCCCGAGAAGCACCCGGAGAACGTTGAGGTGGGAATGGGAACCGCAGCGAGAAAGGCAAGGGTCATCCAATGACCATGACAGATCCTATCGCCGACATGCTGGCGCGAGTTCGCAACGCGAACCATGCGCACCATGATGTCGTCGCGATGCCGTCCTCGAAGATCAAGGCGAACATCGCCGAGATCCTCAAGCAGGAGGGCTACATTGCTGATTACAAGGTCGAGGACGCCAAGGTCGGTAAGACCCTGACCCTCGAGCTCAAGTACGGCCCGTCCCGTGAGACCTCGATCGCCGGCCTGCGCCGCGTGTCGAAGCCGGGCCTGCGCGTGTACACCAAGACCACGAACATCCCCGAGGTGCTCGGCGGACTTGGCATCGCCATCATTTCCACGTCGCAGGGCCTGCTGACTGATCGTCAGGCCAACGAGAAAGGCGTAGGCGGAGAAGTCCTCGCCTACGTCTGGTAAGGGAGGAAGCTAACCATGTCTCGAGTTGGTAAAGCACCAATCGCTCTCCCCAAGGGCGTCGAAACCAAGATCGACGGCAGCTCCATCGAGATCAAGGGCCCTAAGGGCACCCTGTCCGTCGATCTGCCGGAGCCGATCACCGTCGCAGTCGAGGAAGACGAGATCATCGTCTCCCGTCCCGATGACCACCGCAAGAGCCGCGCACTGCACGGCCTCTCGCGCTCCCTGGTGAACAACCTCGTCGTGGGTGTCACCGAGGGCTACGTCATCAAGATGGAAATCTTCGGCGTCGGTTACCGCGTCCAGGCCAAGGGCAAGAACCTCGAGTTCGCCCTCGGCTACTCCCACCCGATCCTCATTGAGGCTCCGGAAGGGATCACCTTCGCTGTTGACGGCAACACGAAGTTCTCGATTTCGGGTATTGACAAGCAGCAGGTCGGCCAGATCGCAGCGAACATCCGTCGCCTCCGTAAGGACGATCCTTACAAGGGCAAGGGTATTCGCTACGAGGGTGAGCAGATCCGCCGCAAGGTCGGAAAGACGGGTAAGTAAACCATGAGCAACACTGCAGAGAACACCAACCGCAAGCCGGTCGGCAAGGACATCTCCTCCCGCCGCCGCGAAGCGCGCGCACGCCGCCACTTCCGCATCCGCAAGACCCTGCGTGGCACTGCACAGCAGCCGCGCCTGGTCGTCCACCGCTCCTCGCGCCACATGCACGTCCAGGTCATCGACGACCTGGCCGGCCACACGCTGGTCGCCGCCTCCACCATGGAGCCGGACGTGCGCACGCTCGAAGGCGACAAGAAGGCCAAGGGTGCCAAGGTCGGTCAGCTCATCGCTGAGCGTGCCAAGGCAGCCGGCATCGAGTCCGTCGTCTTCGACCGCGCAGGCTACAAGTACCACGGCCGCGTCGCAGCTCTCGCTGAGGCAGCCCGTGAAGGTGGTCTGAAGTTCTAATGACCACTATCAACACCATCAACGGAAGGATTGCGTAATGCCGGGACGTGAACGGCGTGACGGCGGAGCTTCCGCCGGCGACCAGAACAAGAACAACTCGAACTCCAGCAACAACCGCGGCGAGCAGGGCGGCCGCGGCGATCAGGGTGGACGCGGCCGAGGCCGTGGACGCGACGATCGTCGTCAGCAGGACACCGAGAAGGACAAGTACATCGAGCGCGTGGTCACCATCAACCGCGTCGCCAAGACCGTCAAGGGCGGTCGCCGCATGAGCTTCACCGCTCTCGTCATCGTCGGCGACGGCCAGGGCATGGTCGGTGTCGGCTACGGCAAGGCCCGCGAGGTCCCCGCTGCCATCCAGAAGGGCTCCGAAGAGGCTCGCAAGAACTTCTTCCGCGTCCCGATGATCGGCGGCACCATCACCCACCCGGTCCAGGGTGAAGCTGCGGCTGGCGTCGTCATGCTTCGTCCGGCTGCACCGGGTACCGGCGTCATCGCCGGCGGCGCAGTCCGCCCGGTGCTTGAGTGCGCAGGCGTCCAGGACGTCCTGTCGAAGTCCCTGGGCTCCGACAACGCCATCAACGTCGTGCATGCGACCGTCGCCGGTCTGAAGCAGCTGGTCCGCCCCGAAGAGGTCGCTGCCCGTCGCGGCAAGACCGTCGAAGAGGTCGCACCGGCTCGTATGCTGCGCGCACGCGCAGGTCAGGAGGCCTAACCCATGGCACTGAAAGTTACTCAGATCAAGGGTCTGGTTGGCGCCAACGCCAAGCAGAAAGCCAACATGGAGTCGCTGGGTCTTCGTCGGATCCGCCACTCCGTGGTCAAGCAGGATACCGAGGCCACCCGCGGCATGATCAACATCGTGCGCCACCTGGTCACGGTTGAAGAAGTTGCAGGGGAGTAGGTAAACCATGAGCGAAATCATCAAGCTCCACGATCTGCGCCCGGCCAAGGGCGCCAACAAGGCCAAGCGCCGTGTCGGTCGCGGTGAAGGCGGCAAGCGCGGTAAGACCGCCGGTCGCGGTACCAAGGGAACCGGCGCTCGTCGCCAGGTCTCCGCCGCGTTCGAGGGTGGCCAGATGCCGCTTCACATGCGTCTGCCGAAGCTCAAGGGCTTCAAGAACCCGAACCGTGTCGTCTTCCAGGTCGTCAACGTCCAGGACCTCAACGAGGCATTCCCCAACGGTGGCGACGTCACCGTGAAGGATCTCGTTTCGGCCGGACTTGTCCGCCCGAAGCAGCCCGTCAAGGTGCTGGGTACCGGCGACCTCACCGTCAAGGTGAACGTCACCGCCACCAAGTTCTCCAAGTCTGCGGTCGAGAAGATCGAGGCTGCCGGAGGCGCCGTCACCCAGGCCTAAGCCTGCGTTGACCTGCACGTCCCCCGTTCCTCCCCGTTCAGCGCCACCTGGTGGCGTAGGGGAGGGCGGGGGACTTGTCGTTGTCCGTACCGGGGTGACGCCGGTCCTCTGGCGGGCTGGTAGGGTAGTCCCGTCTAATCGTTGTGCCGTTTCTGTGCTGCCGTAAATCGGCGGGCGAAACGCGCCTGAGAAATTATCAACCCAGTCCGTGAACGACGTCGTTCGTTTGTGGCCGGGCCAGGAGGCTAAGTGTCCGCCATCATTCAGGCGTTCAAGGACGCGGATCTACGTAAGAAGATCCTCATCACGGTTGCTCTGATCATCGTGTACCGGATCGGCGCGCAGATTCCGACGCCCGGCGTTGATTACGCGGCGATTCAGAGCCGTCTCTCTGGCATGGATGACGGGGAGGGCAACCTCTTCTCCATCATCGGCCTGTTCTCGGGTGGTGCGCTGCTGCAGCTGTCGATCTTCGCCATCGGCATCATGCCGTTCATCACCTCGTCGATCATCGTGCAGCTGCTCACCGTGGTCATCCCGCGATTCGAGGAGCTGAAGAAGGAGGGGCAGGCGGGTCAGACCAAGATGACCCAGTACACCCGCTACCTCACCCTCGGCCTGGCCCTGCTGCAGTCCTCGGGCATCGTGGCCCTCGCCGACCGGGAGCAGCTCCTCGGCCAGGGCGTGCGTGTCCTCGTGGAGGACCGCGGCATCTTCGACCTCATCATGATGGTCGTGGTGATGACCTCCGGCGCGATGTTCATCATGTGGCTCGGCGAGGTCATCACGGAGAAGGGTGTGGGAAACGGCATGTCGCTGCTCATCTTCGCCGGCATCGCCACCCGCATTCCCACCGACGGTGCGAACATCCTGTCCCAGTCGGGCGGCCTCGTGTTCGCGCTCGTCGTCGCCGCGATCATCGTGCTGGTCATCGGCGTGGTCTTCGTCGAGCAGGGCCAGCGCCGCATCCCGGTGCAGTACGCCAAGCGCATGGTCGGTCGCCGCCAGTACGGTGGCTCCTCGACGTACCTCCCGCTCAAGGTCAACCAGGCGGGCGTCATCCCGGTCATCTTCGCGTCGTCCCTCATGTACGTCCCCGTGCTGATCACGCAGATCGTCTACTCCAGCCAGACGGCCCCGCCGGACAACTGGTGGCAGCGCAACGTCATGGCGTGGCTGCAGACCCCGTCGTCCTGGCAGTACATCCTCCTCTACTTCGTGCTCATCATCTTCTTCTCCTACTTCTACGTCTCGGTTCAGTATGATCCGAACGAGCAGGCGGAGAACATGAAGAAGTACGGCGGGTTCATCCCGGGCATCCGTCCGGGCCGACCCACCGCGATGTACCTCGGCTACGTCATGAACCGGCTGCTGTTCGTCGGCGCCATCTACCTCGGCCTCATCGCGGTTCTCCCGAACCTCGCCATGGACATGGGCGTCGGATCCGCTGCGGGCGGCATGTCCGCCTTCGGCGGCACCGCGATCCTCATCATGGTCTCGGTGGCGCTGACCACGGTCAAGCAGATCGAATCCCAACTCCTGCAAAGCAACTACGAAGGACTCCTCAAATAATGCGACTCGTACTTCTCGGCCCTCCCGGCGCAGGCAAGGGCACTCAGGCAGCGCTTCTCTCCGAGAAGCTCAACGTCCCCCACATCTCCACCGGCGACCTCTTCCGCGCGAACATCGGCGAGGGCACCCCGCTGGGCATCGAGGCCAAGCAGTACATGGACGCGGGCGAGCTGGTCCCCACCGAGGTGACCGCCCGCATGGTCGAGTCCCGTCTCCAGGAGCCGGACGCGGCGGAGGGATTCCTTCTCGACGGCTTCCCGCGCACCGTTGAGCAGGCCCAGATTCTTGCCGGCCTGCTGGAGAACTCCGGCCACGCCCTGGACGGCGTGCTCAACTTCCGCGTCGACGAGGACGTCGTGGTCGAGCGCATGCTCGCCCGCGGCCGTGCCGACGACAACGAGGAGACCATCCGCACCCGCCTGCGTGTCTACCGCGACGAGACGGCCCCGCTCATCGACCACTACGGCGACGCCATCATCAACATCGAGGCGGAGGGCGAGGTCGAGGAGATCAACGCCCGCGTGCTGAAAGCTCTGGGCAAGTAGAACTTCGCTTATCGACGTGCCGTTCCCGCATTCCGCGGGGACGGCACGTTTTGTCTTGCGTGGCCCCCGCGTACCATGGCCCACCATGGGATTCAGACGCAGGAAGATGTCCGCCAAAACTCCGGGAGAGCTCGACGCCATGCAGGCGGCAGGGGAGATCGTCGGCCGTGCCCTGGTGGAGGTGCGCGATCAGGCCAAGGCCGGGATGTCCACGGCGGATCTCGACGCCATCGCCGAATCCGTCATCCGCGACGCCGGAGCGGTGCCCACGTTCCTGGGTTACGGCGGATTCCCCGGGTCCATCTGCGCGTCAGTGAACGACGTCATCGTGCACGGCATCCCGGGCCCGGACACGGTGCTCAAGGACGGGGATCTCGTCTCCATCGACTGCGGGGCGACGCTCGACGGCTGGGTGGGGGACTCGGCCTGGTCCTTCGGGATCGGAGAGCTGGAACCGGACGTCGAGAAGCTCAACCAAGCGACCGAGTTTGTCCTGCACGAGGGGCTGAAGGCGATGGTGCCGGGCAACCGGCTCACCGACGTCTCCCACGCCCTGGAGAAGGCCACCACCGACGCCGAGGAACGTTTCGGGGTGGAGCTCTACATCGTCGAGGGATTCGGCGGCCACGGCATCGGCCGCGAGATGCACGAGGAGCCCTACCTCGCCAACGAGGGACGCCCGGGCCGGGGGCCGGAGATCCTCGAGGGATCCGTGCTGGCCATCGAGCCCATGCTCGCGCTGGGGACCGAGGAGAATGAGACGCTCGAGGACGAGTGGACCGTAGTCACCCTCGACGGCTCCGCGGCGTCGCACTGGGAGCACACCGTGGCCGCGACGGCGTCGGGCCCGCGGATTCTCACCCCGCGGGGGTAAGCACCGTAGGGGGATGTGGGAGTCAAGGCGGAAAACCGGCGCGCAGTGTATATAGTTTCGTTCATGTCGAAGAACCAGCGCCAGGCAGTGTCCGTCCGTCGTCGAGTAGCAGCGGTGGCCGCCAGCGCCGCCATCGCCGTGACCACGCTTGTCACCCCGGTGGCCGCGCACGCGCAGGCGCTGCCGGACCTCGCCCAGGCGCCCGCCGATCTGGGCAACCAGTTCCAGGCGCAGATCGACTCGATCGGGCAGCAGACCCGCGACCAGGCCTGGAACACCCGCCTCCAGCTCAACTCGCAGATCTC
Organism: Corynebacterium doosanense CAU 212 = DSM 45436; assembly: GCF_000767055.1. Lineage (NCBI taxonomy): Bacteria > Bacillati > Actinomycetota > Actinomycetes > Mycobacteriales > Corynebacteriaceae > Corynebacterium > Corynebacterium doosanense. Next base: position 564,852 of record NZ_CP006764.1, read on the forward strand.
CAGCCTGCTGCCGCAGGCCCAGGCCGCACAGTTCTCCGCGCTGCTCGACCAGGCCATCGAGGCCGCGTTCCCGGGTCTCATCGCCGAGCGCACCGCGCCGGCTCCCGCCCCGGCACCGGCTCCGGCCGTCGCACCGGCCCCGGAACCCGTCGCGGCTCCCCGCGTCAACACCTCCCCGTGCCCCGCGACCGCAGACGCCTGCGTCGACCTCGACGGCGGAGTCACCTGGCTGCAGGAGAACGGCCAGATCACCTACGGCCCGGTCCGACAGTCGCCCGGTAAGGCGGCCACCCCGACGCCCCGCGGCCAGTTCTACGTCACCCGCCAGGTCAAGGACGAGATCTCGCGCGAGTTCAACAACGCTCCGATGCCCTACGCCACCTACTTCACCAACAACGGCCACGCCTTCCACGCGGGCACGCTGGACAGCCGCTCGGCCGGCTGCGTGCGCATGAACACCGCGGACGCTGCCCACTATTTCGAGACCCTCAACGTGGGCGACTCGGTGTTCATCTTCTAGGACATCCGCGAACGGCACTAACCTCCTTCGGGAGGTTTTTTGCTTTCCACCTCCGGGCATGTAGGGTTGGCCGTTGGTGTCTGCGCTGTTCGCGCATTCGCTGATTTGTAGACTACCGGCAAAAATGGTGCAGCCAGCACTGGAATGTAAGAGGACATGGCTAAAGAAAGCGCAATCGAGGTCGAGGGTCGCATCGTCGAGCCCCTGCCCAACGCAAACTTTCGTGTCGAGCTCGACAACGGGCACAAGGTGCTCGCCCACATCAGCGGCAAGATGCGCCAGCACTACATCCGCATCCTCCCCGAGGACCGCGTCGTGGTGGAGCTGTCCCCGTACGATCTGACCCGCGGCCGCATCGTCTACCGCTACAAGTAAAACCTGACTCTCTCCTCACCCAGGGCACGCACTCCCTGGAGCACGCTTGATTGTGTGCCCACGCGTGCCATCACACCTCCGGCCACGGTGGCTGGAGCCTCGCCTTTTCACGTCAGTGTCAGGCGGGGACGAGTGGGGAGAAAACCACCGTATACAACCCGAAAGGCACGTACCTCATGGCACGTCTTGCTGGTGTTGACCTCCCGCGTAACAAGCGTATGGAGATCGCACTCACCTATATCTACGGAATTGGTCCCACCCGTTCCAAAGAGCTTCTCGAGCGCACCGAGATTTCCCCTGACCTGCGCACGGATGACCTGAGCGACGAACAGCTCACCGCGCTGCGTGACGTCATCGAATCGACCTGGAAGGTCGAGGGTGACCTCCGCCGCGAGGTCGCCGCTGACATCCGCCGCAAGATTGAAATCGGCTCCTACCAGGGTCTGCGCCACCGTCGTGGCCTGCCCGTCCGCGGACAGCGCACGAAGACCAACGCGCGTACCCGTAAGGGCCCGAAGAAGACGATCGCAGGAAAGAAGAAGTAACAGATGCCTCCGAAGACTCGCACGAACGCGCGCCGTACCGGCCGTCGCGTCGTCAAAAAGAATGTGGCCCAGGGCCACGCGTACATCAAGTCCACCTTCAACAACACCATCGTGTCCATCACGGACCCGAGCGGTGCTGTCATCGCCTGGGCTTCGTCGGGACACGTGGGCTTCAAGGGCTCGCGTAAGTCCACGCCGTTCGCTGCCCAGCTCGCCGCTGAGAACGCTGCCCGCAAGGCAATGGATCACGGCATGAAGAAGGTCGACGTTTTTGTCAAGGGCCCGGGTTCCGGTCGCGAGACCGCCATCCGTTCCCTCCAGGCCGCCGGCCTCGAGGTGTCCTCGATCTCGGACGTGACCCCCCAGCCGCACAACGGCTGCCGCCCGCCGAAGCGCCGTCGCGTCTAGAGAAGGAAAGGTAAACAACTATGGCTCGTTATACCGGCCCCGCAACCCGTAAATCTCGCCGTCTGCGCGTCGACCTCGTCGGCGGAGACATGTCCTTCGAGCGTCGCCCCTACCCCCCGGGGCAGGCTGGCCGCGCACGCATCAAGGAGTCGGAGTACCTCCTCCAGCTCCAGGAGAAGCAGAAGGCCCGTTTCGCCTACGGCGTCATGGAGAAGCAGTTCCGTCGCTACTACGAAGAGGCCAACCGCCTCAAGGGCAAGACCGGCGACAACCTGCTGATCCTGCTCGAGACCCGTCTCGACAACGTCGTCTACCGCGCAGGCTTCGCCCGCACGCGTCGACAGGCACGTCAGCTCGTGTCCCACGGACACTTCACCATCAACGGTAAGAGGACCAACGTCCCGTCCCACCGTGTCTCCCAGTACGACATCGTCGACGTGCGTGAGAAGTCGCGCAAGATGATGTGGTTCGAAGAGGCTCAGGACGCGCTCACCAACGCGGTCATCCCCGCATGGCTGCAGGTCGTTCCCTCTACCCTGCGCATCCTCGTGCACCAGCTGCCCGAGCGCGCCCAGATCGACGCTCCGCTGCAGGAGCAGCTCATCGTCGAGTACTACTCGAAGTAGTTTCTCTTGCCCGCTCTTCCCGGCCACGGCCGGGAAGAGCGGGAGGAGTTTCGTTTCACCCTCACGTTCAGTTCATTCAGCGCAGTTCCTAGCCGGCGTCAAATAGCGGTCGCCGAAGAAGGAGAAAGACATGCTCATCTCAGAGCGCCCCACCCTCACCGAGGAGTTCATCGACTCCGCTCGTTCGCGTTTCGTCATCGAACCGCTCGAGCCTGGTTTCGGCTACACCCTCGGTAACTCCCTGCGTCGCACGCTGATGTCGTCCATTCCGGGCGCAGCAGTGACCAGCATCAAGATCGACGGTGTGCTCCACGAGTTCACCACGATCAACGGTGTCAAGGAGGATGTCATCGAGATCATCCTCAACGTCAAGAGCATGGTGCTGTCCTCCGACTCGGATGAGCCGGTGGTCATGTACCTCTCCAAGGAGGGCCCGGGCGCCGTCACCGCCGGCGACATTCAGCCGCCGGCCGGCGTGGAGATCCACAACCCGGATCTGCACATCGCGACTCTGAATGAGCAGGCCAAGCTGGACATCGAGCTCATCGTCGAGCGTGGACGTGGCTACGTCCCCGCCGCCGCGAACTCGACCACGGCGGACATCGGCCGGATCCCGGTCGACCAGATCTACTCCCCGGTTCTCAAGGTCAGCTACAAGGTCGAGGCAACTCGTGTCGAGCAGCGCACCGACTTTGACAAGCTGGTCATCGACGTGGAGACCAAGAACTCGATTTCCGCCCGTGACGCCCTGGCGTCCGCCGGTGGAACCCTGGTGGAGCTGTTCGGACTCGCTCGCGAGCTCAACACCGCCGCCGAGGGTATCGAGATCGGCCCGTCCCCGCAGGAGACCGAGTACATCGCCGCCTACGGCATGCCCATCGAGGACCTCAACTTCTCGGTGCGCAGCTACAACTGCCTGAAGCGCCAGGAGATCCACAACGTCGGTGAGCTCGCAGAGTGCACCGAGTCCGATCTGCTGGACATCCGCAACTTCGGACAGAAGTCCATCAACGAGGTCAAGATCAAGCTGGCTCAGCTGGGCATCACGCTCAAGGATGCGCCGGAAGACTTTGACCCGTCGGAGCTTGAGGGCTACGACGCTGAGACCGGCGGTTACGTCGACCCCAGCGGCGAAGATTCCGAGTAGAACGCTCACGCGCTCAAAGCACGCCCATCATCTGTTTCGCACACGAGGAGTAACACATGCCTACCCCCAAGAGAGGCGCCCGTATCGGCGGCTCCGCGCATAACCAGAAGAGGATTCTCTCTAACCTGGCCGCGGCGCTGTTCGAGCACGGTGCAATCAAGACCACCGACGCCCGCGCCAAGCTGCTGCGTCCCTTCGCCGAGAAGCTCATCACCAAGGCCAAGTCCGGCACCGTCGCCGACCGCCGCCTGGTGCTGGCGCAGGTCCCGCAGAAGGACGTCGTCGCCTACCTGTTCGACGAGCTTGCCCCCAAGTTCGCCGGCCGCGAGGGTGGCTACACCCGCAGCATCAAGCTGGAGAACCGCTCCGGTGACAACGCCCCGATGACCCAGATCTCCCTGGTTCTCGAGGAGACCGTCTCCACCGAGGCGACCCGCGCCACCCGCGCGGCAGCGTCCCGCCAGGCGACCGAGGATGCGGACATCGACACGTCCGCGACCCCGGCCTCCGAGGAGAACGTCGCCGTCGCCGACACCGAGCCCGTCGAGGACGACTCTGCAGTCGCCACCGACGAGCAGGCCGTCTCCGACACCGAGGCTCCGGCCGACGAGCCCGCCGAGGCTCTCGACGCGCAGAAGGATGCCGTCGAGGCTGAGGAGAAGTAATTCTTCTCGGACGCCCTCCCGGCACCGAATCGCCCCGGCCAGGTTTTCCTGGCCGGGGCTTTCGTCTGTCCGCCCCGCGCGCAGGTAGCGTGTGCAGGCATGTCCACCATGCTCCGGCTGCGCCTCGACCTCGCCTACGACGGCACGGACTTCCACGGTTGGGCCGCCCAGAAGGACCCCGGCCTGCGGACCGTGCAGGGGGAGATCGAGCGGGCGCTGACGCTGATCCTGCGCACCGAGGCCGCGTTGACCGTGGCCGGGCGCACCGACGCCGGCGTGCACGCCTCCGGGCAGGTCGCCCACGTTGACGTGCCTGAGTCCGCGCTGTGGCAACGTTCCGTGGACGGCGATCCCTCCCGCCTGGTCCGGCGCCTCGGGCGGTTCCTGCCCGAGGACATCGCCATCCGCGACATCACCGTCGCGCCGGACGGTTTCGACGCCCGCTTCTCCGCCCTGCGGCGGCATTACGTCTACCGCCTCACCACCCATCCTTCCGGCGCGCTGCCCGTGCGCGCCCGGGACACCGCGGTGTGGCGCCGGCCGGTGGATCTCGACGCCATGGCCCGCACGGCCGCCGCGCTCCTCGGGCTGCACGACTTCGCCGCGTTCTGCAAGGCCAAACCCAACGCCACGACGATTCGAGACCTGGAGTCATTCACCTGGCGCGACGCCTCCACCGCGACGGAACCGGAGGTCTACGAGGCCCACGTCGTCGCCGACGCCTTCTGCTGGTCCATGGTGCGCTCCCTGGTCGGCGCGTGCCTGGCCGTGGGGGAGGGGCGTCGCGACGACTCCCTGCCCGCCCGGTTGCTAGGCGAGACCACGCGCTCCTCGGACATCCCCGTGGCACCCGCGAAGGGGCTCACGCTGACCCGGGTGGACTACCCCTCCGCAGCGGAGCTGGCCGATCGGGCGACGGCGACCCGCGCTCGTCGAGAAGCGAATGTTGCCGACGGGTCCGCCGAAGCCCCGCGCTAAACTGTGCCGGGTAATCGCGCGACCGGACAAGAGAAGTACTGAGGACAGTCATGGATACGACGACCATTGCCGTGCTGACGGCAATCGGAGTGATTTTTCTCCCCGGTGCCGTCATCTCCTGGGTGTCCGGGGCGAAGCTGCCCTACGCCGCCGTCGCCGCCATTCCCGTGTCCTTCGCCGTTTACGGCGTTGCCGGCTGGGTTTTCGGGCTGGTCGACATCCGTTTCGGCGTGCTCAGCGCCGCCCTGTTCGCGCTGTTCGTCACCGTAGTCGCGGCCCTGTGGCGCTACGGGGCCCGGCGACTGGGGCGCAGATTCCCCGTCCCCGATGCGCCGAGCTGGCGGGTGGGTAGCGCGCTGGATCCCCGGTGGATACTGCCGGCGGCGGGCGTGGCGGCCGGCTCCACGATGTTCATCACCCGCATGGTGGAGTGGCTCGAGGAGCTGCCCGGCGGTCGGGAGAACATCATCCAGGGCTGGGACGTGCACTGGCACGCCAATGTCGTGCGTTTCATGATGGACGAGGGCGTGGCCTCGGCGGTCCGCATGGGCGAGCTGCACAACATCGAGACCTCCGCGCCCATGTTCTACCCCGCCGCGTTCCACGCTGCTGCGGCGCTGCTCGGTCACCTGGCGGGGCTCAGCCCGATCGCCGCGACGAGCATCATGGGCATCGTCATCCCGGCTGTCGCCATGCCCATGTCGGTGGCACTGCTGGCCTGGAAGATGGTCGGCAACGGCGGGTTGACCGCCCAGATCGCGGCCGGTCTGTCCGCGGTGCTGAGCTTCGCCCTGCCGGCGGTCATGTGGACCAGCCACTACGTGGGCGCCTGGCCCTACCTCGCTGCCGTTGCGTCGAGCGGCCTCGTGGTCGCCCTGTTCCTGTCGGCCCCGCGCCAACCGGTGCTCATCTTCGCCGCCGCGCTCAGCCTGACCGGCCTCACCCAGCTGCACCCCTCCGCCTCGACCATCGTGGTTCTGCTCGTCGGCCTGTACTGGCTGCTGTACCTGGTGTTCGCACCCGCCGACCGGGGCGGGTCACGCTCGCGGCTGCGCGACCTCGCTGTGCTCGCCAGCGCGGGCATCCTGGGGTTCCTGCTCATGCTGCCGCAGGTCATCGCTGGTGCGGACGATGCGGAGACGCTGGTCACGTGGACCGCCACCGAGGATGTCTCCCGCACGGAGTCCTGGATCAAGGCGCTGACCATGAACACCCGGCACGTGGAGGAGTTCTTCCCCGGCTACGACCCCACCATTCTGCTGTGGGTCGCCGGGATCGGCGCCGTGGCGCTGATCCTGTGGCGGCGCAACCTCTGGGCGCCCGTCTTCTGGTTCGTCTCGGTCTGCCTCACCGTGCACGCCCTCAAACCCTTCGACGTTCCCGTCGTGTCCGACGTGCTCACCCTCATCGGCGGGCTGCACTACGCCACCCCGCACCGTCTGATCATCCCGGTAGCCATGATGGCCACGGCCTTCGCCGGAGTCGGCCTCGCGGTCGCGCTGCGGCTGATCACCGGTGGCCCGGTCGCGGCCCTGCTCAACCCGGAGAACACCCGCGCCCGCACCCTCACCCGCCGGGCCACGGCGATCGCCGCCGTCGTGCTGTCCCTCCCGCTGGCCTGGGGTGTCGGGGCCTGGTCCCTGGCGAAGACGGCGGACGGCGCCGAGATCATCCAGAAGTCGCCCCGCCTGGAGAACCGCATGGTCACCGCCGCCGACGTGCGGGCATGGGACTGGCTGGCGCAGCAGCCCCGCGCCTACGAGGGGTACATCGCCGGCGACCCGGGTGACGGCTCCGGCTGGATGTACGCCTACAACCGGCTGCCCAGCCTGTACCGCCACTACTTCTGGCCGACCTCCGGACGCGACTCCGCCACCGACCGCAGCTTCTGGAACGCCAACCTCATCGGCCAGGGTCAGCGAGGGGAGCCCGACGCCACCAACATGGCCGATGAGGCCGTGGAGGAACTGGGGGTCAACTACATCGTCCTCTCCCCGCACGGCTACTGGGCCACCGATCCTCCCCTCTGGGAGCAGCAGCTCGGCCTGTGGACCGCGAAGGGCGTGACCCCCGTCTACAAGGACGGGCGGGTGGTCATCTTCGCCGTCGACGACAACTTCACCCTGGCCGAGCTCCGTGAGATGCGCGCGGAGTCCCCGGAACCGCTGCCCCGGAGCTAGACCTGGGATAGTCTTCCCGGAAGATGCCACCCCTCGGGGGAGCGGTGGCGGATTCGTGATCTACGGGGGAGACATGAGCACACCGCTTCAGCCGACGACCCGCGCGCAGGTCTCCGGACACCGGTTCCTGCGCCGTCGGGTCGAGCACGGCCTCGCGTTCGGCGACATCCGCATGATCCACGACCCGCTCGCCGCCCGGGCCCGGGGAATGATCTTCGGCACCGTCGCGGTCGTGCTGGGAATGCTCGGCGCGGGCCTGTTCGCCTGGCTCAACCCGCAGCCCGACCCCGGCGACGCCCCGATACTGCGCTCGGAATCGGGTGCATTGTTTGTGCGTATCGACGACCACCTCCACCCCGTCATCAACCTCGCCTCGGCGCGGTTGGCGGTGGGATCGCCGGCGGACCCGGTCGCGGTGGGCAGCGACTATCTCGCCGCCGCGGACAAGGGGGTACCCGTGGGCATCAACCCGGCCCCGGGAGTGATCGCTGACCCGGAGGACTCCTCCCGGATCTGGGCCTCCTGCACGAGCGTCGACGGCGTGATCACCGTCCTCGCCGACGGGGCTCCGGTGCGTCTGCCGGACGGTGGGGCGGTATTGGCCGAGGGGCCGACCTCCGACTGGGTGCTCACGGCGGACGGGCGGCGCGAGCTCCCCGCGGACACCTTGTCGCAGGGCCGGGTCCTGCGGCGCGGGCTGGGTATCACCCCGGAGACCCCTCGCCTGGCGGTGCCTGCGGAAGTGCTCTCCGCGATGACCGAACGCCCGGCCTGGGCGGCGCCCGAACCGCTGCCGACCGTGTTGACGGCCGGGGAGCAGTCCTGGGCGCTGAATTCGGATTCTGCGGTGGCGGGACTGACACCGACGCAGGCGGACATCCTCACCGGCCTCGGCGCCGAACGCAGGGAGGTGGCTGCCCGGGACATCTCCCGGTACGCCGATGCAGTGCCCGTCAACCTTCCCGCCGAAGCACCGGAATTCCTGGATCCCGTCGGATCCCGCCTCTGCGGTCTGTCTGATGGGACCGTGGGCAGGGACGGGCTGGTACTCGTACCGGGCGCGGTGGCGCTGTCCGGGGACGCGCCGGCCAGCTACTTTGCGGGGTTGGCGCAGGGTGCTGTCGCGGTGGACTCGGGACACGGGCTCCACGTTGTGTCCCCGGAGGGGATGCGATTTCCTGCCTCGCCCGAGGCGCTGGCCGCGCTGGGGATCACCGGGGCGGAGGCGGTGGACTGGTCGATCGTCGCCGTCCTGCCCGAGGGGCCGACGCTGTCGGCCGAGTACGCCCGGCGCGCGGTGTACTAGATTCTTCCTGGGAGTCCAGACGTCTGGACGAATATCACTCCACGGCGGAACTTTTCCGGCGTGCTAGCGCGTTAGGTAATCATGGCAACGATGCGGCACAGGGTCGAGCAGCGCGTGACGCGCCTGGAGGACTATCACCAGAGCCTGAAGACCCGCCGCTACGGCTGGCTCGTGCGCCCGGCGATCCTCGTGGTCGGCTCGCTGCTGTTTGTCCTGAGCCTCGCGGCGATTCCCCTGCCCGGCCCGGGATGGCTCGGTGTGTTTCTGTCCATCGGCATTCTCTCCCTGGAGGTCAGGTGGGCCAAGGCCATCCTCCACTGGGGCGTGGGTGTCTACGACAGGTTCTTCACCTGGTTCGACCGACAGCCGCGCGCGACGCGGTGGACGATGATCGCCCTGCTGCTCCTGCTGTGCTGGTTGACCTTCCTGGCGATCACCTGGGTGACCTGGGGCCTGGGAGGGCTCGACTTCCTGAACCCGGTGCTCGACGACCGGTTGGGAATGACGAGGTTCTGACCGGCCGACCCACCCCCGCGACCGCCAGGCCGGCCACGGCGACCAGGGACAGGCACGCCAGCAGCGACGCCAACCGGGCGCGGATCTCTTGACCTGCCGGGGGCGGGGAGGCGAAGGCGAGGTGACGGGGAGTGATCTCGACGTCCGCGGGAGGAACATAGGTCAGCGCCGTGAGGGGATCCACCGCCCCGCCGGAGGGCTCCGCCGAGGCGAGGATCTGCGCGCGGATCTCCGCGGCGGAATAGTCGGGGTGGCGCTGCCTGAGTAGGGCGGCGGTACCGGACACCACCGGCGCGGCGAAGCTGGTGCCATGGAACTCCCTCGCCTCCCCGGTCTCGGGCTGCACGCCACTGACCCACCCGTTGGCATCCGGGGAGAGTGCGACCGGGACCGATGCCGGGGCGGAGACCGCCGGGCGGCCCTCCGGCTCCGGCAGGGAATACTCCGCGATCGTGTGGGTGTTCTCCCGACCGCCGACGCTGAGCACCGTCGGAGAGTGGGACGGGTAGACGACCGATCCGGGCTGGCACTCCGGCGAGATGTTGCCCGCGGCGGCGACCACCACCGTCTGCTGCGCCTCAGCCCGGGCGAGGGCGTCGTCGAGGACGCCGGAGTTCAGCCGGATTGCCGTGTCCGGATCCACACACGCGACCACCGAGATGTTGATCACCTGCGCACCCTGGTCGAGGGCAAGATGCACCGCCTCCGCCAGCGAGGCGAGCGTTCCCCCGGAGCGGCCCTCGGGAGTGTCCGCGTTCTCGACGGCGACGTGCGCGCTGGTCTGACGCACCGACAGAATCTGCGCACCCGGCGCAACACCCAGGGTCTGACCGGCGATCACCCCGGCGACGATGGTGCCGTGGCCGTCGCAGTCCAGGAGTGGATCCGGGGTCTCCCGCGCCACGAGGTCGGCGATGGGCAGCAGCCCGGGAAGCTCGGCGTGGGGCGCCACCCCGGTATCGATGACGGCGACTTTCACCCCACTCCCGGTGGCGAGCTCGTGCAGGCTCGTCTCACTGGCGGGTCGGGCAGGTTGTTGCGGTGCGGGCACCGGTACCGGCCGGACACACGGCGTGACCACGGGCTGGGCCCCGGCATCGGGCAGGCGGCAGGTCAAAGGGAGTAGGAGAAGGGCCAGAACTGTCGACGCCCGTTTCACCCCAGTCCCCGAACCAGGGCGAACAGCCCGCCCACCCAGGCCGCCAACGGGAGAGCGGCGACGATCGACGCGATCTCCATGCGCTCCCACCACACCGCGGTGGTCGGCTCCACGGTGCTCACCCGGCCGGCCCAGCCCACGGCGGTGGTGAGCGCAATGACGGTGGCAGCTGCGATGAGCACCGTGGCGGTCGTCGGCTGGGTAGCCGCGGCGAGTACGGCCCCCGCCATCCCCGCGAAGGCGGTCACTGCCAGCGAGTAGGCGGGCACTGTCGGCCGGTAACGCGCCGCGTGTAACACGGTCGCTCCGGCCGTGGCCAGGGCCAGCAGCTGTGGGCCGAGCCCGCCGACCCAGGAGAAGGCCAGAAGGGACGGGACCATGACCGCGGCGGTTCCCAGGGCCATCCCGTCCGCCAGCAACCCGGCGCACCGGGCACGTACGTCCACGTCCGGCTGGTTCCCGTCGGCGATGGACAGATCCTGCCCGGCCGTGGGAAGGCGCGGCACCTCCAACCCGGCCAGCGTCGTGGCCAGAGAGGGGGTCGCGCTGATGGCCACGAGCCCAGCCACCACGCCCAGGGCGGCAACGACCGACACAGGGGTCGGAGTGGCAGAGCCCGCCGGCACGGCGAACCCCAGGCAACAGACGGAGACCAGCAGCGCGGCCGTCGCGGTCGCGGCCAGAAACCGGGACCCCACCGCGCCAAGGGCGGAGAGCAACGTCAGGGTCGCCACGGTCGTACCAGTCGCGGCCAGGACCACCCAGGCCCATTCCACCCCGGGAACGGGAGCGGAACCTCCCAGGACAAAGGTCGCCGCGGACGCGGCCGCCAGCAGCGTGATCACGGGCGCGAGCAGCGTGCGCCGGCGGAACCAGATGAGCACCAGCAACGCCGTCCCCGCCCCGGCGGCCAGTGCGTAGGGCACGCCGATGAAGGGGAGGAGCAGGACGACCACCAGAATGCTGCCCACCGCGGCCGCACCCGTCAGCGCACCCGCGGCGCCGCTTCCCCGGGAATGGACCACCAGCGCCTCGGCCGAATCACGCAGGATGGGGGCGTCGACGGGTTCCGCCGGGCTGAGGATGATCACTGACCCGTGGGTGAGCCCGGTGGCATGCAGCGGGACGGCCATGTCGATGCCCTGGCCCGCAGCCGTCGACGCCCGCCAGGGCCGGGTGATCTGCGGGGCGCCGCAGAGCTCGGTGATCTCCGGGAGCATCTCCGAAATCGCGGAAACCGCGGGGACGGACAGATCGACCTCGCGGACGAACACGCCGACATGGGCCCGCACGCTGATGCGCAAGGTGTGGCCGCGGACGTCGCTCAGCGACACCGAATCATGGCCTGACAAGGACGTGGACACAGTTTTTCTCCCCCGAGTCTGATGCTTTCCACAGACCGGCAGGCCCCCGCCTGCCGATGTGCTCATCATGGCCTAGGATTCGACCCGTGTCCACAGTTCCGCGTGGATCCGGTCGGGGGGCCGGGCAACTGTGGGGAGCACCTGTACCTGGGGGAGTACCAGCGTGAGCATGCCCGTGACGTTCGGCACCGTCGTTGAACCACTCATGCCCGGGGAGCGGGAACCAGCACCGCCGAAGCCTTCCGGGACCTTGAACGTCGAGGCCGTGCCACCCGCTCAGCGGCCACAGCCCATGCCCGTGGTCAGAATCCTCATGCCGGTGATCATGGTCGCCGCCATGGTGGCGATGGTGGCGGTCATGTTCGCGGGCGGGCGCGGTGCCAGCCCGATGACGCTGGTGCTGCCGCTGATGATGGGTGTGTCCATGCTCATGATGTTTTCCCCTCCCCAGACGGAAGGCGAGGTGGACGAGACCCGGCGCGCCTACCTGCGTCACCTGGGGATCGTCAGGGAAAAGGCCCTCGCCGACGCGCACCTTCAGCGCCTTCACGAACTGCACCGCCATCCCGGGCCGGCCGACCTGGAGTCCCGCATCGGTTCGCGGCGGATGTGGGAACGCGGTGAGGCGGACAGCGATGCCATGGAGGTGCGTATCGGGCTGGGCGACGCCCTGCTCAGCACCGCATTGGAGGTCCGTGACGGCGGCGCCACCGAGGACCTGGAGCCCGTGTGTGCGGTGAGCCTGCGGCGCACGCTGCAGGCGATCTCCACGGTGGGGGAGATGCCCATCATCATCCAGCTGCGGGCCTTCCGTTTTCTCGCGCTGTCCGGACCCGCCGCACGGCCCCTGGCCAGGGCCATGATCGCCCAGCTCGTCTCGGCGCACGGCCCGGAGGTCGTGGGCGTGCAGGTCGTCGGCGAGCGGGAGGGCGGGGCATGGGAATGGCTGAAGTGGCTGCCCCATTCCCGGCAGCCGCAGCGGGCCAGGTTCCCCGTCCTGGTCGTCGATGACGTGGCCACCACCGGCACGGAGGACTTCATCGACGACGCCTCCTGGGCCTGTGTCCTCGACGTGGCGTCGCGCCCCGCCGCCAGCGCCCTCGCGCTGCGGGCGGAATCCGAAGGACTGGCGCTGCAGGTCGACGAGGACATATCCGTACTCACCGCGAGCGGGGTGGAGAGCCTCGGGGTGCCCGACGGTCTCACGGACCGGGAAGCGGTGTTGTTCGCCCGGTCGATGGCGGCGTACATGCGGCCGTCGACAGGCGGCAACGGAACCCGCGGGGACCTGCTCTCCCTGGTGGGAATCGGTGACATCGACGATCTGGCGCCGGAGACCATGTGGCCGCTCCACGGGCAGGCGCGGTCGCGGCTGACCGCGCCCATCGGGTTGAGCGAGGCTGGCGGGCTGGTGCGTCTCGACCTCAAGGAGGCCGCGCACGGCGGGATGGGCCCACACGGGCTGTGCATCGGCGCCACGGGCAGCGGAAAGTCCGAGCTGCTGCGCACGCTGGTGACCGCGCTGGCGGCGACCCACAGCCCGGAGGAGCTCAACCTGGTGCTCGTCGACTTCAAGGGAGGCGCGACCTTCCTGGGGTGCGAGGGGCTGCCGCACACCTCGGCGGTGATCACCAACCTCGAGGAGGAGGCGGTGCTGGTGGACCGGATGTACGACGCGGTGTCGGGCGAGCTCAACCGCAGGCAGGAGGCGCTGCGCTCGGCGGGAAACTTCGCCAACGTCACCGATTACGCACTTGCCCGCTCCAGCACCCGGCCCGATCTGCCCGCCCTGCCGAGCCTGGTGATCATCGTCGACGAGTTCTCCGAGCTCCTGGTCCACCACCCGGATTTCGCCGACCTGTTTGTGGCGGTAGGGCGCCTCGGCAGGTCCCTGGGCGTCCACCTGCTGCTCGCGTCCCAGCGGCTGGAGGAGGGGAAACTCCGGGGGCTGGACTCGCACCTGTCCTACCGGATCTCGCTGAAGACCTTCTCGGCCGGGGAGTCCCGGCAGGTGATCGGCGTGCCCGACGCCTACCACCTCCCCGCGCAGCCAGGAGCGGGTTTCCTGCGCACCGACGCGGATGCGCTGACGAGATTCCAGGCCGCCTACGTCTCCGGACCACTTCCGCGCCGGGACAGCGGATCCCGTCACCGCATCGCCGTGCCCGAGGTCTCCCTGTTCACCGCGGCCGACGAGATTGACGAGGTGGGGGAGAAGGCGGACAACGTCCGCCTGGATCAGTCCATCACGGTGCTGGACGCGATCGTCGAGGCCGCACGGGAGGCCGCGGCGGTCCGGGAACTCGCCGCACACCGCATCTGGCTGGATCCTCTCCCCGCGCGGATCGAGCTGTCCTCGGTGGTCCGGCCGGACGGGGCGGGGACGCTGCGTGCGACGATCGGGATCATCGACCGCCCCTACCACCAGCGGCAGGACCCGTTGGAGCTCGACCTGTCCGAGAGCGGCGGGCACGTCGCCGTCAGTGGCGGCCCGCAGACCGGCAAGACCGGCACCCTGCGAACGCTTGCCGCGGCGCTGGCAGCGGGCCATTCCACCGATGAGGTCCGGTTCTACGTCATCGATCTCGGCGACGGGGGCCTCAGCCAGCTGGAGCGGCTGCCCCACGTGGCCGGTTACGCCGGGCGGGGTGACGACGAAAAGATCCGGCGCATCATCGACGAGGTCACCGCGCTGGTGGACCTCCCCGAGCCGCGGCACACCTTCCTGTTCATCGACGGCTGGCACGCCATCGCGACGACGGGGTCCGACCTGGACGATCTCGTCGACGTCGTGTCCGGGATCGCCGCCGACGGCCCCGGGGCGCGGGTGCACCTGGTGATCAGCACCCCGCGGTGGGCGACGCTACGGCCGGCGATACGCGACCTGATCACCCACCGCATCGAACTCCGCCTGGTCGATGCTCTCGATTCGGTCATCGACCGCAAGGCCCAGGAGAAACTCCCCGCCGCTCCGGGTCGGGGGTTGTCGGCGGACGGCGCGCACATGCTCGTCGCCTTCACCTCGGGCCAGGACCTTGAACACATCCGTCGAGAAGCGCAGTCCCGGGGGCAGCAGTCCGTGCCGGCGCTGCGGGTACTTCCCACCTCGGTGGACGTATCGCAGCTCGCGGCCGCGGAGACCCCGGGCGTGCCGATCGGGATCGGTGGAGCGCGACTGACCACCCTCACCTGGGACCCGGTGGCGGACGCGCACCTGGTGATCGTGGGTGCGTCCCAGTCCGGCAAATCCGCGGCGCTGCGCACGGTCATGTCCGGTATCTGCAGGCTCGGGAGGGAGCGCGCCCGCCTGGTGGTCGTCGACCCGAGGCGCTCCCACCTGGGAGAGCTGCCGGACGAGATGGTCGCCGCCTACGCCGCCTCCGCCTCCGCGGCGGCCCAGACCCTGCGCAGCGCCGTGACCACCCTGCGGGATCGGCTCCCCGGCCCCGACATCTCACCCGCCGAGCTCCGCGAGCGTTCCTGGTGGACGGGCCCGGACATCTACATCGCCATCGACGACCTCGACCTCGTCGCCGCGGCCGAGCTTCACCTGCTGAGCGAACTCCTGCCCTTCGCCCGCGACATCGGCCTGCACCTTGTCGTCGCCCGAAAGTCCGGTGGAATCGGGCGGGCAATGTTCGGCGGAATGCTCGCCGCGCTACACGATGAACAACCCGCCGCCCTCATTCTCTCCGCCGACCGGGATGACGGACCGATCTTCGGCATCCGCCCGAAACTCCTGCCCCCCGGCCGCGCCACCTGGGTCACCCGGGGTGTGAACCGGGGAGCCTGCCACGTCGCACTGACCCAGGAGGTCTCCCTGCCATGACCATTCCCACCGCTCCGCGCACGGGTCTGCCCACGATCACCATCGCGGTCTTCGACTCCGCCACCGTCTTCGAGGGGCTCACCCCCAGCGACGTCATCTACCGCTATGACCTCCCCGGAACCGGGGTGACGGAGGGCTGGGCCGGGACGAGTGTGCTCGATCAGGTGCGCCAGCTCGCGGCGCAGTCCTGGCCAGATGTCCACGTGCGTATCGACGCCGATGCCGAGGCCACCGCGACCCTCCAGCGCCTGCTGGCCAACAAGGGGGTGGCCTGCTCCGCCGCGGAGACGGACGAGCCGGCGCCCGAGGAGGACCCGGACACCGGGGAGTTTCCTCCGGTGGGCCGCCACCGGCTGCGGGGTAAAGTCGAGCGGGAGTCGTTCCTGCGCGGCCGGCTCTCCGGCGAGCGTCCCGGTGTGACGGCGGTGGTGGTCGCGAGTGCGGTCCTGGTGCTGCTGGTGGGCGCGGTGGTGGTGGGTCTGCGGTGGTGGGGAGCGCCCGGGGGCGGGAATCCGGACCCCGTTGCCCAGGTGATGGGGGAGTCGAGCGAGTCCGCACCGCCGACGACTCCCCGGGTTCAGCCGACCGCTCCGACGTCTGCGCTGGAGCCGGCGGCAGCAATGGTGCAGCTGCAGCTCGGCGATACGACCGTGTCGCTGCCGGCGGACTTCGAGTTGACGCAGTCGGAGTCGTCCGTGGTCGCCACCGGCGACGACCCGGACCTGCGGATCCATCTCACCCGCGACCCCGTGTACAGCATCGGCGCCGGTGTCCTCTTCGACGAGGTGGAGCGCCTCGTCGAGGAGGACCCGCAGCTCTCGGAGCCGGACCGCGGAGAAGAGACCATGTCCTATGTGGAGGATCCCGGAGACGGATCCCGGGTGCGGTGGACCACGTGGGTGGAGGGCGGGAACCAGCTCAGCGTCGGGTGCCACACCCGGGAACAGCCGTCCGTCAGCCAGCACGCCGCCTGCACGATGGCCACCCGGACCTTCACCGTCGGCGGAGAATGAGAACTTTGGCGTTGGAGGGAACCGCAGAGCGGCGGAGGCAGTCCTAATAGAGCGGGAAGGGACCACTCGCCCGCTCCTTCGTCCACCTCACACCGACAGAAAAGGGTCACTCCGACATGAGCCAATTGTTCAGAACCGAAGCCGACGTCATGATCACCACCGCGGGCAACGTCGACAACGTGAACGCCAACGTCCAGAGCGAACTGGGTCGGGTGCGCGGGGTTGTCGACACGCTCCGTGGTTCCTGGGCCGGTACCGCGCAGATCAGCTTCGACAACCTCATGCAGCGCTACGACTCCTCGGCGAACCGCCTGCAGGAGGCTCTCACCTCCATCTCCGACAACCTCCGCAGCAACAGCAGCAACTTCGCGGACACCGAGGCATCCACCGAGCAGGCCTTCAACCAGGTCGGCTCCCAGGGTCTCGCACTCTGACACCGGCAGATCCAACCCAGCCCAGCTAACGAAAAGGAACAGTCATGAGCGCAATCAAGTACCAGTTCGGTGAGATCGAGGCCTCTTCCGGAGACATCCGCTCCACGTCTGCGCGGATCGGGTCCGAACTCGACGACCTCAAACGCCAGCTCCAGCCCATGGTCGAGTCCTGGGAGGGCGATGCCAGCACCGCCTACCAGGCTGCGCAGGCGCAGTGGGACCAGGCAGCCCTGGAACTCAACACGATTTTGAGCACCATCGCCGACACCCTGTCGGAAGGCAACAGCAACATGAGCGACATCAACCGCCGCGCCGCCGCTTCCTGGCAGTAACCGCGTACTTCGCACACGGGCCGCGCGCGGGCGCGGGAGCCGTCAGAGGCCAGCACTCACTCCACTAACCGGGGGCGGATGCGCCAGCTGGCCGAAACGGTGTTCCCCGGGACGCGGAACGGACAAATCGGGGGATATGTCCACCGCGACCCAGCCCCGCGGTCACGCCACACCGCCCGTCGGTACCGGAGGTTCCGGTACTGACGGGCGGTTTCGTCGCTTTGCTACCGCTCGATCCAGAAGTTTTCCGGGCCGTTGTTGACCGGGTAGAGACCACTGAAGTCGTTGATGAATCCCACGATCCATTCGCCGCCGGGGAGCGTGATGGCGCCCAGGGAAATGGCGTTCGGGGTTGTCCCTTCGCCTTTAAGACCAGCGCCGGGGTAAATCATTCCGCATTCACCGGTGGCCACGACGCCGTGGGAGGAGCCAAGGGTAACCAGTGCGTGGGTTCGTTCGCTGTAGTAACAGGTTCCGGCGGACGCGGGTGCCGAGGTGGCCAGCAGGCCGGTACCGGCGGCCGCGGCGGCCAGGCCAAGGGACATGAGGCGGGTCTTCGAGATGTTCATGGCAGAACTCCATTCTGGAAACGGGGTGAGAGTGATTGCTGGGGTCGGTATCGATGGGGCGAGGAGCAAAGTTTCTGTGGGCGGGGGAAAGCTGAGGTGAAGGTCGGCCTCCCTGGGTAGGGGATTGAATCGCGCTGTCGAAGCTGAACGTATTGCTATCCACTCGACCCGACAAGGAGAATGGGGGGAAGTCCCCACCGGGAGGCGGGGAGGCCGTCCCGCTACCGACGGGCGGTTTGGGTTATCTGCCTGCGTGACGTAAAGTTTTTCCCCTGTGTGCGTAACGCGCCGTGGTCAGTTCCTCTTGGAACAGGGCCGCGGCATCGCCTCCGCGGGTCCCCACCGGCCGCCGCGGGTCAGGCGCAGCTACGTGTCGCTTCGTTGGCCGGCACCATCTCTAGACAGACTTTTTAAGGAGTCATGCATGTCTACCTACCACCCGAAGAGCGGTGACATCACCCGTAAGTGGTACGTCATCGACGCTACCGACGTGGTCCTGGGCAAGCTCGCTTCCTCCGCAGCAGACCTGCTGCGCGGCAAGCACAAGCCCCAGTTCGCTCCGAACACCGACGTGGGAGACCACGTCATCGTGATCAACGCGGACAAGGTCCACATCTCGTCCAACAAGCGCGAGCGCGAAATGCGTTACCGCCACTCGGGTTACCCGGGTGGACTGCGCTCCATGACGCTGGGCAAGGCTCTCGACGAGCGCCCTGACCGCGTTGTCGAAGAAGCTATCCGGGGCATGATGCCGCACAACAAGCTCTCCGACGCCTCCGTCAAGAAGCTGCACGTCTTCACCGGCTCCGAGCACCCCTACGCCGGCCAGCAGCCCGAAAAATTCGAGTTCAAGCAGGTGACCCAGTAATGACTGAGCCGAACAACACCGACAACCTCGAGAACACCACCTCGCAGGTTGAGGACAACGTCGCTTCCGCCGAGGACATCGCCGCAGCCCAGGCTGCCAGCGAGGACTTCGGCTACACCATCGGTGACGCACTGAACACGGAATCCGAGACCGAGGCCGAGGAATCCAACTACGTCATCAACGATGGCCCGATCCAGACCGTTGGTCGCCGTAAGCGCGCCATCGCCCGTCTGCTCATGAAGGCCGGCTCCGGCGAGATCAAGGTAAACGGCCGCGATCTCGACGACTACTTCCCGAACAAGCTGCACCAGCAGGACATCCTGTCCCCGCTGGCTCTGCTTGACCGCGAAGGCCAGTTCGACATGAAGGTCAACATCGGCGGCGGCGGCCCCACCGGCCAGTCCGGCGCCCTGCGCCTGGCCATCGCCCGTGCTCTCATCGAGTACAACCCGGGTGACCGCCCGGCCCTCAAGGCCGCCGGCTACCTCACCCGTGACGCCCGCGCCGTCGAGCGCAAGAAGGCCGGTCTGCACAAGGCACGTCGTGCCCCGCAGTACTCCAAGCGTTAATCACGCCTGGACTGCTCACGGTCCTTTTCGGTTCACGCCGTCCACTCCCACCCGGTGGGGGAGGGCGGCGTTCGCCGTTTCCCCGGAAGGGTTCAGTTACGCTGGGTTTCATGTTGAGCAGTGGAACCAGGCGGTTGATCGAGGCAACGGCGGACGCCGCCAGGAGGGGCAACGACGGGGACCGGCACACCGTGGCGGGCGGGATACTCACCGCCTCCGGGGAGATCCTCACGGCGATGAACGCCCACCACTTCACCGGCGGCCCCTGCGGAGAGGTGTCCGCATTGGCGTTGCACGCCGCGACCATGCCGGACGACCCGATCGTCGCGGTCGCCGCGGTGCACGGCCCCTCGGGGCAGGTCATCTCCCCGTGCGGGAAATGCCGGCAGATCTTCTTTGAACGCAACCCGGAGATCTGCTTCGTGGTGCGCGAACCCGCCGGACTGGTGGAGCTGCCCGTCGAGCAGCTGCTGCCCAACGCGTACTCCTCCGCACGGTTGGAGAGCCCGCAGGAGATGCACATGGCTGCCGGGGGACACACGGGCTGGTTCTGTCCGGGGACAAGGTGCAGGCCATCCGGGTGGATGACCCGTACCGCCGCGGGCCGGCCGTGCTCATCTTTGACGGGGTGGAACCGCCCGACGACCGGTTGCCGGTCATGATCACCGAGGTGCGACACACACAGCTCAAGGACTTGACCGACGAGGACGCCGGGCTCGCCGGATTCACCGACCTGGCCGAGCTCCGGGGAGCACTGACGCACTACTACGACCACCTCGAGGAGGACAGGGCGGTCGATGTGGTGAGTTTCCGGCTCTGACACCGCTCGCCCGGCGCAACGGACCCGGCGCGGTTAGAGTTCTGTGGGAGTGAGGCATCGCCTCCCAAGATTGAGTTGTTGTGACGATGGGGGATCGCACATGACCACAGAATTTCACTCTGCCGAGGCCACGCCGTCGTGGTGGGGGAACGGGGACGCTGCCGGGGCGGGGAAACACCGCGGCGCCACCGCACACGAGCTCACGCCGCCTCCCGCCCTGGACCAGTCCAACCTGGTCAACCGGGTCAAACGCCACCCGGCGAAGGGGTGGCGCAAACTGGTGCACCAGGTGTCCCGTGGTGGCATCAACCTCGGGGAGTCGCCGGGGGAGGAGTCGCAGCGCGACCTCCTCGAGCGCATCCGCCGCCCGCTGCGGGGTGACTACCGCATCGCCGTGATGTCGCTGAAGGGCGGAGTGGGCAAGACCACCACCACCGTCGCGCTGGGCGGTGTGTTCGCCTCGGTCCGTGGTGACCGCGTCATCGCCATCGACGCCAACCCGGACTTCGGCACCCTCGCCCAGCGGGTAGCGGCACCGGGACCGGCCACGATCCGGGATCTCCTGGCAGCGGACGACACCTCGCGCTACGCGACGGTGCGCGGTTTCACCACCCAGGCGCCCTCCCGGCTCGAGGTGATCGGCTCCGAGCGGGATCCAGCGGTGTCGGAGGCCTTCTCCGAGGGCGACTACCGCCAGGCCATCGACATCCTCCAGCACCACTACAACGTCCTGCTCACCGACTGCGGCACGGGACTGATGCACTCGGCGATGGCCGGGGTGCTGGACCTGGCCAACACCCTCATCCTCGTGACCACTCCGGCCCTCGACGGCGCGCAGTCCGCCTCCGCCACCCTGGACTGGCTGAACGTGCACGGGTACGGGCACCTCGCCGCCACGTCCATCGTGGTCGTCTCCGCCTGCGCACCCTCCCGCGCCACCATTGATCTGGATCAGGTGGTCGAGCACTTCCGGGCCCGGTCCCGCTCGGTGCATCTCATCCCCTTCGACAAACACCTGTCCGAGGGTGCCGTGGTGGACATGGATCTGCTCGCTCCCCCGACCACGCGGGCCTACATGGAGCTGGCGGCCACGGTCGCGGAGGATTTTGACAACTGGCACCGGCACGCGGGTGTGTGACCCCCGCGGCCCGGGCTCTGCAACAACCTGCAAGTGGTGTGTAGCCCCGTGCTGCCGGCCTAGCGTGGGGTGGAGAAACCGCCGTCGTGAAGTGAGGAAACAATGACCGAGAACAACCAGCCGTGGATGGATACGTCGAAAAGCCCGCGTGAACGCGCCGCCCTGCTCGTGGCGGAGATGACACTCGAGCAGAAGGTCGACCAGCTCGGCGGTGCGATGAAGACCATCAACCCGTACAACCTCGACATGACCGACCCGGACCTGGACCTCAATCAGCTGGAGGTGTGGCGTCACGCCGAGCCGATCGAGGAACTGAACATCCCGCGGCTGAACATCACCAACGGACCCGTCGGCGTGGGCATGGGCGACGGCACCCCGTCCCCGGCAGCCACCGCGCTACCGGCGACCCTCGGGCTGGCCGCCACGTTCGACCCGGGACTGGCGCGGCGCTACGGCGAGCACATGGGCCTGGAGATGAAGGCGCTGGGCCAGCACCTCCTCGAGGCCCCGGGCATGTGCCTGGCGCGCATCACCCTCGGCGGGCGCAACTTCGAGTACTTCTCCGAGGACCCCTACCTCTCCGGCGTCATGGGGGTCGAGGTGACCAGGGGTGTGCAGTCCCAGAACATCATCGCCATGGCCAAGCACTTCGCGCTCAACGACGAGGAGCGCGAGCGTTTCCGTTACGACGTCAAGGCCGACGAGTACGTCATGCGCGAGCTCTACCTCCTGCCCTTCGAGATGACGGTGAAGGACGGTGAGGTGGCGTCGGTCATGAGCTCCTACCAGCGGCTCAACGGCACCTACGGCACGGAGAACTACTGGCTGCTCACCACGGTGCTGCGTGACCAGTGGGGGTTCGAGGGTTACGTGCAGTCCGACTTCTGGTCGACCCGCTCCACCGCGCAGTCGCTCAACGCCGGCCTGGACCACGAGATGCCGGACCACAACTGGATGAACATGGAGAACATCGAGCATGCGCTGGACCAGCGCATCCTGGAGATGAAGACCATCGACCGTGCGCTCATCCGCCGCTACACCCAGATGTTCCGCATGGGCCAGTTCGACAACGAGTCGCCGGTCACGGGCATCGACGTCGAGCGCGGCGCCACCTTCGCGCGCGAGGCCGCCGCCGAGGTCATCGTGTTGCTGAAGAACGAGTGGGGTCTGCTCCCGCTCAAGCCCGAGACCTCCGGGAAGATCCTCATCGTGGGCATCGACGACTTCGCCAACAACATCTGCAACTGCGGCGGCGGCTCGTCCCAGGTGATTCCCACGAAGGAGGTTCCGCCGCTCGAGGGCATGACGGACGTCCTGTCCGAGCTCGGAGCAGACAACGAGGTCGAGGTGTTCACCGTCGCCGACGACATGTCCAACCTCGCGGAGGCCCGCGCGGCCGCCCAGGCCGCCGACACCGTGGTCATCATGGCCGGGCTGGTCACCACCGAGGGCGCGGACCAGGAGGACATGAACCTGCCCAAGCGACAGAACGAGCTTATCGACGCCCTCGCCGACGCCAACCCCCGCACGGTCACCGTGCTCAAGGACGGCGACCCGGTCCTCATGCCGTGGGTGGACAAGACGCACACCCTGCTCGAGTGCTTCAACCAGGGCCAGGAGGACGGACACGCCGTCGCCGACACCCTGTTCGGCAGGCACAACCCGTCGGCGAAGCTGCCCATGTCCTACCCGGCGAGCGAGTCCGACACCTGCTACGCGGGCAACGAGTCGCGTTACCCGGGCGTCGACGAGGGCGCCGGCTACCCGGTCATGCGTTACTCCGAGAACCTCAACATGGGCTACCGCTGGCACCAGAGCCAGGACATCGCGCCGCTGTTCCCCTTCGGCTACGGCCTCTCGTACAGCAGCTTCGAGCTCTCTGACCTGGCGGTTGAGGGCAGGAATCTCGTCGGCGGGGCGGATGCCGACGGAAAGGTGGAGATCACCGCCACCGTGGCCAACACCGGCGAGTACGACGGCTCCGAGGTCGTGCAGGCGTACCTGGAGATCCCGGTCAAGGGGCAGCCCCCGCGCCGGCTGGTCGGCTTTGCCAAGGTGCACGTCGCCGCGGGCCAGAGCGCCGAGGCGAGGATCGTGCTGGATCTGGCGGCCGCTTCGCATCCGTTCGGGGTGTGGGACGCGAATGAGCAGTCCTTTGTGGTCAAGCCGGGGACGTACACGCTGCACATCGGCACGTCCTCGGACGACACCCCGCTGAGCGCGGAGGTGGCCGTCGGCTAGTGAGGGGCCGCTGTGCATAATGTCCCTTATGACTCGACTGTTCGGAACTGACGGTGTTCGCGGCCTCGCGAACAAGAACCTCACCGCCGCGCTGGCGCTGAAGCTGGGCGCGGCGGCGGCGCAGGTGCTCACCAAGGACCGGCGTTCCGACGAGCGCCGCCCCACCGCCGTCATCGGCCGCGACCCGCGTGCGTCCGGCGAAATGCTGGCCGCCGCGTTGTCCGCAGGCCTGGCCTATGCCGGTGTCGACGTCCTGCGCGTCGGCGTTCTGCCCACCCCGGGCGTCGCGTTTCTCACCAAGGACTACGGCGCGGCGCTCGGCGTGGTCATCTCCGCCTCGCATAACCCCATGCCCGACAACGGCATCAAGTTCTTCTCCGCCGGCGGGCGTAAGTTGCCCGACTCCGTGGAGGACGAGATCGAGGCCGCGATGGCCGAACTCTCCGACCAGGGCCCCACGGGCACCGGCGTGGGCCGCATCATCGAGGAGGCCGGCGACGCCCGGCAGCGCTATCTCGCCCATCTCGCCGAGTCGGTGACCACCGACCTCTCCGGGATCAAGGTGGTCGTGGACGCGGCCAACGGTGCGGCCAGTGCCGTCGCGCCCCTGGCCTACGAGGCCGCCGGGGCCGAGGTCGTGGCAATCTTCAACCAGCCCGACGCCTACAACATCAACGACAACTGCGGCTCGACCCACATCGACAAGGTGCAGGCTGCGGTGCTCGAACACGGCGCTGACCTGGGCCTGGCCCACGACGGCGACGCGGACCGCTGCCTCGCGGTCGACGCACAGGGCAACGTCGTCGACGGCGACCAGATCATGGCCATCCTCGCGGTTGGCATGAAGGAGGACAGCGACCTGCGCCACAACACGCTCGTGGCCACGGTGATGTCCAACCTGGGCCTGAAGCTCGCCATGCAGCGCGAGGGCATCAACATGGTGGAGACCAAGGTCGGCGACCGCTACGTCCTCGAGGAACTCGGCCGCGGCGGCTACAGCCTGGGTGGGGAGCAGTCGGGCCACATCGTGCTTCCCGACTTCGCCACCACCGGCGACGGCACCCTGTCCGGCCTGCGGATCATGGCGCGCATGGCGTCGACCGGCAAGTCGCTCGCGGAGCTGGCCAGCGTGATGACCGTCCTCCCGCAGGTGCTCATCAACGTGCCCGTATCCGACAAGTCCGCGGTCCTGTCCGACGACGCCGTGGTCGCCGCGAAAACCGAGGCCGAGAACGAGCTGGGCGACTCCGGCCGAGTACTCCTGCGCCCCTCCGGCACGGAGGAACTTTTCCGTGTAATGGTCGAGGCGGAGAACAAGGAGCAGGCCCGCAAGGTCGCCGGTCGCATCGCCGCCGTGGTGGCGGCCGTCTAGATACCCGCTTATCGACGCCCCGCTGCGCCCCCTCCGCCGGGGCGCGGCGGAGGATTTTTTCTGCGGCAGGGAACCAGGCCGCGTCGTGCCCAGTCAAAGGAACTGACGGAAACACACGACGAAGAAGGCGGCAGGGCGGATGTCCCAATCACGGATCCACTACGATCATGATGAGGTGTTGCACGCTTTGTCCCGAGCCGAGGCTCAGGCCCGGGATGCCTCTGCGTCCCACTCCCAGGCCCGGCCGGCGATGCCCGTGTCAGCGGCCGGAAAAGAGTTCACCGCTCTGGCCGAGCGCCTGCAGTCGGCGTTTCTGCGGGTCCATGAGACCGGGCAGCGGCGGGTTGATGTGCTGGCGCAATCCCTGGCGGCCGGAACAAGCCAGGTGGAGAACTTCACCCGCGCCGACGAGGACATAGCCGAGAGCTTTCAGGCGGGTCAGCCATGAGCGTGGATCTCAACCTGCCCATGCTGGCGGAGTTCGACCGCGCGGTGGCGGACTTCACCGCCGCCTCGGCGGGGGCCTACGGCGGTGGGCGGGCCGGGATCGAGGCGCTGCGCTCGGCGGTCGGCACCCTCGACGGGCTGGACACGGGGGAAATCCATCGGGCGGGTGTGCTGGGTGCGCGAGGAGGCCGGGGCCCTTCGGAGGGGAGCGGACCCGACCGCTTCGACATCGTCGACATGGCGTCGGAGCTGCTCGTCGACGTGGCCGGGAGCGTACTGAGCGACTTCTTCATCAGACAGAATGACGGTTACGAGAACGAGCGGGAATGCACCGGCGGGTTGGAGCAGGATCTCCGGGCGTGCTGCGAGACGGTGGACACCATCGTCGGGGATTCCGCGACGGCGCTGGAGGAGATCCTCCTGGCCGCGACCTCTCTGCTGGGGCCGCTGGCCATGCTGCTGCGCGCCACCCCGGCGGGAAGGGTTCTCTCGGTGGCGGTCGCCGCGGGCTCCGCGCTCATCGACAGCACCGTCTCCACCGGCGTTGAGACCTGCCGGGAGCGGGACACCCAGGTAACCGGATGCCTGGACAAGATGGCGCAGAAGTGTGAGAGTCACTGCGACAGCGAGGCGGCCAACCCGCCCGCTCCCGCGCCGGAGCCCTGTGCTCCCACGCCCTGCGCGCCGGGCCCCGCGGTTCCGAACCCGGCACCCGAGCCGGCGGGTCCGGCGCCGGTCGTGGAATCGGTACCGACTGCGCCGACGGCCGTGCCCGCACCTGCACCCGCACCGGCGGCACCGGTGCCGGCTCCCGCGCCCTGCCCGGAGCCGGTGGTGAGCTCCTCCGTCAGTCCCTTCGGGTCACTGCTCCTGGAAGCGGCCTCGACGATGACGGGATCCATGCAGGCGTCCGCGGAGGCGTGTCTCGCCAGCTTCGATCGAGGCATCCAGGAGGCGGTGTCCTCGGCGACAGCGTCGTCCACCAACAATTTCCTGGGCGTGCTCGGATCGTCGGGCGCCGCGGTCATCCAGATCGACGCCAGCGCGTGCTGTTGCTGTCTTGAGGAGTGCGCGCCCCCGGAGGAGCCGGACTGCCCCGAGCCTGCGCCGCCGACGCCACCGGAACCTGAGCCCGCACCGGAACCTGAGCCCGCACCGGAACCCGCACCGCCTGCACCTGATCCGCCGCCACCGCCCGCCCCGGAACCAGCGCCCGAGGGTGTCATCGCCCCGCCGCCGGAGCTGGCGGAGGTCCCCGAGCCTCCGGCCCCGCCGGAGAAACTCGAGCACCTGGGCACTCAGGCGACGGCAGCTGAACCCACCGAGATCAGGACCCGAAAGGCAGGAACCTGGTGAACGACTTCGATGAATTCGCCCGGCAGTTTCGTCGGCGAACGGCAGCACGGATGCTGGAGTTCGAGGCGACGATGGACAAGATCCAGCGCGACGTGGAGAAGAGCGCGGCCGAACAGGCGGCGGAACGCCGGCCACGAGCCCGAGCGGGCACACCTCGGCCGGCCCCGAGATCAGGCCAGGTCAAGAGCGTGCTGCGCCGAGACTAGGGGGCTGTTAGTCGTCGATACGCGCCGGGGTGGAACCGGAGGTGTAGGTGCTGGAGACGCGGTCGGCCAGCTCGAGCCGGCTGAGGCTGGTGACCTGCTTGGCCTCCGCGATCTCTGCGGAGAAGTCCTCGTACTTCTTCTCCTTGCCCAGCTGGTGGAGGAGGAAGCCGGTGAGCAGTCCGCGGACCCGCTCCTGGCCGGCACCCTGCGGCAGACCCATGCCGACGGTGAGGCGGAAGAGCATGTCCTCGGTGAATCCCTGCTGGTTGATGCCGTCGACCTTGCGGAAGGCGACGTCGCTGCCCCAGTTGTAGGCCAGGCGCTCGGGGTTACCCGCGCCGAAGACCTCGCCGTCCTCGGACGCGATGACCAGGCCCGGCACGTTCAGCGAGCGGGCGGCAGCATCCGCGGAGGGGGAGACGACGGCGGGGAACAGGGCACCCACCGCCTGAACGCGGGGGTTGTTGGCCGCTGCGAGCACCGCCGCGCCGCCACCCATGCCGTGGCCGACGACGCCGAGTCGCCCGGGGTTGACCGTGACGTTGCCCTCCCCGAGCTTGACACCCGCGAGGATCTGCAGGGTGGAGTCGAGGTCGGCGGCGAATCCCGAGTGGTCCGGGTTGAGGCCGGTCTCGGTATTGGGGGCGCCGACGACGATGCCCCAGCTGGCGAGGTGGCGCAGCGTGGCGTGGTAGCTCTTCACCTTTTTGGTCCAGTCGTGGCCGAAGGCGATGGCCGGCAGGCCGTTGCCCTCGGCCGGCGTGTAGACCTTGCCCTCGATACCGGTGTAACCGAGATCGCCGACTAGGACCCGGTGGGGGCCACGCTTGGACAGATTGGCCAGGGGTTTCTTCAGATTCACAGACACGCACACCACGATAGTGGAAAACCCCGGTGCTCTGGCGGTAGACGGGCCAGGGACGGCGCGGACGTATCAACTAGAGAAGAGTTGACGCGGTGGTTTATTGTGGCACCCATGTGTGGAATCGTCGGATATGTAGGTGGCCGTCAGGCCCTGGACTTGGCCGTGGATGCGCTCCGTCGCATGGAGTACCGCGGATACGACTCGGCGGGCATCGCGCTGGTCGGTACGGATGAGAACGGGGAGTCCTTTCTCAAGGCGGTCAAGCGCACCGGCAAGCTCGCCAACCTCGAGGACAAGATCGCCGAGGTAGGGGCGGAGACGCTGACCGGCTCCACCGCGATCGGGCACACCCGCTGGGCCACCCACGGCCGGCCGACGGACGAGAACGCCCACCCGCACGTCAGCTTCGACAACAAGGTCGCCGTGGTGCACAACGGCATCATCGAGAACTTCGCGCCCCTGCGCGCGGAGCTCGAGGCCGAAGGCATCACCCTGCAGTCCGACACCGACACCGAGGTCGCCACCCACCTGCTGGCGCTGGCCTACAACGACGGCGACACGGCCGGCGACTTCCGCGCCTCCGCGCTCAAGGTGCTCAACCGGCTCGAGGGCGCCTTCACGGTGCTGTTCACCCACGCCGACCACCCCGACCAGATCATCGCCGCCCGCCGCTCGACGCCGCTCATCGTCGGCGTCGGCGAGGGGGAGATGTTCCTCGGCTCCGACGTCGCCGCCTTCATCGAGCACACCAAGAACGCCGTGGAGCTGGGCCAGGACAACGTGGTCATCATCACCAGGGACGACTACGAGATCCTCAACTTCGACGGCACCGCCGCCGAGGGCCGCCCCTTCACCATCGACTGGGACCTCGAGGCCGCCGAGAAGGGCGGATTCGACTCCTTCATGATGAAGGAGATCCACGAGCAGCCCGCCGCCGTGCGCGATACCCTGGCCGGTCACTTCGAGGACGGCCGCGTCATTCTCGACGAGAGCAACCTCTCGCAGTCCGATCTCAAGTCCTTCAACCAGGTCTTCGTCGTCGCCTGCGGTTCCGCCTACCACTCCGGCCTGCTGGCCAAGTACGCCATCGAGCACTGGGTGCGCATCCCGGTCCAGATCGAGGTGGCCAGCGAGTTCCGCTACCGCGACCCGGTTCTCGACGAGCGCACGCTGGTCCTGGCCATTTCCCAGTCCGGCGAGACCGCCGACACCCTCGAGGCCGTGCGCCACGCCAAGTCCCAGGGCGCCAAGGTGCTCGCGGTGTGCAACACCAACGGCTCGCAGATCCCGCGGGAGTCCGACGCCGTGCTCTACACCCACGCCGGCCCCGAGATCGGCGTGGCCTCCACCAAGGCCTTCCTCGCCCAGGTGGTGGCCAACTACATCGTCGGCCTGGCGCTGGCGCAGGCCAAGGGCACCAAGTACCCGGACGAGATCAGCGACATCTGGGCCTCTCTCGAGGAGATCCCGGGCAAGGTTGAGGAAGTCCTCGCTTCGCAGGAGGAGGTAGGAAAACTGACCTCCGCGCTCGGGGCGGTGCCGACCATGCTCTTCCTCGGCCGCGGCGTTGGTTTCCCTGTGGCTCTCGAGGGTGCGCTCAAGCTCAAGGAGCTTGCCTACATCCACGCCGAGGGCTTCGCCGCGGGCGAGCTCAAGCACGGCCCGATCGCGCTCATCGAGGACGGCCTGCCCGTCGTCGTCGTGGTGCCCAGCCCCCACGGGGTCAAGCAGCTGCACTCCAAGATCGTCTCCAACATCCAGGAGATCCGGGCGCGCGGAGCCAAGACCATCGTCATCGCCGAAGAGGGCGACACCGCGGTCGAGCCCTACGCCAACTGGCTCATCCGCATCCCGGCCACCCCGTCGATCATGCAGCCGCTGCTGGCCACCGTTCCGCTGCAGTTCCTCGCCGCGGACATCGCCCGCGAATGCGGCAACGAGGACATCGACAAGCCGCGCAACCTCGCCAAGTCCGTCACCGTCGAATAACCGTCGCGTGAGCATGAGCCAACTGCGCGCCCGGATCGACCTCGACGCCATCGCCCACAACACCCGCGCCGTGAAGGCGCGCCTGTCGGAGGGCACCCGCCTCATGGCCGTGGTCAAGGCCGACGGCTACAACCACGGCGCGGCCGAGGTCGCCGCGGTGATGGCGGAGAACGGGGCCGACGCGTTCGGGGTCGCTACGGCCGCCGAAGGCAGCAGGTTGCGGGAATCGGGCGTCGATAAGCCGATCCTGGCGTGGCTGTGGAGCCCCGACGATCCGGGGGACGAGGTCACCGAGGCGCTCGCCTCCGGGGTGGAGCTGGGCGTGCCCAGCCTCGTGCACCTGCGGGCGCTGGTCGCGATGGAGATCCCCGCGCGGATCTGCCTCAAGCTGGAGACAGGCATGCACCGCTCCGGCATCGACGAAGCCGCCTGGTACGAGGCCTTCTCCCTGGCCAGGGACACCCCCTTCCTCACAGTCACGGGAATCTTCAGCCACCTGGCCCGCGCCGATGAGCCGGATGACCCGGCCAACGACCTCCAGGCGGCGAACTTCGCGCGTGCCATCGAGATCGGCCGGTCGCTCGGGCTGGAGCTGCCCGTCAACCACCTGTGCAACTCCCCGGCGACGTTGAGCAGGCCGGACCTTCACCACGATCAGGTCCGGGTCGGACTGGCGCTCTACGGCATGAACCCGCTGCCGGGGGAGTACGACCTCAGGCCGGCGATGACCTGGGCCGCGGACGTGGTGTCCGTGAAACCCCTCGCGCCGGGGGACGGCGTGAGCTACGGCCACACCTTCACCGCGGACCGGCAGGGGTACACCGCGGTGCTGCCGGTGGGATACGCCGACGGGCTTCCCCGCGCGATGCAGGACAAGCTGCAGGTCACCATCGCCGGCCGGCGCTACCAGCAGATCGGGCGGGTGTGCATGGACCAGATCGTCGTCGACCTCGGTGACAACCCGCACGCCGTCATGCCCGGGGCGGAGGCCGTGCTCTTCGGGCCGGGCGCGATGAGTGTGGACGAGTTTGCCGACGCCCTGGGCACCATCAACTACGAGGTCGCTTGCCTGCCCAAGGGCCGCACGCGGAGGCAGTACCGGTGAAGCCGACCTTTCCCGCAGAGGGGACACGCAGGCTGGAGACCGCCGAGGACACCAGGGGATTCGGCCGTGAGCTCGGCGGCGCGCTCGAGGCCGGGGACGTGGTCATCCTCGACGGCCCCCTGGGAGCGGGCAAGACCACGCTGACCCAGGGGCTGGCGGACGGCCTGGGTGTCACCGGCCGGGTCACCTCGCCCACGTTTGTCATCGCGCGCGAGCATCCCTCCGCAGGTGAGGGTCCAGCGCTCATCCACATGGACGCCTACCGGCTGGTGGGCGGCAGCGGCGACCCGGTGGGGGAACTTGACGCCCTCGACCTGGACACGGGCCTGGAATCCGCCGTCGTCGTCGCCGAATGGGGCGGGGGACTGGTGGAACAGATCGCGGAGACCTACCTTTTCGTCTCGCTCGACCGCACGACCGCGGTGGAGCAGGACCCGGATTCCGAGGCCCGCATCGTCTCGTGGGGCATCCGACAGCCCGTGTAGTAACGTGACAGAAATGTCGAAGAGCCTCAAGACGCTAGCTGGCGTCATCATCGTCCTTTTCCTCCTGGCCGTCGCCGGGCTGATCTTCCTCTCCACCCGCGCCCCGGAGCAGGCGAGTTTCCCCACCGGTGGCGTGGAGCGTGCCACCGCCGCGGCCGATGACGCCGGGCTGAGGCTCACCGCAGTGTCCCCGATGGACGCCTACGGCGAGGAGTTCGTCGCGGCCGTGCCGGTCTGCCCGGGCACCACTCCGCAGCTGGTCGTGGACACCTTCGGTCTGCCGGAGGCGCCCGAGGGGCTGCCGGACAGGGTCGGCCTGGAGTCCAACTACCTCGTGCTCATCCGCGAGGACGGCACCTCCGCCGCCGACGAGATCTCCCGCTCCGCCGTTGATTTCTGTGCCTCCGGCCAGCTCCCGCCGTTCAACGCGGCGCAGATGCTGCCGCTGATGAAGACCGACGAGGGCGGCTGGGTCCTCGCCTCCTAAGCGTCTAACCTGGGTGGCGTGCTAGTCCTCGCTCTCGACACCGCCACCCATGACCTGGTCACCGGCCTCGTCGACACCGAATCAGGTGTCGCGACCGACCGGGTCCTCCCCGCCACCCGCGGGCACAACGAGCTGCTCATGCCCACGGTGACAGAGCTTCTCGACGCCTCCGGCCACGCCTTCGCCGACCTCGACGCGGTCGTTGTCGGACAGGGCCCCGGGCCGTTCACGGGTCTGCGGGTCGGCATGGCCACCGCCTCCGCCATCGCGCAGGCACGGGGGATCCCCGTCTTCGGCGTGAGTTCGCTGGACGCCATCGCCACCCGCCACGACGCGAAGAACCTCCTGGTCGCCACCGACGCCCGCCGTCGAGAGGTGTACTGGGCCCACTACGTCGACGGCGTCCGTGTGTCGGGCCCGTCGGTCGATCAGCCCGGCAATCTGCCGGACAACATCGAGGTGGATGCGGTCGTGGTGCCGGAACACCTCGTCGACAAGCTTCCCGCGCACCTGGCAGCGGTGCCGCACGTCGAGCTCACCCCCCGCGCCGCGGGGCTGGTGTCCTGCGCCGATCTTTCCGCCCAGCCGGAGCCGCTGACCCCCGCTTATCTGCGCCGGCCCGATGCCGTACCGCCGACGCCGACGCCCCGCTCGGCGGCGATCCCGGAGGTACGCCCGTGAGTTTTGAGGTCCG
The DNA here is from genome assembly GCF_000767055.1 of Corynebacterium doosanense CAU 212 = DSM 45436. Taxonomy (NCBI): domain Bacteria; kingdom Bacillati; phylum Actinomycetota; class Actinomycetes; order Mycobacteriales; family Corynebacteriaceae; genus Corynebacterium; species Corynebacterium doosanense. Next base: position 597,460 of record NZ_CP006764.1, read on the forward strand.
CGAGCTGCGCGCCGGGGATGCTTCGCGCTGCGCCGAGCTGGAGCAGGTGCTCTTTCCCGGGGACAACCCCTGGCCGGAGCGGGTGTTCTCGGTGGAGTTCGCCCACCCGCACACCTTCTACCTCGGGGTGTTCGACACCGAGACCGACCTCATGGTCGGCTACGCCGGCCTGGCCATGCTCGGGCGGCCGGACGACCCCGAGTTCGAGATCCACACCATCGGAGTGGATCCCGCCTACCAGCGCCGCGGCATCGGCCGTCATCTCATGGATCAGTTCACACACACCGCGGACACCATGGGCGGGCCGATGTTTCTCGAGGTCCGCACGGACAACGCCGCGGCGATCGCCATGTACGAGTCCTTCGGCTTCACCACCCTGACCACCCGCAAGAACTACTACCAACCCTCGGGCACGGACGCCTTCACCATGTCACGCCAGCCCCGCACATCCAGCCCGGAAAGGAACGGCGAATGAAGGTCCTCGGAATAGAGAGCTCCTGCGACGAGACCGGTGTCGGCGTCGTCGAGCTGTCGGAGGACGGCACGATGCGCGTCCTCGCCGACCGGGTCGCCTCGTCCATGGCCGAGCACGCCCGGTTCGGGGGTGTGGTGCCCGAGATCGCCTCCCGCGCGCACCTGGAGGCGATGCCCCAGGTCATGGCGGCAGCGCTGGCGGAGGCCGGCATTGAGCGCCCCGACGCCGTCGCCGCCACCGTGGGCCCGGGGCTGGCTGGCGCGCTGCTCGTCGGCGCCGCCGCGGCCAAGGGTTACGCCGCCGCGTGGGGAGTCCCGTTCTACGGCGTCAATCACCTCGGCGGCCACGTCGCCGTGGCCAACCTCGGCGGCACCACCCTCGGCCACTCCATCGCCCTGCTGGTCTCCGGCGGGCACACGCAGATCCTCGAGGTCGACGCGGTGGGCAGGCCCATGAAGGAACTGGGGTCGACGCTGGACGACGCCGCCGGCGAGGCCTACGACAAGGTCGCGCGTCTGCTGCACCTGGGTTACCCCGGCGGCCCGGTCATCGACCGCCTCGCCGCCCAGGGCGACCCGGGTGCCGTGGCCTTTCCCCGAGCCCTGACCAGGGCCGACGACCTGCGCGGGGAGCAGCGCTACAACTTCTCCTTCTCCGGGCTCAAGACCGCCGTGGCCCGCTATGTCGAGGCCGCCGAGCGCGAGGGACGGGTCATCTCGGTCGAGGATGTCTGCGCGTCCTTCCAGGAGGCCGTGGCCGACGTGCTCACCCGCAAGGCCGTGCTCGCCGCCGAGGACACCGGCGCGCGGACCATGCTGCTCGGCGGCGGAGTGGCGGCCAACTCCCGGCTGCGCTCGCTGCTGGGAGAGCGGTGCGCGGCGGCCGGCATCGAGCTGCTGACGCCGGAGTTCCGCCTGTGTACCGACAACGGCGTGATGATCGCCGCGCTGGCGGGACAGCTCATTCACGAGGGTGCGGAACCGTCCTCCCTGGCGGCCGCGACGGCTCCCGGGCTGGCGGTCGAGGTTCCGCTCGTCGGCTAGCGTTGCGCTGCGCTTTTCTCTCCGTCGCAGTAGCCTTAGTGGCCCGTGAAACTACGTACGAAAGAATGAGCCATGACCAACGGAATTCTCGTTAATCCTGACCTGTCCACCCGCCCCGTCAGCTTCGACGACAACCAGCTCGCCGAGCTGCTCGGTGGCAGCACCACCGAGCATGTCGCCGTCTCCTTCGACGAGGGCCAGGATGGCCTCGTGGCCATCGTCAATTCGGCGCCCAACGCTGGCCTGGAAGAGCCCAACGCCTTCGCCTCACTGGGAAAGAACCACGCCAACACCGGCAATTCCGCCTTCTTCTCCGATCCCACGGCCGCCATCACCGGCCCGGTCATCGTCGTCTCCGGCTCCGTCGGCGCCGTCTCCGACATCACGGAGGCCGGGCAGGAGCAGGTCGAGGAGGGGCTGCGCGCCACGGCGAACTACCGCGAGGACTACCCGCAGGAGTTCCAGCTGTGGCACAACGCGGCCATGAACCTCGGCTGACACTCCCCGCTCAAGGTTGAGCGCTGGCACTCAAATGATTAGAGTGCTAAATAGGTTGCTGGCACACAGTTGTTCACCCGCGACGACGGCTGCGATGGCCCTACAACCGCGCACAACACACTTAAGAATTTCCAACGAAAGGCATTCCCGTGGCTAACGTCAACATTCGCCCGCTCGAAGACAAGGTCCTCGTCCAGATCCTCGAGGCCGAGACCACCACCGCCTCCGGCCTGGTCATCCCGGACTCCGCCAAGGAGAAGCCGCAGGAAGCCACCGTCATCGCCGTCGGCCCGGGTAAGCAGAACGACGACGGAACGCGCGCCCCGATCGATGTCAAGGAAGGCGACGTTGTCGTGTTCTCCAAGTACGGCGGCACCGAGCTGAAGTACGACGGCCAGGAGTACCTGCTCCTGTCCGCGCGCGACCTGCTTGCCGTCGTCGAAAAGTAACCAAGGAGGGCATGAGCCTTCATGGCTAAACTCATCGCATTTGATCAAGAGGCCCGCGAGGGCATCCAGCGCGGCGTCGACGTACTCGCCGACACCGTCAAGGTCACCCTCGGCCCCAAGGGCCGCAACGTCGTCCTGGCCAAGGCCTTCGGTGGCCCGCTGGTCACCAACGACGGCGTGACCATCGCCCGCGAGATCGATCTCGAGGACAAGTTCGAGAACCTCGGCGCACAGCTGGTCAAGTCCGTCGCCGTCAAGACCAACGACGTCGCCGGCGACGGCACCACCACCGCGACGCTGCTCGCCCAGGCCCTCATCTTCGAGGGACTGCGCAACGTCGCCGCGGGTGCCAACCCGGTCGAACTCAACCGTGGCATCGCCGCCGCGGCGGAGAAGGCCGTGGAGGAGCTCAAGGCCCGCGCCACCGAGGTGTCCTCCAGCCAGGAGATCGCCAACGTCGCCACCGTGTCCTCCCGCGACCGGGAGATCGGCGACGTCGTCGCGGGCGCGATGGACAAGGTGGGCAAGGACGGTGTCCTCACCGTCGAGGAGTCCCAGTCCATCGAGTCCTCCGTCGATGTCACGGAGGGTGTCTCCTTCGACAAGGGTTTCCTCTCGCCCTACTTCGTCACCGACGCCGACTCGCAGCAGGCCGCGCTGGACAACCCGGCCATCCTGCTGGTCCGCGGCAAGATCTCCTCGCTGCCCGACTTCCTGCCCATCCTGGAGAAGATCGTCGAGTCGTCCCGGCCGGCACTGATCGTCGCCGAGGACGTCGACGGCGAGCCGCTGCAGACGCTCGTGGTCAACACCATCCGCGGCGCGCTCAAGGTTGTCGCCGTGAAGTCCCCGTACTTCGGCGAGCGCCGCAAGGCGTTCATGGATGACCTGGCTGTCGTCACCGGCGCCACGGTTGTCGACCCCGAGGTCGGAGTCACCCTCAAGGAGGCGGACATCGACGTGCTCGGTTCCGCCCGCCGCGTCACCGTCACCAAGGATGAGACGGTCATCGTCGACGGCGCCGGCTCCTCCGAGGAGGTCGACGCCCGCCGCGAGCAGATCCGCCGCGAGATCGAGAACACCGACTCCAGCTGGGACAAGGAGAAGGCCGGCGAGCGCCTGGCCAAGCTGTCTGGCGGCGTCGCCGTCATCAAGGTCGGCGCTGCCACCGAGACCGAGATGAGCGAGCGCAAGCTCCGCGTCGAGGACGCCATCAACGCCGCCCGCGCGGCGGCGCAGGAAGGTGTCATTGCCGGCGGCGGTTCCGCCCTCGTGCAGATCGCCAAGGAGCTCGAGTCCTTCGCCGAGCAGTTCGAGGGGGAGCAGCGCATCGGCGTGCTCACCGTCGCCAAGGCGCTGCGCCGCCCCGCGTTCTGGATCGCGGAGAACGCCGGCCTCGACGGCTCCGTCGTGGTCAACCGCATCTCCGAGCTCGCCAACGGTGAGGGCTTCAACGCCGCCACCGGCGAGTACGGCAACCTCATTGAGCAGGGCATCATCGACCCCGTCAAGGTGACGCACTCCGCCGTGGTCAACGCCACGTCGGTGGCGCGCATGGTGCTCACCACCGAGGCCTCCGTCGTGGAGAAGCCGCAGGAGGAGGCCGCTGCCGCCCAGGGCGTGCACGGCCACCACCATCACTAGGTAGGCACACGACGCCAGCGTGAAGGCCCGTCCGGAGAAATCTGGACGGGCCTTCCGTGTGCGGCCAGGCTCAGGCGCCGGTGTGCGACGCCGAGGTGCGGCCGCGGTGCATGCTCAGGCGCTCCGACTCGGAGAGCCCGCCCCAGATGCCGTAGGGCTCGGAGACCTTGAGGGCGTGATCGCGGCAGTTGCCGATCACGGGGCAGGTCTGGCAGATCGCCTTCGCGCGGTTCTCCCGCTGCGCCCGGGCACGGCCGCGCTCACCGTCGGGGTGGTAGAACACGTCGGAGTCCTCGCCCCGGCACAGGCCGTGAAGCTGCCAGTCCCAGAAGTCGGCGTTGGGGCCGGGGAGGAGATGGGGTTGCGACATAGGGTGGGACTCCTTCGTGGGGAACTGTTCTCATACCGTGGCCCGAGGCAACTGGTGTGGCCGTCATGCTCGCCGGGCGCTTCGATAGGGAGTGTGGTACTCACTGGTGAACAACACATGACGAAGGTGTTACTACAAAGTTCCCCGCCTCGGATTAGGGTGGATTTACCGCCGTTAGCCTGCGTTTTCAGCGAAGGTTAAGAGTTTGTGAACATTGCGAACGGCCCGGAACAGGCCCGAGGGGGGTACAGTGAGCCGTCGCAGCATATTCAGGGACCACCGCTATCCCTGTGCTTGTTCCCAGCCCTACTCCCCACCGAATGAGGATCCGTGAGCGAGATCGACGACGAACTGGCCGTCCTCGTGCCTAAGGCACGAGAGGGCGATCGTCGGGCGCTGCAGTCGATCATCCGTCTCATTCACCCCAAGGTGCTGCGCTACGCCCGGGCGCGCATCGGCGGCGGCCGGGCTCCCACCCCGGAGGACGTGGCGCAGGAGATCTGTCTCGCGGTGGCCACGTCGGTGGAGAACTACGTGGACAAGGGCCGGCCGTTCATGGCGTTCGTCTACGGCATCGCCTTCAACAAGGTCGCCGACGCCCACCGGGCCATGTCCCGCGACAAGTCCAATCCCACCGAGGATGTCCCGGACACGGTGGATTCGAGATTCAGCCCGGAAGAGGCGGCCCTCACACTCGACGGAAGTAACAGAGTGCGTGAGCTGCTCGATTCACTCAGTGAGAAGGCACGGGAGATCCTCATCCTGAGGATCTACGCAGGCCTGTCCGCCGAGGAGACCGCAATCGTCGTCGGCAGCACCCCGGGTGCAGTGCGGGTAGCACAGCACCGGGCGCTCGCCGCGCTGCGAAAACTCGTGGACGAACAATCTCTCGACCGCCAAGGAGTGCATGACTGATGGATCGCCGATACAGGTCCGGGTCCGGTGAAGATTTCGCCGACCAGTTTGCACCGTTGGCCAGGGACGACGAATTCCTCACCGCGCTGTCCCAGGGACAGGATCCCTCCGAGGGAACCGACGAACTCGCCGCACTTCTGCTGCAGCTGCGTGACGACGTCTCCGCACCCATGCCGCCGGCACCCCTCATCGACGAGGAGGAGACGGACGGGAACACCACCGTGATCCCGCTGGCCTCGCGCCGACGCCGTTCCGGCGCCCTGCTCCACGGCCTGGTGGGTGCGGCCGCAGCGACCGTGCTCATCGCGGGCTCGGGCGCGGTGCTCGTCGGCTCCGGGCTCATCGGGCAGCAGCATGATGACCCGACCGTGGTGGAACTCGCCGGCACCCTGGAGGAGATCCAGACCCGTGCGGAGGAGGGTGACATCAGCGGCACCCGCGAGCTTCTTGATGAGGCGCAGCGGCTCGTCGCCAGGTTGGACAGCAAGAACAACCCGGCCGCGGAATCCACCGGCGGGGCGCCCGTGCCGATCCGGGGAGAGAACCAGACGGCCACCGTCACGGAGACCTCCGACACGACCGTCGACGCCGAGGCCAGCCCGGTCACCGTCACCGCCCCGGGAGCCACCGTCACCGAGTCCGCCGTGGTCACCGAGACCGCGCGCGCCACGGAAACTCAGGTCGTCACCGTCACGGAGACCCGCGCGGGCACCGTCACCGTCACGCCCACGCCGGACGATGATGAGCCGGTCGTGCTGGGCGACGCAGGCTGAGCCTGAGTCAGCGGCGGCCCTCCAGGCCGTCGAGGTAGCCGACCGCGTAGTCCCAGGGAACGTAGGCGTCCACGTCGGGTTCCGCGCTCGGCTCGTGCACCGGTCCGAGCTCACCCTTCAGCGAGGCCTGCATGTTGCCGGCCATGATGTCCCAGTCGTAGTAGTGCATGATGTCGCAGTCCTCGCAGAGGAAGTAGATCCCCCGCATCCCGCGCGGCTCGAGGATGTTCTTGCACTCGCGGACGATGCGCAGATCCTCGAGGACATGGGCGCGTTCCTCGTCGGAAAGCGGCGGCACGTCCTCCGAGGCGTCGTCCTCGAGGAACGAGGCCGGGTCATTCGGGTCATCGGCGAACGGGTCACGCGGCATCATCGAGTCGAAGTTCACACAGGTCACCCTATTTGTCTCCGAGCCCGCGGGCAATTCTCGCCCGTGCGGCAGAGGCATTACAGTGAAGGCCATCAACGACGGCGATCGACGACCTGCAGGAGTGTTCCCCACCCATGACTGACCAGCCCATCTCTTTCGGCGGAGACAACCCCTCCAAGGTCGCGCTGACCGGACTGACCTTCGACGACGTACTGCTGCTGCCCGCCGAGTCCCACGTGGTCCCCAGCGACGTGGACACCTCCGCCCAGTTCACCCGCAATATCCGGCTGGGCATGCCCATCGCCTCCGCGGCGATGGACACGGTGACCGAGGCGCGCATGGCCGTCGCCATGGCACGCCAGGGTGGCATCGGCGTGCTGCACCGAAACCTCTCGGCGGAGGAGCAGGCGGGCCAGGTCGAGATTGTCAAACGCTCCGAATCCGGCATGGTCACTGACCCCGTGACCGCCCGTCCGGACATGACCATCGCCGAGGTCGACGAGCTGTGCGCCCGCTTCCGCATCTCCGGCCTGCCGGTGACGGACGAGGCCGGCAAGCTGGTGGGCATCATCACCAACCGGGACATGCGCTTCGAGCGCGACTTCGACCGCAAGGTCTCCGAGGTCATGACCCAGCTCCCGCTCATCGTCGCCGAGGAGGGCGTGGCCAAGGACAAAGCCCTGGAGCTGCTCAGCACCAACAAGGTGGAGAAGTTGCCCATCGTCGACGACAACGGCCACCTCCGCGGGCTGATCACGGTGAAGGACTTCGTCAAGACGGAGCAGTTCCCCAACTCCTCCAAGGACGCCTCCGGCCGCCTGCTCGTCGCCGCGGGCATCGGCACCGGTGACGACGCGTACGCCCGTGCGGGCGCGCTCGTCGACGCCGGCGTGGACGTGCTCGTCGTCGACTCCGCCCACGCACATAACAACCGTGTGCTGGAGATGGTCTCCCGCGTCAAACGCGACTTCGGTGACCGCACCGACGTCGTCGGCGGCAACCTCGCCACCCGCGAGGCCGCGAAGGCCATGATCGACGCGGGTGCCGACGGCATCAAGGTGGGCATCGGCCCGGGCTCCATCTGCACCACCCGCGTGGTGGCCGGTGTCGGCGCCCCGCAGATCACCTCCATCCTCGAGGCCTCCGTCCCCGCCCACGCTGCGGGCATCCCCATCATCGCCGACGGCGGCATGCAGTACTCCGGTGACGTGGCCAAGGCCCTGGCCGCCGGCGCCTCCACCGTCATGCTGGGATCCATGCTCGCCGGCACGATGGAGTCCCCGGGCGACATTGTGGTCATCGGCGGCAAGCAGTACAAGCGCTACCGCGGCATGGGATCCATGGGTGCCATGCAGGGCCGCGGCCTCAGCGGGGAGAAGCGCTCCTACTCCAAGGACCGGTACTTCCAGGCGGACGTCAAGAGCGAGGACAAGCTGGTTCCCGAGGGCATCGAGGGCCGGGTTCCCTACCGCGGCGAGATCGAGACCATCTGCCACCAGGTCGTCGGCGGACTGCGCGCGGCCATGGGGTACACGGGTGCGTCCAGCATCGAGGAGCTCCAGACCAAGCAGTTCGTGCAGATCACCGCGGCCGGCCTGAAGGAATCGCACCCGCACGACATCACCCAGACCGTCGAAGCCCCGAACTACCGCTAGAGGGAAACAGAAACCACCATGCGTGACAATGTCGAAATCGGCATCGGCCGCGAGGCCCGCCGCACCTTCCACCTTGACGACATCAATCTCGTCCCCTCCCGGCGGACCCGGTCGTCCAAGGACGTCGACACGTCGTGGAACATCGACGCCTACAGCTTCGACGTCCCCTTCGTCTCCCACCCCACGGACGCCCTCGCCGGCAGCACCGACTTCATCGCCGCCATGCACGAACAGGGCGGACTGGGTGTGATCAACGCCGAGGGACTGTGGGGCAGGCAGGCGGATCTTGACGCCGCCTTCGCCCGGCTGGCTGAGGCTGCCGCCGAGTCCGCTCCCGCCGCGACGCGGGTGCTCCAGGAGCTGCACTCCGCGCCCATCGACACGGAGCTGCTCGCCGAGCGCCTCGCCGAGGCCCGCTCCACCGATGCCACCCTCTCCGTGCGTGTCTCCCCGCAGCGCGCCCGCGAGCTGACCCCCGCGCTGGTCAAGGCCGGGGTGGAGCTGCTGTTCATCCAGGGCACCATCATCTCGGCGGAACACGTGGCCAAGGGGGGAGACCCCATCAACCTCAAGGAGTTCATCTCCGAGCTGGAGGTCCCGGTCATCGCCGGAGGGGTGAGCAATTACACCACCGCCATGCACCTCATGCGCACCGGAGCGGCCGGCATCATCGTCGGCGGCGGACGCAACACCTCGGCCGCCGCGCTGGGCATCGAGACCCCCATGGCCACGGCCATCGCCGACGCCAACGCCGCACGCCGGGAGTACCTCGACGAGACCGGTGGACGTTACGTGCACATCCTCGCCGACGGGGAGATCGAGACCTCGGGTGACATCGCCAAGGCCATCGCCTGCGGCGCGGACGCGGTCATCCTCGGCGCCCCGCTGGCGGCGGCCAGCGAGTCTCCCGCGGCGGGCCACTACTGGCAGTCCTCCGCCGCTCACCCGCGTTTCCCCCGCGGGGTCATCGAGCGCGACGAGTTTGCCCTCGCAGCCGAGGAACCCGTCTCCCTGGCGAGCCTGCTGCACGGCCCGTCCTCGGACGCCTTCGGCTACGAGAACCTCTGCGGCGGTCTGCGCCGGGCGATGGCGAAGTGCGGATACACCGACCTCAAGAGCTTCCAGAAGGTGGATCTGGCCGTATCTTGAGTTTTTGACTCGGAGGGGGAGTAGATTCTCCCTCTGTGAAAACTCAGGTGAGCAAGCCTCACTTCCCGGTACGCCGCGACAACTTCACGGCGGTCCCCTCCCGTAAGAAGGGGACCTACCCCTGGTGGCAGACGATGTGCCTGTCGGGCGTGGACTACTTCTCCACCCTCGGCTACCAGCCGGGCATCGCCCTGCTGGCCGCGGGCGCCCTGGCCCCGCTGGCCACCCTCATCCTCGTGGCGGTGACGCTCCTCGGCGCCGTCCCCGTCTACCGGGCGGTGGCCGCGAAGTCGCCGCACGGGCTGGGGTCGGTGGCGCTGGTGGAGAACATCGTCCACGGCTGGAAGGCCAAGTTCCTCATCCTCGTTCTCCTGGGCTTCGCGCTCACGGACTTCATGGTCACCATCACGCTCTCGTCCTCCGACGCCTCGGCGCACCTGCTGCACTCCACGTCCAGCCCCTGGCTCATCCCGCTCACGGTGGGGCTGATCGTCGTGCTGGCCGCCGTGTTCATGCGGGGATTCACCGAGGCGGTGTCCGTCGCGGTGGTCATCGTCGGCGTGTATCTCTCGCTGACCACCGTGGTCATCGCGGTGGCGATGTACCACGTCGTCACCGACGGCGCGGTGGTGTCCGCGTGGTGGGCATCGCTGTGGCATTCCCAGGGCAACCCCTGGATGGTGCTGCTCGTGGCGGTCATCGTCTTTCCCAAACTTGCCCTCGGCCTGTCGGGCTTTGAGACGGGCGTGTCGGTCATGCCGCTCATCCGGGCAGACAACCTGGAGCAGCGCATCCACCGGGGGAAGCTGCTGGTCACGGTCAGCGCCGCCATCATGAGCGTCTTCCTCATCTCCTCGGCCTTCGTGTGCGCGCTGCTCATTCCGGAAACGCAGTACAGCCCTGGCGGTGCCGCGGACGGCCGCGCCCTAGCCTATCTGGCGCAGCTCTACCTGGGGGATGCCTTCGGCCTCGTCTACGCCATCGCGTCGGTGGCCATCCTGTGGTTCGCGGGTGCCTCGGCGATGGCGGGCATGCTGGCGCTCATCCCGCGGTATCTCCCGCGCTACGGCATGGCGCCGGAGTGGGCGCGTCGCTCGCGCCCGATGGTCCTGCTGCTGTCGGCGCTGGCCATCGTCATCGTGCTCATCTTCCGCGCGGACGTGGACGCGCAGTCCGGGGCCTACGCCACCGGCGTCCTGGTGCTGCTGGTGTCGGGCGCGGTGAGTGTCGCCGTCCTGTCGGACCGGAAGCTGCTGCCCGTGCTCACCGCGCTCGTCCTCGGGGTGACGCTGCTGGCCAACGTCGTCGAACGCCCGGACGGCCTGAAGGTCGCGGCCTTCTTCATCGCCGCCATCGTCGCGGTCTCGCTGTTCTCGCGGTGGCGCCGTGGTTATGAGCTTCGCGACGTCGGCGTCACCTTCAACCCCTCCGCCGAGCGCATCCTCCAGGCGCATTCCACGGGCTCCAGCCTGACCATCATCCCCTCCGCACCCGGGGGCGGCGACGCCAAGGTGCGGGGGATGCGGATGCGGGGCAGGGTGCGCGGCCCGGTCGTCCTGCTCGAGGTCACCCTCGTGGACCCCTCCTCCTACGCGGAGGAACTGTGTGTGCGGGGTGGCAACGACGACGGCGTCCCGGTGTTACGGGTGGCTGCCCCCTCGGTGGCCAACGCCGTCGCGGTCATCGCGCTGCGCATCCAGGCGATGACCGGCATCACCCCCGATGTCTACTTCGAGTGGTCCAGCGGCAGCCCACTGCGTGAGGCCGCCCGGTATCTGTTCACCGGCCGGGGACAGAACGCCACGGCGACCCAGGAGATTCTGCGCCGAGCGGAGGCCGATGAGGACCGCCGCCCACGTATTCACGTGGACTAGCCTTCGCCGGGTAACATCACCGTTCGTGAGTGCGAATACGGTTTCAGTCCACCCAGTCCTCGTCGTCGATTTCGGCGCCCAGTATGCCCAGCTCATCGCCCGGCGTGTGCGTGAGGCCAACCTCTATTCCGAGGTCATCCCGCATTCCGCGACCATCGAGGAGATTGTGGCCAAGGAGCCGGCGGCCATCATCCTCTCCGGCGGACCGTCGTCCGTGTACGCGGACGAGGCGCCGGGAATTGACCCGCAGATCTTCGAGCTGGGCCTGCCCATCTTCGGCATCTGCTACGGCTTCCAGACCATGGCGAATGCGCTGGGTGGCACCGTCGCCAAGACCGGCGCCCGCGAGTACGGCCGCACCGAGCTGACGGCCGACGGCGGCGACCTGCACCGGGGGCTCGAGCCTGTGCACCAGGTGTGGATGAGTCACGGCGACTCCGTCACTGAGGCTCCCGAGGGGTTCACCGTCACGGCCACCTCCCCGGGCGCCCCGGTAGCGGCGTTCGAGAACGTGGACAAGAAGATGGCCGGCGTGCAGTACCACCCCGAGGTCGGCCACTCGCCGCACGGCCAGGAGGTGCTCACCCGCTTCCTTCACGAGATCGCCGGGCTCGAGCCCACGTGGACCGCGGAGAACATTGCGGAGCAGCTTATCGACGACGTCCGCAACCAGATCGGTGACGGCTACGCCATCTGTGGTCTGTCCGGCGGCGTCGACTCCGCCGTGGCCGCCGCGATCGTCCAGCGTGCCATCGGCGACCGTCTCACCTGCGTCTTCGTCGACCATGGTCTGCTGCGCAAGTACGAGCGCGAGCAGGTGGAGACCGACTACGTCGCCGCCACCGACGTTCGCCTGATCACCGTCGACGAGTCGGAGGCGTTCCTGGCCAGGCTCAAGGGTGTGTCCGAGCCGGAGGCCAAGCGCAAGGCGATCGGTGCGGAGTTCATCAGGTCGTTTGAACGCGCCGTCGATAAGGCGCTGGAGGGACAGGACACCGCGTTCCTCGTGCAGGGCACGCTGTACCCGGACGTCGTGGAATCCGGCGGCGGTGCGGGCACGGCGAACATCAAGAGCCACCACAACGTCGGCGGACTGCCCGACGACGTCGAGTTCGAGCTGGTCGAGCCGCTGCGCCTGCTGTTCAAGGACGAGGTGCGTGCCGTCGGCCGCGAGCTGGGTCTGCCCGAGGCGATCGTCGGGCGTCAGCCCTTCCCGGGCCCGGGCCTGGGCATCCGCATCATCGGCGAGGTGACCAGGGAGCGCCTGGAGATTCTCCGCGACGCCGACTTCATCGCCCGCGAGGAGCTCACCCGGGCGGGTCTCGACGGCGAGATCTGGCAGTGTCCCGTCGTGCTGCTCGCCGACGTGCGCTCCGTGGGTGTGCAGGGCGACGGCCGCACCTACGGCCACCCCGTCGTGCTGCGCCCGGTCTCCTCGGAGGACGCGATGACGGCCGACTGGTCGCGGGTGCCCTACGACGTGCTGGAGAGGATCTCCTCGCGCATCACCAACGAGGTCGAGGAGATCAACCGCGTGGTGCTCGACGTGACCAGCAAGCCGCCGGGAACCATCGAGTGGGAGTGACGTGCGGCTCTTCGCCTCGCTGAGCCCCTCGGAGGAGGCCCGGGAACACCTGGTCCGGGCTCTGCGCCCGATCCGCGCGGATCTGGGCACGGACCTGGCGTGGACTGATCCGGAGCAGTGGCACCTGACGCTCGCCTTCTACGGCGAGCAGCCGGACGGCGCGGTCGACGACCTGCTGGCGCACCTGGCCAGGACCGACGCCCGGGCGATGACCCTCTCGCTCAAGGGGGCAGGGTCGTTCAACCGGAAGAACCTGTGGATCGGCGTCGGCGGGGAGACCCGCGAGCTGAAGCGCCTGATGGCGGAGTGTCTGCTGGACCCGTCGGAAAGCACCCGGCAACGCGCGCACCTCACGGTGGCGCGCAACCGGGTGCGCGGGCGGGACTGGGATCCGTTTCTCGGCGACGTCGTGCACGCGCTGTCCGTGTACGAGGGGCCGGAGTTTCTCGCCGACCGCATCGACCTCGTGCGCTCGACCCTGGGGGCCGGGCGCAGTGGCGGGGCGCTGCACGAGACGGTGGGAAGTGTCAGTTTAGGCCGCTGACGTGCACCGGGCCGACGCCGCCGTCGATCCTGATGGTGAGCAGTTCGCCCTCCGCGTCCTCGTGGTAGGTGCCCTCGGTGCAGTTCGTGGCGCCGAGGCCGTCCTCGCAGACGAGCTCGACCGGGCCGCGGGGGAGAAGGACGGTCAGCGGGCCGACGCCGTGGTCGATCTCGACGGTGTGTTCCTTCTCCAGCGTGGGCAGGCGGCTGAAGTCGAAGGTGGCCGGGCCAGCCTCGCTGTCGTAGGTGTCCTGCAGCTGGTTCTCACTGGTGGGACGGGCGTCGGGGTCGATGAGCGGGGTGGTGATGGAGGCGGCTCCGTCGCCGGGGCCGTCGATAAGCGTGACCTTCAACGTCTCGCCCTCCGCTCCCGGGTTCCGGTTGCCGGGCGTGCACTCCCAGTCCGGCGCGTCGTCGCAGGAGACGGTGACGGGGATGTTTTCGGGCAGGACCAGCCGGAGATCCTGGTCGGTCGCCGTCGCGGTGACCTCCCGGTCCTCCGTGAGTGCGGGCAGGTGGGAGAGGTCGAGGGTCAGCGGCTGATCGCCGGTCTGGTAGCTCGCGGAGAGTTCCTCGGCGGAGGTGGGGGTGATGGTCTCGCGGCCGGTGTCGCCGGTGAGGAGCCACAGGAACCCGCCCGCCGCGCCGACCAGCGCGACGACCAGCACGGTGATGCCGAACCCGCCGAGGACCCAGGCCCACACGCTGGTCTTCTTCCGGGCAGGCTCCGGGGCGGGAGGCTCCGGGAGATGCCAGGCGAAGGGGGCGGTGCCCAGCGGATCCCACGCCGGCGGGGCCGGCTGCGGGTTCATCGAGGTGTAGGCGGAGAGGTTCACGCTCTGCCCGGAATCCTCGCCGGGAAGCAGCCCGGCGGGGGGCTCCGGGAGGCGCTGGTGCAGGCCGTACCAGGCGAGCAGCAGCAGGGCGATGGCGATGATCGCGGTGGAGCCGAGGTAGTCGCTGTCCCAGACGGTGAAGAGGCCCGAGAGGAGAATGAAGCCGATGAGCAGCCACCAGCCAGCGGGGCGCTCCCCACGCTCCTGCTCGGTGAGCTGATCCTTCCGGCGGAAGACGGCCTGTGCGGGGGAGGTGGTCATGCCGTAGCGCGGCATGCACATCCAGGCCAGGAGATAGGCGGCGATGCCTCCGCCGACGGCCAGGGCGGTGACGACGAAAGCGATGCGGACGAGGGTGGGATCGATCTGGTAGCGGACGCCGATGCCCTCGCAGACGCCGGCCACGTAGCTTCTGCCACCCTGGTCCTTGCGTATACGGGGTGGGCGGGTCTCCCACATGCGGTTGACGGTGTCGGTGAAGGTGCTCATGGCATTCATTCTGTCGGCGACGCGGCGCAGGCGGAATCGGGAAAGGCCCTGATCTTTCGGGACCCCCGGACCTCAGGGTCGTCCCCGATGTGCCGGGGGTTGTCCCGTGGCACCATATCGGGCATGACTTCCCCGTACGTGCCCGAGATCCCCCGGGCCTATCCCGTCTTCGTGCGCTCGAAGAAACACAGTGTGCTGGCAGGTGTCGCCTCGGGGTTGGCCGGCCACCTGGGCGTGGATGTCTTCTACGTCCGGATGGCGTTGCTGGCCGGGACGCTGATCTCCGGGCTGGGGGTGTTCGTCTATGCCGGGCTGTGGATCTTCACCACCGCGTCAGAGGAGGCGCCGGAACCGCCGGACAGCCGGAAGCTCAAGCCGTCGACGAACCTGGCGCTGGCCGGGCTCGGTGTGCTCGCCGCGTTGTTGTCCGCGCTGTTTTTCTCCGGCGGGTCGGTGGCGCTGGTCATTCCGCTGGTCGTGGTGGGCGTGGGTGCCTTCCTCGCCTGGCAGGCGTATGACCGCGGCGCGTCGAGCGGAGTCGGCGTGGTGGCCTTCTTCGTGGGCGCGGGCCTGGTCATCGGTGGCCTGGGCGTCACCATCGTGTGGTGGGACACCGGCGGAATGGCGGGTTCGCTGGCCGCGGTGGTGCTCACCCTGGCCGGGGTCGTTGTGCTTGCTGGTCCCGCGGCGCTGCGGCTGTGGGAGTCCGCCGCGTCCTCCCGGGCGGAGAAGGTCGCCGCGGAGGAGCGGGCGGAGATCGCCGCGCGCCTGCACGATTCGGTGCTGCAGACCCTGGCGTTGATCCAGAAGCGTGCGGAGGATCCGGACGAGGTGGCCCGGCTGGCCCGCGGGCAGGAGCGGGAGCTGCGGGGATGGCTCTTCGACGCCGGGGAGAAGAAGAACGAGCAGACGGTGCTGGCGGCGGTGGATAAGGCGGCCGGCGAGGTGGAGGACATGTTCGGTGTGCGCATCGCGCCGGTGACGGTCGGCGAGGACCGGCCGCTGGACGAGACGGGCAAGGCCCTGGTCATGGCCGCGCGAGAGGCGATGGTCAACGCCGCCAAACATGCGGGGGTGGACACCGTCGACGTCTACGCGGAGCTGGTCGGCGGGGAGCTGTCCGTCTTCGTGCGCGACCGCGGACGGGGGTTCGATCCGGCTTCGGTGCCGGGGGACCGCCACGGCATCGCCGACTCCATCGTCGCCCGGGTGGAGAAGGCCGGTGGGCAGGCGAGCGTGACCTCCGCGCCGGGGGAGGGCACGGAGGTGGTGCTCACGCTAACGTGTGGTTCATGAGAGTCTTCCTGGTCGATGATCACAGCGTCTTCCGCGCCGGCGTGCGCGCCGAGCTCGCCGGACGGGTGGAGGTGGTGGGCGACGCCGGAACCGTGGCCGACGCCATCGCCGGGATCAGGGAGACCACCCCGGATGTCGTGCTTCTCGACGTCCACATGCCCGACGGTGGCGGCGTGGCCGTCCTGCGTTCCGCGCCGGGCCCGCAGTACCTCGCGCTGAGCGTCTCCGACGCCGCCGAGGACGTCATCTCGCTCATCCGGGCCGGCGCGCGCGGCTACGTGACCAAGAACATCGAGGGCTCTGAGCTGGCCGAGGCCATCGCCCGGGTCCACGGCGGCGACGCCTACTTCTCGCCGCGGCTGGCCGGATTCGTGCTCGACGCGTTCTCCGGCGGCGACGTGGTGGAGGATCCCGTGGGAGAGCCGACGAAGATCGACGACCCCGCCGTGGACGCCCTGACCCGCCGCGAGCTGGAGGTGCTGCGCCTGCTGGCGCGGGGGTACACCTACCGGGAGATCGGCAAGCAGCTGTTCATCTCCATCAAGACCGTGGAGACCCACGCCTCGAACATCCTGCGCAAGACGCAGCAGTCGAACCGCCACCAGCTGACCCGGTGGGCGAACACCCACGGGCTGGGGGATTAGGCCTCAGGCGTACGCGAGCCTGCGCGAGCCGTCGATATGCGGCAGGAGCAGGGAGGCGGCGCCGAAGAGGACCAGCCAGACCAGGAAGCTTCCCCACACGGGGAAGGTGAACACCACGGCGGCCATGAGCAGGGCCCACCACACCATGAGCGGAACCAGCTGACCGACGCTCGGGGTGGTGGAGACGTGGTGGGCGTGTGCGTAGGCGCGCAGTTCCCGCCGGTAGGGGTGGCGCAGCACGATGACCACCGCGGCCACGACGCATCCCAGAGCGAGGGGGACGGCGACCGGGAAGCCCATGCCCGTGGTGAGCACGGCGACGGAGAACGCGGCGAACGCGGAGGCCGCGATCCTGACCCCGGGAGGCGTGGGAACGGGAGTTTTCCGGGTACGGAAGTCGCGGTAGGCGTCGGCGGGGGAAGTCATGCTGGTCAACCCTAACAGTTGACGCGGGCGGCGACGCGGAGCATACTTTCAACCCATGAGGGGAACGTCTGTTCGAAAAGACCTGTCCGGGCTGGATCGCCTGGGACAGATCGACGAGCTGCGCGCCCGCATGCAGGCGGTCACCGGGGTGGTCCCGGAAAAGCAGTCTGCGCCGGAGGAGGATGACGCCCTCGACGTGGGACTTCCCCTGCGTATCCCCCGTCGGGCGGTCACGGAGATCAGTGACTGCCCGGCGCTCGTCGTCGATCTGCTGGCCAAGGTTACCGCCGCCGGCGGACACGTCGGCGTCGTGAGCTGGCCGCAGCTCTCTCTCGCGGCAATCGAACACCTGGACAAGGTCATTGCCGTGCCCGATCCGGGGCCGGACCCGCTGGGCATCACCTCCGTGCTCGTGGAGGGGCTCGATCTTGTCGTGCACCACAGCGCGGTGGAACTCAACCTCTCCCCGGTCCGCGCCCGCCCGCTCACCGGCCGACTGCGCGGCGGGGAGGCCGCGCTCCTGCTGGTGGGCCTGCACGCGCCGTCGCCGGCGCTGCGTATCGACGCCCGGGTCTCCACCTACCGCGGCATCGGCCGGGGGACGGGACGCATCAGCGGCATGGACATCGACGTGTCCATGACGGCGAAGGCGGAGAAGGTGCGCACCACGGTTGTCGTGGGGCAGCGGCCCCACCTGCGGGCGGTGTGACATGGAGGTTGCCGCCCTGTGGTTTCCCGACTGGCCCGTCCAGGCGGCGCGCCTGGAGGACGAGATCACCGGCCCGCTCGCCGTCGCCGCCCACCACCGGATCCGGGTGTGCTCCGCGGATGCCCGCCCCCTCGGCGTGCGCCGGGGCATGAAGGTGCGGCAGGCGCAGGCGCTGTGCCCGTCGTTGACCGTGGTCGACGACGATCCGGAGCGGGATGCGCGGGTGTTCGCCCCGGTGGCGGACGGGCTGGATGATGTGGCGTCGTCCATCGAGATCCTGCGTCCGGGACTGGTCATCGTGGATGCCGGGGCGGCGCGGCGTTTCCACGGGGAGCGGGCCACGGAGATGCTCATCGACGCCGCCGCGCGCCGGGGCATCGATGTCTTCACCGGGGTGGCCGGGGAGATCGCCACCGCGGTCATCGCCGCGCGCCGGGGTGCCGTCGTGACCGACTCACGGGAGTTCCTGGCCGACCAGCCGGTGCGTGTCCTCACGGCCGAGGAGGCCCTGGGATGCGACCCGGACGTGGTGGCCACCCTGGCGCAGCTCGGGGTGGCCACGCTGGGTGATCTCGCCGATCTTCCCTCCGCGGCGGTGGCCTCCCGCTTCGGGGTCGCGGGCCAGCGGTGCCACCGCATCGCCCGGGCGGAACCGGACCGGCGGGTGGCACCCGAGCTGCCCGTCGCCGACCTGACGGTGGCCATTGCCCCGGAGGATCCGATCGAGCGTGTCGACGAGGCCGCGTTCCTCGCCCGCGCGCTGGCGGCGCAGCTCCACGAACGCCTGGGCCGGGCGGCGCTGGCCTGCCAGCGTCTGCGGGTGCGCGTGGAGCTCGGCGACGGCACCGTCCTGGAACGGGTCTGGCGCACGCGGGAAGCGTTGACGGAGGCGGCGACCGCCGACAGGGTCCGCTGGCAGCTCGACGGCTGGCTCACCGCCGGGGGCGCGGGCGCGATCCACCGCCTCGAGCTCACCCCTCTGGAGGCGGGGCCGCCCGAGGCCACCCAGCTGTGGGGCGCGGCGGCCTCGGGCCAGCGGGCACGTCGGGTCATCGAGCGGGTGCAGTCGAGCCTGGGTATTGACGCGGTGGTCCAGCCCCGTGCCGTCGGAGGCAGGGGAGTGGCCGAGCGAATTGAGCTGGTTCCCTACGGGGAGATCCGGGAGCCGGCCCGGCAGGCCAGCTGGCCCGGGCGTCTCCCCGCGCCGCTGCCTGCCCGGCTGGGCGGGGGGCCGGCGCACCCGTCGGCCAGGATCCGGCTCATCACCGCGGAGGCGGCGGATGTCTACGTCACCGCGGAGGCGCTGCTCAGTGCCGCGCCCTACGCGTTGGGCTGGGGCAAGGACAGGTTTGTCGTCGTGGGGTGGGCCGGCCCGTGGCCCGTCGGCGGACGGTGGTGGGCGGGGGAGAATCATCTCGCCCGCCTGCAGGTGGTGGGGATGGACGCGGAGGACCGTGCGCGGGCGTGGCTACTGCTCTGGGTGCGCCGGCAGTGGCGGGTCGAGGCGACCTACGCGTAAAATAACACGAACAAACTTTCGAAAAAGTATTGACGGTCGACCGGTCATGCAGGTAGGTTTAGTGGCGATAGAAGGAAAGATAGAACACTGATTCGGGGGGATCATGTACACCTCACCTGTCCTGACCACACACCACGACAAACACCCCGGGGCCTACTACGCCACCGAGGCAGACAACCCCACAGCACACCTCGCCCACCAGATCCGCCGCAGCGAATACCAACTCTGGACCTCCCTCCTACCCGACGAGGACGCCGACTACGACCTCGCCGTCACCGCCATCCACCGCCTCACCAGCAAAGGCCGCTTCCAGATCGGCAACGCCCTCGCCGCCGTCCACCGCCTCACCGAGCTACCCCTGGTACGCGAGATCCAGGACACCACCCACCGCCTCGATCTCTCCCGCCTGATCGCCATCGACAAAGCCCTGTGCCTGCTCACCGACGACACACTCATCGCCCTGATCGACACCAGACTCGCCCTGTATCTCCTGCCCACCCGCCTCAACCAGCTACTACCCAGCGCCGGGCAGATCACCGCACGCATCCGCGACTGGATCCGCCTGCTCGCCCCCACCCTCGACGTGGACCACACACCCGATCCACCCGCGCCACCGACCTTCACCGCCCACCACGGCGACGACGGGCGCTCGTACCTCAATCTCGACGCCCCCACCGACGTGGCCCTTATCATCGAGGCCGCGCTGCGTACCCGGGCCGCCGAGGCCGGGTGCAGCGAGGCAGAGGCGCTGCGGGACCTGGTCACCGGGGCTGCCCGGGTGCGGGTGGTGCTCAACCTCTACCGCGCCCACGACGTCGAGGATGCCCCGGCGTACGTCTTCGGTGCGGGCTGGCTGACACCCCAGGTCAGTAACGCCCTGGCCGACACCGCCACCCAGGTACGTGACATGGACAAGGTCGCCACCAAGGTGGCGGCGGGGTATCAGACCCCGGAGGACATCCGGGCGTTTGTCGTCGGCCGTGACGGTACGTGCCGGGGCCCGGGGGACAACCGCAGTGCAGCCGGGGCGCAGATGGATCATTCCGTGGACTGGGCTGCGGGTGGGCCGACGTGTGCGGACAACCTCGCGTCCTTATGCGCGCACTGTCACAACATCAAGACGGATGGGCGGATGTTTCCGGTGCGGTTGCCGGAGGGGGAGATTGTGTGGTTGTTCGAGGACGGGTCGTGGGTACATTCGGTGCCGGAGGGTCCGTTGTCGGCGAAGGCGAAGAACTGGGTGCAGACCCTGGGCCAGCGCATCACCCGCCGTCGGGAGCACTACCACGCCCCCGACCGGGAGCAGGAGGAGGGCCCGACCGAACAGCCCGAATTCTAGGAGGACTGCACCAGGTCGATGACCAGACGTTTGGGGTTGTCCAGCACCTGAACCGAGTAGGGGACGGCACTGTTGAGGCCGACGATGAACTGCGACCTGCCCTCGAAGGTGCCTGCGCTGATCACCTCGGTGATGTTGCCTGCCCCCTCGGAGGTGCTGAGATTGGGGATCTCTTTCCCGACCTCGTGCGGGTAGACCGTGCCGTCGATGTTGACGTTGAGCGCGGAGGTGCCGGTGAACGGGATCGGGTTTCCGGATCCCTGCTGGGAGGCGGAGGTGGTGAAGTCGATGAACCAACCGGGTTCACCCTCCCCCTCCAGGTCAAAGACGACACGGTCGAAGCCGGAATGCGAGCCGGTGCGCACATCCGTCACGAGGAGCCGGGAGGATTCGTCCGGCCGGAACGTCTTCATGGAGCTGTTGGCGTCTCCCAGCGGGCGGAGACCGGCGTCGGCGGGTGTCTGAACCCCGGCCCCGAGGGTACTGAGCTGCTGGCTGCCCGGATCCACGGAGCAGGAACTGAGAGTTAGGGCAGCGGCCGTGGCGGTCACCGTCGCTCTGAATCCTCGCTGCCGAAATTTCATGCCGTATACCCTAACGGGGTGCCCGGAATCCGCCAAGCAGAACGACGGAAACCTGCCACATCGTGGGTTAATCGTTATAGACAATCAACCACTAATATATAGATAGGCAGGGCAGGCGGGCGTCGATAAGCCAAAAAAATACCGCCACCTGTGAAGGGTGGCGGCAGGGTGCGTCAGTGGCGCATTATCCGGCGCGACAGCCAGTTGCCGAACAGCTGGGCGGCCTGCACCAGGATGATGATGGCGATCACGGCCGCGTACATCGCCTCGG
The DNA here is from genome assembly GCF_000767055.1 of Corynebacterium doosanense CAU 212 = DSM 45436. Classification (NCBI taxonomy): domain Bacteria; kingdom Bacillati; phylum Actinomycetota; class Actinomycetes; order Mycobacteriales; family Corynebacteriaceae; genus Corynebacterium; species Corynebacterium doosanense. The sequence continues at coordinate 618,916 of NZ_CP006764.1, forward strand.
TGTCGAACGCGCGGTAGCCGTAGACGATGGCGAAGTCACCGAGACCACCGCCGCCGACGTAACCGGCCATGGCGGACATGTCCACCACCGCAATGAAGATGAACGTGTAACCGAGCACGAGGGGGCCGAGCGCCTCGGGGAGGATCACCGTGCGGATGATTCGCCAGGGGCTGGCGCCCATCGCACGGGCCGCCTCGATCTTGCCGGGCTCGATGCTCACGAGGTTCTGCTCGACGATGCGGGCAACGGTGAAGGTCGCCGCCACGGACATGACAAACGTCGCGGCGTCGCGGCCGATCGTCGTGCCCATTGCCGCAAGGGTGATGGGGAACATCATCGCGATGAGGATGATGAACGGGATCGGGCGAACGAAGTTCACCAGGAAGTTGAGGATCCAGTAGGTGGGGCGGTTCTGCAGGATTCCACCCTTGCGGGAGGTGTAGAGCAGCACGCCGAGGACGAGCCCGAGGAACCCGCCGACGATCATGGTCACGGCGACCATGAAGAGCGTGTCGCCGATGGCCTCGAGGAAGGTGTCGCCCAGGCGGTCCCAGTCGGCCGCCAGAATCATGGTGTCGGTCATCTGGTCAGCTCCGTAATCTCCGTGGTGGCGGTCAGGGTGCGGTGGAACTCGTCGATGGCTGAGTCGTCACCCGCGAGCCGCACGGTCATCTTGCCGAAGGACTGTTTCTGCAGCGTGGTCACGCCACCGTGGACGATGTTCACGGAGACGCCGGCCTCGCGGACGCGGGACACCGCGTCGAAGAAGCCGGACTCCTCCGTCAGCCCGACCACGAACAGGCGGCCGGGTTTGGCCAGCAGGTCATCGGACTCGACCTCGTCGGGGGTGTTGCGTAGCGACGACGAGACGAACCGCTTCGTGACAGCCTGCTGCGGGTGGGAGAACACCTCGTAGACAGAGCCGTACTCCACGACCCGACCGGCCTCCATGACGGCGACCTTGTCGGCGATCGAACGGACGACATCCATCTCATGGGTGATGACCACGATGGTGATGCCGAGCTCGCGGTTGACCTTGCGCAGCAGCTCCAGCACCTCATGGGTGGTCTCCGGGTCGAGGGCCGAGGTGGCCTCGTCGGCGAGCAGCAGGCGCGGGTTGGTCGCCAGCGCGCGGGCAATGCCGACACGCTGCTTCTGCCCGCCCGAGAGCTGCTCGGGGTAGCTCTTGCCGCGGTCGCCCAGACCGACGAACTCCAGGAGTTCCTGCGTGCGGGCCTTGCGGTCCTTGGCGCCGGCGATCTCCAGCGGGTATTCGACGTTGCGTGCGGCGGTGCGGGAGGACAGCAGGTTGAACTGCTGGAAGATCATGCCGATCTCGCGACGGACGCTCCGCAGCTTCTTCTCGGACATGCCGACGATGTCGGTGCCGTCGAGAAGCAACTGCCCACCGGTGGTGGTGTCGAGTCCGTTGATCAGGCGGACCAGCGTGGATTTGCCCGCGCCGGAGTAGCCGATGACGCCGAGGATCTCTCCCGGTTCGACCGTGAGGGTGACGTCGTCGACGGCCTTGACGCTGCCGAAGTCCTTGGTGACTCCGCGAAACTCAATTCGGGTGCCGGCCACTATTTCTCTTCTGCTTCCAGTCGGTCCTGGATGGCGGCGAGCTCTTCCTTGGTGCGGTCGACGGAGACGGCGGTGCCTCCGGAGGACTCGAGGACGGCTTCCTTGACCTTCGGGTCCTTCCAGAGCTCGGCGAGCTGGTTGATGGTCTCGTCGTCGGCCTTCTCCGGGGTGGTGACCCACACGTTGATGTAGGGCTCAGCCTGGGCGTTGTTCGGGTCATCCTGGAAGATCGCGGCGTCGGGGTCGATGCCGGCGCGCTCGAGGAAGGAGTTGTTGATGATCGCCGGGGTGCCCTCGCGGAAGACGGTGGTGGTCTGCGCGGCGTCGATGGGCGTGACCTCGACCTTGGAGGCGGCGGTGTCGATGTCGGCGGGGGTCGGGTCGACCAGGCCCTCCTCGCGGAGGGTGACCAGTCCGGCCTGCACGAGGACGTTGATGGCGCGGCCCTGGTTGGTGGCGTCGTTGGGGATGGCCACGTTCTCGCCCTCGATGCCGTCGAGGGAGTCGTGGTCCTGCCAGAAGAGGGCCAGCGGGTAGATCTCGGTGGCGGAGATGGCCTCGAGGTCCTCGTCTGCGCCGGCGTTGTAGCCGGAGAGGAACTTCAGGTGCTGGAACTTGTTCACGTCGATCTCGCCCTGGGCGAGTGCGTCGTTCGGGGTGTTGTAGTCGGAGAACGCGACGATCTCGATGTCGATGCCCTTCTCCTCGGCCAGGTCGGCGAAGACGTCCCACTCGCGCAGGTTGGCGTCGGTGGTGCCGACGCGGATGGGACCGTCGCCGCCGTCGGAGTTGGAGCAGGCGACCAGGCCGGTGGCGGAGATGGTGACGGCTGCGAGGCCGGCGACGATGTGGTTCAACTTCATGGTGAACCCTTTCTTGAGTAGATAGAACAAGCTGTTCATCGGAGGGGTGATTAACTAGCAGAGAAGATAACACTCGACATACCGCTTAGTCTAGTTCGGCGAAGTATTGCTGGCGAACAGGCGTTCGATTATTCTGATCCGTGTGAGATTCAACGGGGGAGCGCCACTGGGCTGGTCGCGGCTGGAGCGCATTCTCGCCGGCCGCCCGACAGCCACGCCCGTGCCGGTCTGGGGCCCGGAACGCGCGCTGCCGCAGCGGGGAACATCGAGACCATTCGCCGAGCTGCACGCCGTGAGCTCCTACAGCTTCCTCGACGGGGCCAGCTCCCCGGAGGCGCTGGTGGACCGGGCAGTGGAACTGGGTTTATCCGCCATCGCCCTGGTCGACCGCGACGGGCTCTACGGGGCGGTGCAGTTCGCCGAGGCCGCGGCCAGCGTCGACATCGCCACCGTGTTCGGGGCGGAGCTCACCCTGGACGGACGTGTGCTCACCGTTCTCGCGCGGGGGCCGGAGGGCTACCGGCGCCTCTCGCACACCATCGCGGATTCCCGGATGGCCGCGGGGGAGAAGGGCAGGGTGTCCTACCCGCCCCTCGAACTTGTGGCCGACCAGCTCGGGGGAACGTGCGTGGTCCTGCTCGGGCACGAGTGGCTGGGGGAGATCTCCCGCGTGGTGGACTGTTTCGGCGAGGACAACGTCGTGCTCGAGTACGAGGCGACGATGACCCCGGAGAACGCCGACCACCACGAGCAGCTCGACGCCTTCAACAACCTGCGCGGGATCGTCACCGCCCGGCCCGCAGCCGCCACCCGGCACGACGCGCGCCTGGCCACCGCGAAACGGGCGCTGGCCAGCCGGCGCAGCATGGAGGACGCCTACGGCGACCTGCACCCCATGGGCGCGCCGTGGCTGCGCTCCGGGGACCAGATCGCCGCGATGGTCCCGGGCAGGGAGGAGCTTATCGACGAAACCCTGCGCCTCGCCGCCGAGTGCGCCTTCACCCTCGACCTCGTGGCCCCGGAGCTGCCGGACTTCGCCGTCCCCGAGGGGCACTCGGAGATGTCCTGGCTGAGGGAGAAGACACTGGCCAGGGCGCGGGAGCGCTACGCCACCCGCCCGGCGCAGGTCCGCGAACGGGCGCTGGCGCAGATCGACTATGAGCTCGACGTCATCGCGCAGCTGAACTTCCCCGGCTATTTCCTCATCGTCTGCGAGCTGGTGGATTTCTGCCGCGAGAGCAACATCCTGTGCCAGGGGCGCGGCTCGGCGGCGAACTCCGCGGTGTGTTTCTCCCTGGGCATCACCAACGCCGAGCCGATCACCGCCGGGCTACTGTTCGAACGTTTCCTCTCACCCGAGCGGGACGGCCCGCCGGACATCGACATCGACATCGAATCGGGGCGTCGCGAAGAAGTCATCCAGTACGTCTACGACACCTACGGCCGCGACCGCGCCGCCCAGGTAGCCAACGTGATCACCTATCGGCGCAAGGGGGCGATCCGCGACGCCACCCGCGCCCTGGGTTATCCGCCGGGATCCGAGGACGCCTGGTCGAAGGGGCTGTCCGAGCCGCCGGAGATCGTCTCCGAGCTCGCCGAGCAGTTCCGGGGGCAGCCGCGTCACCTGGGTATCCACTCCGGCGGCATGGTCATCTGCGACCGGCCCATCGCCGACGTGGTGCCCGTGGAGTGGGCGCGCAAGGAGAAACGTTCCGTCATCCAGTGGGATAAGGACGACGCGGCGTCTGCCGGCCTGGTGAAGTTCGACCTGCTGGGCCTGGGCATGCTCGAGGCGCTGCACCACATGATCGACCTCGTGGCCGAGACCGAGGGTCGGGAGGTCAACCTGTGGGAGCTCGATCTCGCGGACGCCCGGGTGTACGACATGCTGTGCCGCGCCGACGCCGTCGGGGTGTTCCAGGTGGAGTCCCGTGCGCAGCTGTCCACCCTGCCCCGGCTGAAACCCCGGATCTTCTTCGACCTGGTGGTGGAGGTGGCGCTCATCCGGCCCGGGCCCATCCAGGGCGGATCCGTGCACCCCTACCTGCGTCGACGCAGCGGCCAGGAGCCGGTGACCTACGACCACCCGGTGCTGGAGAAGTCCCTGGGCAAGACGCTGGGTATTCCGCTCTTCCAGGAGCAGCTCATGCAGATCGCCGTCGACGCCGCCGGCTTCACCGGCACGGAGGCCGACATCCTGCGCCGCGCGATGGGTTCGAAACGCTCGACCGCAAAGATGGAAGCTTTGCGACGCCGCTTCCACGACGGCCTGCGCGAAACCAACGGCATCGAGGGCGAGGTGGCCGACCGGCTGTGGAACAAGATCGTCGCCTTCGCCGCCTACGGTTTCCCGGAGTCGCACTCCCAGTCCTTCGCCTCGTTGGTGTACTTCTCTGCGTGGTTCAAGTGCCACTACCCGGCGCAGTTCTGCGTTGGACTGCTGCGCGCGCAACCGATGGGGTTCTACTCGCCGCAGTCGCTCATCCAGGATGCCCGCCGCCACGGGATCGAGATCCTGCCGGCGTGTGTGAACAATTCGGGTGCCGAGGCCCGGGTGGTCGACGGGCGGATCCGTGTCGGCCTCAACCTCGTGGCGGGTCTGGGGCAGGAGGCTGCGGAACGCGTCCAGAAACACGCGCCGTATTCGGGGGTCCCGGACCTCTCCCGCCGGGCAGACCTCTCCGTCGCCCAGGTGGAGGGGCTGGCCAAGGCGGGGGCGCTGGACTGCTTCGGGCTGACGAGACGGCAGGCGCAGTGGCAGGCCGGGGTCGCGGCCACGGAGAAGGAGGACATGCTGCCGGGCATGTCCGCCATCAGCGCGCCGGCACTGCCGGGGATGAACGCCTTCGAGCTCATGGTCGCCGACATTGCCGCCACCGGGGTCACCCACGACAAGCAGCCCCTGGTCATGGTCCGCGAGCAGCTGCGCGCCGAGGGGGTGGTCACCGCGGAGGAGCTGCGGCGGGTCGAGGACGGGACCCGGGTGCGGGTCGCCGGAGTGGTGACCCACCGGCAGCGCCCGCAGACCGCGTCGGGCATCACGTTCTTCGGCATGGAGGACGAGACCGGGCTGATCAACGCCATGGTCTCGGTGGGGTTGTGGGAATCCCAGCACGTCATCGCCCGTACAGCGAAGGTGCTCATCGTGCGCGGCAAGGTGCAGAACGCCTCGGGGGCGGTCACCGTGGTGGCCGACCGGCTGGAGGAACTGGCGTTGGGGCAGTGGCTGTCCAGGGGTTCTCGGGACTTTCACTGACTGGTACAAACGAGGGCATGCACCCGGTCTCCCCGAAGCTCACCCAGGCCCGCTATCTCGTCGTTCTGCCGTGGCTGGTCATTCCGGCGCTCGCGCTGGCTGTGGTCGCCGTGCTCTGGTGGACTTGGGCCTGGATCGGGGTGGCCGTGCTCGCGGCGCTCACACTGTGGCTGCTGTGGCTCATTCCGGCGCAGGTCAGGCTCCTGGGGTGGGAGGAGGCCGAGGATGAGCTGCTCATCACCAAGGGCCGGCTCTGGCGCACGTTAACCGTCGTGCCCTACGGCCGCATCCAGTTCGTCGACGTCTCCTCCGGGCCGATCGCCAGGCGCCTGGGCATGAAGACGATTGAGCTGCACACGGCGTCCACGTCATCGGATTCGTCGATACCCGGCCTGCCCGCCGAGACCGCCGACGCGCTGCGCGAACGCCTGGCGGACAAGGCACGCGAACGGATGAGCGGCCTGTGAACGACTACCGCCCCGTCCATCGGCTGACCCCGCTGCTCAGGCTGTGGACGCTCGTCCTCGCGCTGATCGCCGTGGCGGTGGTCAACCTCAATGCCAGCACCCTGGCGTCGCTGGGTACTTTCCTGCGTGGCGACGGCAGCCTGCTCCCCATCCTCCTCGCCGTCGGCGCCTTCGCGCTGCTCTGCGCGGCGGTCTGGCTGCTCTCGGGTGCCTGGTGGCGGGCCGAGGGGTACCGGCTCACCGAGGAGGAGGTCTCCCTGAAGAGGGGCGTGCTCTCCCGGCAGGAGCGCAGCGCACGTTATGACCGGATCCAGGCCGTCGACGTGGTGGAGTCCGTCATTGCCCGCATCTTCCGCGTTGCCGCCGTGCGGATCGAGACGGCCGGCGGGTCGAACTCGGTCATCGAGATCTCCTACCTGGACAAACGAGTTGCTACAGCGCTGCGTGAGGAGGTCCTGGGACATGTCCGGGGCGAGGCCACTGCCCAGCCGGAGCAGCAGTCCACCACCGTCGTTGAGGAGATCCCCATCGCCCGGTCGCTGGGCGCGGTCGCGCTGAACATCGGGGCTGTGGCGAGCACCGTGGTGATGCTCGCGCTGGCCGTCCCCCTGGGAATTGCCGCGGCGGTGCCGCTCATCGTCGGCCTCGGGCCGGCGATCTGGCGGATCGTGGACAACTCCTGGAGGTTCACCGCCCGGCTCACCGAGGACGGCAGCGCACTCGACGTCACCTACGGGCTTGCCGATCGCCGCCGCCAGACCATTCCGCTGCACCGTATCCACGGCGTGAGCATCCGCCAGCCCGTGCTCTGGCGGCTGACCGGCTGGTGGATGCTCAAGGTCTCCATCGCGGGCTACGGATCGGGGAATGACAAGGAGTCGGGGACAACGACGCTGCTCCCGGTGGGTGACCGCGAGACCGCGATGCGCCTGGCGGCGCTCATCGGGCCGCTCACCCGCGCCGAGCTGGAAGAATTTGCCCGGCCCGAGGGGCACACCGCGCCGGACTTCACCTCCCCGCGCCGGGCGCGGTGGGTCAGCCCGGTGGATCTCTCCCAGCAGTCCACCACCCTGCTGCCCGGGGTCGCAGTGTGCCACCTGGGCAGGTTCTCCCGCCGGGTGTCCATCATCGAGACCCCGCACATCCAGGAGCTCACCCTGAAACGTGGTCCGCTGCAGCACCTGCTAAGCCTCTGCACCGTCACCTTCGACCTCATCTCCGGCCCGGTGAGCATGGGCGGGGCGGACCTGGACACCCGCGACGGGCAACAGCTGCTCGATGCCCTACGGCAGCGCCGCCTGCCCGCCTACACTTCCTCCCATGATCATTCAGTCGACGAACCTGGCCCGCCCGCAGCGTGACCCGGGAGGGGCGGACCGCATTTCCGGCATCGATAAACGCCCCGTCCCGGCGATCGACGTCTTCGCGCCGGGCCCCGACTACGGCGACGGCTCCGGCGTCGACGGCGACGTCATCGGCGACGTGGAGCACCACGGCGGCGCGGACAAGGCGGTCTACGCCTTCGCCCGCGAGGAGCTGGACTACTGGCAGGAGCGCCTCGGACGGACGCTTGTCGACGGCTGTTTCGGCGAGAACCTCACCACCACCGGCATCGTCTGGAAGGACGTGCAGATCAACCAGCAGGTGAAGGTGGGCACGGCCGTGCTCGAGGTGTCCGTCCCGCGCACGCCGTGTCGCACCTTCGCCGGCTGGATGGACGAGAAGGGCTGGGTGAAGACCTTCGCGGAGCATGGCGAGGCTGGGGCGTATCTCCGGGTGATTACGCCGGGGACGATCCGCGCGGGTGACGAGATCGAGTTCGTGGGCGATCCCGGGCACGGGTTCACCATGGGGGACGCGGTGGCGGCGAAGATGGGGGATAAGGAACTGGCTGGGCAGGCCGTCGAGAAGCGTCTTTTTCCCGCGCACCTGCACGAGCGGCTGGCCAGGCTCGCTTAGACCCCGCCTACGAATCCGAGCTGTCGCCACGCCTCAAAGGTGGCCACGGCCGCAGAGTTGGCCAGGTTCATCGAGCGCCTGGCCGGGACCATGGGAATGCGCAGCTGGTCGGTGATGCGCGGGTGCGCGAGGTGTTCTTCGGGCAGTCCGGTCGGTTCCGTGCCGAAGAGCAGCGCGTCGCCGTCGCGGTAGTCGACACGGTGATAGTGCGTGGTGGCCTGGGTGGTGAAGGCGAAGACGCGGGAGCCGGGGAGGGCGGCGAGGCAGGCGTCCAGATCCGGGTAGATCGTCATGTCCGCCAGGTCGTGGTAGTCCAGGCCGGCGCGTTTGAGGTGCTTGTCGTCGAAGTTGAACCCCAACGGCTCCACGAGGTGCAAGCGTGCCCCGGTCACCGCGGCCAGGCGGATGGCGTTGCCCGTGTTGGAGGGAATGACCGGGTTATCGAAGATGACGTGGAGCTCAGGCATAGCAGACAGTCTAGGATGGGCACCGTGACTGCGATAACTTTGGACGGCAAGCTCTACCGCGACGAGATCTTTGAGGAGCTCAGGGGGAGGGTCGACAAGCTCCGCGAGCAGGGCGTGACGCCCGGCCTCGCGACCGTGCTCGTCGGCGACGACCCCGCCTCGCACTCCTACGTGAAGATGAAACACAAGGACTGCGAGCAGCTGGGCATCACATCCATCCAGAAGCAACTGCCCGGCGACGTGTCGCAGGATGACCTGCTGAAGGTCATCGAGGAGCTCAACAATGACGACGCCTGCACCGGCTACATCGTGCAGCTCCCGCTGCCGACGCATATCGACGAAAACGCGGTGCTCGAGGCCATCGACCCGACCAAGGACGCCGACGGTCTGCACCCCGTCAACCTGGGCAAACTCGTGCTCAACGAGCCCGCCCCGCTGCCGTGCACCCCCAACGGCTGCATCCACCTGCTGCGCCGTTTCGGCGTCGAGCTTGAGGGCGCGAAGGTGGTCATCATCGGCCGCGGCGTCACCGTCGGCCGGCCCATCGGCCTGCTGCTGACCCGCAAGACCGAGAACTCCACCACCACGTCCTGCCACACCGGTACGAAGGATCTCGCCGCGGAGACCCGCGACGCCGACGTCATCATCGCCGCAGTGGGCAAACCCCACATGCTCACCGCCGACATGGTCAAGCCCGGTGCCGCGGTGCTCGACGTGGGAGTATCGCGTGTCGACGGCAAATTGCTCGGCGACGTGCACCCGGATGTCTGGGAGGTCGCCGGCGCGGTGTCCCCGAACCCGGGCGGAGTGGGACCGCTGACCCGTGCCTTCCTGGTACGCAACGTCGTCGAACGCGCGGAGATTCTGGCTCAGCAGTAACCCTTCATGAGCCGCCACGCCGCCGAGCTGAACCTGGACAATCCCCACGACCGGGGAAACCGCCCCTCCCGGCTGCCCGCCTGGGCGCAGTGGGCGGGGATCGCCCTGCTCATCGCCGCGGTGGTGGCCTCCGGAATCTGGTCGGGGACGGAGCACTGGCGCCGGGCCACCTTCTCCCTCGGGGTGGCCGTGATGTGGCTTGGCGTGCTGCGCCTGACCTGCGACTCGAAGATCCTCGGCGTGTTCGCCGTGCGCTCGGTGAAGTTCGACGTGGCCTTCTGCCTCGTCACCGGAGGGTTGATGACCTTCCTCGCGGCGTCGGTGGACTCCCTGGGCAGCTAGATCGCCCAGACGCCTTCGGGGTCGTGGCCGAATCCGTCGGTGGGCTCCGCGCCGTCCGTGGTCTTGTTGATGAACATGCGCAGGATCCGGTCCATCTGCCGCGTCTCCGTGAGAAACGCGTCGTGGCCGACGGGGGAGACCACCTTGTACAGCCCCAGCAGGTTGCCCAGGTTGCGTGACAGGTGCTCCTGCTGGTGGAACGGGTAGAGGATGTCCGTGTCCACGCCGACGAGCATGGTGGGCACCGCGGAGGAGTACAACGCCTTGTTCATGCCGCCGCGGCCGCGGCCGGAGTCGTGGCGGTTGAGGGCTTCAGTGAGGGCGACGTAGGCGCCGGCGTCGAAACGTTCGACGAGCTTGATGCCCTGGTAGTCGAGGTAGCTGTCCACGGCAAATCGCTGGTCGGGGCGTCGATAAGCACCCAGGGGATTCTCGCCCTGCTGGGCGATGGTGCCGAAACGCTCGTCGATCTCCATCTCGCCGCGGTACGTGAGGTGCGCGATGCGCCGGGCTGCCGCGAGACCCGTCACGGGGCCGCGGCAGATGTCGTAGTAGTCGCCGTCGTGCCAGTCCGGGTCACGGATGATCGCGGAGATCTGCGCCGACTGGATGCCGATCTGCCACGCCGAGGCCCGGGCGGAGACGGCGATGACACACGCCGCGTTGAGATAGGTCGGGTACATGAGCGACCACTCCAGCGTGCGCGCGCCGCCCATCGAGCCGCCGATGATGCCGTGCACGTGGTAGATGCCCAGGGTCTCCAGGAACTTGCGCTCCGCCTCCACCAGGTCGCGGATGGACAGCGCGGGGAAACGCGAACCCCAGGCACCGCCCTCGGGGTGCGGGGAGGAGGGGCCGGTCGAACCGTTGCAGCCGCCGAGCGCGTTGGTGCAGATGACGCACCAGCGGTCGGTGTCCAGGGCGAGGCCCGGGCCGATGAGGCCGTCCCACCAGGTGGCGGCGTCGCTGTCCCCGGTCAGGGCGTGCTCGACGACGAGGACGTTGTTGGCGTAGGCCGTCCCGCGGAACTCTCCGAAGCGCCGGTAGGCGATCTCCGCGCCCACGACGGTGGCGCCGGCCTCCGTGGGGAAGTCACCGATGGGGGTCCGGTGAAGTGTGCCCTGCTCGGCGAGGTACGCCATGGATGTCCCTCCGGAAGATGTGACCGTTATGCGGCCTCAGTCTAACTGGACAGCTCGGTCTAAATCTACTTGGATTCATCCTCCGTCGAGCTGGATGGAGCCGTGGAGATGATCGCCGGCCGGGCGGGATTCTTAGACGGAATCCTGGGCCGGTGGCGTGGACTGCTCCGCGTGCGCGCGGCTCTCCCGCCTGGCGCGGATGAAATACCAGGTGACCAGGATGAGGAGGAAGAGGCCGGCTGCTACGGCGAGGAACGTGGACATGAGGACGATGGTGTTGCGAGGTTCGTCGTGGAAGATCATCGTGATCGTCGTGGCGAAAAAGAGGGCGGCAAAGACGGTGATCAGCCAGTTTCGTTTGGTGTGTTCCGCAAAGTTCATGGCCTGAATAATACGGCAAAAGCTGTGGATAAAAATTTCCCCGGTGGGGGGGTGTGGCCCGGTGTCCTTAATTCGGGGTTAGCCGGAAGTCGCGTGGTTGATAAAACACGGCTTTATCCGGTCATAATCGACGCAGGCGGGTGAACCCGCAATGATTCACGTGCCGAGGCCAAACATGAACCTGGCCTCGACACGCACCGACGAGACAGGAAGAATCAGAAATGGCCACCGTAACCAGCGAGAACCGCAGCAGACCGGTTCTCAACATGAGCAGTGCGTGGGTCCAGGGCGTCGCCCTGGTCATGCTGCTCGGCTTCTGTGTGATGGGATTCCTGGCGTACCGCACGTACGACGCCTCGATGCCCCAGCCGAAGCAGATCGTCTCCGAGTCCACGGGTGAGACAGTTCTCACAGGCGAGGAGATCACCCGCGGCCAGGCACTGTTCCAGTCGCGAGGTCTTCAGCAGTACGGATCCGTCCTCGGGCACGGCGCCTACCTTGGCCCCGACTACACCGCCGAGTACCTCCGCCTCAGCCTCGAATTCGCGGAGGAGAACACCGACGCTGCGGCCCTCCCAGAGGACGTCACCCCGGAAGAGGCCGTCATCGAGGAGTTCCGTACCAACCGGTACAACGAAGAAACCGGCGTGCTCGAGTGGACAGACAATCAGGTCGCAGCTTTCGAGGAGATCCAGGGTTACTACGCCGACTACTTCGGGCACAGCTCCGGAGAGAGCGGCCTTCCCTCCAACTTCATCACCGACGAGCAGGACATCCACGATCTCACGGGATTCTTCGCCTGGACCTCGTGGGCGGCGGCGGCCGAGCGTCCGAACCTGGACTACTCCTACACCAACAACTGGCCGTCGGAGCCACGGGTCGATAACCACCCGACCGCCGACATCGTCGTCTGGTCCGTGCTCTCCCTCATCGCCCTCATCGGCGGCACGGGTCTGATCTTCGCCATCTACGGCCGCTGGTCGCAGTCCATGGGATGGCACGCCTCCGAAACGCCCAACCTCGACTTCAATCAGCCCGGCGAGGTCGGCCTGACCAAGTCGCAGAAGGTCATCGCCTGGTTCATCCTCGTGGTCGCCTTCCTGTTCATGATTCAGGCGCTGCTCGGTGCCGCGAGCAACCACTACCGGGTGGAACTCACCGGGTTCTTCGGCATCCCGCTCCAGGAGCTCTTGCCCTACAACGTGACCCGCACCTGGCATGTGCAGCTCTCGCTGCTCTGGCCGGCCGCGGGACTGCTCGCTGCAGGGTTGTTCCTTGCCCCGTTCATCTCCAAGAAGGAGCCGGTCAGACAGCACTGGCTGTCCTGGGCTCTGCTCGGGGCGCTCGCCTTCGTGGTCTTCGGTTCCCTGCTCTTCGAGTGGCTGTCCGTCATGGGCTACGTCGAGGAGGGCACCCTGTTCTCCCAGCAGTGGGAATACCTTGATCTGCCGCGCTTCTTCCAGATCCTCCTGACGGTGGGCATGTTCCTCTGGATCTTCATGATCTACCGAATCCTCCGCGGGCGGCTGAAGACCGAGCACAAGTCGAACATGCCGTGGTTGTTCTTCTTCTCAGGTCTGACCATCCCGGGTTTCTATGCCGTCGGAATGCTCGCTGGCTCCGAGACGCACCTCTCCGTCGCCGAATTCTGGCGCTTCTGGGTCGTCCACCTCTGGGTGGAGGACTTCCTCGAGCTGTTCACCACGATCATGGTCGCGTACGTCTTCGTGCTCCTCGGCGTGATCCGCGAGAAGATCGCCCTGGGCATCGTCTTCCTCGACATCATCCTCTACTCCGTCGGCGGCGTCCTGGGTACAATGCACCACCTGTACTTCTCCGGCACGCCGGTCGAGCACATGGCGTTGGGCGCGTTCTTCTCCGCCGCCGAGGTGATTCCGCTGACACTGCTCACGGTGGAGGCGTGGACGTTCATGCAGCTCGGCTCCCGCCAGCGCGCAGGCACCGAGCGGCCCTTCCCGCACCGCTGGGCAGTGCTCTTCCTCGTGTCGGTGGGCTTCTGGAACTTCCTCGGAGCCGGCGTCTTCGGCTTCCTGGTCAACCTCCCGATCGTCTCCTATTACCAGATCGGCACGGCGCTCACCGCCAACCATGCACACGGCGCGATGATGGGCGTCTACGGCTTCCTCGTCATCGGCTTGGCGACGTTCGCCCTGCGCTACCTGATGCCCAGCGACAAATGGTCCGACAAGCTCGCCGCGTGGGCATTCTGGCTGCAGAACATTGGCCTCCTGTGGATGGTGGTCATCGCCCTGCTCCCGCTCGGCATCATGCAGCTCTACGAGTCCGTCTCCTCCGGCTACGTCGAGTCGCGCTCCCTCGGTTACCTCACCGAGCCGGGCAATGCCATCATGGAGTGGCTGCGCATGCCGGGTGACGTCCTGTTCCTCGCGGGCATCGTCCCCTTCATCATCATGGCCTACCGCGGAATTCGTTACAGCCACCTTGTGCCCACCGTCGATGAATTCCCCACTGATCCGCTGTTCACGGTGATCACGCCCGAGAACGCAGACGGCCTCGTGGCGATCGACGAGCGGGGAGCGCTCGTGCGCCAGGAGGACCCCAACGCCGGTCGTGGCGACTCCGCTAGTACGGCCCCCCGCGAGCCCGACTTCGACACCAGGACAAAATGGGACAAGACGTACTCGTCCGACAGCCGCGTGAAGCCGGGAAACAGCGACGACGGCAGAAGGGACGAGTAGCTCCGCCATGGACGCACCAGGAATCTTCACCCTGCTGGCGGCCGGGTACGCGATCGTGCTGCTCGCCGTCGGCTGGGGGTTCGACCGGATGGCCGAGCGGACCTCGCAACGCTCGACCACCCTGCAGACCGGGAACTTCACCTACCTGGAGTCCCACGACGCCTGGAAGTGCCCCGAGGATCAGCTGCTGTGGCCGACGAGCTACGACCCGGACAACCGCGTCATGCGTTACCGCGCCCAGCCGTCGGTGTGCAACGCGTGTCCCGTCAAAGAGACATGCACCGTCACGCCGCACGGGCGGGAGGTCACCAGACAGCTTGATCCGTGGCCGCACTCCGACTCCGGCCGTTTCCACCGTGGGATCGCGCTCGCCGTGGTCATCATGGGCCTGATACTTCCCCTGACCTCGCTGATCACCGGCCACAACCTGACGGAGGTGCTTGTCACCATCGGCGTGATCGTCGTGGTCTTCGGCGCGGGAATCATCCCGCTGGCGAGGCATCTCTGGAACACCCCGTCCAACGCCCCGGTCACCCACCTTCCCGAACGCACTGACCGGGAAGCGGTGGTCGAGGCCGCCATTGACCGCTATTCGCGGACGTTCGGTTCAGACCGACGTATCTCCAAGGAGTAGTTGAACCCCCATGACCGCATTTGTCTTCTGGCCGATTGTCATCGGCATCATCGTGACACTGATCGCCGTTGCCCTTTCCTACTCCCTGAAGATCATCAAGGAGTACGAGCGGGGGGTGACCTTCCGCTTCGGCCACGTGAGACCCCTCATGCAGCCGGGAGTCCACTTCCTGTTCCCCCTGGTGGACAAACTCGAGCGGATTGAACTGCGTGTGGTCACCCTGACGATCCCGCCCCAGGAGATCATCTCCAAGGACAACGTCTCCGTCCGGGTCAACGCCGTGGTGATGTTCGAGGTGACCGACCCGGTCAAGGCCGTGCTGGAGGTGGAGAACTACGCGGTGGCGACTTCGCAGATTGCGCAGACGACGTTGCGTTCACTCCTGGGACGCGCAAGTCTGGATGATCTGCTCGCGCACCGCGAAGCACTCAACGAGGATCTCGCGCGGATCATCAACTCGCAGACGGAACGCTGGGGTGTGCTCACGCGCATCGTGGAGATCAAGGACGTGGAGATCCCCGAGATGATGCAGCGGGCCCTCGCGCGGGAGGCCGAAGCCGAGCGTGAGCGCCGCGCGAAAGTCATCTCGGCGCACGGCGAGCTGCAGTCCTCGCAGGAGCTCAGGGAGGCCGCGGAGGAACTGTCCAAGTCGCCCGCCGCGCTTCAGCTCCGCTACCTTCAGACCGTGCTGGAACTCGGCGCCGACCAGAACTCCACCATCGTGTTCCCGCTGCCCATCGACATCATGGGCGGGTTCATGGAGCACCTGGGGTCGATGAGGAAGACTGAACCGCAGAACTAGAGGCCCCCGGCCAGAGCGCACGGCCCCCGGATCAGACAGGTGGAGAGATTCTGCCTAGCTGGTAAATCCGGGGGGCCTTAGCCGATCAGAACGGGACGCCGAAGAGCATGGGCAGGAAGATGAAAACGATGCCGAGCGGGCCGGAGGAAAGAAGGAGAAGATCTTCGAGCATGGGGAACTCCTTCGAGGTGAGAGGGGCGGCGAGGAGTATTCGCCTACCTCAGCAATCTCTCCCCGCCCGACCCGCGTTACGCGGTGCAGGCTAGATCGCCGCGAACCCACGCTCGAGATCCGCGATGATGTCGTCGATGTTCTCGATGCCCACCGAGAGCCGGATGGTGCCCTGGGTGATGCCGGCGCGCTTCAGGCCGGCCTCGTCGGACTGGGAGTGCGTGGTGGACGCGGGGTGCACCACGAGCGAACGCACGTCGCCGATGTTGGCGAGGTTGGAGTGCAGTTTCAGGGCGTCGATGAAGGCCCACGCAGTCTCGCGGCCGCCGTCAACCTCGAAGGTGAGCACCGAGCCGGTGTACTTCAGACCCAGCTTCTCCTTCACCGGGTACCAGGGGGAGGATTCCAGCCCGGCGAAGCTCACCTGCGTGACCTTCTCGTGGGCGTCGAGGAATCGGGCCACCTTGACGGCGTTCTCGTTGTGTTTCTCCACGCGCAGGCTCAACGTGTCCAGGCCCTGCAACGACACCCAGGCGTTGAAGGGGGAGATGGCGGCGCCGGTGTCGCGCAGCCAGCCGGCGCGTGCCTTGAGGGCGAAGGCGGGCGCGCCGAGATCGGCGTACTTCAGGCCGTGGTAGGCGGGGTCGGGGGTGACGAAGTACGGGAAGACCGGCTCGCCGTCGCGCACGACGGCCCAGTCGAACCTGCCGCCGTCGACGATGACTCCACCAATGGCCGCGCCGTTGCCGGTGTAGAACTTGGTCAGCGAGTTGACCACGATGTCGGCACCGAGCTCCAGCGGGCGCACCACCGCGGCCGTGGCCACGGTGTTGTCCACGATGAGCGGCACCTGGTTCGCGTGGGCCACCTCGGCAATGGCCGGGATGTCCAGGACATCCGCCTGCGGATTGCCGAAGGTCTCCCCGTAAAACGCCCTGGTGTTGGGGCGCACCGCATTCTGCCAGGACTGCGGGTCGTCGGGGTTGTCCACGAAGGTGAACTCGATGCCGAGGCGCGGCAGGGTGTGTTGGAAGAGCGTCTCCGTGCCGCCGTAGAGGCGCGGGGAGGTGACGATGTGGTCGCCCGCCGAGGCCAGGGTCGCGATGGCCGCGTGCTCGGCGGCCATGCCCGAGGCGAACGCGGTCGCGGCGACTCCACCCTCCAGGGAGGCGAGGCGGGCCTCGAGCGCGTCCTGGGTGGGGTTGGTGATGCGGGTGTAGATCGGGCCCGGGTCGGAGAGGTTGAAGCGGTTGGCCGCGTGCTCCGCGTCGTTGAAGACGTAGGACGTGGTCATATGAATGGGCTGGTTGCGGGATCCGGCGTCGGAGTCGACGGACTGCCCGGCATGGATCGAACGGGTCTCGAAGGACCACTCGGCGGCGTTGGAGTTGTCGTACTGAGGCATGGCTGTGAGGTTAGGCAGGCTCTCAAGCCTTGTTAAGCACCTCTGGCGTGACGACGCCATCACCAGTACATACGCATGAATAAAATTAGACCGAGCGGTCTCTTTCGGGTGAGGGCCGCACAACAAATCCCCGTCCTCACGGAGAGGGCGGGGACTGGCTGGGTCAGCTACTTACGCAGCTGGTTGATGATCTGGTTGAACTCGTCGACCGGGCGCATGACCTCGAGCATCTTCGGAATGGACGGCCAGTAGTAGCCGCCGAGATCGACGGGCTGGCCCTGGACGTCGATAAGCCCCTGGTTGATGGAGTCGGCCTTCTCGGCGAGTTCCTCAGCGACGGGGCCGAAGACCTCGGCGAGTTCGGCGTCCTCGGTCTGGTTGGCCAGTTCCTTCGCCCAGAAGGCGGCCAGGTAGAAGTGCGAGCCGCGGTTGTCGATCTCACCGACGACACGCGAGGGGGACTTGCCCTCGTTGAGCAGGCGCTCGGTGGCCTTGTCCAGGGCGTCGGCGAGGACGCCGGCCTTGGCGTTGCCACGCTCGTTCTTCTCGTGGCGCAGGGATTCGGCCAGGGCGAGGAACTCGCCGAGGGAGTCCCAGCGCAGGTGGTTCTCCTTGAGCACCTGCTGCACGTGTTTCGGGGCGGAGCCGCCGGCACCGGTCTCGAAGAGGCCGCCTCCCGCCATGAGCGGAACGACGGAGAGCATCTTGGCGGAGGTGCCCAGCTCGAGGATGGGGAAGAGGTCCGTGTTGTAGTCACGCAGCACGTTGCCGGTGACGGAGACGGTGTCCTCGCCCTTGCGGATGCGCTCGATGGAGATGCGCGTGGCGTCGACGGGGGACTCGATGGAGATGTCCAGGCCCTCGGTGTCATGGTCGCCGAGGTAGGTGTTCACCAGGTTGATGAGGTTGGCGTCGTGGGCGCGGGTCGGGTCGAGCCAGAAGATCGTCTTCATGCCGGACAGACGCGCGCGGTTGACGGCGAGCTTGACCCAGTCGCGGATCGGGGCGTCCTTGGTCTGGCAGGCGCGCCAGATGTCGCCGGCCTCGACGTCGTGCTCCATGAGCACGTCACCGGCAGAGTTGACCACCTGGACGGTGCCACTGGCGGGGATCTTGAAGGTCTTGTCGTGGGAGCCGTACTCCTCGGCCTTCTGCGCCATGAGGCCCACGTTGGGGACGGTGCCCATGGTGGCCGGGTCGAAGGCGCCGTTGGCCTTGCAGTCCTCGATGACGACCTCGTAGATGCCGGCGTAGGAGGAGTCGGGGATGACGGCCAGGATGTCCTGGAGCGCGTTGTCCTTGTTCCACATCTTGCCCGAGGAGCGGATCGTCGCGGGCATGGAGGCGTCGACGATGACGTCGGAGGGGACGTGCAGGTTGGTGATGCCCTTGTCGGAGTTGACCATGGCCAGGCTCGGGCCCTCGTCCAGGCCCTTGGTGAACAGCGCCTTGATCTCTTCGCCGTTGTCCAGGCCGCCCAGGCCGGTGAGGATGTTGGCCAGGCCGTTCTCGCCGTTGAGGCCGTTGGCGGAGAGGGTGTCGCCGTAGGTGCGGAACGCCTCCTCGAAGTAGGCGCGGACGACGTGGCCGAAGATGATGGGGTCGGAGACCTTCATCATCGTGGCCTTGAGGTGGGCGGAGAACAGCACGCCGGTGTCCTTGGCGCGCTTGACCTGCTCGGCGAGGAAGGAGTCGAGGGCGGAGGCCGATAGGAAGGTGCCGTCGATGACCTCGCCCTTGAGTACCTTAAGGTCGTCCTTGAGCACGTCCTCGGTGCCGTCGGCCTTGACCAGCTTGATGGTGAGGGTGTCTGCGTCGGGCATCACCACGGACTTCTCGTTGTGGCGAAAATCGCCCTCGGTCATGGTGGCCACGGCGGTCTTGGAGTCCGCCGACCACTCGCCCATGGAGTGCGGATGGTTGCGCACGAAGTTCTTCACGGCCTGCGGGGCGCGTCGGTCGGAGTTGCCCTCGCGCAGGACGGGGTTGACGGCGGAGCCCTTGACGGCGTCGTAGCGCTCGCTGGCTTCCTCGTAGTCGGGGAGGTCGTAGCCGTCGGCCTGCAGCTCGGCGATGGCCTTCTTCAGCTGCACCAGCGACGCCGAGATGTTGGGGAGCTTGATGATGTTGGCTTCGGGGGTCTTTGCTAGTTCACCCAGTTCGGCGAGGTGATCATCGGCGCGCTGGGATTCGGTGAGACGCTCCGGGAACTGGGAGACGATGCGGGCGGCGAGGGAAATGTCTCGCGTTTCGACGTTGATTCCAGCCGGTGCCGCGAATGCCTCGACGATGGGCTTGAGCGAAATGGTCGCCAGCAGAGGTGCTTCGTCGGTGCGGGTCCAGATGATGGTGCTCAAAATTTCTCCCTATGAGTTAGCAAATGTTTTCCTCTACCATACCGCGCAACCCGCGATCCAGCAGAACGGCCGTACCGTTAGCGCCGGGCCGGGGAACCGCTTCCGGCCATCTGACGTGCGTCGGAGGGGTCGCCGGGGTACGGTACGCCGCTATGGCGTCAACCAATGATCACCCCAATTCCCCACCCCGCGTGCCGCGTCAGACCGACATATCCCCGACCCGCCGGTGGGTGGTCATGGTCGCCATGGCACTGGGTTCCTTCGCCATCGGCACCACCGAGTTCGTCTCCATGGGCCTGCTGCCCATGATCGCCGGCGACTTCGGCATCACCGAGTCCCAGGCCGGGCACGTCATCTCCGCCTACGCCCTCGGCGTGGTCATCGGTGCCCCGCTCATTACCGCGCTCACGGGTTCGATCCCGCGCCGGCGCATCCTGCTCGCGCTCATGCTGGTGTTTACCTTCGCGCACCTGCTCGCCCTGTTCGCCGACAACTACTGGACACTCATGGCGGCACGTTTCATCGCCGGGCTCCCGCACGGGGCGTACTTCTCCATCGCCGGGCTCTCCGCCGCCTCGCTGTCCCCGCCCGGTCAGCGCGGCCGGGCTGTCGCCTTCATCGGTCTCGGCCTCTCGGTGGCCACGGTCATCGGCGTTCCCGCCGCGCAGGCCATGGGCCAGGCGCTCGGCTGGGTGTCGGCGTATGTGCTGGTCGCCGGCATCGGCCTGACCACATTCCTCCTGCTCTTCTTCCTCATGCCCCACATGGTGAACATGAAACCCACCGGGGTGCGCACCGAGCTGGGGGCGCTGAAACGCCCGCAGGTGTGGCTCACGCTCGCGCTCGGTACCGTGGGTTTCGGCGGCATGTTCGCCGTGTACACCTACATCACGTGGACCATGACCGAGCGGGCCGGAATGGACGAGAGCTGGATCTGGATCGTGCTCATGGCCTACGGCATCGGCAACGTGCTGGGTAACCTGCTCGGCGGCCGGCTGGCCGACCGCAACCTGGACCGGGGCATCCTCTTCTCGCTCATCATGATCCTCATCGTCCTGGTCGCCTTCTACTTCACCAGCCTCGACCCGGTGCTGGGCACGATCAACTTCCTGCTCATCGGCCTCTTCGGTGCCTCCATCACGCCGTCCCTGCAGGTGCGGCTCATGGACGTCGCCGGCGACGCGCAGACCCTGGCCGCGTCGCTCAACCATTCCGCGCTCAACCTGGCCAACGCCGTCGGCGCGGCCATCGGTGGCGCGGTCATCGCCGCCGGATTCAACTTCGCCGCCCCGGCCATCGCGGGCGCGGGCCTGGCACTCCTCGCCATCGCGCTGTGGGTCCCCACGGCAGCGCTGCGTCGTCGCGAGGTGCAGGGCGCATGATGTCGATCATGACCGCGTTGAGCCTGGCGGGTGCGGCCGGGCTCAACGCCTACATCCCGTTGTTGGTCTTCGGCCTGCTCGCCCGCTGCACGGACCTGGTGGATCTTCCCCCGGAGTGGCTGTGGCTGACCCACCCGGTGCTGCTCGGGGTGGTCGCCGCGCTGCTCGTGGTCGAGCTCGTCGCCGACAAGATCCCGGTGGTGGACTCGGTCAATGACGTGATCCAGACCGTCGTCAGGCCCACCTCCGGCGGCATCGTCTTCGCCTCCGGGCTCGGCGCCGCGGAGGTTGTCGACGGTCGCACGGAGATCAACTGGGTGGCGGTGATCGCCGGGGTGCTCATTGCCCTGGCCATCCACCTGTTGAAGTCCACGGCGCGGCCGGTGGTCAACGCCTCCACCGCCGGTGTCGGCGCCCCGGTGCTCTCCACCGTGGAGGACACCACTTCGCTCACCGTCACTCTGCTGGCGTTGCTCGCGCCGGGCATCGCGGCTGCGCTGATGGTCGCCGCGGTGGCGGCGCTGGGAGTGCTGGGTGTCCGGCGCATTAGATAGGGTGTGGCCATGATCATCGCTAGCGTCAACGTCAACGGCATCCGTGCGGCCACCAAGGTCCGCAACGACGACAACCCCGGCATGCTCGCCTGGCTCGAGGGCACGAGCGCGGACGTCGTGCTCATGCAGGAGGTGCGCGCCACCCCGGAGGAGGCGGCGAAGTCCCTCGCCCCCGCGCTCGAGGCGGGTTGGCACCTCGAGGTGGCCTCCGCCGAGGCCAAGGGGCGCGCCGGAGTGGGCATCCTCAGCCGCGAGCCGCTCACGGACGTCGAGGTGGGTTTCGGCAACTTCCTCGGCTCCGGCCGGTGGATCGAGGGCACCTTCGGCGACGTGCGGGTTGCATCGCTCTACCTGCCCTCGGGCTCCGTGGGCACGCCGAAACTCGACGAGAAGTACCGCTTCCTCGACGAGTTCTCCGACGTGCTGTCCGAACGGGCCGAAACTCACCCCGACATGGTCGTCGGCGGCGACTGGAACATCTGCCACCGCGTGCAGGACCTGAAGAACTCGAAGTCCAACGAGAAGAAGTCCGGCCACCTCGCGGACGAGCGCGCCTGGATGGATTCCGTCTTCGGCGCCTTCCCGGACGAGCAGCCGCAGGAGAAGAAAGGCCTCGGCGAATTCTTCGGCGTGGTCGACTACCCGCACCGCCCGGTGCGTGAGGCCACTTCCGACCCGCAGTGGTTCGACGTCGCCCGCCGGCTGCACCCCGAAGACGCCGGCTACACCTGGTGGACCTTCCGGGGCCAGGCCTTCAACAACGACGCCGGGTGGCGTATCGACGTCCAGGCAGCCACCAGGTCAATGATGGACAAGGCGCAGTCCAGCTGGGTGGAGAAGGCCGACAGCGTGGAGACCCGCTGGTCCGATCACTCGCCCCTGCTGGTCACCTACGCCGACTGACGGTGCAGACCGGTTGCGGAGAGCACTGACCTGCTAATCTGAGCGGGATAGTTTCAAACCGCTCCTGTATAAGTCTTAAGGTGGACGTAGATGCGCGCTCTCATTTTCCTCATCCCCGGCCTCATCCTGCTGGCCGCCGGCATCTGGTGGATCAACGATGCCGGCCACTCCGTGTGGGCCATCCTGGCCATGCTGACCACCGCCACGGGCGGCGCGCTGAGCATCTCCGGCATGGCGGTGGGCCTGGATCTGTTCGCGCCCACCAGCAGGAAGATCTAACACCCTGCCTCAGTTGAGGGCCGGGGGGAGTTCGCTCCCACCCGGCCCTTTTCTCATGCCGGGAGGAAGACGGCCAGCCAGGCGGCGAGCGGCCCAAGCGCCACGATGATTCCGGAATAGATCATCATCTGGCGGAAGAACAGCCCCTGCTGCTGTTTGTCCACGTTGGCCAGCACCATGGCACCGTTGGTGGAGAAGGGGCTGACATCGACGACCGTCGCCGAGATCGCCAGCGCCGCGACGACCGCGACGGGATTGAGTTCGGTGCCCGCGAGCAACGGGGCCACAATTGCCACGGTGATCCCGATGGTGCCTATCGACGACGCCAGCGCCGACACCACACCCCCGAGGTAACACAGCAGGAGGATGGCCAGCAGCGGCATGCCCAGCGCGGCGATCCCGTTGCTGGTGAACTCCACCGTGCCCGCCTCCTGGAGCACGTGGATGTAGGTGACGACGCCGGAGACGAGAATCGCCGTCCCCCAGCTGACTCCAGCCAGCGAGGTCTTGGCGTCCCCCGGGTTGACGATGCCCAACAGGGTGCCGATGCCGATCGACAGGACGGCGATGTCGAGGCCGAAGACCGCGGTGCCCACGGCCATTGCGGCGAGTCCGACGAGCGTGAGCACCTGGTAGGCATCGGGGCGCAGCGAGGGGGAGGGGTCGGCGGGGTCGGTGTCGTCGATACGCCGCCCGAGCAGGGAGCGCCCGCCGAGCGTCACGTAGAGGATCACGGCGATAACCGTGTTGAACACAAACGAGGCCGCGAAGAGCAGGAACCTGTCCTGCACGATGCCCTGCTGGGCGAGGAAGCCGTTGATGAACACCCCGTAGACACTCATCGGGGAGAACGCGCCCGCCATGGCACCGTGCACGACCATCATGCCCATCATCAACTGGTTGATGCGGTATTTCCGAGCGAAGGGAATCGCCAGCGGGGCGACCACGGCGATGGCGAAGATGGCGCCGATGCCCATGAGCAGGCCCGCGAGGGCAAAGAAGATCCACGGGGCCGCGGCGATCCGGCCCCGGACCGCCCGCAGGCTCCACTGCAGAATGAGGTCGATGGAGCCGTTCTGCTGGGCGAAGCCGAAGAGGAACGTCAGGCCCATCAGGGCGAGGAAGAGATCCACCGGGAAGCCGGCGAAGATGTCGTCCACCTCCATCCCCACGCCGGCGAGGCCGACGGCGAAAGCCGCCGCGAGGCCGAGCACCCCCATGTTGAGATCGCGGACGGTGCCGATGATGAACATGATGACAAGGACGGCGATGGTGACAAGTTCCAGCTGCATGGGGGGATCCTGAATCTGACGGGTCTGCGGGTGCAACCGGCGACGAGGGGTGGTGCCGCTGGGGATGGTGCGGGGGTGTGTCGTCTTACCTTAGGGCGGGGCCGGGGTCAGGCCGTCATCGCCTCACGCAGGGCGGTTAGACTCCTAGCCCATGAGCACTCTGCAGCGCGTCCTGTCCGGAATCCAGCCCACCGCGGACTCCTACCACCTGGGTAACTACCTCGGGGCGGTCAAACAGTGGATCGACATGCAGGACCAGTACGAGGCGTTCTACTTCATCCCCGACCTGCACGCCATCACCGTCGACCAGGACCCGGCGGAGCTGCGCCAGCGCACCATCGCCGGCGCGGCGCAGCTCATCGCCCTGGGCATCGACGCCGAGAAGTCCACCCTCTTCGTGCAGTCGCACGTGCCCCAGCACGCGGAGCTGACGTGGGTACTCAACTGCCTCACCGGCTTCGGCGAGGCCGGTCGCATGACCCAGTTCAAGGACAAGTCCGCCAAGCAGGGCCAGGACCGCACCACCGTCGGCCTGTTCACCTACCCCGTCCTCATGGCCGCGGACATTCTGCTGTACAAACCCCAGCTCGTGCCCGTGGGGGAGGACCAGCGCCAGCACCTGGAGCTCACGCGCAACCTCGCGGAGCGCTTCAACTCCCGCTTCGGGGAGACCTTCGTCGTGCCGGAGGCGTTCATCCCCCAGGGCGCGAACAAGATCTACGACCTGCAGGAACCGACGGCGAAGATGAGCAAGTCCGGGTCGAACCCCAAGGGAATGGTCAACCTGCTCGATGATCCCAAGACCTCCGCCAAGCGCATCAGGTCCGCCGTCACCGACGCCGGCAGCGAGATCGCCTTCGACCGCGAGAACAAACCCGGTGTGTCGAACCTGCTGGTCATCCAGTCGGCGCTGACCGGCACATCCGTCGATGACCTGGTCGCCGGCTACGAGGGCAAGGGCTACGGCTCGCTGAAGGTGGACACCGCCGAGGCGCTGGAGGCGTTCACCACCCCGCTCAAGGCGCGTTACGACGAACTCATGTCCGACCCCGGCGAGCTCGAGGCGATCCTCGCCCGCGGTGCCGCGCGTGCCCGTGAGGTCGCCGAGCCGGTGCTCGCGGACGTCTACGAGAAGGTCGGTTTCCTCGCCCCGCGTCGCTGAGAACCCGGGGGTGCGTCGTCGCCCGGTATTGTCTACCTTTGATGAGTCTGACGAACCCGACAATCAAGAAGACGAGGCACCCCTAGCCATGGCGACGAGAACCGCACCCGACAGCCGGCACACCGACCATTACGGAATCGAACGCGTCAACGCGGACGAGCCCGGCGCGGTGGAGAAGGTCCGGGAGAAGTCCCCCGTACTGGACCATCTCCTCCGGATGAACGACCGCTTTGCCTCCGAGGGCGGCAACCAGTTCTCCGCGGGCATCACCTACTTCTCCGTGATGGCCATCATTCCGCTGGCCATGCTCTCCTTCGGCGGGCTGGCCGTCTTCCTGGCCGGGCGCCCGGACGTGCTCCAGCAGATCCAGGACCAGGTGGCCGGCAGTCTGCCCGACGACCTGGGCAGCACCGTCAACCAGGTGATCGAGCAGGCGATCGAGCAGCGCAGCGCCGTCATCGGCATCGGCGGCCTCACCGCCCTGTGGTCGGGCCTCGGCTGGATGACCAACCTGCGCGCGGGCGTGTCCGCCATGTGGCACCTCGACCCGACCGAGGGCGGCAACTTCCTGATGAAGAAGATCGCCGACCTCGTCGCCCTGATCGGCCTGCTCCTGGCCTTCCTCGTCGCCTTCGGCGTGACCATCATCGGCTCCTCGGGACTGACCGAGAGGGTGCTCGAGCGCATGCACATCGACGGCTTCCCCGGCATGAGCATCGTCATCTTCTTCGTCGGCCTCGTCGTGGGCATCCTGGCCAACTTCCTGGTCTTCTACTGGATGCTCTCCGCACTGCCGCGCACCAAGGTGCCGCGCAACTCCGGCGTGAAGGCCGCCCTCATCGGGGCGCTGCTCTTCGAGGTGATCAAACAGTTCTCCACGCTGATCTTCGGCGCGCTGCTGGGCAACCCCGCCGGCGCGGTCTTCGGCCCCGTCATCGGTCTCATGCTCATCTTCTACCTGATCTGGCGCGTGGTCATGTACCTCTCCGCCTGGGCCGCGACCACCGAGGAATCCCTCGCCATCGCCCCGCGGCACGCCCCGGATCCGGCCGTGATCCACGTGCGCACCGAGGTCAAGGAGGCACCGGGATCCGGTGCTCTCGTCGGACTCGGCGCGGCCATCGGCGTGGCGGGTGCCGCGCTGGCGACGTGGGCAACCGGGCGTCGATAAGCCCGCTAGCGACGCCGCAGCATGAGCGCGGCGGCCGCCAGCAGAAGGAGAATCACCACCGCGGTGATCCCGACTCCCAGGAGCGGGATCCCGCGGTTTTCCTGTGCCCCGGCACGAACCGGGGTCGCCTCGGTGGAGGGGGCCGCGGCGGTGCCGGTGGCTGCCGCCGGCTGGGCGAGGGTGCCGACATTCGTGCCCGCCGGGTGCGTGTACGCCTCGTGCAGGAGCCGCTGGGCCTGCTCCCAGGCACGACCGCTGTCGATGGTGGTGTCGAGGAGAATGGCCACGAGACGACGACCGCCGCGGTCCATCGCGCCGACGAAGGTGTGGTGGGCGTCGTCGGTGAACCCGGTCTTGCCTCCGATGCCGTCGGGGTCGTTCATGAACAGGCCGTTGTCGTTCCAGACCTCATAACCCTCGTGGTCCTCGTAACCGGGGAAATCGACGGACTCGGTGCCCACTATCCGGGCGAAGGTGGGATCGGCGAACGCGGCGCGGTAGATCAGGCCCAGGTCGTGCGCCGAGGAGGACATGCCCGGGGCGTCCAGCCCGGAGTAGGTGACCACGCGGGTGTCGGTCGTACCCAGCTGGGCGGCGAGGTCGTTGACCTTGCGCAACGTCGCCTCGTCGCCGCCGAGTTCCTGCGCCAGCGCGTGCGCGGCGTCGTTGCCGCTGGCCAGCAGCAGGCCCTCGAGCAGCTGCTCGACGGTGTAGACCCCGCCCTCGCCGATGCCCACCGCGGAACCGTCCTGCGACGCGGACTCGTGGCTCACGGTCACCGGCTTGGCCGGGTCCAGCTCGTGGATGACAACCAGCGCCAGGAGCGCCTTGATGATCGATGCCGGGCGGTAGCGCCCGTGCGGGTCCTTCTGGGCGATGATCTCGCCGGAATCCAGGTCCGCGACGATCCACGCGCTGGCGAGGACCTCGTTCGGGACGACAAAACCGGGGATGGCCGAGACTCCGCACTGCGTGTCGCCGGCGGGAGGCAGGGGAGCGGGGCTGCTCATCCCCGGGGCCAGAGCCTCCGAGGTGGTGGTCGGCTCCGGGGGGACCAGGGCGTTGGGGCAGTCGTCGGTGTTCGGCGCCTGCTCCCTGGTCGTGGACTCGATGGTGGTCTGAACCCCGGGGGTCTCGGACTCCTGGGCCGTCGCCGGGTGGGCGAGGAGCAGGGAGGCGGAGACACTGGCTGCGGTGATTCGGTGAAGGTGGGATTTCATGGCAGTGACATCCTAGACCGCCGGTTACCATGGGCCGCATGCGCAACTCGCCAAACGTCAGTCCGCTGCACAAGCAGGTCACCCGCGAGCAGGTCGCCGCGCTGCCGAAGGTGGTCCTCCACGATCATGTCGACACCACCGGCGCCCGCGGAGAGGCGGACGTGGAGGCCGCGGTGCGGGCCGGGGTGCGGGCGCTGGCGGCGGACGGGGTCGTCTACGCGGAGCTCCGGATCTCACCCGAGCTCAACCTCGACGTGCTCCCCCTGGACAAGATCGTCGCGGCCGCCGAGCGGGGCGCCACCAGCGTCGAGGGCATCGATGCGCGGCTCATCCTCACGGCGATGCGCCACGCCAGTCATGTCGCCGACGTCGCGGACGAGACCCTTGCCGCGTACCCGCGGGGCATCGTGGTCGGCTTCGACCTGGCCGGGCCGGAGGATTCCCCGGCTCCGCACGCCGAGACGCTGGAGAAACTACGCGACGCCTATATCCCCGTCACGCTCCACGCCGGGGCACACGAGGGAGTTGACTCCATCGCCGAGGCACTCCGCCTCGGGGCGCTGCGGCTGGGCCATGGAACGAGGATCTTCGAGGACCTCACGGCGGACATCGACGGTATCGGCGCGGGCCCGGTGGCCTCCTGGGTCCGCGACCGCGGCATCGTCCTGGAGATGGCCCCTGCGCTCGAGGTGGAGATGGGGGTGGTCGACTCCTACGAGGACCATCCCTTCAGCCTGCTGCAGCAGCTCGGCTTCACGTGCACGCTCAACCCCGGCCAGTCCACGGTGAGTTCGCTGACCGACGAGATGATGCGGCTGGTGGAGACCTTCGACTACGGCTACGACGAGCTCTTCGAGCTCACCCGCACCGCCATGGAGAACGCCTTCGCCCCCGTTCCCCAGCGGACGGCCATCCTCGCGCAGCGCATCCTCCCCGCCTACGACGAGCTCTCCGGCGCCTACAACGAGGACGCCAGCTTCAGCCAGCTGGCGGACCCCTCCTGAAGCACGCGGGCCTAGAACTTGGTGAAGCGCTTGACCAGCATGTTCTCCAGATCCTTCCAGCTGTTCGCCTTATCGGTGAACGGCTTCGACGGCACGTAGCCGGAGGAACCCGAGCCGCCGAGCATGTAGGAGAGGTAGTCCTGGAAACGCGGGTTGGCCAGCAGGTAGGAATTGAGCGAATCGTCGTTGGCCCAGTCCGCCGCGTCCGCCATGAGTTCGTAGGCGCGGTTCATCTGCACCTTGTCCACGGCCTCGGGCCCGGTAGCGATGTCGTCGGCCAGGCCGGCGAAGGAGTAGGCGTTGTCCTCATGGACCGAGACCTCCAGCTCACCGGCGGTCGCGCTGGTCTTGATGTCCTCCCAGGTGGACAGGCCGGCGAGGTCGTGCTCGTCGTTCTCCAGGATCCAGCGGCTCAGCTGCTTGGCCGTGGGGAACGTGAAGATGTCCCCGTAGCGCCCCAGGAACACGGGATCCTTACCCAGGTAGGTGCGCAGGGTGTACACACTCTTGCCCTGCAGGGAGATTTTCACGGGATCGATGCCGGCCTGCGCCCACACGGAGGTGTCGTAGGGATCCGCCCGGTCCATTTCCGTCTGGCGACGCTCCTCGGCCTCCCGGCGGGCGGCCTCCGCGCTGGCCGCGGCGCCCGAGATCCGTGACTGCGCCTCGGCGCGCCGGTCCTCGGTGAAATCCGTCTCCACCACACGGACGACACCGTCGACGGAATCGAGGACCTTGGCCCAGCCGGAGAGCACGGCGCGGCCGATGGCGGTCCACTCGATCAGGCCCTCCGGGCCACTGAAGTGTTCCGAACCGAGCTGGGCTCCGCGGAGCACCGAATGGGAGGCGAAGAAGATCGAGGCCTCCTCGGCGGTGCCCACGTTCGCCAGCGCCTCGGTGATCTCGAAGACCCCGGCGGCGGTGGAGACGTTCTCGTAGGAGGCCCGACCGGCCAGCGCGTCGGGCAGGCCGACGAGGTCGTAGTGGTCCTTCTTGCCGGGCACGACACGGTCGTCCGGGCGGGCGGAGAAGGCTGCCCAGTGCGGGTGGTCGACGAGATCGTGACGGTCGTTTGTCTCGATGTAGAGCAGCAGGTCCTCCGTGGTGGGGAAGGCGAGAATGTTGTCCCGGTCCCCGAGGAAGGCCTGCCACTCGGATCCCCGCTCCGTCCAGGTGGGCGCCCACAGGGTGTAGACGTCGCCGGACTTCAGGGAGAGTTGGACAGGCACGATGGTGCGGTTGTTCATGGCCGGAAGTCTAGAGGACAACTACCCGGTCGGTCGCCAGAAGCCCTGGAAACCCATCCCGATATTGGAGGTGCGCACCGGGTTGGTCTGCACCGGATCGCCAGCCTCCACCATCATCCCGTTGCCGGTGTACATGGCCACGTGACCGTCCCACACGGCCAGGTCCCCGGGCTGTAACTCCTCGGCGCTCACCTGCCGGCCGATGTCCTGCTCCTGGGCGAGGCGGGGCAATTCCACCCCAGCCTGCCGGTACGCCCACTGCGTCAGACCGGAGCAGTCGTACCCGCCGTTTCCCGTCCCGCCCCAGGCATAGGGGGTGCCCACCTGGCTGAGCGCGGCATCGGCCGCCGCCTGCCCCGCCGCCGAGCCACCGGTCGGGGTGGAGGGTGCCGGCGTGGGCGGGTGCCCGGCACCGGTGACCGACTGCAGTTCGGGAACCGTGCGCAGGCGGGGTTCCTCGGCATCGCTCACCCGGTCCAGCCCGGCGACCACGGGCTGCAGTTCTAGTTCGAGCTGGCGCAGGCGGGACTGCGCGCTGCCCACGGCCTCGGTGGCGAGCAGGGTCAGCTCGGCGTGCGCCGCGGCGTTGCCGGCCAGGCTGGGAGTGAGCAAGCCCGCCGCGACGGGGATCGCCCGCCGCACTAGGCCGACGCCGATGGCAATGAGGTCGCGCGCGGCGGCCTCGATCAGGGGACCGGCCCGGGAGACGAGCTCGGTCACCGTGTCCCGCTCCCGGCCATGGAGCTCGAGTGCGGAGAGCAGCCCAGTGGCGTCCGCGCTCATGTCGGCCGCGAGCGGTCCCACCGCGGCGAGATCGGGCAGCGCCGGGATCGACGGCGCGGGCAGGCGGGGTGGTTCGAGGGCGGACAGGGTGTGCAGCGCGTCGACGACCTGTTTCACAGCGTCGCCCCAAACGTCCCGCCCAGCGAGGAATCAGTGCTGCGGACATTGCCGATGAAGGTCTCGGCGTCGGTGGAGAGGGCGTCGAGATGCGAGGCGAAGATCCGCGAGCGTCGCTGCAGTGCCCCCAACGCCGAGCCGAGGGAGGAAGTCACTGCGGCAGTCGGGCCGGGGAGAGCGGGCAGGGAATAGGCCGGCAGGGGAGTGAGGGTGGCGGCGGAGCGGAGGTCCCGGGCCAGCGCGCGGGTGCGTTCGGTGTCGATGTCGAGGTCGTGGTCGTGGTCAAGCATGCTCATGGTCTCTTAGACCCTCCCCCTGCGGGAATGGTTCCCGGCCATCCACCCGTGGCCTAGCATGGAGGCCATGGACATCACCGTGGTCGATCACCCGCTCGCAGCCTCCCGCCTCACCCTCCTGCGCGACGCACGCAGCGAGAACGCGGCCTTCCGCTCCGCGCTCTCGGACTTGGCCATGATGCTGGTGTACGAGGCGAGCCGCGACCTGGCGGTGGAGAAGTTCCCGCTGGCGACGCCCGTGGCACAGACGGAGGGCACCCGCCTGGAGCAGCCGCCGATCATCGTTCCGGTGATCCGCGCCGGGCTGGGCATGATCGATCCTGCCCTGGCCATGATCCGCGACGCCCAGGTGGGTTTCATCGGTCTTGCCCGGGATGAGCAGACCCACGAGCCCGTGCCCTACCTTGAGGCGCTGCCGCAGGACCTCACCGACCAGCCGGTCTTCGTCGTCGACCCCATGCTGGCCACGGGCGGTTCGCTGCTGCACGCCGTCCGGTTGCTCGCCGAACGCGGCGCCACGGACATCACCGCCGTGTGTGTCGTCTCCGCCCAGCCGGGCGTGGACGCGCTCGCCAACTCCGGCCTGCCGGTGCGCCTGGTCACCGCCGCCATCGATCCCGAGCTCAACGACGACGCGTA
Organism: Corynebacterium doosanense CAU 212 = DSM 45436; assembly: GCF_000767055.1. NCBI lineage: Bacteria > Bacillati > Actinomycetota > Actinomycetes > Mycobacteriales > Corynebacteriaceae > Corynebacterium > Corynebacterium doosanense. Next base: position 650,394 of record NZ_CP006764.1, read on the forward strand.
CATCGTCCCCGGGCTGGGCGACGCCGGCGACCGGCTCTACGGACCGCGCAACATCGACCTGTGAGAACCCTGCGCCAGACCTGGTGAGCCCCTAGACTCGGGGGCACAGGTCGGGTGGTTGTCGGGGGGACGTTCACATGGCGGGGCAATGGGCACACTGGGGGAGTTACGGCCACACCATGGCCAGACGGCTGCGCGCGGTCCGGACGGCACGGGGGATGAGCCAGACCCGGCTCGCCGAGCTCGCGGGAGTCTCGCGCAACGTCATCTCCAACCTGGAGAGGAATGAGAACGCGGGGCGCAAACCCTCCGATCCGCAGTTGTCCACGGTGTACCGCCTGGCGCAGGCGCTGGCCGTCCCGCCCGCTGCGCTGCTGCCCGGTGTGGGGGAGCGGATCCTCCACGTGTGCCCGCCGGAGGAGTTGCCGGTGGCGATGCGCTGGCCAGCGGACCCGGCGGATCTCCGACGGTTCTCACCACGGCATCTCGCCCTGGCCGAGCCGGGCGACGAGCCCGAGTTCGTGGTCCCCGGGGGCGATTAACGAACCGCTTGGTCTAGTTGTAGACTTCTGCGGAGAGTCTCCCCGGACCGCGCGTGCCTTCCCGGCAGGCGCAGAAGCGATAGGACGAAAGGACCACGCCATGTCTGTCACCGCCCAGGTTGAGGCATGGATGCGCGCCCACCGCGACGAGGTCCTCGGCTGGCGTCGCCACATTCACGCCCACCCCGAGCTGTCCAACCAGGAGCACCAGACCACGGAGTTCCTCGCCACCGTTCTGCGTGCCCACGGGTTTGAGCCCGTGCTCTTCCCGGGCACCGGCCTCATGGTGGACATCGGGCCGAACGACACAGAACGGGTGGCCTTCCGCGCCGATATCGACGCCCTCCCGTTGCCGGAGTCCACGGGGCTGGAGTTCTCCTCACTCAACGACGGCATCTCCCACGCCTGCGGGCACGACGTGCACACGACCGTCGTCCTGGCCCTGGCCTGCGCGCTGGCCGACGTGGAGCTGGAGTACGGCGTGCGCATGATCTTCCAGCCGGCCGAGGAGGTCATGGACGGCGGCGCCGAGGAGGTCATCCGCTGCGGCGTGCTAAACGGCGTGCACTCCATCTTCGCCCTGCACGTCGAGCCGAAGCTGCGGGTTGGTCGTATCGGCATCCGCGCCGGGGCGATCACCTCGGCCTCCGACGTCATCGACATCGTGGTCCACGGCCCCGGCGGGCACACCTCCCGCCCGCACCTCTCCGCGGACGTCATCTACGGGCTCGGCGCGCTGGCGACGCAGCTGCCCGCGCTGCTCTCGCGCCGGGTGGATCCGCGCACGGGCACGGTGCTGGTGTTCGGCCAGATTGAGTCCGGCATCGCCCCCAACGCCATGCCTGACACCGGCCGGCTCCGCGGCACGTTGCGCACCGCGGACATTCACACGTGGCGGACGATGGAGCCGCTGTTGTCCGAGCTCATCGGTCAGGTGCTCGCGCCGACCGGTTGCAGCCACACACTCGAGTACACGCGGGGTGTTCCCCCGGTGCTCAACGACGACGTGGCCACTGCGCTGTTCGCCGCCGCCGGCAAACGCATGGACCCGCAGTCCATCGTCGAGTCGCCGCAGTCCTCGGGTGGCGAGGACTTCTCGTGGTACCTCGAGCACGTGCCCGGGTCGATGGCCCGGCTGGGTTGCTGGTCGGGCGAGGGGGACAGGCACGACCTCCACCAGGGAGATCTTCTCGTGGATGAGGGTGCCATCACAGTCGGGGTGTCGGTGTTCGCTGCGCTTCTCGACGAGTATTCCGCCGCTCCCTGACTGCGCGCACAGCCCCCGTGGACTGTAGAGTCAGTTTTGCGTAACTGACTTATAGGCATCAACGGAGGAATCGACGTAGTGAAGAAGCGAGTTGTCATCATCGGCGGTGGTCCGGGCGGCTACGAGGCTGCCCTGGTCGGATACGCGCAGGGCGCGGATGTCACGATCGTCGAAGACAAGGGGATGGGCGGAAACTCCGTCCTGCTAGACTGCGTCCCCTCGAAATCCTTCATTGCCGGCTCCAACATTAAGACCGACCTCCGTCGTGCCGACGAGATGGGCCTCAACGACGCGCTCGCCGAGGCGAAGCTGTCGCTGACCGCGCTCAATGCCCGTGTCACCGAGCTCGCGCAGAACCAGTCCGCGGACATCCAGGCGCAGATGAAGCGCGTCGGGGTGCGCGTGGTGACCGGCCGCGCCTACTTCGCCGAGGAGCAGTCGACCACGACACTGCACCGCGTCGCCGTGGATCTCGCGGACGGTGACACGGAGGTCATCGAGGCGGACATCGTGCTCATCGCCACCGGGTCCCACCCGCGTGTGCTCCCCTCCGCCAAGCCGGACGGCGACCGCATCCTCAACTGGCAGCAGATCTACTCCCTCAAAGAGATGCCGTCCCACCTCGTCGTGGTCGGCTCCGGTGTCACGGGTGCGGAGTTCGTCTCCGCCTTCGCCGAGCTGGGCACCAAGGTCACCATGGTCGCCTCCCGCGACCGCATCCTTCCCCACGACGACGCGGATGCCGCTGACACCCTGGAGAAGGTGCTCAGTGAGCGCGGCGTGCTCCTGGAGAAGGACGCGCGAGTGGAGTCGGTGGAGAACACCGGCGAAGGTGTCATCGTGCGCACGCAGGACGGCCGCGAGATCACCGGCTCGCACTGCCTGATGTCCATCGGCGCGATCCCCAACACCGAGGGCCTGGGCCTGGAGAACCTCGGGGTGGAGGTGACCGAGTCCGGCCACATCCACGTCGACCGGGTCTCACGCACCAACATCTCTGAGATCTACGCCGCCGGCGACTGCTCCGACCTCATGCCGCTGGCGTCCGTCGCTGCGATGCAGGGACGCATCGCCATGAACCACGCCCTCGGCGACAGCGTCCAGCCGCTGCGCCTGAAGACCGCCTCCCAGGCCGTGTTCACCCGCCCGGAGATCGCCACCGTCGGCGTCAGCGAGCGCGAGATCTCTGATCAGGGGGCCGGCACCCGCACCATCATGCTGCCGCTGACCTCGAACCCGCGCGCGAAGATGCGCTCCCTGCGCCACGGTTTTGTCAAACTCTTCGCCTCCGAGTACTCGGGCCGCATTCTCGGTGGCGTCATCGTCGCCCCCACCGCCTCCGAGCTCATCCTCCCGGTCACCCTGGCCGTGGCCAAGGGTCTCACCGTGGAGGACCTGGCGAACACCTTCTCGGTCTACCCGTCGCTGTCGGGCTCGATCACCGAGGCGGCACGTCGCCTGGTCAAGCACGAGCACCTGGATTAATTGAGCTAGCTCCCCGTCACGTACGGGGCCTCGTGGGAGACGTTGAAGTCGACCCCGATCCCGTGGCCCGTGGCGGGGAAGGCCCGCTGCGGGCAGGACGTGCGGGGGCACGCCGTGCAGCCGGGCCCGATCGGCGTGGCCGCCTGGGAGGTCAGTTCCAGGCCGTCGGAGTAGATCAGCCGGTGAGCCTGGTCCAGGTCACAGCCCAGAGCCACGGCAAACTCCTTGCGCGGGCGGCCGAAGCCGCTCGTCGCGCCCGAGACGTAGCGCGCCACCCACAGGTAATGGTGCCCGTCGGGCATGGCCGCCACCTGCCGGGTGATGCGTGAGGGGGTCTCGAACGCCCGGTGCAGCACCCACAAGGGACAAGATCCGCCGCGGCGGGAGAAGTGGAACCGGGTGGCGGACTGCCGCTTGGAGATGTTGCCCGCGCGGTCTGTGCGGATGAAGAACAGCGGAACCCCGCGTGAGCCCGGCCGCTGGAGCGTGGACAGCCGGTGGCAGGTCGACTCGAAGCTGGTGCCGAAGCGCTCGGCGACCAGGTCGATGTCGTAGCGCACCTGCTCGGCGTAGTCGAGAAACTCGGTGTAGGGCATGGTCACCGCGCCGGCGAAGTACTGGGCGAGGCCCAGCGCAGCGAGATCGCGGGAACCGTCGTCGGGAAGCATGGCGGAGAGTTCCCCCAGCAGGTCCCGGTGGCGTGTCAGCGCGTACTGCAGGGCGAGCTGGAAACACTGCTGGGCCTCCGTGAGCCCGGTGCGCAGCGTGAGTTCCCGGTTGAGGTGGTCGAAGTGGCGGCGCGGGCCGTCGGTGGGGCCGTGGAAACGCACGGTGACGCCGAACTTCTCGTCGAAGAGGGCGGCGAGGCGGCTGACCCGGAACTGCTGGCGCCCCAGGGAGCCGGCCAGCTCCTCGGCCGCTGTGTCGAGTTCGTGGATGTAGTTGCGGGCGTCGAAGAAGTAGTCGCGCACCCGCTCGTAGGGGTTGAGGCCGTCTCCGGTGGTTTCCCGCGTACGGGTGAGCAGGTCGTCGACAAGCGTGGGGTAGCGGGCCGCGAGGTCGGCGAGCTCCGTGCCCGGTACCAGGGGGAACGCCTCGGCGAGTTCGGCGACCGTGGCGGCCTCGCGGTCGCCGGAGAAGAACGACGTGTCCACGTCGAACGTGCCGGTCAGAGAGAGCAGCACCGCGACGGTGAGCGGGCGCTGGTCGTTCTCGAGCTGGTTGAGGTAACTCGTGGACATGCCCAGGCGCGCGGCCATGTCGGTCTGGGTGAGCTCGTGCTGTCTGCGTAGGGTGCGGATCTTTGCCCCCGCAAAGTGTTTGGTCATGGACCTCGCCCCCCTCTGAAAGCGCCTGTGTGCAGTGATTTCCACAGGTTTCACCGAACCCGCAAGTTACGTTCACAAACTTACACCACGTGAGGGTGTCGAATCACACAACCAAAGCTCCTAGGGTTGGGGGTCACAACCGGAAAAACCCCGAATCTGTCTCTGAGGGAGAAGTCTTGATCAACCACAGTGTCCGCACCCGCCGCTCCGCCGAGGAGTTCCCCTACGAGGAACACCTGGCCCACAAGATTGCCCGTGTCGCCGCCGACCCCGTGGATGTCCTCCCCGAGGTCGAGGAGATGATCATCAACCGGATCATCGACAACGCCTCCGTCTCCGCCGCCTCCGTCCTGCGCCGGCCCGTCACCGTGGCCCGCCGCCAGGCCGAGGCTCACCCCACCTCCGGCAAGGGCGCCAGCGTCTTCGGCCTCTCCGGCACCTACTCCGCCGAGTGGGCCGCCTGGGCCAACGGCACCGCCGTGCGCGAGCTCGACTTCCACGACACCTTCCTCGCCGAGGAGTATTCCCACCCCGGCGACAACATCCCGCCGATCCTCGCCGCGGCGCAGACCTCGGGCAAAAACGGCCGTGACCTGCTGCGCGGCGTGGCCACGGGATACGAGATCCAGGTCGACCTCGTGCGGGGCATGTGCCTGCACGCCCACAAGATCGACCACGTCGCCCACCTCGGCCCCTCGGTGGCCGCGGGCATCGGCACCCTGCTGGGCCTCGACGTCGACCGCATCTACCAGGCCATCGGCCAGGCGCTGCACACGACGACCGCCACCCGCCAGTCCCGCAAGGGCGAGATCTCGTCCTGGAAGGCCTACGCCCCGTCCTTCGCCGGAAAGATGGCCATCGAGGCCGTCGACCGCACCATGCGCGGCGAGGGCGCGCCGGCCCCGATCTGGGAGGGCGAGGACGGCGTCATCGCCTGGCTGCTGGGCGGCCCGGACCACGAGTACACCATCCCGCTTCCGGAGGAGGGTGAGGCCAAGCGCGGCATCCTGGACACCTTCACCAAGGAGCACTCCGCGGAGTACCAGGCGCAGGCCATCATCGACCTGGCCCGGCTCATGCGCGGCCGGATCGACGACCTCACGCAGGTGGACAACATCGTCCTGCAGACCTCGCACCACACCCACTACGTCATCGGCACCGGCGCCAACGACCCGCAGAAGATGGACCCGGACTCCACCCGCGAGACCCTGGACCACTCCATCATGTACATCTTCGCCGTCGCCCTCGAGGACGGCGAGTGGCACCACGAGCGCTCCTACTCCCCGGAGCGCGCGCACCGCCCCGAGACCGTCGAGCTGTGGCACAAGATCACCACGGTCGAGGATCCCGAGTGGACCCGTCGCTACCTCAGCACCGACCCGGCGGAGAAGGCGTTCGGTGGCCGGGCCATCGTCACCATGAAGGACGGCAGCGTCGTCCAGGAGGAGCTGGCCATTGCCGACGCCCACCCCCTCGGCGCCCGTCCCTTCGCCCGTGAGCAGTACGTGAACAAGTTCCGCACGCTCGCAGAGGGTGTCATCGCGCCGGAGGAGCAGGACCGCTTCCTCGCTGCCGCGGAGAACACCGCCGAGCTCACCGACCTCTCCGAGCTCAACATCACCATCGACCCGGACGTGCTGGCGAAGGCGCCCGAGACCCAGGAAGGACTCCTTTAGTCATGGCCGGGCTGTACAACTCCAGCAATCCCGCCGAGGCACGTAAGGCGTTTCGCGCGGGCCTGAACTCGGGCACGATCCAGAAGCTGCCGGGCGCCTTCTCCCCGCTGGTCGCGCGGCTGATCGAGGACATCGGCGGCTTCGAGGGTGTCTACGTCTCCGGCGCCGTGCTCGCCAACGACCTCGCCCTGCCGGACATCGGCTTGACGACGCTCACCGAGGTGGCCGCCCGCTCACGCCAGATCGCCCGCGCCACGAGCCTGCCGGTGATGGTCGACGCCGACACCGGCTTCGGCGAACCCATGTCCGCCGCCCGCACCATCTCCGAGTTCGAGGACGCCGGCCTGGCCGGTTGCCACCTCGAGGACCAGGTCAACCCCAAACGCTGCGGACACCTCGACGGTAAGGAGGTCATCCCCACCGACCTCATGGTCCGCCGGATCTCCGCGGCAGTGAAGGAGCGGCGCGACGAGAACTTCGTCATCTGCGCCCGCACCGACGCCGCCGGGGTGGAGGGCATCGACGCCGCCATCGAGCGGGCGAAAGCCTACGCCGACGCGGGCGCCGACCTCATCTTCACCGAGGCACTCTATTCGCCCGCGGACTTCGAGAAGTTCCGCAAGGCCGTCGATACGCCGTTGCTGGCCAACATGACGGAGTTCGGCAAGACCGAGCTGCTGTCCGCGGGCGAGCTCCAGGACCTGGGTTATAACGCGGTGATTTACCCGGTGACCACGCTGCGCATCGCCATGGGGGCCACGGAGGACGCGCTGCGCGACATCGCCGAGACCGGCACCCAGCGCGACTGGGTCGACCGGATGCAGCACCGCTCGCGGCTCTACGAGCTCGTGCGTTACGAGGACTACAACGAGTTCGACCAGCAGGTGTTCACCTATTCCGCCGACAGCTACCAGCCCACCTTCAACATCCCCACCAGCCCCACCAGCGATCCCTCGAGTTAAGGAGAACTCATCATGGCCGACATCAAGAAGGGTCTCGCCGGCGTCTACGCCGACACCACCAAGGTTTCCAAGGTCAACCCGGAGACGAACTCCCTGCTCTACTACGGCTACCCCGTGGACGAGCTGGCGAAGGACCGTAGGTTCGAGGAGGTGGCCTACCTCCTGTGGAACGGGGAGCTGCCCACCGCGGAGCAGCTGAGCGAGTTCCAGGATGCCGGCCGCGCGCGGCGCGGACTCGACGAGGCGACCATCGCGGTCATCGAGGCCATGCCGAAGGACTGCCACCCCATGGACGCCGTGCGCACCGCGGTCTCGTTCCTCGGCACTCTGGATCCCCAGCACTTCACGCCGAACAGCGACCACATCCGGGAGATCGGCCTGGAGCTGCTGGCCAAGCTGCCCACCATCGTCGCCCTGGACATCCGCCGGCGCCGGGGCGAGGGATACGTCGAACCCAACCCGGAGCTGGGCTACTCGGAGAACTTCCTGTGGATGGTGTTCGGCGACGGCCCGGATTCCCCGCTGAACAAGCCGGGTGACGTCGAGTGCTTCGAGAAGTCCATGATCCTCTACGCCGAGCACTCCTTCAACGCCTCGACCTCCACCGCCCGGGTGATCACCTCGACCCGCGGCGACACGTGGTCCGCGGTCACCGGCGCCATCGGCGCACTGAAGGGCCCGCTGCACGGCGGCGCCAACGAGGCGGTCATGCACAACATGATCGAGATCGATGATCCGGCCAAGGCCGAGCAGTGGGCCAAGGACAAACTCGCCGCCAAAGACGTGGTCATGGGCTTCGGGCACCGCGTCTACAAGAAGGGGGACTCCCGCGTTCCGACGATGGAGGCCGCCTTCAAGAAGCTCGCCACCGAGCACGAGGGTTCGGAGAAGTGGGTGGAGATGTACGACATCCTCGCCGAGACGATGTACGAGAACACCTCCATCAGGATCCGCCCGAACCTCGACTTCCCGGCGGGCCCGGCCTACTACCTCATGGGCTTCGACATCCCGTTCTTCACCCCGCTGTTTGTCATGGCGCGCATCACCGGATGGACCGCGCACATCATCGAGCAGTACGAGAACAACTCGCTCATCCGCCCGCTGTCCGAGTACGTCGGGCCGGACCAGCGTGAGGTTCCCGCCCGCCCGTAGTACCAGTGCATGTGCCGGCCCTCCACCACCTGTGGCTGGGCCGGTTCGTGCGTTAAGATGAAAATGCTTAGGCCCTGGATAGGGTCTCCTATGAAAGGAAGTTCTGCGTGGACACCTCCAACCTCCCGTCCTTCATCAAAGTGCTGGTCGCCAACCGCGGAGAGATCGCCGTCCGCGCCTTCCGCGCCGCGTTCGAGACCGGGGCAAAAACCGTCGCCGTGTACCCGCGCGAGGACCGAAACTCCTTCCACCGCCCCTTCGCCGACGAGGCCGTACGCATCGGCGTGGAAGGAGCGCCGGTCAAGGCGTACCTCGACATCGACGAGGTCATCCGCGCGGCCAAGGAGACCGGGGCGGACGCCATCTACCCCGGCTACGGCTTCCTCTCCGAGCGCACCGAGCTCGCCGCGGCATGTCGCGACAACGGGATCAAGTTCATCGGCCCGACCCCGGAGACCCTCGACCTCACCGGCGACAAGTCCGCGGCCGTGGAGGCCGCCCGCGAGGCCGGCCTGCCGGTGCTGCAGGACTCGAAGCCGTCCGAGGACATCGACGAGCTGGCCTGCTACTCGGAGGACTTCACCTACCCGCTGTTCGTCAAGGCGGTCGCCGGAGGCGGCGGGCGCGGGATGCGCTTCGTCGAGAAGCCCGAGGTGCTGCGCGACAGGATCGCCGAGGCCTCGCGCGAGGCCGAGGCCGCGTTCGGTGACGGCCATGTCTACCTCGAGACGGCCGTGATCAACCCGCAGCACATCGAGGTGCAGATCCTCGCCGACGCACAGGGCAACGTCATCCACCTCTACGAGCGCGACTGCTCGCTGCAGCGGCGCCACCAGAAGGTCGTGGAGATCGCCCCCGCCCAGCACATCACGGAGGAGCTGCGCGACGAGATCTGCGCCGACGCCGTGAAGTTCTGTCAGCACATCAAGTACGAGGGCGCCGGCACGGTGGAGTTCCTCGTGGATGAGCAGGGCAACCACGTCTTCATCGAGATGAACCCGCGCGTGCAGGTGGAGCACACGGTTACCGAGGAGGTCACCGGGGTGGACATCGTCAAGTCCCAGCTCTACATCGCCGCCGGCGCTTCCCTCGAGGACCTCGGCCTGCGCCAGGACGAGATCACCCTGACCGGCGCCGCGCTGCAGTGCCGCATCACCACCGAGGACCCGCACAACGGGTTCCGCCCCGACTCCGGCACCATCACCGCGTACCGCTCCCCGGGTGGTGCGGGTGTGCGTCTCGACGGATCGGTGGCCGTGGGCACGGAGATCACGCCGAACTTCGACTCGCTGCTGGTGAAGATGACCTGCCGCGGCGTGAACTTCCGCGAGGCGGTCCAGCGTTCGCTGCGCGCGCTCAACGAGTTCAACGTCGGTGGCGTGTCCACCAACATCGGCTTCCTGCGCGCGTTGCTCAAGGAGAGCGACTTCCAGAACAAACGCATCCCCACCAGCTTCATCGCCGAGCACCCGGAGATCCTCGAGGCACCGGTCGAGATCGACGAGAACGACCGCATCCTCGCTTACGTCGCCGACGTCACGGTGAACAAACCCCACGGCGCCGCCCCCACGCTGATCCAGCCGTGGCGCAAGCTCATGCACATCGAGCTGGACGAAACCGCCCCGCGCGGCTCACGCAACGACCTCCTCGAGCTCGGCCCCGCCGGTTTCGCCGAGAAGATCCGCCGGCAGAGCGCGCTGGGGATCACCGACACCACCTTCCGCGACGCCCACCAGTCCCTGCTGGCGACCCGCATCCGCACGGACACGCTCGTGCACGCCGCCGTGGCCACCGCGCAGCTCACCCCGCAGCTCTTCTCCGTGGAGGCCTGGGGCGGAGCGACCTACGACGTGGCCATGCGTTTCCTCTACGAGGACCCCTGGGCCCGGCTCGACGCGCTGCGCGAGGCCCTGCCCAACACCAACATCCAGATGCTGCTGCGCGGGCGCAACACCGTGGGTTACACGCCCTACCCGGAGTCGGTGACCACGGCGTTTGTCAACGAGGCGGCGCGGTCCGGCGTGGACATCTTCCGCATCTTCGACGCGCTCAACGACGTCTCCCAGATGCGCCCGGCCATCGACGCGGTCCTGGAGACGGGTTCCTCCGTGGCCGAGGTCGCCATGGCCTACTCCGGCAACCTCCTCGACCCGAAGGAGGACCTGTACACGCTGGACTACTACCTCAAGCTGGCCGAGGAGATCGTCGGCACCGGCGCGCACATCCTGGCCATCAAGGACATGGCCGGACTGCTGCGCCCGGCAGCGGCGAAGAAGCTGGTCACCGCCCTGCGCGCCGAGTTCGACCTGCCCATCCACATCCACACCCACGACACCGCCGGCGGCCAGCTGGCCACCTACCTCGCGGCCGCGGAGGCCGGCGCGGACGTCGTCGACGGCGCCTCCGCCCCGCTCGCCGGCACCACCTCGCAGCCCTCGCTGTCCGCCATCGTCGCGGCCTTCGCCGACACCGAGCGGGACACGGGTATCTCGCTCGCGGCGGTCTCCGAGCTGGAGCCCTACTGGGAGGGCGTGCGCCAGGTCTACGCCCCCTTCGAGTCGGGCATCCCGGGTCCCACGGGCCGGGTCTACCGGCACGAGATCCCGGGCGGTCAGCTCTCCAACCTGCGCACGCAGGCCGCGGCCCTGGGCCTGGCGGACCGGTTCGAGCTCATCGAGGACACCTACGCCGGGGTCAACGAGATCCTCGGCCGCCCGACCAAGGTGACCCCCTCCTCCAAGGTGGTGGGTGACCTCGCCCTCTCGCTCGTGGGTGCCGGCGTGGATCCGCAGACCTTCGCGGCGGATCCGCAGAAGTACGACATCCCCGACTCCGTCATCTCCTTCCTCCGCGGCGAGCTGGGAACCCCTCCCGGTGGCTGGCCGGAGATCACCGAGCGCATCCTCGCCGGCCGCGGCCAGGGCCAGCAGGCCATGGTCGAGGTACCCGCGGAGGAGGCCGACAAGCTCGTATCCGAGGATCAGGCGACCCGCCGTTCCTCACTCAACCGGCTGATGTTCCCCAAGCAGGCCGCCGAGTTCGTCGAGCACCGCCGCACCTACGGCGACCTCTCCCGCCTCGAGGACCAGCTCTTCTTCTACGGCCTCGTCGAGGGCGAGGAGTCCGTTCTGCGCACCGGGGCGCACAGCGAGTCCAGCGCGGGAATGGTGGTGCGTCTCGACGCCGTCGGCGAGCCCGACGAGAAGGGCATGCGCCGGGTCGTGCTCAACGTCAATGGTCAGATCCGCCCGCTCAAGGTGCGCGACCGCAGCGTCGAGTCGCGGGTCGCCGAGGTGCGCAAGGCCGACACCTCCCAGCCCGGCCAGGTTCCCGCCCCCTTCGCCGGCGTGGTCAACGTGACCGTTGCCGTGGGTGACGAGGTCTCCGCGGGCGATCCCGTGGCCACCATCGAGGCCATGAAGATGGAGGCCACCATCTCCGCGACGGTCACGGGCACCATCGATCAGGTCGCGCTCAACGAGGCGACTAAGGTCGAGGGCGGAGACCTGATCGTGGTGATCAGGGAGAAGTAGCCCCCGAAGAAAAGGACACCCGGACATGGGAATCATGCGGCAGGACATTGTGGAGAAGCCGTCCCGGTCGGGTGTCTTTCTTGTTGTCGAGATCGACCACACCCGGGAGGCGGAGGAGGCCGCGCGCGACACCCTCTCGCGTTTCGACGCCTTCACCAGATCCGTCGGCTTCCGGCACCCGGAGGACGGCCTCACCGCCGTGGTCGGCATCGGCGCGCGGGCCTGGGACCGCTTGTTTTCCCTGCCGCGCCCGGTGGATCTCACCGAGTTCGAGGAGATCCGGGGCGCGAAGCACGTCGCGCCGGCGACCGGGGGAGACCTGCTCATCCACCTGCGCGCCGAGCACGAGGACATGTGCTTCGAGCTCGCCCGCATCCCGCTGGACAACCTCGGCGAGGGCGCGCGGGTGACCGATGAGGTGCGGGGATTTAAGTACTTCAATCAACGTGACCTGCTGGGATTTGTCGACGGCACGGCCAACCCGCGCACCGAGCGCTCCCTCGAGGCCGTCTACATCCCTAAGGGTGAGCCCTGGGAGGGTTCGACCTATGTCACGGTGCAGCGCTACTCCCACGACCTCTCCAGCTGGAACGCGGAGACCGTGGAGGAGCAGGAGCGGGTGATAGGGAGAACAAAGCTTTCCGACGTCGCCTTCCCCGCCCACGAACGGCCCAGCAACTCGCACGTGGCGCTCAACACCGTGACGGACGAATCGGGGGAGGAGCTGAAGATCTACCGGCTGAACATGCCGTTCGGGTCGATGGCGGAGCGGACTTTCGGCACGTTCTCCATTGGATACACCCACCAGCCGGAGATCATCCGGATGATGCTGCGCAACATGTTCATCGGCCGGCCCGAGGGCAATTACGACCGGATCCTCGACTACTCCACGGCGCACACCGGGGCGACGTTCTTCGTGCCCACGTACGACTTCCTGGCGACCGCCAACAACGACGGCGTGGCCCGGCGCTAAGTTTCCGCTGGCGGTGTGACCAGCGGTTTATGCAAATTAACGATATATCGTTGACATAATAACGATAGCGATATATCGTTTAGCCAGACGCCGCGGCACCGAGTCGAGGCGCGCACACGAAAGGTTCACACTCATGCACAACAACTTCTACTTCAACGGCGGCGCCGACTTTTTCTCCGGACGTCACCTCCGACACGAGCAGCACCGTGAGTTCCCGCACCCGGGATTCGGCGGCGGCAGGGGACGCGGCGGCCGCGCCCGCCGGGGGGACCTGCGCAAGGTCATCCTCATCCTCCTCGCCGACAAACCCATGCATGGCTACGAGATCATCACCACCATCGCCGAGCGCACCGAGCAGCGCTGGGAGCCCAGCGCCGGCGCGATCTACCCGCAGCTCAGCCAGCTCGAGGATGAGGGCCTCATTCGCACCGAGCCTGTCGACGGCAAGAAGGTTGCCCACCTCACCGACGAGGGACGCGTGGCCGCCGAGGAGTTCACCGCGGAGCGCGAGCAGCTCTGGCAGGCGTATTCGCAGCCGGGGGACGAGGGGCCCCGACATGGTGGGCGAGGGCCGCGGGAACCATACGGCCGCCCTGGGTCGAGTCCGATCATCGAGGAGGCCAGACGATTTTTCGGTATTGCTTCGGATCCTGTTGATTGGCGGTCCGCGTTTGAGCGGCTGTTCAAGGCCGTTAGCGCAGTAGACGAAGACCGTCGCGACGAGGTGGTGGCCATTCTGGAACGGGCTGCCAAGGACGTCGAGAAGCTCTCCTAGGAAGAGAACAATGCCCCGGCGAGTCCACACGTGTGGACTCCCCGGGGCATTGCTGCGGCTACTTGATCTCCAGCAGGGCGACGCCCTTGTTGACCTGCTGGCCAGCCTCGACCGCCAGGCCGGTGACGGTGCCCGACTTGTGCGCCTTGACGGGGTTCTCCATCTTCATGGCCTCGAGGATGACGATGACGTCGCCTTCGGAGACCTCGGCACCCTCCTCGACGGCGACCTTGATCACGGTGCCCTGCATGGGCGCGGTGACCTGATCACCGGAGGCCGCGTTGCCCGCCCCACCCTTGGCGCGCTTGCGCTTCTTGGGTTTGGTGGCGCCGCCGCTCACGCCGAAGCCGGCGGGCAGGGCGATCTCGATGCGTCGGCCGGCGACCTCGACGACAAACTTCTGCTTCGGGGCGGGCTCGTTCTCGTCGATGTCGGCGGGGTCGACGTAGGGGGCGAGCTCGTTCTTCCACTCCTCCTCGATCCACCGGGTGTAGACGTCGAAGCCGTTCTCGTCGCCCACGAAGGCGGGGTCCTCGATGACCGCGCGGTGGAAGGGGATGACCGTGGGCATGCCCTCGACGCGGAACTCGGCGAGTGCGCGGCGGGAGCGCTCCAGCGCCTCCTGCCGGGTCTCGCCGGTGACGATGAGCTTGGCCAGCATGGAGTCGAACTGCCCGCCGATGACGGAACCCTGGCGCACGCCGGAATCGACACGCACGCCGGGGCCGGTCGGCTCGGAGTAGGCGGTGACGGTGCCCGGCGCGGGCATGAAGCCGGCGGCGGCGTCCTCGCCGTTGATGCGGAACTCGAAGGAGTGGCCCCGGGCCTCCGGATCCTCGCTGAGACGCAGCTGCTGGCCCTCGGCGATGCGGAACTGCTCCCGCACGAGGTCGATGCCGGCGGTCTGCTCGGTGACGGGGTGCTCGACCTGCAGGCGGGTGTTGACCTCGAGGAAGGAGATCAGGCCGTCGGATCCGACGAGGTACTCCACCGTGCCGGCGCCGTAGTAACCGGCGGCGCGGCAGATGTCCTTGGCGGAGGAGTGGATGCGCTCGCGCTGCTCGTCGGTGAGGAACGGGGCAGGCGCCTCCTCGACGAGCTTCTGGAAACGCCGCTGCAGCGAACAGTCGCGGGTGCCCACGACAACGACGTTGCCGTGCTGGTCCGCCAGCACCTGGGCCTCGACGTGTCGCGCCTTGTCCAGGTAACGCTCGACGAAGCACTCGCCGCGCCCGAAGGCGGCGACGGCCTCGCGGGTGGCGGACTCGAAGAGCTCAGCGACCTCGCCGCGCTCGTAGGCGACCTTCATGCCACGTCCGCCGCCACCGAAGGCTGCCTTGATGGCGATGGGCAGGCCGTGCTCGTCGGCGAAGGCCTCGACCTCGGAGGCGTCGGCCACCGGGTCCTTGGTGCCCGGGGCCATGGGTGCGCCGGCCCGCTCCGCGATGTGGCGGGCCGTGACCTTGTCGCCGAGGTCGGCAATGGCCTTCGGCGGGGGGCCGATCCAGATGAGGCCGGCGTCGATGACGGCCTGGGCGAAGTCGGCGTTCTCCGAGAGGAAGCCGTAGCCGGGGTGGATCGCGTCGGCGCCGGAGCGCTGGGCGGCGTCGAGGATCTTGTCAAAGTTCAGGTAGGACTCGGCCGAGGTCTGCCCGCCGAGGGCGAAGGCCTCGTCGGCGAATTCGACGAACGGGGCGTCCGCATCCGGCTCGGCGTACACCGCGACCGAGGCCAGGCCGGCGTCCTTGGCGGCGCGGAACACACGCACGGCGATCTCGCCGCGGTTCGCCACCAGCACCTTGGTGATCTTCTTCGTCTCAACAGCCACTTACGTAACCCTCCTGGGATCCCCGGCAGCGAACCTGCTGTCGCCGGTGAAGGTGTCCACTACTCAATTGGTTGGCCCACCTCCTGGTGGAGGCGGGGGAATTGCTCTGTCACTGCGCGCACGGGCATGTGCGGCGCAAGGACCTCACTGATGTACATCGCTATAACCTACGATAGCGTAACAATAGCCAGGTTTGGCGCGCAAAATGATTTCGGGCCAGATTTTCCGTCGGGTGAAACCATTCAAAACACACTCATGGTAACCGACACTAGAACCGACGAAGCCGTCAACGGGCAGGCAGGGTCTTCGTGTACAGGGTGTTCCCCCGGGTGGTGATCAGGCTGACTCTGAGCTCCCTGCTCTCCGCGTCGATGTTGACCTCGCCGAAGTGCTGGATCTCATCGAGCGGGGACTGGTTCGGGTGCTCCGGGCCGTGGACAAAGTCCACGCGCGGCCCGAAGGTCGGGTCCATCTTGTTCGGCCCGAACGCGCCGGCGTTGAGCGGGCCGGCGACAAACTCCCAGAACGGGGAGAAGTCCTGGATGGCCGCGCGATCCGGGTGGTACTCGTGGGCGGCGCAGTAGTGCACGTCGGCGGTCAGCCAGACGATGTTGGGCACGTCCTTCAGCGCGGCGAGGACGGTGGCCAGCTCCGCCTCACGGCCGACCGGCGCACCCGGGGTGCCGGAGGAGACGCTCTCCTGCTCCTCGCCGTCGGGGACGATGATGCCCAGCGGAAGGTCGTTGGCGATGACCTTCCATGTGGCAGTGGAGTGGGTGACGGCGTCGATGAGCCAGTCGCGCTGGGCGCCCCCGAGGATCCAGCCCGCCTCGGTGTTGCCGGCGGTGTGGCGGGAATTCGAATCCTTGTAGCTGCGCATGTCGAGGGCGAAGATGTCGAGAAGCGGCCCATAGGAGACCTTGCGGTAGACCCGCCCGTCGACGGTCATCTGCTCGTCGACCGGCTGCCACTCCTTGAACGCCCGGTAGCCGCGGGCGGCCAGGACGTCGGCGTTGCGCTCGGTATAGCGCTCGTCCGTGATGATCTCGCCCGGGTACCAGTTGTTGGTGGTCTCGTGGTCGTCCCACTGGACAATCTGGGGCACCTTGGCGTTGAAGGCCCGGTAGTTCTCGTCCAGGAGGTTGTAGGCGTAGTTGCCGCGGAAATCATCCAGAGTCTCGGCGACGTGGGACTTGGCCTCCGTGGTGACGTTGCGCCACACCCGGCCGTCCTTCAGCGGGACCTCGGCCTCGATGGGGCCGTCGGCGTAGATGACGTCGCCGGAGTGCAGAAAGAAGTGGGGGTCGCGCGCGGCCATGGCGCTCCACCCGATCATGCCGCCCAGGTCCGGGTTGATGCCGTAGCCCTGTCCCGCGACGTCCGCGGACCAATGGAAGCGGATGTCCGCGGCCTCGGCGGGGGCGGTGCGGAAGACGCCGTCGACGGGCTCGGAGCGGATCCCGGTGTAGAGATCCTCCAGGTGGACGCGGTAGTGGATGTCCTGGCCCGCAGGCAGTCCGGTCAGCCGGAGACTGCCGGTGCCGTCGGTGTCCGGGCTGAGCACCGCGGCGGAGCGGAAGACCTGCGGGTTGGCGAAGGACTCGGTGGCGGAGGTGCTCACCACCATGCGGGCGGGCCGGTCGGAACGGGTCCAGATGGTGGCGCCGTCGATACGCATGTCTCCGGAGGCGACTCCGTGGGTGATCGCGGGGCGGTTGAGCAGGAGGCCGGGGGAGAGGGAGGAACCGCCGGACAACGACGAGGTGACGGAGCTTTGGGCCGATGCGGAGGGCAGGATGAGGCCGCTGGCGAGGGTGAGGCCGGAGGCGGCGAGGAAGCCGCGGCGAGAAAGAGCCATGAGCAGGAAACTCCTAGGAAAGGGGAGAGCAACCTGCTTGAGGCTAAAGGTGTGACATCGCTAGCTCATGAACCTGAGTTGAACAGGTCTGGAACTCAGTTGCCACGCGCGATCGGGGCGCGCACCGCGTTGCCCCACTCGGCCCACGAGCCGTCGTAGTTGCGCACCCGGGAGAATCCCAGCACGTACTTGAGAATGAACCAGGTGTGCGCAGAACGGTCGCCGAGCAGGCAGTACACCAGGGTGTCGGCCTCGGGGTCGAGGTCGGCGTAGCGCTGGCGGATGTCGTCGACCTTGCGGAATCGTGCGTTGGCGTAGACCGACTCGCCCCAGGGGATGCTCACCGCACCCGGGATGTGGCCGGTGCGCAGGACACCGGGGGCGATGGCTGATTCCGGCCCCAGGGCGTCGCGGCCGATGTACTCGTCCTGCTCACGCACGTCGATGATCTGCAGTTCGGAGCCGAGGGCCTCACGGATCTCGGGGGCGAAGACCCGGTGGGTGGTGTCGTCTCTCTCGACGACGGGGTAGCCGGTCGAGGTGTAGTCGGGGACCTCGAAGGACGTGTCGCGTTCCTCGCCCATCCAGGCGTCGCGGCCGCCGTCGAGAAGCCGGACGTCCTCGTGGCCGAAGAGCTCGAACACCCACAGGGTGTACGCGGCCCACCAGTTGGACTTGTCGCCGTAGATCACCACGGTGTCGTCGCGGGCGATGCCCTTGGCGTCCATGAGGGCTGCGAAGGCCTCGCCGTCGATAAAGTCGCGGGTGACGGGGTCATTGAGGTCGGCTGCCCAGTCGATGCGCACCGCGCCGGGGATGTGGCCGATGTTGTACAGCAGGGAGTCCTCGTCCGACTCGACGACCTTGAGTCCGGGTGTGCCCAGGCGAGCGGAGAGCCAGGCGGCGGAGACGATGCGATGGGGGTGCGCGAAGCCCGCTTCGGTGGAGGAGGGGTCAAAATCAATGGCCACGATGACGGTACCTGGGCACCTTTCTGCCCGGAGGTGGGCGTGATGGGCGAAACTGCGTCCACGATACCCGGCACCGGGGAAGTTGCTCACGTGACGGGGTGGAAAGTGGCGTTCATCACTGGACTGGGCCAGTGCCGGTCGTGCGCTAGATTCAGACGGATCACCGACCAGCACCTCCCCGGGAAGAAAGGCAGGCCCGTGACCTCTCGCCCAGCGCCCGAAGCCGCGAGCCGTCTGCAGATGTGGACGATGTATCTCGGCGGGTTCATCGGGCCCTTCGCCGGGCAGTCCCTGGCCGTCATCCTCCCCGTCGTCGCGGGAACGTTCGCGATCTCGCTGGAGCAGGCGGCGCTGACGATGTCGGTGTACCTCGTGCCCTTCGCCACGGTCATGCTCGTGTCCACCCGCCTCGTGCGTTCGCTGCGCCCGCGCCGGGTCATCCTCGCCGCCTACGCGGTGACCATCCCCTGCACCCTCGTGGTGATTCTCACGCCGTACTGGTGGCTCTTCGCGGTCGCGTTCGCGCTGATGGGGATCGCCAACGCCTTCACCATGCCCGTGTTCCAGGTGATGATCCGCCAGCTCGTGCCGCCCTCCCGCCTGGGTTCCGCGTTGGGCACCTACGCGGCGATGCAGTCCTTCGGCATGCTGTTCGCGCCGGTCGTCGCGGGTCTTGCCGCCGCGGTGCACTGGCAGCTGATGTTCCTGGTGGTGCTCGTAGCCGCGGTGTGGGTCGTGCTCGTGGGGCTGCCGGACACCCCGCCGCCCGTGCTCGCGGACCGGCAGATCAGCGGCCGCATCCGCTGGGGCGCGACCGTCGTGCACATGCTCACCTGCCTGGCCATCGGACTGGGCCTGATCGGCGCGGGCATGCTGGTGGCGCTCATCGTCGGCGAAAGATTCGGACTGGATCCCTTCGGCCGCGGGCTGGTGGTGATGTGTGGCGGCCTCAGCGCGTTCTTCCTCTCGCGCCGGATAGGAAAGCTTGCCGACGCCCGTGGCCCCCGCCCCGTCCTGCTCGGCAGTCTGCTGGTCGGTGCCGCGGCGACGGCGTTAATCCCCGTGGCCCCCATGGTCTGGCTGGTCGCGGTGTGCTGGGCGCTGGCTATCCTCGCCGCGCAGGGCCTGCAGATGACGGTCAACCTCATCGTGCTCGGCTCACCGGGCGGATCGAGCCTGCTCTCCAGCGTGCAGGCCTTCCGTTTCTACGGGGCCGCGCTGACGCCGCTGGTGGTGCTCCCGGTCTTCCTGGAGTCGCACCACCTGGCGTTCTGGTCCATCTCCGCCGGCCTGTTGGGCATCCTCGGCCTGCAGGCGTGGTCTGGCGCTAGAGCGAGGGGTTGATCTCAGGCGTCGAGAAGCTTCTCCACACTCGCCGGATCCGCGTCGGAGAGCATCTGCCGGCAGCGGTCGTACTCGTCGTTCTCGCCGATGGCCCGAGCGGCGAGCGCGAGGGTGGCGATGGCACGCAGCACGCCCTGGTTGGGCTCGTGGGTGAAGGGCACAGGGCCCCAGCCCTTCCACCCGTTGGCGCGCAGACGATCCAGCGAGCGGTGGTAACCGGTGCGTGCGAAGGCGTAGGTGGCGAGCTTGTCCTCGTCGGACTCTGCCGCGGCCAGCGCGGTCTCGGCGCGCACGGCCCAGGCCAGGGGAGATTGCGGGTGTGCGATGAGCGTGGCGGGGTCGGTGAGATCCTTGCCCGCCGCGGGATCCTGCGGGAGTTCGACGGGGGCGGGGGCGAGCATGTCGTTGATGTCCATGCCCGCCACCTTAATCAGAAGAGCGCATCTCGACGGTCGATCCCGGCGTCAGCGCCTCCGGCATCCCGTCCCCAAAAATCCGACACATCCAGGCCGAACGAATACAGCGCGCGCCGGACCAGCGGCAGGGACAGGCCGATGACGGAGGAGGGGTCGCCCTCGATGCGGTCGATGAACCAGCCGCCGAGCGCCTCCAGCGTGAAGGCACCCGCGCACTCCAGGGGCTCTCCGGTCCGGGTGTAGGCCTCGATGTCGTTGTCGGAGGCGGCGGCGAAGTCGATGCGGGTCGCGCCGGTGTCCACGAAGGACTCCCCGCGGAAGGTGATGCAGTGGCCGGTGAGCAGCTCGGCGCTGCGGCCGGCCTGCTGGTGCCACCTGTCGACGGTGGCCTCAGGGGTGTGCGGCTTACCCTGCAGGTGGCCGTCGATAAGCAGCAGGGAATCGCAGCCGATGACGACATCGTCGGGGAAGTCCGGGGAGATCGCCGCGGCCTTGGCCACGGCCAGTGCCTGCACGGTCTCGCGGGGATCGGTGTGCGCGGCCTCGATGGCGCGCTCGTCGACGTGTGCCGGGCGCACGACCGGTTCCACGCCCGCGGAGCGGAGGATGGCCAGGCGCGACGGCGACTGGGAGGCGAGGACTATCCGGGGCATCTAGTAAAACGAGACGTTGCGGAACGCGTTGGGGTTGAACACCGTGTCGCGGTGCGGCATCTCACGCCGGCCCCACAGGTTGCGCACGGAGTCCGACCCGGAGCGCGCCTCGGCGGCGAGGGTGGACAGCACGGCGGTGAGGGCGGCGATCTCCGTGTCGGTGGGGTTGCCCTTGGTCACCGTGAACAGGGGGTTGGGGTCGGTCATGGTGTTCCTCATTCCTACAGGGGGATGTTCCCGTGTTTCTTGGGGCGACGGGTGATGACCTTGCGGTCGAGCAGGCGCAGGCCCTCCACGAGGTGCGATCGGGTGGCCGACGGCTCGATGACCGTGTCGACCAGGCCGGACTCGGCGGCGAGGTAGGGCGTGAGGTTGTCGGCCGCCCAGTCCTCGGCCTCGGCGTCGTCCCCGTGGAGCGCGGTGGTGGCGGTGATCGCGTCGGCCGCGGCGATCTGCGCGGTGGGCCAGGCGTAGACGAGGTCGGCGCCCGTGCTCTTGGAGCCCATGACCACGTAGGCGATGCCCAGGGCCTTGCGGGTGATGAGCGTGATCTTGCCCACCGTGGCCTCGGAGTACGCGTAGGCCAACTGTGCGGCGGAGCGCGTCACGCCGGCGTGCTCCTGCTCGATGGCGGGCAGGAATCCGGGGGAGTCAACGACCTCGATGATCGCCAGGTTGAAGGCGTCGCAGAGGCGGATGAACCGCGCGGCCTTGGTGGCGGCGGCCGCGTCGAGGCAGCCGGCGAGTTCGGTGGGCTGGTTGGCGACAATGCCCACCGCCCGGCCCTCCACGCGGGCGAACCCGGTGACGGCATTGGGGGCGAAGTTCTCCTGGACCTGACGCAGGACGCCGTCGTCGACGATGCGGGTGAGCACGTCGATGACGTCGTAGGCCTGCGCGTCGGTGTCCGGGATGAGGTTGTCCAGCTCGCGGTCGAGATCGCGCAGTTCCGTCTCGGCGGGCGCTCCCGTGCGCGGGGCCTCGGAGAGGTTGTTGACGGGCAGGTAGGAAAGCACCTCGCGGACCAGCGCGATTGCGTCCGAGTCGGTGGCCGCGGTGAGGTGTGCAAGGCCCGTGGTGGCGGAGTGGATCTGCGCGCCACCCAGCTCCGGGCCGGTGGTGGCGGTGCCGCCGACGGAGGAGACGACGTCCTCGTCGACCAGGTTGAGCGAGGAACCCTCCACCTGCACGACGAGGTCAGCGAAGGCGGGGGCGACGCTGCCCAGGCCCACGTTGCGGCCAGTGATCACGGAGATCTGCGGCACCAGGCCGGAAACGAGCGAGGCGGCCTCGAAGAGCTTGGCGTACATGTTCAGCGCGGCGATGCCCTCGATGACGCGGGTGCCGGTGGAGGAGTGGATGCCCACAACGGGGACACCGGTTTTGGCCGCGAGGTCGTATATCTTGAGGATCTTCTCACCGTAGACCTCGCCGAGGGCGCCCTCGAAGATCGAGTCGTCCTGGGAGTACACGCAGACGCGGCGCCCGTCGACGGTGCCGTAGCCGGTGACCACGCCATCCGTGGCTGGGCGGTTGCGCTCCATGTCGCCCTCGGTGACGCGGTGGCGGGCCAAGGCGTCGGTCTCCACGAAGGTGCCCTCGTCGAACAAAGCGACGGCGCGCTCGCGCGCGGTCCGGGAGCCGGCGGCGTGGATCTCCTCCACTATGTCCTGGCCGAGCGGTGCTTGGGCCTCGCTCAGGCGTGCCCTCAGATCGGCGATCCTGCCGGAGGTCGTGGTCAGATCTGGTGTCGCGTCGGTCATGGGTGCCTAGTCTAAATCTTTCGGTGCGCTGCGGTCTCAAACGGGGGTCGGCTCCCTGGTACATCGCCGCGAGACCCCCGGGTGTTTCATCCCCGGGTCACAGCGGAATGTTGCCGTGCTTGCGCGCGGGGCGGGAGACGTTCTTGTGGCGGTACAGCCGCAGATTGCGGGCGATGAGCCCGCGGGTCTCGGAGGGGAGGATGACGGCGTCGATAAGCCCTCTTTCCGCGGCGTTGTAGGGGTTGAGCATGTGTTCCTCGTACTCGCGCTCGAAGCTCTTGGCCAGCTCGGCGACGTCGAGGCACTGCTCGCCGGCGGCCTTGAGGTCCTTGCGGTAGATGAAGCCGACGGCTCCGGCGGCGCCCATGACGGCGATCTGCGCGGTGGGCCAGGCGAGGTTGACGTCCGCGCCGAGGCCCTTGGAACCCATGACGCAGTAGGCGCCGCCGTAGGCCTTGCGCATGGTGACGGTGATCTTCGGGACGGTCGCCTCGCCGTAGGCGTAGAGCAGTTTCGCGCCGCGACGCAGGATGCCGCCGTACTCCTGGCTGGAGCCGGGGAGGAAGCCGGGGACGTCGACAAGCATGACGATGGGGATGTTGAAGGCGTCGCAGGTGCGGATGAACCGGGCGGCCTTCTCGGCGGAGTCGATGTCGAGGCAGCCGGCGAAGACCATCGGCTGGTTGGCCACGAAACCGACGGACTGGCCCTCGACGCGGCCGAAGGCGACGACGACGTTCTCCGCACGTTCCTTCTGGATCTCCAGGTATTCGCCGTCGTCGGTGAGGGCCTCGATGACCTCGTGGACGTCGTAGGGCTGGTTGGCGGGGTCGGGGATGATGTCGTCGAGCCGGAGATCCTCGGCGGTGATGTTCGCCTCGACCGCGCCGGTCTCGGGGGAGGCCTCCTCGAAGGGGGCGAGCTCGCCGTTGTTGGAGGGGAGGTAGGCGACGAGGTCGGCGACGAAGTCGAGCGCCTCCTCGTCGGTCTTGGCCACGTAGTGGCAGTTGCCCGCGGTGGTCATGTGCGACCAGGCGCCGCCGAGCGCCTCCTGGGAGATCTCCTCGCCGGTGACGGTCTTGATCACGTCCGGGCCGGTGACAAACATCTTCGACGTCTGGTCGACCATGACGGTGAAGTCCGTCAGGGCGGGGGAGTAGGCGTTGCCACCGGCGGAGGCGCCCATGATGACGGAGATCTGCGGAACCACGCCGGAGGCGTTGATGTTGTGCCAGAAGGTCTTGGCGATCCAGTCCAGCGACACCGCGCCGTCCTGGATGCGGGCTCCGGCACCCTCGTAGAGGCCGATGAGCGGGCGGCCCGTGGTGACGGCGAGCTCCATGATCTTGCACATCTTCTCGCCGTAGACCTCGCCGAGCGCGCCGCCGAAGACGGTGCCGTCCTGGGAGAAGATGCACACCTCGCGGCCGTCGATCGTGCCCCAGCCGGTGACGATGCCGTCGGTGTCGGGGCGTTTGACCTGCATGTTGAAGTCGTGGGTGCGGTGCTTGGCCAGCATGTCCGTCTCCATGAAGGAGCCCTCGTCGAGCAGGTGGTCGAGGCGGTCGCGGGCGGAGAGCCGCCCGGCGGCGCGGACCTTCTCCACGGGTTTCTCGCCCACGGGGTAGGTGGCGGAGACCCGGCGGTTCTTCAGCTCGGCGATCTTGCCGGCAGTGGTGGAGGTGTCGAACACGCCGTCTACTGCAGAAACTGGTGAGGAAATGGTCATGCCGGGGGAGTGTATACGCGGTTTTCTTTCGTTTCCATTACCAAATTTATAGGCCCGAATACGCGCGTCGGCGTAACTTACGTTGGCGCAGGTTACGCAAGCGTAAGTAACTATCGACGGCCGTTGCCCGGGGGTGACGGCGCGGCCACCCCCGGCCACCCCGGGACTGCGATTAATCTCAAACAAACAATTGAATATTTGAATGTGGGTTAGGGTGAGGGAAGCAGCCCGTCACCGAGCCCCGAGGAGCACGCCCGACCGTGGTCAAACTCATCCCGTTCCTTGTGGCGACGGTGCTTGGCCTGTCCGCGCTCACCGCGTGCGGCACCGACACCGCTCCCTCCGCGTCCGCGGGCTCCTCCGAACGCGCCGAGGACTCCCTCGTGCTCGCGCTCAGCGACTTCACCGAGGCCGAATTCGACCCGCGCCGGGGCTGGGGCAGCCACAACGAGCACTACGTCACCCACTCCTCTCTGCTGCGCTGGGACTCGAACGAGCAGATCGTGCCCGACCTGGCCAGCTCCTACGAGCACGAGGGCACGACCTTCACCTTCACCCTCAATCCGGGCTACACGTTCTCCGACGGAACCCCGGTCACGGCCAAGGACGTGGCGTTCACCTACGACATGCTGAAGAAGGACGGCGTCGCCTTCGACCTGTCCAACGTCGAGTCGGTGACCGCGCAGGATGAACACACCGTGGTCATCGAGCTCGGCATCCCGGACTCCACCTTCCTGCCGCTGGCCACCCAGATTGGCATCGTGCCCGCGGACACCTATGGCGACGACTACTCGGCCGACCCCGTGAGCTCCGGCCCGTACCACGTGGTGGACTTCCAGCGCGGCGAGCAGGTCATCATGGAGGCCAACCCCTATTACCCGGCTGAGCTGAAGTACCAGAAGCTGACGTTCCTGCTCTCGGACACGGACGCGGCGATCGCCGCCACCCGCGCCGGGGACGTCGACGTCACCTACGTCGACGCGGGCATGGACCTGCCGGAGATCGACGGCATGCGGATCGAGAACTACGAATCCGTGGAGAACCTCGGACTGACCCTGCCCACGGAGCAGCCCGGCGCCACCTCCACCACCATGGACGTGGACGTCAAGACCGGCAACAAGGTCACCGCCGACCCGGCGATCCGCCGCGCGCTCAACCTCGGACTCGACCGCCAGGAGATCGTCGACCTCGTGCTCGGCGGTGACGGCGTGCCCAGCTTTTCGGTCTCGGACGGGCTCCCGTGGCACGGCCCGGAGATCACCGAGAACCTGGACGAGGCGAAGGCCATCCTCGCGGACGCCGGTTGGCGCGACTCCAACAATGACGGCATCGTGGACAAGGACGGCGTCGAGGCCGTCATCCCGCTCATGTACACCACCACTGACCAGGCCCGTGTGGACATGGCCGCCGCCGTCACCGCGCAGTCGGAGGAGAACCTGGGCATCCGCTTCACCCCGGTCCCGGCGACGTGGGACGGCATCTACGTGGACGGCAAGACCAGCGCGATCGTGTTCGCCCTCGGCTCGCTGAGCCCGAAGGAGGTGCTCGACTCCTACCACTCGCACTCCCGGGGCATCGGCTACAACAACATGCCGGACTACGCCAACCCGCAGGTCGACGCCCTGCTGGATCAGGCCCGCGCCACCCCGCTGGAGGAGTCCACCCAGCTGTGGGCCGACGCCCAGGCCGCCGCCTCGGATGACGCGCCCTACGTCTGGCTCATGCGCCGCGACCACGTCTACTACGTCTCCGACTCGCTCGACCTCGGCGACCAGCCCCTGCACGGCCACGGGCACGGACTGCAGATCTTCCAGAACGTGGAGCAATGGCGTTAGTACGAATCCCCCTGCTGGTCCTCAGCGTCACGTTCGTGGCGTTTGTGCTGGTGGAGATCTCGCCGCTTGACCCCATCTCCCAGTACGCGGCGAACATGCAGGGGGCCTCGGCCGCGCAGATCGACGCCGCCACCCGTCTCTGGGGGCTGGATCAGCCGTGGTGGCAGCGCTACCTCGGCTGGCTGGGTGGCATGCTCACCGGCGACTTCGGCCAGAGTTCGCTCCTGCGCGAGCCGGTCGGCCCGGTGCTGCTCTCCGGGGCGCTGAACTCGCTGCTGCTCATGTCCCTGGCCTGGGTCATCTCCGGAGTCGTGGGTTACGCACTGGGCCTGGTCTCGGGCGCCCTGCGCGGGAAACTTCCCGACCGCCTCATCACCGGCCTGTGCCTGCTGTTCTCCTCGACCCCGGCGTTTGTCGTCGGCCTGGTGCTTCTGCTCGTCTTCGGGCTCGCGCTCGGCTGGGTGCCGCTGGGGCTTTCCCAACCCCTCGGCGTGGAATCTGCGCAGGTCACGCCCGGCGAGCGCCTCAGCCACGTGGTGCTGCCCGCGGCCACGGTGGCCCTGGTGGGCATCAGTTCGGTGACGCTGCACACCAGACAGGCGCTTATCGACGTCCTGAACACCGACATGGCCAAATTCGCCCGCGCCCGCGGGCTCAGCACCCGCCAGATAGTCACCCGCCACGGCCTGCGCACGACGATCCTGCCGGCGCTCATGCTGCAGTTCGCCAACCTCTCGGCCCTGCTCGGCGGGTCGACGCTGGCGGAGGTGGTGTTCTCCTACCGTGGCCTGGGCCAGCTCACGGTCAGTGCTGCGCTGGCCTCGGACGTGCCGCTGCTGCTGGGTGCGGTGACGGTGCTCGGGCTCATCGTGGTGGTGGGCAACCTCGTCGCGGACGAGCTGGCGCGCCGGGTGGACCCGCGGATCGGGGTGCGGCGATGAGGGTGAACAACCGCCTGCGGGTGCTGCTGCTCGGCGCCCTGGCCTTCCTGCTGGTCGCTGCCATCGTGGTGTCGGCGCAGCTGCTGCCGGATCCCGCGCCGGTGCCCGGTGCCCGCAACCTCCCCGTCAGCGCCGAGCACCTGCTGGGCACCGACCGGCTGGGGCGCGACATGTTCGCCCGCACGGTGCAGGGGGCGGCGATGTCCATGGGTATCGCGGCGGCGGCCACGACCCTGGCCGCCCTCATCGCCGTAGTCATGGCGATGCTGGCCGCGCTGGGCCCGCGCTGGCTGGACCTCATGGTGTCCTGGCTGATCGACGTCACCATCGGCTTGCCCGGCATCATCCTCATGATCCTCATTTCGTTCAGCGTCGGTGGGGGCGTGCGCGGCACGACCCTGGCCATCGCCGTGACGCACTGGCCCATGCTCACCCGGCTGCTGCGGGCGGAGATCGCTAAGGTGCGCTCGGCGGACTACGTGGTCATCGCCCGTCGACAAGCGAAGTCCGGGTGGTGGATCGCCACCCGCCACGTGCTCCCGGCGATCATCGCCCACGTCATCGTCGGCCTGGTGGTGCTGTTTTCGCAGGCCATCGTGCACGAGTCGGCGCTGACCTTCATCGGACTGGGCGTCGCGCCCACGGACCCCTCGCTGGGCACCGTGCTCTCGGAGGGGATGCGTAATCTCACCGAGGGCAGGTGGTGGCTGGTGCTCGCGGCGGTGGTTCTGCTGGTGACGGCCGCCGTCGTCCTCGATGCGCTCGGAGACGCGCTGCGCAGCACCATCGCCCCGGAATCGAGGCAGGACTAGATGCTCACCGTGTCAGAACTTTCCGTGGCCTTCGGGCAGTACGGCCGCGGGCTCTCGCGCCGGAGAGTGGAGGTGTTGCGCTCCGTGTCGCTGGAGGTGGGGGAGTCGGAGATCGTCGCCCTCTGTGGCGAGTCGGGCGCCGGCAAGAGCGTGCTCGCGGACGCCCTGACCGGCGTGCTCCCCGCAAACGCGCAGGTCGCCGGCGACGTCGCGTGGGAGGGAAAGATGCGCCCGGGGAAAGAGCTGCGTCTCATCCCCCAGGGCGTCGGCGCGTTCGACCCGACCATGCGGATCGGCGACTTCGTGGGCGATGACGCCGCCCTGGAGCGATTCGGGGTGGGGGATCTCGAAGAGTCCTACCCCGGCGAACTCTCGGGCGGGCAGCTGCGCCGCGCCCTGCTGGCCACCTCCGCAGGCAAGGGCGTGCGCCTGGTCATCGCCGACGAACCCACGCCGGGGCTCGACCCCGCGTCCGTCGACGTGACGCTCTCCTACTTCGAGGAGCTGCGCGACCACGGCACCTCGGTGCTGCTCATCACCCACGACCTGGTGGCCGCCTCCCGGATCGCCGACCGGGTTGGCATCATGCGCGCCGGGGAAATCGTCGACGGAGACTCCGAATACGCCCGGGCGCTGTGGCACGCGCAGACCGCCAACAACTTCTGGGGGAAACAATGCTGAGCGGACGCGACCTGGTGCACTCCTACGGCGAGCGCCGGGTTCTCACGGGAACAGACATCGACATCGCCCGCGGCGAGATCCTCGGCCTGCGCGGCGACTCCGGCTCCGGCAAGACCACTCTCGGCCGCATCCTCGCGGGTTGGCAGGCGCCCGACAGGGGAGAGGTGCTTATCGACGGCACCCCACCGCCCACCCGCGGATTCCATCCCGTCCAACTCATCGCCCAGCACCCGGAGCGCGCCGTCGACCCGCGCCTGCCGCTGAGCCATGTCGTGTCCGACCCGGCCCTGCTGAACGCCTTCGACATCGACCCGCAGTGGCTGCAGCTGGCCGCCGGGGAGGTCTCCGGCGGCCAGCTGCAGCGCCTCAACATCGCCCGGGCGCTGGATCCGCGCACGGAGTTCCTCATCGCGGACGAGATCACCACCGCCGTGGACGCCCTGGTGCAGATGGACATCTGGCGCGCACTCGTCGCGCAGGTCCGCGAGCGCAACCTGGGCGTGCTGGTCATCTCCCACGACCATCACCTGCTGGGCCACGTGGCGGACCGGGTGGTTGACCTGGCGGACCTACAGTGAAAGCCATGAACATTGAGCGACTCCGCGAGAACCTCCCGGGCTACTCCGCCATCAACTACGTGGACAGCACCGGCTCCACCAACACCGACCTGCTGAACTCCGACGCCGGCCACAAGTCCGTGCTCATCGCCGGCGAGCAGACCGCGGGCAAGGGCCGACTGGGCCGCGCGTGGTCCAGCCCCAAGGGCGCGCAGTTCATCTGCTCCATCGCACTGATCGTCGGCGAGCGGGACGTCGAACGCCTGGGCACCCTGTCGCTGGCCGTCGGCGTCGCACTCACCGACGCCATCCCCACGGCCGAACTCAAATGGCCCAACGACGTGCTCATCGACGGTCGCAAGCTGGTGGGCATCCTCGCGGAGGGGACGTCGCTTATCGACGGCCAGTTCCGCGTGGTCGTCGGCTTCGGCATCAACGTCGGTCTGACCAGGGAGCAACTGCCGGTCGAACACGCCACCTCGCTGCTTCTCGAGGGTCTGGACACCGACCTGACGGAGCTGGGCGAGAGGGTGCTCACGGGCGTCGAGAAGCGTCTTTCCCAGTGGCAGGACCGGGACCTGCAGTTGATGGCGGACTACCGGCGGGTGAGCGCGACCATCGGGAAGCGGGTGCGCCTGGAGACGCCGCAGGGTGATGTGTTCGGGCTTGTCGACGACGTCGCCGACGATGGCCGGGTGATCGTCGACGGACAGGCCTACTCCGCCGGGGATGTGACCCACCTGCGACCCGAAAGCTAGATTGGGGCGCATGGGACTGCCGAGACTGGGACAGGGGGAGCGGGTGCGCGCCGACATGACGTCGCCACCCGGCACCGTGGTGTTCCCGTTTCTCGAGGCCGTCGTGACCACTGGGCTGGTGTGGATGGCCGTGGGTTATCTCGACGGGCCCGGATCGATGATCGATCCTCTGCTGCGCAATGCCCTTGTCGCTGTGTGGGCGGTGCTGCTGGTGTGGCGATTCCTGCTGCCCGTGGTCCGTGAGCGTCGTCGCCGCTTCATTGTCACCGACCGGCGCATCATCGCGCGTGCCCCGAGTCTGAAATCACGGGTGGACTCCATCCCGCTTCGCGACGTCCACTCCGTGCGCAGACATAAAGGCGGAATATCGGTGGCGGTGTTCGGGCTGGATCGGCCGCTGTACTTTCCGTCGGTGCCCCGGGGCAAGAAGGTTGAGGGGCTGATTCAGCAGTCGTTGCCGGGGCGGCAGGGGTACTACCGGTAGGTGGGGGTTTCTATCGAGCGACAGTCCAGACGTCTGGACAGTGACGTCTGGTCCGCCCCGTATAGTTGACCCCTGTGAACACTCCTGCCGAGAACACCGGAAACCCCGCCGCCCACGCCCCGGGCATGCCCGTCATCGCCGTGATCGGCGACGGGCAGCTCGCCCGGATGATGCAGACCGAGGCGATTGAGCTCGGCTGCTCCATCCGCGTCCTGGCCGGGGCGCCCGACTCCTCCGCCGCGCAGGTGTGCGCAGACGTGCTGATCGGCGACTACACGGACATCGGCGACCTGCGCCGCGCGGTCGACGGCGCGGATGCGGTGACCTTCGACCACGAGCACGTACCCAATGAGCACCTCGATGCGCTCATCGCCGAGGGTGTCAACGTTCAGCCGCAGCCCAGCGCGTTGATTTTCGCGCAGGACAAGCTGGTCATGCGCAAGAGGCTCGGTGAGATCGGTGCGCCGGTCCCTCGTTTCGCCGCCATCGATTCGGTCGAGGACGCGGCAGTGTTCTTCGATGAGGTCGACGGCGCGGTGTGCCTCAAGGCCCGGCGTGGGGGCTACGACGGCAACGGCGTCTGGTTCCCGGACTCCCGCGAGGGGTTGGGAACGCTCGTCGAGAAGCTCCTTTCCGAGGGTGTGCCCCTGATGGCCGAGGAGAAGCTGAGCTTCACCCGCGAGCTGTCCGCCATGGTTGCGCGCACGCCGTCGGGTGAGGTCCGGCCGTGGCCGGTGGTGGAGTCGGTGCAGTCCGGCGGCATCTGCGTCGAGGCCATCGCGCCCGCCCCGGGCATGAGCGATGAGCAGCGCGAGCGGGCAGAGAAGCTGTCGGTGTCCGTCGCCGAGGCGCTGGGCGTCACCGGCGTCCTGGCCGTGGAGCTTTTCGAGGTCGACGGCGAGATCTTCGTCAACGAGCTGGCCATGCGCCCCCACAACACCGGGCACTGGACGCAGGAAGGTTCCGTGACCAGTCAGTTTGAGCAGCACCTGCGCGCGGTCCTGGACTTCCCGCTGGGTTCCACGGAGACGCTCGCGCCGGTGACCGTGATGGCCAATGTTCTTGGTGCGGACAAGGAGCCGGAGATGTCGGTGACCGGGCGCTGCGTGGAGGTCTGGCGCAGGTTCCCCGAGGCGAAGATCCACCTCTACGGCAAGGGCTACCGCCCGGGTCGCAAGCTGGGGCACGTCAACGTTGTGGGCTCGGATGTGGAGCAGACGCGGAAGACGGCCGCCGCTGCCGCGCACTTCCTCATGCACGGGGAGTGGGACGACAACTACCTGAATAAGAAGGAGCACTGACATGCAGCCACTCGTCGGACTGATCATGGGTTCGGACTCGGACTGGGACACCGTCGCCCCGGCAGCCGAGGTCCTCGCGGGCTTCGGCGTCCCCTTCGAGGTCGGCGTCGTCTCGGCGCACCGCACCCCGGACAAGATGCTCACCTACGCCCGTGAAGCACATGGCCGCGGCCTCAAGGTCATCATCGCCTGTGCGGGCGGCGCGGCTCACCTGCCGGGCATGGTCGCCGCCGCGACGCCGCTGCCGGTCATCGGCGTGCCCCGCGCGCTGAAGGATCTCGACGGCCTGGATTCCCTGCTCTCCATCGTGCAGATGCCCGGCGGCGTGCCCGTGGCCACCGTCTCCATCGGCGGCGCGAAGAACGCCGGCCTGCTCGCCGTGCGCATCCTCGGCGCCGGCCACCCCGAGCTCACCGAGCGCATGGCCGATTACCAGCAGAACATGGCCGACGAGGTGGAGGAGAAGGACAAGAAGCTGCGCGCCCGCCTGATGGGCGAGTAGGTGGAGAACATCCTCGTCCTGGGTTCCCGCGTCCAGGATGGCCTCCCCGCCCCGGTGCTGGAATCCAGGCTTCAGCGGGCACTGTTGCTTTTCGACGCCCGTCAGCGCCTCCGCCGCCCCACCCGCATCGTCGTCTCCGGGTTCCGGGAGGCTGACGCCATGGCCCGCTGGCTCATCGCGCGCGGCATCCCCGCCGAGGCGATCCTTGAGGAACCCGCCGCCACCAGCACCAACGAGAACCTGGAGAACGCCCACCGGCTGCTCCCCGAGACGACCCGGTGGCTGGTGGCCACCAGCGGCTACCACGCGCCCCGCGCCCGAATGTGGGCCTGGCACCTGGGCATTCCCGTGCGGGTGTTCGGTGCGGTCACCCCGCCAGCCCGGAGATCGAAGCACCTGGTTCGCGAGGCCGTGGTGTTTCCCTACTCGCTCGCCCGGGTGCTGTGGCGCCGGTGGCGGTCCCGTGCCGCTCGGGCCTAACGGGCAAACAACAATGCGCCGCCCCAGTGAGTCAGGGCGGCGCGTATCAAATCTCTGTTGTGCCTACTCTCCGCGGCGGACCAGCTTCGTGGTGTTCTCCGCGGTCCTCACCGAGGCGGTGATGAACTCGAGGATCAACCGCACGAAGATTAGCTGGAACAACACGGAGATGCCGACCGGAATCCAGCCGAACAGCAGCGTCACGAAGGCCAGCATCCCGCTTCCATCTTCGCCGGAAAGCAGCAGGATGAAGAACGGGAAGATCCAGAAGAAGAGGATCTGGATCGCGGCGGAAATGATGGCGATGATGTAAATGAACTTGGCGTAGCTGACCGACAGGTAGTTGTCGAAGTTGAAGTCGAACAGGGCGTTGAGGAAGTTCTTGGCACCCTTCGCGTTCGCGTCACCCGTCTCGTTGCTGGGCTGCTCCGAACCGAACACGGGGGAGGCCGGGTACGTGTTCTGTGACTGCTCCTGCCCATAAGCCGGAGCGGAGTAGGCGCCGGTCTGCTCCTGCCCGTAGGTCGGCGCCGGATAGGTGCTGGCCTGCTCCTGCCCGTATTCCGGTGCGGAGTGGGATCCGCCCTGCTCCTGCCCGTAGTTGTTGGCGGAGCTCTCGTCTGCCCGAGGGGTGTCGAAGGGGTCGTTCTGGTTCTCGGGAAAGCTGCCGTACGGGGAAGTCATGGGAGAAGGCCTTTTCTGAACTCTTGGTGTGGGGTGCTGTCGCCGTTGCGGAGTGCAACGTATAACGGAGATCTTAAGCAACGCGGCCACCTGCCACGACATTTCCGGGGGAATGCTCCCCGTGGCACAAAACCCGCGGGCCAGGAAAGCAGGGCGGCTAGGCCCGCGCGGTGACGCGTTCGTTTTCGGCGATCTCGCTGAGCCGGGACGTCGATACGCGGCCAGCAACGACCACGCTGGATCCGCCCGCGGCGATGGGGGAGAGCACGTCGCGCTGGAAACTTTCCCGGTCGGTCCAGCCGGTGGAGAGCAGGCGTTCGGGAGTGCCGTCCGGCACCACCGAGGAGAGGGCCGGGGCATCGCCGTAGTAGACGTCGCCGTAGAAACGCACGATGGGTCCGAAGTCGAGCGCGCCCGCGGGGAGGGTTCCGCCGGATTCCTCGATGCCCCGGCCGAAGGGGTCGTCCGAGACGAGCACGGCGTCGGCGCCGGAGGAGGCCCAGGCGTCGTAACGCTCCAGCGACGTGAACACCGCGTCGACCTCACCCACGGCCGATGGGCCGCCGAAGCGCACCTCGATCCGGGCGGCGACGGCACCCAGGGCAGTCACCGCTGCCTGCCAACTCACCGGCAGGTCAATGGCGATGGCGGAGGAAGGGTCGAGGTCGAGCTCCTCGCCGAGCATGTTGGCAATTTTCGACGCCCAGTTGTCCAGCGTCTGTGCCGAGAAGTCCATGCGCGCGCCGGTGGTTTCGTTGTACACGGTCAGGCGCGGCGACGCGGGGTCGGTGGTGAGCAGATTCTCCAGGAGTCTCATGCCCGCCCACTCTAGGCACGCTAGTTGATGCAGCGCGGGCCCGAGCCGCCGGCGGTGATCTCCGGGGCCACCTCGGCGTTGCCGAAGTCGGCGCCCGGCGTGCCCACCGGTTCGGACTCCGCGGAGGACGCGGCCGCGGATGGGGAGGTGTCTCCGGGCTCGCCCGCCGGGCCGGCGTAGTCGTCGGCCGTGACCACGATGATGGTGGAGTCGTCCAACCCGTCGTTGGTGGTGATGGGCAGGCCACCGAGGAGCTTGGACATGGCGATCGCCGCCTCGCTCGTCGGGTCGGCCGCGACGACCTGGCTCATGCTGTAGACCCCCTCGAGGGCGTTGGCGGTCTCGGTGACGTTGACACCGCGCTCGCCGAGCCAGCCGCCCACCCCGTCTGCCTGGCCCGAAAGGGTTCCGGCGTTGAGCACGTGGACCTCCATGTCGGCCAGCGCGGGATCGACGGTCGGCGCACCTGGGGCAGCCGAGGTCGTCGCCGTGGCAGTCTCGGGTGTGGTCATGTCGTCGAAGAACTCGTGCACCTCAGCGGAGTCAACGGTGACGATGGACTCGCCGTAGTCGCCCACGCCGTCGACCGAGGTGACGGGAATAGTGGTGAACGTGACGTTGCCGCCGGCGAGGTCGGCGAGCTGGGAGCCGAAGGACACGATGTTCCAGCCCTCGTCGATGATCACGGACTTCTCCACGGCCTTGGACAGGTCGGAGAGCTTGGAAGGGTTGGCGAGGGTGCCGGCGGAGAGGATCTTGTTCACCAGCGAAGCCATGAACGCCTGCTGGCGGACGATGCGGTCGAGGTCGCCGCGCGGCAGGCCGTGGCGCTGGCGGACGAAGGCGAGCGCCTGGTAGCCGTCGAGCGTCTGCTCGCCGTCGGGGAAGACGGCGCCGGAGAACTCGTCGTCGACCGGCTCCGTGAGGCAGACGTCCACCCCGCCGACGGCGTTGGTCAGGGACACAAAGCCGTGGAGACCGATCTCGGCGTAGTGGTCGATGTCCACACCGGTGAGGTCACCGACGGCATCGATGAGCCCGGAACGCCCGGCCTCGACGAGCGAGGTGCCGGATTTACCGTCGTCGGCGGCGGCCTGTTTGTGGGCGGTGTAGACGCCGTTGATCTTCATGTTCCCGAACTCACCGTCGCTGATGTACGTGTCCCGCGGGATGGACACGGCCGTGGCGCGGGAGCCGTCGTTGGGCACCCGGATGAGCATCATCGTGTCGGTGTTCTCCTCGCCGTCGTCGAAGCCGGCGTTCATGCGGGCCAGCTCCTCCTCGGGCAGGGGCTCACCCTGGGCGTCGGTGCGCGAGTCGGTGCCCACTAGCAGGATGTCCACGGCCCCGTCGGCGGCCTTCTCCCGCTGGTCGTCGTCGCCTCCCAGCCCGAGGTTGGCGGCCGAGGCGACGTCGTTGCCCAGGCGTCCGATGGTGAAGTACCCCATGGCGGAGAACGCCAGCACGAGGACGGAGAGGAAGGTGATGATGACCTTGGCGTACGCGGATCCGTGCTGCGCAGTCGGCTCGCTGGCCGGGGGAGCGGCCTGGATGTCGCGAGCTGAGCGTTGGTGGTTGGTCACGAGTCACGCACTTTCGGGGAAACCTCTGAGGGACGGGGCAGTACTTCCGCGCAAGTCTATTGCATGGGGGAGTGATATTCGGACTGCGCGGGCCAGTCCTCCCCGGTTGTCCCCGGTGTCGCCGGTAGCATGTCGCGCATTGTGACTACAGAAAACAGCAGACCCCTGGCCGTCGTGACGGTGACCTACTCCCCGGGAGAGCACCTGGCAGCGTTCCTCGACTCCGTCGCGGAGGGTTATTCGGGTGAGACGCTGACCGTCCTCGCCGACAACGGCTCCACGGACGGGGTCCCGGAGGAGGCGACCCGCGTGCGCTCGGACGTGGAGTTCCTCCCCACCGGCGGCAACCTCGGTTACGGACGCGGCATGAACGCCGGGGTGCGCGCGCTGCAAGAAAGAAAGGAACAGGAGCTAATCGACGGCGAGTTCCTCCTCCTGTCGAACCCGGACGTGACGTTTGACCCGGGGGCCATCGACACCCTGGTCGAGTGCGCCCGCCGGTGGCCCGATGCGGCGGCCGTGGGCCCCCGGATCGACCTGGGTGACGGCACCACGTACCCCTCCGCGCGCGCCGTGCCGACGATGCGCAACGGCATCGGGCACGCGCTGTTCGCCGATCTGTGGCCGGGCAACCCCTGGTCCGCCGCGTACCGCGACGACGCTGACATGGAGACCGAGCGCGCCGCCGGCTGGCTGTCGGGCTCCTGCCTACTGGTGCGCTGGGAGGCCCTCGAGGCGGTCGGCGGGTTCGACGAGCGCTACTTCATGTACATGGAGGACGTCGACCTGGGCGACCGGTTCGCCCGCGCCGGCTACCGCAACGTCTACTGCCCCGACGCCGTGATCCGCCATGACCAGGGTCATTCCACCAAGACCAGGGGCGCGACGATGCTGCCGGCCCACCATGCCAGCGCGTACCGCTTCCAGGCGGACCGTCACCCGGCGTGGTGGCAGGCGCCGCTACGCGGGCTGCTACGCGTGGGGCTCGCTGTGCGCGCCCGCGCGATGGTGGCTGCGAGTCGTCGATAAGCGGCCGTAACCACGGCGGGCCGGAGCAGCGGCGGGGAGCCGGGCCGGTATCTTCTAATTTCAGCTATATACATTTATGAAGTGAGGATTTACACGCCATGGCCCATCCTGAAGCGGTAGACGCAGTCATTCTGGTCGGAGGACGCGGCACCCGCCTGCGCCCGCTCACCGTGAACACGCCGAAGCCGATGCTTCCGACGGCCAACGCGCCCTTCCTCAAACACCTGCTCGCGCGCATCAAGTCCGCCGGCATCACGCACGTGGTCATGGGCACCTCCTACCGCGCCGAGGTGTTCGAGGAGTACTTCGGCGACGGCTCCGACATGGGCCTGGAGATCGAGTACGTCGTCGAGGAGGAGGCCCTCGGTACCGGCGGCGCCATCCGCAACGTCTACGACAAGCTCCGTGCCGACACGGTCATGGTGTTCAACGGCGATGTGCTCGCCTCCACCGACCTCACCGCGGTGCTGGACACCCACGAGAACACCGGTGCCGATCTCACCATGCACCTGGTCCGGGTCTCCGACCCGCGCGCGTACGGCTGTGTGCCCACGGATGCCAACGGCAATGTCACCGAGTTCCTGGAGAAGACCGAGGATCCGCCGACCGACCAGATCAACGCCGGCTGCTACGTCTTCCGCCGCGAGCTCATCGAAGAGATCCCCGCCGGCCGCGTGGTCTCCGTGGAGCGGGAGACCTTCCCGCAGGTGCTCAAGGAGGGCCGGAAGGTCGCCGGGCACGTGGATACCGCCTACTGGCGGGACATGGGCCGGCCGGACGACTTCGTGCACGGCTCCGCCGACCTGGTGCGCGGGGTGGCGTACTCCCCGCTGCTCGAGGGCCGCACCGGCGAGGCGATCGTCGACGAGTCCGCGGGTATCGCCGGGGGAGTGCTGCTGCTCGGCGGCACATCGGTCGGCCGTGGCTGCGAGATCGGGGCGGGCGCGCGTATCGACGGCTCCGTCATCTTCGACGGCTGCACCATCGAGCCGGGTGCGCAGATCCGCGACTCCATCATCGCCGCTGGTGCGAGCATCGGCGCGAACGCGCGGATCGCCGACTGTGTCATCGGTGAGGGTGCCAGCATCGGCGCGCGCTGCGAGCTCATGGGCGGTATGCGCATCTGGCCGGGCGTGCAGATTCCCGACACCGGAGTGCGTTTTTCCGCCGACGCGTAGGCGACACGCCGAAGGTTGGTCGTACTTCCCAGATCTAGGGGTGGCCGACACTATATCTAGTACCCCCGCACCCTGCCCCCGGGCCGGGTGCGTTGTTACGCGTGTGACTCAGGTGAACTGTGGCCTGCGTTATCGCTGGCAAAACCATGAATTGGCCACTTCCGGGTTGACGATATTTAGTGTCCGCAGGTTTAATCACATGGGTGTAAGCAACTGACCCCGACGAGCGGGTCGGCCGACCGGCGTGAGAGAACGATAGAGAAAGGACACTGCATGGAAGACATGGCCAAAAATGCCATTGTCCGTGGTGGAACCGCCGCGCAGATGTCACTGGACGAATTGTTCGGCGCCGTCGAGCAGGAGTGGCAGGACCAGGCGCTCTGCGCCCAGACCGACCCCGAGGCCTTCTTCCCCGAGAAGGGCGGATCCACCCGCGAGGCCAAGCGCATCTGCCAGGCCTGCGCCGTCCGCGACGAGTGCCTCGAGTACGCGCTCGAGCACGACGAGCGTTTCGGCATCTGGGGCGGCCTGTCCGACCGTGAGCGCCGCCGGCTCAAGCGGCAGATCGGCTAGATCTCGTCTCGTTCAGCGCGCCCGGGGAGTGACCTCCCGGGCGCTTTCTGCTGCTCGGGGCGCTTCTAGGGCTCGAAATCCGGCAGGATGTCCCGCGGGTCAATGTTGAGGTAGCTCGACGCCAACGCCGCGAGCACCCAGGAGAGCAGCTCCTGGCGCTCATCCGTGGTCTTCGCCCGCTCCTCGATGGGCTGGCGGAAGATCACCATGCGCGCCCGGGTCGGGCGACCCTGGGCATCCACTCCCGCGGGCAAGATCCGGCCAAGCGGGACCGGGCCCTCGGCAACGATGTCGTCGGGCAGCACGGTGCTGTCGGCGGAGAGCTGCATCCGGGGGACGGTGTCCACCGCCAGGTCGAGCGCCGCGAGCTGATCGCGGTAGGAGTTGTGGATGGGGGAGTAGGCGTCGAGCACCGCCATGTCGAACTGCTGGGAGCGGGTGCGGTAGCGCGGAATGGCCTCGGGAACGATCGGCCCGCGGATGCCGCGGCCGCGACGGTTGCGGAAGGTTCTGGTGTGCACGCCTGCAAGGTTAGGGCCCCGCGCGCCTCCCGCCGCCGCGACATGCGCCCGCGGTCTGTAAAAATCTCAACCAAGGGTTTAGACTTGGCCACCGTGAACCACTATCGACGCTGTTCCCGCCCCGGCTGTGGCAAACCCGCCGCCGCGACGCTGACGTACGCCTACGCGGAATCCACCGCGGTCATCGGCCCGCTGGCACCCGCCGCCGAGCCGCACAGCTGGGACCTCTGCGAGCGCCACGCGGAGAAGATCACCGCCCCGCTCGGGTGGGAGATGCTGCGTGTGGACAACATCGAGCTCGATGACGATGACGATCTCACGGCCCTGGCCGAGGCCGTGCGCGAGGCCGGCCGGGTCACCTCCGGGCTGGTGGAGTCCCGGGGCGCCGACCCCATCGAGAACCCGGAAAACTACCGCGACGCCGCCGACCCGGACGCCTCGGATCACCCGGTGTTCCGCACCAAACGCATCGCCGCCGACAACGAAACCCGGCGTTCGCACCTGCGCGTGGTGCGTCACGCGGACGATTCGCGGGAGAACAACTGAGGTCGGGTTAGACTCGTCGGCGACAGTATTACCGCCCCGAAAGGTCCCGCCGACGTGCCCCTCCGTTCTGCAGAAGCATTAGCCAAGGTCATCAAGGCCTACGACGTCCGCGGTGTCGTGGGCGAGGACGTCGACGCCGACTTTGTCGCCGACGTGGGTGCCGCCTTCGCCCACCTGCTGCGCGGCGAGGGGGAGACGCAGATCGCCGTGGGCTACGACATGCGCCCCAGTTCCCCCGAACTTGCCCGCGCCTTCGCCGAGGGTGCGACCTCCCAGGGCCTCGACGTGGTCATCCTCGGCCTGACCTCGACTGACGAGCTCTACTTCGCCGCCGGTTCCCGGAACTGCGCGGGTGCGATGTTCACCGCCTCGCACAACCCGGCCAAGTACAATGGCATCAAACTCTGCCGCGCCGGCGCCACCCCGGTCGGCCAGGAGAGCGGCCTCGCCGAGATCACCCGGATGCTTATCGACGGCGTCCCCGCCTTCGATGGCCTACCTGGCACTGCCGGAACGGTCACCGAGGACGACGTACTCGACGCCTACGGCGACTACCTCCGCGATCTCGTCGATCTCTCGGGCATCCGCCCGCTGGTCGTCGCCGTGGACGCCGCCAACGGCATGGGCGGGTTGACCGTCCCCGCCGTGCTCGAGGGCCTGCCGCTGGACATCCGCCCGCTCTACTTCGAGCTCGACGGCACGTTCCCCAACCACGAGGCCAACCCGCTGGACCCGAAGAACCTCGTGGACCTGCAGAAGTTTGTCGTCGAGCAGGGCGCGGACATCGGCCTGGCCTTCGACGGCGACGCGGACCGGTGTTTCGTCGTCGACGAGCGGGGAGAGCCCGTGTCCCCCTCGGCGATCACCGGACTGGTGGCCGAGCGTCATCTCGACGAGCACCCGGGTGCGAGCATCATCCACAACCTCATCACCTCGAAGGCCGTGTCCGAGATCGTCGAGGAGAACGGCGGCACCCCGGTGCGCACCCGGGTCGGCCACTCCTTCATCAAGGCGCAGATGGCCGAGCACGGCGCCGTCTTCGGCGGCGAGCATTCGGCGCACTACTACTTCGCCACCTTCTTCAACGCAGACTCCGGGCTGCTCGCGGCCATGCACGTCCTCGCCGCCCTGGGCTCGCAGGACGGCACGCTCTCCGAACTCATGGTGTCCTACGAGCGCTACGTGGCCTCGGGTGAGATCAACTCCACGGTCGAGGATCAGGCCGCCGCCACGGACGCCGTGCTGGCGGCCTTCACCGACCGCACCGAGTCCGTGGACACCCTCGACGGCGTCACCGTCGAGCTGAAGGGCACCCCGGCCTGGTTCAACCTGCGCGCCTCCAACACCGAGCCGCTGCTGCGCCTCAACGTCGAGGCGCCCAGCGCGGACGAGGTCGGGGAGATCGTCGACGAGGTGCTGGGGATCATCCGCACGTAACCTGGGGGCATGAGCACTCCAGACGACCGGGACTACTTCGACGGGGCAGGATACGACCGCGAAACCGTGCGCTTTTTCGATGTCGCGCACGAGGGCGCGCAGATCCGCGCGGTCGCGGGGGCGTTGCCGGAGCTGATCCGGCTGCGGGGAGCGTCGATACGCAGCGTCATCATCCTCGCCCCGGATCATCTGCCCCGCGTTGCGGCGCAGTTCGCCGTGGCGGAACGCTCGCCGCTGCGGGTCCCCGTCGTGGTCACCGACACCCTGCCCGCCTACGTGGGCGCGCTCGACGTGGTCACGTCGCTGAGCGACCGTGGGAACGATCCCCGCCTCGCCCGCGACCTCATCACCGCCGACCGCCGCGGCGCGGCCACCGTCCTCGCCGGGCCCTCCCGGGGGCCGCTGCTGGAGGACACGCCGGACGACACCGTGGTGATCCCCGCCCTGCCCACGGTCGCCGGCTTTTCCCCGTCCCGCGCGATCGCTACCGTTCTCGCCGTCCTCGATGTGCTTGAGGAGGGGGATGTTCCCATCAGCGACAAACTGGCCGGCCTGGCGGAAAACGTCGACGCCGAGCTGTCCGTGCTCTCCCCGGAGCGCGACGAATCGGTCAACCCCGGGCGACAGTTGCGCTCCTTCGTCGAGGGCGCACGGGTCCTGCACACCGGCGCGCCGGCCAGCGGAGACGGCGACAGGGACGTCGGCGTGCATGTCGCTGAGCTGGCCGCGCACCTGTGGAATGCGGCCGGCCTGACCTCCGGATTCGCCGACCCGGCGGACTTTCCGGCGGCCCTGGGGGACGAGCCGGAGTCCGTCACGGACAGCATCTTCCATGACCCCTTCCTCGACGGGCCGGAAGGTACGGTAGCGTTGAAAACCATCGTCTGGGCCGCCGCAGCCTCGTCGCTCCCCCGATCGCTTCCGGTCCGGGTGGACACCGCGGCGCCCATCCTCGGCCGACTCGATGTCGCGCTCCGGCTCATTGTCCGTGCGCAGGCCACGCCGGCGTACACGGTCGGCTGAGCGAGCCAGGGCCGACCACCCGATCTACCGAAGGAAAATTCACCCACGATGCAGCAGCTCA
The DNA here is from genome assembly GCF_000767055.1 of Corynebacterium doosanense CAU 212 = DSM 45436. NCBI lineage: Bacteria > Bacillati > Actinomycetota > Actinomycetes > Mycobacteriales > Corynebacteriaceae > Corynebacterium > Corynebacterium doosanense. The sequence goes on from NZ_CP006764.1 coordinate 692,452, forward strand.
ACGGCGTCATTCGCAACTACCCCTGGGGCTCCCGCACCATGCTTGCCAAGCTCCGGGGGGCCGAGAGTCCGACGGACCGGCCCGAGGCCGAGATGTGGTTCGGGGCGCATCCCGCCGCCCCGGCGACCATCGACGGACGCCCGCTGGATGAGCTCATCGCCGCCGACCCCGAGGCTGCGCTCGGCCCCCGCGTCCGGGCGCGCTTCGGCGACCGGTTGCCCTTCCTGGTGAAGCTGCTCGCCGCCGGCGAACCGCTGAGCCTGCAGGCGCACCCCTCCATCGAGCAGGCGCGGGAGGGATTCGCCCGGGAGAACGCCCTGGGTATCGACCTCAGCGCCTCCGAGCGCAACTATCGCGACGACAACCACAAACCCGAGGTCATCGTCGCGTTGACGGAGTTCAGCGCCCTGTCCGGATTCCGCCCGGTGGATCAGACCCGGGAGTTGTTCGCGGTGCTCGACTGCCCGGCGCTCGACCACTACGGATCCATCCTCGGTTCAGAGTTCGGCGGCGAGGGGGAGAACGGCAACCTCCGCGCGCTTTTCACCACGTGGATCACGATCCCCGCCATCACCCGGGAAGCGCTCATCGAGGCGATCATCGATAGCGCGGTCCACCACGTCGATCGGGGGGACTGGATCTCCGACGCACTCCGCGTGGTCATCGAGCTCAACGAGCGGTACCCGGGAGACGTCGGCGTGCTCGGCGCGCTCCTGCTCAACCACGTCATCCTTGCGCCGGGGGAGTCGATGTACACGCCCGCCGGCCAGCTGCACGCCTACGTCCACGGCCTCGGCGTGGAGATCATGGCCAACTCGGACAATGTCCTGCGTGGCGGCCTGACCTCCAAGTACGTCGACGTGCCCGAGCTCGTGCGCGTGCTGCGCTTCACCGAGACCGCCGACCCCCGGGTCGGGCACGACAGCGCCGGCACCGTGCTCGACCCGGCTGAGGAGTTTCAGGTCCGCACTCACCGGCTGGCGGCGGGGGAGCAGCTGCGTATCGACGAAGATGGCCCCGCCATTGTGCTGTGCACCAGCGGAGCGGTCTCGGGGGTGTCCGCGGGAGGTTCGCTGTGGATCCCGGCCGCGGACCCGGCGGTATCTCTGCAGGCCGGCGACGCGGGCGCCCAGGTGTTTGTGGTGACGGTCTAGCGCCACCAGGGGAAGGTCGGCCAGAAGCCGGAACCCGCCGGCTGGGGAACGTGCAGTTCCTCCTCCGGCGCGGGATTGGCCGGGGCAGGCTCGACGGGTGCCTGCTCCGACGGCACGGGAATCTGCGTGGGCACCGAGGGGGTGCCGGGCAGGGTCGGCAGCTGCGGGGTCGGTGTGGGCGTCTGGGACGGGGTGGCCGGCGACTGCGGGGTGGTCTCCGGGGCGGAGGACCCGGACGGGGAGGGTTCGGTCCCGGAGGAGCTGGGGGCCGGGGACTGCGACGGGGTGAGAACCGTCGGTTCATCCTGGTGCAGGCGCGGCTGTTCGCCGACGTTGCGCGGGCGGTACACCGACGATGGGGCCACGCCACCGGGTGCCTGTGCCACCGCGTTGGGGGCGAGGAACGGATCGTTCTCCGCGGGCGCGACAAACTCACGCGAATCGGAGGAGGCGTCCGTGGCGGGCGCCGGCGAGGGGCTCACCTCGGAAGCGGACTCCCGCACGGTTCCGGAGCTCCGGGTGTCCGTCGCCTCAGTGGCGGGGGCGGACTGCGCCACGGGGGTGGGGGAGGGAGATCCGGCGCGCCAGAATAAGAAGGCGATGAGCACCGCTGCCGAGAGGCCCACGACCACGAAGACGGTAACTCTGCGTGTTTCCGGATTCACTGACTTAAACCGCGTCCCTGTACGTATTGACTAAATGATCACAACTCGGTAACAACATAGCAGAACAATGCGGGGAGGCCCACATAGTTACGGGCGGGCCGTCAAAGTGGGGGCAGTCGAAGTGATACCGAGGATTCAAGGAGAGACAACATGGGCACGTGGGACGCGAGCATCTTTGCGGAAGAGGCCAACGTCGATTTTCTCGACGACCTGGCGGAGCTGGACGATGACGACATTGTGGAGGCCATCCGCGACGCCTGCCTGCTCGTGGTGAAACAGCCCGGCGCCTCCGAGGAGGACCGCCAGAACGGCCTGGCCGCCGCCACCATCGCGGCCATCTGGGCCGGAGCACCCTTCTCCGCCGGCGAGGTCGCCGAGTCCTACCCGTACATCCGTGCGCTGGTGGGCTCGGGCGATGAGGAGCTCAACGCCGCCGCCGCCGAGCTGCTGGAGGGTGTCGACACCGATGCCGACCTCGACCAGTTCACCGAGGCCCTCACCTAGGCACTCGCGCTGACGCTCGCCCGGGAGCCCGCGCGCTAGAGTGGGACGCTGATTGTCAACGTTTCCCCGATTAGGAGTGCACCCGACCATGGCGCAGCAATTCGACTTCAAGGTCGCCGACCTTTCTCTCCACGAATCCGGCCGGCACCAGATCCGCCTCGCCGAGCACGAGATGCCCGGCCTCATGGCCCTGCGCGCCGAATACGCCGATGAGCAGCCGCTGGCCGGGGCACGCATCGCCGGGTCGATCCACATGACCACGCAGACCGCGGTGCTCATCGAGACCCTCACCGCCCTCGGAGCCGAGGTGCGCTGGGCGTCCTGCAACATCTTCTCCACCGAGGATTCCGCGGCGGCCGCCGTGGTCGTCGGCAAGGACGGCACCCCGGAGAACCCGCAGGGTGTCCCCGTCTTCGCCTGGAAGGGCGAGAGCCTGGACGAGTACTGGTGGTGCCTCAACCAGATCTTCACCTGGGGTGACACCACCCCCAACATGATTCTCGACGACGGCGGCGACGCCACCATGGCCGTGATCAAGGGCCGTGAGTTCGAGCAGGCCGGGGCCGTGCCGCCGGCGCAGGAGTCCGACTCCGACGAGGAGGTCGCGTTCTTCAACATGCTCCGTGAGGTCCTGGAGACCGAGAAGAACAAGTGGACCGCCATCGCGGAGTCCGTCCAGGGTGTCACCGAGGAGACCACCACGGGCGTGCACCGCCTCTACCACTTCGCGCAGGAGGGCACGCTGCCCTTCCCAGCGATGAACGTCAACGACGCGGTGACCAAGTCCAAGTTCGACAACCGCTACGGCACCCGCCACTCCGTCATCGACGGTCTCAACCGCGGAACCGACATGCTCATCGGCGGCAAGAAGGCCCTGGTCTGTGGCTACGGCGACGTGGGCAAGGGCGTGGCCGAGGCTCTCGACGGCCAGGGTGCCAACGTGGCCGTCACTGAGGTCGACCCCATCAACGCCCTGCAGGCGAAGATGGACGGCTTTGATGTCGTCACCGTCGAGGACTTCATCGGCCAGGCGGACATCGTTATCACCGCCACCGGCAACAAGGACATCATCTCCTTCGAGCACATGCAGCAGATGAAGGACCACGCCGTGCTGGGCAACATCGGCCACTTCGACAACGAGATCGACATGGCCTCGCTGCTGCACCGCGACGACGTCACCCGGGTGACCATCAAGCCGCAGGTGGACGAGTTCACCCTGCCGAACGGCCGCGCCATCATCGTGCTGTCCGAGGGCCGGCTGCTCAACCTGGGCAACGCCACCGGCCACCCCAGCTTTGTCATGTCCAACTCCTTCGCCGACCAGACGATCGCCCAGATCGAGCTGTTCACCAAACACAACGAGTACGACAACGAGGTCTACCGCCTGCCCAAGCACCTCGACGAGAAAGTCGCCCGCATCCACCTTGAGGCCTTGGGCGGCAAGCTCACCGAGCTGACCAAGGAGCAGGCGGACTACATCGGCGTCGACGTCGCCGGTCCGTTCAAACCCGAGCACTACCGCTACTGATGATCATCGCCGTAGAGGGCATCGACGGCGCCGGCAAAAACACCCTGGTCACGGCGGTGCGAAAAGAGACCGGCGCCGACGTGCTGGCGTTTCCGCGTTACGACGACTCCGTCCACGCCTCCCTCGCAGCAGACGCGCTGCACGGGAAGATGGGTGATCTCACGGACTCCGCCTACGGCATGGCCACTCTGTTCGCGCTCGACCGGGCAGGGGCCGTCGATAAGCTACGTCGATTCCGGGATTCCCGGGACGTGCTGATCCTCGACCGTTATGTCGCCTCCAACGCGGCCTATTCCTGGGCGCGCACGCGAGACGAGGGGATCGTGGACTGGGTGGCGGAGCTGGAGTTCGGGCGCCTGGGGCTGCCCGAGCCGGACCTGCAGGTGCTGCTGTCCACCGACCCGGACGAGGCGGCGGAGCGGGCGCGGCGCCGGGAAGCCGCGGACGCCTCCCGGGCGCGCGACGCCTACGAACGTGACGGCGGGCTCCAGCAGCGCACCTTCGACGCCTACGTGGAGCTAGCCCAGCGCTCCTGGCACTCGCCGTGGGTGATGACTGACGATTCTGCGGAGATCCTGGCTAGAATCAGGACGTTATAGAAAAACAGACTTACTTAGTTAGGGCGTTTGCCATGGCACCGACCATCCTCGTCGTCGATGACGACCCCGCCATCTCGGAGATGCTCACCATCGTCCTCGAGTCCGAGGGCTTCGAGCCCGTCCCGGTCATCGACGGCGGCGAGGCCGTGCAGAAGTTCCGCGACCACCAGCCGGACCTCATCCTGCTGGACCTCATGCTCCCGGGGATGAACGGCGTGGATATCTGCAAGGCGATCCGGCAGGAGTCCTCGGTGCCCATCGTCATGCTCACCGCCAAGACGGACACGGTGGATGTCGTCCTCGGCCTGGAGTCCGGCGCGGACGACTACATCACCAAACCCTTCAAGCCGAAGGAGCTGGTGGCCCGGATCCGCGCGCGCCTGCGCCGCGGCGACGACTCCGGCTCCGCCGAACTCCTGCGCATCGGCGACCTCACCATCGACGTGCCCGCGCACTCCGTCAAGCGCGGCACCGAGGAGATCTCGCTCACCCCGCTGGAATTCGATCTGCTACTGCAGCTGGCCCGCAAGCCCGGTCAGGTGCACACCCGCGAGGAGCTGCTGGAGAACGTGTGGGGTTACCGCCACGCCTCCGACACCCGGCTGGTCAACGTCCACGTCCAGCGCCTGCGCGCCAAGGTGGAGAAGGACCCGGATGAGCCGCAGGTCGTGCTCACCGTCCGTGGCGTGGGGTACAAGACCGGCAAGACGGTCTAGGAATCTGAGCGGGACAGAGAGAAGCGGACAACACCATCATCAACTGGATACGTCGACTCAGGGAGACGGTCTCCGAGGCCTGGCGCACGTCGCTCCAGGTGCGGGTGATCGGCTCCATCTTCGCTGTGTCGGCGATCGTCATGCTGCTGCTGGGGTTCGCCCTGGCCAGCATCTTCTCCCAGCGCCTCGTCGACGCGCGCCTCGACGTCGCGGACAGTGAGATCGACCGCGCCCGCGTGGTCGTGCAGGAACAGATCGACTCCACCGCCACCAACACCTCCCTGGAGAGCCGGCTGAACTCCGCCCGCGCGGCGCTGTCACAGGTCTCCCCCGGTGCCGGCGCGTCCGCGGGTTACGAACCCGTGCTCTACGTGTCCCAGGAGGACGGCTCAGCCGTGACCTCGCCGGACAACTTCCGCATCCCCGAGGGGCTGCAGCGCTACGTCACCGAGGGGCAGGTGTCCTACCAGTTCGCGGAGACGGAGCGGGCCGACGGTTCCCGCTACAACGCGCTGATCATCGGCACCCCCACGGACTCCGACATCCCCGGCCTGCAGCTGTACCTGGTCATGTCCATGGAGTCGGAGGAGCAGACCCTCGCCATCATGCGCGGCCTGCTTGCGCTTGCCGCCGGCGTGGTCATCGTGCTGCTCGTGGCCGTGGTGTGGCTGGCCACCCAGCAGGTGACCGCTCCCGTGCGTTCGGCCTCGCGCATCGCGCAGCGTCTGGCCGCCGGTCACCTGCGCGAGCGCATGGCCGTCAACGGCGAGGACGAGATGGCCCGGCTGGCCTGGAGTTTCAATGACATGGCCGACAAACTCTCCCACCAGATTCATCAGCTGGAGGAGTACGGCGACCTGCAGCGTCAGTTCACCTCGGACGTTTCCCACGAGCTGCGCACCCCGCTGACCACGGTGCGCATGGCGGCCGACCTCATCGACGCCGGTTCCGAGGACTTCGAGCCGCACACCAAGCGCGCCACGGAGCTGATGATGCGTGAGCTCGACCGCTTCGAGATGCTGCTGGCGGACCTGCTGGAGATCTCGCGTCACGACGCCGGTGTCGCCGACCTCGCTGCGGCGCGCATCGACCTCTCCCAGTGCGTACGCGCGGCGTGGGAGCAGACCGAGCGCCTCGCGGCGGAGCTCGACGTCCCCGTTCGTTTCGACATCCGAGACGAGCCCGTGTGTTTCGTCGGCGACCCCCGCCGGGTCGAGCGCATCCTGCGCAACCTGCTGGCCAACGCCATCGACCACTCGGAGTCCAACCCCGTGGAGATCTGCATCAACGACAACGAGGACACCGTGGCCGTCACGGTCACGGACCACGGGGTCGGGCTCAAACCGGGACAGGAGGGGCTGGTGTTCAACCGCTTCTGGCGTGCCGACGCCTCCCGCAAACGCCATTCCGGCGGCACCGGCCTGGGCCTGGCCATCGCGCAGGAGGACGCGGCGCTGCACGGCGGTTTCCTCGACGCCGCGGGCACGCTCGGCGTGGGCTCCCAGTTTCGCCTGGTCCTGCCCCGCGAACCCGGCCTCCCCGTGGATCACCCCGCCCTCGACCTGCAGGAGGCACAGGAATGATCTTCCCCCGACGACTGCTCGCGGCCACCTCGGTCGCGGCGACCATGGTGCTGCTCACCTCGTGTGCCACGCTGCCCACCAACAACGCCCCGCAGGCGCTGCGCACCTTCGACGCCGCGACGGAGATGCCCACCGAGATGGGGCCCGAGCCGGACGCCGAGGCGGATCTGCTGCTCCGGGACTTCTACGTGGCCTCGGCGCACCCGGTGTCCGATTACGCCGCCGCGCGGTCCTATCTCACCGCCGACGCCAACGGGCAGTGGAACCCGGGGAACGGCCCGCTCATCGTCGACCGCCTCAACATCACCGCCACGGCCGGCGGCGACGCCAACGAACGTGCCTTCACCATCCGCGGCCGGCTCGTCGGCCGGCTGTCGGACGGCGGCGCCTACGAGACCGATAATGCGGCCTACGAGGCCACCATCGTCATGACACGTGTCGACGGCCAGTGGCGCGTCTCCTCCCTGCCGGAGGAGATCGTCATCGAGCGCACCGAGCTGCTCAACCACTACGAACCCCACGACCTGTTCTTCTACAACTCCAACGGCCGGACCCTCATCCCGGACCGCCGGTGGGTGTACTCCAGCCGCGACCAGAGCCTCGACACCGTGCTCATCTCCATGCTCATGGAGGGCCCGTCGGAGAAGATCGCCCCGGCCACCGCCACGGCGGACGCCTCCGCGTCCGGGCACGCCTTCTCCGGGTACAACAACGGCGTGTACACGTTCACGGGATTCCAGGACTTCGATGCAGACGAGCGGCTGCGCTTCGGCGCCCAGCTCACCTGGACGCTGTCCTACGCCGGCCTACCCGGCCCGTACCCGGTCGCGCTCGACGATGCCCCGGTGGCGGACGGCTACGAGGAACTGACCACCGAGGACTTCGCCGACCTCAACCCGCGCCTGGCCACCACCAAGGTCGCCCCACTGTACGCGCTCACCGAAGGGCGGGTCCTATCCGTGGTCGCGTCCGAGGCCTCCCCGGTCGAGGGGCAGCTGGGCACCATGGGCGACATCGCCGCGGCGGACATCACCTCCGAGGGTGCCGCCGCCGCGGTGCGCAGGCAGGGCAACGAAATGGCGCTCCTCGTCGGCCGGGTCGACGGGCAGATGCAGGAGATCCTGCGGGCCGACTCCCTCACCCGGCCGAGCTTCGGCCGGCCCAGCAGCGGCATCTGGACGGTCACGGGCGGGGACACCGTCGTGCGGGTGTCCCAGTCCACCGCGTCCGGTGAGTTCGTCGAGTCGGAGGTGGACACCAGCCAGCTCTCCGAGGAGAACCGGCACATGTCGGAGCTCCAGGTGTCGCCCTCCGGAGCGCGGGTGGCCATGCTCAGCGAGGGCCGGCTCTTCGTCGGGATCGTCGCCACACAGAGCAACGACGTGCCGGCCATCGTCAACGTCGAGGAATACGCCGTCGAGCTCGACGGATCCTCGCTCGCGGTGGAGTGGAACCCGGACGGCTCGCTGGTCGTCGGCACCGCAAACCCCGACACCCCCGTCTGGCGTGTCGAGCTGGACGGATCGGTGGTCACCCCGCTGCCCGCCAGCAACATCGTCGCTCCCGTCGTCGCCGTGGCGGCCAGCCCGTCGACGGTCTACGCCACCGACGGCATGGCCATGCGGCAGCTGTCCGCGGACGGCATCTCCACGGGATCGTCCTGGCGCGACATCCCCGGCCTGCGGGGCGTGCGCTCCGCCCCGATCGTGGCCAACTAGGTGGAACTCCTCCTGCCCCGGGCATGCGCCGGGTGCGCCGTGGCGGGAACCGTGCTATGCCCGCGGTGTCGGGAGGTGCTCGCTGCGGTTCCGCGGAGGGTGGACACGGTCGTCGATACGCATGTCCCCGTCTTCGCGCTCGGGCCCTACGCCGAGGCGCACCGCGGGGTGATCCTCGCGGCCAAGGAACGGGGGAACCTGGCGGTGCGCCGGCTGGTGGGAGCCGTCATCGGCGCCGGGGTGCGGCACCTGCAGGCGGCGGGGGAGCTGACCCACGACGTGGTGCTCGTCCCCGCGCCCACCCGCCAGCGGTCCGCGCGGCTGCGCGGGGGAGACCCGGTGTCGGCCTTCTGCCACTCTTCCGGGTTGCCCGCGGTGGACCTGCTGCGCCTCGACCCCGCCACCGCTGATCAGACCGGGCTCGGGGCGTCCGGCAGGCGGGCAAACATGGCCGGCCGGGTCCGGCTGCACCGCGCGGCTCCGGGCTCCCCGGTGGTGCTGGTGGACGACGTGGTCACCACCGGGGCGACGCTGGCGGCGTCGGTGGAGCGGCTCCTCATCGCCGGGGCGACGGTGCAGGCCGCGCTGGTGGTCGCCGCAGCTTGAGCGTTAACAGTGACCCGCATCATGGTTACCGGCAGATGTATACTGGGGTCACACGCTCCACCGCAGGGGCGGCACCGTTGCAGGATAGGAAGGGAAGGCAGGACAATGACCACTGCTGAGACCACAAACACGCTCCGACCGGAGACCCAGGTGACCATCACCGGGCGCAACGTCGAGGTACCCGAGCACTTCGCGGACCGGGTGAACTCGAAGCTGGCGAAGATCGAGAAGCTGGATCCCACCCTGACGTTCTTCCACGTCGAACTGCAGCACGAGAACAACCCCGCCCGCGGCGACCGCACCGACCGGCTGCAGATCACCGCCACCGGCAAGGGCCACATCGCCCGTGCTGAGGCCAAGGAGGACAGCTTCTACGCCGCCCTCGAGGTCGCGCTGGGCAAGATGGAGCGCTCGCTGCGCAAGGTCAAGGCCCGCCGCGCCCAGGCCAAGTCCGGGCACCGCGCCCCGAAGAGCGCCGGCGAGGTCGCGGCCGAGCTGTCCGGGGAGAACGAGGTCCAGCAGCCGCAGGGCAAGTACGACGTCGACCCCTACGAGGGCACGGTCGAGGACGTCGTGCCCGGGCAGGTCGTGCGCACCAAGGAGCACCCGGCCACCCCGATGAGCGTGGACGAGGCCCTCAGCGAAATGGAGCTGGTCGGACACGACTTCTTCCTCTTCATCGACGAGGAGAGCTCGCGCCCGTCGGTGGTCTACCGCCGACACGCGTTCGACTACGGACTCATCGCGCTCACTGAGGCTGAGGCTGAGGCTGACGTCGAGTCCTGACTCGCCCGAGCACGTCGATTCTGAAGCCGCGACGCCGCCCGCCCGAATGGGCAGGCGGCGTCGCGCTGGGCGTACAATCTCACCCTGAACTGTTTTATTGTCGCTTAGGACGTAAGGACGTAGTCGCTGTGTTTGGACTTTCCAGGCTGCTCAGAGCCGGTGAAGGCCGTACCGTCAAACGGTACGACAAGATGGCCGATCAGGTTCTCGCCCTCGAGGACGAGTACACCGCGCTCACCGACGCAGAGCTGAAGGCGAAGACCGCGGAGTTCCGCGCCCGCCTCGCCGAGGGGGAGGGCCTCAACGACATTCTCCTCGACGCCTTCGCCACCGCCCGCGAAGCTGCCTGGCGGGTGCTCGGTCAGAAGCACTTCAAGGTCCAGGTCATGGGCGGCGCCGCGCTGCACTTCGGCTCCGTCGCCGAGATGAAGACCGGTGAGGGCAAAACCCTCACCTCGATCCTGCCGGCCTACCTCAACGCGCTGACCGGTGAAAACGTCCACATCGTCACCGTCAACGACTACCTGGCCAAGCGTGACGCCGAGATGATGGGCCGCGTGCACCGCTTCCTCGGCCTCGAGGTCGGTGTCATCACCGCCGAGCTCAGCCCCAAGGAGCGTAAGGCCGCCTACGCCGCGGACATCACCTACGGCACCAACAATGAGCTGGGTTTCGACTACCTGCGCGACAACATGACCCGCTCGCTGAATGACATCGTCCAGCGCGGGCACCACTACGCCATCGTCGACGAGGTGGACTCCATCCTCATCGACGAGGCGAGGACCCCGCTCATCATCTCCGGGCCCGTTGACGGCTCCTCGAAGTTCTACACCGTGTTCTCCCAGCTCGCGCCGCGCATGCGCCCCGACAAGCACTATGAGGTGGACCAGCGCAAGCGCACCGTCGGCGTGCTGGAGGAGGGCGTGGAATTCGTCGAGGACCAGCTGGGCATCGACAACCTCTACGCGCCGGAGCACTCGCAGCTCGTCTCCTACCTCAACAACTCCCTCAAGGCGAAGGAGCTGTTCACCCGCGACAAGGACTACATCGTCCGCGAGGGCGAGGTGCAGATCGTCGACAGTTTCACCGGCCGCATCCTCAAGGGCCGCCGGTACAACGAGGGCATGCACCAGGCCATCGAGGCGAAGGAGGGTGTGGAGATCAAGAACGAGAACCAGACCCTCGCCACCGTCACCTTGCAGAACTACTTCCGCATGTACGACAAGCTCGCGGGCATGACGGGTACCGCCGAGACCGAGGCCGCGGAGCTCAACTCCATCTACGGCCTCGACGTGGTGGCCATCCCCACGAACAAGGACAACCAGCGCAAGGACCACTCGGACATCATTTACAAGACGCAGGAGGCCAAGTTCTCCGCCGTCGTCGATGACATCGCCGAACACGTCGAGGCCGGCCAGCCCGTCCTCGTGGGCACCACCTCGGTGGAGCGCTCGGAGTACCTCTCCACGCTGCTGAAGAAGCGCGGCATCGACCACAAGGTGCTCAACGCTAAGTACCACGAGGAGGAGGGGCGCATCATCGCCTCCGCCGGCCTGCCCGGCGCCGTCACCGTGGCCACCAACATGGCCGGCCGTGGTACGGACATCGTGCTCGGCGGCAACCCGGAGGTCCTGCTCGACGCCCGTCTCAAGGAGAAGGGGCTCGACCCCTTCGAGGACGAGGAGCGTTACCAGGCGGCCTGGGACGAGGAGCTGCCCAAGGCCCGCGCGCGCTCGCAGAAGCTCGGCGACCAGGCCCGCGAGGCCGGCGGCCTCTACGTCTTGGGCACGGAACGCCACGAGTCCCGGCGCATCGACAACCAGCTCCGCGGCCGCTCCGGCCGTCAGGGTGACGCCGGCGAGACCCGCTTCTACCTCTCCATGCGCGACGAGCTCATGGTGCGTTTCGTCGGACAGACGATGGAGCAGATGATGAACCGCCTCAACGTCCCCGACGACGTGCCCATCGAGTCGAAGATGGTCTCCAACTCCATCCGTGGCGCGCAGTCGCAGGTGGAGGGCCAGAACTTCGAGATGCGCAAGAACGTGCTCAAGTACGACGAGGTGCTCAACGAGCAGCGCAAGGTCGTCTACCGCGAGCGCCGCTCCATCCTCGAGTCCGCGGACCTGAAGAACAACGTGCGCACGATGATCGACCAGACCATCGACGCCTACGTCGACGGCGCCACCGCCGAGGGTTATGTCGAGGACTGGAACCTGGACGAGCTCTGGAACGCGCTCGACTCCCTCTACGGTCCCTCGTTCGGGTACCAGGAGCTTATCGACGGCTCCACCTACGGTTCGCCCGGCGAGCTCACCGCCGTCCAGCTAGGTGAGGCCCTGCGCGACGACGCGAACAAGGCCTACGACGAGCTCGAGGAGCGGGTCTCCGCCGTCGGCGGCGAGTCGCAGATGCGCAACGTCGAGCGCCAGGTCATCCTGCCGATCATCGACACCAAGTGGCGCGAGCACCTCTACGAGATGGACTACCTCAAGGAGGGCATCGGCCTGCGTGCGATGGCCCAGCGCGATCCCCTAGTGGAGTACCAGAAGGAGGGCGGCGACCTCTTCCGCGCCATGAACGACGGCGTCAAGGAAGAGACCATCCGCCAGCTGTTCCTGCTGCGCAAGCAGTTCCAGCAGCAGGACCAGCAGCCGGCTCCCACGGTCCAGGCCTGACCCCGGCCGCTCACAGCACCCGGAAGCTGAGTAGCCGGCCCGGCCAGTCGGTGGAGAGCCGGGCCGTGTAACCGATGGTCGTGGCCGCGCACACCGCGGTCCCGTAGACCTCGAGTCCCTCCGGCCCTCCCGTACCCGGGGCGAGGTGCAGCGACCGGACGGCCACCGGCCCGCGCAGGTCGCTGCCGCGGAGACGGGCGGCGAGGTGCACGTGCACCGGGCGGGCGAAACGGCGGCGATCGAGCTGCACCATCGGCCGCATGCCGCAGGCGACGTCGAGCGCCTTCTGGATCAGCGCGTGGGCCAGCCGCCGCACCTCCGCGTCCGGCGGCGGGGGATCGACGGCGGGTGGGTGGGGATCCGGTACGACGAATTTGAGCATGGACATGCCCGGAATCGGAACCAGCATGGAAAGGGCCTGCTCCCATCGGTAGATGGGGCGGATGCGCTCGGGGTGGGTATCATTGTGGCACAAAACGTCAACCCCCACCGACCCCGGAGGAATTTCTTTTATGCGAGGACTGATCGTCGATTACGTAGGCGTCCTGGACGGACCCACGGAAGACCAGGAGCGGTGGCGCAAACTGTTTGCCGCCGTGAAGGAGCACGACGTACAGACCGCGATCCTGTCCAACGACGCCGGCGGCCCGGGCGCGGAGCCCATCCGCGAGTGGGAGTACAACGGGATCGTCCACGCGGTTGTCCTCTCCGGTGAGGTCGGAGCGGAGAAGCCCGATGAGGCGGCCTTCCGCGCCGCCGCAGACGCCGTGGCCCTGCCGCTGAGCGACTGCGTCATGGTGGACGACAACATCCACAACGTGCGTGCAGCGGTGGAGGCCGGAATGGTCGGCCTCCTGCACACGGCGTTTGAACGCACGACCGTGGAAGTGCAGTCCATCTTCGATATCGAGGGTGAGTTCTAGGCGTGCGTGTCTACCTGCCCGCCACCTTCGGCATGCTCGTCGAGCTGTGCGACACCGGACGGGTCGCCGCACGCAACGGCTGGGCTTTCGCGGTGACGCCGTCGTTACGCGAGTTCTACACCGCCGGGGACGAGGAGGAGTTGGAGGCCGTGGCCTTCGACGATGCGGCCGAGGCCTCCATCAGACTGCTGGCCATCGGCGATGAGCAGTTCCCGCACCGCCGGGTGGTCATCTCCGCCGACGTTGAGGACAGCGCCGTCAAGCCCGACCCTGACATGGTCGAGTCCGTGGTCAAGCTGCAGCCGGCGAAGATCACCACGGAGCAGGTCGCCGCGCTGCACGTCGATGTGGCGGAGGCGGAGGAGGCGACGGCGAAGGCCATCGAGAACATCGACGCCTCCGATCTCGGGGACGAGGACGCCGAGCTGATCGTCGGCGACGCCCAGGACAATTACATGGCGTTCTACGACCCCAGCGAGCTGCCCTTCCTCGTGGACCTGCTCTAGGTCACATCTCCCACTCGTTGTTGCTGCGCAGCGCGAAAAGCAGCTTACGCACGGCGACAACCCGCCGCCCGGTGGCCGAATCCGGGTCAATCTCGTCGAGGGCGCACTCCGGGTCGGCCGGCGGGCCGAGGTGGGAACAGCCACGCGGGCAGGCCTCGACCGCCGCGGCCAGGTCGTCGAACACACCGAGGACATCGCCGGGGCTGACGTGCGCGAGCCCGAAGGAGCGGATGCCCGGGGTGTCGATGATCCACCCGGCATCCCCCGGCAGCCGCAGCGCCACCGACTGGGTCGAGGTGTGCCGGCCCTTGCCCACGCCCGAGACGACGCCGGTCTCCCGGTGTGCGTCCGGAACCAGCCGGTTCACCAGCGTGGACTTGCCCACGCCACTGTGGCCGATTAGGGCGGTGACGTGGCCGTCGATGATCGCGCGCACCTCGTCCAGGGGGTCGTCGACGCCGGCGATGACCACCGTGACGTCGAGGTCGGTGAACTCCTCGGCGAAGGGGGTCGGGTCGGTGAGATCCGACTTGGTCAGGCAGAGAATCGGGTGGACGTTGCCCACGAATGCCGCCACCAGCGCACGCTCGACGAAGCCGGAGCGCGGCGGCGGGTCCGCCACCGCGGAGACGATGAGCAGCTGATCGGCGTTGGCCACGACCGTGCGCTCGTAGGGATCGGTGTCGTCGGCGGTGCGGTGCAGCACCGAGGTGCGGTCCTCGCGTTTGACGATGCGCGCCAGCGACCCCGCCCGCCCGGAGGTGTCGCCGACGACCCCGACGCGGTCGCCCACCTCGATCGACGTCCGGCCGAGCTCGCGGGCGCGCATGCATACGATCGCCTCGTGGGCGCTGTCGAGCACCACTCCCCAGCGGCCGCGGTCCTTGGTCACCACCATGCCGAACTCGGCGTCGTCGTGGGCGGGCCGGTCCTTGGTGCGCGGGCGGGTGCCCTTGCCCGGGCGCACCCGGATGTCGGACTCGTCGTAGGTCCTGCCTGCCCGGGCCGCCCTAGCCATGGATCATGTCCGTCCACATGTCGGCGAAACCCGGGAGGGTCTTGGCGGTGGTGTCGATGTCCTCGACCTCGACACCGTCGGTGACCAGTCCGATGATCGCGCCGGCGGTGGCCATCCGGTGGTCCGCGTAGGAGTGCCACTGCCCGCCGTGCAGGGTGGCCGGGCGGATGAGCACACCGTCGGCGAGTTCCTCGCAGTCACCGCCGAGCCGGTTGATCTCGGTGGTGAGCGCCGCCAGGCGGTCGGTCTCGTGGCCGCGCAGGTGGGCGATGCCGGTGAGCCGCGACTCCGTGGTGGCCAGGGTGGCGAGTGCGGCGACGGTGGGGACGAGCTCGCCAGCGGAGGCCATGTCACGGGTGATGCCGCGCAGCTCACCCGGGCCGGTGACGTGCAGGGTGTCGTCGACAAGCGAGACATCGCACCCCATATCGATGAGGATCTCCCGGATCTCATCGCCCGGCTGCGTGGTCGTCTCCGGCCAGTGCGGGATGCGCATCGAGCCGCCGGTGACGGCCGCCGCGGCGAGGAAGGGGGTGGCGTTGGACAGGTCGGGCTCGATGATCCAGTCCCGGCCGGGGAGCGCGCCGGGAGCGACGCTCCACTCGCCGTCGCCGGTGGTGACCGTTGCGCCGGCCGCGCGCAGCATGTCCACCGTCATGGCGATGTGCGGCGCGCTCGGCAGCGAGGCGCCAACGTGGCGGACGGTGAGCCCGTCGCGGAACCGGGAGGCGGAGAGAAGCAGCCCGGAGACGAACTGCGAGGAACCCGACGCGTCGACCTCCACCACGCCGCCCGTGGGGACGCCGCGACCGTGCACGGTGAAGGGCAGGCTGTCGCCGGTAACCTCGACGCCGGCCGCGCGCATCCCGTCGAGGATGGCGCCCATCGGGCGCAGGCGCGCCTGCGGGTCGCCGTCGAAAAGCACGTCCCCGTCCGCGAGTGCCGCCACCGGCGGGACAAACCGCATGACGGTGCCCGCGAGCCCGCAGTCGATGGCACCCGCCGTGAAGCGCTCCGGGGGTGAGACGGTGACCACGGGGCCGTCGATACGCACCTGCGCGCCGAGGGAGCGCAGCGCGCCCGCCATGAGCTCGGTGTCGCGCGAGACCAGGGCTCCCGTGATGGTCGACGGCGAGGAGGCCACGGCCGCGAGGACAAACGCGCGGTTGGTGATGGACTTGGAACCGGGGACCACCTGCGATCCGTCAATGGGGCGGCGAGCGGGGGGAGCGGTCCAGAAATCGGTCATGGGGTACATAATAGGTGCTATGTGCGGACGCTTTGTCATGTTCACCACCGGCGAGGCCCTCCTGCGACAGGTGGGCACCCTTCCCGGCGTCGAGGAGACCCTCGCGCCCGACGGCACGCCCCCGGAGCGCTACAACATCGCGCCCACCACCCAGGTGGCGCTCGTGCGTCTCGACGGCGCCCGCGCCCAGGTCGACGCCGCCCGCTGGGCGCTGCTGCCGCACTGGAAGAAGGACGAGAAGGGCCCGCCGCTGTTCAACGCGCGAGCCGAGACCGTGCGCGAGAAACCCAGCTTCCGTGACGCGTTCAAGAACGGCCGGGCGGTCATGCCACTGGACGGCTACTACGAATGGCACACCACCGACGAGGGCAAGACCCCGTACTTTGTCACCCCGCCGGAGGGGGAGATGCTCTGGGCGGCGGCCCTGTGGTCCACGGGCCTGGACCAGCTGTCCTCGACGATGATCACCACCGAGTCCGCCGAACCCATCGACTGGCTGCACCACCGCCTGCCCAGGTTCCTCACCCGGGACGAGATCCGGCAGTGGTGCGAGGGCACCCCGGACGAGGCCGCCGAGCTGCTCCACCCGGCGCCGCAGTCCCTACGGGAATCGCTGAGCTGGCGAAAGGCCGACAAGGCCGTGGGCAACACCCGCAACGACTACCCGGAACTGATCGGCGGCGGGGCCCCGATACAATGACGGCCATGACGGACACCGCTCAGCGCCTCGAGGCCCGCTTCGAGGAGGAGGCGCTGCCGCTGCTCGACCAGCTCTACGGCGGCGCCCTGCGCATGACCCGCAACCCCCAGGACGCGGAGGATCTCCTGCAGGAGACCTACCTCAAGGCCTTCAAGGCCTTCGGCTCCTTCAAGGAGGGGACCAACCTCAAGGCCTGGCTCTACCGGATCATGACCAACACGTACATCAACACGTACCGGAAGAAGCAGCGCCAGCCGGCGCAGACCCCGACGGAGGAGATCACCGACTACCAGCTCTACACCACGAGCTCGCACGATTCGACGGGCCTGCGCTCCGCGGAGGTCGAGGCGCTGCAGAACATGCCCAACGGCCGGATCAGCGAGGCGATGAACCAGCTCTCGGACGACTACCGCATGGTGGTCTACTACGCGGACATCGAGGGACTGGCCTACAAGGAGATCGCCGAGATCATGGACACCCCGCTGGGAACCGTGATGAGCCGGCTTCACCGGGGAAGAAAACAGCTGCGTGAGTTGTTGAAGGACGTAGCCAGGGACCAGGGGATCGGCCTGTCCCACCCGGACATGGTCGCAGACGTGAAGAAGGAGTCGTAGATGGACAGCCAGCCGTGCCGTTGCAGCGCCGAAGAAGTGCAGGCGCTCCTCTGCGAGTACCTGGATTCCGGCACCTCCGAGGCCAGGTCGCGCGAGATCCGCGAGCAGATCGCCGCGTGCCCCGAATGCCTGCAGCGCCTGCGCAACGAACGCGAGGTCCGCACCATCATCCAGACGTGCTGCCAGACCGAGTCCGCGCCGGGTTACCTGCGGGAGCGCATCACCACCCAGATCCGCATCTCCCGCAGAGGGTAGAAAAACGCCCGTCGATAAGCATTTTCACGCTTATCGACGGGCGTTTTCCACGCTCTAGGTCTAGTGCTGAACCCTTAAGAGTTGGGGCGCTTTCCGTGGTTGGCGCCCTTCTTGCGGCGGTCCTTGCGCTTGCGGCCACGCTTGCTCATGGTGTTTCTCCTTCTATCCGGCCTGAATCAGGGACAAATAACGTCTCCCCAACTCTAGTGGGCGGTCAGTCCGAGACCCAACTACGGGGTGTGGATGATCAGGCGGAAACGCGGGCGCGGACGCGGGAGCGCTTGTTCGCACGCTTGAGGGCGCGGCGCTCCTCCTCACTGAGGCCGCCCCAGACGCCGGCGTCCTGACCGGTCTCGAGTGCCCACTTCAGGCACTGGGAGGTGACGGGGCAGCGGTTGCAGACCAGCTTGGCCTGGGCGATCTGGCTGAGTGCCGGGCCGGAGTTGCCGACCGGGAAGAACAGCTCGGGGTCCTCGTCGCGGCAGATTGCTTCGTGGCGCCAATCCATGGTGAATTCTCCTTCTAATACGTCTCGCGCTGATGAGCGCGTGCGGGGGTGTCTCGCGGTTGATGTTGTGCGCACCGTGTACGGACAGCCCCTGGTTGGGGCAGGCCGTGCAAAAGGAAGGGCCATACGTGGGCACGGAGGTGTACGAGGCCTGTGCGCTTGGGCGACGAATCGCCGTTCATATGGAGTTAACTCCGTGGTGTCTGGGAGTTAGTGGCCGATTCATCAGCCTGTTGTTTTTGCTACCCGAGAATAATGTCACGAAGGGGTCGATCCCGCTAGGGATAACGTGTCTTTTGTGTTCCAATTCACACTCTGCGGCGCGGGTGTGTCTACCCTTTGAGGGTGGGGCGCTCCGAAGTAGGCGAGAATCCGACTTCGTTGACCTGCAGGGATGTCGAAAGAATCGGAATCACCGACCGACATGTTTGGTCAAATTGCCCTACACCCCGGAGGGTGTGATCCACGCTGGCGCGCCTTGGGGGAATAGACTTCCCGTCCGTGAACTCTTCTGCGCAGACCGTCCCCACGACCATCCGACTCGGCGCCGGCGCCGCGCTCCTCCAGGTACTGGTCGCGTTCGGCATGGCGTTCTACCTCATCTACGCGGACCTCACCAGCGACGTCTCCGACACGATCGAGTCCGACGCCGCGGCCGCGCAGTGGATCGGCACCGGGACCGCGATCTTCATCTTCATCCTCTTCGGGGTCGTCCTCGCCGGGGCGGTCAACCTGCTCCGCGGCGGAAACTGGGGGCGCAGCCCCATCGTCATGATGGGGGTCCTGCTCCTGCCCGTCGCCTGGTACATGATGAGCGAGGGCATGGTGCTGGCCGGCATCGGCACCGGAATTCTCGCGGCGGCCGCGCTGGTGTTCATGCTGCACCCGCGCTCCACGGAGTGGATCGCCGCGAACTACGGACGCTGACCGGCGGCGCCGAGCCCGACCACGGTCTCGCCGCGGGACTCCACCAGGATGTCCCCGGTCGCCGCCAGGTGCACCGGGCCCTGATAGCCCGTCCGGTCGACCGGGATCACCCGCTCCGTCTGCCCCGTGACCCAGTCGACCACCGCGATGCCCTCCGGGACCGGCACTAGCGCCCGCTCGCCGACATCCACGCCGGTTCCCAGAACGCCCTCAATGACGGAGGTCACCTCGAGGGTGTCAGGTTTGAGCAGGTAGAGGCGGGAGCCGTCGAACCACGTCATGTGGTGGGGTAGATCCGCCGCCGGGGGGAGGAAGACTCCCTCGGCGTCGTCGAGAAGCGGCGACGGCGAAATGGCCGAGCGGGACAGCTCCTTGCCCTTCCGGTCGAAGGCCACCAGCTCGGTTGTCTCACCGGGGGAGTAGACCGCGGCGGAATCCTGCCCGACCGCGACCAGCCGCGCTTCGGGGGAGGGCAGCTCCACCGAGGCATGGATCTCGGGCGTGCGGGATTCCTCCGGGGTGGCGTCCATCAGCCGGAGGGTGGCGTGCCCCTCGTTCTCCGGAGTCTCCGGGCAGATCTCCGTCACCGCGAGCAGTTCGGTGCGGGTCAGTGCCGAGGTGATCTCGCAGTCCTCGTGTGGCTGGAGCCCCGGCTCCTGCTTGGCCTCAACCTCGCCGTACTCGACCGTGCGCACCAGGTCCGACCGCCAGAGATCGAGCCGCGTCGGACCGACAATCCCGACCCGGTCGTTGGAGGTCAGCTGGAAGGGCTCCTCGTCGTTGACCGAGCTCCGCGTACCGGAGTACCGGCCGTCGGAGGAACGCAGCGCGACGACGTCACCGCAGCCGACGCCGGAGCGGTAGGTCACCACCACCTTGTCCCAGGCCTGGCCCAGCGAACAGATCTCCCGGTCCTCGCGGGAGTAACTCCACCGCTGCTGCCCGGTGCCATCCAGGGCGCGGACCGTGTGGGTGTCATGGGTGAAGACCAGGCCTGCATCGACGACGGGCCGGTACACGCCCGGAAGAGCAGTGGCCTCGGCCGAGAACACCTCGGTGAGCTGCTCGGGAATCGCCGTCATGTCGGGCTGCTGCAGGGAGGGCTCCTCGGCGGTGTCCAGGTGCGCGGAGCCCGCCGGAGCGGTGAACCACGCGCCGCCGACGGCCACGGCCGCGAGGGTCGTGAGCGCGGCGGTGGCGAGGAGATCCGCGGGCCGCCGACGCAGGGGAGCGGGCGACATCAGCGCCGCCTGCCTCTGCCCGGACCGCTCGTGGTGCTCTCCGCCACCTCGCGGGCGGGCCCGACGGTTCCCTCGACATCGGGATCGATGTCCAGCGCGGCAAAAAACTCGGGAGAGGTGGAGAACCACTCGGGGGGCTCCGGCGTGTCCAGGCCGAGTTCCTCGTCGATGGCCTTCCACTTGGCCAGCTCGTCGTAACCCACGAGGGTGACGGCGGTGCCCGAGTTGCCGGCCCGCCCGGTGCGACCGATGCGGTGCACGTACGTCTGCGGGTCGTCGGGGGTCTGGTAGTTGATGACATGGGTGACGTCGTCCACGTCGATGCCGCGCGCCGCCACGTCGGTGGCCACGAGGATCTCCGTCGTGCCCTGCCGGAATTCGGTCAGCGCCTTCTCCCGCGTGCCCTGCCCGAGGTCGCCGTGCACGGCCCCGACGACAAACCCGCGCCGGGAGAGCTCTGTCACCAGATCGGCGGCCGTGCGTTTCGTGCGCACGAAGATGATGGTGCGTCCGCGGCCGCGCGCCTGCAGGAGCTTGGCGACGACCGTCTCCTTGTCCATCCGGTGCGATTTGAACACGACCTGCCGCGTGGACGCGTGTGTGGCCGATGCCCCGGGATCTTCCGCCCGGATGTGCACGGGTTTATGCAGGAAGGTCCGCGCGAGCGCCAGGATCGGACCGGGCATGGTGGCGGAGAACAGCATGGTCTGATGCTCGTGGGTCAGGGCCGACAGCAGCGTCTCGATGTCGGGGAGGAAACCCATGTCCAGCATCTCGTCCGCCTCGTCGAGAACAAGCACGGCCACCCTGTCCAGCAGCAGGTCCCCGCGTTGGTGCAGGTCAAGGAGGCGGCCCGGGGTTCCCACGACGACGTCGATGCCGTCGTTGAGGGTGGCGATCTGCTCCTCGTAGGGTCGACCGCCGTAGATAGTGGTCACCCGCACCGGGGTCTTCGCGGCGGCCAGGGTGAGGTCGACGCCCACCTGCACGGCGAGCTCACGGGTGGGTACCACGACGAGCGCGCGGGGGGTGCCGTCGAGTTCCGCGACCGCGGCGTCGTCGAAGACCCGGTCGAGGAGGGGGACTCCGAACCCGAGGGTCTTGCCCATGCCGGTGCGGGCCTGGCCGATGAGGTCCTTGCCGTCGAGGGCAAGGGGGAGCGTGAGTTCCTGGATGGCGAAGGTGTGGGTGATCCCGGCCTCGCCCAGGGCCTCGCAGATTTCTGCCGCGACGCCGAGTGAGGCGAACGTCGGCGGGGACGGGGGATTGTTCGCCTGTAGAGAACTATCAGCTGACACGCGGCCCATCGTATCGGTACGTGCCTAGTATGGGGCCATTCCCTTGCACCATAGAGACAGGTAGAACATGAACATCAAGGTTGGCTTCACCGAAAACCCCCGCGAACTGGTTATTTCCGCGCAAGACAACCGGGACGAGCTGATCCGCACGATCAACGAGGGTCTGCGTTCCGGGGAAGGTTTCCTGGAGCTCACCGACTCCAAGGGGCACACGTACTTCATCAACAGCGGCGATATCGCCTACGTCGAGGTGGGCAGCGAGTCCCGCCCGGCCGTGGGCTTCGGCGGCGCCTAAACACGATTTTCCGCCCGGGACGAGGGTTGTGCCCGGCGCCGAGAGGGTCAAGGTAGCCTGATTGCCTATGACACGAAGTGATAACGGCCGGGCGTCTGAATCATTCCTGGTGCGTTTCGCCCGCGAGTTCGGATGGCGTGCCTACGCCATTCCCGTGCTCGCGGTGATCACGGCCTTTGTGCTCTTTGACATCTTCGCCTCCGGGGCCGAGGACGCGGCTCCGGGAACCCCGGGTTCCACCACCGCATCGAGCGGCACTGCCGGCGACGACACCTCGGACCGGGGCCCCGGGCCGGACCCCGCCGACGGATCCGTACAGCTTCCTCCGACCCAACTGCCCCCCGGTGGGGAATTCGCCCAGGCGGGCGGGGGAACCTACCGCGTCATCGGCACCCCGGGCACGGCGGCCGGCGAGGGAGCCGAGGAAACCTTCCGCTACGTCATCGAGGTCGAGGAGGGTGTGGACACCGCCGAGTACGGCGGAGACGACGCCGTCGCCCGGTTCGTCGATGCCACCCTGTCGGATCCCCGCAGCTGGACCAACGATCCCCGTTTCCGTTTCGAGCATGTCGCACCGGACCAGCAGCCCAATCTGCGTATCCAGCTCAGCAGCGTGGAGACCACCCGGGACAAGTGTGGCGGGGTGGACATGGAGATGGAGACCAGCTGCCGCACCACCATCGACGGGAACAACGCGGTGGTGCTCAATGACGCCCGGTGGTCCCGCGGCGCCGGCCCGTTCCAGGGCGACATCGGCTCCTACCGCCAGTACCTGGTCAATCACGAGGTCGGCCATGCCATCGGATACGCTGAGCACGTCGCCTGCGGTGAGAACGGCGCGCTGGCGCCGATCATGATGCAGCAGACCCTCAGCCTGAACAACTCGGAGCTGAACTCGTTCTCCCCGGACTCCGACTACCCGGACGACAACGCCACGTGCCACTACAACGCCTGGCCGTACCCGCAGCCCGGCGCGGCCCCGATCCAGGACGGCAACTAGATGATCCCGGACCACGTACTCACCGCCTTCGGGTCGGACAGCTCCGTCCCGCCCGTTTCTGCCGGACCCGCGTGGGACCACGGCTGGGTGGTCGGACCGCTCGTGTATTCCGAGGCGACCGACACCGCGCACTGGTCCGCCTCCGTGCGCACCAAACTCACTGTCGCCGGCGTCCGGGTCGCCCGGCCCGCCCGGTCCAGCGACGGCAGAGTGGTCGTCGGCGGCTGGCGGGCCAGCGGCCACATCGCCGGCGAGCTGTCCCTGCGCATCGACGAGACCGTCGCCGCCGCACTCCGGCTCGCGGATGCGCTCGCCGAGGTCGACGGGCCCGTCGACCTGCGCCGCACCGACCTCTTCGCCGAAGCTGAGCGGGAGGCCTGGGCGCGCTGCGACGAGGAGTTCGGGGTCATCGACGCCCCGCTGCAGGTGGGGCATGCCGACATGCTGGCCACGACCATCTACTCCGGCTCCGCGGCCCCCGCGGTGACCGATCTGGTGCCCTTCGCGCAGCCTCGGCCGCACGCCATGACCGCCGCGCAGGCGATCGCCGACGCGCTCATCATCGGGGCCGAAGGGGGAGTGGACACGGGGGTGATCGAGAGATTCGCGCATCTGCCCGATCTGGAGGACCTGATTCTGCGCGGGCTCACGTACCGGGAAATCGTCGCTGACCGGCACCCGGACGAAAATTCGCTCACGTGTTCGAATATCGCGGCGGTGCGTGCCGCTCTGATGTCCAGGCGGTCTGCCACAATCTAGGGCATGGCTTCTCCCACCGAACGTCCGGCCAACCCCGTCCCCGTCCTACCGCCTAACCCCGGTGTCCGCCTCGTCTCCCGCGATCCGGAGATCACCGAACGCGAGTGGCCGATCGCCCTGCCGAAGCGGGGCCGCTGGCGCGTCACCGGCGCGGCCGGATCGGGTGTGACCAGTTTTCTGGTGGACACGGTCGTCGAGAAGCTCCGTTCCGGAGCCGACCCCGACGGGATCCTGGTCATCACGGCGTCCAAGGAGGCCGGCACCCGGTTGCGCAGGCAGCTGCATGACCGGCTGCTCACGGGCGACCACGACACGGACTTCGTCTCCAGCGCACCCCTGGTGCGCTCCGTGCACTCGCTGGCTTTCGCCCTGCTGCGCCAGCTCCATGACGAACACATCCGGCTCATCACCGGTGCCGAGCAGGACGGGGTCATCCGCGAGCTGCTCGCCGGCCACGCCACCGACGGCAGGGGAGACTGGCCCGCGGAGATGCGGCCGGCGCTGACCTTCGTGGGATTCGCTCGCCAGCTGCGTGACCTCCTCCTGCGCGCAGTCGAGCGTGGCCTCTCCCCGGAGGATCTGGAGGAGATGGGCCGCAGGTTCCGTCGGCCGCTGTGGACCGCGGCCGGGGCCTTCCTGCGCGAATACGAACAGACCATGGCGTTGACCGGGACCCACAACTACTCGGCATCCGAGCTGGTGGCGGCGGTGCTGGAGAGGGAACTGCCGACGCAGTGGCACACCGTCATCGTCGACGACGCCCAACACCTCGACCCCAAATCCGGCGAGCTGATCGCCAGGCTGCTGCCCACCGGGCCCGACGGGTTGTCGGTCATCGGCGGAGACCCCGAACAGTCTGTCTTCCACTTCCGGGGGGCCTCCCCGGCTTTCTTCCGCGGTTACACCCCGGACCCCGATAAGGACGTGGACTTCGGAGCCAGCCGGCGGCAGCCGTCCATGCGCATCGTGGTCAGCGACAGTGCCTCCACGGAGAACTCCATCATCGCCGACACCGCTCGCCGCGCCCACCTGCAGGACGGCGTGGCCTGGTCGGACATCGCCGTGGTGGTGCGGTCTACCGCCCAGATCCGCGGGGTGCGCCGCGCGCTGCTCGCTGCCGGGGTGCCCGTGCACATCAGCCCCACCGACGTGGTGCTGTCCGAGCAGAACCTGGTCTCCGCCCTCCTCCTGGGTGTGCGGGCGCTGAGCGAGGAGCTGACGGCGAGCGAACTCCAGCAGCTCATCATCGGACCCGTCGGCGGTGCCGACCCCGTCACCCTGCGCCGGCTGCTGCGGGGGCTGCGCCGCCACAACCCGGAGGCTCGGGGCATGGACACCCTGGCCGAACTGCTCCGGCCCGGAGTGGAACTGCCGGACTTCGGGGACATCCTCACCCAACGCGAGTGGGATATTCTCACCCGGCTGCGCGGGGTGCTCGAATCCGGCCGCACGGCGCTGCAGGAACAGGGCAGCGTTGAGGAGGTGCTGTGGGCGGTGTGGCAGGCGACCGGGCTGTCCGACCGGTTGCTCGCCGCCGCGCTGCGGGGCGGGGCCACTGGATCACAGGCGGACCGTGACCTCGACGCGGTGATGTCGCTCTTCGACTCCGCAGGCGATTTCGTCGAGCGCCACCCCGGAACCGCCTCAGTGACCAGCTTCGTCGACCACGTGCGGGAGCAGGAACTACCCACGGGCATGCGCGATCGCCGCTCGGCCACCCCCGATGCGGTGGCGCTGCTCACCGCGCACGGGTCCGTGGGGCAGGAGTTCCACACCGTCGTGGTCGCCGGCGTGCAGGAGAACTCATGGCCGACCCTGAGCGAGACGGGCTCGCTCTTCGAGCAGGAGGATCTGCTCGACTTCGTCGACCGTGGCATCGAGCCCGACGTCCCCGTCTCCCACACCGTGTCCCGGCTGCAGGAGGAACGACGGCTACTGCACGTGGCGGTCACCCGGGCCACGGAGAAACTGCTGGTCACCGCCGTCGACAATCTCGAGGCGAGCGAGCCTGTGGAGACCTCGCGATTCATCGAGGAACTCGCCACCGCGCATGAGGTCCCTGTCGAGCATGTCTCCGGCGAGCCGGAGACCACCGGCGGGGAGGAGAGCTACTCCCCGGGCGTGCGGATACTGTCACGCTCCTCGGTCGTGGCTGAGCTGCGGCGGGCCGTGTCCGACCCCGGCGCGCGCGACGACGTGCGCCGCCAGGCGGCCCGTCAGCTCGCCCGGCTCGCGGAGGCCGGCGTGCCCGGGGCCGAGCCCGAACAGTGGTGGACAACAACCACCCCGTCCGTGGACACCCCCCTGGAGATTCGCACCGGACTGTCCCCCTCGCGCATCGAGGGTGTGCTCAACTGCCCGCTGCGCGCGGTGCTCGGCCGCCTCGATGAGGAGGGTGACACCCCGATCGCCATGGTCAGGGGCACCCTGGCGCACTCCTACCTCGAGGCCCTCGGCCGGGGCGTCGACGAGGAATACGCCCGACTGCTCACCGTCGCCGCGCTGAGAACGGTGCTCAACGAACCCGAATGGCGAGTCCCGGGGGAGGTGGCCAACTTCCAGCGCCTCCTGGAACGCACGAAGCTGTGGCTGGACAACTCACGCTCCGCGTTCACCCAGCTCGGTGTCGAGGTCCCGGTGCACGTGGACATCTCCGAGGGAGTGCGTATCGACGGCCGTATCGACCGGCTCGAGGAAGACACCGGCGGGAATGTCTACGTGGTTGACCTGAAGACGGGAAAGAACGTTCCCTCCAAGGACAATGCCCAGGAGAACATGCAGCTTGCCGCCTACCAGCTGGCGCTGAGCAGGGGGGAGTTCGTCGACGGCGAGGTCCGGACCTCATCGTCGCCCGGCGTCGCCCTCGAGGTCGGTGGAGCCTCACTCGTGTTCCCGGCCAGTGCGCTGGTGAAGGTGCCCACCCGGGAGCAGGCCGCACGCTCCGAGGAGCAGCTCGACGAACTTGCCGCCGTGCTCCCGCGCCTGCAGCACGACATGGCCGGGCCCCGCCTCATCGCTCGGATCAACCCCACCTGTTCCACCTGCCCCATCACGGGAATCTGCCCAGTCCAGAACGAAGGAAGGACCGTCACCGATGGCTAAAATCACCCCGGAGCAGCTGTCCGCGGTCATCCACGGAAACGGCCGCGCCCCCACCGATCAGCAGTCCGAAGTCACCGCGGCCCCCACCGGGCCGATGCTCGTCGTCGCCGGTGCCGGAGCGGGCAAGACCGAGACCATGGCCTCCCGGGTGATCTGGCTGGTGGCCAACGGTTTCGCCACCCCGGACCAGGTGCTAGGCCTGACCTTCACCCGCAAGGCGGCGCAGGAATTGGGCCGCCGGATCCGCACCCAGTTCCACACCCTGGCCGGCAGCCCGGCAGCGCGCGACCTCGATCCCACCGGGGGTCTCTCCGACCTGCTGGTCACGCACCCGGCGGAGGTGTCCACTTACGACTCGTACGCGGGAAACCTCATCCGCGAATACGGGCTGCTGGTCCCCGTCGAACCCCATGCCCGCCTCATCACCCAGGCAGAGCTGTACTCCATCGCCCACCAGGTGGTCACCGACTACTCCGGCAGCCTGTCCACGGACGTCACCGTTCCCACCGTGACCGGGAATCTGCTCGAACTCATCACGGAGATGGACAACGAGCTGCTCACCATCGACGAGGTCGCCGAGCGCTCCCAGGAGATGATCACCACCGTCCACGAGCTGCCGAAGGGACCCAGGCAGAAGGACGAACTGAATGCGGACATGAAGAAGTGGGTGGATAAACAGCAGGTCCGGCTGGACTTCCTGCCCCTGGTCGTCCGGTTGAAGGAGGAGCTCAACAACCGGGGCGTGGTGACCTTCAACGAGCAGATGTCCGTCGCCGCCCGGCTCGTGCGGGATCACCCCGCGGTGGCGGCGTCCCAGCGGCGCCGGTTCCGGGTGGTCATGCTCGACGAGTACCAGGACACCTCCCATGCCCAGCGGATCCTGCTGTCCCATCTCTTCGGCACCCCGGAAGGATCGGCCGCGGCGCCGGACCCGTCCCTCACCGTCACGGCGGTGGGTGATCCCATGCAGGCCATCTACGGCTGGCGCGGGGCCACGGTGGAGAACCTGGAGGAGTTCGTCAACGACTTTCCCACCGAGGAGGGGCCGGCGGTCAAACGCCAGCTGACCACGTCCTGGCGCAACCCCGGTGAGGTACTCGACATGGCCAACCAGGTCTCCGAGGGAGTGTTTTTCCCGGACGGGGCCTCCAGTGGCAGCGAGCGGCCCGTGGCAGAGCTGCAGCCGAAACCAGGCGCGCACAGCGCGGAGGTGCGCCTGGCGCACTACGCCACCGAGGAGGAGGAGATCGAGGCGGCCGCCGACCGGCTCGCGCAGCACTTCCGGGAGATCACCGGCCGGGGAGAGAAGTTCACCGGCGCGGTGCTCATCCGCAAGAACAAGCACGCAGCACCCATCGCGGAGGCGCTGGCCGCACGGAACGTGCCCCACGAGATCCTCGGGGTCGGCGGGTTGCTGGATGTGGCGGAGATCGCCGACCTCGTCGCCATCGCGACGATGCTCATCCGTCCCAGCGACGGGCAGGCCGCGCTGCGCATCCTGGGTGGCCCGATCGTGGGCCTGGGGCTGGCGGACATCGTGGCGCTGCAGAACCGGGCGCGCAACCTCAACGGCAGCACGCAGAGGGAGGAGGAGCCCGTGGACCCGACCGAGCGCCTCAAGGCGCAGCTTGCCGCGGCCACCGCCGAACAGCCGGACCAGATCGCCGGGCTCGCCGACGCCGTCGCCGACCTCGGGGAGCATTCGCGTTATTCCGAGGAGGGCCTGCGGCGGCTGCAGGGGCTCGCGTCCAAGCTGCGCTACCTGCGCTCCTACAGCCTGGGTAAGTCCCTGGCGGACCTGTTCAGCGACATCGAGACCGTCTTTGACATCCGTACCGAGGTCCTCGCGCGTCCGGATTCCCACGTCAACGGAGGTGCGGTACATCTGGACCGTTTCGCAGACGTGGTCTCTGATTTCCACGGGGATTCCCTCGCTGCCCTGCTGGACTACTTTGCGCTGGCCAAGGAGCACGAGAAGGGCCTGGAACCGGGAGAGGTCACGGTGCGTTCTGACCGGGTGCAGATCCTCACCGTGCACAAGGCCAAGGGCCTGGAGTGGGATGTCGTCGCAGTCCTGCACACGGACAAGACCACCTACGCGGCCCAGGCCTCCACCTACCTCTCCAACGCCCACATCCTCCCCGATGCGGGAGCTTCAGAGCGTTACGCCGAGGCTACAAACCGTAAGGAGTTCCAGGACGACGGCGAGGAGTTCATCACTTCCGAGCGGCACAAGGTCGCCGAGGAGAACGCCCGTCTGTTCTACGTCGCCATCACCAGGACTGAGCGGGTGCTCATGGTGACCGCCAGTGGCAAGGATCCCTACGGACCCTTCGCCGAACTTGCGCGAGCCTTCCCCGAATACGTGGAAACCTGGGCGGCCGATGACAGTGCCCTCGACGGGGCCGAGGAGAACGACGAGGACAACACCGATCAGGCCGCCGACGAGCCCGAAACCGGGCTGTTTCCCCACCTGCCCATCCGCCCCGGGGTAATGGACGGCGCGGCGGCCGTGCACGCTGCACTCGAGGCACAGCCCGAACAGGCGGCCGGGGAGACCTTCGACTTCTGGGAACGCGAGGTCACCGCGTTGATTGAGGAGCATGAGGCCCTGCAGGCGCCCGTCGTCGACGTCGAGCTGCCCGGTGAACTCACGGCCACGGACATGGTCTCCATCAAGTCTGACCCCGTGCAGTTCGCCAAACGCCAGCGCCGGCCGGTCCCGTTCAAACCCATCACCTACGCCAAGCGGGGCACCGAGTTCCACCAGTGGCTCGAGGACCGCTTCGGTGGGCAGGCCCTGCTCGATGAGGACCAGCTGCCGGGCATCGGGGAGGAGGTTGTCGACGCGGCCCACCTGGAGGAGCTGCGCCGCTACTTCCTGGCCAGCCCGTGGGCGGAGCGGGTCCCGGAGCGGGTCGAGCACCCGTTTGAGGTGGCCATCGGCACCACGATGGTCCGCGGTCGCATGGACGCGGTGTTCCGAGAGGCCGACGGGACCTGGCTCATCGTCGACTGGAAGACCGGCAGGTTCCCCACCGGCCCGGCGCTGCGTTCGGCCGAGATCCAGCTGGCGGTGTACCGGGAGGCATGGCGCCGGCAGGTGGGGGAGGACGAGAAGGTGTCCGCCGCGTTCTTCTACGTCTCCACCGGGGAGACCTTCGCGCCGCGGTCCCTCCCGGGCGGGGAGGAGCTCGCGGACCTGCTGAGCGACGCTGCCTCCTCCCCCGAGGACTAGAGTCTTCGGAGAACAACTCAAGGACCCCCGCGGCCGACGCTCGGCGCGGGGGCAGAACAGACAAGGCAGGTGAGGTCCACGGTGCGTGAGAGTTTCAGCGACCGGTTCCGCGGCGACGTGGAGCTCAGTGGCCTTCCCGACCACGCCCTGCTCGGCATCATCAACATCCCGGGATCGGTGGCCGCCAGCCCGTGGGCACTAATCGGCCGCAGGCTGTTCTACGCCCTCGCCCTGACCTTCGCCATCACGCTGCTGGTCTACTTCGACAAGGGCGCGTACACCGAGGACCTCACCTTCATCGACGCGCTCTACTACTCGGCGGTGTCGCTGTCGACCACGGGTTACGGCGACATCACACCGGTCACCCAGCAGGCCCGGCTGATCAACATCCTCATCGTCACCCCGGCGAGGATCGCCTTCCTGATCCTGCTGGTCGGCACCACGCTGTCCGTCCTCACCGAGAATTCCCGCAAGACCCTGCAGATCCAACGTTGGAGGAAAACCGTGCGTAACCACACCATCGTCATCGGCTACGGCACCAAGGGGCGCTCCGCCGTCGACGCACTGCGCGCGGACGGCACGCCGGCCAGCCACATCGTTGTCATCGACACCGACAAACACGCCCTCCAGCGCGCCGAGCAGCGGGGCCTGGTCACGGTCTACGGCTCGGGCACCAAGGGCGACGTGCTGAAGATCGCCGGCGTCGCCCGCGCGCGCAGCGTCGTCGTGGCGCCCAGCTCCGACGACACCGCCGTGCTGGTCACCCTCTCCGTCCGCGAGATGGCGCCCAAGGCCATGATCGTCGCGTCCGTCCGGGAGTCCGAGAACCAGCACCTGCTGGAGCAGTCGGGCGCGGACTCCGTGGTGATCTCCTCGGAGACCGCCGGCCGACTCCTCGGGCTGGCCACCGTCACCCCCACCGTCGTGGAGATGATGGAGGACCTGCTCAGCCCCGACGAGGGGTTTGCCGTTGCCGAGCGCTCGGTGGGTGAGGACGAGGTGGGAGCGAACCCCCGTCACCTCGCCGACATCGTCCTCGGAGTCGTGCGCTCCGGTGAGCTCTACCGCATCGACTCCCCGGAGGCGGAGACCGTCGAGCCCGGCGACCGGCTCCTCTACATCCGCCGCACCACCGGCGAGCGCCCCGAGAAAGTGAGAGATTAATAACCCCGTGAGCTCCACCGCCACCATTCTCGCGCTCACCCGGGACGGTCGGGTGCTTGTCGACGCCTCCGGCCGACCCACCGCCGTCTCCCACCACTACCCGGCACACCGCCTGGTGCGCATCGACCCCGACACCCGGGCCATCCGCCTGGATGACGACGAGGTGGCCCGCGAGATTGCCTCCGGCGAGGGGATCCGGGCAGCGGGCATCCGCGGGCGGTTGGGGGATCGTCGAGTAGCCAAGGCGCTGGCGCTTCTGGACAATCGCGACCGGCTGAGGTTCGATCCCCGCGACGGCAGCGCGGTGACCTTCGACGACGACGGGCGCGTCGCCCGGGGTGCCTCCGGGCGGATGATTTTCCCCCGCACCGACCCGGCGGTGATCGGTCTGGTGAGCCTCGCGGGTAACGATGAGGTGCTCATCGCCAGGAACGTCCGTGGAAATTTCTTCTCGCTCATCGCGGGATTCGTCGACCCCGGGGAGAACCTGGAGGAGGCCTTCGAGCGGGAGGTGTGGGAGGAGACCGCCCGTCGGGTCAGCGACATCGCCTACTGGGGAAGCCAGCCCTGGCCGCCGGGCGGGTCATTGATGATGGGATTCACCGCGCGGACCTCGGACAGGGACGCGCTCGCGGAGACGGACGGCGAGCTCGCCGAGACGGTCTGGGTCAGCCCCGCGACCATTGCGGACTACCCGCTGGCCCCGGAGGGTTCGATCGCCCGGGACATGCTGAACCACTGGTATTTTGGGCAGACCGGGAAGGTGTTGGAGAGCTCATGATCAACCTCGAGGAACTGGACCCGGATCAGCGCGTCGCCGCCACGGCCCCGCGCGGACCGGTGTGCATTCTCGCTGGTGCGGGAACAGGCAAGACCCGCACGATCACCTACCGCATCGCGCACCTGGTGGACTCGGGATTCGTCGGTCAGCACCGTGTGCTGGCCGTGACCTTCACCAACCGTGCCGCGGGGGAGATGCGTGACCGGCTCACGCAGATGGGCATCGGCGCCGTGCAGGCGCGCACCTTCCACGCCGCCGCACTGCGGCAGCTGCGCTACTTCTGGCCGCAGGTTGCCGGCGATCTGCCCTGGCGTCTGCTGGACAACAAGTTTCCGCTGGTGGGCCGGGCAACCCGGTCTGTCGGCCTGGAATCCTCCACGGACAACGTGCGTGACCTGCTCGGCGAGATCGAGTGGGCCAAGGCCACGCTCATCACGCCGGAGAGTTACCCGGAACGGGTCGGGGCCTTCGACCGCACCCCGCCTTTCGATCCCGCGAAGGTCGCGGAGGTCTATCGGCGCTACGAGGACTCCAAGACCACGGAGGAGGGCATGCTGCTCGACTTCGATGACCTCCTGCTGCACGTCGCCGGCGCCCTGGAGAACGCCCCGGCCGTGGCGGAGGAGTTCCATCAGCAGTACCGCTCGTTTGTCGTCGACGAGTACCAGGACGTCACCCCGCTGCAGCAGCGGGTGCTCGAGGCGTGGCTGGGGGAGCGTGACGACCTCACCGTCGTCGGCGACGCGAACCAGACCATCTACTCCTTCACCGGGGCTACCCCGGAGTATCTGCTCAACTTCTCCAGGACGTACGAGAACGCGACCGTCGTCAAGCTCCAGCGGGACTACCGGTCGACGCCGCAGGTCACGGACCTGGCCAACACGGTGATCGCCAAGGCGAGCGGCCGGATGGCTGGCACGCGCCTCGAGCTGCAGGGCATGCGCGCCCC
This sequence comes from Corynebacterium doosanense CAU 212 = DSM 45436, assembly GCF_000767055.1. Taxonomy (NCBI): domain Bacteria; kingdom Bacillati; phylum Actinomycetota; class Actinomycetes; order Mycobacteriales; family Corynebacteriaceae; genus Corynebacterium; species Corynebacterium doosanense. The sequence continues at coordinate 725,516 of NZ_CP006764.1, forward strand.
CGGCCCCGAGCCGCAGTTCCACACCTACGACGACGAGCCGACCGAGGCGCGGGAGGTCGCCGGCCAGATTCTCACGTTGCTTAACGACGGCGTCCCTGCCAGCGAAATCGCCGTGCTCTACCGCATCAACGCCCAGTCGCAGGCGTTTGAGACCGCGCTGGCGGACGCCGGCATCGTCTACCAGGTCAAGGGCGGGGAGGGTTTCTTCTACCGCCCGGAGATCCGCCAGGCCGTGACCGAGCTGACCAAGGCCAGCCGGAGAAATGACCTGCCGGATGACCCGGTGGCCATCGCCCGGGCGGCGCTCGTTCCCCTGGGCTTCAGCGCGAACGAGCCCGAGGGTGCGCAGGCCCGCGAGCGCTGGCAGTCGCTGAACGCGCTGGTGGAGCTCGTCGAGGAGATCGTGCGCGGCACGCCGGGGATCGATCTGCTCGGGGTGCTCGCCAGCCTGCGCCAGCGGGCGGAGTCGAAGCAGCCCCCCACCATGCAGGGAGTGACCCTGGCCAGCCTCCACGCGGCCAAGGGCCTGGAGTGGGACGCGGTCTTCCTCGTCGGGCTGGTGGACAACACCCTGCCCATCTCGCATGCGATCAAGGCGGGTGACCATCAGATCGAGGAGGAACGCCGCCTGTTCTACGTGGGCATCACGCGTGCCCGCGAGCACCTGCACCTCTCCCACGCCCTCGCCCGCCAGGAGGGTGGGCGCAAGTCGCGCAAGAGTTCCCGATTCCTCGAGGGCATCGCCCCGGCATCCGCGTCGGCGGTGGCCTCGGGGCGTGCGGACCGGCCGAAGCGCTGCTCGGTGTGCGGTAAACCCCTGAACACCCCGGGCGAAAAGGTGCTGGGCAGGCACGAGGAGTGCCCGTCGGGTGCGGACGAGAAAGTCTTCGAGACCTTGCGGTCCTGGCGGGCCGACGTGGCCAAGGAGGAGAACGTCCCCGCCTACATCATCTTCTCCGACGCCACCCTCATGGCCGTCGCCGAGGCGCTACCGGCGAACGAGAACGAGCTGCTGGGCGTCTCCGGCATTGGACCGGTGAAGGTCGAGCGCTACGGCGGCGACCTGCTGGGAGTGCTGCACCAGTTCCGCTAGGCGGCACGGACGCCCGCGACCCCCAGCTCAAAACAGGCGGGACAGCCGGGGTGGGCCGCCAGCGAGAAGCGCTGCGCGCGGTCGGGGCAGTGCGGGTCGATCAGCAGACACTCCCCGTCCACGACCGCGGCGGGCCGCGCGGCGAGCAGGGACAGCACCATGCTCGCGGCGGATGCCGCGGTCGCCGCCACTGCCACGGGGTCCTGGCGCAGGGGAGAAGCTTCCCCGGCGACGACGATGAAGGGGCCGTCCTGACGCACCCAGTGCAGCTCCACGCACAAGGGGCAGGGGCCACCGGCTTTCCGGCCGCCGGGGCGGACCGGTCCCACCAGCCCCCGGGAATCCAGCGCGGTCACCGAGAGAACCGGGTTCCCGGTGGAGGCCACCAGCCCCGCCGCCCGGGCCGTCCAGCCGAACTGGTCTACCAGCACCACGGGCCGCGCCGGGGAGATCCCGGGAATCACCTCCTCGATGCCCTCGTCGCCCACGGGGATGCGCACGGCCACACCCAGCGACCGGAGCAGCCGGGTGAGCTCCAGCGCGAGTCGGGATCTGCCCACGACCAGGACTTCCAACCGGCGGACCGGACGGGCAATGCCGAAGCCGAGCAGCTCGTCGACGAGACACCGGGCGAGAACGTCGTCGAGGCCGGCGGCAGCGAGGGCGGTGAGGAGGTCGTCGATACGCGTCGGTTGCTCGAGCACCGCCAGGCACCGGGCGATCGCCGGGGCGTCGGGGACCTCCACGATGCCCGCGCGTGAGGCGTCGAGGCCGAACTGGATGGCCCTGTCACCGCGGAGGAGAACCTGGGCGGAGGGGTTGAGCATGATCAGGGGGTCGACGGGTGTCACATCTACTATTGACTCCCATGGACACCGCTTCGGTTCCCCCGGGCGGGGACGGCCTGAAAAACGTGCACGTCATCCGTTCCGCGAAACGACGCAAGACCGTGCAGGCCCGGGTGGTGGGCGACGTCGTCGAGGTGCGCATTCCCGCCCGGATGACTCGCGCGCAGGAACGCGAGGCGGTGAGCGGGATCGTCGAGAAGCTGCGGCGCAAGACCACGGTGGCGCCGGTGAGCGACGAGGCACTGGCCGAGCGGGCGGAGGTTCTCAACGCCGAGGTGCTGGAGGGCCGCGCGACGGTGGGGTCGATCCGGTGGGTGAGCAACCAGAACTCGCGGTGGGGTTCGTGCTCCACGTCGACCGGGGACATCCGGATCAGCGACCGGCTGCGCGAGGTCCCGGGTTATGTCCTCGACTCCGTGCTCGTGCACGAGATGGTGCACACGTTCATCCCCGGGCACACCAGAGAATTCCACCGCTGGGCTGACCGAGCCCCGCGCGCCGAACGGGCGGCGGGGTACCTCGAGGCCTACTCGCGGTGGGGGAGCTAGAGCTCGGTCCCGTCCTGGGAGCCGTCGTCCTTGCCGCGCTCCTGGTCGTCCTCGGAGGGGCCGGTCTCGCCGGAGCGCAGCATCTCCTCCAGCTTGGCGAACTCCTCGTCGAAGCCCGTGTCGCCGGCCTCGTCGAGCAGACCGTCGATGAAGTCGGCGGGCGCATCGAGGTGCTCGGCGGTGGGCAGGAAGTCGGGGTGGTCCCAGACCTGGTCGCGACGCTCGGCGCCGACCGCCACGGTGGAGCGACGCCAGAGCTCGACCGCCTCGGCGACCTTGGGGGCGTCGAACTTGATGCCCACGACCTTGGAGAAGGCGTTCTCCGCGCTGCCGCCGGTGGCACGACGTCGCCGCCACGCCTCGGTCAGGCGGGCGGTAGAGGGGATGCGCTCGCCGAGAGCCTCGTCGACGACGAACTCGGCCCAGCCCTCGACCAGCGCGAGCAGGGTCTCCAGCCGGGAGACGGCCTGGGCGTTGCGCGAGGCGATCTTCGGGGACATGTCCATGCCCTGCAGCCGGCCCAGGGCGTCCTGGATCGCCTGCGGATCGCCGGACTCGAGGTTGAGCTCGCGGGTGGCTTCCTCGATGTGGGAGGTGTCGATTACCAGGCCGGCCGCGTACTCCTCCACGGAGGACACGAGGCGCTCTACGAGCCACGGCACATGCTTGAACAGTCGCTGACGTGCGGCTTCGCGTGCGGCGATGTAGACGAGCACCTCCTGGTCCGCGATACCCAGATCCTTCGCGGCCTTCTGCACGTTGGCCGGGAGGACGGCGATGGTGCCGTCGGGGGCCACCGGGAGGCCGAAGTCGGAGCCGGTGAGGGCCTGCTTGGCCAGGTCACCGAGGGCGTGGCCCAGCTGCATGCCGAAGTTCATGCTGGACATCTGCCGCATCATCGTGGTCATCGGGCCCATCATCTCCCGGGCCTCGGCGGGCATGGCGTCCAGCTGCGCGTCGTTCATGTGCTTGGCGACGGGCGAGACCATGCGCTTCCATTTCGGCAACGTGTTCTCCAGCCAGTCCTCGGCGTTCCACGCCCCCGCCTTCCCGTTGACCGCGGGCAGCGTGGTGGCGTCATCGAGCCAGAGCTCGGCGAGGCGCACGGCCTCGGTCACCGCGACCTGATCCTGCTGGCGTACGGGCTGCGCTGAGCCGATCTGCTGGCGGGCGATGCGGGTGGCCAGGTCGTAGTTGACCCCGCCACCGTCCTTGCCCTGGGCTTCCTCGGAGTTCATGGAGGATCCCATGCCGGAGAGCATCTGCCCGAACTGGTTGAGAATGTCACCCAGCCCGTTGGCGCCCCCTGCGCCACCCGATCCGAAGCCGAAGGCCCCGAACGGGTTCTGGTTGCCTCCGCGGTCACGACCGTTCTCGTCGTCATCGTCGCTGGAGAAGGAAAATCCGAATCCGTTGTCGCTCATGGTGTCCAACCTACCGGCACCCGTCGCAGGCTGGCCATGATGACTGCAACGCTGACAGCGAACACAGGTACGCTCAGTCGTCGTGAAACTCCCGCCCGAACCCTCAGCGCAGTCCGACCCGTCCGAGCACGAGGTCGGCCGCGCACACGACGACGGGGACCGGGCAGCCCCGCGTCGCCTCGACACCGCGCTCTGGGGCGCCGTCCCGGTGGTGGTGCTCGCCTCCCTCATGGTCATGGACCACGTCCCCTTCACCGACATCTCGCTGGCGGTTCCCTACGCGGCGGAGGGTCCGGGCCCGATGTTCGACACCCTCGGCGAGGTCGAGGGGGAGCAGGTCGTGTCCATCGACGGTGCGGACACCGACGAGACCGCGGGCGAGCTCAACATGACCACCGTGTCCGTGCGAACGAACATGAGCTTGGCGCAGGCGGCGGCCCGCTGGGTGGGCACCGACGACGATCTCGTGCCCATCGAGCAGGTCTTCCCCCCGAACGTCTCCGAGGAGGACGTGCAGAAGTCCAACGAGGCGGCCTTCCTCATGTCGGAGTCCGCCGCGACCGTCGCTGCCATGCACTACCTGGGCGCCGAGGTCAAGGTCGTGGTGGCGGAGGTGCTGGAGGGCTCCCCGGCGCAGGGCCCGCTGCAGGCCGACGACGTGATCACCCACGTCGACGGACGGGAGGTCGACCAGCCCGGACAGGTGCAGGACCTGGTCAGGGCGAAGAAGCCGGGCGAGGAGGTGGCCCTCACCGTGGACCGGGGCGGCCACGAGGAGCACGTCACCGTGACCCTGGCGGAGAGTGACGAGGATCCGCACGTGCCCCAGGTGGGCATCCTCATGACGTCCGCGCCCGTGGAGGACATCAAGGTCAACTACAACCTGCAGGATGTGGGTGGGCCGTCGGCGGGCATGATGTTCTCTCTCGCCGTGATCGACAAACTGTCCCCGGGGGAGCTCAACGGGGGCCGGGTCGTCGCCGGCACCGGCACCATCGCCGAGAGCGGGGAGGTCGGCCCGATCGGCGGCATCGTGCACAAGGTCGAGGCCGCGGAGGAGAACGGCGTGGAGCTGTTCCTGGCCCCCTCCTCGAACTGTGCGGAGGCGATGAGCAGGGATCGGGGCGATCTGGTGGTGGCGTCCGTCGATACGCTCGAAGATGCCGTCACCGCTATGGAGGACTTCACGGCGGGCCGGGACGTGAAGACCTGCCAGCCCTAGCGGGACTGCGTCGACGTCGTGGCCGGCGTGGATTCCTCGGCCGCGGTTGAAGTGGCCGCGGTAGTCTCCGCCCCTTCAGCGCTCTCGGCGTCGAACGGCGGCTCGGTGAGCCCCAGCTCCTCGATCTTCTTGTCCGGGTCCTCGATGTCCGAGGACACGAGCTGCTGCATGACCTGACCCTCGTCGTTGTCCACCACGGTGATCACCGCGGTGGTGCCGAGCGTGGACCAGCCCACCACGAACCGCCCGGTGTCCGCGACCACCTGTGAGCTGCGCAGTTCCGTGATCAGCTGGGTGGTGGAGGCGGCCTTGGACTTGGAGTCGAAGAACTGGAAGGACCCGACCTCCGACCCCGCGCACTCGTAGGAGCCCTCGAGCCCGGTGGGGTCGCAGCTGTCGAAGCTCTCCCACAGCGAGGCCGGTGCCAGGGTGGAGAAGACCTCCCGCGCCTCCGTCACCCCGTCGGCCGAGGAAGCCTTGGACGTGGAGGTGGGGGTCTCGCTTGTCGACGGCCGTGTCGACGTGGCCGTCTCGGCGGAGGTCTCCGTCGCCGAGGTGGTCGGCTCGACGCTGGTGGTGGTCTGCTCCTCAGGGGTGGCCGGCTGGTCGGGGTCCGAGCACGCGGTCAGCGCCACGGCTGCCAGCGTCGCGGAGACGCCCGCGGTGATCCGTCGCGCACTGAGGCTGCGGTGGCGGGGCAGTTTGGACACAGGATTCTCCCGGGGGCTTATCGACGGCACAGATGCGTTCCCATTCTATGTCAGCTACGCCAGGTCATCCGGATCCTGTTCCAGGCCATGGCGCAGGGCGGCGAGAACCCCCGGGGCCACACCCGGCCCGCCGCGCAGTTCCACCTCGTCCTCGGCGAACGGCCCCCGCTCGCTGAGCTCCTCCTCCGTCGGCCGCAGCTGCAGAAGCGTGAGCTCCTTTCCCTCCTCGCGCAGCACCCCGGAGAACAGGCGGGCGGGGCGGGGCTCGGCGTCGTCACCCTCCGACGCATCGCGGAACGAGATCTCCTGCGCAAGGACCGCGCCGGCGATCTGCGCGGGCCAGGCGATGCGGGAGCAGTAGTCCACCAGTTCCTCGCTGCCGGCAGGGAGGTTGTCGGGGAGGTTGTCCTGCACCACCAGGGTCAGGGGAGTGGTGGCGTCATCCGGGTCGAGCTGGTCCACGAGCAGCTCGGTGGGGACCAGTCCGAACAGCGTCGGTTCCGCGTCCCAGCCCTCGGCGTGGACGAAGTCCACCGCCTCGCGCATCGCCGCGTTCAACGCCTGTTGTGGGTATCCGGTGGCAGTCATAAATTGGCCCCTTCGTTTTGTTCGTCGGAAAACTTCCTTAGAGTGGAGGACTGTACTGCTTGAACACGGCCTGAATTCGGCATGGCCCGCCGCAACCCCGAAGGAGTTAGGTCTTGTCGACCGGAACTTCCCCCTATTCCCCGGCGCCCAGGCGCCCGTCGCGCGCCCTGAGCTGGATCGTGGGCCTCGTCGCCGCGATCCTCATCCTGCTGCCGATGGCGGTGGGTTTCTACACCGACTGGCTGTGGTTCGGATCCCTGAATTTCCGGGGTGTCTTCACCGTCACCTACGTCACCCGCATTCTCCTCTTCCTCGTCTTCGGGCTTGTCGGGGCGGGAATCACCTGGGCGGCGGGATACTTCACCTGGCGGGGCCGCCCGCGCGACGTCGACGTCTTTGACATCAACTCGCCCGTCGCCCAGTACCGCGAGAACATCGAACGTTCGGTCCGCGCGCTGCTGCTGTTTCTCCCCGTTGTCGTCGGCCTGGTGTCCGGGTTCATCGGGCAGGCCACCTGGCGGGTGGTCCTGCTGTTCCTCAACCGCACCGAGTTCGGCGTAGCCGACCAGCAGTTCGGGCGCGACTACGGCTTCTACGCCTTCACCATGCCGTTCCTCCAGGTGATCTCCAGCACGCTCGGCCTGCTGCTCATCATTGCCTTCCTCGTGGCGCTGGTCGGGCACTATCTGCTCGGTGGTATCCGGATCGGCAACCGTGTCGCCGGAGTCACGGGTCACGTGTCCAACACCGCACGGGTCCAGCTCGCCGTCACCGCCGGTCTGTGGATGCTGGTCCAAGCCTTCAACTACTGGCTGGGCCGCTTCGGTCTGCTCTACACCGAGCACGACATCTTCACCGGTGGCGGCTTCACCGACATCAACGCGGTCCTGCCCGCGCGCATCATCCTCACGGTTATCGCTGTGGTGGTCGCGGCGGCGTTCTTCGTCTCCGTGATCTACAAGGACCTGCGTGTCCCGGCCATCGCCGTGGTTCTCATGCTCGTCTCCGCCATTGCCGTCGGCACGGTCTGGCCGCTCGTCATGGAGCAGTTCTCCGTGCAGCCGAACCGTCAGGCCAAGGAGAACGAGTACATCGGCCGCAACATCGAGTCGACCCGCTTCGCCTACGGGCTCACTGACGAGAAGGTGGACTTCGAGGAGAACTGGGGTGCGGGTGAGGTTTCCGACGACGCCGTGGGTTCCGACGTGAACACCATCTCGAACATCCGACTGCTCGACCCGGACATCATCTCCCCGACGTTCACGCAGATGCAGCAGCTGCGCAACTTCTACGGGTTCCCCGACACGCTGAGCATGGACCGCTACCAGATCGACGGCGAAATGCGTGACTTCGTCGTCGCCGCCCGCGAACTGGATCCCAACGCCCTGCAGGAGAACCAGGAGGAGTGGATCAACCGGCACACGGTCTACACCCACGGCAACGGCTTCGTCGCCGCCCAGGCCAACACCGTGGACGAGGCACCGCAGGAGGCCGGCTCCACGCGCGGCGGCTTCCCCGTGTTCACCGTCTCCGACCTCCAGAGCAACGCCATCGCCGAGGCCAGCGAGCAGGCCGAGGAGCTGGGCATCGTCGCCGACCAGCCGCGCATCTACTACGGACCCGTCATTGCTTCGGCTGACGACGGCGTGGACTACGCCATCGTCGGTGACAACGGTCAGGGCCCGGTCGAATACGACACGGACAACACCCAGTTCACCTACGACGGCGAGGGAGGCGTGGAGATCGGCAACTGGGTCAACCGCGCCGCCTACGCCGTGAAGAACCGTGAGCTCAACCTCATCCTCTCCGACCGGGTGGGCCCCAGCTCGAAGATCCTCTACGACCGCGACCCCGCCGAGCGGGTCGAGGCGGTCGCCCCGTGGCTGACCACCGACTCCGAGGTGTACCCCGCGGTCGTCGACGGCCGCATCAAGTGGATCGTCGACGGCTACACCACCCTCAGCCAGCTGCCCTACAGCGAGCAGACCTCGCTCACGGAATCGACGCAGGACACCCTGAACCCCGACGGCACCACCAACCTCATCAACGAGGAGGTCGGTTACATCCGCAACTCGGTCAAGGCTACGGTCGACGCCTACGACGGCAGCGTGGAGCTCTACGAGTTCGACACCGAGGATCCCGTCCTCCAGGCATGGCGGGGAGTTTTCCCGGACACGGTCAAGCCGGAGAGTGAGATCCCCGATACTCTCCGCGAGCACTTCCGCTACCCCATGGACATGTTCAAGGTGCAGCGCGAACTGCTGGCCCGCTACCACGTCAACGACCCGGGCGTCTTCTTCAACAACGACGCCTTCTGGTCCGTGCCCGGCGACCCGACCGCCAGCGGCGCGAACGAGACCCTCAACCAGCCGCCGTACTACGTCATGGCCGCCGACCCGCAGAACCCGGACGAGGCGACCTTCCAGCTGCTCACCCCGTACCGCGGGCTTCAGCGTGAGTTCCTGGCCGCGCACATGACGGTCAGCTCTGATCCGGAGAACTACGGCAAGATCACCGTCCGGGTGCTGCCCACCACCACGCAGACCCAGGGTCCGCGCCAGGCGCAGGACGCCATGATGTCCTCGGACCAGGTCGCCCGGGACCGGACGCTGTGGGAGGGCACCAACACCCTGTACAACGGCAACCTGCTGGCGCTCCCGCTCGGAGACGGCGAGGTGCTCTACGTGGAGCCGATCTATTCCCAGCGTTCGAACCAGGACTCGGCTTTCCCCAAGCTGCTGCGCATGCTCGTGTCCTATAAGGGCCGGGTGGGCTATGCGCCGACCATCGCCCAGGCACTCGAGCAGGTGGGCATCAGCTCGGAAGCCGCCCAGGAAGTGGTGGGGGAGGCCTCCACCGCCTCAGACGGAGAGGCCGCGGCGCAGGCTGAGGGCGACTCCGCGGAGGCGACTCCGGCGCCGTCCGCTCCCGCGGGTGGCTCAGGCAGCGAGGGAGAGGCGATCGAGCGCATCAACGACGCGCTGAAGAAACTCGACGAGTCCAAGGGCGGCTCCTTCGAGGAGTACGGCGCGGCGCTCGACGAGGTGGACAAGGCCGTGGCCGCGTACCAGGAAATGCAGCGCTGATAACCGTGCTGCCCTGGGGATTTGGTTCCCCGGGGGAGCGGCGTTAGAGTAGTCCATGTCGCCGAGACAAGATGGTAAACATCAAGAATCGGCGAGGTGAATTGAAGAAGATCACCCGACGCGGGGTGGAGCAGCTCGGTAGCTCGCTGGGCTCATAACCCAGAGGTCGCAGGTTCGAATCCTGTCCCCGCTACAAAGAAAGGCCCCGTACCAGTGTGAACGCTGGCACGGGGTTCTTTTATTTTTGGTTGAAGCTTCCGAATGTCGCTTTGGATGTCGCTTAAGGCGTCTGATTCTGTCGCTCGGTCACCATTCTTGGGTTTTGTGCCCGTGTCGCAGCTTTCATGCGGGAGCTTGTATGGCTTATGATACAAAATGCCTCTTAACGTGGCTTAACGTAGATAAATGCTACTAAACTAGAGGGACAACGCCTTAATGAGGGTTAACGAGAAGACCACAGACCAATTTGTTCGGCGCATTTTGCGTGAAATTGGCATCACAGCGCCGTACGAGCAGAGCATTGCGGACGCGCCGAAGTATCTCTACGACGCGATGGAGGGCGCGTCTAAGGGCACCGGCGGCGGGCGTGGAAAGCCGGAGTTCGTATTTGAGTCTGACCGGTTCATCGTCGTCATCGAGGATAAACCGGAGATTGACTTCAGCCTCCTTTACGATGCCGATGACCAGCTCGATTTGTCCCATCCGGCCCGCGCCACTCATGCACTCAACGGGGCCGTGCACTACGCAAAGTACTTCGCGGACCGGACGGGCAAGCGCGTTTTCGCTGTCGGTGTGGCTGGCAACGAGACGCTGCATGACCTCACGATCGCCTTCGTTGCGCCGAACTCTGTGCCACGCCTCATCGATGCGCTGGACAACCTGGAGAACCTAGGGCCAGACAAGATTGAGGAGTACTACCGGGTCAAGGTTCTCGGCGAGCTGCCGCGTGAGGAGCGAGAGGCCCGCGAGGTTCGTGCTGTCGCGGCAGATCTACACGAGGCGATGCGCAACTATGCCTCCCTGGAGGGCGAACGGAAAGCAACGCTGGTGTCCGCTATCCTGCTTGCACTCAAATACCGCCCTAACCTGTTGGATGACCTCATTGGGGAACAGAAGGGCGGGTACAAGGACGGAGAGAAAGTCTACAAAGCGGCCAAAGAGTACCTGGAGAGCGATCTCACCGACTTCATGCCGAAGCAAAAGGTGGGCGCGCTGCTCGACCAGTTCGTCTTCATCAAGTCACACGTGCTACTCAACAAGAAGAATAACAACCTGGGTGATGTGACCCCGCTGCATAAATACACCGAGACACTAAAGGCAGACATCCTTGATGCCATCTCGCAGCCGGGCAATAGCAGTTTCGACGTGCTGGGAAGCTTCTACGGTGAGTTCGTCAAGTACGGTGGCTCGGATGGCAGCGCGCTCGGTATCGTCCTGACCCCGCACCATATCACCGAGTTGATGGCCGATTTGATAGACGTCAATGCCGACGACGTGGTTGTTGACCCGGCAGCAGGTACGGCGTCCTTCCTTATCGCCTCGATGAACCGCATGTTCCGCGACGCTCACGCCCGCTACAGTAACAACGCGGCGGTGCTCCAGGCCAGGCTCGAAGACATTCGTAAGAACCGTCTACATGGTGTGGAACTCCAGGACAAGCTGTTTGCTATCGGCACCACCAACATGATTCTGCGTGGTGATGGCAAGGCCAATTTCCAACGCCACAACTTCTTTGACCTCGATATCCACGAGCTGCGTGGGGATGTCCTCGACCCTGGGACGGGCACATGGCTTAGCGGCCACGGCTTCACCAAGGTGCTCATCAACCCGCCATATAGTCAGTCCAAAAACAAAGAGACTCGTCACCTATCGGAGTTGTCTTTCGTTAGCCGCGCTCTGGACCTGCTCGATGTGCGTGGTCGTCTGGCCGCCATTGTGCCCCAGTCGGCGATGGTGGGTAAGACCAGGGAAGATAGGGAGCTGAAAGAGCGTATCATGCGTCACCACACGCTCGATGCTGTCATCACGATGAACCCCGATACGTTTCACGGCGTCGGTGTCCACACAGTCATTGCACTATTTACTGCGGGCGTCGCGCATCCCGAACATAAACAGACCGCCTTCGTAAATTTCAAGAAAGACGGCTACAAGGTCCGTCAGCATGTCGGTCTGGTAGGTGAAGGCAACGAGGATTCTTATAAGCAGCGTCTTCTGTCGGTGCTTAATGATGGGGTTCCTGCCGACACTCATTTCGTCGTGCGTTCAGAGGTCACCGCTAAGGACGAATGGCAGCACAGTTACTTCTATTTCAACGACCAGCCGCCAACCTACGAAGACTTTCTTAGGACTTTCGCTGATTACCTGACGTGGGAGACTGACATGCATGCGCACGGGCAGGGGGGCCTAATCGGTGCAGAGAGTGCCTCGGACGGAGAGCTGCAATGAGTATGTATGAAAAACTCGACTTTGCGCCGATGCTGTTGATTAAGGTCTTTGATGAGGTGCGAGCGGCTGGAAAATGGTTTGACCTCGTGAATGGTGAGCAAGGAGGACAGGGGAGGTTTCCCTATGTGGCTCGGAACGGCACCTCGAACGGGGTAGCTGCCTTTGTCCCGTCACAAGGTTTCCCTCCAAGCAACCCTGGGAATGTAATCACCGTGGGTGTATCGACTGCGACCGTGTTCTACCAACCTAGGTCGTTCTATTCCGGCAAGGAGATACAGGTACTGTCGCATCCAAAAATGAATTTCTATAGCGGGCTGTTCCTTGTTACTGTCCTGCGTCAACAAAAAGGTAAGTTTCAGTGGGGAAATGGCGCCTCACTTCAGCGCCTTAAAGCTACGCACATCATGGTCCCCGTTACCAACAACCCGGCAGGTGAAACTGTGCCCGACTGGGGAGGTATGGAAGCGCTAGGCCGAGAGCTACGAGAGCAGACCCTCCAAGCCCGTGCACATGTGCTGCGGACTGCTCTAGACAGCGATTCTGAACTACCGGAGCTGGACTTCGCGCCGATGCTGTTGACCGAGGTCTTCGAAAAAGTCCGATCATCGAAGGCGTGGTACGACAAGATTCAGCTTGAACTAATAGGAGTCCCACAATATCCATTCGTATCCCGGTCTGGTGCCGGTAACAGCATTGTCGGCTTTGTGCCCCGGCAGGGTAAGCCGCCCGAGAGAGGCAATGTGATTTCACTCGGTCTTGATACTCAGACCCTTGGGTATCAACCTGTGGACTTCTACACCAGCCAGAACGTTCAAATTCTGGAGCACCAACAGCTTAACGTCGACAACGCCTTTGTGCTAATGACGGCCATCAAGCAGCAGCTTGGGAAGTTCTCTTGGGGAGGAAATGGCGCGACCCTCAAGCGCCTCAAGGCCACGCATATCATGGTCCCAGTCATCACCACGCCTGCAGGCGAAACTGTCCCAGACTGGGAGGGCATGACTACATACGGGGGCGCAATGCGTGTGCGCGTAGAGAATACCGTCCGTGCGTCGGTGACCACAGAAGAAGGTGTCCATGCCTAGTGTGCACGGTCCGCTGATTGGTGCGCAGGTTAAACGTCTGCGTATTGAGCGAGGTTGGACGCAGGAAGAGCTGGCCCGATATTCTGAGGTTTCACGGCCGACCATTGCCCGTTTAGCCTTGATCCACCGATCTGCTTGATGTCCGGGGGCTCACTCGAATTTGAGCTCGGACACGATGAGCGGGCAGGAGGTAGTGTCCCGGTCTCTCACCGGTCTCTTCCACACTGAGCTTCCCGGAGGCTCCTCCATAACTCCGGTCTCGGGCCCCCCTTTCAGAGGCGAATTGGTCAGATCGACACTGTCCGGGGTGGTCCCAACGCCGATTGCCAGAGTCGTGAGAACTCCGTCGCCCACGGCCAGGCTCTCGGCAGGTGCAGGATCAGTTTCCTAGCCCGGTGAGCAATCCGGGCCGGGACGCTGATGATCCGTGTTCGCAGCGTCTGGGCGCGCACCTTGCCCATCCGTCCACCAACGACTCCGGCAGCAGCCCGCAGCAGGTTGTGCGTGATCGCTGCGACTGCGAGCCAAGCGGCGTTGGCGTTGAACACCCCGGAGGGCATATGCGCCAGGGCACCATTCTTCAGCTCCGCATTGATCTGCTCGATGATCGCGTGTCTGCGATGGATGTGATCAGCAGCGACAGTGTCGAAACGATCCTGATCGACGGTGGTGAAGAACGCGTGGTACCGGAACAAGTTGAACAACGGGTCTTGCCCGGCAGCCCGTTTTGTTTCGTTGAGTTCCGGGATGCGTCTCACCACCAGACGCCCCGTCGTTTGCAGTGCCTTCTTCTTTGAGGTGAACGCGGTGAATGGGATCTCAGCGACTTCGGCCTTCGAAATCCATGCCCCGGAATCTTCGTCGTAGATCGCTTCGGGGTATTCGATGCCAGTCCAGGAGTCATCGCTGATCATTCCGATCGCTGCTTTGACCCTTTTGTCCATGCGTACCGTGATCGACACATGAGCCCCGCCGTCGTGGGCGGCTTTGACGACGCCTGATGAGTAGTATGCCGAATCAGCGCGCACCAACACCGAAGTGCCAGAGTTGATCCGGGTTGTGGTGGCCAGAGCGTCGGAGACGAATTTGTCAGCACCCCGGGCTGAGGAGGTTGAGCCTTTGCGCAGGCGTTGACCGACGATGATTTGGCCGGAACTGGCAGTCGATGCGGTCGCCAATAGTGCGTTGAGCCCGCGACTACCTTGGTAGCCGAACCCGGCTCCCTGCTTCGACGCGGAGTGAACGTCGATGACGGTGTCGTCGACATCGACGAAGATCATTGACGCCTGTGCACTGTCCTGGTTCGTGGGCAGCAGCGGTGTGTGCGCGTTGAGGTTGGTCAGGAAGCGGGAGGAGATGGCGTCGAGTTGTCTGACGTGGCCGAAGGCGAACGAGCGGAGGAACGAGCCCAGTGTCGAAGGGGCGTAAACGCGGTCGAAGAGGTGTTTCATGCCGCCGTGGCGGACGATGTTCATGTCATCGATCGAGTCGGCCCCGGCAGCCATTCCTGCGACCAGGGTGGCCAGTTTCGGTGCTGGGTTCGCGCCTTTGTCCGCCCCGGTTGTGGTCACGGTCAGACGGTCTTCGGCGAGGGCTGGCAGGCCTGCCTTCTGGGCCAGTGCCATGATCGGGACCAGCCCGGTGGTTGCGGTGAGGTTCTCATCGTCGAAGGAATGGGACGCAGACGCGGGTGTGTGGTTGAATAGCACCTGAGAGGTGCCCCTTTCTGGGCGGGATTGGTTGACTTAGAACATCATCATTTTCCCATTTCAGAGGGGGCATTTCCATTTCATGCGCGGCTTGATCCGGATACTCGCATCGGTGGATCAAGGTTTAGAGACTGGCGCTGGGATAACAACACTCACGCTTAGCAAGCTTTGTGAAGCTCTCAATGCTAAGCCTGTACTACAAGAACACGCGAGTTAGCCCGGTGGTGCCGGTCTGGGCCAAGAATTGACCTATAACTGGGTCCCGAAAAGGCCCGCTCATCCTTGTTTCTACTATTACTTCCTTTTGTACGGATCGGCTATTCGATCTGCTATAACAAGGGTTTCCTTGTTGGAGGCTGGTTAGATTCTGATGCCGTCTAGGGCGTCACCATCATGGGTATTCATCGCAGCTGGGTGGAATCTCACGATGAGTACTGCGAAGCCTTCGACGTTAACCCCACATCAGCTACGGCTGATGTGGGGCCATTTTCTACCATTTGTACTGCCAAGAAGACGGTGTCGCGCTAAGCACGCTGCCTGTACAGGCGCTCAACCTCCGAAGAGTGGCGGTTTCACTACTTTCCTTCACTAACCACCTTCGCCGCCACGTAGGCCATTGGGCTAACTATCAACCCCATAACAGCCAGTGTGACTACCAGCCAGCCTACGGTGGAATACCAGGTCTCGGCCGACGCGACGTTGCTCCAGAGCGTGCCTAAACCATCAGGGATACCAAGGAAGTTCATCGCGCCAACACCCAGCGAGCCGATAGCCACGAACCCAGCTCCTACCAACAGCGCAGCCAACACAGTCCAGAGGGCGAACCGCTTCGTGTTGTTAATTCGGTCAGTATCTTTGCGGATTGATTCTTCGATTTTTTGTCGTTCCTGGCTAACCTTACCCAGCTCTTTTGTCAACAATGCGCGCTCCCGCTGGAGTCGCTCGACCGCTCGGTTTACCGTGCCGTCGATGCTCTCCTGGACACGCGCGAACGACTGGTTAACCAAGGGCCCAAGCTCAGATTTCAGGCTCATCGATATTTGCTTGGACAATCCTTGAGAGACGTTCTTGGTGCTGGCGGCGGAGAGTTTCACGGGGTGCTCCGCGACCTCCAGTGTCGCTTTGTACATCAGCGCCAAATCTGCCAGCGTGCCCTGCACCGACCGTAACGCCGGGCCCATCGATGAGATCATCGTCACCAGCGACGAGATCGTCTCCGCGACCGCTCTCTGCGCCGTGTCGTACTCCTCCGTCCCCACCGTCGTCTGGCTGAGCTGCCGCAGCCGCTCGGCGAGCTGCTGCTGCTGCTCGGACAAGTGCGTCAGTCCCACCACCGAGACCTCGACCTCGGTGACCCTCTCGGCCAGCTGCTCCGCCGCCTCCATCGCTGACGAGAGCTTCTGCTTCTGGCTGACCCGGTCGTCGGTCAGTTTTTCCAGAGCCTCCATCACCGGGTCCAACTCCGGGTTGAGGTACTGCTCGATGAGAGTCTCCATGTGTGTTTCCTGTGACATCGTCCTTCTCCTCTGTATCTCGATCTGATGTGATGCGCGCGAGAGCGTCTCTCCGCGCCTGTCGTGCTATCCGTGCGGCGTGTGCCGCCTGCGCCTCTGCGATCCGATCGCCGAGGCCGGTCATCGTGTAGGTCTCACCCAATTTCGACCCGGCCGTGGCGGCTTTTCGGGTGCGGCCCCGAGAGGTCGCGTAGGTGGCGACCTCGCCGTCGTCATCGACAAGGGCGAGGGTGACGGCAGAGCCCCCCTCAACGCGGATCGAGACTCCGTGGTCAGCGGCGATCTGCTGCGCCGCCGTCCAGCCAGCTTCGGGGTCACTGGCCCCCGTGACACGCGGATCGGCTAGGACCTCATCGACGCGGGCGCGGAGATAATGCCGCCACGTGTCCGGGCCGATCTCGTGCAGTGCCAGGCCCGACGAGTCGATATTCCGTCCCTCCCGCGCAGCCGTGCGCTCAGCCTGGGACAGGCTCACCTCCGATTGGCTCAGAACACGCATGTGCCAGTCACGCATTAAGCGGTCGTTTTCGAAAGCGACTGCGTGCCAGTTGCCCGCCTGCTTCGACGTGGCTTTACCAGTCGCCAGGTCATGATTGAGCACGATGATGTGGTTGTGCACGCACCCAGATTTCGAGTCAGTGTGCGTCGCCACGACCACCGGGGAGCCCGGGGCCAGCCGCGTGGCCAGCTCCCTGCCCATCGCCTGTGCGCGCTCGATGTCAGCAGGGTCCTGGGCGTCCAGCTCATCCACAGCCCAGCTCTGGACGATGGTCACCGCCTGATTCGACCGCTGCGTGTGCGGCCTCAGCATCTCCTGTCCCTCATCGACCCACGCCAGCGCGGCCCACGGGTCGTCGCGCGCCTCGCCGACGCCCACCATGCTCAGACCGGCAGCGCGGATCACGCCGTCCCGGGCACCGCTGGCGGTGCCATACACGGCGTAGACCACCGCGCCGCGCACGTCCTGAGACCTATCCACCGTCGTGACAGACACGGGCGCTCACCTCCCCGCTCAGCTCATCGAGCTGGGCCTCGATCTCGGCCATCTGCTGCGACAGCACCGACGCGTCTGCGCCTGCACCGCGCTGGTGCAGCGCCCGCACCGACTGATTCACATTCACACCGATGCGGCGTACCTCCAACCGCAGGGCGCGCAACTCGGCCACCAGTCCGGGCGGGGGAGCCGTAGCCCGCTCCCGCCACCCCGGCGGTAGCCGGTCTGACAGCGTGTGGACGCCACCCCTGATCACCTCCGCTGGCGTGATCCCCAGCTGCCGGGCGACAGCCTCGACCACCCCCCACGCGGCCGCGTCGAGGCGGATCGTCAGTCGCTTCGCTACCTCACCTTTTAACTTCATCTTCGCCTTCTTCCATCGTCGTTACAGATAGTGGACCGAACCGCTGACGCGCTCCGATCCATGCCGGGGTTTCTCTGACACGCTCCGAGCGATCCCGTCTCCCAGACACTTCGTGATCTGTGAGCGCTGGGATCGTCGGAGACGGCAGCGAAACCCCGGTGCCAGCATCACCCTGAGCACCTCCGGTGCTCTCGGCGCTGGCGCGCCGACCGGGTGGCTGGCCGGGGGCGCGCTGCGCCCCCTGGACCCCCTAGCCCCAGTCCGAGGCCGGGGCCGGGGCCTCGGACTGCACTGACGCGTCCTCTACCGGTGAGTCAGCGGCTTCCTCCGAGCTGCCCTGCTCCTCAGCCTCAGCCTCAGCCTCAGGCACGACCTCAGTCTCAGCCGTCTCCTCAGCCTCTTCGAGACCGGCCTCCACGAGGAGATCTCGCAGCGGGCGGTCACGGAAACCGTGCCACCGCGAGCGCGGCGACGTGGCCGCAGCTTCGAGGACTTCACCGAGCGCGACGAGCACCGCCTGGCGCTCCTCGTCCTCGCGGCGCTGAGCGTCTGCGAGCGCCTGCTGCTGATCGCGCAAGCGCTTGACGGCAGCGTTGACCTTCTGCTTCGTTGCCATGATTAAAGCTCCATTCCGTAGTCGGTAGTCTTCGTCGGTCGCGGCGGTGTGGGGGCCGTCCGCTGGCTTCCCCTACCGCCCTTGTCGGAGCGGTCACTGCCCTTGTCGAGCGCCAGGCGCAGATCTTCGATGGCCGTAGATCTGCCCTCTGCCGGTCCTCCCGGACCCGCTGCCGCTACCGCCTCAGCGTCCTCAGCTCCACGCCGAGCGCGGTCGGCGAGCGCCTCCCAGTCCACGCTGAGCACGCCAGCTGTAGGGGCATCGAGGCCCCGCGAGGCGAGGCCGGCCTCGTGGGCCGAGACCAGCTCAGCGATGCGCGTCCTGGCCGCCTCCACCCGCCGGTCATCACCGGGGATGAGGCCCCGATCCGCCGCCGCGAGAGCGCTGAGATCGCGCTCCCACAGAGTGATCTCATCCCCGACCGCCCTCCGGCTGGTGGCGTGGACAGACCCCTCGGCGATCTCGGCGAGGGGACCTCCGAGGCAATCCAGGCGAGCGCAGATAGCACGCGTGGTGGCGGGCTTGAATTTCTGCATGCGCACCGCAGCCTTCGCAGCGTCGATCTGACGCCGCGTCTTGACATCCCACCGAGACTCGTAATCCGCCTGGGCCTTCTCACGATCGCACAGTGCTTTTTTCTCGGCGCGCCGCTGCTCCGTGCGGCGCTGCTCATCATCCAGCGCAGCCTGCCGCTGGGCCTGCGCCTCCTGCTCTTGTGCAGCCGCCAACGAAGCCATCATCAGCGCTGCGAGGACGGTAAAAATATCGTGGCCGAATCCATCGGACATGTCCTGCTCCATTCTGTGAATTGAAAAATTGATTGGTCTTTTGAGGTACTCACGGGGCCAGCGGTGGCGGCCGCGCGAGCGTGTCGGCAGCCATCATTTGCACCCTGCCCAGGTCTCGGCTGGGCCGGCCGCCTCGGCCAGGACGGGCACGACGACGCCGCCCGCGCACGGCAGGGTCACCGACTCGAATGTGGCGACCACAGCGGCCTGTATCTCCTCTGCCCGGTCACCCGGGACAGAGAGCACCACCTCGTCGTGGACGAAGATGCGGACCATCGCACTCACCTCGTCGGGCAGTGAGAGGACTCCCGTCAGGAAGGCGTCGCGGGCCGTGGCCTGGCCATAGCCCGCCGGAGCCTGTGTCCATGCGCGGTCACGCGGGACAGCGACACGACGGCCGTAGCCAGAGGTGACGTAACCGCCCGACTCAGCCCCGGCCCGGAGACGGGCCTTAAAAGCCGCCAGGCCCGGGTACGCGCGGTCGTAGTCAGTGAGGATCTGCCGAGCTTCACCCTCGGATACACCGAGAGCTGCTGACAGCTTCGCTGCCCCCACCCCGTAGTTCATGGAGTGGTTCACGATCTTGGCGTCAGCCCTGCGCCCAGGGTCGCCGAAAAGCCTTGCCGCCGTCTCGGAGTGCAGATCGACCCCCGGCTGGAAAAGCGCAGCGTACGCGGCGTCTCCGCTACCCGCCGCCATACACCGAGCGTCGATGCCGGATAGGTCCACGGCGACCATCACGTCGCCCTCATCCGGCACGATCATCGCCCGTTGAGCGATGAGCCGGTCCGATCTACTGCCAAAAATGGTCATGCCGGGCGAGGTCGTGGACAGCCGACCTGTCGCCTGGGAGGGCTGGATCGCGGGGTAGACGCGGTCGTCGGACCGCAGACACTTTTTCACCGTCGCGGCCGGAGACGACGCCTGTAGGAGGGTCGTCATTTTCTCAGCCAGCTCCGCCAGCGCGGCGCTCTCTGGATGCTCCGCTGCTACGGCCGCAAAAGCCTCGCCAGAGGCACTCACCGAGCCTTTGGCAGTGAGAGGGAGCTCTGCACCGGCATGGTGGACATATCGAGCCAGAGCGGCCTTACCCTCAGCGCTAGCCCACGGCGCTTTCCCCTCGTCAGGGATGCCGACCGTCTCCACCAGCCAGGTGCGGATCTCACCCCGCACCAGGTCTTCGTCGGCGAGGCGACGCTCGACCTCGACGCGGTCTACACGCACACCGTGTGATTCCACCTGGGCCAGCGCGTGCGCCACCTGGTGCTCGTAGGTGACGTACTCCTCGCCGACCACGTCCACGGCCCGGGGCAGGAGAGCCGCGTACACCGCCGCCGTGGCGCGCACGTCCTGCGTGGCGTAGGCGCGGTAGTCCTCGTCGTCGACGGGGATCCGGTCGTATCCGCCGTGGTCACGGGCCAGCTTTTTCAGGGCGCTCTCGCCAGCCGAGAGTATTTTCCCGTCGACACCCTGCCGGGTAGCTACGGCGTCGAGGCCGTAGCGCAGCCCCGGTCGCGGCGGCTCAGCCAACCGAGCCAGGACCAGAGTGTCGCGGACACGGCCCTGCGCCACCAGGGCGTCCACGTCCAGGCCGTAGTGTCGCGCCAGCGCGGGCAGGTCGTAGGCCACAATGTTGTGGCCTACGACCGTCTCAGCCCGCTCGATGAGACCGACGAGCTCACGAATATCCGTCGTCGCCACCGGATCGGCACCGTCGATGCTGTACGCCGCGAGACGGACCCAGCCCGGGTCAGAGGCAGTGTGGAGATCATCCGCCGACCCGGTCTCCAGGTCGAAGACAAGGGTGCCGATAGGCGCAGAGGGGTCACCGGGGCCCGGAGTCGGAGCGGACGGCGGGGGAGTGCCATCGCCACCGTTGCCAGGACCGCCTGTTACGTCGACCCGATACTTTTTGACGTGAGCCTGCGTCCCAGCGCTCCGGACCACATATCCGCCCAGGTGCCGGTCCTGCATCCGGGTCAGAGCCCGGCCTAACCGTCTAGCGGTGGCATCACCGAGGCTCTGGATCGTCGATGGCAGCGGCACGTAGCCGGAGTACGTCGCGACAGCCTCTTCGAGATCGAAAGCGATAAATTCGCTGCCGCCCGTCACCTCGACTACCCACGCGAGGAAAGCGAGATCTTCCTGCTCAGAGACATTCCCTGCGGCTCGCCGCTCAGCCACACCCTCCATGAGGTCAGGTAGACCGGCATGCTCCAAGACGCCCCCGACGACGTGAAACCACCCCTCAAAACTGCCGACGGGTGCAGAAGACGTCGGCGCAGGTCGCCCGGCGACGACCCACGACTGGACGAGGGTGAATACGGCTTCCAGCAGCTCTCGCCGGCGACTACGTACCCAACCCCGCAGGTCAGCGTGCTTGAATCCCGTCCGGGCCTCGGGATCGGACAGGGGGGACTCCAGCTCAACCGCGATGGTCCGCCTAGACAGGTCCCCGGACACCGAGACGTTATTGCCCATCGCCCACACGCAGGCGAGGTTTTTCGACCGCAAATCCTCGGACTCACCCAGGCGACGGCCGCCGAACACCTCGCTCGTCAGGAATGCCGACAACGTCGGAGAGTCCAGCCCAGCGCTCGCTTCGTCCCAGGTCAGCTGCGTGCGGCCAGCTAGGAGAGCGGAGACGAGGACCTTCTGCACCTCCGTCTCTGAGTCCGGTAGCCGCTGCACGGAGACGCACTCGCCCGTGGCGATGAGAGACATATTGTCGGCAAGCAGGTTTTTTCCGGACCCTCGCGTATTAGCCGTCACGACGATCATGGGGGACGTCCCATACATGAGGCGCGTCACCGTTGTCAGGAGCATCCCCAGGGCCCTAGTTCGGTCAGCGGCGGTCTTGAAGGGGAAGTCGACCAGCATCTCCTCCAGCAGGTTCAGCGCAGCCGTGACATCATCAGGCGACGGGCTCTCTGGCACCGAGAAGCCGACCAGCTCACGAGACAGGTCCAGATACACTCCACTGCCAGCGTCGTAGCCGGGATCGGACACGATCCGACCGCCTCCACTTACTACCGGGGACGCGAAAATGCCGTCGATTCGCGGGTAAGGCGCGACACGGGGAGGGGACAGGAGCATGTCCGCCTCAGACCCGGACAGGAATCGCTCGCGCGAGGCCCGTTCCGTTTCATGCACGACGGCAGCTGCCTGAGACCCCAGATCCTGCATCAGAGCCCGGCTTACCGGGGCGAGGGTGCGTCGGCCCTCCATCTCCACCAGAGACACCAGAGACGACCCCTGGCGGAAAAGCGACCGGCCACCCAGGCTGGTGTGCAGCGCGCCCCCGACGACCGAGAGAATTTCCTGAGGTGGCGCGTCAGCGGACACCCGTGGCCGGTCATCGTCCAGGTCTTCACCCTCGGGTTTCTTCTTCTTGGGGGGCATCTTCAGCGAGGGCTTGTCTCCAGCCTGCCGGACCCACAGGTCCAGCAACTCAGCCCGTCTTTCGGCGTCTACCGATGCCAAGACGTCGTCAACGCCCTGCGTCCCGTGACCGGGGATTGAGATGTACCGCACAGGCGACGCGCCCCACTGGCGGCAGTGAGCGCCAAGTGCAGAGGCCCCGTCGTAGACCGCACGGTTACGAGCAGCATCTGCGTCAGGAAGAATGTATGTCGACAGGCCCGTGACCAGGCTAAATGCAGGGGAAGGC
Organism: Corynebacterium doosanense CAU 212 = DSM 45436; assembly: GCF_000767055.1. Taxonomy (NCBI): domain Bacteria; kingdom Bacillati; phylum Actinomycetota; class Actinomycetes; order Mycobacteriales; family Corynebacteriaceae; genus Corynebacterium; species Corynebacterium doosanense. The sequence continues at coordinate 748,220 of NZ_CP006764.1, forward strand.
CCGTCCTCGCCGCCCATCCAGCTCTGGATGCCGGGCACACCATAGACCGCAGTGGTGCTGTCGGTGCACGACAGCACCGCCATTGACTGCTTCGTCCCCTCGACAATGAGAACCCGCTTCGTCTCGTCGGTGACAGCCCGACGCTCGATCAGAGACGGGACGATCGCACCACTGCTCTTCGACGGGCAGATGTACTTCAGTGTGCGGCCGTCCACCGCCACGGTCCCCGTCCGAGGCTTCACCTGCCAGGTCATCCCGCGACCAGCCTCAGTCATGGGGATCACCAGCGCAGGCAGGGCGCCGTCCCGGTCACCGACCCACCGCAGCGGCTCCGGCAGGTCGTCGCGCTCGTACGCGGTGTATGCGCCACACGCGTCGATCACCGCGTCGGAAATGGCAGAGGCGCGTAGCTCGGTCAGGTGCTCAGGCGAGAGTCTGTCAAGTGTAGGGCCTTGACCAACGGGACAGGTGGCCTTAGGCTGGAGGGAAGTAGCGGACCCCTGATCAATACCCTCACCCTGGCCGGTGGGGGTTTTTTCGTCGCTCATCGCACGACACCCCCGACCGGTGCGGCGGGGTTATGGGGGTTTCCGGGGTTACTTTGAGCCCCTCTACTCAGATACACGAAAAAACAGAAGTGTTCCCCCCTGAAAGCTTCTCTTTTTTCGTGTTTTGCTAGCGCGGGGGTATAAGTAACCCCTGTAACCCCCGAGAGGGCAGAAAGTAGCTGTGACCTGCGGTTTTGCCCGTTTCGGGTCTCGGAAACCGCCATTTCATAGGCGTGACCTGCGGAAACGTGGTTCATTACCGCTCACCCCTGACCATGCGGGCGCTGCGGTAGGCGAGCAGGTCACTCAGCCGGTACGTGATGCGATCGCCGACACGGGCGTACGCCGGGCCAGTGCCCTGGCTGCGCCAGTTTGCGAGAGTTTTAGGGCTGAGCCCCAGGACGGCTCCTGCCTCAGATGGGCGGAGCGACGCGTCAATAGTGTGTGGAGAGCCCACTGGAAAGAACCTCTTTCGCGACATGCTGAATCAGCATGGCGAGCCGCGCAGTCGATGCACTTAGCCGAGTTCTTATCCGGTCTCAGGGGTGCTGATCCGTAGATCGACAGTCCAGCCGGGGCTTGTACCTACCCTACCGATCCCGCTAGGTCCCGTCAATGCCCGGAGTGTCCCGTAGTAGGGGCGGCCACAGCGTATCTACGATCCCAGCGTCTACGCGGACGGTGTCCTCGATGGTCATCGCGTGGTCCTCCCCGTCGTAGACGTATCCCCACACGCCCACACGCCCCCGCCCTGGGGCGTCGGTCATCACTTCGTGATCGAAGCGGGACCGCCACGCGGCGGTCATCCCTTTCAGGGCCTCCCTGAGCACCTGTCGCTGCCGCAGGAGAGATCGGTCTCCGTCCTCCCTGATCTGAGCATCCGCCTGACTCTCCAGCTCGCGGGCGAGGGAGATGTCCCGCTTCATGGCCTGGGCGAGGGAGATGTCCAGGATCTCGTACTCGTCGGGGCTGCTCTCGCCGCCGACGACGCCTAGATCCACCAGCTCCGCTATAACCGCGTCGCGGCGCGACTGGGCCTCTTCTGTCCACCATTCTGACCAGGGGTTCCGTTCCATAACCCCGAGCTTATCCCCGATTCGAACCTATGACAATAGTGTCGCTATAATATGGGTTATGACACCTAAAACAGCAGCTAAAACACGATTAGCCCCTGGAGAATCCTCTGTCGACCGCGTCGCAGACGCTCTGGAGGGGCGGGGGCCTTTCCAGAGCGATGTCTCCGTCAGACTCTGGGACGGACGGCTGAAACGCATCAAAATCAGGGCCGCAACCCGAGGCGAATTCCGACGAAAAGGGCACATGAAATGTGGTGATGCCCTCGCAGCGGGCTCGTCGACATGGTCGAAATCTGACAAAATCGTCGATTTCATCGACTCTGTATCAACGCCTGTCCTCCAGTCCGCGCGACTACGTGAAAACTCCCTCCGCCGATATGTCACAGCCCTGGCGCAAATAAAATCTGCGCTCTCCGGCCTCCCCATCGGCGACGCCGTGAGATTCAGGACACTGGAGCATGCGCTCCAGGACATCGCCGCACGCCACGGCTCTGAGAGCGGTCGCCAGGCCCGCACCGTACTTTCGAAATACGTGCTTGACCAGCTCCTCCGGGAGGGGCTGGTCGAGCACAATCCCCTGCGTGGAGTGTCTATCGACCTCGGGACCGTCAGTAAGAGCAAGAAACCCGCTTCTCATGCGCTCACCGACACCGACTACGACCGGGTCGTCAATCACCTCATCACCCGGGACACAGACAGACCGCTACCACCGGGGACCGACCGCCGGGGGTCGTCGCTAGCCCGACATGAGCGAGCCGTCGCGTTGGCGCTGCTCCAAGCGGGCACTGGCCTGCGGATCACCGAGGCTCTGGCGCTGACCCGGGCCGACCTCTCCGAGTCTGGGGGTCGCCTGGCGGTGCCCGTGTCTGCCGACGTGAGCAAAACCCACCGGTCGCGCACGGTCCCGATTCTTGACGCGCGGGTCGAGGCCTGGCACCGAGCTCGGCTCGACACGCTCCCGGCAGCGGCATCCACGCCGATCATCTCTGCACCGGGAGACCTCGCCAGTCCGTGGCGGACCGACAATGCGGTGAAGACATCAAAAGCTCTATACCTCAGCGTAGGTGCCGACCTGGGTAGCGAGGCTATCTCAGCCATGCGGTCGCACGCCTGGCGGACTGTCTTGAACAACCGAGCGATTGCCCGGGGTGTCGGCCCGGACGTCCGGGCGGCCTTCTTTGGGCACGACCCGGCCATGAATGCTGCCTCCTATACCGACTTGACCGACATCGAGGGTATGACCCGTGCTCTCCGGACCGAGTAAAAATGTCGCTTTAGATGTCGCTTAAGAACCGGGATTCTGCGGGATTCTGCGGGAATCAACGGGAACTAGCTGGTTGTATAACCGCAGTTCAGTGGTGATAATACCCAGGTGGCACGTACAGCCCCCTCATAACCCAGAGGTCGCAGGTTCGAATCCTGTCCCCGCTACCAACTTCTTCTGATGAGAACCCCCTCCTGGCCAGGAATGGCCGGGAGGGGGTTTCTTCTATTCCTGGATGCTGAAGTATTGAACCGCCCGGGGTTTCCCAGGGCATCCAGCTCCGCCCCTACTGCGTGAGAATCACCAGCGTGACCGTCGCAGCTTCGCGGGCGACAAGGCTGTGCTTTCGCCGCGGCTCAATGTGCAGGGCGCGGCCGGGGGTCAAGTTCTCGGTCACCGCGCGGCCGTCGCCGGCATCCACGGTGACGGAGACGTCTCCGGTCTGCCCGAGGATGAGGATCGGGGCGGGGGCCTGGTGGTCGGCCATCTCGTCGCCGGGACGGAAGGAGAGGCGGACCACGGTGGCACCTTCGAGACGCTCGATCACCTTGAGGTTGGGAACGGCCCTCCTCGGGGAGGAATCGTGGGCGGTGGGATACGGGTCGGCGAGGCCAGTGAGCAGCGTCCAGGGAGCGGTGTGAGGGTCAGACATGAGGTTCCTTTCGGGAGTCCATTCTCGGGCGGGTCCCAGCGCTCACTGACACTAACGTGGCCGGTGCGATCGCCAAGGCGGGGGTCCAGGTTTAAATACTGAAAATCCAGTAAGTAAACTGAACTCTAACACCGCGCCTGAAAGGTCCACCAGTGCGGACAACACCGTCAGCGCGGGTCGCACAAAGCCGGGAAAGAGTGCAGCATCGGGCGCTCCCAGATCCCCGCATATGTGACATAGGAAACACTTCCCGGCCAGGGCTAGACAGTAAGGCGAGGCTATCCTAAACTGATTCGCGGTGGCGGGATGCGGTCCACATCCTCCAGTTCACCAGGGTTGAAGCGGGTTGATTCCGTGTGTCACCGGTATCGCCCCGTCGTGGTCACAGGCGGCGGGGAAGGAAAAAGTGCGTGCGCCGTTTCGGCTGATTTTCACGGTCTGGCAATGGCCCGGGGTCGGTAGTCCGCCCCGGGCCTTTGCTCTGCGTTCGGAAAGCTCAGGACGCGCCGAGCACCGCGCACACCTCGTCGTGAAGCAGCGAATTGGTCGCCAGCGCGTCTCCACCGTGCGGGCCATCCTCGCCCGCCAGGGACGTGAACCGGCCGCCCGCCTCCGTGACCAGCACGCTCAGCGCGGCGAGGTCCCACAGGGACACCTCGGGCTCTGCGGCAATGTCAACCGCGCCCTCGGCCACCAGGCAGTAGGAGAAGAAGTCCCCGTATCCGCGCAGTCGCCAGGTGCGTTCGGTGAGGTCGAGGAAATTCTCCCGCAGCCCGCGCTCAGACCAGCCGCCGAGGGAGGAGAAGGAGACCGAGGCGTCATCCAGCTGGCCGACGGTGGAGACCGACAGTCGCTTGGGGGAGCCGCCGTGCACCGTGCGCCATGCGCCCGAGTCCTTGGCCGCCCACCAGCGTCGGCCCAGGGCGGGAGCGGAAACGACGCCGACAACGGGCACGCCGTCGTCGAGCAGCGAGATCAACGTCGCCCACACGGGCACACCGCGCACGTAGTTCTTGGTGCCGTCGATGGGGTCGATGACCCATTGGCGGCCCTCGAATGTCACGTCGCCGCCGAATTCCTCTCCGAGGACATCGTCTGCTGGGCGGGCGGTCTCGATGAGCGAGCGGATCTGTTTCTCGGTGGCCAGATCCGCTTCGGACACGGGGGTCATGTCGGGTTTGGTGTCCACCTCGAGGTCGGAGGCCTCGAATCGCTCGGCGGTGATGGCGTCGGCTGCCTCTGCCAGCTCGAGGGCGAGGGCAAGGTCATCTACATAGGTGCTCATGCTGGCCTATCCTATGGCTTTCAGCGTGTCGGCGACCTCGGCCACGGCCTGCGGGTTTCCAGCCACGCACCAGACCACCCCGCCGGCCTCGACCTTGATGCACGTGCCGCCGACGCCTTCTACCAGTGCCTTTCCTGGCAGCCAGTCCCAGTCGGCGACGGTGTGTTGCATCCACACTCCCAGTTCTCCGGCCGCCACTCCGGCGAGGTCGACGGAGCCGGCGCCGAACATGCGCAGGGTGGCGAAACCGGTGACCACGGACTGCCAGGCACCACGAACCTGGTCATCGTCGAGCCAGTGCGGGTGGAGATAGGTTCCCAGGCTGAGGTGGCTGGACGGGGCGTCGACAAGCTCCGCCAAGCTGGTGCCGTCGATGGTGGTGGGAAGTTCCGGGCCGCCGCACCAGGTGTAACCCATGGCCGGGCGGTGGACGGCACCGAGAATCAGACGTTCGGGATCGGACGGCTCGCCCTCGACGAGTGCTAGCGCGCTGCACCAGTAGTCCGAACCGGAGGTGAAGTTATAGGTGCCGTCCACGGGGTCGATGACCCAGGTACGGCCGCTTTTCGACGCCCGTTGCGCCCCTTCCTCCCCCAGGACCCCGTCCTCCGGCCGCAGCGCGTCGAGGACACCGGCGACGAACTGTTCGGCCGCCCGGTCGGCGTCGGTGACGACATCCGAGATGGAGGTCTTGAAGTCGGTCGATACCCCGCTTTCGCGCATTCGCCAGGCCAGGCGCCCGGCGTTGAACACCAGGGCCTTGGCCAGCTGCTCGTCACTGTCACCGTGGTGGGCATCGGCGAAGGTGGCAGTGAGGGCGTCCACCATGTCGGACAGGGAGATGTCGGATTCTTTAGAGCTCATGGCCTTCATTGTGCCCGTTAGGAGCCGATGGTGCCTCGGGTAGCATGTGCAACCATGCGACCGGAGACTAGTGCACGAATCGACGAACTCGATACCACCCTCACCACCATTGAGAAGGTGCTGGATCTGGACGAGCTCGCCGACCGCGTCCGGGAACTTGAGCAGCAGGCGTCCGATCCCTCGCTGTGGGACGATCCCGATCACGCGCAGCAGGTCACCAGCGAGCTCTCCACCGTGCAGTCCCGCATTCGCCGGGTCACCGGCCTGCGCGAGCGCCTCACCGACCTGCCGGTCATGTACGAACTCGCCGAGGAGGAGGGTGACGCCTCGGTGGCCGACGATGAGCTCGCGGAGCTGGGGGAGGCCATTGACTCCCTCGAGGTCACCACCATGCTCTCCGGCGACTACGACCAGCGTGAGGCGGTGATCAACATCCGCTCCGGAGCGGGCGGGGTCGACGCTGCGGACTGGGCCGAGATGCTCATGCGCATGTACACCCGCTGGGCGGAGAAGAACGGCCACAAGGTCGATGTCTACGACATCTCCTACGCCGAGGAGGCGGGCATCAAGTCCGCCACCTTCGTCGTGCACGGCGAGTACATGTACGGCCAGCTCTCCGTCGAGCAGGGTGCGCACCGGCTGGTGCGGATCTCCCCCTTCGACAACCAGGGCCGGCGTCAGACCTCCTTTGCCGAGGTCGAGGTGCTGCCCGTGGTGGAGAAGACCGACCACATCGAGATCCCGGACAACGACATCCGCGTCGACGTCTACCGCTCCTCCGGCCCCGGCGGGCAGTCCGTCAACACCACCGACTCCGCAGTGCGCATCACCCACCTGCCTACCGGCGTGGTGGTGACCTGCCAGAACGAGAAGTCGCAGATTCAGAACAAGGCCTCGGCTCTCAACGTGCTCCAGGCCAAGCTTCTGGAGCGCAAGCGCATCGAGGAGCGTGCGGAGATGGACGCCCTCGGTGCCGGCGGCAACGCCTCCTGGGGCAACCAGATGCGTTCCTACGTCCTGCACCCGTACCAGATGGTCAAGGATCTGCGGAACAACTATGAGGTCAACGACCCCACCAAGGTCCTCGACGGCGGCATCGACGGATTCCTCGAGGCCGGAATCCGCTGGCGAATGGCGCAGCAGCAGGAGGCGGAGGGAGCACAGTGATCATCTTCGACAATGTCACCAAGGCCTACCCGGGCACGGAGAAGCCCGCGCTCGACGGCGTGAACCTGGAGGTCGCCCCGGGTGAGTTCGTCTTCTTCATTGGCCCGTCTGGATCCGGAAAGTCGACGTTGTTCAACCTGCTCATCAGAGAGGAAAATGTCACTTCCGGAAACGTGCATTTCGACGGCCTCCACGTCAACACCCTGAAGGACCGGGAGGTCTCCGAGCTACGACAGCGCATCGGTTACGTCTTCCAGGACTTCCGGCTGCTTCCGCTCCTGAGTGTCCACGACAACGTGGCGTTCGCTCTCGAGGTCATCGGCAAGTCAAAGGCAGAGATCGCCCACGCCGTACCGGAAGCGTTGGAGATGGTCGGCCTGGCTGCCAAGGGCACCCGCAGGCCACGCGAACTTTCCGGAGGCGAACAGCAGCGTGTGGCCATCGCCCGCGCACTGGTGAACAAACCCCGGGCGGTGCTTGCCGATGAACCCACCGGCAACCTCGACCCCGAGACCGCGGACGAAATCATGGGCCTGTTCACCGAGATCCATTCGACAGGCACCACCGTGCTCATGTCCACCCACAACTCCCGAACCGTGGACTCGCTGCGTCACCGGGTGCTGGAGATGCGTGACGGTAAGTTCGTCCGCGACGACGACCACGGCATGTACCACTCAGCCGAGACCGGGGAGGCACTGTGAATCTGGCCTACATCTTCCGCGAAGGCTTCCGAGGCCTGCGCCGGAACCTCACCATGTCCATCGCGTTGATCATCACCACGGCGATCACGTTGGCGTTGCTGGGCACGGCGGTGCTTATCGGCCAGATGACCGAGGACACCAAGCAGATCTACCTCGACCGCGTAGAGGTGATGGTGCAGTTCGACGAGGCCATCTCCGCCGGTGACAGTGACTGTTCCTCCGCCGAGTGTTCCTCGGTCCGCTCCGAGCTCGAGGCTTCGGATGACGTCGAGTCAGTGCGTTTCCGCTCCCGCGAGGAATCCTATGAGAGGTTCGTGGAGATCTTCCGCGAGTCCGACCCGACGCTCGTGCAGGAGACCACACCGGACGCCCTGCCGGCCGCTCTGCATGTCCGGCTGGCCGAGCCCACCGACATCTCGCCCCTGGATCCGATCGCGCAGATGCCGGGTGTGGTTCGTGTGGTCGATCAGACCGACGATGTCAGCGCCGCCACTGACAACCTTGATTCCCTCCGCAATGCCGCTGCCATTCTGGCGTTGGTTCAGCTCATTGCCGCCGTCTTCCTCGTGTCCAACATGGTTCTTCTCTCCGCGCACTCGCGCCGGGTGGAGACCAGCATCATGCGAATCGTCGGCGCTAATCGACGCATGTCGCAGGGCCCTTTCGTTGTCGAGGCCGTGCTTGCCACTGCGCTGGGTGCAGCTCTGGGCATCCTCGGAATGGTGGTGGGCAACCGGTTCGTCGTCATGCCGGCACTGTCCGGGCTCTACGATTCCGGTCTGTTGGCTCGGGTGTCGAATGCTGATGTCTGGCAGGTCATGCCGCTGCTCGGACTCGGGGGAGTGATTCTGGCCGGTGTGATCGCCTGGGCCACGCTGCGGCTGTACGTGCGAAAGTAGACGGATGATCAGATGGGATCTGGGTCTCTCGCTGGGCCCCGAGGGTGTCGGCACCGCGGTGCGGGTCGAAACTGCGCATCTCATCGGAGTCTTTCCCACTGCCGCCCGGGCCGTCAGCGCAGCATCCGGGGCAGCACCGGGAGGTGCGCCGGAACACATCATCCTCGTGTATCCCCAGTCCATGAGTTCAGACGAACTGGGCGAGCAGCTGGGTGAGTGCGCCATTGCCGGTGTGAAGGCGCCTGTGGCGACGCGAGATACGGAGGTTCTCGCAGCGATGGCAGGTAGGCGAGCCCTGCTCATCGATTCCGACGCGGGTCTCCTCGCCTCTTCTGCGGGCCCTGTTGTGGACTTCTCCCCGGAAGTTCTCGCCGACTGGTTCGCGGAGGATCCCTTCGGCCACTCGGTCTATCTCACGGGGGAGCCCGCCTCCCGGGACAGTTATGTTGTTGCCGCGAGAGACTTTCCTCCCACCCTGGTGGAACGGCCGGCCCTGGCGGCGCTCGCCTTGACGCTCATGCCGGTTGAGCTGTCGACGAAGCGCCGTCGGTGGTGGTCTCTCCGGTAGCCCTTCCGGAGGCGATTTCCCGGCGGATACCTGGGCCCGGGAGTCGACACGGTGCAATGGGCGGCGCCCGCCCTCCGGTGGGTTTGGGGCTTAGCCCACCCTGGCAGGTAGGATGACCTCTCATTATGGGCAAGAAAAAGAAGAAGCAGGGCAGCAATGTCATTGCGACGAATCGAAAAGCCCGCCATGACTACGCCATTTTGGACACGTACGAGGCGGGAATCGTCCTCGTCGGCACCGAAATCAAGTCTCTGCGAGACGGCAAGGCGTCCCTCGTGGAGGCGTTCGCCACCATCGACAATGGCGAAGTGTGGCTACGTAACCTGCACATTCCCGAATACTCCATGGGTTCCTGGACGAACCACTCGCCGCGGCGTACCCGCAAGTTGCTCCTGCATCGCCGCGAGATTGACACGATCTTCGGCAAGGTGCGCGACGGCAACCGAACCCTCGTCCCACTGAGCCTCTACCTCAAGGATGGCCGCGTGAAGGTCGAGCTCGGCCTGGCGCAGGGTAAGCAGGACTACGACAAACGCCAGTCCATCAAGAAGCGCACCGAGGAGCGCGAGGTCGTGCGCGAGATGGGCCGCAAAATCAAGGGCATCAACGCATGAGGCTGACTCCGCCATCGGCATTGACCTGTGGCGTAGCGGCCCACGCGGCGGCGAGGTTGAGCCGGTTGTAGGAGTGGGTGCCTTCGTCCAGCGGGTAGCCGGAGTCAATGGCGCTGAGGTGCATGATCGCCTTGCGCTGCTCCCAGGTCAGCTCCGGGAAGCGTGTCTGCAACAGCACCTCTGAATAGGAGGGGACGTCCATGGGCTGGCCGGCCGGGCCAATCTGGTCGAAGCCGTAGGTCATGCGCTCGGTGTAGACGTCCACGGCGTCCCGGGTCGACAGGTAGCCGCTGTCCTCGGCGATGCAGTCCGCCAGCGGCGCCCCACACCGCCACTCAAGCTCCGCGCGCAGTTCGGCCGATGCCTCGTTGAGTAGTGCCACAAACTCCGGGTCAGACATCCGGTCGATGGCTGCCGCAGTACCGGTCTGCCGGCCACCGATGACATCCAGCGGGTAGTGCACACCGAGCACCACACGGTTGTAGCCGACCTCAGATCCGCGCGCGAGCATCTGTGTTCCCAGCTCCGGCAGCATCGCGGCCATCATGGTGGACTTCCAGGTGGCCTGGTTGGTGTGACCGGAAGGAAAGGACGGCGAGGTGGAGTATTCGTCCTCGGCGCCATCACGGTGGAAACGCTGTATGCGTGCCGGGTCCACGACGAACGGACGGTCCTCACCGTAGAAATACTTCTCCGGGAACGTGGTGGATGCCAACCAGCCTCCGCGTCCGAGTGCCCCGGAGAGCAGCTGGGTTGTTTTGGGCAGGCGGTTTTCGGCGACGGCATCCCGGAAATGCTGGCCCAGGGTTTCACCCCACGCGTCGGACATGGTGAGCATGAGATCGTCGTGGTCGTCAGCGAGGGCACGTTCCACCAGTACAGGGTCATCGGCGGCGGCGTTGTTGATCTCCACCGTGAGGTCCAGGTTGCGGGCCATGACCTCGGGATGGTGCTGCCGTACGCCGTCGTAGGAGTTGATGGCGTCGAAGTAGAACGGGCCCTTGGCCGGTAAGTCGGAGGCGTAGACCCGGGCGATCTGATCCGGGGTAAACGGAGAGGGTGTCGGTGCATCCTCGTGCGCGACGGCCGCGGGCACCACCACCGGGTTTCCGGGAAGATGCGTATCGACGCCCTGCAATCCCGTTGCCGAGGACTGGGCGGTAGCGGTGACGGTGGCCGACAGCATCATGCCGGCGACGGTGAGAACGGTGGCGGTACGCAGGCGCATGTTGAGGTACTCCGTAGACAAGGGCAATGACATGTGGACTGTAGGTGCGCCTGATGAATCCCGGGTGAACTCCAGCGGGACACCTGATTATCCTTTGGCATATGGCGAACTACTGCGTGAAAGGAAACGATCTGCGCGCCCGTGAGACTCGCTACTGCACCGAGGTGTTGGTGGATCGAACCTGGCACCGGGGGAGCAGTGAGGATGAGCTCGGGCACGACGAACGGCTGAAATATGTGGCTTCGTCCACTGAGACCCGCAGGAAGTTCGACGAGTGTTTCCGGCGACACCGTGCAGAGCTGGAACGGGGTGGACGGGATGTCGATAAGCGCAAAGTACCGGCACAGGGGGTCCTGACGCTGCTCGATGCGGGGAAGGGCAGGGAAAGCGGCCGTTTGCGGATCCCGGCAGCACGATTGGAGAGGGCATGATTATCCGGCGCGTGGGGGAAAAGGACGTGGCCGAGCTCCAGCGGTTGGCGCGGAACACCTTCGTCGAGACCTTCCGGGGCGCGACCTCGGACGTGGACATGTACCGCTACCTCGACGACGCGTACTCGACAGAGACCCTGCTCAGCGAACTTCGCGATCCCGAATCCGAGGTGTTTTTCGCGGAGATCGAGGGGCGGCCGGAGGCGTACCTCAAGCTCAACGTCGGGTCGGCGCAAACGGAGAAGATGCCGGCCGATCACGCCGAGCTGCAACGCATCTACGTCTCCGCCAGCAGCAAAGGTCAGGGTCTGGGTAGGGCACTCATTGGGCACGCCAAGGAATGGGCGCTCGAGCGCGGCACAAGGACACTGTGGCTGGGGGCCTGGGAACATAACGAAGCAGCGCTGGATTTCTATCGACGACAGGGTTTCCACCGCATCGGCGAGCACACCTTCACCACGGGCGCGGAGGAGCAGCTCGACTGGATTCTCGCCCTCGACCTGCCTTGACGGCCACTTGCGTGGGAGCGTAGGATCAGCGCAACCTCGGGAAACCGGCATTATCCCGCCCGAGGGCAGTGTTTCACTGTACGGGGCTGATTATGGTTTCGACTTCGGACACTGAGCCAGGGGAAGCGTGCCGGTGAAGGCTGGAGGCCACCGCAAGCGCCGCAGCAAAAAAATAAGCGCAGAGAAGAACTCTCAGCGTGACTACGCCCTCGCTGCCTAAGTAGCGAGCTGCGTGTCTGTCGGACCAGGTTCGCCACTAACCTGGACCCCGGCATCGACTCAAGTGGCTTGCCTGTCGGCCGCGTCAGCGGGGCCGGCGGGGACTCTTACCGCTGACTGGGCTCATCATCCGGGACGGTGTCCGTCCAAGCCGGAGAGCCGAGTAGCGATCAATGCGGACTGCGCACGGAGAAGCCCTGGCAACGTGCCGGAGGACCCGGGTTCAATCCCCGGCAGCTCCACCAGAAAGACCCCTCACCTGCTAGAACAGGTGAGGGGTCTTTTCATGTTTAGGCGGGGAGCTCCTCCCGGTCGCGCCTGATGGCCGCGCGCTCGGCCATGTTGGATTCCTTCCAGTCCATGGCGCGTGCGTGAGCCTCTTCGCGCAGCGCGATGAGCTCGTCGATCGTGCGCAGTACCCGGTCAACGTCGGTGCCGGACTTCTCGGCGAACCCGGTGGCGATCTGGGCCTTGACCTCCTGCTCGGAGAGGTCATTCTCCGTCGCCAGGTGCTGGATGATGGGAAGCAGCGAGCTCCCGGAGATGGCCGAGGCACCCTGGATGTTGGTGTCGTCGTCGCGGATCTGCAGGTAGCGGGTGTAAAGCGTGTCGGTGCTCACGGGTTCGGGGCCTTTCGGTGGAGTCGTCGTGGTGTGGCCAATGCTAGGGCTCACCGGATCGTTGCTCCGGGAAAGCGGGTGTTGGCCCCCATGCCGCTAACGTGGGTGGGGTGACTGACTCTGCCTCGACCTCATCCGGATCCGCCACGCTGGGCATGCTCCTGCTCGCCGAACCCGTCTCGGCCGACGAGGTGCGGAAGTTCCTGGACGACGCGGGGTTCGAAGCCCGGCTCAGCGACGGCGGGGACGTGGTGCTCTCCGCCGTCGAGGGAGTCGAACTCATGATCTCGCCCGTGCCCCGTTCCCTGGGCGGCGACGGCGTGCTGGACAACATTCACCCGGTGCTGACCACGGACGAGGAGATGCAGGCCATCGGGATGCACTCGGCGCACCTCATCGTCGGGGCGCTCGGGTTCGGTGACGTCCGCGATGTCTACCGTGCGCATGCCCGCGCGCTTTCGGCGCTTGCGGGTCTGGAGCACGCCGTCGGCTACAGCATCGACGGCACGACCATGGGCGCGCAGGGGCTGCGTTCGGAGCTGGCGAACTCTCCGGAATCGCCGGTCCAGCTCTGGGCGCCCGCCTGGGTGTGGGAGGGCGATGACGGTGTCACCGGTTACACGTACGGCCTGGCCGGTTTCGGCCTTCCGGAGCTGCAGCTGGTGGACGCGGAGGTCTCGACACCGGAGGCGTATCTGCTGCTTATCGACGCCTCCCGCCACCTCATCGCCGGGGGAGAACTCAAGTCGTTTTCGGGGGAGTCTGCGTCCTGGGTGGTGGATCCTTCGCGGAAGGCGTGGCGGCTTCGTCGATAAGCTGCGGTTGCATACGCCGGAGTTCCGCGCTAACCTGGGATGCGGTCACATCAACAAAACTTGAGGAGAAACCATGAACTTCCTGTCCAGCGTCGCCCTCCGCGCCATCCCCGGCGCTTTCATCCTCAATAGCGGCATCGGCAAGATCGGTATGCCCGCCGAGGCGTCGGCCGGCATCCAGCAGTTCGCCGCATCCGGCGTTCCCGCGGTGAAGCAGATTCCCTCCGAGAAGTTCGGCACCGTGCTCGGCTGGTCCGAGGCGGCCGTCGGCGGTGCGCTGCTCGCGCCCTTCGTCCCCAACGCCGTCGCCGGTGGCGCGCTGACCACCTTCGCGGCCGGTCTGCTGTCGCTGTACTTCGCCGATCCGGACAACCGCGAGGACGACGGCATCCGCCCGTCCGAGCAGGGTCTCTCCCTGGCCAAGGACTCCTGGCTGCTCGCCACCGGGCTGGCTCTCGCGGCCACCGCCCTCGACGGCAAGCGCAAGAAGAACCGGAAGAAGTAAGACCGTCTGGCCCGCGAACCGGCCGTGACCGCCGAGGTCACGGCCGGTTTTTTGATGGCTGCCAGTCTATTTCCAGGATGGCGCTTGCGGTTGCGGGTGGCTGACAGCTACGGTCTAGGTATAGATGCCCTAACTTAACTAAGGGTAATCTAACTTTCAGTTAGCTCATCGACCTTAAGGACTACTCCCCGTGAACATCCGTCGCCGCGCTCTCGCCGCCGTCGCCACCCTGACCGTGTCCGCGCTCGCTCTCTCGGCCTGCGCCACCGGTGAGGATTTCGAGGAGACGACGTCCTCCGCCTCCGCCAGTGCCACCAGCGCAGCGGGCGACGCCACCGGGACAGAGGCGGCCGGCGCGGAAACGGTCACCGTCGAGGACAACTACGGCACGCAGGAAGTTCCGGTCGATCCCTCGCCCCTGGTGGTCACGGACAACCGCTCCTTCGAGATCCTCTCCGACTGGGGCGTGAAGATCGATGCTGCTCCCAAGGCACTGGTTCCCTTCACCGTCACGGAGTACAAGGACAACCCCGACGTCATCGACATCGGAAACCACCGCGAGCCCGATCTCGAGGCGCTCACCGCGGTCCAGCCTGAGGTGGTCGTCAACGGCCAGCGGTTCTCCCAGCACTACGAGGCGATCGCCAAGCTCAACCCGGAAACCACCATGGTGGAGTTTGAGCCCCGCGAGGGTGAGCCGCTCGACGAGGAGCTCACCCGCCACGCCGAGGCCCTGGGGCAGATCTTCGACCACGAAGACGACGCCGACCAGCTCATCGCGGACTTCGAGGACGCGCTCCAGCGCGCCAAGGACGCCTACGATCCGGAGAAGAAGGTCATGGCGGTCAACGTCTCCGGCGGCGAGGTCGGCTACATCGCCCCCTCCGTCGGCCGCACCTTCGGGCCGCTGTTCGACCTCCTCGGACTCACCCCCGCACTCGAGATCGAGGGCGGGTCGGATGACCACCAGGGCGACGACATCTCCGTCGAGGCGATCGCCGCAGCGAATCCGGACATCATCATCGTGCTCGACCGCGACGCCGGTACGAGCGACCGCAACGAGCCGGGCTTCACCCCCGCCCAGACCGTCATCGGCGACAACGCCGCCCTGAAGAACACCGCCGCCATCGCCGACGGCAACGTCTACTACGCCCCGGAGGACACGTACACCAACGAGTCCATCATCACCTACACCGAGATCCTCAACGCCCTGGCTGACCAGTTCGAGGCGGCGAAGTAGGGATCACATCCCAGTTTGACCTCGCCCGGATCCCGGGCAACATGCACGGACCACGATTGAGAACGCAGACAATGAGTTCACCCGCCACCACCGGTGCCCCGAGCAGGGACGACACGTCCCATCACACGCGGCTCTGGGACACGAAACTCCTGCTTGCCCTCGCCGTGGTCCTTGCACTTCTGGTCGCGTCCCTTCTCACGGGGCAGTACGACCTCTCCAGCCCCGATGGCCGGGAGATGTTCTTCATCACCCGCGTGCCCCGCACCGTCTCGCTCGTGCTCGCCGGCGCGGCGATGGCGATGTCCGGGCTGGTGATGCAGATGCTCACCCAGAACCGTTTTGTCGAACCGACCACCACCGGAACCACCGAATGGGCCGGGCTGGGCCTGCTGTTTGTCATCTACTTCGTTCCCACCGCATCGATCCTCGACCGCATGATCGGCGCGGTGCTGTTCGCCTTTGTGGGAACGATGGTGTTTTTCTTCTTCCTGCGCCGGGTCTCGCTGCGCTCCTCGCTGGTGGTGCCCATCATCGGCATCATGCTGGGCGCGGTCGTCGGCGCGGTGTCGACGTTCTTCGCCCTGCAGACCAACATGCTCCAGCAGCTGGGCGTGTGGTTCGCGGGCTCCTTCACCAGCGCGACGCAGGGACAGTACGAGGTCCTCTGGATCGTCGTCGTCGTGGTGGTCGCGGTGTTCTTCTTCGCCGACCGGCTCACGGTCGCCGGCCTGGGGGAGGAGTTCGCCACCAACGTCGGGGTGAACTACAACCGCATGGTGCTGATCGGTACCTCGCTCATCGCCGTGGCGACGGGCGTGGTCACCGTCGTCGTGGGCTCGCTGCCGTTTCTCGGTCTCATCGTCCCCAACGTCGTCTCCATGATCCGCGGGGATGACCTGCGCTCCAACCTGCCCTGGGTCTGTGTGCTCGGGGTGGGGATCGTCACTATGTGTGATCTCATCGGCAGGCTCATCATCGCGCCGTTCGAGATGCCCGTCTCGGTGATTTTGGGTGTCGTCGGCGCCGTGGTCTTTGTCTTCCTCATCGTCAGGCAGACACGTAATGGATAGGGGAGAGGCAGTGTCGACGGGAATCGAGGAGATGCCGGCCGCGCGGGCGGCATCTGGCTGGCAGCGGTCGTCGACACGCGACAGTGCGCACCGTAGTGCCGGAGCCTTCCAGTCCCCGCGGGCGGCGCGGAAGTACTGGATCATTCTGCTGGCGATGCTCGCGGTCGGAGTAGCCGCCACCTTCGGACTGCTCTGGTACGGAAATCCGATGCCGCTGGGGACCGATCAGTTCTGGCTCATCGCTGAGCGGCGGATGAATTCCGTCATCGCCATGGCCGTGGTGGCGTTGTGCCAGGCCGTGGCAACGGTCGCGTTCCATACGGTGACCAACAACCGCATCATCACCCCGTCGATCATGGGGTTTGATGCGCTGTACACGGTGATTCACACGTCGACGATCTACTTCTTCGGCGTCGCCGGCATCATCGGCGCCCGCACCACCACGACGTTTGTCCTGCAGGTCGTGGTCATGGTGGCGCTGTCGCTGGTGCTGTACTCCTGGCTGCTGACCGGCAAACAGGCCAACATGCACGCGATGCTGCTGGTCGGCATCGTCATCGGCGGCGGGCTGGGGTCGCTGTCGACCTTCATGCAGCGCATGCTCACGCCGAGCGAGTTCGACATCCTCAGCGCGCGGCTGTTCAGCTCCGTGAACAACGCGGACCCAGACTATTACCCCATCGCCATTCCCCTCTGCCTCACGGCGGTGACGCTGCTCTACCTGAACTCCCGGAACCTCAACCTCGTGGCACTGGGCAGTGAGACGTCGGTCAACCTCGGCCTCGGGCATCGTTTCCACAGCATCTACACGCTGGTGCTGGTCAGCATCCTCATGGCGGTGTCCACCGCGCTGGTGGGGCCGATGACGTTCCTCGGGTTCCTCGTGGCCACGCTGGCCTATCAGTTCGCGGACACCTACGACCACCGCTACCTGTTCCCCATGGCCGCAGCGGCGGCGTTTGTCGTGCTCACGGCCGCCTACTTCGTCATGAACCACGTCTTCTACGCGCAGGGAGTCGTCTCCATCATCATCGAGCTCGTGGGTGGCCTGGTGTTCCTGTACGTCATTCTCCGAAAGGGTCGCCTGTGATCACGCTGAGCAATGTCCGCAAGGCCTACGACAACGACGTCGCCATTGGGCCCGTCAACCTGGAGATTCCCTCGGGCGGCATCACGTCCCTGGTCGGGCCCAACGGCGCGGGCAAGTCCACGCTGCTCACCATGATCGGCCGGCTGCTGACCGTCGATGAGGGGGAGATCCACGTGGCGCAGCACGACGTGTCCGCCACCAAGTCCGCGGACTTGGCCAAGATCGTCTCCATCCTGCGCCAGGAGAACCACTTCATCACCAAACTCACCGTGCGCCAGCTCGTGGGGTTCGGCCGTTTCCCCTATTCAAAGGGCCGGCTGACCAAGGAGGACGAGGCGATCATCTCGCGCTACATCGACTTCCTGAACCTCACGGAGCTGGAGAACCGGTACCTGGACCAGCTCTCGGGTGGACAGCGACAGCGCGCGTACGTGGCCATGGTGCTCAGCCAGGAGACGGATTACGTGCTTCTCGACGAGCCCCTCAACAACCTCGACATCGCCCACTCTGTGCAGATGATGAAACACCTTGCCGACGCCGCCCGCGAGTTCGGCCGCACCATCATCATCGTCCTGCACGACATCAACTTCGCGGCCCGCTACTCCGACTACATCTGCGCGGTGAAGGACGGGAAGATCGAGGCCTTCGGAACGCCGGCCGAGGTGATGCAGGATGAGCTCCTGACCGACATCTTCAACACCGAGGTGCGCGTCATCGAAGGGCCCGACGGTTTGCTGGCTTGTTACCACTGACCAGCGGTTAAAGATGCGTATCGACGTCCGATTTGCGCTTGCACGCCGCGTCCCTTAAAGTAGATCAAGTCGCCACGAACGGTAGCCGAGAGGTTACAGGCGGGTGACAAGAAAGAAATTACATACCGAACTTGACTCCGGTTGAGTGAGTATGTAACTTCGAACAGGCCCTTTCAAGCGGTTTCGGAGAGACGAAATCGTAAGAATCGTGCCAGTGTTGTGTGAGAACTCGATAGTGTGCCAATGTACTTTATTTGTTTTTTCTACCACGGCATCATCTCCGTTTTTGTGGGGTGGTGTGGGGTGGGTGCATGGCGTGTGGTTGACCTTTTTGTTCGTGGGTTGCCCCACCGGCTGATGTTGTCCCTTCTGTCACGGGGTTTGGTTGGTGGTTGGTGATACATGGATGGTTGATCATGTTCTGTGATGCGCCTGTCACCTCTGGTCTGCGTTTGTGGGCTGGGGTGTGGTGTAGCGGTTCGTGTGGGGGTTTGTCTCGTCGATTCATCCCTGCGTGGATTGTGGGCGTGGATCATGTTTGGTGGTTCATGTTTGTTTTTTGATTGTTTTTTGTCAGTTGTTTGGACTCTTTGATGCGTCTGAATGTTTCTGCATTCTTTTGTGGAGAGTTTGATCCTGGCTCAGGATGAACGCTGGCGGCGTGCTTAACACATGCAAGTCGAACGATGATGCCTAGCTTGCTGGGTGGATTAGTGGCGAACGGGTGAGTAACACGTGGGTGATCTGCCTCGTACTTCGGGATAAGCCTGGGAAACTGGGTCTAATACCGGATAGGACTGCATCGTAAGGGTGTGGTGGAAAGTTTTTTCGGTACGAGATGAGCCTGCGGCCTATCAGCTTGTTGGTGGGGTAATGGCCTACCAAGGCGTCGACGGGTATCCGGCCTGAGAGGGTGTACGGACACATTGGGACTGAGATACGGCCCAGACTCCTACGGGAGGCAGCAGTGGGGAATATTGCACAATGGGCGAAAGCCTGATGCAGCGACGCCGCGTGGGGGATGACGGCCTTCGGGTTGTAAACTCCTTTCGTCAGGGACGAAGCCCTTCGGGGTGACGGTACCTGGATAAGAAGCACCGGCTAACTACGTGCCAGCAGCCGCGGTAATACGTAGGGTGCGAGCGTTGTCCGGAATTACTGGGCGTAAAGAGCTCGTAGGTGGTTTGTCGCGTCGTCTGTGAAATTCCGGGGCTCAACTCCGGATGGGCAGGCGATACGGGCATAACTTGAGTGCTGTAGGGGAGACTGGAATTCCTGGTGTAGCGGTGAAATGCGCAGATATCAGGAGGAACACCGATGGCGAAGGCAGGTCTCTGGGCAGTTACTGACGCTGAGGAGCGAAAGCATGGGTAGCGAACAGGATTAGATACCCTGGTAGTCCATGCCGTAAACGGTGGGCGCTAGGTGTAGGGGGCTTCCACGTCTTCTGTGCCGTAGCTAACGCATTAAGCGCCCCGCCTGGGGAGTACGGCCGCAAGGCTAAAACTCAAAGGAATTGACGGGGGCCCGCACAAGCGGCGGAGCATGTGGATTAATTCGATGCAACGCGAAGAACCTTACCTGGGCTTGACATACACCGGACCGGGCCAGAGATGGTCTTTCCCTTTGTGGTCGGTGTACAGGTGGTGCATGGTTGTCGTCAGCTCGTGTCGTGAGATGTTGGGTTAAGTCCCGCAACGAGCGCAACCCTTGTCTTATGTTGCCAGCACGTGATGGTGGGGACTCATGAGAGACTGCCGGGGTTAACTCGGAGGAAGGTGGGGATGACGTCAAATCATCATGCCCCTTATGTCCAGGGCTTCACACATGCTACAATGGTCGGTACAACAGGTTGCGATGCAGTGATGTTCAGCTAATCCTTAAAGCCGGCCTTAGTTCGGATTGGGGTCTGCAACTCGACCCCATGAAGTCGGAGTCGCTAGTAATCGTAGATCAGCAACGCTGCGGTGAATACGTTCCCGGGCCTTGTACACACCGCCCGTCACGTCATGAAAGTTGGTAACACCCGAAGCCCATGGCCCAACCAGTTTACTGGGGGGAGTGGTCGAAGGTGGGATCGGCGATTGGGACGAAGTCGTAACAAGGTAGCCGTACCGGAAGGTGCGGCTGGATCACCTCCTTTCTAAGGAGATTTTTGGAATAGTTTTTTCCCCATGGGTCGGGTAGTTTCCCGGCTGGTGTGGGGTGTGGTTGAGGTTGCCGAGTGTGCACCTGCCACAGGTTTTATCTGGCAGTGGAAGCTTCACGAACGGTTCTGACCGTGTGTGGTGTGCCTGCCCTGGGTGGTGTGAGGAAACAAGTAGTTTGATCGGTGCGTTGGCATGCTGTCGGGTGTCTGGGACAACACGTTTTGTGTTCCCGTGGACCATGACTGGTGGATGATCATCATTGTGCAGGCGTTTGTCGTCTGTGGGTGGTTGTGTGCTGGTGTGGTGTGTTGTGTGAGAACTGTATAGTGGACGCGAGCATTTCATTGATTGGCACCTGCCACCTGAGGGTGGTGGGTGTGGTTGGTGTGTGTTTTTTCTGTTCTTTTGTGTTTTTTGTGTGTGTTTGCCCGAACAGTTTGTGTTTGTTCGTTAAGGGCGCATGGTGGATGCCTTGGCATGCTGAGCCGATGAAGGACGTGTGAGGCTGCGTTATGCCTCGGGGAGTTGCCAACTGAGCGTTGATCCGAGGATGTCCGAATGGGGAAACCCGGCACCTGTTATGGGGTGTCACCGTTCCATGAATTCATAGTGGTTCGGGGGTTACGCGGGGAAGTGAAACATCTCAGTACCCGTAGGAAGAGAAAATAACAATGATTCCGCTAGTAGCGGCGAGCGAACGTGGATCAGGCTAAACCGCGTGTGTGTGATACCTGGGTAGGGGTTGCATGCGTGGTGTTGTGGGGAGCATTGTTCACCGGTTACCCGACGGTGTGCCCTTTTTTTGCGCGTGGTTAGTGGAAGTGGTCTGGGATGGCCCACGAAACAGGGTGAGAGTCCCGTACATGAAGGCCAGGTGTGGGGGGTTGGTGTTTACCCGAGTAGCAGCGGGCTCGTGGAATCTGCTGTGAATCTGCCGGGACCACCCGGTAAGCCTAAATACTCAGTGTGACCGATAGCGGATTAGTACCGTGAGGGAATGGTGAAAAGTACCCCGGGAGGGGAGTGAAATAGTTCCTGAAACCATGTGCTTACAATCCGTCAGAGCACCTCTTGTGTGTGATGGCGTGCCTTTTGAAGAATGAGCCTGCGAGTCAGCGGCATGTCGCGAGGTTAACCCGTTGTGGGGTAGTCGTAGCGAAAGCGAATACTAATTAGTGTGTTTGAGTGGCATGTCCTGGACCCGAAGCGGAGTGATCTACCCATGGCCAGTGTGAAGCAGCTGTAAGAGGTTGTGGAGGCGCGAACCCACTTAGGTTGAAAACTGAGGGGATGAGTTGTGGGTAGGGGTGAAAGGCCAATCAAACTCCGTGATAGCTGGTTCTCCCCGAAATGCATTTAGGTGCAGCGTCGTATGAGCTTGCCGGAGGTAGAGCTACTGGTTGATTGAGCGGGACTACCATCTTAGCAATGTCAGCCAAACTCCGAATGCCGGTGTAAGTGTTGTACGGCAGTGAGACTGTGGGGGATAAGCTTCATGGTCGAGAGGGAAACAGCCCAGATCGCCGGCTAAGGCCCCTAAGGGTGTACTAAGTGGAAAAGGATGTGTGATCGCGAAGACAGCCAGGAGGTTGGCTTAGAAGCAGCCACCCTTGAAAGAGTGCGTAATAGCTCACTGGTCGAGTGGTTGTGCGCCGACAATGTAGTGGGGCTCAAGTACACCGCCGAAGCCGCGGCATCACACCAAAGGTGTGATGGGTAGGGGAGCGTCGTGCATGGGGTGAAGCCTGACCGTGAGGGCGGGTGGACTGTGTGCGAGTGAGAATGCAGGCATGAGTAACGAGTGTAAGGTGAGAATCCTTACCGCCGGATGACTAAGGGTTCCTGGGTCAAGTTCGTCTTCCCAGGGTGAGTCGGGGCCTAAGGCGAGGCCGACAGGCGTAGTCGATGGATAACGGGTTGATATTCCCGTACCCGTATGTGTGCGACCATGGTGAATCGGGGATACTAACCACCCATAATCACCGCCAAGCCCCGCCTTCGGGTGGGGCAGGTGGTGTGCGTGCGTGGGGCCTGATCCGGTAGTAGCCAAGTGATGGGGTGACGCAGGAGGGTAGCCGAGCCACTTAGTGGATTGTGGTGCAAGCGTGCAGGCCGGTGTGTAGGTAAAGCCGCACACCATCAAGGCTGAGGCGTGATGCGTAGGACCTAGTGTCTGATGTTGGTGATCCCGTGCTGTCGAGAAAAGCCTCTAGCGATGTGCACATATGGCCCGTACCCGAAACCGACACAGGTAGTCAGGTAGAGAATACTAAGGCGGTCGGGTGAACTGTGGTTAAGGAACTCGGCAAAATGACCCCGTAACTTCGGGAGAAGGGGTGCCATTGCTGGTGACAGTCTTGACGGCTGGTAGCTGGTGGTGGTCGCAGAGAATAGAGGGAAGCGACTGTTTATCAAAAACACAGGTCCGTGCGAAAACGTTGAAGTTGATGTATACGGACTGACGCCTGCCCGGTGCTGGAAGGTTAAGAGGACCGGTTAGGACACCCTTGTGGTGTTCGAAGCTGAGAATTTAAGCCCCAGTAAACGGCGGTGGTAACTATAACCATCCTAAGGTAGCGAAATTCCTTGTCGGGTAAGTTCCGACCTGCACGAATGGCGTAACGACTTCCCTGCTGTCTCAACCACAGGCCCGGTGAAATTGCAGTACGAGTAAAGATGCTCGTTTCGCGCGGCAGGACGAAAAGACCCCGGGACCTTCACTATAGCTTGGTATTGGTGTTCGGTTCGGTTTGTGTAGGATAGGTGGGAGACTGTGAGATCATCACGCCAGTGGTGGTGGAGTCGTTGTTGAAATACCACTCTGATCGGATTGGATACCTGAACCTTGGCCCATGATCTGGGTTGGGGACAGTGCCTGGTGGGTAGTTTAACTGGGGCGGTTGCCTCCCAAAATGTAACGGAGGCGCCCAAAGGTTCCCTCAGCCTGGTTGGCAATCAGGTGTTGAGTGTAAGTGCACAAGGGAGCTTGACTGCGAGACGTACAGGTCGAGCAGGGACGAAAGTCGGGACTAGTGATCCGGCACCTACTAGTGGATGTGGTGTCGCTCAACGGATAAAAGGTACCCCGGGGATAACAGGCTGATCTTCCCCAAGAGTCCATATCGACGGGATGGTTTGGCACCTCGATGTCGGCTCGTCGCATCCTGGGGCTGGAGTAGGTCCCAAGGGTTGGGCTGTTCGCCCATTAAAGCGGCACGCGAGCTGGGTTCAGAACGTCGTGAGACAGTTCGGTCTCTATCCGCCGCGCGCGTGGAAACTTGAAGAAGGCTGTCCCTAGTACGAGAGGACCGGGACGGACGTACCTCTAGTGTGCCAGTTGTTCCGCCAGGGGCATTGCTGGTTGGCTACGTACGGAAGGGATAACCGCTGAAAGCATCTAAGCGGGAAGCCTGTTCTGAGATGAGGTTTCTTTTGAGGTCCCCTATAGATGATGGGGTTGATAGGCCAGATCTGGACGTGGGGTAACCCATGGAGGTGACTGGTACTAATGCACCGACTTCAAACACAACAAACGATTATGCCCACCACGTGGTGGTGGGTGGTTCTGCTGCACGCACTGAGATTCCCAAGTAAATGGGAACAGAAGAAAATTATATGCTCGCGTTCATTATGCAGTGTCTGACACGACACACGTGTGGTTCATGGTGACCACCCCCTTTGGGGTGGTGTTCCATGTGTGTGTCGGTGGTTGATAGCGGCAGGGAAACGCCCGGTCCCGTTCCGAACCCGGAAGCTAAGCCTGCCCGCGCTGATGGTACTGCACCCGGGAGGGTGTGGGAGAGTAAGTTGCCGCCGACCTAAAACAACAACAACTACATAAAAGTGTGAGGGCCTGTGGGCCACCCCAGAGAGGATGAGAATCTTCGGGGGTGGGCCACAGGCCCTTCACCCATGCCCGAATGCCGTTGCGCCTCAGAGGCGAAACGTCCGGAAGTCGTGGGTGAAGGGGTCCCGGAAGCTGAGCTGCGTGGCGCTCAGGCGTAGCGGCCTGTGGAAGTCCTCCTGCGCTGCGGGCAGGGGAGCGGGATAGGCGTTGTCGCCGAGGATGGGCGCCCCGGCGAGGTGCATGTGCAGGCGGAGCTGGTGGGTCTTCCCGGTCTGCGGGCTCAGCACGTACCGCGCGAGCGGTGGCTGGCTGCCGTGGTGGGATTCGAGGAGACGGTGTTCGTCGTCGCCAAGCGGAACCACACAGACAGCAGAACGGGGCCGCCTCCAGAGGAGGCGGCCCCGTTCGAGGTTCTGAGGGGGTTTAGAGAACCAGCAGGTTGTTCTGCGTGGCCTTGACGTCATCGAGTCGACGGCGCTCGCGTTCGAGTCGATCCCACTCGGACTGAGGGATGGACCTGCGGGCGATGTCCACCACATCCTGGTCCGGGGTGCCCCAGCCGATCGGCATCGGGGTCACCTCCTGCCAGTGGTGTTGCTCCCTCGTGTCCCGCCGGCCCAGCACTGCGGCCGCGGGCACCTTCATGCCCACTTTCGGGTTCTTGATCCCCGGGATGTGGGTGATGTTGCGCAGCGCCAGGCCCCAACGGGGAGCTGCGTCGGGATCGACGTTGGTGTTCACCAGCGCCAGCAGCATGAAGTCCCGTTCGTTGACCTCCGCGATGACGGCGGGGACGAGCGGGTAGGCGTCGTAGAGCGGCTGAACTTTTTTGAACCTCTTTGCCACCACGAGACCGACCACCGCGAACGTGATGCCCAGCGCGATGGCAACGAGGAGGATCATCAGCCCCCACACCGCCCGGTGGGCCAGGAAGAAGTAGGCGAGTGCGCCGGCGATGACCACCAGCACTCCCAGTCCGATGCCGCCGGCGCGGACGCGGCGGGTGTCGCGGATCATCTCGTTGTGTTTTCGGGCGAAGGGCTCGTCGACGTCGAACTTGAAGATCTTCATTGCGGCAACTCTACTGGAGCTGATCGATGTCCGAAGCGTCGACGATGCGGTAGGCGTACCCCTGCTCGGCGAGGAAGCGCTGCCGGTGGGCGGCATATTCGGTGTCGAGGGAGTCCCGGGACACGAGGGTGTAGAAGTGCGCCTGGCTCCCGGACGCCTTGGGACGTAGCAACCGGCCGAGGCGCTGCGCCTCCTCCTGTCGGGATCCGAAGGTGCCGGAGATCTGGATGGCCACGCCCGCCTCGGGGAGGTCGATGGAGAAGTTGGCCACCTTGGACACCACCAGGACCTTGGTGTCGCCGGAGCGGAAGGAATCGAACGCCTCCTCGCGTGCGCGGGTGGTGGAGGAGCCGTCGATAAGCGGCGCCCCGATGTGGGCGGCGATATCCTCCAGCTGCTCGATGTACGCGCCGATGACGAGGATCTGCTCGCCCTCGTGGCGTGTGAGGAGCTTATCGACGACGCGGTGCTTGCTCACCGACGTCGCCGCGACGCGGTACCGGTCGCGGGTCTCGGCGGTGGCGTAGACCATGCGTTCCGCGTCGGTCATGGTGGTGCGCACCTCGACGCATTCGGCGGTGGCGATGTAGCCGGCCATCTCGAGTTCTTTCCAGGGGGCGTCGTAACGCTTGGGGCCGATGAGGGAGAAGACGTCTTCCTCGCGGCCGTCCTCACGCACGAGGGTGGCGGTCAGGCCCAGGCGCCGGCGCGACTGCAGGTCCGAGGTCATGCGGAAGACCGGGGCGGGCAGGAGGTGGACCTCGTCGTAGATGATGAGGCCCCAGTCGCGGGAATCGAAAAGTTCGAGGGCCCGGTATTCACCCTTCGTCTTGCGGGTGACCACCTGGTATGTGGCGATGGTGACCGGCTTGATCTCCTTGCGTTCGCCGGAGTAGTCGCCGATCTCCTCGGCAGTGAGGGTGGTGCGGCGGATGAGCTCGTCGCGCCATTGCCGGCCGGCCACCGTGTTGGTCACCAGGATGAGCGTGGTGGCCTGTGCCCTGGCCATCGCTGCCGCGCCGACGATGGTCTTGCCCGCGCCGCAGGGGAGGACCACCACGCCGGATCCGCCCTCCCAGAAAGAGTCCGCCGCGTACTGCTGGTAGTCGCGCATGCTCCAGTCGGTGTTCTCGGTGGACAGGGCGATGGGGTGCGCCTCGCCGTCGACGTAACCCGCGAGGTCCTCGGCGGGCCAGGAGACCTTGATGAGTTCCTGCTTGAGCCGGCCGCGGGCGGAGGGGAAGACGATGATGGTGCGGTCATCGATACGCTCACCGAGCATGTCCCGGAGTTTCTTGTGGCGCACGAGCTCTTCGAGCACGGGTTTCTCGTCCGTCTCCAGCACGAGTCCGTGCGCAGGATGTTTGAGGATTCGCACGCGGCCGTAGCGGCCCATGGTCTCCGCGACGTCGATGAGCAGGGCCTGCGGCACCGGGAAACGTGAGTAACGCTCCAGCACGTCCACGGCCTGCTCGGCGTCGTGGCCGGCGGCGCGGGCGTTCCAGAGCGCCAGCGGGGTGATGCGGTACGTGTGCACGTGCTCCGGGGCGCGCTCGAGCTCGGCGAAGGGGGCCAGCGCGGCGCGGGCCTCGGCGGCCGACGGGTGGTCGACCTCGAGGAGCACGGTCTTGTCCGACTGGACGATCAGGGGGCCATCACCAAAAGTCATAAGGCCCGCAAGTTTACGCCGGACGTGCGCGCAGAGCCTTCATCCAGGTGAGCTTCCGACCGTTGTTGAGGATGGACGCCCGGTAGATGCGGGCGACCAGCCATATGGTCAGCGCGGTGACGACCGCCATGAGGAGCATGGACAGTCCGAACTCGCCGAGGCTCATGTTGCCCGCGGCGTACTGCAGAGGGGCCGTGCTGATGGAGAACGGCGGGATCCACGCCATGACCTGCATCCACGTCGCGTCGACGCTGGTCCAGCCGAACAGCGGCACGTACATGACGGCGAAGACGACCAACATGATGGGAAGCTGCGTGGACTGCAGGTCCTCGGTGCGCTGCACCATCGCCCCGGCCGCGGCGTAGAGCGATCCGAAGAACACCATGCCCAGGACAAACGACACCAGCAGAATCGGCAGGATCGCCCAGGAGAACTCGATCCCCTCCACCAACCCCGACGCCGAGAGTGTGATCGCCCCGGCGGCCAGCCAGATCGTCGTGCATACAAATCCGAAGATGACGTTGCCGATGATCTTGCCCGCCAGGAAGTCCATCGGACGGACCGTGGAGAGAATGAGTTCCACGACCCGCGAGGACTTCTCCTCGGTGACCCGGGAGCCGATGGTGGCCGCGAAGGAGATGATGGAAAACACCAGGATCATGGTGCCGGCGAGCGCGGCCAGCACGCTGGCGGTCTCGCCCTCGGGGGCTGCGCCGTCGTCGGAGATGTCCACCGGGGTGACGTCCGTGGAGCCCAGCGCCGCCGCGAAGTCGCCCGGCGTCACGCCCACGGCCTCCAGTGCGTGGGTGGTCTCGTAGGTGGAGACGGCCTGGGAGGCCAGGGAGCTTATCGACGCCGATGCCGACCCGTCCGTGAGCAGCTCCCAGCCGTTCTCCCCGGGCACGAGGGCCGCGTCAGCGTCATCGTCGCGCAGGGCGGATT
The DNA here is from genome assembly GCF_000767055.1 of Corynebacterium doosanense CAU 212 = DSM 45436. NCBI lineage: Bacteria > Bacillati > Actinomycetota > Actinomycetes > Mycobacteriales > Corynebacteriaceae > Corynebacterium > Corynebacterium doosanense. The sequence goes on from NZ_CP006764.1 coordinate 776,016, forward strand.
CGGCCTCGCCGCGGTCCGCCACCTGCGAGACCTCGGCGCCCGTGCCCTCAAGGACGGCGGGTTCGGTGGCGGCGATGCGGGGAGCGGCGGCGTCCTCGCCTCTGTCGCTGAAATATGCCAGGGCACCGATGCCGCCGACGATGACCAGCAGGGTGATGGCCAGCGAGATGATCATCCCCTTGTTCTTGGCGGCCACCGCGATCTCGCGTTTGGCTACCGTGGTGATCGTGTTCGTGGAGGAATAGCTCATCGCTGCACCACTTCCTGGAAGATGTCGTCGAGGTTGGGGACCTGGCGGGAGAAGGAATGGACGGGCCCGGCCGCCAGCGCGGCGTGGAGGATCTCCTGGTCGCGATCGGTGGAGTCGGCCTCCAGCACGACTCGGTTGGGGAGGACGTCGATTAGTGATGTCCCCTCGGGGTACCAGTCGCGCGCGGTGGTGTGAACCTCGTAGCGCACGGGGCCGCCGGAGCGCAGCTCGTCGACGGTGCCCTCGGCGATCATCGAGCCGTGGGAGACGATGCCGACGCGGTCGCAGAGGCGCTGGACCAGGTCGAGCTGGTGGGAGGAGAACACCACCGGGACCCCGGTGCGGGCCTTCTCCACGAGCATGTCGCTCATGACACTCACGGCGACGGGGTCGAGGCCGGAGAAGGGTTCGTCGAGGATGAGCAGCTCCGGGTCGTGGATGAGCGAGGCCGCGAGCTGGACACGCTGCTGGTTGCCCAGGGAGAGGTCGGAGAGTTTGTCGCCGATGCGCTCGGTGAGACCCAGGCGCTCGAGCAGATCCTCCGCGGACTTCTTCGCGGCCGGGGCCGTCATGCCGTGGAGGCGACCGAGGAAGGCCAGCTGGTCGCCGATCTTCTCCTTGTTGTACAGGCCGCGCTCCTCGGGCATGTAGCCGATGCGGCGGCGGAGGTCGTCGTTGAGCGGGGTGTCGCCGAGGCGGACCTCGCCGGAATCGGCGCTGAGCACGCCGAGGGCGATGCGCATGGTGGTGGATTTCCCGGCACCGTTGGAGCCGACGAATCCGTACATCTCGCCCTCGCGGACAGAAAAGGTCATGTCGGTCAGGGCGCGTGTGTCGCCGAAGGTCTTGTTCAGGTGGTCAATGTGCAGCGCAGGCATTAGTCCTCCGTCGGGCGGTTGAAGGTGAGGGCGAAACCCACCGCCGGAAGGGTGCTCACGGCGAGGTAGGTGAAGAGGAGATAGATGCCGGTCGCGGTGGCAAAGATCGCGGTACGGATCTGCTCACCCATGATCGTGCCGATGAGGATTGAAGCTACGGCGCCGACGATGAGCAGGGCGTTGAGTAGCGTCAGCGCCCGCGAGCGCCACTGGTCAAGTACCTGGTTCTCGTAGTCGTCGCGCGCGTGGCGCGGTGCCATGTCCTTGGCACCGATGGTGTTGCGCAGCATGGTCCAGGATCCCATTGCGCAGGCCATGGCGACCAGGAGCGGCCACATGAAGTGGAAGGAGAGGAAGATCCCGATCTCCATGAGGAGGCTCAGGGCGAGAAAGAAGAAGTAGGCGATGACCAGGGCGCGGGTGCGCTCCGGGGTGCGCCACCGCTCCGCCCAGCGGGGCGTGGGTGCTTCGTCGATGGTGTGCCAGAGTCGATGTTGCAGATTGGTCATGCTCGTGCTCCTTTGGCGTGGAGTTCGGTGGACATCGGCAGAAACTCCGTGCGCGAGAAGACCGCCTCGACCGGCAGGTCAAAGACCTCGCAGATGCGGAAGGCCAGGTCGAGGCTGGGGGAGTGGTCACCGCGCTCGAGTGCGCCGATGGTCTGGGGGTTGACGTCGATGAGTTCGGCGAGCTGCGCACGTGACATGTCCCGTTCGACGCGCAGCACGCGGACCCGATTATGGATCGGGTTTTTGGGAAGTTTCTTTGGGGACATGCGACAAAGTGTTGCATAAACCCAAGGATCTGTCTAGTTCAGGGAAACACTGGTGATCCGGTGGACCAGGAAACGGTGCACCTGACCGGTGCTTTCGTCGATGGCATCGACCTGCCCGCCCGAGACGGTCAGCGGCTTCACGGTCGCGCTCAGCGCCCGTCCGGCCTTGTCCACGGCGGCGATGGTGACGGGTCGGCGGGCCCTGGCCGCGGCCTGCAGGACGGCCACGTGATCGTCCGGCTCGTCGGCGGGTTCCGTAGATCCCGAGCTCTCGTTGCGGCGGATGGCGGCGACGGCGGCAGCGATCCGGCTGTCGTCCACTGTGGGAGCAGCGCGTTGAGTTCTGCCGCGGGGCGAGGAGAACACACGCGCCGGTTCCGGGCGCACGTCCACCGAGATACCGGCGTCGTCCTCGGCCACGGGCTGGAATCCCGCCCGGCGCAGCACGTCCATGACCGCGGCCAGCCGGCGCGGCGAGATCGCGACCGTCGGTGCCAGCGCACGCAACTGCGCCTCCACCGCGGCGGGGGAACGCAGGACCTCCGCGAGTACGGACTCGTCGGTGCAGCGCAGGTAGCTCAGGGCCACACCCCCGCGCAGGGTGCCGTGCCGCCGGGCCACGTCCGCGACCAGGTAACCCACTGCCTGGGGAACCTCCCCGAGAGCGTGGCCCTCGAGCCAGCCGGTGACATCCTCCGGCGAGCGCCCTGCGTCGAGGGCCCGGCGGACGGAGGCCTCGGTGACTCGGTACATGCTGGCCAGGCCGGGGGTCTCCAGCTCGGCGAAGAGCTCCAGCTCCTGCTGCAGCCGCGCCGGCAGCGGGCCGGGGGCCATGACGGTCATGTCCGCCTGCACGATGACCTGGCTGACCTCGCCGGGGGCGTGCTCCCGGGCGGCGTCAGCGGTGTCCTCGCCAGCGAGCAGCGCGCGCAGCACCGAGGTGGCCGAGCCGCGGACCAGGACGCCGATCTCGCGGGCCTCGGCACACAGCGCCGAAATCTCCGCGTCACTCGGCGCCTCGGTGAACAGCGGCGCGGTGAAACGGGTGTCGGAAATCGCCTCCTCGTCGCCCAGGCTCGCCCCGAGCGGCAGGCGGGAGAACTGTTCCAACACGTGGCGACGCCGGGCGGGAAGGGCCTCGACGCGGAGCTCGCCCGAAAGCGGCCGGCCCTCGTGCCAGTGGGCCCAGGTGCTGGTTAACCAGCCGTCGATAAGCAGTGCCCACCTGTCGGGGAGGCTCGACTCCAGCCAGGCGTCGGCCTCCCGGGTGGGGGCGAGGTAGTTGGCGTCGGCGTCGAGGGGCTCGGGGACGTGCGCCGCCAGGCCCATCCCGAGCAGGCCGGCGGCCTCACCGAGGGAGACGAGCAGTGCCGCCTCGCGGGTGTCGGTGTTCAGGGCCTTCGCCAGGGTGGAGGTCAACCGGGCGGAGGGGCGGCCGTCCTTGTTCAGCGCCGCGGGCTGGGCGCCGAGGTGCTCGACGAGCCGCGCTACTCGACGGGTGAATTCCAGGCCCTGGGCGGCGCCGGACGCGTCTGTGCGCTCCTGCGCCTGCAGGTCAGGCGCCGCGTCGTGATCCGTGGGAGTCAGCGGGACGCGGGCAGGCTGCTGTCCGCGCAGGATCTGGGCGACGACCCTGGGCAGGCGGACATGCTGCGCGTCGACCCGCTCGAGCAGGCCGACGGAGATGAGGCGGGGGATGGGACGGGCGGGATCGGCGTCGATGGCGGCGTCGCGGCTGTGGCCGACCCCTCCCGCGCTGGCCAGGGTCAGCAGGACCCGGCGGTGGTCCTCGGGGAGTTCCGCGACGGCGGCGGCCACGTCTCCCGCCGGCCGGGCATCCAGCAGACTCCATCCGGTGGGCAGCGCGGGCATTGCCTCCGTGAGCAGCTGAAGATCGCCGTAGAAAATACCGTGGTCATAGAGCGTATCGACGGCCCGTTCCACCATCCGCCGATCCACCGGGACCCCCAGCCGGGAAACCACAGAGTCGACGACCGCTACCCGATCCACCGGGGTGAGCTCGGCCCCGAGGTCGGCCGCCACCTCCATGACGGCAAGGTCCAGCGCGGACAGGCGACGAAGCGCCCGGGCCACGGAGGCGCGCAGCTGGAGGCGCCCGGCCAGCGGGATTATCCCCGGCGGGGGCGGCAGCACGGTGTCGGGCCGGGAACGCAGGAGGGTGGCCAGGTGGGCGTCGTCTAGCGAAGCCAGCCAGCGGCGGTAGGAATCGGAACTCATCGTGGGGGAGAGTCTAACCCCGGTGAGGTTACGTTTTGCTGCGAGGTTTGGTTGAATGGGGGACATGGCTAACGTTGAAAAGCATGGCGGTCGCGCGGATAACCCGGCCTGGCCCACGAACGTCCCCGAAGGGTTCCACCCCGTCTCCGAGACGCTGTCGCGCACCGTCGGTGCCGCCAGCCCCTACGGCGATGACCTGGAGCTCCCGATTCCCCCGGAGAAGCTCGGTTACGTCCACCCGTACACGCGCATCAACCGCTAAGGGCTGATACCCAGAGCGAAAGGGCGGGGCCATCAGGAAAACTCCTGGTGGCCCCGCCCTTGTGTGTTACCGGGTGTGCGTCAACCTAGCGGTTGGCCATGGCCAGAGCCTGGTCGATGACGCCACGGTTCGCGGTGTAGAACGCGTTGACGTCGTGACGGTTCGCCTCGTACGCGGTCTTCACCTCGGCGGGGATGGCAATGCCGTACTGGCCGAGGGTGTCGGCGACGACGTTGTACAGGGCGTCGACGGCAAGATCGTCGGACGCGGCGGCCTGGATGATCTGGGCGACCGGAGCGGGTGCCGGGGTGGCAGCGGGCGCGGTGCGCTGCGTCGGGGCCGAGTTCAGGCCGAGGCGGGCGGAGCAGGCGGGCCATGCGCCCCAGCCCTGGCCGGCAAGGGTGCGCTCGCCGACGACGATCTGCTCCTCGCGGGTCGCGAGGTTGGCGGTGGGGGCGAACTCCTGGCCGCCGTATGCGGACCAGGTGGAGGGGGAGAACTGCAGGCCGCCCTGGTAGCCGTTACCGGTGTTGATGGCCCAGTTTCCGCCGGCCTCACACTGTGCCAGGCGGTCCCAGTCGGAGTCCGGTGCCGCGGAGGCGATCGGAGCGGCCAGGAGCGCTGCGCCGGCACCGAGTGCGGCTGTCGAAGCGACGAGCTTGGTGCGGGTGGATGCGGTCTTGCGGTTGTGACGGCCCATGAGGGGTTCCTTTCAGTCAATCGCCCGCCTACGCGGGGGAGCGGGCGGCAGGAGGATCCCGCGTCAGCGGGGGTAGTTCTCCTGCGCTGTGCCGCCGTTCCGGGTTCTCCCGGGCCGACGGTTGCTCACCACGTCCCTGTCCGCGCGATATGAATGTGTTCTTGTGTCGTTTTCTTGGGGGTACGTGCACTTGAACTTGCAGATCCAGCCGGCGCGAGAGGAGATGTCCCGGACAGGGTTCGGTGCGGACAGTCCGACACCGGCTGGTCTAAGTGCTCGCGGATGACCCTAACGGTTTATAACGAAATAGTCACGCTACGGACACGGCGCGGCGACACCATGAGTCACACGTGCACCGTGCGAGCCGGACCTACCGCCGTGAACAGGCGAAACGTTGAGAGTGATCTATGTCACGATTAAAGTTTCTGCCCTCAACGGCCTTTAGGGGAGAGGGCGAAGTGCGGCGTATAGTGGAGCCTTATATTTGCGGCATTTTCATGCGCGTGAGCGAACGAACGAGGAAGTGGTGGTCTCCATGCCGATCGGCAAAGTGAAGTGGTACGACGCGGACAAGGGTTTCGGTTTTGTCACCAACCCGGGAGACGAGGATGTCTATGTCAACAAGTCCGTCCTCCCCGACGGGGTCGAGGAGCTTGAGCAGGGCCAGCGCATCGAGTTCGACTTCGCCGCGGGCCGCCGCGGACCGCAGGCCCTGCGGGTGAAGGTGCTTGATTCGCCCAAGCGCCGCTCCACCAGCCAGCGCAAGCCCGACGAGCTGGCCAGCATGCTCTCCGATGTGCTCACCGTCATTGAGACACAGATCCAGCCGCCCCTGGCGAGCGGTCGTTACCCCGACCGCAAGGAGGCCCGCCAAGTGGCGGAGATCCTCCGCGCGGTGGCGAAGGAGCTCGACGCCTAGGACGCGTCCTCGGCGTTCTGGGTCGCCACCGACCACACGGTCGTGTACGGCCCTTCCTCACCTGCGTCGTTGTGACCGATGAGTACGGACTGAATCTCCACCACCACCAGCTTCGGCCGTTCGGCCCGCTCCGCGAGCGGGTCGACCGAGCCCGGGACGGTGAGAGTGTCCGACTCGGACGGGCCGTGGAGCACCTCGTCGTTGGCGGCGACATCGTCGTAGATGAGCACGGCTGACCAGTCGTGGTCGGCGACGTGCTGCGGAACCGTGATGGTGAGGGACTCGTCGTCGCCGACCTCGATGGTCTGCACGTCATTCTCATCCGGCTCGACCCCGGGTTCCGCGACGAGGTAGGGATGGATCTCGTAGTCCCGGTCACCGACCGTGGCGGTGAGCGTGGTGTTCTCCGGCTCCGGGTCGGGCCGGTTGCGCAGCCACGACTGCGCCAGGACAACAACAGCGATGACGACCGCCGCGACAACGACGAGCGCCAGCATCTGGAGCAGGGACTTTCTTCGCGCCTCTTTGCGGGTAGCCATGGCCGACAATCCTACTGCTGCGGGACGAAGCGAACCTCGTAGAGGTCGGGCCACAGCTTTCCTGTGAGGTAGAACCGGTCGGTGCCCGGGATGTGCGCGATGCCGTTGAGCACCGCGTCGGGGTCGTCCGCCGGCCCGTTGTCGGGCACGGCCGAGGCGTCGATGACCCCGGTGACCTCCCCGGTTCGCGCATCGATGCGCACGATGTCCGTGCGGGTGAAGATGTTGGCGTAGATCTCGTCGCCCACACATTCCAGCTCGTTGATCCCGGCGACGGGCCGGCCCTGGAGCGTGACGGGGAACCGTTCCCGCTCCGCGAAGGTCTGGGGGTCGAGGCGCCGGAGCTTGTCCGTGCCGTCGGACATGATGAGCTCGCCGTCGCGCGAGCACAGCCCCCACCCCTCGCCCGTGTAGTTGACACGATCGAGCTCCGCCAGGGTGTCCGCGTCCCGACGAAACGCCACGCCGGACTTCCAGGTCAGCTGCCACACGACGTCGTCGTACCGGGTGAGCCCCTCGCCGAAGAACGTCGGCTCCAGCTGGTGTTCGTCGCTCACCTGCCCGGACGTGGTGGTGCGGTAGATCCGGGACTGGCCGTTGCGACCGGTGCCCACCAGCAGTGTTCCGCCCGGCTCGACCTCGAGCCCCTGGGTGAAGGACGTCGGATCAGCGGGATGCGTGGCGACGATCTCGACACCCAGTCGCTCGACCGTGGAATCAGCCGGCGAACCCTCCGGGGAAGACGACGGGGACGACGATGAAGACGAGGCGCCGGCAGGCCCCGCCGGGGACGCCTCCGCGCAGGAGACGAGCGCGAGTGACAGTGTGGGAGTGAGGATGGCGGCGGAGAGCTTCCGGATGCCCAGTTGTTGACCCATGTAAAACATTCTGCACCATATGCCCCATAATGAAGGGCGTGTCCCAGCCGAAGAAGTCGTCCCCGTCTCGTTCCGCCGGCGGTTCCACTCACCGCCGCGGCAACAACCCGCTGCTGAGCAGGCGGGCGGTCGAGCTGTCCCGGGAAATGCTGGAGCAACTCGGAGACGGAGAGGTCGGGCGCCACATCGGTGTCTCCGGCCTCGAGCGCAACGTGGCCACCCACCGATTCGAGGCGGCCGTGCCGGGCTACCCGGGGTGGGAATGGAACGTCGTCGTCGCCTGCGCCTCGGGGTCGGAGCATGTCACGGTCAACGAGACCGCGCTGGTGCCCGCGCCCTCGGGCAACGCGCTGCAGGCGCCGGAATGGGTCCCCTACTCCGAGCGACTGCTGCCGGGCGACCTCGGCCCCGGAGACCTCATGCCTCCCGCGCCCGATGATCACCGGCTGACGCCCGACCCCGATGAGGCAGGGGTGGAGGCGGCCGAGGGGCGCCGCCACTACCTCACCCGCCGGGGTCTGGACGAGGCCAAGCAGCGCTGGCGCACGGGGGAGTACGGCCCGGGCAGCGAGTTTGCCGAGAAGGCCACCCTGCACTGCCGGACCTGTGCGTTCTACCTGCCCGCCGCCGACCCCGTCGGGGAGAACTTCGGTGTGTGTGCCAACGAGTACTCCGCCGACGGGATCCTGGTCCACGCCACCTACGGATGCGGTGCCCACTCGGAGACCGTGGTGCACGAGACCCCGGCGGCTCAGGACGCCTTTGACGACGAGAGCCCCGTCTTCTGACCCCCTCTCCCCGTTTTGTGTATATCCGCTGGAAGTGCGAAAGTTTATCTCGTTCGTACACCACTATCCGGTACACATGATCAAGGGGAAGTGAACGCCCATGGCCTCGACACGTCAGGCGCAGCCTGCTACCGACTCAGCGCAGTCGCCCTCCGCCGGCTCCGGCTGGGTGGATCGTTACTTCCACGTCTCGGAACGCGGATCCACGGTCAGCGGTGAGGTCCGCGCGGGTGTGGTCACCTTCTTCGCGATGGCCTACATCATCCTGCTCAACCCCCTGATCCTGGGCACCGGCCCCGACTCCGAGGGCACCGTGCTCGGCGTGAGCAACGTCGCCGCCGTGACCGCGTTCGTCGCCGGCGTGATGACGATCCTCTTTGGTGTCATCGCCAAGTACCCCTTCGGCATCGCCGCCGGCCTGGGCCTCAACACCCTCATCGCCGCGACCGCGGTCGGCGGCGAGGGCCTGACCTGGGCAGAGGCCATGGGCCTGGTGGTCATCGAGGGCATCATCATCGTGCTGCTCGCGCTCTCCGGCTTCCGCACCGCGGTGTTCCGGGCCATCCCCTCGTCGATGAAGGCCGCCATGAGCGTCGGCATCGGCGCGTTCATCTCCCTGGTCGGTTTCGTCAGCGGCGGCTTCGTCACCCGCGTGCCCGACGCCGCGCACACCACGGTCCCCGTGGGCCTGGGAATGGGCGGCTCCATCGCCTCCTGGCCCACGTTTGTGTTTGTCTTCGGGCTCATCCTCTGCGGCATCCTCGTCGTGCGCAACGTCCCGGGCGGGCTGTTCATCGGCATCGTCACCACGACGCTGCTGTCTCTGCTGCTCGAGGCCGTGTTCCACATCGGCCCCAGCGTCGACGCCGATGGCGCCCACCCCGGTGGCTGGGGCCTGGCGGTTCCCTCCGCGCCCGAGAGCCTGGGTGGCCTGCCGGATCTGTCCCTGCTGGGCAGCGTGGACCTCATCGGCGCCTTCACCCGCATCGGCGTGCTGGCCACGACCCTGCTGATCTTCACCCTGCTCCTGGCCAACTTCTTCGACGCCATGGGCACGATGACCGGCCTCGGCCGCCAGGCCCGCCTAACGGACGCGGACGGCAACCTGCCTGACATGAAGAAGGCGCTGGTCGTCGAGGGCCTGGGTGCCGTCGCCGGCGGCCTGGGTTCCGCCTCCTCCAACACGGTCTTCGCCGACTCCGCCGCCGGCATCGGCGACGGCGCGCGCACCGGCCTGGCCAACATCGTCACCGGTGTGCTCTTCCTGCTGGCCATGTTCTTCACCCCGCTCTACGAGATCGTGCCCATCGAGGCCGCCAGCCCCGCGCTGGTCATCGTCGGTGCCATGATGATGAGCGGCGTGCGGGACATCGACTGGTCGGACTTCTCCATCGTCCTGCCGGCGTTCCTCACCATCATGGTCATGCCCTTCACCTACTCCATCGCCAACGGCATCGGCGTCGGCTTCATCGCCTTCACCTTCATGTTCGTCGCCGCCGGTCGCATCCGCGACGTCAACTGGCTGATGTGGCTGATCTCCGCCCTCTTCGTTGTCTTCTTCGCCATCGACCCGATCATGAACGCACTCGGTTGACACCCATGCCCCGTATCCCCGTGACCGATCCTTCGGACCCGCGTCTCGACGACGTCCGCAACCTCAACGCCTCGGACAACCGCCCCGACCTCCCCGGAGGAAAGGGCCTGGTCATCGCCGAGGGCCCGCTCGTGGTCTCCCGGCTGGTGGAGTCCCGGTTCCCGTTGCGCTGCCTCGTCGGATTCCCCGCCAAACTGGACAGCTACGACGCCGACCACGGGCTGCCGGACGGGGTGCCCATCTACGAGGTGTCCCGGGAGACACTCGCAGAGGTCGCGGGATTCGACATGCACCGCGGACTGCTCGCCGTGGCGGGCCGGGCCGGGGAGGCGTCGATAAGCGACATTCTCCGCACCGCGCGCACCATCTGCGTCCTGGAGGGGGTCGGGGACCACGAGAACATCGGGGCGATCTTCCGCAACGCGGCGGGGCTCGGCGTCGACGCGGTGCTCTTCGGCGCCGGGTGCGCGGATCCGCTGTACCGGCGGGTCGTGCGTGTCTCCATGGGGCACGTGCTGCGCACGCCGTACGCGCACCTCGAGGGAACGCGGACCACGTGGCAGCGCTCCCTCGATCAGCTGCGCGAGGCCGGATTCCGGCTGGTGTCCATGACCCCCGGCGGCGACACCACCCTCACCGAGGCGATGGCCGGTGCCGATAAGGTGGCCATCCTCATGGGCGGAGAGGGGCCCGGGCTGACCGAGCACGCGATGCGCGCCACCGACGTGCGCGCCGCGATCCCCATGGCGCCCGGCACTGATTCGCTCAACGTGGCCACCAGCGCTGCGGTCGCGTTCTACGAGCGACAGCGCTCGCTGTAGATCAGGGGCGGTCGCTGTGGCGGATGCGCTCGGTGATGCTCTCGCGCATGTCGCCCGCGCGGCGGCGGACGGTGCGGCTCACGCGTCGGAAAGCGGCGCCGGCGGCCTCCGCGAGGCGGACGAACTCGTCGCCCTCGCGCTCGGCGGGCTGGATCTCGTAGTCGTCATAGGCGACGATCTCCACACCCGACGGGGTGAGCTTCTCCTTGCCCACCTTCCGGGGCTCCTCGATCCGCGGCTCCGGGCGACCGTCCACGGCGTAACCCACCACCTGGATGTCCGGCCCCTCGGGGGAGACGTCGACGCCGACCCAGGCGCGTTCCGCCGCCCGGGCGATGTCCCGGGGTTCGAACGGCAGCGAGATTCCGCCGCGTGGTTCGGTGGTTTCCCCGGCCCAGTAGGGGGCCTCGAAGGGCTCGGGCAGGCCGATGTCCTCGGTGAGAAACTCCCGCGTGCCGCTGAGGCAGCGCTTGAGCACCCCGCCGGAGAAGTGGGCGAACCCGCCGAAATCGGAGTCGTCGCCGACCGCGATGACGTAGACGTCCGGGGCCGGGCGCGAGGACAGCATGTCGGGATCCGTCTCCGCGAGCAGACCGATGTCGTCGATCCACGTCTGGACCACGGTCACGCCGGGGTAGCCGCCGATGTAGAACTCACCCGCGGACGCCTGCGAGGAGCGGTTGAGGGGGAACTGCCCGATCGTCGTGATCGGCCAGGAGGGGTTGAGCTGGGCCAGGTACTTGCGGCCGAACCCGCGGTCCGCGCGGGCCTCGGTGGCCAACACCGTGGCAGAATCCAGGGCGGAGACGAACCAGTAGGTGACCACGGCTGAGGTACTCATGGTGGAAATCTTCCGTTAGTTCTTCGGACGTTTGGTGTTGGTGCGCACGCCGAGGAGCACGTCCTCCCAGTGGGGAGTGACGGCCTTGCGACGCCGCTTGGCCGGCTTGTCTCCGGCCTCACTCTCCGGGTGCTGCAGGAAATCGTCCTCGGCCTCGTGCGGTGGGTCGGGGACGACGTCGATCTCTGCGGTGTCCCGGGCATCCTGGGCATCCCGGGTGCCGTCGAGCTCGCCGTCCCGGTCACTGTCGGTCCGCAGTTGGTGAGCCGGCATGGCCTCCTCGTAGCGGGTACCCCGACTGATGGAGGTCAGCGAACGCACCGGCTGAACGAAGTCCGGGTCGGTGAGGTCGGCTGCGACGGCGTTGCGGGGCTCGGCGGTGGAGGACGTCGCGCCGTGGCGGTGGAAGACCCACTGCGCCTCGTTTTCGCTGAGGCCCGCCTGCCAGGTCACGCGGATGATCCACTCGCCGTCGGGCTCACGGAAGGCGTCCCAGGTCGCATCCGCCAGGGAGTGACCGCGGGCACCGAAAGCTGCGGCGAGCACCTCGGCGAGGGTGAGTTTGGCCGGGCCGTCCTCGCGCACCGGGTGAGCCTGGCGGGCGAGCTGGGCGATCTGGGAGCGTTCGAGAAGAACGGGGTGGGCGTACACCTCGACGCGGCTGACGGCCACCCCCATCTCCTCGGCCAGCTGCTCCACGCTCGCGCCCGCCCGGATCCGGGTCTGGATCTCCCGGGGGCGAAGGCTCAGCGGCGCGGAGTAGAGGGGATCGGGCTGGGGGAGGGAACGCTGGCGCGCGGCCGGGGTTTCCTCTGCCACCGTCTCCACCTCAGCCGCAGGTTCCGGCTGAGGTTCCTGCGCGGTCGGGCCGGACTCGTTGACGATGGTCACCGGGGTACTGCCGGCGTCCGGCGACGTGGGGCGCAGCGCGGATCGGAGATCCTCGTCGACGCTGAGGAAGTACTGCTCGCCGGACTCGTCGATGAAAACGAGCGAAGTGGGGGTCGAGTCATCGTTGACGAGCTTGAGCTCACGCATTCGCTAGTCCTTATTTGAGTCCGGCGGGTAGTTGTCTTGCCACACTAACGCACGTTGGCGTCTCAGCAGGTCAGGCGCGACGCATAAGTCCTAGTTGTCGCGGCCGACACCCTGCTCGAGGAGGTAGTCGATCGATGCGGTGAGCTTCTCGACGTCCGAGGTCTCGATCGCCGGAAACATACCGATGCGCAGTTGGTTGCGCCCGAGCTTGCGGTACGGCTCGATGTCCAGGACACCGTTCTCGCGCAGGGCGGCGGCCAGCGCCGCGGCGTCGACGTCGTCGGAGAAGTCGATCGTGCCCACCACGAGCGAACGCTTCGCCGGGTCAGAGACGTAGGGAGTGGTCTCCTCGCGGGCCTGTGCCCAGGAGTACAGCGCCTCGGCGTTGGCGGTGGTGCGACGCACCATGCCGTCCAGCCCGCCGTTGACGTTCATCCACTGGATCTGGTTGTCCAGCATGAGCAGGGTGGCCACGGCCGGGGTGTTGTAGGTCTGGTTCTTCCGCGAGTTGTCCAGCGCGGTGGCCAGGTCCAGGAAGGCGGGGATGAAACGCCCGGACCGGGAAATGCGCTCGATGCGTTCGAGGGCAGCGCGGGAGAGGGCGGCGAGCCAGAGGCCGCCGTCCGAGGCGAACGACTTCTGCGGGGAGAAGTAGTAGGCGTCGGTGTCGGCGATGTTCACCGGCAGGCCACCGGCGCCGGAGGTCGCGTCGATGACGACCAGCGCGTCGGTGTCCGGGCGTTCGATTCCCACCATCGTGCCGGTGGAGGTCTCGTTGTGTGCCCAGGCCACGACGTCGACGTCGTCGACCGCGCCGAGCTCGGCGGGAGAGGGAGCGTCACCGGGCTCGGCGGAGATCACCACGGGTTCCTCCAGCCACGGGGCGGCCTTCGCGGCGGTGGCGAACTTCGAGGAGAACTCGCCGTAGGTCAGGTGGGCGGAGCGCTTCTCAATCAGACCGAAGGTGGCCGCGTCCCAGAACGCTGTGGCGCCGCCCAGGGACAGGGCGATCTCGTAGCCCTCCGGGAGCGAGAAGAGAGACGCCAGGCCCTCCCGGACGGATCCGACGACGTTCTTCACCGCGGGCTGGCGGTGCGAGGTGCCGATGATGTCTCGGCCTGCGGCGGTCACTGCCTCCAGCTGTTCGGGCCGGACCTTTGACGGGCCACAGCCGAAACGACCGTCGACAGGCAGGAGATCGGAAGGGAGGGTGGGATTGACTCTGGTCATGGCGGGGTGGAGCTCCTCAATGGCGAAGGGGTGAAATGAGAATTTTAGCCCCGCGGGCGGTGGAGAAACCGGACGCCCGGTCTATTAAGTCCGACCGGGGGCGGTCCCGGGGGTGATACCCAGCGTCCGCAAAAACTGCAATGCCGATGGTCGATTTTGGTACGCTTGGCTGTGATCAGCTGCGGAGTAACCCCGGATCGGTGACAGCCGACTCGGGTAGATCCACAGAGATTCAGCGATTTCCCGGCAGGATTCCCGTGGAGGACTAGCGTTGTTCCCCGGTACCGAGCCAGCGCACTGTGGCCGCACTGTTTACTACACTGCGGCTACCGTGGCTATCAATACGTTCGAAAGGTAAATGACGTGGCATCAGATAACAAGGACAAGGCAGTACTTCACTACCCCGGTGGCGAGTACGAGATGGATATCGTCCGCGCGACCGAGGGCAATGACGGCTTCGAGCTGGGCAAGCTGCTCGGCGAGACCGGACTGGTCACCTTCGACCCCGGTTATGTCTCCACCGGTTCCACGGAATCCAAGATCACCTACATCGACGGTGACGAAGGAATCCTGCGTTACCGCGGCTACGACATCGCTGACCTGGCGGAGAACGCCACCTTCAACGAGGTCTCCTACCTCCTGATCAAGGGCGAGATGCCCAACCAGGAGCAGCTGGACGACTTCAACACCCAGATTCGCCGCCACACGCTGCTCGACGAGGACTTCAAGTCCCAGTTCAGCGTCTTCCCGCGCAACGCCCACCCCATGGCTGTGCTGGCCTCCTCGGTGAACATCCTGTCGACGTATTACCAGGATCAGCTCAACCCCCTGGACGAGGAGCAGCTGGACAAGGCCACCGTCCGCCTCATGGCTAAGGTTCCCATGCTGGCCGCGTACTCCTACCGCGCCTCCAAGGGTTCCCCGTACCTCTACCCGGACAACGCCCTGAACACGCGCGAGAACTTCCTGCGCATGATGTTCGGCTACCCGACCGAGCCCTACGACGTCGATCCCATCCTGGTCAAGGCCCTGGACAAGCTCCTCATCCTCCACGCCGACCACGAGCAGAACTGCTCCACCTCCACGGTCCGCATGATCGGCTCCTCCCAGGCGAATATGTTCGTCTCCATCGCCGGCGGCATCAACGCCCTCTCCGGCCCGCTGCACGGTGGCGCCAACCAGGCTGTCCTGGAGATGCTAGAGGACATCCAGAACAACCACGGCGGCGACGCGACCGAGTTCATGAACCGCGTGAAGAACAAGGAGAAGGGTGTCCGCCTCATGGGCTTCGGACACCGCGTGTACAAGAACTACGACCCGCGCGCGGCGATCGTCAAGGATCTCGCCCACGAGGTTCTCGAGCACCTCGGTGGCGACTCCATGCTGGATCTCGCCATGGAGCTGGAGCAGATCGCGCTGAGCGACGACTACTTCGTCTCCCGCAAGCTCTACCCCAACGTGGACTTCTACACCGGCCTCATCTACCGCGCCATGGGCTTCCCGACGGACTTCTTCACCGTCCTCTTTGCCATCGGCCGCCTGCCGGGCTGGATCGCCCACTACCGTGAGCAGCTCGAGCTCAACACCAAGATCAACCGTCCGCGGCAGATCTACACCGGCGCCACCCAGCGCACGGTGACTCCCCGCGACCAGCGCTAAATCCGCTGCACCGTGACCCCGGCACCGCCGGGCATGATGTTCTCCTTATACAATGATGAGAGAACCATGCCCGGCGGTTCGCCGTTGGCAGGGGCTCAGCTAGAGCTCGCATGTCCCGATTGAACACTCAAGGAGAATGCCCCATGGGAAATGAAGAGAATTTGGAAAAACCCGTCATTGAGGTTCCGGATGCTCCGGCACCCGAGGGACTCGTCTTCGAGGACCTCATCATCGGCGAGGGCGAAGAAGCCCGTGCCGGTGGAATGGTGGAAGTCCACTACGTCGGAGTCGACTACGCCACCGGCCAGGAGTTCGACTCCTCCTGGGGTCGCGGAGAGTCCATCGAGTTCCCGCTCAACGGACTCATCGCCGGTTGGCAGGAAGGCATCCCCGGCATGCGTGTCGGCGGGCGTCGCCAGCTGACCATCCCGCCGGAGCTGGCCTACGGCCCCGCGGGTGGCGGACACCCGCTCGCCGGACTGACCCTGGTCTTCATCATCGACCTCATCAGCGCCAGCTAGCTCCCTCCCGCCACTGGTTGGGGATCACGGTTTCTACCGTGGCCCCCTTTTTTGCGCGCCGCGGCCGTGACGTGGGGGAACAGGGAGGATGTGGGGGTAGAAAACTACACCCCTTGGCACTCCCTGCGTGTGCGGGTGGAGTTTCGTGTGTGTTCTAAGTTATTTTTATCTACGAACAAAGCTCAGGGCCGCCTCGGCGTCATGAGAAACAGCTACCCGTATCAATGAAAGGAAGTGGACCATGGCTGAAAGCAGAGCCGCGGCCGCTGCCCCCCGGCGACGCACCCCGTCGCCCGAGGAGTACATCGCAATGCAGGAGAGCGGGCAGTTCGCCGACCTGCGCAGGACTTTCCGTGGATTTACGTTCCCGGTATTCATCGCCGCGCTCGTGTGGTACTTCGTGTACATGGTCAGCGCCATCTACTTCCCGGAAGTTATGGGCCGGCCCTTCCTGGGCATGAACGTGGGCATCTGGTTCGGCCTCGCCCAATTCGTCACCACCTTCGCCATCACCTGGATCTACGTGGTGTACGCGAACAAGAACTTCGAGCCGCGCCAGGCCGCGATTCGTGCAGAAATGGAAGGCTAGAACATGAACGTTGTCCATCTCGCACAGGAGACCCCGGCGGCCACCGGCAACCCGATTCTCAACATCGCCGTCTTCGTGATCTTCATCGTGGTCACCATGACCATCGTGACCCGCGTCGGCCGCACCCCGAAGAGCGGGGACGCCTCCGAGTTCTACACCGGCGGCGCGTCCTTCAGTGGCACCCAGAACGGCCTGGCCATCTCCGGTGACTACCTCTCCGCGGCCTCCTTCCTGGGCATTGTCGGCGCCATCGCGCTCAACGGCTACGACGGCTTCCTCTACTCCATCGGCTTCTTCGTCGCCTGGGTCAGCGCCCTGCTACTCGTCGCCGAGCCCATGCGTAACGTCGGCCGCTTCACCATGGCGGACGTGCTCTCCTTCCGACTGCGGCAGAAGCCGGTCCGCGTTGCCGCGGCACTGAGCACCCTGTTTGTCTCCCTCTTCTACCTCATCGCGCAGATGGCCGGCGCCGGCTCGCTGGTCGCCGTGCTGCTGAACATCCACGACGTGTTCTGGCAGTCGATCATCGTCGCCGTCGTCGGTGTCATCATGATCGCCTACGTCCTCATCGGCGGCATGAAGGGCACCACCTACGTCCAGATGATCAAGGCTGTCCTGCTCGTCGGCGGCGTCATCATCATGACCGTCCTTGTGTTCATTTCCGTCCGTGGCGGAATGGGCAACCTGCTCGACGCGGCCGTGGACATGCACGGCAGCTCCGCCAACGCGGCGAAGAAGGGCTACGAGGCCAGCGCGATCCTCGAGCCGGGTCTGCAGTACGGCGCGACGAACATGTCCAAGCTGAACTTCATCTCCCTGGGCCTCGCCCTGGTGCTGGGCGTCGGCGGTCTCCCGCACGTGCTCATGCGCTTCTACACGGTTCCCACCGCCACCGAGGCCCGCAAGTCCGTCACTGTGGCCATCATCCTCATCGGCGCGTTCTACCTGATGACCCTGATCCTCGGCTACGGCGCCGCAGCCCTGGTCGGACCGGACCGCATCCTCGCCGCCCCGGGTGGCGCGAACTCGGCAGCCCCGCTGCTCGCCTTCGAACTCGGCGGCTCGCTGTTCATGGCGCTCATCTCCGCGGTGGCCTTCGCCACCGTGCTCGCGGTCGTCGCCGGCCTGGCCATCACCGCCTCCGCTTCGGTCGCACATGACCTCTACGCCGCGGTGATCCGCGACGGACAGGCCACCGAGGCCGAGCAGGTGCGTGTCTCGCGCATCACCGTCGTGGTCATCGGCGTCGCGTCGATCGTCCTGGGCATCCTGGCCATGCAGCAGAACGTCGCCTTCCTCGTGTCCCTGGCCTTCGCCATCGCCGCGTCGGCGAACCTGCCCACCATCCTGTACTCCCTGTACTGGAAGCGCTTCAACACCACCGGTGCGGTCGCGTCGATCTACACCGGCCTCATCTCTGCGCTCGTGCTGATCTTCTTCTCCCCGGCCGTGTCCGGAGCGGAGACGTCCATGATCACGGGTGCGGACTGGTCCTGGTTCCCGCTGACCAGCCCGGGCATCATCTCCATCCCGCTGGGCTTCCTCGGCGGCATCGTCGGCACCTACATCGGCAAGCCTGACAACCTCCGTGCCCTCCAGGCCGAGATGGAAGTCAAGTCCCTCACGGGCGTCGGCGTCGAAGGCGTGGTCAACCACTAGGTTCCCGCCCTCGCGCAGCAGACGCGTGTGCATACTGCCGTCGATAAGCATTCAGCTTTTCGGCGGCAGTATTATGTTTTTCCGTGCCTGAAAATCGCCGATTTCCCGCCGTCACCGCCACGCTCGCGGTGTTACTGGCCGCAGCCGTGACCGCGATCCCCGTGGTGTGGGTGAGCGGGGCGGGGGAGCGCGCGGACGAATCCCCGGACGCCATCGCCGTCGGAGGTTCCGCCACCGCGCCCGTGCCGGAGCCGGCGGAGCCCGAGGTGGTGGAGTTCGTGGAGAACTCCACCGGGCCGCAGGCGAGCTTCTACTCCCTGGCAGACGGCCACCGGGTGGGCACGGCCACGGAGCGCTTCGCCCGGCCGGCCCTGAGCCTGGCCAAACTCTTCATCGCCGCGTACGTCATCGAGCACGGCACGGAGGAGGAGACCTACCAGGCGATCCACATGATCAGTGACTCCAGCGACGAGGCCGCGGACGAGCTGTACAAGAAGTACCCGGACTCCATCGACGAGGTGGCCGAGGAATACGGGCTCTACTCCACCCGCGGCGCCGACCGCTGGGGATACTCGGATACCTCGACCTACGACGTGGTCACGTTCGTGGCCACGCTGCTGGCAGAGGACCCGACGCACCCCATCCTCGTGGCCATGCACATGGCTGATCCCGTGGCCGAGGACGGCTACGGGCAGGACTTCGGCACCTCACTGCTCCCGGGAGCAGTGGGGACGAAGTGGGGGTGGTCGGACGACCTGTCGCTGCATTCGTCCGTGACCTTCGGCAACGGCTGGGTCGCCGCCGCGGCGGTGACCGGGTCGCCGGACGACCTCACCAAGTTCGTGGAGACGCAGATGTCCGACGTGGTTGAGGAGGCCAACGAGGCCGGCCGCTCCTAGCGGATGGCCTGGGCGATCTGCTGGGCGAGCGACAGGCCCTGCTCCAGCTGCTGGCCGGAGATGGATGAGCCGCCGATGTTGATGTCCGGGTAGCGCGTCGACGGGGTGCCCGGGTTGGCGGGCGTGCCCGGGTTGGCGGGCACCTGCGGGGTGGCGGTCTTGCCGGCCTGCCACTGGCCCCAGTTCGCCTTGTAGACGTGGTTGAGATCGACCTCGACGCCGCCGACCTTGCCCGCGCTGTTCTGGAACTGGTGCAGGTGGATGGCCGGGTGGATCCTGCCGTTCGAACCCCAGTTGTGCTGCCAGAAGAACTGCCCGAGCTTGTCGGCGATGGCCCACTCGATGGTGGAGTAGTTGCCGTAGATGCCCATGCTGTATCCGGCGGCCTTCAGCGCCGTCTGGAATCCCTGCAGGTAGGGGCGGATGAGGGTGGTGTACTGCTGCTGGGTCGGGTTGTCGTCGATGGCCACGTAGATGGGCACGCCGGTGGGTCCACCGGCCGCGCGGTGCAGGGCGATGGCCTGCGGGGCGTGCTCGGCGACGCCGGCCGCGCCACGCTTCCAGTCCGCGGTGGTGTCGCGGCCGAACTGGTAGATGGAGGCGGTGAAGAGGCCGTTGTTGGCGAAGTCCTGCGTCTCCTTGAGCGAGACCGGCTTGCCCAGCATCCACTCGGCGCCCGGGCGGCGCTGGGAGACGTAGCGGATGGCACCGATGTGGCCGGCGGCCTTCACCGAGGCGGCGGAGGGCACGCCGGCGGAGAAGTCGATGATGGTGCCGAGCACGCCGGCGGGGGCGGCGACGGCCCGGGGAGCGGCGCTCAGGGAGGCGGCGCCGAAGGTTCCGGCGGCGACGGCGACGGAGGCGGCTTTGAGCAGGCCGCGGCGGGACAGGGAGTGCTTTTCGACGGGCACGGGTGCGTTCTCCTGGACTGGAATGTTGTCGCAACAGATGTCACAACAATTGACAAACGTTGACTATAACAACATTGGCCCCAGGCGGCTAGGCCAGGCGCAACCGTCGCCCGGCCCAGTTGTCGATGAGCCAGCGGTCGTGCGTGGCCACCACCAGCGTCCCGTCCCACGCGGCCAGCGACGCCTCAAGCGCCTCGATCGCGTCCAGATCGAGATAGTTGGTCGGCTCGTCCACCAGCAGAATGTCCGGATGCGCCGCGGCGGCCAGGGCGAGCTGGACACGCCGCTGATTGCCGTCGGAAAGCTCGGGCACCGGGGTGGCCCAGTATTTCGGGTGCACAAAACCCTGCCCCACCTCACCGATGCCTTCCTCCCAGATCTCCTCGGGCACATCCCCGCGCCGGGGGAGGCTCTGCGGGAGACAGGTGGCCGCGTGGCGCTGCGCGATCCGGTTCAGCATCGTCGACTTGCCCGAGCCGTTGGCGCCGGTGATCAGCAACTTCTCCCCCGCGGAGACCTGCACGGAGACGGGCCGCAGCCGCCCCGGGACGTGGGCGTCGCGGACGTCGATGGCCACCCCACCGCTACCCGGCGAGGCGGGCGGGAGCGGGAAATCGGTGGTGTCCTCCCGGGGCTTGCGCACCTCCACGGCCTCCAGCCGTTCCAGGCGTTTCTCGTCGTCACTGCGTCGGCGCGTGGACACCTTCTGGGCGCGGTCGGCGTAGAACTTCTTGGCCGCTCTGATCTCGGATCGCGGGGTGAACGCGGCGTGTCCGACCACGCCGCTGTCGCGCTGGTGCTGGGTGAGCCGGTGTTTCTCCGCCTGCTGGCGTTCGTGGAGCTCGGCGTGGGTGGCGCGGGCATCGGCCTTGGCCGCGAGATAGTCGGAGTAGTTGCCCCGCGAGCGGTAGACCGCGTTGCGCCACCGCTGTCCGTCGGCGACGGCCAGCGCCTCCCACGCGGCCGTGTCCAGGTCGAGGATGCCCGTGGCCACGCGGTCGAGGAAGGCGCGGTCGTGACTGACCATGAGCACCGGCCCGTTCCATCCCAGGAGGGTCTCGGCGAGGAAGTCCACCCCCTGGGCGTCCAGGTGGTTGGTGGGTTCGTCGAGCACGAGGCTCGCCGGGCGGCCGATGATGAGGGCGGCCAGCTCGAGGCGGCCTCGCTGACCGGGGGAGAGCGTATCGACGTCCGTTTCCCGCTCCACCCCGGCGAGGCCGAGCCCGGCCAGCACGGTGGCCACCTGGGCGTCGAGGCTCCACACGTCCAGCGCCGTCATGCGGGAGAGGATGTCGTCGTACTCCTCGGCGAGGCGGGGAGAGGAGTCCTCGGCGATCTCGGTGTTCAGGGCGTCGAAACGCTGCTGAAGCCCGAGGTGCTCGGAGGTGGCGGTGTCGAGCACGCCGCCGACGGTGCGCGCGGAGGCGGTGGCGAGGGGCTGGGAGAGCCCGGTCACCGAGCCCCGTTCCGGCCGTAGCTCGCCGCGGGCCAGGCGCAGGATGGTGGTCTTGCCCGCACCGTTGGGGCCGACGATGCCCAGGCGCTCGGCAGGCCCGCAGGAGAACGACAGGTGCGCGAGCAGGGGTTTTGTGGTGTACGAGAAGAAGACGTCGGAGAAATTGACTACCGGCACGGGAGCCCTTCCTGAGGTGGGGGAAACGGGGGGCTGGGGGAGCGCGCTCAGTAGTTCATGAGGCCAGATTAGCGGATAAGATTTCGAATTATGTCTAGCGCCGTTGATTCGATGCCGAGGTTCGACCGGGGCCCGCGGCCCTACTTCCGGGGTCTGCTGCACGCCCATGCGGTCTGGTATTTCGCCGGTACGGGCAGCGCCCTGACCGTCGCCTCGTTCATCCTGCACGGTTCGTCCGCGCTGAGCTGGTTCACCGCGCTCTACGCCGTGTGCCTGGTGGCCATGCTGGGCGTCTCCGGCCTCTACCACCGTGCGCCGTGGCGCAGCGAGGGGGCCGTCAGGGGTTGGCGGCGTGCAGATCACTCGATGATCGCCATCTTCATCGCGGGTACGTACGGGCCGGTGACCGTCTCGACGTTCGACACATTTGCCGACGGCCAGTGGGTGCTCCTCGTCTGCTGGATTGCCGCGCTGGTGGCGGTGGCGATCAACGTGTTCTGGATCGGCCACCCGCGCTGGCTGGACGTCGGCATCTACCTCGCGCTGGGCTGGCTGATCATCTTCAAGATCGCCGACTTCGCCCGCGAAGTGCCCACGGCCGCAGGCTTGCTGATCGTCATCGGCGGGCTCATCTACATGGTCGGCGCGATCAGCTACGGCCTCAAACGCCCCAACTTCTCCGAGCGCTGGTTCGGCTTCCACGAGTTCTTCCACGCCACCACCGTCGTCGCGGCGGGGCTGCACCACGTGGCCATCTGGCTCATCGTGCTGGAGTCTTAGGGGCTCGGTGGGTCGACAGCTGTCACCGTCCGAAAGACAAACGACGAGACCACGCCTTTCGCCCAGCCCAGATGACGAAAGACGAGCGGCCTCGTCGTTTGTCTTTCGCGCCGGGAGGGCCGGAGGGCGCCAGGCGCGACCGCACAGCACAAAGCCCCGCAGCATCGGCCGCGGGGCTTTTCACAACGTGCCCCAGGCAGGATTCGAACCTGCGACACCCGCTTTAGGAGAGCGGTGCTCTATCCCCTGAGCTACTGGGGCCAGGGCGCATCCCAGGTTACCCGACGCCGGGCGGGCAACGAAAAGGCAGGTGAACTGCCGTATCTCGCTTCTCGACGGGCCCCGCAGCCCCTTCACTGCGCCACAGCGCCTACTCTGAGAGCAACGAACTTTTCCCTACGAAAGGAACCCGCGGCCATGAGCGAGAATCCCACCTTCACCGACGTTCAGCGCCGGGAGATTTTCACCGAGATCGTCTCCCGGGACGGGGTCAAGGCGCTGTCCATCGAGCGCAGCATTCCCGGGGGTTCCAGCACCCGCCTCATGCTGCTCAACCGCCTCGACGCGCAGCAGCTCTTCCACGTCATCGAGCACTATCTCAAGGAGGTCTACGCGGGGGAGCTCGCCGGTGGCGAGATCGAGCTGTCCCCGGAGGACATGCTCAAGTTCTTCGGCGAGGAGGAGCTCTAAGACTCCAGCTCCGCGAGCTTCGCCCGGACCTCGGCCGCGGGCGGGTTGGTGGCGTGGGTGCCGTCGGAGTACTTCACGGTGGGGACCACACGGTTGCCGCCGTTGACGGACTTCACCCACTCAGCGGCGGCTTCGTCCTGCTCGACGTCGACCACGTCGTAGTCGGCTCCGGCGACGTCGAGACCCGCCAGGAGTGCGCGGCAGTGGGGGCACCAGTCGGTGGCGTAGATGGTTACGTTGCTCATGAAGAAACCTTTCGTAGGTAGGTCTGGAAACGGAAGCGGGCGGGCTCGTCGGAACCGTCCACGGTACCCTTTTCCGAGGTCATCCACTCGGATTCCTCGGTCAGTTCGAAATCGGGGCCGATCTCGGGGGCATAGACGACGGAGACGACGGAGTCGACGGAGTGGGCGAGGAGGGCGTCGATAAGCGTCACTTCGATCCTGTCCACCTGGCTCAGGGTGGCGGCGTAGACCTCGCCGCCGCCGGTGATCCAGCCGCTGAGGCCGTCGATGCCCGTGATCACCTCGGCGCCGCGGGACCAGTCGCCGGGCTCGCGGCTGGAGAGGACGTAATTCGTGCGGCCGGGCAGCGGGCGGAATCGCTCGGGTAGTGCCAGCCAGGAGCGCGATCCCATGATGACGGGGTCGCCCATGGTGATGTCCTTGAAGTGGCGCAGGTCCTCGGGGATGTGCCAGTTCATGTCCGTGCCGTCGCCGATGACCCGGTCGAGCGACTGCGCCCAGATTGCGCCGAGCATCAGACGGACACCGGGGCCTTGATCGCGGGGTGGGGGTCGTAGCCGGTGGTCTCGAAGTCGTCGAAGCCGTAGTCGAAGATGGAGTCGGCCTTGCGGATCTTCAGCTGCGGGTACTCGCGCGGCTCGCGGCTGAGCTGCTCGGTCACCTGCTCGATGTGGTTGTCGTAGATGTGGCAGTCGCCGCCCGTCCAGATGAGCTCGCCCACCTCAAGCCCGGCCTGTTGCGCGAACATGTGCGTGAGCAGGGCGTACGAGGCGATGTTGAAGGGCACGCCCAGGAACATGTCCGCCGAGCGCTGGTAGACCTGCATGCTCAGGCGGCCGTCGACCACGTAGAGCTGGAAGAGCAGGTGGCACGGCAGCAGTGCCATCTTGTCCAGCTCCGAGACGTTCCACGCGCTGACGAGGTTGCGGCGGGAATCCGGATTTTCCTTGAGCGTATCGACGGCGCGTGCAATCTGATCGATGTGCTCACCGTCCGGTGTCGGCCAGGAGCGCCACTGCACGCCGTAGACCGGGCCGAGCTCGCCGTCCTCGTCCGCCCACTCGTTCCAGATGCGGATCTTGTTCTCCTGCAGCCAGCCGACGTTCGATTCGCCGCGCAGAAACCACAGCAGCTCGCCGGCGACGGCATGGAAGTAGACCTTCTTGGTGGTCAGCAGGGGGAAGGATTCCGAGAGGTCGTAGCGGATCTGGCGGCCGAACACACTCCGGGTTCCGGTGCCGGTGCGGTCGGACTTCACGGCTCCGTTGAGAAGGACGTCGCGAAGCAGATCCTCATAAGGGGTGGAGATGGGGCTCATGCTGGGTACTCTAACCCGATTTGCGTGCCAGGAACGACCCGTGCTGGTCGAAGTAGTCGCTCGCGTGGCCGAGGATCTCGTCCGCCAGTTCCGGGCGGCAGATGAGCAGATCGGGGATGTAGGTGTCAGCGTTGTTGTAGACGAGTTTGTCGCCGTTGAGGCGCGAGGCGTGCAGCCCCGACGCCAGGGCCACACCGACGGGAGCGGCCTGATCCCACTCGTACTGCCCGCCGGCGTGCACGTAGGCGTCATAGTCGCCGATGAGCACGTTCATGGCCTTCGCGCCGGCCGAGCCGACCCCGACGATCTCGGAGCCGATCTTCTCACACACGTAGGTGGCCACCTCCGGGGGGCGGTTGCGCGAGACGACGATCTTGTTCGCGAGCGGGCCCTGGACGTGCTTGGCGTCCGAGGAGGAGAAGACCACGCCCAGGTCGGGCAGGCCCACCGCAGCGTGCTGCGGGATGCCGTCGATGACCAGGGCGATGTGCACGGCCCAGTCCTGGCGGCCGGTGGCGAACTCCTTGGTGCCGTCGAGCGGGTCGATGATCCACACCCGGTTCTTTTTCAGGCGCGCCGGGTTGTCCGCGGCCTCCTCGGAGAGGAAACCGTCGTCGGGCCGGTGCTGCTCGAGGACACGAGCGATCCAGTTCTGCGCCAGCTCGTCGCCGGCCTCGCCGAGGGCGCGACCGCGCAGGAGTCCGACGCCGCGGACCCCCTTGAGGATCTCGCCGGTGCCCTGGGCGATCAGGTCGGTCAGCCGGGCATCTGAAAGTGGGGCGCTCATGGTTAACCACCCTAGTCGCGGCGATAGAGTTGGGCATTATGACCGATGACGTCCTGGGCCTGTTCCGCCCGCAGGTGGCCACCTGGTTCCGGGACGTGTTCGAGCAACCGACCCCGGTGCAGGAGCAGGCGTGGCGGGCGATCGCCGCGGGGGACAACGCGCTGGTGGTCGCCCCGACCGGTTCGGGCAAGACGCTGGCGGCATTTCTCTGGGCGCTCAACGGGCTGGTGGAGCAGGCGGGACAGCAGGCGCTGCCCGTCGCGGCGCAGGGGTCGACCGGCGGCCACGGCGGCGTCAAGGTCCTCTACATCTCGCCGCTCAAGGCCCTGGGCGTGGACGTGGAGAACAACCTGCGCGCGCCGTTGACCGGCATCTCCCGCACCGCGCAGCGCCTCGGCCTGGACCTGCCGGACATCTCCGTGGGGGTGCGCTCGGGCGACACCCCGGCCGCCGAGCGGGCGCGGCAGCTGCGCCGCCCGCCGGACATCCTCATCACCACGCCGGAGTCCGCGTACCTCATGCTCACGTCGAAGGCGGCGGGGATCCTCAAGGACGTGGACACCGTCATCATCGACGAGATCCACGCGCTGGCCGGTTCCAAGCGTGGCGTGCACCTGTCCCTGACCCTGGAGCGCCTGGCCCGGCTAGCCGGCGACGTGCAGCGCATCGGTCTCTCCGCCACCGTGCGCCCCCTGGAGACGGTGGCGCACTTCCTCGGTGGCCAGCGCCCCGTCGAGCTCATCGCCCCGCCGGGTCACAAGAAGTGGGAGCTCTCTGTCCGGGTGTCCGTGGACGACATGGCGGATCTGCCCGTGCCCGAGGAGGGCTCGACCATCGGCGAGGCGGTCATCGACGATCCGCTGGGGCTCTCCGGCGCCCCTTTGGGGGAGGAGTCCGCGCTCCCGCAGCAGAAATCCATCTGGCCGTTCATCGAGCAGTCGCTCTACGAACAGATCCAGCAACACCGCTCGACGCTCGTCTTTGTCAACTCCCGGCGCACCGCCGAGCGTCTGACCAGCCGGATCAACGAACTCTGGGCGATGGAGCACGACCCGGACTCCCTCAGCCCGGAGCTGCGGCGTGACCCGGCCCAGCTGATGAAGTCCGTCGACGTGGCTGGAAAAGCACCCGCGGTCATCGCCCGCGCCCACCACGGATCGGTGTCCAAGGAGGAACGCGCCACCACCGAACGCATGCTCAAGGAAGGCTCGCTCAAGGCCGTCGTGTCCACCAGTTCGCTGGAGCTGGGCATCGACATGGGTGCCATCGACCTGGTGGTGCAGGTGGAGTCACCGCCCTCGGTGGCCTCTGGCCTGCAGCGCGTGGGCCGCGCCGGGCACAGCGTCGGAGCGGTGTCCCAGGGCACGTTCTACCCCAAGCACCGCTCCGACCTGGTGCAGACGGCCGTGACCGTCGAGCGCATGCGCTCCGGGATGATCGAGGAACTCAAGGTCCCCGCCAACCCGCTGGACGTGCTGGTGCAGCAGACCGTCGCCGCCGTCGCCGTGGAGGACATCGATGTGGACGAGTGGTACGCCACCGTGCGCCGGGCGTACGCCTACCGCGATCTCGACCGGGACGTCTTCGACTCGGTCATCGACCTGGCCAGCGGCATCTACCCCTCGGCGGACTTCGCCGAGCTCAAACCCCGCATCGTCTTCGACCGCGCCACCGGCATGATGAGCGCCCGGCCCGGCGCGCAGCGTGTGGCCGTGACCAACGCCGGCACCATCCCGGACCGCGGCATGTTCGGCATCTTCCTGCTCGGCGGGGAGGGCAACCCGCGCCGGGTGGGCGAGCTCGACGAGGAGATGGTCTACGAGTCCCGGGTGGGTGACGTGTTCACCCTCGGCGCCTCCAGCTGGCGCATCGAGGACATCACGCGCGACCAGGTGCTGGTCACCCCCGCGCCGGGTCACACCGGACGCCTGCCATTCTGGACCGGCGACTCTCAGGGTCGCCCCTACGAGCTGGGCCGCGCGCTGGGGGAGTTCCGCCGGGAGATCCGCGAGCACCCGGAAAGAATGCCGGATCTCGACGACCGTGCGCGCTCCAACCTGCTCGGCTACCTCACCGAGCAGGAGGAGGCGACCGGCTCCATCCCTGACGAGAAGACACTCATCCTCGAGCGTTTCCGCGACGAACTGGGCGACTGGCGAGTCATCCTGCACACCCCGTTCGGCCGCGGGGTCAACGCGGCATGGGCCTTGGCCGTGGGCCAGCGGGTGGCCGAGCGCACCGGCATGGACGCCCAGGCGGTCGCAGGTGACGACGGCATCGTCCTGCGTCTGCCCGAAGCCGATAATGAGCCCGACGGCTCCCTGTTCATCTTCGACGCCGACGAGATCGAGCAGATCGTCACCGAACAGGTCGGCGGCTCCGCGCTGTTCGCCTCCAGATTCAGGGAGTGTGCCGCCCGCGCGCTTCTTCTGCCCCGGCGCAACCCCGGCAAGCGCGCCCCGTTGTGGCAGCAGCGCCAGCGCGCGGAGCAGCTGCTCGACGTCGCCCGCAAATACCCCAGCTTCCCCATCATCCTGGAGACCGTGCGCGAATGCCTGCGCGACGTCTACGACCTGCCCGCCCTGCGCGAGGTCATCGAGGCGCTCAACCTTCGGCGCATCCGCGTCGCCGAGGTCACCACCGACCAGCCCAGCCCGTTCAGCTCCAGCCTGCTGTTCAACTACACCGGCGCCTTCATGTACGAGGGCGACAGCCCGCTGGCGGAGAAACGCGCTGCCGCCCTCGCCCTGGACCCGGCCCTGCTGGCCAAACTCCTCGGCACCGTCGAACTACGGGAGCTTCTCGACGCCGAGATCATCCAGGAGGTCCATGACCAGCTCCAGTGGGTCGGCCGAGCGCGAACCTCCGAGGAACTGGCGGATGTACTGCGCATCCTCGGCCCGGTGGACGTCGATAAGCTCCCCGTCCACACCACCTTCGATGATCCCCTCACCGTGGCCAGGGCCAACCTCGCGGGCCGCTTCATGGAGGTGCGCATCGGCGGGCGGGCGCACCTGGCACAGGTGCCGGACGCGCCGCTGCTTCGCGACGGCCTCGGGGTCCCCGTCCCACCCGGCGTCCCGGCCCAGCAGTTGACCATCACCGATGCGCTGGAGCAGCTCATCGCGCGCTGGTCACGCACCCGCGGTCCCTTCGTGCTCCGCGACCTGGCCGAGGCCTTCGGGCTGGGCGCCGGCGCCGCGCACCAAGCCATGCAGCCGCTCATCCGCGATGGACGCATCATCGAGGGCCGCTATCGGCAGGGTGTCGACGAGCAGGAATACTGCGCCGCCGCGGTCTTAAAGATCATCCGCTCACGCTCGCTCGCCATCGCCCGCGCGCAGACCCAACCGGTGAGCCAGAGCGCCTTCGCCCGCTTCCTGCCCGACTGGCAGCAGGTCGCCGCCGTGGGACAGCGCGCACCGCTGCGCGGAGCCGACGGCGTCTTCACCGTGGTGGAACAGCTGGCCGGCGTGCGCCTGCCCGCGTCCGCCTGGGAGTCGATGGTGCTGCCCGGTCGGGTGGGGGACTACTCGCCGCTGCATCTCGACGAACTCACCTCCGCCGGCGAAGTGCTCATCGTCGGCGCGGGGACCGCCGGTGCCCGCGATCCGTGGATCATGCTGTTGCCCGCCGACTACGCCGCCGAGCTGCTCCCCGACATCGAAGAAGAGGGCCTGAGCATGGTGCAGGAGACCGTGCTCGACATCCTGCGCCGGGGAGGCGGCTTCCACTTCCAGGACATCGCCGACCAGGTGCCCGCGACTCCGGACGAACTGCGCGAGGCGATGTGGGGACTGGTGGAGATGGGACTGGTTTCCCCGGACGGCTTCGCCCCGGTCCGCGCACGCCTGGCCGGCGGCAAAACCGCCCACAAGGCCAAGCGCCGCCCCACCCGATCGCGCCTGCGCATGGGCCGCGCCGGGATCCCACGCCAGCAGGTCCCGCCCGACATGGTGGGCCGCTGGGCGCTGACCCCGGCCGGCTCGACGGACGCCACCACCCGTTCACTCACCCGCGGCGAGACCTGGCTCGAGCGCTACGGCGTGCTCACCCGTGGCTCGGTCGTCGCCGAGGCCGTGACCGGCGGTTTCGCCCTGGCCTACCGGGTCCTCTCGGGTTTCGAGCAGTCCGGAAAGGCCATGCGCGGCTACCTCGTGGAAGGCCTCGGCGCCTCGCAGTTCTCCACGCCGGCGATCATCGACCGGTTGCGCGCGCACGCCGATTCCCCCGATGTGCAGGGTTGGCCGTCGGGAAGCCCGGACCCCGCCGTGCACGTGCTCGCCGCGGCGGATCCCGCCAACCCCTACGGTGCCTCGCTGCCCTGGCCCGAACAGGGCCCGTCCCGGGCGGCGGGTGCTCTCGTGGTGCTTGTCGACGGCCTCCTGCTCGCCCACATCACCCGCGGGGGCAAGACCCTGACCACGTTCTTCGGCTCCCTGCCCGCCGGCCTCGAGGTGGGGGAGGAGGAGCTGGTGTCCGTTCTGGTGCGCGCGTTGGCCTCGGTGGTTTCTTCCGGCGCCATGACGCCGCTGACGGTGGAGAAGATGGACGGGCGAGCCGCCCTGGAATCCCCGCTGCTGCCGGCGATGCGGGCGGCCGGGGCCGCGCTGACACCCCGGGGGGTGCGCATCGGCGGGCGCTCGGCACCGCCGCGGACCGCGCAACGGGGGCGCAGCGTGTCGGATGCGCTGGAGGACCTGAACTTTGATGATTGAGCGGATGGTGGGCTCGGGGCGTCGATAAGCCTCGCACTACTCTGACACCATGCCCGAAGGTGATTCCGTACTCCAGCTGTCCAACCGGCTGCAGTTCATGACCGGCCGTGAGGTTCTGAAGACGGACCTGCGCGTGCCTCGTTACGCCACCACCCGCTTCGACGGCGCGGTGTGCGAGCGGGTGTGGCCCCGGGGAAAGCACCTGTTCATGCAGTTCGGGAGCCTGATCCTGCACACGCACCTGAAGATGGAGGGCACGTGGGCGATGCACCTCAAGGGCGATCGGTGGCGCAAGCCCGGGTACACCGCTCGGGTGGTGCTGCAGCTGGAGGGTGCCCCGCATCCCCGGCCGATCGAGGTGGTCGGGCATGAGCTGGGCCTGGTGGAGGTGATCCGCGCCGACGAGTACGCCGAGCGCATGGGCTACCTCGGTCCGGACATTCTCGACGAGGACTGGGACATCGACGAGGCCGTGCGGCGAATTGAATCGCAGCCGGAGACCACCATTGGCCAGGCCCTGCTGGATCAGCAGCTCGTCGCCGGGCTGGGCAATGAGTACCGCGCCGAGATTTGTTTCCTCATGGGGCTGCACCCGCGGCGGGCCGTGGCCAGCGTGGACGTGCGCGCCGTGCTGGAGCTGTCCCGGCGGCTGATCTGGGCCAACAGAAACTCCCCGATCCGCGTGACCACGGGGGTCAAACGAGCCGGGGAGAATTCTTATGTGTTCGGCCGCTACGCCAAGCCGTGCCGACGGTGCCGGACGCCCATCGAGAAGGAGTTTCTCGGCGGGGGAGCGGACCTGGAGCGGGTCATCTGGTGGTGCCCGTGCTGCCAGGGTTAATCCAGGCGTGAGGCGGGGGTCGAGCCGCCGGTGTTGTCCTGCACGTCCGCGTCGTCGTGGTACTCGCCGTCGTTGTAGTGCTTGCTGTTCTTGCGTTTCTGCTGGCGGCGCAGCAGGTAGATGAACACACCGACGATGATGAGGATGAGGATGAGGTAGACGACGTTGGAGTACTCGCCGACGTACTTCTCCACCAGGTAGTAGCGGTCGCCCAGCCAGATGCCCAGCAGGATGAGCAGGGCGTTCCAGCCCGCGGAGCCGACGGCCGTCCACAGGGTGAAGGTCACCGGGTTCATGCGGTCGATGCCCGCGGGGATGGAGATCAGCGAGCGCACCCCGGGGATGAAACGGCCGAAGAACACCGAGGGGGAGCCGTACTTGTCGAACCAGCCCAGCGCCTTGTCCACGTCCTCGGGCTCGACCAGCCACATCCAGTCGGCGATCCGGCGCAGTCGATCCGCGCCCAGCCACGCACCGATGCCGTAGAGCAGCCAGCCACCCACGATAGAACCCACCGTGGCCCAGATGAAGGTGGGCCAGAAGGTCAGTGAGCCCTGCGAAATGGTGAAGCCCGCCAGCGGGAGCACCACCTCCGAGGGGATCGGCGGGAAGAGGTTCTCCAGGAGGATCGCGATTCCGACGCCGGGGGCACCGAGGATCTCCATGAGGTGGATGACCCAGTCAATGATGGACTGCATGAGGTGGCACTCGGCCTTTCATTCTTGGTGGACGTGCGTCGACCATAGTGCCCCACGGCCCCCGGCCACGACCGGCCCGCCACGCTCTCCCCGGCAAAGAGATAACCTCGTCACATGAACTTCCTACTCAACGTGATCTGGGTGGTCTTCGGCGGTTTCTTCCTCGCCCTGGGTTACTTCCTCTTCGGCATCGTTGCCTGCATCTTCATCGTCACCATCCCGGCTGGCGTGGCCAGCTTCCGCATGGCGGCCTTCGCCATCTGGCCCTTCGGCCGCACGGTCGTGGAACCGGTCCAGGGCACGGGAAGCTTCTCGACGGTCGGCAACGTGGTCTGGTTCATCATCGCCGGCGTCTGGCTCGCGATCGGTCATGTCACCACGGCCGCGGCCCAGGCGGTGACGATCGTGGGCATCCCGCTGGCGATCGCCAACGTGAAGATGATCCCCGTGACCTGCTTTCCCTTCGGTCGCCAGATCGTCGATTCGGACGCCATCCCGTTCGGATGGCGCCCGATGGTGCGCATGTAACTAAATGGTGGTGGGCCAGGTGTGCACCGGCTTGCCGGTCTGCTGCAGCTCCAGGTAGCGGCGCATCATCTCGGCCAGCGCGCCTTCGCGCTCCGGGGTCTTCGGGGTGGTGCCCCACGGCTCGATGGCCGCCAGGGTGCGCAGCTGCCAGTTCGCACCGTTCTGCTTGGTGCGGGCACGCGCCTCGACGATGTCGAGGTACTTGTCGATGATCTCCTTGTCCACCTCGAGGTTCTCCAGCCCCAGGCGCGCCTGCGGGAGCAGATGCTCGGTGATGAGATCACCCACGCCGATGGTCCCCAGGGTGGGCCACTTCATGCGTGCCGACATGCCCGAACGCGCGCCCGCGAGGAAGTTCTTCTCCGCGTCCTGGAACGTCAGCCTCGACCACACCGGGCGGTTCTCGTTGATGAGGTGGTGCAGCAGCCCGTAGTAGAACGCTGCGTCGGCGACGATGTCCACGGGGGTCGGTCCGGCCGGGAGCAGGCGGTTCTCCACCCGCAGGTGCGGCAGGTCCGCGCCCGGATCGTAGATGGGCCGGTTCCAGCGCCACACCGTGCCGTTGTGCAGGTTGAGGTAGTGCAGCGCCGGCGACTTGCCCTTCATGATCGGCGTGCCAGCCACCTCCCGGGACTCCGGAAGCAGCGGGGAGAAGTAACGAACGTTCTCCTCGAAGAGGTCGAACACGCTGGTGATCCACCGCTCGCCGAACCACACCCGCGGGCGCACGCCCTGGGCGACGAGCTCCGAGGTCCTGGTGTCGATGGACTGCTGGAACACCGGGATCCGGCTCTCGTGCCACGTCTTGTGCCCGAGAAACAGCGGTGAATTCGCGCCCAGCGCAACCTGCACGCCGGCGATCGCCTGCGCCGCGTTCCACGCCGGGGCGAAGCGGTTCGGAGCCACCTGCAGATGCAGCTGCATCGAGGTGCAGGTGGACTCCGGGGCGATGTCGGCGAAGTTGTTGACGTTGGTTTCGGGCGAATGGACGTCGACACGCAGCAGCTCGCCGCGGGACTCCATGACGGCGTTGTTCAGCGCCCGGTAGCGGTTCTCCGGCGTCATCCAGGACGGATCCTGGAGCAGCTCGGCGGTGACGGTCGGCAGGGTGCCGATCATGGCCACCTTCACGCCCGCCTTCGCCGCCGCCGCGCGCACGGTGTCCAGGCGCAGCGAGATGCCGTCCTCGAGCTGCTGCAGACCGTCACCGGTGACCTTCATGGTCGGGTGATTCATCTCGACGTTGAAGGCGCCGATCTCGGACTGGTACCCGTCATCGAGCTCCGCGAGCACCTCGCGGTTGCGCAGCGCGGGCTGCATGCTCTCGTCGACGAGATTGAGCTCAAGCTCGAGCCCGATGGTGCCCGTGTCCTCGAACTCGGAGGACTGCAGGTGGCTGTCGAAGATCTCGAGGTCCTCGCCGAGCAGGCGGCGGTACTTGCTGCGCTGCTGCGGTGTGTATTTGTCGGTGGATACGGCGTCGCCCATAGGTACTGAGATAACCACACTTCTGGCCTGGGTGGGGGAAAAATTTCAGGGGCCGGAAACTAACTCCACCCAACGGGCGAGATTTCTGCCGATTTTCGAGACTTTGGGTGGAGTTAGTAACCGGGGACTGCGTCGGAGCGCCAGAGAGCTTAGGGTCAAGGACATGTCGGGGGACGTATTCACCAGAGCTCAGCTGAAGGCCAAGAAGTGGACACCGCGAGAGATTCAGCTGGCGGTAGCGGGCGGTGAACTGTTTCGACCATTTCGGGGCGTGTACACCACCTCACAGCCGGAAGGAACGACTCTGCTGCGGGCCGTGCTGGTGGCATTTCCCCGCGCGGTCTTTACCGGTGCGACCGCGGCGCAGCTGTACATGGGTAAGAAGGTCACCGGACCAGCAGAGATAGTCCTTCCACACGAAGCGACCGCCCCGAAAGACAGCCCACTGCTGCGGATGCGGCGAAGCAGGGGCATCGTGCGCACGGAGATTGCCGGGTTTCCCGTGACCACGTACCTGCAGGCAGCCGCGGATGCCGGGTTGCCGCTGGGACGGGAGCTTCTGGAGAGGAAGTATCAGGGAAAGAACGGCGAAGCCGACCTGGAAAGGGATTTGTCGGAGAGGGCGTCGATAAGCACTGCCCTGCGGCTGGTGCTTTCGGAGGCCGCGGTAGGGGCGGATAGCGAGCTCGAGCGCACGCTGTTTCGTGTGCTGCGTGGCAAGGGGTTCGAGGTTCGTCAGAATGTCATCATCAATGGATACCGGTTTGACGGCCTGGTCAATGGGCGAATCGTCATCGAGGTGGACAGCTACGCGTACCACCATGCGGAGGTCGCGTTTGGGAAGAATGAGACGGCCGAGACATTTATCAGGGATCGGTGGAAAGCAAATATCGCGCAGCGGCTGGGATACATTGTGCTGAGATACACGGACGACGACATCGAATATCACCTGAGCGTCGTTGTCGCGCAGATCGAAGACACCGTCAGGAGCTGCCCGTCACGGAAGCGTCGCGGAGTGAATCAGCTCCTGGGATCCGAGCAGCAGATGGTCTGGACCTGGCACTTCGGGATCACCCGTTTTCAGGACTCCCGCTGATCACAACTCCACCCAACGGCGACAATTTCGACCAAAATTCGCGCGATTGGGTGGAGTTAGAACCGAAACTACCGGTGCGCCCGGAACCACCGGATGAGCTCGTCGGTTGAGGAGTCCCCGATATCCGGCTCCACTTCGCCGGCGACGGCGGGGGCGAGGTCATTGGCCTGCTGCTTGCCCAGCTCCACGCCCCACTGGTCGAAGGAGTTGATCCCCCAGATCACGCCCTGGACGAAGGTGATGTGCTCGTAGAGGGCGATGAGCGCGCCCAGCACGGCGGGGGTGAGCTCCTCGGCGAGGATGGTCGTGGAGGGGCGGTTGCCCGGCATGACCTTGTGCGCGACCAGGTCCTCGGGAACCCCCTCTGCGGCCAGCTCGGACGCGTTCTTGCCGAACGCGAGGACCTTGGTCTGGGCGAACATGTTGCCCATGAGCAGGTCGTGCATGGAGCCCGAGCCGGAGGCGGTGGGCAGGTCCTGCTTGGGGTGGGCGAAGCCGATGAAGTCGGCGGGAACGAGCTTCGTTCCCTGGTGGATCAGCTGGTAGAAGGCGTGCTGGCCGTTGGTGCCGGGCTCACCCCAGTAGATTTCGCCGGTCTGGTGGTCGACGGAGGAGCCGTCGATACGCACGGACTTGCCGTTGGATTCCATGGTCAGCTGTTGCAGGTACGCGGGGAAACGTCCAAGGTCCTCGGAGTAGGGGAGCACGGCGTGGGTCTCGGCGCCGTGGAAGTTGGTGTACCAGATGCCCAGCAGTGCCATGAGCACGGGAATGTTCTCGTGGGCGGGCGCGGTGCGGAAGTGTTCGTCCATCTGGTGGAAGCCGTCGAGGAAGCGCAGGAAGTCCTGGGGTCCGATGATGGCCATGAGCGACAGGCCGATGGCGGAGTCGACCGAGTAACGCCCGCCAACCCATTCCCAGAAGCCGAACATGTTGCTGGTGTCGATGCCGAACTCCGCGACCTTCTCCGCGTTGGTGGACACGGCGACAAAATGCTTGGCGACGGCCGCCTCATCGCCGTCAAACTTTTCCAGCAGCCAGCGCTTCGCCGCGTGGGCGTTGGAGAGGGTTTCCTGGGTGGTGAAGGTCTTGGAGGCGACGACGAACAGGGTGGAGTGCGGGTCGCAGTTCTCCAGCACTGCCGAGATGTCGGCGGGGTCGACGTTGGAGACGAACTCGCCGGTGATGCCGGCGGTGGCGTAGGGGCGCAGGGCGCGGGCGGCCATGGCGGGTCCGAGGTCGGAGCCGCCGATGCCGATGTTGACGATCTTCTTGATGGTGTGGCCCGAGTGGCCCAGCCACTTGCCGGAGCGCAGTGCGGAGGCGAAGTCGCGCATGCGCCCGAGCACCTCGTGCACGTCGGCGGCGACGTCCTGGCCGTCGACCTCGAGGTCCTCGGTGGCGGGCAGACGCAGGGCGGTGTGCAGGACGGCGCGGTCCTCGGTGGAGTTGATGTGGCGGCCGGTGAACATCGCCTCGGTGTGGCCGGCGAGGTTGGCGTCATCGGCGAGGTCGACGAGCGCGTCGATGACGGCGCCGTCGACGAGGTTCTTGGACAGATCGACGTGCAGGCCGGCGGCGTCGAAGGTGTAGGTGTCGGCGCGGCTGGCGTCGTCGGCGAAGAGTCCGCGCAGGTCGAGATCCTTCTTGGATTCGAAGAGCTTATGGAGGTTCTGCCAGGAGGGGGTGCTGGTGATGTCGGCCATGGGGTGGAAA
Source organism: Corynebacterium doosanense CAU 212 = DSM 45436 (assembly GCF_000767055.1). Taxonomy (NCBI): domain Bacteria; kingdom Bacillati; phylum Actinomycetota; class Actinomycetes; order Mycobacteriales; family Corynebacteriaceae; genus Corynebacterium; species Corynebacterium doosanense. The sequence continues at coordinate 812,543 of NZ_CP006764.1, forward strand.
CTCCTCGTCGATAAGCGTGGGAAGAATACCTCCAAGCCTAGCCACCGAAGCGTCCTACAGTGGGGGATATGACTGATCTCCCCGCACTCATCCACTCCATACCCAAGGGCCTGTTCATCGACGGCGATTTCGTCGACGCGACCAACGGCGACACCTTCGACGTCATCAACCCGTCCGACGGCTCCGTGCTCGCGAAGGTGGCCAGCGCGTCCGAGGCGGACGCCCGCCGGGCGCTCGACTCCATCTGCGCCGCGCAGGACGAGTGGGCCGCCACGCCCGCCCGCGAACGCTCCGAGATCCTGCGCCGCACCTTCCAGTACCTCACCGATCATGTCGACGAGCTGACGCTCCTGCAGTCCGCCGAGCTCGGCCGCGCACTTCCGGACTCCAAGGCCGAGGTCACCTACGGCGCCGAGTTCTTCCGCTGGTTCGCCGAGGAGGCCGTGCGGGTGCGCGGCGACTACCGCCACGCCCCCTCGGGCGCGGGCCGCATCATCGTGCACGAGCAGCCCGTCGGCCCCTCGCTGGCGATCACCCCGTGGAACTTCCCGCTGGCGATGGGCGCGCGCAAAATCGCACCCGCGCTGGCGGCAGGCTGCACGATGATCATCAAGCCCGCCTCGAAGACCCCGCTGACCATGCTGTTCCTGGCGAAGGCACTGAAGGAGTCCGGGCTTCCCGACGGCGTGCTCGCCGTGGTCCCCACCGGGAAATCCGCCAATGTCTCGGCGCTTCTCGACGATCCCCGCCTGCGCAAACTCACCTTCACCGGGTCGACTGAGGTGGGCCAGAAGCTCGCCGCCGAGGCGTCGAAGCACTCCATGAAGACCTCCCTGGAGCTCGGCGGCAACGCCCCCTACGTCGTCTGCGCGGACGCCGACCTGGACAAGGCCGTCAAGGCCGTCGCCGTGGCGAAGATGCGCGGTGCCGGTCAGGTGTGCATCGCCGCCAACCGTTTCCTCGTGCATTCCTCGATCAAGGACGAGTTCATCAGACGTGCCACCGAGGTCATGCGCGACTTCACCCTCGGCCCCGGCACCGACCCGGGCTCGGACTACGGCCCGCTCTCCGGCGAGGACCAGCTGGAGAAGGTCACCGAGCTGGTCGACGACGCCCTCGCCCACGGTGCCACCCGCCACCTCGGCGATTCCCTGCCCTCCGGGCTCAACGAGAACGGCTACTACTTCCCGGCCACCGTGCTGTCGGACTTCGACGCGGACGCCAAGTTGGCCTCCGAGGAGATCTTCGGCCCCGTCCTGGCGGTGCAGACCTTCGACACCGACGAGGAGGCGCTGAAGATGGCCAACAGCACCCCGTTCGGCCTGGCCGCCTACCTCTTCTCCGAGAACCTGGAACACGCCCTGAAGCTGGCCGAGGGGATCGAGGCCGGCATGGTCGCCGTGAACAAGGGCGCGCTGTCCGACCCGGCCGCACCCTTCGGCGGCGTGAAGGAGTCCGGTCTCGGCCGCGAGGGCGGATTCGAGGGCATCCACGAGTACCTCGAGCCCAAGTTCATTTCCCTGCCTATCTAGCCTGTCTATCTAAGGAGCATCATGAGCATCGTCAAGATCAACGCCATCTCCGTCCCCGAGGGCGCCGGGGGCATCCTCGAGGAGCGCTTCGCGCACCGCAAGCACGCGGTGGACAACTCGCCCGGCTTCGAGGGTTTCCAGCTGCTGCGCCCGGTCAAGGGTGAGGACCGCTACTTCGTGGTCACCCGCTGGGCCGACGAGGAGTCCTACGAGGCCTGGCGCGACGGCCGCGGCAAGGCCGCCCATGACGGGGCCGAGGACCGCAAGCCCGTGGCCAGCGGCGCCGAGCTGCTGGAGTTCGAGGTCGTGCTGGACTCGTTCGAGCAGGACTAGTTCCGCTAGCCCAGCCGTCCGCGCCCGAGCCGCAGAAGGATGGAGGCCAGGCCGGGTCCTTCGTCGCCAAGCTCATCCCGGAACTGGTTGATGATGGCCACCTCGCGGTTGTGCACCAGGCGCGTGCCGCCGGAGCCCATGCGGGTCCGGCCGACCGCCCGGGAGATCTCCGAACGTTTCTTCACCGCGTCGAGGATCACCCGGTCGAGACGGTTGATCTCCTCGCGGTACTTCTGAATCTCGGCATCGGAAAGCGGGTCGTCCGTTCCGGACGGCATGCGGATCTCCACGTCTTCGCTCATGGGGGTCATTCTTGCAGAAGAACCCGCGTTCGAACAGCATGCGGCGTCGGTGTCCGGGGCAGGTAGTAGGTTGGTCAGAGCTATGACAAACCCAGCAGACTCCCTCATCTCCGGCCTCAACGAGCAGCAGGCGGCGGCCGTCGAGCACACCGGATCGCCCCTGCTCATCGTCGCGGGCGCGGGCTCCGGCAAGACGGCGGTGCTCACGCGCCGCATCGCCCACCTCATCGACCAGCGAGGGGTCGCGCCCTGGCAGATCCTCGCCATCACCTTCACCAACAAGGCCGCCGCCGAGATGCGTGAGCGGGTGGCCGGACTCGTCGGCCCGGTGGCCGAGCGCATGTGGGTGTCCACGTTCCACTCGGTGTGTGTGCGCATTCTGCGCCAGCAGGCGCAGCTGGTGCCCGGGTTGAACACCAACTTCACCATCTACGACTCGGATGACTCGCGCCGGCTGCTCACCATGATCGGCAAGGACATGAACCTCGATCTGAAGAAATTCACCTCCCGGTCCCTGGCGAGCGGCATCTCCAACCACAAGAACGAGCTGGTGGGCCCTGCCGAGGCGCAGCAGCTGGCGGACCAGACGAAGAACCCCTACGAGGTGACCGTCGCCGCAGTCTACGAGCAGTACCAGCGGCGCCTGCGCGCCGCGAACGCCCTGGACTTCGACGACCTCATCGGTGAGGTGGTGCGCATCTTCTCCGAGCACCCGCAGGTGACGGAGTACTACCGTCGCCGCTTCCGCCACGTGCTCATCGACGAGTACCAGGACACCAACCACGCGCAGTACCAGCTGGTGCGCACGCTGGTGGGGGAGGGGCCGGACGCGCCCGAGCTGTGCGTCGTGGGCGACTCTGATCAGTCCATCTACGCCTTCCGCGGCGCGACCATCCGCAACATCCAGGAGTTCGAGCGCGACTACCCGCAGGCCCGCACGATCCTGCTGGAGCAGAACTACCGCTCCACCCAGACGGTGCTCGACGCGGCCAACGCCGTGATCTCGCACAACGAAGGCCGGCGGAAGAAGAATCTCTGGACCGACCACGGCCCCGGCGAGCGCATCGTCGGCTACGTCGCGGACAACGAGCACGACGAGGCGCGTTTCATCGCCAGCGAGATCGATCAGCTCGTCGACCAGTGCCGCAGCTACAACGACATCGCCATCATGTACCGCACCAACTCCGCCTCGCGCGCGCTGGAGGACATCTTCATCCGCTCGGGCATCTCCTACAAGGTCGTCGGCGGCACGCGCTTCTACGAGCGCAAGGAGATCCGTGATCTCATCGCCTACCTGCGCATCCTGGACAATCCCGACGACACCGTGAGCCTGCGCCGCATCATCAACGTCCCGCGCCGCGCGATCGGCGACAAGGCTCAGGGCGCCATCGCCCTGCACGCGGAGAACCTCGGGGTCAGCTTCGGAAAGGCGCTTCTCGACGCCGCGGACGGCCACATCTCCATGCTGGGCACCCGCGCGCGCAACGCTGTCGACGGGTTCAACGAGATGATGGCCGGCATCCGCGGCCGGATCGATGAGATGCGCAGCGACGTCACCGGCATGCCGGACCTGGGTCTGCTCATCAACGACATCCTCGATGTCACCGGTTACCGCGCCGAGCTGGAGAACTCCAACGATCCGCAGGACGGCGCGCGCCTGGACAACCTCAACGAGCTTGTGTCCGTGGCCCGGGAATTCTCCTCCGAGGCGGCCAACCAGGTCGCCTACGCCGAGATGAACGGCGGCGAGCTCGAGCTGGGGGAGGGGGAGGCGCGGCCGGGCTCGCTGCAGGCGTTCCTCGAGCGCGTCTCGTTGGTGGCCGATGCCGACCAGATTCCCGACAACGACCAGGGTGTGGTCACACTCATGACCCTGCACACGGCGAAGGGTCTGGAGTTTCCCGTCGTGTTTGTCACCGGCTGGGAGGACGGGCAGTTCCCGCACCTGCGGGCGCTGGGCGATCCCAAGGAGCTGGCGGAGGAACGTCGGCTGGCGTACGTGGGCATCACCCGCGCCCGCGAGCAGCTCTATCTCACCCGCGCGATGATGCGCTCGTCCTGGGGTTCTCCCGTGACCAACCCGGCCAGCCGTTTCCTCGCGGACATCCCCGAGGAGCTGGTGGACTGGCGTCGGGAGGAGCCCGAGCAGACCTACTCCCCGGCGTGGACCCCGCAGCGTTCCTACGACGACCAGCCGCGCCGCCGGCCCGCGCAGCCGATGAAACGCACGACGATGCCCACGGCCGGTGCCTCCTCCGGCCCGACGTTGAAGCTGTCCACCGGTGACCGGGTCAACCACCAGAAGTACGGCCTGGGCAAGGTGACCGCAATGTCGTCGATGGCGGGCAAGGACTTCGCCACCATCGACTTCGGCAGTGCCGGAACCGTGCGGCTCATGGTCATGGCCGGCGTGCCCATGGAGAAACTATGAAGACCCGGTGACATCGGCGCCTTCCTCGTTGCGTCGATGTCACCCGGTCCGGGCGGGGAGGGAAAGTCTGGCTACACCCTCGCGCTGTTGACGTTGATCTGCTGGGTGGCGAACCACGTCACGGGGTTCACGGGGGTGCGGCCGTCCGGGAGGATCTCGAAGTGCAGGTGAGGCCCGGTGGACTGTCCCTCGTTGCCGATCACGGCGATCTGGTCGCCGGCCCTGACCTTCTGGCCCACGCTGACGTTCCACTTGGACATGTGGCCGTAGATCGACTTGGAGCCGTCGCCATGCTGGAGCACGACCCAGTTGCCGTACCCGGTGGCCGGGCCCGCGTTGACGACGGTGCCGTCCATGACCGCGCGGATCGGGGTGCCCAGGGAGTTGGCGATGTCGATGCCCTCGTGGACCGCGCCGTTGCGGGCGCCGAAGCCGGAGGAGAAGGTTCCCTTGGTGGGGAAGTAGACGGTGCGCCCGTCCACGGTCTCGCCGACGTCGGAGGGGCGCTCGTTGGCGATGTCGATGGCGTCGATCTCGTCCTCCAGGCCGGTTTCCTCCGTGCCGATGTCCTCGATGCCCTCCGTGGTCGGGTCGATGACGGTTTCGGCGTTGGGGTCCGTGGTGGCGGCTAGCCCGGAGTCGAGGCTGGAGCCGTCGACCTCGACGGCCTGGGCGATGCTGTAGAGGCTGGCGACGAAGTCGGGGTCGCTGGCATCACCCGAGGAGCCCTGCGCCATTTCCAGGGCAGCGCCGACAGCATTGAGATCAATGGTGACGTCCGTGGCGGAGGCGGATTCGGGGGAGGTGGCGGCGCCGATGCCGACGACGGTGGCCGCGGTGGCCGCGGTGGCGACGAGGCCACCCTTGATGCGTCGGGAAGTCCGGTGGGTGCTCATAAAAGTCTCTCTGGTCTTCGGGTCTTCGGGGCCTGCGGGGAACAGATGGCCAAGTCGATTGGCGGGGACGTGATGCAGACCCGGACGAACTTACCCAGGCTTTCGAATGAGATCAACATGTAAAACATGCTGTGAGCAGCATGAATAGGTTAACCGTATTCGAAAATGCCAGGTCATAGGTCGAAAACTAGAGTGACGAGTGTGATTCCTGAGAATATTGTTACGGCGGCGTGGCGCGTGAATAGTGGGACATTTGGGGGTAGTGGGATCACGCGCGGTCGGGAAGTCGTTCCCGGTCCAGTCCCCGCGGGGCGAGCAGGAAACCGATTCCGGTGCTGGCCAACGGCGCGATGATCAGTACCGCCGCCGTCAGATACCAGACCGGGACGAACGCCGACCGTGCCCCGGGGTCGGAGAGCACGAATTCCGCGGCGTGCCCCGCCACCACTCCCAGCAGGCCACCGAGGACGGTGATGGCACCGCCGTAGAAGGCGAAGTACCTGCCGGTGAGACCGGGGGGAGCGCCGACGGCGTCGAGAAGCGTCTTCTGCCTACGTGCGGGTCCCCGGGAGAGGGTGAGGACGAGGGTGGCCAGCAGGATCAGGGCGGCAGTGGTCCCGGCTGTCTGGAGGAGCAGGTCGAGGCGGCTGTCCGAGCCCCGGAGTGACTGCACCGAGCCGACGGCGGACAGTTCCTCGAGCTCGCGCGCCTGCTGCTCGGTGATCTGGTGGTTGGCGGTGCCCACCAGACCGAGCTGGTCGGTGTGCACACCCAGCCGCTCCATCACTGCGCGCGTGGGCAGCAGCGACTGCTGCGGGCCGGGCAGCACCGAGGCGACGGGCAGGGTGAGCGACTCGCCCAGGTTCTCCTCGGTCCCGTCGTCGTCGTAGGAGGTGATGCGGAAGTCGGCGGAGTCCATCTCGAGCCGGGAGGAGACGAGCACCTGTTCCGAGTCGGCCAGCGCGGGGTCGACCCTCATCGCGCGCAGCACGTCCGGGGTGGCGATGACGGTGGAGCCGGTGAAGTTGCCTTCGAACAGGGTGGAGGACTGGCCGCTGAACAGGCAGTGCTGGTCGCTGCACCCCCCAGGCAGATCGATGTCGCTGAAGCTGAGGTAGCGGTACGTGTCCGGGCCCGAGGTGATTCCCTCGACCGTTCCCCAGCGGACGGGGCCGAGGATGTCCTCGATCTCCGTCCTGATCCGTTTCTCATCGAGGACGGATCCGGACTCCAGCTGGGCGGTGTTCACGGTGAAGGTGCCGTCCGCGTAGGACTCGGCATAGATATCCCTGGTGTGGCGGTCCTGCGTCTCTCCCATACTGACCAGGAACGTCATCCCCGAGGCGACCAGCGCGATGGCCGCGACGGCCGGGACGGAGCGCAGGGACTGCCGGCGCAGATCACGCAGCGCAAGCACGACGGAGAGGGGACCGGTGAAGCGGCCAGCCAGAAAAACGACCGCCGGCGCGCTGAGCACCACTCCCAGGAATCCGCAGAGCTGGGCGCACGCCATGAGCAGTTCGAAGACGGGCCAGAGCTGCTCGGGGAGCAGGAGGGCTACGGCGCAGGACGTCAGGGCCACGGTCAAAAGTACCGGGCCGAGGAACATCCACCGCCGCCAGGACATCATCCGGTCATTCGTCGCTCCCTGCAGCCCCTGGGTGATGCTGGTGCGGGAGACGATCCAGGCGGGGAGCCAGGCGGCCACGGTGGCGGCCGCGACGCCCGCGACCCACAGCAGGGGCAGGTGCCACCAGGCGACGGTCACGGGCCAGCCGGGATAGTTCAGTCGCCAGTGGAACCAGGCCGTCACCATCCCACCCGCGACCCCGAGGCTCGAGCCGATGAGGCCGGCGATGAGGCCGTATGTCAGCACCGAGGCGAAGAGCTGGCGTGGGGTGGCTCCCTGGGAGGCCATGAGTGCGAAGTTGCGGGTCTGCCGGGACACCGAGGTGGTGAAGGCGGGCGCGAGGAGGGTGAGCAGGATGACGGCACCCGCGAGCATGCTGATGACGGACGAGGCGACTGCGAGAACGAGATAGATGTCGGGGCCCATGGCGTCCCACCTGCCGGAGTAGGAGAAGCCGGCGTCCTCGAGGCGGCGGATCTGCTCGTCATCCAGGGTGGTCGGGCCGGCGATACTCCACCAGGTGTCCGCGTCGTCGGAGGGTGTCAGCTGCCCCGGGGCGACGAGCGGGTAGTACCCGGGGGTCGGCTCGGCATAGGTGAAGGTCGTGGCTTCGGAGGCGAGGGTGTCGCCTCGCTCCACCTCCAGCAGGTCGCGCTCGCCCCGGGGTAGGAGCACGTCGTTGCCGGAGACACGGGTGGACTCCCCGGCGGTGAAGTCCTGCCCGTCCAGGCGGATGACCCCCTGCGCCAGCTTGACGGCGGTGAATCCGTCCGGGAGCAGCGGGGTGAGGGCCGGCGGTTCGCCCTGCCCCGTCCACCTGACCTGGTGGGAGCTGTGCAGCTCCTTGTTGGGGACGTCGGCCGACTGGGTGGTCACCAGAAAGTGGGCCAGCAACCACACCGGGATGGTGATGAGCAGAACCGCCGCCAGGATGCGCCCGGGGTGGCGGCGCACGTCCCGTCGTGTCGGCCTGGAGGCGGCGATCAAGGTGCTCATGACAGCCTCCCGTCGCGCATCATGACCGTGCGGTCGGCCCAGCCGGCAAAGCGCGGCTCATGGGTGACCAGCAGCCCGGCCGCGCCCGCGTCCACACGCTGGCGCAGCACGCCCAGGACAGCCTCGCCTGTCGACGTGTCCAGCGCACCCGTCGGCTCGTCCGCAAGGATGATCGACCGCGGTCCGATGAGTGCCCGGGCGATGGCGACACGCTGCGCCTGACCGCCGGAGATCTCGTCGGGGAACCGCGCGGCCATGCCTTCCAGGCCCACGTCGGCGAGGGCCTGCTCGATCGCTTCGTCATCGCGCCGGCCGTCGAGCTCGAGGGGTAGGCCCACGTTCTCGCCGACGGTGAGGGTGGGTACGAGGTTGTAGTTCTGGAAGACGGTGCCGACCCGGCGACGACGAAGCTCCGCCGCGCTGCGGCGGGTGAGCGTGGAGGCGTCGGCGCCGTCGATAAGCACGCGGCCGGAGGTGGGAGCCTGGAGCAGCCCGGCGACGGCGAGCAGCGTGGACTTTCCGGAGCCCGAGGGGCCCATGACGGCGACGAGCTCGCCCGGTTCCAGGGTCAGGGAGACGTTGTCGAGGGCGGTGACGCGCCGGGCTCCGGTGCCGAAGACGCAGGAGACGCCGTCGAGGGTCAGGGGAGCGGGGTGAGAGCTGGTCATGACTTCTCGCTTTCGGTGAGGGCCTCGACGCGGTCGAGCCAGCGGGCCTGGGCTTCCAGGTCGAAGATGCGGCGTTCGACGAGCAGGCGATCGGTGCGCCGGGAGGAGGGCAGGGTGCGGGCGCGGCGGTTGAGTTCCCGGAGGTCGGCCATCACGGCGGCGCGCTGGGTGTCCAGCAGCTCGATCAGATCGACGTCGGCGCGTGCGGCGGCGAAGGTGACCTTGGTGACCAGTTCGTCGCGGCCGGTGACGGCGGCTGCGGTGGCGTTCGACCACCAGGACTCCAGGTCGGCGCGTCCGGCCTCGGTGAGTTGGTATAGCTCGGAGGTGTGCCCGGAGGGGCCGGTCTGCTGCCCGGCGGATTCGGCGAGGCCGTCGCGTTGGAGGCGGGCAAGGGTCTGCGTGACCTGGCCGATGTTCAGCGGCCACACGTGGGCGGTGGCGTCGGCGTAGTCCTGCTGCAGCTGGCTGGCGGAACGGGGCTCGTCGGCCAGGAGCGCCTCGAGCGCGTGTCTTATGGACATGGTCTGTCCTGTCTGCCGGGTTGCATACCCGGTAAGTTACTCGGTAACTATTACCGGCGCAAGGAAATGGCCCCGTCCTCGTCGGGAGGAAGGGGCCGGTTACAACGAAAACTAGACGATTACGACGCCGCGCACGGCGAGCCAGGGGATCGGGTCGATCGCTCCGCCGCCCCCGGGGTGGATCTCAAAGTGCAGGTGGGAGCCGGTGGAGAATCCCTCGCTGCCCATGCCCGCGATGTGCTGGCCGGCGGTGACCCGCTGGCCCACTGCGACGTTCAGGGTGGACATGTGGCCGTAGACGGTGATCGATCCGTCGTCGTGCTGGATGCGGATCCAGTTGCCGTAACCCGAGGCCGGGCCGGAGTCGATGACGGTGCCGTCCATGGCAGCGAGGATCGGCGTGCCGATCGGCGCCGCGAGATCGATGCCCGCGTGCATCGAGCCCCAGCGCATGCCGAAGCCCGAGGTGTAGGCACCTTCGGCGGGTTTGACCACGCCGGGGCCGCGCTGCGAGGCCTCGAAGGCGATGCGCTGCTCGGCCGCGTCCACGGCCTTGTCCAGCTGGTCGGTGAGGCCGGCAACGGGCTTGTACTCGGCGATGGAGAGGATCTGCGGGGCAGCCTGCTCCAGAGCGGCGGTGGCGGTGTCGTCGACGAGCTCGGCGTCGTTGGCCAGGACGATGTCGGCGTTTGCCGACTGAACCTGCGGCTGCTCGGCGGGTGCGGCGATCGAGGCGGCGGCCGCCCCGGTGGCACCGGCGCCGGACACTGCGCCGGCGGCGAGGGTGACGACGGCGATCCTGCTCTTCGCGCCGTGCATCGGCGTGGAGGTAGAGCTCTGGCGATGCTTGCCCGCGGTGCTCCGCTGAGTCATGGTGCGCTTCAAGTCTTTTCCGTTTCGGCCGCGGACGACAACGAACTGTAACTCCGTTGTGACCTTTCTGTGATCAACGAAAGATCACAATAGCGTCTCGAAGGCCCCCCGGCAACTAGATTGTGAGCACCGTCTATCGGGCCCGCCCCCGAAGTGTTACACGCCACGCTCTGCCGAACTCCTCCGTCGTGCCACACCGGCCCCGCCGGACTGCCGTGGCACAGTAGGAAACGATGAGTAGAACAACCAGCCCCCAGTCGCGGCCGACACGCCGTCAGAGCAGGCCGCGGCTCACGCAGACCTCCGCCCCCGCCCCCAAGGCGAGGGCCGACCGGCCGACGACGATCTCCGGCAAGATCAGGCGTTTCCTGCCCGCCCTCGCCATCGCCGATGCGCTTGTCCTCGTGCTGATCGTCATCGCGGCCTTCGTCTCCGTCATGGTGGCCGCAGCCCCGCTGGCGGCCCTCCCGGCGACGATCGCCGACATGTGGATGGTCTCGCACCTCGCGCCCGTGGTCTATGACGACGTCACCGTCGGGATGCTCCCGTTGCTTCCCGCGATCGGGGTGGTCGCCGCCGTCGCCAGCCGCGTCCGGTCGGTGCTGCGCTCGAAGGTCAGCGTCCTCGACATCGGCGTGGCGCTGGGCTGCACCCTCGCCGTTCCGGCGATCCTCACGGTGGTGGCGTGGCTCATGCTGTGGGACGCGGCCAAGGTCTACGACGTCGGCCCGCCGCCGATCCTCCAGGCGTTGGCCACCACCATCGTGGTGCACCTGGTCGCCTTCGTCCTCGGCCTGGGACCCCGCCTGTGGAAGGCACTGTTCAAGCGCTACCGGCTGCCTGTTCCGCTTGTCGACGGCGTGTCCGACGCCTTCGCCTTCGCCCGCTACCTGGCGTTGGCTGCCCTGGTGGTCATGCTGCTGCTCGCGGTGTTCGGGCTGGACCGCCAGCGCGACATGCTGGCCTCCTTCCCGGACTCGGGAGGGGCGACCCTGGCCGCACTCGTGGTTCTGAGCATCCTCTACCTCCCCAATGCGCTGGTCGGGATGGCCTCCGTGCTGCTCGGTGCCGACGTGGCCTTCGGCGGCGCGCAGGTGTCGCTGTTCAGCATCCACCTCGTCCCGCTGCCGCCGACGCCCTTGACGGCGCTGATCCCGGGTTCCGCGAATCCCTATGCCCCGGCGCTACTGCTGGTCACCGCCACCGCCGCGGCCTACGCCTGGGTGAAGGCGAAGCCGTCGCTCATGCAGATCCTCGGGGGCGCCCTGGGCGCCGGGGTGATCATGCTGGTGCTCGCGGTCCTGTCGGGCGGCACCCTGGGCTGGTACGGCTACGTCGGACCCACGTGGTGGCTCGCTCCGCTGCTCGCCGCGGTGTGGGTGGGCGGTTCGGGCCTGGCCACGTACGCCGCGCTGCTCTTCGCGCAGCGCCGGGGCGTTCAGGGGCCGGGGGAGGAACCGGTCGCCGAAGAAACTGCCGCAGAGGAAGCTGACGCCGAGACGGCGGAGCCGGCGGAGGTGGAGGGCGACGTCGATACGCCGCCGAGCGAACCTGAACCCGCGGCGTCCGGCAGTACGCGGTTCGACAAATCTCAGCTGGAAGCCGATTCCGACGGGGACGACCCGGAGGATTAGGCTGGTACGGGTGACGCCGCCAAGCCAGAGCCCTGAAACCGGTAACCAGTCCCCGCCTCTGTCCCTCGTCGTGCTCGTCTCCGGGACGGGCACTCTGCTGCAGTCGCTGCTGGACAATCAGGACGCCCGCTACCGGGTGCGCCTGGTGGTCGCGGACAAGGACTGTGCCGCGTTGGAGCGGGCCGGGATGGCCGGTGTAGAGACCCGGACCGTGCCCCTGGGCCCCGACCGTGGTGCCTGGGACGAGCAGCTCGCGGAGGTCGTTGCCGCCGCCGAGCCCGATCTCGTGGTCTCCGCGGGATTCATGAAGATTCTCGGTCCCGCGTTCCTCGACCGGTTCGAGGGCGTCACCATCAACACCCACCCGGCGATCCTGCCGTCCTTCCCCGGAGCGCACGCGGTGCGTGACGCCCTCGCCTACGGGGTGAAGGTCACCGGCTCGACCGTGCACTTCGTCGACGCCGGGGTAGACACCGGCGCCATCATCGCGCAGCAGCCCGTGACCGTCGCCCCCGACGACACGGAGGACTCGCTGCACGAGAAGATCAAGGCGGTGGAGCGCGAGCTCATCGTCTCTGTCCTGCGCTCCGCGCGCATCAACCCCACCTCCAGGAAGGTCACCTTCACCCATGAGTGACGACCGCAAAGCCATCAAACGTGCCCTGATCAGCGTCTACGACAAGACCGGACTCGAAGACCTGGCCCGGAAGCTGGGCGAGGCCGGCGTGGAGATCGTCTCCACCGGCTCAACGGCCAAGAAGATCGCCGAGGCGGGCGTCGCCGTCACCGAGGTCTCCGACCTCACCGGCTTCCCCGAATGCCTCGAGGGCCGGGTGAAGACCCTGCACCCCCGCGTGCACGCCGGCATCCTCGCCGACACCCGCAAGGACGACCACCTGGCACAGCTCGGCGAGCTCGGCGTGGAGCCCTTCCAGCTGGTCGTGGTGAACCTCTACCCCTTCAGCGAGACCGTCGCTTCCGGCGCCTCCTTCGACGAGTGCGTCGAGCAGATCGACATCGGCGGTCCCTCCATGGTCCGCGCCGCAGCGAAGAACCACCCGTCCGTCGCCGTGATCACCGACCCGGCCCGCTACAGCGATGTTTCCACCGCGCTTATCGACGGCGGTTTCACCCGCTCCGAGCGCACCGCGCTGGCCCTCGACGCCTTCCGGCACACCGCCGCCTACGACGTCGCCGTGGCCACCTGGCTCGGTGAGCAGGCGGAGGCAGGGGCCGGCGCCACCGGGGACTTCCCGGAGTGGATCGGCGACTCCCACGAGCTCAAGGCCACCCTGCGCTACGGCGAGAACCCCCACCAGTCGGCCGCGGTCTACGCCGATCCCTCCGCCGGCGGGCTGGCCAACGCCACCCAGCTGGGCGGCAAGGAGATGAGCTACAACAACTATCAGGACGCCGACGCCGCCTGGCGCGCCGCCTGGGACCACGAGCGTGGGTGCGTGGCCATCATCAAACACGCCAACCCCTGCGGCATCGGGCTGTCCGACGACAACATCGCCGAGGCGCACCGCAAGGCCCACGCCTGCGACCCGATGAGCGCCTACGGCGGGGTCATTGCCGCCAACCGCGAGGTGACCAGGGAGATGGCCGAGACGGTCAAGGGGATCTTCACCGAGGTCATCGTCGCCCCGTCCTTCGAGGACGCGGCGCTGGAGCTTCTCAGGGAGAAGAAGAACCTGCGCATCCTCACCGCCGAGGCACCCGAGCGCGGCGGCCGCGAAGTCAAGCAGATCTCTGGCGGCGTGCTCGTCCAGCAGTCGGACGCGTTCCAGGCCGAGGGTGATTCCCCGGCCAACTGGACACTCGCGGCGGGGGAGGCCGCGTCCGAGGAGACGCTGGCCGACCTCGAGTTCGCCTGGAACGCCATCCGTTGCGTGAAGTCCAACGCCATCCTCATCGCCTCCGACGGTGCGACCGTGGGCGTGGGCATGGGGCAGGTCAACCGCGTCGACTCCGCCAAACTCGCCGTCGAGCGTGCCAACACCCTGGCGGACGGGGCGAACCGCACCTCAGGCGCCGTGGCCGCCTCCGACGCGTTCTTCCCCTTCGCCGACGGCTTCCAGGTCCTCGCGGACGCAGGAGTCAAGGCCGTGGTCCAGCCGGGTGGCTCCATCCGCGACGAGGAGGTCATCGCCGCGGCCAACGAGGCCGGCGTGACCATGTACCTCACGGGCGCGCGACACTTCGCGCACTAGTTGGGCCGCGGTCAGTCGGCCAGCAGGTCGAGCGTGCGCGCCTGTCGGTTCTCCGGCAGGGGTGCGTGCAGTACGTCGAGCACCGCGTCCGCGAGCATGACCGCACGCTCCGGCAGGGAGTCGGTCGTCCACGGCGCGGGGATCACGCCGTCATTCGAGCGCATCTCCGACACGGACAGCGCGATGGGGAAGGGGAGCTCCACCCGCGGATCGTCCGGACCGACGATCTCGGCGGCCAGCGCGCGGAACGCCTGCTCCACCTCGGCGCGGGAGGCGTGGAACTCCGCGAACTCCTCCGACTTGGCCACGGGCAGCTGATAGAGCTTGCCCACGTTCCACCGCTGGCCGAGCAGCTCCCGTGCCTGAAGCGCGACCAGCGCCCAGAGCCGCAGGGAGGCCGGGTCATCCGCCTCCGCGAGTTTCTCCGCCACGTTCAGCGACGGCTCCACCGTGGATTTCAGCAGGGTGAGGAAGATCTCCGTCTTGGACGGGAAATGGTAGTAGAGCGACGCCTGCCGCATTCCTACGGCCTCGGCGATCTGGTGCGTCGAGGTCATGGCGAAGCCCTGGTTGGTGAACAGCTCGGCGGAGGCGTCGAGAATCTCCTCCCGGGCGTTTGTGCCCCGGCGTCGCGAACTCTGTTTGCGGGGTCGTCCCACGGGTCCAGCCATTATGACCATCCTCCTTCAGTTGCCACTGTGACGTTGAAACGTTCTGCTATCCGACAAACCACGTCCGTCGCCCTCTGCACCGCGTCGGGTGGGGAACCGTCCGTCTGATCGGACTCCCGCCACAACGCGAGCCTGCGCCCGAGCGCGGCGCGCCACCCCTCGGCGAAGATCTCCTCCTCCCGGAGGCTGAGCAGCCCGGCCGCGGTTCCGGCGACGAGCCGGTCCACGGTCCCGACCCGCAACGCGGCTCGCTCTCCCGCGGCCCACCGGGCAACATCGGCGAACAGCTCCAACGCCTCCTCGTCGTGCAGCTTATCGACGGCCCGTTCCAGCAGTACCCGGTCAGGACCGTCGGGGCGGAAGTGGCCGGCGTCAATGAGGTCGACCGGGTCGCCGTCGCTCGCGGAACCGTCCAACCCTGCGGCGGCGAACAGCCGCGTCAGGCCGGAATCGTCCCCGCGGCCGCGGCGGACCCACCTGACGGGAAAGCCCGGCAGGAGTTCCCCTTTGGCCAGGGCGCCGGTGGGTGACACCGGGCCGCCGGCGAGTTCCTCGCCGACGGGGCTGGACAGCACGGCCCCGACCACCCCTGAAAACCACGCCGCGCAGGCCTCGGGCTCGAGGTGTGCGGACTCCTCCGAACACAGCAGGGACCCCGCCTCGCGGAGGACGGCCTCGGCGGTGGCCGGTTCGGTGGAGAGGGGAGCGCGGTCAGCGAGGTCGGCGAAAGACCGAGGAAGGGGCATGTCCACGCTGACTCCTGTCTGATTAAACCGAACGGCCGAAAGTTAATGGATACGCTACCGCATGACAGAGACCCACCACTCCGGGGGTGGTGGGTCTTACTGTGTTTCTTCCGGCGCCTCCGGCTGTGTGAAGCCAGCGGCGGGAAGAGCGCTGTTGCTTACCTGACAGCCAGAGTTACTTGGCGGTGAACGGCAGGAGAGCCATTTCGCGGGCGTTCTTCACGGCAGTGGCGACCTGGCGCTGCTGCTGCGGCGTCAGGCCGGTGACGCGACGCGAACGAATCTTGTGGCGGTCGGAGATGAACAGACGAAGGGTCTTGACGTCCTTGTAGTCCACCTTCTCGATGCCTTCGGCCTTGAGGGGGTTCTTCTTGGGGCGACGGGCCTGCTCGAGCCGTGCCTTCTTGTGGTTGGTGCTACGTGCTTTCATGATGCAAACGCTTCCTTACCAGCTCGACTTACGAACGCCGGGCAGCTCACCGCGGTGAGCCATCTCGCGCATACGGACACGGGAAACGCCGAACTTGCGCAGGTAACCGCGGGGGCGGCCGTCCTGGGCATCGCGGTTGCGCACGCGCACCGGGGAGGCGTCGCGCGGCTGGCGGTTGAGCTCGAACTGGGCGTCCAGACGATCCTCATCCGACGTTGCCTGGTTCTTGATGATGGCCTTGAGCTCGGCACGACGCTCCGCGTAGCGGGCGACGGTTTCCTTGCGCTGCTCGTTCTTGGCGATCTTTGACTTCTTAGCCATGAATTATCGCTCCTCGCGGAATTCGACGTGCTTGCGAACCACGGGATCGTACTTGTTCATGGAGATACGATCCGGGTTGTTTCGCTTGTTCTTACGGGTGACATAGGTGTAACCGGTGCCAGCCGTAGACTTCAGCTTGATGATGGGACGGATATCATTACGTGCCATTTTTCAGTTACACCTTCTCTCCACGTGCACGGATCTTGGCGACGACGGACTCGATGCCGTCGCGGTCGATGACCTTAAGACCCTTGGTGGAAACGTTGAGCGTGATGGTCCGGCCCTCAGAGGGCAGGTAGAACCGCTTTCGCTGAATGTTGGGGTTCCAACGGCGCGAGTGGCGGCGGTGCGAGTGCGAAACGGTCTTGCCGAAACTCGGCTCACGTCCCGTGACCTGGCAAATAGCCGACATGGGTGCTTCTTTCTCCTTGCCGCCCACATCAAAGCCGGTGCAGCGCCGCACCGAACCGGTGTGAGGGGTGGCTCGGGGCACTGCAAAAGGCCAGCTGACGGGGCGTAAACGTATACTTTCGACAACAGCAGTCGGTTACTTTACCTGCCGTTGGGCGCAGAACCTAATCATTTGCCCAGTGCTTTAGAGAGCCTCAGGGCGAGGGCCGTGCGGTTGCGGCAGGAGAGTTTTCTCAGGAGCGCCGACACGTGGTTCTTCACCGTCCCCTCGGCGAGGTAGAGGGCGGCAGCAATCTCGGAGTTGGTCCGACCCACGGCGACGTGTTCGGCGACCGCCCGCTCGGTCCGGGTCAACACCGCAAGAGTGCTTGTCGACGGCTGGTAGGCGTGGCGCGCCACCCGGGGATCGAGCGCCAGCCCTCCGTGAGCGGCCGCCACGACCGCCCTCGCCAGCTCTTCCGGCGCAACATCCTTGAGGATGTAACCGGAGGCCCCGGCGGAGACGAGCGAGGAGACCAGCGCATGGTCGTCGAAGGTGGTAAGCACGAGAACGGGCACGTGTGGGGTACAGGCATTGACCACCGCCAGCCCGTCGGTGCCCGGCATTGCTGCATCGGTGATGACCACGTCCGCCCGGTGCTCGTTGGCCAGGGCGAGGGCGGTGGATCCGTCCGTGGAGGTGGCGACGATGTCGACCTCATCGAGTGTCTGGAAGATGAGGCTGAGACCGCGCAGGAGGAGTTCATGATCGTCGATGAGGATCGCGCGAACGGGGTTCATGAGCGCTCGGGCAGTGTGTAGGTGACCGGGAACCCGCCGTCGATCCCGCCGTGGGGCTCGGCATCGATGCGGCCTTCACGGTGGACGAGGCCGAAGCTGGGCGGGCGGTCATTGCCAGTCCCGTTGTCGCAGACGGTGAGGCTGCGTCCGTCGAGACGCAACTGGGCCGCATCGGCCCCGGAATGCCTGACGACGTTGGTCAGCGCCTCCTGGGCAAACCGCAGCAGTCTCACGTTGTCCTCCTCAGACAGGTCGCTCATGTCCGTCAGATCGGTGCTACCGCATGTTACGTCCAGGGTGGGCCCGGAAAAGGACGCCGCGAGCGAGTCCAGCGATTCGCCTATTCCTCCCGGGGTGAGCACTGCCGGGACCATTGCGCGGACAGTCGCCCGCATGTCAGCCAGCGCGGCGGAGGTGTCCTCCCTGGCACGGGTAAGTTCCGTGTGGGCGGCGTCCGGATCGCTGGTCAGGACGCGGGTGGCGTAGTCGAGGCTGAGCCCGAGCGTCGTCAACCGGTGACCGAGACCGTCGTGAAGCGCCGCCGCGATCCGCTCCCGCTCCTGGGCGAGAGCGAGGGTGCGGGAATCCCGTAGTGAATGCTGGAGGCGTTCATTGGCCGCGGTCAGCTGCGCGAGCATCTGGTCACGCTGCCTCCCGAGGGTGTGGGCGCGTTCCATGAGAAAAGCGAAGGCGAGGCCGCTGACCACCAGGAGCGTAGCCGCGGTGCCCTCCAGCACGATGCGTGGAAGACCGCTCTGGGAGATCACATGTACCGCCACGGGGATGGCGGCGAGGACTGCGCCGTAGACCCCAGCTGCGAGACGCCCCACGCCTTGGGCGAGAACGATGAGGGTGACCCACTGGAGCGCGAAGGCCATGGGGTTGTCGCACGCGAAGAAGGAGGCGATCGAAACGGCGGCGAAAACCCATGCAGTGAAACCCGTGGGCCGCCACCGCCAGAGAGCCCACGCCAGCACGAGCAGCGACCCCGCGACTGCGCCGGCCATCACCCAGTTCTGTGGACGCAGTGGCGACAGCACAACGCCGAAATAGAGGGTCAGTGCTGAGGCAAAGAAAAAGTCCAGGAGCAGGGGCCCGATCGCTGGTGGGGAAGCACCCATGACACCGACGGTACCCGGGCAAACCCATGACTCTGGTCATGAGTTTTCCTGCCCGCAGGGACTGTCGGGGCAGGTGGAACACGCCTAGCTTGAGGGCCATGAATGTCCAAGCGAGTGAAATCGATCCACAACACCTCCGTCCTCTCCTGCCGCTCAATTGGTGGGGACTGTTCCTCCGCGCGATCGCCGCCACCGTGATTCTCATGGCGGCGAACATGGCACGTTCCATTCCCGCCAGGTGGTATTCCGGGGTGGGGGAGGAGACGCGCCTGGCCTACAACACCGCGTGGTTTGTGCTCACCCCTGTGCTCGTATTCCTTGCCGTGTGGGCGTGGATGAGGTGGGTGGAGCGGGCCCCGTTGCGTCTGACCGGGGTAGCCGGCGGGCGCCGGGCGGTGAGCGGGATGCTCGGAGGAAGCGCGCTAGTCGCCTGCCCGATGGTGGTGGGCTGGTTCGTCCTGGCCGCGGTGGGCGGTGGCCTGAATTCCGGCCCCGAAACTCCCGGGGGAGGGGAAACCGCCGTCGGGGTGGCTGTCGGCGTGGCCTACGTCCTCGTCAGGGCCTACGTTCTGCAGGGATTTCCGGAGGAGCTGCTCTACCGTGGCTGGCTGTTCAGCATTGTGCGCGACCGGCCGTGGGTGGCTTTCTGGTTCACCACCTTCTCCTTCATGATCATCCATCTCGCCTCCGCGGGCGGGCAGCAGAATGTGGTGGAACGCCTCGTCTACCTTGTCCTGCCTCTGGGGATGGGCATGCTGGCCGGTGCCGTCGTACTGTGGCGCGGCTCGATGTGGTGGGCCGTGGGCACCCACGGCGGGATGCATCTGATGCTCGCCGTATTGACTGTGGCGTATCCCGTTGAGCTCGGAACCGCGTCGTGGTTGGTGCTGGGTCTCGCGCAGGTGATCATGGCCGCCGTCATTCTCGCCCTCTGGCACCGTCAGCCCCGTGAGCAGGATCGGGAGGGATTTCGGGTTCGGGCCGAGGACATGTAGGCTGTCTGAGGTTCATCGTTTGTACCGCAGGGCACGTGCGATGCTGAATGTTTACACCGACCCCAACTCAGGCACGATCGCCGCACATACCGCCGGCGAACCGACCTGAAGTATCAATCCTGAAGGGTTTCGAATTAATGAAGAACGATATCCATCCCGACTACCACCCGGTGGTCTTCCAGGACGCCGGTACCGGCTTCCAGTTCATGACCAAGTCCACGGTCAAGTCCCCCCGCACCATCGAGTGGGAAGACGGCAAAGAGTACCCGCTGATCGTCGTTGACGTGACCAGCGAGTCCCACCCGTTCTGGACCGGTGCGCAGCGTGTCATGGACACCGCTGGCCGTGTCGAGAAGTTCCAGCGTCGTTTCGGTGGCATGGCCCGCCGCAAGAAAAAGTCCAACGAGTCCTAAGAAGGAGGGTAAAAGACAATGGCAACTCCCAAGTTCAAGATGTCCCGCGCCAACACCCGTATGCGCCGTTCCCAGTGGAAGGCCGACAACGTCGCCCTCCAGGAAGTCACCATCGACGGCCAGACCGTGCGCATCCCGCGCCGCCTGGTCAAGGCCGCCAAGGCTGGCCTGATCGACGTCGAGCAGTTCTAGTTTCGACTGTGGCCGTGGGTCGGTGACCCGCGTGAGCCCACGTGACGAGCCCCCGCAGAGACACTTTGTGGGGGCTTTTTCCTACCCGATTCATCGCGTCGACCTACTTTGATACATAATTATGGTTATGAAAGTAATGGTCGTGGACGATGAGCAAGCGGTAAGGGATTCCCTACGTAGGTCCCTGGGATTCAACGGCTATGAGGTGTCGCAGGCGTCCGACGGCGCGGAGGCTCTCGAGCTCATCCGTGCCGAGCGCCCTGAGCTGGTGATTCTCGACGTGATGATGCCCAAGGTGGACGGGCTGGAGGTCTGCCGCCAGCTGCGCAGTACCGGCTACGAACGCCCCGTGCTCATGCTCACAGCACGCGACGGGGTCTCGGACCGGGTCGCGGGCCTCGACGCGGGCGCCGACGACTACCTCCCCAAGCCGTTCGCCCTGGAGGAGCTGATCGCCCGGGTGCGTTCGCTGCTGCGGCGCGCCGCCGCGGACGCCATCGCCCCCCGTGGGGCAGAGCGACCGACGCTGGAGTTCGCCGATCTCCGGCTCAACCCCGAGACACGGGAGGTCACCCGCGGGGACCGCCGCATCAGCCTCACTCGCACCGAGTTCGCCCTCCTCCACCTGCTCATGCAGAACCCCCGGAAAGTGCTCACCCGGTCGGAGATTCTCGAGGAGGTGTGGGGCTACGACTTCCTCACGTCGGGAAACGCCCTCGAGGTCTACATCGGCTACCTGCGTCGGAAGGCCGAGGCCGGCGGTGAACCCCGACTGATCTACACCGTCCGAGGAATCGGTTACGTCCTGCGCGACACCGCCCCGTGATCCTTCGGAAGTACAGCGACATCCCGGACGAGGAACTCTCTCCCTCCGATCCGCGCGTCCACGAGGCCGGCACGCCGATCCGCTGGCGCCTGTCGCTGCTCACCACCCTGATCGTCGCGGTCGCGGTGGGGGCGATCACCCTGGTCACGTACTGGACGGTCTCGGGGATTCTCACGGCCTCCGTGGACGCGGAGCTGGACCAGAACGCCACGGGGGTAATCAGCCGCTCCGAGAATCTCGGCAGCATCGCGGGCATCCGGGAGGACATCGAGCAGTTCAAGCTGTATCACCCGGACATCCGGGTCGCCGTGCAGCCGGGGGAGGACTCGCTCAGCTACGGCGACGCCATCCAGTTCGTCGCCCCGGACATTCCCCCGGGTGCAGACCTGGGCACGACGGTCCAGACCATCGGCAACGAGCGGGTGCTGGCCAAACGTTACAGCGACGGCACGACCATCGTGCTGGCGCAGGACATGGCCCGGACGCACGACCTGATCTCCGCCCTGGGCTCGGTGATGCTGGGCATCTGCCTGCTGGGCATCCTGCTGTCCATAGTCGCCGGCGCCTTTGTGTCCACCACGGGTCTGCGCCCGCTCGTGCGGTTCCAGCGGGCCGTCGACCGGATCACCCACACCGACGAGCTCAAACCCATCCAGGTGCACGGTTCCGACGAGCTGGCCCAGCTGAGCATCTCCTTCAACGAGATGGTGGAGACGCTGCAGGAGTCGCGCCGGCGGCAGAGCAGCCTCATCGCCGACGCCGGCCACGAGCTGAAGACCCCGTTGACCTCGATCCGCACGAACGTCGAGCTGCTCCTCATGGTGCTCAACAGCGGCCAGACGATCCCCGACGACGAACGTCGCGACATCAAACACGACGTCATCGCCCAGCTCGACGAGATGGCCACGCTCATCAACGACCTCGTCGACCTCGCCCGCGACGACGGGGAGGCCAACCCCAGCACCGTGGAGATCGACCTGGACCAGGTCATCGACGCCGCCCTCACCCGCGTCGAACGCCGTCATCCCGACCTCACCTTCGACGTCGACTCCGAACCCTGGCCGATGATCGGCGAGAGTGCGGCCCTGGAACGCGCGGTGCTCAATCTCTTGGGCAACGCCGGCAAGTGGTCTCCGCCGGGCGGCACCGTCCGGGTCCGGCTCCACGACGGCAGGCTCGAGGTCTCCGACTCGGGTCCGGGTATCGCCGTGGACGAGCGGGAGAAGGTGTTCGAGCGCTTCTACCGGTCCGACGAATCCCGCTCCATGCCGGGTTCGGGTCTCGGTCTGTCCATCGTCCAGCAGACCGTGCTCCGCCACGGCGGATCGGTGTGGGTAGAGGAGTCCGACGACGGCGGCGCCAAACTGGTGGCCACGTTCCCCGGGCTGACCCGGTAGGGCGTCGCTTATCGACGTACTGTGGCCACCGTATTCAGGAAACCTACAGAAACCGTGTCTGACTCCGTCAGTCCCGGCCCAGTCCAGTCCCAGCGCAGTGGTGCAAGGTGGTAACCCATGAACGACAATTTCACGCCCGAGTCCGGCTCCGATCGCGCCGAGGGATCCTCTCGCCCCCAGGGTTCCGGCCAGGGTTACCCCGGAGGCTTCGAGCCGACCTCGTCCCCCTACGGTTCCTTCCCCCAGAGCGCGCCGCTCGCTGACGACACCCGCTCCTTCGCCCGTCCCGAGCAGCCGGCCCCCATGGGCCCCGCCAACGGATCGGCGCCCGTCGGCACGGCGGAGGGGAAACGCTCCGTCGGTCTGGGCACCGCCCTCGGTCTCATGCTCGCCGGTGCCGTCGCCGCGGGCAGCATCGTCGGGGTGGCCGTCGGCCGGGACGGGGACGGGGACGATTCCTCCACCCAGTCCGCCTCTGAGGTGCTGCGGAGCGAGCCGGCCGATGCGCCGCCGATCCCGGAGGGCAGTGTCGCCAGCGTCGCCGAGGCCGTGCTGCCCGCCGTGGTCTCGATCCAGGTGGTCACCAACACCTCGGCAGGCGAAGGCTCGGGTTCGATCATCTCCCCGGACGGCCTCGTGCTCACCAACCACCACGTCGTGGCCGGCACCACCGACGGCACCGTCCAGGTCACGCTCAACGACGGCACGACGAAGGATGCGGACGTGGTCGCCTCCGACCCGGCGACGGACATCGGGATCATCAAGATCAGGGACGCCTCGAACCTGCCCACCCTGGAGTTCGGTGACTCCGATCAGCTCGTCGTCGGCCAGGAGGTCGTGGCCGTCGGCGCACCCCTGGGGCTGTCGGGAACGGTGACCTCGGGCATCGTCTCCGCGCTGGAGCGCCCGGTCCGGGCCTCCCAGGACGGCGGGGAGTCCTCGCTCATCGACGCGATCCAGACCGACGCCGCGATCAACCCCGGCAACTCGGGTGGCCCGCTGGTGGACATGAACGGCAACCTCATCGGCATGAACTCGGTGATCGCGTCCCTGTCCTCGGGTGATGCCGCCGGTAACATCGGCCTGGGTTTCTCCATCCCCTCGAACTTCGCCCGCCGGGTCGCGGACCAGCTCACCGCCACCGGCACGGCGACGCAGCCCATGCTCGGTGTCACGGTCGACGCCCGCAACCCGGTCCAGGGTGCGCAGGTCGTCAGCGTCCAGCCGGGCGGGCCGGGGGAGCAGGCCGGAGTCCGCGACGGGGACATCATCACCCGGGTCAACGACCGGACGATCGACACCTCCGACGCGCTCATTGCCGCGGTGCGTTCCCACGACTTCAATGAGACCGTCACCCTCGAGGTTCTGGACCCGGCCACCGGGGAAACCCGAGAAGTAGAAGCAACGCTCACCGGCGAGTAGATTCATGTCCATCTCACGCCACCAACTCACAGGAGAACAACCATGATGCCGAGCGCCGAGGGAATCTCAGCTGGTGGCCGCCAGAATCTGCTGGACATCGAGGAACCGGACGAGGCCGTACTGCTCGCCGCGGAGCAGGAGATCACCCGCCCGTCCCGGCGCCGCGCCATGGTCGTGCTTGTGGCCGACCACGGCATCGGCTCCGGCCCCGACACCGGCGCTCTGCTGGCGGAGCTCCTCCTGGAGGCGAACTTCGACGTCGACGGCATCATCACCGTCGCCTCGAAGAAGTCACAGATCCGCAAGGCGATAGAGACCGCGGTGGTGGGCGGCACCGACTTCGTGCTCACCGTCGGTGGCACGGGTGTGGGCCCGCGGGACAAGACCCCGGAAGCCACCGCGGACGTGCTGGATCAGGACGTCCCGGGCGTGGCCCAGGCGCTGCGCTCGTCCGGCCAGGCCTGCGGGGCGGTCGATGCGACCACCTCCCGGGGCATTTCCGGAATCTCGGGCTCCACCGTCGTGGTCAACCTCGCTGCCTCCCGGGCGGCCATCCGCGACGGCATGGCCATGCTCCCCGCCCTGGTGCACCACCTCATCGACCAGCTACAGAAGTACTCGGTCTAGGTCATGGGCAGTCGGCCACGTCGCCGGGTCTTCCGTCCGAGCGACGCGGCCGGCTATGACCGCCGGGCCGACCTCCCGGTGCAGGAGCCGGCGGCGGGCGGGGAGTTCGTCGAGCTCGACGACGATGGCGTCGATCCCGGACATGAAGAAGAGGCGGCCGATCGCCTGTTACGCGATCGACCGCCTCACTGGGGCTGAACTCAGCCCTCAGCAGTTCTTACTCGGAACGGTGGGTGCCGCCGAGGCCCGTCTCCGGAGCGATGGAACCGCGGGTGGTGGCGGCACCGTTGGTGGCCAGCAGGTCGCGGATCTCGGAGAGCAGCTCGGTCTCGGTCGGGTCCTCGGCCTCGGGGTCGATGCCCTGGCGACGCTTCTGCGCCGCAGCGACCTTGTTCATCGGCATGACGACGAGGAAGTAGATCACGGCTGCGACGAGGAGGAAGTTGATCAGAGCCGAGATGAAGGCGCCGAGGTCGATGGTGGTCGCCTCGTCACCGGCACGGAGCTGGAAGGCCAGGCCGCCGACCTCGGGGTCACCGAGGAGGGCGAGCAGGGGAGCGATGAAGTTGTCGGTCAGCGCAGTGACGACGGTGGCGAAGGCGGAGCCGATGACGACACCGACGGCCAGGTCCACGACGTTGCCGCGCATGATGAATTCTTTGAAGCCTTGAAGCACAGTTGTACCTTTCCCGAATGCAGTACCGTCTGTTGTTGACGGGTCCCCGAATGCGGGGCGAGATGAGTATAGCCATATTTCTCTGCGCCGCACCACTTCAGGAGTCACCGGTGACCACGATGCCCAGCGGAGTGCTCAGCGAGGCAGACGCCGTGCGCTGCGCCTGCCCGGCCTCCAGGGCCACGAGAATGGTCTCCGGCTGGGCGGGATCGGCGATCACCACCCGCCCGCCCGTGGCCACGACGATGCCCGGGACGGGCCCTGGATCGGGTCCAGGAGCCGCGGTTTCCGCGGTGGTGACGAGGGTGACCGTGTCACCGTGGCGCAGCAACGCGGTGGTCGCGGGATCCGCCAGTTTCACGGGCACCACCACCGGGCGCTGATCCGAGGGAAAGCCCGCGGCCAGCTCCTCCGTCAGCCGCGGCCCGGTCAGCCGGGCATCCGTGACCACCTCCCCAGCCCCGACTCCGGTGACCACCACCCGGCCGGTCACGGCGGCGATCTCAGTGGCAGCGCCCTCCGGAATGAGCCGGGAGGGGAACGGGCTCAGTCGCAGGTCCTCCGCGCTGACCTCCGAGCCCACGGCCAGGGGGCGGGCGAACACCACCACCGAGGGATCCGACTCCAGCCGGGAGGCCGCAGCGGAGACGACCGCGGCCACGACGAGCGCCGCGGCGACGACCCGGCGCAGCAGCACGCTGCGGCGGTGGCCGGGAGGGGAGAAAGGGAAGGAGAGCTTCACCCCTGCTTAGACTGGCGAAAGGTCGTCCTGGTTCCCGGGAAACGACATCAGCCCGCGCGGGGTGATGGCGGCGGCGACGCCGAAATCGTGTGCCTCGGTGGGAATCGTATCGGTGATCTCGGCGTCGTAAAGCAACACCACCGTGAGCGGGCCGTTGTCCGGGAGCTGGGACAACGTGCGGTCGTAGTAGCCGCCGCCCTTGCCCATGCGCACGCCGCCCGGGGTGACACCCAGGGCGGGGACGAAGATGACCGCGCACTCCGCGAGGGCGTCGGTGCCGAGGCGCTCGCCCGTGGGCTCGGAGATGCCGAGTCGTCCCGGCGCGGTGGCCTCGGGGCCCTGGTAACGCGCCCAGGTGAGCTCGCCACGCTCACCGGAGATGGGCAGAAGCACCTCGTGTCCGTCCCCGTACAGGCTGTCCACCAGGAGTTTTCCCCCGGGTTCCCGCTCGCCGGCATGGTAGGCGGCGATGCGCAGGCGGGGCTCGGGAAGCCCACGCAGCAGCTCGCGCGCGTGGGCGATGATCTCGGAATTCTGCCGGTCCACCTCGGCGGTGGGCAGCGCTTTTCGACGGGCCGAGAGCTCCCGCCGGACGGATCGTTTGAGTTCACGCACGGTTTCCGGAGGTGTCATGGTTTCACACTAATGCCGGGGCCTGCCGTGCGGCGGGTTTATGCCGGAGGGGGAGGGGCTGCACGGTAGGGTCGACGCCATGGCAGAACCCAACAACCAATCCCCGAACGGGGTTCGGACCGTCGTCGTCCCCGCGGCAGGCATGGGAACCAGGTTCCTCCCCGCGACGAAGACCGTCCCGAAAGAGCTGCTCCCCGTCGTGGACACCCCGGGCATCGAGCTCATTGCGGAAGAGGCGTCCCGGCTGGGTGCGACCCGGCTGGCGATCATCACCGCCCCCAACAAGGACGGCATCCTGCAGCACTTCGCGGAGTTCCCCGACCTGGTGGAGACCCTGTCTCAGCGCGGCAAGGACGAGCAGGTGGCCAAGGTGCGCAAGGCCGCCGAGCTGATCTCCCCGGTCGCCGTGGTCCAGGACAAACCCCTCGGGCTCGGCCACGCCGTCGGTCTCGCGGAAGAGGCGCTCGACGACGACGAGACCGCCTTCGCCGTCATGCTTCCCGACGACCTGGTCATGCCCACCGGCGTCATGGAGAAGATGGCCGAGGTCCGCGCGGAGCTCGGCGGCTCCGTCCTCTGCGCCTTCGACGTGCCCCGCGAGGAAGTGTTCAACTACGGGGTCTTTGATGTCGAGGAGATCGACACCCAGGCCTCCGACCTGCCGGCCGGGCTGGTCAAGCGAGTGACCGGCATGGTGGAGAAGCCGGAACCCGAGGACGCGCCCTCGACCTTCGTCGCCGTCGGGCGCTACCTGCTGGACCGGGCCATCTTCGACGCCCTCGATCGGATCGAGCCGGGCAAGGGCGGGGAGATCCAGCTGACCGACGCCATTGAGCTGCTCATCCGCGAGGGACACCCGGTGCACATCGTCGTGCACGAGGGAATCAGGCACGATCTGGGCAACCCGGGCGGCTACATCCCGGCCAACGTCGACTTCGGCCTGCATCACCCGAAGTACGGAAAGTCGCTGTACCGGTCGATCAAGAAGATCATGGACGAGTACGAGTCCGAGAACGGTCTCTGACCACCCCGCCAGTTTCCCCACGGGGCGCATCGCGGCAGAACCTAGCCGCGGGCGCCCCCGTACATCCGAAGAAGGTGTCCCGTGAGATCCGTTGAGGAACAGTTGGCGATCATCACCGATGCCGCCGTCACCCCGGAGCCGGTGCGTATCGCCATCGCCGAGGCGCTCGGGTTGACCTCGGCGGAGGAGGTCCAGGCCACCGAGCCACTGCCGGCGTTCCCGCTCGCGGCAGTGGACGGCTACGCCGTTCGGGCCGTGGATGTGGGCGGCGAGCGGGGACTGGGACACCGGCGCGACGTGGATCCGGATGACGAGGCCGCGGATTCAGAAGACGTCCCCTCCCCGGTGGATGTCGAAGCGACAGAACGATCCCTGCCCGTCGTCGGAGAGGTCCCGGCCGGTTCCCGGCAGCCGCTGCGGCTGCAGCCGAAACAGGCCGTCCGGGTGCACACCGGTGCCCCGCTGCCCACCCTCGCGGACGCGGTCCTGCCGCTCGAATGGACGGACCGCGGGCGTAAGCGTGTCACGGCCCTGCGCCCCGTGCGCTCCGGCGACTTCGTCCGCCGCACAGGCGACGACATCCAGCCGGGCGACGTCGCCGTCACCGCAGGCTCGGTCCTCGGCCCCGCCCAGGTGGGGCTGCTTGCCGCCGTGGGGCGTTCCAAGGTGCTGGCCTACCCGCGCCCGCGGGTGACGGTGATGTCCTTCGGGCACGAGCTCGTGGACATCGACAAGACGCCGGGGCTGGGAGAGGTCTACGACGTCAACTCCCATGCCCTGGCCGCCGCGGCCGCGGAGGCGGGCGCCGATGTGACCCGCGTGGGCATCGCGGTCGGCGAGCCGCGCCGGCTGCGCGAGCTGGTGGAGACCCACATCCAGCGCAGCGAACTGCTGGTGATCTCCGGCGCGGTCGGCGGCTCCGGCGCCGGCCCGATCCGGGACGTGCTGGATCAGCTGGGGGAGATCGACACCACCCGGGTGGCCATGCACCCCGGCTCCGTCCAGGGCTTCGGCCTCCTCGGGGAGCAGCGCATCCCGGTGCTGTTGCTGCCCGCCAACCCGCTCTCGGCGCTGGTGGCCTTCGAGATTTTCGCTCGCCCACTCATCCGGGCCTCCCTGGGCAAGCACAGCACGGAACGCCGGGTGGTGCGTGCCCGCTCCATCGGCCACGTCGCGTCCACCGCTGGCCGCCGGGGATATATCCGCGCGCGTCTCATGCGTGATGCCGAGACCCAGGACTATCTGGTCGAGGGGCTGGGCGGGGCGACCGGCGCTCCCGCGCACCTGCTGGCGGGGCTGGCCGAGGCCAACGCGATGATCCGCGTTCCGGAGGAGGTCACCGAGATCCGCCCGGGTGACATCGTCGACGTCATCTTCCTGGCGCAGCGCTCCTGATGTTCGATCCCTTCGGCAGGGTGCGGAGGATGCGCGGCCCGAGCACCGCCCCGCGCGATCCCGTCCACCCGGGGTGGCCGGAAGCCACCGCCTCCGTGCGCCTCACCGACGGCTCCGCGCTGCGGTTACGCCCGCTGACGGTCCGGGACGGTGAGGCCTGGTCGCAGCAGCGCATCATCGACGAGTCCTGGCTGCGCCCCGTCGAACCTACCCAGCGCGCGAGCTGGACGGCGTCCCATGACGAGGCGTCCTGGCGTCACACGTTCGGCCATCTCCGCGACATGAGCCGTCGGGGCATCATCGTTCCTCTGGTCATCGAGGTGGACGGGCAGTTCGCCGGGCAGGTGACCATCGGGAACATCCAGCACGGCGGCGTTTCTGAGGCGTGGGTCGGCTACTGGGTGCACTCGCCGTACATGGGCAGGGGAGTGGCGGTGGCGGCGTGCGCGCTGGCCACCGATCACGCCTTCTCCCGCATTGGCCTGCACCGCCTCACCGCCACGTATCTCCCGGACAACCCCGCCTCGCGGCGGGTGCTCGCGGTCAACGGCTACCGGGAGGAGGGTTTCCTCCGGCAGAACCTGCATATCGACGGCCGGTGGCGTGACCACCACTTCGTGGCGCAGCTCGCGGACGAGCACCCGGACACCTGCGTGAGCCGGTTGCTGAAGGCGGGCCGCCTTGCGGCGTGGCGGTGATTCCGCACCCCGCAGCACGGTTAGGATTCGGCCAGATATCTAGATTTCCTCCCCCTCCTGAAAGGTCGGCCGTAACGTGTCACCAACACTGGTCATCATCCTGATCATCGTGGTGTGGTTGATCGTGCTCGCGCCCCTGCTTCTGCGCGGTCAGCGACCCATCCACAAGTCGGGTGAGGCGTTCGACGAGACCCGTGTCCTCTACGAGGGCGGCAGCGGAACGCTCGGCCGTCGCCGCCAGCCCCGCCTGCGCGCCGAGGACGTCCGCTCCCACGGCCGCGACGAGGAAGACGACTACGAGCTGGTCGAGGCCGAAGCGGCCGAGCTGGTCTCCGACGAGGACGTGCTTATCGACGAACCGGGCCACGTGGTCGACGGCGAAGTGGTCGCCGACACCACCGGTTCCACCGCCGCCAGCGCAATGCTGGCGCTCGGGGGATCGGATGCGGACGCGGACGCCGACGATGAGGGCCTCGCCTCCGTGGACGACTCGGTCGAGGCCGAGGAGGCCCGCGGCGGAACCTACGACCTCGACGACACCTACACCGGCCCCGCCGATCTACTGCACCCCTCCACCCGGGTGGCCGATGCTGCGGACCATTCGGAGGTCGCCGAGCTCAAGGGCACCGAGGACTCTGCGCCTGCCGAGCCGGAGGAGCTCAGCGAGGAGGAGGTCGAGTTCGCCCGTCGCCGCAGCGCACGCGGGGGCTGGGACCCGGACTTGGTGGCACAGCGTTCCCACGACCTGTACGCCCGCCGCCGCCGCACGCTCGTCGGCCTGGTGGCCGCGGTCGTGGTGACCCTGCTCGTCGCCGTTGTCGTCGGTGGCTGGATGTGGGTTGCGCCCGCGGTCGCCACCGGCCTCACCGCCCTGTACCTCTCGGCGCTGCGCACCCAGGTTCGCCAGGAGAGCGAGCTGCGGGCCGTGCGTGTCCGGCATCTGCGTCGTGCTCGCCTGGGCGTGCGCCAGTCGGGTGTCCCCGCCCAGCTGCGTCACCCCGCCGGCAACGTGCTCGAGTTCGACGACGAGAGTCCGGACTTCCACGACCTGGCTGTCACCGACCGGGGAGCCGCCCTGCGCGAGACACACGAGGACAGGGCCCCGCGGCGCTCGTTCCGCCGCGTGAGCTGAGGATTTTCCCTCCGAGCGCGCCCGGGAGTACAGTCAGATCCCGCACGGGGCTTTAGCTCAGTTGGTAGAGCGTTGCGTTCGCAATGCAAAGGTCAGGGGTTCGATTCCCCTAAGCTCCACGGTGAAACAAGGCCGGTGGCGGCGACTTCGAGAGAGGTCGCCGCCACCGGTTTTTTCTTATGGCTCAACCCCGCACTGATAGGTATTTCTGCCTGTAGCATTACGCCACATGCACAGCGACATCACGTTTCCCACCTCCGACGGCCGTCATCTCGGCGGCCAGCTCTACCGCCCCGCTGAACTGATCGAGGAAAAGCCTGCCGTCATCATCCACCCCGCCACCGGCGTGCACATGGGGCTCTATGCCAAGTTCGCCGAATACCTCGCGGAGCAGGGAATGCCCGCCCTGATCTATGACTTCCGGGGAACGGGAAAGTCCGCGCAGCCCGAGGATCTCTCCGACAAGTCGCTGCTCATGAGCGACTGGATGCTCCTGGACGTGTCCGCCGCCAACCGCTACATGCGCAAGGAGTTCCCCGGCCGCAGGCTGGTCGTCGTCGGCCACTCCGTCGGCGCCCACGGGTCGTTCATGGCGTTCCAGGATGAACCCGTCGACGCCATCGCGGCCATCGCCAGCCACGCGGGAGTCACGCAGTTGATCCCCGAGCGCAAGGAGCGCGCCCGCATCTGGACCGTCTTCAACATCATCACCCCGCTGACCGCCCGCGTCCTGGGCCACGTCCCGGTGGCGAAGATCGGCATCGGCAGGGACATCCCGGTCGGCGTGATGACGCAGTGGAGCAGGTGGACCCGCAAGCCCGGGTACTTCTTCGACGACAAGGATTTCCCGGGCCAGGGCAGCACCCCGCAGGAACGGTTCGCGGCCGTCACCGGACCCGTGCACTCGGTGATCTTCACCGACGACCTGTGGGCCACGAGGGAGGCCTCGAACGTACTCGCCGACCGGCTGGTCAACGCCGACGTCGAACGCTGGGACATCACCCCGGAATCCATCGGGGTGAAATCCATCGGGCACATGGGGTTCTTCCGCAGCGCCAACAAGGCTCTGTGGCCCGCCGTGGCGGAGTGGGTCCAGCAGTCCTAGTGGCGTACTAGGCGGCCCACACCCCGGAGCACCCCCGTCGGTGGGAGCCGACGAGGTGCAGGTCCACCATGCCGATGGCCGACATCAGCGCGTACATCGTGGTCGGCCCGACGAAGGTGAATCCCCTCGCCTTCAACGCCTTGGCCAGCGCGACCGACTCCTCCGAGGTGGTGGGCACCTCGTCGATGGTGCGCGGGGCGGGGGTCTCGGCGGGCTGGAAGGACCAGAGGAAGTCGGGGAGGCCTCCGTCGTCACGCAGCGCCACCGTCGCGCGCGCGTTGGTGATGGCGGCGCGGATCTTGCGTTCGTTTCGGATGATCGAGGCATCCTCTTTGAGCCGCGCGACGTCCTCCTCGGTGAACGCGGCCACCTTGTCGGGATCGAAGTCGGCGAAGGCGCGGCGGAAGTTTTCCCGCCTGGCCAGGATCGTCGACCACGACAGTCCGGACTGGAAGGCCTCCAGGACCAGGCGTTCGTAGAGCCCGGCCTCGTCGTGCACGGGCATGCCCCATTCGGTGTCGTAGTAGGTGCGCATCAGGTCCGAGGCCTCGGCCCAGGCAGGGCGGGCGAGCCCGTCGGAGCCGGTGATCAGTTCAGTCATGTTCCCTTAGACCGCGCCCGGGCCGGCGGGGTTCCCGGCCTCGAAGTTGAGCAGCCAGGTCTTCGCCTCCTCGCCACCGCGGTACGTGCCCCACGTCCCGTCCGAGCGGATGATGCGGTGGCACGGCCAGATCAGGGGGACGGGGTTCTTCGCGCAGGCCGTGCCCGCCGCGCGCACCGCGTTCGGGTTGCCGGTGGCCTCCGCGAGCTGCGTGTACGTGCGGGTCTCCCCGAAGGGGATCTCGGCCATGAGCTGCTGGGCGCGGCGCTGGAACCCTTCCCCCGGAACGTCGAGAGGAACGGAGAACTCGCGGCGTCGCCCGGCGAAGAACTCCTCCAGCTGCGCCACGGCAACCCCCGCGCTGGAGGTGTCCTCGACGGACTGCGCCGCGTACTGCTCGACGTCACTGAACGCCAGGTAGCTCAGGCCGGCCGGAGTGCTGTAGAGGGTGAGCGCCCCGATGGGGGAGTCGATGGTGCGGTGAACAAGCATGAGCCGGGGCCGTTTCTGTTCGGGGAGCGACGGTGTCTGTTGTAGTCTAATCGCCATGGATAGGCCTGCCGTGAGAGATGCTGCGCTGCTCATTTTCCGCATCATCGTCGGCGTGATTTTTGTCGCGCACGGCTACGCCAAGCTCTTTCTCACCGGTCTCACGGAGACGACGGGGCAATTCTCCGCCGCGGGGGTTCCGCAGCCGCAGGCCTCGGCCTGGCTGGCCACCACCGCGGAGCTGCTCGGCGGCGCGCTGCTGGTGCTGGGCCTGCTCGCCGCCTATGTCGCGGGCGCGTTGGCACTGCTCATAGTGGCGGCGATCTGGTTCGTCCACGTCGACGCCGGGTTCTTCACCTCCCAGGGTGGCCTGGAGTTTCCCCTGCTGCTGGCGGCGGCGCTGCTGATGATCATCGTGTTCGGCCCCGGGCGGGCGAGCCTCGACGGGGTGCTGACCACCCGTGGTTGACCACGATCAGATCCAGGCCGCGTTGTCGGCGCGTATCGACGGCGAGCCCGCCGGCCTGGCCGATGACGTCATCGACGCGCACGTCGCTGCGTGCGACGAATGCAGGGACTATCAGGATCGGGTGGCGCACTTTTCGTCGTCGTTACGCAGCTCCGAACCCGTCGGTTCCCCGATGCGGCCGCCCGTGGACCTGGCGGACACCATCCTCGCCGGGGTGGAGCCGGAGTGGCGGCGGCTGTCGCTGGCCCGGCAGACGTGGCTGCGCGCGGGCCGGATCGCGCTGGTGCTGCTCGCCATGGCGCACGTGGTCTGGGCGATGTCGCTCATCGGGTCGAATGCGGACATTGAAGCCGCTGCCCTGCGTCTCGGGCTGGCCGTGGGGCTGCTGTTCAGCGCGTGGCGCCCCGAGCTCATCGCGGGTTTCGCCGTGGTGCCCGCGACCGTGACCGCGTTCCTGCTGGGATTCACCGCCCGCGACGTGGTCTTCGGGCTGGTGGACGGCGCGCAGATCGGGCTGCTCGTGTTGCTGGTGGTCACGGTCGCGGCGCTCGCGCTGACGTTTGTGGCCGATCGCGGGGTGGTGCTGCGCGAGGCGTGGCGCACGCTCTCGGCGGATCCGCGCTGACGCTCGTCCTCCCGAGGAGAGGCCTAGGGGAGTGGTCCTAGCCGTCGATTCCTCTAGACAAACATGACGGGAAGCGCGTCTACGCTAGTCCGACTCCTTTAGGGCCCCGCGGGAAGTAACCGTCAGGTCCAGCTCGGCAGCCACATGAGCTGGTTGTAATAGGAATCCGGCACGACGATGCCGTAGAGGATCGGCGCGAAGTAGGCGAACATGGCCACCACCAGCGCTAGATAACAGATCACGGCCACCGTTCCCGAGCGCAGCGCCACCGGGGCGACCGGGCGCAGCCGCTCCACCACGCGGCCCTTCCCGGCCAGCATGCCCAGCGCCAGGGCGAGCAGCACGATGGTGAACGGGACCAGGGCGGTGGCGTAGAAGAAGTACATCTGCCGGTCGAAGGCGGCCAGCCAGGGGAGAAACCCGGCGGCGAAGGCGACGACGGGGATGACGAAGCGGCGGTCGCGGCGCACGATCAGCCGCCACACGCCCCAGAGCACCACGGGCACGGTGAGCCACCAGATCACCGGGGTGCCGAAGAGGTAGATCATCGATCGGCAGGTGGTGTCCCCGCACTGGATGTCGGTGGAGGAGTAGTAGAGGATCGGCCGGGTCGCGGCGAGCCATGACCAGGGTTTGGAGTCCCAGGGGTGCGAGTGCCCGCCCGAGGAGGTGAGCTCAGAGTGAAACTCCAGGACGGACACGTGGTAGTACATCCAGCTGGCCAGGGGGTCGGGCAGGATGTTCAGCAGTGAGCCGGACTCGATGGTGCCGTCGGTGGCGGAGTGGCGGTAGACGGAGGTCTCGGAAGCGAACCAGGCGCGCCACGACCACAGGTACAGCAGCGCGGGAACCAGCACGAGCGAGGCCAGCGCGGGGACGGTGTCGCGCACGAGCGTGCCGCTGACGTATCGACGCACCCCGTAACGCCTCCGCAGCGCCAGGTCCATGAACACACTCATGAGACCGAAGAAGACAATGTAGTACAGCCCCGACCACTTCACCGACAGGGAGAGCCCGAGCATGACACCCGCCGCGAAGCGCCACCACCGGTAGCCCACGCGGGGCCCGAAGGCGCTGGAACCCAGCTGTCCGTCCAGGTAGGCGGCGTGCATCCGGTGGCGCACCTGCTCATGATCGTCGGCCAAGAACAGCGCCGCGCAGACGACGAAGAACACCTGGAAGATGTCCAGCATGCCGAACTTCGCGGACACCAGGAGTACCCCGTCACAGACCGCCATGATGCCGGCGAATAGCGCCACCTGCCAGGAGTGCGACAGCCGCCGGGCCAGCTCCATCGTGGCCAGGACGGTGAGACAACCGAAGATGGCCACCATGAACCGCCAGCCCAGCGGGCTGTAGCCGAAGGCCATCTCGCCGAAGGCGAGCAGCTGCTTGCCCAGCGGGGGGTGAACGACCAGGCCGTAGGCGGGGTTCGATTCGATCCCGCCGATAAAGAGGTTCTCCCACGAGCGCACCATGTCCCAGGCCTGCGGAACGTAGTGCTTTTCGTCGAAGACCGGGGTGCCCTGCGCGTCCGGCTCGGTCAGCCCCGAGAAACGGGTGACGAGGGCGAGAAAAGCAATCACGGCGGTGGAAACCACGTCGGCTCGACCGTAGACGTAGCGCCTGGGCGCGGGCGGTCGGGCTGGTGCGCTGAAGCGCGGCTTCTGCAAAATCGTGCTGCTCACGAATGATGAGTCTAGGTCACGGGGTTTGTGCCATGCTGGAGGCCATGTCTGATCTCCCCACCGGCGTAGTCTTGGCCGCGACCCCGCTCGGCAACATCGGCGACGCCTCGACCCGGCTCCGGGACGCCCTGGCCACCGCGGATGTCATCGCCGCGGAGGACACCCGCCGCACCCGCGCGCTGGCCACGGCGCTCGGGGTGGAGATCGCCGGGCGCATCGTCTCCAACTTCGACCACAACGAGGCCTCCCGGGTGACGGGGCTTCTCGACGCCGCCCGCTCCGGCACCGTGCTGGTGGTCACCGACGCGGGCATGCCGCTGGTGTCGGACCCGGGCCTCTCGCTCGTCGACGCCGCCCACACCGCCGGCATCCCGGTCACCTGCATCCCCGGGCCCTCGGCGGTGCCGACGGCACTGGCGCTCTCCGGCCTCAACGTCGCCCACTTCATCTTCGACGGCTTCGCGCCGCGCAAGCAGGGGGCTAGGCGCGCCTGGCTGGAGTCGCTGGCCACGGAGAGGCGGGCAGTGTGTTTCTTCGAGTCTCCCCACCGCATCGACGACACTCTGGCCGCGGCAGCGGAGGTGCTGGGGGAGCGCCGGGCAGCGGTGTGTCGGGAGCTGACCAAGACCTACGAGGAGGTGCGCCGCGGCAGCCTGGCCGAGCTCGCCGAGTGGGCGGGCGAGGGGGTCCGGGGTGAGATCACGGTGGTCATCGAGGGGGTCACCGGCGATGAGGTGAAGGATGTCGATGAGCTGGTACCGGCCGTCGAAAAGCTCGTGG
Source organism: Corynebacterium doosanense CAU 212 = DSM 45436 (assembly GCF_000767055.1). Taxonomy (NCBI): domain Bacteria; kingdom Bacillati; phylum Actinomycetota; class Actinomycetes; order Mycobacteriales; family Corynebacteriaceae; genus Corynebacterium; species Corynebacterium doosanense. Next base: position 848,984 of record NZ_CP006764.1, read on the forward strand.
AATCTGGGGTGCGTCTCAAGGAGGCGTGCAAGACGGTGTCCGGAACCCACAAGGTGTCCACGCGCGAGCTGTACGAGGCCGTGCTCGCCGCCAGGCAGTGACCTGCGACGCATTTATGCAATAGTTACGAAGTTGTGACTCTAGGGGCCCCAATAAGCGCGGCCACCAGCGCAAACACCGGACAGGGATCGGCGATAAGCCTGGAACTTTGCCGTGATTTTCTGCATATTCCCTTCTCAGGATTTCCCCTTTGAGCTGGGAAAAACCACACTGACCACTTATGTCAGAGAAATTCCCAGATACTCCACCGGAGGAACTCCTCCACGACAAGAATCCCGACTACCGGGCCGAGACGAACGCCACCGGATCGACCTCCGCCACCAGCGAACTCGCCGCCATGATCGAGCGGGAGAAGGACCTCTCCCACGCCCCCGACTTGGACACCCTGATCGAGCGTGCATCCGACCGCAGCGATCCCAAGATCGACTGGGCCGTTGTGGTGCCGGCGCTCGTGCTCGCGCTCGGCGTGGTCGCCTGAGGCCTGCTCGCCGAAGACAACTTCGTGAACACCGCCTCGACGGCCTTCGGCTGGGTCATTAACAACCTGGGCTGGGCCTTCGTGCTCTTCGGCACGGTCTTCGTGGCCTTCGTGTTTGTCATCGCCTTCAGCAAGTTCGGCTCGATCCGCCTCGGCGCGGTCAACGAGCAACCGGAGTTCCGTACCGTCTCCTGGATCTCCATGATGTTCGCCGCCGGCATGGGCATCGGCCTGATGTTCTTCGGCGCCTCCGAGCCGCTGGCCTTCTACCGCGACGGCGTCCCGGGGCACGAGTCCCACGAAGTGGGCACCGCCATGGCCACCGCGATGTACCACTGGACGCTGCACCCCTGGGCGATCTACGCCATCGTCGGCCTGGCCATCGCCTACTCCACCTACCGCATCGGCCGTAGGCAGCTCATCTCCCAGGCGTTTGTCCCCCTGGTGGGGCAGAAGCTTGCCGACGGCTGGCTGGGCAAGCTCATCGACATCCTGGCCATCTTCGCCACCATCTTCGGCACCGCCTGCTCCCTGGGTCTCGGCGCGCTGCAGATCCGCTCCGGCCTCGAGGCCTCCGGCTTCGTCGACAGCCCGGGCATGGGCCTGGTCATCGGCATCGTCTCCGTGCTCACGCTCGCCTTCGTCCTCTCCGCCATGTCCGGCGTGGGCAAGGGCATCCAGTACCTCTCCAACGCCAACATGGTGCTGGCGGCGATTCTGGCGCTCTTCGTCTTCGTCGCCGGCCCGTCGCTGGTGCAGCTCAACCTGCTGCCGACCTCGATCGGCAATTACTTCAGCCAGTTCTTCGAGATGGCCGGGCGCACCGCCGCCTCCGCCGACGGCGCCGCCGGCGAGTGGCTCTCCGGCTGGACCATCTTCTACTGGGCCTGGTGGATCTCCTGGTCGCCGTTCGTGGGCATGTTCCTCGCGCGCATCTCCCGCGGCCGCTCCATCCGCGAGTTCTGCCTCGGCGTCATGCTCGTCCCGGCGGGCGTGTCCACGGTCTGGTTCTCCATCATGGGCGGCACCGCCATCCGCATGGAACAGGAGGGCAACTCCATCTACGGCGGTGGCACCACCGAGGAGCAGCTGTTCAACCTGCTGCACAACCTCCCGCTCGGCCAGATCATGGGCGTTGTGGCCATCATCCTGCTGGGCACCTTCTTCATCACCTCCGCGGACTCCGCCTCCACGGTGATGGGCTCCATGTCCCAGAACGGCGCCTCCAACGCCAAACCGTGGCTGTCCGCGGTGTGGGGCATCATTGCCGCGCTGGTCGGCCTGACCCTGCTGGTCGCCGGCGGTGATGAGGCACTGACCTCCCTGCAGAACGTCACCATCGTCGCGGCGACGCCGTTCCTGCTCATCGTCATCGCGCTGATGTTCGCCATCGTCAAGGACCTCAGCACCGACGTCATCTACCTGGACCACCGTGAGCAGCAGCGATTCCAGCGTCAGCTGGCCATCGAACGTCGCCTGCACCGCGAGGCCCTCCACCGCGAGCAGAAGCGCGAGCGCCGCCGAAGCGCCGACGTCTAACTCCTCCCGGCCCGAACCGCGTCACCCCACCACCCTGGGGGGCGCGGTTTTTGCGTGGTCACTTAAACTCGGGGCCATGACTTCTGATTCCCAGCCCGTGCTCGTCTGCGTTGCCTGGCCGTACGCCAACGGCCCCCGCCACATCGGCCATGTTGCAGGGTTCGGCGTGCCGTCCGACGTGTTCGCGCGTTACCAGCGCATGGCGGGCAAGGACGTGCTCATGGTCTCGGGAACCGACGAGCACGGCACCCCGCTGCTCGTGCAGGCGGACAAGGAGGGCGTGTCCGTCCGGGACATGGCGGACCGCTACAACGAGCAGATCGTCGAGGACCTCGCCGGGCTCGGCCTCTCCTACGACCTGTTCACCCGCACCACCACCCGCAACCACTACGCCGTGGTCCAGGAGCTGTTCACCGGGCTACACGCCAACGGGTACATGATCAAGGAGACGACGCTGGGGGCGATCTCGCCGTCGACAGGCCGTACCCTGCCGGACCGCTACATCGAGGGAACCTGCCCCATCTGCGGTGCCACCGACGCGCGCGGCGACCAGTGCGACACCTGCGGCAACCAGCTCGACCCCTCCGACCTCATCGACCCGGTGTCGAAGATCAACGGCGAGACCCCGAAATTCGTGGAGACCGAGCACTTCCTGCTTGACCTTCCCTCGCTTGCCGACGCCCTGAAAACCTGGCTCGAGGGACGCACCGACTGGCGCCCCAACGTGCTGAAGTTCTCCCTCAACCTGCTCGAGGACCTGCGCCCGCGCGCCATGACCCGCGACATCGACTGGGGCGTGCCCATTCCCGTCGACGGCTGGGAGGACGACAACGCCAAGAAGCTCTACGTCTGGTTCGACGCAGTCATCGGCTACCTCTCCGCCTCCATCGAGTGGGCCTACCGCTCGGGTGACGAAGACGCCTGGAAGCGCTGGTGGCAGGACCCCTCCACGCCCGGCTACTACTTCATGGGCAAGGACAACATCACCTTCCACTCCCAGATCTGGCCGGCCGAGCTCATCGGCTACGCCGGCCAGGGCTCGAAGGGCGGCGAGCAGCACCGCTTCGGCGAGCTCAACCTCCCCACCGAGGTCGTCTCCTCGGAATTCCTCACCATGTCCGGTTCGAAGTTCTCCTCCTCCAAGGGCGTGGTCATCTACGTCAAGGACTTCCTCAAGGAATTCGGCGCGGATGCGCTGCGGTACTTCATCGCCGTCGCCGGCCCGGAGACCACCGACACCGACTTCACCTGGGACGAGTTCGTCCGCCGCATCAACAACGAGCTGGCCAACGGCTGGGGCAACCTGGTCAACCGGACGGTGTCCATGGCCCACAAGAACTTCGGCTCCGTCCCCGCGCCGGGCACGCTGACCGAATCCGACCAGCGGCTGCTGGATCTGGCCGCACAGACCATGATTGATGTCGGCCAGTCGCTGCACGCGGCGAAGTTCAAGAACGGCATAGGCGCCGTCATGCACTTGGTGGGGGAGGCGAACGCCTACATCGCCGAGCAGGAGCCGTGGAAGCTGGCCAAGGAGGAGGCCAGCCGCGAGCGCCTGGCCACCGTCCTGTGGACGGCGCTGCAGGTCGTCTCCGACTGCAACGTCATGCTCACCCCTTACCTCCCGCACACGGCGCAGGCCGTGCACGAGACCCTCGGGCGCACCGGCACCTGGGCTGCAATGCCGGAGATCCGCGACGTCGCCGACGAGTCCCCGATCGACCCCGTCGGCGTCGGCGTGCCGGACAAGGGCCGCACGTACAAGATCATCACCGGCGACTACTCGAGCCAGCAGGCGGTATGGGAGCGTATCGACGTCGTCCCCGGCACCGAACTGCGTAAACCCCAGCCACTGGTGACCAAGCTCGACCCCGAGCTCGGCGAGACGGGCCCCGAGTGGGCACGCGTGATCAAGTGAGGGCGGCGCGGGGACTGCCCGTAGCCCTGATCTTCCTGGCCGTCGCCGCTGCGGCGCTCAACCTGCGTGCCGGAATCGCCTCGGTCGGCTCGGTGCTCGACGACGTGCTCACGTCCTTCGGGGTCTCCGGCTCCTACGCGGGGATGGTCACCGCGCTCCCCGGGGTGTGCTTCGCCATCATGGGCCTGGCCGCCGTGCCCATCGCCCGCCGGCTCGGTCTGGCACGCACACTGCTGTCCGGCATGCTGCTCACCCTCGTCGGCGTGGCCATTCGCCCCTGGGTGAATGACGCCTGGGTGTTCCTGGGCCTCAGCGCCCTGGTGGTCGCGGGCATTGCGCTAGCCAACGTGCTGCTGCCGGCGTGGATCAAGCTGCACGGCGGGCGGCACATCGTCACCCTCATGACGCTGAACACCGCGTTTCTCGGGGTCTCCAGTGCGATCGGCCCACTGAGCGCCGTGCTCTACGAGGGGCCGGACGGTTGGCGCCGTGCGCTGTTCTTCTGGGCCTCCATCGCCGTGGCCCAGGTGGTGGTGTGGGTGATCGTGGCGTTGCGCACCGGCTACGACTTCCCGGCCAGCCAGCGCGCCGCCGGCGAGTCCCGCGGCCCGTCACTGCTGAAGGCCCCGACGGCGATCTTCCTCATGCTGTTCTTCGGCATGCAGTCCATGAACGCCTATGTTCAGATGGGTTACCTTCCGCAGATCGTCGTCGACGGCGGGGGCTCCGCGAACCTCGGGTCCCTGGCGATTGCGATGGTCGGCGCGCTAAACATCCTCGGCGGCATCGTCATGCCCAAGCTGGTGGACAAGCTGCAGACCCTGACACCCACGGTGATCATCCTGTCCGCATTCGCCGTCGCCGGCTACCTCGGCCTCATGTTCGCCCCGGCGAGCCTCGCGCTGCTGTGGGGTGTCGTTCTCGGCCTCGGCGGCTGGGCGTTCCCCACCGCCCTGGCGCTGATCGTGGCGCGCTCCCGCGCTCCGGAGGTCACCGCCCGGCTGTCCGGGTTTGTTCAGCCGGTCGGCTACGTCCTGGCTGCGGCGGGTCCCATGATCATCGGCCTAGTCTACACCCCGGACTCGCCCAACTGGACGCCGATCCTCATCGGTCTCATCGCGGCTTCGGCGCTGCAGGGGATCATCGGTGCGCGTGCGTCGCGCCGCGGATTCATCGACGACGAACTCGCAGCTCACGGCGCTTAACGGGGGCGTGTCCACGCCATAGTGTTTAGTGGGGTGCCATGGGACAGAACATTGCACTGAAGACCGACGCCGACGCCTTGTTGGCGGCCATCGCGGGGCCGGGGGCCGCGCTTCGCGACGACCAGTGGGCCGCCATCGACGCCCTGGTCAATGACCACCGACGCATGCTGGTGGTGCAGCGCACCGGCTGGGGAAAGTCCGCCGTCTACTTCATCGCCGCCAAACTCCTGCGCCAGGCCGGCCGGGGGCCCAGCCTGATCATTTCCCCGCTGCTCGCGCTCATGCGCAACCAGGTCGACGCGGCATCGAAGGCGGGCATCCGCGCGGCGACGTTGAACTCCGCGAACATGACCGAGTGGCAGGGCATCGAGGATCAGGTGCGCCGCGGTGAGATCGACGTGCTGCTGGTCAGCCCCGAGCGCCTGAACAACCCGCAGTTCCGGGAGACCGTCCTGCCCGGTCTGGCGGAGACCGTGGGCATGGTCGTGGTGGACGAGGCGCACTGCATCTCCGATTGGGGGCACGACTTCCGGCCCGACTACCGCCGCATCCGCGATCTGCTCGCCGAGCTGCGCCCCGAGGTTCCCGTGCTGGCCACCACGGCCACGGCGAACGACCGCGTGGTGGCCGACGTCCAGGCACAGCTCGGCGAGGGCACCGGCGTGCTGCGCGGCGGCCTCGACCGCGCGTCACTGCACCTCTCCGTGGTCGAGTTGGAGGATTCTCGGCGCCGCCCGGCCTGGGTGGCTACCGTCCTGGAGCAGCTGGAGGGCTCGGGCATCATCTACTGCCTCACCGTCTCGGCGGCGGAGGATCTCGCCGAGGCCCTGGAGACCGCCGGCTGGACCGTCGCCTCCTACACCGGGCGTACGGAAGCGGGGGAGCGTGAGCGGCTGGAGAAGGCGCTGATCGGCAACGAGCTCAAGGCCCTGGTGGCCACCAGCGCGCTGGGCATGGGATTCGACAAACCCGACCTCGGGTTTGTCATCCACTTCGGCGCCCCGAGCTCACCGGTGTCCTACTACCAGCAGGTCGGCCGCGCCGGGCGTGGCACAGACCACGCCGATGTCATCCTCCTGCCGGGTTCGGAGGACCAGGCGATCTGGGATTACTTCGCCTCCGTCTCCTTCCCCGACGAGGCGACGGTGCGCACCCTGCTCAACGCCCTGGGCCACGAAGCACAGTCGACGCCGAAGCTGGAGTCCTCGGTGGATCTCTCCCGCTCCCGCCTGGAGCAGACCCTGAAGGTGCTTGACGTCGACGGCGCCGTCAGCCGCGTCCAGGGCGGATGGATCTCCACCGGCCAGCCATGGTCCTACGACGCCACGCGCTACGCGGCGGTGGACGCTGCCCGCACCAACGAGCAGAACGCCATGGTGGAGTATGAGAAGACCGAAGAATGCCGGATGCTCTACCTGCGCCGGCAACTTGACGACACGACCGCCACCGAACCCTGCGGACGCTGCGACAACTGCACGGGCCGCACCTGGGACGTCACGGTGGACGCGCGGCTAGAAGAGCGTATCGACGCCCGCCTCACCGCCCCCGGCGTGCGACTGACCGCCCGCAAGCAGTGGCCGACGGGCATCTCCGTGCGCGGCAAGATCGCCGGCGTCGAGGCCGGCCGGGCACTGGGCAGGCTCAACGACGTCGCCCGCGGGCCCGCCCTTCGTGCGCTTCTCGCTGAGCCGGGGTGGAGGCCGACGAGTCCCTGGAAGCAAGACACGTGGCTGCCGCGCATCGTCGCGGTGCTGGCTGACTGGGACTGGTCCGAGCGGCCCGTCGCCGTAGTGGCATTGGGGCAGGTCGACCCGGAGCGTACGGCGTTCCTGGCCGCGCTGGCCGAGGCCGTCGCCGCGGTCGGGCGGATGGAATACGCCGGGGTGCTGGAGGTCGCGCCGAACGCCGTCGAGGTCACCGCGCAGAACTCGGCCTACCGCGTGCGTGGGCTGCTGGACCACTGGGACTACTCTTCGGCACCCGCAGGTGAGGGCCCGGTGCTGCTGCTGACCGATGTGGTGGAGACAGGCTGGTCGGTGACCGTCGCCGGGCACGGGATCCACGAGCGCACCGGGCGGACGGTGTTGCCGCTCGCGGTGGCGAGTAGGGGGTAGGTGCTAAACCTCCAGCCCCATGTACACCAGGTCCAGCCGCCGCCCGAACTTGTAGCCCACTCCGGGAAGGCGTCCGTGTTCGGCGAACCCGAGTTTGGTGTGCAGGCCGATGGACGCGGTGTTGCTGCCCTCGATCTTGCCCATGAGGGTCCACACCTCGGGGTCGGCGCGGGCGGCGTCGATAAGCGCCCTCATGAGGGCGGAACCGACGCCCCGGCCGTGCGCGGCGGGGACGATGTAGACGGAATGGTCCATGGTGTGCCGGTAGCCGTCTGAGGGGAGGAACTGGTCGTAGCTGGCGAATCCGAGGAAATCGCCGTCGTCAGATAACGCCACGAGCACCGGGAACCCCTTGGCCTGGCGGGCGCGCACCCACGGGCCGCGTTGCTCCTCGGAGTCGGCGCGGGAAGTGAAAGTGGCCACGGTTTCCTCCACCGACCAGCGGTGCAGCGCGGTCAGGGCGGGCACGTCGGCGTCGACTGCTTCTCGGATGACCATGCCTCCGAGGTTAGACTGGCCGCCACTATGTCGAAGAAGAAACCTCGCCCCACGTCCGTTCCCGCCGCGCCCATTAAGGGGCTTATCGACGCCCATACCCACCTCGCCTCTGCCGGGGCATCAACACCGGCGGACATCGACGCCATCGTCGAGCGTGCCGTGGCCGCAGGTGTGGAAAAGCTCTGCACGGTCGGAGACGGGCTCGCCGAGGCGAAGCTGGCACTCGAGGCGGCCCGGCACAACGACCGGGTCTTCGCGGCCTGTGCGATCCACCCCACCAAGGCGCACGAGCTGGATGAGCAGGCCCGTGAGGCGCTGACGGAGATGGCCCACGATCCGCGGTGCGTGGCCATCGGTGAAACCGGCATCGACACGTACTGGCTGCAACACGATCCGGAAAAGACCGCGCCGCTGGAGGTGCAGGAGGAGGCGCTGCGCTGGCACATCGACCTCGCCGTGGAGACGGGCAAAGCGCTGATGATCCACAACCGCGAGGGTGACGAGCACCTCATGCGGATTCTTGCCGACGCCCCGCAGCCGACATCCGTGATGCTGCACTGTTTCTCGTCGCCGGTGGACGTTGCCCGCGAGGCGCTGGACCGCGGGTACGTGCTCAGCTTCGCCGGAAACGCCACCTTCAAGCGCAACGACTATCTGCGCGAGGCTGCGGCGCTGGCCCCGGCGGAGCAGATCCTCGTGGAGACGGACGCGCCGTACATGACGCCGGAGCCTTTCCGGGGGGCTCGCAACGAGCCGTCGCTCATCGGCCACACCGCGCTCGTGCTGGCGCAGGCCAGGGGAGAAGCGCCGACCGACTTCGCCGCCCAGGTGAACCGGAACTTCGACCGGGTCTTCGGTGTGTGAGAAACGCCACAGAGGTTAAAAGCCCCGCTGGGGAGCGGCGGATGTGACTGGAGTGGGCCAGTGGGGTGCGTCCCGGGTGTCGGTCTTGAAAAATAACGGTTCGTTACCTTATTGTTACCGTCTAGTTTGCATCCTCGGGATGCATCCCCACCTGTGAGTCAGGGCGAGACCAGCCCCGACCGGCCTAAAAGATAAGAAGTATCACCTACATGGCACAGCAGACCGCCCGCATCAACAGCAAGAACTCCACCGCCAAGCGCATCGCCGCGGGCAGTGCCCTCGGCGCCCTCGCCATCGGCGGCGTGGTGGCCGCGGGAAGCCAGAAGGACGTCACCGTCGACTACAACGGTGAATCCATCGAGCTGGCCACCTACGCCAGCGACGTCTCCGGCGCCCTGGAGAAGGCCGGCGTCACCGTCGGCGACGGCGACCTCGTTTACCCGGCGCCCAGCGAGAACCTCTCCAACGGCGAGACCATCACGGTGCAGACCGCCAAGCCCGTCGCCCTCGTCGTCGACGGCCAGGAGCGCGAGGTCACCTCTACCGCCTCCACCGTGGGCGATCTCATCGGCGAGGTCGACGGGCTCTCCGCCGCGGCCGCCGTCTCCGGCGACGCGCAGGCGCCCGTCACCGAGGGCATGACCGTCGACGTCATCACCCCGAAGATCGTCTCCATCAAGGACGGCGGCGTTGTCGCTTTCACCGAGGTGGCCGAGAAGACCGTCGGCGACGTGCTCGCCGCGCGGGGCGTCACCATCGACTCCTTCGACCGCGTCAGCCCCTCGCTGGACACCCCGGTGAACAAGAACACCGAGATCGTCATCGACCGGGTCAACGCCGGCACCCGCACGGAGCTGCTGCCCATCGAATCCCCGGTCAACTACGTCGACGACGCCGACGCCGAGGAAGGCACCGAGCGTGTGGTCGAGCAGGGCCAGGCGGGCGAGCGTCGTGTGGTCACCCGCGACTACGTCGTCGCCGGCCAAGTCGAGTCCACCGAGGTCATCTCCGACGAGGAGGTCCGCCCGGCCACCCCGACGACCATCGCCCGTGGCACCAAGCCCGTCCAGGGCCCGCAGGCTCCCGCCGCCAGCACCGCCGCCGCAGCCCCGGCCGTGGCCGGCGGCTCCGTCTGGGACTCCATCGCGCAGTGTGAGGCCGGCGGCGACTGGTCCATCAGCACCGGCAACGGTTACTACGGCGGCCTGCAGTTCGATGCCGGCACCTGGGCGGGTTACGGCGGAACCGCCTACGCACCGACCGCGAACGGCGCCACCCGCGAGCAGCAGATCGAGATCGCTACGAAGGTCCAGGCGGCACAGGGCTGGGGCGCCTGGCCTGCCTGCACCTCCAAGCTCGGCCTGCGCTAACCCGCACGGACACCGGCAGAACCCCTCCTACGCAGGGGTTCTGCCGGTTTTCTCATTCGCTGTTACCCTGGGATGCATAAGCGAACACCGATCGAAAGGAAACGAGTCACCATGACTGAGACACTGCAGGGCAAGCGCTTCGCCGTCATCGCCACCAATGGTTTCGAGGATTCCGAGCTCACCAGCCCGGTCGAGGCCGTCCGCAACGCCGGCGGCGAGGTCATCGTCGTCTCCACCGAGACCGGGATGCCCATCGAGGGCGAGAACGGCACCAAGGTCGACGTCGACGCAGCCAGCAAGGATGTCAAGGACGACAAGTTCGACGGCATCATCCTCCCCGGCGGTACCGGCAACGCCGACACCATCCGCATGGATCAGGACGCTGTCGCCCTGGTCAAGCAGCACGTGCAGAATGACCTCCCGCTCGGCGTCATCTGCCACGGCGGCTGGATCCTCGCGGACGCCGACGTCCTGCGTGGCCGCACCCTGACCTCCTTTCCGTCGCTGAAGACGGACCTGGAGAACGCGGGCGCCACCTGGGTCGACGAGGAAGTCCACTGCGACCAGGGCCTCGTGTCCTCGCGCACCCCGGACGACCTGCCGGCGTTCAACGCCAAGCTCGTCGAGGAGTTTGCCGAGGGCGAGCACTAGGCGTGTAACTTTGTTCCCCATGGACAACCACGGGGACGCACAGCTTCTGGGCCCAGCGGAAATTCGCCGGCTTGCCGATAAACTCGGCGTGACTCCGACGAAGAAGCTGGGCCAGAACTTTGTCCACGACCCGAACACCGTGCGCCGCATCGTCGCCGCCGCGGACATCACCGCCGACGATCACGTCGTGGAGATCGGCCCCGGCCTGGGATCCCTGACACTCGCGCTGATGGAGACGGCCGGCAGGGTGACCGCGGTGGAGATCGACAAACGACTCGCCGCAGAGCTTCCCGCCACCGCCGAGTGGCGCGCGCCCGGCCTTGCGGACAAGCTGACCATCGTGGGCCAGGACGCGCTGAAGGTCGGGCCGGAGGACGTCGATAAGCCGACCGCACTCGTGGCCAACCTCCCGTACAACGTGTCCGTCCCGGTGCTGCTGCACTTTTTGGAGATCTTCCCGTCGATCACGCGTGTGCTGGTGATGGTGCAGGCGGAGGTCGCCGACCGTCTCGCCGCCGACCCGGGCAGCAAGGTCTACGGCGTGCCCAGCGTCAAGGCCTCGTTCTACGGCGACGTGCGGCGCGCCGGCTCCATCGGCAAACATGTCTTCTGGCCGGCCCCGAACATTGACTCCGGCCTCGTGCGCATCGACCGCCACCCCGACCCGCGGTGGGACATGGCCGCGCGCACGGAGATTTTCCCACTTATCGACGCCGCCTTCGCCCAGCGTCGTAAGACCCTACGAGCCGCACTCGGGGGCCACTACGGCTCACCCGCCGCCGCGGAGGAGGCGCTGCGCGCCGCCGGAATCGATCCGCAGTTGCGCGGGGAGCGCCTCAGCGTCGAGGACTTCGTGCACCTGTCCGGAAACGAGGTCCGCGCATGAGCGGGGAAACGCTGGTCACCGCCACGGCCCACGGCAAGATCAACATCCACCTCGGCGTCGGCCCGAAGCGCGAGGACGGCTACCACGAACTGGCCACGGTGTTCCAGTCCATCAGCGCCTCCGACACACTCTCCCTGGTCCGCGGCGAAGGAACGGTGAGCGAGGGATCGCCGGTCGTGGGCATGGAGGTGTCCCAGAGCGTGCCGGGAGAGGTGCCCACTGACTCCTCGAACTTGGCGTGGCGCGCCGTCGACGCGGTCGTCGAGCACTACCGCGGCGAGCACGGTTCGATAACACTGCCCCAGGTGACGATCTCCCTGTTCAAGGGCATTCCCGTCGCCGGCGGCATGGCTGGGGGATCTGCCGATGCGGCCGCCGCGCTGGTGGCCACCGACCATTGGCTGGCCGGCGAATACGGCCTCGATCCCCTGGGCAAACGTGGTCTGCACGACCTGGCCGCCGGACTCGGCGCGGACGTGCCCTTCGTGCTCATGGGCGGCACGGCGCTCGGGCGCGGGCGCGGAGATGAACTCATCCCCATGATGTCCCGGGGCACCTATCACTGGGCGGTGATCACCTCGAACGAGGGGTTGTCCACGCCGAGTGTGTTCGCCAAGCTCGACGAGCTGCGCGAACAGCGCGACGACCTCGAGCCGCACATGTGGACCGAGCGGGTCTCCGAGGCGCTGTCCTCCGGAAACTACGGCCTGCTCACCGCCTGCCTGCGCAATGACCTGCAGCCTGCCGCGCTGTCGCTGCGCCCCGAGCTGCGCACGGTGCTCCAGGTCGGCTTCTCCCAGGCGGGAAACTCCGGCATCGTCTCCGGCTCCGGGCCGACGTGTGTGTTCCTCTGCCCGGACGAGGAATGGGCCCGCATGATCGCCGCGGCCGTGCCCGCGGAGGTCCCGGGAACGTCCGGGATGGTGGTCTCGGGACCGGCCGGGGGAGCGGCGGTCGTCGATTAGCACGGGTCATCTACACTGACCTGCACAATGGCGAACCTCATTAACCTGGAAAATGTCTCCAAGTCCTTCGGACTGAAGACCCTGCTCGACTCCGTGAGTCTGGGGGTGCAGACGGGCGACCGCATCGGCGTCGTCGGGCTCAACGGCGGCGGCAAGACCACCCTGCTGAAGATCCTCACCGGCATCGAACCCCCGGACTCCGGCCGGGTCTCCCACACCTCCGACCTCAACTACGCGGTGGTCACCCAGCAGGCCGACCTGCGCGACGAGGACACCATCGGTCAGATCGTCGTCGAACCCATGGGGTTGGAGACCTACGAATGGGCCTCCAACGCCCGGGTGCGCGACGTGCTCGGTGGCCTGGGCATCGTCGATCTCGGCCTCGATACCCCGGTCGGTGGCCTGTCCGGCGGCGAGCGCAGGCGCGTGAACCTCGCTGCGGCGCTGGTCCAGGACCTCGATCTCATCGTGCTCGATGAGCCCACCAACCACCTCGACGTCGAAGGCGTGCAGTGGCTCGCCGACCACCTGGTCTCGCGCCGCATGGCCATCGTCGTGGTCACCCACGACCGCTGGTTCCTCGACGTCGTGGCCACGCAGACCTGGGAGGTGCACGACGGCACCGTCGACTTCTACGAGGGCGGTTACAACGACTGGGTCTATGCGCGCGCCGAGCGCTCCCGCCAGGCCGACGCCACCGAGCAGCGCCGCCGCAACCTCGCCCGCAAGGAGCTCGCCTGGCTGCGCCGCGGCGCCAAGGCCCGGACCTCCAAGCCGAAGTACCGCATCGAGGCCGCCGAGGCGCTCATCGCCGACGTGCCGCCGCCGCGCGACAACGTCGAGCTCATGTCGTTCTCCCGTCAGCGCCAGGGCAACGTCGTCGTCGAACTCGAGAACGCCCGGGTGGAGACCCCGGACGGGCGCGAGCTCATCGACGACCTCACCTGGCGCCTCGCCCCGGGCGAGCGCATCGGCCTGGTCGGCGTCAACGGCTCCGGCAAGACCACCCTCCTGCGCACCCTCGCCGGCGAATACCCGCTGACCGAGGGCAAGCGCATCGAGGGACAGACCGTGCGGCTCGGCTGGCTGCGCCAGGAACTCGACGACCTCGACCCCGACAAACGCCTCATTGAATCCGTCGAGGACGTCGCGTCGTACGTGCTCATGGGCAAAAAAGAAATCTCGGCGTCGCAGCTGGCGGAGCGGCTGGGGTTTTCGTCGAAACGCCAGCGCACCTACATCCGTGACCTCTCCGGCGGCGAGCGACGCCGGCTGCAGCTCACGCGCGTGCTCATGGCCGAGCCCAACATGCTGCTTCTCGACGAGCCCACCAACGACCTCGACATCGACACTCTCCAGGAACTCGAGTCACTGCTGGACTCCTGGCCAGGAACGCTGGTGGTCATCTCCCACGACCGCTACCTCATCGAACGCATCACCGACAAGACCTTCGCGCTGTTCGGCGACGGCGAACTCACCGAACTGCAGGGCGGCATCGAGGAGTACCTCACGCGCCGCCAGGCCATGGAGAGCGGCGGCGGGGTGGTCAACCTCGGCGAGAAGAGCCGGCAGCCCAAGGCGCCCGCGAAGAAGAAGCTGTCCTCGCAGGACGAGCGCGAGCTGACCAAGCAGCTCAGCGCGCTCGAGCGCAAGATGGCCAAGGCGCAGGAGCGCATCAGCACTTTCGAGCAGGAGATGGCACAGGCCTCCGCCTCGGGCGATCCGGACATGGGCAAGCTCGCCGACATCGACCGCGAGCTCGCCGCCGCCCGCGCGGAACACGACGAGCTGGAGGCGCAGTGGCTGGAGGTCGGGGAGAAGCTCGAGGGGTAGGGTGAGAATCATGCGTATTCTCAAAGCTTCCGTTGCCGCCGCCCTGACCGCCACCCTCGCCCTCGGGGCCGCTCCCGCCGCCGGCGCCCAGACCCTGGCGAGCCCGACCGCGCTGTCCTCGCAGGTCAACGTCCCGGTCCCGGGCCAGGTCCTGCCCGGTGACTCCGTGGCCAAGCGCCTCCAGGCCGCTACCGACCGCCACCTCGCTGACATGGGCCACACCCGCAACGGCGAGGCCGAGCTCATCGCCAACGCCTGGGCAGCCCAGGCCGCCGCCGGCCAGGTCGAGTTCAAGGCCGGTGCCGGCAAGGGCACCATCCTGGACAACCGCGGCGAGGGCCAGGTCTACCGCTTCACCTCCGCCGACGCCGAGGCACGCATCGCGTGGCTCGACCGCGAGGCGAACATGGCTGGTGAGCGCCACGGCTTCGGCACCGCCGTCATCCAGCAGGGCGACACCGTCTACCTCGCTGAGTTCTTCCTCGGGGCTTAACCCCTACTCGCAGGCCACACCGTCGCCGTCGCGGTCCAGGTGGGTGCCGTAGCCGGGCTGCCCCGCGTAGATCGGATCCGCGCCGGCTGCCCGCACTGCGGAGCAGTTGGCGTAGCTGGCCGCCGGCGCCGCAGGCTCCGGGATCGCGGCAAATCCGGCGATCTGCTGCTGGGGTTCGGGAGCCGGCGCTGGTGCGGGTGCCGGTTCGGGCTCCGGTGCAGGGGCAGGGGCTGCCTCGATACTCACCGTCTCCGTGACGGTCTTCGGCGCGGGGGCAGGCTGCGTGGTGGTCACGGTGCTCACCTCGGTGGTGGTCACGGTGACCGTCTCGGACTGGCCCGAGCCGTCGGAGCCGCAGGCGGCGAGTGCCAGCGCGGCGGCGAGGGTGGTGCCCAGCGCTAATCGACGGCCGTTTCCAGCGAATTTCACAATCATGGCGGCATCCTTGCGTAGAAGTTTCAGGTAACGGAAATACCGTAGTATTTGCCAACGAAATTTTCCGGGCTTCTGCGCGACCCACCCCCGCGGGGTGAGGCGTAGAATGGCGGCCATGATTCTCATCAACGTGAAATTCACCCCGAAGCCCGAGTACGCCGACAACTTCTTGGACAAGGTCGCCGATTTCACCGAAGCCTCCCGCGCCGAGGGCGGCAACATCTTCTTCGACTGGTACCGCTCCACAGAGAACGACGGCGAGTACCTGCTCGTCGAGGCCTTCCAGGACGATGCCGCCGACGCCCACGTCAACTCCGATCACTTCAAGGCCGCGCAGGACCTGTTCCCGCTGATCCTCGCGGAGACCCCGCGGATCATCAACACCCTCATCGAGGGCAAGACCGAGTGGGACGAGATGGCGGAGTTCCGGGTCGAGAACTAGGTTCCCCGGCCGCTGGTCGGAAGGGCGCGGTCTGCTGCAGACCGGCGGTGGACTGCAGCAGACCAACGCCCACGCCCTTTCGACCACGTGGATCCGACCGTCGCAAAGCAGCCCTCCCCGCGTTGGTCTTAAGCACGCCTTCCTAAAGCTTGCGGTCTCCCCAAGGCCAGCGAGAGGGCGATATCGCCACTGTTGGTCTTGATCACGCGTTCTTTCGACCGACTGCTTTCAGAAGGCGTCCTTAAGACCGACGCGAGCAGTCCCAAACCGGCCCGAAACCCCGCCCGCCTGCGCTAACGTAGACGAATGGCAAAGAAACAACCCGCAGAACAGAAGAACGCGAAGACGCCCAAGCCCCCGAAGCTCGACAAGAAGGCCTACGAGTCCGAGCTGGAGCGGCTGCAGGCGGAGCTCGTCGACATGCAGCAGTGGGTGGTCGAGACCGGCGCGCGCGTCGTGCTGGTCATGGAGGGGCGCGACGCCGCGGGCAAGGGCTCCGCGATCAGCCGCATCACGCAATACCTCAACCCGCGCTCCTGCCGCGTGGTGGCGCTGCCGGCGCCGAACGAACGCGAGCGCGGCCAGTGGTACTTCCAGCGCTACATCGAGCAGCTGCCCTCTGCCGGGGAGATCGTCATCTTCGACCGCTCCTGGTACAACCGCGCCGGTGTCGAGCGGGTGATGGGTTTCTGCACCACCAAGGAGTACCGCCGGTTCCTCTCCCAGGCGCCGACGTTCGAGCGCATGCTCATCGAGGACGGCATCATCCTGCGCAAGTACTGGTTCTCCGTGTCCGCGGAGGAGCAACTGCGCCGCTTCCGCTCCCGGGTCGATGACCCGCTGCGCCGCTGGAAGCTCTCGCCGATGGACCTGGAGTCCATCAACCGCTGGGACGACTACTCCAAGGCCAAGGACGAGATGTTCATCCACACGGACACGTCGCTGTCGCCGTGGCATGTGGTGGAGAGCGAGGACAAGAAACGCTCACGCATCAACGTCATCAGCCACCTGCTGGAGACCGTGCCCTACCAGGCGACAGCGCCGTATGTGCCCAAGCTGCCGGAGCGGGTGGGGCACGACAAGATCGACAGGCCGTCGAGGGGCGAGTTCCGTTACGTGCCGGATGTGGCGGCGAAGCTGGAGAGGAAACGCTAGCCCAGGATCTTGGTGAGCTCGGTGATCACGCCGTGGTCCGCGTTGGAGGGGGCAATGTGGTCGGCGACGGCCTTGACGTCGGGGTGGGCGTTGGCCATGGCGTAGGCGGTGCCGGCGGCCCTGAGCAGCTCGAGGTCGTTGAGGTAGTCGCCGAACGCGACGGTGTCGGCGGGCACGACGCCGAGCGCGGAGGCCAGCGCGGTCAGGGCGATGCCCTTGTTGGCCAGCGGGTTCATGATGTCCACCCAATGCTCGCCCGAGACGGCGACGGTGAGTTCCGGGGAGATGCCCCGTAGCTGCGGTGCCAGATCGTCCTCGGCGCTGCGGTGGGTGAACAGGGCGACCTTGACCACCTCGGTACCCACCATGGCGTGCAGATCGCTGACCCGCTCGGTGGAGAAGTAGTACTTCTCCACCTCGGCGTTGATGAGCTCGTCGTGGTCGTCGAGGATGTAGGCGATCTCCGGCAGGCACAGCACCACGGTCGCGTCGAGGCCCTCGGCGACATCGATGATCTGGTGGACCAGATCCGGGTCGATGGTCGTGGTGGAGACGATCTCGCCCTCGTGCCACACCACCGTGCCGTTCTCCGCGATGTAGGAGGAGGGCTCGGTCTCCGGGTTGCCGGCGAAGAGATGGCGCAGGGTGGCCAGCTGCCGCCCGGAGGCGGGGGCGATGGCGATGCCGCGGGACTTGGCCAGTTTGGCCAGGGGCCAGAAACCCTCGGGGATGGCTCCGGTGGAGTCCAGGAGTGTGCCGTCCATGTCGAGGGCGATGAGGCCGGTCATGCAGAGTCCTTCCGCGGTACTTTTTGTCATACTGGGAATCATGACAAACCCAGTGATCACGTCCGTGCGCAACACTACCGGAGTCATCGAACTCGCCCGCCCGAAGGCGCTGAACTCCCTCAACCGGGAAATGATCGACGAAATAGCTGCTGCGCTGGAAAAATGGCGTGACGACGACGCCGTCACCCAGATCCTCATCCACGCTCCGGAACGCAGCTTCTGCGCCGGGGGCGACGTGCGCCACGCCCGGGAGCTCATCCTCGACGGCCGGGCGGAGGAGGCGGACGAGTTCTTCGCCGCTGAGTACGAACTCAACCGGGTCATCTCGGAGTACCCCAAGCCCTATGGCGCGATCATCGACGGCGTGCTCATGGGCGGCGGCCAGGGCGTCAGCGTCCTCGGCGACTTCCGCATCATCACCGACAACGCCTTCGCCTCCATGCCGGAGATGGCCATCGGCTACATCACCGACGTGGGCATGTCGTGGAAGCTCCAGCAGCTGGACACCGGCGTGGCCATGGGGCGGTTCCTGGCACTCACCGGCTACCGCCTGACCCCGGACGACATGCTCTACACCGGGCTCGCCACGCACCTCGTCGCTGATCCGGACCCGGAGGCGATCATCGGCGGCGGATTCGCGGCCGCGCTCGACGGCGCGCCCACTGAGCACGGCCCGTCGAGGCTGCAGGACTGGCAGGAGAGCATCGACACCGTCTTCGCCCACGACTCTTGGGCCGACATCGAGGCCGCCCTGGACAACCACGGGGACACGGAGTTCGTGGCGCAGGTGCGCGAGCTGACGGCTCAGGCCAGCCCCTCGGCGCTGGTGGCCACGGCCGAGCTACTGGCTGCCAACGCGCACACCGACCTCGCGGGCGCGCTGGAGAACGAACGCAAGCTCAGCTACGTGGTGCTGCGCGAACCCGACTTTGTCGAGGGTGTGCGTGCGGTGCTGGTGGACAAGACCAGGGACGCGAAGTTCAGCGAGCCCCAGGATCCCCAGGTATACCGCGAGGCCCTGAGCTGATCTTCCCGTCCTCCACCCGAACGTGGAGGGGGCGGCGGGTGTCCGGGGCGAAGAGGTCCTCGCCGCTGATCTGCAGACCGCGGAAGGCGGCGTACGCGCCGACGGCCCGGTAGAGGTTGAGCGACGGGTCCACCGGCGCACTCAACGTTGCCAGGATGGCCGCCTCCGTCGCCGGAGGCAGGCGCAGCTGCTCGTGGTCGAGCAGCACCACGGACGTCGCGCCGGGCAGATGGACAAACGTGTGGGTCCAGATGCCGGTAGCGGCCTTCGCGGCGTCGATGAGCCCCTGGCGCTGGGCGAGGCCCGCCGGGAGGATTCCGGTGGTGAACAGGGGCAGCGTGTGTGCCTCGCCGAAGGCGTGGACGGCGGCCGCGGCCCGGGCGGCGGGGGAGTGGGAGACACGTTCGTCCGACCAGGCCCAGCGCCACTGGTCGTTCTCGATGGTGGCGAGAACCTGCGCGCCGGCGACGAGCTGACGGTCGGGTGACGTAATCCGCGCCGTCGCCGAGTTGACGTCGAGGTCGATGTGGGCGCCGGGGAACGTGCCGTCGAGAAGCAGCTGATGCTCCGCCGAGACCAGGGCGGCGTCGGCGCGCAGGTCGACGAGGTTGACCCCCGTGCCCACGTCGACCGCCACATCGTCGCTGAGCAGCAGACGCGGCCCGTTCTCGAACTCCACGGTGTCCGCACTCTCGCGCACGTTGACTCCCCGGGTGGCGGCGACGGAGGCGAGGGCACGTCGAGGTGCGGGCAGCCCTGCGGCAAGCGCGCGCTCCAGCGGGACCGGTGCGGTCGGTGAGAGGACGACGACGCTGCTGGTCCCGTCGTCGTGGGCCACCAGCAGCCCGGGGCCGTTGCCCCACAGGGTGCGCGCGGCGCGCAGT
This sequence comes from Corynebacterium doosanense CAU 212 = DSM 45436, assembly GCF_000767055.1. NCBI lineage: Bacteria > Bacillati > Actinomycetota > Actinomycetes > Mycobacteriales > Corynebacteriaceae > Corynebacterium > Corynebacterium doosanense. The sequence goes on from NZ_CP006764.1 coordinate 868,589, forward strand.
AACCGGTCGGAGGCGGGCTGTGGGCCGTGGAGTTCGGCGATGGCGAAACCGCCGGTACGCGACGTCAGCCACGTCCACGTCCCGCCCGCCACGCGCGCCACCCGGGTGCCGGCGCGGGTGGTGCCGGCCGGGTAGAGGCGGACCTCCACGGGCACGTCCGGCTCGTCACCCGTGGGGGAGATGCCGTTGAACTCCACGCCGGTGACCGAGCGGAAGTCGGTGTCGTAGGCGGCCTGCTCGATGAGGCCGTCGGTGATGATGTCGTCGAGGGTCTCGGGGTGCGGCAGGTACATGGGGTCCAAGGATAGCGCCCGCCGCGCACGGGAAAAGGTACTATCTGGCGCCCGGGTAGGCGGGTTCGGCGCGTGGCCTCGCTAAGGTATCTGGGGTAAGACCGGCCCCGGAGGCGGCCACCCCCGCCCTCAAGATCGACCAAGGATGAACAACACCACCATGACCAACGCACACGCAGTTGCCCAGGACTGGAACGAGCGCCTGTCCATCGCGCAGGAAATGCTCCCGCTGATCAGCAAGCTTCACCGAGACAACAGTGTGGTCACCTCCGTTTTCGGGCGCCTGCTCGTCGGCGTGACCGACATCGACATTGTCAAGGCACACCGCTACGCCCGGCGCATCGCCCGCCGCGAACTGCCGCTCGAGCAGACGCTGCCCATCCTGCGTGAACTGGTCAAGATCGATCTCGGCACCGCCTCCATCGACCTCGGCGCGCTCGCCGTGCAGTTCGAGAAGTCCGAGGAGACCGACCTCGGCGCCTTCGTCCGCGAGCAGCTCGCCGAGATCAACGGCAACTCCCACGAGATGACCCCCAGCGACGTCGTCCTCTACGGCTTCGGCCGCATCGGCCGCCTGCTCGCCCGCATCCTCATCGCCCGCGAGGCCACCTACGGCGGCGTTCGCCTCCGTGCCGTCGTGGTGCGCAGGAAGGGTGACGACGACATCTACAAGCGCGCCTCCCTGCTGCGCCGAGACTCCGTGCACGGCGCCTTCGACGGCACCATCACCGTCGATGCCGAGAACGACATCATCATCGCCAACGGCACCGCCATCCAGATGATCTACGCCGACGACCCGGCCAGCATCGACTACACCGCCTACGGCATCAAGGACGCCGTGGTCGTGGACAACACCGGCCGCTGGCGCGACCGCGAGGGCCTGTCCCAGCACCTGCGCTCGAAGGGAGTGGCCAAGGCCCTGCTCACCGCGCCGGGCAAGGGCGACATCAAGAACATCGTCTACGGCATCAACCACGAGGACATCGAAGAGTCGGACACCATCCTCTCCGCCGCGTCCTGCACCACCAACGCCATCACCCCGGTCCTCAAGGTCATCAACGACCGCTACGGCATCGAGCACGGACACGTGGAGACGGTGCACTCCTACACCAACGACCAGAACCTCGCGGACAACTTCCACTCCGGCCCGCGTCGTGGCCGCGCCGCCGGTCTCAACATGGTCATCACCGAGACGGGTGCGGCCAAGGCCGTGTCCAAGGCCGTCCCGGAGATGAAGGGCAAGCTCACCGGCAACGCCATCCGCGTTCCCACCCCGGACGTGTCCATGGCCGTGCTCAACCTCACGCTCAACACCGAGGTGGAGAAGGCACAGGTCAACGAGTTCCTCCGCGACGTCACCCTGCACTCCAACATCCGCCAGCAGGTGGACTACATCGCCTCGCCCGACGTCGTCTCCACCGACTTCGTCGGTTCGACCCACGCCGGTGTCGTCGACGGGCTGGCCACCATCTCCGACGGCAAGCACCTCGTGCTCTACGTCTGGTACGACAACGAGTTCGGTTACTCCAACCAGGTCATCCGCATCGTCGAGGAGATCTCCGGAGCCCGCCCGACGGTGCTGCCGCGCCGCCTCGACCCCTCCGAGCTGACCTACTAGCCCGTACAGGAAACGTACAGAGACCCGGGGAAGGTCGCCGGGAACTTGTACGTATACGCGGGTTACGCCGGGGTGAACTCGCAGGTCGGGGCCGTAGCTTGAGGAACGAACCACAATCCTCAAGAAACGGATCACCACCGACATGCTCACCTCCCGCACTTTCGAGGGGCGCGTCCTGCCCCGCCAGGACGACGACCCCGAGGACCAGGGTCTCGCCTTCGACGTGACCACGCTGCTCACCCGCCGGAAAATGCTCGGCGTGCTCGGTCTCGGCGCCGGTTCGGCGGCCCTCGCCGCCTGCGCGCCTACCTCGACGCCGGCGACAACGACCTCGTCCAGCGCTGCCGCGGCGACGACGCCGGCAACGAGCGTCGATACGCAGAACCTCACCGAAATGCCCACCGAGACCAACGGGCCCTACCCCGGAGACGGCACCAACGGGCCCGACGTGCTGGACATGTCCGGCATCGCGCGCAAGGACCTGACCACGTCGCTGGACACGGGCAACTCCGTCGACGGCGTGCCGTTCACGCAGACCATCACGGTGGTGGACATGGCAGGCGGCAACGCCCCCTTCGCCGGCGCCGCCGTGTACATCTGGCATTGCGACGCCCAGGGGCGCTACTCCATGTATTCCGACGGGGTCACCGGCGAGAGCTGGCTGCGCGGAGTCCAGGTGGCCGATGCAAACGGGCAGGTCAGCTTCGACACCATCGTGCCCGGCTGCTACGAGGGTCGGTGGCCGCACATCCACTTCGAGGTGTTCAGCTCCATCAACGACATCACCGACGCCACCACCAACGTGCTGACCTCGCAGATCGCCATCCCCGAGGACGTGTGTCAGGCGGTGTACGCCGACGCCCGCTACGCCTCCTCGGTGACGCCGTTCTCCCACATCACGCTGGACTCGGACAACATCTTCTCCGACAGCATCGACCTGCAGATGGACTCCGTCACCGACCAAGGCGACGGCTACGCGGGCACCATCGTCGTCGGCGTGGACACCACCACCGAGCAGCAGATGTCCATGGGCGGCGGACCGGGCGGCATGGGTGGCGGCGGGCCCCAGGGTGGCCCGGGCGCGCCGCCCAGCTAGATTGGACGGCGTGTTCCTCGCCGTCAGCTACGCCTTTGCCGATTCCGTCAATGCCCTCCTCATCGGGGTCATCGTCGCGATCGGCATTCTGCTGCCGCGGGGAAAGTACCGCTGGGTCGCCCCGTTGCTCATCTTCGGCGACTGGCTCGGGGTGTTCCTGCTGGCCCTGCTGGTGATGTTCGCGTTCGAGGGGATGCAGGAGTTTGTTCAGGCGGCCCTGGCCAGCCCGATCTTCGGCATCGTGCTCATCGCGGTGGGCCTGGTCACGGCCGTGACCACGTGGCGCTCGAAGCCCGGTGGGGACTCGAAGATCATCAACGCGATGCTCAGCTTTCTGCGCGAGCCCACCGTGTGGACGGTGCTCGCCGGCTTCGTGCTGGGCGTGGTGCAGTCGCTGACCTCGGTGCCGTTCTACGGCGGCATCGCCGTGCTCGCCGCTGGGGACTTCTCGCAGTGGGCGCGGTACGGCGGGATGTTCTGGTACGCGAGCATCGCGCTCAGCCTGCCCATCGCCGTGGCCGTCTTCGTGGGGCTGGTGCGACGCAAACCCGACTCCCGCCTGGGCCGGTGGTTTGCGTGGGCCAGGGAGCACACGCTGGAGGTCAGCCGGGCCGGGGGATACCTGGTGGCGGTGCTGCTCGTGGTGTTGGGCGTGCTGCACCTGTAAGCGCGGAAGACGCGGCCCGGCCAGAGGCGCCGGTCGGAAGGGCGCGGTCGAATTCGTGACTCCTTCCGACCAGCGAGGCTGCGTGTAGGTCTGCTGCAGACGGCGTCCTTCCGACCAGCGAAGCGCCGAAAAAAGGGGGCCGCACCGATGTGCGACCCCCTTTCTCAGACGGAACTATCAGGCGATGCCCTCGCGCTGCTTGAACTCGCGGCGACGGCGGTGCAGGATCGGCTCGGTGTAACCGGCCGGCTGCGAGGTGCCGGAGAGGATGAGCTCCTTGGCGGCCTGGAAGCCGATGGAGTTCTCGTAGTCGGCGGACATGGACTTGTACTCCTCGTCGCCTTCGTTCTGCTCATCGACGAGCTTGGCCATGCGCTCGAGGGACTCGACGACCTGCTCCTCGGTGACCACGCCGTGCTGGATCCAGTTGGCCAGCAGCTGCGAGGAGATGCGCAGCGTGGCGCGGTCCTCCATGAGGTCGACGTTGTGGATGTCGGGCACCTTGGAGGAGCCGACGCCGAGCTCGACCCAGCGGATGACGTAGCCGAGGATGGACTGGCAGTTGTTGTCCACCTCCTCCTTCTTCTCCGCGTCGGTGAAGTTGCCGTCGGAGACGGGCACGGTGAGCAGGTCGTGGAAGGTGTCGCGGCGGCCCTTCTTCAGCAGCTCGGCCTGGACCTCCTTGACGTTGACGCGGTGGTAGTGCGTGGCGTGCAGCGTCGCACCGGTCGGGGAGGGGACCCACGCGGTGCTGGCGCCCTCGCGCGGCTGGCCGATCTTCTTCTCCACCATGTCGGCCATGAGCTCGGTCATCGCCCACATGCCCTTGCCGATCTGCGCCTTGCCGGGCAGCCCACGGGCGATGCCGGCGTCGACGTTGGCGTCCTCGTAGGCGAGTTTCCACGGCGCGGTCTGCAGGTCGGCCTTGCGCACCATCGGGCCGGCGAGCATGGAGGTGTGGATCTCGTCGCCGGTGCGGTCGAGGAAGCCGGTGTTGATGAACGCGAGGCGGTCGGCCACGGCCATGATGCAGGCGTCGAGGTTGGCCGAGGTGCGACGCTCCTCGTCCATGACACCGACCTTGACGGAGTTCTCCGGGATTCCCAGGAGCTTCTCGACGGCTGTGAACAGGTCGTTGGTGAAGGCCACCTCTTCGGGGCCGTGCTGCTTGGGCTTGACCACGTAGATGGATCCGGTGCGGGAGTTGCGCAGCGGGTTGTCCAGCTCGGTGGCGGGCAGCGCGCCGAGGATGGTGAGGGCGGAGTCGAGGATGCCCTCGTAGATCTCCTCGCCGTCGACGAGGATGGCCGGGTTGGTCATGAGGTGGCCGACGTTGCGCACCAGCAGCAGGGAGCGACCGTGGAGGGTGATGTCCTCGCCGTCGGCACCCGTGAACTCGAGGTCCTGGTTAAGGCGGCGGGTGTAGGACTTCTCGCCCTTGTCCACCTCGGCCGCGGCTTCGCCGGTGGCGAGGTCGTGCCAGTTGGAGTATGCGAGGGTCTTGTCGTGGGCGTCGACCGCGGCGACGGAGTCCTCGAAGTCGATGATGGTGGACACGGCGGACTCGAGGCGGACGTCGTTGACGTGGGCGGGATCGTTCTTGCCGATCGCGCCCTCGGCGTCGATGTCGATGTTGGCGTGGAGGCCGTTGTTGCGCAGCAGGATCGCGGACGGGTTGTCTTTCTCACCCTGCCAGCCGCGGAAACGCTCGGGGTTCTGCAGCTGGGTCGGCGTGCCGTTGACCTCGGCGCTCAGGCCGTCGTCGGTGATGTTGTACGCGGTGACGTCGCGGTGGGAACCGGCGACGAGGGGGGCGACGTCGTCGAGAAGCGTCTTGGACCATTCGATGACCTTGTCGCCGCGGACGGGGTTGTACCCCTTGCCCGGCTCCGCGCCGTTCTCCTCGCTGATGACGTCGGTGCCGTAGAGGGCGTCGTAGAGCGAGCCCCAGCGCGCGTTGGCGGCGTTGATGGCGTAGCGGAGGTTGAGGACGGGGACCACGAGCTGCGGGCCGGCGATGTCGGCGATCTCCTCGTCCACGTTCTGGGTGCGGATCTGCGCGTCGGCCGGAGCGTCGACGAGGTAGCCGATCTCGCGGAGGAAGGCCTCGTGCTCGACCGGGTCGGGCTGACCCGGGTTGGCGCGGAAGTGCTCGTCGAGGCGGGCCTGCAGCTCATCGCGCTTGGCCAGCAGCTCCCGGTTGCGGGGGGTGAACTCCCGGACGATTCCCGCGAAGCCCTCCCAGAAATTGTCCGGATCGATGTCGGACCGGGGGCAGAGGGTGGTGTTCACGAAGTCGTAGAGCTCGGTGGCGACGTCCAGCCCGTGGACGGTGGTGCGCGGGGTGGTGTCAGGTGTGTTCGTCATGCTCAAGGTCCTCCTCGTGGACTTTGGGGCTAAACCGGATGACCCGAGACTAAGTGACCCCGGTCACCCGGGTAAACAACTTCGCGAAATTAGACCCGGGGTTACCCCCGACGTTTCCGTGGCTGGGGGAGGTATTAGGTACCTGAGGGGCCGGGTACTGACTGTGTCCCAGATCATGCGCCCGGGGACATAGTTGCAAGTGAACGGCACTTTAACGGAAACTTACCTAGTCGTAAGGTATTTGTTTTGCTTCGCAACCTTTGCAGATATGGCCGCCGCCCCCGCACAGATCTACACCTCACCAAGGCATTGACTGTGCGCTGCATCACCCGCATGATGTGTCTCAGGCCACCCGGCATCAGCAAGACCCCCAAGCACACACCGAAAGAGAGTGAAGCTGACATGAGCACCACCGGAGCTGCACGCACCGCCGCCGAGATCCAGAAGGACTGGGACACCAACCCCCGCTGGAAGGGCATCACCCGCGAGTACACCGCAGAGCAGGTCGCCGAGCTGCAGGGCACCGTCGTCGAGGAGCACACCCTCGCCCGCCGCGGCGCCGAGATCCTCTTCGAGGAGATCAACAAGGGCAACGGCCACTACATCAACGCCCTGGGCGCCCTCACCGGTAACCAGGCCGTCCAGCAGATCCGCGCCGGCCTCAAGGCCGTCTACCTGTCCGGCTGGCAGGTCGCAGGTGACGCCAACCTCTCCGGCCACACCTACCCGGACCAGTCCCTGTACCCGGCCAACTCCGTCCCCAGCGTCGTTCGCCGCATCAACAACGCACTGCTGCGCGCCGACGAGATCGCCCGCATCGAGGGTGACGACGCCGTGGACAACTGGCTCGTTCCCATCGTCGCCGACGGTGAGGCCGGCTTCGGCGGCGCCCTCAACGTCTACGAGCTGCAGAAGGCCATGATCAACGCTGGCGCAGCCGGCACCCACTGGGAGGATCAGCTCGCTTCGGAGAAGAAGTGTGGCCACCTCGGCGGCAAGGTCCTCATCCCGACCCAGCAGCACATCCGCACCCTGTCCTCCGCACGCCTGGCAGCCGACGTCGCCAACACGCCGACCGTCATCATCGCCCGCACCGACGCCGAGGCAGCCACGCTGATCACCTCCGACGTCGACGAGCGTGACCAGGAATTCATCACCGGTGAGCGCACCGCTGAGGGCTACTACCACGTGAAGAACGGCATCGAGCCCTGCATCGCCCGAGCGAAGTCCTACGCTCCATACGCCGACATGATCTGGATGGAGACCGGCAAGCCGGACCTGGAGCTGGCCAAGCAGTTCGCCGAGGGCGTCCGCTCCGAGTTCCCGGACCAGCTGCTGTCCTACAACTGCTCCCCGTCCTTCAACTGGTCCGCACACCTGGACGCGGACGAGATCGCCAAGTTCCAGCGCGAGCTCGGTGCCATGGGCTTCACCTTCCAGTTCATCACCCTGGCCGGCTTCCACGCCCTGAACTACTCCATGTTCGACCTGGCCTACGGCTACGCACGCGACGGCATGACCTCCTTCGTCGACCTGCAGAACCGCGAGTTCAAGGCAGCGGCTGAGCGCGGCTTCACCGCCGTCAAGCACCAGCGCGAGGTCGGCGCCGGCTACTTCGACAAGGTCGCCACCACGGTTGACCCGCTGTCCTCCACCACGGCACTGACCGGCTCCACCGAGCAGGGCCAGTTCCACTAGAAGCTCCACCCCACCCCCCGTAGGAGAACCACCATGTGCACCTTCCATTCCACCCCTGACCTGGCCGACACCCTCGGCGACTACGTCCTCAGCTGCGACACGCAGTTCCGTAACTTCGGCGGCAAGACCAAATTTGCCGGCAGGATCGTCACCGTGCGGTGCATGGAGGACAACGGGCTGGTAAAGAAGCTGCTCAACAGCCCCGGCAACGGCAAGGTGCTCGTCGTGGACGCGGGTGGAAACCTGCACACGGCCATGGTCGGAGACCAGATCGCCAAGGCCGCCCTGGACAACGGCTGGAAGGGCATCATCGTAAACGGAGCGATCCGGGACAGCGAGGAGATCGGCCAGCTCGACATCGCGGTCAAGGCGCTGGGAACCAACCCGCGCCGCTCCGCGAAGGACGGCGTGGGCAAGGTCAACGAGCGGGTGTCCTTCGGTGGGGTCGACTTCATCGCCGACCACACCGTCTACGGGGACGCCGATGGAATCGTCGTCATGGACGAGCCCATCTGCGAATAATCAGCGGCGCGGGTGACCTTCGATAGCGAGGTCGTAATACCGCACCAGCCGCTCGGTGGCGGCACGCCAACCGTGGCTCTCAGCCTCGTTGCGTGCCGCCTTTCCCATGCGTCGGCGAAGTCCCTCGTCGAGAAGCACCGCGGAGAGGCGCTCGGCCCACGTGTTGTAGTCCTCCGGGTCCACGAGGTAACCCGTCTCGCCGTCGTCGATGACAAAGGGGATGCCGCCGGCGCGTGCGCCCACCGCGGGCACGCCCGAGGCGAAGGATTCCAGGGCGACCAGGCCCAGGGTCTCCGTGGTCGAGGGAAAGGCGAAGACGTCGCCCGAGGCGAAGGCCGCCGCGAGATCCGTCCCGGAGAGGTATCCCGTGAACGTGGTGTAGGCGGGGTCCAGCAGGGTCTTCAGCGTGTCGAGCTGCGGGCCCGAACCGACCATGGCCAGGCGGGCGCCGGGTACCCGCTCCCGAACCTTGCGCATGATGGGCGCGAGCCGGTCGAGGTTCTTCTCCGGCGACATCCGGCCCACGTAGATGACCACGGGCGCATCCGGGTGGCCGTCGGTGATGAACTCACGCATCTCCCGGGACGCGCGGTCGGGGGAGTAGCCGACCGTGTCCACGGCCTTCGGCCACAGCTCCACGTTGCGGATGCCCTGGTCGATGGCCTTCTCCACCATCGGGCCGGACGTGCACAGGTTGACCGAAGCCATGTTGTGCACCATGCGGATCCACGTCGCCGCGGGCTGACGCAGCCAGCCGATGCGCAGAGACTCGGTGTAGTCCGGCACGTTGGTGTGGAAACTGCCCAGCAGCGGGTAGTCCAGGCGCTTGGCGGTGATGGCCCCGTAGGCGGCGAGCCACACCGGGTTGACGGCGTGCACGACGTCGGGCCGGAAACGGGCAAGCTCACGGTTGATCTTCGGCGTGGCCATACCCGCGGTGATCTCGGGGTATACCGGCCGGAAGCTGATGCCGGGCACCCGGACGACCTCGAAACCCGCGTACTCCGCCGGGGGATGGCCCGGGGCGAAGAGCTGGACCTCGTGGCCCATGTCGGAGAGCTGTTCCAGGGAGCGGGTGACCCGGGTGACCACCCCGTCAATCTTCGGGAGGAAGACCTCCGTGAACATGGAGATCCGCATGCGTCAGCGAGCGGTCTGCGGTTCGCCCGCGGCGTTGCTGCTTGTCCACAGGGAACGCGCGGGGATCATGTCCAGGTTCGCCCGGTCGGCGTACTTGCGGGCGATCTCCTCGACCTCGTGGAGCAGGCCCTCCTCCAGGGTCGTGGGGTTCAGGCCCAGGTCGAGGAAGGTCTCGTTGACCACGTGCAGCTCGTTCTCCGGGGACTCCTTGCGCGGGTTGGGCACCAGGGCCACCTGGGCGCCGGACACTCTGGCGATGAGCTCGGCGAGGTCACGCACGCGGTGGGTCTCGGTCATCTGGTTGAAGATCTTCACCTTCTCACCCTGCGCGGGCGGGTTCTCCAGCGCGATCTCGATGCAGCGCACCATGTCGCGGATGTGGATGAACGCCCGGGTCTGCCCGCCCGTGCCGTGCACGGTGAGCGGGTAACCCACGGCCGACTGCATGAGGAAGCGATTGAGCACCGTGCCGTAGTCGCCGTCGTAGTCGAAGCGGTTGATCAGCCGCTCGTCGCGGGCGGTCTCGTCGGTGGTGGTGCCCCAGATGATGCCCTGGTGCAGGTCGGTGATGCGCAGCTCGTCGTTCTTGGCATAGAAGGCGAAGAGGTGCTGGTCCAGGACCTTGGTCATGTGGTAGACCGAGCCCGGGTTGGAGGGGTAGAGGATGTCCTGGTCGACGGTTCCGGATTCCTCGGAGGTCACCTGGACCTGGAGGTAACCCTCGGGGATCTTCATGCCGGCGGTGCCGTAGCCGTAGACACCCATGGTGCCCAGGTGCACGACGTGGATGTCCCGCCCGGACTCCACGATGGCGGCCAGGAGGTTGTGCGTGGCGGAGGTGTTGTTGTCCACGGTGTAGCGCTTGTTGCGCGAGCTCTTCATGGAGTACGGCGCGGCGCGCTGCTCGGCGAAGTGCACGACGGCGTCCGGCTGTTCGGTCCGCAGGAAGTCCAGCAGCTCGTCGTATTCCTTGGCGACGTCGATACGAGCGAAACCGATGTGTTTACCCGAGACCTCGTTCCACGCCGCGAGGCGATCCTCGATGGAGGCGATCGGGGTGAGCGACTCGGCGCCGAGTTCCTCGTCGATGGCGCGCCGGGAGAGGTTGTCGATGATGGTGACCTCGTGGCCCTGCTCGGAGAGGTACAGGGAGGCGGGCCAGCCGCAGAATCCGTCGCCGCCGAGAATCGCAACCTTCACTAGAGAACTCCAAACACGTCCGAGGGGATGTCACGTGCCGTTTATGCAGCGTGACGTGGTCTACCGAGCGAGTTTAGCCCGAACACCCACAGTGTGGAGACAACCGGGTGAGGGTGAATTCTGCGCCTCTTGACAGGGAGATGGCCGCCCGGTGAACGGAGAATAAAATCACCTGTTCGCGGCGGCGCTCTCCACGAGGGCGAGGGTCTCGCACTGGGCGTGGCGGAGGTACTCGGTCATCCTCCGGGCGGCGGCCTCGCGGCCGTCGCGACGCAGAACGTCGACCGTGGCACGGTTGTGCCCGACGAACTCGTCGTGGAAGGAGCCGTCGAATTCGGTGACGGCGAGGAATGTCAGGCGCATGAGGGCGAGGATGCGGTCCATCGTGTCGTCGAGAAGATCCGAGCGCAGTGAGGCGACGATGGTGCGGTGGAACTCCTGGTTGAGCGAGCCGACATCGCGCCAGCGCTGCTCGGTCTGGGCGGTCTCCGCGCGGCGGACGATCTCGTCGAGCACGTCGCCGTCCACGTTGCCCGTCAGCAGCGCCGTCGTCTCCAGCGCGGTGCGAGCGCGGTACATGTCCCGGATGAGGGAGGAGTCCGGCGACGCAAGAAACACCCCGCGGTTGGGGACACGCACGAGCAGGCCCTGGGAGACCAGGGCCGCGTACGCCTCCCGGAGGGTGTTCCGGGAGATGGAGAAGCGCTCGGTGAGGTCGGCCTCAATCAGCCGCTCACCGGGCTGGAACTCACCGGCGGAAATGGCGGCCTGGATTGCGCGCTCGACGCTCTGTACTCGCATGGATGGGATCTTAGGTACCCGGATCAGGAGATACTGGCGATTACCTCGCCCTGTTTCACCGTCGCACCCTCGGCGGCGACGAGCCGGACGGTTCCGGACGTCGGGGCGGGGATGGGCGACTCCATCTTCATGGCCTCGATCGAACCGAGCTGCTGGCCCTCGGTGACGGAATCACCGTCGGCCACCTTCCACTCGATGATGGTGCCGTTGAAGGAGGCCTTCACGCCACCGGCGGTGTCGGAGGAGTCCGTGCCCGTGCCGGCGGATGCGGCGGCGGGAGCGGATGCAGCCGGGCGCAGGAACTCGGCGGGGAGGCCGACGCGGTGCAGCTTGCCGTCGATCTCCAGGGTCACCTGGACTCGCTCGGCCTGGGCGTCCGCGAGCGGAACCAGCTCGTTGCCGGAGCTGGGGACGTAGTTGGTGTCCACCCAGTCGACGTACGTGTCCAGGGAGTACCCGGTGAACGCGGGGTTCACGACCATGTCGCGGTGGAAGGGCAGGACGCTGCGCACACCCTTGATCTCGAACTCGTCGAGGGCGGACTTGGCACGGCGCAGGGCGGTGTCGCGGTCCGGTCCCCACACGATGAGCTTGCCCATGAGGGAGTCGTAGTAACCGGAGATCTCCGAGCCGGAGCGCACGCCGGCGTCCACGCGGATACCCGGGCCGGAGGGCGGCACGAAGCTGGTGACGGTGCCGGGGCAGGGCACGAAGCCCAGGGTGGGGTCCTCGGCGTTGATGCGGAACTCGAACGCGTGACCGCGGATCTCCGGGTCGTGGTCGAAGGAGAGCGGCAGGCCGGCGGCGACGCGGAACTGCTCGGCGATGATGTCCACACGGGTGGTCGACTCGGAGACGGGGTGCTCGACCTGAACTCGGGTGTTCACCTCGAGGAAGGAGATGTCGCCGTGCTCGGAGACGATGTACTCGACGGTGCCGGCACCGACGTAGCCGGCGTGGGCACAGATGCCGCGGGCACCCTCGATGATGGCGGCGTTCTGCTCGCGGGAGAGGAACGGGGCCGGGGACTCCTCGATGAGCTTCTGGAAACGACGCTGCGTGGTGCAGTCGCGGGTGCCCAGGGTCGCCACGTGGCCGTGGGTGTCTGCGAGGATCTGCACCTCGACGTGGCGGGGACGGGTGAGAAACTTCTCCACGTAACACTCGTCGCGGCCGAAGGCCTCCTTGGCCTCGCGGCCGGCGGCGACGAAGGCATCCTCGATGTCCTCCATCTTCTGCACGAACTTGATGCCACGGCCGCCGCCGCCGAAGGCCGCCTTGATGGCGATGGGGAGGCCGTACTGCTCGGCGAACTCCTTCGCCTCCTGCCAGGTGCCCACGGGGTCCGGGGTGCCGGGAGCGAGGGGGGCGCCGGCCTCGGCGGCGAGGCGGCGGGCGGCCACCTTGTCGCCGAGGATCTCGATGGAGTCGGGGGTGGGGCCGACCCAGGTCAGGCCGGCACCGATGACGGCGCGGGCGAAGTCGGCGGACTCGGAGAGGAAGCCGTAGCCGGGGTGCAGGCAGTCGGCGCCGGCGCGGGCGGCGACGTCGAGCAGCGCGGGGACGTTCATGTAGGTCTCGGCGCCGGTCTTGCCGGGCAGGGCGTATGCCTCGTCGGCGATGAGGGTGTGCAGGGCGCCGGCGTCGGGCTCGGAGTAGACCGCGATGGAGCGGATGCCCAGGTCGCGAGCGGCGCGGGCGATGCGGACGGCGATCTCGCCGCGGTTGGCGATGAGGACGGCCTTTAGGGGGATGGTGGAGTTCATGAGGGGTCCTTAGAGTTCGATCAGGCGGAGGTTCACGGTGGCACCGGGCGGGAGCTGGCCGGCGATGTCGAGGTCGTCGGCGACGACGGTGGCGATGACGGGGTAGCCGCCGGTGACGGCGTGGTCGCGGTGGAACATCACCGGTTGGCCGTTGGCGGGGATCTGGATGGAACCGGCGACGATGCCCTCGCTGGCGAGTTCCTCGTGGCGCCCGCGTTCGATCTCGGGCCCGGCCAGGCGCAGGCCGACACGGTTGGAGGCCTCGGTCACGGTCCACTGCGTATCGACGAGCGCCTGCACGCCCTCCGTGAACCAGTCGTCCCGCGGCCCGGCGACCACGCGGAGCTCCGCGTGGGTGTGGCCGTCCAGCTCGCTGACCCGCACGGGGTTGGAGACGGCGCCGACGATGGACGAGGCCGCGGGGGCGGTGGCGATGCGGTCGCCTGTACGGATCGGAACGGGGCCGAGCCCGGAGAGCAGGTCGGTCGCGGAGGACTCGAGCTCGGAGAACGCGATCACCCCTCCGCGCACGGCCACGTAGCTGCGCGCGCCCAGGGTGGCGGCACCGACGGTGAGTTCGGAACCGGCGGGGAGCAGGACCGGAGCGCCGAGCTGGAGCACGCGCCGGCCGACGGTCACCGGGGCCTGCGCGCCGGTGACGGCGACCACCGTGTCCACCAGCGCGGTGAGCGAGAGCCCGCCGATGTTCTCCAGGACGGCCGCGCCGAGCTCGTTGCCGAGTGCCTCGTTGGCGGCGCGGGCGGCGGACTGGTCGGCGGCTCCGGACTCGGTGACGCCGAGGTCGCCGTAACCCGGGCGCCCGAGATCCTGAACGAGGGTCTGCAGGCCCGCGTTCGAGACCTCGAGGACCGGCCGGTGCGCGGCGGCGGGGCGCTTGGCCGCCGGGGGAGTGACGTCGCCGGCGAGCTCGCGCACCGCGCGGTAGGTCACCGTGTCGCCCGGCTTGACCAGCGCAGGGGGCTGTTCGTCGGAGCGCCACATCTTCTGCTCGGTGACGCCGATGAGCTGCCAGCCGCCGGGGGATTCGCGGGGGTAGACGGCGGAGAAGTTGCCGGCCAGCGCGACGGACCCGGCGGGGACCGAGGTGCGCGGGGACTTGCGGCGCGGCACGTCCAGGGGGCTCTCGCTGACGCAGTAGGTGAACCCGGGGGCGAACCCGCCGAAGGCTGCGGTCCAGGTGGTGGAGGTGTGCCGCTCGATGAGCGCCTCGGTGCTCATGCCGAGCATCTCCGCCAGCTCGGCGAGGTCCTCGCCGTTGTACAGGGTGTCGATGACGATGTTCTCCGGCGTCACGTCCGAGGCCGCACCGGGGGAGAGGTCGCGAAGTAGCGACACGGCCCGGGTGGCGTCGGCGGCGCAGGCGAAGTTGAGCAGCACGGTCTGCGCGGCGGCGACGGCGTCGACCTGGCCGGCGAGCGGCGAGCGGGAGAGCTCGGCGTGCCAGTCCATGACCGTGGCCAGGTCGGGCAGGTCGATGAGCAGGGCGTGGGATCCGGCGCGGCGGATGACGGGTGTCATAGCGAGCTACGGATCTGGATGCCGGCGTCGGTGAGCTTCTCAACGATCGCCGCCGTCATCTCGACCGACCCGGGCGAATCACCGTGCACACAGACCGACTCCACGCCGAGGGAGAGCTGCGTGCCGTCGATGGCCGTGACGGTGCCGGTGGTGGCCAGGTCGAGGACGCGCTGGGCGACCGCGTCGGCGTCGTGAAGCACGGCGCCGGGCGCGCGGCGGGAGACGAGGGTGCCATCCGGGTTGTAGCCGCGGTCGGCGAAGGCCTCGCAGATGACCCGCGTGCCTCGCTTCTCGGCCATGTCCACGGCCAGGCCGCCGGGCAGGAGCATGACGGGGAGGTCACCGAAGGCGGCGATGCCGTCGAGGGTGGCCTTCGCGTGGGCCTCATTGTGCACGATGGTGTTGTAGAGCGCGCCGTGGGGTTTGACGTAGGAGACCCTGGTGCCGGCCGCGCGGGCCAGGGCGTCGACGGCGCCGATCTGGTAGAGGATCTCGTCGGCGAGCTCGGCGGGGTCGTAGTCGATGAAGCGACGCCCGAAGCCGGCGCGGTCCCGGTAGGCGGGGTGCGCGCCGACGGTGAGGCCGCGCTCGGCGGCGAGCTTGAGGGTGGTGAAGATGTCGTGCGGGTCGCCGGCGTGGAAGCCGCAGGCGACGTTGGCGCTCGAGATCAGGGAGATCATCGCGGCGTCGTCGGCGACCGGGTTACCGGCGTTCGACTCACCCAGGTCGGCGTTGAGGTCGATGTGTGGCATGAGCAGCCTCCTCATAGGGAATGTTCAACAATTCCCCGAGTGTACGTGTGGTGTACGTCATGTGAAAGCCCGTGAGTGGGTCACGCCTCCGCATCGACCACAATGGCCAGCCTGGTACCCCCGACGAACTCCGCTGCCAGGGGATTCTCCGCCTCCGCCGGCGAGAGCCCGGACACCTCCGCGGTGGCTTCCCGCGTCAGCGGAACCACCCACCCGTGATCCGGGTCGAGCACGATCTTCTCCGCGTGCCGGGTGGGCACGAAGGTCACCGCCCGCCCGGGGCCACGGAGCTGCAGGGGGGTGCGCTGGAGGGAGGCGTCGATAAGCGCCCTCATCCCCCCGGTGTCGACCGTGACGATGACCCATTCCGCCGCTGTACGCACGCTGAGGGTGGTCACGTCGAGGATCCCGGCCTCCTCCGGCAGCTCGGGCAGACCCTCGCCGGAACCGAAGATTCTCTGCAGTAGTCCCATGGCCACTACGATAACGCCACATGATCGACGCTTCTGACGTAGCACTCATCTTCGAGGGCGGGGGAATGCGGGCGTCCTACACGGCGCCGGTGGCCACGCGACTGCTCCGCGAGGGCGTGCAGTTCGGCTGGGTGGGAGGCATCTCCGCGGGAGCCAGCCACACGGCGAACTTCCTCAGCGGCGACCCCTGGCGCACCCGCCACTCCTTCACCGACTTCGCCGCGGACAAACAGTTCGGTGGCTGGGCGTCCATGGCGCGGGGCAGGGGATACTTCAACGCCGCGTACATCTACGAGGGTTCGGGCGAGGCGATGCCCTACGACTTCGCCGCGTTCGAGGCGAACCCCGCGGAACTGCACATCGAGGCCCTGCGCGCCGACACGGGGGAGACGGTGGCGTGGAACCGCGCGGACATCCACGACGCCGGGGACCTCATGGTCCGGGTCCGTGCCTCGTCCACCATCCCCGGGGCCATGGTCCCGCCGCGTATCGACGGCGTGGAATACGTGGACGGTGCCATGGGCACCTCGGGTGGCCTGCTCATCGACGCCGCCGAGAAGGCCGGCTACTCCCGTTTCGTGGTGGTCTGCTCGCGGCCGCGTTCCTACCGCAAGCCCGAGGTCTCCCGGCCCCGGGCGGCCCGGGGGCTGCTGCGGAGCAGGCCGGCCGTTGCCGAGGCGATGATCGCCCGGCCCGCGAAGTACAACGCCTCGAAGGACCGCATTCTCGAGCTGGAGCGCGAGGGCAGGGCGAAGGTGTTCTTCCCCGACGTCATGCCGGTGGGTACGGGCGAGCGTTCCGTGGACCGGCTGGTGGCCTCCTATGAGCAGGGGGAAAGCCAGTTCGCGGGCGAATGGGAGGGCTGGCGGGAGTTCCTCGGGGTGTAGTTGGCCGACATCGTGGTGCCGAGACATGCACAATGGCGACTATGTCTGACCACACCTCGTCCTCCGGTTGCCCCTTCGTCAACAAAGAACAGTCCGCCAACTTCCTCGCCAACGGTTACCTCACCCAGTCCAAGCTGCGCCATGCCGCCGGGCTGGCCCCCGATTCGCAGACGCCGATCCGCACCCGCGCGATGTTCAAGGAGGCGACTCTCATCCGCGGAGAGGGCGGTGTCGACGCCTTCTACGACTCGTCGCGGATGAAACGTGGCGGCGCGATGCCCAAGTTCATCCAGGGCCCGCTCTTCGGCGAGGGTGCCGTGCACACCCTCGACGGTGAGGAGCACAGCGTGCGCAAGAACCAGCTGGCCGACGTCGCCTACGTCGACGAGAACGTCGCGGATTTCGGCGCCGTCGTCGACGAGGAGCTTCACACGCTTCTCGACGAGTGGGCCGCCGGTGAGCACACCGACGTGCACACCGGAGCTGCGCTGGCCTACGGTCGCGCCGCGTTCCGCTGGGCCGGGGTCGAACTGCCCCGCGACGAGGCGGACGAGAAGTCCCTGCAGATGACCCAGCTTCTCGACGGTTTCGGCCACCTGGGCCCGGGCCACATCCAGGCGCGGCTCAACCGTCGTCGCCTGGACGCCTGGTACGAGAACCTCATCACCGAGGCACGCTCCGGAACCCGGACCGCCCCCTCGGGCACCGCCCTCGACGCCATGGCCAACCTCCGCGGAGTGGACGGCGAGCTCATCGACGCCAAGACGGCCGGCATCGAGCTGCAGAACCTCACCCGCCCGACCATCGCCGTCGCCAGGTTCGCCGCCTTCGCCGCCGTGGCTCTGGTGGAGAACCCGGAATGGGTCCAGCGCATCCGCGCCGAGCAGTCCGGTTGCTCCTTCCTGGGCGGGCGCGAGGCCGTGGCGTTCGCCCAGGAGGTCCGCCGGATCTTCCCGTTCGTGCCCATGCTGCCCGCGATGGCCACGGAGGACACCGAGATCATGGGGTGCCCGGTGAACAAGGACGAGCGTGTCGCCCTTGACTTCTACGGCACCCTCACCGACCCCAACCACTGGGAGAACCCCGAGACCTTCGACCCGCAGCGATTCCTCGACATGGAGGGCCTTGAGACGCTGGAGGACTACGAGAAGATCAAGGCGTTCATCCCGCAGGGTGGCGCGGAGGTCCGCACGGGCCACCGGTGCCCGGGCGAGAAGATCGCGGTGACGGCTCTGACCGCGACCGTGGTGGCGTTGTGCCAGGACAACGTCTCCATCTCCGGTTCCCCGGAGGATCGCACGTTCGACTGGACGCAGGTGCTCACCAGGCCGGATACCGGTGTGAGGGTCCGGGTTACCCGTCGATAGAACGGGTGTTCGAATAGGTTGGGGTGGCTGTCTGCCTGCTCAGATATGGTGCAGGCGGAACAGATCAGTAGAACATTGATTCGGGGGAATCATGTATGCCACACCCGACCTCCAGGACCACCACGACAGATACTCCCGCGCCTACTTCTCCACGGAGGTGGATGATCCGGCAGCGCAGGTTGCTGCCGACCTCCGCCGGCTCGAGTACGAACTCTGGGCCTCACTACTTCCCGGGGACGACGCAGACCTTGCCATCTCGGTGCTGGGCATCCAGCGCCTCACCGGCAAAGGGCCCCGCCAGATAGACAACATCCTCAGCGCGATGCACCGTCTGAAGGAACTGCCTTTCGTCTGCGAGCTGCAGGAGATCACCCACCGGCTCGACATGTCGCGCCTCATCGCCATCGATCTCGCGCTGAGCAAACTCAGCGACGACGAGCTGATCGCACAGATCGACCGCAAGCTCGCGTTGTACCTCATGCCCACCCGGGCGAATCAGATTCTGCCCACCTCCGGGCAGATCCGCCGACGCATCTGTGACTGGATCCGCCTCTACGCCCCCAAGCTCGACGTGGACAAAAAACCCGCCGCCCCGGAGCCGCCGGCCTTCATCGCGGTCCACGACGAGAACGGGCGCTCCTACCTCAACCTCGACGCCGCCACCGACGTGGCGCTGCAGATCGAGAACGCGGTGCGCGAGCGCGCCCGGGAAGCCGGCTGCAGCGAGGGCGAGGCGCTCCGTGATCTCGTCACCGGTGCGGCCAAGGTGCGCATCATCCTCAACGTCTACCGCGCGCACGACGTGGAGGACGCCCCGGCGTACGTCTTCGGGGTCGGGTGGCTGACGCCCGAGGCCAGCGACCGTCTCGCCGATGCCGCGACCCAGGTCCGGGACATGGACGAGGCGGCCGAGAAGGTGTCCCCGGCCTACCGGACTCCCGATGACATCCGGGCCTACGTCATCGGGAGGGACGGCACGTGCCGCGGGCCGGGGCACGGCAGGAGCACCGAGCACGCACAGATGGACCACGCGGTGGACTTCGCCGACGGCGGGTGCACGTGTGCGGCGAACCTGTCGTCGCTGTGCCCGACGTGCCACAACATCAAGACCGACGGCCGGATGTTCCCGGTCATCTTCCCCGGGGGTGAGATCGCCTGGCTCTTCGAGGACGGCACCTGGGTGCTGGTGGAGCCGGAGGGGCCGCTCTCCCGCAAGGCCAGGAACTGGGTCCAGACCCTCGGGCAGCGGATCACCCAGCGTCGGGCGTATCACCGGGTCCCGGAGAAGGAGGATCCTAGTCCGCCACCATCGCCTCAATGGTGAGCTCCGGGTGCTCCTTCTCCACGAAGGCGAGCTTCCACTTGTCGCCGAACAGGGCGATGAGCTGGCCGTCCGTCCGGGTGAAGATCTCGACTCCACGCTGGCGGCCGAGGACGTCGGCAGAAGCCGCGTCGGTCTTGCGGGCGACGGAGTAGGGGATCGGCTCGGTGACCGTCTCGACGTTGTACTCGTTCTCCATGCGGGCCTGCATGACCTCGAACTGCATGGGGCCGACGGCGGCCATGACCGGGGCGGCGTCGCCACGCAGGTCGTTGCGCAGGATCTGCACCACGCCCTCGGCGTCGAGCTGCTCTAGCGCCTTGCGGAACTGCTTGTACTTGCCCAGCGACTTCGCGCGCAGCGTGCGGAAGTGCTCCGGGGCGAACTGGGGCATGGGCGGGTACTGCACCTTGCGGCCGGAATAGAGGGTGTCGCCGGGGGCGAGGGAGCCGGCGTTGACCAGGCCGACGATGTCGCCGGGGAACGCCGTCTCCACGGTGGAGCGGGTGCGCCCGAACACGGTCAGCGCGTATTTCGTGGAGAAGGTGCGACCGGACTGCGCGTGGGTGACCTGCATGCCGCGCTCGAACTCGCCGGAGACCACCCGCATGAAGGCCAGAGTGTCCCGGTGATTGCGGTCCATGCCGGCCTGCACCTTGAACACCACGCCGGAGAAATCCTCGTCGACGTCGCGGTGATCATCCATGGCGCTCGTCGACGCCTCGACGGCCCGGGAGTCGGCGTCGCGCGATCGGGGGGCCGGGGCGATCTCGCAGAGCGTGTCCAGGATCTGGTGCACGCCGAAGTTGAGCATCGCGGAGGCGAAGATGAGGGGGGAGGTCTCGCAGTTCTCGAAGAGCTCCTGGTCGTGCACGGCGCCGTCCGCGGCGAGCAGCTCCGCCTCCTCGACGGCCGTTTCCCACACGTCACCCTCCTTGGCGTCGGCCTCGTCGGGGGAGAAGAACTCCTCGGGTGCAATGGTGGCGCCGCCCGCGGTGCGCAGGAAGTTGACGTACTGGTCCACTTCGCCGTCCTCCGCGACGTGCGCGAGGCCGCGGAAGTCGCCGGCCTCACCGACCGGCCAGTACAGCGGGGTGGGCTGCAGGCCGATCTCGTTGACGATTTCGTCGACAAGCGCCAGGGGCTCCCGGCCGACGCGGTCCCACTTGTTGACCACGGTGATGATGGGCAGCCCGCGGGCCTTGCACACCCGGAAGAGTTTGAGAGTCTGGGGCTCGAGGCCCTTGGCGGCGTCGATGAGCATCACCGCGGCGTCGACCGCGGAGAGCACGCGGTAGGTGTCCTCGGAGAAGTCGGAGTGACCGGGCGTGTCCACCAGGTTGATCATGTAGGGCTCGCCGGTCTGGTCCTCGGGGAGGTACTCGAACTGCAGGGCCGAGGAGGCGATGGAGATGCCGCGGTCCTTCTCCATCTCCATCCAGTCAGAGACGGTGGCCTTGCGGTTGCCCTTACCGTGCACGGCGCCGGCCTCGTTGATGATGTGCGCGTGCAGCGCCAGCGCCTCCGTCAGGGTCGACTTACCCGCGTCGGGGTGGGCGATGACGGCGAAAGTGCGGCGGCGGGAGGCTTCTACAGCGGTGGTGCTCATAACGGGACAGGTTACATCAGTCCCAGCTGAGTCCCAGTTGTTCGTCGAGGTCACGGAAGACGGCGGAAGCCTGCCGTGTCGCCAGGGGAGCGGGCAGGCCCGGGCGGAGATAGAAACGCCCGCGTTCGAAGTGGACGCCGGGGGTGCCCTCGATGAAGTGGGCCAGGCGCCTGCCGCCGCCGTCGGGGCCGGCGAGCCCGGTGCGGTCGAGCAGTCGGTAGAAGCTCCGCATTGCCGAGGGGGATTCCTGCGCAAAGTTGGAGGCGATGACCCCCGGGTGGAAGGCGACGGGGCCCAGCTCCGGGAATCGTTTCGCCAGCTCGGCGGTCATCATCGCGTCGCCGAGTTTGGCGGTGCCGTAGGCCCGGGAGTCGGTGAAGTTCTCCCTGGTCCCCGGATCATCGGCCCTGAAGCGGGCGAAAAGGAAGGCGGCTATCGACGACGTGGACACCACATTCGCCCGGGATTCACGCAATGGCCTGCGCAGCAGGTTGGTGAGCAGCCAGGGGGCGACGACGTTGACCTGCCAGGTCTTCTCGAAGTCATCACCGGTGATCTCGGGGCCGCTAAAGATGCCGCCGGCATTATTGGCCAGGACATCGATGCGGTCGGTGGTGGAGAGGACGTCTTCTGCGAGCGTGCGCACCTGCCCGAGGTCCGCGAAGTCCGCGGTGAAGTGCTCGGTTCCGAGACGGTCCGCGATGTCCCGGGTCTTGTCCGGGTTGCGCCCGACCAGGATGAGGCGGGTGTCGGGGCGGGAGTCGGC
The DNA here is from genome assembly GCF_000767055.1 of Corynebacterium doosanense CAU 212 = DSM 45436. Taxonomy (NCBI): domain Bacteria; kingdom Bacillati; phylum Actinomycetota; class Actinomycetes; order Mycobacteriales; family Corynebacteriaceae; genus Corynebacterium; species Corynebacterium doosanense. The sequence continues at coordinate 890,471 of NZ_CP006764.1, forward strand.
GAGCAACGTGGCGGCGGACCTGCCGATGCCGTCGGAGGCGCCGGTGATGAGGACTGTTCTTGGCTGATTCATTGTCTCCAGGCTACGGAGTGCACGGCTCGACTGCAGGGCGCTGTCCACTAACCTGGCCACGACCACAAACTGAGAACACGGAAAGGCACTCATGACTATCGGCATCATCCTCGGAAGCATCCGCGACGGACGGGCGGGCGAATCGGTCGGCCGCTGGGTCACCGAGCAGTCGCAGAACCGCGAGTTCGACTACACCCTCATCGACCTCAAGGAGTTCGACGTCCCCCTGATGACGTCGGCGACTGTCCCGATGGCGGCGAACAAGCAGTACGACGACGAGCGTGTCAACCGCTGGTCCGAGGCCATTGACGCCTGTGAGGGTTTTGTCTTTGTCACCCCGGAGTACAACCACAGCGTCCCCGGCGCGTTCAAGAACGCCTTCGACTCCCTCGGCGCGGAGTGGGCGAAGAAGCCCGTCGCTTTCGTCGGCTACGGTGCCGCGGGCGGCGTGCGCGCGGTCGAGGCCTGGCGTCTGGCCACCGCCAACTTCTCCATGCCGGATGTGCGCAACCAGCTCGACCTCAACCTCTTCACCGAGTTCGGTGCCGGGGGGTTCGAGCCGACCGAGCGCCGCGTCGACGCGTTGAAGGCGGTCTTCGAGGAGCTCGAGGACCTGGTCCGCCGCTACCGCTGACGCAAGTGGATCTCGTTCTGGGCCTTCTGCAGGCCCACCTCGGTAATCAGGCGGGCAGCCTCGGCCGCCTCGGCTGACATGGGCTTATCGACGCCCCCGAGCACGTAGTCCGGTACCGGGACACCGGCGGGGGGCCGACCGATCCCGATCCGCACCCGGAGGTAGTCGCGGGTGCCCAGGTGCTCGGTGATGGACTTCAGCCCGTTGTGGCCGTTCTCGTTGCCCCCGGCCTTCAGGCGCACGGTCCCGGCGGGCAGATCCAATTCGTCGTGGATGACCACCACGTGGTCGGCTGGGATCTCCAGGGCCCGGGCCAGCGCGCCAACGGCCTCGCCCGAAAGGTTCATGAAGGTCATCGGCCTGACCAGCAAGACGTCACCCAGCGTGGCGGTCTCCGCCCGGTACTCCGGGCGATGGGACCAGTCGGCGTCGTAGTCGTCCACCGCGAGAAACCCGACGTTGTGCCGGGTGGACTCGTACTTCGGGCCGGGGTTGCCCAGGCCGACGATGAGCCAGGAGGCGTCCGGCAGGGAGGGGCGGGGACGGAAGAATCTGGGAAACGAAAACACGGCTCAAGTCTGACATAGAGTCGGCCACATGAGTGTTGTCACCGAACTTTCCGTCCCCATCATCGCCGCGCCCATGGCGGGCGGGCCGAGCACCTCCGAACTCGCCCGGGCGGTGTCGCAGGCCGGAGGGCTGGGGTTTCTCGGCACCGGGACGATGAGCGCCGAGGAGGCCGCGACGCAGATGGCCTCCTGCGCGGGCACCCGGGTCGGCGTCAACCTTTTCGCACCGCAGGAACCTCTCGCCTCCGTGGACGAGGTGTGGGATTTTGTGCGGGAGGTGGGAGTGGACGTCGATAAGCTCCCGAACATCGACTACACCTTCGGGTGGGACGCCAAGTTGGCGGCGGTTATTAGTCATCGGCCAGCGGTGGCCAGCACCATGTTCGGCCCGTTCAGCCGCGCGGAGGTGGACCGGCTGCACGACGCCGGGATCGAGGCGTGGGTCACCGTCACCACCCCCGACGACGCGGCGACGGCGGAGCGCCTCGGCGTGGACGCGGTCATCGTCCAGGGGCCCGAGGCGGGCGGGCACCGCGGGACGTGGGACGTCGCGGTGGAACCGGACTGGCGGCCGCTGACCGAGCTGCTGGACGCGGTCAAGGTCGGAGTTCCCGTGATCGCCGCCGGAGGAGTGACGGAGAAGAACATCGGGCGCATCCTCGAGAAGGCCGACGCCGTTTCCTGCGGCTCCGCGTTTCTCCTGGCGGAGGAAGCGGGCACCTCAGAGGCCAACCGTGAGTTGCTCAGAAAGGGCGGCGAGTCGGTGAGTACACGTGCCTTCTCGGGGAGATATGCCCGGGGCCTGGCCACGGAGTTCACCCGCACCCACGACGTCGCGCCGATCTACCCCTGGGTCAACCCGCTGCTCAAACCCCGGCGTTCGGAGCCGGACTTCGCCTACTGCCTCGCCGGCCTGGAATGGGCGCGGGAGACCGAGCCTGCCGCGGACATCGTCCGTCGACTGAGCGCCGCGAGATAAAACTATTTTGCGATCGAATGCTTCTGCTTCATAATGAGATAGCTCACACTTCTTGGACACGTCGACGAACCACTCCTTAGCGCGGCCGGCCGACGAGCCCGACTCACACGTCCCGTCAGCAAAAGGAGCCCGCCATGTCCACACCCGCCGGAAAGGATCTGCCCGTCGCCGATCTCGTCGCCGACAGCCCGCAGATCGCCGTCAAAGGTCCGAAGAAGGACCGCACCCACTGGCTGTACATCTCCGTGATCATCGCCATCATTGCGGGCGTCGCCGTCGGGCTGCTCGCCCCGGAGACCGGCACCGACCTCAAGGTGCTGGGCACGATGTTCATCCAGCTCATCAAGATGATCATCGCCCCGGTGATCTTCTGCACCATCGTCCTCGGCATCGGCTCGGTGCGCTCGGCGGCCACGGTGGGCAAGGCGGGCGGCATCGCGCTGGCCTACTTCATCACCATGTCCACCTTCGCCTTGGGCGTGGGCCTCATCGTGGGCAACATCATCGAGCCGGGCGACGGCCTCAACATCGAGCCCGCGGCGGCCGGCGGTGCGGCGCACACCAACTCGGCGATCGCCATGATCCAGCACATCATCCCCGAGAGTTTCTTCAGCGCCTTCACCGGCTACGCCGTCGGCGAGGACGTCACCATGAAGGTCGACGTGCTGCAGGTGCTGTTCATTGCGGTGCTCGTCGGATTCGCCACGCAGGCGCTGGGCAAGGACGGCGAGCCGATCCTGCGCTTCGTCGCGGCGCTGCAGAAGCTCATCTTCAAGATCCTCAACTGGATCCTCTGGCTCGCCCCGATCGGCGCGTTCGGCGCCATGGCCGGCGTCGTCGGGCAGACCGGCCTGGACGCCGTCATCCAGCTGGGCATCCTCATCCTCGCGTTCTACCTCACCTGCATCATCTTCATCTTCGGCGTGCTGGGCGCGGTGCTGAAGATCTTCACCGGCCAGTCCATCTTCAAGCTGTGCCGCTACCTCAGCCGCGAGTTCCTGCTCATCTTCGCCACCTCCTCCTCCGAGTCTGCCCTGCCGAACCTCATGCGCAAGATGGAGCACCTGGGCGTGCACAAGTCGACGGTGGGCATCGTCGTGCCCACCGGTTACTCGTTCAACCTCGACGGCACGGCGATCTACCTGACCATGGCAGCGATCTTCATCTCCGACGCCATGAGCATGCCCATGGAACTCGGCGAGCAGATCGGCCTGCTGCTGTTCATGATGGTCGCGTCCAAGGGCGCGGCCGGCGTCTCCGGCGCGGGCATCGCGACGCTCACCGCGGGCCTGCAGGTGCACCGGCCGGACCTGGTCGACGGTGTCGGCATCCTCGTGGGCATCGACAAGTTCATGTCCGAGGCGCGTGCGCTGACCAACTTCGCCGGCAACTCCGTGGCCACGTTGCTCGTGGGCACGTGGACCAGGACCGTGGACAAGGAGCAGGTCGTGCGGGTGCTCAATGGGCAGGACCCCTACATCGAGACCGAGCTCGACGACGGCCACGGCAGCTTCCGCTCCGACCCGACCGTCGTGGACCCGGCGCACGAGCGCCTGCAGCCCACCCCGCAGATCAACGTGGACGCCTACACCGAGCGTTAGGCCAGGAAACGCTCCAGCTCATCCACCGCGTCCGCGCAGATGATGGGCAGCTCCGCCGCCTCGGACTTCGAGAACGGTTTGAGCACAAACGCCGCTGGGTCCATGCGCCCCGGCGGTCTTCCTATGCCGATGCTCAGCCGCTGGTAGTCCTTCGTGCCCAGGGACTTGGTCACCGACTTCAGGCCGTTGTGCCCGTGATCGCCGCCGCCCTGCCGCAGGCGCACAGCGGCGAAGTCGAGCTCGAGCTCGTCGTGAAGCACCACGATGTCCTTAACGGAAACGCCAAAATAACTGGCCAGCGCCTTAACGGGCCCACCGGAGAGGTTCATGAACTCTCGCGTGCGCGCGAGGATGACTTTCCTGGAACCCAGGCGGATCTCCGCGACCTCGGTGTTGGTGCGTTTGTGGGAGGAGAGCGAGGCGCGTGAGCGGTCGAGCATCTCTTCCAGGGCCATGACACCCACGTTGTGGCGGGTGGCGGCGTAGTTGGGGCCGGGGTTGCCCAGGGCCACGACAAGAACGGGGGAGTCAGTCACGCCGTTCATCCTCGCACACGGCCCGGAAAAGGGGAGTGCCCCGCCCCACGAGGGGACGGGGCACAGGCCGGAGAGGGGAACTAGTGCTCCTCGGTCTCCGAAGACTCCTCGGTGGCCTCGACCTCGGAGGGATCCTCCGGGGTGTCCTCGTCCTCGGCGATCTCGCCCTCTTCGCCTTCCTCGGGGACCTCGGCGACCTCCTCGAAGGTGACGTTGACGACCAGGTCCTCGGGCTCACCCACGAGGGTGACACCGGAGGGCAGGGTGACGTCGGCGGCGGTGATCTGCGCGCCGGGCTCCAGGCCCTCGACGTTGACCGTGAGCTCTTCCGGAATGTTGAGCACGTCGGCCTCGAGCAGCAGGGTGTCGGTCTCCTGCAGCAGCTGAGCGCCCGGGGCCACCTCGCCCTCGGTGACGACGGGGACGTCGACCTCGACCTTTTCGCCGCGCTTGATGGAGAGCAGGTCGATGTGGTCGATGTCGAAGGTCAGGACGTTCTGGTCGACGTGCTTGACCATCGCGAGGTGCTGCTGGCCGTCGATCTCGAGCTCGAGGACGGCGTTGGTGCCGTTGTTACGCACCAGTGCCTGCATCTCCAGCAGGTCGACGTGGAAGTGGATGTTCTCCGTGTTGTGGCCGTACAGCACGCCGGGCAGACGACGCTGGACGCGCAGGCGGCGGGACGGGCCCTTGCCGAATTCCTTGCGCTCGTCGGCCTTGATGATGGGGGTCTTTGCCATGAGATGGCTCCTTAGGTGATCGTGAAGTAATTACACGGTCGAGGGCCAAAAAATGGCCCGCGACCAACTCGAATGTCGACGAGTCATCGCAGGCTTTAAGTACTAAAGACAGTGATCGCGTCGATAACGGCTCATCCAGTTACGGACAGCCCTCGCCGAGACATCGAACAGACTAGCACCGATCCTGCGCTTTCAACCACTTGAGGGCCTCCCGGCGACTCAGCGCGCTGAGGTCGGTCTCCGCCACGTACCGGAGCACCCACTCGGGGTGGTGTTTGGACGCGTCGCGCAGCGCCCACCCGATGGCCTTGTCCAGGAAAAACTCCCCCGACCCCAGGTTCCTCCCGATGATCTCCCCGAGAAGATGCGTATCGACGCCCCTTCCCAGCTGATGGATGATCGCCACCCTCCGCACCCACAGGTTCTCGTCGACCGCCCACTCGCGCATGTCGCCCGGCTCCGCTACCGAACCAACCTTCCTGGCCACCAGGTCGACGGTGTCCCACCAGGATTTTGTGGTGAGGAACCTGCACAGCTGGGGGAGATCCGCGCGAGTCAGGGCCGCGCGGTTGATCGCGTCCCCCGCCACGTAGTGGAACTCCCGCTGCTCGTGGTGGTCCAGGAGCTGGAAGATGCCGTCCCAGTCGACCTCCCGGGGCAGCAGGCCCTTTGTCACGGCCCGGCGCGGCCCGGCCGGCACGCCGAGAAAGGGGAACTGCCCGCGCATGTAGGCGGACATGCCGGCGGCCTTCGCCGGGTCGGCCGCACCGGCCAGTGCCTTCTCTATTGCGGGGATGTCGAGCATGCGCACCACGCTAGTATGAGCGCTCATGAGTGAAAACACCGTCGATAAGCTGACGCACGACCAGATCTTCATCAACCTTCCCGTCGCCGACATTCAGGCCGCCATGTCCTTCTACTCGGCGCTGGGATGGGAGCTCAACCCCATGTTCTCCGACGAGCGCACCGCATCGTTCGTGGTCAGCGACCATCTGGTGGTCATGCTGCTGGAGACCGCACGGTTCCAGGAGTTCCACCAGCGCGAGACCTACGCCGCCGGGGGAGCGCGCGAGGTGCTCAACTGCCTGAGCGCGCGTTCGAAGGAGGACGTGGACGAGCTGCTGCGCCGGGTCGGCGATGGCGGCGGCACCGTCACCCGCCCGGCCGAGGAGCAGGGGCCGATGTACGGCGCGGCCTTCGACGACGTGGACGGCCACGGCTGGGAAGTCATGTGGATGGATCCGGCCGTCTTCGAGTGACCTGGGCACCCCTATAGGGGTGTCTTTTTTCTGCTCTTCTCGCAGGTGACGCGCGGTGTCCGAAAGGTTACCGGGTACCCGGGGTATCAAGTTTCCCCGCAGGTTAGTGTGGTTGGATACGATGAATCTCAGTACTTGAGACCCGTGTCACAGACACCCACCAGAAGGACGTGTTACCTCGTGAGCATTCTTGAACCCACCACCGACTACTACCAGGTGTTCGCCGACGTCACCGGCGACGACCTCAAGCACTGGGAGAACGCCCGTTCCTTTGAGAACGACGCCCTCCCGCGCATCAACGACGACTGGGAGAAAGGCAACTACCCGCTTGAGCTGGTCGCACGTCTCGCGGAGCTCGGCCTGCTCAACGACGGCGTCGAGGTCCCCGGCCAGGAGGCCATGTCCCCGCTGGCCGCCGGCCTGGTGAGCATGGAGATCTCGCGCATCGACGGCTCCATGGGCGTCGTCCTCGGAGTCCAGTCGGCGCTGTGCATGCGCGCCATCTCCTTCTTCGGATCCGACGAGCAGAAGCAGCAGTGGCTGCCCGACCTCGCCGCGGCCAAGAAGCTCGGCGCCTTCGCGCTGACCGAGCCCACCCACGGCTCCGACGCCGTCTCGCTGGAGACCACCGCGACCCGCGACGGCGACTCCTGGGTCCTCAACGGCGAGAAGCGCTGGATCGGCAACGGCTACAAGGGTGACATGACCGTCATCTGGGCGCGCATGGACGACGGCCAGGTCGGCGGCTTCATCGTGCCCCAGGACACCGAGGGCTACGCCTCCACCAACATCACCGGCAAGGTCTCCCTGCGTGCCATCCACCAGGCGCACATCACCCTGACCGACTGCCGCATCCCCGCCGAGAACAAACTCCCCGGTGCCAACACCTTCAAGGACACCTCCAAGATCCTCGAGGCCTCCCGCGGCGGCGTCTCCTGGTCCGCACTGGGCCACGCCATCTCCGCCTACGAGTCCGCCCTGGCGTACTCCAAGGAGCGCATCCAGTTCGGCAAGCCGCTCGCGCACCACCAGCTCATCCAGCAGCGCCTCACCGACATGCTCATCGACGTCACCAACATGGCGCTGCACTGCCGCCGGATCGCCGACCTCGACGCCGCCGGCGAGCTCGCCGGCCACCAGGCCGCGCTGACCAAGGTGCACAACACCCGCGCCGCCAAGCGCGTCGTCGCCAACGCCCGCGACATGCTCGGCGGCTCCGGCATCCTGCTCGAGAACAACGTCGTCCGTCACTTCGCCGACATGGAGGCGCTGCACACCTTCGAGGGCACCGACTCCGTCCAGAGCCTCATCATCGGCCGCGCGGTCACCGGCAAGGGCGCTTTCGCCTAACAGCTTCAGAAAGGTTCAACCTATGAGCAAGACCATCACCAAGGCCGCCGTCATCGGCGCCGGCTCCATGGGCGCCGGCATTGCCGCCCACCTGGCCAACTCCGGCTGCGAGGTCGTGCTTCTCGACGTCTCCACCGAGCTCGCCGAGAAGGGCCTCGAGCGCCAGCTCAAGTCCCGCGGTTTCCTGCACCCCGACTTCGCCAAGCGGGTACGCACGGGCACGATCGAGGACGACCTCAGCCTGCTCTCCGACGCCGAATGGATCGTCGAGGCCATCCTGGAGAACCCGAAGATCAAGCAGGACACCTACGCCAAGATCAACGAGGTCCGCGCCGAGGGATCCTTCCTCTCCTCGAACACCTCCACCATCCCGTTGGCCACGCTCACCGAGGGCATGACCCGCGAGCAGGCCGCCGACTTCGCCATCACCCATTTCTTCAACCCGCCGCGCGTTATGCCGCTCGTGGAGATCGTGCGCTCCGAGGCCATGTCGGACGAGCGCCTCGCCGACCTCAAGTCCATCGTCGAGGTGCAGCTGGGCAAGAGTGTCATCGACTGCCGCGACACCCCCGGCTTCGTGGCCAACCGCACCGGCAACTACTGGATGTCCGTCGGCGCCCAGACCGCACTCGACCGCGGGTTGGACATCGAGCTGGCGGACGCCGCCTTCGGCAAGCCCGTCGGCGTGCCGCGCACCGGTGTCTTCGGCCTGTTCGACTACATCGGCATTCAGATCGTCCCCTCCATCTGGGACAGCTTCCTGGGCACGCTGAGCAAGGATGACGCGTTCCAGAAGTACGACCTGCCGCGCGAGCGAGTCTTCGCCTGGCTCCTGGAGAACGGCTTCACCGGCCGCACCGGCCCGTCCGGCTTCTACCGCGGACGCGAGGAAGCCCTCGACCCCGAGACCCTCGAGTACCGCCCGCGCCGCGAGGTCACCGACCCCGTGGCCCAGGCCAAGAACATCTCCGAGGCCATCGCCGTGGACTCCGAGGGCGGCCGCTACGTCTGGGACGTCTTCGCCGAGACCCTGGAGTACTGCGCGGTCACCGCTCCGGAGATCGCCGACACGGTCGCCGACATCGACGGCGGATTTGTCCTGGGTTACTCCTGGAAGAAGGGCCCCTTCGCCCTCGCCGACGAGATCGGCATGGACACCCTGCTCGAGCGCTGGCGCGCGGACGGGCGCGAGGTTCCCGCGCTGCTCGAGGCCGCCGAGCGCGAGGGCGGCTTCTACCCGGCCGAGGGCAAGGTGCTCAGCTCCGAGGGTGAGGTCGTGGAGATCGCCCAGCGCGAGGACATCGTGCGGGTCGCCGACCTGGCCAAGGACGAGGACACCGTGGTGGCCTTCGAGAACGAGGGAGCCGTGCTGTACAAGCTCTCCGACGGGGTGGGTGTCTTCTCTTTGAAGACCCCCATGGGTGCCTTCGACGAGCACGCCCTCGCCGCCGTGGAGAAGGTCGCCGCCGACTACGAGTCCCTCGGCCTGACCGCCTTGGTGATCGCCAACGACAACCCCAAGGCGTTCTCCGCCGGCGCGTTCCTCCCGCTGCTCGCCGGCCGTTCCTCCGCCGGTGACGAGGAGGGTCTGCGTGAGGTCGTCCTCAGCGGCAACAAGGGCTTCCGCGGCCTGTCCGAGGCATCGATCCCCGTGGTCTCCGCCGCGCGCGGCGTCGCCCTCGGTGGCGGCGCGGAGATGCTCGTGCACTCCGACCGGGTAGTCGCCCACGCGGAGACCAGCATCGGTTTCCCGGAGCGTCTGGTCGGCCTGTACCCCGCCTGGGGCGGCGCGACCACGATCCTCGCCCGCGCCGTCGCGGCCGGCGTGGAGAACCCGCACCAGGTGGCCTTCGACATCATCATGGACGGCAAGCCCGTGGAGAACGCCTACCGTGCCTCCGAGCGCTTCCTGCTGCAGGACGACGATGTCATCGTCATGAACAGCGACCTGGTTCTCGCCCGGGCGCTGGAGGAGGCCCGCGCGATGGTGGGCAACTACACCGCGCAGACCCCGACCACGGTGCCGCTGTATTCTCCCGGCGCCGAGCCGCTGAACAAGGCGTGGCTGGGAGATGACGTGGCCGAGGCGGACCGTCGCATCGGTGCCGAGCTCGCGGATCTCTATACTGGTGTGAGCGAGATCTCATCCGACGAGTTGGAGGCGCAGGAAGTGGACGCCGGTGTGCGTCTGCTGCTGCACCCCAAGAACGTCGCTCGCGCCCAGCACATGGAGAAGTACCGCCGCCCGCTGAAGGACTCCTAGAAGAAAGAAGCCCGCCTGTGCCCATCGCCAGCCCCCGCCAGGACATCCAGATCCCCGAGGTATCAGTCCCCGAGCTGATCTTCGGCAACATCTCGGAGGAGGACGAGGGCCGCGTGGCCATCGTCGACTCCGGGTCGAAAATCACCTTCGGTGAACTCCGCGATGACGTGGAGAAGTTCGCCGGGGCGCTGGCCGCGCGGGGGGTGGGCAAGGGCGACGTGGTCGCGCTGCACTGCCCGAACTCGACGACCTTCGCCGTCGCCTTCTTCGGCATCCTGCGCCTGGGTGCGATCTGCACGACCATCGGCACGATGGCCACCGACGAGGACATCGCCAAGCTGCTCACGGCCTCCGGTGCCAGGATGCTGCTGACCACCTCCTCCATCGGATGGGCGGGCGCGGTCGGTGCGGGCAAGGCCGGGCTCTCAGGAGATGCCGTCGTGGGCCTCACCGGCGTCAACGGTATCGCCGCGCTCATGGCTGAGGGCCACGAGGCACCCGAGGTGGAGATCGATCCCTCGGATATCGCCGTCATCCCGTTCTCCTCGGGAACCACCGGCCTGCCCAAGGGGGTCATGCTCTCGCACAGGAACCTCGTGGCCAACATCGTGCAGATGGTCGACGCCACCGACGAGGTGGTGGACAAGACCACCACGTTCGCCACGGTCCTGCCCTTCTTCCACATCTACGGCATGACCGCGCTGCTCAACCACTGTCTCTACCGCCGCTGCACGCAGTTCACCTTCGCCAAGTTCGAGCTCCCCGAGTTCCTCTTTGTTCTCCAGGAGGAGAAGATCGACTTCGCGTTCATCGCGCCGCCCATCGCGGTGGCGCTGGCGAAGCATCCCATCGTGGACCAGTTCGACCTGTCCTCGCTCAAACACGTTCTCTCCGGGGCGGCGTCGCTTCAGCGGGAGCTGGCGGGCGCCGTCGAGAAGCGCATCGGGTGTGAGGTCGCCCAGGGTTTCGGCATGACCGAGAGCTCGCCGGTGACCCACGTGCGCATCAGCGACGGGCTGCCGCTGGACTCCGTGGGCCGGCTGGTGGCCAACACGTCGATGAAGCTTGTCGACGTCTCCGACGACGAGTTGCGCGAGATCGGCGTCCCCAAATCCGGGCGCTCTGCCGCGGGCGAGCTCTGGCTCAAGGGCCCGCAGGTCATGGTCGGCTACCTCAACAACCCGGAGGCCACGCAGGAGACGCTTGTCGACGGCTGGCTGCGCACCGGTGACATGGCCGAGTACGACGCGGACACCAACGTCTACATCGTCGACCGGCTGAAGGAGCTGATCAAGTACAAGGGTTACCAGGTACCGCCGGCCGAGCTGGAGAGTGTCCTGCTCTCGCACCCGGACATCGCGGACGCCGCGTGTGTCGGCGTGATCCGCGAGCACGACGGGGAGGAGATCCCCAAGGCGTTTGTCGTGCTCCGCGAGGGTGCCTCGTTGAGCGCGGAGGAGGTCATGGACTACGTGGAGGACCGGGTGGCGCCGTACAAGAAGGTGCGTGCCGTGGAGTTCGTGGGTTCCATCCCCAAGTCGGCCACGGGCAAGATCCTGCGCCGCGACCTGCGCGGATAACAAAAAAGAACCCCACCTGCTGGTGGGGTTCTTTTTTGGTTTCTTAGGCTTCGCCCTCGAAGAGGGTGGTGACGGAGCCGTTCTCGAAGATCTCGTTGATCGTGCGGGCGAGCAGCGGCGCGATGGAGAGCACGGTGAGGTTGGGCCAGTTCTCCGTGGACTGCGGCAGCGTGTCCGTGGTGATGACTTCCTCGGCACCGCACTCGGAGAGGCGTTCCCGGGCGGGGCCGGAGAACACGCCGTGGGTGCAGGCGATGATGACGTCCTTGGCGCCCGCCTCCTTGAGCACCCGGACGGCACCGGCGATGGTTCCGCCGGTGTCGATCATGTCGTCGAGCAGCACGCAGTTGAGGCCCTCGACGTCACCGACGACGCGGTTGGCGGTGACCTTGTTCGCCTCGTCCACGCTGCGGGTCTTGTGCACGAACGCCATGGGTGCGTCGCCCAGGGCGTTGGCCCACTTCTCGGCGGTCTTCACTCGTCCGGCGTCGGGGGAGACGACGACGATGTTGTCCAGGGAGTACTTGGACTTGATGTAGTCCGTGAGGATGGGCATGGCGTGCATGTGGTCGACGGGGCCGTCGAAGAAACCCTGGATCTGATCGGTGTGCAGGTCGACCGAGACGATGCGGTCCGCGCCCGCGGTGGTGAGCAGGTCCGCGATGAGGCGGGCGGAGATGGGCTCGCGGCCACGGTGCTTCTTGTCCTGGCGGGCGTAGGGGTAGAAGGGCAGGATCGCGGTGATGCGCTTGGCGGAGCCACGCTTGAGCGCGTCGATCATGATGAGCTGCTCCATGACCCACTTGTTCAGCGGCTGGGTGTGGGACTGCAGGACGAAGCAGTCGGCGCCACGGACGGACTCCTCGAAGCGGACGAAGATCTCGCCGTTGGCGAAGTCACGTGCGCTCATGGGCACGAGTTCGATGCCCAGCTCGGAAGCGACGGCTTCACCGAGTTCGGGGTTCGCCCGCCCGGAGAAGAGCATCATGTTCTTGTGGCTCTCGGACCATTGACCGGTCATGTTCTACTTGCCTTCCTTTTCACGGGCGCGCCTGGCGGCCTCCGCTGCGGGAGTACCGGGGCGCTTTTTCTCGACCCAACCTTCGATGACGCGCTGTCGGCCTTCCTTGATGGCCAGCGCGCCCGCCGGCACGTCGTCGGTGACAACTGTACCGGCCCCCGTGTACGCCCCGTCGCCCACGGCCACCGGAGCGACGAACATGGTGTCCGAGCCGGTACGGACGTGGTCACCGATGGTGGTGTGGTGTTTGTTCACGCCGTCGTAGTTGACGAAGACACTCGACGCGCCGATGTTCGATCCCTCGCCCACGGTGGCGTCGCCGATGTAGGTCAGGTGAGGGACCTTGGATCCCTGGCCGATGGTGGCGTTCTTCGCCTCGACGAAGGCGCCGAGCTTGCCGCCGCCGCCGAGGATCGTGCCCGGGCGGATGTAGGTGAATGGTCCGACGGTGGCGTCGGCACCGATGGTGGAGCGCTCGCCGTGGGTGCGGATGACCGAGGCGCCGCGCCCGACGGTCATGTCCGTCAGCGTGGAGTCCGGGCCGATGACAGCCCCGTCGCCGATGGTCGTCGCCCCCCAGAGCTGGGTGCCTGGGTGGATGGTGACGTCCTGGCCGATGCGCACGTTGACGCCGATCCAGGTGGTCTCCGGGTCGATGACCGTGGCACCGCCCAGCATGGCCGCCTCCACGGTGCGGCGGTTGAGTTCCCGGCCGGCCTCGGCGAGCTGGATGCGGTTGTTCACTCCGGCGAGCTCACCCGCGTCGGCGGCGACATGCGCGTGCACGGTGTGGCCGTCGGTGCGGGCGATGCCCAGCACGTCGGTGATGTAGAGCTCGCCCTGCGCGTTGTTGGTGTCCAGGCGGGTCAGCGCCTCGCGGAGGATGCGGCCGTCGAAGGCGAAGACACCCGAGTTGACCTCGGTGATCTGCTTCTCGGCGTCGCTGGCGTCCTTCTGCTCGACGATGGAGGTGACGTTGCCGTCGGTGTCACGCACGATGCGGCCGTATCCGGTGGGATCGTCCAGCTCCAGAGACAGAACGGTGACGGCGGCGGAGGCGTCGGTATGGGCGTCGAAAAGTGCCTGAATCGTCTCGGGGCGCAGCAGCGGGACGTCGGCGTTGGTGACGATGACCGTCCCGTCGTAGTCCCTGATCGGGGTCAGGCCCGCGGCCACGGCGTCGCCGGTGCCGTTCTGCTGCTCCTGCACGGCCTGCAGCACCTCGCGGTCCAGCTCCTCGGCGATCTTCTCGACGGCCGGTGCCACCTGGTCGCGCTGGTGACCCACGACCGCGACGATGTGCTCCGGGTCGATGCCGTTCGCGGCGTGCAGCGAGTGGGAGAGCAGTGTGCGCCCGCCGATCGAATGCAGGGTCTTCTGCGTGGTGGACTTCATGCGGGTGCCGGCGCCGGCGGCCAGGACGATTACGGCGCAGGGGGTGCGTAGGGACACGGTTCTCCTAGGAGATCTTCGGTTAAGTCCGCCCCAGCATAACGCGCGGCTACTGCCGGGCCGAGACTTCCGGCAGCCGGGACGCCCCGAGAACCCCCGCGAATCCGACCGCGGCGAGGAAGATCAGCGCTGCCGAGGCGCCGAAGCTGGCGATGGCGCCGGAGATCACGCCGGTCACCAGCAGGATCATCCCCATGAAGGTGTTTGCCGCGCCCGTGTACCGGGTGCGCTGGTCGTCCTCGGCCATGTCCACCACGTAGGTCTTGCGCGCCACGCGGATCGCCGTGTGGGCCAGCTGGATGAGGAAGAACCCCAGGGGGAGGGTCCACGGTACCGACGGGGCGAGGGCGACCACGGCGACGATCACCAGGGACGCCACCGCGGCGCCGACGGACATGACCTGTTTGGAGGAGCGGTCCGACCAGATTCCGGAGATCTGACCGCCCACGAGCGACGCGGCCGCCGAGGCCACCACGAACAGACCCAGCCCGGTGAGGTCGTGGCCGAGCTCCTGGCTGAGCAGGACGATGAAGGAGGTCGACAGCGCGGAGACCAGCATGAGCGAGCGCACCAGGACAAAACGGCGGAAGGGGGCGTCGTCGGTGAACAGCGACCACGTCTCGCTCCACCAGCTCGAGTCCTGCTCCGTGGTCGCGGACTCCGGCTCCACGATGCCCGTGAAACTCGCCGCTCCCACGGCCCAGGCGCCCGCGCCGGTGAAGAGCAGGGCGGCCCGCGCCCATTGCGGCAGATCGGAGACCATGGAGAGGCCCAGTCCCGCGGCGAGCGCGACCCCGCCGGTGAGCGCGGTGGCCCGGCCCTGGATGCGGCCGCGGTGTCCCTTGGAGATCGTCCTTCCCTGCACGTCCTTGGAGGCGATCGACGCCAGCGCGCGGAAGAGAGCGAGGACGGTGAGCGCCACGATGACCGCCGCGCCGAGGGCAACCCCGCGGAGCAGCAGAGCACTCACGGCGATGGCTGCGGCCGCCGCGGCCTGGCCCAGCGCGCCGATGATCCACACACGCTTGCGCGAGCGGCGCGTGACCACCCAGGAGGCCAGCGCGGCCTGCGGAAGCATGGAGCCCGATTCGCGAACGGGCACGAGCAGGGCGGAGAAGAACGCGGGGACACCGGCCGAGCTGAGGATCCACGGCAGCACCGTCTTGGCGGAGACAAACTCGTCGCCCACCCCCTGCAGTCCGTTGGCGAGCACGAACAACCGGCCGTTGCGGGTCTCGTGGGGCTGGGGCGGGTTCATGAAGCAGAAGCCTACGCCCTAGAATAGAACGGGAATTCATGGAGAAAAGAGGCGTGTGAAATGGGCACTTTCGGCAGACGGGCATTCATCAGGGGAGCGGTGGTCCTGCTCGGATCCGCGGCGCTGGCATCGTGCACCCGTCCGGAGCAGCCCGAACCCGCGGGACAGGACTCGGAGCCCCGCGCGCTGCCGATTCCTCCCGTGCTCGAGGGCTCGCTGGTCGACGGCGTGCGGGTGTTTGACCTGTCCGCACAGGCGGGTGCTGCCGAGCTGTTGGCCGGTGTGAGCACCCCCACCTGGGGTTTCAACGGCCCACACATGGGGCCGACCCTGCTCATGCGCCGCGGCGAGCAGGTGCGGATGCAGGTCACCAACGACCTCGACGAGATGACCGCGGTGCACTGGCACGGCATGAAACTCCCCGCCAAGGCCGACGGCGGCCCGCACTCGCCGATCGAACCAGGCGACACCTGGACCGCGGAATTCACCGTCGATCAACCCGCCGCGACGCTCTGGTACCACCCGCACCCGCACATGAAGACCGCGCTGCACTGCTACCGCGGCCTCGCCGGAGCGCTGCTTATCGACGACCCCGTCACCGATTCCCTGGCGCTGCCGCACGCCTACGGCGTGGACGACATCCCCGTGGTCATCACCGACCAGAAGTTCACCGAGGACGGTCACCTCGACGAAGTCATCGACCCCGACCTCGGCCTCATGGGAACCACCCCGCTCATCAACGGCCAGGCCAACGTGAAACTCGACGCGCAGGCCCGTCGGCTGCGCCTGCGGGTGCTCAACGGCGCGGGCATGCGTTTCTACAATGTGGCCTTCTCCGACGGTCGGCCGTTCTCGATCGTCGCCACCGACTCCGGGCTGCTCAGCGAACCCGTGGAGGTGGAGTACGCCCTGCTCGGTCCCGCCGAACGCGTGGAGATCATCGTCGACCTCGAGCCCGGCGAGGAGGTCACCCTGCGATCCGAGCCACTGAGCGGGAACTTCGGCATCCCCGAGGGCAACGACAAGGCCCCGGACTTCGGGTTCCAGCACAGCTTCGACCTGCTGGCCATCACCGGGCCGGAGGGTGGCGACGCACCGGGCGAGCTGCCGGCGAAGTTGGATCCCGCAGCTGCTGCCGTGCCCTCCGTCGACCGCGCGCCGGAGCGGGAGTTCCTGCTCAACACCTTCCAGATCAACGGGTTGACCATGGACATGGAGCGTGTCGACGTGGAGATCGACCACGACGGCCCCGAGGTGTGGGCGGTGACCAACGAGAACCCCGACTGGCCCCACAACTTCCACATCCATGACGCACGCTTCCGCGTCCTCGAGCTCACCGGCACCGATGTGGCGCAGGTGGGAACGTACGGCTGGAAAGACACCGTCGCCATCCCGCCCGGGGCCACCGTGCGCCTGGCCGTGGAGTTCGGGCACTTCCCCGACCCGACGATCCCGTACATGTACCACTGCCACATGCTGCTGCACGAGGATCAGGGGATGATGGGCCAGTTCGTCATCGTCGAACCTGGCGAAGGAGCGGAGCTCGGACACATGGGGCATCACTGAGTCAGGCGGCGTCCCCGTCCCAGTAGTCCTCATCCTGGTCCCAGAGGTCGACCGGCCCGTGCAGCGCGAGCAGCTCGGGGGTGGGTGTGACGCCCGCGTCGGTGACCAGCGCGTGCCATGTGCCGTTTATCCAGTGGTAGACGAACGGGCTGAACTGCTGAGCGGAGTTGAGGAACGTGCCCACGGTGACCTCCATCATCGGCAGCAGGCTCGCGATCTTTGTCGCCGGGACGATGATGCAGTGTGTGCGGTCGGGGACCGAGACGAAATAGCCGTGTGCGCAGCGGGGTAGCTTCACCGCACGTGCGCAGTCGTCGATGTACAGCGCGACGGACGTGGTCTGTCTACCGCCGTGGAGCAGCACCCCGCCGAGTTCACGCACGACCGTGAGCCCGCGCGCGTAGGCGCGGACCCTCGCGCGTGCGGCGCGGTCCATGTCCTCCTCGGCGGCGTGGGCGATCAATTTCTCCGGAGGCATGACAGCGAGGGTGTCCTCGCGGGCCAGCGCCCAGGCGGTCACCAGCCCGGGTGCAAGTGGCTGCGGATTCTGAACGCCGGGGAGCACGTCCTCCGGGTAGATCAGCCGGGTGACGCTGCCGAGGACCTCCCGGCGATCCAGGGTGTCCACTTCTGCGGGCAGCTCCGTGATGCTTCGCGTCAGAGCACCGACAAACTGGTCGATGACCTCGTGGTGGTAGGGCTCGGCGACCTCCTCGAGCATGCCCAGGAGCGTCTCGATGTTCATCAGCGTGCCTGTCCCCGGGTCGAGGACCAGCTGAGTGTCGGTGACAAAGCGGGCATCGGGGAAAGCGTGAAGACGTTCCAGGATCAATTTCTGAATGTTGTGGATGAGCGGTGGCATGGAAAAGCTCCCCGAGGTCTGGTGAAAGGTGGTTGCTTTCTTAGACCGGGGGAGCGGTGGGGAGGTTCCCTACGGGTTGGGGTAGCTCTGGCAGCCGACTCCGTTGCCGTCGGAATCATGGTCCGGGACATAGAAACCGTCTCCCGGGTAGGTTTTGTGCCCGATCTCCGCACAGGTCAGGCCGCCACCGGTCGAGGGGTTCGGCGCTGGAGCTGGCGCGGGTGCCGGTGCGAGTTCGGGTTCGGGTGCCGGGGCCGGCGCAGGTTCGGGCTCGGGCGCGGGGGCGGGCTCGCGCGAAGTTTCCAGAAATCCGTGCTGCTGGGCAGGAGACGGAGAGGATTCGGGCTCGTCACCGACGGGTGGGGTGGGTTCGTTGTTTTCCCCGGCCTCAGTTTCGGTGGCTGTGGTGGTCGTGGATGCGGTTGAACTGGGTGGAGTTGTGGTGGATGTCGTCGACTTAGACGGGGACGCTGATGTGCTGGTTACCGTCGTGATCGCCGAGGCAGGACCTGGGTCAACCTCAGGCGTGGCCGGCATGAGCAGCGCACTGACGACGATCGCCACGAGCGCAGCGGGGACGACAAATTTCCACCGGCGGTTTCGCTTCGGCGCGAAAAGGTATAGAGCACCAAGCGCGATGAATATCAGGCCGAAAAGAAACATGCCGAGAAATGGGCCCTCGAATAGTGCAGTGAGGAGACAGAGGACACCCCAGGCAACCGACAGCCAGGCAAGGACTTTTTTCCATAAGGGGCGTGTTTCTTCGACCTCGGCCGGTGTCGCGGAGGTCTCCCACGGATTTACCCCGGTTGGTTCCCCGCTGCTAAATGGGTTCGTCATGACGTTCTGCTTTCTGGAAGGACTCATTCCCCGGCGCGAGGATCTATTTGAGTCAGGGCAATTGAGATAGCCATGATGTTATGCGTTTGCCCCTTTCTCGCATGCGGCGGCCCAGGAATGGGAAGGGCTCCTTGCAGCCTCACATTTCGGAGCCCGCACGAGAAATGTTGCGCAATCGCGGGTCTAGTACTGGTGGTTTTCGACCCAGCTCACAGACTCACAAAGCTCCGCGTCAGTGATGTAGCCGGCCTGACAACCGTCGAGAGTTTGGATCTCCCCGGACGTGGGATTGGGTTGGCCCTGATCATTGGTGCCGTAGCCACACACCGCTGCAGCGCAGGTGCCGCCGTCGGCATAGGGGATCTGTGCGAGGCGCTGTTGTTCCTGGAATTCAGCAAGCTCCTGGGCAGAGTCCACGGCTCCGAGCGTGCACGTGGAGGGGTCCCATGTGTAGGAATCCGTCCCCCGACACCTGTAGCCATTTCCAGGACCCGCGGGAGTTTGGGCGACGGTCGCCGTCTCGGGTTCGGCGGACTGTACGGGTTCCTGTTCCACGGGTGTTTCCACTTCCGTGGGTTCCTCGGAGGTTGGACTGCTTGAGGAGGTGGTCACCGCGGACATGGTGGTTGTCGCTGGCAGAGACGTGGGGGTCGGCGTGGGGTCGTCGCTGTTTGCACTGCAGGAAGAGAGGCCGAACGCAAGGAGTGCGACGCCGACGAGGCGGTTGAACCGATTCATTTGGGGATGTCTTTCAGTTAGGTCTAGCCGACAGATGGGGAGCAGGCGCCGCTGGTTTCAGTTACCTAGGTCATGGTGCCCCGGCCGCGAACCGAGTTTCTGTCCAGGAAGTTAGATTGCCGGTCCGTAGTCCTCTGGACTGAACTCTCCGTCATCGCAAAGGGCCGCATCGGTGGCAAAACCACCATTCGGACACTCGACGACACCCTTCTACGTGATCCCCTCCTGGTAACAGGTATCGGAGTAGCCGTATGTGCCGTCCGTCATCAACGCTTGGCCAGGGCGGTCGCCGCTGAGGCATTGGGAAACTTGTGGAGAAGCCGTTGTGGGGGCAACAGGCTCGGGCGCAGGTACCGCGGTAGCGGGCAGTTCGGTGAGCGAGGGTGACTGTTCACTGCTCGCCTCGACGGGCGTTGATAACGCGCTGCCAGGCAGCGACGCTGACGAGGAGACGCTCGTCGGCTGGGGCTCTACTGGCGGGTCTTTTCTATCGTCATCGCAGGCAACCAGGGTGAGGACGAGAACGACCGCGCTGGAGAGGTGAGCGAGCCTCTTCATCGGGGAGGCTACTTCACCTTCCAGCCGGTGCCGCAGGACTGGCACAGGCCCATCCGCTCGTTCTTGAACTTGTGGTTGGAACCTCCCTTGGACTTCTTCCAGACAAGGTTGGACGTGCCAAAAGTCACCAACGCGGTAGAGGTTCGGAGCATGTTGTTTGTGTGCCCTCCGAGTCCATTCCCCTTGTGCGACGACTTGCCCCCGCTCTGAACGAAGTCGATGCGGATGTTCTCGCTCTTGCACTTGGGGCAGTTCATAGGTTTCTTCTTTCCGGGGAACCTCGCCGGGCGGCGAGGAAAACTGAGCTAGAGGCATTGTGGTGGACGCTAGCGGGACTGTGCGGAACTTTGGAAAGGCTTGGCCTCAACCGAGTCAGCACAATTTATATATCCGGCGAAGAATTTTCATTACATAATTTGCTTGATCAGTAAGGGGAAATCCCAGTCGGATTGTCTGACCTGTGAGAATAGAATCTCAGATTCCACTCTTCGGGATCCGACTTAACTGGATCCGCGCAGTGATCAATTCGAAAATGACGTTGCTTTCGGCGCACATTGCTGGAGAATCCCGTCGAGCCGCCGCACGCGGGGCAAAGGTGGGCGTGCGCGGCGCAAACGCAATCACTCCGTAGGAAACCCCCAAAAAATGCTTCCCCACCAGGACTCGAACCTAGAATGACGGTACCAAAAACCGTAGTGTTGCCGATTACACCATGGGGAACTGCACACGAGCGGTGCCTCACGATCATAAATGATCCTGAGCCCGGTTAGGCTATTGGGCATGGGTCGACAGAGGATGTCCGGGAAAGAGCGTCGTGAGCAGTTGATCAGCATCGGCAGGGCGACGTTCTCGGAGAAGGGCTTCGACGGGACCAGCGTCGAGGAGGTCGCTGCCCGGGCGGGGGTCTCCAAGCCGGTCGTCTACGAGCACTTCGGGGGCAAGGAGGGGCTCTACGCGGTCATCGTCGACCGGGAGCTCCTGCGGCTGGAGGCGCTGATCACGGGGGCGATCGGCACGGGCAGGTGGCGCGATCAGATCGAGAGCGCCTGCGTCGCATTGCTCACGTACGTGGAGGAGGAGACCGACGGGTTTGTCATCCTCGTGCGGGATTCGGCGCAGGGGGAGCAGGGCCGTAACTACGGCACGTTGTTCAACAGTGCGGTGTCCACGGTGTCGCGTGCGTTGGGCAGTGCGTTCGAGCATCGGGGATTAGATTCCGGGGTGGTGGACATCTATGCTCAGGCGCTTGTCGGCATGGTCACCGCCACTGCGCAGTGGTGGTTGGACGTGCGCGAGCCGGACAAGCAGACGGTGGCGGCGCACATCGTCAACCTGTGCTGGAACGGCCTGTCCGGCCTGCAGGAGACCCCGAAGCTGCGTCAGTATGCCGAAGAAACTAAGACTGAAGACCCCCTGGAGGACAAGTAAGTGACCACCCCGATGCTCGCCGGACTGCTGCACACGATCTCCAGTGACCCGGCGCTGAAGGGGCTGACCAAGGCTGTCGGCGACAAGCGGCTCCACCTCACCGCGATCACGCAGGCCCGCCCCTGGGCGCTGGCCACCCTGGCCACGCAGGCGCCGGTCCTCGTGGTCACCGCCACCGGGCGGGAGGCGGAGGATCTCGCCGCCGAGCTCAGCGCGATGCTGGGTGACAGCGTCGGCCTCTTCCCCTCCTGGGAGACCCTGCCCCACGAGCGCCTGTCCCCGGGTGCGGACATCGTGGGCCGGCGCGCGAAAATCCTCAATCACCTGCAGGATTACCGGGTCGTGGTCACCGCGGCGCGTGGCCTGAGCCAGCCGGTGCTGGAGCAGGCAGCGGGTCGCAAGCCCGTCATCCTCAAGGAGGGCGCGGAGTTCGATTTCTCCGAGCTCACCGAGGAGCTGGTCTTCCGCGCCTACAGCCACGTCGACATGGTGGCCAAGCGTGGCGAGTTCGCAGTGCGCGGCGGCATCCTCGACGTCTTCCCCACCACCCACGACCTGCCGGTCCGCGTGGAGTTCTGGGGCGATGAGATCACCGAGATGCGCCAGTTCTCCGTCGCCGACCAGCGCGCCATCCCCGAGGTCGAGACCGGCGCCGTCGAGGTGTACCCGGCCAGGGAATTGCTTGTCGACGACCGCGTGGCCGCCCGTGCCCGCGAACTGCTGGTCAAACACCCCGGGAACCCGGCGCTGGTGGAGCTGCTCACCAAGGTGGGGGAGCGGACCTCGGCGGAGGGCATGGAGGCACTGATTCCCGTGCTCACGGACACGCGCATGGTGACCGTCGATACGCTCATGGCGCACGGGACCCACACTGTCATCATCGACCCGGAGAAGGTGCGCCGGCGTATCGCCGACCTGGAGGCGACGGACACGGAGTTCCTCGAGGCCGGCTGGGAGGCCGCGGCGATGGGTGCGACTGGGCCGGTTGTCGTCGAGGGGCTCGACGTTTCCGCGTCGTCCTACCGTTCCTACGAGTCGCTCGAGGCGGGCGCGCCGGGTCCGTGGTGGACCGTGGCCGCGCCGGGCATGTTCGAGTCCGAGGAGACGGCGACGCTGCCGCTGGACTACCAGTCCGGGCCGACTCCGCGTGGCGATCTCAAGGAGATCGAGGCCATGATGGCCACCCTGAAGGTGCACGTCAACGACGGCGGACGCGCGGCGTTTGTCGCCCCCACCGAGGCCGCGATCAAACGCATGACCGAACGTTTCCGGGAGAACGGTATCCCGGTGAAGGTCGCCACGCCGGGCTGGCAGCCGTCGACAGGCGAAATCACCCTCTACGAGGCCCTGTCCCACGCGGGGCTGATGTTCCCTCGGATCCCGCTGGTGGTCATCACCGAGACGGATCTCACGGGCAACCGCGTCGGCGACGTCGCCGGGGCCAAGCGCAAGCCCGCCAAGCGGCGCAACAAGGTCGACCCGCTCGCGCTGCAGACCGGGGATTTTGTCGTGCATGAGACACACGGCATCGGCAAGTTCCTCAAGATGGCCGAGCGCGAGATCCACGCCGGCGACGAGACCAGCCGGCGCGAGTACATCGTGCTGGAGTACGCCGCCAGCAAACGCGGGCAGCCCGCCGACCAGCTCTGGGTGCCCATGGAGTCGCTGGACCTGCTGAGCAAGTACACCGGCGGTGAGTCCCCGACCCTGTCCAAGATGGGCGGATCCGACTGGAAGAACACCAAGAAGAAGGCTCGCTCCGCGGTGCGCGAGATCGCCGCCGAGCTTGTCGAGCTCTACGCCAAACGCCACTCCGCGGTCGGTCACCAGTTCGCGCCCGACACCCCCTGGCAGCGGGAGATGGAGGACCGGTTCCCGTTCATCGAGACGGAGGATCAGATGGCCGCGATCGAGGCCATCAAGGAGGACATGGAGTCCACCGTGCCCATGGACCGGGTCATCGTCGGCGACGTTGGCTACGGCAAGACCGAGGTCGCCGTGCGCGCCGCGTTCAAAGCGGTGCAGGACGGGATGCAGGTCGCCGTGCTCGTGCCCACCACCCTGCTGGCGCAGCAGCACTACAACACGTTCTCCCAGCGCATGGACGGTTTCGGCCTGGAGATCGCCGAGCTTTCGCGGTTCACCTCGACGGCCGAGGCGAAGAAGATCCTCGCCGGGCTTGCCGACGGCTCCGTCGACATCGTGGTCGGCACCCACCGCCTCCTGCAGACCGGTGTGCAGTGGAAGAACCTCGGCCTCATCGTCGTGGATGAGGAGCAGCGCTTCGGCGTCGAACACAAGGAGCACATCAAGGCGCTGCGCTCGAACGTGGACATCCTCACCATGAGTGCCACCCCGATCCCGCGCACCCTGGAGATGAGCATGTCGGGCATCCGCGAGATGACCACCATGCTCACCCCGCCCGAGGACCGCCACCCCATCCTCACCTACGTCGGCGCGTACGAGGACAAGCAGGTCGCCGCGGCCATCAGGCGGGAGTTGCTTCGCGACGGTCAGGTGTTCTTCATCCACAACAAAGTCGCGGACATCGACTCGAAGGCCCGGGAACTGCGTGATCTCGTCCCCGAGGCGCGTGTCGTGGTCGCGCACGGGCAGATGGGGGAGGAGCAGCTCGAGGGCACCGTCCAGGGGTTCTGGAACCGTGACTATGACGTGCTCGTGTGCACCACCATCGTCGAGACGGGCCTGGACATCGCCAACGCCAACACCCTCATCGTGGAGAACGCCCACCACATGGGCCTGTCGCAGCTGCACCAGCTGCGCGGGCGCGTCGGCCGTTCCCGCGAACGCGGTTACGCCTACTTCCTCTACCCCAAGGGCACGACGCTGACGGAGACCTCCTACGACCGGCTGGCCACCATCGCGCAGAACAACGACCTCGGCGCGGGCATGGCCGTGGCCATGAAGGACCTGGAGATGCGCGGCGCGGGCAACGTGCTCGGCGCCCAGCAGTCCGGCCACATCGCCGGGGTGGGGTTCGACCTCTACGTTCGCCTCGTCGGCGAGGCCGTGGAAACCTTCAAGGCGATGGCGCGCGGAGAGGTCCTCGATGCCACCGACCAGGGCCCCAAGGAGATCCGCATCGATCTTCCCGTCGACGCCCACATCCCCGAGGAGTACATCAACTCCGAACGACTGCGCCTGGAGATCTACCGCAAGATCGCCGAGTCCAAGAACGAGGACGACCTCGGTGCCGTGGTCGACGAGATGGTCGACCGCTACGGCCCCGTCCCCAGGGAAGTGCTCAGCCTGCTCAGCGTGGCCCGGCTGCGCCACCTCGCCCGGGCGGTGGGCATCTCCGACGTGCTGGTGCAGGGCACCCGCATCAAGATCCACCCCGCAGAGCTGCCGGACTCCAAGCAGGTGCGCCTCAAGCGCCTCTTCCCGGGCGCGACCTACCGCGCCGCGGCCCAGGCCGTGCAGGTGCCCTTCCCCAAGGCCGGGCGCGGCGCCGGGCAGCAGAACCTGCGCGACGCCGACCTGCTGCAGTGGGTGGCGGACTTCCTCTCGCAGATGTTTGACGCCCCGAAGATTGCAGTCTCCGGGGCGTCGACCGAGGCCACGAAGATGGTCTCGGTCAGCGAGTGATCTGACTATTCGCCCTGCTGGTTGGTGTGGCAGCCCGGGCACTGCTGGGTGGTGTTAGCCGGGAAGAGTTTGCGGGGCCTGCTCTTCTTGTTCATTGCCTACCTGGCGTTTCCTTTCCGGATCGGGAAGAAACGACGTGGCGCTGGTAGCGAGGAATACAAGGCCGAACAGCACCCAGAGGCCTGAGGGCATGAATGGCATCCACACCCCCGCCTTGCCGGTGGTGACGGTGTGAGCCACCGCGCCGTACCACGCGCTCGCCAATACGGCGGCCACGGTTGCAGTCAGGTAGGGGAACAGCACTGTCCAGAAGGATGTGGCCTGAATTCCTAATGGCGATTTCCCCAGGAGTGCCAAAGGGGAGAAGAACCGCCGAAGGCTGGAACGTTTTCCGATGGTGGCGACAATGAGAACGACGCACGTTGCCAACAATGTGTAGGCGGCCAGGGGGATGAAGCCTGACGTGCCGTCACCTCCAGGCCCGTAGAACAGCTGGGTGTCACGCCCCGAGGTTTCCGCCCACTGTCGCGACGACACCACCGTGTACGAGTCTTTCAACCCTGGAGTCGAGTCGGCGACCACGAGGGCCCAGTCAGGATCAACCGGAGCGCCCTTCGATACAGCGGCGGCAATCTGCATGTATTCGAGGTGGAAGGGGTTGCTACCCGCCGGGGTAGGATCTCCTGGCACGAACTCCTCAACTATCTGGGGTGTGGAGCCCGCCAAGGTGTAATCGTTCGCCCTATTTCGTGGCACAGATTCCGCGCCAGATTCAGCAATGTCTGAGGGCTGCCAATAAATCACGCCGCGGCACGAATCACCGATCTCACTGCATACATCTTCAGCCTGATCGGGGGTCAGGAGTTGAGAATCCTCACTGACAATGACCGGGACATTGCTGACCAGCTGCTCTGCATAGAATGATCCCGCGGCCAAGGACGATGACACCCAGGTGAATCCTGCAAGGGGGATGGAGACCAGCACGGCGGCCAAGCCTGCTCGGGAAATTGTCCCGGTGGCCGAAATTGAGCGTATCCCCAACGCCGGGGCGCTCCATCCGCTGATCCGGCTCAATACGGTGGAGATTAGTCGCGCGAGGAGCCTGCTCAGCGGGCCGGCCGAGACCGCGGCCAGGACTGGGCTGGTCAGGATCATGATTGCGACCGTCGTATTCGAACCGTGCCCAGCCAGTGACCACAACCCGCACCCGATGTTGACCAATGCGAGCAGCAGCCCAACAGCCGTCAATACCTTCGTTCGAGAACCTTTCACGGTTGGTGCGTCAGAATGCTTGTTCAGCGCTGATTCGAGTCGGATTGTCCCCACGCCGATCAGGTAGATGGCACCCAGGGCGATAAACGATACAAAAAGGACCCGGAGGGGTGAGCCGTATTGATCCGGAAGCGTCTTTCCCATTCCCCATAACAACACGCCAAGGAACGGGCGGAGAATGATTCGGCCGATGACCACCGCCGCGATGCTGGCCAGTGCGGCAAGGGCTAACGCCTGAGCAAGGAAGTGGCGGCGGAAGAAAGCGTTGCTGACGCCCAAATTCTTCAGCGCCACGATAGTGCTTCGGTGATCGGCGATAAAGTTCTGATGGGCCAAACGCACGCCGGCCAGGGTGGGGAAGATCGCAATCAGGCTGGTGTTGACCATTCCTTGGGCGAGATCGTCACTTCCTCCGGGGGAGAAGCCGACATAAAGAATGGTTCCCAAGAGGGTTCCGATGATGGTGGCGGCCACGATCAAACCAGCTATGTACGGCCGCGCGGTGGTTTTCAACTCTCGTCGATACGCGGTGCCAGCGTTCAACTCCATGTCACTTCTCCAGATCAAGAAGAGTCTGAGCAGTGCCGTCGAATATTTCTCTGTGAGAGCAGTAGACGACCATTGCGCCGGACGATGCAGCGTCTGCCAGAAGAGATTCGACGATGCCAATGTTGCCTTCGTCGAGTGCGCTGACGGGCTCGTCCATCAAAAGCAGGTCGGGTTGAGACGAAAGAGACTGCGCGATGGCAACCCGCTGACGCTGACCGCCTGACAATTCAGTAGGCAGGGCCGTCCGGAAGTCTGCCATTCCGAGCCGGTCCAGAAGACCCACCCGCTGCTGTGCATCCAGGCCGTGCCCTGCGATATCAGTGGCCAGCGCCAGATTCTCCTCGCATGTCAGGCTGTCCAAAAGGGTCGGAGCCTGGGGAGCGTAACCGACGCTGCGGGCTCGCCACTTCGAAGCCTTGTTCACCGACCATCGGTCGGCTCGCGCGCCCTCGATGAGGATTCGCCCATCCACGGGAGAGCGCAGGCCGGCCAGCAGTTCCAGGACCGTCGATTTGCCGCTCCCGGACGGGCCGCGGACTACGAACAGGCCGGGCTGATCGAGAGTAAATGAGACAGAATTAAGCACCGGTGGTGAGTGCTTTGCATACCTAAAAGACAATTCCTGCCAGGCGATTTGCATAAGGCGGAGATTACATGCATCTGCCGCTGGAAGGGGCGTCAAATTCGGCCCGGGTAAGGGTGCCGGAATGCATCAACAGGGGGGATTCTCATTGCGCATTCGAGGTGGAGTTGCAAAATACATGTGTCTACCTGCCCATTCGCCTCCGGTATTTGAGGTTAGCGGAGGGGGAAGGGCGTCGGCCCACCTTGGGCACGGTGAGTCGTTCAATGGGGATCTAACGGGCGGGAAACGGCGAAATCCCCCCAGGGCGGGTGGATTGGCTTAATCCAATTTCCACTCCGCGCGGGAGGATTTCGCGTTCCTCTGGTTTCACGGACCTGACCGGCAGGGCCAGGCAGTGCGACTATACCAGATCGTTGCCCTTCGCGGCCCGCTCGCGCAGCCACTCGCTGGGGCGGAAGCGCTCACCGTGGGCGTCGGCCAGCTCGTCGCAACGCGAGACAAAGCCGGCGAGGCCCTCGGGGCGGTTGACCATGAAGGTCGCCGGACCACCGGTCTGCGGCGGGAAACCGATGCCGAAGATCGCGCCGAGGTTCGCCGAGGCGGTGTCCGTGAGGATGCCGTCCTCGAAGCACCGCGCGGTCTCGATGGCCATGCGGTAGACCAGACGATCCTGGATCTCCTGCCCGGAGATCTCCGTGTCCTGGGAGAAGTGCTCGAACAGGCCCGGCCAGAGGAACTTGCGCCCCTCCTCCGGGTACTCGTAGAAGCCCGCGCCAGCGGCACGGCCCTTGCGGTCGAAGTCCTCGATCATGCGGTCGATGACACTCTCGCCCGGGCGGGCGGGACGCTCGGTGCCCAGCTCCTTCGCCTCCTTCTCCTCGGCGGCTCGGATGTGCTGCACCAGGGTGAGGGAGACCTCGTCGAGCATGGCCAGCGGAGAGGCGGGGAAGCCGGCGTGGCGGGCCTCGCGCTCGATGCGCTGCGGGTTGACCCCCTCCTCGACCATGGCGACGGCCTCGAGGATGAGCGTGCCGTACACCCGCGAGGTGTAGAAACCACGGCCGTCATTGACCGCGATGGGCAGCTTTCGGATCTGCTGCACCAGGTCGTAGGCACGCTCGAAGGTGCGTTGCGACGTCTGCTCACCCTTGATGATCTCCACGAGCTTCATCCGGTGCACGGGGGAGAAGAAGTGCAGCCCCACCATGTCGGCAGAGCGCTCGCGCGGCTGCTGCAGCTGGGTGATGGGCAGCGTGGAGGTGTTGGAGCACAGCAGGGTGTCCGGTCCGACGACCTTCTCGACGTCCGTGAACACCGAGTTCTTCAGGTCGAAGTCCTCGAACACGGCCTCGATGACCGCGTCGACGTGCGCGATGTCGTCGTAGCTCTCCGTCGGCGTGACCCGAGCGAGGATCTCCTCGGCCTTCTCGGCCGACATCTTGCCCTGCTGGACCCGCTTGTCCACGAGGCCCTTCACGTGGCCGAAGCCCTTCTCCGCGTTGGCCAGGCTGACGTCCTTGAGCATGACCTCGATGCCGGCGATGGCCAGGGCGTGGGCGATGCCCGCGCCCATCATGCCCGCACCGAGGACGGCGACGGAGTTCACGGTGTTCTTCTCCCGGCCCTTCTCGCCGGCGATGGAGCCGGAGCGCAGGGTCTGCATGTCCGTGTGGAAGGCCTGGATCATGGCGGTGGAGGTGCGGCCGGTCGCGAGTCCGGCGAAGTAGCGACTCTCGATGCGGCTCGCGGTGTCGAAGTCGACTTGGGCGCCCTCGACGGCTGCCGAGAGGATCGCTTTGGGGGCGGGAACGTCGGCGCCGCCCAGCTTTGCGCGGAGCATCGCGGGGAAGGCGGGCAGGCGCTGCGCGAAGCCCGGGTGGGTCGGGTTGCCGCCGGGGATCTTGTACCCCTTTCCGTCCCAGGGTTTGGTGTGGGCCTCGGGGTTCTCCTTGAGCCACGTCTTGGCGGCCGGGACGAGTTCCTCCGCAGACGCCACGACCTCGTCGACGCCGCCCTTCTCCAGGGCCTCCTCGGCGCTGTACTGCGGGCCCTCGAGAAGCCACTCCATGAGTGCCTTCTCGATGCCGAACAGGCGCACGGTGCGGGTGACGCCGCCGCCTCCGGGCAGCAGGCCCAGGGACACCTCGGGCAGGCCGATCTTGGTCTTCTTGCCGGCCAGTGCGATGCGGTGGTGGCAGGCGAGGGCGATCTCGAATCCGCCGCCGAGTGCCGCGCCGTTGATGGCGGCGACCACGGGAACGCCCAGGGTCTCCAGGCGGCGCAGCTGCGCCTTGATGTGCTCGGTCTCCGCGAAGATCTCCGCGGCGTCATCCTCGGTGGTGCTGCCGATGGAGTCCAGGTCGCCGCCGGCGAAGAACGTGCCCTTCGCGCTGGTGAGGACCACGCCGGTGAGGCCGTCCTTCTCCGCCTCCAGCCGGTCCAGGGTTTCTTCCATGGCGTCGCGGTAACGCTCGTTCATGGTGTTGACGCGGGCGTCGGGGTCGTCCATGGTCAGGGTGACGATGCCGTCGGCGTCCTTCTCCCACGCGATCATGTTGGTGCTCATCAGATTTTCTCCCTCAGTAGGTGGTGGTGGGGTCAGACACGTTCGACGATGGTGGCGATGCCCATGCCGGCACCGATGCAGAGGGTGGCGATGCCGGTCTGCAGATCCCGGCGCTCGAGCTCGTCCACGAGGGTGCCCAGGATCATGGCGCCCGTGGCACCGAGCGGGTGTCCCATGGCGATGGCGCCGCCGTTGACGTTGGTCTGCTCGTGGCTCCAGCCCATCTCCTCCATGAGCATGAGGGGGACGGTGGCGAAGGCCTCGTTGATCTCGACGAGGTCAATGTCGGAGGCGGACATGCCGGCGACGCGCAGCGCCTTCTGGCAGGCCGGGGTGGGGCCGGTGAGCATGATGGTGGGCTCGGAACCGACCGCCGCAGCGGAGACGATGCGCGCGCGGGGCCTGAGCCCGGCCTTCTCGCCCGCCTCGGCGCTGCCGATGATGGTCAGGGCCGCGCCGTCGACGATGCCGGAGGAGTTGCCGGCGTGATGGAAGTGGTTGACACCCGCGAGCTCCGGGTAACGCTCCAGGGCGACCGCGTCGAAGCCGGCGGTCTCACCGATCTCCTTGAACGCGGGCCGGAGCTTGGCCAGCGACTCCAGGGAGGACGTCGGGCGGATGGTTTCGTCGCGCTCCAGCACGGGCAGGCCGTTGGCGTCGGTGACCGGGATGACCGAGTTGGCGAAGTAGCCCTGCTCCCAGGCGTTTGCGGCGCGCTGGTGGCTGGCCACGGCGAAGGAGTCGAGGTCCTCGCGGGAGTAACCCTGGCGGGTGGCGATGAGGTCCGCGGAGACACCCTGCGGGATGAAGTTGGCGGCGATGGCGGTGGCGGGGTCCATGGCCCACGGGCCACCGTCCGAGCCCATGCGCACACGCGACATCGACTCGACGCCGCCGGCGACGAGCATGTGCTCCCAGCCGGAACGGATGCGTGCGGCTGCCTCGTTGACGGCCTCGAGGCCGGAGCCGCAGAAGCGGTTGACCTGCACACCGGCCACGGATTCGGGCAGGCCGGCCTTCAGCGCGGCGGCACGCGGCAGCACGGCTCCCTGGTCGCCCACGGGGCTGACGATGCCGAGGATGACGTCCTCGTAGTCGGCGGGGTCGAGGGATTCGTGGCGCTGGCCGAGGGCGTCGAAGAGCCCGGCAACCAGGTCGACCGGTTTGACTTCGTGGAGGGAGCCGGTGGGCTTGCCGAGGCCGCGCGGGGTGCGCACGGCATCGAAGAGGAACGCATCGTGGGACATGCAGAGTCTTTCTGGTGTCGGTGGTCGCCGCAGACGGCGGTGTGAGCCAGCCTGCGGGGTGGCGCGTTAGTGGCGCGGAACACAGTCAAACACAGTGCAGACCCCGTGTGCAACGGTTTTGTGGGCCTTATAAAATCCCAGGTCAGGCCTCGAACAGCGTCCGACCCCACCAGTCGTCCGCACCGCGGACCCCGGGCGGGAGAGCAAAGATCGACGACGACTCGTAACGCACGTATTCGTTCATCTTGTCCTTGCGCGCCAGCTTGTTCTGGATGGGGATGAAACTCGTCTCCGGGGAATTGACCACGGCGATGAAGAACAGGCCGGCGTCGAGATGCCCGAGGCCGTCGGTCCCCGTGGTGAAGTTGTAGGCGCGGCGCAGCATCCGGGCGCCGTTGTTCTCCTCCGGGCTGGCCAGCCGCGCGTGGGCCGAGGCGGGGATCAGCGGGCCCGAGGTGCCCACGTACTCGTCGAGGGGAAGCGGGTCGAACTCGTCCGTGCGCCCCAGGGGAGCGCCGGAGGCCTTCTGGCGCCCGAAGGTCGACTCCTGCTCGGTGAGTACCTGGCGGTCCCAGTTCTCGATGAGCATGCGGATGCGCCGGGGGATGAGGAACGCCCCGCCGTCGAGCCAGGTGCCTGTGCCGGAGACCCAGACATGGTCGTCGACCAGCTGGTTGTCCTCGGAGCGCAGGTTGTTGGTGCCGTCCTTGAAGCCGAAGAGGTTGCGCGGGGTCTGCTGCCCGCGGGTCGTCGCGGAGGCGTGGCCGAAGCCCATCTGCGCCCACCGCACGCTGACCACACCCGCGCCGACACGGGCCAGGTTGCGCACCGCGTGGATGGCCACCTGGGGGTTGTCCGAGCAGGCCTGGATGCACAGGTCGCCGCCGCAGAGCTCCGGGATGAGCTGGTCGCCGGGGAAATGGGGCAGGTCCTGCAGCTCGGTCGGGCGCTGGGCGGAGAGGCCGAAACGGTCGTCGAAAAGCGAGGGACCGAAACCCACCGTGACCGTGAGGTTCGCGGCGCTGAGGTCGCTGACCTCACCTGTGTCCTCGGGGACGGAGTGCTCGGACGTCGGCTGCTCGGAGGGTTCGCCCGAGGTCATGTGCCGCGCCATGGTGGTCCACTGTTTGAGCAGGTCCGCGAGCTCGGCGCGGTCGTCGGTGACCACGTCGAAGGCGGCGAAGTGCAGGGCGTCCTGCTGGCGGGTGGTGATGCCCGCCTGGTGCTCGCCATCGAAGGGGACGGTGTCGCCGTCGTCGGACGAGGCCACCAGGGCCGTGGTGCCCACGCCGACAGCGAGCCCGGCGGCGCCGAAACCTGCGCCGGTGAGAAGGCCGCGCCGGGAAATCACTGGGTGATGACCTCCTGCACGGTCACCACAGAGGCGGTGAGGGTGTCCAGCGCCTCGGAGAGCTCGCGGCGCTGGGCCTCGTCGACGGTGTCGTAGGAGACGAAACCGTCGCCCTCGCGGTGGGTGTCCAGCAGCGCCTGGACATCGTCGAAGCGCTGGTTGATCTCGCCGAGCAGCTCCGGGTCACGGTCGGTGATGGCCTTCTCCAGGGACGCCACGGCCGCGCGGGATCCCTCGAGGTTGGCCTGGAAGTCGTAGAGGTCGGTGTGGGAGAAGATGTCCTCCTCGCCGGTGATCTTCGAGGTGGAGATCTCATCCAGCAGGCCCTGCGCGCCCGAGGCGATCTGCACCGGGGTCAGCTCGTCGCGGAAGTCCTGGGCGTTGACGCCGTCGACGAGCTCGGCGACGTCGTCGTTGAGCTGGGCGGCGAGTGTCTTCGTCTCGTCGGTGATGGCGCCGTCCTCCCACAGCTGCTTTTCTATCGCGTGGAAGCCC
Organism: Corynebacterium doosanense CAU 212 = DSM 45436; assembly: GCF_000767055.1. Lineage (NCBI taxonomy): Bacteria > Bacillati > Actinomycetota > Actinomycetes > Mycobacteriales > Corynebacteriaceae > Corynebacterium > Corynebacterium doosanense. Next base: position 923,452 of record NZ_CP006764.1, read on the forward strand.
GTCCACTCCTGGCCCGGCTCGAGGTCGGCCTCGCGCAGGTCGATGCGCGGATCCAGATCGTTGGGGAACGCCTCGGCGACGGGCTCGATGCGCTCGTAGGGCGTGCGCATCAGCGGGTAGAGGCGCTTCGCCTCGTCGAGGTCACCCGCGTCGATGGCGGCGACGAACTCCCCGGTGAGCTCGTCGAGGGAGGTGGTCTGGGAACGCACGTAGGCGACGTAGCCGTCGACGGCCTCGGTGAGCACCGCGTCACCCTCGGTGACGTTGAGGGCGTCGCCCGTGACGGTCAGGGTCTGCGAGATGCCCTCACCGGCCATGCCCGGCTTGCAGGTGAGCACGTACTCGCCCGGGTCGTTGATCTGCACGACGAGCTTGCGGGTCGCGCCGGGGCCGATGTTCTCCACTTCGCCGATGACCCGGCCGGCCTCGGTGAAGACGTAGAACTCGGTGGTTTTCTCGCCGTTGTTGGTCACCTCGAAGGTGGACGTGCCGGTCTCGGCGGTGTCGGCGGAGACCTCGCAGGTCTGATCTTCCGCGGCGACGGTGAAGCCGGTCGCCTGGGACTCGTCGACCTTGTCCGCGCAGGCGGTCAGCGGGAGGGCGGTGAGGGCGACGAGGCCGAGGGTCAACGGAAGACGGGTGTACATGCTGCGAGGCTCCTAGCAGGTTCGGGTTTCGGTTGGGGTGCCACGGGGACGGGGCGGAGGAAGATGAAGAGAGCGACGAAGAGGTAGAGCGCCCAGGCGATCATCGACAGCGTCGTCGGCCGGGGGACGAGGTTGAGGACACCCTCGATGACGGTGGCCGCGGCAGAGCCCGGCGCGATGAGGCCGGAGAGATCGAAGGCGTGATTTTTCAGACCCGGCAGCACGCCCGCCTCCTGCAGGTCGGTGATGCCGTAACGCAGGATGCCCGCGGCCACGATGATGAGCAGCACGCCGGTGATCTTGAAGAACACGCCCAGGTTGATGCGGATCGCACCGTGGTACATGAGCACGGCGATGATCACGGAGACGACGAAGCCGATGAGTAGTCCGGCGGCCGGCACTCCGACGTTGCCGTAGGCGAAACTGTCGAAGACCAGCAGCGCCGTCTCGATGCCCTCGCGGGCGACCGCGGCGAACGACATGAGCACCACGGCCCACGGACCGACCTCGACGGCGGAACCTAGGCGCCCCTGCAGTTCCCCCTTCATGTCTTTGGCTGCGCCACGCATCCACAGCAGCATGTAGGAGATGATCGCCACCGCCACCAGCGATGAGATGCCGCCGACCAGCTCCTGGCCGGTGCTGGTGAGTGTCTTGGTGCCGAGCTGGATGACCAGGAACGCGGTCAACGTCACCGCAGACGCCGCGCCGATGCCGAGCCACACCCACTTGAGCTGGTCTTTCCGCCCCGACTTCACCAGGAAGGCGACCAGGATCATGACCACCATCGATGCCTCGAGGCCTTCCCTCAAGCCAATGAGCATGTTGGCGACTAACATCGTTCCTCGTTTTCTCCAGTAATGGTCCAGATAGCAACTTAGCGTGTGCTAAATTAGGGTCACCTAAAGTGTGTCTCATGTCACCCTGTGGATCGATTGTCGCCTCGTCGGGAGTTATCCACAGGGCCCGGGGCGGGTCTCGCTTATCGACGGTAGCGTCCCCGACGTGGACATCATCGACGCGCTCACCGCGCTGAACCGGCAGGGCATTAACCTGCTCGCCGCGCTCGCCGACGGCCGGCTCAACCGCGCGCGCCTGGTGTCCTTCGGCTACTCCGGCTCGACGGCCGGGGAGTGGGTCGCCCTGTCCGAGACCTACTACGGGCGTACCCGTCACCGCCGCCAGCAGCGCCGTGCCGTCGAGGCCGCTCGTTCCGGTGGTCTCTCCGTCGAGGCGATCGCCGCGGTGGAGAAACACGTGCGCAAACTTCTCGACGGCGACGAGTGGGCGCTGCGCGTCGAGCTCTGCGCTCTCACCGGCACCGTCGACGAGATCGACAAGGCCGCCGCCGCCCGCGTTCGCGAACTCAACCGCGCCGTACCCGACGCCGAGGCAAAGTCCTTCGGCCGACGATCCCTCAAGGGTGGCAAGAACACCGATGCCTGCGGGCTCCGCCACATCAGCGTCGGCCTGCCGGAGCGGACCATGGCCGACATCCTCACCCGGCTGCGGGAGACCGCCGCGAAACTCCGGCGATCCGACAAGAAACTCACCTACGAACAGGCCATGGCCGACGCCTTCGTCGCTCACCTGCTCGGTGACGCTTCCGGGACGCCGTCGGTGATCACCCCTCTCGTGGTCATCGGCCTGCCCGACTGGGCGAAACTCCTGCGCCACCAGGCCGACGACACCCTCTTCGGACTCACCGACGGCACCACGATGACCGGCGCCGAACTCATCAGGGCCCGGATGGCCGAGCATCACCTCGTCGGGATCTGGGACCCCTTCACCGGACCCGTCAACCTCTACCGCGCCGAGCGCCTGGCCAACCTCAAACAACGCCTCCTGGCCTCCGCCGACACGCTCCTGTGCCCCGTTCGCGACTGCACCACCTCCGCCGACGAGTGCCAGATGCACCACCTCGACGCCTGGGTCGCCGGCGGTGAGACCAGCCTCGACCGGATGACCGTCGCCTGCCGGGTGCACAACGCGCGTAACGACGACAACCCCGGGGCTCCACCCCGGCACGGCCGTCTCGACAGGGACGAGAGCGGCCGCATCGTCTTCCGGCCACCCGACGGCAGCGGCCCCGTGACCAACAACCACCCGGTCCGACGACTGTCCGCGAGGGAAGTCGTCCGTCAGCAGTACTGATTCACCGTGGCCTTAAGATGACGGCCATGACCATCCTGCTTCTCGACCCCCGCTGGCCCACCATGATCCCCATGGAGGCCCGCGGGCACATCCTCGCGCCGATCTCCTTCGCCGACGACGTGCCGGTGTCGGTGAGGTGGAACTTCGACGATCATGTCGACGGCGAGGATCCCGCCGGTGTCGGGACCCTGGTCACCTTCGCCGCGCCGCCCGCAGCCGATGGCCGACGGGTGATCAGGGCCGCGAGCCTCGACGACCCCATCGACGTGGCCCGCCGGATCATGGCGGTCGCCCGGTCTAGGGGAGAGTGGGAGGCCGGTCAGACCCACGAGTCGCTGCTGGTCTACCTCGACGAGGAGGTCGCGGAGTTCGCCGACGCCGTTCGCGGCGGCGCGTCGGATGACGACATGAAAAAAGAACTCGGAGACCTGCTGCTCCAAGTTCTGTTTCATGCCGAGATTGCGTCGAGGCGAGGGGCGTTTGACCTCGACGAGGTGGCGCAGAGTTTTGTCGACAAGATGCGTTCGCGTGCGCCATACTTCTTCGACGGGTCGACGGGCCCGGTTCACCTCGACAGGCAGAATAAAGCCTGGGCGGCCGGCAAGCGCGCCGAGAGGCTCTAGCGCACCTCGGAGGACAGCAGTGCGACTACGTCCATGAGCTGTGAGCTGCCAGCGGGGACGTTGGGGTCGGCCTTGACCACGCCGCACTCGAGGGCGCGGTCGCCGATGACGCCGATGGTCTGGGCGGTGATGAGCTTGGTCTGGATGTCGCCGGCGAGCGTCCTGTGCAGCGAGGTGACCAGTTCGGAGCGCGTGGTGGTCTCGTTGACGAGGCCGGTGCCACGCAGGACGCCGCCGACGAGGCCACAGTCGGCGGTCGCGATCTGGCCGTTGGCGAGGACCAGCAGGGCGACCGTGTTGCCGACGGGGGCGGCGCCGGCGGTGGGGGCGAGGGTGGTGAGGGCGATGCCGGCGGCGGCGAGGGTGGCGAGGGTGCGCTTGAGCTTCATGGAGGGTTCATTCCTTATCGACGGGAAACTAGCGTTACTGAAGTAAACGCGAGTGACGAAAGCTGCGCAAGTGCTCAGAATCGCGCCGTGTAGGATGTGAACCCGTGAATGACGGCGTGAGGCGATCGATCGGGTGTGGCGTGGGGGCCCTGCTGGCCATTGTCCTCATCGTCGCCGTCGTCGGCTGGGTCCTGTCGCTGCTCACGGGAACCACGAGCATTACGCCGCGTCAGCCCGTCCCGGACAACGTGCCGCCGGCCGCGGGAGCCGAGGTTCCGGCGGTCGACGTGCACGCGCAGGGCCGGACCTCCGACAAGCTGGCGTTCTGGGCCGAGCCGCTGGCGGAGCAGACGTCGATACCCCAGGCCGCGGTCCAGGCCTACGGAAACGCCGAGCTGATCGCCGCCGACGCGTGGCCGGAGTGTCACCTGAAGTGGAACACGCTGGCCGGCATCGGCTGGGTGGAGACGCGCCACGGGACGTACACGGGCAACCCGTTCGATCGGGCGTCGATAGGCGAGGATGGCGTGGTCACGCCGCCGATCATCGGCATCGCCCTCGACGGGTCCGGGGCGACCGCGGAGATCGCCGACACCGACGACGGTGAATTCGACCAAGACACCGAGTTCGACCGGGCGGTGGGGCCGATGCAATTCATTCCCGATTCGTGGCACCGTTTCGGCCTCGACGCCAGCGGCGACGGTTACGCGGACCCGCACCAGATCGACGATGCGGCCCTCGGCGCGGCGAAGCACCTGTGCGCCGACAACCGGGATCTCTCCACGCCGGAGGGGTGGACGGAGGCGGTGTTGTCCTACAACCGCTCCAACGATTACCTCATCAAGGTCCGCGACGCGGCCGCCTCCTACGCGATCGGTCAATCCGCCTGACCCGGGCCTCGTTTTCTGGAACAATGGCGGGCGTACCCCGACAACTTCTCCCAGGAGGCCCGCCACAGTGGCTGACATCATTCACGTTTTCGCCCGAGAAATCCTTGATTCCCGCGGTAACCCGACCGTCGAAGCGGAGGTCTTCCTCGACGACGGTTCGCACGGCACCGCCGGCGTGCCATCCGGCGCCTCCACCGGTGTCCACGAGGCCCATGAGCTTCGCGACGGTGGCGACCGCTACCTCGGCAAGGGCGTCCGCAACGCCGTCGAGTTCGTCAACGAGGAGATCGCCGACGAGCTTGCCGGCTTCGAGGCCGACGACCAGCGCCTCATCGACCAGGCGATGATCGCCCTCGACGGCACGGAGAACAAGTCCCGCCTGGGCGCCAACGCGATCCTCGGTGTCTCCATCGCCGCCGCCAAGGCCGCAGCCGACTCTGCGGGCCTGCCTCTCTACCGCTACGTCGGCGGCCCCAACGCCCACGTCCTGCCGGTGCCGATGATGAACATCCTCAACGGCGGCGCCCACGCCGACTCGGGTGTCGACGTGCAGGAGTTCATGATCGCCCCCATCGGCTTCGACACCTTCGGCGAGGGCCTGCGCGCCGGCACCGAGGTCTACCACTCCCTGAAGAAGGTGCTCAAGGACAAGGGCCTGTCCACGGGCCTCGGCGACGAGGGCGGCTTCGCCCCGTCGGTCGGCTCCACCAAGGAGGCCCTCGACCTCATCCTCGAGGCCATCTCGGTTGCGGGCTTCACCCCGGGCGAGGAGATCGCCCTGGCCCTCGACGTCGCCTCGTCGGAGTTCTTCGAGAACGGCACCTACAACTTCGAGGGCGGCCAGCACTCCGCCGCGGACATGATCAAGGTCTACGCTGACCTCGTCGAGCAGTACCCCATCGTCTCCATCGAGGATCCCCTCGACGAGGACGACTGGGACGGTTACGTCACCCTCACCGAGCAGATCGGCGACAATGTGCAGATCGTCGGCGACGACTTCTTCGTCACCAACCCGGCCCGCCTGCAGGAGGGCATCGACAAGAAGGCCGCCAACGCGCTGCTGGTGAAGGTCAACCAGATTGGCACCCTGACCGAGACCTTCGACGCGGTCGACCTCGCGCACCGCAACGGCTACCGCACCATGATGTCCCACCGCTCGGGCGAGACCGAGGACACCACCATCGCCGACCTCGCCGTGGCCCTGGGCTGCGGCCAGATCAAGACGGGCGCCCCGGCCCGTTCCGAGCGTGTGGCCAAGTACAACCAGCTGCTGCGCATCGAGCAGGAGCTGGGCGACGGCGCGGTCTACGCCGGCCGCTCCGCCTTCCCGCGTTTCGGCAAGTAACTCCGCCGAACAATTCACCCCGCAGGCTGATGTCTGCGGGGTGATTTGTTACGCGTGGGGTTAGACTCAGAGGCCTTATGAGCAAGACGCGTGTACCGGTGGCCAACCGAAGTCCCCGACCGAAGAGACAACTCCGTCTCCCGGCCGTCGATACGCAGCGCCTGGATATCTCTTCGCTCGCGGTCATCGCGTTTGTGCTGCTCATCATCCTGGGCGCCGTGTACGCGCCGATGAAGAACTTCTTCGACGGCCGCACGGAGATCGCCCGCCTCAACGAGTCCATCGCGGCCAAGCAGGCGGAGAAGGACGCGCTGCTCGAGGAGATCGGGCAGTACGACGACGAGGCGTTCGTCCGTCAGGAAGCCCGCCGTCGCCTCGGCGTCATCGAGCCGGGGGAGACCGCCTGGCGCATCGTCGATCCCCGCCTCACGCCGGAGAGCAGCGTCACCACGAGCTCGACCGACGAGGCCGTCCAGCCGGAGTGGTACGAGGTCCTCTGGGATTCCGTGGCCACGAGCCCGTCGCCCGCCGGTGACATGCACCTGCCGGTACAGTGACCGCCATGCCTGTTGCACCCGAAGACCTCGATATCGTCCGCTCCCAGCTCGGCCGCACCCCCCGGGGAGTGCTGGAAATCTCCTACCGCACCCCCGACGGCCAGCCCGCCGTGATCAAGACGGCACCGAGGCTTGACGACGGCACCCCGTTCCCCACGCTCCACTACCTCACCGACCCCCGGCTCACCGCCGAAGCCTCGCGGCTGGAGGTCGGACAGGTGATGAAGTGGATGCAGAACCGCCTGGGCACCGACCAGGAGATCGCTGCTGACTACCGCCGCGCCCACGAGCACTACCTCGCCGAGCGCAACAAGATCGAGGACCTGGGCACCGACTTCTCCGGCGGCGGCATGCCCGACCGGGTGAAGTGCCTGCACGTGCTCATCGCCTATGCGCTGGCGGAGGGGGCGGGCCACTTCCGCCTCGGCGACGAGGCCGTGGCACTGGCGGCCGAGCACGGGAACCTGCGGGGGACGGCGATTACGGCTGACTGGCCGTCGACAAGCGATCTGGGCCTGGAGCTGGACCAGATCCTGGAGGAGAGCTAGATGGCGCGGGTGGCGGCGATCGACTGCGGCACCAACTCGATCCGGCTGCTCATCTCTGACGAGGGCAGGGACGTGGCGCGGCTCAACGAGATCGTGCGGCTGGGGGAGGGCGTCGACGAGACGGGACGGCTCAGCGAGAAGGCCCTGACCCGGACGAGGCGAGCGCTGGAACGCTACGTCAAGGTCATGCGTTTCGAGGGTGTGGAGAAGGTGCGCATGGTGGCCACCTCGGCCACCCGCGACGCCGCCAACCGCGAGGAGTTCTTCGCCATGACCGAGGAGCTGCTCGGGGTGCGCGCCGAGGTCATCTCCGGCCAGGAGGAGGCCGCGCTGTCGTTCACCGGCGCCGTCGCCGACCTCGACCCGGAGCGCGGGCCGTTCTGTGTCATCGACCTCGGCGGCGGGTCGACGGAGTTCATCGTCGGCACCGCCGACGGTGAGATCGCGGGGGCGCACTCCACGCAGATGGGCTGCGTGCGGCTGACCGAACGCATCCTGCGCACCGACCCGCCGACCGCCACCGAGGTAGAGATCGCCGCCGATTATGTTGCCGCTCGCCTCGACGAGGTGGAGAAGGTCGTCCCCATCGGCCGGGCGAGGACGTTTGTCGGCGTCGCCGGAACCTTCACCACGGTCTCGGCGCTGGCTCAGGGGCTGGAGACCTACGACCCCGCGGAGATCCACGGCTCGGAACTGCGTTTCGATGCCCTGCGCCTGGTGACCCGTCAGCTGATCTCGGAATCCGCCGCGACCCGCGCGCTCAACCCGGTCATGCATCCCGGGCGCGCCGACGTCATCGGGGGTGGCAGCGTCGTCATCGAGGGCATCATCGACATGATCGAGCGCAGCAGCGACGCGGACACCTTCGTCATTTCCGAAAAGGACATTCTCGACGGTATCGTCGCAGGTCTGTAGCCGGTCAGCGGTGCCAGAGCCCCCATAGCCCAATGGCAGAGGCAGTCGACTTAAAATCGATTCAGTCAGGGTTCGAGTCCCTGTGGGGGCACATAAAATCCAGCGCATGAATTTGTCGTGCACTAAACTCGGGCCGATGAAACGCCGCCTAGCTGCCGTCGCCCTCATTCCCGCCCTGTTCGCCACCGCGTGCGCCGCGGACAGCGTCCAGAACGATTCCTCGGATTCCTCCACCATCTCCATCGGATCCCAGGACTACTACTCCAACGAGATCGTCGCCGAGATCTACGCCCAGGCCCTCGAGGAAGCCGGTTTCGAGGTGGAGCGTGAGTTTCGCATTGGCCAGCGCGAGGTCTACCTCCCGGACGTCGAATCCGGCACGATCGACCTCATGCCCGAGTACAGCGGCGCGCTGCTGCAGTACTTCGACCCCGAGACCGACGCCCGCAGCGCCGACGACGTCTACGACGCGCTCGTCGAGAAGACCCCCGAGAACCTCCAGGTCCTGGACCGGGCGGAGGCCAATGACCAGGACGCCTACGTCGTGCGCGGGGACGACCCCGCCAACTCCATCGCCGATCTCGCCGACCGCGAGGGCCTGGTCCTCGGCGCCAACTCCGAGATCACCGAGCGCCCCTTCGGCCCCGACGCCCTCGAGCGTGTCTACGGCGTGAGTGTCGCCTTCACCCCGATCGAGGATTCCGGCGGGCCGCTGACGGTCAACGCCCTGCGTGGCGGGGACATCGACGTGGCCAACATCTACACCGGCTCCCCGGCGCTGGCGGGCGAGGACCTCAAGGTGCTCGACGATCCCGAGCACATCTTCGTCGCCTCCCACGTCGTGCCGCTCGCGTCCGCCGAGCTCGACCCGGAGGCCGCCGAGATCATCAACGACATCTCGGCCAAGCTCTCCCAGGAGGACATGCTGTCCATGAACTCCGCCTCGGTGAACGAGCAGCAGAACGCCGCCACCATCGCGTCCCGCTGGCTGGCGGACAACGCCTAAGGAACCTCTGATGTCCATCACCTTCGACAACGTCACCAAACGCTTCGGCGACACCGAGGCCGTCTCCGCGGTCTCCTTCGAGATCCCCTCGCGCACCACCGCGGTCCTGCTGGGTTCCTCCGGCTGCGGCAAGACCACCCTCATGCGCATGGTCAACCGCATGGTCGATCCCACCAGCGGACGGGTGCTTATCGACGATCTCAACGTGGCCGACAAGGATCCGGTGGAACTTCGGCGGAGCATCGGTTACGTCATGCAGTCCGGCGGCCTGATGCCGCACTGGACGGTCGCCGACAACATCGCGACCGTCGACCGGCTGCAGGGCGCCGACAAGGCCACCGCCCGGGCCCGGGCGGCAGAGCTTTTGGAGATCGTCGGCCTCGACGCCGCCATGGCCTCGCGCTACCCGGCGGAACTCTCCGGCGGCCAGCGCCAGCGTGTCGGTGTGGCCCGCGCGCTCGCGCCCGATCCCAACATCCTGCTCATGGACGAGCCTTTCGGCGCCGTCGACCCCATCCAGCGTCGCCTGCTGCAGGACGAGCTGCTGCGCATCCAGCGGGAGCTGAACAAGACCATCCTCTTTGTCACCCACGACGTCGACGAGGCGCTCATGCTTGGCGACGAGGTCATCGTCCTGCGACCGGGCGCGCGTATCGCCCAGCGGGGAACGCCTGCACAGCTCGTCGATAAGCCCGCCGACGACTTCGTTGCCGGGTTCATCGGCTCCCGCGGCAATCTCCGCCTCGACGGCTCCGTGGTCTACGACGACTCCGGGAGGGTCGTCGGAAAACTCTCCTCATGACGTGGCTGCGCAACAACCTCGGCCTCGTCGCCGAGCTGACCTGGGCGCACCTGTGGCTGGTCATCCCCGCGGTCCTGGCCGCCGTGCTCATCGCCGTGCCGGTGGCGTACCTCGCCGTGCGCCAGCCCCGCGGTGGACAGCCTGTCCTGTCGGTGCTGACGCTGCTCTACGCCGTGCCGTCGCTGCCGCTGATCGTGGTCATCCCCGCGATCTTCGGCACGGGGCTGCGCTCCAACGCGACCATCGTCATCGCCCTGACCGCGTACGGGATCGCGCTCCTGGTGCGCTCCGCCAGTGACGCGTTCGCGGCCGTCGACGCCGACACCCGGCTCAGTGCCCGGGCGGTCGGATTCAACCGTCGACAGATGTTCACCAAGGTGGACCTGCCGCTGGCCATCCCCGTCATCGTCTCCGGCGTGCGGGTCGTCGCCGTGTCCACCATCTCGCTGGCCACCATCGGCGCCCTGGTGGGCATCTCCTCGCTGGGATCACTCATCACGGACGGGTTCACCCGCGCCATCGTCATCGAGGTGCTGGCCGGCATCGTCATGACCGTGGTGCTCGCCGTGGTCGTCGACCTCATCATCGTCGCCGTCGGGCGCATGCTCACCCCGTGGGAGGCCAGGCGATGAACACCCTGACAGAAGTGGGCCGGTGGCTCACCGACCCGGAGAACTGGACCGGTGGCGGCGGCATCGGGGACCGCCTCGTCGAGCACCTCGGGGTGAGCGCGATGGCCGTGGCCATCGCCTTCCTCCTCGCGTTCCCCGTCGGCGTGATCGTCGGCCATTCGCGGCGCGGGGCCGGCGTGGTCGCCGGCTCCGTGGGGGCGATGCGCGCCATCCCGTCGATCGGCATCATCACGCTGTTCGGCCTGCTCATCGGCATCGGGCTCGTGGCCCCGGTCATCGCGCTTGTCCTGCTCGCCATCCCCTCGTTGCTGGCCGGCACCTACGCCGGAATCGAGGCGGTGGACCCGGCGACGGTCGACGCCGCGCGTGCCGTGGGCATGACGGAGCGGCAGATCGTCACCAAGGTGGAGCTGCCGCTCGCGGCCCCGGTCATCATCGGCGGGCTGCGCTCGGCGGTGCTGCAGGTGGTCTCCACCACGACGCTGGCGGCCTACACCGCGGACGTCGGTCTGGGGCGGATTCTCTTCACCGGACTGAAGTCCAACAACTACGTGCTCACCCTCTCGGCGGCCATTCTTGTCATCGCGCTGGCCGTTCTCATCGAGCTGATTCTGGCGTGGGGGAACAAACGGGCCGCCCGTTCCGTTAGAAAGGTGTAGAAGAATCCGGAACATCTCAGAAGACCGTGAAGAAAGGCCTGACGAAACATGAGAACCAACAACCCGGTACTGAATAACCTGCCGGCCGCCTCCCAGGGCGCCAACACCTACGAGCAGCAGAATCTCAACAACCCTTACGGTGCCCCGGCCCAGCCGGAGGCGCCGCAGCAGCGCACCGACCGCCCGATGACCGTCGACGACGTGGTCACCAAGACCGGCATCACGCTGGCCGTCATCGTCGTGTTCGCCATCGCCAACTTTGCGCTCGCGCAGGTCAACCCCGGCCTCGCCATGCTGCTCACCCTCGTCGGCGGTATCGCCGGCTTCCTCACCGTCCTCGTGCACGCCTTCAGCGCCCGCTCCCGCGGCCCGGTGATCACCCTGATCTACGCCGTGTTCGAGGGCCTGTTCGTCGGCGGCATCTCGCTGATCTTCTCCGGCGCCCTCGTCGGCGGCGCCGACGCCGGCTCCATGATCGGTCAGGCTGTCCTCGGCACCATCGGCGTCTTCCTGGGCATGCTCTTCGTCTACAAGACCGGTGCCATCCGCGTCACCCCGAAGTTCACGCGCTTCCTCACCGCCGCCATCATCGGCGTCGTGGTCCTCGCGCTGGGTAACCTCGTCATGGCCCTGGTCTTCGGCATGAACCCGCTTCGCGACGGCGGCCCGCTCGCCATCGTCTTCTCCATCGTCTGCATCGGCCTCGCAGCCCTGAGCTTCCTGCAGGACTTCGACATGGCGGACAAGATGATCCGCGCCAACGCACCCTCGAAGATGGCCTGGACCGTCGCCCTCGGCCTCGCCGTCACCCTCGTCTGGCTCTACACCGAGATCCTGCGTCTGCTGAGCTACTTCCGCAACTAAGCAGTGCCCGCTCTCCTCGAACGCCACCAGGTAGTCCTCTACCTGGTGGCGTTGGTCGTCGGCGGTGCCCTGGGCCTCACCGTCCCCGCCGTCGGCGCTCCCGCCGAAGCCGCCATTACCCCGGTGCTGACGGCGCTGCTCTACGTCACGTTCCTCGCCGTCCCGCTCGTCGAGGCGGCGAGGTCACTCGCCGACCTGAAGTTCCTGGCCACGCTCGCCGGGGTGAACTTCCTCCTTGCCCCCGCGGTGGCGTGGCTGGTGACCCGCCCCGTCGAGGCGGACGGGGTGCTGCTCGTCGGCCTGCTGCTGGTCCTGCTGGCCCCGTGTGTGGACTACGTCATCGTGTTCACCCGCCTGGCCGGGGGAGCGGCGACCCGCCTGCTGGCGGCGGCCCCGTTGCTGCTGCTGGGCCAGATGATCGCCCTGCCGCTCTACCTCCACCTCTTCGCTGGGGCGGGGGACATCGTTGCGCCGGGGCCCTTCGTGGACGCGCTGGTGTGGCTGATCCTTCTGCCGCTGGGCGCCGCGGTGCTCACGCAGCTGCTTCGCGCCCACCGGATCATGGCCGCGGCGGACGCGCTCATGGTCCCGCTGATGATGCTCACGCTCGCCACCGTGGTCGCCTCCCAGATCGGGGGAGTCGGCGCCCAGTGGGGGAGGGTGGCTGCCGTCGTCCCGGTGGCTGCGGTGTTCGCCGTGGTCATGGCCGCCGTCGGCGCGGTGGTCTCACGCGCGGCGGGGATCGACGTCCCCGGTCGTCGCGCGGTGACGTTCAGCGGGGCGACCCGCAACTCACTCGTCGTGCTGCCCCTCGCGCTGACCCTCCCGGCCGGATACGAGCTGGCCCCGCTCGTGGTGGTCACCCAGACGCTCACCGAGCTGCTGCTCATGGTGGCGTTCGTGCGGGTGATCCCCCGGCTGGTGGGCGCAAAAAACTCCCGCCCCGACATGGGGCGGGAGCGGGAGAGAGCTGCCTAGTTGGCGACCACGACGTCTTCAACGGTGACGACGGTGAAGACCGTGTTGGTGCCGGTGTCGGTCGGCTCGGAGAGCTCGATCTCGGAGGTCGAACCGTTGGGGGCGGTGCCGTGGCCGGTGGCGGACTCCTCGGTCCACTCGTCCCAGGTTACCCCGGTGATCTGGGCAGCAGGGTTGGTGCAGTCCGTCGAGACGGCGGTGGGCTCCGTGGAGGGCTCGCCGAAGCAGTTGATGAACATGACCTCGTCCTCGGCGGCAGCGCGCGCGGTGGTGGTGGTCGTGGTCGCGCTGGAGGTCTCGTGCGAGGAGTTGGCCTCGTCCTCGGAGGAGTGGACGCCGAGCGAATCCGGGTTCTGCGAGGTGGCGGTGTCGACCTTCTCCGCCGAGTCGTTCTGGTGGGGCGGGTGGCAGGCGGAGAGCGTGAGGCCGGCCGCGGCGACGAGAGCGAGGGCGCTGGGGATACGGGAAGTCATCGGTTTTACTCCTGGGGGTGCGTTATGCCCGCGGGGTGGCGGCTTTCTGGGAATCGTACGGGGCGGCGGAGACGATCGTGACGGAAATGCTCTTTCCGCTGGGAGCGTCGTAGGAGCGGGTCTCGCCCTCGGACGCGCCGAGCACCGCGGCACCGAGCGGGGACTGCTCGGAGTAGGTCTCCAGGTCGGCGTTGTCCGTCGCGGCGGCGCGGGTGCCGATGAGGAAGGTCTCCTTCTGGGACTTGTCGCCGTTGTAGTACACGTGGACGACGGAGCCGACGTTGGCGACACCCTCGACGACACCGGTGCGCTCGGTCGTGGAGTTGGCCAGCACCTCGGAGATCTGCTTGATGCGCGCCTCCTCCTGGTCCTGCTGCTCGCGCGCGGCGTCGTAGCCGGCGTTCTCCTTGAGGTCGCCCTCCTCGCGTCGCTCGTTGATCTCGGCGGCGACGGCGGGGCGGTGGTCGATGAGCTCCTGCAGCTCGTTCTCGAGCTTGGCCTTCATTTCCGGGGTGATGTACTGCTTCTTGATGTCAGCCATGTGGGTAATACCCTCTCAAATAACGTGCGTTAGCCGCCCGCGCGTCGCGGGCGGACCTGTAATTCATAGTCGGAACGGATTTTATCAGAACGTGTAGACGGGGTTGTCCACGTCCATGTACGGCGGAATTTTCTCCGAGCAGCCGTACACTCCGCCCGATACCGAGTACTCCCGGGTGGGGACGTCCACGGCGATGCGGCTGATGGAGTCCCCTCCGGGGGGAAGAATCACTTCTCGACGGCCGACTTCAGCCATCTCGTAATTCAACGCGGTGACGATGCAGTAGGAGGGCTCCTCCACCTCGGCGCGGGTGATGTCCACCCACACTCGCATGACGTCGTCGGACTGCCGCTCATAGCTGACCATGGAGATCTCCACCGGAACGGTGGAGCGGTTCTGCACGTACCGGACCAGGAAGACCACGCCCACGATCAGCGCCAGGACCATGATCACGGCGATGACCTTGGCGGTGATCCCGTTGCCCGCCTGCCCGTCGTCGGGGGAGCCGTAGCGGGAGGCGGGGCGGGAGGTGCTGGGGGAGGGCATGATGGTGGGGTATACCTCTGGTCGATAAGACGTGAAGATCCGGGGTGCTCCTCCCACCCTAGTGTCTGAGGCAGGGAATGCCGGATTCCTCCGCCTCGCCGTTAGGATTGGCCCGGAGAGAACAAATCGTGTGAGGAAAGAGGATTTCCAGTGCCGGAAACCGGTTACCGTCTGATGGCCATCCACGCCCACCCGGACGATGAGTCGTCCAAGGGAGCGGCGACGATGGCGAAGTACGCCGCCGAGGGCCACGAGGTCCTCGTGGTCACCTGCACCGGCGGCGAGCGGGGTTCGATCCTCAACCCGGCGATGGACCGCCCCGGCATCCTGGAGAACATGAACGCCGTGCGCCAGGAGGAGATGGCCCGGGCGATCGAGGCCCTGGGCGTGGACCACGTCTGGCTGGGTTACGTTGATTCCGGCCTGCCGGAGGGTGACCCGCTGCCGCCGCTTCCCGAGGGCTGCTTCGCGCTCGCCGACACCGAGGAGATCACCCGCAACCTGGTCAAGCTCATCCGCCAGCAGCGCCCGCACGTGATCATCACCTACGACGAGAACGGCGGCTACCCGCACCCGGATCACCTCAAGGTGCACGAGGTGTCCATGCTCGCCTGGGAGCGCGCCGGCGACGCCGACTACGCGCCGGAGCTCGGGGAGCCCTGGGAGCCGCTGAAGCTCTACTACTCGCACGGCTTTGTCTTCCAGCGCATGGAGCTGCTGCACGAGGACCTCGTCGCCGCGGGGCTGACCAGCCCCTATGCCCCGATGCTCGAGCGCTGGCGTAAGAACCCGGCGGACATCATGGCCCGGGTGACCACGCAGATCGACGCCGCCGACTACTTCGCCCAGCGCGAAGCCGCGTTGCGCGCACACGCCACGCAGATCGACCCCGCCGGCGCGTTCCTGGCCAGCTCCGTGGAGACGCAGCAGCGCCTGTGGCCCACCGAGGAGTTCGAGCTGGCCAAGACCCGGGTCTCCACCTCCATGCCGGAAACCGACCTGTTTGCCGGACTCGACACACTGGAAGAGAAGTAACAGATGACCTTCACCGATGTCGCCTTCACCGTGCTCGCGCAGGGCGCCCCGCAGGGGCCCGTCGGCCCGGAGTTCGGCAAGGCCTCGCCCATCGGCCTGCTCATCCTCGTGGCCCTGGGCGTGGCCGTGATCATGCTCGGCTGGTCCTTCCACCGGCGCAACTCCCGCTTCCGCCGCCGACGTGTCTTCGCCGAGCAGTTCGGCATCGACCCCTTCGACAAGGAGGCCGTGGACGAGGCAATGAAAGAGGCCGGGGTCTACGACCAGCGCAAAGACCGCCTGATCTGACCTTGGCGGAGCGCTGGAAATGGGCGTCGATAAGCGCCAGGTAAGGTGAGCGGTGTGAAAGTATTTCCGCGACTGCTGTACCCGCTCTATGAGGCGCGCCTCAAGCGGGAGATCGTCGGGGCCACGCAGCCGAAGCACATCGCCGTCATCGTCGACGGCAACCGGCGGTGGGCCAAGGAGGCGGGCTTCACCAACATCAGCCACGGCCACCGCATCGGGGCGCAAAAGGTCGCCGAGCTGGTGTCCTGGTGCGAGGACACCGAGGTCGAGGTCGTCACCGTCTACCTGCTGTCCACGGAGAACCTCTCACGTTCCTCCGATGAGATCGGCCTGCTCTTCGACATCATCTCCGGCGTCGTCTCCGAGCTGTCCGAGGGGGACAGCGACTGCCGGATCCGGCTGGTGGGAAGCCTGGAGCTGCTGCCGCCGGACATCGCCCGGAAGATGAGCGAGGCAGCGGAGAAGACGTCGGGCAACGGCGGCGTCGAGGTGAACATCGCCGTCGGCTACGGCGGCCGGCAGGAGATCGTCGACGCGGCCCGGGCCGTCGTGCGCGGGGAGATCGCCGCGGGGACCGCGCCGGAGGAGCTGGCCGAGAAGATCACGGTCGACTCGCTCTCGCACCACCTCTACACCCGCGGCCAGCCCGACCCTGACCTGGTGATCCGCACCTCCGGCGAGCAGCGGCTGTCCGGGTTCCTGCTGTGGCAGGCGGCGTACTCGGAGATCTGGTTCACGGAGACGTACTGGCCGGCCTTCCGCAAGATCGACCTCCTGCGTGCGATCCGCGACTACTCGCAGCGCACCCGGCGGTTCGGGAAGTAGCTCGCTCAGATCTTGCGCATCTGCACACGCTCAACGAGGTGATCGGCGCCCTTGCGCAGCACCAGTGACGCCCGCACCTTCGTGGGTGCGATGTTCTCCACCAGGTTGGGCAGGTTGATGGACTGCCAGATCTCCCTGGCGATACGCGTCGCCTCCTGGTCGTCGATCTCGGCGAAGCGGGCGAAGTGGGCGCCGGGGCGTCGAAAAGCGGTCTTACGCAGCTTGAGGAACCTTTCGATGTACCAGTTCTCAATCACCGGGGTCGCCGCGTCGACGTAGATGGAGAAGTCGAAGAGATCCGACACCACCAGCGTCGGACCCGTCTGCAGGACGTTGAGACCCTCGATGATGAGGATGTCCGGGTGCTCGACCTTCTGGTACTCGCCCGGCACGATGTCGTAGGAGAAGTGCGAGTACACCGGCGCCTCCACCGAGGGTCGGCCCGACTTCACGTCGGTGACAAAACGCAGCAGCGAGCGGCGGTCGTAGGACTCGGGGAAACCCTTGCGGGGCATGAGCTGGCGTTTCTTCAGCTCCGCGCTGGAGTAGAGGAAACCGTCGGTGGTCACCAGGTCTACCCGGGGGTGGGTGTCCCAGCGCTGGAGGAGGACCTGGAGCAGACGTGCGGTGGTGGACTTTCCCACCGCCACGGACCCGGCCACGCCGATGACAAACGGCACGTGTCCCGGGTTGCCCCCGAGGAAGGTTTCCGTTGCCTTGGTGAGCTGCTGGCGGGCCTGGACCTGGAGGTGGATGAGGCGCGAGAGCGGCAGGTAGACGTCCGCGACCTCGTCGAGGTCGATGTTCTCCCCGATGCCGCGCAGCGTGATCACCTCGTCCTCGGTGAGCACCTGGGGCATGGAGTTACGCAGGTGGCGCCACTCGTCGCGGGAGAAACTGATGTAAGGCGTGGAGTCGCTGGAGCGGGCCATGGACCATATTGTTCCACGCGGGGGACAGTCGCCCCGAGGGGGACCCTCCTGTGGGTAGAATCCTCCACATAAGTGCTTTGTTCGAGCCGAGAAAGATGATGAAAGGGATCGATGACTTCCTCCTTCAACCAGCCCCTCGCGGAATTTGATCCGGATGTCGCCGCGGCGATGTCCGCCGAGCTGTCCCGCCAGCGCGACACCCTGGAGATGATTGCCTCGGAGAACTTCGTTCCCCGCGCGGTGCTCCAGGCGCAGGGCTCCGTGCTCACCAACAAGTACGCGGAGGGTTACCCGGGGCGTCGTTACTACGGCGGCTGCGAGCACGTCGACGTCATCGAGGACCTCGCCCGCGACCGCGCGAAGTCGCTGTTCGGTGCCGAGTACGCCAACGTCCAGCCGCACTCCGGCGCGCAGGCGAACGCGGCGGTGCTGCATGCGCTCATCAAGCCGGGCGACAAGATCATGGGTCTGTCCCTGGCCCACGGTGGCCACCTCACCCACGGCATGAAGATCAACTTCTCCGGCCGCCTCTACGACGTCGTGGCCTACGAGGTCGACCCGGAGACCATGCGTATCGACATGGATAAGGTCCGCGAAATCGCGCTCCGCGAGCGCCCGCAGGTCATCATCGCCGGCTGGTCCGCATACCCGCGCACGCTGGACTTCGCGGCGTTCCGCGCCATCGCCGACGAGGTCGGCGCCTACCTGTGGACCGACATGGCCCACTTCGCCGGCCTGGTCGCCGCGGACCTGCACCCCTCTCCGGTCCCGCATTCCGACGTCGTCTCCACCACCATCCACAAGACCCTGGGCGGCCCGCGTTCCGGCATGATCCTCGCCCGCGACGAGTACGCCAAGAAACTCAACTCCGCCGTCTTCCCGGGTCAGCAGGGTGGCCCGCTCATGCATGTCATCGCCGCCAAGGCCGTGGCGCTGAAGATCGCCGGCTCCGAGGAGTTCCGCGAGCGTCAGGAGCGGGTGCTCGAGGGCGCCCGCATCGTGGCCGAGCGCCTCACCGCGCAGGACACCAAGGCCGCGGGCGTGGACGTGCTCACCGGCGGAACCGACGTGCACCTGGTCCTCGCTGACCTGCGTAACTCGCAGCTCGACGGCCAGCAGGCCGAGGACCTCCTCCACGAGGTGGGCATCACCGTCAACCGCAACGCCGTGCCCTTCGACCCCCGCCCGCCGGCAGTCTCCTCGGGCCTGCGCATCGGCACCGCCGCGCTGGCCACCCGTGGCTTCGACGCCGCCGCGTTCACGGAGACCGCCGACATCATCGGCACCGCCCTCGCGCAGGGCTCCGGTGGGGATGTCGCGGCGCTGCGTGCCCGCGTGGACAAGCTGGCCGTGGACTTCCCGCTGTACGAGGGCCTCGAGGATCAGAAGCTGATCTAGACCTGCCAGTCGCCCAGCGCGCCCTCGAGCGCGCCGAGCGTCGCCTCGACGAGGGGGTGGCGCTCCTCCGCGGGGCAGCCCGCCGTCGCCCACTCGGCGGCGGCGCGCCCCAGGAAACCAACAATGCCCGTCACCGCCCAGCGGTGGCGGGCAAAGTCGTGGATACCGGTCTCCGCGGCGAGGAGCTCGGCCAGCTCATTGTCCGCGCGCAGGCGGGCGTCGCGGGCCGGCTCCGGTTCGCCGGGTCCGGCGATGAGCAGGGGAGTGGCGGCCACGGCGTTGAGGTGAGCGAGCAGGATCGCCTCGACACGTTGGCGTACCGGTTGGCCGGGGGTCAATGCTGCGAGGGCGGCGAGGTGTGTTTCTCGCAGGTGCGTGAGGTGGGCGTCGATAAGCGCCGTGAACAGGCCGGATTTGGTGGCGAAGTAGTGGAAGACGAGCGCCTGCGAGCTGCCGGAGTCGGCGGCGATGGCGGCGACGGACACGTCCGGGTAGGACTGGCCGGTGAAATGCGTCTCGGCGGCGGCGAGGATGGCGGCGCGGCGCTCGTGGGTGCTCAGGCGTCTGCGTGACATGATTGCCAGGATAGCCGTTACTGAGTTAAAGTCAGTAACGAATTACTGACCCGGACTTAATTAGGAGCACGGACATGCTCGAGCACGCCATCATGTGGCACCTCTACCCCCTCGGTGCGACCGGAGCGGACATCCGCGACACCCACGCAGCGGGCCGGGGCCTGTCGAGCCTCACCCCCTGGCTCGACTACGCCGTGGAACTCGGCTGCGACACCATCCTGCTCGCCCCGGTTTTCGACTCCGTCAGCCACGGTTACGACACCCTCGACCACTACCGCATCGACGACCGCCTCGGCGGCGACGCGGAGTTCGACACCTTCATGGAGGCCTGCCGCGCCCGCGGCCTTAGGGTGCTTCTCGACGGCGTCTTCAACCACGTCGCCGCCGGCCACCCCTGGGTCTCGCAGGGACTGACCACCGGGCGGGGCTGGGAGGGCCACGACGACCTGCTCGAGCTGGACCACGCCAACCCGCAGGTCGCCGACGAGGTCGTCGCCGTGATGGAGCACTGGCTGGACAAGGGCATCTCCGGCTGGCGCCTCGACGTCGCCTACGCCGTGCCCGACGAGTTCTGGGCCGAGGTCACCGACCGCGTGCGCACCAGGTTCCCGGATGCCGTTTTCCTCGGCGAGGTCATCCACGGCGACTACGGCCACGAGCTCACCGCGGGCCACCTCGACACCGTCACGCAGTACGAGCTGTGGAAGGCGCTGTGGAGCTCCATTAAGGACGGCAACTTCTTCGAGCTGGAGCACGCTCTGAACAGGCACAATACCTTCCTCGAGGCCGGCCCGATGCAGACCTTCGTGGGTAACCACGACACCGACCGGATCGCCAGCGTTGTGGGGGACGCCGGCGCGGGGCTCGCGGCCACGCTGCTGCTCACGCTTCCCGGCGTGCCCAGCATCTACTACGGCGACGAGCAGGCGTTTCGAGGCCTACGCGGCGAGGGCTTCGGTGCGGACGACGCGGTGCGGCCCGAGCTGCCTGCGTCGCCAGCTGAGCTGGCGGGGGAGGGGACCTGGCTGCACGACCGCTACCAGCGGCTCATCGGATTCCGCCGCCGGCACGCGTGGCTGGTCTCCGGCCGGGTCGAGGTGACCAGCGTGGCCAACGAGGAGATCTCCTACCGGGTGAGCTCCGGTGAGCACTGGCTCAACGTCACCGCCCGGGTCGACGGCTCCGTGGAGATGGTCGCGGACGACGGCGAGAGCCTGAGCTTCTAGGACTCCTCGGCTGAGGTCTCCGCAGACTCTTCAGCCTTGCGTTGCTCCGCCAGCTGGGTGCGCGCGGTGCGCAGCCACTCGGGCTGATCGGCCAGCAGATCCTTGATCTGGGCCGTGGTCATGGGCTGTTCCAGCTCGGAGCGCTTCAGCGCCGCGATGGTGATGCCCAGCTTCTGCGCGACGACGGGGCGCGGGTGCGGCCCCTCGAGGCGGAGCTTCTCCAGCCACTCGGGCGGGTTGTTCTGCAGGTCGCGGAGCTCGCCGTGGGTGACGGCGTTGTCCTGGAATTCCTGCGGGGTGGCCGGCAGGTAGAGACCGAGCTTCTTGGCGGCGGTCTCCGGCTTCATCGCGCGGCCGGACGGTTCAAGGGTGTTGTTATCAGTCACGCCCGCAACGGTAGCATTGCCCGCATGCTGAGCTTGGGTTTCGTCACCGGTGTGGAACCGGACAAGTGGCTGCGCCGCTTCCGGGAGAACACGACCCACGGCGGCGTCGACGCCCGCGGACTCGACGACCCCCTGGACCCAGTGCTCGCCGGGGAACTCGACCTGGCACTGATCCGGCTCCCGGATTCGCGTATCGACGACTCTCTCCACGTCATCGAGCTCTACGACGAATCCCTCGGCATCGCCGTCCCGAAGGACAGCCTGTTCGAGGAGGCGGGGGAGACCCTGGTCCCGCGGGACGTCGAGGGGGAGATCGTCAACTACCGCACCGCGGACGACGGCTCCGTCGATCTCGCCGAGCTGCGCGCGGCGCTGCAGGTGGTGGCCGCCAACGTCGGAGTCGCCGTCGCCCCACGCCCTGCGCTGAAGGTGCTGAGCAAGAAACAGGTCGTGCACCTGGGGTACGACGACCCCACGGTGCCGCCGACCCGCATCGCGTTGGCGTTTCTCCGTGACTCCGACAGCGACGCGGTGCAGGACTTCGTTGGCGTGGCCAAGGGCCGCGGTGCGAACTCCTCCCGACAGGCCGCTCCGAAACGCAGCGCCCGGGAGAAGACCCTGGCCAAACAGGAGCGCCGGGGCGCGGCTCCGAAGAAACCGCCGGCCCCGAGACGCGGCCGGAGGACCCGAAAGGGAAAATAAAGATTTGGTGACAGAGCGCCAAATCTTTTGGTGCGCCCACCGGGGTGCCGTCATAATGGGCGACGAACTGATTATCCATTAAGAAAGGTTGACATTATGTCGAACACCATCTCCCGCCGTATCCTCGCCGGTGTCGCCGCCACCACCCTCGCGCTCGGCGTTACCGCCTGCTCCGAGGCTGAGGACGCCGCTAGCCAGGCCGGCGACGCCGCCGGTTCCGCCACCTCCGCCGCTGGCGAGGCTAACGAGTCCGCCACCGCCTCCGCTTCGGAGTCCGCTGAGTCTTCCGAGTCCACCGAGGGCTCCGACTCCGAGACCACGGAGTTTAAGACCGCCGACGGCAAGTCCGTCCTCGTCCCGGCCGCTTTCGCCGAGGCACTGGATGACGCCGCAGGCGACGGTGACTTCGGCACCCCCGCCACCATCGAGGAGGGTGAGAACGGCTCGTTCCTCGCCGCCTTCGACAACGGCAACCACATCACCTACTCCGAGGAGACTGGCGCGGTTAAGCTCATCGGCGAGATCGGCAACACCTGGGTCGCCGACGGTGCCCTGGCCAACCCGATCGGCCTGCCCACCGATACCGAGTCCGAGGTCGACGGTGGCTGGACCCAGGAGTTCCAGAACGGCACCATCTCGTGGCTCAAGGGTGAGGCCGGCGACTTCGCCGCCGAGGTTGAGCAGGCCTAACGCCTCCTCGCTCACCTGAAGGATCGCCCCGGGGCCCCGTGCTCCGTGGGCGATCTTTGCTGTGCGGGGCCGCCGGAGGCGAGGTCACCGGAAATTCATCTCACATCGATGTAATTTCCATGTCGGGCTCTTATCGTGAGCGGTACCGGGGACGGGAATCAGCCCACCCCGGACATGACTCCAGTTGCTGCTGGCAGAAGAGGACACCGCGCGCCATGGCCCACCACCTGACCCAGACCGCCGACACCACTCGCCCGATCTCCACCACGCGCACCACCACCTATGTTCTGGACACCTCGGTCCTGCTCTCCGACCCGTGGGCGCTGACCAAGTTCGCCGAGCACGACGTGGTCCTTCCGCTCGTGGTCATCTCCGAGCTGGAAGGCAAACGACACCACCCCGAGCTGGGCTGGTTCGCCCGCCAGGCCCTCCGCCTGCTCGAGGATCTGCGGGCCACCTACGGCCGCCTGGACCAGCCGGTGCCGGCGAGCCTCGAAGGGGGAACGCTCCGGGTGGAGCTCAACCACCAGGATCAGAGTGTCCTTCCCGCCGCTTTCCGTGGAACCGAGGGTGACCACCGCATCCTCGCCTGCGCGCTCAACCTGCGCCGCGACGGCCTGCACACCGTCCTGGTCACCAAGGACGTCCCCCTGCGGGTCAAGGCCGGCTCGGTCGGGCTGGAGGCGGACGAGTACCGCGCCCAGGACGTGGTCCTCACCGGCTACACGGGGATGCAGTCCCTCTCCGTGGACAGCGCCACCATCTCCCAGCTCTACCGGGAGGGCACCGTGAACCTGGGTGACCAGGTGGCTGATCTGCCGCTGCACTGCGGCCTCACCCTCACGGGTTCCGCCAACGAATCTGCACTGGCCCGGGTCGGACGCGACGGGGAAGTCGCGCTCGTCCGGGGTGACCAGCAGGCCTTCGGCCTGGGTGGGCGTTCGGCGGAGCAGCGCATCGCGCTGGATCTGCTGCTCGACAGCGACATCGGTATCGTCTCCCTCGGTGGCCGTGCCGGTACGGGCAAGTCGGCCCTGGCGCTGTGCGCCGGGCTCGAGGCCGTCTTGGAGCGCGGGGAGCACCGGCGCATCGTGGTGTTCCGCCCGCTCTACGCCGTGGGTGGCCAGAACCTGGGATACCTCCCGGGCAGTGAGACGGACAAGATGAACCCCTGGGCGCAGGCCGTCTACGACACCCTCGACGGGCTGGTCTCCGAGAACGTCATGGAGGAGATCCACGCGCGCGGTCTCATCGAGGTGCTGCCGCTGACCCACATCCGCGGGCGCAGCCTGCACGACACCTTCGTCATCGTCGACGAGGCGCAGTCCCTGGAGCGCAACGTCCTGCTGACGGTGCTCTCCCGCCTGGGTCGCGGCTCGCGGGTCGTGCTCACCCACGACGTCGCACAGCGCGACAACCTCCGCGTCGGGCGCCACGACGGCGTTCAGGCCGTGATCGAGAAGCTCAAGAACAACAGCCTCTTCGCCCACGTCACGCTGCAGCGCTCCGAGCGCTCGGCGATCGCCGAGCTGGTGACCGATCTGTTGGAGGACAGCCACTAGGAACGGGGCGCGGTTGCATCGGCGCGGTAGATCTCGGACAATCGGCGGCATGTCTCCCACGACTTTTGAGCTGCGACCGATCACACCCGAGGACTACCCGCAGGTGCGGGCCATCTACGAGATGGGCCTCAACAGCGGGCACGCCACCTATGAGAAGGCTGCGCCCACCTGGGCGCAGTTCACCTCCAGCAAGATCATGGAGACGGTCTTCGTCGCGGTGGAGAAGGACGAGCCGGAGAAGATCCTCGGCTGGGTCTCCGCCGCCAAGGCGTCCTCGCGCTCCGTCTTTCACGGGGTGGTGGAGGATTCAATCTACACTCACCCCGACGCCCGCGGACGGGGCGTTTCCGGGGCACTGCTGGACAGACTCGTTGAAACGTGCATGGACCTGCACAAATGGGCAATCCACTCGTGGATCTTCCCGGAGAACATGGGCTCGGTGAAACTGCACGAGTCCCGCGGGTTCGAAAAGGTGGGTGTCTACCGCCACCTGGCCAAGATGACCTACGGCGAGTTGGCCGGGCAGTGGCGCGACACCGCCGTCTACGAGCTGCTGCTGCCCACCCCGGAGGATCGGCTGGACCGCAAGCTCGAGGCGGCTGGCGACTAGTCGATGGTCTCCTTGAGCTTCTCGCGGCGCACGCCGAAGAGGACCAGGCCGGCGATGACGGCGAGGGGAACCATGTAGAGGAAGATCGGCACCAGTCCGTCGTTGTAGGACACGAGGACCGCGTCGCGGATCGGCCCGGGCAGCTCTGCCACGGCCTGCGGGGTGAGGCGGTTGGAGCCGTCGGGCTCGGCGAACTTCTGCGCGAACGCCTTGCCCTGCTCGCCCATCTGGGCGAAGGCGGCGGGCAGGTTGAGCGCCATCTTGTCCTGGAGGTTGTGCACGAACACCGAGCCGACGATCGAGGCGCCGAGTGCGGAACCGACCTGGCGGAAGAAGTTGTTCGAGGCGGTGGCGGTACCCACCATGGTGATGGGGAAGGAGTTCTGCACGATGAGGACGAGTACCTGCATGACCATGCCCAGGCCGAAGCCGAAGATGAAGAAGTAGATGCCGATGACGGTGAGTGAGGTGGTGGCCTCCAGCGTCGAGAAGAGGTACAGTGCCACGGCCGTCGTGAACATGCCGATGATGGGGTAGGGCTTGTAGATTCCGGTGCGGGCGATGACGTTGCCGATGATGGTGGAAGTGCCCAGCATGCCGATCATCATCGGGATCATCATGAGCCCGGCCGAGGTCGGGGTCATGGTGTGCACCATCTGCAGGTAGGTGGGCAGGTAGGCGAGCGCGCCCATCATGGCCACGCCGAGGATGGTGCCGGCGATGGTGGTGAGCACCATGTTGCGGTTTCGGAACAGGCCCATGCGGATGAGCGGGTCCGTGGAGTGCAGCTCGGCCAACACGAAGGCGACGGCGGTGACGACGGTGAGCACGGCGAGCGAGATGATCATCGTCGATCCCCACTCGTACTGCGTGCCACCCCAGGTGGTGAGCAGGATGAGGCTGGCCGTGGACACGGCGAGCAGCAGCGTGCCGATCCAGTCGAAGTGGCGCCACTGCGCCTGGCCGGTGCGGAGGTTGAGCACGAGGGTGGCCACGGTGATGGCGAGCAGGCCTAGCGGGATGTTCATCCATAGACCCCAACGCCAACCGGGGCCGTCGGTGAACCAGCCGCCGAGCACGGGGCCGAGGACGGAGCTGACGCCGAAGACGGCGCCCATGTAGCCCATGTACTTGCCACGCTCGCGGGCGGTGGTGACCTCGGCCATGATGGCCTGTGAGTTGATCATCATGGAGCCGGCGCCGAGGCCCTGGATGGCGCGGCCGAGGATGAGCACGGTGATCGAGTCGGCGAAACCGCCGACGGCGGAGCCGATGACGAAGATGGCGATGGACGCGACGTACAGCCACTTACGGCCCACGAGGTCGCCGATCTTGCCCGAGATGGGCATGGCGATGGTCATGGTGACTAGGAAGGCGGTGATGACCCAGCTCATGTGCTCGACGCCGCCGAGCTCGCCCACGATGGTGGGCAGCGCGGCGCCGAAGATCATCTGTCCGAGCGAGCTCATGAGCATGGTGGTCATGAGGGCGACGAAGACGAGCGTGACGTTGGTCGGCTTGCTCTCGACGGTGGGGTTCTTGGGTACGTCGACGGCGGTCGAGGCGGTGCCGGTCGCCGGATCGGTTGTGGGATTGCTCACCAGTGAAGTCCTTTACTCAGGGTGGTCAGTTGCAGTGCGGAGTCGGTCCACAATTCGAGCAGGTCGTCGGTGGACGGGCAGGAGTCGGTGGATCGTGCGTTGGAGAAGAAGAGCGATTCGCGGATGAGTGAGACCAGCGCCGTGGCTTCCTCGCCGTCGCTAAGCCCCTGCAGGCGCCGGTCCCCGGGGTGTTTCTCGAGGTGCCGGGAAATGGCGTCGTGCAGGTGGGCGGCCAGTTCGCGGTAACGGGTGAAGGAGATCAGCGCCAGGGAGGGTTCCTTGGCGATGATGTTCCTCCGACGCTGGTTGATGCGGGCCCGAAACTCGTCGTTGTCGCCCTCGTGGAGCTCGGACATCAGCGTCGCCAGCTCACCCAGAGCGGAATGAACCAGATTGTCCGAGGGCGTATCGACGAAGTGTGCCAACCGATCCTCATCAAACGCCACAGGCAGAGTGCCCAGGACGGCTTCGTCCTTGGACTCCATGTAGTTGAAGAACGTTCGTTTGCTGATCTCGGCGTCAGCGCAGATCTCCTCGATGGTCACGTTGTCGAAACCGTGCTTTTCGACGAGCGAGGTCGCCGAATCGACGATCCGGCTTCTTGTCTGCCGTCGCTTTCGTTCGCGCAGTCCGTGGGGTTGTGTCACGGAGCGATACTCTAGAACAATTCTGCACCGAGTGCAAAAGTTCACTGTGTTGCAAGAGTTGAACGCCGCGTGACGCTATTGTCGGAGACCACGGCAACCGCCGGTCCGAGGAGAGGGAGAAGCGTGGGACTGTTCAGCAGAAAGCGCCCCCGGCCCAGCCCGCTGTTTCCGCAGCTGGACGACAACCGCGCCGAGCAGCTGAGCCGGGAGATCAGCGAGGGATTCGATGCCCGAGGTTTCGACTCGACCATCACCGGCGACTCCGTCGACCTGGTGCGCCGGGAGACGGGCGAAGAGCTGTCGCTCGATGTCTCTAAACTCGTCGCGGCCGTCGCCCGGGACGACTCCCCGCACGCGGTCGCCGCGTGGACCCAGAACTACATCAAGGCGGCCGTGGCCATCCAGTCCGCGGTGAACCCGGACACCAGGAAGCTGTACGAGGCCGTCCGCCTGGTCCTCGTCGGCCACGAGGGCGGCGAGGTGGACAGCTCCGTGCTCTACGAGGTGGTGGATGGCCTGGCGGCGAGCCTCGTCTTCGACTCCGGGGAGGCCATCCTGCCCGTGGCCGTGGAGTCCGTGACCCGGATCGACGACCTGGCCACGATCGAACGTGCCGCGCGGGGCAACCTCGCCGCCGAACTGCGCGGCCTGCGGATCGAGTCCGGCTACCAAGGCGTCGACGGGTCCGCCGCGGGCTGCTGGGTGCAACGCTCGGACGGGCCCTATCTCAGCGCCGCCCCGCTGCTCATGGAGGACTTTCTCCTGCGCCACCTCCCGCAGCTGCCCCGGGAACACGGGGTGCTTTTCTCCGTTCCGCTGCCCAATTTCCTCCTGCTCGGCGAGGTCACGCAGGGGGAGCGGCTGTCGGACACCCTGCACATGCTGGCGGCCGGCTCACTGGGGTTCATCGAACATTCCGGGGCACCGGAGGCACTGTCCCCGCGGGTGTATCACTGGTACGAGGGCCGCATCGAGGCCGTCTCCTCGGTCACGGAGGAGGGTTTTCTCATCGAACCGAGCAGGTTCCTGCTTGACCGGCAGGAAGGGTGACGGGCGGGCGTCGATAAGCGGCACACAAAAAACCGCCGCCCGGAGGCAGCGGCTTGGTGCGGGGAGCCTAGTTGCGGTCGGTGTTCGCCATGGCGAGCACGTCGAGACGCTTGTCCAGCTCCTCCTCGGTGAGCTTCTCACCGTCGACGAAGCCCAGGTCGATGACGGCCTCGCGGACGGTCATCTTCTCGTTGAGGGCGTGCTTCGCGGCCTTTGCGGCGTTCTCGTAGCCGATCGCCGAGTTCAGCGGAGTGACGATGGAGGTGGAGGACTCCGCGAACTTCTTCATGCGCTCGCGGTTGGCCTCGATACTGTCCACGCACTTTTCGGCGAAGACACGCGAGGTGTTGGCCAGCAGGCGGGAGGACTCGAGCACGTTGCGTGCCATCATCGGGATGAAGACGTTGAGCTCGAACTGGCCCTGGGTGCCACCGAAAGCCACGGCGGCGTCGTTGCCGATGACCTGGGCGGAGACCTGGGTGGCGGTCTCACACAGGACGGGGTTGACCTTGCCCGGCATGATCGAGGAGCCCGGCTGCAGATCCTGCAGGTGGATCTCGGCGAGGCCGACGAGCGGGCCGGAGCCCATGAGGCGGATGTCGTTGGCGATCTTGTACAGCGAGACGGCCACGACACGCATGGCGCCGGAGAACTCCACGAGCGCGTCACGGGCGGCCTGCGCCTCGAAGTGGTTCTTGGCCTCGGAGAGCTGCTGGACACCGGTGAGCTTCTTCAGCTCCTCGGTGACCTTGCCGCCGAAGTCGGCGGAGGTGTTCAGGCCAGTGCCGGCGGCGGTGCCGCCGATGGCCAGCTCACCCAGACGCGGCAGGGTGGCCTCGATGCGCTCGATGCCGAGCTCGATCTGGCGGGCGTAGCCGCCGAACTCCTGTCCGAGGGTGACGGGGACGGCGTCCATGAGGTGGGTCCGGCCGGCCTTGACGGCGTCGGCGAACTCCTCAGACTTCTTCTGCAGGGACTCGTGCAGCACCTTGAGGCCCGGGATGAGGTCGTTGACCGCAGCCTCGGTTGCCGCGACGTGCGTGGCGGTGGGGAAGGTGTCGTTGGAGGACTGGCCCATGTTGACGTCGTCGTTCGGGTGGATGTCCACGCCGTCCTGCTTGGCCAGGGAGGCGATGACCTCGTTGGTGTTCATGTTCGACGAGGTGCCGGAGCCGGTCTGGAAGACGTCGATGGGGAAGGACTCGTCGTAGGTGCCCTCGGCGATGGCCTTGCCAGCGGCGATGATCGCGTCAGCCTTGGTGGCGTCGAGCGCGCCGGAGTCCTTGTTCACCTGGGCGCAGGCGGCCTTGAGCAGGCCCATGGCGCGGATCTGCGCGGACTCCAGCGGGCGGCCGGAGATGGGGAAGTTCTGCACGGCGCGCTGGGTCTGCGCACGCCAGAGCGCGTCCTTGGGGACCTTGACCTCGCCCATGGTGTCTTTTTCGATGCGGTATTCCTGCTCAGACATACAAGACCTTTCGTTGTTTCGTCGGTGTGCTTCTCATTGTGCCACGGGTGAATGGCCCACCCGGGGGGAGAATTTCTAGAGGGTGGGCTCGGAGTAGTCGACCACGGAGAATTCGCGCAGCTTGGCCAGCTTGTGCTCGGACTCGACGTGGCGGATGGTGCCGGACTTCGAGCGCATGACCAGGGAGCGGGTCGTCGCACCGTTGGCGCGGTAGGAGACGCCGCGGAGCATGTCGCCGTTGGTGACGCCGGTGGCGGCGAAGTAGCAGTTGTCCGAGGAGACGAGGTCATGGGTGGTGAGCACGATGTCCAGTTCGAGGCCGGCGTTGCGGGCCTTGGCACGCTCCGCGTCATCCTTGGGGGCGAGCATGCCCTGGATCTCTCCGCCCATGCACTTCATGGCGCAGGCGGTGATGATGCCCTCGGGCGTTCCGCCGATGCCCATCATGATGTCCACGGAGTTCATGCTTGAGGCCTGGGCGGCGGCGACGGCACCGGCGACGTCACCGTCCGAGATGAGCCGCACCTTGGCGCCAGCGCGGCGGATGTCGGCGATGAGCTCTTTGTGGCGGGGGCGGTCGAGTACGACCACGACGACCTCGTCGGGGTCGATGCCCTTGGCCTTGGCCACGGCGTTGATGTTGTGGTCGACGGGCGCCTGAATGTCGATGGCGCCGGCGGCCTCGGGGCCGACAGCGATCTTGTTCATGTAGAACACTGCGGAGGGGTCGTACATGGAGCCGCGGTCGGCGGCGGCGATGACGGCGATGGCGTTGGGGCGGCCCTCGGCCATGAGGGTGGTGCCGTCGACGGGGTCCACAGCGATGTCCACCTCGGCGCCCTCGCCGGTGCCGACCTCTTCACCGTTGAACAGCATCGGGGCCTCGTCCTTCTCGCCCTCGCCGATGACGACGACACCCTTCATCTCCACGGAGTTGATGAGCTGACGCATGGCGTCCACGGCGGCCCCGTCGCCCTTCTCCTTCTGGCCGCGTCCTACCCAGCGGCCGGAGGCCAGGGCGGCGGCCTCGGTCACCCGGACCAGCTCCATGGCCAGGTTGCGGTCGGGGCGGACGAATTCTTGGGTAGTCATGTGTGGGGGCCTTCCTGGGCGGGCGATTCGGTGAGCTGACCCCGGTTACGGGTGGGTGAACCGGGGCAAAACAGCGTACTTTCCCACCCATTGTTGCACTTCTTGCGCCGGTGACGGTTGAGGGATTTGCCTCTGCGGGGGTAATCCTCGCCCCCTGGAGGGCCGTGACATACTGAACACCGTGGCTAACGAGCAGAAACCCCGCATTTTCCAGGACGGTCGAGACATGACCATCTCCATGGCCGTCATCGTCCTCATCATGATCGCCGTGGTGCTTCCCACCGGGCTCTGTTCCTACAATCCCGGGACCGCCGACGGTGGGGCCGTCACCGAGGTGGACGAGCAGGCGTTCCTCGGCATGGAGGCCAACAACAGCGCATTCCCGCTCGTCGTCCCCGCCGAGCCGGAGGGCTGGACGGCGAACTCCGCCCGTCGTAGCGCGGTGGGAGATGCCCAGGCTCCGGTCGTGGGGTACGTCACCGGCGACGAGGGATTCCTCCAGTTGACCCAGACGGATGTTCCGCTTGACGACGCCGTCCGCGACGTGGACGCCGACCCACGCGAGCAGGTGCGCACCGAGGACGTCGAGCGCACCGAGGTGCGTGTCTTCCACTCCGACGAGGGCGACGTCCGGGACATCTGGGCCTTCACCCGAGACGGGGTCACCTATCTCATCAGTGGTTCGGCCTCCGATGACGAGTTCCGCGAGCTCGTCTCCGCGACGCTGCGCGGCGCCCCGGCGGCTTAGGCCTCCTAGTTCTCCTGCTGCGCCTCGGTGCGCGAGAGCGCGTCCTCGACGCGCCGGGACGCGCCGTCCAGGTGATCCTCGCAGCGCTTGGCTAGGGCCTCGCCGCGCTCCCAGTACTTCAGGGACTCGTCGAGGCCCATCTGGCCAAGCTCGAGAATTTTGACGATCTCCACGAGCTCGTCGCGCGACTGCTCGTAGCTCAGTTCCTCGACCGGGGTGAAGCTGTCTTCGCGGACCTGGCCGGTGCCGACGGTGTTCTCGCTCATCGTGTTTCTCCTTGACGTTGGAAGTTAGTTGGAAGCGGTGGCGGCCATGGCCGCGGCGGTGATGGATCCGTCGCCCACGCGGATGCGTAGCTGGGAACCGGGCGGGGACTGGGTGATCGAGGTGACGACCTCGGGCTCGGAGCCGTCGCGGGGCAGTACCTGGACCACGGAGTAGCCGCGGGCCAGGGTGGCCGAGGGACCGAGGGTGGCGATCTGCCCGCGCAGCGCGGAGATGGCCGCGGTCTCCCCGCTGAGCAGGTATCGCACGTCGCGTCGAATGAGGGACATCGCGCGATCGAGTTCCTCGCGGCGCTGGGTGATGGGGCGCATCGGGTCGGCCAGGACAGGCCGGGAGCGCAGCGAGTCCAGCCCCTGCTGCTCGCGGCGCACCCAACCACGCAGCGCGCCAGCCATGCGCGAGCGGGCCTGGGAGAGAATGAGCCGCTCCTCGGCCACGTCGGGCACGACCTTCTTGGCCGCATCCGTCGGGGTGGCGGCGCGCAGGTCGGCGACGTTGTCCAGCACCGGGTTGTCGGGCTCATGGCCGATGGCGGAGACCACCGGGGTGCCCGCGGCGGCGACAGCGCGCTGGAGCGATTCCTCCGAGAACGGCAGGAGGTCCTCCACGGAACCGCCACCGCGCGCGATGATGATCACGTCGACCTCGGGGTCGGCGTCGAGCTGCTGCAGCGCCTGGATCACCTCGGGGACGGCGTTCGCACCCTGGACCGCGGTGTTGATCACCCGGAACTGCACGTCCGGCCAGCGCGACTGCGCCACGGCGAGCACGTCGCGCTCGGCGGCGGAACCGCGGCCGGTGATGAGCCCGACCTTGTTGGGCAGGTACGGCAGGCGGCGCTTGCGGGCGGGGTCGAAGAGCCCCTCGGCAGCAAGGGTGCGCCGCAGAGTCTCGATGCGCGCGAGCAACTCACCGACACCGACGTGGCGGATCTCCGAGACGGAGAGGGAGAACGTGCCGCGACCGGGGTAGTAGCTGGGTTTGCCGTGGATGATGACCCGGTCGCCGTCGCGAAGCGGGGTCGTCATGGACCGGAGCACGTCCGTGGGGCATGTGAGGGAGATGGACTGTTCGATCTCGGTGTCGCGCAGCGTGAGGTAGCTGAGCTTCCACGAGGGTTTCATGTTGATCTGCGTGAGCTGGCCCTCGACCCACAGCCATCCGAGGCGGTCGATCCAGCCCTTGACGGACTCGTTGACCCTGCGCACGGGCCAGGCGGTCTCCGCCGAGTTGGCGCCCTGTTTCTGTGCTGCCACGTGTGATGCACCTCTCCGTTAGATCCAGCTCGGTCGCTGGCCCACCTAGTCTATGGTTTCGGACTCCTGTTGGTTACTCTGGGTTCCATGCCTGACACGATTGACCGAGAAAAGAAAGTACTGCTCGCAGCGCCCCGCGGGTACTGTGCCGGCGTCGACCGCGCGGTGGAGACGGTGGAGAAGTCGCTGGAGAAGTACGGCGCGCCCATCTACGTGCGCAAGGAGATCGTGCACAACAAGTACGTCGTGGAGACCCTCTCCAACAAGGGTGTCATCTTCGTCAACGAGGCCGACGAGGTTCCCGAGGGTTCCAACATGGTCTTCTCCGCGCACGGGGTGTCCCCGGCCGCGCGTGAGCTGGCGGATTCCCGCAACCTCATGACCATCGACGCGACCTGCCCGCTGGTGACCAAGGTGCACAAGGAGGCCACACGTTTCGACCGCGACGGCCACTACATCCTGCTCGTGGGCCACGTCGGCCACGAGGAGGTCGAGGGCACCGCGGGTGAGGCGCCGGACGTCACCTTCGTGGTGGACAACGTCAACAGTGTCGCGGAGCTGCCGGAGTTCCTCATGAACGAGAAACTGGTCTGGCTCTCGCAGACGACCCTCTCGGTGGACGAGACCATGGTGATCGTCGACGAGCTGAAGAAACGTTTTTCGCATCTGCAGGACCCGCCGTCCGATGACATCTGCTACGCCACGCAGAACCGCCAGCACGTGGTGCGCGAGATCGCGGACAAGTGTGACCTGGTCATCGTGGTGGGTTCGCAGAACTCGTCCAACTCGAAGCGCCTCGTCGAGGTCGCCCTGGACTACGGAGCGAAGACCTCCTACCTGGTGGACTACGCCAACCAGATCGAGGACTTGTGGTTCGACGGTGTCTCCACGGTCGGCGTCACCTCGGGCGCGTCGGTGCCGGAGATCCTCGTGCGCGACGTTCTCGAGCAGCTGGAGCAGCGTGGTTTCGGCGACGTCGAGACGGTCACCACAGCCACGGAGACGGTCAACTTCTCCCTGCCGCGCGAGCTGCGCCCGGCACGCACCAAGTAGTTCTCCGCTTCTCGACGCCCATCCCAACCCCTCGCTCTCAGCGGGGGGGGTTTCAGCGTCCCCGCGACTGGTTTCGTTCCAGCAGTTCCTGGACGGTGAGCTGCTCGGAGCGGCGGCGCGCGGAGGTGGAGAGGCTACGGTTGCGGCGGTTGGAGGCGTCCAGGCGCTCGCGCTGGTCGCGCGCGGTGCGTTCCTGCTGAGTGGTGCGCCGGCGCAGCAGCACGACCCGGATCACCGCGATGACCGCGCACAGCGCGGTGGTGATCGCCAGCCAGGGAAAGTACTGGGTGAGCGGGTAGACCGTGATCAGCGCGGTGGTGCGCGACATCAGCGGGGTTCCCTCGGTGGCGAGGGAGCGTTCGACGGCCCAGGACGCGGCGGGCAGCGCGAGGCCGAACAGTAGCGGGAGCGAGGCCACGGTGAGGAACAGGCCGCGGGGGTTGACCAGCAGGGTGACGATCACCGACGCCACCACAAAGCACCACAGGAAGGGCAGCCCGACACCCTGGAGGGCGAGGCTGAGCAGCAGTCCGGTGATGAGGGCCGCAGCAACGACGGCGATCGCCGACCAGGTCGGTAGGCCGGTGAATCGGCCCCGGTTCCGGGAATGGCGCTCTGCGACTATTGCTGACACAAAGTAAAAGTCTAGCGTCCGGCTAATCCCATTCTTTCTTTGACTCTGCCGAGCCGTGCAAATAGTCCGGAATCTGCCGCGCGCGGGCGGTTACGGGGTCGACGGGTGGAGCGTCGTGCCGAGCGCGGGTGGAGATGTCCATGTCCGCGAGCTTGCGGGCCGTGACCATCACCCGTGAGTCCAGCGAGCCGAGGGTGGAGTTGTAGGCGTCGACCGCCTTCTCCAGGTTTTTGCCGATGCGCGAGTAGTGCTCGCCGAAGTTGTGCAGGCGCTGGTGCAGTTCCCGGCCGAGGCGTTGGATCTCGTGCGCCTTGTCGGCGATGTCCTCCTGTTGCCAACCCAGTGCGACCGTCCGGAACAGCGCGAACAGGGTTGAGGGCGTGGCCACCACGATGTTGCGGGAGAAGGCGTAGTCCAGCAGCTCGGGGTCGACGGTGAGCGCGGCATCGAGGAACGGGTCCGCGGGCACGAAGGCGACCACGAACTCCGGGGTGGGAGAGAACGCGTCCATGTAGTTTTTGTCCGAGAGCTGCGTGACATGCGTGCGCAGCAGGTGGGCGTGGCGGCGCATGTAGGCGGCCTGCTCCTCCGGGTCCTCGGTCTCCATGGCGTCGAGGTACGCGGTGAAGGGCACCTTGGCGTCGACGATGAGCTGCCGGCCCCCGGAGAGCCGCACCACCAGGTCTGGGCGCAGCACCCTGTCACCGAGACGGGTGGAGACCTGGGTGTCGAAGTCGCAGTGGCGCACCATCCCGCCGAGCTCGACGACCCGCTCCAGCTGCATCTCTCCCCAGCGGCCGCGAATCTGCGGCGCGCGCAGTGCGGTGACGAGCTTGTCCGTGCGGTCGGTGAGCTTCGACGAGGTCCGGGTCATCGCCTGCACCTGGCTGACCAGCGCGGAGTAGGTGCTCGCGCTGTCCTTCTCCAGGGAGCTCAGCTGCCCGCCGAGTTTGTCCACCGCGGACTCCAGCGGTGCGAGCTGGCGCACGAACTCGATCGCCTCGGTGTCGGGGGTCTCCGGCGTGCGCGCCGAGCGCCACAACCAGCCGATGACCACGCCCAATGCCAGGCCGATGAAGAGGGCGAGAAAGAAAGAAACCATGGCCGTCACTGTGTCACACGGCGTGGACACCGGCGCTTATCGACGCCGTAATCCACCGATCGTGCGGTCGAACAGTTCGCTTCCCCGCTGTGCGGCGCGGCGACCGCGGGCGAAGTGCTGGCCGGGCTCGGCCTTGGCCGGGGCGGGCGAGGGGTCCTCCTCTACGGGCACGGTGATGTCATCGAACTGCAGGTGATTTTCACGCCACTGCTCACGCATGGCGCGGCCCTGTTCGTCGCCAAGCTGGCCGATCGCCCGGCCCTCCGGCGTCTCCCATTCGATCTCCTCGGAGGTCTTTTCGCCCGCATGGATGGCGGTCATGTCGATGAGATAACGCATGACCACGGCCAGCACGGCGGTGACGGGGACGGCGAGGAACGCGCCCATGATGCCGAAGAGGCCGCCACCGACGACAACCACCACGAGGATGATCACCGGGTGCAGCGACATCGCCCGCGACTGGAGGATGGGGGAGAGGATGTTCCCCTCGAGCTGCTGGACGGCGATGATGAGAATGAGTACGAGAATCGCCTGCTTGAAGCCCAGCGACACCAGCGCGACCAGCACCGCCATCGCGCCGGCGGACACGGCGCCGACGTAGGGGATGAAGCCGGCGATGAAGGTGATGATCGCCAGCGTCAGTGCCATGGGCACGCCGATCGCCCAGAGACCGAGGCCGATGAAGAACGCGTCGATGGCCGAGACGATGGCCTGCGCGCGGACGTACCCGCCGAGGGTTCCCCACGATCGGGTGAGCACCTCGGTGGCGTGCCAGCCGGCGCGGTGGCCGAGGACGTCGCGAAGCCAGGGGAGGAAGCGGTGGCCGTCCTTGAGGAAGAAGATCACCAGGACCAGCACCATGAAGAGGGTGACCACCAGGGATGTCGCCGTGGAGATGCCGCTGACCACGCCGCCGGCGATGTCGCCGGCCTGGCCCTGGATCCAGCTGACGATGTCATTGACCACCTCGTTGAGATCGTCGCTGTCCAGTTCCATCGGCGGGCCCTGGGCCCACAGCTGGAGGCGCTGGATTCCCTCGAGAGCCTGCAGGTAGAGCAACTGGGACTGGTTGACCACGTTGGGGGCGATGAGCGCGATGAGCCCGCCTACGACACCGAAGAATGCGAGCACCGACAGGATCGCCGCGAGAACCGACGGGAAGCCGTGCCGGCGCATCCACGTGGTCGGGGGAGCGAGCACCGTGCACACGATCAGGGCGAGCAGCACCGGCAGAACGCCGGACCAGAACTGGCCCATGAATTTGACTGTCACGTAGCCCGCGAGCGCGATGACCAGCAGCCGCACCGCCCACAGGGCCACCTGCTTGAGCCAGTTGGCCACGACGACGGAGCGGTCGATTTGGTCGTGTTGGGCGTCGTAGAGCCTCAGGTCGTCGACATCCGGCTGCGATGCGGCGGTCGGGCCCGGCTGGGTTTCGTCGGGGGAGTCAGTCACGCGGTCTATATTGCCCCACGAACGGGTACTCGGGGCAAGGGGTGGGCCTGTGGTGGGATAGCATGGCCGATTGTGAGCCTTACTCTTGGAATCGTCGGCCTGCCCAATGTTGGCAAGTCCACCCTGTTCAACGCCCTGACCCGTAACGACGTCCTGGCGGCCAACTACCCGTTCGCCACGATCGAGCCCAACGTCGGCCTCGTCGAGCTTCCTGACGCCCGCCTGGGCCGCCTCGCCGAGATCTTCGGCTCCGAGCGCATCCTGCCCGCGACGGTGTCGTTTGTAGACATCGCGGGGATCGTCAAGGGCGCCTCCGAGGGTGAGGGCATGGGCAACGCCTTCCTCGCGAACATCCGCGAGGCAGACGCCATCTGCCAGGTCGTACGCGCTTTTACCGACGACAACGTCATCCACGTCGAGGGCCGCGTCGACCCGGCCGTGGACATCTCCGTGATCAACACCGAGCTGATCCTCGCCGACCTGCAGACCATTGAGAAGGCCCTGCCGCGTCTGGAGAAGGACGCGCGCAAGGACAAGTCTCTGACCGAGGTTGTGGCCGAGGTGCAGAAAGCGCAGGCCGTGCTGGAGGATGACCGGACGCTGTTCTCGGCTTCTTCGGACGTGGATCTTGGGAAGCTGCGTGACTTGCACCTGATGACCGCCAAGCCGTTCCTCTACGTGTTCAACTCGGATGAGGCTGTGCTGACTTCTCCTGAACGCCGCGCTGAGCTGGCTGCGATGGTCGCGCCCGCGGAGTGTGTGTTCCTGGACGCGCAGACGGAGACCGAGCTGCTCGAGCTTGACGAGGACGAGGCCCTCGAGCTGCTCGAATCAGTGGGGCAGACGGAGCCGGGTCTGGCGACGCTGGCTAAGGCTGGCTTTGCGACGCTCGGCCTGCAGACCTATCTGACCGCCGGGCCGAAGGAGTCGCGCGCCTGGACGATCCACCAGGGCGACACCGCGCCGCAGGCTGCCGGCGTGATCCACACGGACTTTGAAAAGGGCTTCATCAAGGCAGAGATTGTGTCGTTTGATGACCTGGACGCTGCTGGTTCGATGGCTGAGGCGAAGTCTGCCGGAAAGGTTCGGCAGGAGGGTAAGGACTACGTCATGAGTGATGGCGACGTGGTGGAATTCCGCTTCAACGTTTAATCGAGTTCCGGTTCAACCTCTCGATCGCATGGCCTCAAACACTCTGTCGGCTGTGAAATGATGCTGGTGGGCGTGTGCGTCTGCCAGCAGATTCATCGGGGTGGGATGCGTGAGGGAAAGGCTGAATTGTGAGTTGGAAGGGGCCGACTGCACTTTTTGCGGCGTGGGTAATCCACGACCTCGAAGAGGCGTTCGCGTTTCCTGCATCCTGCGATCGTCTCGTGGATCGCACTGGTATAGAACAACTCAGAATCACGCCGCAGCAATCGTGGATCGCCGTGGGTCTGATGGGAATTCTGGTGGCGGTGGCGTGTGGCTGCGGCGGGCGCTCTACCGGTAAGTCGGCGATCTATCGGGCAGTCGTTGCCGGGCTGGAAGCCCACGTCGTGACTCACCTCGGCGCTTCAGTCGCGCAGCGTGGTTACACCGCCGGAGTTGTGACGGCTTTGCCGATCATGCTTCCCGGGGCACTCATGGCACGTCGAGAACTCCAGCGGGACGGGTGCGAGCTGCGGTTTCGGGACACGGTCAACGGCGTCGCATTGCTCCTGCCCGCCGCCCTGGTATGCCAGGTGGTCGCACGACTGATCCGTCGGGTGTCCGCGGCCAAGAACTGACCGGAAAAGCAAGAAACGGCATGTCGTGTGAGGTTGGTATGTGCGGCGACGTGGTGGAGTTTAGGTTCAACGTGTGATCGACGGCCGATCACCGGGCACGCTGGACTTCAGTTCATCTGTGGTCGAGTGGCCCAGGCGTTGACATTGCATTGCTGCTCGGTGTGGTCGCCCGCAGCCACGACTGTTCCGTCGGCGCGCAGCCCAAGCGAGTGTCTCGCTCCGGCTGCGATCGCTGTGATGCCGGTCCATGACTGGACATCGCACTGGCCGAACTGGTTGTCGCCCGTTCCGAAGACCCTTCCGGTCTGGCTCAGCGCGAGCGTATGGACGGAGCCGGCCGCCACTGAGGTGATGCTTCTCCACGATGACACCTCGCACTGGCCTCTGCTGTCGTCGCCGACGGCGACGACGGTGCCGTCTTCGTGTAAGCCGACGGTGTGCAGGTAGCCGGCAGAGACCCCGGACACGTGTGTCCACCGGGCGACGTCGGTCTGCCCTCGCTGATTGTTGCCAGTTGCGAGGGCTGTGCCGTCGCGTCGAACTGCGACTGTGTGCCAGTCGCCGCACGCGATCGCGACGATCCCGCTCCACAACTGCACGTCACACTGTCCTTCCGCGGTGCGACCGGTGGCGACGACCGATCCGTCGGCACGTAGCCCCACGGTGGTCCTCCAGCCGGCGGCTATTGCCGTGATCTCGCGCCACTGCGTGACGGCGGTCTGCCCGGCGTCGCTCCAGCCGGTAGCAAGTGCAGTCCCATCGGCTCGGAGCCCCACTGTGTGAGACTTCCCGGTATTGCGGGCCGTGTGGACGCTGCCAGCGGCTACGGCGATGACGTCGGACCAGGGTAGGACGTCACACTCGCCGGCTTGATTGTTGCCAGTGGCAATCACGGTCCCGTCCTCGCGTCGCAGCACTGAGTGCCGGTTCCCGGCCGCAAGTACGGTGCGCACGTGGACCTCCTCCGCGGTTCTCGTCGCCACCTGATCGTAGACCGTCATACCAGTCGTTGCGGCAACGCCCGTCTCGTGGCCCCAGCGCGACGTGGCAAGGCTACCGACCTCGGAACTCGGACGAGCTCCAGCACTCCCGCGACCGTAGTGACAGCTCTGGTGCTCGCAGTCGTTCGAGAGCTTGTGATCGTCCCGATCTCCCACATGTGAGCGCCGGAGGGACGGTGAGCGAGCACCGACCTATGGGCATAGCTCTCCAAAGGTGATTCGGCTACGGAATGTGGTTGAGTTTCGGTTTAATGTTTAGCCTTGATCCACCGATGCGAGTATCCGGATCAAGCCGCGCATGAAATGGAAATGCCCCCTCTGAAATGGGAAAATGATGATGTTCTAAGTCAACCAATCCCGCCCAGAAAGGGGCACCTCTCAGGTGCTATTCAACCACACACCCGCGTCTGCGTCCCATTCCTTCGACGATGAGAACCTCACCGCAACCACCGGGCTGGTCCCGATCATGGCACTGGCCCAGAAGGCAGGCCTGCCAGCCCTCGCCGAAGACCGTCTGACCGTGACCACAACCGGGGCGGACAAAGGCGCGAACCCAGCACCGAAACTGGCCACCCTGGTCGCAGGAATGGCTGCCGGGGCCGACTCGATCGATGACATGAACATCGTCCGCCACGGCGGCATGAAACACCTCTTCGACCGCGTTTACGCCCCTTCGACACTGGGCTCGTTCCTCCGCTCGTTCGCCTTCGGCCACGTCAGACAACTCGACGCCATCTCCTCCCGCTTCCTGACCAACCTCAACGCGCACACACCGCTGCTGCCCACGAACCAGGACAGTGCACAGGCGTCAATGATCTTCGTCGATGTCGACGACACCGTCATCGACGTTCACTCCGCGTCGAAGCAGGGAGCCGGGTTCGGCTACCAAGGTAGTCGCGGGCTCAACGCACTATTGGCGACCGCATCGACTGCCAGTTCCGGCCAAATCATCGTCGGTCAACGCCTGCGCAAAGGCTCAACCTCCTCAGCCCGGGGTGCTGACAAATTCGTCTCCGACGCTCTGGCCACCACAACCCGGATCAACTCTGGCACTTCGGTGTTGGTGCGCGCTGATTCGGCATACTACTCATCAGGCGTCGTCAAAGCCGCCCACGACGGCGGGGCTCATGTGTCGATCACGGTACGCATGGACAAAAGGGTCAAAGCAGCGATCGGAATGATCAGCGATGACTCCTGGACTGGCATCGAATACCCCGAAGCGATCTACGACGAAGATTCCGGGGCATGGATTTCGAAGGCCGAAGTCGCTGAGATCCCATTCACCGCGTTCACCTCAAAGAAGAAGGCACTGCAAACGACGGGGCGTCTGGTGGTGAGACGCATCCCGGAACTCAACGAAACAAAACGGGCTGCCGGGCAAGACCCGTTGTTCAACTTGTTCCGGTACCACGCGTTCTTCACCACCGTCGATCAGGATCGTTTCGACACTGTCGCTGCTGATCACATCCATCGCAGACACGCGATCATCGAGCAGATCAATGCGGAGCTGAAGAATGGTGCCCTGGCGCATATGCCCTCCGGGGTGTTCAACGCCAACGCCGCTTGGCTCGCAGTCGCAGCGATCACGCACAACCTGCTGCGGGCTGCTGCCGGAGTCGTTGGTGGACGGATGGGCAAGGTGCGCGCCCAGACGCTGCGAACACGGATCATCAGCGTCCCGGCCCGGATTGCTCACCGGGCTAGGAAACTGATCCTGCACCTGCCGAGAGCCTGGCCGTGGGCGACGGAGTTCTCACGACTCTGGCAATCGGCGTTGGGACCACCCCGGACAGTGTCGATCTGACCAATTCGCCTCTGAAAGGGGGGCCCGAGACCGGAGTTATGGAGGAGCCTCCGGGAAGCTCAGTGTGGAAGAGACCGGTGAGAGACCGGGACACTACCTCCTGCCCGCTCATCGTGTCCGAGCTCAAATTCGAGTGAGCCCCCGGACATCAAGCAGATCGGTGGATCAAGGTTTAGGGGTAAGGGAACAGCTTCATTTTCTCAATAGAGCTACCGACAAGAGGCTCGATGACTTCGTTGCTCACGGACTACCAAGCGAAGTACTACGCGTACGAGTTGCAGCGTAGGGGTCTGCTGCACGTTTAGGTGACAGTTGTTAGTCACGCCGCGAGGGCGACGTCCTTGGTCATGATGGCCTCGAATTCGATCGGGGTCAAACGTCCCAGACGGGCCTGCCGTCGTCGGCGGTGATAGGTCCTCTCGATCCAGGTCACGATCGCGATCCTCAGTTGCTCACGCGTGATCCAGGAACCCCGATCAAGGACGTTCTTCTGCAGGAGAGAGAAGAACGATTCCATCGCAGCATTGTCGCCGCTCGAACCCACCCTGCCCATAGAACCGACCATGTCGTGGCCGGCCAGAGCACGCAGGAACTTCCGGCTTCGAAATTGAGATCCTCTGTCCGAATGGACCACGCAACCGACGACGTCACCGCGCATCTGGACCGCGTTCTCAAGTGCTTGGACAGCCAGGCGGGACTTCATCCTGGAGTCGATGGAGTACCCGACGATGCGCCGGCTGAAGGCGTCTTTGATCGCACAGCAGTAGAGCTTGCCTTCCGCGGTTCCGTGTTCCGTGATGTCCACGAGCCAGAGTTCATTCGCCCGCGTCGCAGCGAACACATGCCGGGTGCGACC
The DNA here is from genome assembly GCF_000767055.1 of Corynebacterium doosanense CAU 212 = DSM 45436. Lineage (NCBI taxonomy): Bacteria > Bacillati > Actinomycetota > Actinomycetes > Mycobacteriales > Corynebacteriaceae > Corynebacterium > Corynebacterium doosanense. Next base: position 966,071 of record NZ_CP006764.1, read on the forward strand.
ATGCTCATCGACCACGGCGCAGAGATCGTCATGGGCGGGCGGACCAGGATTCTTCCCGTTCTTGGCCCGTTTCTTCCCGAACACGGACCACCAGCCATTGCTCGATGTGATCCGCCACGCGGTCCGGTCGGCCATCGGCTCACCCACATCGCGTGCTTCGTCGGCGAGGAGGCGGTGCCCAAACTCGGGGTCATCCTTGTGGGCGTCGAACAGCGCGTTCGCGCGATACGCCTCGACCACCTCGTTCGGGGTGACGGGGTCAGCCAGCCACCGGTAGTAGGGCTGGCGGGAGAGCTTGAGCACCCGACACGTCACCGTCACAGGGATCCCTGCGGCGGCGAGCTCTGTCACGAGCGGGTAGAACCTTTTGACGGCAGGTTCGCCTGCGACAGATACGCCGCCGCACGCCGCAGCACCTCGTTCTCCTGCTCGAGGAGCCGGTTGCGCTTCGTCAGCTCGCGGATCTGCGCCGCCTCGGTCCGTGACTGGCCGGGCGTGGTGCCCTCGTCACTCTCGGCGCGGCGCATCCACTTCGTGAGCGTCATCGGGTGGACCCCGACGTCTTTCGCGATCTGCTCGATCGTCACTCCGGGCTCACGGTTTCTCGCGACGCGCACGACATCGTCGCGGAACTCCTGGGGATAGGGCTTGGTCATGACGATCATCCTTCCAGGCCGGCCTTCCCAGGCAAGCCAGATCAGATGTCACCTATCCATGCAGCAGACCCGTATACGACAGGCGATGGAGTTGACACCGTTTCAGGATCTGGTGCGCGGTCGAGGGGGCGATCCCGCACAAAGCGGCCAGCTGCACAGGCCCGAGGCGTTTACGCAGACGAAGTGACACCACCCGCTTGACCACGTGCAGGGGTGTCTTGTTCGGGCTGGTGTGCGGTCGGGAGGAGCGATCCTGCATGGTTTCGCCGGCGCGGTAGCGCTCGGCCCAGCGTTTGACGGTGGGCCAGGAGCACTGGAACCGGGCGGCAACCTCGGAGATGGGATGACCGTCGTCGACGACGAGCTTGGCGACTTTCAGACGGTGACGGGGGGTCAGGGCTGCGTTAGCATGAGACATCGAAGACCTCTTGTGTGGCTGGGTTGGATTAGAGCACTTCCCATTCCACACGGGAGGTCTTCGTCATGTCACCGGATCACACAGATCCGACCAACGTCTCCGGTCAGTACAGCTAACTCAAGCCCGGGCCTCGCGCTCGGCGATCTCGACGAGCTTCGGCGCGTAGCTGCCGGCTGGGTCGTGGCGGGCGTCGAGCCACACGTCGATAAGCGCGGAGGCCGCGGCGGGGGCGATGACGTTCTGCCCGAAACACAGGATCTGAGCGTCGTAGTTCTCCACGGCGCCCCGCACGCCGACGATCTGGTGCGCGGTGGCCGCGCGGATGCCCGCGACCTTGTTGGCGGCAATGGCGGTTCCGATGCCCGTCCCGCAGATCAGAATGCCCCGGTCGAACCGGCCCTCGGCGATCGCCTCGGCGACCTGAAAGGAAACCTCGGGGTACGTGGCCTCGTCACGCGACAGGTCGACGACCTCGCTGACCCGCGGGTCCTGCTGGAGCTTCTCCAGCACGGCCTGCTTGAGTTCTGCTCCGTTAGCCGGGGCTCCGATGACGATGCGCACGTGGTTCTCCCTTACGTATTTGCTATCGAATAGTCGCCGGCCGCGCGCAGCGCGTGGTCGACGGCCTCAAGATCGGGCTCGATCGAGTCCTTGTGTTTGATGTAGAGCACCGTGTGTTCATCGGTGATCTCGAAGGTCGCCTGCCCGAGGCCGAGTCGGGCGAACTCATCGTAGAGCGACTGGAGGCACTTGACGACGTCCTGTTCTGTCTCCACGCCCGTCACGGGCACAGTGGTTTCTACGATGTGGTCGGCCATGAGCATCCTTAAATTCGTCCGTTGAAAGCCTGCAGGGCAGAGTCCTCTCGGGTTCCGCCACGGCCATCACCGTACTCCTTGTAGTCCGCGATCCATCGAATAGATCGCACCCACTTGACCATCTTGTAGCCGTGGTTCGACTCGACGCGCGCGCGGGCGGGCGCGCCCAGGTGGATGTCCAGATCGTGGCCGTTGCGCTCGTACGCCAGGATGGAGTCTTCCTCGTTGAGTGTCTCCAGGTCGATCACGGAGTAGAACGGTTCGCGGGCGCGGTTGTCGTACATCTTCTGGGCCAGGCCGTAGGAGTCGATGAGCACGTAACGCGCACCTTCGGGCTTGGGGCCGAGGAGGGCGAGGATGTCCGTCAGCTTCGCACCGGTCCACTCCGAGGTTGCCGACCAACCCTGCATGCACGTGTGGGTGGCGATGTAGCTGTGGCGCGGCAGCGCACGGAGGTCTTCGATCGTCAGCTCCCTGGAGTTTCCGCTGAGGTCATCGCCGACGGTGATCGTCAGATCCTTCCAGTCGTTGTCGCGGGCGGCCACCCACTCCTCGGATTCGTCCTTGGTCGGGGGCAGGCCGTTGGTCCAGTGGAACTCCGAGATGTCCTTCTCGGTGAAGCTTCCCTGCCGGGCGCTGCGCGGACGCAGGCCGTTGAGGAAGATCTTGCGGCCGATCTCGGTGAACCCTGTCAGGATCGAGTGCGCGCGGGCGCGGTCGGCGAGGGTCCAGTAGCTCAGGGCGATCCAGAACAGGATCACCGCGACGACGGTCGCCACCACGATGACAAAGGCCTGGGCGAATCGGGCGTTGTCCACATCACCGAAGACAATGTGCGGCAGGTTGTAGTCGGGGTGGACGAGGAAGACCAGTCCGACGTGCATGACGATGAAGCCGGTCATCAGCACCATGGCGATGAAGTGCAGCGAGCGAGCGCCCTGGTGCCCGCCGAACATCTTGACGTACCAGGGGAAGCGGGCCCGGATCGCGGGGGACATGGCGACACCGGTGAGGATCATGAAGGGGGCCAGGATGAAGATGACGAAGGTGTAGCCCAGCATCTGCAGTGAATCGTAAGGCGTGAAGTGCTCGATGCCGGGGACCTCGAGGCTGAGGTACACCTTCAGGGTCTCGAAGGACTCGGGGATGACGTCCCACGAGGTCGGAATGATGCGGCGCCACAGGCCGGTGACGAAGAGCAGGATGACGTACACGAGGCCGTTGAGGACCCAGAGCATCACCGACACCCCGTGCCAGTGGCGTCCCAGCCCGACGTTCTCCCGACCGGGCAAGGCGAGGGCGGGGTGCATCGATTTCTCGTCCATCAACGAGGTGTAGACGCCTTCTTCTTTGGGCAGCTCACGTTTGGTGAACTTGAGCCACTCCGTGCCCGGGGCGCAGTCGTTACGCCACCACAGGCGGGGGAGGGAGGACAGTATCTCCCAGCCCGAACGCAACAGCATGCCGATGAGGATGAAGTTCAACAGGTGTGCGGCTCGGAGCCACAGCGGGAAGTCAATATCCATGACGTTTCCTTCTTCTGGAGGTACCCAAAGCCTAACACCCGTGCAATGCTTCTACGTGCGTTTTTAGCATTATTTACGGAAATAACCGTGGTACATATCACCTGGTTTGTCCGCGACGTTTCGAAGCGCATTTGCGGCAGGAATAGGCCGGCGGAGGGTCACTTGCGGTCGGGTTCGAAGCGACGTGGAATGGCGGTCACTCACGTGGGGGGAGTTGGTTACTGCCAGGTGCGTCCGCGGGTGGCTTGGATGGCTAGCTCGCTCGGTGGTGCCCCTGAGTTTGGTTCAGAAACACCCTTGTCGACAGACCATGCAGGGTCTACAGTTGGTCGTGTGTGGACCGTCGATGTCGAGCTCGTCGAAGACTGGCTCATTTCCCTGGATGAAGGTTCACGCGAACAGGTGATTGCGGCCCTTGAATTGTTGGAAAGCCGAGGCCCGCAGCTTGGGCGACCACTCGTTGACACCTTGGTGGGGTCTCGGCACAAAAACATGAAGGAACTCAGGCCCGGGTCCAGCGGCCGGTCCGAGTTGCGTGTCTTGTTTGCCTTCGATCCCGAGCGCACAGCGATCATGCTGGTTGCCGGAGATAAATCGGGCAACTGGAAACGCTGGTACAAACAAAATCTCCCGAGGGCCGACGACTTGTTCGACCAGCACCTGGACACACTGAAAGGATTGTGACGGTAATGGCAAAGACACTCAATGATTTTCTCGTTGATCACCCGGTTGACCGTGGGCGGGTCGAGGCCCACAAAGATCGACTCCTCGCAGAGGTGCGCGCGTTTCACCTGCGCAAACTCCGCGAGCAGGCGGGCCTGACGCAGGCGCAGTTGGCGGAGCGGATCGGCGTCGGTCAGCGTCAGGTGTCCAAGATCGAACGCGGCGATCTGAACAACGCGAAGGTCGGCACGATTCGTAGTTATGTGGAGGCGGTCGGTGGCGAGCTGACCCTCGAATACGTGATGGGGAATCAACGGATCCAGGTCGCCTGACCTGCCCGACGGAAACGACCACCGAACACAGCTCGGAAGGGCCCGAAACGGCCCCTCGGTAGGCCTTTTCGTTCGGGCCGACAACCGCTCGAGTTCACTCATAACAATCGTCCGCCGAGGGTCCGGCAGGGGCGAAGGGTTCGGAATCGAGAGTCTGCTCGGCCGCCGGGAGGTCGTCGCAATGCAGAAACAGCGGCCCCGAAACCCCTCGACAAACCCTTCGGACCCATGAGCTAACGGTGATAGGCTCCCCACGGTGAACACCATCTGGACAATTCTTACCCGGGATCTACGCCGGATCGCGGGCACGCCCAAGGTGTGGATCGTGGTCGTCGGGGTGATGATCCTCCCGGCCCTGTACGCCTGGTTCAACATCGCCGCGTTCTGGGATCCGTACGGCAACACCAGCAACATCGCCATCGCCGTGGTCAACGAGGACGAGGGGGCGAACTCCGAGCTCACCGGACCGCTGGACGTGGGTGAGCAGCTTGTCTCCCAGCTGGAGCAGAATGACGGGCTCGGCTGGCAGGTGATGGACCGCGCGGCGGCGGATGACGCGGTGCGCAGCGGCGACGTCTACGCCACGATCATCGTTCCGGAGGATTTCTCGGCGGGCATCGTCAGCATCTTCGATCCGCCGTATACCCAGCCAGCACTGATCTACCAGGTCAACGAGAAACTCAGCGCTATCGGCCCGCAGATCACCAATCAGGGCGCCAGCGGTGTGGACACGCAGATCAACTCCACCCTCAAGCAGGTGGTGGCAGAGGCCGTCACCACGGAGCTGAGCAACTCCGGAGGCGAGCTCGGCGACCGCCTCGAGTCTGCCGGCACCAACGCGGAGGGCGGTTTCGCCGAGGCCGCGGGAACCGTCGCTGACGCACAGGCGGAGATCCAGCGGATCCAGGCCAGCCTCAACGGCGCCGACCCCGCGATCGCCGCGGCGCAGGACAGCCTGCGCTCCGCCGACACGACGCTCGCGGACGCCCAGGACACCCTGGTGCGTGTCCAGTCGATCATGACCGACGTGCAGCGTGAGACCACGAAGTTCGCCGACACGGCCACGGAGGCCTACGTCGAGGGAACGACCTCGCTCGCTGACGGCACGGTCGAGGCCAACAACGCCGTCACCTCGGTCACCGGTGAGCTCCAGCGGGCCAGCGCGGGCATCGACTCCGCCACCCGCGAGGCGCAGAATGTCGTCGGCCAGACCGGAGCGGCCATCGATCAGGTCCAGGGGCTGCTCGACTCCGGGATCCTCAGCCCGGCCGCGGCCGCCCCGCTGCAGGAGGCGCTGACGGGACTGCAGGACCGCAACGCCACCAGCCAGCAGCTGGTCGACGACCTCGGTGCGCTCAACTCCGACGCGGCGGCGACGACCGCCGCGGTCGACGATGCGGCGCAGGCGTTGGCGGACGCGACCGTCGATACGCGAGATTCCGCTCGCGGCGTCCAGGAGACCCTCCGCGGACTGCCCGCCCTCAACGCGGCCGTCAACCGGGTCAACACCACCGCCGGCAGCTTCGCGGGAACGCTCTCCGGGCAGCAGATCATCCTCCGGGAATCGGTCTCGCTTCTCGACGGCGTCCGCACCCAGATCGATTCCTCCACCGCGGTGCTGGCCAGCTTCGGTGAGGACCTGGCCGGAATTGAGGACAGCCTGGGTACCGCGCAGTCGGATGTCGCGCTGCTCACCTCCGCGTCGCAGGACGGGGTGCTGCGCGAGGTTGACTCGTTGGACTCAGCGTCGATAAGCCGGTTCTTCGCCTCACCCACCGAGGTGACGGAGAACGCCGTCTTCCCGGTCAACTCCTACGGCTCGCAGATGGCGGCGCTGTTCACCAACCTCTCGCTGTGGGTGGGCGCGTTCATGATCATGCTCATTTTCCGCACCGAGGTCGAGACCGCCGGCCTCCGACGCGTGACCGTTTCCGGGGCGTACCTGGGCCGCTACCTCCTGCTCGGGCTGCTCGCGGTGGGGCAGGGGCTCGTCGTCGCCGTCGGTGATCTGCTGCTCGGCGTGCAGACGGTCAACGCCCCCGTGTTTGTGCTCTCGTGTGTGATCATCGGGCAGGCGTACCTGGCCATCGTCTACGGGCTGGTCTCCGCGCTGGGCAACATGGGCACGGTGATCGCCGTGGTCCTGGCCTTCATCCAGATCCCCGGCGCGTCTGGGCTCTATCCCATCGAGATGACACCCGACTTCTTCCAGGCGATCTACCCGCTGCTCCCGTTCACCCACGGCATCAACGCACTGCGCGAGACCATCGGCGGGTTCTATGGCCACCACTACTTACTCCAGCTGGCGATCCTCATGCTCATGGGCGTGGTGGCCTTCTTCACCGGGATGGTGGCGCGCCGTGGACTGTCCAGTGTCAAACGCACGGTCAACGCGCAGCTCGCTGAGGGCGGCCTGGTCATCAGCGACCAGGTCCAGGTCGTCGGCTCCGGCTACCGGCTGGTGGACATCGTGCACGCGCTGCGCGACCGGGACGAGTTCCGCGACTCGGTGGACCGGCGGTGGAAGACGCTGCGCGACCACTACTCCACGATCCTGCGGTCGATCATCGCCTTCGGTGTGCTCGGCGTGGTCCTCCTCGGTGGGCTGGCCGGGCTCTTCCCCGAGCAGAAGACGGTGCTGTTCGGGCTGCTCTGCCTGTGGTTCCTCCTGCTTGCGGGCGGTATCGCCTTCACCGAGTACACCCGGCTGAGCTTCGCCCGCGCCCGGGAACTCGCGGAACTGAGTGAGAGTGAGCTGCGCGCGAGCGCCCGCGAAGGCAATGAGGTGAAGGCATGAGCGGCATCTGGACGATCTTCCGCGACGACCTGCACCGGGTCCGCACCAACGTCATGACGGCGCTGATGTTCTTCAGCCTGGCCGTCATCCCCATGATCTTCTCCTCCTTCAACGTCCTGGCCAGCTGGAACCCCTTCGGCAACACCAGCAATCTGCAGATCGCCGTGGCGAGCACCGACGAGGGCTACGACAGCGACCTGGTGCAGATGGAGATCAACCTCGGCGACCAGGTGCTCTCCGAACTCTCGCGCAACGAGCAGATCGACTGGGTGATCACCCACGAAGACGACGCCATCGAGGGCACCCGCTCCGGTGAGTACTACGCGGCGATCGTCCTGCCGCCCACCTTCAGCACCGACCTGCTCACCTTCTACACCGCGAGCGCGGAGCCGGCGGAGATCGATCTCTACACCAACGAGAAACTCAACGCGCTCACCCCCATCGTCGCCGAGCAGGGCGCGCAGGGGGTCACCTCGCAGATCAACGCGGCCTTCACCGAGGTGGTGGCCAACGTCGGCCTGGGCGTGGTGGATTCCCTGTCCGAGTATCTGGGCAGCGGCGACACTCAGGCGGCTCTCCAACGTGTGCAGGCCCGGGTGGCGGACACGAGCACGCGCCTGTCCTCGGGCGCGGAGACCGCTCGCTCCTTCACCGGGGTCATCGACTCCAGCCTCACCCTGGTCGAGGGTGCGGGCAACATCATCGACGCCGCCGGGACCAGCGTCGCCGACAGCCCCGACGTCGCGGCCACGGGTGACCTCGACTCCTCACTCGCCGGTACCGCGACCGCATTGTCCGCGGGCCTGCGGGGAACGGCCGACAGCTACGGTGTGGTGGGCTCGCGTATCGACGCCCTCTTCACCAGCGCCGACGCCACCAGCGAGAGCGCCGCCGAGACCTACCGGACCTTGGGCACCCGCGTCGGCCAGCAGACCGCGTCGCTGCGCGCCTTGCGGGACAACGTCGCCGCGGTGCCCGGCACCGAGGCCGCGGTCGGCGTGCTCGACACCGCCGTCGCGCGCAGCCAGAACCTGGAGGACAACCTCCTCGCCTCGGCGGACGACATCGCCGCCGGCAACGCCACGAGCCAGGCCTCCCGGCAGAACAGCCGTGACGCCGTCGACCTCGCGCGCACGGCGGTCAGCGACGCGGCCACCGCCTACGAGCAGGACCTCCAGCCGCAGTTCGAGGGTCTGGGCGCGTCCCTGGATACCCTGCGTCAGGACGTGTCCGTGGTCCGGGGCGACCTAGACCGCGCCGGCACGCTCCTAGAGGAGTCGCCCGGCTCGCTCACCGAGTCCTTGGTGAACGCCCGTGACGCCACGTCCGCGCTGGCTGTGCGTCTCGACGACGACGCCCGGCGCTTCCGTGAACTGAGCGCGGAGCTGGAAACGGCGGGGGAGACCGGCGACTTCTCCAAGGTGGCGGAGCTGATCGGCAACGACCCGGAGGCGCTGGCGACCCACCTGTCCTCCCCGGTCGCCGTGGAGCGGCAGGAGATCTTCCCCGTGGTGAGCTTCGGCACCGGCATGGCGCCGCTGTATCTCACCCTCTCGCTCTGGGTGGGAGCGCTCCTGGCCTCGGTGCTCATCCGCACCGGTGCGAGCGGCGACGGTTTCTCCCGGTTCGAGGAGTTCTTCGGGCGCTTCGGCATCTTCTCGCTGCTGGGTCTCGCGCAGAGCACCCTGGCTACGCTCAGCCTCATCGTCTTTGTGCAGATCCAGCCCGCGCACCCGTTCCTGCTGCTGCTCACCGCTTGGGTGGTCTCGCAGGTGTTCATGCTCATCCTCTACTCACTCATCCGCACCTTCGGCAGCGTGGGCAAGGCGCTGGCGGTGTTCCTGCTGGTCATCCAGGTTTCCGGCGCTGGTGGTTCCTACCCGCTGCCACTGCTGCCGCAGTGGTTCCAGAACGTCAGCCCCTGGCTGCCGGCGACCTACTCCATCGACGCGATGCGCTCGGCCATCGCGGGCATCTACCAGGCGGATCTTTTCCGCGAGCTCGGGATCCTCCTGTTGTTCGCCATCCCGGCCCTGCTCATCGGGCTGCTGCTCGGGCCACTTCTCGAGTCCTACAACCGCAAGACCACCGAGGCCATCGAATCGACCAAGGTGATGATCTAGGGCCCCTGGCGGCGAGTGGCTGGGGGAGGCGTCGAGAAGCGCTACCATGGCCGACATGACCGACAACACCCAGAACCAGTTCCCCGACGACCAGGAAACCATCGGTGCCACCGGCGACGCGCAGGATTCGCAGCTGGAGAAAGACCCCTCCGAGTGGGTCAGCGGCGATGACCCCATGACCGAGTCCCAGAAGTCCTACCTGGACACCCTGGCTAAGGAGGCCGGCGAGGAGCTGCCCGCTGACCTCACCAAGGCTGAGGCGTCCAAGCACATCGACCGCCTGCAGGGTGGCCAGAACTAGCCTGCGAAACCTGTGGTCCCCGAGTTCCGACCGAGCGACGCGTGGTTCGCGGACTGGCCTTTCGACGTATCCACCCTGGTCCGGATGGCCGCGACGGTTTCCGCCGCGGGGGATGCCGTGCCCGAGTTTCTAGCCACGCTGACCCGGGACGAGAGCGCAGACGGGGTCTACTACCGCGGCGGATACTACGTGGAAGTGTCCGGTGATGAGCCGGGCGAGCAGTGGCGCATCATCCTCGGCTCGGCTGGGGAGGACGGGTTTGATTCCGTGCTCAGCGCCGCAGACGACCTGGTGGAGGCGCTGCGCGCTGCCCCGGACGACGTGCGGCTGACGTGGCAGGAACTCCCGGCCACGAGAGCCCCGGGCTGAGACGGCTAGCTGTACTGACCGGAGACGTTGGTCGGATCTGTGTGATCCGGTGACATGACGAAGACCTCCCGTGTGGAATGGGAAGTGCTCTAATCCAACCCAGCCACACAAGAGGTCTTCGATGTCTCATGCTAACGCAGCCCTGACCCCCCGTCACCGTCTGAAAGTCGCCAAGCTCGTCGTCGACGACGGTCATCCCATCTCCGAGGTTGCCGCCCGGTTCCAGTGCTCCTGGCCCACCGTCAAACGCTGGGCCGAGCGCTACCGCGCCGGCGAAACCATGCAGGATCGCTCCTCCCGACCGCACACCAGCCCGAACAAGACACCCCTGCACGTGGTCAAGCGGGTGGTGTCACTTCGTCTGCGTAAACGCCTCGGGCCTGTGCAGCTGGCCGCTTTGTGCGGGATCGCCCCCTCGACCGCGCACCAGATCCTGAAACGGTGTCAACTCCATCGCCTGTCGTATACCGACCGGGCCACCGGCGAGCCGGTGCGCCGATACGAACACGACCGTCCCGGCCAACTGATCCATGTCGATGTCACCAAGTTCGGCAACATCCCTGACGGTGGTGGATGGCGATACGTCGGCAAGCGCCAGGGCGATCGCCACCGGGCTGCAACCCCGGGCAAACCCCGCAACCGCTATCACGAGCCGTTGATGGGGCACTGTTTCGTCCACACCGTCATCGATGATCACTCGAGGGTGGCTTACGCCGAGATCCACGACGACGAGAAAGCGGTCACCGCGGTCGGGGTACTGCAACGGGCCACAGCCTGGTTCGATCAGCGTGGAATCACCGTGGAGCGGGTGATCAGTGACAACGGTGCTGCCTACCGGTCGAAACTATGGCAGCAGACCTGCAGGGATGTGGGGATCACCCCGAAGTGGACCAGGCCGTACCGGCCGCAGACCAATGGCAAGATTGAGCGGTTTCATCGCACCCTGACCGACGGGTGGGCCTATGCCCGGCATTACCTGTCGGAGCAGGAACGCAGAAACACGTTGGGTCGGTGGTTGCATGATTACAATCACCACCGACCCCATTCCGCGTGCGGAGGTCAGCCACCGATCACCCGGTTAACTAACCTCCCCGGTCAGTACAGCTAGCGGGTCAGGCCGGCGTCGATCCTGCTGGCGGCGGCATCCGTGACGGCCTCGCGCGCCGGGCGGGGGTCGAAGCCCAGCACCTCGCGGGCGCGCTCGTTGGAGGGCTGCTTCACGCGGCCGAGATCGGGGGCGATCTCGCGCATGGGCGGAACCACGCGCGCCAGAGCCTTGACCAGCCAGTCCGGCAGCGCCCGGGTCGGGGCCTTCGCGGCGGCGTCGCCGAATCTGGAGCGTAGGAGGGCGGAGATCTCGCGCAGTGGGATCGCGTCCTGGCCGTCAGAGAGCAGGAAACGTTTCCCGGCGGCCTCGGGGGTGTTGATCGCCGCGACGTGGGCGGCCGCGACATCGCCGACGTCGATGGTCGGCACGGCGACGTTGGCGATCACCGGCATCTTTCCCGTGAGCATGCCCAGGATCATCTGGTTCGAGCCTGTGATGGAGCGGCCCATGATCGGACCCATGACCGCGACGGGGCACATGGACGTGAGCTCGAGGCCGGTCTCTGCGGCGAAATCCCAGGCAGCGCGCTCGGCGAGCACCTTGCTGCGGCCGTAGGCGTCCATGCCGGGGCCGTTGAGGGGCGACCACATGTCATCGGTGAAGCGGGTGATGCCTCGGGGATGGCCGAAGCCGATGGCGTGGAAGGCGGAGGTGAGCACGACGCGTCGTAGACCGGCCCCGATCGCGGCGCGCAGGACTCGCAGCGTTCCCTCGCGGGCGGGTGTGATCACGTCGTCCTCGTTTTTCACGTGCCCCGGCATGACCGGGCTGGCGACGTGGAGGACGGTGTCGACTCCCGCGCAGGCCTCGGCCCAGCCGGCGTCGTCGGTGAGGTCCGCAGCGACGAAGGTGAGGTCGGCGGTGTCGGGCAGCCCGGCGGCGGAGAGGGTGCCGCGGACCTGCTGCTCCTTGGCCAGGGAACAGATGGTGGCGCGGATAGGGAACCCGCGTTCGGCGAACTGGAGGATGAAGTGACCGGCGATGAAGCCGGAACCGCCGGTGACCAGGATGGTCTGGGAGGTTGTCATGTGGTTATCGTGCCACCAGTGGTGTTGTCCGGTGCACATCGGAGCTATTCTTCCGAAACGGGCTAGGGAGGGTGTGTACCGTGCGGAGAACTCTTAAGCGGAAGAAAGCTTCCGTTTAATACTCCCGGGCGTCAAGGTGGGAACGAATTCCCGTCGATCCGAAGGATTCTTCCGAAATGCCCGGCCGAAGCCACGGCACTGATGCAGGAGCAACTGCCGCCACCGTCGCCGCCGAAGCGCGTCGTATCGGCGAGGCCATGCGCGCCATGCGGAAAAACTATGCACTCACCCAGCAGCAGCTGGCCGAGCTGGTGGGAATCTCCGACCGGACGCTGCGTGATATCGAGAAGGGGACCGGCACTCCCGGGATCGGGGCAGTGTTGGCCACGCTGAAGGTTCTGGGCCTCGAACTGGAGGTGCGCGGATGACCGATCACAGTCGCTTCCGCGCGACTGACCGGGCGGACGTGTACAAAAACGGCCGACGCGCTGCGACTCTGACCCGGAGTGATTCGGGAGAGGTCTCCTTCGCCTATCTCGAGGACTTCGCCGGAGCTCCGGTGGCCAGCACTCTTCCGGTCTCTGCCGAGCCGGTCCAACGACCGGGCGGGGGAGTCCCAGCCTTTTTCGCTGGCCTGTTGCCCGAGGGGCACCGGTTGACTGTCCTGCGCGACGAGGTGAAGACGTCCTACGACGACGAGCTGTCGCTGCTCCTGGCCATCGGAACGGACACGCCCGGCGATGTCCAGGTCGTTGCCGCGGGAGAGCCCATCGATCCGGTTCCACCTATGGTCGACTTCGACTCCGACCCGCTGGACTTCCGCGCATTGACTGGCCTGGCCGATCGACACGGACTCCCCGGCGTGCAGGCGAAAGCTTCGGCCTCGATGATCACTCAGCCGGTGGGAACGATTCAGGGTCCGGCGACTCTCAAGATCGATCCGCCGGAACATCCGCACCTGGTGGCCAACGAGGTCCTGCACCTTGAGGCCGCGCGGTCACTCAGGATGGAGGTCAGTGCGGCGCGGATCGTGCGGGATGCATACGGACTTCCTGGCCTTCTGGCCAGGAGGTTTGACCGGGTGCCGGGAAAAGGGCGGCACTGGGATCGGCTGGCGATGGAGGATGGGGCGCAGGCTTTGGATGTGCTGCCAGCGAGGAAGTATGCGGTCGATACCTCGGACGTCATCTCCGGGCTAGCCGAAATCTGTTCCGCGCCGCTCATCGCCAGTCGGCAGCTCTTCATCCAGTTCGCCTACGCCTGGCTGACCGGGAACGGCGACCTGCACGCGAAAAACGTCGCGGTGCTCCAGGGTCAGGACGAACGCTGGAGGATTGCCCCCGTGTTCGACGTCCCCTGCACCCTCCTCTACGGCGACGACAGGATGGCTCTGCCCGTCGCCGGCAGGACCAGCAGGATTCGCGCGCGGCACTGGGAGGAACTCACCGAGGAGATCGGCCTGCCCCCGGGTGCTGCCAGGTCCGCGCTGAAGGAGGCGTTGAGCGCTGCAAGCTCCGTCAACCTTGGGGAGTTGCCGTCCATAGGATCGCCCCTTACCCACGCCGAGCGCGAACTGCGGCATCGCCGGGCGGAGCTGGCGGATCGGCTCTAGTTGATACAGTCAGACCCGTGATCGCCCCACCAGAGCCCGACCAGATCGAGCGGGTCATCCTGCGCACGGCCCGAGAATTCGACCCTGCCCAGCGCATCCTCGTCGTAGGAGACACCACCGGCACCCTCACGGCGGCGGCACTCGCGAACCCCGACGCGCGGGTCTGGCCGCGCGTTTCGATCGCGTCTCCGAGCGCGCCCGCGAGCGCCGGTTCACGGTGTTGAGTGTGGTATAGCCGTGAGTGCAGCCAGGAACAAGGCGCTAGAAACGCTGTACTACACGGGCAGGGTCTCCTTCGCGGGTAGGAGCACGGGCTGGTCCACCCGCGACCGGCTCACGGGCTATGTCGCCTTTCCGTTCGCGATCCTGTTCTTTCTCGGATCGTTCGGAACGATCTTTCAGGAGACGGATACCCGCATGCAGATGCTCAAGGCGGCCGCCCTCTGCCTCGCGTCTGCGGGGCTGCTGTATGGGGTGGGAAGTCTGGTGGTGCAGAGTTGGCACCACCGCCGAGTTCAGCGCCAACCAGTGCTTATCGACGAACGTGGCCTCACCCTTTGTGGCCATGGGCCGATCCCCTGGTGGTGCCTCCAGCTGGCCGAAAGGAAGAAGGTCCGGCTCAAGTACGCCGAATCGGATGTCACACGCGACGTCATCGCGCTCACCTTGGCCGGCTCGAGGATGCTCGACCAGCAATTGACCGAGAAGCAGCGCAAGGCACTCGTCCCTGACCACACCACGGATTCGCTGATCTTCCTCTTCGTGCCCGGGGTGAAAGGCCTCAAGGCGCGGGAGTTCATGGAGGTCTACAACGCCGCCCACGATCGCTACGCCCCAGCATGAGCTCGCCCGACAATATCCTGCTGCACCTGGCGCAGGAGGACGAGGACATGGTCCGCGAGGTGTTCGCGGAGCTTCACCGCCGGGGTTTCCCCGAGCAGCACCAGCACCCGCACGTGACCGTGACGTTTTCCCCGGCCATGCACCCGGACGCGACCCAACTCGCAGGTCAGCTCCTCCCGGAGGTTGTCCCCGCCACGCTGGCCAGGGTGGGAACGGTCATCTTCGGCATCAAACGCAAGCAGACCGTCGCCTGGCTTCTCGACGCCCCGGACGACCTCTCCGCCGCGGCGCGCGCAATCAGCGCCGCCAACCCCGACGGCCGCGGGCACACGTGGACGCCGCACCTCACGGTCGGTCTGCGACTGCCCAGGGAGATTATCCCCGACTACCTCCGGGCGCTGGACGAGCTCACCCCGTCGACATTCCGGGAGATCAGGGCCGTGCGGGCGGGGCTGTGGCGACCGCGCCGGGAAACCTACACCCTGCTCGCGGACTGATTCAGGATCTCGACCACCCGCTCGGCGGTCTTCTTCGCCGAGCCCGGGTTCTGGCCGGTGACCAGCCGGCCGTCGGTGACGACGTGCGCGGTGAAGGGGATCGGGGTCTTCTCGTAGCGCGCGCCGCGCTCCTTGGCGGCCTCCTCGACGTTGTAGGGAACCTTCTTGGCCACCCCGGCGACGATCTCCTCGGGCCAGGAGAATCCGGTGAGCGAGCGGGCGTCGATAAGCGACGATCCATCACTGAGCTGCACGTTCAACAGTCCGCAGTAACCATGGCACACCGAGGAGACGATGCCGCCCTGCTCCCACATCGAGCGGGCGAGCTGCTGGAGGCCGGGGTTGTCGGGGAAGTCGTACATGGCGGCGTGGCCGCCGGTGAAGTAGATGGCGTCGAAGTCCGACGGATCGACATCCGCCGGGCTCAGCGTGGTGCCCAGCAGCGCCATCCGGTCGGGGTCGGTGTACCAGTCCTGCGCGGAATCGTCATAGAAGGGGAAGGAGAGCGAGCGGGGTTCCAGCGGGACGTAGCCGCCCAGGGGGCTGACGATGGTCTGCTCGTAACCCTGCTCGGCGAAGACGTCCCAGGCGTGCGTGAGCTCGGAGAGCCACAGGCCGGTGGGGTCGGTGGGGTCGTCGAAGTGGGAGACATTGGTGACAACATGAAGAATGCGGGTCATGGGGCCGATTATGGCACCAGGTACGACGGGATTTCACTCGACGGGGTGATGATCACGTCGTGCAGCTTCCAGTCCAGGTTCTGCAGCTTCTCCTGCAGCGCTTCGACCTGCGCCACCGTCGGATCAGTGGAAGGAACCACAAAAACCTCGGCGTGGAAGAGGTGGCCCTGATCGCGCACCCGGGCGGCGGCGATGTCGACCCAGGCGCACTCGCCGGCCACCCGCTCCACCTCCGCGATGAGCGGGTGGGGTTTCGCCTTGAGCGTGGTGGCGCGGATGTCCGTGAGGTCGCCGATCGCCCCGCGCAGGTTGGTTACCCCGTCCTTGACGATGGACGCCGCCACCACGATCGCCGCCACCGCGTCCATCCACCACAGCCCGACCCCGATGCCCAGGACACCGACGATGGTGGCCACCGCGGTGGACCAGTCGGCCTTGTTCATGTCGGCGTCGGCGAAGAGCACCTTGTCGTGCAGGGGCTCGGCAAGTTTCATCTTCATCCGGCCGAGGATCACCGGGGCCACACCCGAAGCCGCCATGACGGCGATCATCAGCCAGCCCAGCCAGATGGCATGGCCGAAGATCACGACTATGCCGATCGGCGGCCGCTCACCCTCGATCAGTCCCACGACCGAGTGATAGATGAGGAAGGAACCCATGATGAGCAGGGCAGTCGCAGCGACGAGATGCGCCACGCCGATGGAGCGGTGGTGGCCGTAGGGGTGCTCAGGGTCGGCCGGGCGGTCGATGAAGCGGGTGGCCACGAGGAACGCGATGGGCGGCAGGAAGGACAGCAGATCCTCCAGCCACGCCGCGCGCATGGCCTGGGACTGGCCCGTCACCACACCGACCGTGGCCACCGTGATGGCGAGCACGACGATGGAGATCCACTCCAGGCGCTTGGCCCGGCGCAGCAGATCCTGCTGCTCCTCGGGGAGCGCGTGGCCCCTCCGACCCGCACCGGTCTCACGTTCGTGGGACATCAGATCTCCCCGCTTTCCTCGGCGAGGTAACGCTCGAGCGCCACCTGCAGTTCGTTCTCGCCCATCTGCACGCCCATGACGTTGTTGTCGGTGTAGGGCCGGGTCAACGCCATGTGTGACGACCAGGGAGACTTCTTGGTCAGGCCACCGATGATGACGTCGAGCTCACCCTCCTTGATCTGCTCCGCCAGCACACTCTCCGAGCCCGGCACCCACTCGACGCCCGCGTCGATGGACTCCGCGAAACCCTCGATGAGCTCGGCCTCCGAACCGGAGACCTCCCCGGTCGAGTCATCGACATCCGTCCAGGGCTCGTTCTCGGAGACGCCGACGACGAGCGTGCCACCGCGGGTGCGGTCCAGCGTTCCGGCGCTGTCCGCGGGGATGGATCCGCAGGCGGAGAGTGCGAGGATGCAGGGTGTGAGAACGAGCGTCGATAAGCGACGCCGGGCTGTGATCATGCGTGGGAGTTTATCCCGGGCCGGAGGTTTTTGCGGAGGAAATCTGGGGTTACGATATCCGCGCCGGTCGACGCGAGTGACGACGCCGTCGCGGGCCCATGACATCTGCCGAACAAGAAGGCCCTCGACATGACTTCACGCCTGCGTCTCACGCCCATGCGACCCCGCGATCCCGAGGAGCCGGGGAGGGCAGCGTCGTCGCTCGAGCTGTTCTTCGACCTCGTCTTCGTGGTCGCCGTGAGCGTCGCCTCCGCCCAGCTGCACCACGCGCTCGCCGAGGGGCACGTGGGGGAGGGGATCGCGAACTATACGGTCGTTTTCTTCAGCATCTGGTGGGCGTGGATGAACTTCACCTGGTTCGCCACCTCGTTTGACACCGTCGACTAGCTCTACCGCGTGCTCACCTTCCTCCAGATGGCCGGCGTGTTGGTCCTGGCCGCGGGCATCCCGGCGGTCTTCGAGGACCACAGCTACACGTTGCTGTACTTCGGCTACGTGATCATGCGCCTCGCGCTCGTCGCCCAGTGGCTGCGCGCGTCCCGCGGGACGGGGGCTTCTCGACGGGCCGCGCTGACCTATGCGGGTGGAATCACCCTGGTGCAGGTTCTCTGGGTCGTCTCGCTGCTGCTTCCGGGGCCGGCGTTCACCGTCTCCCTTGTGCTGTTGATTGTCGCCGAGCTTGCGGTTCCGGTGGTCTCGGAGCGCACGGGATCCACCCCCTGGCACCCGCACCACATCACCGAGCGTTACGGCCTGTTCACCCTGATCCTGCTGGGTGAGAGCCTGCTGGCCTCGGCGAACGCGATCTTCGAGGCGCTGGAGACCGGGGAACAGATCGGCTCGCTCGTCGGCTTGGCCGTCCTCGCGTTCCTCTCGACGGCCGCCCTCTGGTGGATCTACTTCTGGCCGCCGCACCACCACGCCATCGGCTCGCTCGCCGACTCCCTGGCCTACGGCTACGGCCACTACTTCATCTTCGCCGCCGCTGGCGCTTTCTCCGTGGGCATCGAGGTGGAGATCGACATCCTCACCGGGCACAGCGCGCTGCACCAACCCTGGGCCTCCTTCGCCTTCACCATCCCGGTTGCAGTTTTTGTGCTGGGGATCTGGCTGCTGGCTATTCGTCCGAATGCTGATCGGGTGGTCAACGTTGTGGTCCCGGTGGCTGCGCTTTTGGTGCTGGTCGATCCGCTGATCCCGGTTCCGTTCGCCCTGACTGCGCTGATCCTCGCGGCGACCGTGGCCGTACTGGTCTGGCGGAGGCCCGCGCGGATCTAAAGACCTACCGAGTGCGGTTCCGGAGGGGTCGGGAGGGGGTTTCGGTAGGTCTTTGTGTGCGGGTTGGAACGAGCGTCGAGTAGCTGGGGCTCTTCGACGCTTCGCCTGCCGGCGCGGATCTCATGACCTACCGAGTGAGGTTTCGGAGGGATCAGGACGGGGTTTCGGTAGGTCTTTGTGTGCGGGTGACGCTCCGCCTGCCAGGCGCGGATCTAATGACCTACCGAATTAGGTTCCGGAGGGGTCGGGAGAGGGTTTCGGTAGGTCTTTGTGTACGGGTTGGGAGGAGCGCCTGCCAGGCGCGGATCTAAAGACCTACCGAGTGCGGTTCCGGAGGGGTCGGGAGGGGGTTTCGGTAGGTCTTTGTGTGCGGGTTGGAACGAGCGTCGAGTAGCTGGGGCTCTTCGACACTCCGCCTGCCGAGTGCGGAGCTAAACCCGCTCGTAGCGCAGCCAGCAACGGCCCGGATCGACCTGGTCGGAGATGATGGACTGGCAGCGGACGAGGTGGCCGTCGATAAGCTGGAGTGAGTCGGTGACCTGCAGTTCCTGGGTGAGTGCGTGCCGGTCGATGCCGTCGGCGATGAGGACGGCGAAGTCGCCCGAGGTGTCGACCTGACCGTCGAAGGGCTTGCCCACCCACGGGTCCGGCTGCTGGAACGTGACGGTTTCCTCGTCGAGAACGCCCAATTCCGTGAAGCGCTCGTCGGGGTGGATGGTCAGCTCGCGGGTGGTCATGTCCTCGAACTCCGGGATGTCGGTCGGCAGTTTGTCGAGGTAGCGCTCACACGCCTCCTCGGGAGCGGACGCGGCCCCCTCGGCGTCCTCCTCCCAGGCCTCCTCGGGGATCAGCGGCGAAACGGTCTCGTCGAAGGGGCTGTAGCCGATCAGACGCCACGTTCCAGTGAAGTCGCTCATGGATTCAAAATATCGCGTATCGCCGCTCCCCGCAGCCACTTCGCAACCCGGCGCAGACCGGATGGAGCAGCGGCAAGGAATAACAACCCCGCCCCCGGAGGTTGCACCAGACATGAAATCACTGACATTCAACAATTACGGCGGCCCCGAGGTCTACTCCCTGGAGAGCCTGTCCATCCCCGAACCGCAGCCCGGCCAGGTGCGCATCCGCGTCGTCGCCGCGGGCCTGAATCCCGTGGACTCAGTGCAGCGCGAGGGCGGGCTCAAGATGCTGCACCCCTACGACTTCCCCAAAGTCGCCGGCAACGAGGTCAGCGGAACCATCGACGCCCTCGGTGACGGCGTGACCGGGTTCGAGCGCGGCGAGAACGTCATCGCGCGGCTGGGAAAGTCCGAACTCGGGGGCCTCGCGGAGTACGTGGTCACCGAGGCCTCGTTTGTGGCGCGGGCCCCGGAAAAGGCCTCGCTCATCGACGCCGCCGGCCTACCCCTCGCCGGCCTCACAGCCCGTCAGGCACTAGGGACTGAGCACCTCGACGTGCAGCCCGGCGACCGCCTGCTCATCACGGGTGCGGCAGGCGGAGTGGGACTGTACGCCATCCAGCTGGCCAAGCTCCAGAGCGCCGAGGTCACCGTTACGGCCTCGCCCCAGGGGGAGGGTCCGGTTCGGAATGCGGGCGCCGACCACGTGATCAACTACCGCGAGCAGAAGGTCTCGGAGGCCGGGCGGACTTACAACAAGATTTTCGACCTCGTCGGCGGCGACGACATGAATGACCTCTTCAACGTCATCGAAGCGGGCGGGCGCGTGGTCAGCATCGCTGGGCCGCCGTCACCGGGAAGTCTCGTACCCATGGCGGTTCCGCGGCGGAGGTGGCTGGTGGCGATCGTCGAGAAGCTTCAGAGCCGGAAGGCGTGTTCCCTCGCGCGGAAGGCGCAGGCCAGCTACGAATACTTCTTCATGCACCCGGACGGCGCCGAGCTCGCGGAGCTGTCCGCGCTGGTGGACGCCGGAAAGCTCACGCTCACCACGGACTCGACCTACGCGCTTGAGGAGTGGTCGAAGGCCTTCGAGCAGCTGGAATCCCGGCACTCCAAGGGAAAGGTGATCGTCGAGGTGGCCTAGCATGGCCCGCATGACTCAGACGGAGGAGATCTATCTCGCGGGCGGTTGTCTGTGGGGTGTGCAGGCGTTCGTCGATACGCTGCCCGGGGTCGTGGAGACCGAGGCGGGACGCGCCAACGGTGCGGCATCGTCGCTGGAAGGGCCCTACGACGGGTACGCGGAGTGTGTGCGAACCCGGTTTGACCCGCAAAAAACCAGCGTGGCGGAGCTGGTGGCGCAGCTCTTCGAGATCATCGACCCGTAGGCGGTGAACCGGCAGGGCCCGGATGTGGGGGAGAAGTACCGGACCGGGGTGTATTCGCGGGATCCCGCGCACCTGGAAGAGACTCGGGCGTTCATCAACGCACGGGAGGACCGGGAGCGCATTGCCGTTGAGGTGGGGGAGCTACGGGGCTACGTGCGCAGCGCCGAGGAGCACCAGCACCGGCTACGACGCTGCCCGGAGGATACCTGCCATCTGCCGGCGGAACTGCTGAACAGGTACCGCTGACCAGCTGACTTCGCGGGGCTACTTCACCTCGACGGAGTAGTTCGCCAGGTTGCTGCCCTCGGAGAACGCCTCCACGTGCCGGGTGAGCAGCTCCTCGGTGCGGGACTCCGCACGATCGAGGAGGCCGTTGTCCACGGCGGTCTGTTCGGCGCGGGACTCCTCGGTGGCCAGGAACTCGGCCATGTCCGACACCTGGATCTGGTTGATGGGGTTGAACGACTGGTCGTACTGCTCGACCGAGTTGGGGTCGATGGTGGAGGAGAGGACCTCCGTACGCGGGAGCGTGAGCGTGATGGTCTGTGCCGCATCGTCGACGTTGACGTCCACGGCGGTGAAGTCGCGCAGGCCGGCCTTCACTGTGCCGTCGTAGGTGATGAGGAACATGCTCCCCGTGAACGGCACATTCAGGCCGAAGACCCGGCTGTTGTCCTCGGTGAAGCGCCCGATGTTGGTGAAGTTGTACTCCTCCACCGACAGCTCCGCGATCGACTCGAAGGAGCTCTGAATCGTGTCGGAGGTGATCTCACGCTCGCCGGACTGGACGATCGAGGGCAAGAATCGGGAGCCGAAAAGGACAAGCCCGACCACGGCGAGGACGAGCCCCAGGAGCAGACCTGCGATGATGCCGGCCACGAGACGACCGCGGGATCGACGTTTGGAAATGACGGGGAGGGCGGAACTCATGGCGGTACTCCTGGGGCGGTGATGGTTGGATACGGGTGGGCAGGATCGGGGCGGGCGGGGCCGGCAGCAACCGCTGCTCCGACCCCGGTCAACTCACGCCTACTGATCCAGCGGAACGATGACGAGTTCCGTTGAATCCTCGGCAATGCGCTCCAGGGCGAGCTGCTCCTGGACCGCGGCATCCACGCCGGCGGTCTCGTCGACCAGGATGACGCCCTGGTTGCCCAGGTTGTCCTGCGCCGGGCCGAAGGAGCGAGAGCGCAGGTTGTTCTGGGTGATGCCGAAGAACTTGTCCAGGCCCTTGACGTTGAACTGCGTGGACATGTAGCGGGAGTCGTCTGAGGTGTTCCACTGCGAGATCACCAGGTCCATGTTGGCGATGGTGGATCCCGGCACGATGTACCCGCCGTAGAGCTGCGAGAAGTTGTCCGGGGTCTGCGGGTCGCCCCACCCTCCGTAACCGTGGACGGCGACGTCCGCGGGTGTGATCGCATTCCAGTCGCGGGCGATGTCCTCGGAGATGCGGACCTCGATGGCGAGGCGCTGCTCGTTGAACATGGCCAGCACCCAGTGGCCGTCGATGTAGCGCAGGTTCATCTCTCCGGCGCGCACGTTGGTGCCCAGGGCCGGCTCGTACTCGCTACCCCACACCGGCTCGGCGCCGTCGAAGGAGAGGTGCTCCCACACCTTGTAGTTGCCGATGTCCTCGGGGCGGAAGCGGGTGAGATAGACGTCGTCCTTGCGCAGGAAGGATGTGGAGACCATGTAGATGTAGCCGTCCGGGCCCTGCTCCCAGCTGACCAGCTCGCCCTTGCCGCCGAGGTAGTTCGCGGGGATGGTCTGCACGGGCTGCCAGGTCTGGCCGTTGTTGGTGGACTTGAAGATCTCCTCGCGCAGCACGTTGCCCAGCCCCTCGTTCCACATCGCGTGGAGGTAGAGCGTGCCGTTGATGTTGATCACGTCGGAGGGCAGGAGGGTCAGGCCGTCGGAATTGTGCCGGTACTTGATCAGCTGCTCGACCCTGTCGCCGGAGTTGAGCGGGCGTAGGATGCGGATGCGTCCATCGGGGTCCTTCACGGCGACCACGCCGACGGGACTGAGCCACTCTCCCTGGCCAACGGTGAGACCGCGGAAGGAGTCGCCGAAGATGATGGCGAACTCTTCGCCGACTCCGACCTTCACCATCGTGCCCAGGTCACCGGAGAGGAATCCCACCTGGTTGGAGATGCCGGGACCGAGAACATCGCCCACGATGTTGACGTCGAGGCCCTCGCTGACCTCGTCCGGTCGCGGGTTGCTGGGCTGGGTGGGCGTTTCCGGATCGCGGCCGTTTGAGGAGAAACCGGAGGACAGGTTGGGCAGCGACGACTGTGCCACGGCAACCGGGGCGGCGATCAGGCTGCTGGACAGGGCGAACGTGAGGGCGAGGGCGGTTTTCTTCACAGCAGGGGATTCTCCTGGAGCGGGGGTGTGCGCCGTGCCGAGACGCACGAACTTCTAAACTTTATCACCGGGTGGGGCAATGCGCCTGACAGATCGCTGTCGGGTGGAGCACAGGTATCAGGCGGCGAGCGCGACGCATCCCGGTGGCCTAGTCTGTGGCGCATGGCAACGGCGGATGCGTCGGGTTCGGCGCTGGAGACCTTCATTCTGGAGAAGTTCGACGCGCTGGTGGATCTGGTGACCGGCATGGGTGGTGAGGCGGCCAATACCGCGCCGCCCCTGCCCGGTGGCAATTCCATGGCGCAGCTGCTCACGCACTGCTGCAGAATGATGCGCAAGTGGTCATCCACCGTGAACCTCGGGGTGGAGGTCTTCCGCGACCGAGACGCCGAGTTCACCGCGGTCAGCCCCGTGAGTGAGCTTCGGGAGCTCGCGGCCGATACCCGGGCGGCGTTCATCGCCGACGTGGCGCAGGCCGACCCGGAGCTCGCGCCCGCAAATGTCTTCACTAATCGGGATGCGTTCTGGATCGCGACCTGCCACAGCGTCCTCCTGCATGTCTTCGAGGAGCTCTGCCAGCACCTCGGCCACGCGGAGGTCACGCGCGACCTGGTGGCCGCCGAGCGGGCCTAATCGGTCTCGTCGAGGGCGGGGTAACGGACCTTGCGGTCCTCGCCCACGACCGCACCCTCGTTGTACGTCGCCTCAGTGACCTGGCCCGGTCCCATGAGGTGACGGACCTCCTCGCCCGCGGCGAGGAGGTGGTCGGCGATGATGCGCCGGTGGCACCGCCACCACACCGCCTCCGAGCAGAAGAACGCCGTGGTGTGCTCGGCGGCCTCCCCGCGCAGGTCGTCCAAGGCCTCGGCGAATTCGTCCCCCAGGGCGTGGTCGGCGTAGTTGTGGAAGCTGCGCACGCGCCAGTTGGCGTTGACCTCGAAGGGTACGGTCTTGGACACTTTTCGACGCCCCGTCAACCCCTCGATCCGGCGATAGGAGATGCCTGCCTCGGGGAGTTCCTTCGCCAGCACGTCGTCATTGAAGTGCGAGTATTTCGTGGAACCGGGTAGCTTGCGCACGTCGGTAAGCGAGGTCACACCCGCCTCGGTGAGCATCCCGACGAAGACGTCGAGATCATGATTCGAGTGGCCGACGGTGTAGATGGGATTCGCTTTTCGGCTCATGCGGGCCACTCTACCCACGGCACTTGTGGGTCATTGCTGCCCGGACGGGAGCGTGATTGACCGGGAGCCGGCGCGTCGATAGTGTGGACGCTCAGCTACTAAGGTGTACCTAATTCACGAGGATGGAGGGAGGCGTGATGGAGGGCTACCCGTTCTGGGTGATCTGGGTTCTGCTGTACCTCGGCGCCACCTTCCGAGGCCAGGCGACGTACTGGATCGGGCGCGGCGTGCGCTCGGGGGCCCTGCGGGGAAGCGCCGGCCCCGGTTGGTGGCGGCGCACCCGCGACCGGATCAACCAGATGGACACCCGCCGGGCCCGCCAACTTCTCGACACCATCGGCCCCCTGGCCATCCCGCTCGCGTACCTCACCGTCGGTCTGCAGTCAGCCATCATCATCACCGCGGGCCTGACACACCTGGGCTGGGCGCGTTTCAGCATCGCTCAGGTCCCCGGCGCGGCGGCATGGGCGACGATCTACAGCACCATCGGATTCGCCGCCTGGGCCGGGATGATCAGTGCCCTGGCGGGCGACTGGTGGCCGCTCGCCGTGCTCATTGTGGCGTTGATCGCGGTCGGGGCGGTCATCGCTTTTCGACGCCGCGGCCGACAGGCCGCAGTGCGGGCCTAGCTCGCGGACTATCCGCCCGGTGCCCAGCTGGCTTCCGGCGTATTCTCCGCGGCATGACCTCTGCGCCCGCAGCGGGGCCAACGGCTCCGCGTGCGAACTCGTCATCAATCCGAGCCACCTGGACCACCCACACCGCCGCCTTCATTCTCGCCGCTCTACTGGCCCTCTTCCTTCACGAATGCGCCCACTGGCTGACCGGCGTCAACGCGGCCATAACCGCGGCCGCCGGGCCGGTGTTCTCGCTGGTGTTCGGGCTGGCATTGCTGGCGCTGCTGCCCAGGCCTGCTGCGCCCGGCATCGGCCACCTGCTGTGGCTCTGGACCGCCTTCGCCTCACTGCAGGAGGCGGTCACGTACCTGATCATCACCCCGTTCGGAGCCGGCGATACCGCCATCGTCGTCGAGCGACTGGATCTGCCCAGGTGGTGCGCGTTTGTCGCCTGCGGCGTGGGTATCGCTGGAATGATCCTCGTCGCCCGTCGTTTTGCCCCGCACGTTGCGCGGCTCGCCGGCCCTGAGATTGGTCGGATTCGGGCGACGGCATTTGTGCCGTGGATCATCGGCTCGGTCGTGCTCGCCGCCCTCAACCTGCTCCAGCTCAGCGTCTCGGAGTTGACGGTCACCACGGGGGGAGCAGATTGCGGGAATGGCCAACAGCGTCTCTCTCGGGGTGTTCGCGCCCATGTCGATTAGCTGGGCCCCGCGTCTTGACGTGCCCCGAACGCCCCCTCGGCTGCCCTCGGCCCCGTGGGTATTCCTGGTCGGTGCTGCGGCGATGGTCGTGCTGAATGTCCTGTTGAAAAACGGGGTCGCCCTTGGCTGAGGCGAGTGGGTGGTACGCGACGTCGCAAAGCTGAACCGGGTGGGGGGTAACCGCGGGGTGAATTGTTGGACGACTGAATAAAATCTGCTCCCGCCTGCCTTGAGATTTGTGTGGCAAAAGTATCGCTCAATCGAAGGGGTGGGTTCATGGCTCATCCCAATCGGGGGTGTAGGAGTTGGGGTCTGAAGCCGCCGGTCTCGAGCAGGCTTCGGGCGATGTAGTTGGTCAGGTTGCGGAACCCGAGTGCGGAGCCGCGCAGGTGTTCGAGCCGTTCGTTGAGCGCCTCGGTCGGCCCGTTGCTGGTGCCGGGTCGTTCGAAGTAGGCGAGCACGTCAGCGGCTCGCTTCTCCAGGGTCCGGCCCAGGGTGGTGAGCTCGGTGAGCACCTTGGGGATGCCGGCGCTGAGGTCGGTGATCAGCTTCTCCATGCGCTCGCGGCCACGTTGCCGGTCCTCGTGGCGATAGGCGGCGATCATGCGCTGGTAAACACCCCAGGTCGCCTCGACCTCGACGTGAGCGTCATCAACGAACAGCGCGCGTAGCCTGTGGCTCTGCTTCTCGGTGAGCAGGTCCGCGCCGGTGTGCAGCGTGCGCCGCGACTTGTAGAGCGGGTCGTCCCTGAACCCACGGTGCCCGTGGATCGCGAGTTGGACCCGGCGCCGGCACCTGTCGAGGGCGTCACCGGCCAGGCGCACGACGTGGAAGGGATCCATCACCGTGACCGCGTCCGGGATCTCCTCTGCAGCGGCGGTCTTGAACCCGGTGAAGCCGTCCATCGCGACCACCTCGACCGCGTCACGGAAGGCGTCGTCGCGGTCGGCGAGCCAGGTCTTGAACGCCGCCTTCGACCGGCCCTCGACCATGTCCAGCAGCCTTGCTGGGCCGGCCCCATCGCGGACCGGGGTGAGGTCGATGATCACGGTGACGTACTTGTCGCCACGCCTGGTGTGGCGCCAGACGTGCTCATCGACGCCAATGACCTTCACGCCCTCAAACCGCGTGGGGTCGTTGATCAGCAGCCGCTTGCCTTCAGCCAGGACCGCGTTGTTGGCGGTGTCCCACGCGACCCCGAGTCCCTCGGCGACACGGGCGACGGTGAGGTGTGCGACCACGATCCCTTCCAGCGCCCACCGCAGCCCGGTGCGCGAGAGCTTCGCGCGTGGCTCCGCCGCGGCGCTGGTGTCTTGGCGCCACACGTGTCCGCAGTCGGCACAGCGGTAGCGGCGCACTACAACTTCCAGCACGGTCGGTCGCCAGCCCAGCGGCTCGTGGGCCAACCGCCGGATCACGGTGTCACGAGCAGCGCCTTCGCTGCCGCACCGTCGGCACCACTGATTTGGTTCCACCACGCGGCACGCGAGGACCGCACGATCCGGTTCAAGTCGTCGTCCGGTCAAGCTCAGACCGAGGCCGTCGAGTCGAGCGAAGGCGGTCAGGTCAGGGCGGCCGAAGCCGGCCGGCGGGGTAGTGTCGGTCACGTCGGGGACTTTCGGATGGATGGCGTAGGAACCTCCATCGTCGGGAGATCTCGACGTCTATCTGCGGACCGACGCGCCCGGCCGACCTACACCGTCATCTGAGAAGACCCCTGAAACGTCTTCGACGATGACGGGACCGGCGAGGAGGAGGGCGCGGTGAGCTAAAGGAATGGAGCTTGCTCGGCTTCGACGCCGCCGCAAGCTCCGGTGAAACGGTCGGTACTGGTCGGTCGTCGTCGGCCGCCACCGGATGGCGGCGTCCCCCACGCTCGGCGTTTGCGCAGGTCAGCGGCTCGTTCGCCTAGTGGGCGCATCAAGCGATAGACGCAAAGCCGACGTGATTAGGTCGTCGGTTCGATTCCGACAGGCGGCTCCGGCGAACAGCCCCTGACCTGCGGAAACGCAGGTCAGGGGCGGTTTGGTTCTGGTGGTCGCGCGATGCGCTGGCCTCACGGCTCTGCCCGACACCGACGTCGCTCTCCTCTGCGACGGACCCCTCGCCGGCTGAGCGCTCGCGGCCGGCATCCTGTCCGTGTGCCGATAGGCCTCGCACCGCTCGGCAACGCAGCATGGCGTTGCGTAGCGACCTGGCGACGGCTCGGCGGGGCGCGATCGTCTCGTGCGTTGGCGGACTACGGGAGCTTGGACGCGAGGACGTCGGCCGCCAGGATCTCGGGTGCTGCGCTGAGGAGGTGCTGGTTGTCCATCAGGGCTGCGATGATGGCGCCGTTGGCGTGGGCGTCGCGAGCGGCCTCGTCGGGGAATGCATCGAAGATCCAGAAGGTGTCGGCGTGGGTCCTGACCGCGAACCAGACAATCGTTCCTACTTCTTCGTTGGCGAGTGCGACAGCGCCGGCGAGCAGATCGGCGAGCGCGTCGTGCTGTCCATCGGCCGCGACGATCTTGGCGACGAAGGCATACGGGAGTGATGCGGGTGTGGACATGAGGGACTCTCCTAGGTGTCGGGGTTCTTCGTGGGACGAGTTCAGCGTATCACGAGCGAGGGCCGGTGGGGAGTGGCGTATACGGCAGTATTGCTATTGTTTACGTCATGCGTATCGGACTGATCGCGATCGACGGCTGCTTCGGTTCGGCTATTGCGTCGATCATCGACATCGTGCGGGTGGCCGACGGAGCTCGCGGCGATGTCGACCCGCGGATCGACCCGATCGAACTCGCCATCCTCGGACCGAAACGGCGAGTGACCACGACGGCATCGATGACCCTGTCGGTGGACCAGCCGCTGTCGGAGTCCGGAGAGTTCGACGTGGTCGTCGTCCCTGCGCTTGGAACCCTTACGGCCGCCGCTACCAACGACGTCCTCCAGAGCCGAGATGCTCGTTCGGTCATCGCCTCGCTCGGGCGCCTCGACGAGGCGACCACCCGGATCGCCGCGGCGTGCACCGGCGTGTTCGCTGTCGCCGAGACCGGACGGATGCATCATCGGCGGGCGACGACCAGCTGGTTCCTGGGGCCGGAGTTCCTGAAGCGCTATCCGACCGTCGCCCTCGATCTCGACACCATGGTCGTGGTCGACGGGAACCTCGTCACCGCCGGCGCCGCGTTCGCCCACATCGACCTCGCGCTCTCACTCGTGCGATCGATCAGCCCCGACCTGGCCCAACATGTCGCCAAGCTCCTCATCATCGACGAGCGCCCGTCGCAGGCGGCCTTCGTCGCCTACGAACATCTCCGGCACGAGGACCCGATCGTCGTCGAGTTCGAACGCTTCGTGCGCGCCCGCCTGGACGAACCGTTCAACGTCGCCTTCGTCGCGCAGTCGCTCGGCACCAGCCGGCGCACCCTCGAACGACGAGTCCGTGCGGCGCTCAACCTCACTCCGCTCGGCTTCGTCCAACGGCTTCGCATCGAACGAGCTCGGCACCTCTCAGCAACCACGGACCTCACCTCCGCCGAGATCGCGCTACGGGTCGGCTACGCGAACGCCGAGACTCTGCGCTCCCTCCTGCGTAGGGAGCGACGCCGTTCCTGACCTATCGCAATGCCTGTAGCCGGTGTGCTAGTGCTCGACTGGAACCACCTCTCAGCACGTCGCGTCGACGCTCCCGCGTCGCCCCTGGACGACCCGCTCGACACGCCCGCAGCACAGGCCATGTGACGTGTCCCGGCTTCGCGGACGGTCGGGGTTGGGTGGCTGTGATGTCGCTGCGTTCTCGTCGAGAGGATCAGCAGACCCGATCAGAGCCGATTGGGATAAGACGCGAAGGCGGTCAGGTCAGGGCGGCCGAAGCCGGCCGGCGGGGTAGTGTCGGTCACGTCGAGGTCTTTCGGATGGATGGCGTAGGAACCTCCATCGTCGGGAGATCTCGACGTCTATCTGCGGACCGACGCGCCCGGCCGACCTACACCCTCATCTGGGAAGAGCCGGGTTCATGTCAATGCTGAAGAAGGGGGCAGCCGTGGCAGCAGCACTGGTCCTTGCCCTCACTACCGCGGGATTAGCGTCGCCGGCCGCCAGAGCTGACGACGACACCGCCAACGTTGATTAGCTGGCCGGCGTGAACATCGAGCCCGGGCACGTCATTGCCGTCAATGGGTCGAAGGTCTCGTCGACCCTCTCGAAGCCGCCGGCTGTCAACCACGGTGACACAGTCCGGGTCGCCTGGGATGTGTCCGTACGGGCAGTGACCTCGAGCAACCGCGTTCAGACGTCGTGGGGATACCTGGTCACGCTCCCGGAGCAATACACGGACAACGTGTCGTTCTCGTACACCGGAATTCCCAACGCCTCCGGCACGGGTTCGCGCAAGATCGGTGAGCAGCGTGCGGTCGCGGGGAGCAGGGCGCTTGCTCCGACGAGCGCACAGTACGACGACGGCACCCGGGAATTCCACTACGAGGACCAGGGCGCGGACCCCCAGATATTCAGTTCGGCGCAGCCCTTTACGCCCCTGCACTACTACCTGCTTGATGCGCCCGTGGGCGGAGTCACCACGTTCCGGATCGAGGCGGACGTCGACACCGCGGTGTTCCCCGAAGAGCAGAACCCCGCGACCTTCTACGTTCCGGTCCGAGTCGAGAAGGCGTGGCGCTGTTTCGACGAAGCGGGCCCCTCCGGTAATCCTGCCGACGACTGCATGTCGCTGCTCGAGTACCGCGATGTGGCCACCACTGGGCTAACTGATCCGATCGCCGAGGATGGCAGCCCGGCCATCGCTTCGGCGAACTTTGACCTCAACGGGCTGCGTGGAGAAAGGAAGTGCGCAGCGACCGGCGAAACCAAGGAACCGTTCCGGATCGGTGCCGACGTGGAATCAGCGCACGGGGGTTTCAACTACACGGAAACGTTCCACCTTCTGGAGAACCCGGCGATTCGTTTCGTCAGTGGCGTCGATGATCTCTGCGACCGCCACGTGGCACCGATCCGCTTCGGACAGCCCGATAACCAGGGAAGTGTCGACAGCAGCTCTCTGAGCTCTGGTCTGGGAAGCTCCGCGGGAAGTAGCTCGTTGTCGTCGTAGGGGGATGCAGTGCGGGGACTCATCAATAGTCGCCAGGGGAGGATGGTAAAGACTGCTTAAGCAGCGGAACCGGGGTCTCGTCGAGAGGAATGGCGAGGTCGGGCCGGTGCGTGCGGAGCAGACGCTCGATTTCCCCGTACTGCCAGTTCTTCTCGTAGTCCTCCGGGAGGAAGCACACGTTCTCCACCCAGGCGGAACCTCCGGCCCGGTCGTCGGGATACTGCGTTGACGTCAACGCGCGGCCCACTGAGACAGCGCGGGTGGGTACCACCAGGGCGTCGAATACCATTGCATGAGCAAATTTCTTGTGGGGTTCCGCCGCGAGCGGTCGAACATCCGAGAAATGGAAAACCTGCGGAAATAAGTACTGTTCCCCAGAGTTGGGTGCTCGCCCGTGCGTCACGATGTTCTCGAATCTGAGGTGGCCATCCTGCCGGGGAGTGCGAAGAATGAATCCTTCCTCAGTCAGCCTCAACTGCACGCGCCGCGCCCTCGGATGCAGCGTCGAAAAGTGCTTATCGACGCCTATGGCCTAGCCCTCGCCGGCTTCGCCCCGATCCCGTGGGAGGGTCTGCAGCCCGCCGAGCGCAAAAAGATCGAGGAGAGAGACAGGCAGGAGCTGGTCACGCGCTGGGTCATCCCGCTCACGTGGAAGGGGCGCGACTACCTGCGCGATCACCTCAGCGACAGTGAACGGGCCCTGCTGGTTCCCAGATTCCCGGGAAGCGAGCCGACCCGGCTGTTCCTGCCCGGTGTCCGGGGGTTGAGCCCGGCGGAGTTCGCCGAGGTCTACGACACGGCTTTCCGGAGGTACTGGCGCGGTTAGCGGCCCCTCGAGCGCAGATAGTCGCTCAGCACAGCCGAGCCCAGATCGTCGAGCTCCGGGTTCTCCAGCTTCCCGCCCACGCGGGAGGCCAGCTGCTCCAGGAAGTGGCGGAGGCCGGGGTCGTCGCCGAGCTGGAAGAAGGTTGTCTTCACCCCGCGCCGGGTCACCCGGTCGAGCTGGGTGACCGTCCTGCTGATCGTCTCCGGGCTGGACGGCCAGTCGAAGAATGCCTCGCCGTGCGGATCGAGGTGGGCGGTGGGCTCACCGTCGGTGACGATGAGAAGTGTGGGTTCCATCCCGGGATGGCGGGCGAAAAACTGCTCGGCCAGCAGTAGGGCGTGATGGAGGTTGGTGCCCTGTTCGTACACCGGGGCCAGCGCGGTGAGTTCGTCGATGTCCATCGTCATGGCGCGGCGGCCGAAGGTGATCAACGCGAGCTCGTCGCCCCGGAAACGGGTGGACACGAGGTGGTGCAGCGCGAGAGAGGTGCGTTTCATGGGCACCCACCTGCCCTCGGAGGCCATGGAGAACGAGGTGTCCACCAGTAGCGCGACCGCGGAGGAGGTACGTGTCTCGGTCTCGGTGATCTCGACATCGCGGACGTCGATACGCACTCCTTCGGACGTGTCGAGTCCCTCGGCGGCGCTGCGCTGGAGAGCGTTGGTGATCGACCGGGTGACGTCCCAGGTCTGGGTGTCGCCGAATTCCCATGCGCGGGTGGCACCGGTGGGTTCGCCGAGTGCGCCGGTCAGCCGGGAGTCCCGGGAACCTCGGCTGAGCTGGGCGGAGGCGTCCTGGAGGAGAGTCTTCCCCAGGCGACGCATGGCTTCGGGGGATAGGCGCAGGGAGCCGTCGGCGTCGCGACGCAGCAGGCCGCTGGAGCGCATCGCCTTCTCGATGTCCGCAAGCGTCTGCGCGGAGACCGCGGCCTCTTCGCCGAGCGTTCGCCGAAGCATGTCCAGGTCGATGTCCGCCGGGTGCGAGCGGCTGAGCTGGTCGGTGAGAGAGTCGAGATCCGCGAGGTCCTGCACCGCGCCGGCGCCGTCGCCCAGCCCGAGCCCCTGATCGCCGGAGAAGTTCTCCGATCCCCACCAGTCCAGGTCCGGGCGGGCGCCGCGCAGGTTCGCGTCGAGCTCGCCGAGCTGGGCCATGAGTTCCGGGGAGCCGAAGGCCTGCGCGGAGAGCTCCATGAGCTCGCGGCGCTGCTCCTCGGTCATGGAGTTGAGCATGCGCTGCGCGGCGGCGGAACGCTGGGCCATCGTGTCGATGAGTTCGTCGATGTTCGCCGGATTCTCGGGGAACTGCTCGCCGTGCTCCGCCATGAAGTCGGCGAAGTCCTGCTCGGTGTCCTCGCCACGGCGGTGCTTGCCCAGCAGGTCATTGAGGTCACGCAGCATCTCGGAAACCGCGGCGCGGTCCTCGTCGGTGGCACCCGCCAGGGCCTGCTTCATGCCGGCGAAGCGCTGCTCCAGAATCTCCCGGCCGAGCAGATCCTTGATGGCCTCGAACTTCTCCCGCGCATCGGTGGACTGCCAGTCGTAGTCGGCAAGCTCGCGCACCGCCGTGGCCGTGGAGTCGGGCAGGTTGGTCATCTGCATCTCGCGCAGGGAGCGGTCGGTGTCGTCCATCATGACGTCGCGGGCGAGCTGGCCACGCTCGGCAAGCACCGCGTCGTCGAGAAGCTTCTTCGCCTCCTGCAGCGTGCCGGTGAGGTTGTGGCGCTCCAGTAGTTCGCGGCGGCGCTCGGCGAGGCGGCGCATGAGGTCGTCGTAACCCTCGCGGTTCATGCCGCCGCGGCGCAGGTACTCCTGCAGGGCCTGCTCGGGGGAGTAACCCTCCATGACGTCGCGGGAGATGGCGTCGAGCGCGTCAGTGAGGTCGACGGGAGGGGTGAGCGGATCCGGCCCGCCGGAGTAGCGGGCGTAGCGGGAGCGGCGGGAACCGGAGGAATGAGCGTTGGCCATGGTGTATCTCCTAGCCGGGGGTGTACGTAATCGGCCAGAGTAACTTGATCACCCAATCTCTGCAGATATAGATTTCCCAGGCACTATCGGACGCTAGACTCCTGGTGAATTCTGACGTGGTGAGAGCTAAACACAGCCCCGAAGTTTCCCACTGCTACCGGTTCACCGGTACTGACCAATGCTGGAGAAGATGACAGATGAGCACACAGGCGCGGCCCAGCGGCTCTATTTCTTTCGCAGGCATCGATCTGGCATCCGACCCGAAACGAACCGGAGTTGCGGTCATTCGGGAGGAGCACGCGGGCGAGCGACTGGTCGTCCACCACGCACTTCTTGGGGCGGACGACGACCACATCGTCAAGCTTGTGGAGGAATCCCAGAAAGCCGGGGTAGACGTGCCGTTCGGTTGGCCGAGGCCTTTTGTGGAACACATCGCTTCGCATGCAGCGGGTTCTGTCGAGGTTCCTAAGACGACGGGCCCGGACTGGCGACGATCGATGGCTCTGCGCCGGACGGATATGTTTGTGCATTCGAGGCTGGGCCTCACGCCGCTGAGCGTCTCCACAGATCGCATTGCATACCCGGCGATGAGGTGGTCAGCGCTGGAGGCGCGTTTACGGGCGAGCGGGCTCGATTGCTCCCGCAATGGCACGGGGCGGGTATGTGAGGTCTACCCGGCGGCGGCGCTGAAATCCTGGCACTTGATTCATCGCCGGTACAAGAAGACGGCGAACGCAACCGCGCGGGACGAGCTCGTGGGGCAGGTCGAGGAACGGTGGCCGAGCCTGGAATGGAACGGCTTCCGTGCGCTGGCCGTTCAATCGGACGATGTGTTGGATGCGATCATCGCCGCGTTGGTGGCGCGGGAATCTTCGCAGGGGAGGACTATCCGCCCCTCCCGGGAGCAACAGGCTGATGCGATGGTCGAGGGGTGGATTCACTTGCCCAACGTGGATTGAGTGAATCAGCCGGGGTCAGCGGGAAAAGAAGGGCTGGCGGAGATAGCTGTCAGCCCGCCAGCCCGGTGAAGCAACAACTACCCGTAGATGGTTTCGCCGTCGCCCGAGTCCTTGGCGATCTTGCGCGATAGGTACAGGGCCTCGAATCCCAGCTCGACGGCCGAGGCTCGCGAGCCGCCGAACGCGGAGGCGAGGTCGTCGTAGAGCGTGGCGTCGCCCAGATCGGGAAGGTTGGCCAGGAACTCGTCGGCGGTGACATCCTCGCCGGTGGAGACGGTGGTGGTGCCGTCGAGTGCCTCGATGAGCGGTGACATGTCGATCCCACGCAACCTGGGCCGGACGGCCTCCGCGGTGGCGGCGCGCAGGAGGTACTCGAGGATCTCCCATTCGCGGCCTTCCTCGCCGGGCTCGAACTCGATCTTGCCGCCGAGCACGTCGACGGCGGCCTCGAGGTCGACCAACCGGGCCACGGCCGCGGACTCTCCACGGACGGCGGCGCGCCGGCGGGCGGCAGCGGCGACGGTCTCAGCGCCGGCGATGGCGAAACGTGCGGAGACGCCGGAGCGCTGGTTCACCGCGGAGGATTCCCGCAGCCCGCGGGTGAAGCGGGCGAGAATCTCCAGCAGCACCTCGGGGACCTCGGCGGACAGCGTCGCCTCCTGGCGGATGACGGCGATCTCGTCCTCCAGCGCGAGCGGGTAGTGCGTGCGCACCTCGGCGCCAAAGCGGTCCTTGAGCGGGGTGATGATGCGCCCGCGGTTGGTGTAGTCCTCCGGGTTGGCGGAGGCGACGACCAGCACGTCGAGCGGCAGCCGCAGCGTGTATCCACGGATCTGCACGTCGCGCTCTTCCATGACGTTGAGCATGGACACCTGGATGCGCTCGGCGAGGTCGGGCAGCTCGTTGATGGCCACGATGCCGCGGTTGGAGCGCGGGATGAGGCCGTAGTGGATGGTCTCGGGGTCGCCGAGTCGGCGGCCCTCGGCCACCCGCATGGGATCGACGTCGCCGATGAGGTCGGCGACGGACGTGTCCGGCGTGGCCAGTTTCTCGGTGTAGCGGTCCTCGCGGGCGAGCCACGCGATCTCCAGCGCGTCTCCCTCGTCGGCGATGCGCCGGCGGGTGGCGTCGGTGACCGGGGCGAAGGGGTGTTCCCGCAGTTCGGTGCCGGCGACGATGGGGGAGAAGTCGTCGAGAAGCGAGGTCATGGTGCGCAGCAGTCGGGTCTTGCCCTGGCCGCGCTCGCCGAGCAGCACGATGTCGTGGCCGGCGATGAGCGCGCGCTCCACCTGCGGGATGACGGTGTTCTCCAGCCCGTGCAGCCCGGGCCAGGGGTTTTCCCCGCTGGCGAGCTTGGCCAGGAGGTTCTCGCGCAGCTCCTCGCGCAGCGGGCGGTAGACGTGGCCGGAGGCGCGGAGCTCTCCGAGGGTGTGGATGTCAGGCGTGGAAGTCACCTCCCCGAGACTAACAGCGGGCGTAGGCTCGGCGGTGATGAATGACACTCTGGTACTGCTCATCCGCCACGGCCTCACCCCGACGACCGGCCAGGTGCTGCCCGGTCGCGCGCCGGGGCTGCACCTCAGCGAGAAGGGCCAGGAGCAGGCACGCGAGGTGGCCAAGCGGCTCGACCCCCTCGATCTCGCGGCCGTTTACGTCTCGCCCCTGGAGCGCACGCGGGAGACCGCGGCGCCCACGGCCGGCCTCTTCCGGCTGGAGGCGCGTGTGTGCGAGCCGCTGCTCGAGTGCGACTTCGGCGAGTGGACCGGCGCGAATCTCTCGGAGCTCTCCCGGCTGGAGGAGTGGAGGACGGTTCAGCAGCGCCCGTCCGAGTTCCGTTTCCCCGGCGGCGAGAGCTTTGTGGAGATGCAGGAGCGCATCGTGTGCGGCGTGCGTGATCTCGCCGCGCGCCACCCGGGTGAGACGATCGCCTGCTTCAGCCACGCTGACCCCATCAAGGCGGCGCTGACCAGCTTCGAGGGCCTGGAGCTGGACCGGTTCCAGAGCATCAGCGCCGATCCGGCGTCGATCTCCGCGGTGCGTATCGACGCCTCCGGCAACGCAGAAGTCCTGCGCCGCAACTCGACCTCCGGAGATGTCGTGTGAGCGGCTTCGACCGCGAGCTCCGCCTGCTGTCCGACGGCACCATCGGCCTGGTCGGCCAGATCGCGGAGTCCAGCAACTTCGTCCTCGCCGCGGACCTCACCCTCGGCGACGAGTACGGCTGGGCCATCTACAAACCCCAGGCAGGGGAGCAGCCTCTGCATGATTTCCCACCGGGCCTGCACGTGCGCGAGCGGGCAGCGTTCCTGGTCAGCGAGCATCTGGGCTGGCACGTCGTCCCGCCGACCGTCATCCGCGAGGACGCGCCCGCCGGTGTGGGCTCGCTGCAGTGGTTCCTCGACCTCAACGGTGAGCACTATTTCACGCTTTTCGACGACCATCCCGACACCCACGATCAGCTGCGCCGAATCGCGGTCTTCGACTTTCTCATCAACAACACCGACCGGAAGTCCGGCCATGTCCTGCAGGACGAGTCCGGCCGGATCTGGGGCATCGACCACGGGCTGTGTTTCAACCCGGCGACGAGGCTGCGCACGGTGATCTGGGACTTCCAGGAGGAGGAGATCGCCCCGGAGCTGCAGGCGGACCTGGAACGTTTCGCCCGCGACATCCCGGCGGAGGTCACCGCGCTGCTCAGCGACGAAGAGGCCGAGCTGCTGCAGCGCCGCGCCGACCGGATGGTGCGGCTGCCGTTCCTGCCACGGCCGTGGGCGGACTATCAGTATCCCTGGCCGCTGGTGTGAAATAGATAGTAAACTATCCATCATGGCCCGCAAACAGCAGACACGCATCGCCGGTTCCTCCGCCCTCGTCACCGGGGCCTCCTCCGGGATCGGGCGGGAGATCTGCCGGGAGCTCGCCCGCCGGGGTGTGGCGCGGCTGGTGATCGTCGCGCGCCGGGAGGCGGAGCTCCGCGCGCTGGCCACGGAACTCGCCCGCCCGGGACTCGAGGTCCAGGTGCGGCCCGTCGACCTGGCGGACCCGGTCGCGGCTGCGGCTCTCGTCGAGGACATCGCCGCCGACCCCGTGGACATCCTCTGCCTGGGCGCCGGGTTCGGTGACCACGTGCTCTTCGACCGCTCGGAGTGGTCGCGAATCGCGTCGATGGTCCAGGTCAACCTCACCTCCGTGCTCCAGCTCGTCCACGGGCTGCTGCCGGGGATGATCGCGCGCCGTCGTGGGGCCCTGATGATCATCAGCTCCGGCAGCGGATACACCCACATGCCCATGTCCACCACCTACGCCACCACCAAACATGCACTCGCCGGGTTCTGCGCCAACCTCCGACTCGACCTCACCGGCACTCCCGTCACCGTCACCGAGGTCGCGCCCGGGCCCGTGCCCACCGGGTTCGACGTGGCCGCCGGTGCGGAGGCGGGGTTGGATTCCCAGGTGCCCGCGTTCATGGTCATCGATGCGAAGCGCTGCGCGATCGAGGCGGTGGACGGACTGGAACGCGGTGAGGCCCTGGTCTGGCCGGGGCGCGGCTACCGGGCCCTCATGCGGCTGGTCGGCGTGATGCCCCGGCCGATTCAGCGGGCGATGTTCGCGCGTTCGGGCTCCGTGTCGGCGCGGCAACGGATATAGACTTCTCCGCAACCCCCTCTTTCCCCTCGACCATCGGATACACGCCGTGACCTATCTCTTCATGCTCATCGGCCTTCTGCTGGCCACCGTCATCGTCGCCGCGCTCGGTGATCGCTTCGGATTGCCGTGGCCGGCGCTGCTGACCGTTGTGGTCGCCCCGGCGCTGTTCATTCCGGGGGTCCCGGACTGGCAGATCCCGGCCGACCTCATGCTGCCCATCTTCCTGCCGCCCCTGCTGTGGTCGCTGGCCAGGCGCACGAGCTGGGGAATGATCAAGGCCCAGTCGAGTGTCATCTGGTCCATGTCCATCGTGCTGGTGTTCCTCACCATCGCCGCGCTCACCGGGACCGCGCTGATCATGCTCCCGGGCATCGGCATCGCCGCCGCGATCGTCCTGGCCGCGGCGCTGGCGCCGCCGGATCCCGTGGCGGTCGACGCCGTCGCCGGCCCAGCCGGGATTCCCCGCCGCATCACCGGCACGCTGCAGACGGAGGGCCTGTTCAACGACGCGGCATCCATCGTCACCTTCCACGCCGCACTGTCCGCCCTGCTCGCGGGTTCACACGTGGACATCGGGCGCGGATTCGTGGAATTTGTGTACTCGTCCGTGGCAGCGGTGCTGCTGGGCCTGATCGTCGGGCGGGTCTCCGCCTGGTTCATCGACCACGTCGCCGACCATGCCGCACGCAACGCGTTGACCTGGGTGATCCCCTTCGCCGTCTACATCCTCGCGGAGGAGATCCACGCGTCCGGCGTCATCGCCATCGTCATCGCCGCGGTGGAGATGCACTCCCGGGCCACCGTGACCTCGGAGGACCGGCTCTCCGGACACTCGTTCTGGGAGACCGTGGAGATGCTCTTCACCGGCGTCGCCTTCGGCCTCATCGGCCTGTCCTTCCGCTCCGCCATCGAGACGGTCGGGTCGGAGCTGTGGCACGCCGTGCTGGTGGGCGTGGTGCTCTCTGCCGTGGCGTTTGCGGTGCGTTTCGCCTGGATGTGGGTGATCTATCGCCTCAACGTGGCCAAGGGGAAGATCTCCAGCGCGCCGCTGCGCATGCAGGAGGTGCTGCTCATGGCCTGGTCGGGAATGCGCGGGCTGGTCACGCTCGCGCTGGTGCTGTCCATCCCCGCCGGGGCGTTCGACTTCCACCATGAACTGACGGTCATCGCCCTCACCGTTCTGGTGTGCACGATGGTCATCCCCGGCCTCCTGCTGCCCTGGCTGGTCGGGGTCCTCGACCTCGACAGCGGACCCGACGCCGCCGGCGACCGCGCCGTCGCCCTGCTCAACGTGCGCGCCCGAGAGGCCGCGCAGAACGCGGTCATCGCCAAGGCCAGGGAACTGCCACCCGAGCAGCTCGAGGCCGTCCAGCACTGGATGGACCAGCAGCTCATCCAGGAGGAGATCGACCCGCAGGGTTACCAGGAGCGCCGGGAGAAGCTCGAGAAGATGCGCGCCAAGTCCCAGATGGCCCGCATCGACGCGCTCAAGGCCGCAGAGGCGGAGATGCTCAAGGCCCGCGCCGAGCCGGGCATCAACCCGGCGTACGTCGACGAGGTCCTGGCGGACATCGACCGCATGCTCATCGCCGCGGGCGGGCCGGGTCCCCGGGGCGCCGGTGAGGACATTTCCGAGATGGTGCATGAGCGCAAGATGCAGTACCTCGCCAGCCGGAAAAACCGGGAGCTGGAACCGGGCACCGTGGATGAGGACCGCACGCAGCACTGACACCGTGGACGGGGTGCCTCGCCCCGGTCTGCAAGGATGGCACCCATGACAGCGACGCTCGTGGCCCGGGACCTGGCCGGAGGCTTCGGCCACCGCACCCTCTTTGAATCCCTCGACCTCACGGTCACCACCGGCGACGTCATCGGCGTCGTCGGTGCCAACGGTGCCGGCAAATCCACGCTGCTCTCCCTGCTGGCGGGCGCCGCGACACCGTTGGTGGGGAGCGTGTCTCTTTCCCCGGCGGACGCCTTCGTGGGCTGGCTGCCCCAGGAACACGAGCGGGTCGACGGCGAGAGCGTCGCCGACTACATCGCCCGGCGTACCGGCTGCACGGAAGCCACCACGGAGATGGAGGAGACGGCCGGACACCTCGGAACTTCCCGTGAGGCCGACGACGCCTACGCCGTCGCGCTCGACCGGTGGCTCGCCAGCGGCGCGGCGGACCTCGAGGACCGCATCCCCGCGGTGCTCGCCGACCTCGGCTTCGACCTACCGCAGTCGACACCCATGACGGCGCTCTCCGGCGGGCAGGCGGCGCGGGTGGGCCTGGCGGCGCTGCTGCTCTCACGTTTCGACATCGTGCTTCTCGACGAGCCCACCAACGACCTTGATCTGGACGGCCTGGAACGCCTCGAGGAATTCGTCCGCAGCCTCCGCGGGGGAGTGGTGCTGGTCAGCCACGACCGTGAGTTCCTTGCCCGCTGCGTCACCACCGTCCTCGAGCTCGACCTCGCCCAGAACTCCACCCGGGTCTACGGCGGCGGTTACGAGTCCTACCTGCAGGAGCGGGCCGTGCTCCGCGCGCATGCCCGGGAGCGCTACGAGGAGTTCGCCGACAAGAAGGCCGACCTGGTCTCCCGCGCCCGCACCCAGCGGGAGTGGAGCAGCAAGGGGGTGCGCAACGCCATCAAGGCCGCGCCGGACAACGACAAGCTGCGCAGGAAGGCCGCCCAGGACTCCAGCGAGAAACAGGCGCAGAAGGTCCGGCAGATGGAGAGCCGCATCGCCCGGCTGGAGGAGGTGGCCGAGCCCCGGAAGGAATGGGTGCTGGACTTCCACATCGCGCAGGCACCCCGCTCGGGCACGGTGGTGTCCACGTTGAACGCGACCGTCGTTAAGCAGGAAACCTTCACCCTGGGGCCGGTGTCACTGCAGATCAACGCCGGGGAACGGGTCGGGATCACCGGCCCCAACGGGGCCGGGAAGTCGACGCTGCTGCGCGCGCTGCTGGACGAGTCGGCCCTGGGCGCCGGGGTTGTCGTCGGCGAGATCGACCAGGCTAGGGAGGTGCTGGCGGGTGACCGTGCGCTGGCGGAGGTGTTCGCGGAGCAGGTGCCCGACTCCACGGAGAGTGA
Source organism: Corynebacterium doosanense CAU 212 = DSM 45436 (assembly GCF_000767055.1). Taxonomy (NCBI): domain Bacteria; kingdom Bacillati; phylum Actinomycetota; class Actinomycetes; order Mycobacteriales; family Corynebacteriaceae; genus Corynebacterium; species Corynebacterium doosanense. The sequence continues at coordinate 1,007,299 of NZ_CP006764.1, forward strand.
GGTGCGCACCCTGCTGGCCAAGTTCGGTCTCGGGGCGGACCACGTCAACCGCAGCGTGGATGACCTCTCGCCGGGGGAGCGCACCCGCGCCGGGCTGGCGCTGCTCCAGGCCCGCGGCATCAACCTGCTGGTGCTCGACGAGCCCACCAACCACCTCGACCTGCCCGCCATCGAGCAGCTGGAGAAAGCGCTGGAGACCTTCGACGGCACGCTGCTGCTGGTCACGCACGACCGCCGGATGCTGGAATCCGTGCGTCTGGACCGGCACCTGCGGGTCGAGGCTGGGCAGGTCACCGAGCGATAGAAAAACCCGCCACCTCGGATGAGGTGGCGGGCGGTCTGGGCCTAGTAGGTGGCCGGCGGATCGCTGGCGGGGAAGGATTCCTCGCCCTGCTCGTCGACCAGCTCGTCCTCGTTCTCCGGGGCCTCTTCGCCGGTGCCGGGGTAGGAACCGGTGTCCTGGGCGAGGAGGTCGTCGTCGTTCTCCGGGACAACGTTGGGGCTGTTGGTGGAGTCGTAGTTCGGGTCGGACGGGAAGTTGCTCATCTGAGATGTCCTCCTTCATCGAGTGGGTATGTGTCGGTCGACTCTACGCCTTTTTGCGCGCGGCGGAATGGACGTAGGGTTGTGGCCCATGAGTGACCGAGACACCGTCCGAAAGCTGCTGGAGGAACGTGGCGAGACCTTCGCCGAACAGGCGCACATCACGGTGCGCGACGAGCCGTCCGCGCTGTTTCGCCTGCTCACGCTGTGCATGCTCCAGGCCAAACCGATCTCCGCCGATATCGCCGTGGCCGCCCTCCGGGAGCTGAACAAACAGGGCCTGGGCACCCCCGAGAAGGTCTTGTCCGCCCCGCGGTCGACGTTCCTTTCGGCGTTCGGGCGCGCGGGGTACGCGCGTTACGACGAAAGTTCCACCACCTACCTGAAGAAACTCGCCCGGGTGCTCACGGACGAGTACGACGGCGACCTGCGTGAGCTGCGGGGACCGGACGTGGCCAAGAAGCTGCAGAAATTCGACGGCGTCGGCCCGGCCTGCGCCGACATGTTCCTCCGCGAGGTGCAGGGCATATGGCCGGAGGTCGCGCCGGTCTTTGACAAGAAAGCCATCGAAGGCGCGAAGAAGTTGGGCCTGCCCGAGTCCGCCGACGACCTCGCCGAACTCGTCGACCCGGAGGATCTCCCGCGCCTGGCCGCGGCGCTGGTGCGCGTCGCCCTGGACAAGACGGCCGGATAGCGGCCGACCGCACTAGGATCGGCGGCGACCAACAAACCAGCAGACAGGAACCCCCGATCATGACCACACGTGTGTCCGCCTACATCTCCCTGCCCGGCCAGACGGCCGAGGCCTTCACCCACTGGCACGAGGTCTTCGGCGGCGAGCTGAACATCCTCAAGTACGCCGATCAGCCCATGGAGGGCATGCCCTTCGAGCCGGACCCGAACGCCGTCGCCCACGCCACCCTGAACTTCCCCGGTGGATCGATCGCCGGTGGGGACTCCATGGATCCGGAGAACACCTACCCGGTCGAGGGCACCGCCTACTCTCTGCTGGTCACCGTGGATTCCCCGGAGGAGGGCCGCGAGCTCATCGCCAAGATCGTCGACGCCGGCGGCGAGGTGGGAATGCCCTTCGAGCAGGCTCCCTGGGGTGACTTCTACGGCTCCGTCTTCGACAAGTTCCGTGTGATGTGGTCCTTCTCCACCAGTTAGTTCGCCGTAGACCCTGACAGGGCCCGGGTCGGGGATTACCGTGGAAGGTGCACCGGAACCCGCACACGAGGAGCCCGTCATGGCCGAGAAGGATTTCACCGGAACCAGCGTCATTGTCACCGGAGGTGGATCGGGGATCGGCCGTCAGGTCGCCCACCAGGTCGCCGCCCGTGGTGGGCGCGTGATCGTCGCCGACATCGCGGACTCGGCCACCACGGTCGCGGAGGAGATCCGGGCGGCCGGGGGAGCGGCGGAGGCGGTCGTCGGCGACATCACCGATCAGGCCGTGGTGGACGAGCTGGTGGCCGCAGCCGGCGCAGGCAGTATCGCCCTGGTGAACAACGCAGGCGTCATGGACCAGTTCGCCGGGGCGCAGGGCACCGACGACGCCATCTGGCAGCGCTGCCTGAACATCAACGTCACCGCTCCGTTCATGCTCACCCGCGCGGTGCTGCCCGTGATGCGGGAGAACGGTGGCGGGGCGATCGTCAACGTGGGTTCTGCGGCGTCGATACGCGGCGCGGCTGCGGGCGCCGCCTACACGGCCTCGAAGCACGCCCTCGCCGGGCTGACCAAAAACACGGCGTACACCTACGGCCGGGAAAATGTCCGGTGCAACCTCGTGGCGCCCGGGGGTGTGGACACCAACATCATGAGCTCGATCGATCCCGCAGGCATCGATCCCTCCGCGGGCCTCGGGATTCTCAAGCCGATCCACGACTCCGCCATCCGCAACGCACGGCCCGAGGAGACCGCGGCGGCCATCGTGTTCCTCCTGTCCCCGGCAGCCAGCAACGTCAACGGCGCGATCATTCCCGTCGACGGTGGCTGGGCGGCGGGATAGCCGACCGGCAGAAAAGCATTCCCGCTGCGGCGCAGCGCTGATAATCTCGGCAGCATGCGCCGCCACCTTCCCGCTGTCCTCGCAACCGCCACGTCGTTGACCCTTCTCGCCGCTGGGCAGGTGGCGTCGGCGGCGGATCTGTCCTCCGGGTCGTCGCTGCCGCGGCTGTCCTCCGGAAGCTCCCTTCCCGGGACCACCGCACCCGACCTCAGCGAATCCTTCGTCGTCACCGAGCACGGTTCCTTCAACGAGGGCTGGGCCATGTCCTTCCTTCCGGGCACCCACTATCTGGCGGTCACCGAACGCGCAGGCGCGATCAGGTTGTACGACACGGAGACGGACGAAGTCACGGAGGTGACCGGCGTCCCCGAGGTCTACGACGTGGGCAAGGCCGGGCTCTTCGACCTCATCCCGGGCCCGACCTTTGACACCGACGGCACCGTCTATCTCTCCTGGGCACGGCCCCACGCCCAGGGTTCGCAGGGCGTGGTGGCCACCGCCCGGCTGGATACTCAGACGGCATCGCTCAGCGATGTCGACGTGATCTGGGAGCAGGCTCCCTCGACCGGCGACGGCCACTTCTCCCTCCGGCTGCTCATCCAGGGCGATCACCTCTTTGTCACCTCGGGGGAGCGTCAGAAGGGTGCGCCGGCGCAGAGCATGGCCACCAACCTGGGCAAGATCCTCCGGCTCACCCTCGATGGCGAGCCGGCCGAAGGGAACCCCTGGTACGACCGGGGCGGCGTGGCAGCGGAGTTCTATTCAATGGGCCACCGCAATATCCTGGGCATTGCTGAGGGCCCCGGTGGATCGGTCTGGGCCAGCGAAATGGGACCGCGCGGTGGCGACGAACTCAACCTCATCGAGCCGGGCGGGAACTACGGCTGGCCGAAGGTGTCCATGGGCGACAACTACGACGGGACCCCCATCCCGGACCACGCGGCGGGCGACGGCTTCCGCGCCCCGAAGGCGTACTGGGATCCGTCGATCTCCCCGGCCAACCTGGCCATCTACCAGGGCACTCTCTTCCCGGGCTGGCAGGGCAGCGCCCTGCTCGGCGGCCTGTCGGGGCAGACGCTCGTCCGGGTGCCCATTGCGGGCGAAGACACGGGCACCCCGGAGTCGTGGGATGCCGGAGCACGTATTCGCGAGGTCGAGGTCGCGCCCGACGGCGCGGTCTGGATCCTCGAGGACGGTGCCGACGGGCGGCTGCGCGAACTCAGGCCTCAGTAGGAACCGCAGATTCTGTCCAGACGTCTGGACAGCCCACCTTGCTCCCCGGGCCGGGGCGTAGGCTTCGCCGTGCGAGGAAGGCAGGAACACAATGTTGGCCGTGTTGTTCGGGGTGTTGGCGGGCGCGTGTCTGCCGGTGCAGACGTCGGTGAATACCCGGCTGCGATTGAGCGTCGGCTCACCGCTGCTGGCGTCCTTGCTCTCTTTTACTGTGGGAACGGTGGCGCTGGCGGCCGCGACGCTCGTGGCCACCGGGCGTGCCTATCCCGAGCTGGGGCTGGCGGCGGGCAGTCCGTGGTGGACGTTCATCGGCGGCATGCTCGGGGTTTTTGTGCTCACGGGAAACATCCTGCTGTTTCCGCGCATCGGTGGGGTGCAGACCGTGGTCCTGCCGATCGCGGGTCAGGTGCTCATGGGTCTGGCCATCGACGCCTTCGGGATCTTCGGCTCAGCGGTCGTACCGCTCAGCGTGAGCCGCATTGCTGGTGGGCTCGCGGTGTTGCTGGGCGTGTTGCTCGTGGTCAATGTGTTCCAGAGCCGGGCCCAATCCCCGGCTGACCGGAAGGGCGAACCTGCTCTGTGGCTGTGGCGACTCATGGGGGGCGCCATGGGACTGGCCGCCGCGACGCAGACGGCGGTCAACGGCCGCCTCGGTGGCGAACTCGGATCCGCCGTGGCCGCCGCGCTGTTCTCCTTCGCCACGGGTGCGGCGACCCTGCTGCTGGTGTTGCTGACCCGCACGCCGTTTCGTTTCCGGGTGCCGGACGGTCAGGCACGCAACCCCGCGTGGATGTGGATCGGCGGGGTGCTGGGCTCGATCATCGTGTTCGCCGGCGCGTTTCTCGCGCCGGTCATCGGCACGGGAGCCACGGTGGTGGTGCTGTTGCTGGGCATGATGACCGGCAGCGTGCTCATCGACACCTTCGGGCTCCTCGGCAGCCCGCGGCGCCGGCCGCAGTGGACGCAGGTGGTGGGACTGGTGGTCATCCTGGTGGGAGTCGTGCTGATTCGGATCGTCTAAACCCGCCCGGGCCGCCGACGCCCCTGTTAGCGTGGTGGTTATGACCAATCTCAGCTCTGACTTTCTTGGCAGCCTCCCACAGCTGACGGGCACCCCGCCGACAATCGACCTTGATCTGCTCCCGGAAGAGCCGCGCGAGCTGTTCGCCCGGTGGTTCCGGGAGGCCGTCGACGCAGGCGTCCCCGAGGCGAAGGCCATGACCGTGGCGACCGTCGACGCCGACGGGCTGCCTGACGCCCGCATGGTCGACCTCCAGTCCGTGGATGAGAACGGGTGGACGTTCATCACCGGCAAGGCCAGCGCCAAGGCGGCCCAACTGACGGCGAACCCGGCGGCCGCGCTGAACTTCTGGTGGCAGCCACAGATTCGCGCGGTCCGCATCCGCGGCGAGGCAACCCCGATCCCGATCGGGGAGTACGCGCAGGCCTGGCGGGTCGACCCGATACATGTGGAGTTCTGGCAGTCGACCGCGAAGCAGGAAAACACCCGGATTCGCTATGAGAGGACCGAGATGGGCTGGGAACGCAGCATAGAGACCCCGTAGAGCACTGACCGCCGGCCGCGAATCCTGCGCACAGTAGTCGATCGCCTCGTGCGCCCGCTCCGGAGCCCCGCCGGCAACGGCTAGTGTTTCTTCATGACCACGTTTGACGTGACCATTCACCGAAACCTAGGCACCCCGGACACCCCGAGCCGCACGGCCCGCGAGGCAGCAGCACTGTGGGTGAAATCCGACGAGGACTCTTACGGTTTCGCAGATCTGGTGCCCACGCCGGAATTCATGGCGACATTCACCTCCGACGAGGCGGCCGCGCGTGGCGTCCTCATCACGGCCGTGGGGACCAACGGTGAGCTGGCCGGGTTCATCCTTACCGCCCTGCCCGTCCGCGACAACACCGACCGCATGCACCTGGAGTCCCGGGTTCGCCCCGGTCTCGAGAAAGGTGAGGTGCTCCGCCAGATGTGGCCGGAACTCAAGCGGCTAGCGACGGAGGAGGGCCGAGACAAGTTCACCTGGTTGGAGCCCGCGACGCTCGAAGGCGGGGAGATCGCGCCGGAGACAGGAACGGGCGCGGTGCGGCGGACGAGTTGTACCGACCTGCTGGGTGAGCACGGTTTCGAGCTCTCGCAGATCGAGATCATCTACTCCATCGACGTCGACGAAGCGCTGACGAGTGTCGCCGGTACCAGGACGGACGAGGGGTACCACACCGAGTCCTGGGTGGGAGCGACGCCGGAGCGGTTCATGGACGGCCTCGTCGTGTTGCGCACGTCCATGAGCGTCGACATCCCGCAGGGCGACCAGCAGACGGAGGTCGAGCAGTGGGACTCGGAGCGGATCAGGCGCGCCGACCGACGGGCCGCCGAGGCCGGGAGGGTGATGCTGCGGACGGTGGCCGTCGATAAGCGCACCGGAGAGCTGGCCGGCTACACGGAACTCAGGCACTCGGCGGCCGGGGGAGAGGCTGCAGAACAGTCGGATACACACGTCGCCGAGGAACACCGCGGCCACGGGCTGGGACTGGCGATGAAGCACGCCAACCTCGTTCAGCTCGCGGAGACAAGCCCACACATCCGGCGCATTCTCACCTCCAACGCCAGCGAGAATTCCTGGATGAGGGCCATCAATGAGCGCCTCGGCGGAAGGGCGGTGGCCGCGCAGGGAATCTGGGAGGCTAGCGTCGAGGCTTGAGCGGGACGAACCGGTACAGCCCGTGTCTAGTGGCCGAGCCGTCGGCAAGCACCCGGAGCATCGTCCCCGCGACCGGGATGACCATGACTCCGTCGGGATGCAGCTGCTCGACCAGCTCCTCGGGGAGCTCCCGCGGCTGCGCGGAGACGAGGATCCGGTCGAAGGGCGCTTCGGCGGGGAGGCCATAGACGTCGTCCGTTGCCTGCCTGATGGAGGCGTGGGGGAAGTCGAACTTGGCCAGGTTCGCGCTGCCGAACGTGACTAGCTCAGGCACGAGTTCGACCCCGAGCACGGCGCCCTCGGGCCCGGTGAGCGTAGCCAGCAGTGCGGTGGACCACCCCGAACCAGCGCCGATGTCGAGGACCCGGTGGCCGGGGCGGACATCGAGGAGCGTGAGCATGTCGGCGACGGTGCGCGGCTGCGAGTTCGTCTGCCCGTGGCCGATGGACAGCGGCGCGTCGACGCCGTAGTGCTCGACGTGCTCGGGCAGGAGGAACTCGCGACGGTCGACGGCGGCGAAAGCTTCGGAGACCTTCACGCTCGTGCGGCCCCGCTAGACCTCGACCGACTCGCCCGGCTTGAGCGGCAGGTACTCCACCCCGTGGTCCTTGGCGAGCTGGCGGAGCAGCCCGCCCCGGAGCGTGAGGCCGTTGTCGTTGTCGACCCCGTCGTGCACGCCGATGAACCGCTTCGGCCGGTGGGCCGCGAGGTATTCGTCGACCATGAGCATGCGCAGCCACGGCCCACTGATCGGCACCAGTACAACCTCCATGTCCGGGATCGCCGCCATCGAGTCGCCGGGATGCAGCACCGTGTCGTTGAAGAGGTATCCGAGGTTCTCCGGCAGCTCCTTGGAGTTGATGATCTTCTCGTGCGGGGTCTCGCGGACCTCGACGTTGAGTGAGCCCAGCGAGAAGGTGTCACCGTCGGCGACCACGTTGTAGTCGGCGTCGATAAGCTCCCTCAACCCCTCCGGGCCGTAGATCCGCAGCTCGGGGTTGGTGGCGCGGGCGGCGGTGAGCGCGTCCGCGTCGACGTGATCGGGGTGGATGTGGGTGATGAGGACGGCGTCGACCTCGGCGAGGTTGTCCGGGGTGCCGAAGCCGCCGGGGTCGAGCACGACCGTGGTGTCGCCGTCGGAGATTTCTACGCAGGAGTGGATTCGTCGGGTGATCTTCATGCCTTCCCATTGTGCCAACTTCCTCCACGTAGCGTGGTGGGCATGGACATCACTGTGACGCAGGGAGACATCACCACCGCGCGTGTCGACGCCGTGGTCAACGCGGCAAATTCCTCACTCATGGGTGGGGGAGGTGTCGACGGAGCGATCCACCGGGCCGCCGGGCCGGAACTGCTCGCCGCGTGCAAGAAGGCGCGTGCCGAGCTCTACCCGGACGGGCTGCCGCGCGGGGAGGCCGTGGCCACGGAGGCCGGAAACCTCGACGCAGAGTGGGTCATCCACACCGTCGGGCCGGTGCATGCCAAGACCATCGACCACTCGGACGTGCTGGCATCGTGTTACCGGGAGTCCCTGCGGGAGGCGCGGCGTGTCGGCGCCCGCAGCGTGGCCTTCCCCGCGATCTCCGCGGGGGTCTACGGGTGGCCGATGGACGACGCCACCCGCATCGCGGTGGAGACCGTGCGGTCCATGGCGGCCGAGGTGGGCGGGGACATCGATACGGTGACGTTCTACGCGTTCGACGAACGCGCGGCGGCGGCCTTCGGGGAGGCGTTGGCGGCGAGCTAGGAGCGCCGCCGCCCGGGATGGAGCGGCTCATTCCGTTTGTGCCGGTCGATGCCCGTATTATCGGCCCCATGCGTTTTCTCAACGATCAGCAGCCCGAGCACGACCTGACCTACGACGACATCTTCCTCGTCCCCTCGATGTCCGAGGTGGGGTCGCGCATGTCGGTCAACCTCGCGACCAACGACGGCACCGGCACGACCATCCCGCTGGTCGTGGCCAACATGACCGCCGTTGCGGGGCGCCGCATGGCGGAGACGATCGCCCGCCGCGGCGGCATCGCCATCATCCCGCAGGACGTCCCCGCGGAGTTCGTCGCCGAGACGATCAACCAGGTGAAGTCCGCGCACCTGCTCTACGACACCCCGATCACCGTCAAGCCCCACCACACCGCCGGGTACACCCGCAACCTCCTGCCCAAGCGCGCGCACGGTGCCGCGGTCGTCGTCGACCCGGAGACGTCGCGTCCCGTGGGCATGATCACCGCGCGTGACCTCGAGGGTGCGGACAACTTCGCCCAGGTCGGCGACCTCATGTCCCCGTCGCTGTTCACCCTGCCCGCGGGCATCGAACCCCGCCAGGCCTTCGAGCAGCTCAACGCGGCCTCGCGCAAGCTGGCCCCCGTGGTCAGCGAGGACGGCCAGCTCCTCGGCGTGCTCACCCGCGCCGGTGCGCTGCGCGACTCCCTGTACACCCCGGCGGTCGACGGCTCCGGCCGCCTGCGCATCGGCGCCGCCATCGGCGTCAACGGTGACGTCGCCGGCCGGGCTCGGACGCTTCTCGACGCCGGTGCGGACGTCCTCGTCATCGACACGGCCCACGGGCACCAGCGGGCGATGATCGACGCCCTGCGCACGGTGCGCGAGCTCAACCCGGGCGTCCCCGTCGCCGCGGGCAACGTGGTCACCCCGGAAGGCGTGCGCGACCTCATCGAGGCCGGCGCGGACATCATCAAGGTCGGCGTCGGCCCGGGTGCCATGTGCACGACCCGCATGCAGACGGGCGTGGGCCGCCCGCAGTTCTCGGCGGTTCTCGAGTGCGCGGCCGAGGCGAAGAAGTACGGCAAACACGTCTGGGCCGACGGCGGCGTGCGCAACCCCCGCGACGTGGCCCTGGCTCTCGCGGCCGGTGCCTCCAACGTCATGATCGGCTCGTGGTTCGCCGGCACCTACGAGTCGCCCGGTGACCTCCTGCGCGACGGCGACGGCCGGGAGTACAAGGAGTCCTTCGGCATGGCCTCCCACCGCGCGGTGGAGAACCGCAACACGGCCACCGAAGCCTTCGAGAAGGCCCGCCGCGAGATGTTCGAGGAGGGCATCTCCTCGGCGAAGATCTACCTCCAGCCCGGCCGCGGGGGAGTGGAGGACCTGGTGGACTCCATCGTCTCCGGCGTGCGGTCCTCCTTCACCTACGCCGGCGCGGACTCGGTCGAGGCCTTCGAGGAGCGTGCGGTCGTGGGCATCCAGTCCGCGGCGGGTTACGCCGAGGGCAAGCCGCGGCCGACGCGCTAAAACCCTCCGCGGCGGCGGCCGATGGCGTAACTTGGCTCTTTGTCGTTTCAGAAACAGTTTCAGGAACACCCGTAGGAAAGGCCCCCGCCATGAGCGCCGAAGTAACCACCTCCGTAGTCGAGGTCGCCCTGCCCGACGGATCTGTCTCCGCGCTGACGGTGCACCGCCCGGCGGACCCGTCCGCCCGCCCGCTCATCGTGGTCTGGCCCGGGCTGGGAGTCGGCGCGTCCTACTATCGCCCCCTGGTGGAGGAGCTTGCGGCGCGGGGATTTCCCGCCGTCTGCGGTGAGCTGCGTGGACAGGGTGAGAACACCGCCCACCCGGAGCGTTCCCAGCGCTGGGGATACCACGACATGGCCGCGCAGGACTACCCGCTGACGATCCGTGCGGTGAAGCAGGAGCTCGGCCTGCCGGAGGATCACCCCACCGTGCTGTTCTGCCACTCGATGGGCGGGCAGATCGCCACCGTGTTCCTCGCCCGCCCGGAAGCCCGGGAGCTGGGGGTTGTGGCGATGTACGGCGTGGGCTCCGGATCCCCGCACTACCCGGCCTTCACCAACCCCACCCGCAACCGGGTCCGGTACGGGTCACTCTTCATGCGGGTGGTGAGCAAGGTGCTGGGTTACTGGCCCGGCACCATCGCCGGCAAGGACATCGCCGGATACGGCCGGCAGGCCGACCCGCACATGGCGGAATGGTCACGCTTCTCCTGGACCAACAAGCTGGACAAACTTTCTGGGGCCGACATGGACTACCCGGAGGAGCAGAAGAAGATCGTCGTGCCGATCCTGCTGACCCGGTACAACAACGACGACGACTGCCCCATCGCCTCCTGCGAGGCCATGGCGGAGAACCTGCCCGCCGCGGACGTGCGCATCGAGCAGTTCGAGGGCGATCTCGGGCACAACCGCTGGGCCCGGCAGCCGGTTGCCGTGGTGGACCGGCTCGAGGCGTTCGTGGGAGAGATCGGGGTCTAGCGCTTCTGGCGGTATTCCGCAGTCGCCCGTTCCGCAAGTTCTGCCAGCAGGACCTCGCACCAGCGGGAAATCCGAGTTATCAAACTGGCAGAGAGTGTCGGCTCGACATCCCGGAGGAAGATCTCCATCGGGCGGATCGCTGAGGTACCGATGACGATGAACGTCGGGTAGCCGGCGGCCGGTGCTGTGGAGGCGGTAACCGCGCAGTTGACGATCTGGATAATGCTGGGAAACTGCGACTGAAAAGAAACGTTCCAGGTCGTTGATTCCTCCCCGACGAGGTCGTATCCGGCGGCGGGGCGTGGAGCTTCACCGATGAATCCCCTGAAGCATTGCGATGTCAGCGGCTGTTGCGGGAGTGAGGAGACCTGACTTTCTAGCTCCGTGAATACTGCGTCAGCCAGCCTCAGGGCGGGGCCAGCCAACTCGTCCGGCGTTCGGGAGCGTTCCTGAGCATCCAATTCGGCAAGAGTTGTTCCGGCACCCTTGTGGGGGACGGCGCTTTCCAGAACCGTCATCATCGAATCGATGGCGCGCTGCTCGATAAAGTCGATGAACGGCCGCGCGTTTCCGGCATCGGCGGCCTCGAGGGCATCGAGGTATCCAGTGCGCTGATCGGCGAACAACACCAGTGGAATACCCGGGTCACGTAGAAGATAGATGCTGGCCAGCTGGCGGGAGACGCGGCCATTGCCGTCCGCGAAAGGGTGGACGCAGACAAACGCGAAATGAATGTAGGAGGCCTGCTCCACCGGATGCGCCCGATCGAACTCGGACGTGGAGCATTCTTTGACCAACCGCGCCATCTCCAGCGGCGTGTCGTCCACCGAGGCGTAGGCATGGATCGTGCCGTCAGGGCGGGTAGGTGAATTTGGCATGGTTTTGTACTGACCATGAGCCAGTGCCTGGCGCTGGGGTCCGGCAACGGTGAGTACTTCATGGTCGGACTGACTGGCCGCGACGGCTTGGTGAAGCTCGCGGATGAGCGCTTCCGTGAGTGGCCTGCGGGCGGTAGCGACGTCGAGTACGTAGTCAAAACTCGCCAGGACGTCGTCAAAGGCCGGGCGAACGTGGTCACCCTTTTCCGTCATGGCAGATTCCCAGCCGAAGGACTGCTCGGCAACGGTGCGGGTGAACCCGCGGTCGGTGGAATAGATCCCCTCGACGGCGTTGGTGTCCACCGCTGCCTCGCGTTTGAGTTTGTCGACCGGCGCGCCCCGGACATCGTCACCGAGCGCACGGAATTGCTCGGCATATCGGTCGAAGGCCTCGTGGCCGTTGGCCATGGTGCGCCAGTGCTCGAAAGAGGGGAAGGGCTGGTATGTGCTCACCAGGTCGATGATAGGGGAGCGTCAGCGCAGTAGGCTCAGATCCCATGACCGACCACGGCCCCGATCCCGAGGGTGAGAACGACGCCTACTACCAGCTCATGCTGGATCCCGAGGCGATGCTGCTCTGCGCGCTCATGTGGGCGCCGACGCCGGACGAAGGGGCCGACCGCGTCTGCGGGGTGCTGGACGCCGGTGACTTCAACAACACCAACTACGGGGCGATCTTCGCGGCCGTGGTGGCGGTGAGGTCGGCGGGGCGGAGGGCTGACGCGGCGTCGATACGCAGCTGGCTCCTGGAACAGGGCAGCGACAGCGCGATCGACCGGCAGATCGCCGGGCCGATGCTGGTCTCGCTGAGCACGCTGCGAACCGCGCCGGGCACGGTGCTGTCCTACGCCGACCAGGTGCTCGGCGCCTCGTATCGACGTTTCTTCCAACGCACCGCCGCGGAGCTCACCCATGCGGGCGAGACGGCCCCCGAGGCCCGGCTCTTCGAGCTGATGCTCGAGGAGGGCAGGAAACAGCGCCGGGCGTGGGAGCGGCGGCAGTCGCTGCGCGGTTAGGCCTTGCGGCGCAGGAACTTCGCGGTGGTGCGGAAGACGTCGTAGAACTCGTCGATCCACGAGAACTGGGCCACGAAGCCGTGGTTGGCGCTCTCGAAACGTACGTGGGTGACGTCCACGCCGGCCTCCGATAGGCGCTGGGCGTAGGCGATGCCCTCGTCGCGGAGGGGGTCGTAACCCGCCGTGATCACCAGGGCGGTGGGTAGCCCGCGGAGATCCTTACGTTTGATGGGGGAGACGAGCGGGTCGGCGGGATCGGCACCGTTTTTGACGTAGAAGGAGGTCGCCGCGGCGAGCTCCTTGGTCTCCAGGCCGTACCCCTCGGCGTTCTCCTTCAGGGAGTCGTAGCGCTCCTCGTCGAAGTCCAGGTCCACGGCGGGGTAGTAGAGGATCTGGTGGGTGATCCGGCGGAAGTGCGAGTCCTTGGCCACGAAGGTGACGGCCGCGACGAGGTTGGCACCCGCCGCGTCGCCGGCGAGAGCGAGGACCTCCTCGTCCCACTTGAGCTCCACGTCATGCTGCACGATCCACTTCAGCACGCCGAAGATCTGCTCGATGGCGGTGGGGAACCGTGCCTCGGGGGCGAGGGAGTAGTCGACCGAGATGACCTTCTTGCCGGTCTCCTTGGCCAGTGCGCGGGCGACGTGGTCGTGGGTGTCCACGGACCCGGAGAAGAAGGCTCCTCCGTGCACGTAGACGATGACGCCGTAGCGACCGGCGGTGGCGTCATCGGCGTAGATGCGCACGGGCACCTCGCCCACGTCGGTCACCGCGGTGACGTCCTGGACCAGGCCGAGCTGCGGCTCCCGCTTGTCGACGTCCGGCACCCGCTCCTGCCCGGCGGCGCGTGCGGCGTCGACCTCGGGAGGGGTGTCGCCCGCCGCGGGGGTCTGCTGCACGGCGTCGGCGATCTGTGGGTGGAGGGGTTCTTTGTCGGCCATGGTGGGCGAAATCTCCTTGAGGTCGGGCACGGGTTGTCGCTATCGCCCTCAGCATAGTTTTCCCGGACGCCCCGTGGGCGGGCGGCGAGAGCTCGGTGAGCGGAATGGATAAACGTATGACTATAGTTGGCCGGCGTGATCGACATACTCAGCGACAACACCCTCATCACCATGTTCGTTGTCATCGCCCTGGGCACGGCCTTCGGCGCCATCAAGTTCGGACCCATCCAGTTCGGCGCGGCGGGCGCGCTGTTCGTCGGCCTCGCGGTCGGCGCCTTCATCGCGCCCCCGGACGCCGAGCTCGGGTTGCTGCAGAGCCTCGGTCTGGGGTTGTTCGTCTACCTGCTCGGCCTGGAGGCCGGCGAGGCCTTCTTCCGCAACATCCGCAGCCAGTTCTGGCTCATGGCGGTCAACGCGGTGGCGGTCCTGCTCGCTGCGGTCACGGCCGTCGGCGCGGGAGCGTTGCTCGGGGTCTCGCGGGAGATGGCGGTGGGCACGTTCGCCGGGGCGATGACCTCGACGCCGTCGCTCTCGCTCGTCCAGGAACAGACGGGTTCCGATCTCCCCGCCGTGGGTTACTCCATCGGCTACCCCACGGGCATCGTGGTGGCCATCATCCTCGTGCTGTTCACGGTCAACCGGACATGGAAGGCCGGCCGGGACCAGGCGGGGGACTCCGACGCCCAGCTGCGGGGCATCTTCGTGAGGGTCGACCGTCCCGTCTCCTCCACCGAGCTCCGCGAAAAACTCGACGGCCGGTTCGTCGTGGGCACGGTCTCGCGGGGTCGTCGCTACGAGGTCGTGGGAAACACCTATGACCTCCAGCCCGGTGACATCATCTACGTCATGATCGACCGCGCGGACCAGGACGAGTTCGTCGACCTCGTGGGCGAGCGCCTCCCGTCCCAGGGGCTGCGCAACCCTCGCCTGACCGTCCAGCGTTACACCCTGTCCAACCAGGATCTCGCCGGCAACACGGTGGGCAATCTCCCGCTCTTCCGCAACCACGGCGCGCAGATCCTGCGGGTCCGGCGTGGCGACGAGCGGGTCCTCGCCACCGAGGACACCCACCTCGCCTCGGGAGACATCGTCGAGGTGGTGCACCCCACCGCCCGGCAGCAGTCGGTGGAGAACTTCTTCGGCAACTCCGTGCAGACCGCGTCGTCGCTGGACTGGGTCGCCACCGCGCTCGGGCTGGCGGCGGGTTTCGCCCTCGCCATCGTGCCCATCCCGCTCCCGGGCGGGGCGTCCTTCGCCCTCGGCGCCGCCGGCGGCCCGCTCATCATCGGCCTCATCCTCGGCGCGCTGCACCGCACGGGTCGATTCGCCTGGCAGCTGCCCATGAGCGCCAACTTCTCGGTCCGCCAGCTCGGGCTCATGCTCTTCCTCGCCGCGGTGGGCGTGGCCTCCGGACCCGCTTTCGCCTCCACCGCGTTCTCCCTCGACGGACTGATCACCATCGTGCTGGCGGCGATCATCGCCCTCGTCGGCTGCGGAAGCGTGCTCATCGGCGGGTACTTCCTCGGCCAGTCCGCGCAGCGCTCCAGCGGCGCGGTGTCCGGCCAGCTGGGCCAGCCCGCGGTCTTGCAGTACGCGCTGCAGAACTCCTCGGACTCCCGGATCATGGCCGGCTATTCGGCGACGTTCGCCATCGCGCTGATCCTCAAGATCCTCGTGGTGCCCTTCATGCTCGTGTGAGCTGGCACCCCACGTAGTTTCTGTTAGGCAACCCTAAACTCGGAGAAACACTTTTCGACGAGTTTCCCGCCGACTTCCCCGCTCTCCAAAAACTCCGATAGGGTGTCGATCATGCCGCGAAAGTTATCCCTTGACTGGCCGGTCCTCCGCCAGCTGACATCGGGCGACGTCTTCGCCCGCGACAAGAACACCGAGTCCGAGAAGTACCGCACCATGCAGCCGCGTACCGCCGAGGCGGACCGGGTCGTCCAGAGCGTGTGCCCCTACTGCGCCGTCGGGTGCGGCCAGCTCGTCTACGTCAAGGACGAGAAGGTCATCCAGATCGAGGGCGACCCCGATTCCCCGGTCTCGCGTGGCCGACTGTGCCCCAAGGGCTCGGCATCGGAGCAGCTGGTCAACTCCGAGACGAGGGTCACCGACATCCTCTACCGCGCACCCCGTTCCACGGAATGGGTGAAGCTCGACCATGAGTCGGCGATGGACATGATCGCCGACCGGTGGATCGAGGCCCGGCGAAATGGCTGGGAGGACGTCGATAAGCACGGTCGCACCGTCAACCGCACCTTCGGCATCGCCGGTCTGGGCGGGGCGACGCTGGACAACGAGGAGAACTACCTCATCAAGAAGCTGTTCACCGCCTCGGGCGCGATACAGCTCGAGAACCAGGCGCGAATATGACACTCCGCCACGGTCCCCAGTCTGGGGTCCTCGTTCGGACGCGGCGGCGCAACGCAACCCCTGCCCGACATGGCGAACGCTGACTGCATCGTCATTCAGGGTTCCAACATGGCCGAGGCTCACCCGGTGGGATTCCAGTGGGTGATGGAGGCCAAGAAGAGGGGCGCGCGGGTCATCCACGTCGACCCCCGCTTCACTCGTACCTCCGCGGTGGCCGACAAGTTCATCGGCATCCGCGGCGGCAGCGACGTCGTGCTCTTCGGCGCGCTGATCAAGTACATGATCGACAACGACCTGTGGTTCCACGACTACGTGATCAACTACACCAACGCCGCGACGATCATCAACGACGAGTTTCAGGACACCGAGGACCTCGGGGGACTCTTCTCCGGCTATGACCCGGAGACCGGGAAGTACGACCGGGACTCCTGGCAGTACAAGTTCGCCGAGGAGACCGCACCCGAGGACTGGCAGTTCGCGCAGGACCTCAGCCTGCAGGATCCCAACTGTGTGTTCCAGATCCTCAAACGCCACTACTCGCGCTACACCCCCGAGGTGGTCGAGGAAACCTGCGGCATTTCGCCGGAGGACTTCGAGTACCTCGCGCGTTCCATCGCCGAGAACTCCGGGCGTGAGCGCACCACGGTGTTCGCCTACGCCCTGGGCTGGACCCAGCACACCCTCGGTGCGCAGTTCATCCGCGCCTGCGCCATCCTGCAGCTGCTCATGGGCAACGTCGGCCGCCCCGGCTCCGGCATCATGGCGCTGCGCGGCCACGCCTCCATCCAGGGTTCCACCGACATCCCGACCCTGTTCCACGTGCTCCCGGGTTACCTGCCCATGCCCACCGCGGAGGAGAAGACGTGGGAGGACTACCTCGGGTCGGTCGCCAACAAACACCAGCGTGGTTTCTGGCAGCACGGCGACAGGTACGCGGTCTCCTTCATGAAGGCCTACTTCGGCGACGCCGCCACCGAGGACAATGAGTGGGCCTACCAGGCCATGCCCAAACTCACCGGCCCCGCCTCGACCTATCACACGCTGCAGAAGATGCATAAGGGTGAAGTCGACGGCTACCTGGTGTTCGGCCAGAACCCGGCCGTGGCCCAGTCCAACGGCTACCTCCAGCGCACCGGGCTGGCCAAACTCAAGTGGCTGGTCGTGCGCGACTTCCAGCTCATCGAGACGGCGACCTTCTGGAAGGATTCCCCGGAGGTCCTCTCCGGCGAGCTCACCACCGAGGACATCGACACCGAGGTCTTCTACATGCCCGCCGCAAACCATGTGGAGAAGTCCGGCACGTTCACCCAGACCTCCCGCATGCTGCAGTGGCGCTTCCAGGCCAAGGAGCCCCCGGGCGACGCGATCAGCGAGCTGGACTTCTTCTACCAGCTGGGCAAGCGGATCAAGGACCGGGTCAAGGACTCCACCGACCCCCGCGACTGGCCGCTGCAGCACATCACCTGGGACTACCCGGAGGATGAGAAGGGCGACATCAGCGCCGCCGACGTCCTCCAGGAGATCAACGGCCGTCACCTCACGGGGGACAAGGCCGGGGAACTGCTCAACGGCTTCGGCGAGCTCGAGGCTGACGGCTCCACCGCCAGCGGCTGCTGGATCTACTCCGGCGTCTACGCGGGCGGGGTCAACCGCTCGGCCAACAAACGCCCCGGCCAGGAGCAGGATTACCTGGCACTCGACTGGGGCTGGGCGTGGCCGATGAACCGCCGCATCCTCTACAACCGTGCCTCCGCGGACCCCGAGGGCCAACCGTGGTCGGAGCGCAAGAGGCTGATCTGGTGGGACGAGGAGCAGGGCAAGTGGACCGGCCCTGACGTGCCGGACTTCCCCGCGAAGCTGGCCCCGGGCACCTGCCCGGAGCGGGGATCCGTGGGTCCGCAGGCGCTGGACTCCAACGACGCCTTCATCATGCAGTCGGACGGCAAGGGCTGGCTCTTCGCCCCGACCGGCATGGTCGACGGCCCGTTGCCGACGCACTACGAACCGCAGGAGTCGCCCGTCAGCAACATCCTCTACGAGCAGCAGCAGTCCCCGACGCGGCTGATCTTCAAGGGCAACCACAACCTGTCGCGCCCGGCCCCCGGTGCCCGCGGCTCGGACGTCTACCCGTTCGTGTTCAACACCTACCGGCTGACCGAGCACTACACCTCCGGCGCGATGTCGCGCTCCCTGCCGTTCCTCGCCGAGCTCCAGCCGGAGCTCTTCTGCGAGGTGTCGCCGGAACTCGCGGAGATGCAGGGTCTGGAGAACGGTGGCTGGGCGACGATCGTGTCCCCGCGCGGTGCCATCGAGGCCCGCGTGCTGGTCACCGAGCGCATCCCGATGATGACCATCAACGGCATCGACTACCACAGCATCGGACTCCCGTTCCACTTCGGCAACGGCCCCTACGCCGTGGCCACCGGTGACTCCCCGAACGACCTGCTGGGCATCACGCTGGACGCGAACACGTCCATCCAGGCGTCTAAGGTCGGCGCCTGCACCATCCTCGCCGGTCGTCGACCGCAGGGGGCGCAGCGGGAGGAACTGGTGGAGCAGTACCAGGCCAAGGCCCAGCTCACCGAGGACTCCGGCAACGAACTGCTCACGGACTTCCTCCCCGACGAGGGTGCCCACGGCCATGCCGGCGGCGTCGCCGGATCGCCGGAACTCAAGACCGGTTCCGGCCCGAGCGAGGACGACGCGGACGACGTCGACTCCACGAAGCAGCAACAGAGCGGAGAACTGTAAATGGCCAACGTGCTGACAGAATCACCCGGCCACCTCGGCTATTCCGAGGACTCCCGGAAGTCGTTCTTCACCGACACCTCGGTGTGCATCGGCTGCAAGGCCTGCGAGGTCGCCTGCAAGGAATGGAACCGCCTCCCCGCGGACAACTTCGGCCTGACCGGCGACTCCTACGACAACACCAGTGCCCTGGGCGCGTCCACGTGGCGTCACGTCGCCTTCATCGAGCAGGACCAGGAGCAGATCGAGCAGGCCCGGGAGTCCGGTCGCAAGCTCGTCGGCCTGGGCATGCCCACCCTCCCGGGCAGGGAGCCGGAGAACGATCTCACCACCAGCATCGACATCGGGGAGACGACCTACGACACCCCGGACTTCCGCTGGCTGATGTCCTCCGACGTGTGCAAACACTGCACCAACGCCGGCTGCCTCGACGTCTGCCCGACCGGTGCGCTCTTTCGCACCGAGCACGGCACCGTCGTCGTCCAGGACAACGTGTGCAACGGTTGCGGCACGTGTGTCGCGGGATGCCCGTTCGGTGTCATCGAGAGGCGTGACGACGGTTCCATCCTCAAGCGCGACACCCGCGAGGGCGAGGACTTCACCGAGGGCGAGAAGGCCCCCATCAAGAACATCGGCGTCGCCCAGAAGTGCACCATGTGTTTCGACCGCCTCGAGGACGGCCTGACCCCGTCGTGCCAGAAGGCCTGCCCGACGGAGTCCATCCAGTTCGGCACCCACGAGGAGATGCTGGCCCGGGCCGAGGCCCGGGTGAAGGAGCTGCACGCGCAGGGCCGCACCGAGGCCAGGCTCTACGGGGCCAACGCCGCCGACGGGGTCGGCGGCACGGGGTCGATCTTCCTGCTGCTCGACGAGCCCGAGGTCTACGGCCTCCCGCCGGACCCGCACGTGCCCACCCGCGACCTGCCCGAAATGCTGCGCAGCGCCGCGCTCGCCGCCGGCGGCATGGCGGTCGCCGCTGCCGCCGCCTTCTTCCTGGGAGCCAAGAACTGATGCCAGCGCAGGACTTTGACAGCTACCGCCCGCCGCGCGAGGAACGCCGACGCACCGGAGGCGGGCGCAAGCGACGCCGCGACCGGCCGGGCGGGGGAGCCACGGACGGCTCCCGCGAGGAGCGCATGGTCCCGAACATCGAGTTCGAGTCCTACTACGGAAAACCCGTGGTCAAGGCCCCGCCGTGGGAATGGCCCATCGCCGTCTATCTCTTCCTCGGCGGCGTGGCGGGTGGCTCCTCGCTCCTGGCCGTCGGTGCCGAGATCACCGGTAGGCAGGAACTGCGTCGGAACACCCGCATCGCCTCGATCGGCGCGGCCGCCGCAGGTTCGCTGGCACTGATCGCCGACCTCGGCCGGCCCACCCGCGCGTTGAACATGTTCCGCGTGTTCAAGGCGTCCTCGCCCATGAGCTGGGGATCGTGGCTGCTCATGGCGTTTGCGTCCTCGGCCGCGGTGGCCTCGCTGCCGGAGCTGGACAAACTCACCGGGGAGAAGGCGCCGCTGCCGGCACCGGTGCGGGAGATCCTTCCCCGGACCGCGACCCCGTTCGGCGCGCTGGCCGGAATCCTCGGTGCCCCGCTGGCGGTGTACACCGCCGTGCTCTTCGGCGACACCTCGGTCCCGGCGTGGAACGAGGCCCGCAGGCACCTGCCGTTCCTCTTCGTCAGCTCCGGATCCGCGGCCGCGGGCGGGCTGGCCATGATCACCACGAGCACCAGCGAGGCCGGCCCGGCCCGCGCACTCGCGGTGACCGGCGCCCTCGGTGAGGTGGTGGTCACCCAGGCCATGCACCGGCAGATGGATGAGATCTCCCATGAGCCCTACCGCACGGGAACCCCCGGCAAGCTGCTCAAGGCGGCCGAATGGCTGACCATCGGCGGCGGGATCGGCGCCGCTCTGGGCGGGAAGAACCGGGGCGTCGCCGTGCTCTCTGGCGCGACGATGGTGACCGCCTCGGCGCTGACCCGCTTCGGCGTGCTCGAGGCCGGATTGAACTCCACCAAGGATCCGAAGTACGTCATCGAACCGCAGAAACGCCGCCTGGCCGAGAGGCGATCGCGGGGTCAGCTCGGGGACTCGATTACGACCGTCGGTTAGCGAATACGCAGAGGAGGGTCATGGCGGCAGTGAAGAACTGCCATCATGACCCTCCGCTGTTTCCGTGTTCTAGTGCTACTCCCTGAGGAACCGGTCGAAGAATTCCGAGAGCCCGGCCGTGTCCTCCAGGGGGAGGACGGCCGCGACGTACTGGTCGGGGCGGACGACGACGACGGCGCCGTCCCGGGAGATGCCCCGGCCCGCGAAGATGTCCTCGCCGGGCAGCGCCGCGTAGACGTTTTCGTAGGAGGTCAGCGACAGGGTGCCCATCCGGGGGAAGAACACGTCCGGGGCGTCGAAGAGCTCGAAGTCGTGGTGTCCCTGGCGGTAGATGCCCTTGATGTCGAAGACGGCGTTGTCGTCACCCTCGGCCGGCGTGAACCGGCGCAGCGGGGAGGCGTCGTCGGTCTTCATCCAGTCGGCCCACGCGGTCATCTTTGACGGCTCGCCCGGGGCGGGGGAGTCGGCGAAGGCGTAGATGCGCCACCGGCCGTCGGCGACGTGCTCGTGACCGATGTGGGTGACCACGGCGTCGCAACGCCTCATGGCCTTGTGGGACTTGAACCGCCGGCCCACGGGGAAACCCGTGGCCAGATCCTGGTGGGTGGTGTCTCCGACGATGAGGTTCTGCTCGTAGGTGGTGAGCATGCCCGCGGCGAACTCCTCGGCGGAGACGTAGAACTTCTCCACCGCCTGCGGATCCTCGAGCAGCTCCGGGGGAGTGGCCATGAGGGTGGACCACTGCTTGTCGAAGTTGATGAGGTTCTGCGCCGCCGGCTGACGCTCCCCGTGGTAGGTGAGCAGGAGTTTCTCACTCGCCTGGCCGGAGAGGACCGCGCCGAGCTTCCAGCCGATGTTGAAGCCGTCCTGCATGGACACGTTCATGCCCTGGCCGGCCTTCGCGGAGTGGGTGTGGCAGGCGTCGCCGGTGAGGAAGACGTGGGGATGATGGTCCGGGTTGTCCGGGTTCGAGTTGTCAAAGGCGTCGACCAGCCGGTGGCCCACCTCGTAGACCGAGCTCCAGGCCACGTCCTTCACGTCGATGCTGTACGGGTGGTAGATCTCGTTCGCCTTGGCGATGACCTTCTTCACCGGGGTCTCGCGGATGCGCCCGTTGTCGTCCTCGAGAACCTGGCCCAGGTCGACGTAGATGCGGCAGAGGAAACCGCCCTCGCGCGGGATGTGCAGGATGGAACCCGCCTTAGAGTGGATGGAGCACTTGGTGCGCCAGTCGGGGAAGTCGGTGTCCACGACCATGTCCATGACCCCCCAGGCCTGGTTGGCCTTGTCCCCGGAGAGCTTGCGCCCGATGGTGCTCAAACCCGCCAACGCGCTGCGCATGGGCAACGCCGTGGTGGTCAAACCCTCCGAGTACACCCCGCTGTCCGTGATGGGGCTGGTGGAGGTGCTCAACACCGTGCTGCCCGAGGGTGTGCTGAGCGTCGTCTCCGGCGGCGGCGAGGTCGGCGCGGCGCTGAGCACGCACGAGGCGGTGGGCAAGATCATGTTCACCGGCTCCACGGCGACGGGGCGCAAGATCGCGGAATCCGCGGCTGACACGGTCAAACGTGTCACGCTGAAGCTCGGCGGCAACGATGCGGGCATCGTGCTTGACGACGTCGATCCCAAGGCCATCGCCGAGGGACTCTTCTGGGGTGCCTTCATCAACACGGGACAGACCTGCGCCGCCCTCAAACGCCTCTACGTGCACGACTCCGTCTACGACGAGGTGTGCGCCGAGCTGGCCGGCCTGGCGGTGAACATGCCCATGGGCCCAGGCATGAACGAGTCCAACGTTCTCGGCCCGTTGCAGAACCAGATGCAGTTCGACATCGTGGACAAGCTGGTCACCGCCGCCAAGGACTCCGGCGCCACCGTCCTGCTGGGCGGCGACCCGGACTACGACGCCCCCGGGTACTTCTTCCCCACGACACTCATCTCCGACATCGACCCGCAGAACCCGCTGGTGGTGGAGGAGCAGTTCGGCCCCGCGCTGCCCATCGTGCGTTACTCGGACCTGGAGGACGCCATCGCCATGGCCAACTCCCTCGAGGTCGGTCTCGGCGCCTCCGTGTGGTCGGGTGACCGCGACCGTGCCCGCGAGGTGGCGACCCGCATCGAGGCCGGCACCGTGTGGATCAACAGCCACGGCGGCGTCGACCCGCGCATCCCCTTCGGCGGGATCAAGCAGTCGGGCTACGGCGTCGAGTTCGGCGAGGCGGGCCTGAAGTCGCTCGGCGTGCCGCAGGTGATCAACGGGTAGCGCTTTTAGAGCCCGGCGACCTCGCACATCCACGGGGCGATGATCTGCGGGGACACCTGGCAGTCGAGGACGTAGGTTCCCCGGCTGCCGGTCTGCACCCACTGCTCGAAGGCTGCGAGATCCTCGAGCCTCCGGATGACGTCGGCCTTCGCGCCCAGCGCCCGGAACAACCCGGCGAAGTCCACCTCGGGGATGAGCATGGGCTCCTCGCGCAGACCCTTCGTGGCGTACTGGTGGATCTCCGCCCCGTAGGCGGCGTCGTTGAAGACGATCACCACTCCACGATGCGCGGTGCGCACAAAACTCTCCGCGTCCGCGAATCCCATGAGGCCGCCGCCGTCCCCGGTGACCAGGACCGTCAGGCGCTCGCCGGCGGCCGCGGCCACCCCGACGCCAGTGGGGAAACCCAGCCCAATGGACTGGAACGCCGTGCCCAGCAGGTTGATCGAGTCGGCCGCGGGCAGGTCGAAGTACATGTTCGCCCAGCCGATGAAGTGCCCGCCGTCGGAGGCGACCAGTTTGTCCTTCGGCAGGATGCGGTTGAGCCGCACCATGAGGCTGCGCGGATCCAGCCGACCGTCGGGCGCGAGGGCGTCACCCTCGGGGCGGGCAGGCTCCGGCACGGAAGGCTTATCGACGCGCGGCCGATCCACGTCCCCGAGCCGAACGGTGATCTCCCGGACGGCCTGGGAGGAGCACGCCCGAAAGAACTCATCCACGCGGGCGTGGGTGGCGGCATTGGCGAGATCTATCTGCACCACCGTCGCGTCCGGGTGGAAGGCGCCGCCGAAGGCCATGGTGAACTGGTTCAGGCCGGCGCCGACGACCAGCACCACGTCGGCCGCGTGGATCTGCTGCGCGGCGAACTCAGTGGCGAAGCCCCCGCATACCCCCAGGTCGCGGTAGCCCGAACCGCCCTCAAACAGGCCACGTGCCGGGGCGGACGTGGCCACGTCCGCCCCGAGCGTCCCGGCGAGCACGCGGAGTTGCGCCGAGGCACTCTTCGCGCCGCGCCCCGCGAGGATGAGGGGGCGACGGGCGTCGCGAAGCATCCCGGCGATGGTGGTGGCATCCGCGGCGGAGAGCTCGGGCGGGTGCGGGGGAGTGGGGAGATCGGGAATTACCTGGCCATCCTCGGTGGCGGGCACCGCCCCGACGTCGTAGGGCACGGCGAGCACGACGGGGACGCGCTCGGCAAGGGCGTGGGCGACGGCCCGGATGGTGACCGTGCCGGCATCATCGGCGGAGACGGTGAACGTGGGCGCCCCGACGGCCGCGGCGATCCCGGCCTGGTCGACGTCCCAGGGGCGGTGGCCGGTGGTGGGGGCGGAACCGACCACGAAGACCAGGGGGGTCCTGGCCATGGCCGCCTCGGCAAGCGCGGTGACGGTGTTGGTGTAGCCGGGGCCGTACGTGGTGGTCGCGGCGGCAAGTCGGCCGGTGACGCGGTGATAGGCGTCGGCGGCGGCGACCGTGGCCACCTCGTGGCGCACGGGCACGATGCCGTGGCCGGACTCTTCCAGGGCGTTGCACAGCCAGGCGTTGCCGTTGCCCATGAGACCGAAGAAGGTGTCGATGTGGCGGATGAGCGCGGACGCGATGATGTCGGAGACGCGGGGGTTCATGTCGGAGGTCCTGTTCGGGGTCGAGTGATACAGACGTATATGTCTCAACCGAGGCGCCGGGTTACCGGCGAAGACCCGAATGGAGTTGTTGGTCTCCGACGGGGGCGGAAGGCCAGGTCTAGTGCCCATTTTTCGAGCAACGGCGATCAACTGTGATGCCGGACACGTCGATGATAGCCGACCGGCGCGACGGGGCGCGGGCACCGTGGTGGTCACCCACGCTTCGACCACATGAACAATCATTGAATTTGCCTGAATTTGTTCGTGACCAGGTGGACTCTCGGCCGCGGCGTCGCCATCCTGGGATCGTGACTGAACACACTGACCTCATCGTCGTCGGCGCCGGAATCATCGGCCTGGCCAGCGCATTTCTCGCCCGGGAACAGGGGCAGTCGGTGCGGGTCATCGACGCCGCCGACCGGCCGGTGGGCAGCTCCATCCAGAACTTCGGCCACGCCTGTTTCACCGCGCAGGCCGACGTGATCCAGCCCGTGGCGCGGGTCGCCCGCGAAGGCTGGCTCCGCGCCGCGCAGCAGGCGGGCTTCTGGGCGAAGGAGTCCGGCACGTGGCTTCCGGCCACCTCCGAGATCGAGCTCCAGGTCCTCGCCGAGTTCGCCGAGCACCGCGGGGACGACCTGGTCAAGCTTCTCGGCCGGGAGGAGGTGGCCGCCGGGATCGGCAACCCCGGGCTCGACGCACTGGGTGGTGCGCACCTGCCGCTGGACGTGCGGGTCGATCCCCGGGAAGCGGCGCCGGCCATAGCGCGGTACCTCGCGGCCGACGGCGTCGAGTTCACCTGGAACACGCAGGTCACCGGCATCGCGGACGGCACCGTCGCCACCGTCCGCGGCGACTTCCACGCGGACCGGGTCATCGCCGCGCCGGGTTACAAACTCCTGGCACTGTTCCCCGAGCTGGCGGAGCGGCACGAGGTCCGGGTGTGTGAACTCGCCATGGCGCTCATCGAACGCCCCGCCCGCATTCCCGCCGACCTCGCTGTGCTCACCGGCACGTCGATGGCGCGCTACGACGGCATCGCCGCCATGCCCAGCGTCCCCGAGCTGCGCGAGGAGCTCGCCCGGCGGGAACCGGGGCTGGTGGATGTCATCGCCAACCTCATGATGACCGGCACGGAGCAGGGCATCTTCGTCGGCGACTCCCACCACTACGCCGATCACACCGAACCCTTCATCTCCGAGGACGTGGCAGATCTGCTCATCGACCGGTCCACGGCCGTGCTCGGCATCGACGAGCCCCGGGTGCTGCAGCGCTGGAAGGGCCAGTACGCCGACAGTGCGGGCACCAACCTCGTGCTCGAGCACCCGGACGCCCGGACCACGGTTGCCGTGGTGACCTCGGGCATCGGCATGACCCTGTCCTTCGGCGTCGCGGACCTGGCGCTGCGCGGCGAGACCATCTCAGGCTTCTGAGCCTCCCTACAGAAAGAGACAGACACTCATGTACAAGCTGGCAATCTTCGACATGGCAGGCACGACCATCAACGACCGCGACGAGGTGTACCGCGTCCTGCGCGAGGCCACCGAGCGTGAGGGCGCGGACTACACCGACAACGAGTTCCAGAACTACATGGGCACCGAGAAGAAGTGGGCGATCCGCCACCTTCTCGAGGTCGGCGGCGTGGACTACTCCGACGCCACGGTGGACAAGGCCTGGCAGTGGTTCCGCGAGGAACTCGCCCGCACCTACACCGAGCAGCCGCCGACGCCGCTCGACGGCATCGAGGAGATGCTGGCCTCGCTTCGCGACGCCGGGGTCAAGGTGGCACTCACCACCGGGTTCTCCCGGGAGATCACCGACCTGATCCTGCGGAACATGGGGTGGAGCGTCGGGGAGACGATCGACGCCTCCGTCGCCGGCGACGAGGTCGAGACCGGCCGCCCGGAGCCGTTCATGATCCAGAAGGCCATGGCGGAGCTCGACATCACCGACGCGGCCGAGGTCATCAGCGTCGGCGACACGTCCGCGGACGTCGTCTCCGCCCAGCGCGCCGGGGTGACCTCGGTGGGAGTCCTCACCGGGCACCTCAGCGAGCAGCAGTTCTCCGAGCTCGGCGCGGATCATGTCCTGCGCTCGGCGGCGGATCTTCCCTCGCTGCTCAACTGATGCGCGCGCAGGTGTGGCTCGGGGGAGCCGAGTTCGCGGTCGCCGAGGCGACTGTCCCCGAGCTCGGGGCGGGCGAGGTGCTCGTCGAGCTCGAGGTCGCCACCGTCTGCGGTTCCGACCGCCACACCGTCTCCGGTCGCCGACCGGGTGCCTGCCCGTCCGTCCTCGGGCACGAGGGGGTCGGTGTCGTGGCCGAGAGTCGTCGCGCCGGGATCGAACCGGGCCAGCGGGTGGTGTTCTCCGTGACCTCGGTCTGCCACGAGTGTGTGATGTGCCGCCGAGGCCTGAGCGCCAAGTGCGAGCGGGTGCAGAAGGTCGGGCACGAATCCTTCGACGGATCCTGGCCCTGGTCCGGGACCTACGCCACCCACATCCACCTGCCGGCCGGCGTCGAGGTCGTGGAGGTGCCGCCCGAACTCAGCTCCGAGCGGGCCTCCACCGCGGGCTGCGCGGTGGCCACCGTCATGGCGATGGTCGAGACCGCGGGAGACCTGCGGGATAAGTCGGTGCTGGTCACCGGACTGGGCATGCTGGGAATCACCGCCGTGGCCGCGGCTAGGGCCGACGGGGCGCGCCGGATCATCGCCTGCGACCCGGCGCCGGGTGCCCGGGAGGCAGTGCGCGGCCTGGCGGACGAGGTGGTGGACGTCGCCTCCGGGGAGCTGGTCGACGTCAGCTTCGAGCTCTCCGGCAGCAGCGCCGGAACGCAGGCCTGCCTGGACGCGCTCGCCGTCGGGGGAGTGGCGGTGTTGGCTGGTGCCGTGGCCCCCGGCCCCGGAGTGATGCTCGACCCGGAATGGGTGGTGCGGGGGTGGCGCACCGTCACCGGCGTGCACAACTACGAACCCCGCCACCTCGGGCAGGCGGTCAGTTTCCTCGATCGCCACGGCGACAGCCTGCCCTGGGACCACATCTTCGGAAGGCGGGTCAGCCTCGCGGAGCTGCCGGAGGTGTTCACCGAACCGGTCGGTGCGCGGGTGCTGGTGGACTGTCGGTCCTAGCGGTTGTCGCCGACGCCGAACCAGCCGGCAGCCTGCCGTCTGGCCGACTCGGTGAGCACGGAATAGCTGGTCAGCGGCGCGTCGGCCTTCCGCGCGGCGGTCTCGGCGACATCGCGCAGAAGCCAGACGTCGGCGGGGTCGCCCGCGGTGACGTTGAGGGCGGCGTCGAAACGCGGCTGGGACAGGCCGGTGCGCCGGCGGAACTCCGCGTGGGAGAGTCCGGCCGCGCGGGCGTTGGCCTGGATCTCTTCCGCGGTGCGCCTCTGCTGGTCTGGTGAGAGCGACAAAATTATTCCTTTCCTGGCGGGTACTACATCACAGAATATGGATGTAAAGTGGCGGTGTCACAACAAAATTGTTGATCAATTTCACCTCTTGTCTGGAGAACCCCACCTAATGACATCACTGAACCAGTACACCGACCGCGCGGTAACACTTGCGAACACGTGGCTGGAGGTGGAGGACAGCGCGGCCAACCAGGCTGCGCGGCAGCTGGGCGGGCTCCTCCAGGACCCCAACGGCGTCGACTTCACCATGGACTTCGTCGACCGCGTCGCCCGCCCGGAGGACAACAAGGTCGCCGCGGCCGAGCTGCGCAAGATGCCCGCCGCGCCGGAGTTCCTGGGAACGGTCAACCGCGGCCTGTTCAACATCGGTGCGCTGGCCGGTCGCATCGCGCCGTCGATCGTCGTCCCCCTGGCCCGCGCACGCATGCGCCAGATGGTCGGACACCTCGTGCTCGACGCCGACGGCGACAGCCTGTCCAAGCTCCTGGACAACGCCAAGGAGAAGAAGACCCACCTCAACATCAACCTTCTCGGCGAGGCAGTGCTGGGCGACGACGAGGCAGCCTCCCGCGCCGAGCGCACGGCCGAGCTGATCCGCAACCCCAAGGTCACCTACGTCTCCGTCAAGGCCTCCAGCCTCTGTGCGCAGCTCAACCACTACGACGAGGAAGGCTCGCTCGAGCGCCTCAAGGCACAGCTGCGCCCGCTCTACCGCATCGCACGCGACAGCAGCCCGCGCACCTTCATCAACCTGGACATGGAGGAGTACAAGGACCTCGACCTGACGCTGCGCCTGTTCACCGAGCTCATCAGCGAGGACGAGTTCACCGGCTACGAGGCCGGCATCGTCCTGCAGGCCTACCTGCCCGACGCGGCTGGGGCGCTGGAGCAGCTCATGGCCTTCGCCAAGCAGCGCGCCGCGGAGGGCGGAGCGCCCATCAAGGTCCGTCTGGTCAAGGGTGCGAACCTCTCCATGGAGAAGGTTGACGCCGAGGTGCACGGCTGGGCGCAGGCGCCCTACCGCACCAAGGCCGAGGTGGACGCCAACTACCTGCACCTGCTCGACATGGTGCTGGGCGAGGAGTACGCCGACATCCTGCGTGTGGGCGTGGCCAGCCACAACCTCTACACGCTGTCGCTCGCGTACGTGCTCGCCGATGCGCGCGGCGTCATGCGCCAGGTCGACGCCGAGATGCTCCAGGGCATGAGCCCCGGTCAGCAGGAGGAGGTGCACAAGGCCTTCGGTTCGCTGATCCTCTACACCCCGGTCGTGCGCGCCGAGGACTTCGACGTCGCCGTGAGCTACCTCGTGCGTCGCCTGGAGGAGAACTCCGCCGAGCAGAACTTCATGTACGCACACTTCGCCGCCGGCGAGGAGGCGATGGCCAGCCAGGAGGACCGCTTCCGCAAGTCGATCGAGGACGCCGACCGCGTCTTCCTCGGTGCCAACCGCACGCAGAACCGCCTGGACGAGTCGGGCCGACAGGCGCCGAAGGACGGCTTCCACAACGAGCCGGACACCGACCCGTCCCTGGAACCCAACCGCCGGTGGGCACTGGAGCTGCTGGAGAACGATCCCGGCGAGGCCACGTCCACCGAGGTCACGGACGTGGCCGAGGTGCAGGCGGGCGTCGATAAGGCCCGTGCGGCCGCACGGGACTGGGCCGCGCTGTCCGGCGACGAGCGCGCCGACGTCCTGGAGACCGTCGCCGACGAGCTGGCCAACGCGCGCGGCGAGCTCATCAGCGCCATGGCCTTCGAGGCCGGCAAGACCGTGGACCAGTCCGACCCCGAGGTCTCCGAGGCCATCGACTTCGCCGTCTACTACGCGCAGTCCGCCCGCCAGCTCGACGACCGGTTCACCCCGCACGAGCTCGTGGCCGTCATCCCGCCGTGGAACTTCCCCGTGGCCATCCCCACCGGCGGCATGCTCTCGGCCCTGGCCGCGGGCTCCTCGGCGATCATCAAGCCGGCGCCCCAGGTGGTGCTGTGTGCCGAGGTCGCCGTCGCCGCGATCCACCGCGGACTTGCGGCCCACGGCGTCTCGACGGACCTGCTCCAGCTCATCCGCGCCGACGAGAGTGACGCCGGTAAGGCACTGATCACCGCGGCCGACTCGGTCATCCTCACCGGTGCATCCGAGACCGCCGCGATCTTCCGCTCCTGGGACCCGCACATGAAACTCAACGCGGAGACCTCGGGCAAGAACGCCATCATCGTCACCCCGGCCGCCGACCCCGACCTCGCCGCGCAGGACATCCTGCACTCGGCCTTCGGCCACGCGGGCCAGAAGTGTTCCGCGGCCTCGCTCATCATCCTTGTCGGTTCGATGGGTTCGACCGACCGCTTCCGCAACCAGCTTCTCGACGCCGTGCGCACCCTGCGCGTCGGCCCGGGCACCGAGATCTCCACCACCATGAACGGCCTCATCGGCCCGCCGGAGGAGAAGCTCCAGCGCGGTCTGACCCAGCTCGATTCCGGTGAGAAGTGGCTGATCAAGCCCGAGAAGCTCGACGAGGAGGGCAAGTTCTGGACCCCGGGCGTGCGCGACGGCGTCAAGCCCGGCTCCTGGTACCACACCCACGAGTGCTTCGGCCCCGTCCTGGGCATCATGCACGCCAAGGATCTCGACGAGGCCATCGAGTGGCAGAACTCCACCGGCTTCGGCCTCACCGGCGGCATCCACTCGCTCGACGACGACGAGATCTCCCAGTGGATCGACACCGTGGAGGTGGGCAACGCCTACGTCAACCGCGGCATCACCGGCGCGATCGTCCAGCGCCAGTCCTTCGGCGGCTGGAAGAACTCCGCCATCGGCACCGGCGCCAAGGCCGGCGGCCCGAACTACGTGGCCCAGCAGGGCACCTGGGTCGACGGTGAGCTTGCACCCGTCAACGTCACCGTCGAGCCGCGGGTGGCCCGCGTGCTGCGCGAGGTGGAGACCCACCTCTCCGCAGAGGACGCCACCTGGCTGCACCGCGCCGTCGAGCTCGACGCCGTGGCCTGGCGCAGCGAGTTCGGCATCGACCACGACCGCACCGCGCTGGCCAGCGAGCGCAACATCTTCCGTTACCGCCCGCTGCTGACCCCGCTGTCGGTGCGCCTCGGTGAGGGATGGGAGCTTCGCGACGTCCTGCGCCTGCACCTCGGCTCCGTGCTCACCGGCACCGAGCTGGAGTTCACCTCCCCGGTCGAGACCGAGTCGGTCTGGCCCATCACCGTGCAGTCCGACGAGGACTTCGAGGCCGAGCTCGCCGACCGCCCGAGCAGCCGCGTCCGTGCCCTGGGCACGGTGCCGGAGTCGCTCTACCAGGCCGCGGCCGACAACGGCTCCGTCATCATCGACGGCCCCGTGCTTGCCGACGGCCGCCGCGAGCTGCTGCACCTGCTCCTGGAGCAGGCCGTGTCCATGACCTCCCACCGATTCGGCGTGCTGCGCAACATCGGCAAGGTGGGATAACGCGGGCGGCTGCGCGCCGGAAACTGTAGGGCGATCATCACCTGGGGTTCATGAGAAGGACATGTCAGAATCATAGGATTCTGCTGTCAGCGGGTTTCTCCCGCGGCATGTCATGTCCGTCTCTGAACTCCTTGTGAAGGTTCCCCCTTGAACGTGCAGAATCCCCGGCTGAGCGGCCACCGCCGCAGCCGTACAGTCGTCGCCACCCTTGTCGGCTCCTCCCTCGTCCTCCAGGTCCCCGTTCCCACCCAGGCTGCGGAGGCCGGGGGAGACCTGGGTTCCCGGTTCACCCTCGGCGTCCTGCCCGACACGCAGTTCTATTCCCGCTACGGCACGGAGGAGACCGGGAACCTATACGAGCAGCGTTACGGCTCGCAGCCCTTCGAGTCGCAGGCGCAGTTCATCGTGGACAACCAGGACGCGCTGAACATCCCCTTCACCACCCACCTGGGCGACGTGGTCGATCAGTCCTACGTCACTCCCGAGTGGGGCGTGGCGGACCGGGCCATGAAGATCATGGAGGAGGGCGGCGCCAACTACTCCATTCTCCCGGGCAACCACGACCTGGCGGTCAACGGCGAGGCTGTCTCCCCGTTCAGCCAGACGTTCTCCGCCGAGCGCGCCGCCCAGAACGAGACCTTCCAGGAGCGTCAGGACCGCTACAACCAGGAGTCCGAGTACCACATCTTCGAGGCCGAGGGGCAGCAGTACCTCGTCCTCGCACTGGCCTGGCGTGCCGACGACGAAACCCTTGCCTGGGCGCAGAAGGTGCTGGACACGCACGAGGATCTGCCCACCATCCTCACCTCGCACGAGGTCACGAACATCGACGCCGACGGTGACGTCTTCCTCTCCGAGAGCTACGGCCGGAAACTCTTCGATCAGCTGGTCGCGCCCAACGACCAGGTGTTCATGACGCTTGGCGGGCACCACCACGGTGCTGGCTACGTCATCGAGCAGAACGAGAAAGGCCACGACGTGGTCAACGTCCTGCAGGATTACCAGATGGCCTACCAGGGCGGAAACGGCCTGCTCGGGCTCATCGAGTTCGACCTGACCGGCAACGAGCTGGGCATGACGGCGCTGTCTCCCTGGGTCGCCGAGAAGCCGCAGGAGAGCCTCAACCAGTTCGACCACCTCATCCCCGAGGGCAAGACGGACTCGTGGACCATCCCGTTCTCCTTCGAGGAGCGCTTTGAAGGCTTCGCCCCGGAGTGGGAGGCCGGCGACGCCGACGATCCGGACTACTCGGCCCTCGCCCGCGAGATCGTGTCCACCGGGTACGTACCGCCCACGATCGAGTCTGGTCAGCTGCCCGTCGACGAGCAGGACTACCCCAAGGTGGACAACACCGCCGCGCACTGGCGACCGGGGCAGGCGACCGCCGACGGCAAGCGCCTGACCGACGGCGACACCGCCGGCGTGGGCACCGTCATCCCGGACGTCTCCGGCCACGGCAACGACATGAAGCGCGCGGAGCTGAACACGCGCGGTGCCTCGGGTGCGCAGGAGGATGACGTCACGTACTCCGACGACACCCACGAGCTCTCCTCCGATGCCGGCTCGCTGAACTGGCGCAATGTCGACAGCGAGTCGAAACGCCTCAACTGGTTCGAGACCGCCTCCGACGCCGTGGTGAACGAGGAGACCTTCGAGGACGGCTACACCTTCGAGACCTTCATCCGCATCGACGACAGCTTCGACGGCGACAACCACTGGATGGGAGCGATAGCCCGGGAGGGTTCACGCGGCGAGATCGGTGTCGAGGCGGAGGCCTCCGAGCCGCCGGCCACGTTGGCGGTGTCGTCGCTACGCGAGCTCCAGTGGTCGGCCGTCGCCACGGAGGGCCAGACCGAGGGCGCCTCCAACTGGTCGCACGAGGTGCCGAAGGACGAGTGGTTGCACGTCGCCATCGTCAACGACCCCGAGGAGGACACCGTGGAGATGTTCGTCAACGGCGCACCGATTCTGCGTGATGTTCTCGACGCCTCCGGCCTGGCCACTGCGAAGGATCCGTGGCTCATGGGCGCGACCATGTGGGACGGCGATCCCGCCAACCCCTGGAACGGTTCGATCGGGGAGACCCGCATCACCCACGGAGCGCTCGCACCGGATCAGTGGCTCACGGCGCGCACTCATGACGGCTCCGGCGATAACGGCTCTTCCGGTTCCTCCGGATCGTCTGGCTCGTCCTTCGGCGGCGGCGTCCTCGTCGCTGTCCTCGGTCTCGCCGCAGCGCTCGGTGGCGCGCTGGCGCTGAACCCGGCGCTGCTGAACCAGGTCCGGGAGCAGCTGGAGAAGTTCGGCATTCGCTTCTAACAGAGCACAACGATGGCCCCCTCCTGGGAGGGGGCCATCGCTGTTTCTCCTACGGCAGGAGCGCCTGGATCCGGTTGCGGATGTCGGTGAGGAGATCGCCTTGCGTCGCGACGGCCGCGTGCCCGATGGCTCTGGGGTCCAGGAACTCGGATCTGAGGCTGACCTTTAAGGTGGAGGGATGTCAACGATTCGTGCCGTGGCGCTGTTTCTTCCCCTCCCTCTCGTGCTCGCCGCGTGTGGGACCGCTGAGTTCGAGAACGAGGAGGACAAGGGGCGGGCGTGGGACGTCTACCAGTGCAGCGTCTACCGCAACCTCGATGCCGGGGCCGAGGCCGACGCCATTGAGGCGGACATCGCCGACGGCACGGTCCCGGCCGAGCCCGCGCAAGAGTGGGTCGACAACCTGCGCCGTGCCGTGTCCGACCTGGGTGAGGCGCAGGTCCGCCACGTCATGCCCATGGAGGATGTCGGAGACCTGAAGAACATGTGCACGGGGTGGCTGTGGGAGTACCGCAAGTCCGACCCCGAATACCTGGTGGGGTACGAGTCGTTCACGCTCGAGGATGCGCGTGACGCCGGGGTGCTGCGGGAAGGGCCGTTCGGCTAGTCGTCTCTAGTCACGGTAGGGCCGGGCGTTCCCGACCAGGTCGCGTACCCACTCGGTGTATTTGACGGCGGCCGGGGCGGGGACGTCGATTAGCGGGAGGGGACTGTCGGAGCCGATCATGACGAGATTGCCGTATTTCTCGCCCGCGAGGATCGCCGGTTCGGAGATGACCGCGACGTGGGCGAAGACCTCGAGCATTCCCGCGAGTTCGCGCCGGGTGGACTGCAGGCCGGGAAACGCGCCGCAGTTGGCCAGGTAGAGGCCGGCGGCGTCGTACGCGGCCTGGAGGAATTCGACCGTGACCAGGTGCGGGGGAGTGGTGCCGCCGGCGAAGACGTCGCGGATGATCACGTCTGACCCGCGCGGGTGCAGCGCGTGGGTGGCCGAGCGCGCCTCTGCGACGACGATCTCCACCGAGGCGGGGATGTCGAACCACTCGCGGACATAGGCAGCGAGCTTTCCATCGAGTTCGATGACCGTGTTGCGGGAGGCCGGGTAGACGTCCGCAAAGTAGCGGGCCAGGGCACACGCCGCCCCGCCGAGATGGACGATGGATTGCGGCTGCGCGGGCTGGGACTTGATCGCCGCGACCACCCAGGACATGTACTCGAAGGTGAGAACCCGGGGCGCGCCGAGGATGATGTGCGAGGACGGGACACCGTTGACCTCGAGGACGTAGGCGCCGTCGCGCTCGGGGTCGGCGGCGACGCGGGCGGTCCCGGTGTCGATGTCGTAGGTGCCCTCGATACGCGCTTTGGGGGCGCGGGGTTTGTCGGCGCGGGGCATGTGACGGGAGTGTAGTTGAGCGTGGAAAAGACAAAGTGAGAAAGGGCGGGCCCTTTTCTCACTGACAGTTTTCTGTCCGGAGACACCGTAGAGACACGAATCACACAGTAGCGAACCGAACGCTAAACCTGGATGAATTTTGGAGAAACTCCACGGCAAATCCGCAGGTCATGGAGGGGGAGCTATATCAATGAGCAAGCAGTTGTGTGATGATGCGAAAGATTGAACTGTCGAAATCCCCTGCGTCCCCGCTAAGGAGAAACATGTCTCGTCTCACCCGTCGCTCGCTCTTTTCCGCAGTCTCTGCAGGAGCCGCCGCCGTCCTGCTGACGGCATGCTCGGAGCCAGCCGAAGAGACCACTTCGACCTCGACCGAGGCTGCGGCGGACGAGCAGGTCACCCTCACGGTCTACACCTCGGAGCCCGAGGAGAAGGTCGACGAGATCAATGCGGCCTTCATGGAGGAGAACCCGGATATCAATGTCGAGGTGTTCCGTGCCGGAACGGGTGACCTCAACGCGCGCATCGCCACGGAGAAGGAGACGGGTGAGATCGAGGCGGACATTCTGTGGGCCGCGGATGCCCCGACTTTCGAGAAGTACGTTGCCGAGGATGACCTGGCCGAGCTCGAGGGCGTGGACACCGACGATGTCATCGACGAGGCAATCAGCGAGGACAACTACTACGTTGGCACCCGCATCATCCCCACCGTCATTGCGTACAACACCGATGTAATGGAGCAGGATCGCCTGCCCGGGTCCTGGGAAGACCTCGCTGACCCGCAGTACCGCGGTCAGATCGTCATGCCCGACCCGGCTGTTTCCGGCGCTGCCGCCTTCAACGCTTCGGCATGGCTCGACAACGATGACCTCGGAGAAGAGTGGCTCAATGCGCTCGGTGAGAACCAGCCGATGATCGCACAGTCCAACGGCCCGACCTCGCAGGAGATCGCCGGCGGCGGGCACCCGCTCGGAGTGGTCGTCGACTACCTCGTCCGTGACCTGGCTGCGGCCGGATCGCCCGTCGAGGTCATCTATCCCGAGGATGGAGCCCCGTACATCACCGAGCCGGCGGCCATCTTCGCGGACTCCGACCAGAAGGACGCGGCCGCGCTGTACATCAACTTCCTGCTCTCAGAGAAGGGCCAGGAACTGGCTGTCGAGCAGAACTACCTGCCGGTCCGTGAGGACGTGGGCACCCCGGACGGCGCGCCCGAACTCTCCGACACCAAGCTCATGGACCTCGACCTGGACGCCATCACCAAGGGCCAGGCTGAGGCTGTCGAGAAGTTCCAGAACGCTGTGCGCTGACCCCGCGTTTCGTGAAGTCCATCCTCTCTCTCCGGCTCGGCACCTGGCTCATCGTCACCGGCCTGTTCATCGCGCCGCTCTCCCTGGTGGTCAGTCTCGCCCTGGGCGGAAACCAGATCCCCGTTCTGCTGAACCAGGGGCTGGGCCAGGCGACGTCTAACTCCCTGTTCACGACGGTGATCTCGGCTGTCGGAGCCGTGATAGTGGGAACGGCGGTGGCGATCCTCGTGGACCGCACCGATGTCGGCGGTTCCTGGGGGTTGCGACTCTTCCTGCTGTCGCCACTACTCATCCCACCATTCGTCGGTGCGATTGCGTGGCTCCAGCTCTTCGGCACCAATCAAGGCGTCAACCGTTTCTTCGGTACGGAGATCTGGAACATCTACGGCGGTGACGGGGTGACGTTCCTGCTCACGGTGCACTCCTATCCGATCGTGTACGTCATCATCGCGGCGGCGCTGCGGCAGATCCCTTCTGACCTGGAGCAGGCGGCGCAGGTTGCCGGAGCCGGCGCAGCGCGGGTGCTGTGGACGGTGACCCTGCCGCTGCTGCGGCCCGCCGTGCTGAGCGCTTTCACATTGACGGCTGTGGCCAACCTCGCAGACTTCGGAATCCCGGCGATCATTGGCTCTCCTGCGGGTTTCGAGACCCTGGCCACGATGGTCTACCGCTTCGTCGATTCGGCAACCGTGGCCAATCCACTCCAGGTCGCGTCGACGATCGGCGTGGTTCTCCTCCTGCTCGGAATCGGAGCGGTCATCGCGGACCACGTGGTTTCCCTGCGGGCGTCGACAAGC
Organism: Corynebacterium doosanense CAU 212 = DSM 45436; assembly: GCF_000767055.1. Lineage (NCBI taxonomy): Bacteria > Bacillati > Actinomycetota > Actinomycetes > Mycobacteriales > Corynebacteriaceae > Corynebacterium > Corynebacterium doosanense. Next base: position 1,044,684 of record NZ_CP006764.1, read on the forward strand.
CTGGAGGACACGGGCGTGAGTGCGCGATTCCGGCTCGGGGCGGGGCGTATCCCCGTGACCGCCGTCTCCTGGGCCCTCGCGCTCGGTGTCACCGTCGGCCCGATCCTGGGGCTGGCGTACCGCGCGTTGTTGCCCGCGCCCGGCGTACCCTTCACGCTGGGGAACATCAGTCTGGACAACTTCACCCGCTCGGTGAGTAATCCGCGGGTGATCGAGGGGTTCACCAATTCGGCGATGCTCGCGGGCGGCGCGATGATCCTGTGTGGGGTGCTCGGGTGGGTAATAGGCCTGCTCGTGACACGCACTCGCTCGTGGTCCAATACCCCGATGACACTCGTGGTGCTACTGCCCACCGCGGTCCCCGGGCTCATCATCGGTGTCGGTTGGCTCATCCTCGGCCGCTACACCGATCTCTACAACACGCGGTGGCTGATCCTCCTGGCGTACGTGTGTGCTTTCACCGCCCTGGTCCTGCAGGCCGTGCGCGCGCCGCTGCGTCAGACACCGGTGGCGGTGGAGGAGGCCGCGCAGATCTCCGGTGCTGGACGGTTGCGTGCTCTCGTGGAGACCACCGGCGCCATGGCCGTCCCCGCCGCCGTCTCTGGAGCGGTGCTCGTCGCCGTGACCGCGGTCCGCGAGCTGACCGTGTCCGTGCTGCTGGTCGCCCCCGGTTCCACCACCCTGGGAGTGCAGGTGTTCAACCTCCAGCAGGCCGGCAACTATAACCAGGCCTCCGCGCTCTCTCTCATGTTCGCCCTCATTGGGGTCGTGGCGCTTGCGCTGACCGTCCGGGCGCCGAAATCTCCCGTAAGGAGCAAGTGACGTGATCACCCTCGAAGACCTCTCGGTCACCTTCCCCGACGGCACTGTCGGACTCGGCGGGATCAACCTCGACGTTGCTGCCGAGGAATTTGTCGTGCTCGTCGGTCCATCCGGCTCTGGCAAGACCACGCTGCTACGTACCATCGCGGGTTTCCTCACCCCGTCCTCGGGCCGGCTGGCCATCGACGGGCAGGATATGACTCGTGTCCCGCCGGAGAAACGGCACCTCGGCATGGTGTTCCAACAGCACGCAGTCTGGCCGCACATGAGCGTGGCCGGCAATGTCGCCTACCCGCTCAAACGGGCGGGCGTACCCCGCGGCGAGATCGCCAAGACAGTTTCTGACGCCCTCGAGCTCGTGGGACTCGCAGGTTATGAGGATCGCCGGCCCGACAGCCTCTCCGGCGGACAGCGGCAGCGTGTCGCCCTTGCGCGCGCCGTGGTCACCCACCCCAGAGTGTTGCTTCTCGACGAAGCACTCTCCGCCCTCGACGAGCCTCGCCGAGACACCCTGCGACGCGAGCTAGTCGGTCTGAGCCGTCGGCAGGGGTTGACCACCGTGCATGTCACCCACGACCGCGCCGAGGCGCTGGCCATAGCTGACCGGGTCGTCGTCCTAGGTGACGGGAGGATCCAGCAGATCGCCACGCCGCAGGAGTTGTTGCAGCGGCCGACGACGGCGGAGGTGGCCAGCTTCATCAGCGACGCCGCCGTCCTGCCCGCGCGTATCGACGGTCCCTCCGTCACCATCGATTCCCTCGGTATCACCCTGCCGCTCGCGGAATCCGAGATAGTCACGGGTTCGGGTGAGCGGGTCGAGGTCGCGGTCCTGCCTTCCGGTGTGAGTGTCCACCCGGTGGGGACTCCTGGGTCGATCGACGCCGAGGTCACCTCGAGCCTGTTCATGACCGACCGGTACAGCCTCACCGTCGAGGCGGCCGGCGTCCGCTTCCGCGCCTGGGTGAGTGACTGGCGCCCGGAGATAGGGGAGCGTGTAGGGCTGGTGATTCGCCGACCGCTCGTCTATGCGGGGTAGCCGGCTGTCGCCGTCAGAGAGAAACGACGTGCGGAAAAGACAAAGTGAGAAAGGACGAACCCTTTTGCACACCACCGCTGAAGGTTTGCAAAAGGGCTTGCGCTTTCTCACTGTTGGTTTTCCGGAGCCGCAGCCGGCTAAGGCACCTGGTACTCGAGATCCCGTGCGTCGGTCACCAGCATGTGGCCCGGGGCGTGGGTGATGGCGAACGACGGCTTCGACGCAGCCACCACCGCCTGCGGCGTGACACCGCAGGCCCAGAACACGGGGATGGTGCCGTCCGGGATGGGAACGGCGTCGCCGTAGTCCGGGGACATGAGGTCGGAGATCCCGATCGCGGAAGGATCACCCACGTGCACGGGTGCGCCGTGGACGGCCGGGTAACGCGAGGTGATGCGCACCGCGTCGGCGACCTGACCGGCCGGGATAGGCCGCATGGACACCACAAGCGGGCCGGAGAACTGGCCGGCCGGTTCCGTGGCCACGTTCGTGCGGAACATGGGCACGTTGCAGTCGTTTTCGATGTGGGCGACGGGGACGCCGTTCTCCAGCAGTGCGTCCTCAAAGGTGAAGGAGCAGCCGATCATGAAGGTGACCAGGTCGTCGCGCCAATAATCGAACACCTGCACCGGTTCGTCGACAAGTGATCCATTCTCGAACACGCGGTAACGCGGGACGCAGTCGCGGATGTCGGAACCCTGCAACAGGTCAGACGAAACCTGGCCGGGTTCGAGCACGCCGAGCAGCGGGCAGGGTTTGGGGTTGCGCTGGGCGAACAACAGGAAGTCGAAGGCGTCCTCGCGGGGGAGGATCATGAGGTTTGCCTGGGCATATCCACGGGCAAAGCCCGCTGTAGGGCGGGCTTCGGTCCGGAAATGCTCGCGTGCTTCGAGCGGGGTCATGTCAGTCCTAGTTAAAGAGCTTGCCGATGTTGGTGGAGAAGACGTCGTAACCGAGGTAGAGCGTCAGCAGCCAGACCAGGACACCGATGACGATCAGCCACTTCGGGTACTTGTAACCGCGCAGTAGGTCAGTGCGGAAGGTGGCGACCCAGAGGACCATGGCGAAGCCGATGGGCAGGATCAGGCCGTTGAACGCGCCGGCGAAGATGAGCAGTGCCTGCGGAGCCTGGTTGAGGAGGACGTAGACGACGGCACACACGGTGATGAACGCGACGGTGAGCAGGTTGCGGGTACGAGCGCTGGTCTGCTGCGTGGTGACGAAGGAGATCGAGGTGTACGACGCGCCGATGACCGAGGTCAGGCCGGCGGCCCAAAGAACCAGGCCGAACAGGCGCAGGCCGATCTCACCGGCTGCGTGGTGGAAAGCGTCCGCTGCGGTGTTGTCCGTGGAGAGAACGACGCCGCCGGCGACGACGCCGAGGACCGCGAGGAAGAGCAGGACACGCATGATGCCGGTGACGATGACACCGAGGACGGAGGCCTGGGTGACTTCCTTGACGTGCTCCGGGCCGCTGAGGCCGGCGTCGATCATGCGGTGGGCGCCGGCGAAGGTGATGTAACCGCCGACGGTGCCGCCGATGAGGGTGATGATGACCGTGATGTCCACGTCATCCGGGAGGACGGACTGCTTGAGGGCCTCACCGACCGGGGGAGCGGAGACGATGGCGACGTAGAGCATGAGCAGGATCATGATGGCGCCGAGTGCGACCACGAGGCGGTCGACGGCGACGCCGGCGCGCTTGGACAGGAAGATGAAGATGGCGATGGCCGCGGAGACTGCGCCACCGATGCGCGGGTCGAGGCCGAACATGGCGTCGGTGCCCAGGCCGGTGCCGGCGATGTTGCCGATGTTGAACACGGCGCCGCCGATGAAGACGAAGACCGCGATGACCCAGCCGAGGCCGGGGAGGACGCGGTTGCCCAGCTCGTTGGCGCGCAGGCCGGAGACGCCGACGACACGCCAGACGTTGAGCTGGATGGCCACGTCCACGAGGATGGACACGAGGATGGCGAAGGCGAAGGCCGCGCCCATCTTGGCGGTGAAGGTGGAGGTCTGGGCGAGGAAGCCCGGACCGATGGCGCTGGTGGCCATGAGGAACATGGCGCCGAAGATCGCGGAGCGCTTGGCTCCTGACTTCAGCGCCTCGGCCACGGGGGCGTCGGTGGTGGTGTCCACACCGTCCACCTGGGAGGCCGCGGTACTGCTACCGGGCGTGGTGTTATCGCTCATCACGAGTCCTGTCTTTTAGCCTTGATCCACCGATCTGCTTGATGTCCGGGGGCTCACTCGAATTTGAGCTCGGACACGATGAGCGGGCAGGAGGTAGTGTCCCGGTCTCTCACCGGTCTCTTCCACACTGAGCTTCCCGGAGGCTCCTCCATAACTCCGGTCTCGGGCCCCCCTTTCAGAGGCGAATTGGTCAGATCGACACTGTCCGGGGTGGTCCCAACGCCGATTGCCAGAGTCGTGAGAACTCCGTCGCCCACGGCCAGGCTCTCGGCAGATGCAGGATCAGTTTCCTAGCCCGGTGAGCAATCCGGGCCGGGACGCTGATGATCCGTGTTCGCAGCGTCTGGGCGCGCACCTTGCCCATCCGTCCACCAACGACTCCGGCAGCAGCCCGCAGCAGGTTGTGCGTGATCGCTGCGACTGCGAGCCAAGCGGCGTTGGCGTTGAACACCCCGGAGGGCATATGCGCCAGGGCACCATTCTTCAGCTCCGCATTGATCTGCTCGATGATCGCGTGTCTGCGATGGATGTGATCAGCAGCGACAGTGTCGAAACGATCCTGATCGACGGTGGTGAAGAACGCGTGGTACCGGAACAAGTTGAACAACGGGTCTTGCCCGGCAGCCCGTTTTGTTTCGTTGAGTTCCGGGATGCGTCTCACCACCAGACGCCCCGTCGTTTGCAGTGCCTTCTTCTTTGAGGTGAACGCGGTGAATGGGATCTCAGCGACTTCGGCCTTCGAAATCCATGCCCCGGAATCTTCGTCGTAGATCGCTTCGGGGTATTCGATGCCAGTCCAGGAGTCATCGCTGATCATTCCGATCGCTGCTTTGACCCTTTTGTCCATGCGTACCGTGATCGACACATGAGCCCCGCCGTCGTGGGCGGCTTTGACGACGCCTGATGAGTAGTATGCCGAATCAGCGCGCACCAACACCGAAGTGCCAGAGTTGATCCGGGTTGTGGTGGCCAGAGCGTCGGAGACGAATTTGTCAGCACCCCGGGCTGAGGAGGTTGAGCCTTTGCGCAGGCGTTGACCGACGATGATTTGGCCGGAACTGGCAGTCGATGCGGTCGCCAATAGTGCGTTGAGCCCGCGACTACCTTGGTAGCCGAACCCGGCTCCCTGCTTCGACGCGGAGTGAACGTCGATGACGGTGTCGTCGACATCGACGAAGATCATTGACGCCTGTGCACTGTCCTGGTTCGTGGGCAGCAGCGGTGTGTGCGCGTTGAGGTTGGTCAGGAAGCGGGAGGAGATGGCGTCGAGTTGTCTGACGTGGCCGAAGGCGAACGAGCGGAGGAACGAGCCCAGTGTCGAAGGGGCGTAAACGCGGTCGAAGAGGTGTTTCATGCCGCCGTGGCGGACGATGTTCATGTCATCGATCGAGTCGGCCCCGGCAGCCATTCCTGCGACCAGGGTGGCCAGTTTCGGTGCTGGGTTCGCGCCTTTGTCCGCCCCGGTTGTGGTCACGGTCAGACGGTCTTCGGCGAGGGCTGGCAGGCCTGCCTTCTGGGCCAGTGCCATGATCGGGACCAGCCCGGTGGTTGCGGTGAGGTTCTCATCGTCGAAGGAATGGGACGCAGACGCGGGTGTGTGGTTGAATAGCACCTGAGAGGTGCCCCTTTCTGGGCGGGATTGGTTGACTTAGAACATCATCATTTTCCCATTTCAGAGGGGGCATTTCCATTTCATGCGCGGCTTGATCCGGATACTCGCATCGGTGGATCAAGGTTTAGTGACCTAAGTCATGGTCCACATGGAATGCGGCCAGTGTAGACATTGTTGAACAATCGAAGAAAGGTCACGGGGGTGCGGGGGTAGGGCGGGGGGCTTTGCGACGCCCACCCAACGCCCCCGGCGGCGCGCCGCATGGCCATCCCCTGCCCGGGGGTGACCCTTAGATTGATCTTGCAAAGCGGTCCTTGTCGGTGGAAGTTTCCCGGCCCTAAGCTGAGCTGCAATTAAAGTTAGCCTTACCTCAAATAGGAACCCCCGTGATGTGTGCCCCGGCCCTGGTACAACCGCTGTCCATCCGTCTCCGCGAGTGCCCGGCCCAGGCGCACGAACACGCAGAAGGCTCCGACTTCATGACCAGTCTGCTCGGCGGCGACGCTACGCCAGAGGCTTTCACCGCTCTGACGGCGCAGCTCTACTACGTCTACGACGCCCTGGAGGCCGCGATGCGCCGCCACCGTGAGAGCGTCTGGGCCGGGCAGATCTACGACGCCCGGCTAGAGCGTCGAGACGCGATCGCCACCGACCTGGCGTTTCTTCTGGGGCCCGGCTGGCGGGAGGAGATCACGCCGCTGCCGGCCACGAGGCGCTACGTCGAGCGGCTGGAGGAGGCGGACGAGATCGGGGTGATCGGCCACCACTATGTGCGCTACCTGGGCGACGTCGCCGGCGGGCAGGTCATCGCGACGATGATGCAGCGCCTCTACGGAGTCTCGCCCGAGGGCCTGAGCTTCTACGACTTCTCCGCACTGGGAAAGATCAAACCCTTCCGGGACGACTACCGCGCGGCACTCGACGGGCTGGACCTCACCGACGCGCAGGCGGCGGCGCTGACCGACGAGGCCGAGCTGGCCTTCGCCCTGAACTCGGACGTGTTCGCGGACCTCGCCGGGGAGCCGGCGCTCTAGACGGTGGCGCGCTCAGTCATCGAGGCGGCGGTGTCCTTCGGCGCGAGGGCGCCCTCGCCGTCCTCGGCCGCGTCCCAGGTGTCCTGATCGAGGATGCCGTTGCGCTTGGCCACGATCGTGGCCACCACGGACTGACCGGTGACGTTGACCGCGGTGCGCCCCATGTCGATGATCGGCTCGGTGGCCAGGAGCAGACCCACGCCGGCGAGCGGCAGGCCCAGGGTGGACAGCATGAGGGTGAGCATGACGGTGGCGCCGGTGGTGCCCGCCGTGGCGGCGGAGCCGAGGACCGAGACGATGACGATGAGCAGGTAGTGCGTGAGGCTCAGGTCGATGTCGTAGAACTGGGCGACAAAGATCGCGGCGACGGCGGGGTAGACCGACGCACAGCCGTCCATCTTGGAGGTCGCGGCCAGCGGCATGACAAAGGAGGCGTACTCGCGCGGCACGCCCATGGACTGCTCGGCGACACGCTGGTTGACGGGCATGACGCCCATGGAGGAACGGGTGAAGAAGCCCAGGCTCGTCACCGGCCACACCCGCTTGAAGAACCCGCCGACCGGGATGCCGGAGAACGCCAGCGCCGCCGGGTAGACCACGAACATGACCAGCGCCAGGCCCACGTAGATGGCCAGGACGAACTGACCGAGGGAACCCAGGGCCTCCCAGCCGTAGGTGGAGACGGCGCGGCCGATGAGGGCCGCCGTGCCGATGGGTGCCAGGCGAATGATCCACCAGAGGACCACCTGGATGACGCTGAGCAGGGACTCGGCGAAGTGGAGGAAGGGCTCCGCAGATTTGCCGGCCTTGACCGCGGCGATGCCGATGGCCAGGGAGAGCACGAGGATCTGCAGCACGTTGAACGTGACGTTGATGTCGCCGTCGGAGTTGGCGGCGGCGCTCAGGCCCAGGAAGTTGACGGGGACGACGGAGTCGATGAATCCCAGCCAGGAGCCCATGGTGTGCGGCTCGGAGGCCTGGTCGGCGCTCACGGAGGTGGTGTTGCCCGGCTGCATGACCAGTGCGACCACGATGCCGATGACCACGGACACCAGCGCGGTGACGGCGAACCACACCAGGGTGGACACCGCCAGACGGGTGGCGTTGGTGACCTTGCGCAGGTTGGCCACCGAGGTGACCACGGCGGTGAAGATCAGCGGCGGGATGAGCAGGCGCAGCAACTGGACGTAGGCCGAGGCCACCCAGGTGAGCAGCCCGGTGAGCCAGCTGGTGTCCTCGCCGACCAGGTCGGCGTCCAGCGCGCGAGCCAGAAAACCCAGCGCGAGGCCGATGACCAGGCCGATGGTGACCTGGGTGCCGAATCCGGTGAGCCACCCGGGCAGCCGGGACTGCCGGGTATGCCGGGTCTGCTCAGTCTGCTCAGGGGAGGAAGTTTCGGTGTTGAGGGGGGTCGACATGACCGTTCCTCGTCTTTCTAGACAGAGAGGTATGCCAGGAAACTGGCGGAACATGTCGAATAATGGCAGGTATCACCTGGGAAAGCAAGGTGATACCAGTAACCCCGCACCGGCCTGTGCGGGGGAGAGTAGACCGACCAGTATAGAAGTGGCCCGGTTAGCGCACCGTCACCGTCCCCGGTTCGCCCGCCACCGTCTCGCCGATCACGGGGTACCCCGGCACCTCGCCGACCACCAGCAGGCCGCCGGAGGTCTGCGCGTCCGCGAGCAGGATGAGTGTCTCCTCGGCGACGCCCTCGGCGACCAGGTGAGGGCGCACCCATGCGAGGTTGCGCTGGGAACCTCCGGAGACAAACCCCTCGGCGATGGAGGACACCGCGGCCTCGAGGGCCGGCACGGCGGAAGAGTCGAGCACGGCCGACACCCCGGAGGCACGCATCATCTTGTACAGGTGGCCGAGCAGCCCGAAGCCGGTGACATCCGTCGCTGCCCGGACACCCGCGGCCAGCGCCGCCTCGGAGGCCTCCCGGTTGAGTGCGACCATCTGCTCCACCGCCTCGGGAAAGTCCTCCCCGGTGGACTTATGCCGGTTGTTGAGGATGCCCACGCCGATGGGCTTGGTGAGGGTGATGGGCAGCCCGGCTGCGGCGGCGTCGTTACGCATGAGCCTGTCCGGATGTGCCACGCCGGTGACGGCCATACCGTAGGTCGGCTCGGGGGAGTCGATGGAATGCCCGCCGGTGACGGAGATGCCCGCCTGGGTGGCCACGTCCAGCCCGCCACGCAGCACCTCACTCATGAGCTCGGTGGGCAGCACCTCGCGGGGCCAGCCGAGCAGGTTGATGGCGGTGACGGGGCGCCCGCCCATGGCGTAGACGTCGCTCAGCGCGTTGGCCGCGGCGATGCGGCCCCAGTCGTAGGCGTTGTTGACCACGGGTGTGAAGAAGTCCGCCGTGGAGATGACGGCCAGGCCGTCGGCGATGCGCACGGCCGAGGCGTCGTCGCCGTCGTCAAGCCCGACGATGACATTGGGGTCCGCGTGCCCGACCAGGCCGCGCACGGCCTCCTCCAGCTCGCCCGGCGGGATCTTGCAGGCGCAGCCGCCGCCGTGCGCGTACGAGGTCATCTTGTACCGGTCCAACAGTTCGCTCATGGATTCGACCCTAACCGCTTTTGCTATTGTCACGCTCGGAGGCGTACGTGTCCTGGTGGGCGCCCCGGTCTTCAAAACCGGTGAAGCCGAGCATCTCGGCTTGGCGGGTTCGATTCCCGTCCGTCTCCGCCACAATCTCTGGAGGTAAATGGTGAGCGATCCACGGCGCAGAATCCCGCGCACCGACGTGCTGCTGGACCTCCCGGAGGTCCGCGCCGCGGCGCTGTCCGAGGCGGGGAAAAGATCGCTTATCGACGCCGCCCAGTCCCGTGCCCGCGCCCTGGAGATCGCCCCCGAGGAGGTTGCCGCGCAGGTCGTGGCCTCGCTGCCCGAGCGTGCCTCGTCGATGACCCCGGTCATCAACGCCACCGGCGTGATCATCCACACCAACATCGGCCGCGCGCCGCTCTCGGAGCAGGCGCAGCGCGCACTCATCGACGCCGCCGGGTACGCCGACGTGGAGATGGACCTGGCCATGGGGCAGCGGTCAAAGAACCGCGGCGCCGGCGCGCGCGACGCGTTGCTGGCCGCCGTGCCCGAGGCGGAGGACGCGCTGGTGGTGAACAACGGCGCCGCCGCACTGCTGCTGGCCACGACGGCGCTGGCGGAGAACCGCGAGGTGATCATCTCCCGCGGCGAGCTCATCGAGATCGGCGCGGGATTCCGCCTGCCGGAGCTCATCGAGTCCGCGCGGGTGACTCTCCGCGAGGTCGGCGCCACCAACCGCACACACCTGGCGGACTACGCAGGCGCGATCTCGGAGGACACCGGGGCGATCCTCAAGGTGCATCCCTCGAACTACCTCATCACCGGGTTCACCAGCTCCGTCGGTGTGACGGAGCTGCGCGGGCTGGACGTGCCGCTCATCGTGGACCTCGGCTCGGGGCTGCTGCGACACGACGACGCCCTGCCCACCGAACCCGACATCGCCGCCCAGCTCACCGCGGGCGCGGACGTGGTCATCGCCTCGGGGGACAAGCTGCTCGGCGGCCCGCAGGCGGGAATCCTCCTGGGTAAGGCGGACGCCATCGCCCGGCTGAAACGCCACCCGCTGGCCCGTGCCCTGCGCATGGACAAGCTGCGCCTCGCCGCACTGGAGGCGACCGTCGCCGGGCCCGACACCCCGGTCGCCGCGGCACTGCACCTCGACCCGGCCCGCTATCGCGCCCGCACCGAGGCACTGGCCGCGGCGGTCGGCGGAGAGGTCGTCGACCACGACGGCCGGGTCGGCGGCGGCGGGGCGCCGGAGTACCCGCTGCCCGGATTCGCCGTTCGCCTCCCGGCCGAGCTTGCGCCCGCGCTGCGCACCGGCACGCCCGCGGTTCTGCCCCGGGTCCACGACGGTGCGTGCCTGGTGGACCTGCGCTGCGTGCCCGAGTCACGCGACGGCGAGGTCGCGGACGCGATCCAAAGGGCGGGGAAGTAGATGTATGTCGTCGCCACCGCGGGCCACGTCGACCACGGAAAGTCCACGCTGGTCAAGGCGCTGACCGGCCAGGAACCCGACCGCTGGGACGAGGAGAAACGCCGCGGCCTCACCATCGACCTGGGTTTTGTGTGGACCACCCTGCCGTCCGGCCGGGACCTTGCGTTCGTCGACGTCCCCGGCCACGAGAAGTTCCTGGGCAACATGCTCGCCGGCGTCGGCCCCGCACCCGCGGTGATGTTCATCGTCGCCGCGGACGAGGGCTGGCAGGAGCAGTCCGACGATCACCGCGACGCCGTCGACGCCTTCGGTATCACCGACGTGGTCATCGCCATGACCCGCGCCGACCGGGCCGATGAGGAGCAGCGGGAGCAGACCCGCGCCCGGATCGCCCGCGAGGTCGCCGGCACCACCCTGGAGAACGCGCCCGTCATCGAGGTGTCCGCGCACTCGGGGGAGGGCCTGGACGACCTGCGCCGCGCGCTGGACACACTGTTGGAGCTGGCCCCCACGCCGGACCCGGACGCCCGGCTCCGGCTCTGGCTCGACCGCTCCTTCTCCATCAGGGGCGCCGGCACCGTCGTCACCGGCACCCTCGGCGCGGGCACGGTCAGCGTCGGCGACACCCTGGACCTGTCGGGGGTCTCCGTGCAGGTCCGCGGTCTGCAGTCCGAGGAGAAACAGGCCACCAGCATGACCCCGGCCGCGCGTGTGGCCGTCAACCTCCGCGGCCGCAGCGCGGACCAGATCGCCCGCGGCGAGGTCCTGGTCACCCCGGGCGCCTGGATCATCACCGACACGCTCGATGTCGCCGGCTCCGGGTTCGACAACCCCCCGCGCGAGGTGGTCGTCCACATCGGCACCGCCGCGGTGGAGGCCGCTTTTCGACGCCTGGGTGACCGCCACGCCCGCCTCACTCTCACCCGCGCCCTGCCGCTGCAGGTCGGCGACCGCCTCGTCCTGCGCAAACCCGGCGAGCGCAGCGTCTACTCCGGGGTGCAGGTGCTCGACGTCGACCCGCCAGAGCTTGGCCGCCGCGGGGCGGGTGCCCGCCGGGCCACGGAACTCGCCGGGATGAACCCCGCGGGCGACGCCGCCCACGAGGTCACCCGCCGGGGTGCGATGCGGCGCGCGGACATCGTCCGGCTCGGCATCGACGTGCCCGCGGACCCGCCGAAGGGCATCGTCGCCTTCCGCGACTTCTGGGTGCACGCCGTGACCCTCCTGCGGTGGCGCGACGTGCTGGCCAATGCCCTCGACGAGCATGTCGGGGCGGAGCCGCTGTCGCCCGGGCTCAGCCGCGGTGCGGCGCTCACCGCCCTGAATCTCCCGGACGAGAACCTGCTCGGGCTCGTCGTCGCCGCGGCCAAACTCGAACAAGGTGACGGTGTGCTGCGCCGACCGGGCCGCCCGGTCGACCTCGGTGACGCCGAGCGGGGCGTGGCCACGCTGGAGAAACGCCTGCGTGTGGTGCCCTTCGCCGCCCCCGAGGCCGATGACCTGACGGAGCTCGGCCTGGGCACCCGGGAACTCGCCGCGGCCGAGCGCGCCGGGCGGCTCCTGCGCCTCGGAGACGGCGTGGTGCTGCTCCCCGACGCCCCGCGGATCGCCCTGGCCCGCCTGCGCGGACTCGACCAGCCCTTCACCACCTCCGCCGCCAGGCAGGTGCTGGACACGACACGTCGAGTAGCGATACCCCTGCTCGAACACCTCGACACCGCGGGTCTGACCCGGCGTATCGACGGCTCCCTGCGCGAGGTCCGCTGATGCGTGTCGCCGATGACTTTCCCGAGGACCTGAAACTGCTGTTCGTGGGCATCAACCCCTCGCTGCGCTCCGGGGAGGTGGGCGCGCACTTCGCCGGCGCGAGCAACCGGTTCTGGCCCGCGCTGCAGGCCGCGGGGATCGTCGACCGACGCATCCGCACCACCGACGGGATGAGTGCCGCCGACCGCGCACACCTGCACGAGCGCGGCATCGGCATCACCAACATCGTGCCCGAAGCCACCCGGCGCGCCGACGAGCTGACCAGGGAGCAGCTACGCGCGGGATTCGCCGAGCTCAGCGAGAAGATCGACCGCGTGCGGCCCGCGGCCGTCGCCGTCCTCGGGGTCACCGCCTGGCGCGAGGCCACGGGGGACCGCCACGTGGCGATGGGCGAGCAGGACAGCCCGTGGGAGGGCGTGCGCCTGTTCATCGCGCCGAACCCCAGCGGCCTCAACGCGCACTACAAACCCGCGGACCTCGCACGCATCTACGGAGACATCGCCCACGCGGCGGGAATCAGCGGCGTTTCTCCGGAGAGTCCAGCCACGCCTGATCAAGGGGAATGAGCGGGAAGGACTCGTGTGCCGCCCCCACGCGCAGGATCTGCGGCTCGGGCGCGCTGAGGGCCGGGATCTCCTCGGCCGCGAGCTCCGGCCCGACGTCCAGCGCGGCGCGGCCGTCGGCGACGAAGGCGCGGGCGGCCAACGGACGGGTGGAGAGGGTGTCGAGAAGCGAAGCCGGGGTGGAGTGGACCGCGCCGAGGAGCCGGCCGTGGAATCTGGCCACCACCGCGTCGCCGACCGCGTCGAGCTCGACGAGCACCTGCGCGGGAGCCGCCACATCCACGGAGAGGTCGAGCTCCAGGCGACCGCCCTGGCCAAGCACGGGAGAGTCCACCCGGCCCACCGGCACGACAAACGGCGGCGCGGGCAGATCCACCGACCCGAGCATGCGCCCGGATCCGTCCTCGGCGGGCCGGATTCGCGCGGAGGCCCCCGGCGCCAGACCCGAGTGGAAGACCCGCATGAGATCGGGGTAACGCGTGGTCACCGCGGTGGGGATCAGCCCGAGGTAACCGCCGGGGCCGTGGACGAGCCAGCCGTCCCCGCTCATGCGCAGGGTCACGCGGAGATCCCACGTGTCCAGCGCCCACGCGGCGGCCTGGGCGATCTCGGTGAACTCGACCGCGTGGGAGCTGCCCAGTGCGGAGGAGACCAGGGGGTAGGTACGCAGCGCCATGGTGTTAACCCAGGTAGGCCGCGAGATGGCGGCCGGTGGGGGAGTCCTCGCCGGCCAGCTCGCGGGGGGTGCCGGTGAACACGATCTCGCCGCCGCCCGAGCCCGCGCCGGGGCCGAGGTCGATGACATGGTCGGCGTGGGCGACGACCGCGAGGTTGTGTTCGATGACGATGACGGAGGTGCCGGCGTCGACCATGGCGTCGAGCAGGTCCAGCAGGACGTGGGTGTCCGCCAGGTGCAGGCCGGTGGTGGGTTCGTCGAGGATGACCACCTCGGCCTTGTCCCCGAGCTTCGCGGCCAGCTTGAGGCGCTGGCGCTCGCCGCCGGACAGGGTGGTCAGCGGCTGGCCCAGGGTGATGTAGCTGAGGCCGACGTCGGCGAGTCGGCGGCAGATCTTGGCCGCGGCGGGAACCTTGTTGTCCGTGAAGAATTCGGCGGCCTCGGCGGCCGGCATGTCCAGCACGTCGGCGATGGAGCGGCCGCCGAAGGTGTAGTCCAGCACGGCGGAGTCGAAGCGCCGGCCCTCGCACACCTCGCAGAGGGTGTCGGTGCCCTGCATGAACCCCAGGTCCACGTAGACGACGCCGGCACCCTTGCAGTTCGGGCACGCGCCCTCGGAGTTGGGGGAGAACAGGGCGGGTTTGACGTCGTTCTCCTTGGCGAACGCCTTGCGGATCGGCTCCAGCGCGCCCGTGTAGGTCGCCGGGTTGGAGCGCCGCGAGCCGGAGATGGGGGACTGGTCGATGTAGACGACCGTGTCGTCCTTGGGCATCTCCCTGATGAGCGAGGACTTGCCCGACCCCGCCACGCCGGTCACGGCGGTGAGCACGCCCAGCGGGATGTCCACGTCGACGTCGCGGAGGTTGTTCAGGCCCGCCCCGCGGACCTCGATCGCCCCGGTGGCCTCGCGCACCTCGTCCTTCACGGCGACCTTGTCGCTGAGGTGGCGGCCGGTGACGGTGTCCGAGGAGGTGAGCTCCTCGTAGGTGCCGGTGAAGGTGACCTCGCCGCCGTTGGTGCCGGCCCCCGGGCCCATGTCGATGACGTGGTCGGCGATGGCGATGGTCTCCGGTTTGTGCTCCACCACGAGCACGGTGTTGGACTTGTCCCGCAGCTGCAGCAGCAGCTGGTTCATCCGGTCGACGTCGTCCGGGTGCAGGCCGGCGGAGGGTTCGTCGAACACGTAGGTGACGTCGGTCAGCGCCGAGCCGAGGTGGCGGATCATCTTCGCGCGCTGCGCCTCGCCGCCGGAGAGCGTGGAGGTCGGCCGGTCCAGGGTGAGGTAGTCCAGGCCCACGGCGATGAAGTTGGCCAGCGTCTCCCGGATCGCGTCGGTCAGCGGCTGCACCTCCGGGTGCTCGAAGTCGCCGAACCACTCCGCCAGCTCCGAGACCTCCATGCGGCAGAGGTCGGCGATCGACTTGCCGTCGATGAGCGAGACCCGGGCGTGTTCGGCCAGGCGGGTCCCCTCACAGTCCGGGCAGGCGACGAAGGTGACGGCGCGGTCGACGAACTCCCCGATGTGTTTCTGCATCGCGGAGCGTTCCTTGGCCAGCATGGAGGACTTGATGCGCGGCACCAGACCCTCGTAGGTCATGTTGATGCCGGCGATCTTCATCTTCGTCGGTTCCTTGTAGAAAAGATCCTCGCGCTGTTTCTCCGTGAAGTCCTTCACCGGCTTGTCTGCGGGGAAGAACCCGGATTCCGTGTACATCCGGTAACCCCAGCCGCCGGTCTTGTATCCGGGGATGGTCAGAGCGCCGTCGTCCAGCGAGAGGTCGAAGTCCACCAGCTCCTCGAGCTTGACGTCGGACACCCGGCCGGTGCCCTCGCAGGTCGGGCACATACCGCCGGTGCGTTTGTACTCCTTGACCACCTTCTTCTGGTTGCCCACCTGGATCGCGCCGCCGCCGGAGACGCTGGGGACGTTGAAGGAGTACGCGCCCGGCCCGCCCGCGGGAGGCTCGGCGATGCGTGAGTAGAGCACCCGCAGCAGGGCGGTGGCGTCCGTCGCGGTGCCCACCGTAGAGCGCGGGTTGGAGCCCATCGGCGCCTGGTCGACGATGATCGCCGTGGTCAGACCGCCGAGCTCGTCGACGTCCGGGCGGGCGAGCGAGGGCATGAACCCCTGGACGAAGGAGGAGTAGGTGTCGTTGATCAGGCGCTGCGACTCCGCGGCGATGGTGTCGAACACCAGCGAGGACTTGCCGGAGCCGGACACTCCCGTGAGCACCGTGAGCTGGCGTTTGGGGATGTCCACGTCCACGGCCCGCAGGTTATTCACGCGGGCGCCGCGAACGCGGATGACGTCATGGGGATCGAAGCTCATGGTGCCCGATCCTAGATCGCACGCGTCGGCGAGTGCGATTCCCGGGCGGCCCGGTCGGGTGGGGCAGGTGGACACGGCGGGAAAAGGGGTCGACACTGGGCGTTTCGATGCAGAATCCTGAATAGATGAGAGGCAGTCACCGCCCCCATGACCGACCATGAGAACGAGACCGCCGGGATCCTGCGCCGCTCGGGCCAACGGGTCCGCCGGGGCACCAGGGAGTTCGTGTCCACCTGGCCGTACCCGCACGAGACCCACCCCGCCGTCGTCCCCGGCGTGTCCATCGACGACCAGCGGGTGCGTTACCGGGTGGACCGGCCGATCACCGGGGTGGTGGGCGCGCTCATCGCCGCCTTCGTGGCGTGGGGAATCCTGCGCCCCCAGCAGGTCTTCGACGTCTCCTCGGCGGCGCTGGCGTGGGTCATGGTCAACCTCGGGTGGATCTTCACCGTGCTCGCCGCCGGTCTGCTGGTGTTCCTGCTCGTCCTCGCCGTGTCCCGGTACGGCAACATCCCGCTGGGGCTTGACGACGACAAACCCGCCTACTCCACGCTCTCCTGGGCGGCGATGCTCTTCGCCGCCGGGATCGGCATCGGCATCATCTTCTTCGGGCCCTTCGAGCCGATGACGTACTACCTCAACCCCCGGCCCGGCGCGTACGAGGCGGCCAGCGACGAGGCCGTCATGGGGGCGATGTCGCAGGCCTCCCTGCACTGGGGCATCAACGCCTGGGCGATCTACGCCATCGTCGGCCTGTCCGTCGCCTACGTCTCCTACCGCCGCGGCCGGGTGCCGCTGATGAGCTCGATTCTCATGCCGCTCATCGGCGGGGGCGGATCGACGTCGGCACCGGCGCGCATCATCGACGGCCTGGCCATTATCGCCACGCTGTTCGGCACCGCCGCCACGCTGGGCATCGGCGCCCTGCAGATCGCCGCCGGCGTCGAGGTTGTGTCCGGCTGGTCGCCCGAGGGAAACACCCTCGCGCTGGGCATCATCGTGGTGCTCACCATCGGCACCATCCTCTCCGCCGTCTCCGGGGTGGCCAAGGGCATCCGCTGGCTGTCCAACATCAACCTCGTGCTGGCCATGGGCCTGGCCCTGTTCTTCTTTGTCGTCGGCCCCACCGCCTTCCTGGCCAACATGCTGCCCGCGGTGATCATCGACTACCTCGGGTCGTTGCCGGAGATGCTCTCGGCCAACATGGGCCAGGGCGAGGAGATGCAGACCTTCCTGTCCAGCTGGACCACCTTCTACTGGGCCTGGTGGATCTCCTGGGCACCGTTCGTGGGCATCTTCGTGGCCAAGATCTCCCGCGGGCGCACCATCCGCCAGTTCATCTTCGGCGTGCTGTTCATTCCCTCCGCGATCATCACCACGGCCTTCACCATCCTCGGCGGCACATCCATCTGGCTCCAGCGCACCGAGGGCACGATCGCGCCCGACGGCACCGCCGACTCGCTGCCGGCCCCGGAGGAGATCTTCTTTGTCGTGCTCGACCACCTGCCGGGCGCGCAGTTTGTGGCCCCGCTGGTGATCGTCATGCTCGCGGTCTTCTTCATCACCACGGCCGACTCCGCGTCCCTGGTCAACTCCCAGCTCTCCCAGCAGGGCAACCCCGAGCCGAAGCGGTGGGTCACGGCGTTCTGGGCGATCTGCATGGCCGGCATCGCCGTGGTCATTCTCGTCTCGGGCGGGCAGAACGCCCTGCAGGGGCTGCAGAACTTCATCACCGTCACCGCGTTGCCGTTCGCGTTCATCATCCTCGCCAAGTGTGTGGCGCTGGTGCGCGAGCTGCGCAACGACCCGTTTGTCATCCGGCAGCACTACGCCCGGAGCGCGGTCTACAATGCGGTGCGCGAGGGTGTGACCAGCTACGGTGACAACTTCCATCTCACCGTGGAGGAGACGCCCGAGGGTGACCAGTTCGCCGCCGGCGCCGAGTTCGACTCCACCGCGGAGGAGAACACCGGCTGGTACCGCCGCACCGACGAGGACGGCAATCCCGTGGCCTTCGACTACGAGACCGGCGAATACCTGGAAGACAACTAGAGGGACACAACATGGTGAGCGTGCTCAGCGGCTTCGTGGTCGTCTTCGCCGTCATCGCCGTGGGCTACGTCCTGGGCCGCACCGGCGTGCTCGGGGAGGGCGCGGGCCGCTCCATGGGCCTGTTCGTCTACTACGTGGCCACCCCGGCCCTGCTCTTCGACCGCGTCACCCACAGCTCCGCCGCGGAACTGTTCTCGCGCAACCTTCTCATCACCGGCTTATCGACGCTCCTTGTCGGCCTCTCCTTCGCCGCCCTCAGTTACCTTGTGCTGCGTCGTTCGCCAGCCGATTCCCTCGTGGGCATGCTCTGCGCCTCCTACGCCAACGCCGGCAACCTGGGTATCCCGTTGGCCGCCTACGTGCTCGGCGACGCCGCGGCCGCCATTCCGCTCATCCTCTTCCAGGTCGCCTTCTACGCGCCGGTGACTACGACGATCCAGGACCTGCTCACCTCCAAGAACCCCAGCCTGCTGCACAACCTGGTCATCTCCCCGCTGAAGAACACCATGATCCTCTCGGCGATCGCGGGGCTGTTTGTCCTGTTCACCGGCCTTCCCGTGCCCAGCCTGGTGGAGCAGCCCATCAGTCTTCTCGCGGGCGCGGCGGTGCCCGTCGCCCTGGTGGTTTTCGGCATGGGGCTGGCCGGCACCCGGGTGCTGCAGAAGGGTGAGGTCGCGCGCCGGGACGTGTGGCTGGCGGTGCTGTTCAAGAACCTCCTGCACCCACTCGTGGCCCTCGGGGTGGGCACCGCGTTTGGCCTCGGCGGTCACGCGCTGCTCACCGTGGTGGTCATCGCCGCGCTGCCGACCGCGCAGAACGTCTACACCTACGCGCTGCGTTTCCGCACGGCCGAGACCATGGCGCGCGACACCGGGGTAGTGTCCACGCTGGTGTCCTTCCCGGTGCTGGTGCTCATCTCCGTGCTGCTGGTCTAGGCGCGCAGCCGTCAGGGCACCCGGTGCGTCCACTCCTCGGTGCCGAACTTTTCCTCCACCAGCGCCTGGGCGGCGGAGAGGTCGGCGTCCGACAATTCGGCCGGGGAGGCGTCGTAACGCGAGGTGAACGTCGAAATCAGGCCGTCGATGACCTCGGAGCGCGGGGCACCGATCTGTCGACGCAGCGGATCGACACGTTTCTTCGCGCTGCGCAGCCCCTTGGACGCGAGTTTGACCTTGCCCACCCGCAGCACCTCGGCCATCTTGTCGGCGTCGATGTCGTAACTCATGGTCACGTGGTGCAGCACCGCGGAACCGATGCGTTTCTGCGCCGCGCCGCCAATCTTGCCGCCGTCGGAGGTGATGTCGTTGATGGGCACGTACCAGGCGTTGACACCCTGCGCCTTCAGCCCGTCGAGCACCCACTGGTCGAGGTACGCATAGCTCGCCTCGTAGGACAGCCCGCGCACGAGCGATTCCGGCAGGTAGAGCGAGTAGGTGACGCAGTTGCCGCCCTCCATGAACATGGCCCCGCCGCCGGAGATGCGCCGCACCACGGTGACGTCGTGCTCCGCCACGCCCGCGGGTTCGAGTTCATTGCGGAAGGACTGGAACGAGCCGATGACCACCGCCCGGTCCTCCCATTCCCAGAACCGCAGCGTCGGTCCGCGCTCCCCGGCGGCGACCTGGCGGGTGAGCACCTCGTCGAGCGCGACGTTGACCGGCGTGGGCAGCACGGGGGAGTGGATGACCTCCCAGGAGTGGTCGGTGAAGTCGGTAGCGCCGGTGAGTGCGCGGCGCACGGCGACGGCGACGTCGTGGGTGGAGAAACCACGTAGGGAGAGGTCGTCGAAACGCGAGAGGGCCTGATCGAGCCGGGCCTGCAGCTGTGCGGTGTCCTCGCTTGTCGACGCCCCGAGCAACCCCTCGTTGAGCACCGCGTATGCCTCGTCCGGCTCGAGGAAGAAGTCGCCGGAGATGCTGGCGTGGGAGATGTGGCCGTCGGTGGTCTCGAGGTCGGCGACGACGAGTTTGCCGCCGGGGACCTTGATGGCGAAGTGGTGCGACATGGGGACCACGATAGCCCGCGGAGGGGGTACTAGGATGCGCTGCATGACGACCGATCCGCAGCAGGTTCTCTTTGCCTTCACACTCACCCTCATCGCGGGCCTGGCCACCGGCATCGGCGGCTACATCGGCATCATGCGGCAGCATCCGGGGCGCAACTTCCTCGCCGGCGCGCTGGGTTTCTCGGCGGGCGTCATGCTGTTTGTCTCCTTCGGGGAGATCCTCCCGCAGGGGCTCGACGACCTCACGGGACAGTGGGGCGAGCGGGGTGGCACGTGGGCCGCGTACGGGGCCTTCTTCCTGGGCATCGCCGTCATCGCGGTCATTGACCGGCTGGTTCCCGAATCCATCAATCCCCACGAGCCGTCCACCACCGAGGGCGCCGAGCGGCAGGCGCGCATGGCCAAGGCCGGAATAATGACCGCGATCGCACTGGCCATCCACAATTTCCCGGAGGGCTTTGCGACGTTCGTCTCCGGCCTCACCAGTCTTTCCGTGGCCCTGCCGATCGTCGTGGCCATCGCCATCCACAACATTCCGGAGGGCATCGCCGTGGCCGTTCCCATCCGCGAGGCCACCGGTTCGCGGAAGAAGGCCTTCTGGATCGCCACGCTCTCCGGCTTCGCCGAACCCGCGGGCGCGCTCATCGGATTCCTGCTGCTCATGCCCTTCATGGGCCCGGCCACGCTGGGGCTGACCTTCGCCGCGGTCGCCGGCGTGATGGTGTTCATCTGTCTCGACGAGCTGTTGCCCACCGCCGTGAAATCCGGCAGCCACCACACCGCGATCTACGGGCTGATCGGCGGAATGGCGCTCATGGCGGTGTCGCTGCTGCTGTTTATCTGAGTCAGTTCGAGCTGGCCGCGGTGGAGCCCGAGCCCGATCCCACCGCCGCGTTGGCGGCGTGCTCGCCGTCGGCCTTCTTGCCGGGCAGCAGTGCCTTGACCCCTTCGATGACCGCGTAGGCGACCAGGCCCCAGAGCAGGCCGACCACCAGGGACGCGCCCGTGTTCACCAGCCAGCCGAGCGCCCCGCCGCCGGCGGCCTCCTCCCAGTGGTGGATCGTCTCGTACGGCCAGGACCACAGGCCCACGGTGTCGACACCCTGGACGATGATGTGCCCGCCGACCCACAGCATGGCGAAGGTGCCCACGATGCCGATGGTCCCCAGGATGATAGGCATGGCCTTGACCAGCCCGCGGCCCAGGCCCGGGGCGTTGCCGCGTTTGATCATGCCCAGGCCGATGTCGTCGAGCTTGACCAGCAGGCCCACCGCGCCATAGACGGCGATGGTGATGACGATGGCCACGAGGATGAGCACGATCACCCGGGTCCAGAACGCCTCCTCGACGATGCCGTTCATGGCGATCACCATGATCTCCGCCGAGAGGATGAGGTCGGTGGTGATGGCGCCGCGGACGAGCTTGTCCTCGGCCTCCTCGCCGGACTCCTGCACCGGGGTGTCGTGGGAACCGTGCCCGGTGAACAGGCCGATGACCTTGTGCGCGCCCTCGTAGCAGAGGTACGTGCCGCCGATCATGAGGATCGGGGTGAGCGACCACGGTGCCAGCCAGCTGAGCAGCAGCAGGATCGGCAGGATGATGATGAGTTTGTTGCGCAGGGAGCCCTTGGTGATGCGCCAGATCATCGGCAGCTCGCGGGCCGGTTTTGCACCCTCGAGGTAACCCGGGGTGACGGCGGCGTCGTCGATGACCACGCCGGCGGACTTTGCCGTGGTCTTGCCCACCAGGGCACCCACGTCATCGGTGCTCGCTGCGGCGGTTCGGGCGATGAGCGCTACGTCGTCAAGCAGGGCAAGCAGACCGCCAGCCATAGGGGGACCTTCCGGGTGAGGGGGAGTGAACGCCCCCGAGACTAGCCCACGGCCAGAGCCGGAGCCCATGACGATCGCGATGAGAGGAGCAAACGGGCGTCGACACGCGGCGGCACACTTTGGCCTTCCGTCTCCTGCGGTCCTAGGCTGGCAGGAATGACCACCTCCTCCACCGCCCGCGTGTCCACGTCCCGCCCGGCGCGCTACGGCAAGCAGCTGGCGTCCCATTTCTCCCGGAAGGCCGAGGCGCGCTGGGACGGCGAGGAAGGCCGCGGCGCGGTGACGTTCCCCGAGGAGCTCGGCTGGGGTGAGCTGGAGATGATCGCCGGCGAGAACGTGCTGCTGCTGCAGCTGGAGACCCGGGAGGAACGCCTCGACCGGCTGGAGGAGGTCGTGGGCACGCACCTCGTGCGCTTCGGCGCCCACGACGAACTCACCGTCGAGTGGAAGCGCCAGGGGGGAACCGAGGGGACCCGTTGGCGTAGCGATAACTCCGGCGTATAAACTTCCCCTCACACATCACCACGGGTGCCCCGGTGAAACTCCGGCGCTGAGATGTCTGCACAGATGAACCGTTGAACCTGATCCGGTTAATACCGGCGATAGGAAGGGTCTTTTTTCATGTCCAATAAATCCTGGCGTGTCATCGACATCGTCACCGCAGCTGTCCTCGGCATCGCCTGCGGACTCATCTTCTGGGTGTGGAACATCATCGGCTACGCCGGTTTCACCGCCCTGGACACCTTCACCCCCGGCTTCGGCGGGCTGGTCGTAGGAATCTGGCTGCTCGGCGGCGTGCTCGGCGGGCTGATCATCCGCAAGCCGGGCGCGGCGCTGCTTGTCGAGGTCATCGCGGCCATCACCTCCGCCGTGCTGGGCAACCAGTGGGGCATCACCACCCTCTACTCCGGCATCGCGCAGGGGCTCGGCGCGGAGCTTGTCTTTGCGGTCTTCGCGTATCGACGTTTCTCCCTCCCCATCGCCGGCCTCGCCGGCCTGGCTTCCGGAGTGGGCGCCGTCATCCTCGAGCTCTTCCTCAGCGGCAACCTCGCCCGCTCCCTGGAGTTCAACCTCATCTACCTCGCCTGCGTTTGTGTGTCCGGCCTGGTGCTGGCCGGATTCCTCGGTCACGCACTGGTCTCGGCGCTGGCGCGCACCGGGGTGCTCGACCGCTTCGGCCCGGGCCGAGAGCTGCGCAATGCCGGTGATCTCCGGGAGCCCCGCCGCGCCGAATGAGTGCCCTGACCTTGACCGGCGTGGGCTACCGCCACGCCTCCCGCTCCACCGACGCGCTCTCCGGGGTCGACCTCACCGCCCAGGAGGGGGAGATTGTCCTGCTCACCGGGGACTCCGGCTCGGGCAAGTCGACCCTGCTCCACGCCGTCGCGGGCGTACTGGGCGATGAGGAGGACGGCCATCTCACCGGGGAGATCGCCGTCGACGGGCCCGTGGGCATGGTCCTGCAGGACCCCGACTCCCAGGTCATCTCGGCCCGGGTCGGCGACGACGTCGCGTTCGGAGCGGAGAACCTCCGGGTACCCCGCGAAGAGATCTGGCCGCGGGTCGAACGAGCGTTAGCGCAGGTGGGACTGGACCTGCCGTTCGATCACCCGACCGCGCAACTCTCCGGGGGACAGAAGCAGCGCCTCGCTCTGGCTGGCGTGCTGGCCATGGGCGCGCGGGTCATCCTGCTCGACGAACCCACCGCCAACCTCGACCCCGCCGGACGACAGGCCGTGGTCGACGCCGTGGGCGTGCTCGCCCGCGACACCGGGGCCACGGTCATCATCGCCGAGCACCGGGCGCACCACTGGCTGGCCCTCAACCCCACGCTCTACCGGCTCAGCCCCGGAGGGATACAGCGCCTGGAGCGGCTGCCCGATCCCCCCGAGGTCCCGCTCGCGCCGGGCACCACCAACGCCCCGGTCGCCTGGGCCAGGGACCTGCTCACCCAGTGGGGCCCGCCGCGCGCCGTGTCCATTCCCGGGGCCGCGTCCACGGTCATCACCGGGGCCAACGGCACGGGCAAGTCCACCTTCGCCGCCACGCTCGGCGGGCTCATCGCCCCGCGCTCCGGCGAGCTCGACTACGCCGAGAGCATCCGACGTGGCCAGAAGGGGCCGAGTCACAAGTGGCGTTCGAGTGCGCTCGCCGCGCGCATCGGCCAGGTGTTCCAGGATCCCGAGCATCAGTTCGCCTTCCGCTCGGTGCGCGAGGAGCTGGCGGCGACGGGGGCGTCGGCAACGAGCGTCGATACGCTGCTGGAACGCCTGCGCCTGGCTCATCTCGCGGCGGCCAATCCCTTCACGCTCTCCGGCGGGGAGAAGCGGCGGCTGTCCGTGGCCACCGCGCTCATCACCGAGCCCGCGTTGCTCATCTGCGACGAACCCACCTTCGGGCAGGACGACGCCGGCTTCCTCGAGATGATCGCGCTGTTCCGCGAGCTCACCGAGGCCGGGCGCACGGTCGTCTCTGTCACCCACGACGAGCTGTTCCGCCGCGCCCTGGGAGACGTGGAGGTGGAGCTGACATGAACCTGCTCTCCGGGGTCAATCCCGTGTCCCGGGTGCTCGCGCTCGCGCTGCTGACCACCCCGCTGCTGCTCAGTGTCGACGTGGTCTCCGCCGCGGTAGTGCTCGTGGCCACCGTTGTCCTCGCTCCGCTGTGCGGGGTCGGACCGCTGCGCCTGCTCCGACGCGCGTGGCCGCTGCTCATCGCCGCCCCGCTGGCCGCGGTGTCCATGGCGCTGTTCGGCAACCCCCGCGGCGAGTCCTACCTCCAGTTCGGACTCTTCCACGTCACCGACAACTCCCTCAGCCTCGCCGCCGCGATCCTCGTGCGTGTGCTCGCCATCGGCGTTCCGGTGGTGGTGCTCATGGTGGACATCGACCCCACCGAGCTTGGCGACGGCCTCGCCCAGGTCCTGCGCCTGCCCGCGCGTTTCGTCGTGGCCACGATCGCCGCGGTGCGCCTCATCGGTCTGCTGCGCGATGACCTTGCCGGGCTGCGCCGGGCCCGCCGCGCCCGGGGTCTGGCCGACCGCACCGGACCGCGCTACCTGTTCTCCCTGGCCTTCGGCTTGCTGGTCTCCGCCCTGCGGCGCGCGGGCAAACTCTCCACCGCGATGGAGGCCCGCGGCTTTGGGGCGACGGAGCGCACGTGGGCGCGTGAGTCGCGCCTGCATCCCCGGGACGGGGCGCTGCTGGTCGTGTCGGCCCTGCTGGGCGTGGGGGCGATCGCCGTGGCAGTGTGGACCGGCCACTTCCGTTTCCTGGGGGTGGGCTGAATGCGCCGGTTTGTCCTCATCGACGGGCCCTCCGGCTCCGGCAAGACCACCTTCGCCGGGGAGCTCTCCCGGGAAACCGGGCTCACGGTCGTGCACCTCGACGACTTCTACCCGGGCTGGTACGGGCTACTGGCGGCCTCGAAGATGGTCGCCGAGGATGTGCTCCATCCCTCGCGCCCCGGCTTTCGGCGCTGGGACTGGGAGAAGAACGAACCGGGGGAGTGGGTCGCGCTGGACCCCGACGCCAGCTACATCATCGAGGGGGTTGGCGCGGTGACCTCCCGCAACATCGCCGCTGCCCGCGCGCTCGGGGATGTGCGCACCTTCCGCATCGAGGCGGATGCCGGGGAACGCAAGCGCCGCGCACTGGCCCGGGATCCCGGTTTCGCGCGCTGGTGGCAGGTCTGGGCTGAGCAGGAGGACCGGTACTACGCCGGGCCGGGGGCGGTCGAGGCGGACGAGGTCATCCGCTCGTGACATGGGGGGAGTGAGCTATCACCCCCGAAACTACTGCACCTACGCCCGTTCTCACAGGTTAACGGCACGTTAATTGAATGGACAGCTATCCAACTAAAAGTTCCCTACCGAAACTGCTTCTGGATATGACCGGCAGATCCTATGATCTAGATAACACTGTCCAGTTGAGTAGCAAAGGGTCACGTTTATGCATCTGAGAAAATCCGCCGCCATCCTCACGGCGGGTGTACTGTCCGTCAGCCTCGCCGCCTGCAGCAACTCCTCCGAAGACGACGGCAACAACGCCGGCGGCGGAGAGGGTGGGGACAACTACGTCTCCGCCTGGGGTAGCGAACCGCAGAACCCGCTCATCCCCGCAGACACCAACGAAACCGGCGGCGGCCGCATCATCGAGAGCATCTACTCGGGCCTGGTCTACTACGACGCCGAGGGCAAGTCCCACAACGAACTCGCCGAGTCCATCGAGCTCGAGGGCGAGAAGACCTTCCGCGTGACCCTGAAGGACGACCAGAAGTTCTCCGACGGATCACCCGTGACTTCCGCCAACTTCGTCGACGCGTGGAACTACGCCGTCAAGGAGTCGCTCATGTCCGCCTCCTTCATGGAGCCGATCCTCGGTTACGAGGAGGGAGCGGAATCCCTCGAGGGCCTCAAGGTCGTCGACGACAAGACCTTCACCATCGAGCTCGCCGCCCCCATGGCCGACTTCCCGGAGCAGCTCGGCTACAGCGCCTTCTACCCGATGCACGAGTCCGCCTACGACGACATCGACGCCTACGGCGAGAAGCCCATCAGCAACGGCCCGTACCAGCTCGAAGAGTGGAACCACAACGAGAACGCCATCATCACGCCGAACCCGGAGTACTCGGGTGAGCGGGCGCCGAAGAACGACGGCATCGACTTCGTCTTCTACGCCGAGACCGATGCGGCCTACGCCGACCTTCTCTCCGGCAACCTCGACGTCCTGGACACCATCCCGGACAGCGCCTTCGCCTCCTACCAGGACGAGCTGGGCGATCGCTGGGCCAACGACCCGGCCGCCGTCTTCCAGTCCTTCACCATCCCCGAGCGGATCGAGCACTTCTCCGGTGAGGAGGGCGCGCTGCGTCGTCAGGCGCTGTCGCTGTCCGTCAACCGCGAGGAGATCACCGACACGATCTTCGAGGGCACCCGCACCCCGGCCACCGACTTCACCTCGCCGGTCATCCCGGGCCACTCCGACTCCCTCGAGGGCGCGGATGTCCTGGAGTACAACCCGGAGAAGGCCAAGGAACTGTGGGCCAAGGCCGACGCCATCTCCCCGTGGGAGGGCGAGTTCACCATCTCCTACAACGCCGACGGCGGACACCAGTCCTGGGTCGACGCGACCACCAACGGCATCCGCAACACCCTGGGCATCGAGGCCGTGGGCAACCCGTACCCCGACTTCAAGTCCCTGCGCGACGACATCACCAACGAGACCATCGACGGCGCGTTCCGCACCGGCTGGCAGGGTGACTTCCCGCTGCTGAGCAACTTCCTCACCCCGCTCTACCGCACCGGCGCCAGCTCCAACGACGGTGGCTACTCCAACCCCGAGTTCGACAAGCTGCTGGATGACGCCGCCGCGGCACCGGACGTTGAGACCGCTGGCCCGATCTACAACGATGCGCAGGAGATTCTGCTCACCGACCTCCCGGCCATCCCCCTCTGGTACTCCAACGTCACCGGCGGCTGGGGAGAGAACGTGGAGAACGTCGACTTCAACTGGAAGTCCCAGCCCGTCTACACCGAGATCACCAAGAACTAGTACCCGGCGTCGTCGGAGAAACACCTGGTGAACCCCGACCTGCCCCCGCACGGGGCCGGATCGGGGTTTTCCCACGTGAACCGACGGCAACGATAGGAGAAAACCTATGCTGCGCTACATCGGGCGCCGGGCACTGCAGATGATCCCCGTGTTTCTCGGGGCCACACTGCTGCTCTATGCCCTCGTCTTCCTCATGCCGGGAGACCCCGTCGAGGCCCTCGGCGGCGACCGCGGCCTCACCGAGGCGGCCCGCCAACGCATCGAGGCCGAGTACAACCTCGACCAGCCATTCATCATCCAGTACCTGCTCTACCTCAAGGGAATCTTCACCCTCGACTTCGGCACCACCTTCTCCGGCCAGCCCGTGACCCAGGTGATGGCCAACGCGTTCCCGGTGACCATCAAGCTCGCCATCATGGCCCTGATCTTCGAGGCCGTGCTCGGTATCGGATTCGGGTTCATCGCCGGCATCCGCCGCGGCGGCATCTTCGACTCCACCGTGCTGGTGCTGTCCCTGCTGGTCATCGCCGTGCCGTCGTTTGTCATCGGCTTCGTGCTCCAGTTCCTCCTCGGCGTGAAGTGGGGGTTGCTCCCACCGACCGTGGGCAGGAACGAGGACTTCATCAACCTGCTCATGCCGGCCGTCGTGCTCGGCGCGCTGTCCTTCGCCTACGTGCTGCGCCTGACACGGCAGTCCGTGAGCGAGAACCTCCGCGCCGACTACGTGCGCACCGCCCGGGCCAAGGGCCTCAGCGGGGGCACCGTGATGAGCCGCCACGTCCTGCGTAACTCGCTGATCCCCGTGGTCACCTTCCTCGGTGCAGACCTGGGTTCGCTCATGGGCGGAGCCATCGTAACCGAGGGCATCTTCGGAATCAACGGCGTCGGTGGCTCGATCTACCAGGCCATCATCAAGGGTGAGCCCACCACCGTCGTCTCCTTCACCACGGTGCTCGTGGTCGTCTACATCGTTGCCAACCTGCTCGTCGATCTTCTCTACGCCGTGCTCGACCCGAGGATCCGTTATGCCTGAGAACCTGAACGTCTCACCGGACAACTCCGCCAACACCCGCCTGCTCAAGGGGCAGAACTACTTCATCGCCGACACGGACGAGATCGGACTCGGCGCCGTCGACGCCGTCTCCGACGAGTCCGCCCCCCGCTCCCAGTGGGGCGAGGCCTGGCAGCACCTGCGCAAGCGCCCCATGTTCTGGCTCGCCTCCGCGCTCATCCTGCTCGCGGTGGCCATGGCCCTGTTCCCGTCCCTGTTCACCTCGACCGACCCGCGGTCCTGCGTGCTGGGCAACTCGCTCGACGGGCCCACCTCGGGCCACCCGTTCGGCTTCGACCGGCAGGGCTGCGACATCTACGCGCGCACCATCTACGGGGCGCGTGCCTCGGTGACCGTCGGCGTGCTCACCACCCTGGTCGTGGTCATCATTGGCACCGTCTTCGGATCGATCGCCGGCTACTTCGGCGGATTCCTGGACTCCGTCCTTTCCCGCATCACCGACATCTTCTTCGCCATCCCGCTGGTGCTCGCCGCCATCGTGGTCATGCAGATGTTCAAGGAACACCGCACGGTGATCACCGTCGTCGTGGTCCTCTCCATCTTCGGCTGGACCCAGATCGCGCGTATCACCCGCGGCGCGGTCATGAGCGTGAAGAACGAGGAGTACGTCACCGCGGCGAAGGCCCTGGGTGCGTCCAAGCTGCGCATCCTCACCAGCCACATCCTGCCCAACTCCTCGGCGCCGATCATCGTCTACGCCACCGTCGCCCTCGGTACGTTCATCGTCGCCGAGGCCACGCTGTCCTTCCTGGGCATCGGCCTGCCGCCCTCCGTCGTCTCCTGGGGCGGGGACATCTCCGCGGCACAGGCGTCGCTGCGCACCCAGCCGATGGTGCTGTTCTACCCCGCAATCGCGCTGGCGCTGACCGTCCTAAGTTTCATCCTCATGGGCGACGTCGTGCGCGACGCCCTCGACCCGAAGGCGAGGACCCGATGAGCACCCCGATCTCGCAGGAAACCCCTGACACCACCGACAACCGGCCGCTGCTGGAGATGACGGACGTGAAGATCTCCTTCCAGTCCTCCACCGGCACCGTCGATGCCGTGCGTGGCGCGAACCTCACCATCTACCCCGGCCAGTCCGTCGCCATCGTCGGCGAGTCCGGCTCGGGCAAGTCCACCACCGCCATGTCGATTCTGGGCCTGCTGCCCGGGACCGGCAAGGTCACCGGCGGGCGCATCGTCTTCGACGGCGAGGACGTCACCGACTACTCCGAGAAGCAGTGGCAGAAGCTGCGCGGCTCAGAGATCGGCCTGGTCCCGCAGGACCCGATGAGCAACCTCAACCCGGTGTGGCGCATCGGCACCCAGGTGGAGGAGTCCCTCAAGGCCAACAACATCGTCGAGGGCTCCGCGCGCAAGAAGCGTGTCACGGAGCTGCTCGAGGAGGCCGGCCTGCCCGATGCCGAACGCCGCGCGACCCAGTACCCGCACGAGTTCTCCGGCGGTATGCGCCAGCGTGCGCTCATCGCCATGGGTCTGGCCGCCCGGCCGAAACTGCTCATCGCTGACGAGCCGACCTCCGCCCTGGACGTCACGGTGCAGAAGACCATCCTCGACCACCTGGAGACCCTCACCAACGACCTGGGTACCGCGGTGCTGTTCATCACCCACGACCTCGGCCTGGCCGCGGAACGTGCGCAGCACCTGGTGGTCATGCACCGCGGGCGCATCGTCGAGTCGGGGCCCAGCCTGCAGATCCTCCGCGACCCGCAGCACCCCTACACCCAGCGCCTGGTCAAGGCCGCGCCGTCGCTCGCCTCGGCGCGCATCCAGTCGGCGAAGGCCCGCGGCCTGGAGACCGAGGAGCTGCGCACCGCCGGCGTGGACGATCGTGCCGACGACGTCATCCGGGTCGAGAACCTGGTCAAGGAGTTCGACGTCCGTGGCCAGCGCGGCGACAAGAAGCACCTGCGCGCGGTCGACGACGTCTCCTTCAGCATCCGCCGCGGCACCACCACCGCGCTGGTGGGGGAGTCCGGCTCCGGCAAGTCGACCGTGGCCAACATGGTGCTCAGCCTCCTGGAGCCCACGAGTGGTTCGGTGTTCTACGAGGGCCGGGACATCGCGCAGCTCAAGGGGAAGGAACTGTTTGACATGCGTCGCAAGATGCAGGTCGTCTTCCAGAACCCCTACGGTTCCCTCGACCCGATGTACTCCATCTACCGCTGCATCGAGGAGCCGCTGACGCTGCACAAGGTGGGGTCCAAAAAGGAACGCGAGCAGCGGGTCGCGGAGCTGCTGGACATGGTCTCCATGCCGCGGTCGACGATGCGCCGTTACCCCAACGAGCTCTCGGGAGGTCAGCGTCAGCGCATCGCCATCGCGCGTGCCATGGCCCTGAACCCCGATGTTCTCGTGCTCGATGAGGCGGTCTCCGCGCTGGACGTGCTGGTCCAGGACCAGATTCTCCAGCTGCTGGCCAACCTCCAGGGTGAGCTGGGGTTGTCCTACCTGTTCATCACCCACGACTTGGCCGTGGTCCGGCAGTCCGCGGACGACATCGTGGTCATGCGCAAGGGTGCCGTGGTGGAGCAGGGCCCGGCGGACCAGATCTTCTCCGCTCCGCGCGAGGACTACACCCGCAACCTCATTGACTCGGTTCCGGGCCTCAACATCGAGCTCGGCACCGGCGACAACCTCGGTTTCGAGGTGACCCGGGCCTAGAAAAACCGGCGTCGAGAGCCCCGGAAGGGAGCTTCTCGACGCCGGTTTTCCGCGCGTCCGTCAGGCGGCGGGGGTAAGTTCGACCTCGTCCGCCCAGGTCAGATCGATGCCGAGCGAGCGCAGCCACGTCATCGGGTCATCCCCGTGGCGTGTGATGCCCTCGACCGCGCGCAGGGTCGTCTCGATCGCGCGCTCCGCCTCCTCCGCGGAGATCAGCCCGGCGGAGCAGGCCGCGGCCAGTTCGTCGATGTCCAGGACGTCGACGGGCTCGCCCGTGACGGAGACCAGGTCGACGTACAGGTCGCGGGTGCGCCAGACCTTGCGGTCGGGATCGGCGTCAATCGCCGCGATGTCGATGTAGAAGTCCTGGCGCACGTCCACGCCCTCGCGGAAGTGGAAGACATTGGCGCGCAGCCCGAGCCCCGGCAGCAGCCACGACTCGAGGTAGCCGAACCGCGGGTGGTTGGCGCCGCGGGCCATGTAGAGGCCGAAGTCCGTCACCTTGTAGGTGTCCACCTCCCGGAGATGTCCCTTGGGGTCGACGTTGACCGCCTCGGCGGTGTCGAAGGTCTCCTGCTTGATCGGGTGAAGATCAGGCTGCGGGGGTGTGGTCATGTCGGCGTTCACCTACCGGGCATCAATGACGGCTGCGGTGGGGATGAAGGAGCACGTGGACTCCTGCGTACGGATGTCACCGCCGAGGACGGCGATGATGGTGCCCTTGCCGGTGTCGGCGACACCGGAGATGGTGGCGGGGCCCTCCGGGTTGATCCCGTGGTTGCCCAGCGAGGTCTGGCCGGTGGCCAGGGTGTTGACGTTGACCCAGTGCACGGTCATGCCACCCTGCTCCGCGGCCGCGGCGGAGGTGCCCAGCGCGGTGAAGAGGAAGGTGGTCTGACCGTCGCCGGCCCCGGGGGCGGGGATCTGCGCGGGGCCGGGTACGGCGAGTGCGGAGCCCACGGCGTCGCTGACCCCGCCGATGCAGTCGCCGGAGACGGTGGGCCAGTAGAACTGCGTGAACGTGGGCGAGTTCTCCGGCAGCGGGACACCCTCGCCGGGGGTCGACTCTGCGGTGAACGCCAGCGCGGAGAGCAGGACGTTGGCCAGGGACTCGGGGACCCAGGGCTGCCCGGCGAAGTCCCGCACGTTCTGCTGGACCAGGGGAGTGGGGCGGCCGATCTCGTCGACGAACATCGAGGAACCCGGGGCCTGGCCCGTGACGGGGACGCCCGGGACCGGCTGCGCGTGGGCGGCGGGCGCGGCACCCGCGGCGAGGGCTGTGGCGGCGAGGGCGGTGAGGGCGGCCAGGGTGGCCCGAGACACGACGGACCGGCCGGTGCGGCCGGGGCGACGATGCAGATGGAGACGGGACACAGGTGCCTTTCGGGGGACGATAAAAAACTGCCTAAAGTCACTCGTGTCGCACGAGTAACAATTTTCTCTTGCGTAACATTAGTGATTTCCGGCCCACGGTCAAGCCGGGTGGCCCGACGTGCCCTCACTCATTCTGTCGGAGGCGGCCCGCAATAAGTTACGGTTGCGTCACAATGGGTACGAAAGGCGGCGTCGATACGCGTCTCCTCGGGTGTTAGGCATGCCCCGCGTGCGGTGGAGAAGCGGGTCGAGTACGCTGAACCGTCGTTGCAGCGCTCCTGCTGTCCCTTTCCTCTTATCTAGGAGCCCCTTTCGTGAGTCAGTCCCACCCCGAGTTCCGTAACGTCGCCATCGTCGCGCACGTCGACCACGGCAAGACCACCCTCGTCAATGCCATGCTCGAGCAGTCCGGCGCCTTCGGCGAGCACGCCGGCGTCACCGATCGCGCCATGGACTCCGGTGACCTGGAAAAGGAAAAGGGCATCACCATCCTGGCGAAGAACACCTCCGTTCGCCGTAAGGGCAAGGGCCGTAACGGCACCGACCTGGTCATCAACGTCATCGACACCCCGGGCCACGCCGACTTCGGTGGCGAGGTCGAGCGCGGCCTGTCCATGGTCGACGGCGTCGTCCTGCTCGTCGACGCGTCCGAGGGCCCGCTGCCCCAGACCCGCTTCGTGCTCACCAAGGCACTCGCCGCGAAGATGCCCGTCATCATCGCCGTGAACAAGACCGACCGCCCCGATGCCCGCATCGAGGAGGTTGTCGCCGAGTCCCAGGACCTGCTCCTCGAGCTCGCCTCCGCCATCGAGGACCCGGAGGCCGCCGAGGCCGCCGAGCAGCTGCTCGACCTCCCCGTCATCTACACCTCCGGCCGCGAGGGCAAGGCCTCCACCGAGAACCCCGGTGACGGCAACGCCCCCGACGCCGAGGACCTCCAGGCCCTGTTCGACGTCATCTACAACGTCCTGCCCGAGCCCTCCGCGGACGTCACCGGCCCGCTCCAGGCGCACGTCACCAACCTCGACTCCTCGTCCTTCCTCGGCCGCATCGGCCTGATCCGTGTCCACAAGGGCAGCATCAAGAAGGGCCAGCAGGTCGCGTGGATCCACTACGACGAGGAGGGCGAGCAGCACACCAAGACCGTCAAGATCGCCGAACTGCTCAAGACCGTGGGCATGGAGCGCCAGTCCACCGACGAGGAGATCATCGCCGGCGACATCTGCGCCATCTCCGGCATCGACGAGATCATGATCGGCGACACCCTCGCCGACCCCGAGAACCCCGAGGCACTGCCGCGCATCACCGTGGACGAGCCCGCCATCTCCATGACCATCGGCGTGAACACCTCCCCGCTGGCCGGTCGCGGTGGCGGCGACAAGCTCACCGCCCGTGTCATCAAGGCCCGCCTCGACCAGGAGCTCATCGGTAACGTCTCCCTGCGTGTCCTGCCCACCGAGCGCCCCGACGCCTGGGAGGTCCAGGGCCGTGGTGAGATGGCGCTGTCCATCCTCATCGAGACCATGCGCCGCGAGGGTTTCGAGCTCACCGTGGGCAAGCCCCAGGTGGTCACCTCCGAGATCGACGGCAAGCTGCACGAGCCGTTCGACCACATGATCATCGACACCCCGGCCGAGTTCCAGGGCAACGTCACCCAGCTGCTGGCCAACCGCAAGGGCCAGATGACCGCCATGGCCAACGCCGCCGGCGACTGGGTGCGGATGGAGTTCGACGTGCCCTCGCGTGGCCTCATCGGCTTCCGCACCACCTTCCTCACGGAGACCCGCGGTGCCGGTATCGCCAACTCCTACTCCATCGATCCCCGCCCCTGGGTCGGCGAGATCAAGGGACGTGCCTCCGGTTCCCTGGTCGCCGACCGTTCCGGCCAGATCACGGCCTTCGCGCTGCAGTCCCTCTCGGACCGTGGTTCCTTCTTCGTCGAGCCCGGCACCGAGGCCTACGAGGGCATGGTCGTGGGCCAGAACAACCGCGACGAGGACATGGACGTCAACATCACTAAGGAGAAGAAGCTCACCAACATGCGTGCGGCCTCGGCCGACACCACGGTGACCCTCTCCAAGGCACGTGTCCTCTCCCTCGACGAGGCCCTGGAGTTCTGTGACGGCGACGAGTGCGTCGAGGTCACCCCGGACATCCTCCGCGTGCGCAAGCAGGTTCTCGACGCCGGCGAGCGCGGCCGTGTCCGCTCGCGCGATAAGAACCGCAACAAGTAAGTGGCGGGCCGTTGATAGCTTATCGACGGCGCGCATCAGCCGCGCTGGGCATTCTCGCCAGCGCGGCTCTGCTCGTTTCCTGCGTGGCCAACCCCGGACCGGCACCCATTGTCGACCCGGCGGACGAACCGACGGCCACCTCGACGACGGGCACCACCACCCGCCCGGCATCGACACGTTCGGAGATCTCCGTCGGCGTCGACCCGGTGCGTAACGGCTTCAACCCGCATCTGCTGGCGGACACCTCGGGCATCGTCGACTCCGTCGCGTCCCTCGTGCTGCCCTCGGCGTTCCGGGACGGCAACATGGACCATGACCTGCTGGTCCAGGCCGGTGAGGTCGCCCCGGGGGAGACGGCAGCCCCACCGACGGCCGCAGCCACCGCGGCGGATCCCGCCCCGGTCCAGACCGTGCGTTACGTCATCAACCCCGAGGCGCAGTGGTCCGACGGCACCCCCATCACCGGCGCCGACTTCGTCTACCTCTGGGAGTCGCTGACCGGCAATCCCGGGGTCATCGAACCCGCGGGGTACCGCGCGATCTCCGCGGTCCGCACCCTCGACGCGGGTAAGACGGTCGAGGTGGATTTCTCCACCCGGGTCGACGACTGGCAGGACCTTTTCACCAACCTGCTGCCCAGCCACCTGGCCCAGCCCGGCGGCGCGGACTTTGCCACCGCCTTCTACGCGGACCTGCCCGCCGCCGGCGGCGCCTACCTCGTCGACTCGGTGGACCGGGCCCGCGGCCAGATCATCCTCCACCGCAACGACCGCTACTGGGGCGAGAACCCCGCGCAGGTGGACATCCTGCGGCTGCGCTACATCACCTCGGTCACCCAGGGTGTGGACCTGCTGCGCTCCGGCCAGGTGAGTTTCCTCGACCGCACCCCGGAGGAGACCTCCGTGCAGGCCTACCAGCTCGTGCCCGACACGCAGACCCGGCTCATCGACGGCCCCCGCCAGCTCCAGCTGGACCTCAACGCCACCTCGACGCTCTTCACCGACGTCGCGGCCCGGGCCGAGCTGGAATCGCTCATCGACGTCCCCCTCGTCGCCCGCCAGGCAGCCGGACGGTCCTCCGACCTCAACATCCCTGAGCACGAACCCCGCCCCGCTGACGCGCTCGAGCCACAGATCCTGCCCGCCGCCACCGCGGAGCGGCCCCTGCGCATCGCCGCTGACCCCGCCGACGACCAGGCCTCGGCGGCCGTGCGCACCATCGCCGACGCACTCGCCGCCTACGGCATCACCACCGAGATCGTCTCCACCGACATTCCCGACGCCGCCGGCACCCTGCTTCCCCGTGGTGACCTCGACGCGGTGGTGACCCGGGCGCGGGAGGACAACTCCCGCGCCGACCTGGCCAGCCGCTTCCTCTGCCCGCCCGAGGAAGACTCCCTCCGCGACGCCAACCTCTCCGGGTACTGCGGCGAGGACTTCACCCGGCTCTCCCGGGACATCCTCTCCGGCGCCCTCGGCACCTACGAGGCCCGCGCCGCCGTCGCCGACCTCAACGCCCGCGA
Source organism: Corynebacterium doosanense CAU 212 = DSM 45436 (assembly GCF_000767055.1). NCBI lineage: Bacteria > Bacillati > Actinomycetota > Actinomycetes > Mycobacteriales > Corynebacteriaceae > Corynebacterium > Corynebacterium doosanense. Next base: position 1,081,023 of record NZ_CP006764.1, read on the forward strand.
GCACCTGAGCATTGCGCTCCTGGGGGAGCGGCGGGCCATCGTCCTCGGCGACGGTATCGTCGGGCCGGACAGTGATTTCTCCAGGTGGACCGGTGGCCTCTCCACGGCCGCGACCTGGAAGCCCGCAGCAAAGGAACCCCAGTGACCAGAGACCTGACCGGCTACCGCGTCGTCGCCGTCCACGCGCATCCCGACGACGAATCCATCGCCACCGGTGGCACCCTCGCCCAGCTCGCCCGCCGCGGCGCCGACGTCACGGTGATCACCTGCACCCTCGGCGAAGAGGGGGAGGTGATCGGGGAGACCTACGCCGGCCTGGTCAACGACGCCGCGGATCAGCTCGGCGGCTACCGCATCGCCGAGCGGGAGCAGGCGTTGCGCGAGCTCGGGGTGCGCGGAGAATTCCTCGGCGGGGCCGGACGTTTCCGCGACTCCGGCATGGCGGGATCGCCCGCACACACGAATCCGCGGGCCTTCGTCAACGGGTGGGAGGAGAGCGTCGATACGCTCGCCGCACGACTGGGGGAGCTGTCGCCGCACCTGGTGATCACCTACGGCCCCGAGGGGGGTTACGGCCATCCCGACCACATCCGGGCACACGAAATCACCCATGCCGCGGCCGAGCGGGTGGAGATCCCGCGCATCGTGTGGGCCGTGGCCGACCGCGCGGAGATCGACCGGGCGGCTGCCGCTATCGAGCGGGTTCCCGAGGGTTGGAGCGCCCCGGGCCCGGGCGAGCTCGCGGCCGTGGACAGCTACGACACCGTCGTGGAGCTGAGCGAGGCGGACCACCACGCCAAACGCGAGGCCATGCGCGCGCACGCCACCCAGCTGTGGATCGCCGACGACTCCGTCAACCCTACGAACCCGCACGCCGCGCTCGCCAGTACCAGCGACGGGCACACTGTTTTTGCGCTGTCGAACCTCATCGCCCAGCCGCTGATGAAACGTGAGCACTACCGGCTGGGACACGGCCCGGCCTTCTCGTCGCGGACCTCCGACCTGCTCGAGGGCCTGTAGATGTCCGACTCGGTCATCCGCGACAGCTTCTCCCGCGGCGAGCAGATCGGCGGGCTGGCGTGGCTGTCGGTCGGCGCGCTGATCTCGCTCATCCTGGAGATCGTCTATCTGGGCACCCGGGTCACCCTGCCCGGTGGAGTGAGCATGGCGCTGCCGTGGACGATTGCGGCGGCCGTGCTGATGAACGCGGTGTTCACCCGGACGGCTAGACTGTGGTCGACACAAACCTGGGTGGCACTCGTGCCGCTCGGGGTATGGTGCCTGGGATTCCTGGTGTTTCTGGCCCTGCCCGCGCTGTCGGGGGATCAGCTCCTGGGAAATAATATGCGCACGATTGCCCTGCTCTTTGCCGGGATCGGCGGCGGGCTTTGGCCATTGACCCGGACAAAATGACATACTTGCACCCTGACTGTTTGATTTAGAGGAGTTTCGGAGAACCGATGACCTACACCATCGCCCAGCCCTGCGTCGACGTGCTCGACCGCGCCTGCGTCGAAGAATGCCCGGTGGACTGCATCTACGAGGGCAAGCGCATGCTCTACATCCACCCGGATGAGTGCGTCGACTGCGGCGCCTGCGAGCCGGCCTGCCCGGTCGAGGCGATCTTCTACGAGGACGACGTCCCCGAGGAGTGGTGGGACTACAACGAGGCCAACGTCGCCTTCTTCGACGACCTCGGCTCGCCCGGTGGCGCCGCGAAGCTCGGCCCCCAGGACTTCGACCACCCGATGATCGCCAAGCTCCCGCCGCAGAACCAGGACTACGAGGGTTAACTCGGATGGCACGCACCCCCCTCGGACAGCGGCTCCCGGATTTCCCCTGGGACAGCCTCGCGGACGCGAAGGCCACGGCGTCGGCGCATCCCGACGGCATCGTCAACCTCTCCGTGGGTACGCCCGTGGACGAGGTCGCGCCGTCCATCCAGCTGGCGCTGGCTGAGTCGGCCTCGCTGTCTGGGTACCCGCAGACGGTGGGAACGCCGGAGCTGCGCGAGGCGATCGTGTCGTGGCTGGCGCGGCGCTACAGCATCGACACCCTGACCGCGGATGCGGTGCTGCCGGTGATCGGCACCAAGGAGGCCATCGCCTGGCTTCCGACCCTGCTGGGTGCGAACGGCCAGGTGGTCATCCCTGAGGTCGCGTACCCGACCTACGAGGTCGGCGCCCTGCTGGCCGGGGCGAGTGTGCTGCGCTCGGATTCGCTCATGCGCATCGGGCCGGGGCGGCCGGACCTCATCTTCATCAACTCTCCCTCCAACCCCACCGGTAAGGTGCTGGGACTTGACCACCTGCGCAAGGTGGTGGAGTTCGCCCGCTCCCGCGACGTCATCATCGCCTCTGACGAGTGTTACCTCGGCCTCGGCTGGAACGACGACAACCCGCCCCTGTCCATCCTGGACCCCCGGGTCACCGACGGCGACAACACCAACCTCATCGCCATCCACTCCCTGTCCAAGTCCTCCAACCTGGCCTCGTACCGCGTGGGTTTCCTCGCCGGCGACCAGGCGCTCATCTCCGAGCTGCTCGAGGTGCGCAAGCACGCCGGGCTCATGGTGCCGGGCCCGATCCAGGGCGCCATGACCGCCGCTCTGCAGGACGACGATCAGGAACAGCTCCAGCGCCTGCGCTACGCCCGCCGCCGCGCAGTCCTGCTGCCCGCGCTGCTGCGTGCCGGTTTCCAGGTCGACGAGTCCGAGGCCGGGCTCTACCTCTGGGCCACCCGCGGCGAGGACTGCCGGGCCACCGTCGACTGGCTCGCCGAGCGCGGCATCCTCGTCGCCCCCGGCGACTTCTACGGCCCGCGCGGGCGGCAGCACATCCGCATGGCGCTGACCGGAAGCGACGAGCGTATCGACGCCGCCGCCGCCCGACTTGCCCAGTCCTGACGGCCGTCCTCCCGCGCGTGAGGGCCTCACCGCCCGCAAAGTGACGCTCTCCGGGACGGTTCCGGAGGGGGAGTACTGGGCCGCGCGGGCCGGGGACTCGCCCTTTGCCCCGGGCACCCTGCTTCCTCCCGGCTCGGCGTTGCCGCACGCCGTGCCCGCGTGGACCTTCCCCGCCGTCCCGGACGAGGAGCCGATCCCGTTCGACTACACCGTGCTCTACCGCGATGAGCACCTGCTCGTGGTGGACAAACCGCATTTCCTGCCCACCACCGCCAACGGGCGCATCCAGCGCGAGACGCTGCAGACCCGCCTGCGCCGCGATCTCGGCGAGCAGGTGACGGTGCTGCACCGCCTCGACCGGCTCACCGCCGGGGTGATGCTCTGTTCCGTCGACCCCACGACTCGGGGCCGCTACCAGCAGCTCTTCGCTTCTCGACGGGTGTTCAAACGCTACGAGGCCCACCTCAGCGGTCCGGTTGCCGATGGGGAAGTGCGACTGCCCCTGCTCAAGCGGAAGGGGAGCAGGCAGGTGGTCGTCGATACGCGAGGGACCGAGACCGTGACGCTCGTGCGCAACCGCGGTTCATTTGTCGAGCTGGAGCCGCTGACCGGATTCACCCATCAGTTACGGGTGGTGGCAAACCACCTCGGCGCACCGATTCTCGGGGACGACACGTATCCGATTGACCGGGGCCTGAACCTTCGAGATTTCTCCTCGCCGCTGCATCTGCTGGCTAGGGAGCTGGCTTTTAACGATCCGTTGTCCGGCGAGCCCCGCGCCTTTCGTAGTTTGCGGTCATTGCCCGATAGAATCGAATGACTTTAGGTAATTCATAGGACGAGGCTCATGACCGACAGCACCCCCATGCCCGACGACGGCAGCTCCGCAGTTCGACGCAGCTCGACTGTGCGATTGATGAACGGAATGCGGCAGTTTGTCATGTTCGGCATCGTCGGCGGCTCCGGCACGGTGGTCAACCTCGCGGTGATCTACCTGGTGACCAAACTCGCCGGGGCGGGGGGCTTTTCCGAGCACGACGTGTTTGCCAACCTCTTCGGCACCCAGTGGAACATCCGCTGGTACCACGTCTTCATGTTCGTGGCGTTCCTCGTGGCCAACACGTGGAACTACCAGCTCAACCGGATGTGGACCTTCAAGGGGATCTCCAAGAAGTCCTGGCTGCGCGGCTTCTTCCCGTTCCTCACCACCGGCCTGGTCTCTCTGGCGATCAGCCAGGTCATGGTCACGCTGCTGATGAACCCGACCTCACCCATCGCTCTGCCCTCCGACATCTTCGACGACTCCAGCGGGCTGCGGACGAAGTTCTACTGGGCCTCGGCCATCTCCATCCTGGCGGCGATGCCGGTGAACTTCCTCATCAACAAGGTGTGGGCTTTCCGACGCGCGCCTGTCCAGGCGATCGTCGAGGTGCCCCCGCACTAGGCGGCTTCCGGCTCTCCCTGGTCGTTCCGGCTGAAAGCCACCGCGGCGCCGGCGATGGCGATGAAGATAAGGGCCACCCAGTTCGGCCCGTGGAGAACGACATTGCCGATGACGGCGAGCGCCATGACGGCAACGATGATCAGTGCGATGGTGCGGTTCATGGTTTCGGAGTTTAGTCGTCGAGGTCCGCGTTGAGGCGGGCGGTGTCCTTTTCGCGGCGCTGGCTCATACGCTTTCGCACCGCCAGAATTCCGCCCATCATGCCGATGGCTCCGCCGACCAGTGCGCCGGCGATAAATCCGGGTGTGAGCATCCCCGCTCCATGCCCGTAGCCGAAGATCGCGATCATGAGGGTCACGGCGATGAAGACGATCTCACCCGGTGCGGGCTCCAGGGCCCGCGGGCGGGCGGTTCGTGTGGACATCCACCGTTGAGCGACAAACTCGCCTACCGCCAGCGGCAGCAACAGGGTGAACGCCCACAGCGAATGGAGGCCGGGGAGAACCCAGGCCAGCACGGCCATGAGGATCAGGGTGACAAAATAGATGGCTCGGACAGACACGGATGATGCGCGGTGCAGCACCAGGCGCTCGTATTCGTCGTCGACGGTCTGGTCGTATCGATCAATGAGCTGGTCGGTGTAGGTCATCGGTTCTCCTGTTCGTCGCCGAATACTTCTTCGACGGTCTTTCCCAGCTCCCGGCAGATGTTCAGCGCGAGGTGCACCGAGGGGGAGTAGTTGCCCTTCTCGATGTTGGCGATGGTCTGACGTGAGACCCCCGCCTTTTCAGCGAGCGTGGCCTGGGACAGCTCGGCCCAGCGGCGGTACTTGCGCACCATGTTGGGCTGGTCACCGCGTTCGGATCTCTGCGGGGAGGTGGGAGGTGCTGTGGTCATGGCGGGTGGAATCCTTCGTGCGTGGAATGTCGACTTTCCACGCTCAAGTGTAAAGGATAGTTGTCAACCCCGCCATCCGAACAACAGTGCCCGCTATCGCTCCTGGCCGGCGAGCGCGGGATCCTCCCTTACCCAGTCGCCGATGACTCCGGGCACGACCGCTTTCTTCTGGCCGAGAAGATCCCGGAGGTTACCTTCCCGCTCGACCTGCGAGACCACCGAGCGGACCTTGCTCCGTTTGTTCTCTTTCGCTGCACCGCGCCCACTGTTGGCCATGGCGGGGGAGGAGCCTCCGGTTGCTCGTCCCTGCTGCGCGGAGTTGCCGGACGCCGACGGCGAGTTGGACGCAGTGGCCGGGCCGGGTGAGCGACGTGCTGCTTCACCTTCACCATTGGGTGCTGCCGCGGATCCCTGGCCGGCGCCGAAGGCCGAGCCGCCGATGGGGCCGGAGCGCAGGGAAGAGTTCAGCGACCGGGCATTTCCGGGCAGTGCCTCGATTCCTGCGCCTCCCCGCTGGCCTGCGACACCCCCGGTTCCGACCGCGGGCTGGTGAGCCGTGGACGAGCGGGTTCCAGTGACACCAACACCCGGAGCGGAGAGGGGTGTGAGCCCGGCTCCCGCGCCGTTGAGGGCTGCCAACCCGGGATTGCTCACGCCCGATGGGGAGGCGGCGAGTGACGGGGTCAGACCCGTCGAAGCAGGACCTGCGCCCCCGAGCGTGGGAGCAGGCGGGAAGCCGCCCGTGGTCGTGGCCGCCTCGGTACCTATTCCCTGCGGGCTGAACAGCCCCTGATCGAGGTCGCCTCCCGCGTGTGAAGCCATGTCGCGGGTGACGCTGTTGATCGCTTCGAAACTCCCCGGGTTCTTCGCGGCGTAGTCCAGGACCTGGTCCGCGAGAGCCTGGGGAACCACGACCCCGTTGGTGGAGTAGCGCATTCCCGTGCCAGGGACTTCGTTCATCCCGATGTCGAGGGATTGTCCAGGGTTGGCCAGATCAGGCGTGGTGAGATTGACGACCGGGGGGATCAGCCCGGTCAACGACGCCTGCGTGGTTGCGGCGTACTGCAGCAGGAACATCTTCTCCGCAACCTCCGCTGCGGCCATCCCCTCTGGGCCGGTCGCGCGCATCGCGTCCAGGGACGCCTTCGCCGTTGCGACGTTGGCGGTGCGTTCCGTCCGGAAGGACTCCAGAGCCCCGAGGTTGTTCTGGAAAATCCCCGAGTTTCCCGAGATCACCCTGGTCCGCGCCGCGACATTGCGAAGCCGAGCCCCGATCGCATCGGGGGCTGCGCCAGAATTACTGCCGCCGATGTAGTTCGCCAGGCCGTACATCCCCTCCGCGATGTCAGCGGTCCGGAGTGCGAGCTCGTTCCAGATTCCCTGCGAAGCGACGGCCGCGCCACTATTGCTGGCAGTCAGCTTTCCCAGGAGGGTGGTCACGGAAATATCCGGCGCGACGAGCACGGGTTCCTTGTGGAGCGGGCTCGTTCCGGTCGTGTCACGCGCAGAAAGCTTCTCGACGCTGCGCTGCACCATGCCGCCGGTGTCAGCTAAGTCGAATGCGACCGAGGCGGTGGAGTCTTGGGCGGCGAAGGCACCGCCGGTGGTCCGAAGGTTTTGACTGACTGTTCCGAGTTCGCTGCCTAGTGTTTTGAACACATCGGATGCGGATCCTGGGGCTGACTTTAGGGAAAGACCGTGGATGGATCCCAATTGGGTGAATCCTGCGGCCGGCGAATAGTTTGCCCCCATGGGTGCTCCACCGGCGATCCTTAAGCCGTTGCTGGCGAATTCTTGTAATCGAGCGATGCTGGATGCTGCGTCAAACAAAGAGTCATACTGGACAGAAAGTTGTGTCATTGCTTCCCCCGAAGCTGGCTATAAATAGATTCGAACTGCGCCTTTGCAAGTTCGCATTTGGGCAAGAATGGTTTGGTCTCGTCGTAATCAAGCGCGCTGATTGAGAAGTATCCGCGCGCAGTATCCACCGAAACAGAACAAAGGGCCTCGCCGCCGCCAAAGATCTGATGCGCCACCGCTTGCGGCACCAACGTAGAACTGATCCCATCCACAGCGAGCCCCGCATCCACGAACTGGCTGACTGGCGTAGGTCCAGTCGTAATCGATATGGAAGTTCCCCAGTTATCCAGGCCCTCAACTTCAGCACTACAAGTCCACATATCCGCAAACCCGTCATCCACCGAAAACTCCAGATCCAACCCGGTCCCCCCGAGAACCTCTTCCGGAATTTCGGTGCATGGTTTGATCCATTTCACGTTTGGATCGTTGACGTCGTAGGGCCGTAACTCCACGAATTCCCCGCTGAGGAAGAACCCGGGCGGGAGGTCCGCCGGTACAGGTTCTTCGCTGGTTTCCCCCGAAACCTCAGCCGTGGTGTCGGATGTCCCGCTGAGTGGCGTGCCCCCTGAGCACGCGGTCAGCCCCCCGATGAGAACGAGCAGCGCAGTGGCCCACGCGCGCTTCCATCCGTCCACGACAATCCCCCGATTTTTGTGCCGCCTGAAGCTGCTGTTGATCAGCTTCAAATACTTAGACTGCCGGAACGTCGAAAAGGTTTCCTTGTGAGCGTGCCCATTGAAATGTGCGTCGATAGCTGGCAAAAAGCCCCTCCCGCCAACAGGCGGAAGGGGCTGCGAGGGCCGGCGCGGAAAGCTAGTTCGCGTGCAGTGCCTCGTTGAGCTCGACGGAGCCGGTGCGTGGGGAGGCCTCGACGGCACCCGAGACGGAGTTGCGTCGGTAGAGCACCCCGGACGCGCCGGAGAGCAGCGCGGCCTTGACGGAGTCGCCGTTGGACACGTCAAGTGCCTCGGCCACCGCGCCGAAGACGGAGAGCTTGGTGCCTGCGGTGAGGTAGAGGCCGGCCTCGACGACGCAGTTGTCGCCGAGGGAGATGCCGATGCCGGAGTTGGCGCCGAGCAGGCAGCCTTTGCCGATGGAGATGGTTTCTTTGCCGCCGCCGGAGAGGGTGCCCATGATGGAGGCGCCGCCGCCCACGTCGGAACCCGAGCCCACGACGACGCCCGCGGAGATGCGGCCCTCGACCATGGAGTTGCCCAGGGTGCCGGCGTTGAAGTTCACGAAGCCCTCGTGCATCACCGTGGTGCCCTCGGCGAGGTGGGCACCGAGGCGGACGCGGTCGGCATCGCCGATGCGCACGCCGGTGGGGACGACGTAGTCGACCATGCGGGGGAACTTGTCCACGGAGTAGACGGTGACGGGGCCGCGTCCGGCGAGGTGTCCGCGGACCATCTGGAAGTCGGTCACGGAGCAGGGGCCGTAGTTGGTCCACACCACGTTGGTGAGCAGGCCGAAGATGCCGTCGAGGTTCTGGCCGTGGGGTTTGACCAGCCGGTGGGAGAGCAGGTGCAGGCGCAGGTAGGCGTCGTAGGCGTCGACGGGCGCCTCATCCAGGGAGGCGATGGAGGTCTCCACGGCGACGCGGGCAACGCCGCGGTCCTCGTCGGGCCCGACCAGGGCCGCGAACTGCTGCGGGGTTTCCGTCAGGCGCTCGGTTCCGGTGGCGGTGACCGCCTCGTTGAGTTTGGGGGCGGGGTACCAGACATCCAGGACGGTCCCGTCGTGGGTGACGGTGGCGAGTCCTCGGGCGAAAGCAGTGGTCATGCTGGATCGGGGTCCGTTCGTTCGACTACAGGAAACACGTGGGAGTCTAGGGCCTAATGCTGCGTTACCTCGGCAGCCTTGCCGCGGGTCAGGAGGGAGAGCAGCAGGAGCACGGTGACGATGGCCACCACGGAGACGATCTGTCCGCGGGCGGAGGGGTCGAAGAGCATGAGCGCCGTCAGGCCGAGGAGACCGGCGAGCGTGAGCCAGCCGAGCCACGGGTATCCGGCGAAACGCACCGTCGACAGTTCACCGTTGGCCTCGAGCTCGGGGTGGAGCTTGAGGTAGCTCAGGGTGATCATGATCCAGATGACGATGAGGCAGCCGCCGACGGCGTTGAGCAGGAAGCCCAGGAGCCCGGGCGGGTTCCACCACATCAGCGCGACGGAGAGGAAGGCGAAGATGATGGACAGGACCACGGCGTTGCGGGGGACACCCTCGGCGTTGGTGCGTCGGAAGATGGCGGGCGCGTCGCGCTGCTCGGAGAGGTTGTGGATCAGGCGTGAGGTGGCGTAGATCTGCGCGTTGAAGGCCGACAGCAGGGCCAGGACGATGACGGCCTCCATGAAGCCGACGATGCCAGGGATGTTGGCCAGCGCGAGCACGCGGGTGAAGGGGGACTCGGCGGCGGTCTCGGCGTCGGAGATGGTCTCGTAGGGCAGTAGCAGCACGATGACGGCCACGGAGCCGAGGTAGAAGAGGGAGATGCGGACGATGATCGAGCGCACCGCGGTGGCGATGGACTCGGCAGGGTTCTCGGACTCGGCGGCGGCGATTGTGACCAGCTCGATGCCGCCGAAGGCGAAGGCGACGGCGAGGAGGCCGGCGGCGATTCCCGGGATGCCGTTGGGGGCGAATCCGACCCCGTCGACGTTGGAGAGGCCCACGAAGGAGTGGCCCGGCAGTACGCCCAGCCAGAGGAGGACGCCGATGACGAGGAACGCGACGATCACGGCGATCTTGATGAAGGCGAACCAGAACTCGAACTCGCCGAAGCCCTTGACCGCGGCGAAGTTGACGATGGTGAAGAACACCACGCACACCAGGGCGGGGATCCACGGATCGACCCCGAACCACCCGCCCATCATGGCGGAGGCGCCGGTGAGCTCGGTGCCCATGACCATGACCAGCATGAACCAGTACAGCCAGCCGAGGAGGAAGCCGGAGGAGTGACCGAAGGCCTGGCGGGCGTACGTCGAGAAGCTTCCCGAGGACGGGCGGGCCGCGGCCATCTCGCCGAGCATGGTCATGACGAGGACGACGAGGATGCCCGCAATGATGTAGGCGAGCAGGATGGCGGGGCCGGCGGTCTCGATGCCCACGCCGGTGCCGAGGAAGAGGCCGGCGCCGATCGCGGAGCCGAGGCCCATCATGGTCAGGTGACGTGTCTTGAGGCCGCTGCCCAGACTGTTGGTGTCCGGCTCGGCGCGTCCTGGAGCTTCGGGGGAGATGGGTGAACTCATGAACCTGAGATTATCCTGCCGTTTCGCCCGCCCGGGACTGAGGCCAGGGTTTGGACCAGCGCACGGTGGGGACGTCGAAGCCGGCCTCGCGGCGCACGTGCCAGTTGGACTGGCCGTCGAGGGCGCGCCCCGTGACCACCTGCCCGAGGGAGACGTCGTAGAGGTGGGTGCCCGGATCGATGATGATGGACGGCCCGATCGAGCAGGCCTCGCCGGGGCTGATGCCGTTGACACCCGCGCTGACGCCGATGTGGCAGTCCCGGCCGACCTCGATGGGGAAACGTGCCCCGGAGGGCCGGCGGGTGGAGATGACCACGGAGGACAGGCCAATGTCGCACCCTTCCCCGACCACGGCGGAGGACGCCAGGCGCCCCTCGATCCGCGCCGCGCCCAGGGAACCCGAGTTGTAGGAGACGTAACCCTCCCGCAGCACGCGCGTGCCCGGCGCGAGATACGCACCCAGTCGCACCCGCTCGGCCTCGGCGATGATGACCCCCGACGGCACGACGTAGTCCACCATCCGCGGCAGCTTCTCGATCCCGTAGACGTGGATGATCCCGCGCGAACGCAGGCTGGTGCGCAGCGCCTCGAAGTTGTCCGGCAGGCACGGGCCTTTGTTGGTCCACACGACGGTGGTGAGCAGGTGCATCGCCTGGTCGAGGTTGATCTCCAGCGGGCGCACCAGCCGGTGGGAGAGCAGGTGCAGGCGCAGGTACACGTCGTGGGCATCGACGGGCTGGGCCGCCAGGTCGGAGATGACAGTGCGTACGGCGACCTGTTCGACCTGGCGGTCGTCGTCGCGGTAGACCAGCCGCAGCAGGCGCGTGGGGATGTCGGCGGCCCCCAGCCTGCGGGTTCCCGGGGCGAGCCCGGAGACGTCCACCACTTCCGGGGACGGGTACCACGTGTCCAGGACGCTCCCGTCCATGGCGATACTGGCAATTCCTTCGGCGACCGCACCCATTGGCATGGAGTCCAAGATACTGGCAACGGCCCCGTGCCCTAACGTGGGTGACTGTGACTTCCCTCAACCTCACCTCGTCCCCGGTCCAGCTCTCCGCGGATCTCATCGACATCGAGAGCCCTTCCCACCATGAGCAGGAGATCGCCGATGCGATCTTCGACGCACTCTCGCGTATCGACGGCGCCGAGACCGCACGGATCAAGAACACGGTGCTGGCCAGGACCAACCGGGGACTGGGATCCCGGGTGATCCTCGCCGGGCACATCGACACCGTGCCGCTGGCGGACAACACCCCGCACCGGCTGAGCGACGGGATCCTCCACGGCTGCGGCGCCGTGGACATGAAGACGGGCCTGGCAGTGTACCTCAACGCCTTCGCCACCCTCGCGGCCTCCGAGGACCTCACCCGCGACATCACCCTGGTCTGTTACGAGGGAGAGGAGGTGTCCACGGAGTACAACGGGCTGGGTTTCGTCGAATCTGAGCTGCCCGACTGGCTCACCGGCGATGTGGCCCTGCTTGGTGAGCCCTCCGGCGGCATCATCGAGGCCGGCTGCCAGGGCACCATCCGCGTCCGGGTCACCGCCCACGGCACCCGCGCGCACTCGGCCCGCGCCTGGCTGGGGGAGAACGCCGCGCACCTCCTCGCCCCGGTGCTCACCCGCATCAATGAGTACGAGCCGCGCCGGGTCACCATCGACGGGTGCGAGTACCGCGAGGGCATCAACGTGGTCAAACTCGACTCCTTCGTGGCCACGAACACCATCCCCGACTCCGCGGAGATGCTGGTGAACTTCCGCTTCGCCCCCGACCGCTCCGTGGAGGACGCGATGGCGCACCTCAACGAGGTACTGGGCGAGCAGGCGTCGATAAGCGTCGAGGTCGACGACGTCGCCGCAGCGGCGCTACCCGGCCTTTCCCAGCCCGCCGCGGCCGAACTGGTAGCCGCCGTCGGCGGAGAATTTCGTGCCAAGTTCGGATGGACGGACGTCTCCCGCTTCTCTACCCTGGGCATTCCGGCCGTGAACTTCGGCCCCGGCGACCCGGGCTATGCCCACAAGCCGGACGAACAGTGTCCCGTCGACCAGATCACCCACGTGGCGGACGTACTGCGGACATTCCTGACCTCGAGCAACGAAGGATAATCATGGCCACCGACAAGAATCGCACACTGCGCGGGCCCGTCCTCGTGCGTAACGACGGCGGCCAGCAGGACTCCACCTATGACCAGCGCCTGCTCGAACTCGGATCCGACCACGACTGGCAGCACGCCGACCCGTGGCGCATCCTGCGCATCCAGAGCGAATTTGTCTCCGGATTCGACGCGCTGTCCAGCCTGCCCAAGGCCGTCACCGTCTTCGGCTCCGCGCGTCTGAACGAGGGCACGCCCGAGTACGGCCAGGGAGTGGCGGTGGGCAAGGGGCTCACCGAGGCCGGATACGCCGTCATCACCGGCGGCGGACCGGGCCTCATGGAGGCAGGCAACCGCGGCGCGTCCGAGGCCGACGGCCTGTCGGTGGGCCTGGGCATCGAGCTGCCGCACGAGCAGAGCCTCAACACCTGGGTCGACCTGGGCATCAACTTCCGGTACTTCTTCGCGCGCAAGACCATGTTCCTCAAGTACTCGCAGGCGTTTGTCGCACTGCCGGGTGGCTTCGGCACGATGGACGAGCTATTCGAGGTGCTGTGCATGGTGCAAACCGGCAAGATCACCAATTTCCCCATCGTCCTGGTCGGCACCGAGTTCTGGGGCGGGCTGGTGGACTGGATGCGCGAGCGCATGCTGGCCATGGGGCTCATCTCCGACGGCGACCTGGACCTCTTCCTGGTCACCGACTCCCCGGAGGAGACGGTGCGCTACATCGTGGACAAACACCAGACGATGACCGACGGGCGGCTGCGCGATTGAGTGCTGAGGTGCCCCTGGCCCAGGTGATGGGGATCGTCAACCGGACCCCCGACTCCTTCTATGACAGGGGCGTGACCTTCGGCATCGACGAGGCGCTCCAGCGCTGCGACGAGGTGGTCGAGCAGGGCGCGAGCATCGTCGACGTCGGTGGGGTCAAGGCCGGTCCGGGTTCCGAGGTCTCTGCGTCCGAGGAGGCGGACCGAGTCCTGCCGGTCATCCGCGCTGTCGCCGAGCGCCACCCCGGCGTGACCATCTCGGTGGACACTTGGCGTGCGTCCGTGGCCGAGGAGGCCATCGCCGCGGGTGCCGGCCTGATCAACGACACCTGGGCGGGTTACGACCCCGAGCTCGTCGAGGTCGCCGGCCAGTTCCGGGTGGGTTACGTGTGCTCCCACACCGGCGGCGCCGTCCCCCGGACCCGCCCGCACCGGGTGCACTACGACGACGTGGTCGCCTCCGTCATCGCCGAGACCACCACGCTGGCCGAGCGCGCGGTGTCCTGCGGAGTTCCCGAGGCCCGCGTCTTCATCGACCCGACCCACGACTTCGGCAAAAACACCTTCCACGGCCTGGAACTGCTGCGCCGCATCGACGAGATCGTCGCCACCGGCTGGCCCGTGCTCATGGCCCTGAGCAACAAGGACTTCATCGGCGAGACCACCGACCGCCCCGTCGGCGAGCGCCTGCCCGGCACCCTCGCGGCCACGGCCTGGTCGGCCGCCCGCGGGGTCGCCGCCTTCCGCGTCCACGAGGTGCGCGAGACCGTCGATGTCCTCCGCATGACCGCCGCCATTGCCGGCACCCACGCCCCGCTCAACACCGTGCGGGGCCTCGCGTGAGGGTGTCGGTGGTCATTCCGGCGCTCAACGAGGAGGCCACGGTCGCGGGCGTGGTGCGCACCGTGCTTATCGACGCCCCTTTCGAGGTCATCGTCATCGACGCTGATTCGACGGACAACACCGCCGCGGTGGCCGCCCGCGCCGGTGCCCGGGTGGTGAACTGGCGCGACGTGTTCCCTGAGCTCCAGCCGATCCCCGGCAAGGGCGAGTCCCTGTGGCGCGGGGTGGCCGCGGCGAGCGGTGACGTGGTCGTCTTTGTCGACGCCGACCTGGTGGACCCACCCGCCGGCATGATCCACACCCTCGCCGCCCCGTTCACCGACCCGGACATCCACCTGGTCAAGGCCTCCTACGCCCGCCTGCTCGGAGACGATTCCGCCGGCGGTGGCCGGGTCACCGAGCTCACTGCGAAACCCCTGATCAGGCTGCTGCACCCGGAGCTGGCGGACATCGACCAGCCGCTCGCCGGAGAATACGCGATCAGGCGCAGCTCGGCCCTGCGACTGCCGTTTGTGGCGGGATACGGAGTGGAGGCGGGGCTGCTCGTGAACGTCAGCGGGAGGTGGGGGAGGGCGTCGATTAGCGAGGCCCAGCTGCCACCGCGACGCCACCGCAACCGCCCGCTCAGCGAGCTTTCCCCCATGGCCGAGACCGTGGCGGCGGTGCTGCTGCAGCGTGCGGGCCTCACACACGCGGGTTTTCCGGGCGAGCGCCCGCCACTGTCCGATAGGATCTGATCCCATGTTGTCCTGGATCCTGCTGATCGTCGTCCTGCTCGCGCTCATCATCGTGGGCACGTGGTTCTGGGGCGCCGTCCTCGGGCGTGGCGAGGTCCTGCCGCCCATCGACGACACCGACACCGTGCGGGAGGACAACCGCCGCGCCGTCGGCCGGGGAGAGGTCGACGACATCCAGTTCGAGCTCGTACCCAGGGGTTATCGTCCGGAACAGGTCGACGATGTCATCGCTCACCTGACATGGAAGTTGGCGCAGGCGAACCAGGAAGCCGGCAAAAAGGTCTAAACTAGGACGGGCTAGACAAATTTTCCGGACAAACAAGGAGCACCTACTCATGGCAGCAATGAAGCCGCGTACCGGCAGTGGCCCGATGGAAGCCGTCGAGGAAAGCCGCAAGATTGTCACCCGCATTCCGGCCGATGGGGGCGGGCGCCTGGTGGTGGAGATGTCCAAGGAAGAGGCTGGCGAGCTGGGCAAGCTGCTCGTCGAGGCCGCCGGGGAGTAGATTCCCTCGCCGGCGGGGTCGCTGGGTAGGCTTAAGCGCATGCTTTCGGACATCGTGAATGTGCTCGCCGACCCCGCGGACGGCTCCGCCCTCTCTGAATCGGACGACAAGACCCGGCTGATCTCCGAAACCGGGCACAGCTATGACATCGCCCGACAGGGGTACGTCACCCTGGTCGGCGGCCGCGGCCTCCGGCACGAGGGCGACTCTGCCGACATGATCGCCGCCCGCGAGGCGTTCCTCGCTGGCGGTCATTTTGCACCCTTCGTGGAGGCGGTCTCCTCCGCGGTACTCGACGTGCTGGACGACGCCCACGTCCCCGACGACGCCTCCCCGGTCATCCTCGAGGTCGGCGCCGGCACGGGCTACTACCTCTCCCACACCCTCGACGCCGTCCGCGGCGCCCGGGGAGTGGGGCTGGACGTGTCGACGTCCGCCGCCAAGTCGCTGGCCAAGGCCCACCCGCGCCTCGGCTGCGTGGTAGCCGACGCCTGGGAGTCCATCCCGCTGCGCGACGCCTCCTGCGACGTCATCTCCGTGGTCTTCGCCCCGCGCAACCCGGCGGAATTCGCCCGGCTGCTCAAGCCCGGCGGCCAGGTGGTCGTGCTCACCCCGGCCGCAGGCCACCTCGATGAGCTCCGCGAGCCCCTGGGCATCATCGGCGTCGAGGAGGGCAAACTCACCCGGCTGAAGGAACAGGCCGAGGGCCACCTGGAGATCGTCGGATCGCCGCAGCCCCTGGAATTTGCCATGACGCTGGACAAGTACGCAATCGCCGCACAGGTGGGCATGAGCCCCTCGGCCCGGCACATCACCGATCTGGACGAGCGGGTGGCCGAGCTCTCAGAGACGATGACCGTGACCGCGCGCGCCCACCTCACGCGGTTGAAGAAGGCCGAGTAGCGCTACTCGCCGTAGGCCTCGTGGTCCTCGATGTCGGCCAGGAGATCTTCCCGGCCGGCTGACGAGACGTTGGTGAAGGAGCGGTGGATCACTGCGTCGCCCTCGGTGCGGACCACAAACTCGGCCTTCCCGCCCTTGATGTATACACGAGAGGCGAGAGCCACCTGGCCGCCGTCGGCAAACACCTCCACGGTGGAGCCGTCGACGATGACGGTGAGGGTGTCCGAGTCTCCCTCGCGCAGGTCGACACTCATGGGCTCGTCCCCGGAATGGAACTCGTTCATCGAGCGATCCACGGATAGGCGGTCCCCGCTGTGGGTGACGCGGAACGCGACGTTGCCGTCCGCGTCCTTCAGGTCGAGGGTGAGGGAGGATCCCTCGGGGATCTCGCCGGTGGCGACCCACGACTGCGCCCGGTTCGAGGAGGCCACGGCATCGAGGGTGCCGCGGTAGGGAGTCTGGAAGATCTGCCCGCCCTGCAGGGTGAGCACGCGGGGCAGCGACAGCACGTTGGCCCAGTCGCTGTGCTGGATGGACAGGTGCTCCGCGGACTCGTCCTGTCGGCCCACGCCATTGAGCAGGCCGAAGATGACCGACTGATCGTAGAGCTTCTCCGCGGCGATGGTGCCGGGAGCGTAGTTGGTGTTGCGCGGCCGGGTGAAGTCGTAGCCGTGGTCCAGGCGGGTGAACGGGGTGGTCACGGCGAACTCTCCGCCGGTCAGCTCGCCCACCAGGTAACCCGAGTGGTCGACCCCGTCGCGCTCCATGGTGAGCAGGAGGACGTCGTAGATCTCTCCGGCCACCTCGTCGCGCAGGCGGATGATGCGGGGGGAAACGATGTTTGTCAACGAGTCCATCCCGTGGTCGCCGCGGAACTGCAGCGGCCCAGTCAGGGACCAGTCCCTCCCGTCCGGGCTGGTCAGGGTGACCAGTCGGGGATCCTCCGTCGAGCCCGAGACGGCCAGCATCAGCCACCCGTCGTGGCCCTGGCCGCGGTCGTCGTCGGAGCACCAGTCGCGGACGACGCAGGGGGAGCGGAAGTTGCTGAACCCGCTCTGGTCGTTGACCGCGCGGGACACCCGGTTGACGGTCGCGTCCAGGCTGGAGGGATCGTCCGAGACGTCGCACATGTCCTCGACGAGACCCATGTGGGCCAGCTGGATGCTCGTGCCGGCCGCGGTGACCGAGGTGAAGTAGAGGTCGGCCCCGCCGTCATTGGTGACCACCGATCCCGCACGCAGGTCGGTTTCCCCGCCTGCGGGGGCGAGCACGTCGTCGCACTCGTCCCAGTCGAAGGGGCCGTTCTGACTGATGACGTGCCCCCAGCGCTGCGGGGAATTCAGTTTCGGCTGGAACTGGTAGAAGACGTGCCACGAATCGCCGTCGCGAAGCACCCCGGCGGGTGCGTTGAGCACTCCCGTTTCGGCGGTGACGTGGAGCTCGGGTCGGTACTGGACTGGCATAAGAAAAATCTCGTACTTTCGACGTCTCGGGGTCTCAGATGAGTGAGCGGTACAGGTCGGCGGTCTGCTGGGCGATGGTCTCCCAGGAGAACTGATCCACGGCCCGCTGCCTTCCGGCCACGCCGAAGCGCGCGGCGCGGTCACGATCGGCCACCATAGCGTTAACCGCCTCGGCGAGGTCTTTCTCAAAGGTCACGGCGTCATTCTCGTCGTAGTGGACGAGTGTTCCGGTCTCCCCGTCGGCGACGACCTCGGGGATGCCTCCCACGCCCGAGGCGACCACGGCGGTCTCGCAGGCCATGGCCTCGAGGTTGACGATTCCCAGCGGCTCGTAGATCGACGGGCACACAAACACGTCGGCGGCCGTGTAGATCTCCTTGATCTGCTCCGGGGGCAGGTGATCCTTGATCCAGAACACACCGTCGCGGGTCGCGCGCAGCTCCTCAACCAGGGCCTCCGTGCGGGCGGCGATCTCAGGCGTGTCCGGGGCACCGGCGCAGAGCACGAGCTGGACGTCCTCGTCGAAGTCCATCGCGGCCTTGATGAGGTGCTCCACGCCCTTCTGGCGGGTGATGCGGCCGACGAAGGCGGCGATCGGGCGGTCCGGGTTGACGCCGACCGAAGTCAGGTAGGATTCGTCCGTGAAGGTCTGCTGGGGTGTCCACAACTCGGTGTCGATGCCGTTGAGGATGACGTGGACCTTGTCTTCGGCGATTGCCGGGTAAGCATTCAGGATCGCGTCCTTCATGCCCGCGGAGACAGCGATGACGCCGTCGGCGTACTCCATGGCGTTGCGCTCGGACCAGGACGAGACGTCGTACCCGCCACCCAGCTGCTCTCGTTTCCAGGGGCGGTGGGGCTCGAGCGAGTGGGCTGTGGCGATGTGGGGGATGCCGTACAGCCGGCCGGTGAGGTGACCACCCAGCCCCGCGTACCAGGTGTGCGAGTGCACGACATCCAGTCCGGTGGCCGCGTCAGCCATCCGGAGGCCGGTGGAGAGGGTCTTGATGGCGCCGTTGGCATCGGCGAGCTCGGGATCGACCCCGTGGACGTAGACGTTCTCCTCGGAGCGGGGTGCACCCATGCAGTGGACGTCAACCTCGACGTCGTCGAGCTTCCTGAGGAATCGTGTCAGCTCGGTGACATGGACCCCGGCGCCGCCGTAGACCTCGGGCGGATATTCTCTGGTCATCATTCCGGCTCTCATGCCCTCCGAGCGTAATGACGAATCCGGCCGAGTGTCGGCGCCTGCGGGGGTAGCGCGGGGCGAGGGAAACCGTGCGTTGGCGATATCCCGTGCAAAAGAAATCGAACGGGTTTAAGTTGGGGGCGTGAAGACTCAGCCGAATGTACTTGCCATCGTCCTTGCCGGCGGCGAGGGAAAGCGCCTCTTTCCCCTCACCGAGGACCGCGCAAAACCCGCCGTTCCGTTCGGTGGAACCTACCGCCTCGTCGACTTTGTCCTGTCGAACCTCGTCAACGCCGGATTCACCAAGATCGCGGTGCTGACTCAGTACAAGTCCCACTCCCTCGACCGCCACATCTCCCAGTCGTGGTCGATCTCCGGCCCGGTCTCGTCGTACATCGCCTCCGTTCCCGCGCAGCAGCGCCGCGGCAAGCGCTGGTACACCGGCTCGGCCGACGCCATCGTGCAGTCGCTCAACCTGATCTACGACGAGAAGCCGGACTACGTCATCGTCTTCGGCGCAGACCACGTCTACCGGATGGACCCCTCGCAGATGCTTGAGGAGCACATCGCATCCGGCAAGTCCGCGTCCGTCGCCGGCATTCGCGTCCCGCGCGAGGACGCCACCGCGTTCGGTGTCATCCAGGCCAACGACGAGGGGGACATCACCGAGTTCCTGGAGAAGCCGTCGGACCCACCGGGCACCCCGGACAACCCGGACGAGGCCTACGCGTCGATGGGCAACTACATCTTCACCACCCAGGCGCTGGTCGACGCGCTGTTGCGCGACGAGTCGAACGAGGACTCCAAGCACGACATGGGCGGCGACATCATTCCCTACTTCGTCGGGCTGAATGACGCGCACGTCTACGACTTCTCCGCCAACCAGATCCCCGGGTCGACGAGCCGCGACGCCGGCTACTGGCGCGACGTCGGCACCATCGACAGCTACTACGAGGCCCACATGGACCTCATCTCGGTGCACCCGATCTTCAACCTCTACAACAACCGCTGGCCGATCCACGCCACGGACGACTCCAACCTGCCCCCCGCGAAGTTCGTCCAGGGCGGTATCGCGCAGTCGTCGATGGTGGCGCCTGGTTCGATCATCTCCGGTGGCACGGTCCGCAACTCGGTGCTGGCCACCGGCGTCATCATCGAGGAGGGCGCCTCCGTGGAGGGCTCCGTGCTGCTCCCGGGTGTGCGGGTGTGCAAGAACGCGGTCGTGCGCCACGCCATTCTGGACAAGAACGTGGTCGTCAGCGAGGGCGAGATCGTGGGCATGGATCCCTCCCGCGACGAGGCTCGCTTCAAGGTCTCTGACGGCGGCGTTGTCGTGGTGGGCAAGAACCAGGTCGTCTGATCTCCTCAGCCCCGCGCCCGTCGTCCCTCCCCGGGACGGCGGGTGTTGTCGTTGCATTGGCCCCGCCGAGTTATGCCGGGTAACGGGCACGGATCTTCGCGCCGCCCGACCTGGCCGCAGCGGGGGAGTCGTTCACGTGCACCGGTGACGAGGCGTCGCGCCTGGTTCCGACCCGTCCGGAATGTGGGTCGCGGTCGGCCCAGCCGAAGGGGGAGAGCGGGTTGCGCAGGTCGTTGTTGTCCCGGTGGTGCCCCCAGCACAGCTGGGTGAGGTTGGCGATGTCGGTCGGTCCCGATTGGGCATGGGGCAGGATGTGGTGGACCTGGCACTGGTTCATGGGCCGTTCACAACCCTCTGCGGAACAGACCAGCTCGCTGGCGAAGAGCGCGATCCGCTGACGCAGGCTCGTGGTGCGTTTGCCCGTGTCCGCGTGGAGGGGCTCGCCTCCGCTGCCGTGCACGACAAAGAAGTCGGAGGTGGCCTCCCCGAGCCGGATCAGGGCGAAGGGGTCCACCAGGTGCCCGGTGTTGGTGGGAAACACGTCGCCGGGAGACATGTTCTCCAGCTCCGCCATGGTCATGGACACGACGATGGATCCCACGCCCTTGAGGTTCGGGGTCTTGGTGTTGAGAAAATCCCGACACATGGCGACGAGGAGGTTGACCATCCGCTGATTCCAGGTCAACGGATCGTCGACCTGAAGGTCTGATCCCTCGAGGAGCTGGCTGCGAGCGGGGTTGATGGCTTCGGAGAGCACGGCTGCGGCGTCCGAGGGCAGGTACATGTGCACGTGGATGCCTCCGTTGGCGTCGGGATTGCTGAAGGAGATCCGGCGTTTGTCGAAGGCGATGTTGTGTCGGATCAGTCGGTCCACCGCGAGGTTGGCCAGGCGGACCTGTTCCCGGATCCAGTCGCGCAGGTGGTCTACGGCGTGGAATTCGGAATAGGTGAGGGCTTTGTTGAGCAGTTCGTGATAGCCGGGGTCGGCGTCCTCGTGTAGAACCTCGAGGGCTGAGTCGATGATCCGGCGTTTCTCGGCGGACGCCTGCTTGCGTCGGGCCTCCGCCTGGGCCTTCTTCTCTCGGCGTGCCCGGGCGGCGGCCGCGCGCTGCTCGGTCTCGTCGGCGGCGGGCGGGGGAGGAGATCCCGAAGGAGGGTCGAACAGGGCTCTGCCGCGCTGGAGGCGGGTCAGCGCCTCGCTGCGGGAAAGGCCCAGACGCTGGACGAGATAGTCCGTGGAGCGGGAGGATCCGACCTTGCCGCCGGCGTGATGCATGTCGGCCGCCCAAGCGAAGGCGGCATCGATGCCGGATTTCTGCTCGAGGGATCGTTCAAGCCGTTCGAACTGCGGGTGGTCGGTCTCGAAATGGAGGGACGTGGGATCGGTCATGACGTCCGCGAGCTCGCGCAGCGCGGTGTCTATCTGGTCAACGAGGAGGGAGATCCTGGTGTCGTTCACGCGTTCGATAATAAACTACACGCGGGACACCAACGACCGTTTATTCGAACAAAGATTCGAACAAACTCAGGCCCCCCGGGTCAGCAGTGTCACGCCGCCGCCGAGGGGCAGCCGGGAGACCACCATGTTCTCCAGGGAAAGGGCCAGCTCATCGGCCTCGCGCGCGCCGGCGGTGTCGCGGTCGCGTCGCGTCGAGTCGGCGATGGTGCCGTCGAGAAGCGAATTCACCACCATGATGGACCCGCCGACGGTGAGCAGGGGAACCGCTGCCTCGAGCGCGGCCGGCAGGTCCAGCGGGGAGACATCGACGTAGACGAGGTGGTAGGAGCCACCGGCGAGCCTGCCCAGGACGTCGAGGGGGCGGGACGGGAGCAGGCGTGCGCGGGAGGGGCTGAATCCCGCGGACCGGAAGGCCTCCTTGGCATGGGTCTGGTGCTCGGCTTCGGGGTCGATGCACGTCACCGTCTGCCGCTCGCCCAGGCCACGGAGCGCGTAGAGACCCACGACTCCGGCCGCAGGGGTGATGAGGACGGCGCCAGAGCTCTTGGAGGCGCTGCCCACCGCCGCGAGGGTGGAGATGAGCTGGCCGGTGATCTCGTCGGGAGCTTCCAGCCCGAACTCGGTCGCGTCATCGCGCGTCTCGCGCATCACCTCGTCGGGGAGTGTGGTCGCGAGGATGTATTCCGTCTGTGCGGCGGTGGCCGCGTTCGCCGTATCAGTCACAATGCGTCAGTGTAGGGGCCGGGGGGAGGCGCTCCCGGGAAGGCGTGGCGGAGTGGGGCAGATGGTGCACAAGTGCATGTAGTTCATTGGGCGAATGTTCACAGTGGATGCACAGTCGCCCGTCTGGTTTTTGTCCACGTTATGGTCCACAATAGAACCCATGGATGTACCGACCGAGCCTGCTGCCGCAAGCGATTACGGGACCGCCGATGAGCTGTCCGGGACCGCGGCGTTCGACGCCGGTTTGGGAACAATGCCGTCGTGGGGCGAGCTCGTCACGGAACACGCGGACAGCGTGTACCGCCTGGCCTTCCGCCTGTCGGGCAACAAACACGACGCAGAGGATCTCACCCAGGAGACCTTCATGCGGGTGTTCCGCTCGCTGAAGAAGTACCAGCCTGGAACGTTCGAGGGGTGGCTGCACCGCATCACCACCAACCTCTTCCTCGACATGGTGCGCCACCGCGCGAAGATCCGCATGGAGACGCTGTCCGAGGACTACGAGCGCGTCGCCGGGACCGACATGACCCCGGAACAGCAGTTCACGGTCTCCCGACTCGACCCCACCCTGCAGGCGGCGATCGACGAACTCAGCCCCGAGTTCCGTGTCGCCGTGGTGCTCTGTGACGTGGTGGGCATGAGCTACGACGAGATCGCCGACACCCTCGGCGTGAAGATGGGCACGGTGCGCTCCCGCATTCACCGTGGCCGGAGCCAGCTGCGCGCCTACATCGAAGCCGCCGCCGAGCGCGACGACGAAGCAAAGATCCTGCTCCCGACGAGGTGAGCGGCATGCCGTCGGTGAATTTTGTAGGCTGACGGGCGTAGGCAAATTGGGACGAAAGTCCGACGTTGCTCGCAAGGAGGTATCTGACACCATGGTCTCGCCCATCGAAGGCAGGCGGACGTCCGTCATCGGCGGCCAGCGCCGACCCACGAGGAATCGGCCGAAGAAGTTCTCCTCGGTCGAGCACCTCAGCCACGAAGCCGTGGCTGCATTCGTCGACGGGGAACTCACCCCGTCTGCGGCGCACCGGGCCCGGGTTCACGTGGTGCAGTGCCCCGAATGCCGAGCCGAGGTGCACGGACAGCGGGGTGCCTCGGAAATGCTGCGCGGATGCAACCTCTCCGCGCACGTCCGCGCCCCGGAGGATCTGCTGGCCAGGCTCGCGGGCATCGCCAATGCCAATCTCGGCCCCGGCCCGGACGCCGATGCCACCCCGGTTGCCCGCCCCGAGGACTTCATGGACCGGGTGGAGACGATGATCAGGACAATCCGCAAGATGCAGGGCAAGGGCCAGCGCTGACTCCTCCGCGCTCCGACCCGGGTACTAGGGTGTAGATGTGTTTGACAATATCGGCTGGGGCGAGATTGCCGCGCTCCTCGTACTCGCGCTGATCATCATCGGCCCGGAGCGGCTGCCCGGCGTGATCAAGGACGTTCGCGCCGCCATTTTCGCGGCGCGCCGAGCCATCGCCAACGCCCGCGCCGAACTTGACGGCGAATTCGGCGAGGAGTTCAGCGAACTGCGCGCCCCGATCTCCCAGGCGGCGGAATGGGGCCGGATGGGACCCCGCCGGGCCATCACTAAGGCGCTTTTCGACGGCGATGACCAGGCCCTCGATGACTTCGACCCTCGTCGCATCATCTCCTCGACCGGGGTCAACCCGACCACGGAGACACCCGCGCAGGCTGCGCGCCGGCTCCGCCGGGAGGCCGATGCCCTGGAATCCCGCGCGGCCCAGCAGGCCCAGCAATCTCAGCAGCAAACCCAGCCCGCGGCGCAGCCTCAGCCCCGTGAGCAGGGCGTCGATAAGCCGCGGAACAAAGGCAATTTCGAGACCGGGGGCGGGTTCTCCTGGGCGGATATTACTTAGTGGTCACACCCAGGCCGAGGCGCTTGCCCGCGAGGGATTCCCGGCGGACCGCGAGCTGGTCGGCGATCTCCCGCACGGCCTTAGCCGCGGGGGAGTCGGGCTCGGAGACGACCACGGGCTGACCGTCGTCGCCGTGAATCCGCAGCTGCGGGTCCAGCGGAATCTGACCCATCAGCGCGACATCGGTGCCGGTCAGCGTGGTGAGGCGATCCGCCACGGTCTGGCCGCCGCCGGAGCCGAAGACGTCCATGACCGTGCCGTCCGGGAGCACCATGGCGGACATGTTCTCGATCACGCCGGCGACGCGCTGGCGGGTCTGCTGGACGATGGAACCGGCACGCTCCGCGACCTCGGCGGCCGCGGCCTGCGGGGTGGTGACGATGAGCAGCTCGGCATTCGGGAGCAGCTGGGCCACGGACAACGCCACGTCACCGGTGCCCGGGGGCAGGTCCATGAGCAGGACGTCGAGGTCGCCCCAGTACACGTCGCCGAGGAACTGCTGGATCGCGCGGTGCAGCATCGGACCGCGCCAGACGATGGGAGCGTTGCCCTCGACGAAGTGGCCGATGGAGATGTGTTTGATGCCGTGCGCGATGGGCGGGAGGATCATGTCGTCCACCACGCTCGGGCCCTGGGTGGAACCGAGCAGGCCCGGCACGCTGTGGCCGTAGATGTCGGCGTCGAGCACGCCGACGCTGAGGCCCTTCGCCGCGAGAGCGAGCGCGAGGTTGACGGTCATGGACGACTTGCCCACGCCGCCCTTGCCCGAGGCCACCGCGTACACACGCGTGGTGGAGTCGGGCTGGGAGAACTGGATCACCGGCTCGGGGGAGTCGCCGCGCAGGGAGCGGCGCAGTTCCCTGCGCTGCTCGTCGCTCATGACGTCCATGGCGACGGAGACGGTGCCGACGCCCTCGATCTCCTCGAGTGCGGCCCGGGTGTTGGACTCGATGGTGCTCTTCATCGGGCAGCCGGCGATAGTGAGGTAGAGCTCGACGGCGACGTCGTCGCCGGTGACCTCGATGGACTTCACCATCCCCAGCTCGGTGATGGGTTTGCCGATCTCCGGGTCGTCGACCCGGGAGAGCGCGCTTTCTACAGCAGATTCAGTAATAGTCATATCGCCTGCTGATCTTAGCCGCGGCGCCAGCGTTCTTCTAGATCGCCCTGGATCGGCTCGTGCAGATCGGCGGCGGACTCGTTGTCGTCGGCGGCGGCGTCGTCGAGTTTTGCCTCGATGCGTTCGAGGAGCGACTTGACGTCGTCAAGCTCCCGGCGCAGGTAGTCGCGGGACACGGTCTCGCCGAGGGACTGGCGCACGCTGGCGACCTCGCGGGCGAGGAACTCCGTGTCGGCCTTGGTGAGGTCGTCGCGGCGGCGGTCGGCGGCGAGCTGGACCTTGTTGCGGTCCTCCTGCCGGTTCTGGGCCAGCAGAATCAGGGGCGCCGAGTAGGCGGCCTGGGTGGAGAAGGCCAGGTTGAGCAGGATGAACGGGTACGGGTCCCACGCCCACCACCAGGCGCCGGCGTTGAGGGCGATCCAGATGACCACAAACACCGTCTGCCACATGAGGTAGGTTCCGGTGCCGAAGAACCGGGCCACCGCCTCCGCGCCGGCGCCGACCGCGTCGTCGCTGACGTTGAAGAGACTGCGTCGTTTGGCGTTGAGCGGCTTATCCAGGTCAGAGCCTTTGTAATCAGCCATTGTTCACCTCCGGGGTGGGGTTCAGGCCGGAAGCACTGGACGTTGCGCGGGTCTCGGGGCGCAGTCCGGTCTCGCGCCAGTCCTCGGGGAGCAGGTGGTCGATGAGGTCATCGACGGCGACCGCGCCGAGCAGGTGGCCGTCGTCGTCGAGCACCGGGCCGCACACGAGGTTGTAGGTGGCGAAATACCGCGCGGCCGTCTCCTCGGAGTCGGTGGCGTAGAGGATGGGCAGGTCGTCGTCGAGTAGCCCGCCGATGAGCTCGGAGGGTGGTTCCCGCAGGAGTTTCTGCAGGTGGACGCAGCCAAGGTAGGGTCCGGTCGGCGTCGCCGTGGGGGGACGGACGACGAAGATCAGCGAGGCCAGCGAGGTGGGCAGTTCCGGGTCGCGCGCCAGGGCCAGTGCCTCGGCGACCGTGGTCTGCGGGGTCAGCACGAGCGGCTCGGGGGTCATCAGGGCGCCCACGGTGTCGTCGGCGAAGCTCATCATGCGGCGCACGGGAGCGGACTCCTCCGGGTCCATGAGCCCGAGCAGCACCTCGGCCTTGGCGTTGGAGAGCTCCTGGAGGACGTCGGCGGCGTCGTCGGGGTCCATCTCCTCAAGGACGTCCGCGGCGCGTTCGATGTCGAGGGTCTCCAACAGGTGGGCCTGGTGATCATCGGGCAGCTCGGCGAGGATGTCGGCGAGCAGCTCGTCGGACAGCTCCCGCGCGACCTGGGAGCGGCGGGCGGAGCTGAGCTCCTGGAAGGACGTGGCCGCGTCAGCCGGGCGCATGTCCTCGTAGGTGGCCACCGTGTCGGACACCGAGGAGTTCGACTCGACCACGGAGCCCGCGACGCCGTCGATGCTCAGCCACGGCAGGGTGCGCAGCTTGGGGGAGCGGCCGAAGCGGGTGCGGCCGGTGAAGACGGCGACCTTGGTGATCACCCAATCACGGGTGCGGGTGCGCTCGAGTTCCAGGTCCGCGATCTCCAGCCCTACGCCGTGCAGGTCGGCGTGGTCGGGATCGTCGGTGGAGACCTTGGAGCCCACCAGGTCACCCATGACGGTGAGCTCGGCGGAGCGCGGGGAGAAGGCACGCATGGAGACTGACCCGGTGTTGAGGGTGACGTCACCGGGTTCGATCTCGGAGATGCGCAGCATGGGGACGAAGATGCGGCGTTTGTTCACCAGCTCGATGACCAGGCCCATCGCCCGGGAGGTGGCGCCGGGGCGGACGTTGATGACCACATCGCGGACACGACCGATGATCTCAAAATCCGGGCCGCGGACCTGGAGGCCGACGAGCCTGCCGGCGTATACACGGGTGACTCCACTCATGGTGGGAAAGCCTAGACGCTGGGGTCCATTTTCACTGATTCCGGATATCAGCGCCGAGCTGCTCCGGGAACAAATCGGCCGTGACCTTCGTTGATACTACAAAAGAGGACTTCTACGAAAGGACCGGTACCGCACTCATGGCCACCGTCAACAACATCCCGCAGCCCCGCGAACTCCCGGCCGGCTGGCCCGTCGGCAGCTTCAGCACCTACCAGGAGGCCCAGCGGGCCGTCGATACGCTCAGCGACAACAAGTTCCCCGTCGAGCACCTCTCCATCGTCGGCGTCGACCTCGTGCAGGTGGAGAAGGTCACCGGGCGACTCACCTGGGGCCGCGTGCTCGCCGGCGGCGCGGCGTCGGGTGCCTGGATGGGTCTGTTCTTTGGTCTGCTGTTCAGCATCCTCGGTGGCCCGGTCCTCCCGGCCATCCTCTGGGGTGTCATTGTCGGTGCCATCTTCGGCATGGTCTTCGGCGCGATCTCCTACGGCGTCACCGGTGGCCAACGCGACTTCACCTCCGCCACCCAGATCGTCGCCGGGCGGTACGACGTCATCAGCGCCCCCGAGCATGCCACCGCCGCACGCGACCAGATCGCCCAGATGAGCCTGGCCGACGGCTCGGCGGGTGGCAGCACCAGCGCCGGACAGTAGTAGACTCCCCGGGAGAACGCGGGTACTCCGCGTTGACCTCTCACGCAGGAGCCTTCTGATCTTCATGACTACCCGCCACCGACAGCACGTTCTCGCCGTCGCGGCGGTGGCGTTGGCGTCGGTGGCGGTGGCCTCCTGCAGCAGCGCGGAGCCGCACCGGGACATCAACCCGGACCGCGTGAAACCCGTCAACATCGGGGTGTCCCAGAATTCGGTGGAGCAGAAGGTGCTCGCGGAGATCTACGCGCAGGCGCTCGTCAACAGGGGCCGATCCGCCTCCATCACCGTCTTCTCCGCGGCAGGGCCCACCGGTCAGGTGGACGAGCTGGTCGAAGAAGATTCCGACCTCATCATCGGCTGCACCGGCGATCTGCTCGCGCAGACGGCCCCCGTCACCGCTGACGAGATCGCGGAGAAGGCCTCGGATTCCGCGAATCCCAATGACGTGTCCATCAACACCGAGGTCTACGACGCACTCATGGCGTCCCTGCCCGCCCAGGTGACGGCGACGGACCCGTCCGGTGCCCAGGGCTGCGCCGACTCGGAGGCGCCGGAGCTCCCGCAGAACATCGTCCCGGTGTTCACCAAGACGGTCTTTGACGGCGCAGAGCGCAAGATCTTCGACAGCTACACCAAATTCATCACCACCGAGCTGCTCACCGAGCTGGTGGACAACGCCCGCGAGTCCGGCTCCGTCAGCGAGGCCGTGGCGCAGTGGATGTCCGAGGCCGAGCTCTCGGGCGAGGTGGAGACAGGCCCCGACAACGGCATCGGCCTCGGTTACGCCGAGCGCTGGTAGAAGACCGCTTCTCGACGCTCCTCCCACCCCTTCGCGTTCAACTACCCCTGCCGCCGGTTCAACCTTGCGCTGAGGCCACGCGCCCGACCCAAGCGGAGACGGCGAACTGCCCACCCCTCGGTGAAACCGGGCGGTGGGCAGTTGCCGTGCTACCGGGACCTTAGTCCTGGAAGGCCTCCTCGAGCAGGTTGGCCTGCTCGAGCTGGTGGACCTTGGCGATGCCGGTCGCCGTGGACGACTGGGCGCGTCGGGAGACACGCGTCATGCGCGGCATGTCCGGGATGAGCTCCGGCAGGTGCTCGTGCAGGAACGGCCACGGGCCCTGGTTGGCGGGCTCGTCCTGGACGAAGCGGATCTGCTCCAGGTTCGGGTACGCGCCGAACGCTTCCTTGAGGCGGTTGAAGGGGATCGGGTGGATCATCTCCAGGCGCACGATGGCGACGTCTTCGCGGCCGAGCTCCGCACGCTTCTTCTCCAGCTCGTAGTAGATCTTGCCCGAGCAGAGCAGGACGGTCTTGACCTTGTCCACGTCGCCGACAGCCTTGCCCTCGGCGTCGACGAGGCGGGTGTCGTTGATGACCGACTGGAAGCTGGTGACCTTGGTGAAATCCTCCGGAGCCGAGACGGCGTCCTTGTTGCGCAGCATCGACTTCGGGGTGAAGACGACCAGCGGGCGACGCATGGTGCCCAGCGCGTGGCGACGCAGCAGGTGGAAGTAGTTCGCCGGCGCGGTCGGCTGAGCCACCGTGTAGGAACCCTCCGCGGCGAGCTGCAGGAAACGCTCGATGCGGGCGGAGGAGTGGTCCGGGCCCTGGCCTTCGTAGCCGTGGGGGAGCAGCATGATGAGGTTGGAGAGCTGGCCCCACTTGGCCTCACCGGAGGAGATGTACTGGTCGATGATGGTCTGGCCGCCGTTGACGAAGTCGCCGAACTGCGCCTCCCAGGCGACCACGGAGTCGAGGTTGCCCACGGAGTAGCCGTACTCGAAGCCGAGGCCCGCGAACTCGGTCAGCGCCGAGTTGTAGACGAGGAACTTGCCGCCGTTGCCGGCCCCATCAGCCACGGACTGCAGCGGATTGTACTCCGCGCCGGTCTCTTGGTCGATGGTGACGGCGTGGCGCTGGGTGAAGGTGCCTCGGCGGGAATCCTCGCCGGCCAGGCGGACGAGCTTGCCCTCCGCGGCGAGGGAGCCGAAGGCGAGCAGCTCGGCCCAGGCCCAGTCGATGCCACCCTCGGTGACGGACTGTGCGCGCTTCTTGGCCAGCGGCTTCACACGCTTGTGCATGGTGAAACCCTCGGGCGGGTTGATGTAGGAGTTGCCCAGTGCGTCGAGGATCTCCTGGGAGACGGAGGTGTCCAGGCCGGTGGAGAGCGTCTGGGAATCGGTGATGCCCATCTGCTTCTTCGGGCTCTCGTTGCCGGACTCCTTGACCTCGTGGAACACGGAGTCCATCTGGTCGGTGAAGTCGCGCTCGGCGGCCTCGGCGTCCTTCTCGGAGAGCTCGCCGCGGCCGATGAGCTCCTCGGTGTACTTGGTGCGCACGCTCTTGCGGTCGGTGATGCGCTCGTACATCTCCGGCTGCGTCATGGTCGGGTCATCGGCCTCGTTGTGACCGCGCAGGCGGTAGGAGATGAGGTCGATGAAGACGTCCTTGCCGAAGCGACGGCGGTACTCGGTGGCCAGCTGGGCCACCCAGACGACTGCCTCGGGATCCTCGCCGTTGACGTGGAAGACCGGGGAGTCGAAGCCCTTGGCCAGGTCGGTGGAGTAGTAGGTCGAACGCCCGGAGTCCGGGGTGGTGGTGAAGCCGACCTGGTTGTTGACGACGATGTGGATGGTGCCGCCGACGGTGTAACCGCGCAGCTGGGAGAGGTTGATGGTCTCCTGCACCACGCCGAGGCCGGCGAAGGAGGCGTCGCCGTGCAGCAAGAGGGGGACCACGGTGTAGCCCTCCTCACCCTTGTCCAGGATGTCCTGTTTGGCGCGCGCCATGCCCACCACGACCGGGTCGACGGCCTCGAGGTGGGACGGGTTGGCAGCCAGGGTGACCTTGATCTCGCCGTCGCCGAACATCTGGATGTGCTCGCCCTCGGAGCCGAGGTGGTACTTCACGTCGCCCGAGCCGCCGGCCTGTCCGCCGGTCATGCGACCCTCGAACTCGTTGAAGATGTTCGCCAGCGGCTTGCCCACGATGTTGAACAGGACGTTGAGGCGTCCACGGTGGGGCATGCCGATGACGACCTCGTCGAGGCCCTGGCCCGCGGCGGTGTCGATGATGGAGTCCATCATCGGGATGAGCGTCTCGGAGCCCTCGAGGGAGAAGCGCTTCTGGCCGACGTACTTGGTCTGCAGGAAGTTCTCGAAGGCCTCGGCGGCGTTGAGCTTCTGCAGGATGTACTTCTGCTCGGCGTTGGTGGGCTTGGGCATGCCGGCCTCGAGCCGGTCGCGCAGCCACTCGCGCTCGTCGCGGTCGAGGATGTGGGTGTACTCGGAGCCGACCTTCAGGGTGTAGGCGCGGCGCAGGGTGCTCATGACCTCGCGCAGCGTCATGGACTCGCGGCCGGCGAAACCGCCGACGTTGAAGGTGCGGTCGAGGTCCCACAGGGT
This sequence comes from Corynebacterium doosanense CAU 212 = DSM 45436, assembly GCF_000767055.1. Lineage (NCBI taxonomy): Bacteria > Bacillati > Actinomycetota > Actinomycetes > Mycobacteriales > Corynebacteriaceae > Corynebacterium > Corynebacterium doosanense. Next base: position 1,112,383 of record NZ_CP006764.1, read on the forward strand.
GAGGCCGTGGGTGGCGGGGTCGAGGTCGCGGTGGTCCGGGACCGGCAGACCGGGCTGGACCCAGTGCAGCGGGTTGGTGTCGGCGACGAGGTGGCCGCGCGAGCGGTAGGCCTCGATGAGCTGCATGACGCGGGTGTTCTTGTCGGTGCCGGCGTCGGGCAGATCCTGAGCCCAGCGGACGGGGGCGTAGGGGACACCCATGCAGCGGAAGATGTGGTCCCAGAACTTGTTGTCCACCAGCAGCTGGGAGATGGTGCGCAGGAACTCGCCGGACTCCGCACCCTGGATGACGCGGTGGTCGTAGGTGGAGGTCAGCGTGAGCAGGCGGCCGATACCCATGTCGGCGAGGCGGTCGGGGGCGGTGCCCGCGAACTCGGCCGGGAAATCCATCGAGCCCATGCCGATGATGGTGCCCTGGCCCTTGGTCAGGCGCGGGATGGAGTGGCGGGTGCCGATGCCGCCCGGGTTGGTCAGGGAGATGGTGATGCCCTGGTAGTCGTCGAGTTTGAGCTTGCCGGCCTGGGAGCGGTTGACGATGTCGTCGTATGCCTCGATGAACTCCGAGAAGTTCATCTTTTCGGCTTCCTTGATGGCGGCGACGACGAGCGCGCGGGAGCCGTCCTTCTGCGGAAGGTCGATGGCCAGGCCCAGGTTGATGTGCTCCGGGGTGACGGACTGCGGCTTGCCGCTCTCGTCGAGCTCGTAGCGCAGGTTCATGTCCGGGTGGTTCATTACCGCGCGGACGATGGCGTAACCGACGATGTGGGTGAAGGAGATCTTGCCGCCGATGGTGCGCTTGAGATGGTCGTTGACCATCGAGCGGTTCTCCCACATGAGCTTGACGGGCATGTCACGCACGGTGGTGGCGGTGGGAACCTCGAGGGACTCGTCCATGTTCTTGGCGATCGCCTTGAACATGCCCTTGAGCTGCTTGGCTCCGGCCTCGGGGGCGTCCTTCGCCTTGTCCATGGGGGAGACCGGCGCCTTGCGGGCGGGCTTCTCTGCCTTGGCGGCCTTCTCCTCCTGGACGGCCTTGCCGACGTGCTCGCCGGTGGCCTTCGTGGTCTGGCGCGGCCCCGCGGTGGTGGCCGGTGCCTTGGCGTCCTTCTTCTGCTCCTCGCGCGCACCCTTCGGAGCGGGCTGAGTGGGGTTCTCCGCCGGGGTGCCGGAGGTCTGGGAGTCGGCGGCGGTGTTGGGCGCGCCGTTCTTCTCGAAGAGCTCGCGCCACTCCTTGTCGACCGACTGCGGATCCTTCTTGAACTGCTGATACATGTCGTCGACCAGCCAGGTGTTTTGGCCGAAAGAATTAGCGCTGCTCACGGCAGGGGCACTCCTCGATAAATTGTTGGCGTTGTAGTGCTACGTGGTGAACCACCATAGCGTAATGACGGGAAGGACGAAGCCGCCCGGGGTCAGTCGAGATCGCTTGGGTCCTGCTGCATGGACCACAGGTGTGCGTACAGTCCGCCCTGGGTCAGGAGGGCCTCGTGGGAGCCGTCCTCCACGACCGTGCCGCCCTCGATGACGATGATGCGGTCGGCGCGCTGCGCGGTGGCGAGTCGGTGGGCGACGATCACCGTGGTGCGGCCCTCGGCCGAGCGGTCGGAGGCGTCGAGAAAGGCGGATTCGGTGGCGGGATCCAGGGTGGCTGTGGCTTCGTCGAGAAGCAGGACGTCCGGATCGGTGAGCTCGGCCCGGGCGAGGGCGATGATCTGCCGCTGCCCGGAGGACAGCCCGCGCCCGCGCTCGCCGACGGGGTGGTGGAAACCACCGTCGATCGTGGCGATGACCCCGAGCGCGCCGATCCGACGCACGGCCTCCTCGACCTCGGCGTCGGTGGCGTCCGGGCGCCCGTAGCGGATGTTGTCGGCGACGCTGCCCATGAACAGGTGCGCCTCCTGCGGCACCTGCACCATGGTGCGCCGCCAGTCGGGGAGCGGAAACTCCCGGATGTCCGTGCCTGATGCCCGCACGGCACCCGCGGTGGGGTCATAGAACCGTGCCAGAAGCTTGACGACGGTCGATTTCCCCGCACCCGTCGGGCCGACGACCGCCACGGATTCCCGGGGGTTGATCCGCAGGTCGAGGTGTTCGGCCACCGTGGGTGACTGGTCGGAGTAGGCGAAGCTGACGTCGTCGAGCGCGAGAGTGCCGCGGGCATGCTCGCGGGCGTTCGGGCGGGTTCCGGAGTCGGTCACATCCGGCCGGCTCGCGAGGAGGTCGGTGATGCGGGTGAAGGAGACCTGGGCGCGCTGCCAGGAGTCGAAGACCATGCCCAGCTGCTGGATCGGGCCGTAGAGCTGCGAGAGGTACATGACAAAGGCGACGAGCACCCCGGCGGAGAGGGTGTCGTCGGCGACGCGGGTGGCGCCGTAGCCGAGCACCAGCGCGGAGGTGATCTGCGAGATCGCCTGGATGCCGGGGAAGAAGACACCCACGGCGGTCTGGGCACGCATGCGCAGCCGGCGGTAACGCTCGGACTGGTCGTGGAACGTGCTCAGGGCGGGTCCGGTCACGCCGTGCATCTGGATCACCCGCAGCGCGGTGACCGATTCCTGGAAGGTGGCGTTGACCCGGGAGACCTGCTCGCGGGCCTCGGAGTACAGGCGTTTCTGCACCCGGCGGAAGACGGCGGTGAGCACGGCGATGATGGGGATGGCCACCGCCGCGACGGCGGCGAGCGAGAAGTCGGTGGCGATGAGCATGCCCAGCACGCCGACGAGTGTGCCCAGGGAGACCACGGCCTGGGCGAGCCCGGTCTGCAGGAAGGACGAGAGGGTGTCGATGTCCGTGGTCATGCGGGTCATGATCGATCCCGAGCGGGTCCGGTCGTAGTACGCCATAGAGAGCCGCTGTAGGTGCGCATAGCTGCGCAGCCGCAGGCCGTAGAGCAGCCGTTCTCCCGAGCGGGAGGTGATCACGGTCTGCACAACGCTGGCCAGCCACGCGAGCACGACCACGGCGATGCCGGCAACCGCGACGATCCACAGCACGTCGGTGCGTCCCTCGCCGATGCCCCGGTCAATGGCCGTGCGCATGAGCAGGGGGAAGGCCAGCGACGCCAGCACACCGATGATCATCAGCGCGATGGAGGCGGTGATGAGCCAGCGCACGGCGGCAAAGAGATCGCGGACCTGGAAACGCTCGCGGTCCGAGCGCAGCACCGCGGTGTCCAGCCCGGGTTCCTCCACGGCGGGAGGAAGCCTGTCCACGTCCGCCAGCAGCTCCGGCGTGGCGGCGATGGAACGACCCCGCCCGCCGGTGGGCCCGACAATGATGTGCTCGTGGAAAGTGTCGTCGACCTCCGGCCAGAGATCACCCGTCTCGCGGGGAGAGTCATCCAGGACGATCTCGGAGGCGCGGGGCTCCATGAACCGGCGGAACGGCTCGGAGTGCTCGACCTCCGACAGCGGGCCGACGGCGACCGTGCGGCCGTGGTCGATGACGGCGACCCGGTCGGCGAGCACGAGCGAGGAGCGGCGGTGCGCCACCATGAGGATCGCCGTGTCGCCCAGCTCGGCGCGCAGGGCGTCGAGGATGAGGCGTTCATTGCCGGCGTCGATGGCGCTGGTGGCGTCGTCCAGGATGAGAACCTCCGGGCGCGCGAGGATCGCGCGGGCGAGGGCGACCCGCTGGCGCTGCCCGCCGGAGAGGGTGAGGCCCCGTTCGCCGACCACGGTGTCCATGCCGTCGTCGAGGCGCGCGATGAACTCCGAGGCCTGGGCGATGTCCGCGGCCCGGGCGACCTCCTCGTCGGAGTAGTGCGCTCCCATGGTGAGGTTCTCGCGGATTGACGCGGAGATGAGCAGCGCGTCGTCGAAGACGCAGGTGACCCGGGAGCGGATGTCGGCGTCGCGCAGCTCGGTGAAGGCCGCGCTGCCCCCGGGGCCCGAGAGTCGGAACTCGCCCGCGTCGGGGCAGTAGAAACCACCGGCCAGCTGCACCGCCATCGTCTTGCCCGCCCCGGGCGGGCCGATGAGCGCGAGCACCGAACCCGGTTCGGCGGTGAGTGTCAGCCCGTTGAGGATGCCGCGGAAGTGCACGTCATCCAGCTCGAGGCCGAGCGGGCCGTCCGGCAGAGCGACGGGGGAGGGCGGATCGGTGTGCTCGGGCGTGAGGGCGAGGACGTCGTCGATACGCTCCACCGAGCTCATGCCCAGCTGGATGGTGATGTACATCGAGGTGAGCAGGGACACCGTCGAGGTCAGTGTCATGAGGTACGCGGTGAAGGCGAAGAACGTTCCCACGGTGAGCTCACCCTGCCGGGTGAGCAGCGCGCCGAGGACGATGGTGATGATGAGCGCGATGCGCGGGAGCTCCGTGAGCAGCGGTTGGAACCGGGCTGTGAGTTTCGCCGTGCGCATTTTGATGGCGAAGAGCGCGCGAGACAGGGAGTCCAGGCGATGGGTCTCCCGGTCCTCCTGCGCGAAGGCCTTGACCACACGCACGCCGGAGACCGTCTGCTCCACGTGGGTGGCCACGTCGGCGGTGGCCTGCTGGGCAGTCCATGTCGCCGCGTACAGCGACTTCCGCGAGCGCCCGGCGAGCAGGATGAGCAGGGGCACGACGGCCAGGGCCACCAGCGTCAGCACGGGCGAGATCCCCGCCATGATGACCAGGACCAAGGCGAGCTGCACCACCCGGGAGATGAGCAGCGGGCCCTGGGAGATGACGGTCTGGAGGCCGCCGAGGTCACTGATCGCGCGGGAGACGACCTGGCCGGTGATGATGTTGTCCTGGCCGGGGCCGTCGAGACGCTGGAGCGTGGCCAGCAGTCGCACTCGGATGTCGTGCTGCGTGTCCACCGACAGTCGCGACGCGCAGTAGCGCCGGACGAACTGGAAAGCGTACTCCGCCAGTGCGACGCCGATGAGCGTGACGACGACCCTGCTCACCGATCCGTCGCGGGCACCGGTGGCGACGTCGATGGCCGAGCCGGTGAGCAGGGGAACCGCTGTCTGCAGAGCGACGGCCGCCACCGCCGTGAGCACGGCGGCGGCGGTGATCCAGCGGCGCTGCTTCAGCGCGGAGAGGATGAGTCCTGTGCCGCGACTCACTTAGCGTCGGATTCGTGGACCTTTGAACCCTCGGTCATCGCGGAGAGGGCGAGGCGGTCAAGCTCCTCGTCCTCCTTCACGTCGCCGGTCAGGGACTTGTCGTCGGGCTCGTCGTCCTTGCGGAAGCGGTTGACCAGGCTGGCCAGCCCGTTCCTCTTCTCGGAGGGGTTCTTCGGCTCGTCCTTCGTGTCGCCGGCCGGGGCGGGCGCGGCGAACTGCGCGGGAACCGCACCGAGGGAGGTGGTGGAGTTTTCGATGAGGTCGCTGGCGAGGCGTCGGTTAGCGAGACCACCCAGCACGGCGCCGATGCCCAGCGGCATGATCTTGCCGACCCAGCTGCGCATCATGCGCTTGGAGACCTGCTTCAGCGCCATCTTGGTGAGGCGGCTGTTGGCGTTGCTCAGGGTCGGGGCGGAGAACTTGCCCAGGATGGTGCCGGGGGAGAAGGAGCCGGCCGAGCCGGGCTGGGTGATGTCACCGACCATGGCCTCGATGACCGCCACACCCTTGGATCCCAGCAGGGTGAGCAGCACCAGCGCACGACGACGCTCGGGGTTGCGGATGTCCACGCCGCGCAGGTGAGCGCTGGCCATGGTGTAAAAGGCGGCGGCGTCGAGGAAGAGCACGGACTCCCCGGCAATGGCCGCCGTGCCGGTGGCCAGGCCGATGCCCGGGACCGCGGCGGCAGCACCGGCGGAGGCGCCGGAGCCGCTGGCCAGGCGGATGAAGTGCTTGTCGATCAGCCGCTGGATCTCCTCCGGCGAGGCCTTCGGGTTCTTCCGGCGCAGGCGTCCGACGTAGCTCTCGATGGTGGAGGACTGCATGGAGACCGCGCGGTCGAGCGTGGAGATGAAGGACTTGCCCACCACGCCGAGGTTCTTCTCCAGGCCCTGGGTGCTCTCGCCCAGGTTGTTCATCAGTTCATCCTGGGTCTGGGTGTTCTGGGGGGTCTGCGAATCTGACATGATTCTCCTTTGTCGTGTGGCCGACGCTGTGGGTGGTAGCGGCGGGCCGCATAAATAAATATTGTCTGCGGTAATTCTCGTCCGGCAATTCTAGGCGGAAGTACGCCGTGCCGGCAGAACCGGCCCCGGGACTGACAGGCAATGTCCACGTTCTCGTTCTAGGTTGGAGCCCATGACAAACCCCAGCGCACAGGCACCTACGGTACAGACCACCGCCGGATGGGTCAGTGGCCTCATCGACGAGGAGCTGGGAATCCGCAGCTGGCGCGGCGTTCCGTTCGGCGCCGACACGTCGGGTGCGTTGCGCTTCCACGCTCCGCGGCCGGCCGATCCCTGGACGGGGATCCGGGAATGTGTGCACTACGGCGAACCCGCGCCCCAGCCGACGTACTCGTGGACCGACCGGATCCTCGGTGACGAGGACTGCCTGCACCTGGACATCGTGCGCCCGGACAACGAGGACGCGGACCTTCCCGCGGTGGTCTACTTCCACGGCGGGTCCTTCGTGGTGGGTTCCTCCTTCGAGCCGGTCCTGCGCGGCACCAATTTCGCCCGGGAGCTCGGGGTGGTCTACGTCTCCGTCAACTTCCGCCTGGGTGTGCTGGGTTATCTGGACATGAGGTCGATCGGCGACGACGCGGTGGCCACCCCGGCGCTGCACGACCAGCTGCTGGCCCTGCACTGGGTGCAGGACAACATCGCGGCCTTCGGTGGGGACCCGGGAAAGGTCACCATCATGGGCGAATCCGCCGGCGGGGGAGCCGTGCTCACGCTGATGACCGCCGCGGGCACGCAGGGGCTGTTCCACGGGGCCGTCGCCCAGTCGCCGCCGCTCGCGCAGATCCACTCCCGGGCGCAGTCCATGATGTGGACCCGCAAGCTGCTCCACCACCTCGCGCTCTCGCGACACGCGGAGCTCAGTGAGATCAGGGAGCTCGACGCCGCGGATCTCGTCCGCGCCGGGCAGTCGATGATGTGGCGCGGCGGCGAGCTGCTCCAGCTCAACTCCTGTTTCGCACCCACCGTCGACGGCGAACTGCTCCAGTCTCATCCGCTCACCGCCTTCGAGCGCGGCGACGAGCACCCGGTGCCGCTGATCATCGGCACCAACGCGGACGAGGCGAGCTTCGGCAAATTCATCTACCAGCGCATGTCCCGGCGCACCCGGGCCTCCGGGCGGTTCCTCAGCGTCTACGACCCCGCCGGGGCCGAGGCCGTGCTCGCCGCCTACGACTCCGCGACCTCGCGGGAGGAGTTCGCCAGCCTGCTCGCCGACGCCATCTTCTGGGCGCCCACCGTGCGCGCTGCCTCGGCGCACAGCACGATCGCCCCCACGTGGATGTACCGCTTCGACTACGCCCCGCAGGCCCTGAAGATGCTCGGCCTGGGTGCCATGCACACCGTCGAGCTCTCCGCCGTCTTCGGCGAACCTCACGCCTCTCGCGCCGGAACACTCTCGCGCTTCGGCGGGATGAACGGCTTCACCGAGGTGGCCGAATTCATGCAGTCCCACTGGAAGTCCTTCCTCCATGACGGCCAGCCCCTGGACAGCTGGCCGCGGTACCGGCAGGACGGGCGGCAGACGATGGTGTTCGACTCCGAACCCAGCCTCGAGTCGGACCCCAAGGCGGAGAAGCGGCGCGCCTGGGAGAAGTTCCACATGACCTCCTGGGGGATGGGCCGGCCGGAGCTGACGGCGGAACTCGGCCTGGAAGTGGTCGAGGGGCTCGAGTGACGGTCCGCGCATTCCGGGCGGGTACCGCATCGGAGGACTAAGCTTGTCTGGGATCGTCGGAGACACCTATGCGCCGGCGGTTTTGACACTTGCGTCTTTAGGGAAGGACCCTGCCCCACCATGAGCTTCTTTGAGGACATCGCCGCAGCGCTCGACGCCGAGGGCATCGAATCCCGAGTCAACGACGACACCATGTTCGTGCCCATCACCTCGGAGCTGGAGATCCAGTTTGTTGAGATCGATCCGATCATCCCGGCCGCGAACGTCTACATCGCCGCCGCGGACGTCGACGAGGACGACGAGGACTTCGAGGCCGTGCTCGTGTCCGTGGTCTTCTCCGTGGAGGACGCGGTGGAGACCGTCGCCCGCAACGTGGCCAGCGACCAAGTGGTCACCGTGCTCCGGGACCTGCTCGAGGGCACCGACGAGCGCATCGGGGACCTGGAGTTCTTCCAGGACTCGAGCAACGCCAACCTCGTCCGGGCAGAGGTCGGGGAGAACTCCGAGATCCAGGTGCTCGTGGAAATTATCGACGGCGCCCCCAGCGCCGTCGTGCAGTTCACCGTGCTGGGAACCAGCGCCGACGGCCTGCTCGACCAGGCCATCGACGAGCTCTGGGAATCCGACGGAGACGCCGAGCTCAGCGACGAGGACCGCCAGCGCCTCTTCGCCGACCTGCAGTCCGACGACACCGACGAGATCCTCAGCCTGGGCGCGTTCACGGACTTCGACAAGCTCTTCGACGTGCTCTCCCTCGCCGCCGACCAGGCCGAGGACTGGGAGGAGCAGCTCGATCCCTTCGATGCCGAGGACTTCGATGAGCCAGATGTCTACGACATCTTCGGCGAGGATGACGGGGACGACGGGGACGACGAGGACTTTGACGACGAAGACACCGAGGACGAGGATTCTGACGACTCTCTCGACACCGACTAGAACTGACCGGACACGGCAGTCTCAGGTAGCTCCCACCTAAATAGGTCAACCCCCGCCGAAAAATAGGTTTACCCTGGATGGTATTGCGGGCCGCACTTGCACCAGCAATGGCGGCCCGCAATTTCTCTACCCAGGTGTTCAAATCGGAGATCCCAGAAGGAGCTTTCCCCCATGCCGTGGTACGAGTTCAGATGCGATGCAGGACATACGAAGGAAGAACGTATGCCCATGTCCAGTGAGACAAGGGAAATCGAATGCCCCACCTGCGGGGACGTCGCGACCCGACGCATCAGCGTGACCAGTGCCCCGAAGATGAATTCCGCCCGCTCGTCGGTGATCAGCAGCGCTATCTCGGACGCCGAGAACTCCGCGCACGCCCCGGCCGTGGTGAATTCTCTCCCGCAGTCAGGTAACACACGGGCGACCCCCGTGTCGCACAACCCGCAGCACGCTCATCTTCCCAGACCCTGATCCACCCCACCCAGGAGGCATCATGCCGCAGAACATTTTCCCGCTGGATTCCGCCAAGAGCTTCGCCGAGCAGGAGAAGCTCGGCCACAACCGCTGGCACCCCGACATCCCGCCGGTGTACACCGTCAAGCCCGGAGATACCTTCCGCGTGGACTGCCGCGAGTGGTTCGACGGAGCCATCAAGAACGACGACAGCGCGGACGACATCCGCGACGCGCCGCTGCACAAAGTCCACACCCTGTCCGGCCCGTTCCGCATCGAGGGCGCCAGGCCCGGTGACCTGCTCGTCGTCGACATCCTCGACGTCGGCCCGATCCCCCAGGAAGAGGGACCGCTGGCGGGTCAGGGCTGGGGCTACACCGGCATCTTCGCCAAGAAGAACGGCGGCAGCTTCCTCACCGACCAGTTCCCCGACGCTTACAAGGCCGTGTGGGACTTCAACGGCCAGAAGGCCACGTCGCGCCACATTCCGGGCGTGGAGTTCACCGGAATCATCCACCCGGGTCTGATGGGCACGGCACCGTCGCCGTCGCTGCTCAAGACGTGGAACCAGCGCGAGGCCGCGCTCATCGCCACCGATCCCGACCGCGTCCCGCCGCTGGCGCTTCCCCCGGAGCCGAACGGGGCGATCCTCGGCGGGGTCTCCGAGCAGGACTTCGACCGCGTCGCCTCCGAGGGTGCCCGCACGGCCCCGCCGCGTGAGAACGGCGGCAACCAGGACATCAAGAACCTGTCCAAGGGCACCCGCGTGTTCTACCCCGTGTTTGTCGACGGCGCGAACTTCTCCGTCGGCGACCTGCACTTCTCCCAGGGCGACGGCGAGATCACCTTCTGTGGCGGCATCGAGATGGGCGGCTTCATCGACTTCCATGTCGACGTCATCAAGGGCGGCATGGAGAAGTACGGCGTGAAAGAGAACGCGATCTTCATGCCGGGCAACGTCGAGCCGCGCCACAGCCAGTGGCTGGCCTTCTCGGGAACCTCCGTCACCCTCGACGGCGAGCAGCGTTACCTGGATTCGCACCTGGCGTACCAGCGCGCCTGCCTGCACGCGATCGAGTACCTCACCACGTTCGGCTGGTCCCCGGAGCAGGCTTACCTGCTGCTCGGTGCGGCGCCGATCGAGGGCCGTTTCTCCGGCGTGGTGGACATCCCCAACGCGTGTGCCACGGTCTACCTGCCCACGGACGTCTTCAACATTGACATCCGTCCGGGCGCGGGCGATCCGCCGCAGATTGACGCGGGCATCGGTGCCCCGCACTCGTCGTTCAACGGCTGATCTGTCCTGACTGGCGGTGCGGCGAAGGTGATTCGCCGCACCGTTTTTCTATCCCAGCTGGGAGAAGTCCTCAGCGGCCTGGACCTGCTCATCGGTCGGGACAACGCCGGTGTAGAGAGTGAACTGCTCGGCGGCCTGCAGAGCGACGACCTCTCCGCCATCGATGGTGGCCTTCGTTGCGGTGCGGGCGGCCTTGATCAGCGGCGTATCGACGGGATTGGCCACCACATCGAAGATCACGGACGCGTTCTCGATCTCCTGGTGCGTGAAGGCCATGGCGTCCGCGTCCGAGCCGAACATGCCCAGCGGGGTGACGTTGACCAGCAGCTCCGCGTCGGCGGGGACGTCTGCGGCGTACTCCCATCCGTAGCGCTCCGCCAGCGCGGTACCGGTCTCTGCGTTGCGGGCGACGATCGTCCCGGAGATCCCGTGGTCGGCGAGCGCGGCGACCACGGCGTTGGCCATGCCACCTGAGCCCTTGACCGCGGCCTTGAGGCCGGGGTCGATCTCGTGGCTGGCCAGCAGCGACTTCACGGCGGAGTAGTCGGTGTTGTAGCCGGTGAGTACGCCGTCCTCGTTGACGATGGTGTTGACGGAGTGGATGCGCTCGGCGGAGGGGTCAAGACCGTCGATCAGCTCGATGACCTCCTGCTTGTACGGCATGGAGACCGCGGCACCGCGGATACCCAGGCCACGGATTCCGGCGATGGCCTGCGTGATGTTGACAGGGGCGACGGCCTTGTACAGGTAGTTCAGGTCGAGCTCGGCGAAGAGCCAGTTGTGGAAGCGGACCCCGTGGTTTGACGGGCGCGCGGCCAGCGAGATGCACAGGGTGGTGTCTTTGTTGACTTTGTTAACCATGGGACTGAGGTTAGACGAATCCGTGGGATACCGGGGAAGCTCAGGCGGCGTCGCGGAAGCCGGCGAAGAGTGAGGCGGGGGAGCGGAGGGGCTGGAAGGATCCGTCGACAAGCCAGACAAACGTGGGGCTGACCTCGTGGGAGATCTCGTGCACGGCGTCGATGCTGTCGTTGCCGATGAGGGCGCGGATCCAGGACTCGGCGTGTGAGGGGGAGACGTCGGCGCCGCCGGGATCGGTGATACGCACCGAGATGACGTAGGCGGGTTCGCGGTCCTCGCCATAACCCAGGACCCGTGCCCGGGCTCGTGGGCCGACCCGGTGCCGGGTGAGGGTGGCCGTCAGCTGGAAGTGCCCGTCGACGCGGGGGAGATCGACGGACGGCGGGCGCCAGGACGCCATGGGCCGGGCGAGTGAGCGCGGGTGGCGGATCACGGTGGACAGCATTCCGAGCGTGCGGGGATGGAGGCGGACGAGACGCTCGGCGAGCTCGGCCGGGGTGGTGTCGAGTACTGCGGATATGGAGTTCTTCCTCATGGTTTTCATGCCCCGAACAATAGGAGACGGTATGGACACCGGTGTTCGAATGATTCGAACAGATGTTTGTTTATGCATGAGCCTGCCGGTTTGACCCGGGGGTCTAAGGTGGGTGGCAACATGACCTCGCAACCTCCTGCCGCAGAACACCTGCCCGCACACCGATCGAAGCTGCCCGCCGAAATCTGGGTGCTGGTCGCGGCCGCCTTCATCATTGCGCTGGGCTACGGCCTCATTGCACCGCTGCTGCCGCAATTTGTGCTGTCCTTCGACGTGTCCATGGCCGCAGCCGGACTGGTCGTCTCTGTGTTCTCCCTCTCGCGACTGTTGTTTGCGCCGGTGTCGGGTTCGCTGATCGACAGGATCGGCTCGCGCAAGGTCTATCTCACCGGCCTGCTGACGGTGGCGGTGACGACGGGCCTCATCTCCGTGGCCAGCGAGTACTGGCACATCGTGGCGCTTCGGGCCGCGGCGGGTGTGGGATCGACGATGTTCACGGTGTCGGCGATGGGGTTGATCGTCAAACTCGCCCCACCGGACTCGCGTGGCCGCGCCTCTGCGGTCTACGGCACGGCGTTTCTGCTGGGCAACGTCATCGGCCCGGTCGCTGGAGCGGGCATGAGTTTCCTCGGGTTCCGCTGGCCCTTTGTCATCTACGGGACGGGCGTCGTTCTGGCCGCGTTTGTGGTGTGGTGGCGGATGCCCCGACGCCTAGACGCCGCCGGGAAACCGCTGGCACAGGTGAACAAACCCCCGATGCAGCTTCGCGACGCCCTCTCCGACTCCGCCTACCGGGCCGCGCTGATCTCTAACGTCGCCCACGGCTGGGTGAATATGGGTGTGCGGGTCTCCATCCTGCCGCTCTTCGCTGCGGCGGTCTTCCACGCGGAGGGCGCGGCCATTGCCGGGTTTGCGCTCGCCGCGTTCGCGGCCGGCAACGCGCTGGTGCTGCAGTTCTCCGGAAAATTCGCGGACACCTACGGGCGCAGGCCGCTCATCGTCGCGGGTCTCATCGGCAGCGGCGTGTTCATCTCGGTCATGGGATTCGCCGTCACCATCCCGACGCTCATGATCCTGTCTGTCCTCGCCGGCGCCGCCGCGGGCCTGCTCAATCCCTCGCAGCAGGCCGTGCTTGCCGATGTCATCGGCAACGACCGCTCCGGCGGCAAGGTGCTCTCCACCTATCAGATGGCCATGGACCTGGGGCAGATCATCGGCCCCATCCTCATCGGCACGCTTGCCGACGCCTTCGGCTTCCGCATCGCCTTCGCCTCCTGCGGTCTGGTCACCCTCGTCGGAATCATCGCGTGGGTGTTCGGGCGCGAGACACTGGGAACGCGGGAGGCGCGGCCGCAGTGGATCCGGGGGATGCGGGTTCGGCGGACTGACACGCGGTAGGGCCGTTGTTACGGTGGGCGGCATGATCATTGCGTTGCTGTTCGCGGCCGCCGGGGTTTACCTCACCGCACACGCGGAGGGCCCGTGGTGGTTCCAGGCCATCGGCTATTTCCTCGCGGCCATGGTCGCGATTTTCGGTGTCGTTCACTCGTACCGAACCCGAAACACGACACCCCTGCGGCTTGATCGCGCAGAGACCGCGGTACTGAGGAAGCTTCGCGACGACGAGGGCCCCAATGACGTTAAATTCATCAAACTCGTTCGCCAACAGCACCCTTCGGCAGGGCTTGCGGAAGCGAAGCAGGCGGTGGATCGGCTGTAGGCGGATCTCCTGTTAGAGACCGTGCGAAAACGGCGCAGGAACGAAAGGACTCATGGGGAAAATGTGGTTTTACCGTTGAGATACGTGAAGCTCGAGTCGCCGGACTCCACCGACAGTGCGCCACCGGTTTCTCGTCGAATCTCGAAGTCCGCGATGGTTACGGACTCCCCGGGATTGAGGACACTTTTAGGCTGATAGTGCGTGCCTCCCGATAGGTCTTGGCTGAGCCTGAATTTTCGCGATTCGTTGTCGAAAACCACAATGTCCGCTGGTACGTCCTTGCCTATGGCCTCATTGTGAATGATAACCGGGGGATCTAGCGGGACACCGCAGGAGAAATAGACCTCAGAGGATGACAGGTTGATGAAGCAGTTGTTCTGATCCTCGTCAAAGATCACGCTGTATGTTTTGACAGATGTGCCTGGCAGGAGGAATTCTTCGGCGGAGCGGTTTGAATCTGGTCCAGTAGACGAGTTCGGAACTGGCTCACTGTCGTTCGACGTGAACTTGCCGTCGGTAACTGTGAAGGAATAGCCGTCTCTACTCCCTGAAAATGAGGACCCGGATATTTGCTCAAAGGTGAATCCCGCGAGGGTCACCTTCTCTCCGGGGATGAGTTTCCTACCGGGCTCTATCGGCCTTTCGGTATACAAAGCCTTGGGTGCGAACCCCTCTCCCGCCTCGTAGCGGATGACATTCGCCACCGCCTTGTTACCGGGATGCGTGGCCATGGGCGGGATTTCCGCCTGCACAAGTGTCGTCTCCGGGAACTTAAAGGGGCAATCAATTAGTGGCCCTTCGTTTCCTATCCACGCAGCGCAGGTCGTGCCGTCCGAGAACGTGACGGTGTAGCCGTCGGAGTTGTCGTCGCGGAACGCCTCGGCGGGCATCTCGGCCACACCCGAAGGGGCCGACGGGGCCGCGGAGGTCGAGGAAGTCGAGCTGTTCACCGGTGTCGGCTGCGGGGGAGTTGGTGCAGGGTCGACGGAACAGCCTGCGAGGAGCAGGGGTGCCACTAGTGCGACCGTAAAGACTGAGTTCCGAAATGTAGGCAAGGTGGGTGTCCCATCGAGAGAGCTGAAAAGTGCGACATGACAAACGTAAAACCAAGGACCGCAAGCAGCGGGATTCATGGGGGTCAATACCCTGAAATCGCCGAGGTGTGAACACTCCGATTCTGCTTGGCGAGGGGCTTGGAACGGCCGTCGAGAAGCGTCAGTGGACTACCAGGCCGAGGGCACAGCGACGACAGTTCCCGTTCCGCCACGGCGATCCGTGCACTGCCCAAGTTGATTGGCGCCGATCTCTTCCCAGCCGGAGAGCACCGGGCCGCGGGAACACTCCCAGCCCTGTTCGGACATGAAGATGGCGGCGCTCCCTCCCGTCTTGGCGCCCGGGGCGAAATAGTCGGTCATGACCTGCTGGGCGACGGCGCAGTCCGTCCCGTCCTGCGAGACGACTACATTAGCGGGCCCTGTATAGGTCTCCACCTCGCCGCACTTCTGCCCCGAGCTAGCGACTCCGTCGGCCTTTTCCATGTCGGTAGTGAGCACACCGTCGGTCATGGTCGCCACCGAGCCGCCGCGGGAGATCTGGAAAATTGACGCGTCGGTCTGGGTGAATGTGGTGTCGCCAATGGTGACCCGCTCGCCGGGTTGGAGCTGGTTCTGGGGGTAGAACTTCATTTCGCCGAAAGGATCGCGGGTCATATCGATAGTCGGATACATGCCCAGGGCGGGGTCATCACCCAGGGTATTGGCGCGGATATCGATCGAACCCGTGGAGAGCATGGGCAGGCTGGGCGAACTGAAATCGCAGTAGGACACGTCCTCCATGTGGGTCGGGGTGCCGACGACGCGGCAGTGCGTGTAAGCGTCCGCTGATTCGACATAGAAGCCGCCGGTGCTGACGGGAGACGCGAAATCCGCCGGATCGCGTTCACCGGTGGGCTTGTCGGTCTCCGCCGTTGTCGAGCTGGTAATCGTCTCGGTGGTCGCGGAAATTGTTGAGGCGTGTTGTTTGTGGATTGTGAAGTCGGAGAGGCAGCCGAGATGCTCGTCATTTCCGGGGCCGATTCGGAAGAGTCACCGCAGGCAATAAGTGTGGGGAGCAGGGCGGCGACAGCCAAGGCCGCAGAAACGCGGATCTTTGAAAACATACGAGCAGGCTAGCGTACAAACGGGTATTAATCCGGGGAATTCTGGGAGAATCGGTTTAGGCTTTCTTAGGGGTCACCGCTGGGGGAAGGCAGCTATTTCCACATCGCAGAAGTTTACTTCTTGGGTGAATTAGCGTTGACCGCCCGTGGGTGAGGTTCTCCCGCGAGCTCTTTCCGATCATGCTTTCCCGCCGGAACGTAAAGGGGCACAATCGGCCGGGCGGGGGAGGCGGCCGGAGGGTAGCGCCGATAAGCGTTGCCCCATCTACTGGCGATGCTCTGTGTTTGCCTCCGAGACAAGTTTGCGCCCCCGACCTGCAGGGTTCGATCCAGGCCAAATGGCTATTAGTCGTATTTTGTCGTACGCTGGGCGGACAATGAGTGATATTGAGAACGCCGCCGGCGGCGAAAACAGGCCGGACGACAACTATACGTCGGATATTCAGAACAACTCGCAGGGTGACGCAGCGCAGGCTGCACCCGTCACGGAGAAATTCGTGGTGGACTCGAGCACCAGGGATGCGAGCGGAACTGAGAACGCCGACTCCGAGAACAACAACTTGGACATCGACAACAACGTGAACAACCAGAACGACAACGCCGGCACCACGGATCAGGTGGGCAACAACCCCGCCATCACCCGCGACGCCGATGCAGCCGCCATCAGCAACCCGGACGACATGGTCGGCGGTGCCATCAACCTGGCCCAGCTGAACGACCAGCAGGACACCCCCGTCTTCGCCCAGGCCGCCCCCGAGGCTGAGCCGGCCAAAGAGAAGAAGTCCGAGCCCGCAGAGCCCGCTAAGGCTGCAAAGGAAGAGGAGCCCGTCAGCGGCTTCGACAACCTCGGCCTCCCGGCCGACGTGCTCAAGGCCATCAAAAAGGTCGGCTTCGAACAGCCGTCGCCGATTCAGGAGCAGACGATCCCGCTGCTCATGGAGGGTCGCGACGTCGTGGGCCTCGCCCAGACCGGTACCGGCAAGACCGCGGCCTTCGCGCTGCCGATCCTCGCCCGCCTGGACACCAAGGTCCGCGCACCGCAGGCACTGGTCCTCGCACCGACTCGTGAGCTGGCTCTGCAGTCCGCAGACTCCTTCCAGTCCTTCGCCGATCACCTCGGCGGCATCCAGATCCTGCCCATCTACGGTGGCCAGGCCTACGGCATCCAGCTCTCCGGCCTTCGCCGCGGCGCCCAGATCATCGTGGGTACCCCGGGTCGTGTCATCGATCACCTGCAGAAGGGTTCGCTGGACATCTCCAACCTCAAGTACCTGGTGCTTGATGAGGCCGACGAGATGCTTAACATGGGCTTCCAGGAGGATGTCGAGCGCATCCTCGAGGACACCCCGGACTCCAAGCAGGTCGCCCTGTTCTCCGCGACGATGCCCAACGGCATTCGCAAGATCTCGCGCCAGTACCTCAATGACCCCATCGAGGTCCAGGTAAAGACCGAGACCCGCACCGCGACGAACATCACGCAGAGCTACATCTACACGGCTCACCGCAACAAACTCGACGCCATCACCCGCATCCTCGAAGTGACCGAGTTTGAGGGCATGATCGTGTTCGTGCGCACCAAGCACGAGACCGAGGAGCTCGCCGAGAAGCTGCGTGCCCGCGGATTCTCCGCCGCCGCTATCAACGGTGACATCGCGCAGAACCAGCGTGAGCGCACCGTCGATCAGCTCAAGGACGGTCGTCTGGACATCCTCGTCGCCACCGACGTCGCTGCCCGTGGCCTGGACGTCGACCGCATCAGCCACGTGCTGAACTACGACATCCCCAACGACACCGAGAGCTACGTCCACCGCATCGGCCGTACCGGCCGTGCGGGACGCAAGGGCGAGGCGATCCTCTTCGTCACCCCGCGCGAGCGCCGCATGCTGCGTGCCATCGAGCGCGCCACCAACGCGACGCTGTACGAGATGGAGCTGCCGACGGTGGACGAGGTGAACGAGTCCCGCAAGGAGCAGTTCCAGGACTCCATCACCGAGGCGATGGAATCCAAGCAGATCAACGTCTTCCGCAACATGGTTCGTGCCTACTCCCAGGAGAAGGACGTCCCCATGGAGGACATCGCCGCAGCACTGGCCGCCAAGGCACAGGGCGACGAGCACTTCCTCATGAAGGAGCAGCCGGCTCAGCGCCAGGACCGCTTCGACCGTGACGACCGCCGTGGTGGACGCGACGACCGTCGCGACGATCGTCGTGGCGGCCGCGACAACGAGCGCGGCGGACGTGACCGCGACCGCGGTGGCGCGCGCCGCCCGGACGGTGACTTCGACACCTACCGCCTTGCCGTGGGCAAGCGTCAGAACGTTCGCCCGGGTGCCATCGTCGGCGCCTTGGCCAACGAGGGAGGCCTGAACTCCCGCGACTTCGGCCGCATCACCATCGCAGTCGACCACACCCTGGTCGAACTGCCGAAGAGCCTCGACTCCGGGGTACTCGGACGCTTGAGCGGCACCCGCATCTCCGGCCAGCTCATCAACATCGAGCGTGACCACAGCGGCCCGCACGAGGGCGGCCCCCGCGGTGGCGGCGGACGTGACCGCGATGACCGTCGTGGCGGCGGATTCGGCGGCCGCAGCGGTGGACGCGATCGTGACGATCGCCGTGGCGGCGGACATGACCGCGACGACCGTCGTGGTGGCGGACGTGGCGGCTGGCGCGACTAGTTCGCCCGGCACCCCGCAGCACTGAGAGCCGCCCCCGGCACGGAGTTCATTCTCCGTGACGGGGGCGGTTTTCTGCTGTCTCGCGGGCGGGTTGTCGAACCCTCTGGTGTGGCGTTCATGGAGGTGAAGAGTCGGAAAACAGCGGCGACAACGCCCGGGATGGTTGTTAGCGTGAGCGGGCAACCCCTCCCTGTCCGGCTGAGGCGACCTGCGGACAACGGGCGTCGATAAGCGGGGGAGAACCACACCCGCTGCCCTAGGAGACCACCCATGTCCCACCTCCCGTCCTTCTCCCGCCGTCGACTCATTCAGGGCGGGGGAGTCGCCGCCGCAGCCGCCGCCCTGAGCTCCGTGACCTCGCGTGTGCCGGGAACCGCACAGCCCGTGGAGCGGCGGATGCCGCTGTCGTTCAACGCGGACGGGCGATTCCGCATCGTCCAGTTCAACGACACACAGGACGGCCCACTCACCGACCGACGCACCATCGAGTTCATGGGCCGGGTCCTCGACGAGCAGAAGCCCGACTTCGCGCTTATCAACGGTGACGTCATCAACGGTGATCCCACGACCGACCTGGAGGTGAGCCAGGCGATCAACAACGTGTTCATGCCCTTAGAATCGCGGGGCATCCCGTGGGCGGTGACCTTCGGCAACCATGACGAGGACTCGACCGAGGAACACGGCACCCACGCCTTCGAACCGCAGATGGTCGAGTTCGTCCGGCAGTACAAGCACAACCTCAACCCCTCGGACGCGGACGGGCTGTAGGGCTCCTCGAACGGGCAGCTGCTGGTCGAGAGCTCGACGGGTGAGGCGCCGGCGTTTGCCATCTGGCTGCTCGACTCCGGGCGTTACGCCCCCGAGAACCCCGCGGGGCAGTCGCGCGACGGCCTCATGGGTTACGACTGGCTGCGCCCCGAGCAGATCCGCTGGTACCAGGACCTCTCGCAGGAGACGGAGACCCGTTTCGGGGCCAAGGTGCCCGGGCTGATGTTCTTCCACATCCCCACCTACGAGCACCACCACATGTGGTTCGGCAGCCAGTTCACCCCCGATGAGGCCGGCCATGCGGAAGCGGTCCGACGCCACGGCATCGAGGGTGTGCGCCACAAGGACAACTACACCGGCCTGTTCAACTCCGGCATCTACGCCGCCGCCTTCGGGCGCGGCGACATCCGCGGCATCTACTGCGGCCACGACCACATCAACACCTACATGGGCAACTACTACGGCATCGAGCTGGGTTACGGCCCCGGCACGGGATTCGGCACGTACGGGCTTAACGACGGCACCCTGGACACCCACACGCTGCGGGGCGCGCGGGTATTTGATCTCAACGAGAACACTGAGGGGGTGTACGAGCGGACCTTCCTGGTGTTCGCCAAGGATCTGGGCATCGACATGGATCCGGCGGCGCAGAGGATCGCCGCTCCGGAACCCTTCCCGAAGTACGTGTCGGCGATCGGGGCAGGCGGCGTGCCCTCCGGACTGTCCTCGAACCTGTCGTCCGGGTTGTCCTCGGCTCTGGGTTCGTCGTAGCTCTGGCTGCCCGCGCACGCGAAAACCCCCCGCCGAGATCTCTCAGCGAGGGGCGGGAACAGCGGCTGTCTAGACGAACATGAGCACCAGGGTGATGACCCACAGTAGGTTGAAGATGCCGCTGAACATGGACAGCTGCTTCTTCAGCTTGGTGGTGTCGGCACCCCGGTCCTCGGGCTCTTCCTCGCCGGGGGCGAGCAGACCGAGGGCGCCGACCATCTTCTTCTGCTTGGGCACGATGACGCCCAGCAGGAGGATCCACGCCACGGCGGCAAGCAGGATGGCGGCGTGGAACTGGTACTGGTCGCTGTAGGTGGACCAGTGGGTGAACAGAATGGTCACGCCGAGCAGCGGCACGAGCAGGGAGATGTAACCGTAGAGCTCGGAGACCCGGTGGGTGGCACGTGCGATGCCCTCGCTTCCGGCGTCGCCGTTGGCGGCGCGGACGGCCGCGTTGGGGAAGGCGGAGGTGGCGTACATGACCGCGCCCATGAGGAGGATCGCGGTGACGACGTGGAGGGTGAGAAGAATGGACATGTGGGGAAACCTTTCGCCGGTATCTGAGTGGGCCACGAATCTCGTCGCCCGTTCAGGGTGGTGCTCAGGGCGGATGTTACCTGCCGGCTACCCGGACCACCGAGCTAAGGCGAACCTGCATTGCCTGCGCATCGTGGAGACATCGGCCTCCGGGAGCGCGAGCGCGTAGGAGGCGGCGACCCTGGCGACTCGCCGGGAGTACCAGCACCGCGCGCCGGCGTCGGGCGGCAGCCAGGCCGAGGGCAGCTGGTCGGACTTGTCCTGGTTGATCGCGCTCGCGGTGGCCACGAGGTTGGTGGGGTCGTTGGCGAAGCGGACGCGGGTGGCGTCGTCCCACGCGTAGGCGCCGAGGTCCCAGGCCGCGGACAGGGGGATGACGTGGTCGATCTCCACGTCGTCGGCGTTCATCGGGTGGCCGGTGTAGAGGTCGGGGGCGGAGCCGGCTGAATGGCAGTCGCGGCCGTCGAAATGCGAGACCATGATGGCCTCGCGGGTGGTGCAGGCGCCGATGGAGCCCCAGCCGGGGCCGAACTCCTCGCGCTCGTAGCCCAGGACGCGGCGTCGCTGGGGCTGGGTGTCCACGTGTGCAAGGAGCGTCGATAAGCCGGGAAGGCCCTCCTCGCGCACCGGGGTGAGGGCGGGCAGGACATGAAAGACGCCGGCCACCAGGGTGGCCAGCGTCAGTAGTGCGACGTAGACCTGCGCGGGATGAAGTCTCACACAGCCTTAGACGGGGCTCAGGCCTCGGCGGTTCCGATGCGCTGGGCCTCGGTGTGGAAGTCGACGTCCTCGTCGACCGAGGCGGCGTTGGAGAGACGGCGTGCCTTGTCGAACTCGATGCGCACGGCCTCCTCCGGCTCCTTGGTCATGAGCGAGACCACCACGAGCGCGACCAGGGCGGAGAGGAAGCCCGGGACCATCTCGTAGATGACATCGCCCAGGCCTGTGAGGTTCCAGACGGTGGAGACGACCGCGCCGGTGATCATGCCGGCCAGGGCGCCGGCGGTGGTGAGGCGCTTCCAGTACAGCGAGGTGAGCACGAGCGGGCCGAAGGCGGATCCGAAACCGGCCCAGGCGAAGGCAACGAGTCCGAGGATCGAGTCGTTCGGGTTGATCGACATGAGCAGCGCGAGGATGGCGACGCCCAGGACGGCGAAGCGCGAGAGCAGCAGCAGTGCCCGCTCGCTGGGGGCCTTACGGGCGAAGATGCGGTAGAGGTCCTCGATGAGGGAGGAGGAGACGACGAGCATCTGCGAGGACATGGTCGACATGATCGCGGCGAGCACGGCGGTGAGGATGATGCCGGCGAGCAGCGGGTGGAAGAGAATGCGGGTCATGTCGAGGAAGATCGTCTCGAAGTTCTCCTGGTCCGTGATGGTGATGTCCGGGTTCTGCGCGAAGAAGGCCGTGGCGGCCATGGCCACGAAGACCGCGCCGATCATGGAGAGCACCATCCAGGAGATGCCCCAGAAGCGGCCCATGCGGGCGTCTTTGGGGGAGCGCAGCGCCAGGAAACGCACGATGACGTGCGGCTGGCCGAAGTACCCCAGGCCCCAGGCGAGGTTGCCCACGATGGCGGCGAAGGAGACACCGGCGATGAGGTTGAAGAACGTGGGGTTGCCGTCGGGGTGCGGGCCGTAGGCGTTGTCCAGCGGGAAGGAGAAGATGTCCATGGGATTGTCCAGGGAGATGATCGCCATGGTGGGCACGATGATCAGGGCGAAGAACATGAGCATGCCCTGGACGACGTCGGTGTAGGAGACGGCGAGGAAGCCGCCGAAGAAGGTGTAGAGGATGGTCACGCCGGCGACGATGAGCATGCCGGTCATGTAGTTGCCCTCGAAGGTGGCCTCGAAGTAACGCCCGCCCGAGACCATGCCGGAGGCGACGTAGAAGGTGAAGAAGAAGATGATGATCACGGCGGCGACGATGCGCAGCGCGTGGGACTTGTCCTTCAGACGGTTCTCGAAGAAGCTCGGGATGGTGATGGAGTTGCCGGCGATCTCCGAGTAGGAGCGCAGGCGGGGGGCGACCCACTTCCAGTTGGCCCAGGCACCGATGGTCAGGCCGATGGCGATCCACGCCTCGGCCAGGCCCACGACGAAGAGGGCGCCGGGCAGGCCCATGAGCAGCCAGCCCGACATGTCGGAGGCGCCGGCGGACAGTGCGGCGACGAACGGGGGGAGGCCGCGGTTGCCGAGGGAGAAGTCTTCATAACCGTCGGTCTTGCGGTAGCTCCACAAACCGATGCCGAGCATGACGCCCAGGTACAAGACGATCGCAATGATGAACCACGTGGATTCCTGCATGGAAAATTCCTTCAAGGAGACTAAGGAGAGAGATCGGACAATTCAAACTGTGCTTATGGTACAGCTCACATTGAAAATGTTGAACATTCCCGGGGGATAGTGCTTTTGTGCAGCCGCCCGACAGCTATCCACAGGCGGGCCGGGCGATTAACGCCGAGAATGGTAGAACTATCCCTATGCCTTCTTTCCTCCTGCACGGACTCTGGTTGCCCGGGTCCGGTCTCAACCTGTGGGTGGAACAGATCGCGGGGCACCGCATTGTCCTGCCGTCCGCGGTACCCAAGGGCACCTTCCCCCCGGTGGTGGAGGGGCTGCTGGAGGACTCCATGTTCCGGCACCGGGCGCGAGTGACGCTGCAGACCCCCAAGGGCAAAGCCGTGGAACTCACCATCCCCACCGCGGCCCTGGCACCGGGCAAGACCGTGGAATGGCTGAGCATCCTCTCCTTCCTAGACAACCCCTCGCCCGCGGCGACCGCCTCCCAGCGCGAGTCCATCGCCCCGGACCTCTACTGGCTCATCCGGATGTACACCGGCCTGAGCAGGTTCATCAAGGCCGGCCGGGTGACCATCCGCATGGCGTACGAGGACTCCGCCTGGTGGCCGCAGTGGCAGCTGGCCACCGGCCTCGGTGAGCGCGGCTGGGTGGCGGAGATGATCTCCGCCGCGCCCGGCATACTCAGTATCAACAACCGCAACCTCACCGAGGATCTCAGCGACACGCTCACCCACTTCATCGCCTCCGCCGAGCTGGCTGATCTGCGGGACAAACCCCGGCCGTACCCGTGGCACGACTTTGCGGACTCCCTGCTCACCGGCCATCCGCTGCGGCGCGGGGGAGCGGGCCTTCTGCGCGCGCTCAACGAGTGGCGGGGGTCCATCACCGCGGTGGATCTGCAGCTGGTGTTCATCATCGAACAGCCCCCGGCGGACGAGGACAGCTCCGACCCGCAGGACGCCACCTGGCCCGTGCGGGTGCAGGTGCGTTCCGGCACGGACGCCCCCAAACCGGTTCGTCTGGCCGAACTGGATCGCGGCAGCATCGAGACCCTGCGTGCGGAGCAGCGCAAGGCAGTGGAGCTGACCAGCCTGGTGGATCATCACCTGCACCCCATGGGCGCGACCAACTACCGGCGGGGAAACCCCCAGTACGAGGGCGACTGGGACGTGTACCTCAACACCGATGACATCGTCACGTTCATCGGCAAGGACGCGCCGAAGCTGAGGTCGAACGGCTTCACCGTCATGCTGCCCAAGGCGTGGTCCACCGCGGAGACCTCGGCCAAGCTGGTCACCTCCGAGGCCCGTGACCCGGCGGTCGCCGCCACGCAGTCGCACATCGGTATGGACCAGCTGGTGGAGTACAACTGGCGGCTCTCCGTCGGCGACACCGAGCTCACGGACGAGGAGATGGCCGAGCTGGTCACCTCCAAGTCCGGCCTGATCCGCCTGCGCGGCGAGTGGGTGCTCGCGGACACCTCGTCCCTGGGCAAGGTCCAGAACTACATGGATAGGCTCACCGAGTCCTCCCGCAAGCGCCAGCGGGCGAAGCTCGACGCGATGACCAAGGCGGCGGAGCTCGCCCGCGCCAACGACGAACCCGGGTGGCAGCAGCTCC
Source organism: Corynebacterium doosanense CAU 212 = DSM 45436 (assembly GCF_000767055.1). Taxonomy (NCBI): domain Bacteria; kingdom Bacillati; phylum Actinomycetota; class Actinomycetes; order Mycobacteriales; family Corynebacteriaceae; genus Corynebacterium; species Corynebacterium doosanense. The sequence goes on from NZ_CP006764.1 coordinate 1,136,780, forward strand.
TCGCCGAGGTGGAGAACCTCCGGGAGGAGTTCAACAACGAGTTCGCCCATTTCGGCGAGGTCACGCTCGCCGAGCTGCGCGAGCTGGCGCTGGAGTCCATGGCCGAGGAACCCATCGAGTTCGTCGGTTCGACGTGGCACGCCAGCCTCCTCGGCGGCGCGCAGACCCCCGCGCCCGAGCGCCTGGACATCCCCGACACCGTGCACGCTGACCTGCGCCCCTACCAGCGGCGCGGCGTGGACTGGCTGTACTGGATGTCGCGCAACAACCTGGGTGCGGTGCTCGCCGACGACATGGGCCTGGGCAAGACGTTGCAGCTGCTCACTCTGCTCGCCGTCGAACACGCCCGCGGCGAATCCACCGGCCCCACCCTCGTGGTCGCCCCCACCAGCGTGGTGGGCAACTGGGCGCGCGAGGCCGCCAAGTTCACGCCCGGCCTGCGCACCGTGGTGCAGCACGGGGTGGAGCGCCTGCACGGGGAGGAACTCGCCGAGGCCATCGGCGACGCCGACCTGGTGATCACCTCCTACGGCGTGGTCGGTCGTGACCACAAGGAACTCGCGGAGACGCTGTGGGACCATGTGGTGCTCGACGAGGCGCAGGCGATCAAGAACTCGTCGACCCGGGCGTCGAAAAGCGTCCGTGCACTCCGTTCGCGGCATCGCCTCGCGCTCACCGGCACGCCGGTGGAGAACCGGCTGAGTGAGATGCGGTCCATCCTGGACTTCGTCAATCCGGGGGTGCTCGGGTCGACGAGCTTCTTCCGCAACCACTTCGCCAAGGCCATCGAGCGCGAGCAGGACGAGGAGATGTCGGAACGACTGCGCCGGCTCACCGCCCCGTTCATCCTGCGCAGGTTGAAGACCGACTCCTCGATCATCGACGACCTGCCGGACAAGACCGAACAGATCATCACCGTGCAGATGACCTCTGAGCAGGCCGCGCTGTACAAGGCGCTGACCGATTCCGTGCAGAAGGAGCTGGAGGAGCGCCAGGGGATGGCGCGGCGCGGGCTGGTGCTGGCCACCATCACGCGCATCAAACAGATCTGCAACCACCCGGCGCACTTCCTCGGCGACGGCTCCGGTGTGGTTCTGCGGGGGAGACACCGCTCGGGCAAGGTGCAGGAACTCATGCGGCTCATCGACGTCGCCGTGGAGACCGATCAGCGCATGCTCATCTTCACGCAGTACCGGGCGTTCGGCGACATCATCAGGCCGTATCTTTCCGAACGACTCGGCGAGGACATCCCCTTCCTCCACGGCGGGGTGAGCAAGACCAATCGCGACGCCATGGTGGACCGGTTCCAGGCCACGGACGGGCCGCGGGCGATGATCCTCTCGCTCAAGGCGGGTGGCACGGGCCTGAACCTCACGGCGGCGTCGATGGTCGTGCACATGGACCGGTGGTGGAACCCGGCCGTGGAGAATCAGGCCACCGACCGGGCGTTCCGCATCGGGCAGCACCGCAACGTCGCGGTGTACAAGATGATCACCGCGGGCACACTGGAGGAGAGCATCCAGGACATTCTCGACGGCAAGACACAGCTGGCGGGTGCCGTCGTCGGCGAGGGGGAGGGCTGGATCACCGAGCTCGATCCGGAGCAGCTCGCCCAGCTCATGAGTTACCGGGAGAGGGAGAGCTGACAACATGGCAGAGAAGAACCGCCCGAGCGAAGACAACGTCATCTACGCCAACTTCGGGGCCCGCACGCGGGTGTCCCGGGCGTCCGAGATCCCCGAGCGACCCCTGGCCGCCCGACTGTCCCCGGCGGCGCACCGGCTGTGGAACGCGGCTACGACGCGAACGGATCAGGGCAGGGTGACCCGCGGGCGCCAGTACGCGCAGGCCGGCAACGTCGTCGACCTCTCGGTGCGCAACGGCGCCGCCCACGGCCGCGTGGCCGGCTCGCAGAACGAGCCCTTCACCGTCTCCGTCATCCTCCCGTACCGCACCGCGGATGAGATCGGGGAGATCTCCGAGATCCTCGCGCGCACCACCAACGGCATGTCCCGCGCTCGGCTGGGGCGTATCGACGACCGCGTGCTCGACCTCATCTTCGGCGAGGCCCCCGACGACATCCGTTTCGGCTGCGACTGCCCCGACCCGCAGCTGATCTGCAAACACACCATCGCCGTGGTCGACCGGCTGGCCGCCAAGATCGACGCCGACCCCTCGCTCGCCTTCCAGCTGCGTGGCCTGACCCTGGACTCCCTGGAGAGCGCGGTGCTCGACCAGGCGCAGATCGTCTCGGCGGAGTCCACGGAGGACGGCAGCGACAAGTTCTGGAGCGGGCGGGAGCTGCCCGACCTGCCCCGGCCCAAGCTCGCCCCGGCGTTGGAGGATTCGGACCTGGACATCCTGCACAAGGCCATGCGGTCCATCTCCTTCACCAACATCGACCAGCTGCGGGCCGTGTCCGATATCGAAGACCTGTACGACCACCTGACCCGCTGAGCCGGGCGGGTGTCCGGGGCGTCTGATAGAAAGTGGAGCCATGACACGAGTGCGATTCATCCACACCTCTGACCTGCAGATAGGCATGACCCGGTGGTTCCTCGGCCTGGACCAGCCCCTCTTCGACGACTCCCGCCTGGCCGCCATCCGGCGCCTGGGTGAGCTGGCCACCGAGACCGGTTCCGAGTTCATCGTCGTCGCCGGCGACGTGTTCGAACACAACTCCCTGAGCGAGCGGGTCATCGGCCGGGCGTTGGAGGCGCTGCGCGCCCTACCCGTGCCCGTGTACCTGCTCCCCGGCAACCATGACCCGCTCGTGGCGGACAACATCTTCCGCCGCACCGAGGGCGTCGAGGGTGTACATGTGGTGACGTCGACGGAGCCCGTCCCGGTGTCCGAGGGTGTGGAGATCGTCGGCGCCCCGTGGCGCTCGAAGTTCCCCGTCGGCGACCTGGTGCGGGTGGCGCTCGAGCCGCTTGTGCCCACCGACGCGATCCGCATCGGGCTCGCGCACGGGCAGATCGAATCCCGCTCGAGTGACGCCGTCGCCGGGCTCATCGACCTGGCGTACGTGGAGGAGAAACTTGCCGTCGGCACCCTCGACTACCTCGCGATGGGGGACACCCACTCCACGGCGTCGCTGAGCAGCACCGGCAGGGTGTGGTTCTCCGGGGCGCCGGAGACCACCGACTTCGCGGAGCAGTCCGGGGGCGGGGAGAACGATTCCGGCAATGCGCTGGTGGTGACGGTGGTGAAGGAAGGCCTGACCAGCGAGGTGGAGGTGGAGAAACACTCCGTGGGCCAGTGGATGTTTGCCTCTCTGTCCGCGGATCTCTACTGCGCGGAGGATGTCGAGGACTTCCTCGCCCGCCTCGACGCCTACCCCGAGAAGGAACGCACGGTGATCAAGTACGCGCTGTCCGGCACCCTCACGCTCACCGACACGCAGAACCTCGAGCAGGGCATCGACGCCCGCCGCCCCGTCTTCGCCGCACTCTACGAGCGTGAACGCCTCATGGATCTGCACCTCGAACCCGGCGACGACGAGATCGAACACCTCTCCGTCGGCGGGGTTGCCCAGGGTGCCCTGGCGGAGCTCTTCGACGACCCCGACGACCCCATCGCCCGCGACGCGGTGAACCTCATGTTCCGCCTGGCCAAGGAGTCCTGACACCATGCGCATCCACTCACTGACCATCGACAACGTCCGGGCGATCGAGCACCTGGAGATCACGGGCCTGCCCGACACCGGCGTGGTCGTCGTGCACGGCGACAACGAGCAGGGAAAATCCACCATTCTGGATGCCCTGGACGCGGTCCTCAACCACCGGCACAGCTCCGGCAAGGGGGAGGTCAAGCAGCTCGCCCCGGTGCACCGCGACGAGGCGCCCGAGGTCACCGCGCGGTTGAGCGTGGGCCCGGTGGAGTTGACCATCCGCAAGCGCTGGCTGAAGAAGAAGTCGGCGGAGCTCACCGTCCACGCCCCGAGCCGGGGGAACTACACCGGCGCGGAGGCGGACCTCAAGCTGGAGGAGATCCTCGGCGAGCACCTGGACAAGAACCTGATAGAGGCTCTGTTCCTGCGCCAGGGCACTTTCGCTGAGGCAGTGAAGGCGGCCGGCATCCCCTCCCTGCAGCGTGCGCTGGCGGGGGAGCAGGGGGAGGAAGCCGTCGACGCGACCGAGGATGACGCGCTCATGGCCGCCGTGGAGAAGGAATACGGCCGTTTCTTCACCAACACCGGCAAGGAGAACAAGGCGCTGATCAACTCGCGCCGGGACCGGGACAAGGCCGCCGAAGAACTGGCGGACGCCGAGAAGCAGCTTCGGGATCTGCAGTCCTACGTGGACCAGGTGGACCGCCTTGAGCAGTCCCGTGACGGAGACGTAGCGGACCTCCCGGCGGCCAGGGAGCAACTGGAAGAAGCCGAGGCGGCTCTCGTCGCAGCGCGCCAGGCGGAGTCGGGCGCTGCGGTCGTACGCGGGGAGGTCGAGCGGGTCAGGCAGGCGGTGACGGCGGCCCAGCGACAGCTCGCTGAGCGTTCCGAGCTCGAGGAGGAGGCAGCCGAGCTCTCCTCGGCCGAGGCCGCTCTGGCCACCCGCCTGACCCAGGCCAAGGAGAAGGCGGAGCAGCAGGCGGCGCAGGTGGCCACGCTCGGGAAGCTGTGGGAGGAGGCCAAGCAGCGCCGCGCAGCAGCCGTCGACAGTGTGAAGGCCGCCCGGAAGATGTTGGAGGTTCTGGAGAACGCTGCCGCCCGCGATGAGCTGGCCGGGGTCGTGGAGAAGCTGGACGCGCTCGATGAGAACATAGCCTCGGTGCGGGCGCGGGCGGCTGGTAAGCAGGTCACGGACCGGGATGTCCGTGCGGTAGAGCAGGCGGTGCAGGAGGTCGAGGTGGCCCGCCGCTTCCGCGACATGGCGGTGCCCCACCTGGAGCTGACCTCCGCTGGAGAAGCCACGGTCTCGGTCAACGGCGAACCGGCCACGGTCGGGCAGTCCCTGCGTGTGGACATGCGCGAGGGCACCGAGCTGACCATCGGCGAGGTGACGGCGACGTATCACGCCGGCAACTCGACGGACGCCTCCGCGGACGAGACGGTCGAGCGCGCCGAGGCTGCGCTCGCCGACCAGCTCGCCGAGCTGGGCTGTGCGGACCTGGATCAGGTGCGACAGCTGCGTGAGGAGGCCCGTTCGACCGAGCAGGGCATGGCCCGGCTGGTGGAACAGCGCACGGATCTGCTGGCCGGCCGCTCTGCGGACGACATCCGCGCCCGCGCGGCCAACCTGGCCGAGCTGTTGCAGGACACCGACATCCCCGACAGCGATCTGAGTGCGGCCCGCGCCGAAGTCCTCGCAGCGGAGACTGCGCGGGACGACGCAGACCAGGAAGTGGACAAGGCCGAGGGCTCGTTGAGCACGTGGCGCGACGCGGGCGCCGAGCGTGACCTCGTTCGTGTGCAGGCCGATCACGACAACACCGCAGAGCGTGCCGTCATCGTCGCCGGAAAGCTGGCCGCCCTGGAGGAGGGTCAGCCGAAGGAAGAGCTGACCGCCCAGCTCAAGGAGGCCGACGAGCAGCTGGCCACCGCCGAGGAGAAGTTGCGCGTCGCTGAGGTCGAGGTGGCGCAGGCCGACCCGTCAGGCAAGGAGGCCGCAGTCGACGCCACCCTCGCCCGGGTGGACTCGCTCACCGCACGGATCAAGAAGGCCGAGGTCGAGCTGGCGCGTCTCGACGGGTACATCACCCAGGCAGCCGGCGCGGCCGAGCGAGTGGAGTTGGCACGATCGGACGACGAGGCGATGAGGCGCCAGCTCGCCAGCCTGGAACGCAAGGCCAACGCCGCCGCCCGGCTGCGGGAGGTCCTCCGCCGCCACCGCGACCAGGCCCGGGCCCGGTACGCCCAGCCGTTCGTGGATGAACTCACCAGCCTGGCCAAGACCGTGTTCGGCCCGGACGTCGCCTTCGACCTCACGGAAAACCTCACCATCCGTGACCGCACTGTCGGGGGAGCGACGGTGCCGCTCGCCTCGCTGTCGGGCGGCGCGAAAGAGCAGCTGGCCATCCTCACCCGATTCGCCATCGCCTCGTTGATCTCCGGTGAGGGTACTGGCCAGGTCGGGGTGCCGGTGATCGTCGATGACGCGCTGGGTTCCACGGATCCGCGGAGGCTGCAGCGGATGGGACAGCTGTTCAGTCAGATGGGCAAGGAAACCCAGGTCATTGTGCTGACGTGTTTCCCGCAGCGCTTCGACTGGGTCAATCCCAAGACGGAATACTCGATCACCCAGCTCAAGGGCGCGCGGTAGGGCGAAAGTAGGACAGCCCGGAAGGAGATCGGTACTTTCGGATGACAATTCGCCGTCCCGGGGACCCATAACGTCAGGAACATGACAACGCCAACACCACAGAAGTGGTTCACCCCAGTACAATCCATCCTCATGCTCGCAGCCAGTGTCCTTGCTGGTCTGGTGACCCTCGGGGCCACCCTCGAGTACGTCCTCGGCCCAGGCTTCGAGAACACCACCGTCGACCAGTACAGCCCGGAGGTCAACCGTTACCTCGCATGGCAGATCAGCGGCGGGCTGATCGGGCTGATTCTCTACGCGGTCCAGGTCTTCCGCACCCGGCGGGACCGGGTCCAGGTGCTCGACTATCTCGTCATGGCCCTGGGATTCTCCTCCCTGATGATCGTTCCCTCGCTGCTCACCCTCGTCGGGGTGCTCTCCCGGCTGCGGTGGCGGGAGGCGGCCATTGCCCTCGTGCTGACGGTCGTGCCGACCGCGCTGGACTGGGCCCTGGATCCGTCCCTGGACGATCTGGGAGAAAACGCCCTCGCGTTGGTGGCCGTGCTGGCGGCCTGTGTAGCCTTGGGACTCTGGATCGGCCGCCGCCGCGAGCACCGGGAATCAGCTGCCGAGCGTCTGCGTAATGCCGAGAACAAGATCCACACCGTCCGTGCCGAGGAACGCGCTCGCATGGCCCGCGACCTGCACGATTCCCTGTCTCACCGGCTCTCCCTCATGTCCCTGCACGCTGGCGCGCTGGCGTACCGCGACGACCTGGCCGCCGCTGAGGTGACCAACGCCGCCAGCCTGCTGCAGGAGAGCGCCCGCCAGGCCAACGACGATCTGCGTTCCATCCTCCGGGTCCTGCGCGACGGCGACGAACCCGGCGCAGACCCTGCACGCCCCGTAGGGGAGATCATCACAGAGGCCCGGCGGGCCGGAATCAGCGTGCTCATCGATGAGGAGTCCGAGACGCTGGCAGCCGAGGTGTCGAAGCAACCCACCCTCATCGCCCACACCATCAACCGGACGATCAGCGAAGGCCTGCTCAACGCCAGCAAACACGCCCCGGGCACGCAGGTGACGGTGCAATTGCGGGAGGTCGACGACGACATGGTGGTGACGGTGACCAACCCCGTCGACGACAGGGAGGCCGGCGAGGGGGCCCGCACCGGACTCATCGGCCTGCGAGAGCGTGCGCGCGCCGCCGGCGGGCGCCTTGAGGTGGGCGTCGATACGCACTTCACCCTCGAGCTGGAGGTTCCGTGGACGAGGTGATCAGGCTGGTCATCGCCGACGACGAGGCGCTGGTGCGCTCAGGGCTGCGACTGCTTCTCGACGGCACCCGGGGCATTCGCGTCGTCGGGGAAGCCGCGGACGGAGCGGAGGCCGCGGAGAAAGCCCGGTCCCTGCGCGCCGATGTGGCGCTCATGGACCTGCGCATGCCCGGCACCAGCGGGATCGAGGGCGCTCTGCTGATCGGCGGGGACTCGACCGTGCTCATGCTCACCTCCTTCGACTCTGAGGGCGACGTGGTGGCCGCGTTCGACGCCGGGGCCAAGGGCTTCCTGCTCAAGTCCGCCCCGCCCGAGCAGCTGGTGGACGCGGTGCTCACCGCAGCGCGCGGTCAGGCCGCGATGAGCGAGAAGGTGCTGGGCACCCTGGTCTCCATGGCGGGTAGGACCGTGGCCCGGGATCCGGGCTCGCCGGTGGGGACGCTGTCCGATCGGGAGTTCACTGTTGCCGCGCTCATCGCCGAGGGCCTGAGCAACGAGGAGATCGCGGAGCGCATTTTTGTGGCGCTGCCGACGGTGAAGACTCTGGTGTCACGCATCATGAAGAAGCTTGGCGCCACCAACCGGGTGCAGGTCGCGGTCGCGTACCTCACCTCCGGGTAGCAGAAAATCCCCTGACCCGCGCGAGGGCGGGGCAGGGGATCGTCGAGAAGCGAAGGACTACTTCTTGATGGCGGAACCCTCGACCTCGATGGTGATCTGCTCGGAGACGAGCACGCCGCCCGAGTTCAGGGGAGCCTGGAAGTCGACGTGGAAGTCCTTGCGGTTGATCTTAGTGGTGGCCTCGAAGCCGGTGCGCACGTTGCCGAAGGGGTCTTCCTCGGTGCCGAAGATCTCCACGTCGAGGGTGACGGGCTTGGTGACATCCTTGATGGTCAGGTCGCCGGTGAGCTTGCCGTTCTCGACGTCGGCGTCGGTGGCGACGAAGGTAATCTCGGGGTACTTGGCGACGTCGAAGAAGTCCTCGCCCTTGGTGTGGCCGTCGCGGTCGGCGTTGCCCGTGTTGATGGAGTCGGCCTTGATGACGACCTTGATGGAGGAGTTCTTGCCGTCGGCCTGGACGTCTGCGGTCCACTCGTCGAAGTTGCCGCGCACCTTGGTGACCATGGCGTGGCGGGCGATGAAGCCGATGCGGGTGTGGGTGGGGTCGATCTCGTAGGTGCCCTGGTAGTCAGTCATGAAAGTCTCCTGTGAAGTAGATGTCGTCGTTACTGGAACCTACTCTACACGCCTTTGGTGACACGTCAACTTGAAAGTTAAAATAATTATCGACGGGGGTATACCCGCACTTCGCCGGGGGATGAGCCGTTTGTTTATGTGTCATATTGCTCGGTAATGTCATGGTTTGTGAACGAGGAACCACGCTGGCTGACCGACGACGAACAATCCCTGTGGCGGCTCATGCTCGCCGCGCAGCGAAAGCTCGACCGAGTCATCGACGAAACCCTCCAGCGGGGCAGTGAACTGTCCATGTCGGAATTCTCCGTCCTCGTCAGCCTGTCGGAGGCGGAGGACGGGAGCCTGCGGCTGCGCGACCTGTGCAACGGGCTCGACTGGGACCGTTCCCGTACCTCCCACCAGATCACCCGGATGGAACGCCGCGGGCTGGTGGTGAAAAACCGTAGCGAGGGCGACGCCCGCGGGGTCATGGTGGGCATCACCGAGGACGGCATGCGACGCCTGCAGCTCGCCGCCCCGGAACACGTGGAATCCGTGCGCCGGGTGGCGTTCGACCACATGACGGGGGAGCAGGAGTCGGCGCTGCGGACCTACCTCGAAGGAGTCCTCGCGGCCGACAACGTGCCGGGTGCCCATGGGCGATCCAGCGGGTGCAGCTGACCTGGTCTCAGGGTAAAGATCAGGGCGTCCCCGGATGTGCGGGGACGCCCGTTCGGCTTTTATTGAGCGTGTAAGCAACACCAACCGAGAAGGAAGCCGAGAAGACAATGACCTACCACAACCCCTCCACTGAGCCCGCCCTCGAACGCCGCCTGCACCGCTCCGAGACCGACACGTGGGTCGCCGGCGTCCTCGGCGGCGTGGGTGAGACCTACAACATCAACTCGACCCTCCTGCGTGTGCTATTCGTGGCCTCCATGCTGCTCCCCGGTCCGCAGATCCTGCTCTACCTGGCCGCCTGGGTGATCATGCCGCGGTAGGGGCTGACTGACATGCGCACGGGATATCTCGTCGCGGCCGCCGCTGGAGTGATCCACTGTGGCTTCAGCGTCTATTGGGGGCTCGGGGGCACGTGGCTGCTGAACACGGTCGGGTCCGTCGCCGACGCCTTTGACGGGGCGCTGCTCCTCATCCTCCTGGTGGGGCTGGCGAAGCTGGCGTTTGCGCTGGTGCCGCTCGTTGCGGACACGCGGGCCGCCCGGTGGATCTACCGGGCGGGCGCGGTCGTGCTGGTGGTCTGGGGTGCCGCGTCCATGGTCGGTGCCGCGATCAGGCTGCCGGGCAGCCCAATCGACCCCACCGCGCTCTGGGGCCACCTGCTGTGGTGGGATCCGCTGTTTGTGGTCTGGGGGATTGCGCTGTTCGCCGGGACGATGGCCCCGTCGGATCGGGGTGCGCGGCAGGCGCCGGGACGCTGATGCGTCGTCGACGTCGGTACCAGGGGCGGTAGCTTTCTCGCCGTAATAGAAGAAAAGTGGCTGGTCCACGGCACACGAAAATGCCCTGCGGTGATCGTCGAGAAGCGATCATCACAGGGCATTTATTCTGTGTCCCCGACTGGATTCGAACCAGCGACCCCTGGTACCGGAAACCAGTGCTCTAATCCTCTGAGCTACGGAGACGAGAGCTGAAACCGTGCGGTTTCAACGCCCAAAATCCTAACACCGTCCGCCCGTGAGCCACTAATTGGTCAGATGCCCGGGGCTTCCGTTGCCGGGGAGACGCCTGTGCGCAGGTACTCCACCACGATGTCGTCAACCGCGGAGTTGCCCAGGGCGACGTGGCCGTGACCGGGGCCATGGACGGTGACGAGCTGGGTGTTCATCCGCTGGTGCAGTTCGCCGGAGTACTGGTAGGGGGTCTGCGGGTCCCCGGTGCCCTGGATCTGGAGGGGGCGGGTGGCGAGCGAGGAGCCGTCGAGAAGCTCCGGGCCGCGGTTGGGCTGCAGGCCCGAGCAACCGGCGCCGGAGGTGTACAGCGCGTTGGGCACGGTGAACGGGTCACCGGTGACAAATGCGGACCAGGCGTAGACGGGCAGGTCGGCGGGGTTGGCCGCGACGGTGTTCTCGTTGCACATGATGGAGTTCTGCATGAGAACGGCCGTGGCCTGCGCGTCGGCCATCTCCGCCTGTTCCTGCTCGCTCAGCTCCGGGGACCCGGGTGCGTCCGCTCCGCCGATCATCTTGGCCAGGGTGTCCCAGGCCGTCGGGCGGGGCAACAGCGCCCGGGTCATGCCGAGGGTGGGGGAGGTGGCCTGAACTGCGCCGGGATTCTGCGCGCGGGAGACGATGCCGTCGAGTTCGACGCGGGTCTTGCCGGTGGCCGTGAGCAGGTGTGCCCCCGACTGCCCGGCCCACTCGAGCCCCGGGGGAATATCGCCGATCTGGGCCGGGGGCGGGACGACGGTGGGATTGGTGCCCGATTCCTCGACCACCCTGCGCGACCAGGACTGATACACGGCCAGGGGAGTGTCGCCCAGGCCGTAGGTGTCATTGCGCTCGGCGGTCCACGCGAGGAAATTGTGCAGCGCCTGCTCGTAGCCGGCCTGCTGGGACTCCATGATCCCGGCCCACGCGAGGGAGGGTGACATCGCGGAGTCCAGCACGACGCGGTCGGTGTGCTGCGGGTAGCGGGAGGCGTAGAGGGAGCCGAGGAAGGTGCCGTAGCTCAGGCCCATGATGGAGATCTGCTCCAGGCCGAGGGAGCGGCGCACCATCTCCCAGTCCTCCGCGGTGTTGGAGGTGGTCAGCGACGCGGCGTAACCGGGCATGTCGGCGTCGCAGCTCTCCCGGAGGACCGCGCCCGAGCTGAGCTGACCACGGACCGGGTCGGCGTTCTCCGTCGACGGGCACTGCAGGGGAGTTGAGCCGGGCAGGCCACGGGGCTGAACGGCGACGCGGTCCCACTCCGAGGTGAGGGCGTCCGGCCAGGAAAAGACCTGGTCGTTGCCGAAGTACCCGTAGGCGTCACCGCCCGGGCCACCCGGATTGCCCAAGATCGTTCCGCGTGACTGCCCGGCGGCGGGGATCCGCACGAAACCCACCGAGACGGTTGGCCCGGTGGGATCCGCGTACTCCATGGGGACGTCGATGCGCCCGCACTCGGCAGCGGGCACGGTGACCTGCGCGGGACACTGCTCCCAGGAGATCGCCGGGGCGCCAGGGTCGGACTGCGCGGTGGCGCTCGGGGCAGGGCCGAGTAGCCCGGCGCCGAGGATCAGTACTGCCAGCGTGGCGGTGGTGGGACGAAAGGCGCTCACGGATCACTCCTCTTGTTTTCGACGACTTACCCCTCAGGGTAGAACAGCCGGGAGTGTCCGGCAGCGCCTACTTCCGGACGACGATGACGATGAGGTCGCGGGGACCGTGCACACCCTCGACGCGGTTGAGCTCGATGTCCGAAGTGGCCGAGGGGCCGGAGATCATCGTCGACGGGTGGTCGGGGTTGATGCGCGCCATCATCTCCGGGATGCGGTGGACGATGCTGTCCTCGTGGACCAGGCAGATGTGGCGGTCGGGCACAAGGGTCAGCGCGCGGCGCCCACTCAGCGCGCCGGCCTCGAGGGTGATCGTGCCGGTCAGGGCGCAGGAGACGTGGGAATCGGTGACCACGGCGTCGACGTCGCTGAGGAGGCGGGGGTCGGAGTCGGCGGAATCGGGCTGGCAGTGGGCGTCGGTGTGGGTAAACAGCGAGGCGTCCAGCCCGGGCGCGTACGTGACGGTGTGGCATTCGCGATCGCGGAGCACGGAGGCGAGCAACTCGGGCAGGTCGGCGACCGCGCACTCGTGCACCTCGGCCCGGTAGTCCACGACGTTCTCCACGAAGAGAGCGATCCGCTCATCGCCCTCGATCCCGCCGGTGCGGTCGTACTCGCGCGGCACCTCGACACGGTCGGGGGTGTGGGAGAGCTTCTGGGCATTGCGGATACGCGCGAGGATCTCGTCTTTGGCGGAGCGCATCAGTTGTTCTCCTTCGGGGTGGAGGGGATCCCGGTCTCGCGGGCATGGGCCAGCAGGTCCCGGGCCTCGTCGGTGTCGAACCACTGGCGGAAGGACTTCTTCGGGGGGACCGCGACGTCGCGGGTCTTGGTCCAGCCCGAGAGCGGGGGCGGGGTGGCGTCGATGACACCGTTGAATCCACCGAGGATGCGGCCGAAGGCGACCAGGTGCATGACCCGGTTCCACTGCTTCGGGTGTGACATGACGGCGCCGACGACGTCGAACATGGCCTTCTCCGGCTGGGGGGAGAACTGCTCGATCTTCGCGCGTCGCAGGTCCAGCAGCGCGTCGGTGATGGGGATCTTGACCGGGCAGACGTCGTCGCAACGCCCGCACAGCGAGGACGCGAAGGGCAGCGATGCGGTGAGGTCGTCCGCGCCGTGCATGCCCGCGAGCTGCGGGGTGAGGATCGCGCCGATCGGGCCCGGGTAGACGGAGCCGTAGGCGTGGCCGCCCGCGCGCTCGTAGACCGGGCAGACGTTGAGGCACGCGGAGCAGCGGATGCACTTGAGTGCCTCGCGCCCGACCTCGCTGGACAGGGCGGCCGTGCGGCCGTTGTCCAGCAGGATCAGGTGGAAGTTCTGCGGCCCGTCGTCCTCGGTGACCCCGGCGAAGAGAGAGGTGTAGGGGTTCATCCGCTCGCCCGTCGACGAGCGCGGCAGCAGCTGGAGGAACACCTCGAGATCGTCGAAGGTGGGCACGAGCTTCTCGATGCCCATGACGGTAATGAGCGTCTCCGGCAGCGTGAGGCACATGCGGCCGTTGCCCTCGGACTCCACGATGGAGATGGTGCCGGTGTCCGCGACGCCGAAGTTCGCGCCCGAGATGGCCACCTTGGCGGTCATGAACTTGTGGCGCAGGTACTTGCGCGCGGCCTCCGCCAGATCCGCCGGATCCGAGGTCAGCGAGTCGTCCGTGTCCGGCATGTGGCTGCGGAAGATGTCCCGGATCTCCGCGCGGTTGCGGTGGATGGCGGGAACGACGATGTGGGAGGGGAAGTCGTCGCCGAGCTGCACGATGACCTCCGCCAGGTCGGTCTCCGAGGCATGGATGCCCGCCTCGGCGAGCTGCTCGTTGAGGGCGATCTCCTGGGTGGCCATCGACTTGATCTTCACCACCTCGGTCTCTCCGGTCTCACGAACGAGCTCGGTGACGATCCGGCCGGCCTCCTCGGCGTCGCGGGCCCAGTGCACGTGCCCGCCGCGCGCGGTGACCGCCTGCTCGAACTGCTCCAGCAGCTCGGGCATGCGGGCGGCGACGTCCTGTTTGGCGGCGGAGCCGGCGTCGCGAAGCTGCTGCCAGTCCTCCATCTCCGCGACCACCCCGTCCCGCTTGGCGCGGATGGTGGTGGTGGCGTGGGTGAGGTTGCGCCGCTGGGTGGCGTTGTTCAGACCCGACTTCGCGGCCGTGGTGAACGACTGGGTGCCGTGGCGCAGGTTGCCGGGGTGCTCGGGGGCGAAGGGCGGGCGTTTGGGCAGACCCAGGTTGACGGGGCTCACAGCATGACCTCCTTGGAGTAGGCGGCGGAATTGGGCGACCAGGGATGGTCCTTGGTGGAGGCGAGGATCTCCGCCAGATGTACGGCGCGGACGCCGGCGCGCTGGCGGGACAGGGCTCCGGAGATGTTCATCAGACAGGAGGAGTCGCCGCCGGTGACGTATTCCACCTGCGTATCGACGATGTTGCGGGCCTTGTCGGCGGCCATGGCCGAGGAGGTGTCCGCGTTCTTGATGGCGAAGGTGCCGCCGAACCCGCAGCACTCCTCCTTCTTGGGAATCTCCCGCAGTTCGATGCCCTCGACCTCGCGTAGCAGGGACAGCGGCCGGTCGCCGAGCTTGAGCATGCGCAGGCCGTGGCAGGACGGGTGGTAGGCGACCCGGTGGGGAAAGAAGGCGCCCAGGCGGGTGACGCCTTCGACGTCGATGAGGAACTCGGAGAGTTCGTAGGTCTTCGCGGCGGTGCGGCGGGTGCCGTCCACCAGCGCCTTGTTGCCGTAGCGCTCGGCCACGTGCTCCTGGTGCCTGCGCACGGTGGTCACGCAGGAGCCGGAGGGGGCGACGACGGCGTCGATGGAGTCGTCCGAGAACGCGTCGACGAAGGTGCGGATGATGTCCGAACCCTGCTTCTGATAGCCGGAGTTGATGTGCATCTGGCCGCAGCAGGACTGCCCCTCGGGGAAGACCACCTCGTGGCCGAGGCGGGACAGGATGAGCGCCGTGGCCTTGGAGGCGTCGGGGAACAGTGCGTCACCGATACAAGTAGGGAAGAGTGCGAGTCGCATACTGCGACCCTACTGCTGTTTTTGCCCCTTAGCCAGCGGGTATTAGCGCACATTAATGTTGCGTAATGGGGGTTCGTGGCCGCGGTCGCCCCACCCGCGGGCAGGATCGGCGGCGGCGGCTAAACTCCCGGAGCTATGACCCCCAGTGACCTAGCCTTCCTCATCCGAGAGTCCGCGCACGCCGTCCTCGACGCGCATGATCTCGACGTCAGCGTCCTACCCGAGACCGCCACCGTCGAACGCCCGCGCAACCCGGAACACGGCGACTACGCCACCAACATCGCCATGCAGGTGGCCAAGAAGGCCGGCGTCAACCCCCGCGAGCTGGCCACCTGGCTGGTAGACACCCTCGCCGCCGACGACGCCATCGATGAGGCCTCGGTGGCCGGACCCGGATTCATCAACATCCGCCTCGCCGCCGCCGCCCAGGGCGAGATCGTGGCCAAGATTCTCGCCGCAGGCGACGACTTCGGCGGCTCCGACCTCTACGCCGGGCAGAAGGTGAACCTCGAGTTCGTCTCCGCCAACCCCACCGGGCCCATCCACCTCGGCGGAACCCGCTGGGCCGCCGTCGGCGACTCCCTCGGCCGGGTCCTCGAGGCCAACGGCGCCGAGGTCACCCGCGAGTACTACTTCAACGACCACGGCGGGCAGATCGACCGCTTCGCCCGCTCCCTCGTCGCGGCCGCCAAGGGCGAGCCCACCCCCGAGGACGGATACGGCGGGGAGTACATCGGCCAGATCGCCGCCCGCGTCATGGAGCAGCAGCCGGGAGTGCTCGACCTCTCTCCCGAGGAGACCCAGGAGACCTTCCGCGCCGAGGGCGTGGAGATGATGTTCGAGCACATCCGCACCTCCCTGCACGAGTTCGGAGTGGACTTCGACGTCTACTTCCACGAGAACTCGCTGTTCGAGTCCGGAGCGGTGGAACGGGCCGTCGAAAAGCTGAAGAACGACGGCGCGCTCTACGAATCCAAGGGCGCGTGGTGGCTGCGCTCCACCGACTACGGCGACGACAAGGACCGGGTGGTGATCAAGTCCGACGGCGACGCCGCCTACATCGCCGGCGACATCGCCTACGTGGCGGACAAGTTCGACCGCGGCCACTCCCTGGCTATCTACATGCTCGGCGCCGACCACCACGGCTACATTGCCCGCCTCAAGGCCGCCGCCGCGGCGCTGGGCTACGACGCCGACCAGGTCGAGGTCCTCATCGGACAGATGGTCAACCTGCTGCGCGAAGGCAAGTCCGTGCGCATGTCCAAGCGCGCCGGCACCGTGATCACCCTCGACGACCTGGTCGAGGCGATCGGCATCGACGGTGCGCGGTATTCCCTGGTGCGCTCGTCCGTGGACTCCTCCCTGGACATCGACCTGGCGCTGTGGGAGTCGCAGAGTTCCGACAACCCCGTTTACTACGTGCAGTACGGCCACGCCCGGCTGTGCTCCATCGACCGCAAGGCCCGCGAGGCCGGGGTCACGGCGGACGACGCCGACCTCTCGCTGCTCACCCACGAGCGCGAGGGTGACCTCATCCGCACCCTCGGGGAATTCCCCTCCGTGGTGCGCACCGCCGCCGAGCTGCGCGAACCGCACCGCGTGGCCCGCTACGCCGAGGAGCTCGCCGGCGTGTTCCACCGCTTCTACGATTCCTGCCAGATCCTGCCCAAGGCGGGGGAGCAGGCCGAGCCCATCCACGCCAGCCGCCT
Organism: Corynebacterium doosanense CAU 212 = DSM 45436; assembly: GCF_000767055.1. NCBI lineage: Bacteria > Bacillati > Actinomycetota > Actinomycetes > Mycobacteriales > Corynebacteriaceae > Corynebacterium > Corynebacterium doosanense. Next base: position 1,153,484 of record NZ_CP006764.1, read on the forward strand.
CGCGCTCGCCGGCGCGTCGCGTCAGGTCCTGGCCAACGCGCTGCGCCTCGTCGGCGTCAGCGCGCCCGAGAGGATGTAGATGAGCGACTTCAACGGCCTGCCGCCACACGTCTGGCCGCGCAACGCCACGCGGCAGGAGGACGGCGTGGTCACCCTCGCCGGGGTGCCGCTCCCGGACATCGCCGAGGAATACGGCACGCCCGTGTTCATCGTCGACGAGGACGATTTCCGCACCCGCTGCCGCGACATGGCCGCGGCCTTCGGCGGGCCGGCGAACGTGCATTACGCGTCCAAGGCCTTTCTCACCCGGACGATCGCCCGATGGGTCGACGAGGAGGAACTCAACCTCGACGTCGCCTCCGAGAACGAGCTCTCGGTGGCCCTGCGCGCCGGGTTCCCCGCCGAGCGCATCACCGCGCACGGCAACAACAAGACCCCGTCCTTCCTGCGGGCGTGTGTCCGTGAGGGGGTGGGTCACGTCGTCCTGGACAACCACGGAGAGCTGGAGCTGCTCGATCTCATCGCCCGCGGGGCCGGGAAGGCCCAGCCCGTGCTCATCCGGGTCACCCCGGGTGTGGAGGCGCACACCAACGAGATGATCGCCACCGCGCACGAGGACCAGAAGTTCGGCCTCTCGCTCGCCGACGGGGCCGCCTGGGCCGCCGCCGAGGCCGCGGTCCGCGCGGAGAACCTCGAGCTCATCGGCCTGCACTGCCACATCGGCTCCCAGGTGTTCGACGCCGTCGGGTTCTCCCTGGCCGCCGAGCGGGTGCTGGGGCTGTACAAACGCATCCATGACGAGCTGGGGGTCAGGCTCCCGAAGCTGGACCTCGGCGGCGGCTACGGAATCGCCTACACCGCCGATCAGCGTCCCCTCGACGTGCTCTCGGTGGCGGGGGAGCTGCTCAGTGCGGTCTCCCGGACCGCCGAGGAGATGGGCATCGAGGCGCCCACCGTGCTCGTCGAGCCGGGGCGCGCCATCGTCGGGCCCTCGACGGTGACGGTCTACGAGGTCGGCTTCACCAAAACCATCTCCGTCAGCGACGACGCGTTCCGCCGCTATGTCGCCGTCGACGGCGGCATGAGCGACAACATCCGCCCCGCGCTCTACCAGGCGGAATACGACGGCCGCGTGGTCAACCGCTTCGTCGACGGGGTGGAGACCGCGACGCGCATCGTCGGTTCGCACTGCGAGTCCGGCGACATCCTCATCAATGACGAGCTCTACCCGGACGACATCACCACCGGGGACCTCTTCGCCACCGCCAACACGGGCGCCTACGGCTACGCCATGGCCTCGAACTACAACCTCTTCTCCCGCCCCGCCGTGGTCTCCGTGCGGGCGGGGGAGGTCACCCCCATGCTGCGGCGCGAAACCGTGGAAGATCTGCTGCATCTCGAGGCTTAGGCCGGGGTGCCGGGTCGCGTTCAAGACAGCTTTGTCTATAGTAGGCCACGGAACAGACCACGAGACAGAAACGGACAGCACGATGACGGCTCAAGAGACCACGACCCAGCCCGCCGGCAAACCAGTCGGAGTCGCCGTTCTCGGTATGGGAACCGTCGGCACCGAGGTCGTGCGCCTGCTGCGCGAGAACGCCGACGACTTCACCCACCGCATCGGCGGGCCCGTCGAGCTGCGCGGCATCGCCGTGTCCGACCTCGGCAAGGACCGTCCCGGCATCGACCGGGCACTGCTTACCGACGACGCGCTCTCGCTCGTCAACCGCGACGACGTCGACATCGTGGTCGAGGTCATCGGCGGCATCGACTACCCGCGCGAGCTCATCCTCGCCGCGCTCAACGCCGGCAAGTCCGTGGTCACGGCCAACAAGGCCCTGGTCGCCGCCCACGCCGACGCACTCTCCGAGGCCGCGGACAACGCCGGGGTGGACCTCTACTTCGAGGCCGCCGTGGCTGCGGCGATCCCCGTGGTGGGTATGCTGCGCCGCTCGCTCGCCGGCGACCGCATCGAGCGCATCTTCGGCATCGTCAACGGCACCACCAACTTCATCCTCGATGCCATGACCTCCACGGGGGCGACCTACGAGGACGCGCTCGCCGAGGCGACCCGCCTGGGATACGCGGAGGCGGACCCCACGGCGGACGTCGAGGGCCACGACGCCGCGTCGAAGGCCGCCATCCTCGCCTCCCTGGGATTCCACACCCGGGTGAACTTCGACGACGTCTACTGCGAGGGCATCACCCGGATCACCGCCGAGGACATCGACGCGGCCACCAAGGTGGGCTACACCATCAAGCTGCTGGCCATCTGCGAAAAGATCACCGGCGATGACGGCGAGGAGCAGGTCACCGCCCGGGTGCACCCCACCCTGATCCCCAGCTCCCACCCGCTGGCCTCGGTGAGCAAGTCCTACAACGCCATCTACGTCGACGCGGAGGCCGCGGGTTCGCTGATGTTCTACGGCAACGGGGCCGGGGGAGACCCGACCGCCTCCGCGGTGCTCGGCGACCTCGTCGGCGCCGCGCGCAACAAGGTGCACGGCGGCCGCGCCCCGGGCGACAGCACCTACGCCAACCTCGCCGTGGCCGACTTCGGCGACGTGCCCACCCGCTACCACATCGACATGCTGGTCAACGACCGCACCGGCGTGCTCGCGGACATCGCGACGCGTTTCTCCGCCAAGGGAATCTCCCTGCGCACCGTGCGCCAGGAGGAGCAGGAGCGGCACTCCCACGCCCGCCTCATCGTGGTCACGCACCAGGCCCGCGAGGCCGATCTGCGCGACATGGTGGCCGAGCTCGAGGCCTCCGAGGACGTGCAGAAGGTCTCCAGCGTCATCCGGCTGGACGGCTAGGACGCGATGAGCACTGAACTGGTTCCCGGAACCTCCGTCAAGGTGACCGTGCCCGGCTCCTCGGCCAACCTCGGCCCGGGGTTTGACACCCTCGGCCTGGCGCTGAGCATCTACGACGTCGTCGAGGTCGAGGTCACCGCATCCGGCCTGGAGATCGACATCTTCGGCGAGGGCGCGGACGACCTGCCGCGCGACAGCTCCCACCTCGTGGTGCGTGCCATCCACTCCGGCCTCGCCGCGGCGGGGGTCACGGCTCCCGGCCTGCACGTGACCTGCCACAACGCCATTCCGCAGTCCCGCGGGCTGGGTTCCTCGGCCGCCGCGGCCGCGGCCGGTGTCGTGGCGGCGAACGCCCTGGCCGGCGGCCCGCTCGACGCGGACCAGCTGGTCCAGCTCGCGTCCGCCTTCGAGGGCCACCCCGACAATGCGGCGGCCAGCGTGCTCGGCGGCGCTGTGGTCTCGTGGACGGACATCCCCGTCGATGGGCGCAGCGAGGCCCGCTACCGCGCGGTGCCCATCCCCGTGCACGAGTCTATGCGCGCCACGGCCATCGTGCCCGACTTTCACGCGTCCACCCACGCGGTGCGCAAGGTCCTGCCCGAGCAGGTGACGCATCTCGACGCCCGTTTCAACGTCTCCCGCGTGGCCGTCATGGTGGCTGCCCTGCAGCACTACCCCGAGCTACTCGCCGAGGGAACCAGGGACCGACTGCACCAGCCCTACCGTGCGGATGTCCTGCCGGTGACCGCGGAGTGGGTCAACCGGCTACGCAACCGCGGCTACGCGGCCTACCTCTCCGGGGCGGGGCCGACGATTATGGTGCTGTCGACGGAGCCGGTGGAGGAGCGGTTCCTCCGCGAGGCACGCGAGGACGGCCATCGGGTGCTGGAGCTCAGCGTCGCCGGCCCCACCCGGGTGGACAGCTAGTTCTTCGCCTGCCGGGACAGGTGGACCAGGCACTGGCCGTCCGCAGCCATCGGTTCGACGTGGGAGTCCACCCCGTCGCTGACGGTCTCGGCGAGGAACCCGTCGTGGACCCGGCACACGAAGTCGGAGGGCCGCCCGCCCGTGGCGGTGACAAAGGGGCAGGACTGCAGCGTCAGCGTGGTGCTGTCCGGGGTGTCCGGGTGTTCGGGCAGGGTGGGGTCGAAGCCCATGTCCCGCAGCATCGTGTGAATGCGCGACGCGGCGGAGTCGACGTCATGGGGCTCATGGCCCTCTTCCGCCATGCGCCGTGCCCAGCGGCGGCCGATGTCGCGGGCGCTGTCCGGGTCGATGGAGTCGGCCATCATCTCAATGAGCGTGACGTATTCGTCGGCGACCGTGCGGTTGTCGGGTACCCGGACCTGGAAGATCAGCGAGGGGCGGCCGCGCCCCTGCGCCGGGGCGGGGAACACCCGCACGGCGCCGTGGGCGACGAGCTCATCGAGGTGGCCGCGGGCGGTGTTGACGTGCATGCCCAGCGCGTCGGCGACATCAGAGGCGCGCGCCCCGGCGGTCAGCTGCTGCAGGGTGCGCAGAACCTCACGCTGCTTGGGGCTGAGTTTCAGCGATTCCGGGAACAGCTCCGTGGCTGGCCGGGGAGGGGTGTTCTCGCCCATGCGCTTGCGGTTCCTTTCACGAGGTCGGCCGGGGGTGGACCCTGACGGACAGGGCCTTGGTTACGCACTGGACCTTCGTTCCCGGCTCGAGCCCCATGCTCAGGGCGGAGGACGACGTGACGGGGACGGTGAGTCCGCCGTCGCCGACATCGACGGCGACCCTCGTGGTGGTCACGTCCGCGGCCTGGAGCGCCGTCACGGTCCCCGGCCAGACGTTGCGCGCGGATTCCGTGGGATCCGTCGCCGCCGGCAACCGTAGCACTGTCGCCTCAGGTGCGATCGTCACCACCGCGCCGTCCCCGACGGAAGCGCTAACTCCCTCGGGCAGGGTCCCGGTGATGGTCAAATTATCATTGGACACTGTAACGCTATCAGTCTTCACTTCTGAAATAACTCCGGTCAGACGGTTTAACCCGGAAATTCTCGCAATAAAGTCGCTGGGCGGGACCCGCAGCAACTCACCGGTGTCGCCGGCCGCGCTCACCCGGCCCGCCTCCAGGGCCACGAGCTGGTCTGACAATCCGGCCACGTCGAGGGGATCGTGGGTGACCATGAGGGTCGTCCGGTCGGCCGCGGCGGCGCGAAGCAGCTGGCGCCACCGGGCGGCGGAGGAGACGTCGATGGCGGCGAGCGGCTCATCGAGGATGAGCACGCGCGGGCGGGTGGCCAGGGCGCGCACGAGCGCCACCTGGGCGGCCTGGCCGCCGGAGAGGGAGGCGACGGGAAGGTCGTGAAGCGAGGATAGGCCGGCAGCATTGAGCAGCTCCCGGGTGCGCGCGGGGTCCCGGGTGGCCATGGTGACGGCTCCGGAGACCTTGGCCACGCGTGGCAGGCCAGGTTTCTGGGTCAGTAGGACCACGCCACGGCGATGGGCCGGCTGCTTATCGACGCGCTGTCCACCTACCGTGACCCGCGCGCCGGTGAGCCTGCCGGCGATCATGCCCACGAGGGTGGACTTGCCGGAGCCGTTCGGGCCGACCACGGCGGTGATGCGGTCGCGGGGAAACGTCGTTGATACGCCGTCGACCTCCACCTCGACCTCCGCGCCGCTCTCGGGGGCAGTGAGGCACCGGAGCCGGGCGGGGTCGAGCGGGGCGATGGGGCGGGGGCGCGGATGCGGCTCGCGCCTGAACAGGCCCGGCAGCGCCGCGAGCGCGAGGACGAGGATTGCCAGGATGATGAGCACTGCGCCCAGCGCGTAGGCGCCGTCGCGGTCGACCTCGCGCTCCAGGTAGACCGCCAGCGAAACGGTGCGTGTCTTGCCGGGCATGGAGCCGGCGAAGGTGATGGTCGTGCCGAACTCGCCGAGGGAGCGGGCGAAGGCCAGGCCAGCACCCGTGGCGATGGCGGGGGCGATGGTCGGCAGCGTGATGGAGCGCAGGATGCGCCCCGGCGACATGCCGATGCCCGCCGCGGAGGCCGTGACCTCGCGGTCCTGCTGGCGAAGGGCCGCGTCGACCGTGACGACGACGAAGGGCAGGGAGATGAAGACGTGGGCCGCGACGACGCCGGCGAAGGCGAAGGCGAACTGCCAGCCCAGCGCGTCGAGCACGGGGGCGAGCAGTCCGTTGTTGCCGATTGCTGCGCTGAGCGCCAGGCCAGAGACCACCGGCGGCATGGCCAGGGGGAGCAGGACGAGAAGGCGGGCGAACCCGGAGCCGCGGCGCATCGACTGCATCCACACCGCCAGGGGGACACCGACGGCGATGGTGATCAGCGTCGACAGCGCGGCCGCCGTCAGTGTGAGGCGCAGGAGCTCCTGGACGTCCGGCTCGGAGAGGATCGCGCCCAGGTCGGCCCAGGGCACGCGCGTCGCCAGCGCGAGGACGGGAAAGAGGAGGTACAGGGCCGCGAACACCCCGGCGACGATGACGATCGCCGGGGTGCGCGGCTGAATGGGGCGGGGCGTGGCCATCTAGTTGCTCGGCGTGAAGCCGGCCTCCTCGAGCCTGGTGGCGACCTCGTCGGAGAGGATGAGCTTCGCCAGGGCCTCCGCGGCCTCGGGGTTCGGGCTGTTGTTCACCGTGGCGACCCAGAGGGTGGTGGAGGCCTCGTTGGCATGGGGAATGTCGATGACCTCGACGTCGTCACCTGCGGCAAGAGCATCGGTGCGGTAGACCCATCCGGCCTCGGCCTCGCCGTTGGTGACCTTGCCCAGCACGTCGCCCACCGCGCCCTCGAGGGAGACGGGGGTCAGGTCGAGGTCGTTGAGCTTCTCGAGCTGCTCGGAGACGCCGCCGCAGGGCACCTGCGGGTCGCACAGCACGAGGTCGACGCCGTCGAGGTCCTCGACGGACCTGATGCCGACGGGGTTGCCCGCGGGGACGACCATGACCATGGAATTGGCGGCCAGCTCCTGCGGCTCGCCGACCGTGCCGTCAGCCTCGGCCTGGTCCATGGACTTCGTGTCGGCGGTGATGAGGACGTCGGCATCCGCTCCCTCGTTGAGCTGGGTGACCAGGGTGCCGGAACCGTCGTTGTTCAAGGCGACATCCTGCGGTGGGTCGAGCTCGCCGGCCAGGCGGGTCAGCTCGTCGTTGATGACACGGGTGGAGGAGGCGCCGAAAAGCTGCGTCTCGACGGCCTCGGCGGGGGCCGCTGCCGAGGCGGAGTCCGCGGCCGAGGCGGATCCGGATGTGGTCACCGTGGTGCCCTCGTCAGTGCCTGAGTTCGAGCACGCGACGAGGGTGGCGGTGCCGACGAGGGCGACGGTGGCGACGGTGGCGAGGGTGAATTTCCGATACATGTGTCAACCGATCTGCGGGGAAAATTGCGGGATCAGTCCGTATTCTACACACTTATTCCAGGAACACGGCGAATTTGCGGAAATTACGCGCCGCGGGACGGGGCCTCCCGGTCCGCGAGCTGCTCCGTGTGCGAGCGCACCGGCTCCCAGCCGCGGGCCGTGAAGTGGGTCGACGTGCGCGAATCCCGCGAGCGGTAGACCACGTACGGGCGGGTGACGTAGCCGACCGGGGCGGAGAAGGCGTGCACAAGGCGCGTCCACGGCCACACCGCCATGAGGGTGAAGCCGCCGATGACATGCACCTTGAACTGCCACGGCACGTCGGTCATGAGCTCCGGCTGGGCGTTGAGGATGAGCAGCTGACGCAGCCAGGGGGAGATGGTCTCCCGGTAGTCGTAACCGTGCGGGCCGCCGAAGACTTGCAGCGACAGGGTGGCGAAGAAGCCGGAGATGATCGCCGCGGCGAGGAAGACGTACATCGTCTTGTCCGAGGTCGAGGTGGAGAGGAAGACGGAGCGGTTGACTACGCGTCGATAGATGAGCCCGGCGAGGCCGAGGATGACCATGATGCCCGCGATCGTGCCGGGGATGGTGGCGATGAGGTGGTAGATGCCGTCGTTAAGCCCCACCGCCCGGGTCCAAGACTTGGGGATGGCCAGGCCCATGAGGTGGCCGACGATGACCAGCATCATGCCCCAGTGGAACAGCGGCGAGGAGATGCGCAGCAGGCGGGACTCGTAGATCTGGGAGGAGTGGGTGGTCCAGCCGAACTGGTCGGAGCGCCAGCGCCAGATGATCCCGACGACAAACGCCGCGATGCACAGCCAGGGGAACGCGACCCAGAGGAAGACTTCGAGGTTGCTCATGAGGGGGAGGATCCTTTACCTGTTGACGTCGGAGGACATGGTCGGGAAGGGGAGCTGGGTGATGCCGACCATCTCCGCCGGTGGACCGGACTTGATGAGGTCGATGTAGCGGAACACGGTCGCCTCGTCGACCCGGGGAAGAGACTTGGCGACGGCGACGATCACGTGGACGTACGGGGAGCCGATGTTCTCCAGCGCACTGCGCAGGACCTCGATGCCCTCGCGGTGGGAGGCGATCATTTCGACCGCGGCGGCGTGGTGGGCGTCGTCGACACGCGCGAGCGCCTCCAGCAGCACACACAGGTGATCGGGGAGCTCCTGCGTCTGCTCCTCGATGCCCAGCCCGCGCAGCTGCTGGCGAAACGCCAGGATCGCCGTGCCACGCTGACGGGTGTCGCCCACGGAGTAGTAGGAGAGGAACAGCGAGCAGCGCCGCCGCTGGTCGAACGTCTCGACGTAGTGCTCCTCCAGCTCACGCAGGCTCATCGATGCGGTGGCGGCGAGGAAGGCCCGGAACTCGTCGGCGATGGCCGCCGGCAGCTCCGGCAGCGACGCTCCGATGATCTCCCGGCTTTCCGCAAACCGCTCGTCCGGGTAACTCAGCAGCACCGACGCCGCCATGGCGACGATACGACGCTGCTCAGTGTCGATACTCACCGGCTCAACGAACTGCGCCGGGACGGCGCCCACGTGGGTCCGCCTGGCCATGTCAGTCCCTCCTGGGCGGGAACATGCCGTCCGGGCGATCGCCCGACCAGCTCAACAGTGAGACCTTCGAACCCGTATCGGCGGAACCCGAGCCGCAACCCTCCGAGGAACAGGCCTCCGGCGCACCCATCCCCAGGTCGGGGAACTGGTCCATGGCCTTCGCCGGGTCCTGGCTGTTGTACATGTCTAGGGTGGCGATACCCCGCGGGGTCTCCGGCGACGCGGTGGGGATGACGTAGCGGTCGTCGTACTTGGCCACCGCGAGCAGCTTGTACATCTCCTCGATCTTGCGACCGGTCATGCCCACCGCCTCGGCGATGGACTCCTGCGGCTCGTTGCCCAGGTTGATGTCACGCATGTAGGAGCGCATGGCCACCAGGCGCCGCAGCGACCTTTCGACGGGCGCGGTATCGCCGGCCGTGAACAGCCCGGCCAGGTACTCCAGGGGGATGCGCATGTTCGACAGCGCCGAGAACAGCACCTTGTGATCCTCGCCGTCCGCGCCCGAGGCGGTCACCTCATCGACGACCGGCGACAGCGGCGGGATGTACCAGACCATCGGCAGGGTGCGGTACTCCGGGTGCAGCGGCAGGGCGACCTCGTACTTGAAGATGAGGTCGTGCAGCGGGGACTGCTGGGCAGCCTCGATCCAGGACGGCGGGATGCCCGCGGCCTCGGCCTGGCGTTGGATCTCCGGGTCGTGAGGGTCGAGGAAGACACCCTTCTGCGCCTCATAGAGGTCCTGCGGGTCCTCGGTGGCGGCAGCCGCGGCCACTTTGTCGGCGTCGTAAAGCAGGACGCCGAGGTAACGCAGCCTGCCGACGCAGGTTTCGGAGCAGACCGTGGGTTGGCCGACCTCGATACGCGGGTAACACAGCGTGCACTTCTCGGCCTTGCCGGACTTGTGGTTGAAGTAGACCTTCTTGTACGGGCAGCCCGAGACACACATGCGCCAGCCGCGGCAGCGGTCCTGGTCGACGAGGACGATGCCGTCCTCCGCGCGCTTGTAGATCGCCCCGGACGGGCACGACGAGGCACACGTCGGATTGAGGCAGTGCTCGCAGATGCGCGGGAGGTAGAACATGAAGGCGTCCTCGATCTCCTTGCGCACCTTGAGGTTCGCCGCCCGCAGCACGGGATCCTCGTCGATGGTCTCCTGCGCGCCACCGAGGTTGTCGTCCCAGTTGGAGGACCACGAGATCTTGTCGATGGGCCGGCCGTCCAGCTGCGACACCGGGCGCGCCGTGGGCTGGGTCTTCTGGCCCTTCGGTGCCGAGAGCAGCTTGTCGTACTCGTAGGTCCACGGCTCGTAGTAGTCGTTGATGCTGGGCAGCTTGGGGTTGTGGAAGAGCGTCATGAGCTTCTTCACCCGGCCACCCGCGCGGGGCTTGAGCTTGCCGGAGGCGGTGCGCACCCAGCCGCCCTCCCACTTGTCCTGGTCCTCCCAGCCACGCGGGTAACCGACGCCGGGGCGGGTCTCCACGTTGTTGAACCAGATGTACTCCATACCCTGGCGGTTGGTCCACGCCTGCTTGCACGTCACCGAGCACGTATGGCAGCCGATGCACTTGTCCAGGTTCATGATCATCCCGATCTGGGCCATGATTCTCATCTAGAACTCCACCTCCTGGGAGCGGCGACGAATGCGGGTCACTTCGTCGCGGTTGTTACCGGTCGGGCCGATGTAGTTGAAGCCGTAGGTCAGATGGCCGTAGCCACCCGCCACATGAATGGGTTTGATCATGATCTGCGTCAACGAGTTGTGCGTTCCGCCGCGGCGGCCGGTGTGTTCGTTGAGCGGCGTACCGACGGTGCGTTCCTGCGCATGGTTCATGATCACCGTTCCCTCGGGAATGCGGTGCGAGACAATCGCCCTCGCCGAAACCACGCCGTTGCGGTTGTAGGCCTCCACCCAGTCGTTGTCCCGGACGCCGACCTTCGCCGCGTCCTTGTCCGACATCCAGATGACCTGCCCACCGCGCGAGATCGACAGCACATGCAGGTTGTCGAAGTACTGCGAGTGGATCGACCACTTGTTGTGGGTGGTGAGATACCGCACCGTCACCTCCGGGGACTCGCCGTCGTAGAACTCACCCGGGCTGATCTCCCCGTTGAGGCGGCGTTTGTCCAGCGGCGGGCGGTAGATCGGCAGCGCCTCGCCGTAATCCAGGTACCAGTCGTGGTCGAGGTAGTAGTGCATGCGGCCGGACAGCGTGTGGAAGGGTTTCTCGAACTCCACGTTGATGGAGAACGCCGTGTACCTCCTGCCACCACGCTTGTCACCGGTCCACTCCGGGGAGGTGAGCACCTCCACCGGGCGCTCCTTGATCATGTCCCAGTTGATGCGGTCCGACTCCCGGCCGGCGACCAGCGGCATCATGTCGACGCCCACCCGGTTGCCCTGGTTGCGGAAGCCCTCGACAGCAACCTCGCCGTTGGACACCCCCGAGAGGTGCAGCACCATCTCGATGGCCTTGACATCCGTGTCGATACGCGGGCGGCCGTTCTCACCCAGGCCGTTGATCTTGCCCAGCTCCTCGACCTGCTTGGCCACGTTGTACGGCGTGCCGTGCACGCCCGTGCCCAGCTTCTCCGTCAGCGGACCCACATGGTTCCACTTCTCGAACACCCGGGTGTAGTCCCGCTCGACGGGGATGAGCTTGGCCATGTTCTTACCCGGCTGCAGGCCCTCGGCGGCGAGGTCGGGGACGACGCCGTTGGGCATGTTGATCTCATCCGGCGAGTCGTGGCCCAGGGGAGCGGCAATGACGTCGCGCTGCGTGCCCAGCCAACGCACCGCCATCTGCGAGAACGCATTGGCAAGGTCGCGGAACACCTGGTAGTCCGTGCGCGCCTCCCACGGCGGGTTGATCGCCGCGTTGAAGGAGTGGATGAAGGGGTGCATGTCCGTGGTGGACAGATCGTGTTTCTCGTACCACGTCGCCGCCGGCAGGACGATGTCGGAGACCAGGGTCGTCGAGGTGTTGCGGAAGTCCGTGGTCATCATGAGGTCGAGCTTTCCCTCGGGTGCCTCGTCGACCCAGCGGATCGACTTCGGCCGCTCCCCGGGCTCGAGCTCCTTCGCCGTCGCGTCCGAGTCGATGCCCAGCATGTGACGCAGGAAGAACTCCGTGCCCTTCGCCGAGGAACCCATGAGGTTGGTGCGCCAGTTGAGCAGGATGCGCGGCCAGTTCTCCGGCGAATCCGGATCCTCCGCGGCGAACTTCATGTTGCCGCTCTCCAGCTCCGCGACGATGTAGTCCTTGACGTCCATCCCCGCCTGCTCCGCCTGCTCGCTGAGCAGCAGCGGGTTGCGGTTGAACTGCGGGTACGACGGCATCCAGCCACGTTTCATCGACTCGATGAGCGTGTCCGCGGTCATCTTGTCGCCGATGGCGCCACGGTTGGCCAGCGGGGAGCCCAGGCGCGACGCCCGGGTGTTGTCGTAGCGCCACTGACTGGTGGTGAGGTAGTAGAAGCCGGTGGTGATCATCTGGCGCGCCGGGCGCTGCCAGTCCAGGGCGAAGGCGTACTGAGACCAGCCGTTCATCGGCCGCAGCTTCTCCTGGCCGACGTAGTGGGCCCAGCCGCCACCGTTGACACCCTGGGTGCCACACATCGACGTCAGCGCGAGGAACGTGCGGTAGATGGCGTCGGCGTGGAAATAGTGGTTAACGCCAGCGCCCATGATGATCTGCGAGCGACCCTGCGAGTCCGCCGCGTTCTGCGCGAACTCGCGGGCGATGCGGATGGCCGCGTTCGCCGGGACGCCGGTGAGCGCCTCCTGCCACGCCGGGGTGCCGGGCTCCTCCGCGTCGAAGAAGTCCCGCGGCCACGAACCCGGCAGGTTCAGCTCCGGGCGGTTGACGCCGTAGTGCGCGAGCATGATGTCGAACACGGTGGTGACGAGGCGGCCGTTGACCTCACGGACGGGCACGCCGCGGTGCACGACACCCGCGCCGATGGGTCCGTCACCGTTATCGACGGCGTCGAGGTCGAAACGGGGGAAGAGTACCTCGGCGGTGCGGAAGCCGTCGGTCTCGGCGATGGAGAGCACCGGATCAACGCCGTCGAGGCGGAGGTTCCACTTACCGACGCCGTCCTTGCCGAAGTGGTCCGCGGCGGTGCCTCCGGGGTCGACGACTCGGCCGTCCTCCTCCATGACCAGCAGGCGGTGGGTGGCGTTCTCCGTCGATGCGAGGGCCTCATCGTCGTGGTTGGAGGCGGTGTAGAACTTACCCGGTGTGAAGGTGGCGTCGTCACGCGGATCCAGCTCGACGAGGAACGCGGAATCCGTGAAGCGGCGCATGTAGTTGAGGAAGTAGGGCTCGGCCTTGCCGATATGGAACTCCGACAGGATGACGTGGCCCATGGAGAAGGCGAGCGCGGCGTCGGTGCCCGGGTCGATGCGCAGCCACTCGTCGGCGTGCACGGTGTTGTCGGCGAAGTCGGGGGAGACGACGACGACCTTCGTGCCCTTGTAGCGCGCCTCGACCATGAAGTGCGCGTCCGGGGTGCGGGTGACGGGGATGTTGGAACCCCACATCATGAGGTAGGAGGAGTTGTACCAGTCGCCGGACTCCGGGACGTCGGTCTGGTCACCGAAGGTCTGCGGGGAGGCGGGCGGCAGATCGGCGTACCAGTCGTAGAAGGACAGAGCGACACCGCCGATCATCTGCAGGAAACGGGTGCCGGCGCCGTAGGAGATCTGCGACATCGCCGGGATCACGGTGAAGCCGGCGATACGGTCCGGGCCCCACTGGCGGATGGTGTAGACGTGGGCCGCCGCAGCCATCTCGATCGCCTCGGTGTAGCTGACACGGACCAGGCCACCCTTGCCGCGCTGCGAGACGTACGCGTCCTGCTTCTCCGGGTCCTCTTGGATGGAGCGCCAGGCCAGGACCGGGTCGCCGTGCTCCTGCTTCGCCGCCCGGAACATGTCCAGGAGCACACCACGCACGTAGGGGTAGCGGATGCGGGTCGGCGAGTAGGTGTACCAGGAGAAGGACGCGCCACGCGGGCAGCCGCGGGGCTCGTAGTCCGGCATGTCCGGGCCCGTCGTCGGGTAGTCGACGGCCTGCGACTCCCAGGTGATCACGCCATCCTTGACGTAGACCTTCCACGAGCAGGAACCGGTGCAGTTGACGCCGTGGGTGGAGCGCACCATCTTGTCGAAGGACCAGCGGTTGCGGTAGAACACATCGGCGTCGCGTCCGCCGGTGAGGAAGAGCTGCTGGCCGCTTTCGGTCATCTCGCCGCGGCGGACGTAGTTGCCGAGTTTGAACAGGGGATTAGTCATGGTGACTCCTTAACCCGGGAAGGGGGCGTTGGGACGGGCGTAGTAGATCCAGGCGAGGACGGCGGCGGCGGCGAAGAACACCACGGCTCCCCAGAAGAAGACGGTGGGGGTGATCATCGACAGAAGGATGCCGACGATGAACGGGCCGAACGCTCCCATCGCACCGGTCCAACCGATCACCCCGCCGGCCTGGCGCTTGGGCAGGATCATGGGCATCTGCTTGAAGGAGCCCGCGTTGACCAGGCCCGAGAAGAAGGCCATGACCAGCATCGTGCCCATGAACCACCAGAACTGGTTGACACTGTCCGGGGTGAGGAAGAAGGTGGCCACCGCGGTCATCACGGCCATGCCGACCAGCCCGACGAAGGTGAACACGGCGCCACCGAACTTGTCACACAGCGGGCCCGCAAGCGCACGGACGCCCGCGCCCACCAGCGGGAAAAGGAAGGCCCACGTTGCGCCCTTGACCAGATCCCCGGCCGCGGTATCGGCGGCGAGGGCGGAGCTGGCGCCGTAGGTGTTGTTGATGAGCAGACCCAGCTGCGCGGAGAACCCGGCGAAGGCGCCGAAACCCGCGAGGTAGATCACCGTCATGATCCAGGTGTTCTTGTTGCCGAAGATGTCGATCTGCTGGCGGAAGTTCGCCGTCACCGGGACATCCTTGAGGAAGATCCACGCAATGACCGCCATGAGGATCGCCCACGGGATGAAGAAGATCGCCGGGTTGAAGATGAAGATCTCCTGCCCCGCGTCGACGCCGCGCTGCGGAGCCAGGAAACCGATGCCCAGCAGCGAGAAGCCCATGAGCCACGGGGCGGTGAGCTGGACAAAGGACATGCCCAGGTTGGACAGGCCGGCCTGCAGACCCAGGGCGGTGCCCGCCTGCGCCTTGGGGAAGAAGTAACCCGTCGACGGCATGAAGCCGGAGAAGACGCCGCCGCCGATACCGGCCATGAAGGACAGTGTGAGCAGGACCCAGTACGGAGTCTGCGTGTTCTGCACCGCCACGAACCAGCCGGCCAGCGGGATGACGAACAGGAGCGACGACAGGGAGACGAGCCTGCGGGTGCCCATGATGGCCGGCAGGAACATGAACACGAGGCGGAACAGTCCGGTCGCCAGGCCCGGGATGGCGGTGAGCCAGTAGAGCTGGGCCGGCGTGAGGCCGAAGCCGATCTGGTTGAGCATCGGCGCAATGGCCGAGACGAGGTACCAGGTGCAGAAACCGAGGAAGAGCGTGATCGTGGAGATCACCAGGGTGCTCCAGGCGATCTTGGCGTCCCACTTGTCGGGATCTTCCGGATCCCACCCGTGGAGGACTCTCTGGGAAGTGTCGAGCGTGGTCAAGGTGGTCCTCCTTGTGCTGGCGCCCCGAGGGCGCCGGGATCCGGTTGTGATGAGGGCCTGAGACCCTCGGCCATTAATAACGGCTGTAGCTTCATTTAATCGGACCTATGCAAGAATGTCCATTTAAACCCGGGTAATTCCGCAGATAATAACGCAACATAGATGTTGCGAAAAGCGCTGGTGAGACGATGTTGCAGGCCCCGACGGTGGTTGTCTCGTCACCAACAAGCCCACGAAAGGACTACACGGTGCACACAGCACAAGTAATCGTCGTTTCCGACCGCGTCTGCGGCGGAGAGCGACGCGACACGGCGGGTGCTGCCGCCGTCGATACTCTTCGACGGGCCGGCCTCCGCTGCGCCGATCCACTCGTCATCGCCGAAGGGGTGGAACCCCTCCGCGGCCGACTGGTCGAAGCCATCGCCGAGGGGGTGCAGGTGGTGCTCACGCTCGGCGGGACCGGCATCGGCACCAACAACGTCACCCCCGACGTGTCGATGGAGCTTATCGACGCCCGGCTCACCGGCTTGGAGATGCAGATCCTCATCGAGGGCCTGAAGTCGACGCCCCGCGCGGGGCTGTCGAGGGGCATCGTCGGGGTCACGGCGAGGGGCGGCGAGGGCACGCTCATCGCCAACGCCCCCCACAGCGTCGGCGGGGTGGCCGACTGCCTGGGGGTTCTGGTGCCGCTGCTGCCGGTGATCTTCGAGAAGTTTTAATGCCGGGTTAGCTCGGCCGCGGAGAGTTTCTTGATGGGATGACGGCTGCGTCGGGGTGGGCCGCCGCCGGGCGGAACCCAGACGGGGAGGCCGTTGATGCGCTCGATGCGGCCGTTTCTTGGTTTTTCCGGGTCGTCGTCGTTTCTGCCGTTGTGGAGCCGACACAGTTTGGCCATGTTGACGACATTGGTGGGGCCGCCGTTCTTGAAGGCGATGATGTGGTGGTCGCTGGAGGAGTCCGCGGAGGTGGTGCATCCCGGCCACTCGCAGAGGATGGATTCTGCGCTGGCCAGCAGGCGCTGTTTTGCGGACGGCAGGCGGCTGGCCTGGTACGCGTTCACCGGGCCGGTGAGGGGGTCGTAGAGGCCCACGAGGTGATGGTCGCTCATGAGCCGGGCGATGAGCTCCGCGCCGGTGAGGATGGTGCCGTCGGTGAGCGCGAAGATGGATTCCGAACCCTCGTGGCGGAGCAGTTTCGCCCAGTCGGGAAGCCCGATGACCACCATCGGGGTGAGGATCTCCTGCGGCGTACCGTCGCCGGACATCAGGGCGTCGTACATCGCCTGCTCGTAGGTCATGCCGTCGACACGCAGCGCCGACGCCTTCTTTTCCAGCCCCCGGAGGAACGCCACCATCTCACGCTCCGGGCCGGTGACGGAGATGGTGCGGCAACCTGCGGCGTCGGTGTTCTTGCCGCCCTTGAGCGATCGACGGGGGCGGGCGTCGAAGTCCTGCGCCTGGTTGTGCCGGCGGACGATGTCGGCGGCGGCCCGGTCTATGTCATCGACGGTCCCGGTGAGGGCGCAGAGTTCGGTGCGTACGGCCCATTCGTCGATGCCGTCGGCGAGTTTGCGCAGGTGCCGCTCGATGAGGACGAGCGCATCGACGGGCATCGACGACTCGACGGCCGTGTCCCGGGCGAGGCGTTGCTTCCGGGTGTTCTTCGTCGGCCCCCAGTAGACACGCGCGGTCTGGAGAAGCCGCCCCGCGGTCGAGGCGGAGATGAGGGTGCCGGCAAGTTCGGGGACGGACAGCTCGGAGAGGCCCTGGAGGAAAGCTATCCCCTGGGCCTGGCTCTCGCGCCACGTGTCCACAATGTTCATGGGCCAGACGGTAGCCAGCGCGCCGGTAGAGAGCGAGGGAGCCCTGTGGACAACCCGCGGAACGTGACGGCTGCGGCTAGTTGTCCACAGCGACGTCGCCGTAGCCGGTCAACTCGTCGAGGGTGTCGTAGTCTCGCTCCGCACCCGTGCCCGGGATTGTGGCCACCGGGACGTCGTCGAAGAGGGATTTCGCCGCCCGGTCCACCACGGAATCAAGGCTGCCCAGCACCCGGTGCAGCTCTGCGGTCTTCCACACGGCACACAGGGGCTGGCCCTCGACGGCGGCCACGGAGACCGACGCGTCGAGGGCGGCGACGAGCGGGGGGATGAGGGACGCGGAGTCGGGGGCGTCGACGGCGAGGACGGCGGTGTGCGTCGACGCGCCGGGCTGCAGCGCGAGGAGGCCCGCGTTGATCGCGGCGACCGGCCCGGCGAAGGGCGGATTTTCGGCGACGAGGGTCACCCCGGGGCGCAGCGTGATCGGCCGGGAGGAGACGACGGCGACCCGGCCGGCCCCGTCGAGGGAGTCGAGGAGCACGTCGATGAGCCGTCGCCCATCGACGGTGACCTGGGCCTTGTCCCGCCCGCCCATGCGGGACCCGCGCCCGCCGGCGAGGATGATGACGTCGACGCTCACCGCGACCAGTCCCCGGAACGCCCGCCGGACTTGGCGGTGATGCGTGCGTCGCGGATGTAGGCGGTGCGGTCGACGCCTTTGACCATGTCGATGACGGCGAGCGCCGCGACGGTGACGGCGGTGAGTGCCTCCATCTCCACGCCGGTGCGGTCGGCGGTGCGGACGGTGGCCTCGATGGCGACGTGGTCCTCGGCCAGCGTGAGTTCGACGGAGGCGCCGTGCACGCCGATGGTGTGGGCCAGCGGCAGCAGCTCGGGGACGCGTTTGGCGGCGGAGATGCCGGCGATGCGCGCGACGGCGAGGACGTCGCCCTTGGGGACGGTGCCGTCGCGTAGCGCGGCGAGGATGTCGGGGGAGCAGGCCACCTCTCCCTTCGCGGTGGCGGCGCGGACGGTGGGGGTCTTTTCGGTGACGTCGACCATGTAGGCGGAGCCGCGGTCGTTGAGGTGGGTGAATTTCACGGTGGGAACCGCCTTCTAGTTTCGGGTGAGGATGATGTCGATGGTGTCGCCGCCGGCGATCACGGCCAGGCCGTCGGTACCGGCGAGGGAGGCGACCAGGTGCGAGGAGCCGCGGGAATGGAAGGGCTCGGCGGTGATCTCGCCGTCGAGGGTCAGCCGGACCGGCACGATCCGGGTGACGCCGCCCGCGGCGGGAAACGTATCGACGCCCCCGGCCAGCCGCACCCGCGACACCGGCCGGGTATCCCCGGCGAGCCTCCGCAGCACGGGCGCCACGAAGAGGTGGAAGGAGACGAAGGCGGCGACGGGGTTGCCGGGCAGGCAGAGCAGCGGCCGACCGTTCCACAGCCCGGCGCCCTGGGGTGAGCCGGGTCTCATGGCCACGGAGCCGAACCACATGTCATGGCCCGAGGTGACGGCCTTGACCACGTCGAAGGCGCCCGTCGATACGCCGCCGGAGGTGACAACCACATCGGCGGCGGTCGCGGCCTCGTCGAGCACGGTGCGGAAGTCGCCGTCGCGGTCCGAGGCGTGCAGCTGCAGCACGTCGGCGGCGCCGTTGGCGCGGGCCAGCGCGGCGAGCATGGGCAGGTTGGAGTCGGGGATATGGCCCTCGGCGAGCGGCTGGCCGGCGGGGATGAGCTCGTCGCCGGAGGAGATGACGGCGACGCGGGGGCGGGGATGGGTGTGTACCTCGGTGACACCTGCGGAGATGAGCGCGGCCAGCGCGCCGGCGTCGATGGGCGAGCCGGCGGCGAGGACAACATCGCCGGGGGAGGAGTTGTCCCCGCGGGGGCGGATGTGGCTGCGCCCGGAAAACGCGGGCGCGCGGACGGTGGCGGGCAGCGGGCCGGGGCCGGCGGGGTGGTCGGTGTCCTCGACGGGGATGACACAGTCACCGTCGGGCCCGATCGGGGCACCGGTCATGATGCGGGCGGCCTCACCGGGTCCGAGGCGGACGGGGTGACCGCCGGCGGGGACATCGGCGACCACGCGCAGCTCACCGGGCAGGTCGGCACGGTGGGCGAGGAAACCGTCCATGGCGGAGTTGTCGAAGGGCGGCACGGCCAGGCGCGCGACGGCATCGACGGCCAGCGCAAATCCCGTTTCCGGGGGCATCGACCGGGCGGGCAGCGGGGAGACGAGCGAGGTGACAAAGGCCACGTGCTCGGCGATGGATCGGGGCACGGCCACTATCCGCCGATGGCGGACATGGGGCGGTCCGGCTGGAGGAACCCGGGATCGTCGATGCCGTGGCCGGGTTTCTTGCGCCACATCGCGGCGGCCCAAAGGGCGCCGATCTCGTCGTCGGAGGCCCCGGAGCGCAGGAGCTCGCGCAGCGAGACCTCGTCGCCGGCGGCGGAGAACAGGCAGCTGCGGATCGCCCCGTCGGTGGTCAGGCGGGTGCGGTCGCAGTCGCCGCAGAACGGGTGGGAGACCGAGGCGATGACGCCGACCTCGCCGGAACGGGTGCCGTCGGTGACGTTCCACAGCGCGGCGGGGGCGGAACCGCGGGGCTTATCGACGGGCGAGAGCTCAAATTCCTCCGCCAAAGCATCAAGAATGTCCTGCGCCGTGATCATCTCCGCACGTTTCCACTGCGAGGGCGGTCCGAGCGGCATCTGTTCGATGAACCGCAGCTGCGCGCCGCGTTCCAGGCAGAACCTGGCCAGGTCACCGATGGAGTGGTCGTTGATCCCGGGCATGATCACGGCGTTGACCTTGACGGGGGAGAGGCCGGCGGCGACCGCCGCGTCGATGGCGGCGATGGCGTCCGTCACCCGGTCGCGCCGGGTCAGGCGGGCGTAGAGCTCAGGGTCGACGGTGTCCAGGGAGATGTTCACCCGGTCCAGCCCCGCGTCCTTCAGGGCGTGCACCCGCCGGGCGAGGCCCATGCCGTTGGTGGTCATGGCCAGCTGGGGGGCCCTGCCCTCGTCGGTGCGCAGCCCCTTCGCCGCGGCGATGATCTTCTCCAGGGACTTGCGCAGGAGGGGCTCGCCGCCGGTGAAGCGGATCTGGCGGATGCCCAGTTTCTCCACGGCGATGGCGAGCAGGCGGATGGTCTCGTCGTCGTCGAGTGTCTGTTCCGTGGGCAGCCAGTCGAGTCCCTCGGCCGGCATGCAGTAGGTGCAGCGCAGGTTGCACCGGTCGGTGAGGCTGACACGCAAGTCGCGGGCGACGCGGCCGTAGGTGTCGGCCAGGGTTCTCGTCCCGTCCGCTGCGGCGGCGGGCAGGTCGGCCGGGAGCGCGGAGCTGCCCGGCATCGTCAGGGTCAGGGGAACGACAGTTTTACTCATTGCCACTTCATCGTAGCTGCTTCGATTCTCCGGGCCCCCGGAGCTTCACTATCTCGAGTTCGTCCCCGGCGAGATGCGAGCGCAGATCCTTCTTGTCGAACTTGTCCACGGAGGTCTTGTCGATGTGGTCGACGAACGACCAGTACTCGGGGACCATCCAGTTGGGCAGCTGCGAGCGCACGGTTGCCCGGATCGCCTCGGCGGTCTCGGCGGTGGGCGGGACGCCGTCGTGAAGCACGGTGACGGCGAGGGGGCGCTCACCCCATTTCTTGTCGGGCATGCCGATCACCGCGCATTCGACGACCTCGTCGGCCTCCATGATGACGTTCTCCAGCTGGGCGGAGTAGATCCACTCGCCGCCCGAGCGGATGACGTCCCGCGCGCGGTCAGAGATGACCAGGAAGCCGTCGGAGGTGACCGAGCCGACGTCGCCGGTGCGCAGCCATCCGTCGGCGGTGAACTTCTCGTCCCCGCCGGAGCCGTCGGGGATGTTCTCGCCGCGGAACTCGTCGACGGCGTCGGAGCGCAGGTAGGAGGCGGCGACGAGGTTGCCGCGCACCTGGATTTCCCCCTGGTTCCGGTCGGTGGAGGCGACCACTGCGCCGTCGTGCACCACGCGGTACTCCAGCGAGGGGGCGAAGCGGCCCTGTGAGCTGCGGTAGACCATGCGTGCCTCGCCCGAGGCCCCGGAGGGCGGCCGAGCAACGGTGCCCACGGTGGAGGTCTCCGTCATGCCCCAGACGTGCACGATGTCCACGCCGTAGCGCTCCTCCCAGATCTTGATGAGCGATGGCGACGCCGGGGAGCCGCCCACGTAGATCTCCGTGAGCGACATGCGCGAGGGTGGTTCGTGCAGGTAGTGCACCATGAGCTGGGTCCACAGCGAGGGCACGCCGTGGGCGACACGCGGGTGGGTCGCCTCGATGATCTTGGCCAGGGTGGGGGCGGAGACGTCGGCGTCGGGAAGCACGAGCGGAGTGCCCGACATAAACGCCGCGAAGGGGATTCCCCAGCTGAGCACGTGATAGATGGGCACGCCGCAGAGGAAGGTCTCGCCGTGGGTCACGGCCAGCGAGTCCGTCGTGCGCAGCGACATGGCCTGCAGATACACCGAGCGCTGCGAGTACGCGACACCCTTCGGCGGGCCCGTCGTGCCGGTGGAGTAGCAGATCGCGGCGGCCGCGTGTTCGTCCTGGGCGGGCCAGTCGAGGGCGGTGGAACGGTCGTCGAGAAGCGCCTCATAGGAGTGCACCGGAACCCCGGCGATCTCCGCGGGGACGTCGCCGGTGCCGATGACGGCTACGGCGCGTATCGACGGCGTATCCACCAGCACCTGCTCCAACTGACCGAGGAGGCGGAGATCAGCGACGATGACCTCGATCTCTGCGTGGCGGATGATGTGGCTGATCTGGTCGTTCATCAGCTGCTTGTTCAGCGGGGTGAACACCGCCTCCATGGCGCTGACCCCGAACATCACCTCGAGGTGCTCCGCGCAGTTGTACATGAAGGAGCCGACGCGCTGGTCCCCGGTGATTCCCAGATCATCGCGCAGTGCGTGGGCCAGGGCGGCGGCGCGGGCGGCGATCTCGCGGAACGTCGTGGTCTGCGGGCCGTCGACGGACCAGGTGGTCACCACCGTGTTGCCGTGGACGGTTGCCCCGTAGTCGAGAATCCGGGCAATCGACAAGGGGATGTCCTGCATCGTCGAAAGCATGCGTCCCACTCTAGCCTCCCCCTCGGGCCGGATCGACGGGGCCGGTGCGCTACACTTGTCCGCGATCGACGATGACGCCGCGTCGCACGCCCCGAAGAAATCCCGGGTGTCGACGTCACCGGCCCTCGGTCGCCCGCATTCCTCTTCTCCCTCGCCACACGTGACGTGTCGCCCGTGGAGAGAGACATCATTGAACCCAACGCTTCCCCGCGCGCTGCACCCAGGCACGCCGTGTCGAGCTGTGCTGACACCCATCGCCGGCGGCGAAGCAACGAAAGGAAATCCGTGAGCGAAACGGACAACAGGGACCTGAGCACCCTCAAGCTGCCGGAACTGCGCAAGCTTGCAGCGGAGAAAGGTCTCAAGGGGGTCTCCGCCCTGCGCAAGGGCGAGCTGATCACCGCCATCCAGACCGGATCCGTCCCCGCCAAGGCCCGGGAGGCCGCTGCGGCGGCCGCCGCGGCCGCCGAGGATGAGCGTCCCGCAGAGCGCTCCGCCGAGCGGGCGCCGGAACAGCCCTCCGGTCAGGAGAACCGCCCCTCCACCTCGGAGGACAACGACGAGCGTTATGTCGAGTCCCGCTCGCAGGCACGTCGCGCCCGGCGCAACCGCGCCCGCCAGAACGAGGACGGCGAGGGACGTCGGGATCAGGACCAGGATCGGGGCCAGGATTCTGAGCAGCAGCAGCAGAACCAGAACCAGGACCAGGGTTCGGACAACCGGGACCGCGACAGGGACCGGGACCGCACCAGCAACAACCGTAACCACCAGCAGAATCGCCAGGGTGACGACGACGAGCAGGGTGGCGGTGGGCGCCGCGGGCGACGCAACCGCCGCAACCGGCGAAATCGCGGTGGTGACGGCCAGGGCGACAACCAGAACCAGGGACAGAACCAGAACCACCACCAGAACCAGAACCAGGGTCAGCAGCAGCACGCCGACCAGAACGACCAGCTCCAGGACGTCGCCGGCATCCTCGACGTGGTCGACGCCAACGCCGCGTTCCTGCGCACGACCGGTTACAAGGCCGGCCAGGCGGACCTGTTTGTCAACAACAACCTGGTCAAGCGCTACGACCTGCGCTCCGGTGACGCCATCACCGGCCAGGTGAAGATGAACGGTGGCGCCCAGACCCACGGCAACGGCCGCAACCGCAAGAAGTACAACGCGCTGACCCGGGTGGACACGATCAACGGCATGAACCCGGAGGAGTCCAGGCGTCGACCGGAGTTCCACAAACTCACTCCGCTGTATCCGAACCAGCGCCTGCGCCTGGAGACGGAGCCGAACATCCTCACCACGCGTGTCATCGACCTGGTCATGCCCATCGGCAAGGGCCAGCGCGCGCTCATCGTCTCCCCGCCGAAGGCCGGTAAGACGACGATCATGCAGAACATCGCCAACGCGATCTCCCGCAACAACCCGGAATGCCACCTCATGGTCGTGCTCGTCGACGAGCGTCCCGAGGAGGTCACGGACATGCAGCGTTCCGTCAACGGCGAGGTCATCGCCTCGACGTTCGACCGCCCGCCGTCCGAGCACACCGCCGTCGCGGAGTTGGCCATCGAGCGAGCCAAGCGTCTGGTGGAGATGGGCAAGGACGTTGTCGTCTTGCTCGACTCCATCACCCGCCTGGGCCGCGCGTACAACAACTCCTCGCCCGCGTCCGGCCGCATCCTCTCCGGTGGCGTGGACTCCAACGCGCTCTACCCGCCGAAACGTTTCCTCGGCGCCGCGCGCAACATCGAGAACGGTGGTTCGCTGACCATCATCGCCACGGCAATGGTGGAGACGGGTTCCGCCGGCGACACGGTCATCTTCGAGGAGTTCAAGGGCACCGGCAACGCCGAGCTCAAGCTCGACCGCAAGATCTCCGAGCGCCGTGTCTTCCCGGCCGTCGACGTCAATCCGTCGGGCACCCGTAAGGACGAGCTGCTGATCGTCCCGGAGGAGGCGCGCATCATGCACAAGCTGCGCCGCATCCTCGCTGCGCTGGACTCGCAGCAGGCTATCGACCTACTGATCAAGCAGCTGAAGAAGACCAAGACCAACGGTGAATTCCTCATGCAGGTCGCCTCCAGCGCGCCGATGGCCGCCGACGAGGACACCGAGGAGTACAGCTAATGGCCAAGGACGTTTCCCTCGTCGACGACGTCGTCTCCGAGTACCAGGGCATCGAGGCCCAGATGGCCGACCCGGAGACCACGGGCGACCAGACGCTGTTCCGCAAGCTCTCCAAGCGCTACGCGGAGCTGCAGCCGATCATCAACGCCAACGCCGCGCTGGAGACGGCGCGCGGTGACCTCGAGGCCGCCCGCGAGATGGCCTACGAGGACTACGAGTTCGCCGAAGAGGCCAAGCGCCTCGAGGTCGAGGTCGTGGACCTGGAGGAGAAGCTCGCCGATCTGCTCGCCCCCCGCGACGAGCAGGACAGCGAGGACATCATCATGGAGATCAAGGCCGGTGCGGGCGGCGAGGAGGCCGCGCTGTTCGCCGGCGATCTCGCCCGGATGTACCAGCGTTTCGTGGAGAAGAACGGCTTCACCTGGAACGTGCTCGACGCCGCGGAGTCCGATCTCGGCGGCGTGAAGGACATGACCGTGTCCATCAAGTCGAAGACCCCGTCCCGCGACGGCGCCTGGAGCGTGTTCAAGTTCGAGGGCGGCGTGCACCGGGTCCAGCGTGTTCCCGTGACGGAGTCGCAGGGACGCATCCAGACCTCGGCCGCCGGCGTATTTGTCTTCCCCGAGCCGGACGAGCTGGAGAGTGTGGACATCGACGAGAAGGACATCCGCGTCGACGTCTACCGTTCCTCCGGCAAGGGCGGCCAGGGCGTGAACACCACGGACTCCGCGGTGCGCCTGACCCACCTGCCCACGGGCCTGGTGGTGACCTGCCAGAACGAACGCTCGCAGATCCAGAACAAGGCGCGTGCCATGCAGGTGCTGCAGGCGCGGTTGGACCAGATGGAGCGCGACAAGGTGGACGCGGAGGCGGCCGAGGGCCGCGCAGCCCAGGTGCGCACTATGGACCGCTCCGAGCGCATCCGCACCTACAACTGGCCGGAGAACCGCATCTCCGACCACCGCATCAACTACAAGTCCAACAATCTCGACGCCGTGCTCAACGGCCAGATGGACGAACTGCTCACGGCGCTGCGTGCGGCCGAACGCGCGGAGCGCCTCGAGTCCGAATGATGCTGCGCCAGGCACTCGCCGACGCCGCAGCCCGGCTCGCCGCGGCCGGCGTCGACTCCCCGGATGTCGACGCCCGGCTCATCGCCGCGCACCTGGCCGGCACCGGCCCGCTGGGCCTCGACCTGCGCGGCGACGTTCCCGCAGGCTTCTGGGATCTGCTCGCCCGCCGCGAGGCCCGCGAGCCCCTGCAGCACGTGCTCGGCACGGCCCCCTTCGGCCACCTCGACATCGCGGTCGGCCCCGGGGTGTTCATCCCGCGGCCGGAGACCGAGGTGCTGGCGGACTGGGCGGTGAAAAAATTATCGCTTATCGACGCCGCCTCCCCGGTGGTCGTCGATCTCTGCACCGGCAGTGGAGCGATAGCCCAGTACATCGCCTCGCTGGTTCCGGCGGCCCGGGTGACGGGCGTCGAGAAGCAAGCCCCTGCTCTTGACTACGCGAGGCGCAATGCGCCTGCCGTGACTGTTGTGCAGGGAGATGTCACCGAGGCGATTCTTCCCGAGCTCGCCGGCACGGTGGATCTGGTGGTGAGCAACCCGCCCTACGTCCCCGAGGACGCGGGCCTGCAGCCCGAGGTCTACGCGGACCCGCACGTGGCGGTTTTTGCCGGGCAGGACGGGATGGAGGTCATAGTCAAGATGACACCCTTGATTTACCGGCTACTCAAGCCGGGTGGCCTCGTCGGCATCGAACACGACGACACCACCTCCGACGCGGTCCAGGCCACGTTGCGGGACGCGGGATTCACGGATGTGGCGCCCCTGCGCGACCTCAGTGGCCGTGCCCGGTTTGTCACCGCACGTAAGGTGACATGAGAGAAACAACGAGTAAAGGATGAGCCAGTGAGCAAGATCTACTCCTGCGCCGAAGCCCAGGGCCGCGAGGCCGGGCTGCGCCAGGCCACCGACGCGGTGAAGGCGGGTCGACTCGTCGTCCTGCCCACCGACACGGTGTACGGCCTGGGTTGCGACGCCTTCGACAACGACGCCGTCGCTAACCTCCTGGCCACCAAACAGCGCGGCCGCGACATGCCGGTCCCGGTGCTCGTGGGCTCCTGGGACACCATCCAGGGCCTGGTGCGCGAGTTCACGCCGACCGCGCAGACACTCGTGGAGGCCTTCTGGCCCGGCGGGCTCTCCATCGTCGTCCCCGAGGCGCCGTCGCTGCCGTGGAACCTGGGGGACACCCGGGGCACGGTCATGCTGCGCATGCCGCTGCAGCCCGTGGCCATCGAACTGCTGCGCCAGGTGGGGCCGATGGCCGTGTCCTCGGCCAACATCTCCGGCCAGCCCGCTCCGACGACCGTCACCGAGGCGAGGGACCAGCTTGGCCGAGCCGTGTCCGTGTACCTCGACGGGGGAGAGGCCAGCGTCGGGGAGCCCTCCTCGATCATCGACATCTCGGGACGCACCCCGAAACTGCTGCGGGAGGGCGCGCTGAGCGCCGAGCGTATCGGGGAGGTCCTCGGGATCGATCCGCAGGAACTGCGGTAGATGGCCGCCGTCGGGCTGCCCCTGCGGGAGCTGCTGCTCACCATCCTCGTCGCCGCCGCGATCACCTATCTCGTCACCGGGATGGTCAGGTCCGCGGCGGTGCGGTCGGGGAAGGTCGCGGAGATCCGGCTGCGGGACGTGCACACGCAGCCGACCCCGCGGCTGGGAGGCCTGGCGATGTTCGCCGGATTCCTCTCGGCCGTGCTGCTGGCCTCCCAGCTTCCGGCGCTGACCCGGGGTTTCATGCCGGTCACCCCGGAGATGACGGCCGTGCTCTGGGCCGCCGCGGCGATTGTCTTTGTGGGGGTCATCGACGACCTCATCGAGCTCGGCGCGGTGGTGAAGCTCACCGGGCAGATCGTCGCCGCGCTCGTGATGAGCCTGCTGGGGCTCTCGTGGACACTGCTCTACGTCCCCCTCGGGGAGGGCACCACCCTGGTGCTGGACCAGGTGTGGTCGACCATCGTCACCACCGTCTTCGCCGTGCTGCTCATGAACGCCATAAACTTTGTCGACGGCCTCGACGGCCTGGCCGCAGGCCTGGGGATGATCGCCGGCGGGGCGATCCTCGTGTTCTCACTCACTGTCCTGCACGACCAGGGCGGGGCCGTCAGCGCGTACCCGCCGGCCATTATCGCCGCCGGCCTGGTGGGCATGTGCGCCGGCTTCCTGCCGCACAACTTCGAACCCTCGCGCATCTTCATGGGGGATTCCGGCTCCATGCTCATCGGGCTGCTGCTGGCCGCGTCGGCGACCTCGGCGTCGGGCAAGATCAACATGTCCCTCTACGGCACCGCCGACATGATCGCGCTGCTCAGCCCCATCATCGTGGTCATCGCCGCGGTGTTTGTCCCGGTGCTGGATCTGCTGCTCGCGGTCTTCCGCCGGGTGTCCAAGGGCCAGAGCCCGTTCCAGGCGGACCGCCTGCACATCCACCACCGGCTGCTCGCGCTCGGCCACACCCATCGGCGCACCGTGCTGGTGCTCTACCTGTGGGTCTCGGCCGTGGCGTTCGGCGCGGTGAGCTTCTCCGTGATCCCGGCGCACCTGGCCACGCCACTGGCGGTCGGGGCGATCGCCCTCGCCGCCGTGGTGACGGTGGTCCCGCTGGCCAGGCGCGGTTCCGTTTCCGCCCTGCGGTAGGCTTCCCGCTCGTGACTTCCGAATACTCTGAATACGAGGACCACACCCGCCCGCTCAACCGCGCGCTGAAGTACGGCACGGGAGCACTCGCGGTGATCACCGTGGTGTCCCTCGCGTTGTGGGGCTGGCAGCGAGAGCTGCCCGGCATCTGGGGGGTGCTGCTCGGAGCCGCCGTGGGTGGCAGTTTCGTGCTGCTGACGGTGCTCAGCGTCCGGTTGACGGCCCACTCGGACCCGACGACATCGATGGCCGTGATCCTGGGGAGCTGGCTGGTGAAGATCGTCGTCTTCATCATCGTCTTTTTCCTTCTCGACGGCCTCACCTTCTACGACCGCACGGCCTTCGTGGTCACCGTCATTCTCGCGCTCGTCACGGTGCTGGCCACCGAGGTGTGGGGGATCGTCACCACGAACGTCACGTTCACCAGCTGACGGTGACCGGTTGTCCCGGGCAATTCCCCTAATTAGGGGGTAGGTGACCTACCTAACAACCACCTGTCACCAGCGTTAATCATCGGGCGTCCCTGCTGGGGGACGCCTTTTCTGCGGGCGCGTCCCGGGACAATTACACCCGTGGCACTAACTGGGCGCGTGGGACTGATAGGCTCTTACCCGGGTTACCGCGGCCTTAGGTTGCTGTGGATTCCCTTGTCACCGTCGTCGCTGATGTGCGACGGAGTCCGCGACGGTGGCAGTGAGTTTTAAGACGTCCATCGCACCGAGCAGGGCACTCGCCCTGTCGGCCCGAGAACGGGAGAGAACGCTGAGCGTTACCACTATGGCCATGAGGGGCGAATTCCACGCACCCGAACTGGACCCAGAATTTTTTCCCGGGGAATACTATGGGCACTTCCTGTTGCATGATTTTGCCAACGGGTGGTTCCAACTTGATCGCCTCATGCTCGTCCGCCTGCTCATGGCGGCCGTGCTGCTGATCATCTTCGCACTGGCCTTCCGGAACCCCAAGGTGGTTCCGTCCGGCCTGCAGAACGTCGTCGAGATCGCGCTGGACTTCGTCCGCGTGAACATCGCGGAGGACATCCTGGGCAAGAAGGAGGGGCGCCGGTTTCTTCCGATCCTGGCCACCATCTTCTTCACCGTCCTGTTCATGAACATTCCGACGATCATTCCTGGCCTGAACATCTCGCCCAACGCACGTATCGGCATGCCGATCGTGCTCGCGATCGCGGGATACATCGCCATGATCTACGCGGGGTCGAAGCGTTACGGCTTCGGCAAGTACGTGAAGTCCTCCATCGTGATTCCGAATCTCCCCCCGGCACTGCACTTTCTTGTCGTGCCGATCGAGTTCTTCTCGACGTTCATCCTGCGTCCGGTCACCCTGGCTCTTCGTCTCATGGCGAACTTCCTGGCTGGCCACATCATTCTGGTTCTGCTCTTTTCTGCCACGAACTTCTTCTTCTGGCAGCTCAACGGCTGGACCGCAATGGCGGGCGTCACCTCGCTCGCCGCGATCCTGTTCACCGTCTACGAGTGCATCATCATCTTCCTGCAGGCATACATCTTTGCCCTGCTGGTCGCGGTGTACATCGAATTGTCGTTGCACGCGGACTCGCACTGACGCAGAGCACGCGGACCTCGCGGTCACATAAATAGAAAACCCCACATCATCACATCGCCCACCACCGGGCACCTAGAAAGGGACACACCTTCATGAACGAGATCATCCTGGCTCAGGCCGCAGACGAATCCACCATCTCCGGTCTGGGCGCCATCGGCTACGGCATCGCCACCATCGGCCCGGGCCTGGGCATCGGCATCCTGGTCGGCAAGACCGTCGAGGGCATGGCTCGCCAGCCCGAGATGGCCGGCCAGCTGCGTACCACCATGTTCCTGGGTATCGCCTTCGTTGAGGCCCTCGCCCTCATCGGCCTCGTCGCCGGCTTCCTGTTCTAATCCTCGAGCGGAACCAAACCCTGAGGGTCGCGACTCCGCGGCCCTCGAATGAAACTGGAGAATCATGACGAACGTCATTCATTTGCTTGCGGCTGAGGCTGAGCAACTGCCCCTGGAGGGCGGAAACTCCATCCTCCTGCCCAAGACGTACGACATCGTCTGGTCCCTCATTCCGTTCCTGGTCATCCTGTTTGTCTTCTGGAAGTTCATTCTTCCGAGGTTCCAGGAGGTCCTGACTGAGCGTGAGGACCGGATCAAGGGTGGCATCCAACGAGCAGAGGCCGCACAGGCCGAGGCCAAGGCCGCACTTGAGAAGTACAACGCACAGCTCGCCGAGGCTCGCACCGAGGCAGCCGAGATCCGCGAACAGGCCCGTGAGAAGGGCAAGCAGATCGAGGCAGAGCACCGACTGGCCGGTGAGGCGGAGCAGAAGCGCATCATCGAGTCCGGTGAGCGCCAGCTCTCCGCATCCCGCGACCGCGTCGTCGGTGAGCTGCGTTCCGAGCTCGGACAGAACTCGATCAACATCGCCGAGAAGCTTCTCGGCGCTGAACTCTCGGACTCCACCAGGCGTTCCGGGACGATCGACAACTTCCTGTCCGAGCTGGACAAGGTCGACTCTGTGGCCCCGGCCGGAAAGTGAGCGACATGCACGCAGCAAGCCGCGAGGCACTCACCCGGGTAGGCGACTTCCTGGACCGCACGATCCAGGCGGACAACTCCGTCACCGTCGCCGCCCAGACCGGCATGGAGCTCTTCGAGGTCGTGGACATCCTCGACAACGAGCGCTCACTGCGTGTCGCCATCGCCGATTCGTCGGTTGATGCGAGCCAGCGTGCGGGCATCGTCGACAAGCTTTTCGGCGGCAAGATCGCCGAACCCACCTTGTCGGTTCTCAAGGAGGCCGCGGCGACCAACTGGTCGACCCCGCGCGACCTCCGGAACGGGCTGATCACGCTCGGTCGGCGCGCTCTCCTGCGCGGCGCCGAGTCCCAGGGTCAGCTCGTGCAGGTCGAGGAGGAACTCTTCGAGGTCTCCCGCACCCTCGTTCGCGAGGGCAAGCTCACGCAGCTGCTCTCTGACCGGAACGCGGCCTCGAGCCAGCGGCGTGGGCTTCTGGCCAGCGTGCTGTACGGGAAGGTCACCATGTTCACCGAGGCGCTCGCGCTGCAGGCGATCGGCCGTCCCGAGAACAACCCCATCGACGACATCTCGGGGATCTCCTCCCAGGCGGCGCAGCTGCGTGGCCGGAGCGTCGCCCGGGTCGTCACCGCCGCAGAACTGAACGAGGACCAGCAGGCGAAGCTCGCCGAGAAGCTGGGCAAGATTTACGGTCGCGAGATGACCGTCCATACCGAGGTTGACCCCAGCCTTCTCGGTGGGGCAGTCATTCGCGTGGGCGATGAGGTCATCGACGGTTCCACCCGGAACAAGCTTGACCGCATGCGCGCCGCGCTCGCCTGAGACGACCTTTGGACTGAACATTAATGCTGGAACAACAAACCGAGAGCAGGAACAACATGGCGGAGCTGACGATCTCCTCCGATGAGATCCGTAGCGCGATTGCGAACTACACCTCGAGCTACTCCGCGGAGGCCTCCCGTGAGGAGGTCGGCGTGGTTATTTCGGCAGCGGACGGTATTGCCCAGGTTTCGGGCCTTCCTTCCGCTATGTCGAACGAGCTGCTCGAGTTTCCGAACGGCGTCATCGGCGTCGCTCAGAACCTTGACACGGATACCATCGGCACCGTTATCCTGGGCAACTTCGAGAGCATCACCGAAGGCCAGGAAGTAAAGAGAACCGGAGAGGTTCTCTCCATTCCCGTGGGCGAGGACTTCCTCGGCCGCGTCATCAACCCGCTGGGTCAGCCGATCGACGGCCTCGGCGCCATCGAGTCCACCGAAGAGCGTGCCCTGGAACTCCAGGCCGCCGGTGTGCTCGATCGCCAGCCCGTCGAGGAGCCGATGCAGACCGGCATCAAGGCCATCGACGCCATGACGCCGATCGGCCGCGGCCAGCGCCAGCTGATCATCGGTGACCGCAAGACCGGCAAGACCGCCGTGTGTGTGGACACCATCCTCAACCAGCGCGAGGCCTGGCAGTCCGGCGACGTGAACAAGCAGGTGCGTTGCATCTACGTCGCCATCGGCCAGAAGGGCTCCACCATCGCCGGCGTCCGCCGGACCCTCGAGGAGCACGGCGCCCTGGAGTACACCACCATCGTGGCTGCTCCCGCCTCCGACTCCGCCGGCTTCAAGTGGCTCGCACCGTTCGCCGGTGCCGCTCTCGGCCAGCACTGGATGTACCAGGGCAAGCACGTCCTGGTCATCTACGATGATCTCACCAAGCAGGCCGAGGCCTACCGCGCCATCTCCCTGCTGCTGCGCCGCCCGCCGGGCCGCGAGGCCTACCCGGGCGACGTGTTCTACCTGCACTCCCGCCTGCTGGAGCGCGCCGCCAAGCTCAACGACGAGCTCGGCGCCGGCTCGCTGACGGCCCTGCCGATCATCGAGACCAAGGGCAACGACGTGGGTGCGTTCATCCCCACCAACGTCATCTCCATCACCGACGGCCAGTGCTTCCTGCAGTCTGACCTGTTCAACCAGGGCCAGCGCCCGGCTATCGACGTGGGCGTGTCCGTCTCCCGCGTCGGTGGCGCAGCGCAGACCAAGGGCATGAAGAAGGTCGCCGGTAACCTGCGACTCTCCCTCGCGTCCTACCGCGACCTGGAGTCCTTCGCGACCTTCGCCTCTGACCTGGACCCCGTGTCCAAGCGCCAGCTGAGCCGTGGCGAGCGCCTCATGGAGCTGCTCAAGCAGAACGAGAACTCGCCGCAGCCGGTCGAGTACCAGATGATCTCCATCTTCCTCGCGGAAGAGGGCGGCTTCGATATTGTTCCGGTTGAGGACGTTCGTCGATATGAGGCCGAGGTACAGGAGCACCTCCGTGCCACCTCGCCGGGCATCTACGAGCAGATCGCCGGCGGCCAGGCACTCTCCGACGAGTCCAAGGACGCTATCCGCAAGGGCAACGAGGATTTCGCGAAGTCGTTCACCACCTCCGAAGGGGGCAGCCTGTTCAACAACAACGCCGCCTCCCAGGACGAAGTGAACCGCACCGAGCTCTCTGTCTCCCGCAAGACCAGCAAGAAGGACTAGTCGGTAGCTACTACCGTCCACGAGTCTGAAGAAGGGAGGACAGTGAATTATGGCAACACTTCGCGAAACACGTGACCGCATCAGGTCCGTGAACTCGACCAAGAAGATCACCAAGGCGCAGGAGCTCATCGCCACCTCGCAGATCACCAAGGCGCAGCAGCGTGTGTCGGCCGCCGCGCCGTACGCCACCGAGCTCACCGAGGTCGTGGCACGCGTGGCCGCGGCGACGTCTCTCGACCACCCTCTGCTGAGGGAGCGGGAGAACCCGACCCGGGCCGCCATCCTGGTGGTCACCTCCGACCGCGGCATGTGCGGTGGCTACAACCACAACGTGCTGAAGAAGGCCGGCGAGGTCGAGGAAATGCTCCGCGAGCAGGGGCTTGACGTTGTTCGCTTCGTCACCGGCAAGAAGGGAATCGAGTTCTACTCGTTCCGCGATCTGGAGATCGCGGGACAGTGGACCGGGTTCTCCGAGAAGCCGGAGTGGGACATCACCCACGACGCCCGCAACCACCTCATCCGCGGCTTCGAGGCCGGGGGAGAGGGCGAGGCCAAGTGGCGTCCGGGTATCAACGCCCCGGAGGGCCAGCCCGTGCCCGGTTTCGACCAGGTCCACGTCATCTACACGGAATTCATCTCGATGCTGTCGCAGCGCGCACGCGTGCAGCAGCTTCTGCCGGTGAAGACCGTGTTCGAGGATGAGGAGTACGAGGTGACCTCCGTGACCCAGAGCACGGGGGAGATCACCCCGGACGTCGACTTCGAACCCGATGCCGACACCCTGCTCAAGGCGCTCATGCCGCAGTACGTCTCGCGCGTGCTGTACTCGATCTTCCTCGAGTCGGCTGCCAGCGAGTCCGCCGCACGCCGTACGGCCATGAAGGCCGCCACGGACAATGCGGGCGAGATCGTCAAAGACCTCACCAGGCTGGCCAACCAGGCCCGCCAGGCACAGATCACGAACGAAATCACAGAGATCATCGGTGGCGCCAACGCGCTGTCCGATAGCGGAGAAAGAGACTAACTATGACTACTGCTCTGAATGAGCGCAACAAGACGGAGTCGGGTACCACCGGCCGCGTCGTGCGCGTCACCGGTGCCGTCGTCGACGTGGAATTCCCGCGCGGCGAGCTTCCGGCCCTGTACAACGCCCTCGAGGTCGAGGTGACCCTCGAGACCGTCGCCAAGACTATCGTGCTCGAGGTCGCCCAGTTCCTCGGTGACAACATGATCCGGACCATCGCCATGGCCCCGACGGACGGTCTCGTCCGCGGTGCCGAGGTGGTCGACACCACGCGTCCGATCTCGGTTCCCGTCGGCGACATCGTCAAGGGCCACGTGTTCAACGCCCTCGGCGACTGCCTCGACGAGCCGGGCCTCGGCAAGGACGCCGAGCACTGGGGCATCCACCGCGACCCCCCGCCGTTCTCCGAGCTCGAGGGTAAGACCGAGGTCCTGGAGACGGGCATCAAGGTCATCGACCTGCTCACCCCCTACGTCAAGGGCGGCAAGATCGGCCTGTTCGGCGGCGCCGGTGTGGGTAAGACGGTGCTCATCCAGGAGATGATCACCCGTATCGCCCGCGAGTTCTCCGGTACCTCCGTGTTCGCCGGCGTCGGCGAGCGCACCCGTGAGGGCACCGACCTCTTCCTGGAAATGGATGAGATGGGTGTTCTGCCCGACACCGCCCTGGTGTTCGGCCAGATGGATGAGCCGCCGGGGGTCCGTATGCGCGTCGCGCTGTCCGGCCTGACCATGGCCGAGTACTTCCGCGACGAGCAGAACCAGGACGTTCTGCTGTTCATCGACAACATCTTCCGCTTCACCCAGGCGGGCTCCGAGGTGTCGACCCTGCTGGGCCGTATGCCTTCCGCCGTGGGTTACCAGCCGACGCTGGCGGACGAGATGGGTGTGCTCCAGGAGCGCATCACCTCGACCCGCGGCAAGTCGATCACGTCCCTGCAGGCCGTCTACGTGCCCGCCGACGACTACACCGACCCGGCCCCGGCCACGACGTTCGCCCACCTCGACGCCACGACCGAGCTTGACCGCTCGATCGCGTCGAAGGGCATCTACCCGGCCGTGAACCCGCTGACCTCCACCTCCCGTATCCTCGAGCCGGCCATCGTCGGCGAGAAGCATTACGAGGTGGCCCAGCGAGTCATCGGTATTCTGCAGAAGAACAAGGAACTGCAGGACATCATCGCCATCCTGGGCATGGACGAGCTGGGTGAAGAGGACAAGCTCACCGTCCAGCGCGCCCGTCGTATCCAGCAGTTCCTCGGCCAGAACTTCTTCGTGGCGAAGAAGTTCACCGGCGAGGACGGCTCCTACGTCCCGGTCGCCGAGACCGTCGATGCCTTCGAGCGCATCTGCGACGGCGAGTTCGACCACTACCCGGAGCAGGCCTTCAACAGCCTGGGTGGCCTGGAAGACGTCGAGGCACGCTACAAGAAGCTGCAAGAGAGCTAGGGGTAGAAGGACATGGCTGAAATCACCGTGCAGTTGGTCTCCGTTGACCGTGAACTCTGGTCCGGACAGGCCAGCACCGTCACGGCTCAGACCACCGAGGGTGAGATCGGCGTGCTGCCCGGCCACGAGCCGCTGCTTGGCCAGCTGGTCAACAACGGTGTCGTGACCATCACCCCCGCAGACGGCAGCGAGAAACTCGTTGCCGCCGTGCAGGACGGTTTCCTCTCCGTCACCGCGGAGAAGGTCACCGTGCTCGCGGACAACGCCATCTGGGCGTCCGAGGTCGACGAGGCCCATTCTGAGGCCAACCTCGACAGCGAGGACGAGCTGGAGAAGGCTCGCGCGGAGTCGGCTCTCAAGGCCGTCCGCCGCGCCCGGGGGCGTTAAGTACGCCCTTCCACGTCTGTAAGGCCCGTCACCGAGATCGCCGGTGGCGGGCCTTATTGCGTGCGACCCCCACCGGGTGGCTAGAATGCGGTGATATTACCTACGGAGAGGTCGCCTGCGTGCTTGTGTTCATCCTCATCGTGACGGCCGTGCTGCTCATCCTGCTGGCATTGGCCGCCTGGCGTTTCCTCACCGTGCGCTCCAAGGGCGCCCCGGCCCTGCTCCGGCAGGTTCCGGGGAGCTGGCGGCACGGGGTGGTGCGTTACCGGGGGGACAGCCTGGAGTTCTTCAAGCTGCGCTCGCTGTCGCCCAAGCCCGACCTGGTCGTCGACCGGTGCCAGGCCTCGGTGACCGATCACCGCATGGGCGGGGACGAGGACCCGGTGATCATTGACAAGGACGACGTCATCCTCGCCATCACCCACCCGGGCGGGGTGCACGAGTTCGCCATGGCCCATCATGCGGCCAAGGCCATCGTCGCCTGGGTGGAATCCGCCCCTTCGACGCGCCTGGAGCGGACGGACCACAAGACACTCCTCATGAAGGCCGGTCGCAAACCCAGACGATAGGGTGGTTCGCATGCGTCTTGTCATTGCCCGCTGTTCCGTCGACTACGTCGGCCGCCTCTCCGCGCACCTGCCCTCGGCGGATCGCCTGCTGCTGATCAAGGCGGACGGCTCCGTCTCCATCCACGCCGACGACCGCGCCTACAAGCCGCTCAACTGGATGACCCCTCCCTGCTCCCTCTCCGAGGCGGCCATCACCAGCATCGACGGCGAAGACACCGGAGAGCAGCTGTGGATCGTGGAGAACCCCAAGGGGGAGCAGCTGCGCATCACTCTGGAGAAGATCCACCAGGACACCTCGGTGGAGCTGGGCCAGGACCCCGGCCTGGTCAAGGACGGGGTGGAATCGCACCTGCAGGAGCTGCTCGCCGAGCACATCACCACGCTGGGCGACGGCTACCACCTCGTCCGCCGCGAATTCCCCACGGCCATCGGGCCGGTGGACATCCTCGCCCGCGACCAGTCCGGCGCCAGCGTGGCCATCGAGGTCAAACGCCGCGCCGGCATCGACGGCGTGGAGCAGTTGACCCGTTACCTCGAGCTGCTCAACCGCGACGAACTGCTGTCCCCGGTGAGCGGCGTGCTGGCGGCCCAGCAGATCAAACCGCAGGCGCGCACGCTGGCAGAGGACCGCGGGATCCGGTGTGTGGTTCTCGACTACGACGAACTCCGTGGCATCGAGAGCACCGAGCTGCGGCTGTTCTAGATGCCGCGCAAGAATCGTCGATACGCGTCCGCCGCGCCGCGACCCCTGCCGCGTGACGGTTCGACCTTCTTCGGCACCCGGTCCGTGGACGGGCCAGGTGGGGAGACCTACCTCGTGCGTCAGATCGGCGCCTCGGCGGCGCAGAAGTTCTACGTCTGCCCGAGCTGCCACCAGAACATCCCGCCGGGCGTGGCGCACATCGTGGCGTGGCCCGAGGACCGCGGCGAATACCGGAGGCACTGGCACCGGCAGTGCTGGGAACGGCGTTAAGATGGCCCGCATGATTGTCGCCTTCTCCGTAGCCCCCACCGTGACCGAATCCCGAGACGCCGAGATGGCCGACGCCGTCGCCCGCGCCGTGCGGATCGTGCGCGACTCCGGCCTACCCAACGAGACCACCGCCATGTTCACCACCATCGAGGGGGAGTGGGACGAGGTCTTCGACGTCATCCGGCGCGCCACCGAGGCCGTGGAGGCGGTCTCCCCGCGGGTGTCGCTGGTGATCAAGGCGGACATCCGTGCCGGGCGGACGGGAATGCTCACCCAGAAGATGGAGTCGCTGGAGCAGGCGCTCGACGCCCAGCGCACCGAGAACTAGAGGAGACCAGACCATGACCACCCCTGACCGCTTCGCCGCGGGCGCACTCGACCTGGGCCAGCTCGCCGCGCAGCCGGAACCCGCTGCCGGCGCTGACACCGCCGCGTTCTTCACGGTCACCGAGGCCAACCTCGAGGATCTCGCCCGCCGCTCCATGCAGGTGCCGGTGATCATCCTCATCGGCACGGACCGCGCCCCGGAGTCCGTCCAGCTGCGCGCGGACTTCCAGGAGCTCTCCGCGGGCCAGCGGCAGTTCCTCGTGGGATACGTCGACGCCGACCGCAGCCCCGCCATCGCCCAGGCCCTCGGCGTGCATGCGCTGCCGAGTGTCATCGCGCTGGCCGGAGGGCGACCGCTCGCGGACTTCCAGGGCGGGCAACCCAGGGAGAACCTGCAGCAGTGGATCGGCGCCATTCTCCAGGCCGTCGAGGGCAAGCTCGAGGGCCTGCCCGCGGAGGAGGGCGAGGACGAACCCGCCGAGGATCCCCGGCTGACCGCGGCCCTGGACAAGCTCAACGCCGGCGACTTCGATGGGGCCATCGCGGTCTACGACGAGATCCTCGCCGAGGGCAACGACCCGGAGATCCGCCAGGCCCGCGCGACCGCCGTGCTGCTGCGCCGCAGCGGGCAGGAGCAGCCCGAGGAGTTCGCCGCCGCGGACCGCGAGGTCATCTCCGGCGATCCGGAGGCCGCCTTCTCCCGGCTGATCGACCTCGTGCGTACCACGGCGGGGGAGGAGCGGGACGCCGCCAAGGCCCGGCTGATCGAGCTCTTCGGGCTCTTCGAGAACTCCGACCCCCGGGTCAAGAGCGCCCGCACCGCGCTGGCCTCCGCGCTGTACTGACAGCGCACCCGATGCTCAGACAGATCCTGCTGCCGGTCCTCGCGCCGTCGGTGCTCTTCGCCGTCGGCACGGGAGCGACCCTGCCGGTGCTCGTGGTGGCCGCCCTCGAGCTCGGCGCGACCGCGGGCCAGGCCAGTCTCATCGTCGCCCTCCAGGGGCTGGTGTCGCTGCTGCTCACCGTCCCGGCGGGCCAGCTCATTGACCGCATCGGCGACCGCGCGGCCATGCTCACGGCCACCGGTGCGGCCGTCGTGGTGTCGGCGGCGATCGTCGTCACGCTGTCGCTCGACCCCGTGGCCGCGCTGCCGATCTATGCCGCCTGCCTCATGCTCATGGCGCCGATCCAGAACATGTGGGGGCTGGCGCGGCAGGCGCTGGTCGCGGAGACCGTCGACCCCGCGGACGTCGGCCGGGCGATGACGCTGCTGGGCGGCTCCATGCGGGTGGGCCGGCTGCTGGGGCCGCTGCTGTCGGCGGCGCTGCTGCTGGTGTTCCCGCTGTGGACCCCCTTTGTCGCGGCGGCCGTGAGCGCGCTGCTCGCGGTGGGCATCCTCTTCCTGCCCGGCGCCCGCTCCTTCGGCGGCGCGACCGGCCGCAGGAACACCGGCGCCCCGCGGGTGAAGGTCTCGCGTCTCGACGTCCGCTGGCCCGCCGTCTTCCTCGCCGGCGTCTCCGTCACCATCCTGGCGATGCTGCGCGCGCTCAATCCCATCATCGTGCCGCTGGTCGGCGTGGAGATCGGGGTGAGCGCCTCCACGATTGCCGTGCTCATCGCGGTCGGGACGCTCGTGGAGATCTCCCTCATCGTCCCCGGGGGTTATCTCAAGGACCGGCTGGGGAGAGTGGCCACCATGGTGGTGTGCCTGCTCATCTTCGGCGGCGGATTCCTCATGCTCGGCGCACCGGGCGGCCTGGGGCTGCTCGTCGTGGCCGTCCTGGTCATGGGGGTGGGCAACGGATTGGGCTCCGGGGTCAACATGACCATCGGGGCGGATCTCAGCCCGGGCCAGGGCCGGCCGACGTTCCTGGGTGTGTGGGCGATCTTCAACAACGCCGGCAGCTTCACCGGCCCGCTGGCGGCCTCGGCGCTCATCGCCGTGGCCGGAATCGGTGCGGCGTCACTGGCCACCGGTGTCATCGGGCTGGCCGGCGCTGCGTGGATGCTCGGCTGGGCCCGGGTGATGGGGCTCCCGGGCCGGCAGTCGGGTTAACGCGCCAGGCGGTACCACTGCACGCTGTTGGCGGGCAGGTCGACGGTGAGCGCGTGCTCCTGGCCGTCGAAGTCGCGGCGCTCCGCGGTGACCGAGACGGGCAGGTGGTTGCCGGCGCCGGCGTAGGCGTCGTCATCCGTGTTGAGCACGAGCTCCCAGTGCTCTCCCGGCACGCCGAACGTGTAGCCGTGGTGGGAGCCGCCGGACAGGTTGGCCACGGCGAGCAGGGCGTCGCCGTCGGCGCTCCAGCGCACGTAGGCGAGGACGTTGCCCTGTGCGTCGTCGCCCTTGATCCACTGGAATCCGGCCGGGGTGTTGTCCTGCGAGTACAGCGCCGGCGTGGCGGAGTAGACGCGGTTGGCGTCGCGGACCAGGCGTTGGATGCCCTCGTGGTATTCCTGGCCCCAGCCTTCGAGGTTGGACCAGTCGACGCTGTGCGCCTCGGCCCATTCCCCGGTCTGGCCGAACTCCTGGCCCATGAACAGCAGTTTCTTGCCCGGGTGGGAGAACATGTAGCCGTAGAGGGCGCGCAGGCCCGCGGCCTTGTTCCAGTCGTCGCCGGGCATCCGGCCCCAGAGGGAACTCTTGCCGTGGACGACCTCGTCGTGGCTGAAGGGCAGCACGTACTTCTCGGAGAACGCGTAGACCAGGGAGAAGGTCAGCCCGCCGTGGTGGTGGCTGCGGTTGATGGGATCCTGGCTGAAGTACTCCAGGGTGTCGTTCATCCAGCCCATGTTCCACTTCAGGGTGAATCCCAGGCCGTTGTCCGAGGTCATGGCGGTAACTCCCGGCCATGCGGTGGACTCCTCGGCGACGGTCACGACGCCGGGGTGCTCGCGGTGGACGGTGGCGTTGAACTCCTGGAGGAACTGCACGGCGTCGTGGTTTTCCCGGCTGCCGTCCTCGTTGGGCAGCCACTCGCCCTCGTTACGGGAGTAGTCCAGGTAGAGCATGGAGGCGACGGCGTCGACTCGCAGGCCATCGAGGTGGAACTCCTCGATCCAGTAGAGGGCGTTGGCCACGAGGAAGTTGCGCACCTCATTGCGGCCGAAGTCGAAGACGTAGGTGCCCCAGTCCTTCTGCTCGCCGCGTCGCCAGTCGGCGTGCTCGTAGAGCGCGGTGCCGTCGAAACGTGCCAGCGCCCAGTCGTCCTTGGGAAAGTGCGCGGGCACCCAGTCGACGAGGACGCCGATGCCGCGGTCGTGGAACGCGTCCACCAGGGCACGGAACTCGTCCGGGGTGCCCCAGCGGGCGGTGGGGGCGTAGTAGCCGGACACCTGGTAACCCCAGGAGCCGCCGAAGGGGTGCTCGGCGACGGGGAGGAACTCGACGTGGGTGAAACCCTGCTCGGCGACGTAGTCGACCAGCTCGGTGGCGAGCTCCTTGTAACCCTTGCCCACGCGCCAGGAACCGAGGTGGACCTCGTAAACGCTCATGGGCGCCTGGGTGGCGTCGTGGTGGGCGCGCTGGGCGAGCCACTCGGAGTCACGCCACTGGTAGTCCGAGGTGGTGGAGACGACGGACACGGTCTCCGGCGGTGCCTTCGTCGCCTTGGCCATGGGGTCGGCCTTGTCCAGGCGACGCCCGTCCTGGGTCTGCACGGCGAACTTGTACTCGGTGCCCACGCCGATGCCGGGGATGAAGATCTCCCAGACACCGGAGGAGCCCAGCGCACGCATCGGGTACTGGTTGGGGTTCCAGGCGCAGAACTCGCCGACGACGGCGACGCCGCGGGCGTTGGGCGCCCACACGGCGAACGCGGTGCCGGTGACCTCGCCGCCGGTGGTGTGGTACGAGTGCACGTTGGCGCCGAGGACCTCCCACAGGCGTTCGTGGCGGCCCTCGCTGATGAGGTGCTGGTCGAACTCGCTGACCGTCGGCAGGAAACGGTAGGGGTCGGAGATGATCTTCGACGCCTCCGGGTAGTGGACGTGCAGGCGGTAGTCCGGGGCGAGTTTATCCTCGATCTCCACCTCGAAGAGATCCATGCCCAGCGGGGTCATCTCCACCGAGTCGTTGTGGATGAGCAGCTCCACGCTCTCCGCGCCCAGCTGACGGGTGCGGATCACGGAACCCGTGTCGGTCTGGTGCCACCCGTAGATGTCGTGCGGAGAGTGGTGCCGACATTCGGCGAGGCGAGTCAGGTCTTCCTGGGGTATCCCGGATATCGCAGTCATGTCACAAACCGTACCTGCAAACAGAAACCCCCGGCACGAATTTCTTCGTGCCCGGGGGGTGTACTGCGTCCGGGAGGGTTATCCGCGGTAGTCGCTGATCTCGCGCCAGGCCACACGCTCGCGGTTCTCCACCGGCACGTCCTGGAGGACGAACACGTGCGCGACATCGGCCTTCGGCTCGAGGCGGACGAAGTTGTGCTCGCCCCAGGTGTAGTCGGAGCCCGTGATGAGGTCGTGGACGCCGAGCTCACCGGGCTCGCGGCCGATGGCCCCGAAGTCGACGTGCACGGTGCCCTCCTGTGCCCAGTCGGGATCGAGGTTGACCACCACGAGCACGGTGTTGCCGGTGAGGGGATCGACCTTGGAGTAGGCGATGATCTGGTCGTTGTCGACCTCGTGGAAGTGCAGGGTGCGCAGCTGCTGCAGCGCCGGCTGCTCGCGGCGGATGGTGTTGAGGGTGGTGATGAACGGCTCCAGGGAGTCCCCGGAGGCCAGCGCCGCGTCGAAGTCCCGGTGGCGGATCTGGTACTTCTCCGAGTCCAGGTATTCCTCGCTGCCCTCGGCGACGGCCTCATGCTCGTAGAGCTCGTAGCCGGAGTACACGCCCCACAGCGGGGACATGGTGGCCGCGAGCACCGCGCGGATGGCGAACATCGCCCGGCCACCGGTCTGCAGCGACTCGTGCAGGATGTCCGGGGTGTTGACGAAGAGGTTGGGGCGCGAGATGTCTGCCTGTTCGGCGATCATCTCGCCGAACTCGGTGAGCTCCGCCTTGGTCGTCTTCCACGTGAAGTAGGTGTAGGACTGGGAGAACCCGGCCTTGGCCAGGCCGAACAGGCGTGCCGGGCGGGTGAAGGCCTCGGCGAGGAAGATGACGTCCGGGTTGGTCTTGTGGATCTCGGCGATGAGCCAGTGCCAGAAGTTGGCCGGCTTGGTGTGCGGGTTGTCCACGCGGAAGGTGCGCACGCCGTTGTCGACCCAGAACTTCACCACCCGGTAGACCTCCTTGTAGATGACCTCCGGGTTGTTGTCGAAGTTGATGGGGTAGATGTCCTGGTACTTCTTCGGCGGGTTCTCGGCGTAGGCGATGGTGCCGTCGGCCAGCTCGGTGAAGAAGTCCCGGTGCTCCGTGGCCCACGGGTGGTCCGGGGCGGCCTGGAGCGCGAAGTCGATGGCGACCTCGAGGCCGAGGTCCTCGGCGCGGGCGACGAGGGCGCGGAAGTCCTCCATGGTGCCCAGGTCGGGGTGGACGGCGTCGTGACCGCCAGCGGCCGAACCGATGGCCCACGGCGAGCCGACGTCCGTGGAGTCGGGGGTCAGGGAGTTGTTGCGGCCCTTGCGGTTGACCTCGCCGATGGGGTGGATCGGGGGGAAGTAGACGGTGTCGAAGCCCATGCGTGCGACCCGGTCCAGGGCGTCGGCGGTGGTGGCGAAGGTGCCGTGCTCACCCTCCTTGCCGGTGGAGCGGGGGAAGAGCTCGTACCAGGAGTTGAACAGCGCGTCGGTGCGCTCGACCTTGACCTCGTGGGTGTCGCCCCGCTGAAGCAGGTCACGCAGGGGAAAGTCGTCGAGCACCTCGGTGGCCTCGTCGCTGAGGGCCACCTCGACGCGGTCGGCGAGCTCGAGTTCGTCGTTGCCCAGGTCGCGGGCAGCGGCCAGCAGCACCTCGGACTCGCTCGAGGGGGCCTGGCGAGCGGCGCGCTCGAAGAGCTCGACTCCGTGGGCGAGGTCGTTGGCCAGCTCAGCCGGACCCTGGCCCGCGCCGATCTTCTTGGTCACGGCGTTGCGCCAGGTGGCGATGACGTCGGACCACGCGTCGACACGGAACTCCCACGTGCCCACCTCGTCGGGGACG
Source organism: Corynebacterium doosanense CAU 212 = DSM 45436 (assembly GCF_000767055.1). Lineage (NCBI taxonomy): Bacteria > Bacillati > Actinomycetota > Actinomycetes > Mycobacteriales > Corynebacteriaceae > Corynebacterium > Corynebacterium doosanense. Next base: position 1,197,524 of record NZ_CP006764.1, read on the forward strand.
AAGACGCCGTGGACGCGGTCGGGGTTGAGGGGCTCGGCGTGCATGTGGATGGCCTGGTCCTGCGTGGCTCCCGGCGCGAGGACGGTGAGGGTGGCGGCAATGGCGTCGTGTCCCTCGCGCCAGACGAGTGCGCTGACGGGGACCACCTCACCCACCACCGCCTTGGAGGGGAGTGTGCGCCCGGATACCTGGGGGCGGACGTCGTCAATTCCTAGTCGACCGGTCATGGTGAGGAGATCCCTTTCGCTGAACGTGTCTGCTGGCTGTGTGCGGCGTTTACGGTTCCCAGGTTAACCGAGTGGTGTCACTCGCACCGTGGGCGAGGATTTTCCGCCACAATGGGGCCCGTGACTGATCAAGACATGACCCCGAATCCCGACCTGCTCATAGATTTCCGCGGGGTGACCTTCTCCCGCGGCGGCCGCGACCTCGTCGGCCCGATCGACTGGCAGGTGGAGCTCGACGAGCGCTGGGTCATCGTCGGGCCCAACGGCGCCGGCAAGACCACGCTGGTGCGCATGGCCGCGGCGGAGGCGTTTCCCACTTCGGGCACCGCGTTCATCATCGGCGAGCGGATCGGGCGCACGGACATGCGGGACCTCCGGGCGCAGATCGGCATCTCCTCGTCCTCGCTGAGCAACCGCGTGCCGCCCGAGGAGAAGGCCGGCGACCTGGTGATCTCCGCGGGTTACGCCGTGCTCGGCCGGTGGATGGAGGAGTACGACGAGCTGGACCGCGCCCAGGCCACGGAGATCCTCGAGCAGGTGGGCGCACTGCACCTGTTCAACCGCACGTGGGGCACGCTGTCCGAGGGCGAGCGCAAGCGTGTCCTGGTGGCGCGGGCGATGATGACCAACCCGGAGCTGCTCATCCTCGACGAGCCCGGCGCGGGCATGGACCTGGGCGGGCGCGAGGATCTGGTGGGTTACCTGGGGGATCTGGCACTGGATCCGGACGCGCCGGCGATCGTCATGATCACCCACCACGTGGAAGAGATCCCCTACGGCTTCACCCATGCCCTGCTTCTCGACGAGGGCAGCGTGGTCGCCCAGGGACTCATCGATGACGTGCTCACCAGTGAGAACGTCTCCAAGGCCTTCCATCAGCCGATCTCCGTGGACAAGATGGGCGACCGTTACTTCGCGCACCGCGTTCGCCGCGGGGGCACGCACCGCAAGTAGGGTGGGGTGTCATGGCATCCGGAGCGTTCTCCAGCGACGCCGGCGACAGAATCGACGTCGGTGACACCTCCGGCTACAACGGGGGCCGGCTGGCGGCGACCGTCCTGCTCGTCCGCGACGGGGATTCCGGGCTGGAGGTGTGGGTCCAGGAACGGGTCTCCACCATGACGAACTACCCCGGGATGACGGTCTTTCCCGGGGGCGGGGTGGATGTCCGCGACCTGCCGGACCGTTCCTGGGACTCCGGCGACGTCTGGACCGGCCCGTCCGCGGTGATGGTCGCTCGGCGCATGGGCACCACCAAGTACAAGGCGCACGCCCTGGTGCTCGCCGCGGTCCGCGAGCTCTTCGAGGAGACGGGCACGCTGCTGGCGGTCGACGCGGACGGCAACACCATCCCGGACGCCACCTATCTGCACGAGGAGCGGTTCGCGCTCATCAGCCACCGCAAGTCCATCACGGACGTCCTCCGGGACAACGGGCTCAAGGTGCGCTCCGACCTCGTCGCCCCCTGGGCCCGGTGGGTGGGGGTCTCCGAGTCCGGCAACTGGTTCGACACCCATTCTTTCGTCGCCGCGATGCCGGAGGGGCAGACCCCGGACGGCGACACCTCCGAGGCCGACGACGCGAACTGGTTCCCGCCGGCGCTGCTCATGGAGGGGTGGCGCAACGGGCTGGTGCGGTTTGTCGTGCCCACGTGGGCCCAGATCAACGAACTCACCAACCACGCCACGGTGGCCGAGGTGCTCGCGGCCGCTGAGAACGCGGATCTGCGGCCGGTGGTGGGCACGCCGGTCAACGACCGTCGATACGCGGAGTACTACACCCAGCGCCCCGTCGACAGGATCGGGAAATACCGTGGCCTTCACCCGTGAGGAACTGGCGTTCCTCGCCACCGCGGACCTCTCCGTGGAGCTGGGACTGACAAAAAAGACACTGCTTGACGACGCCCGCCTGGCCCGCGCCGCCTACGGCGACCACGCCCGCGCCGTCATGGAGCTGCTCACTGCCAGGGCGTCGGGCAAGGTCCCCAGGGACTGGTTCGTCGACACCGACTCGGTGCAGCAGGCCACCCCGCTGCCGGTGGCCCGCGAGCGTTCCCGGCGCATCGGGGAGCGCCTCGTGCACGACGTGACCTGCTCCATCGGCACCGAGGGGCTGTACGCGCAGGGCCCGTGGCTGGGCAGCGACCTCGACGTCGGCCGGCTCGAGATGGCCCGGCTCAACCTCGGCGATCCGTGGCTGGTGCGCGCCGACGCGCTGACCCCGGTCAGCCGCGGCGCGGTCATCGTCGCCGACCCCGCCCGCCGCAGTGGCGGGCGCCGCATCCGCGACACCATCCCGCCGCTGCCCGATCTCATCGACGCCTGGGCCGGGCACGAGATGGCCATCAAGTGCGCGCCGGGCATCGACTACTCGGAGTGGGACGGGCTGGTCAGCGTCTCGTCGGTGGGCGGCGGGGTGAAGGAGACCTGCCTGTACACCGGGGGACTGGCGGGCAGGGAGCGTCGAGAAGCGGTCATCCACGGGACCTTCCTGGACCGGATCACCGACCTGGAACCCGACGACGTCGGGGCGGGGGCGCCGGGGCGCTACCTCATCGACCCGGACGGGGCCGTCGTCCGCGCCGGGCTGGTGCGCCACTTCGCGCGCCGGGAGGGCCTGTGGATGCTCGACGAACGCATCGCCTACGTCACCGGCGACAGCATCCCCGCCGGGTACTCCGGGTTCGAGATCCTGGAGCAGGTGCCGCTGAAGAGGCTGCGCGCGGCCCTGAAACCCTACGGCCCGGGGTCGCTGGAGATCCTCGTACGCGGCGTCGACGTCGACCCGGACCAGCTGCGCAAGAAGCTGGCGCCGAAGGGATCGCGGCCGATGGCCGTGGTGGTGACCCGTATCGGATCGACCGGAGTGGCGCTGATCTGCGCGGAGCGGGAGCACCGGGAGGCCGTGGCGTAACCTGGGAGGGCAATTATGTCTCTGTCCCCGATCGAAAGGTGACTGCGGATGCCCGCCATCGTGGTGCTCGTCAAACACGTGCCCGACACCTGGTCCACCAAGACCCTCTCGCCCGACCACACCCTCGACCGCGCGGGTGTGGACTCCGTCATCGACGAGGTCAACGAATACGCGGTCGAGCAGGCGCTGCGGCTGAAGGAGGCGGACGACTCCCTCACGGTCATCGCCGCGACCATGGGCCCGGAAGCCGCCGACGAGGCGCTGCGTAAGGCCCTGGCCATGGGTGCCGACGACGCCGTCCGGCTCACCGACGACGCGCTGGCCGGCTCGGACGCCATCGCCACGGCGTGGGCACTGAACAGCCTGCTGGGCCAGATCGACGACGTGCGGATCATCGTCGCCGGTGCTTCCTCCTCCGACGGGGAGACCGGCCTGCTCGCCGGGCTGCTGGCGGAATACCGCCAGGTCCCGGCGCTGACCTCGGTCACCGACGTCGCCCTGACCGGTACGACGCTCACCGCGACGCGTCACGACGACCGGGGCACCTACTCGCTCGAGGCCCAGACACCCGCGATCCTCACCGTAACGGACAAGGCCGACAAGCCGCGTTACCCCAACTTCAAACGTATGAAGGCGGCCAAGGCGCACGAGATCACGGTGTACTCCCTCGCGCAGATTGGTGTCGACCCGGCGCAGGTGGGACTGGAGAGCTCCGCCACCCGCGTCCTGTCCTCCTCGCCCCGGCCGGCGCGCACCGCCGGCCAGATCATCCAGGCATCCGACCCCGCCGCAGCGGCGCGGGAGATCGCCGACTACCTCGCCTCGCGCGGGCTGCTCTAGTAAAGGAGAAAGTCATGGCTCACGTTTATGTACTGGTCGAACACGACCGCGGCCGCCTGAAGGACGTCACCGCCGAGCTCATCACCGCCGCCCGCCCACTGGGCGTCGTCTCCGCCGTCGTGGTCGGCGAACCCGGCACCGCTACCGGGCTGGCGCCCGCGCTCGCTGCGTTGGGCGCGGAGCAGGTCATCGACGCCTCCGCCGCGGACTACTCCCGCCGGATCGTCACCCCCGAGGTCGACGCGCTGCACGCCCTCGGCGCCGCGAACCCCGCGCCGATCGTCCTCGCCGCCACCCAGGCGGGCAACGAGATCGCCGGCCGCCTCGGCGCCCGGCTCGCCTCCGGCGTGCTGGCCAATGTCTCCGCGATCAACGCTGACCGTACCGCCGCGCACGAGGTCTTCGGCGGGACCGTGGACACCACCGCCGCCGTCGGTGGCACCTGCCCGATCTACACCGTGCGACCCGGAGCCGTCGCCGCCGCGCCGCAGCCCGGCGCCGGCGCACTCGCACCGATGCAGCTGCCGCCAGCCAGCGCGAAGGACGTCACCGTCACCTCCTTCACCCCGGCCGAGGCGGGCGCACGCCCGGCACTCGCCGGGGCCAAGGTCGTTGTCGCCGGCGGCCGCGGTGTCGGGTCCGTCGAAGGATTCTCCGAGGTGGTGGAGCCACTCGCCGACGCCCTCGGCGCGGCCGTGGGCGCGACCCGCGACGTCACCGACGAAGGCTGGTACCCGGCGGAGACCCAGGTGGGTCAGACCGGCGTGACCGTCGCCCCCGACCTCTACATCGGCCTGGGCATCTCCGGTGCCATCCAGCACGTGGCCGGAATGCAGACCTCCGGCACCATCGTCGTCATCAACCACGACCAGGACGAGCCCTTCTTCCGCATCGCCGACCTCGGCGTGGTCGGTGACCTGCACGAGATCGTCCCGGCGCTGACGGCGGAGATCGCGGGCCGCAGGTAGATGGTCTACCTCGATCACGCCGCCACCTCCCCGATGCGGCAGGTGGCCGTCGACGCCTGGATCGAACACGCCGGCGCGCTCAACCCCGGCTCGCAGTACGGCGCGGGGCGGCGGGCACGCAGCGTGCTCGACGACGCCCGCGAGTCCGTCGCCGAGATCATGGGCGCGGACCCCGTCGAGGTGATCTTCACGGCCTCGGGCACGGAGGCGGACAACTTGGCCGTCCAGGGCCTCTACCGGGCCTCCGAGCTGACCCGGGTGGTGAGCACCGAGATCGAACACCCCGCGGTCGGCGAGACCGTCGCCGCGCTCGGCGCCGACGTCGAGTTCCTCCCCGTGGACCGTTCCGGCCACGTGAGTGACCTCTCGGCCCTGGAAACGCCGGCCGCGCTGGCGACGTGCATGTACGCCAACAACGAGACCGGGGCGATCCAGCCGGTGGCAGAGATCGTCGCCCGCGCGGGAGATACCCCGGTGCACGTCGACGCCGTGCAGGCGGTGGCGAAACTGCCCATCCACTTCCACGACCTCGGGGTGACCACGCTGGCCAGCTCGGCACACAAGTTCGGTGGGCCGCGCGGGGCGGGATTCCTGCTGGCCCGGCGTTCCCCGGCCCCGACCGCGATCATCCACGGCGGCGGCCAGGAGCGTGGGATCCGCCCCGGGACCGTGGACGTCGCCTCGGCGGCCGCGCTCGCGGCGGCCCTGCGGGAGGCCGTCGGGGAGATGGCCGCCGAGGACGTCCGTATCGCCGAGCTGCGCAACACCCTGCGCGACAACATCCTCGCCACGGTCGACGACGTGGTGGTCAACTCCGTCGAGCCGGTGCTGCCCGGGCACCTGCACGTGTCCTTCCCCGGCGCGGACGGCGACTCCATGATCATGCTCCTGGACTCCCTGGGCATCGAGGCCGCCACCGGCTCGGCATGCCACTCCGGGGTGAACCGGATGTCCCACGTGCTCGAGGCGATGGGGGTGCAGATGTCCGACGGGATCGGCTCCCTGCGCCTCACCCTGGGGCGCACGACCACCGCGGAGGACGTGGACGCGGTGTCGCGTCACCTCGCGGACGTGGTCGCGCGCGCACGGGTGGCTGGGCTGCGCTGAGTATTCCGCGCGTCAGTCCCGCCGCGACCGGGCACCGGAGAAGAAGGAGCGCACCCAGGCGTCGTCCTTGAACTGAGCGGGCATGGCGCCGCCGAGCAGCGTGCGGTTCAGTTCCGGGGTCGACGCGAGCGGCGCATCCGACCCGATGAGGACGACGTTGCCGTAGCGCCGGCCCTTGAGCATCGGAGGGTCCGCGATCACCCCTAGGTGTTCGAAGACCTCGGCCATGCCGGCCAGCTCCTCCTTGGCCTCCTTGAGATCGGCGTGGGTGCCGCAGTTGGCCACGTACAGCCCGCCCGGGGCGAGGCTGCGGTGGGCGGACCGGTAGAAGTCGACCGTCGACAGGTTTTTCGGGGTGGTGTTGCCGGAGAAGACGTCCCGGATGATGATGTCCCTGCTCGCGGGCAGGAAACCGTCGGTGACCTCGCGGGCGTCGCCGGCGCGGATCTTCACCGTCGGGGAGCGGGGGATGTCGAACTGTTCGCGCACCAGCTCTCCGAGCTTCGCGTCGAGCTCGACGACGGTGTTGCGCGAGGTCGGCCACACATCGGCGAAGTACCTGGCCAGCGTGCACGCGCCGCCGCCGAGGTGGGTGATGCGGAGCTTCTCTGGCTTATCGACGAAGCTCTCCACCATCCCCGCGATCCACCGCATGTACTCGAACTCCAGCTCCCGCGGCTCGCCGACCACGATGTGGGAGGAGGGCACGCCGTTGACGTAGAGGAGGTAACCGTCGCGGCGCAGGTCATCCGGCTGAATCTCGGCGGTACCGGTGGAAATGTCGTAGGTGCCGGGGGTGGGGGACATGGAGAGAGACCTTAGCCGCACCTGGTTGTCGCGGTGCTGGTGGGCAGGGCATTCTGGAGACGATGAGCATAGAAACGAGCAAGACTTTCCAGGCCGCGATGATGGCGGCGGACGTGGCCTCTCGGGGGCTTTCCACGCGCGAGCGACTCATCGTCCAGATCACCGCGTCGCGTATCAATGGCTGCACGTACTGCATCGACATGCACACTGAGGAGGCGGAGGATGAAGGGATCGACATTGCGCCGGTCGACGCGAGAGAGGAGCTGATCGTTCGGTTCACGGAAATGGGGACCAGGCTCGCGGACGGCGCTGACGATGCGCCGATCGACGAGGCTCTGTCAGTGTTGGGCGAGGAAGATACCGCCAACCTCATCGCGGCGGTGGCCGTGATTAATGCGTGGAACCGGGTCGGGAGGCTCGCGGGCGGCTGTAGTTCTTGTTGATGGCCGGGCGGTTTCAGGGAAGGCATTTCGCCTGGCACTTGTCAGACCGCGACTGGGTGCATAGTTAAATAGGTATCGAGATAAAGTTACTAACCCGCCGCTACAATCCCGCAAAGATTTCCTTCGAGGCAGCCTCCCCGGGACTGAGCACCCGGGAGCGTCTCATTGTTTAGATCCGTGCCTCCGAGCTCGATGGCTTCGCGTTCTGCGGACGGTTAAAGACTATTCCGAATTGTTGCTTTTGGCGATATTAACCAAAACTGCAGCCGCGATGGTCAATGCCAACAAGGCAACAAACGCAAGCAGAGATCTATTCGTGAACGCGACGTATCCAGAAATAGCCAACCCAAACAGAGCAACTATAATGGCATTTACTGAGACTTTAGGGCGTTTCAATTAATCAACATTTCTTTGGCGTAGAAATTTAGCTGCACGAGGTTGAGCGGGCAGTTCCTGCCCAAGCTTAGTGGATCTTCATTCGTCCAGGGCATTCCTTTTGGGGGCCTAGGGCAACGGTTGCACCAGTGATGATCGCACCGACCACAGTGCATGCTGCCCAACCGACCCCCGGGATAGCGCAAATTGCAGCTTCCAGGGCGAATCCGGAACCGCTGATTATCAAATCTTGCTCAAGAGGGGCGACCTCGACCCAGAATCCAACGGTGGGGTCCACTTCAGCCTTTCGCAAAGCGTTACCGGAAGCTACACGGGGCAGCCGACCAGGTCTTTGTCACACCTTTGCGGGCTGAATCGTCAGACAGTCATGGAAACAATCTCATTAACCCGCCGCTACAACGCTGCCATGCTCGCCCTCGAGGCCGCCTCCCGGGGACTGAGCACCCGGGAACGCCTCCTCGTGCAGATCCGCGCCTCCGAGCTCAACGGCTGCACGTTCTGCCTGGACATGCACACCAGGGAGGCGCGGGAGAAGGGCATCGACCCGACACCCGAGTCTGACCGGGAGGAACTCATCGTGCGGTTCACGGAGATGGGCACGACACTGACGGACGGCGCCGATGATTCGCTTATCGACGAAACCCTGTCCGTCCTCGGCGAGAAGACCACCGCGGACCTCATCGCCGCCGTGGCTACGATCAACGCATGGAACCGCGTCGGACGCCTGAGCCGGAAGTAGCCGGCCTCTACCGCGAGCACCACCGACGCCTGACGCTGCTGGCCTACCGGATCCTGGGGCAGTGGCAGTCCGCCGAGGACGTGGCGTCCGAGGCACTGCTGAAACTGCTGGAGAACGACCCGGAGGACCCGGCGGCGTGGTTGACGGTCGTCGTCACGCGTCTCGCCCTGGATGCCGCGACGTCCGCCGAGCGGCGACGAACCGAGTATGTCGGGCCGTGGTTGCCGGACATCGTGGCCACCGAATCCGATTCCGTGGAGGTGGATGCTGCGGTGGTGCGGTTGATACAGACGCTGGCGCCGCTGGACCGGGCGCTGGTGGTGCTTGCCGACGTCGCCGGGTTCACCGGGCCCGAGATGGCCGCGGCGCTGGGACTGACCCCGGCGGCGGTGCGTCAACGCCTGTCCCGGGCACGCGGTGCGCTGCGAGCGGAGGGTCCGGTGGCCGTCGCGGAGCCCGATCTCGTGCAGAAGCTGGCCGGGCTCCTGCAGCGCGGTGACCTGCCGGGATTTGTCAGCGAACTGTCGGAAGGCGCGGTTCTGTGGACGGATTCCGGAGGTCTGAGCCGCGCCGCGCTCAACCCCGTGGCGGGCAGGGACAAGGTGGCCCGCTTCCTGCACGGGATCTTCCACAAATACGGCGCGCCCAGCTTCGGCGTTCGCCAGGGAATCGGCGGGCCGGTTCTGGTGGCTCACTCGACCGATATGGAACGCTGGGTCGTGCTGGAGACCGACGGTGAGCGGATCACCGGGATTCAAGTGCAGCAGAATCCGTCGAAACGTGTGTGCGACCCCGGCTCATGGACTGCGTCATCCGGGGATGAGTAGGGTGTAGCGCGACAAGAAGGAGAAGGTGAGCGCATGCGCGTACTGGCGGCGATGAGTGGGGGAGTCGACTCCTCGGTGGCGGCGTCCCGGGCCCTGGAGGCCGGGCACGAGGTCATCGGGGTGCACCTCGCGCTGTCCAAGGACGCCCAGCAGACCCGCGAGTCCGCCCGTGGCTGCTGCTCGCTGGAGGATTCCGCCGATGCCCGCCGGGTGTGCGACAAGCTGGGAATCCCATTCTACGTGTGGGACTTCTCCGACCGGTTCAAGGAAGAGGTCATCGACGACTTCGTCGACTCCTACGAGCGCGGCGAGACCCCCAATCCGTGCCTGCGCTGCAATGAGAAGATCAAGTTCGCCGCCCTGCTGGAGCGCGGCATCGCGCTCGGCTTCGACGCCGTGGCTACCGGCCACTACGCGGTGATCGACGACGACGGTTACCTGCGCCGCTCGCCGGATGACAAGAAAGACCAGTCGTATGTCCTGGGCGTGCTGACCAAGCACGAGCTCGACCACTGCCTCTTCCCCGTGGGTGACACGGAGAAGCCGCTCATCCGCGAGGAGGCGGCCCGGCACGGATTCTCCACCGCGTCCAAGCCCGACTCCTACGACATCTGTTTCATCCCGGACGGCAACACCCAGGCTTTTCTCGGGCGATCCATCGGGATGCGGCCGGGCATGATCGTCGATACGTCCGGGGCGGAGCTGAAGGAGCACGACGGGGCCTGGAACTACACCATCGGCCAGCGCAAAGGCCTGGACATCAAGACCCCGACCCACGACGGCCGCCCGCGCTATGTCACCGACATCGACGCCGCGACCGGCACCGTCACCGTGGGCACGCGCGAGGATCTCGCCGTGACCACAATCCGCGCCGACCGCCTCAAGCAGCTCCATCCCGCGATGACCGGCGAGTTCGAGTGCGACGTGCAGGTCCGGGCTCACGGCTCGGTGGTGCCGTGCACCGCGCGGGTCGGCGAGTCCGAGATGACTCTTGAGCTGCACGAACCGCTCTCCGGGGTCGCCCGCGGCCAGGCAGCGGTGCTCTACCTGCCCACCGACGACGAGCTCGGCGACATCGTCCTCGGCTCCGGCACGATCATTGCCACCGCATGACCCGCTCCTTCGGTCTCGGACCGATGCCCGGCACGTCGGTGGCGGAGGCCGCGGACATCATCGTCAGCGAGACGAGCCTGCCGCACCTTCCGCTGCTGCCCGCGCATGGCCTCGGCTATGACCCGGTCGCCGTCACCGCGGCGATGGTCCCATACGTGAGTATCACCCGTGGCCCGCGCGGCTGGGTGCTTGCCGACCGCCCCTCCGCCCCGCGTCTGGACGGCGACCTCGACGCCTGCGAGGCCGTTTGGGGCGAGTTGCCCGCGGTGAAGATGCAGGCCCTGGGGCCTTTCTCTCTTGCCGCGTCGGTGGAGCTCGCCAGCGGGCACCGGGCGATCACCGACCGCGGCGCGCTGCGTGATCTCACGGAGGCACTTATCGACGGGTTGTCGGACTTTTCGCGGGGCCTGGCCAGGCGCTTCGGCGGGGACGTGGTGGTGCAGCTCGACGAGCCGCTGCTGCCAGCCATTGTTGCCGGCCAGCTGCGCGGTACCTCCGACCTGGATTCCATTCGGGCGATTCATCCGGAGGACCTGCGTGATGGATTGAGCTCCGTCGTTTCCGGGTTGGATCACGAGGTGCTGCTCAACCAGGCCGGTTACGCTCCACTGTGGGAGGTGGCGCCGTGCGAAGTGCTGGTCAGCGTGGACAAGGTGCGCGGGACGGCCCAGCTCGACGGGCTGGGCGAGGCGCTGAGTGCTGGTCGAGTCGGGCTCGGAGTGGCTCGAGGTGGTTCGGCGCGGGAGGCGGCGGTGGGGCTAGCCCGCCTGGTCGCGGAACTGGGAGTGGATCCCGTTTCTTTAGCCGGGGTGGACGTGTTTCCTGGTTCCACTGTGCTTGAGCCGGCCCGCGACTACGCCTTTGTGGCTGAGGTGGCCGCGATTCTGGAGTGTGACGCGGGGGACCTCTAGTGGTCCTCGGCAGCGGTGAGGATGGTCAGCAGCGGCACCACCCGGGCGGCCGGGATCTCGAAGGTGCCGTCCGGGTTCTTCGACACCCAGCCGGCGGACTGCAGGGCACCGAGGTGGTGGTACGCGGACCCGGTGGAGGTCACCACCTCGTTCTCCACGAGGTGTGCGGCCGTCGCTTGATCGAAAAGCAGGTGTCGGAGGATGCCCGCCCTGGCAGGATGCGCGAGCGCGGCCAACCGCTCAAAGGACTCGGACCAGTCGACCGTCTCGAAGAAGGCCATCGGGCGCTCCCACACATACCGGTAACTCCGGCCGTTTCCGGACACGTCACCGCTGAACTGGACCGAGCCGTCCGCGTCAGACTTCTCCGGGGCTGCGTGGCCGAGGGCCGTCTCCAGAACGGAGACTCGGCGGTCCAGGTCGTCGATGCGTTCGTTCTGATCAGTCACCGTTCCATGATGACAGAATCACCCGCGGCCGTGTGATTCCGGGTTGAGACCGCCCGCCACGTGGCCAGGCCGATGACGAGGCCCAGCACGGCGCAGGTGAGCCACCAGACCCAGATGGGAATGGTCGTGTTCCATACCGGAATCACCGCGAGGATGGCCACGGTGACCAGCGCGGAGACCGCCTGCGACATGGGTTTGTCGCCCCTGCGCCACAGCCGCCAGGCGTAGACCAGGAGCATGAGCAGCATTGCCGCCACGACAAGGAAAGTAAGGTTCTGGCTCATCGGTTGGTCTCCTCGAGAAGTGTGAGGCCAAGCTTGTCCACCTTGGCCGTGGAATCGTTGACCACGTAGGCGGCGGTCCCCGCCTCGGGATCCAGCACGAGCATCGACTTGAACCCACCGGTTCCGCCGTTGTGCCACGCGACTCCCTCGGGGCGGTCGGTGACCCAGGTGAAGTCGGGGATACCGGTGTCCAGGAGGTGCTGGGCGTAGAGCGACATGTCTGCAGCGGTCGAGCGGATCGCACCCGCGGGGGCGTCGCCGTCCATCTCCCAGGGCTGGGACTCCCGGCCGTTGGCCAAGAGCCCCCGGGGCGACTCGCTGTCCGTTGACCCGGGGACTGCAAGGTAGGTGTGGGACATGCCGAGGGGTTGGAGGATTTCGTCGTTAAGCAACTGCTCATAGGACGTGCCCTGTGACTCGGCGATCACCTGGCCCAGCAGCGCAAATCCCAGGTTGGAGTAGTGCCGCTCACCCCGGTCCTTGAGATCCGCGGCGGCCGCCGCATCGATGACGTCCTGGCGAGTGGTGTCTGCGTAGGGGTTGGAGCCGAGGAACAGCGTGCCCAGTTTCCGCGGAATCGACGAATTGCCCAGGCGGGGCAGCCCGGACGTGTGGTTTGCGAGCTCCTCGAGGGTCACGGTGCCGACGGGGGAATCGCCCACGTCGATGACCTCGCCAACGGTGGTGTCGAGGGTGAGATCCCCGTCGTCGATGGCGTTCTGGAGCAGCTCGGCGGTGAAGGTCTTGGTGATGGAGCCGATCTCGAACTCGTCGTTCTCGTCGGCACCCAGGCCGCCGAAGGTCACGTTGTCATCGGAGATGGTGAAAGCGGAAAGGTGGTGGGCGGCGGCGGGGGCGGACTGGGACAGGACGTCGGAGACTGCGGGTGATCCGGTGGGTTGGTCGTCGGCGGTGCGGATGGGTTGTGGGCCGACGACGACAGCTGCGGCGGCGGCGATCAGGCCAGCGGCGACACCGGCGGCTAGTGCGGTCCGGCTGGGCCAGGTTGACTGCTTTTCCATAATTCCAAAGATACGGAACATTGGACGTGCGTGCAACCGGAACGGGATTGCTCTTGGGCGGTCTGGCTATCCGTGCATCGGCCAGGAGGTGTTGACGTCGTCGACGCTCTTTCCGCGTGACTCGAAGTACTTCCGCAGGCTGACCTGCATGTCGTGGTAGCCGACCGCCTGTACCTCCATGAGTTCGCCCGTGTCCAGCTCCTTGATATCGGGCCACATCTTGTTCACCTGCTTCCACGCGATGCGCGCGGCGGCCAGGGCGTCGGCTGTGGCCTCGTGGGCATTGCCCAGCGTGACGCTGTAGTGCTCCGACATGTCGGTGAGGTTGCGCTTGCCCTTGCGGTATGGGTCCTTGAGCCTGTCCACCACATACGGGTCGTAGACAGGACCGGTTACGGTGAAGTCGCCATTGGTCAGCTTGAGCAGCACGGACAGGTCGTAGGCGGCATTGAAGACGACGAGGGTGAACCCCTTCTCCCATCCGTCCTTGATGCGCCGCACGGTCTCGTCGAGAACCTCCTCGTGGGGGCGGCCCTCCGTGCGGGCCTTCTCCGTGGTGATGCCGTGCACCTTGGCGGCTTCCTCGGGGATCTCGACCCCGGGGTCGGCGAGCATCTCCAGCTTCTCGGTGCTCCGGCCGTCGATCGTGATCAGCGCCGAGGTGACGATCCGTGCCTCCAGCGGGTTCGCCGACGTGGTCTCGAGATCGAAGGACAGCATGCGCGACGCGTCAAAATTGGCCATGGGCTACAGGGTAGTACGCGGGGTGGGTTTGGGGATTTTCGTTGCTGAGGGCTGGCGTATGGATGTTCGAAGTTGGGGGTTGCGCCCGCAGAGACAGGTGCTATAATCGAACGTATGAACGAATCGGGGGCGAGGGTTCTGGTCGAGCAGATCGACCAGGCGATGACGGGTCTGGCGCAGTTGTTGGCCGAACCCGCCACCGCTCATTTCGAATCGCTGCATCCTATTTTCGAGGATCTGGAACGAATTCTGGTCCGCAAGGCCGGGATCGACGCGGCGTTTGCCTGGGCCGCCGACATGAATCAAGCGGGATTCAAGGTGGGGTCCTCTCGCACGGTCGATTACCTGATGCAGGCGCTCGACCTGTCCCGCGCGGAGGCGATGGCGCGGCTGCGGCGGGGAAAGGCGCTGTTTGATCCGCCGGCTGAGCCGGAGCCCGAGCCCGCGGTGGACGAGGACGCCGCCGAGCGCGAGCGTCGACGGGTGGAGGCGCAGGAGAAGGCGGAGCGGGAACGCAAAGCCCAGGCGGCTGCCCGAGGCCGGGATGCCGCGGCCGAGAAGCGTGCAGTCATCGACGAGGAACTCCGTGCACTGTCACCGCACGCTTCCCCGGGATACAACGAACTCCTGGATCAGGCACTCGTCTATGCGCAGTCAAACGCAGTTGGCCTGCTGCGCCACTGGTTGCGGGAGCAGGTTCGCCTGGCCAACCGCGAGGTCAGCCGCCTCCACGAGGCCAACCGCGCGTTCCATCGGCGCTATGTTTCCCTCTCCGACCCGGACGAGTACGGAGGCGTGCGTCTGAGCGGATACCTCCCCAGTGACATGGCCGCCATGCTTTCGGAGGCTCTGAACCCCGCGCGCACTACCGGGATGGAAGGCTCCGAGCTGCAGACCTTCGAGGGGATGAGCATGGGTAAGAAGCGTGCCCACATCCTCGCGGCGATGTGCCGGAACTTCCTGAACACCAAGACTCCTAACCTCCGCGGAGTGGGCTCCATCATCGTGTCCATGACGATGGAGGAGCTGGAGAACATGAAGGTTGATGACGTGTTCCCCACCAGCACGGGCCACCTCCTCGACCCCTTCGCATTGATGCGGCTCGGGGAGGCACGCAGCGACGCCTTCGTCATCCACGCCCAGGACGGCCAGGCCCTGTACACCGGAACGGGAAAGCGCACCGCAAACCTCTGGCAGCGGATCGCGCTGTTCGCCTCCGAGCTGGTCTGCTCGCATCCCGACTGCGATCGGCCGATGTCCGACTGCCAGGTGCACCACATCGTCGCGGCCGCGAACGGAGGTGAGACCGAGCTAGCGAATCTCACGAACCTCTGCTGGGGGCACCACCGGGACAACAACGACAACCGGGAGCCGGTATCACCCTTCGGATGGGCCGACCGGGACCCGGGCAGTGGGAGAGTGGGCCACCGAAAACGGAGGGACGACCCGGTGGTGATGAATGATTCTCCAGCGGCCCAGCGCTCGGGTGGGGCCAAGATCAGGAAGAAGTATGCGGAAACCCAGGAACCGCTGTTTACTCCGGCATGACCACTCCCGTTTCCGGCCGCTGCGGTCTGCCCGGAGATAGGGGGGCCTTGCGGCGAATGCTCGCCGCAGAACATAGTGTCGTTGTAATGGATACTGCTGATGTTCGGGAAGTAGAATCTCTTAGCCTTGATCCACCGATCTGCTTGATGTTCGGGGGCTCACTCGAATTTGAGCTCGGACACGATGAGCGGGCAGGAGGTAGTGTCCCGGTCTCTCACCGGTCTCTTCCACACTGAGCTTCCCGGAGGCTCCTCCATAACTCCGGTCTCGGGCCCCCCTTTCAGAGGCGAATTGGTCAGATCGACACTGTCCGGGGTGGTCCCAACGCCGATTGCCAGAGTCGTGAGAACTCCGTCGCCCACGGCCAGGCTCTCGGCAGGTGCAGGATCAGTTTCCTAGCCCGGTGAGCAATCCGGGCCGGGACGCTGATGATCCGTGTTCGCAGCGTCTGGGCGCGCACCTTGCCCATCCGTCCACCAACGACTCCGGCAGCAGCCCGCAGCAGGTTGTGCGTGATCGCTGCGACTGCGAGCCAAGCGGCGTTGGCGTTGAACACCCCGGAGGGCATATGCGCCAGGGCACCATTCTTCAGCTCCGCATTGATCTGCTCGATGATCGCGTGTCTGCGATGGATGTGATCAGCAGCGACAGTGTCGAAACGATCCTGATCGACGGTGGTGAAGAACGCGTGGTACCGGAACAAGTTGAACAACGGGTCTTGCCCGGCAGCCCGTTTTGTTTCGTTGAGTTCCGGGATGCGTCTCACCACCAGACGCCCCGTCGTTTGCAGTGCCTTCTTCTTTGAGGTGAACGCGGTGAATGGGATCTCAGCGACTTCGGCCTTCGAAATCCATGCCCCGGAATCTTCGTCGTAGATCGCTTCGGGGTATTCGATGCCAGTCCAGGAGTCATCGCTGATCATTCCGATCGCTGCTTTGACCCTTTTGTCCATGCGTACCGTGATCGACACATGAGCCCCGCCGTCGTGGGCGGCTTTGACGACGCCTGATGAGTAGTATGCCGAATCAGCGCGCACCAACACCGAAGTGCCAGAGTTGATCCGGGTTGTGGTGGCCAGAGCGTCGGAGACGAATTTGTCAGCACCCCGGGCTGAGGAGGTTGAGCCTTTGCGCAGGCGTTGACCGACGATGATTTGGCCGGAACTGGCAGTCGATGCGGTCGCCAATAGTGCGTTGAGCCCGCGACTACCTTGGTAGCCGAACCCGGCTCCCTGCTTCGACGCGGAGTGAACGTCGATGACGGTGTCGTCGACATCGACGAAGATCATTGACGCCTGTGCACTGTCCTGGTTCGTGGGCAGCAGCGGTGTGTGCGCGTTGAGGTTGGTCAGGAAGCGGGAGGAGATGGCGTCGAGTTGTCTGACGTGGCCGAAGGCGAACGAGCGGAGGAACGAGCCCAGTGTCGAAGGGGCGTAAACGCGGTCGAAGAGGTGTTTCATGCCGCCGTGGCGGACGATGTTCATGTCATCGATCGAGTCGGCCCCGGCAGCCATTCCTGCGACCAGGGTGGCCAGTTTCGGTGCTGGGTTCGCGCCTTTGTCCGCCCCGGTTGTGGTCACGGTCAGACGGTCTTCGGCGAGGGCTGGCAGGCCTGCCTTCTGGGCCAGTGCCATGATCGGGACCAGCCCGGTGGTTGCGGTGAGGTTCTCATCGTCGAAGGAATGGGACGCAGACGCGGGTGTGTGGTTGAATAGCACCTGAGAGGTGCCCCTTTCTGGGCGGGATTGGTTGACTTAGAACATCATCATTTTCCCATTTCAGAGGGGGCATTTCCATTTCATGCGCGGCTTGATCCGGATACTCGCATCGGTGGATCAAGGCTTAGCGATTCTGGGGGAAGCAAGGAATCAATGCCGGGTGAGGAACCCTCGAGTTGGGTTGACCGACGCTGGGGAAGCTGGCTGCGGGCCCTAGTAGTTGCCGTTCTCACCGCTAGTGTCGCCGCGAAAATGGTGGAGCCGGAGAATGAACCCACCCTGCAGTGGCTCATGGTCGTCGCGGTTGTTCTGTGCCTGCTCGCTGGAATTGCCATCCTCTTCAATCCAGTGGACCCCGATCGAAGTGTGATTGCTGCCCTTATCCTGGCTCTAGCGGCACAGCTCGCCGGGTTAGTGGGCGGGGGGAACTTGGCGGTACCGGCCTTTCTTGCATTCCTGGCCTACGAGGCCGGTGCCTATTCCTCACACAGGGTGCGCCCGTGGCTGGGCTTCGGTATTTTTGGCGGCAGCGCCGCGATGGTGGTGGCTACCTCGATTCTTTTCCGGCCATGGCTGATGGATTCTGATTCGTCGCTGCTGGCGACGATTGGTGTCTGTGCCCTTGGCATCGTCATGGTGTGGATCGCTCCCTTTTTTGCGTGGTACTACGGGCTGGGAGTGCGGGGCAAACGCCGGCCAGCCGCCCGCTGAATGATGGGCGCTAAAATGGTTCCGGTGAGTGACAACCAGCCGGAACAGACCGAGAACACCGATCTCCGCCGCCAGTGGAACGAACTTGCCGAGGAGGTCCGCAGCCACCGCGAGGCCTACTACAACGGTGAGCCCTCGATCCCGGACGCGGACTTCGACAAACTTTTCCAGTCACTGCTGCGTCTTGAGGAACAGCACCCTGAGCTGGCCGTCCCCGACAGCCCCACCATGGAGGTCGGCGCGCCGGCGCCGGAGGAATCCACCTTCGCCAACGTCGAGCACCTCCAGCGCCTCATGAGCCTGGACAACGTCTTCGACGACGACGAGCTCGCCGAGTGGCTGGAGCGAACCCCTGCCGATGCGTACCTCACCGAGCTCAAGGTCGACGGCGTCTCCATCGACCTCGTCTACCGCGACGGCGCGCTGGAGCGGGCGGCAACGCGTGGCGACGGCCGGGTCGGCGAAGACGTGACCGCCAACGTGCGGGTCATCGAGGATATTCCGCACCAGCTCAGTGGAGAGCCGCCCGCACTGATTGAGGTGCGAGGGGAGATCTACATCCGGCCGGAGGACTTCCCGGACATCAACGCCCAGCGGGTCGAGTCCGGCAAGCCCGCCTTCGCCAACCCGCGCAATACCGCCGCCGGCGGCCTGCGCCAGAAGAACACGGCAGACGTGCGCAAACGTCGGTTGCACTTTGTGGCCCACGGCATCGGGGCCCGGGAGGGTTTTACTCCCGCGACTCAGCACGAGGCCTACGAGGCGCTCGCGTCTTGGGGGCTGCCGACCTCGCGCTACACCGATCTGGTCACCACGGCTGCCGAGGTCCGGGACAAGGTGCGTTACTGGGCGGAACACCGCCACGACGCGGACTTCGAGATGGACGGCGTGGTGGTCAAGGTCAACTCGCTAGCCGAGCAGCGCGGCCACGGCTCCACCAGCCGCGCCCCCCGGTGGGCCATCGCCTACAAGTACCCGCCGGAGGAGGTGACCACCAGGCTCCGGAACATCCTGGTCAACGTCGGTCGCACGGGACGGGTGACCCCGTTCGCCGTGATGGAGCCGGTGTTTGTCTCCGGGTCGACGGTGTCCATGGCGACGCTGCACAACCAGACCGAGGTGCAGCGCAAGGGCGTGCTCATCGGCGATACCGTGGTGGTGCGCAAGGCGGGGGAGATCATCCCGGAGGTGTTGGGCCCGGTCGTCGAGAAGCGGGACGGAACTGAGCAGGAGTTTGTCTTCCCCACCCAGTGCCCGGCGTGCGGTGCCACGCTCGCGCCGCAGAAGGAGGGCGATGCCGACTGGCGATGCCCGAACACCCGGTTCTGCCCCGCGCAGTTGACGGCGCGGCTGACCTACCTGGCTGGGCGCGGCGCCTTCGACATCGAGGCGCTGGGGGAGAAGGGGGCGCGGGATCTCATCCGCTCGGGCGTGCTGGAGGACGAGTCCTCGCTGTTCGACCTCGACCGCGAGAAGCTCACCCGGACCTCGGTGTACACCACCAAGTCGGGCAAGGTGAACGCCACCGGTGAGAAGCTGCTCGAGCATCTGGAGACCGCGCGCAACACCGACCTCTGGCGGGTGCTTGTCGCGCTCTCCATCCGCCATGTGGGGCCCACCGCCGCCCGGGCGCTGGCCTCACGTTACGGATCCATGGAAACGCTGCGGGCCGCCCCGGTGGAGGACCTGGCGGACACCGACGGCGTGGGCATGATCATCGCCGAGTCGTTCACCGAGTGGTTCAGCGTGGACTGGCATGCCCAGCTCGCCGAGGCCTGGGCCGCCTCCGGGGTCACCATGGCCGACGACCGCTCCGATCGGGCAGAGCAGACCCTCGAGGGGATCACCGTCGTGGTCACCGGATCGCTGGAGAACTTCACCCGCGACGGCGCGAAGGAGGCCATTCTCGCCCGCGGGGGCAAGGCGTCGGGGTCGGTGTCGAAGAGGACGGACTACGTCGTCGTCGGTGAGAACGCCGGATCGAAGGAGGACAAGGCCCGCGAGCTGGGGCTGCGGATTCTCACGGAGGCGGAGTTCGAGACCCTGCTGGAGAATGGCTCGGTCTAGGGATCCTCAAACGCGGACAAATGTACAGATAAGGCCAGGTGTCCGCTAGGCTTCTCGCAATTTAACGGGAAGTTCTGGACCGAGGGGACCGACCATGATCAGGAAAACTACTGCCGCAGCGGTTGCACTGACATTCTGTGTTGCCGCGCCTGTGAACGCCGCCGAGGACGACGCATCGAGCGACACCACCCTGTGGCACGACCTCGCGGCGGCCTCATCGGGGAGCTCGTTGTCGTCGACCGGTAGCTCCATCAACGCAGCCGCCACGATCCTTGAGGGGCTGGGTTCGTCCGACATCGAACTTCCCGCCTCCTCGGTTTACATTCCCTCGACCCCGCCTCCGGCCGTCGACCCGAGCATCGTCGTGCCCGAGGTGGTGGTCGTGCGGGCGGAGGGCCGGTTGGAGGAGTGGTCCGTTGTGTCCCCGTCCATGGGCAGGGTGGTGACGGTCCAGGTGTTCCGGGCCGCCGACCCGGCCCAGCCCGCGCCGATGCTCTACCTGCTCGACGGCGTGGAGACACCTCATCCCTCGGACTGGCTCGGCGCGGGCCGGGTTCCAGAGCTCATGAAAGACGAGCAGGTCACCGTGGTCATGCCGACCGGGGCGCGCGCGTCCATGTGGGCCGACTGGTACGCCGACGATCCGGTCACGGGGAGAAACCGGTGGGAGACCTTTCTCACGCAGGAGCTTCCGCCTCTGCTCGAGCGTGACGTGCCGTTCAACGGCCACCGGGCCATCGGCGGGATCTCCATGGGTGCCACGGGCGCGCTGGCTATCGCCAACCGCCATTCCGAAAAGTTCGACGCGGCCTTCGGGCTGTCCGGGTGTTACTCCACCTCCACTCCGCTGGGGTACCTCTCCTCGAGGTTGACCGTGGAGACGCGGGGCGGGGACGTGGACAACCTCTACGGCCCGCGGGGCAATGCGAGCTGGGAGCACTACGACACCCAGCTCGACCCGTCGGGGCTCAAGGATATGACCGTCTACCTGTCCAGCGCGCGGGGCAACGTGGACAGGACCAACGACGAGTACCAGAACTACCCGTACGAAAACTTCGTCGTCGGCATCGCCCTGGAGGAGTCCGCCTACCACTGCACCAGGGAGCTGGAGAGGGAGCTGAGGGATCAGGGCACGTCGGATCTGCACGCCGACTACGCCGCGACCGGGCAGCACGACTGGGGCAACTTCCGCCGCTATGTCGAGCCCGCGTGGGAGCACATCAAACCCGCGCTGTACTAGCGCAGCAGCCGCCCGATGATGGCGGCCAGGTTGCCCAGATGGAGCACCTCGCTGGCGAGGAAGTCGGGGCCGCCGAGACGGCCGATGGCCATCACCAGCGTCGTTCCCTGCAGAGGCGCCGCGGCCAGGGCCGTGTCCAGGACGGACCAGGAAGCCGGGATCCAGCTCTCCCGGTCGGGATTGAGCACCCGCGCGCGCTCGACGTCGATCGAGGGAGGTGCCGTGCCGTCCTCCTCCGGGGCGGCGTCGGAGGCGGACACCCGGCGAATGGGGTCGGAGGTGTCCAGGATGATCGCCCACGAGGCGGTCATCGAGCGGGGGATGACCGCCACGAGATGGTCGAGGGCGACCTGGGCATTCGTGTGATGGAGGGCGACGTCGGCGAGCATCTCTATCTGCCCGCGTCGATCGACCCGGCCGGAGAACGGGCGGATGGAGTCGACCTCGGCGCCGTCGACCGAGTGGACGGCGGTGACGAGGATGTCGGCCATGGCTCCCGGGGGGACCTCGATGACGATGTCGTCGATGACGGTGCCGTCGGGGGAGACCTCGACGATGTCCACGGACTTGATGTTTCCGCCGACGTTGCCGAAGGCCTCGGCGAGAGCGCCCAGGCTGCCGGGCTCGTCGGGTAGCTGCACGCGGATAAGGAAGGACATTCTTTTCACACTCCAGGGGGTGCCTGTGATCTGCACAGACAGTCATGACAACCTTATGTATTGCCCGGTTGCCTTGGCAATATGGGGGTGAAAAGTATTCAGTCGGCCCCGGGCGACGGACGAAGGGCCAGGCTACAGTGCGGGCCGACGGGCTCAAAAACCGGTGGTGAACAGGATCTATTGTTACGGTCGCCGGGCCACGCCGGAGGATTACCCGGCTTCGGGCCCGCGCCCGGGAATCTGCAGACCCGGCCCGCGGTGGGGCTGGAGAGGCCGGGCCGGGCGCGCGGGGAGCCGTATCGGCGGTGCAGTAGCATGTGGCAGAGACAAGACCGAAGCAATGTGCAGTACGAAGGATGGATAACCGGTGCCTGAGATCACGCGCGACGAGGTAGCTCACCTCGCCAAACTCTCCCGGCTCGCCCTCAGCGAGGACGAGCTCAAGAACTACGCCAAGCAGATCGACGAGATCGTCGCCACGGTGTCTGCGGTTCAGGGGGTCGATGCCCAGGGCGTGGAGCCGATGAGCCACCCGCACTCCATTCCAGCCACGATGCGCCGCGACGAGGTTGTCAAGACCCTTGGCACCGAGGAGGCCCTCGATCAGGCCCCGGCCGTCGAGGACCAGCGTTTCCAGGTACCGCAGATTCTCGGAGAGGGCCAGTAGCCATGACCACCACGTTCACCACCCCGGAGTCCGGGCTCACCTCGCTCACCGCTGCCGAGCTCGCCGAGAAGATCCACTCCCGCGAGGTCACCTCCCGCGAGGTCGTCCAGGCGCACCTCGATCGCATCGCCGAGACCGACGGTGAGATCAACGCGTTCCTGCACGTCGGCGCCGAGGAGGCGTTGGCGGCGGCGGATGCCGTGGACAGGTCCCTGGATGCAGGGGAGAAGCCGGCGTCCCCGCTGGCCGGCGTCCCGCTCGCGCTCAAGGACCTGTTCACCACCACGGATGCGCCGACGACTGCCGCGTCGAAGATCCTCGAGGGTTACGTCGCGCCCTACGACGCCACCGTCACCCGTAAGCTCCGCGAGGCCGGCATCCCCATCCTGGGCAAGACCAACCTCGATGAGTTCGCCATGGGTTCCTCCACGGAGAACTCGGCGTTCGGCCCCACGCGTAACCCCTTCGACCTCGAGCGCACGGCCGGTGGCTCCGGCGGCGGCAGCTCCGCCGCGCTGGCGTCCGGCCAGGCTCCGCTGGCCATCGGCACCGACACCGGCGGCTCCATCCGCCAGCCCGCGGCGCTGACCGGCACGGTGGGTGTCAAGCCGACCTACGGAACCGTGTCGCGCTACGGCATGATCGCCTGCGCGTCCTCGCTGGATCAGGGCGGGCCCACGGCGCGGACCGTTCTCGATGCCGCGCTGCTGCACGAGGTCATCGCGGGCCATGACGAATTTGATGGAACGAGCGTCGATAAGCCCGTCGCTGATGTTGTGGCTGCCGCCCGCGAGGGTGCCTCCGGTGATCTCACCGGCGTCAAGGTTGGGCTGATCAAGCAGTTCGAGCGAGACGGCTGGCAGCCGGGAGTCATGGAGGCGTACCACGCCGCCGTGGAGCAGCTGGTCGCGCAAGGTGCGGAGACCGTCGAGGTCGACTGCCCGCACTTCGACGACGCCCTCGCGGCGTACTACCTCATCCTGCCCTGTGAGGTGTCGAGCAACCTCGCACGTTTCGACGGCATGCGCTACGGACTGCGCGCCGGCGACGACGGCACCCGCTCGGCCGACGACGTCATGTCCATCACCCGCGCCGAGGGCTTCGGGCCCGAGGTCAAACGCCGCATCATGCTGGGCACCTACGCGCTGTCGGTGGGTTACTACGACGCGTACTACCTGCAGGCGCAGCGCGTGCGCACCCTCATCGCCCGCGACTTCGCCCGGGCCTTCGAGCAGGTGGACGTGCTTGTCTCCCCGACGACGCCGACCACCGCGTTCAAGCTCGGCGAGAAGAACGACGACCCGCTGGCCATGTACAACTTCGACCTGTGCACGCTGCCGCTCAACCTCGCCGGCCTGTGCGGAATGACCGTCCCTAGCGGCCTGGCCTCGGACACGAACCTGCCCACGGGCCTGCAGATCATGGCCCCGGCGTTCGCGGACGACCGCCTCTACCGAGTCGGTGCGGCCTACGAGGCCGGGCGCGGATAGCCGAAAGGCGACTTTCGCCGCCGAAACCTAAAGGTTTCATGCGGTGTTCATGGGGGAGTCATCCGGGGGCTTCATGATGTAGGCGGATAACCGCCCCACCACGAAACCCCCACAAAGGATGACCCCCGTGACCCTGACCGTTCCCACCTCTCTTGGCAACGAGGCCGTCATCCCCCGGGCCGCCCACAAGGGACCGCTGCGCCGGGAACCGCTTTCGGGAAGGGTCCAGTTCACCTACTCCACCAGGTTTGTCTCCGCCAAGGTGCAGGCGTGCCCCGCGTCCTACGAGCTGCTCGCCGGTGAGGACGTGGCGCCTGCCCCGGGGGATGTCGTCATCGCCCGGATCTCCGGGATCGCCAACCATAAGCGAGTGGAGACGGAGACCTCACGGAAGGCGATCATCTACGAGGGCGCGCTGGTCGCCCTGGCCTACGGGCACCGCTACGCCGCCGATCAGTTCCTCGCGCACGTGCCGGGCAACCTGGGCCGGTGCCACCTCGTGGCCGCGGGCGGCGTCGCCGGGACCGTCACGCAGGTGCATGCGCTGATCGACGCCCCCACGGGCATCGAACCCCTGGGTCTGCTCTGTGACGCCGACGGGGTGGTCAATCTCCTGGGCGCGGCCCCGTACCAGAACGTGCCCGTCGCCGAGGCGCCCGTGTCTCGCCCCGAGGTGATCGCGATGCTGGGAACCTCGATGAACTCCGGAAAGTCGACCGTGATGAGCTGCCTGGTCAACGGCCTGACCAACGCCGGCTACCGCGTCGGGGCGGGCAAAGTCACCGGCACCGGCGCCGGTAACGACCGCATGCACTACTTCGACGCCGGGGCCAACGAGGTCATCGACTTCACCGACTTCGGCTACGCCACCACCTTCCGCCTCGACTACGACGCCGTGCGTGCCCTCACGGTGAACATGGTCGACGTCCTGTCCCGGGGCAACGACATCGTGCTCATCGAAATTGCCGACGGTATCTGCCAGGAGGAGACGGCGGCACTGCTTCGCGACGACGTCTTCCACCACACCGTCGACCAGGTCGGCTTCGCCGCGGTTGACGCCCTCGGTGCCCGTGCCGGGGTGGATTTTCTCACGGCGGCCGGTCTCAAGGTCGGGCTGGTCTCCGGGGTGCTCACCTCCTCCCCGCTGGCGATGGCGGAGGCCGCGGCGCTGGTGGCGGAGTCGGGGGTTCCGGTCATCGGCACCTTCGACCTCACGGCCGCCGAGGTGGCCAAGGGCCTCACCACCCGTTAGATGACCACCCCAGCCCCCATGCCCGCCCTGTGGGCGGGCAAACGCCGGCGACTGCTGGTCACCCTCGTCGCGCTCGGGGTGGTTCAGGCGCTGCTGGCCGTGCTCATGGCCGTCGAGGTCGAGGCCCTGCTGGCCCCGGCGCGCGCGACGACCACCCTCGGGGTGGTGCTGGTCATCGTCAGCGTGCTCGGCGTCGGCGGCGCGCGGTGGATGGAACGGGTCGCGGCCGAGGAGCTGGGCCAGGACTACGTCTTCGAGCAGCGCCGGCGCCTGGTCACCTCGGCGATTGCGGACGCGGACTATTCCGGCTCGCTCGGGGTGACCGTCACCCGGGCGTCGAATGATCTCAGCGCGGTGCGCAACTGGGTGGCCCTGGGCGTCGCGGCCCTGGTGACGGGTGTCCCGCTCATCGTGGTGGTCCTCGCCGCGCTCCTCTTCCTTGATCCGGTCATCGGCCTCGCCGTCACCGTGCCGCTGGCGCTGGTGGCGGCCGCGGTGCCGGTGCTCGCGCGGATCACCTTCGACCGGGCCCGGACGCTGCGCCGGCAGCGGGGCCGGATGTCGGCCAAGGTGGCGGACACGGTGCTGGCGGGCGAGTCCGTCCGCGCCTCCGGGGCGGTCAGCCGGGAGCTCCGGGCCATCGACCGCGGTTCGGACAAGGTGGTGGCGGCCGCGATCGACCGGGCCTGGATCACCGGCCTGACCCGCGCCCTGACGGCCACCGCCGCGTCCGCGTGCACCGTGGTCGTCGTCCTCGCTTCCGTCCTCGGACTGGCCGAGCCCGCCACCGTGGCCTCGACGCTGATGCTGCTGGGCATCCTCGCCGGGCCGGTGACCGACCTCGGCCGGGTGATCGAATACCGGCAGAACTACCTCGCCGCCACGAGGATCCTCGCCCCCCTGCTCTCGCGCGCGGACGACCTGCGCGAGCAGGAACGGGAGCGGGAGAACGCCTGGCCGGAGGAGCCGGTCCCGGACGTCGCCGCCGTCGGCGTGCGGGGCCTGGTGGTGGATGACCGGCTCCTGCCCGACCTGCGGGCACGGCCCGGTGACCGGATCCGCATGGTGTCGGCGGACCCGCACCAGATCCGGGCCACCGTGGCCACCCTGTCGTCGCTCGACGCCGAAGAGGTGCTGAGCATCGGCGGCCTGGACTTCGGGCGGGCCCCGGGCAAGGTGCGCCGCGAGCTCGTGGGAGTGGCCTCCGACAGCGTTCCACTGGAGCGGGGCAGCGTGGCGCGCCTGACGGGGTTCCGCGCGCCCGGGGTCTCCACGGAGGAGCTTCGGGACGTGCTCGACCGCGTCGGGCTCACGCAGACCATCGCACGCGACGAGCGCGGACTCAGCCTCAGGCTGAAGAACGGCGGCCAGCCGTGGAGCTTCTCCGAGGTGGCGCAGCTCAAGCTGGCCCGGGGACTTCTCCGGGAGCCGCCGCTGGTCCTGCTCGAGGGCATCGACGCGGCCCTCGACGGCGCGGCCCGACAGCGCCTGGCGGACGTGCTGGCGGACTACCCGGGAGTGGCGATCTTCTCCTCCGCAGAGCCCGGAATCTTCGGGGAGAACTACCGCGAATGGGACGTCGACGGCGTCGAGGTGGAGGACGAGGCCGAGCAGCCGCTGCTGGAGGAGGACGACGGCGAGTGAACTCAGGTGAGGCTAGCCTGGTCTAGGAACGCCCGAGATCAACCGAAGGAGCACCGAAACCGCATGGAGCGCACGGACCGAAAGCCACGCCAGGCACAGGAGGCGACCGTCACCGGCCGCACGGAGCTGTCCCCGGACATGGTCCGGCTGTCGCTGAACGCCCCGGGACTCCGGGGCAGGGATCTGGCCTTCACCGATCACTACGTCAAACTGCTCTTCGCCCCCGCGGGAGCGGACTACTCCTGGCCCTTCGACGTGGCGGAACTGCGGGAGACCCGCGAGCCCGCCGAACGCCCCGTCACCCGCACCTACACGTTCCGCCGCGTGGACACCGCCACCGGAGACTTCGACCTCGACTTCGTCCTCCACGGGGACGAGGGCCTCGCCGGGCCGTGGGCGAGGAATGCTCAGGTCGGGGACACCCTGGGATTTCTCGGCCCGGGCGGAGCCTGGCGCCCGGAGGAGGGGTACGAGCACTTCGTCCTCGCCGGGGACGAGGCCGCCGCCCCGGCCATCGCCGCGGCGATCGAGCACCTGCCGGCCGGGACGACCGCGGAGGTCTACGTGGAGATCGCCGCCGAGGGTCACGAGTTCGACATGCCCCGGCGTGAGGGTGTGACGCTGACCTGGGTGCCCCGCAGCGGCGCGACCGAGGGCACCGAGCTCTCCCGCGTTGTGCGCGCCGCCGGCTACCCGGAGAAGCGGACCAGCTGGTTCATCCACGGCGTCGCCGAGATGATCAAGGAGCTGCGCCGGTTCCTCTTCGTCGACGGGGAGATCGAGCGTGCGGACGCCTCCATCTCCGGCTACTGGCGCCTGGGCATGACCGAGGACGGGTGGCAGGCCTCGAAGCGCGACTTCGTCGCCGAGATGGAACGCGAGGAGCAGACCAGCTAGATCACCAGCCGGCGAACCAGCGCTCCAGACGCTCCGGCCCGGTCCAGGGGGAAAGGTCGACGTGGACCAGCGCGGGGGTGTCCGTGCTCACCCGCCGGCCCCGCGCGCTGCCGACGACCTCGCCGTCGACCACGAGCTGCGCCGCCCCGCCGAGAGCGTGGATCCGGGCGGCAACCTCCGGCAGATCGGCCGGCGCGAGCAGCGGGCGGGACAGGGTCAACGTCAGCCGTGCCGAACCCGGCCCGACGCGGGGATCCGCGGAGAACAGCTCCGGACGCGGAGAGAGGACCCGCACGTCGCCCGCGGCCAGCCAGGAGGCGAGGACCGGCTCGGGCGTGCCATCGGGGAGCTCCACCGCCACGTCCTGATCCGCGAAGACCACGCCGTCCGGGCGGGCCAGCGGGTGGGTGATGCGGTGGGCCAGGGCAACGGACTCCACGTTCTTCTCTTCGGCCCCGCCACCGCGCTGCGCCCACTCCGGCTCGAGGTGCGTGGCCACGGCCTCCGGGACGTGGCGGAACTTCGCCCCGGCGTTCCACAGCCGCCAGCCCAGCTCCCAGTCCTCGCCGCCGTAGCCCACCATCGACTCGTCGAACCCTCCCACGGAGGTGAACAGCTCTCTCGGCAGGGCCAGCACCGAGGAGATGATGAAACGCCAGGACGTGTCATCGGCGAGGGTGAGATCGCGGGTGCGCTGCCAGGCGTCGATAAGCCACTGCGGCTCCCCGTCCTCCTGGAGGCGGGTGCCCACGACGACACACGCGGGATCGCGTGCCACGCGGGACACGGCCGCCCGGATGAAGTCGGGTTCGGGGACGGTGTCGGCGTCGAGGAAGACCAGTACGTCGTTGCTGGCGTGGGCGGCGCCGAGGTTTCGCGCCGCGGCCGCGCGGAAGCCGCGGTCCTCCTGGGAGACGACCTGCAGCGGCAGCGGGGTGTCCACGCGGGGCAGCTCGGCGGAGCCGTCATCGGCGACGATGACCTCGAGTGGGCCGTCGAAGGTCTGCGCCTCCAGCCCGCGGACGACCCGGGTGAGCATCTCCGGGTTGTTGTAGTGGGGGATGACCACGCTCACGGACGGGGTGTCCGCGGGGGTGTCGGCGAGCACGTTGCCCCGGAACTCCGCGGCGAAGGTCTCGGCCCAGAGCTCCTGCCAGCGGGTGGCCACCTCGGGCCAACCCCAGGTCACCGGGAGCTCGACCGTCCGGGAGAAGTCCGGGTCGGCGGCGGCCGCGGCGATGTCGGCGGCCCAGTCGGTAACCAGGCGCACCTGGTCGGGGAACAGGCCCGCGACCTCGCGGGCATAGGTACTGTCCGCGACAAGCACGCGGCGACCAGCGGCGAGCCAGCGCATCATCGACCCCGACGCGGAGACATGCAGGTGAGGGCACACGGGCACGGCAATGCGGGCCATCTCCGCCCAGAGATCCTCCTCGGAGAGATAGCCGGTGACCTCCACGCCGGGCAGGTCCATGTCCTCGTGGCCGGCGGAGAACCCGCCGAGCGCGCGCACCCGCAGATCGCCGGCGGCCTCGGCGACGACGTTGTGGCCCTTACCGGGGTAGATGAACCCCAGCACGCCGACCGTGCCGGGCTCCGGGTCGATGTCCAACGACGGGGCGGTGGGCAGCGGCAGCGGGATGACCTCCACCTCGGTGTCGAAAAAGGTCGCCTCGTGGCGGGAGTTGGTCACCGCGAGGTCGGCGGCGGCGGCCAGGCGCTGGTACGCGTCCGCGCGCCGGGCGAAACGCTCCGCACCCTCGCCCTCCTGGGGCACGTCGTGGAAGGAGACGCTGAAGCGCCGCCCGGCCAGGCGCGACAGCAGCACGTCGACCGCCTCGTCCGGGGTGGGCCCGAAGAGGTGGTCGGTGAAGGTGACGTGCACGGGATGCTCGCCCGGCTCGCCCACGCGGCCGCCGGTGTTCTCCGCGAGCAGCCGGGCGTACTCGGTGACGCCGTGCTCGGCGGGCCCGGCGATGAGGTGGGTGAGATTCATGCCCCCAGTCCTAGCAGCCGCATCCGCTCGCCGTGCCGGTCGACCCCGGCGGCGACCACGTCGGGGTTGTCCGCGTAGAACTCGAGGTGTGCTTGCTCCCACCCCTCGGGCTCCGGGAGCCAGGAGTCCCGTCCGGTGACGTCCACCCCCAGCGCCGCCGCGGCACGCTTATCGACGGGCGCCTCCAACCCTCCGAGCAGCTCCCGCCCCGGATCGCCCGGCGTCGCCTCGACACCGAGGGCGCGGCAGACCTGCCGCGCCAGGTAGGTCAGTGTCCCGTTGTCGGGGTGGTTGATGGTGTGCCAGACGGGGTGGTGTTCCAGGTGCTCGGAGACACTCACCGTGTCGTGCGCACGCTCGCGCCGGCGCAGCTGGTCCACGGACATGGCAGCCAGGATGCGCAGGTTCTCGGCGGAGGGCTCCGCGGTCTGTGTGATGCCGCGCGCGGCGGCGAGGACCCGGAGGTCGTGGTAGGGCAGGAGCGGGGGGTTGAGCGACGGATTGCTGGGGGAGCGGATGATCGCCTGGTAGGGCATGAGGCCGTCGAAACGCAGGACGGGGAAGCCGATCAGCCGGCCGTGGGCGGGCAGGTGGCGGCTGAGCTGGGCGGAGCCGCACGCGAGGCCGCGGTAGTCGTCCCGGACGGGCTGCATGATGAGGGCGTCGGCCCGCGCCACCAGGGTCTGCGCCCGGCCGAGGTCCTCCTCGGTCCACTCGTGGATGGCCGGGGTGCGTACGGACAAGACGTCGCCGGTGGAGTCGAGGAGGATGCGCAGGGACTCGGCCTGGCAGTTGCCCACGACGATGACGAAGGGGGGCTCACCGGCGACGGGCAACGGTTTGAGGTCGTAGAACTCCTCGTAGTGCAGCCGGCGGGGGTCGGTGGGGGAGGGTGTGCTCACGGTAGCCGATCCTACTGATAACGACGCATTTATTTACAGGTACAGTAATGGCGTGCCAATCACCCTTCTGCCGATCCCAGCGCAGCACCCTTACGTGCGCGCTATCCGGCCGGAGAACGGGTGGGAGGACTTCGTCGTCCTGGGGGACCCGGTCGTGGACCCCGCGGATCCCGCTCGCTGGTGGCCCCACCCGGCGCTCGAGCCCGAATGGTGGGAGGAGCACGACGCCGACGTGGTGCACCTGCACTTCGGTTTCGAGCACCTCGGCGTGGCAGGGACGGAGGCCTTCCTCGCCGCGCTGCGCCGTCGTGGGATACCCCTGGTCTACACCGTCCACGACCTGGACAACCCGCATCTTGAGGATCAGACGGACTACCACCGACAGGTGGCGCTGCTCGTCGATCAGGCTGCGCACGTGTTCACCCTGTCGACGGGCGCGGCGGACGTCGTCGAGAAGCGTTACGGCCGTCGCCCGCAGGTGCTTGCCCATCCCGCCATCGTCCGGGAGCCGGCGACGGCGCAGCCGGGTCGTGAGCGCGCCGGGGTGTTCCTCAAGTCCGTGCGCGGCAACGTGGTGAAGGACCCGGAGTTCTACCGACAGCTGGGTGCCGAGGTGTATCTGCACGAGGATGCGCCGGTGCTCCGCGACATCGCCGACCACGGTCACGCCCCGATGGACGACGCCGAGCTCTACCGCGCCGTCTCCGCACACCGGGTCGTGGTGCTGCCGTATGTACGGGGCACCCACTCCGGCTGGCTGCGCATGTGCCGCGACCTGGGGGTCAGCGTCGCCGTTCCCGACTGCGGGTGTTACGCCTCGCAGGCCGCGGACCTGGCCGATCCCGGGGTGAGGGTCTACCGCACCGGGGACGGCGCGGACGCCGCCCGGGTGGTGGAGGAGCTGCTGTCCGGGTGGCCTGCAGAACCGGGCCGCAAAGTTGTTGATGATGAGATCCACGACGCGCACCGCGTCGTCTACCGGAAGGTGGTGCAGAGCCGATGAAGATCGCCGTGGTGGCACCTGGACGCCACCCCATCGCCGAGCCCTATTCCGGGGGGCTCGAGGCCTTCTGCGGGATCCTGGTCACGGCGTTGCGACGCCGCGGACACCACGTCGACCTCTTCGCACCCGCCGGGTCGGAGGGGCACGTGCGCGAGTTCGAGTTCCCGCTGGTCGACTGGGTCGGGTCCGTCGACCGGGAGAACGACACCACCTATCCGGCCGGGCATCAGGAGCGCGAGGACGCCGCCTACCGGCGACTGCGCCACTACCTGGAACACGCCGACTATGACATCGTGCACAACAACAGCCTCAACCCAGAGCTGCTGCGCTCACATTCCCTCCCGCTGGTGACCACCCTGCATTGCCCTCCCGTGCCGGCCATGGCCGAGGTGATCCATGACGCCCCGGGCCTGATCACCGCCGTGAGCCACTCGACGGCGCACTCCTGGAGCCTGCCGGGCACCATCGTCGTGCCCAACGCCGTCGACCCCGCCACCTGGCGGCCCGGTCCCGGCGGAGACAAGGCCGTGTGGTTCGGTCGCGTCGTGCCCGAGAAGGCCCCGCATCTGGCCATCGACGCCTGCCGGGTCGCCGGGGTGGAGCTCACCGTCATCGGCCGACGCAGCGACCCCGCCTACTGGGACGCGGAGATCGCGCCGCGGCTGGGTGACGGTGTGGTCTGGCACGAGCCCATGGCCCACCAGGAGCTGGCCCGTTTTGTCGGCCGCTCCAAGGTCGCGGTGATCACCCCGACGTGGGACGAGCCGTTCGGGCTAGTCGCCATCGAGGCGATGTCGTGCGGGACCCCCGTGGCGGCGTTCGCCCGGGGCGGGCTCGCGGAGATCGTCGCCGGCTCGCCGTGCACCGCGGTGCCCTTCGCCGACGTGCTCGGCCTGGCCGAGGTCATCAGGGCGGCCGACGACGTCGACCGCGGGACCGTCACTGACTACGCGCGCGCCCGGTACGGGATAGACAACTGGGTCGCCGCCTACACACGTGTCTACGAGGCGGTTCTGCGCACCGAGGTCGCCTCATGATCGGCATGTACGCCCACCATTCCGGAAGTGGCCACCTGCACCGGGTGCGTGCCATCCGCGCCCACCTCACGGACGACGCGGAGATCCTCTCCAGTGCGCCGGGTGCCGATGTCCCCCTTCCCCTCGACGTCGGGGACGCCACCCCGGACGATCCCACCGCCGGCGGCACGCTGCACTGGGCGCCGACCAACGTCGAAGGACTGACCACCCGCATGGCCGCGGTGGCCGAGTGGATCGAGCGTCACTGGCCGTCGGTGTTCTACGTGGATGTCTCCGTGGAGATCGCGGCCTTCGTCCGGCTTTTGGGCATCCCGGTGGTCACCCTGGCCATGCCGGGGATCCGCGACGACGCACCCCACCAGCTCGGTTACGCCCAAGCGAGCGCGATCATCGCCGCCTGGCCCGACTGGGTGCCGCTGCCCGCGCATCTGTCCGCGCACGCGGAGCGTGTCCACGCCGTCGGCGGCATCTCCCGGCTCTCGCCCGCCCCCGGCGTCGCGCGCACCGGGGAGACGGTCATCCTGCGCGGCGCGGGCGGGGACGACTTCGCGGAGCGGCAGTGGCCCGAGGCCACGATTCTCGGCGGCGAAAACCACGTCGATGATCCGACCCCCTACCTCCAGCGTGCGGGGCTGGTCATCGCCGCCGCGGGGCAGAACTCGGTGGCCGATCTCGCCGCCACCGGCACCCCGGCGATCCTGCTTCCGCAGGACCGGCCCTTCGACGAGCAGCACGCCACCGCGCGGGTGCTCCGCGAGGCGGGCATTGCTGTCGTACCGGAGCACTTTCCCCAGCCGGACGAGTGGGCGGAGCTCGGCTCGCTCGCCCGCGAACGGGCCGGGCAGTGGGCCAGGTGGCAGACCGACGGATCGGCGCGCCGCGCTGCCCGGGTGATCGAGGAGGTCGCCCGGTGAACACCGCCGTGGTGACGCTGTCCGACGACACCCGCCTCCCGCACGTCCGCCGGCAGGTCGCGGCCCTGCGCCGCTGGTCGCCCGGGATCACCCACTACCGCGGCCAGCTGGGCGGCGACCGCAACCTCGCGCGCACCCGCAACGCCACCGCGCAGGCGGCCCTCGATGACGGGGCCGAATTCCTGGTCTTCCTCGACGCCGACTGCATCCCCGGTCCCGGGCTGGTCAGCGGGTACATCGACGCAGCGCGGCAGCGCCCCGGGGAGATCTACTGCGGGCCGGTGACCTACCTGGATCCGCCGCCCGAGGGGGGCTACCGCCTCGATGAGCTCACCGGGCAGACCTCGCCGCACCGCGCCCGGCCCAATCCTTCTCCCGGTGAGCTCGTTCCGGGGACTCACGATCAGTGGGACCTGTTCTGGTCACTGTCCTTCGCCGTGGACGCCGACACCTGGCGGGCCGGCGGCGGGTTCGACGAGTCCTACACCGGCTACGGCGGCGAGGACACGGACTTCGCCTACCGCCAGCGTGAGCTGGGCCAGCGGCTGTGCTGGGTGGGCGGGGCGCACGCCTACCACCAGTGGCATCCGGTGTCCTCGCCGCCGTGGGAGCATCTCGACGACATCCTCGCCAACGCCGCCCGTTTCCACCGGAAGTGGGGCGTGTGGCCGATGGGCGGGTGGCTGGACGCCTTCGAGCAGGCCGGGGCCATCGAGTTCGACGGCGAGCGGTGGCGACGTCGCTAGACTGTGAGCCATGTCTCTCAGGCTTTCCCACACGACGTTTGATTCCCTCGACCCGTTCCCCACCGCAGAGTTCTGGCGGGAGCTGCTCGGCTGGGAGATCCACGAGCCGGAGTGTTACCGGCCGGGCTCCGAGGAGTGTTACCTCCGCGGCCCCAGGGGCGAGGTGCTGCTGTTTCTCCGCGTCCCCGACGCCAAGAAAGTGAAGAACCGGGCGCACCTGGACCTGGTTCCGGAGAACTCCACGAGGGACGCGGAGGTGGAGCGGGCCCTGGAGCTGGGCGCGCGTCTGGTCGATGACCGGCGCGGCGATCTCAGCTGGGCCGTGCTCGCGGACCCGGAGGGAAACGAGTTCTGTGTCCTCTCCGGGCCAGGTGCCTGACTACTTGCGGTCGGAGTGCAGGTAGGACGCGATCGAGGTCACGGCGGTGACGGCGAGAACTGCCGGCCATGAACCGATCTTCTTGGCCAGCGGGTGCGAGGCACCGAAGGCACCGACGTAGAGAGCGCTGAGCGCGGCCGTGGTCAGCGGGTTGGTCTTCTTGGCCCAGCTGCGCCCGGCCCACACGCCTGCGGCGGCGAGCACGACACCCCCGAGGGGGCGGATGCCGGTCTCGCGGGCGGTGATCCAGCCGCCGAGGAGGCCGAAGGCGGTGACGGTGGCGGTGCTGACGTTCTTGGGGTTCTTGATATCAATCATGGGCATGCCTGCAGAGTTTAGCCCTGCGTAGGATCATCCGGGATGAGAAACGAACAAGCTGATTTGCGTCGGGCCTGGCTGGCACTGCTGGCCCTGGCGCTCGGGTTCTCCATGACCATGCTCGATCAGGTCTCCGTCGCCGTGGCGCTGCCGGCGATCGCCGCGGCCTGGGACGTCTCCTACGCCACCGCGGTGTGGGTATCCAGCGCCTACCTGCTCGCCGTGGTGGTGCCGCTCCTGGCCACGGGCCGGATGGGCGACCGGTTCGGGCTGCGCCGGATGTTTCTCGCGGGGGTCGTCGTGTTCACGGTGTTTGCCACGGCCTCGGCGATGGCGCCGTCGTTTAGCCTCCTTCTCCTGGCCCGCTTCCTCCAGGGGCTGGGGGCGGCGATGCTGCTGCCGCAGACCCTGGCGATCATCACCCAGGTGTTTCCCCAGCAACGGCGCGGCACCGCGCTGGGGGTGTGGGGAGTGGTCGGCGCGATCACCGGCATGTTCGCCCCGATTCTCGCGGGTTATCTCGTGGGCAGCGTGGGGTGGCGGTGGATCTTCCTGCTCCATCTCCCGTTGGGACTGATTGCCCTCGCCGCGGGGTGGGCGTGGGTGCCGAGGCTCCCCGTGCACCCGACCAGCATCGATGTTTTCTCCGTGGTGCTGTCCTTCGTGGGTATCGGTGCTTTGGTCTACGCCATTCAGGGCGGGCTGAATTCGCCCGAGCTGTGGATCGCCGGGGTGGTCGGTGTGGTGGCCACGGCGGGATTCTTCCTGCGCCAACGGCGGGCCGGTGCCCTCGTGCCGCTGCGGCTCTTTCGCGGGCGCAACTTTGTCGTGGGCACGGGCACGATCATGGTGATGGGCGCGTTAGCCTCGGCGCAGTTCATCCCCCTGATGACGTGGCTGCAGGATGATGTGGGCCTATCCGTGGAGACGGCCGGGCTGGTGGCCACCCCGATGGCCGTGGTCGGGTTCTTCATGGGCCTGCTGGGCGGCTGGCTCTCCGACCGGGTCCGGCCGGCCGTCATGCACCGGGTGGGGTTCGGGATCCTCGCACTGTCGCTGCTCATCGTAGTCGTGCTCATGCGTGGCGACGACCGTATGCCCGGACTCATCGCCGCGGTGCTCGCTGCCGTCGTCGGCCTGGGGGTGGGGCAGTCCTTCATCTGGGCCTCGAACGCCGCCGCGGTGTTCGGGGAGGTCGATCCCGCGGACATGGGCGCGGCCTCGGGCGCGTATAACATGTCCCGCCAGCTCGGCGGGGTCCTCGGGGTGGCGGTTGTCGGCGCGATTCTCGCCGGGTTCGGGCCGGCGGCGGCGATGGCGGCCCTGGCCGCGCTCGTGGTCGTGGGGTTCGTGGCCGCGGGCCTGTTCAGCACAGCGCCCGTCCAGCCCGAGCACTAGGGTGGGAGGTATGCGTCTTGCCACTCTCACGTCCGGCGGCGACTGCCCCGGACTCAACGCCGTCATCCGAAGCATCGTCCGCACCGCCAGCTCCAACTACGGCTCCACCGTCGTGGGATACCAGGACGGCTGGGTGGGTCTGCTGGAGGACCGGCGCGTCGACCTCTACGACGACGAGAAGATCGACCGCATCCTCCTGCGTGGCGGCACCATCCTCGGCACGGGGCGGCTGCACCCGGACAAGTTCAAGGCGGGGCTGGAGCAGATCAAGGCCAACCTCGCCGACGCGGGCATCGACGCGCTCATCCCCATCGGCGGCGAGGGCACCCTCAAGGGGGCGAAGTGGCTCTCGGACAACGGGGTCCCCGTGGTCGGCGTGCCCAAGACGATCGACAACGACGTCAACGGCACGGACTACACCTTCGGCTTCGACACCGCCGTCTCCGTGGCCTCCGACGCCATCGACCGCCTGCACACCACGGCGGAGTCGCATGACCGGGTGATGATCGTCGAGGTCATGGGCCGTCACGTCGGCTGGATCGCCCTGCACTCCGGGATGGCCGGCGGCGCCCACTACACCGTCATCCCCGAGGTGCCCTTCGACATCGACGACATCGTCAAGGCCATGCAGCGCCGCTTCCAGATGGGGGAGAAGTACGGCATCGTCGTCGTGGCCGAGGGTGCGACGCCGAAGGAGGGCACCATGGAGGTCGACGAGGGGCAGATCGACCAGTTCGGGCACCAGACCTTCACCGGCATGGGCCAGCAGATCGGCGACGAGATCCGCCGCCGCGTCGGCCAGGATGTGCGCACCACCGTGCTCGGGCACATCCAGCGCGGCGGCTCGCCGACCGCCTACGACCGGGTGCTGGCCACGCGCTACGGCGCCGCGGCAGCGAGGGCCGCGCACGAGGGCAAGTTCGGCTCCTGCGTCGCGCTGCACGGCGAGATCATCGACCTCATTGACCTGGCGGACGCCGTCGACACGCTCAAGACCGTGCCGCAGTACCGCTACCAGGAGGCGCAGTCCATGTTCGGCTAACGCGGGCCCGCGGGCTACCGTGGGTGCATGAGTTCTCCCTCCGTCTCCGACGCACAGGACCGCAGCGCACTGCTGGCCACACTCGGGTTCCCGCTACTGGTCATCCTCGGCGGCGTCATCGGGTTCGCACTCCCGGACGTCACGTCCCAGGGAGCGTCAGCGGTGAATCCGCTGCTGGGCATCATCATGTTCGGCATGGGCCTGACGCTGAAACCCGCCGATTTCCGTCTGGTGTTCACCCGTCCGCTGCCCGTGGTCATCGGCGTGATCGCGCAGTACCTCATCATGCCGCTCACCGCGGTGCTCGTGGTGTGGCTGCTGCGGCTTCCCCCGGAGATCGCCGCGGGAGTCATCCTCGTGGGATGCGCACCCGGCGGCACCTCGTCCAACGTGGTCAGCTACCTCGCGCGTGGCGACGTCGCTCTGTCCGTCACCATGACCTCCGTCTCCACCCTGCTCGCGCCCGTGATCACTCCGTTGCTGGTCGCGTTGCTGGCGGGTGAGTACATGCCCGTGCAGGCAGGGCCGATGGCGCTGTCCATCGTCCAGGTCGTTCTCGTCCCCGTCATCCTCGGCCTGCTGGTGAGCACCTTCCTGCCCCGGGTAGTCGAGGCCGTGACACCCGTGCTGCCGTGGATCTCGGTGATCGCCATTTCGTCCATCGTCGCCATCGTCGTCGGCGGCTCCCACGAGCGCATCCTCGAGGCCGGCGTCCTCGTACTCGGCGCGGTGATTCTGCACAACCTGCTGGGGTACCTCCTCGGGTACGGCGTGGGCGCGGTGTTCGGCCAGCCCGTCCCGGTCAAACGCACCATGGCGATCGAGGTCGGAATGCAGAACTCCGGCCTGGCCGCGGGCCTGGCGGCGACGTACAT
Organism: Corynebacterium doosanense CAU 212 = DSM 45436; assembly: GCF_000767055.1. Lineage (NCBI taxonomy): Bacteria > Bacillati > Actinomycetota > Actinomycetes > Mycobacteriales > Corynebacteriaceae > Corynebacterium > Corynebacterium doosanense. Next base: position 1,235,816 of record NZ_CP006764.1, read on the forward strand.
GTCCCCGCTCGCCGCCCTTCCCGCCGCGGTGTTCTCCGTCTGGCACAACCTCTCCGGCGCGCTGCTCGCCGCGCTCTGCCGCCTTCAGGACGCTCGCCGATGAGCGCGTATTCTCAGGCCCCTTCGCTGACGGGAGAGCATGTCCGGCTCGAGCAGCTGACTCCGGCGCACGAGGAGGATCTGCGGGCAGCCTGCGCGGACGGTGAGCTGTGGAAGCTCTGGTACACCTCCGTGCCTGAGCCCTCGGGGATCGCTGCGCAGATCAGTGGGCACCTCGCCGCCCAGGCTGCGGGCGAGCGGGCGCCTTGGGCGGTCGTCGATACGCGTTCCGGGAGGGCCATCGGGGTGACCACGTATCTGGGCCTCGCGCCGGAGCACAAGCGGCTGGAGATCGGGCATACCTGGTACGCCGGGTCCGCCCAGGGCACGCTGGTCAACGCGGAGGCGAAGTACCTGCTGCTCACGCGGGCTATCGAGGAGCTGCAGGTGCACCGCGTCGAGTGGCGCGTGCACTGGTTCAACAACCGTTCGCGCGCGGCGGTGGAGAAACTCGGCGCCAAACTCGACGGGGTGCTGCGCAAACACACGATCCTGGCCAACGGGACCGTGCGCGACACCTGTGTGTACTCGCTTATCGACGACGACTGGCCCACAGCCAGGTTCGCGCTGGAACATCGATTGGGGCTGCTGTGAAATCTGTGCACGTGTCACGGGTTTTCCGGGTTTCCGCAGCGGAGGTGTATGAGTTCGCCTCCGACCCGGCAAATCTGCACCTGTGGGCCGGCGGGCTGGCTTCCGCGCCGGTGCGGGTGGTGGACGGGACCGTCGTGGTGGAGTCGCCGATGGGGGAGGTGAGGGTGCGTTTTGTGGAGACGAATAACTTCGGGGTGCTCGACCACGACGTTGAGCTTCCGGACGGCACCGTGGTGACCAACCCGATGCGGGTGTTCGTGCACCCCGAGGGGGCCGAGGTGGTGTTCACCGTGCGGCAGCTGGGAATGTCCGAGTCTGAGTTGGCGGCCGACTGCGCGGCGGTTGCGGCGGACCTGGAACGGTTAGAAAAAATGTTCTAGTCTGGGGTTGCGGGCTGGCCGTTACCTGCTATAATCGAACGTATGAACCATTCGGGGGCGGATGTTCTGGTCGCACAGATCGACCAGGCAATGACGGGGCTGGCTGAGCTTTTGGCCGAGCCCGCCCTCGCGCACTTCGAATCGATCCACCCGGCCTTCGAGGCGCTGGAGAAGGTGTTCGCGCGTAAGGCCGGGCTGGATGCGGCATTCGCCTGGGCGGCGGACATGAACGAGGCAGGCCTGAAGGTCGGATCCTCGCGGTCGACCGACTATCTCATGCAGCGCCTGGACATCTCCCGGGCGGAGGCCACGGCACGTCTGCGCCGGGGGAAGGCGCTGTATGACCCGCCGGTGGAGCCGGAGCCGGAGCCTGATGATGATCCTGTGGCTGATGACGACGCAACACGCGCCGCGGCACGGGAGAAGGCCGAACGCGAACGCAAGGCTCAGGCCGCTGCCCGTGGCCGGGAGGCGGCGGGGGAAAAGCGCGCCGTGATCGACGAGGAGCTGCGGAACCTGTCGCCGCACGCCACTCCGGGGTTCAACGAGCTGCTTGACCGGGCGCTGGAGTTCGCACAGTCGAACGCAGTGGGCGTCGTGCGGCACTGGCTGCGAGAGCAGGTCCGACTGGCCAATCGCTCGGTCAGTCGACTGCACGAGTCGAACCGGGCATTCAACCGTCGCTACGTCTCGCTCTCGGAGCCGGACGAGCACGGCGGCGTGCGCCTCAGCGGTTATCTGCCTGCGGACATGGCGGCGGCGCTGTCCGAGGCACTCAACCCGGCTCGGTCGAACATCCTCGACGGGACCGCACTGAAGACGACCGAGGGAATGAGCATGGGCAAGAAGCGTGCCCACTTGCTCACGGCGATGTGCCGCAACTTTCTCAACGACAAGACGCTAAACCTCAAGGGGATTGGCTCGATCGTCGTGTCAATGACCCTGGACGAGCTGGAGAACATGCGCGTCGACGACGTGTTCCCCACGAATACCGGGCACCTGCTCGACCCGTTCGCGCTCATCCGGCTCGGGGAGGCACGCAGCGACGGTTTCGTCATTCACGCCCAGGACGGCCAGCCCCTGCATGCGGGGACTGGTAAACGGACTGCGGGCGTGATGCAGCGGATCGCACTGTTCGCCTCTGAGCTGGTTTGCTCGCACCCCGACTGTGATCGGCCCATGTCAGAGTGTCAGGCGCATCACCTGATCCCGGCAGCCCGGGGAGGCCCCACGTCCATCTCAAACTTGACCTGGCTCTGTTGGGGACATCACCGCGACAACAATGACGACCGAGACCCGGTCTCACCCTTCGGCTGGGCAGACCGGGACGAGGAATCGGGACGCGTCGGCCACCGGCGACGAGCAGGTGCGCCGGTCATGGTGAATGGGACTCCCGCCGCGCGGCGATCCGGCGCGGCCAAGGTCAGGGCGCGGCGCGGGGAGGCCTCCGTTGTGTGAGCGTGTTCCCGTGAGAAGCAGCCGGGCCGGAAAGCGGATGCCCTCGAAGAGGAAGCTAGACTATCGAACCATGACTGCCGCCACCTTTGACCTGATGGATTACGACGAGGTACTGGAGAAGTACGACCCGGTCATGGGCCTCGAGGTGCACGTCGAACTCTCGACCAACACCAAGATGTTCTCCGCCTCGTCCGCTAACTTCGGCGACGAGCCGAACTCCAACGTCGATCCCGTCTCCCTCGGCCTGCCGGGCGCGCTCCCCGTGGTCAACGCCAAGGGTGTCGAGTACGCCATCAAGATCGGCCTGGCGCTCAACTGCTCCATCGCCGAGTCCTCCCGCTTCGCTCGGAAGAACTACTTCTACCCGGATCAGCCGAAGAACTACCAGATCTCCCAGTACGACGAGCCCATCGCCTACGACGGCTACCTCGACGTCGTGCTTGAGGACGGCACTGAGTGGCGCGTCGAGGTCGAGCGCGCCCACATGGAGGAGGACACCGGCAAGCTCACCCACCTCGGCGGGGCCACCGGCCGCATCCACGGCGCTACCGCGTCGCTGGTGGACTGCAACCGCGCGGGCATCCCACTCATTGAGATCGTCACCAAACCCATCGAGGGTGCCGGCGCGCGGGCGCCCGAGGTGGCCAAGGCCTACGTCGCCGCGTTGCGCGAGCTCGTCGCCGCCCTCGGCGTCTCTGATGCCCGGATGGATCAGGGTTCCATGCGTTGCGACGCCAACCTCTCCCTGCGTCCGATCGGCCAGAAGGAGTTCGGCACCCGCACCGAGACGAAGAACATCAACTCCCTGCGGTCGGTGGAGCAGGCGATCCACTTCGAGATGCAGCGCCAGGCCGCCATCCTCGCCGACGGCGGCACCATCGACATGGAGACCCGCCACTACCAGGAGTCGGACGGCACGACCTCCAAGGGCCGCCCCAAGGAGACCGCGGAGGACTACCGCTACTTCAACGATCCCGACCTGCCGCCGGTCTTCGCCCCTGCCGAGTGGGTCGAGGAGATCCGGGCCACCCTGCCGGAGATGCCGTGGCTGCGTCGGGCCCGGATCCAGGAGGAGTGGGGCATGAAGGACGAGGAGATGCGCGACCTGGTCAACGCCGGAGCCCTCGACCTCATCATCGAGACCGCCGAGCACGGCGCCTCCGCCGACGAGGCCCGCTCCTGGTGGGTCTCCTACCTCTCCGGCAAGGCGAACGAGGCCGGCGTCCCGCTCGCCGAGCTGAGCATCACCCCGGAGCAGGTCGCCCGCATCATCGCGCTCATCGGTGAAGGCAAACTCACCACCAAGCTCGGGCGCCAGGCCGCCGACGGCGTCATCGCGGGGGAGGGCAACGTCGACAAGGTCATCGCCGACCGCGGGCTCGAGGTCGTGCGTGACGACGGCGCCATCGAGGCCGCCGTGGATGAGGCGCTCGCCGCCAACCCGGACATCGTGGAGAAGTACCGGGCCGGCAACACCAAGGTCACCGGCGCGATCGTCGGTGCCGTGATGAAGGCCACGAAGGGCAAGGCCGACCCTGCTCAGGTGAACCAACTCATCGCGAAGAAGCTCGCCTAACCTCCCCGGGGAATTGAGGCCGGTCATGGAGGCTGTTAGCCTACTTGCCGGTCCAGGGCACCGAAACGTCCCCCACGGCCGAGACCGTGAGGGGCGCTTTTTGCTGTCCAGGTTCAGGCCCACACATGTCTATAACCGAACTACCTCCACACGAGAGGAAAGCGTCAGATGAGCAAGACCGTTTCCATCGCCCTAGCTTTCGTCGGCCTCCTGGTTGGCGCGGGCTTCGCCACCGGAGCCGAGGTAATCCAGTACTTCGTCTCCTTCGGAATCCCGGGACTCATCGGCGCGGTGATCGCCGGCATCATCATGGCCGCCGCCGGCGCCGTCATCTTCGGACTGGGCAGCTTCTTCCTGGCCGACGAACACAACAAGGTCTTCCGCAACGTCTCCCACCCGGTGATGTCGAAGATCCTGGACATCGCCGTCACCCTCACCCTCTTCGCCATCGGGTTTGTCATGCTCGCGGGCGCCGGCTCCACGCTGGAGCAGCAGTGGGGTATCCCGAGCTGGATCGGCGCGGGTGTGATGGCACTGCTGGTCATCGGCGTCGGGCTTCTCGACGTGGACAAGGTCTCCGCCGTCATCTCCTGGCTCACGCCGCTCATCAACGTCGCCGTGGTCGGCGTGTTCATCTACTCCATGCTCAACCTGCCTGACACCCCGATCTCCGAACTCTCGGAGATCGCCGCCGAGGCTGAGTCCCCGGTGTCGCCGTGGTGGCTCTCGGCCATCAACTACAACGGCCTCGCCCTGCTGCTCGGCGTCTCCATGAGCCTGGTCATTGGTGGCGACCACTCTAACCCCACTGCGGCCTTCCGCGGCGGTCTCTTCGGCGGCCTGCTGTACACCGTCCTGCTCGTCATGGCTGCGGTCGTGCTCTTCCTCAACTTCGAGGCCGTGGGCGAGGCGGACGTGCCCATGCTCGCCCTCTACGACAACATCTCACCGATCCTCAGCACGATCATGGTGCTCATCATCTTCGCCATGATCTTCAACACCTCCATCGGCATGTTCTACGCCCTGGGCCGCCGGCTCAGCGCCTCCAACAACTCCCGCTACCGCCGCTGGTTCATCGGGGCGACCCTGGCCGGCTACGCCGTTAGCTTCGTCGGCTTCGACAGCCTGATGACCTACGTCTACCCGGCCCTGGGATACACCGGCATTGTCGTCATCGGCCTGCTGTGTGTCTGGTACATCCGTCACCGCTCGCTCATCAACGAGGAGCACGAGCGCCGCGTGCGCATGACAGAGCTCGTGGAGAGCCGCGAGCACCCCGAGCGTGACTTCACCGAGGAGCATGCCCACGAGCTGAAGACCCTGGCCAAGGAGTCCACGCTGCCCGGCGAGCAGGTCACCGAGACGGTCACCGGCGAGGTCGAGGCCAAGCTCCTCGCCGACGACTCCATCGACTACGACGGTCGCTCCTAGCCGGCTCCGCGTCGTCGATACGCCACCTGCGGTCGATGAGGATCGCTAGAGTCGGGGGACATGATTGTCGATCAACAGAACCCCGCACCCTATGTCCCGGCCGCCGAGCGCTACGAGGACGCGCAGTTCCGCCGCTGCGGCAGCTCCGGGCTGAAACTTTCCCCGATCTCCCTGGGCCTCTGGCACAACTTCGGCGACGACAAGCCGCTGGCCGTCCAGCGCGGCATCATCCGCCGCGCGTTTGACCGCGGCGTGACCCACTTCGACCTGGCCAACAACTACGGCCCGCCCGCCGGATCGGCCGAGGAGAACTTCGGTCGCATCCTGCGCCGTGACTTCTCCGGCCACCGCGATAAGATGGTCATCTCGTCCAAGGCCGGGTGGTACATGTGGGACGGGCCGTACGGATTCGGCGGCTCGCGCAAGTACCTCATGTCCTCGCTGGACCAGTCGCTGGAGCGCCTCGGGCTGGACTACGTGGACATCTTCTACCACCACCGGCCCGACCCGGACACCCCGCTCGAGGAGAGCATGTACGCGCTGCGCGACATCGTCGCGTCCGGCAAGGCGCTCTACGTGGGCATCTCCTCCTACGGCCCGCAGCTCACCGCCGAGGCGGCCGAGATCATGGCGGGCGAGGGTGTGCCCCTGCTCATCCACCAGCCCAGCTACTCGCTGGTCAACCGCTGGGTGGAGCAGCCGGACGAGTCGGGCAGCTCGCTGCTGGAGGCGGCGGCCGACAACGGCCTCGGCGTCATCGCGTTCTCGCCGCTGGCGCAGGGCCTGCTCACCGACCGCTACCTCGACGGCGTCCCGGAGGGTTCACGTGCGGGTTCGGGCAAGATGAACCGGGACTTCCTCTCCCGGGAGAACCTGGAGATGGTGGCCGGGCTCAACGAGATCGCCCGGGAACGTGGCCAGTCGCTGGCGCAGATGGCCATCGCCTGGGTCCTGCGCGACCAGGGCCCGGAGACCGTGACCAGCACGATCATCGGCGCGTCCTCGGTCGAGCAGCTCGACACCAACCTGGACGCGCTGGGCAACCTCGACTTCGACACGGACGAGCTGCGACGCATCGACGAGATCGCCCACGACGCTGGGATCAACCAGTGGGCGGGGGCGACGGAGTCGCGGACCAGCGCCGAGTAGCCCCGCTCAGGCCCGCGGCAGCGCCGGGGGATTGATCCGCACCATCACCTTGGTCAGCAGGTCCCCGAGCTGGCGGTTCTCCTCGTCGGTGAGGCCGTCGAAGATGAGGGAGCGCACGTGTTCGACGTGGCCGGGCGCGGCCCGCTGGACAAAGTGCCGGCCCGCGTCCGTGAGCCGGGCGATGTTGGTCCGCCGGTCGGTCGGGGAGGCTTCACGCTTCACCCAGCCCCGGTCCTCGAGCCGGCTCACCACGTGGGACAGGCGCGAGGGGGACATGTTGGACAGTCCCGCCAGCTCCGTCATGGTCAACTGCTCACCGGGGGCCATGGAGATCTGGGCGAGGGGGAAGTAGTCCGTGTGCCCGACCCCCTCGTCGCGCTTGAGCTGCTCGTCGAGTCGGGTCGACATCCACTCGGAGACCGACCACAGGGCGAGCCACGTGCGCGTCTGCTCGGGGTTCAGCCAGCGCGGTTCTTGTGTCATAGCGGGTGATCCTACCTTTTGTTTCCCCGGAGGCGGAAAGGTCGCGGCCGTGGACGGAATCGGGGCTGGGGGAGCGTCGATACGCGTTACATCAGTGCCAGGCGCACGGCGATGATGAGCAGCATGACCGCGACCACGGCCTTGAGCACCCGCCACACGTTGGGGCGGCTGAGCGGGCCGGACAGGGCGGCGGCGCCGTAGCCGAGCAGGGGGAACCAGATTGCGCTGGAGAGGATGGCGCCGAGGACGAAGAGCCACCGGCCCGTGTCGCCGTAGTGGTTCGACAGGGTGCCGCCGATGACGAGGGTGTCCAGGAATGCGGCCGGGTTGAGCCAGGTCACCGCGAGGATGGTGCGCACCGGGCCGACCCAGCCCTGGCGCACGGTCTGCTCCGCCTGGCCCGCCGCGGTCAGCGCGGCCTCCTTCGGACGCGCCGCCTCCCACGCGGACTGGGCGGCGAGGACGATGAGGAAGGCGACGCCGAGCCAGCGGAGGACGTCGAGAAGCCAGGGCACCGCCGAGACCACCGCGGCGACACCCAGCGTGCCGGCGATGTAGAGGATGATGTCGGAGATGAAACACACGAGGATCACCGCGGTGACCGCTTGGCGGCGGATGCCGTACGTGATGACCATGAGGTTCTGTGGGCCGATGGCGACGATGAGCGAGGCGCCGAGTATGAGGCCGGCGAGGATGGTGGACATGGGAGAGAGTGTGAACGGTCCACCCGGTGAAGTCCAATGACATTTCTGTTATCTGATGTAGATTTGCTTCATGAACCAGGTCCAGCTGCGTACCCTGCTCGCCGTCATCGACGAGGGCGGCTTCGACGTGGCCGCCGCCGTGCTCGGCGTCTCGCCCTCGGCAGTGAGCCAGCGCATCCGCGCGCTGGAGAAGTCGGTGGGTCGGGTGCTGGTGAAACGTTCGACCCCGCCCACGCCCACCCACGCGGGTGAGGTGATCGTCGAGGCGGCGCGGCGCATGGCGCTGCTCGAGGCGGAGACCGCCACGCGTCTCGACGACCGCCTGTCCCGCGTCGCCCTCTCTGTCGCGGTCAACGCGGATTCGCTGGCGACGTGGCTGCGCCCCATGCTCGCCGACATCGCCGCCGACGGCCGGGCGAGCCTGCGCCTGCGCATCGAGGACGAGGCGCACACCGTCGCGCTGCTGCGCAGCGGCGAGGTCATGGCCGCGATCACCACCGACGGATCGCCCGTGTCGGGATGTGAGGTGACCTACCTGGGATCGATGCGTTATGTCGCCGTGGCGACCCCCTGGCTGCGGGACCGCTACCGCGTCGGCGACGGGATCGACTGGGCGCAGATGCCCGCGCTGCGCTTCGGGCCCAACGACGCTCTTCAGGACACCGACCTCGAGGGCCGGCTCGCCCCAGAGATCCCCCGGGACCGGCGCATCTCACACGTTCCCTCCTCGGAGGCGTTTGTGGAGGCCTGCCGGGTGGGGCTGGGGTGGGCGCTGCTGCCCGAGCTCCAGGCCGCGCCCGACCTAGCGTCGGGGGAGCTGGTCGTGCTCGACGCCGACGTGCTGGAGGTCCCGCTCTTCTGGCAGCGGTGGCGGCTGAAGTCACGCACCCTCGAGGTGCTCACGGAGGCCGTGACCGGCGCCGCGGCTAAAGCTCTTGGAACGGCTCCGGGTTCTTGACCTCTTCGCCGGCGGGGACGGGGCCCGGCAGCGTCGTGCCCTCGGCGAAGGGGGAGCCGCCGAGGCGGTCGCGGTCGTGCGGCTCGGCGATGGGGGACATGTCCGGGCCGACCGGGACGATGCGGGTCGGGTTCACGTCGGAGTGGGTGTAGTAGTAGTGCTCCTTGATCTCCCGGAAGTCGGTGGTGTCGCCGAAGCCGGGGAGGGCGAAGAGCTCCTTGAGGTAGTTCCACAGGTTGGGCATCTGCGCGATGCGGTTGCGCGAGGCCTTGAAGTGGCCCACGTACACGGGGTCGAAGCGCACGAGGGTGGGGAAAAGGTACACGTCCGCCAGGGTGACGTGCTCGCCGACGAGGTAGCGATGGGTACCCAGGTAGTCCTCGAGCCAGTCGAGCGCGTCCCACAGGCGGTGGTAGGCCGACTCGTAGGCCTCCTGGCTGCCCGCGAATCCGGCGCGGTAGACCCCGTTGTTGACCTCCTTGAACAGCCAGGCACCCATCTTGTCGATCTTCCCGCGCAGCTCCTCCGGGTACAGGTCCGGGGCGCCCTCGCGGTGGAACTCGGCCCACTGCGTCTGGAAGTCGATGGGGATCTGCGGGAAGTTGTTGGTGACCACCTTCCGGCTCTCCACCTCGACGATCGCCGGGACGGTGATGCCCTTGGGGTAGTCGGGGAAGCGATTGTCGTAGGCCTCGCGCAGCCGGTGCAGCCCGGTGGCGGGGTCCTTCTCCTTCGGGTCGAGATCGAAGACCCAGGAGCGCCAGTCGTGGGTGGGTCCGGCGAGCCCGAGGGAGATGACGTTTTCCAGACCGAGCAACCGCCGGGTGATCACCGTGCGGTGTGCCCAGGGGCAGGCGCGGGCGGCCATGAGCCGGTAACGGCCCTCCTCGACGGGCCAGTGGAAGGTCTGGTCCCCCTGCTGCTCGGGCGCCGATCCGGCCGGCAGGCCGGCCACGATCCGGTCCTCGATGTAGCTGGTGTCGCGGACAAATTCGCCGTCCGGGGAGGCGTTTTTGGCGTCGGAATCCCAGTCACTCATGCTGTGCCACCTTTGCAGAAAGATAATATTGACGTATCAACAAACTTAGCGACGGTTGTCTGCCCTGTCAACGACCTGCGGGTTGCTACCCTGAGCACCGACATGAAAACTTTCCTCGCCCTGCTGGTGATCTCGACGATCTCCGCCGGGCTCATCTGGGTGGCGCTGGCCGGTGACCGGCCGACTTCCGCGCCGCCCGCGCCCGCCGCCACCGCCACGGCCACCGCGACTTCTTCGCCGCAGGCCGAACCCGCCCCGGACCCGGTCGGTCTGGCGGTCCGGCCACCGGCCGCGGTGGCCGAGTACGATCGCGGGGCCTTCGGCAAGGCGTGGAGCGACGACGTCACCGTGGCCGGTGGGCACAACGGCTGCGACACCCGCAACGACATCCTGCGCCGTGACCTGATCGACCCGCAGATCCGACCGGGCACGTTCGGCTGCCTGGTGGAGTCCGGCGAGCTCGAAGACCCCTACACCGGGCAGCTCGTGCACTTCGAACGCGGCGACCGGGAGGTGGAGATCGACCACGTCGTCGCCCTGGCCGATGCCTGGCGCAGCGGGGCCGCGGCGTGGACTCCGGAGCTCCGGCGCGACTTCGCCAACGACCCCCGCAACCTCCTGGCCACCGCTGCGCAGGTGAACCAGGACAAGGGGGCGGACACCGCTTCGGAGTGGCTGCCCCCGGCCGCGGACTTCCGCTGCGACTACGTCCGGACGCGGGTGGAGGTCAAGCGCGCCTACGGGTTGACGGTCACGCAGGCCGAGCACGACGCACTGGCCTCCGTGTTGGCCGGATGCCCGGATTAGTTTTCGGCACGCCGGGCGTCCTGGCCTGCGACAACACGGGTGTGACCTAGGCTGGGCGACCATGAGAGACAAAAATCTTCGCCCCGACCGGGCCCGCACAGACGATCTTGATGTCCCGACCTACGACTCGAAGAACACCCCCACCGCCTATGAACGCGCCGGCCGCGCCGCTCCGCAGGAGATCCCCGCCGGGGATCCGCGCAACCACGTAGCCGACGGCACCACCGCCTTCCCCGCGCAGGGAACGGGCAGGACTGCCGAGACCACCACCTACCGCGACGAGGACTTCGCCCCGACGACGGTCGCTCCCGCTTCGACCGCGACCGCCGTGGACGAGGATCTTCTCGACGAGCGGCTCGAGGAGGAGGTCCGGCTGGCCGAGCCCCGCGACGCCCGCCGCGGCACCATCGACCTCGGCCTGCTCATCGCCCGCCTGCTGCTCGGTGTCTGGCTGGTGCTCGAGGCCATCGGCACCTTCTTCCAGCTGGGCGGCAGCCAGGGTCTCGCCGGCCTGGAGACCGAGTACGCCCAGTACCCGTGGGCGGAGCTGCTCTCCATCATCGCCCCGACCCTGCAGCTCGCGGCCGGCGTGTTCCTCATCTTCGGCCTGCTCACCCCGGTCGCCGCGGCCGTGGCCACCGTGGCCACCGGCTTCGTCGCCCTGCACGAGCTCGCCGGCTCCGGCACCGGCTTCAACGTCTTCGCCTGGCCGGAGACCGTCTGGCTGTCCCTGATCCTCTTCGGGCTCTCCCTGGCACTGCAGTTCACCGGTCCGGGCTTCTACTCCCTGGACTTCGGTCGCAGCTGGGCGCGTCGCCCGCTGGTCAGCTCCTGGATCTTCATCGTCGTGGCACTGGCCGCCCTCGGCCTGCTCTGGTGGTTCGGTACCGCGATCAACCCGTTCGCCTAACTGCCCCGCACAGCAAAAACGCCCTCCGGCTGGTGGGCGTTTTTTTATTTCTCCACCGGCACGCGCCGCAATCCCAGCGCAACGCCGACCATGAGAAGAACCGCCAGCCAGACGAAGTCGGAGACCATGATTTTCTCCCCGGCGGAGAGGACGAAGACGTCGATGTCGTCGCCGTACCACCACTTCGGCGGAGTGGTGAGCAGGAACCAGGTCCACACCGCGAGGACGGCGCCGCTGACCCACGCCGTGTTCAGCAGGGTGACCGCCCGCCAGGCGAAAACGGGGATGATCAGGCTCAGCCAGATCCAGTGGTGTGACCACGAGACGGGGGAGACGAGCAGCATGATCATGGCGTTGACCAGGACCGCGTCAATACGCATCCCGCGGCGCAGCAGGGCGATCATGAGCCAGCCGCCCAGGACGATGGTGGCCACCACGAGAACGAGCCACAGGCCGTTGATGAGGGTGCCGTGCGCGTCCAGCCACGCCTTGTCCGGTGCCCAGCGCATGAGCATGCCCTTGAGGGAGCTGTTGGACTGGTAGGTGGTGTCCACGCCGATCTCGGCCCCCGTGCCCATGCCCATCAGGGTGGAGAAGTAGAACTCCCTGGTCGCGTCGAAGCGAAACAGAGCCGCCAGCAGGGTAAATCCCACGGCCGAAGCGGCGGCAATGAGCATGGAGCGGAAGTCGCGGCGCAGGAGCCAGTACAGGCCGAACGCGAGCGGGGTGAGTTTGATGGCCGCAGCGATGCCGATGAGGATGCCCTGCGGGAGGAAACGTCGTTTGTAGGGCGCGAGGTCGAGCACGACCAGGGCCATGAGCACGATGTTGAGCTGAGCGAAGCCGTTGTTCAGCTCGACGGGTTCAATGCTTACGGCGAAGGCCCAGGAAACGGCCGTCGTCATGCGAAGCGCACCCCGGGACGCGCCGGCCATGGCCGCGCGGAGGACGACGTATATGCAGGCCAGGATGAGCACGTTGGACAGGACGATCATGATGTCACCGGCCATGTCGTCGGTGATGGCGTCGAAGGACAGCGGCACCATCACCAGGGCCCCGAAGGGCGGATAGATGAAGGGGAGCGCCAAGTCGCCGGCGTGCATCGGTTGGGAATACATCTCGGCGCCGGAGAGGAAGGCCTCGACTCCGCGTCGATAGATGATCATGTCCACGGGGAAATCCGTGAGGGTGACCTGCTGACGGGTCGTCGCCGCCCCGATGAACAGGCCGACCCAGGTCAGCAGCGTAGCGGCGGCGGCGTGGGCGCGGCCCGGATCGGTTTCCGGAGCCGGGGCAGAATTATGTGTGACGGGAGAGCTCATAAGGGACATGAGCCTAGTCGACCTGACGCACGGCTCCCTTGTCGGCACTCGTGGCCATCTTCGCGTAGGCGCGCAGGGCCTTGGTCACGGTGCGCTGACGTGTGGCCGGGGTCCAGGGGTGCTCGCGCTCGACTTGGGCCAGGCGGCGGCGCTCCAGCTCGTCGTCGGAGACGTCGAGGGTGAGCTTACGCTCGTGCACGTCGATGGAGATGATGTCGCCGTCCTCGATGAGGCCGATGAGTCCGCCGTGGGCGGCCTCGGGGGAGATGTGCCCAATGGACAGCCCCGACGTGCCGCCGGAGAATCGCCCGTCGGTGATCAGCGCACACTTCTTGCCCAGTCCGGCGCCCTTGAGGAAGGACGTCGGGTGCAGCATCTCCTGCATGCCCGGGCCGCCGGCGGGGCCCTCGTAGCGGATGACCACGACCTCCCCGGCCTGGACCTCACGTTTGAGGATGACGGAGACGGCCTCCTCCTGGGACTCCACCACCCGCGCGGGGCCGGAGAACTGCCAGAGTTCCTTCTCCACGCCGGCGGCCTTGATCACGGCGCCGTCCGGGGCGAGGTTGCCGCGGAGGATGACCAGCCCGCCGTCGGCGGAGAAGGCGTGATCGACGGAGTGGATGCAGCCGTTCTCCGTGTCGGTGTCGAGGGCGTCCCAGCGGGAGGACTGGGAGAAGGCCTCGGTGGTGCGTTTGCCACCGGGAGCCGCGTGGAAGAGCTCGATCGCCTCCTCGGTGGCCGAGCCGCCGCGGACGTCCCAGTCGCCCAGCCACGAATCCAGGTCCGGGTAGGCCACCGAGTGCACGTCCGTCTCGAGCAGGCCCGCGCGGTGCAGTTCGCCCAGGATGACGGGGATGCCACCGGCGCGGTGCACGTCCTCGATGTGGAAGTTGCCGTTGGGGGCGACCTTGGAGATGCAGGGGATCCGGTAGGAGATCTCGTTGATGTCGCCCAGATCGAAGTCCACCTCACCCTCCTGCGCGGCGGCGAGGATGTGTAGCACCGTGTTGGTGGAGCCGCCCATGGCCATGTCCAGCGCCATGGCGTTGGTGAACGCGGCCTTGGTGGCCACCGACCGCGGGAGGACAGACTCGTCCTCCCGGCCGTAGTAACGCCGGCACATGTCCACGATCATCTCGCCGGCCTTCTCAAAGAGCGTGCGGCGGAACGCGTGTGTGGCCAGGGTCGTGCCGTTGCCGGGCAGGGAGAGTCCCAGGGCCTCGGTGAGGCAGTTCATGGAGTTGGCGGTGAACATGCCGGAGCAGGAGCCGCAGGTGGGGCACGCGGATTCCTCGATCTCGCGCAGCTTGGCGTCGCTCACGGCCTCGTTGGCCGAGTGGGCGATGGCGCTGATGAGGTCGGTGGGGGCGTCGCCGGACTGGGCGACCCCGTCGATGACCACGGCCTTGCCGGCCTCCATCGGCCCGCCGGAGACAAACACGGCGGGGATATTCAGGCGCATGGCGGCGTTGAGCATGCCCGGGGTGATCTTGTCGCAGTTGGAGATGCACACCATGGCGTCGGCGGTATGGGCGTTGACCATGTACTCCACGGAGTCGGAGATGATCTCGCGGCTGGGCAGCGAGTAGAGCATGCCGCTGTGGCCCATGGCGATGCCGTCGTCGACGGCGATGGTGTTGAACTCCTTGGGCACGCCGCCGGCCGCACGCACGGCGTCGGCCACGATGTCGCCGACGTTCTTCAGGTGGACGTGGCCGGGGACGAACTGGGTATAGGAGTTGACGATCGCCACGATGGGTTTACCGAAGTCCTCCTCCCGGGTGCCGGTGGCCCGCCACAGCGAGCGGGCTCCGGCCGCCTGGCGGCCGACGGTGGTGACTCTGGAGCGCAGGGGGAACATGGGGGGTCAGTCCTTCGGGTTTTCTTGGGAGGCTTGCTTCTCGGCGAGGTGCTCTTGGTACTGCTCCTGGGTGAGCAGGATCTTGTTGCCGTCGCGGTCGATGACCTCCATCTTCCCGTCGGCTGCCTCGGCGGCCGCGGTGACGGTGTCCGGGATGCGCCCGCGGGAGGCTTCGGCGAGGCGGGGAATGGAGTTGAAGGTCACGCCGGGCAGCGAGTGGGAGCGGCCGTCGGTGGTGCGCAGGAACGTGCGTGCGCCCTTGAATCCGATGCCGTCCACGTGTTCCCAGTCGACGCTCGTGTCCGAACCGAAGGCCCTGGTCACGGTGATTCCGTCCTCGCCGACCGTGGTGCGCG
This sequence comes from Corynebacterium doosanense CAU 212 = DSM 45436, assembly GCF_000767055.1. Taxonomy (NCBI): domain Bacteria; kingdom Bacillati; phylum Actinomycetota; class Actinomycetes; order Mycobacteriales; family Corynebacteriaceae; genus Corynebacterium; species Corynebacterium doosanense. Next base: position 1,250,946 of record NZ_CP006764.1, read on the forward strand.
AGCGCAGCACCCAGTAGATGAACACCGCGGGGAAGATGAGGATCCAGAACAGCTTCAGCGGGGCGAATCCGATGACGATGATGGAGATGCCCGCCATGAGCAGGGCTGCAAGGACATTGCCGCGGTCCGGGTGGAACACTTCTGAACTCATGCTGGGAAAGCCTAGTTCAGGCCGGTCCCCGCGCCCGTTTCGGGGGTCGGCACGGTGGTGGGTTGCGGCTGGCTAATCGACGTCTGTCCCGGCGTGGTCCCCGCCGTCGGCGCCGGGCGGGGCGCGGTTGCGGTCGCGCTCGGCTCGACCGCGCCCGGCGTCTCCGGGGCGGTGGTCTCCGGGGCGGTGGTCTCCGGGTACTCCTCGCTCGGGGTGGGGCTGACGGGTTCGGATTCGGTCGATTCCGGGACCGTCTCCTCGGTCGTCTGCTCGGTGGTGACGGGTGCCGGGGGAGCGAGGATGCCCGCGACCCGCTCGCCGCCCTCTCCCTCGGCGGAGAAGAAGAGCATCTTCACCACCAGTAGCACGGCCAACACGCCCAGGAGCCAGCCGGTGGAGCCGCGGGTCTCGCGCAAGGAGTCCCGGACGCGTTGTCCGCGGGTGGCGGGCTGATGCACCTCGGGGGTGTCCGCGGCGGAGTCCGGGGCGGGGTGTCGGCCGGCGGGGTCCGCGCCGTCGGGGCCGGCGAGTGAGGCGGGCACGGGGTTCTCACCCTCGTCGTGTTCGCCGGAATCGAGTGACTCCCTGGGCTGGGATGTGGACATGACGGTGGTCGGTGTCTCGTCGCGGTGCCGGGCGCGGCGCTCCTCGGTGGTTATCACCCGGTCGTTGAGGTCACCGGTCATCGTTGTCGCCGAGCCGTACTCGTCCCAGAACTCCCGGAGGATGGACAGGCGCACCGCGCGTTCGACGAGCCACTGGCTGCCGGCCTCGACCTGGACCATGAAACGCATGTCCATGGTCCAGGGCATTCCCACCGTGGTGGGCGGGGTGATGGCCGTGGCGGGGTGGACGTCGAGCTCGCCGATGAGGGTGGGGGCGATCTCTTCGTCGTCAAGCGCCCTCCGCGTCGCGGCCTCCGCCCGCCGGACCGCGTCCGTGGGGCTCTCCGATCCCAGCAGGGGCACGGGCATGACGATCACCGCGCGTGACCAGAAGTTGGAGGTGTTGACACAGACCTTGGCCGTGGAGTTGGGGATGGTCACCGTCTCCTGCGCCAGGGTGCGGATGGTCGTCGCGCGCATGGTGATGGAGATGACGCTGCCCTCCACCTCGACGCCGCTGCCCTGGAACCGCACCCAGTCGCCCACGCCGTACTGCTTCTCGGAGAGCACGAAGAACCCGGCGAGGAAGTCGGCGATGATGGATTGCGCGCCGAAACCGATGGCGGCGGAGACCACGGTGGCGGGGATCGCGGCGCCGGCCAGTGAGAAGCCGATCTGCTGGAGGAACGCGATGATGAGGAGGAAATACGCGGCGATCTGGGCGACGTAGATGCCTACCCCGGCGAAGGCGAGGGACGCCTTGGTGTCGTTCTCGTCCTGGTTCTCCGTCACCTCACGTTCCACGATGCGCTCGGCGAACCGGCCCGCGCGGGGGATGAGGAAGGCGCAGGCGATGATGATGGCCAGGTTGATTCCCGTGTCGGCGAGCCAGGCCCAGGCTTGGCCGAAGAGATAAGTCAGTGGCAGAGGCATACCGGCTGATCCTAGGAAGTGACCCTGTCAATTGCGTGGGGGTGGCCTTGACGCTCCCGAATGATCTCTCTTTCGGGGGCGGAGTGTATGCTGCGTTACATGATCATTGAACGGCTACAGGTAATTATTCCGCGGCGCTTGCCGTAGAAGACGATTACCTGATCGTCGTTTAGGACAAGCGCCCTCCTCAGCACCCACCCATGGTGCTGGTAGAGGGCGCTTGTCATGTGGTCGGTCAAGCAACAGCACGTCGACTCAGTCTCAGACTCGTGAGTTTCGCCCACCCCCCAACCCCCGGGGCGGGCAGGCACACGTTTACCCCAACGACACCCCCCTGTCAGAAAAGGAGACCCAGAGAAGTGGATTCCTCCACCAAGCCCACTCCGGGTACCGCGGCCCGAGCGGCGGCGAAACCCCGACAGCACACTTCCGAGCGGCTCAACGGTGCACAGGCCGTCGTGCGGTCCCTGGAGAACCTCGGCACCGATCTCGTGTTCGGCATTCCGGGCGGCGCCGTGCTGCCGCTGTACGACGCGCTGTTCGGCTCGACCGAGCTTCGTCATGTTCTTACCCGCCATGAGCAGGGCGCGGGCCACGCCGCCGAGGGTTACGCCCTGGCCAGCGGCCGGGTCGGCGTGTGCATCGCCACCTCCGGCCCCGGCGCCACCAACCTCGTCACCGCGCTGGCCGACGCCGCCCTCGACTCCGTGCCCATCGTGGCCATCACCGGCCAGGTCGGTGCCCCGCTGCTGGGTACGGACGCCTTCCAGGAGGCGGACATCCGCGGCATCACCATGCCGATCACCAAACACAACTTCATGGTCCGCAACCCGGAGGAGATCGCCGAGACCCTCGCGGCCGCCTTCCACCTCGCGGAGTCCGGTCGCCCGGGCCCAGTCCTGGTGGACATTCCCAAAGACGTGCAGAACGCGGTCTTCGACTACACCTGGCCCCCGGTCGTCGACCTGCCCGGATATAAGCCCGTCACCGCGCCGCACTCCCGGCAGATCTCCCAGGCCGTCAAGCTCATCGGCGAATCCGAACGCCCCGTGCTCTACATCGGCGGCGGTGTCATCAAGGCGGACGCCTCGGCCGAGCTGCGTGAGTTCGCCGAGTACACAGGCATCCCCGTGGTGACCACCCTCATGGCGCTCGGCGCATTCCCCGAGAGCCACGAGCTGCACATGGGCATGCCGGGCATGCACGGCACCGTTCCCGCGGTGGCGGCGCTGCAGCGCTCGGATCTGCTCATCACCATCGGCGCGCGTTTCGACGACCGCGTCACCGGAGACACCGACTCCTTCGCCCCGGACGCCAAGGTCATCCACGCCGACATCGACCCGGCGGAGATCGGCAAGATCCGCGAAGTCGACGTCCCCATCGTCGGCGACGCCAAGAAGGTCCTGCACGCCCTGACGTCGGCCTACCGCTCGGCCACCCGGACGGACAAACCCGATCACGGGGTGTGGCGTTCCTACCTCGCCAGCCTGCAGGAACGTTTCCCGCGCGGCTACGAGGAGCAGGAGAACGATCTCATCGCCCCGCAGTTCGTCATCGAGCAGCTGTCCAAAGAGGTCGGCCCGGACGCCATCTACGTGGCGGGCGTCGGCCAGCACCAGATGTGGGCCGCGCAGTTCGTCGACTTCGAGAAACCCCGCACATGGCTCAACTCTGGCGGGCTGGGCACGATGGGCTACGCCATCCCCGCAGCGGTCGGCGCCAAGGCCGGCATGCCGGGCAAAGAGGTGTGGGCCATCGACGGTGACGGGTGTTTCCAGATGACCAACCAGGAGCTCACCACCGCCGCGGTGGAGGGTTTCCCCGTCAAGGTCGCGCTCATCAACAACGGCAACCTCGGCATGGTGCGCCAGTGGCAGACGCTGTTCTACGGCGGCAACTACTCCAGCACCAAGCTCCGCGAGCAGGGGGAGTACCTGCCCGACTTTGTCCAGCTCTCCGAGGCGCTCGGCTGCGAGGCCATCCGCGTCACCAAGAAGGAGGACGTGATCCCGGCCATCCGCCGGGCACGCGAGATCAACGACCGCCCCGTCGTCATCGACTTCATCGTCGGCGAGGACGCCCAGGTGTGGCCGATGATCGCGTCGGGCAACTCGAACTCCGACATCGAGTACGCAGACGGGCTGCGCCCCGACTTCGACGAGGAGGTCTCCGCCGGCGAACCCCCGGCCGAGATCGAGGACGCCGTGAACGCACAGTACGAGCAGGAGGAGAAGTAGATGTCCGAGATCACCCACAACATCCTCTCGGTCCAGGTGCAGGACGTCGACGGCATCATCTCCCGGGTGACCGCGATGTTCACCCGCCGGGGTTACAACCTCGTCTCGCTGGTCTCGGCGCAGACGGAGACCCCGGGCATCAACCGGCTGACCATCGTCGTCGAGGCGGACGACTACGCCATCGAGCAGATCACCAAGCAGCTCAACAAGATCATCCCGGTGATCAAGGTCGTGCGTCTCGACGAGGCGAACACCATCGCGCGTGCGCTCATGATGGTCAAGGTCAACACCACGATGGCCAATCGCCCGCAGGTCGTCGACGCCGCCAACATCTTCCGCGCCCGCGTGGTGGATGTCTCGCCGGAGTCCGTCGTCATCGAGGCGACCGGTACGCCGTCGAAGCTCCGCGCCCTGCTGGATGTGCTGGAGACGTTCGGCATCCGCGAGCTCGTGCAGTCCGGAGAGATCGCACTCAACCGCGGCCCCAAGACGATGGCGCCGACGCGCTGACGCCCGTATCTCACAGAGTGGGACGATCTCCGCGAGATTGTCTCACGCAGTGGCCATTCCGGACCTCCGGTGTGGCACAATCAAGCAATACCCACCCCCACGAAAGGTAAGTGAACACATGGCTATCGAGGTCTTCTACGACAACGACGCTGACCTGTCCATCATCCAGGGCAAGAAGGTCGCCATCATCGGCTACGGCTCGCAGGGCCACGCCCACGCGCAGAACCTCCGCGAATCCGGCGTCGAGGTCGTCATCGGCCTGCGTGACGGTTCGAAGTCCGCGGACAAGGCCCGCGAGGCCGGCTTCGAGGTCAAGAACGTCGCCGACGCCACCGCCGCCTCCGACGTCATCATGCTCCTGGCCCCGGACACCTCCCAGGCCCAGATCTTCACCGAGGAGATCGAGCCCAACCTCAAGCCGGGCGACGCCCTGCTCTTCGGCCACGGCCTGAACATCCACTTCGATCTGATCAAGCCCTCGGAGAACACGGTCATCGGCATGGTCGCCCCCAAGGGCCCGGGTCACCTCGTGCGTCGTCAGTTCATCGACGGCAAGGGCGTGCCCTGCCTCATCGCCCTCGACCAGGATCCGGAGGGCAACGGCCGCGAGCTGCTGCTCTCCTACGCCTCCGCCATCGGCGGCGGCCGCGCGGGCATCATCCCCACCACCTTCGAGGCCGAGACCGTCACCGACCTCTTCGGCGAGCAGGCCGTGCTCTGCGGCGGCACCGAGCAGCTCATCCTCTCGGGCTTCGAGGTCCTCACCGAGGCCGGCTACGAGCCGGAGATGGCCTACTTCGAGGTCCTCCACGAGCTCAAGCTCATCGTCGACCTGCTCTTCGAGGGCGGCATCGGCAACATGAACTACTCCGTCTCCGACACCGCGGAGTTCGGTGGCTACCTCTCCGGCCCCCGCATCGTCGACGCCGGCGCCAAGGAGCGCATGAAGGAGGTGCTCTCCGACATCCAGGACGGCACCTTCACCAAGCGACTCATCGCCAACGTCGAGGGCGGCAACAAGGAACTCGAGGGCATCCGCAACGACATCGCGGCGCACCCCATCGAGGAGACGGGCCGCAAGCTGCGCGACATGATGAGCTGGGTCAAGGTCGACGCCCGCGCAGAGACCGCGTAACCGGCGTTCCCCCCTGGGCACCTTCCGGACACGTCCGGGAGGTGCTTTTTCAATAGGCTTTCATTAACGGGGCGGCGGGGATAAGGTCAACGACCATGAGCGATCATCACGGCCACGATCATTCCGTGGCGGACACCCCGCTGCGCCCGCTGCTCGCCGCGCTGGCCATCACCGTGGGCATCTTCCTCGCCCAGCTGATCGGGGCCGTGCTCTCCGGGTCGCTGGCGCTGATGTCCGACTCCATGCACATGCTCTCGGACTCCACCGCGCTGATCCTCGCGGCGGTCGCGGCGCTGATCGGCAGGCGGGCCGCCACGGAACGCGCCACCTTCGGGCACCGCCGCGTCGAGGTGATCGCCGCCCTGGTCAACGCCGTCGCTGTCATCGCCGTCACCGCGTGGATCGCCGTCCAGGCCGTGGTGCGCATCAGCTCCCCGGGTCACACGGAGATCGACAGCAGACTGATGTTTGTCGTCGCGGTCGTCGGCCTGTGCGCCAACGCGGCCTCGGCGGCCATCCTCTGGCGTCACCAGGAATCCAGCCTCAACGTGCGCGCCGCCTTCCTCCACGTGATCACCGACCTGCTCGGCTCGGTGTTTGTCATCGTCGCCGCCGGCGTCATCCATGTCACGGGCTGGACCGGCGCCGATGCCGTCGCCTCCCTGGTCATCGCGGCCATGGTCCTGCCCCGCGCGGTGCGCCTGCTGTGGGACTCCTCCGAGGTGCTGCTGGAGCGAGCCCCCAGGTCGGTGGACACCGGGGCCGTTTCCGCGGCGCTGCTGCGGGTGGACGGGGTGGGGGAGATCCACGACCTGCACATCTGGTCGACCGACGGGACGACTCCGCTGGCGACGTGCCACGTGGTCGTCGACAGGCGATACGGTCCCGAGGCCGCCGTCCTCGACCGGGTGCAGGCGATGTTGTCCGAGCACGGGATCCACCACTCCACGATCCAGATCGAGGAACCGGGCCATCACGCCCATGAGCACTACTGTCACTGAGCGGATAGACTCCGGCCCATGGCTTTCACCACGCCCAGTTACTCGTTGACCGACCTTTTCGCCCGCGTCGACCGGGGTGAACTCCAGCTCCCGGATTTCCAGCGGTCCTTCGCGTGGGACATCGACCGCATCCATTCCCTCCTGGTCACCGTGCTGCGCGGTTACCCGATCGGCGCCCTGCTCGCGCTGGACACCCGCAACGAGCCCGTCCGTTTCGGTTCCCGCCCGATCCTCGGCGCCCCGGCAACGGGGGAGGCCCCCGGACTGCTGCTTCTCGACGGGCAACAGCGCCTGACCACCGTCTACCGGTGCTTCCAGGGAACCGGCCTCGTGGACACCGTCGACTTCCGGTCCAAGCGCATCACCCGCCGGTTCTTCGTCGACGTCGTCCGCGCGGTCGCCGGAGATGTGCTGCCCGAGGACGCCGTCTTCGCCGTCGACGAGCACGGCAAGGTCACCTCACACTTCGGGCCCTCGCTCGAGCAACCGCTGACCACCCCGGAGGCCGAGGCCGCCGCTGGGTGTGTCCCGGTCGACTCCCTCCTGGGCCAGGCCGGCGCGGACCTGCTCTTCGACATGGCGGCCTCCGCCGACGCGCCGATCCGCGAGGCCATCAAGACGTTCCACCACTCCGTCGTCGCCCCGCTGGCCGCCTACGACGTGCCCGTGATCCGCCTCAGCCGGGAGACCGCGCGGGCCGGGGTCGGCTCGATCTTCGCCCAGGCCAACTCCGCCGGCCTGCAGATGGACGTCTTCGAGCTGCTCACCGCCGTGTGGCGCACGGAGGACCCGGACTTCTCCCTGACCAGCGAGTACACCCGGATCGAGGAGCACCTCGCCCGGCACCCCGTGCTCGGCGGGGTCGACCACACCGCGTTCTTCACCGCCCTGAGCCTGTACGTCACCTCCCGCCGGGGTCGGACGGGCGGACAGCGCGAGGACATCCTCACGCTGACGCTCGAGGACTGGCGGGTCAGCGCCGACGTGATCCTCGCCGGTTTCGACCGGGCCGCGGCGTTCCTCGCCGAGCGGCGCATGTTCACCGCGCAGCAGGTCCCCTTCACCGCGCAGCTCATCCCGCTCGCCGCCATCCTCGCGCTGGTGGGGGATCCCTCCCCGGACGCGACGGACCGGCTCAACCGGTGGTTCTGGTGCGGCATCTTCGGCGAGCTCTACGGCACCTCCGCCGTGGACCTGCGCTCCTCCCGCGACGTCGCCGAGGTCACGGCCTGGCTCACGGACCCCGGCTCCGACGTCCCCGAGCCGCACACCGTGAAGACCAGCTCCTTCTCCGAGTCCCGCCTGCTGTCCGTCCGCGAGTCATCGGCCGTGTGGCAGGGTATCTACTCCCTGCTCATGGCCCGTGGCGCCCGCGACTGGCGCACCGGCCTGCCCTTCGACGCGGAGAACGTCGCCGACCTCGGCCCGAGGTTCGAACCCATCTTCCCCCGCGACTGGTGCCAGGCCCACGGCATCGACGCCGAGTGGGCGGACTCCGTGCTCAACCGCACCCCGATGGGCAAACGCACCGAGGTGGTGCTCCAGGGTTACGACCCCACCCGTTACCTCATCCGGGTGCAGGCCAAGTCACTCATGGAGGACGACGAGTTCGACGAGGTCCTGGCCACCCACGAGCTCGACGCCGAGCTGCTCCACGCCTCCGACGCCGCGGCGTTCTTCGCCGACCGGCGCGAGCGTTTCATCGGGATGGTGGAGTACGCCATGGGCCACCCGGCCGAGCGTGACCTGGACGCCGCCAACGTGCGCGGCGGCGCGGAAGGGCCGAATGCGTTCGTCGGTTAGCCACCTTCTGCCGGCTCTTGTGCTGGTGGCGGCCGTCGCCGCCGGCTGCGCCCCGGTCCACGTCCCCCCGCCGGGCTCGCCGGTGCGAACACTGGTCCCGCTCGTCGACGGCGAACCCCACCCCGTCTCCGCCGAGGAGATGCGGATGGCCAACCGGGACACCGTCGTCGACCCGCTGTTCCCGTCCCACCCGGTGGTCTCGGACAGCCCCGACGGGCTGTGGACCTCGGAGAACCTGTTCAAGTCCTCGGTGTCGGTCATCGTCAGCGACTCCGCGCCGGATTCCCTGGCCCGGGCCGCGTCGCTGGCCGTTTTCGCCCATGCCCCCATGCTGGTCTACTCGCCGGAGTCCCACGCCGCGGTCACCTCGGAGATTGAGCGGCTCCAGGCCCGCCGGGTGCTGCTCGTGGGCGAGGTCGGCATCGCCCAGTCCTCCGGCGTTCCCACGGTGTTCCGCGACCCGGGCGGACTGACCGCACTGGGAAAGCTGACGGCCCACAAGTTCGAGGAGAGGGCCGTCGATAAGCCCGAGGATCTTCCCGCGGCCGTGGCTGCGCTGGACGGCGTCACCCCGGTCGTGCTCGTGCCGCGGTGGGCCACCCACCCGGTGGAGACGGACGCCGACGTGCCGGCGTTGCCGATCCAGACGCGTCGCGACGGCCTCAATTCGCCCGTCACCGTGGCCTCCGCCGCCAGCCCCGTCGCCGCCGTGGCCAACGCACGGGCCTACGGCGCCGAGGTGACCTTTCTCGACGATCCCGACCCGCGCACCTCCGACACCGCCCTGGCCGCGATGATCGGGCTCGCGGATCAGCCGCTGCTCGCGCTGGGCAGGCAGTTCGGAACGGAGGAGGAACTGGCGGCCGCGATCCGGGAGGCGGAGGAGAAAAGCACCGGATAGTGCGCGATTTTCCGGCTCACCTATGGTTGGATAGAAACCTGTCACGTCCGTACTGCACCAGGAGCTGAACCATAGTGAGCAAACCCGTCGTTCTCATCGCCGACAAGCTGGCCCAATCCACGGTGGACGCACTCGGTTCGTCGGTGGAGGTCAGGTGGGTCGATGGGCCGAACCGCGAAGAGCTGCTCGCCGCCGTTCCCGAGGCTGACGCGCTGCTCGTGCGCTCCGCCACCACCGTCGATGCCGAGGTCCTGGCCGCCGCGCCGAAGCTCACCATCGTCGGACGCGCGGGCGTGGGCCTCGACAACGTCGACATCGACGCCGCCACCCGGCAGGGTGTCATGGTGGTCAACGCCCCGACCTCGAACATCCATTCCGCCTGTGAGCAGGCCATCGCCCTGCTGCTGGCCACCGCGCGCCAGATCCCCGCCGCGGACAAGACCCTGCGCCAGGCCGAGTGGAAGCGCTCGCAGTTCTCGGGCGTCGAGATCTTCGGCAAGACCATCGGCATCGTCGGGTTCGGCCACATCGGTCAGCTCTTCGCCCAGCGCCTGGCGGCCTTCGAGACGACCATCATCGCCTACGACCCCTACGCCAACCCGGCTCGCGCGGCCCAGATGGGCGTGGAGCTCGTGGAGCTGGACGAGCTCATGGCACGCGCCGACTTCGTCACCATCCACCTGCCCAAGACCAAGGAGACGGCCGGCATGTTCGACGCCGAGCTGATGGCCAAGTCGAAGAAGGGGCAGATCATCATCAACGCCGCCCGCGGCGGCCTGGTGGACGAGCAGGCCCTGGCCGACGCCATCCGCTCCGGCCACATCCGCGGCGCCGGCTTCGACGTCTACGCCACCGAGCCCTGCACCGACTCGCCGCTGTTCGAGCTCGACGAGGTCGTGGTGACCCCGCACCTCGGCGCCAGCACGGTCGAGGCCCAGGACCGCGCCGGCACCGACGTCGCCGACTCCGTGCTCAAGGCACTGAGCGGCGAGTTCGTCGCCGACGCCGTCAACGTCTCCGGCGGCCGCGTCGGCGAAGAGGTCTCCGCCTGGCTCGACCTCTCCCGCAAGCTCGGCCTCATCGCGGGCAAGCTGCTCGGCGGCGCCCCGGTCTCCCTGGAGGTCACCGCCCGCGGTGAGCTCTCCTCCGAGGACGTCGACGTGCTCGCCCTCGCCGCCGTGCGTGGCCTCTTCTCCGGCATCACCGAGGACGCCGTGACCTTCGTCAACGCCCCGACCATCGCCGAGGAGCGTGGCCTGAACTACTCGGTCACCACCGCCACCGAGTCCGTCTCCCACCGCTCGGTGCTCGAGGTGTGCGTGGTCTCCGCGGACGGCCAGAGCGCGTCCGTCACCGGCGCACTCACCGGCCTGGACCGGGTGGAGAAGATCGTGCGCATCAACGAGCGTGGCCTGGACCTGCGCGCCTCCGGCCGCAACCTCTTCCTGCGCTACTCCGACGTGCCGGGCGCCCTGGGTAAGGCCGGTTCCCGTGTGGGCGACGCCGGCATCAACATCGACGCCGCCGCGCTCTCGCAGACTGCCGACGGCGAGGGTGCGATCCTCATCCTCCGCGTCGAGTCCGAGGTCCCGGACAACGTGGTCAACGCCATCGCCGTGGAGCTCGACGCGGAGGCGTTCCAGATCGATCTGGACTGAGTCGCCTGAGCCGGGGGTGGCGGGGTGAATCTTTTTGGGCCCAGAACTTTCCGGCGAGGGTCCTCTCGTGCTTGGGTGTGAGGAAGATCGCCGAACCCCGGCGATTGTGGCCGCCTCCCGCGGGGGTGCGGCCGCCAGCACCGCGGACGTCTACACGGGCCGCGTGATCGTGGAGCGAGCATGAGTACTGCACTATCCCAGGACCCGAACCCGGGCGGCGACGGCAGCACCGACGTCGTCTTCAGCGAGGTGGACGGGCGGAAACACCCCGTGGCCGTCACCCCGGAACGTCTGATCGGCACGGGCGAGAAGATCTTCCTCGCCGCGGCCGCGATCATCGCCGCGGTGGGCTGGGCGGCCATCGCCCTCGGTCGTGGGGAGACGATCAGCTCGGTGTGGCTGGTCTTCGCCGCGGTCGGCTCCTACATCGTCGGCTTCACCCTCTACGCCCGGCTCATCCAGTACAAGGTGGTCAAACCCCGCAACACGCGGGCCACCCCGGCGGAGTACGTCGACGACGGCAGGGACTTCGTGCCCACCGACCGCCGGGTGCTCTTCGGCCACCACTTCGCCGCCATCGCCGGCGCCGGCCCGCTCGTCGGACCGGTCATGGCCGCGCAGATGGGTTACCTCCCCGGCACCCTGTGGATCGTCCTCGGCGTCATCTTCGCCGGCGCGGTCCAGGACTACCTCGTGCTCTGGGTGTCCACCCGCCGCCGGGGCCGTTCCCTGGGCCAGATGATCCGCGACGAGGTCGGCCTCGTCGGTGGCTCGGCCGGCATCTTCGCCACCATCGCCATCATGGTGATCATCATCGCCGTGCTCGCGCTCATCATCGTCAACGCGCTGGCGGAGAGCCCCTGGGGTGTCTTCTCCATCACCATGACCATCCCCATCGCCATGTTCATGGGTGTCTACCTGCGTTACCTCCGCCCGGGCCGGGTGAGTGAGGTCTCCGTCATCGGCGTGGTGCTGCTGCTCGCCGCGATCATCGGTGGTGGCTGGGTCGCCGAGACCGAGCTCGGCGCCGATCTGTTCACCTGGTCCAAGGAGGCCCTGGCGCTGGCCATCATCGGCTACGGTATCGTCGCCGCGATCCTGCCCGTGTGGCTGCTGCTCGCCCCGCGCGACTACCTGTCCACGTTCATGAAGATCGGCGTCATCGCCCTGCTGGCGGTGGCGATCCTCATCGAGCGCCCAGACATCCAGATGCCCGCGGTGACCTCCTTCGCCTCCGCGGGCAACGGCCCGGTCTTCGCCGGCAGCCTGTTCCCGTTCCTCTTCATCACCATCGCCTGCGGCGCGCTCTCCGGATTCCACGCGCTCATCGCGTCCGGCACGACACCCAAGCTCATCGAGAAGGAATCCCACATGCGGGCCATCGGCTACGGCGGCATGCTCATGGAGTCCTTCGTCGCCGTCATGGCCCTGATCACCGCGGTGGTCATCGACCGCCACATGTACTTCGCCATGAACGCCCCGGTTGCGCTGACCGGCGGCACCTCACAGGGGGCGGCGGACTTCGTCGCTACGCTCAACCTGCCGGGCGAGCCGGTCACCGCGGCCGAGCTCGACGCCGCGGCGGCGTCGATCGGCGAGTCCACCGTGGTCTCCCGCACAGGTGGCGCACCGACCCTGGCCTACGGCATGAGCGAGATCATGACCAGCATCTTCCGCAGCTCCTCGCTGCAGGCGTTCTGGTATCACTTCGCCATCATGTTTGAGGCGCTGTTCATTCTCACCACGGTCGACGCCGGCACCCGCGTGGCCCGGTTCATGATGACCGACACCCTGGCGAACATCCCCGGTATGAAGAAGTTCCGCGACCCCAGCTGGACGCTGGGTACGTGGATCTCCACCCTGGTGGTCTGTGCGTTGTGGGGAGCGATCCTCATCATGGGCGTGACCGACCCGCTGGGCGGCATCAACGTCCTGTTCCCTCTCTTCGGCATCGCCAACCAGCTGCTCGCCGCCATGGCGTTGGCGCTGGTCCTGGTGGTCGTGGTGAAGCAGGGCCTGTACAAGTGGGCGTGGATCCCGGGCCTCCCGCTGGTGTGGGACCTCGCGGTCACCATGACGGCCTCCTGGCAGAAGATCTTCCACTCCAACCCGTCGATTGGCTACTGGGCGCAGCACGCCCGTTTCAAGGACGCGCAGGCCCAGGGGCTGCAGGAGTTCGGCAACGCGAAGACCCCGGAGGCCATCGACGCGGTGGTGCGCAACACCATGATCCAGGGCGTGCTGTCCATCATGTTCGCCGTGCTGGTGCTCATCGTCGTCGCGGCGGCGGTGGCCGCGTGTGTGCGGGTGATCCGCCAGCGCTCCGCGGGTGAGATCCCGGAGACAAGTGAGGAGCCTGATCGGCCGTCGACCCTCTTTGTCCCCGCGGGCATGGGCACGACCAGGCGCGAGAAAGAGGTCATGGCGCAGTACTCGATCTCGGCCACGGGTTCGGGTCACTGATGAAGGTGCTGCGGACCCTGGGTTGGTACGTGCGCGAACTGATGGGGGACAACGACTACGCGCGCTATGTGGCGCACCTGAGCCGGCATCATCCGGAGCGCGAAGCCCCCTCGGAGCGGGAGTACTGGCGCTCCCGGTACGCCACGCAGGATGCCAATCCGGGCGCGCGGTGCTGCTGACATTCCTTTAGACCGAGCTGTCTGGCTCTACTGGTACGTGCGGTGCTAAGGTGCGGGAACAGCAGGGTCCCGGCCGATTGACGACCACGGCCGGGCAGGTAGTTCTAAGGAGCAGTGCATGTCGGACAACGGTTCATTGGTGAGCGCGCAGGAGCTGCGCACCGTGGTGGGGACGTTCCCCTCGGGAATCACCATCGTGACCACCCGGAGCGTCGACGGGCATGACGTGGGCATGTCCGTCAGCTCCTTCGCGTCCATCTCCATGGATCCGCCGATGGTCATGGTGTCCGTGGGCAACCAGGCCTCCGCGTTGCCGCACCTCGGCGTCGGTTCGGCGGTGGGCATCTCCGTGCTCGCCGAGGGGCAGGCCTGGATCGCCCGGCACTTCTCGCGAAAGGACATCGACCGCTTCCAGGGCGTGGAGCAGTGGCGCGGTACGGACGGGGTGGTGCTTGTCGACGGCGCCGCAGCGTGGTTCACCGGTCACCTCACGGCTGCCCTGCCCGGCGGCGACCACACGATTTTCACCGTGACGGTGGACAGCTGCGGGACCACGGAGGATGCCCGGCCCCTGGTGTACAAGCGGGGACAGGCTTTCGACCGGGTGGAGTACCAGATCTAGGCACGCTGCTAGAGTGGCGGGAGTCCATCTGGTGAGAAAGGGATCCCACACAATGAAACTTGCAGTTATCGGCGGAGACGGCATCGGCCCGGAGGTCACGGCGGAGGCGCTCAAGGTGCTGCGCGCCGTGCGCGACGACATCGACACCACCGAGTTCAACCTCGGCGCGGACCGCTACCTCGAGACCGGGGACATCCTCACCGACGAGGACCTGGAGTCGCTGAAGAGCTTCGACGCCATCCTTCTCGGCGCCATCGGTGCTCCCGGCCGCGTCGCGCCCGGGATCCTCGAGCGCGAGCTCCTGCTCAAGCTGCGTTTCGCCCTCGACCACCACGTCAACCTGCGCCCGGCCAAGCTCTACCCTTCGTCCACCTCGCCGCTGGCGAACCCCGGCGAGATCGACTTCGTGGTCGTCCGCGAGGGCACCGAGGGTCTTTACGCCGGCAATGGCGGAACCCTGCGCAAGGGCACCGCCCACGAGGTGGCCTCCGAGGTCTCCCAGAACACCCGCTACGGCGCAGAACGGGTCGTGCGCGACGCCTTCGAACGTGCGATGGGCCGCCGGAAACACGTCACCCTGGTGCACAAGACCAACGTCCTGGTCAACGCCGGTGACCTGTGGCAGCGCACCGTCAACGACGTGGCCGCGGAATACCCCGAGGTCACCGTCGACTACCACCACATCGACGCCGCCACCATCTACATGGTCACCGATCCCGCGCGTTACGACGTCATCGTCACTGACAACCTCTTCGGCGACATCCTCACCGACCTCGCGGGCGCGGTCACCGGCGGCATCGGCCTGGCCGCCTCCGGCAACATCGACGCGACCCGCGCCAACCCGTCGATGTTCGAGCCGGTCCACGGATCGGCGCCGGACATCGCCGGCCAGGGGATCGCCGATCCCTCCGCGGCGATCCTGTCCGCCGCCCTGCTGCTGCGCCACGTCGGCGATGAGGAGAACGCCGCGCGCGTCGAGGCGGCCGTCGCCGCCGATGTCTCCTCCCGGGGAGACTCGCCGGTGCGCACGACCGAAGTCGGCGACCGCATCGCCGCAGCCCTCACCCGGTGAGGCGACGCCGTGCGTTAGGCTGAACCCCAGCATTATGCGCGATTCATTAGTGTTCCCAGAAAGAGGTCCCCACCTTGAAGTTTCGTCGTCTCACCGTCCTGACCACGGCCGCTGTCCTAGGGTTGACCCTCGCCGCCTGCGCGGATAACGGCGAGGGATCGGGGTCGCAGGGATCGAGCCAGACGCGGAGCGACGACGGCCGCGACATGCTGGAGACCCACGGCCCGGAGGCGATCGCCGACGCCGACGGCAGCGGCTTGGACGTCTCGGCCCGTTTCTTCGAGTCCGCCGACGCCCTGGTGGTCTCCGCGGACAGTGTCGCCGCCCAGCGCCGCGCGGCCGAGGAGGCGATCTCCCGCAGCGTGCCTATGGTGGAGTTCACCGGTGAGAACTCCGACGCGATCCTCGCAGAGGCGGAGCGGCTCGGCGCGGACACCGTGGTCACCGTGGGTGAGGTGCCCGGGCTGGTCACCGAGGGCACGGACATCACGGTGGAGAACATCCCCGTCGACGCCGCGCAGGCTCCGGCGCAGGAGGGGGAGACGGGCGTCGAGACGCCTCCCGCCGCTCCGGACGAGGATCCCGCCGCGGGGGAGCACCCCATCGACCAGGGCACGGCGGTGGACCTGGAGACCTCCCCGGATGAGGCGCAGAACGAGGCACACTCCGCCCGCGAGCAGCTCGTGGCCGACGTCGCCGGCATGGCCGCCGGGGGAGAGGACCACCCGGTGGCACTGCCGCCGATCTTCGTCACCGAGGAATCGTCCGCCGCGTCCGTCGCCACCGCCAAGGCCGCCGGCGGCGACGTCCACCTGCTGGACTACCCGGACCCGCGCATCACCACGGAGTCCATGGAACTCGCCGCCGTCGGCGACACCCTCGCCCTCGGCGGGCAGTTCGGCGACAGCGCCCACTACGCCGAGGTGGTCAGCCTGGCGGACAACGGCGAGCTCCCGGGCGGCGGCGGACTGGCCTTCCCGGGCCGGCGCATGGTCGCTCTCTACGGCCACCCGTCGGGCGAGGCGCTCGGCCTCATGGGTGAGCAGCCCCCGGCCGAGGCCGCCGCGCGGGTCGAGGAGCTGGTCGCGCAGTACCAGCCGCTGGAGGAGCAGCCGGTGATCCCGGCCTTCGAGATCATCGTCACCGTCGCCTCCGGGGATCCCGGTGACGACGGCAACTACTCCAACGAGTTCCCGGTCGAGGACTACGTCAGCTACATCGACGCCATCACCGAGGCCGGCGGTTACGCCGTGCTCGACCTGCAGTCGGGCCGGGCGACCTTCCTCGATCAGGCGAAACTCTACGAGGAGCTGCTTAAGCGGCCTAACGTCGGCCTAGCCATCGACCCCGAGTGGCGGATCGGCCCGGACGAGATGCCCATGCAGCGCATCGGCAACACCACCGCGGAGGAGGTCAACGAGGTGTCGCAGTGGCTGGCGGACCTCACGGCCGACAACAACCTCCCGCAGAAGGTGTTCATCGTGCACCAGTTCCAGTCCGGCATGATCGAGGGCCGGGAGAACGTGGACACCTCCCACCCCGAGCTCGCGTTTGTGCTGCACGCCGACGGCCACGGCACCCCGGACCTGAAGTTCGGCACGTGGAACGTGCTGCAGCAGGGCCTGGTGGGCGAGTGGTTCATGGCGTGGAAGAACTTCATCGACGAGGACACCCCGACCTTCTCCCCGGAGCAGACCTACACCGAGGTCGACCCGCGCCCTTGGTTCGTTTCCTACCAGTAGATTTCACACCCGAAAAGGCTTCCGCACCCCCGCGGGAGCCTTTAGTGTTGGGTGCATGAGTGTCGAACTCGACGAGGTCAGTGGTTTTCTTGCGCAGCACGAGCCGTTCTCCCGGCTGCCGGAAGAGGCCCTGGCGGAGGTGACCGCCGCGATGACGATGGAGTACGTCCGCCGTGGCCAGGAGATCGTCTCACTGGGCCAGCGCAACGACAACCTGCACGTCATCCGCACGGGTGCGGTCGACGTGATCGGGGACGAGGGGATCCTGCTCGATCGTCGCGACGCCGGCCGCACCTTCGGTTACTCCACCCTGGTGGGGGAGCCGGAGTCGCGCTACACCGTCACCGCGGTGGAGGACACCCTGCTCCTGGTGATGCCCCGCGAGGCGTTCGCTGCGCTGGCGGAGAAACACCCGGACATCGACCGCTTCTACTCCTCGCTCTCCCTGCGCATCTCCCGCGCCGCCGCCGAGCTGCGCAGTGACCCCGCCCAGGACGTGCTGGCCACTGGGGTGAGGGAGATGATGGGCGACCGGGGGGCCGTGCAGACGGACGCGGCGACGTCGATACGCGACGCGGCCCGCGCGATGATCGACGGCAACGTCTCCAGCCTGATCGTCACCTCCGGGGGTGTGCTCGCGGGGATCCTCACCGACAAGGACCTGCGGGGACGGGTCGTGGCCGGGGGAGTCGACCCCGCGCGGCCGGTGGCCGAGGTGATGACCCCCGACCCCGTCACCATCTCGCCCGACGCGCTCGCCTTCGAGGCCATTCTGCTCATGAGCGAGCTCGGCGTGCACCACCTGCCCGTGGTCGAGGAGGGGCGCACGGTCGGCGTGGTGTCCTCGGGTGACCTGTCGCGACTGCTCAAGGCCAATCCCATCTTCCTCACCGCCGACCTTTCGCGCCGCGGGGTGGCGGAGCTGGAGGGCGCGTACCGACGCGCCGCCGAGACCGCGATCCGCCTCATCGACCGCGGCGCGGGCGCCCGGGAGTCGGCGCAGGTGCTCACCACGGTGGGCGACGCCCTGGTCCGGCGGCTGATTACGCTGTTCGAGGAGTCCGCGGGACCCACCCCGGTGGAGTACGCCTTCGTCGCCGTGGGTTCGCAGGGCCGCCGCGAGATGGGCCCGGCCTCGGACCAGGACAACGCCCTCATCCTCGCCGACGACTACGACGAGGCCAGCCACGGCGACTATTTCGAACGCTTATCGACGTTTGTGTGCACCGGTCTGGACCGCGCCGGCCAGGTCGTCTGCCCCGGCGGCATGATGGCCATGAACCCGGAGTGGCGCATGACCCGGAGCGAGTGGATGGACACGTTCCACCGCTGGATCATGGCGCCGCAACCGGACGCGCTGCTCAACGCGCAGATCTACTTCGACATGCGTGCCCTCGCCGGCGCCCCCGAGCTCGCCGAGGACGTACACGCCGCGGCCGTGGAACTCGCCGCGGGCGCGCCCCGGCTGCACGCGCACCTGGCCGCGCTCGCCTCGCGCCGCGAACCGCCGCTGGGATTCTTCCGCGGCTTCGTGGTGGAGAAGAACGGCGAGTACGCCGACACCCTGGACGTGAAGAAGGGCGGCACCGCCGCGCTGGTGCAGATGGCGCGGCTCTACGCCATCAAGGCCGGGGTGACGGCCGTGGGCACCCGCGAGCGCTTCGAGCTCTCCGCCGGGCACTCCCTCTCTCCGCAGGGCGCGGAGAATCTCCTCGACGCCTTCGACTTCCTCTCGGCGTTGACCCACCGCTACCAGGCGCAGCAGCTGCGGGCGGGCAACGCACCCGACTACCACATCGACCCCGCGCAGCTGACCACGAGCAACCGGGAGAACCTGCGGGACGCCTTCCAGATCATCAAGAAGATGCAGACCGCGCTGTCCTCCGCCCACCCCGTTCGCAGCATCTGATGTGGCCCCGCCGCCCGAGAACACCGGCCGGGACCCCGGACTGGAAGACACCGCTCGCGCAGGCGCACCTGCTCGCCGTCGACGTGGAGACCACCGGTCTCGATGCGGGCAAGGATCACCTGCTGTCCATCGGCTGGGTGCCGGTGACCTGCAACCGCATTGAACTCGGCGGGGCCGGCCACGTGGTGCTGCGGGGACGGCCCGGGGTCAGCGTGGGCAACTCCGCGACCATCCACCACCTCACCGACGACGATCTCGCCGCCGGCGTGGAGGACGCGGAGGCCCTCGAGCGTTTTCTCGCGGCCCTGTCCGGACGGATGATGCTCACCCACTACGCCACCATGGAGCAGACCTTTCTCGCCGCGTTGCACAAACGGGTGCGGGGCGAGACGGTGGCGCTGCCTGCCGTCGATACGTTCGCCATTGAGCGACGACACATGGAGCGCATGGCCACCTATCCCCGGGGCGAGGACCTGCGCCTGCCGCGTGTCCGGGAGCGTTACGGGCTGCCCGCGTACCGCAGCCACAACGCGCTCTCCGACGCGCTGGCCTGCGCGGAGCTGTACCTGGCGCAGCAGACGGTCATCCGGGCCACCACCCTGCGTGACCTACGTTACTGAGCCTCGACCTCCGGGCCGGCGCGGGAAGATACTAGGCTGTCCGTCATGCGCTTTGCACGAATTGCCACTCCCGAAGGCCTGACCTTCGCCGTCATCGACGGCCAGGGCACGGACCACGCCAACCTCACCGCCAAGCAGATCGCGGGAACCCCCTACACCGACCCGGAATTCACAGGTAAGCAATGGCCGCTTTCCGACGTCCGTCTGCTCGCCCCGACGCTGCCCAGCAAGGTCGTCGCCATCGGCCGCAACTACGCCGACCACGTCGCCGAGGTGTTCAAGCAGTCCGCGGAATCACTGCCCCCGACGCTCTTCCTCAAGCCGCCGACCGCCGTCACCGGCCCCGGCGCCCCCATCAAGATCCCCGACTTCGCCACCAAGGTCGAGTTCGAGGGCGAGCTGGCCGTCGTCATCGGCCAGCCCTGCAAGAACGTCAAGGCCGCGAACTGGAAGTCCGTCGTGCGTGGTTTCACCATCGTCAACGACGTCTCTTCCCGCGACCTCCAGTTCGCCGACGGCCAGTGGTCGCGTGCCAAGGGCATCGACACCTTTTGCCCGCTCGGCCCGTGGATCGAGACCGACCTGGAATCCTTCGACCTGGACAACCTGCCCATCAAGGCCCACCTCACCCATGAGGGCGTGACGGATACCAAGCAGGACTCGAACTCGGACCAGATGATCATGAAGATGGGTGAGATCCTCGAGTTCATCACCGCCTCCATGACCCTGCTGCCCGGCGACGTCATCTGCACCGGCTCCCCGGCGGGCACCGCTGCGATGTTCCCCGGCGACTCCATCGCCATCGAGATCGACGGAATCGGCACCCTGGAGAACCCGGTTGAGCGGGCATAACCACCCGCACCACCACCTGCCAGACGACTTCGAGGGTGTCTACGCCTCCGGAGTGCAGTGGTCGGGCAACCCCAACGACGCGCTGGTGCGCGAGGTTTCGGGCCTGAACCCGGCTACTGCGGTCGACGTGGGCTGCGGAGAAGGCGCTGACGCGGTCTGGCTGGCGGCGAACGGCTGGACCGTCACGGCGGTCGATCCCTCAGACACCGCCATCGGGCGGATGCGGGCGCTGGCAGCTGAGCACGACCTCACCGTCGAGGCGATCAGTGGGGAAGCTTCCGCGCTGTCGGGCCGGACGTTCGACCTGGTCTGCTGCTCCTACGTCCCCTTCACCGACGCCTCGGCGATCTCACAGCTGGAGGAGCTCGTCGCTCCCGGCGGCACGCTGCTGCTCGTGCACCACGACTTCGAGCCCACCGAGAGCAAAGGCATTCTCGGCCCGCGCGACGCGGCCGAGCTGCTCACCCGGCTCACCGTGATGGAGCTCAAGCAGTCCCAGCGCCACGTCACCTCGGGCGCGGGCGCGCACCACACCGACGACGTGGTGCTCGTGGCTGAGGCTCCGCGCTAGAGATCCAGCGAGCGCAGGATCGTCCGCAGCTTGGCGGTCGTCTCTGCCAGCTCCTCCTCCGCGTCGGACTGCTCGACAATGCCACCGCCCGCCCACGCGCGGGCGGTGGTTCCGTCTCCGGAGACCTCGGCACAGCGGATGGCCACCATGTATTCGCCGTCGCCGTGACGGTCGCACCAGCCGACGGCACCCCCGTAGAACCCGCGGTCCGTCTCGGCGGTCTGGATGAGGGCCTCGGCGGCATCGGTGGGCGTGCCGCACACCGCCGGGGTGGGGTAGACCCGCAGAGCCAGATCCAGGGCGGAGGTCGACGGGTTGCTCAGTTGGCCGACGATCGGGGTAGCAAGGTGCCACATCTCGGCGGTCTGCGTGAGCTCCGGGTGGGCCGGGGCGTCCAGGGAGCTGCACAGCGGCGCGAGAGCCGAGCGAAGGTGGTCGACGACAAAGCGGTGCTCGGCGAGGTCCTTCTCGGAGTGGAAGAGGGCCTGGCCCACGGCCTCGTCGCTGCGCGGATCCCGGTGGCGGGCAGCGGAGCCGGCCAGGGGATAGGCGGTGACGGTGGAACCCTGCCGTTTCACCAACACCTCCGGTGACGATCCGACAAGCATGTGGCCTTGACTCCCGGCGGGGGAGAGGTCGGCGATGAACCCGTCGCGGTGGGTGGAGCGGTCGATGAGCCGGGCGGCCACGAGGCGGGCATCCACCGGGGGGTCAAAGGAGATGTCGACGGCCCGGGCAAGCACCACCTTGTCCAGCTTGGAGTGGCGGATGGTCTCGATCGCTGCCTCGATGCGCCGGAGATGCTCGAGCTCCTCCGGGTCGAGGCTGTCGATGCTCGCGCTGAGGCGGGCGCCCTCGCCGAAGCGGTAGTAGCTGTGCGGTTCGAGCGGACCGTCCTCGCGGAGGATCTTCTCGGGCACGGTCAGGGCCGCCGGCGCCGCGCGTTCGAAGGGCAGCGCACCCACGACCATGGGGACCGCCCCGGAGCGCAGCGCGTCGGCGGCCTCCCAGGGGTCGGTGTAGGTGGCCAGCGAACCCTGGGTGCGCACGGAACCCGTGGCGCGCGACAACAGGAAGTCGGGAGCGCTGGCGGGGCGGTGCTGGCTGGCGGACATGGATGAACAGTCTACTGGCGGTTGACGCGCTGCCAAACGCTACGTGTCAGAGTGTCGGACGTGGCCACTGGGATGCAGGTGACATAATCATGGCATGACTTCCCGCTCCTTCCCCCGCGCGCTGGCCGTGCTGTGCGCCCTCCTGCTGTCGATGGTCGCCGGCCCCGTCCTCGCCGGGGCGCAGGACCTCCCGCCCGCTCCGGCCTGGGAACCCTCGGCAGAGGTTCCGGTGCAGCCGGGCGGAAGCGGGGAAATGAGCGTCGATACGCCCGAGGGGCCACGGGCCTTCATCATCCATGTGCCGACGGGTTATGACCGGACCATGCCGACCCCGGTCCTGTTCGGCTTCAGCGGCAAGGACGACAGCCCGGAGAACTTCCGTTCCTACTCGCAGCTGCTGCGCACGGCCGGACGCGAGGCCATCGTAATCTACCCGCGGGCCATCGACGGCGCGTGGGAGGGCGCACCCTATGCCACGGTGCGCCCGGGCGCCGATGTCGACTTCGTGCGGACGATCGTGGAGAAGATCCGGTTCAGCTATCACCTCGATCCCTCGCGGATCTATGCCACGGGCATGTCCAACGGCGGGGGAATGGCCGCACTGCTCGGCTGCCGCGCCACCGATCTCCTCGCGGGCGTGGCCCCGGTCTCCGGCGCGTTCTACCTGCCGGTCGAATCGGGCTGCACCGGCGCCCCCGTGCCTGCGCTCTTCGTACACGGCACAGAGGACCCGCTGATGTCCTACGACGGCGGCGCGCTGCACGACGCGCCCTACCTCTCCGTCCCGGACACTGTCGGCTCCTACTCCGCCCGCAACGGCTGCTGGGGCCCGGCCGTCGTGACCCCGGCGCCGGGTGCGACCCGGATCGCGGGGGCAAACTGCGTCAAGGAGGTGCAGGAACTGCGTATCGACGGCGGCCTGCACAGCTGGTGGTACGAGCCGGACACGTCCGCCGAGGTGTGGGGTTTCCTCGCCAGGCAGCACCGCTAACATGTGGAACATGACTGAACCGTCCACCGTGTCCAACGTCCGCGTCCGTTTCTGCCCGTCGCCCACCGGAATTCCCCACGTGGGTCTCGTGCGCACCGCCCTGTTCAACTGGGGCTACGCCCGGCACACCGGCGGCAAACTTGTCTTCCGCATCGAGGACACCGACGCCGCGCGCGACTCCGAGGACTCCTACCAGGCCATCATCGACTCGCTGAACTGGCTGGGCCTCGACTGGGACGAGGGCGTCGAGGTCGGCGGCCCGCACGAGCCCTACCGGCAGTCGCGCCGCACGGACATTTACGCCGATGTCCTGCACAAACTCAAGGATGCCGGGGAGATCTACCCCGCGTACTCCACCGCCGATGAGGTCGAGGAGCGACACAAGGCCGCCGGCCGCGACCCCAAGCTGGGTTACGACAACTTCGACCGCTCGCTGAGCGACGAGCAGATCGCCGCGTTCGAGGCCGAGGGCCGCAAGCCGGTCTGGCGCCTGCGCATGCCGGAGAAGACCTGGGCCTGGACCGACCTCGTGCGTGGCGACCTGGAGTTCCAGGCCTCCACCCAGCCCGACTTCGTGGTCGCCCGCTCCACCGGCGCCCCGCTCTACACCCTGGTCAACCCGGTCGACGACGCGCTCATGGGCATCACCCACGTCTTGCGCGGCGAAGATCTGCTCTCCTCGACCCCGCGCCAGCTTGCCCTCTACGAGGCGCTGCAGCGCATCGGCATAGCCGAGTTCACCCCGCAGTTCGGGCACATGCCGTTTGTCATGGGCGAGGGCAACAAGAAGCTGTCCAAGCGCGACCCCGAGTCGAACCTGTTCAACCACGTCGAGGCCGGCATCATCCCCGAGGGCATGCTCAACTACCTCGCCCTGCTCGGCTGGTCCCTCTCCGCTGACCAGGACATCTTTTCGGTGGAGGAGTTCGTGGCCAACTTCGACATCAAGGACGTACTGGGCAACCCCGCGCGTTTCGACGAAAAGAAGCTGCTGGCCATCAACGCCGACCAGATCAGGCTCCTGCCCGCCGGCGAGTTCGAGAACCGCCTGCGAGATCACCTCACGCGCTACACCGATTTCCCGTCGGACTACCCGGCGGAGAAGTTCGCCGTGGCCGCGGAGCTGGTGCAGACACGCATCAAGACCCTCGGCGAGGCCTACGGTCTGATGAAGTTCCTGTTCACCCCGGACTCCGAGCTGGTGCTCGAGGAGAAGGCGGCGAAGAAGAACCTCAAGGAGGACGCCGTCCAGCCGCTCGAGGAGGGCATCGCTGCGCTCGAGGGTGTGTCCGAGTGGACCACGGAGGAGATCGAGAAGGCGCTGTCGGCGGCGCTGACCGAGAAGCTGGAGCTCAAGCCCCGCAAGGCCTACGGCGCCCTGCGGGTGGCTATCTCCGGTGAGGCGATCTCCCCGCCGCTGTTCGAGTCCATGGAGCTGCTGGGTCGCGAATCCACGCTCGCCCGCCTGCGCGCCGCGCTTTCGGTGACGCCCTACTCGGCCGAGTAGCGGAGGAGGAGGTGGCGCTGGATGTCGACGAGCAGCGCCACGCCCAGGGCGGCCAGACCCAGGATTCCGATCAGTAGGACGATCCCGGGTGCCACGTCGGTGGGGGCGAGGGTCAGCCCGAAGATCCACAGGAACACGGCAATGGCCATGAACGCGGCCATCACGGTCGCGAGCGGCCGGCTGGCATTTGCGAAGTCGGTGGGGGTTTCGTCGATAAGCGCGAGCAGTTGCCAGATGGCGAAAGCCGCGACTTCCACGGCGAGCAGTACGAGGAAGACGATGGTCGAGGTGACCAGCTTCTGCAACGACTCGCCGAACGTGTTCACCGCGGCCAGCACCATCGCCGTCTGTGCACCCATGCAAGCGAGCAGCCCGAGGACGATGATGGCTTTCAGGGCGATGACGGCGGGGCGGAGCATGACGGTCCTTCCGTAGGATGGGTGGGGAGCCCGTCGAACATACCGGTGTAGTGCGGATTTGTCTGACTTCCACCGTTGTGGTTATAGTATTCAACGTTGCACAGCACGGAGAACGCAAGAGATTGTTCCTCTGAACAGTGCAAATGATGGCCTATGGTGTAATTGGCAACACAGCGGTTTCTGGTACCGTCGTTCTAGGTTCGAGTCCTGGTAGGCCAGCAGCGAGTGTCAAAACTCGCGTCCTGATATGCCCCGTTCGTCTAGAGGCCTAGGACGCCGCCCTCTCACGGCGGTAACACGGGTTCAAATCCCGTACGGGGTACAACAAGCACTGGCGGTCCGACTTCGGTTGGGCCGCCTTTTGCGTATCTGCGTCTGGGTGGGCGCGGGGGTTTCTGTCGGGTGATAGTCCACACGTGTGGACGTGACGCTCACCACGCTGAGATTTCAACGACGCGGCAGTCCATACGTGTGGATTCGGGCTCGGACGTGACGGCGATTTCTATTCTCCGACAGTCCACACGTGTGGACACTACGGGTTCAGGATGATGCCGTTCGCCGCAAAGTTTGAGTTGTTGCCCGCCGTGCAGGTGATCTTCAGGTTGTCTGATTCGTCGGACTTCTCGCACCAGAAGCTTCTCTGGTCACTTCCTGCGGTACAGGTCATCGCGTAGGACTTCCCTGTTGTCGGACTGGTGACCGTGGTATGGACTTGGGCCAGCCGGGTCACCGCAGGGTTCGGGTTGGTGAGTCCCCAGGGAACGTTCTGCAGCGAGTTGAAGATGGCGTTGGCGAAGCCACAGGACGCGTCGGAGCTGGCCGTCACGCTGACGCCGGACGTCCCAATCGCACACGTCCCGCCCACCTGGCTCGGATTCGCCGCCTGGTACGGCCCAGCCGGCCCAGCCGGAGCAGCAGGGGCTGGGGCAGGCGCTGGCGCGGGCTCGGGAGTCGGGGCGGGCGCCGCGGTGGTCGGCTGCTGCGTCACCGTCGAAATCGCCGAAGGCGTGGGGGCGGGCTGCGTCTCCTCGGGGCCGGCGCTGCAGGAGGTGAGCAGCGAGGCCGCGCAGAAAACCAGAATAGTTCCCGGGAGTATTTTCATGGTACGAGTGTGTCCGTACAAAAGCCGGCGGGGGTGAACTGGATCACTAACCAGTGCTCTAATCGGCGGCCTCTGCCAGCATGTTTCTGCCCGGGCGGGGGATGACCAGCCGTCGATAGTTCTCCCGCCCTTTACCCCGCTGCAACCCCTGACTTAGTGTGTTTGTTAACGAAAGAGTAGCCCGCTCGAGAGGGAGATTCTTTCGGAAACCGAGTTACACCGCGACCGGGAGGAGATTGCATGACAGAGGGCTCAGACAATTTCTTCGGGCAGAGGCCACAGCATTAATCGGCCACAGCGGAAACGTAGCCCGCAACAGACCACTTATCGACGGCTGATTGCCCGACCCCCACATAAAACAAGCGGACGGCGCTACGGGTAAGCACGAACCCGGGTACCGAATACTTCCGCACCACGGTCCGGACGCGACGGGTCGTCGATAAGTCCCCAGATCCCGCCAGCTCTCCCTCTCGGAGTCCTGGCGGGACCTCTTTGCGTGCGCAGGCCGCCTCCGAAATATCGAGCATTTCCGCCCCGGACGTGCAGATTTGGCGGGGGAGCGCTGCGCGTTCTAATATCGACGAGTCCCAAACGGACACCTGATGGACACGCCCCGTTCGTCTAGGGGCCTAGGACGCCGCCCTCTCACGGCGGTAACACGGGTTCAAATCCCGTACGGGGTACCAGAGATAAAAGCCAGGTCTTCGGACCTGGCCTTTAGCGCGCGTACGGTGTCTTAGAACTCTGACAGGTATTTGATCCGGGGAGTGATCTCGACGCGCCCCTTGCCTTCCTGGTTGCGCTTGATGATTAATTTTGCCGCAGCGACCTGACCGGGCCGGGGCTTGGAAAACTTGGTGGAGTTGGATGTCTGAGATGTACGGCGGGTGGGCGCGTTCATAGCTGTTCCTTTCCTTAGCTTTCGTCAAATGCTAGCGCATTTGTCAATGCCTCAAGGGCTGCGTCGATAAGATGCTGCTCCTCCTCGCCGAGCTGGGGATGCTCGTCAAGAGAGTCGAGAAGAGCAACCCCCAATTCGACTCTTTGGGGTTCGACGGAGCAAGACAGCTCGCATGCCCAGCGAAGATCGGCGTGCCATTCTTTCAGCACTTCGAGTCGCCGAGAGTGGGTGACGGTGTGGTTGACTCCCAACCAAGCAACGGTAGCGGCGCCTAAGGGGCCAGCGGTGCGTGCGAATATGTCCAGAAATTGGGTCGCGTCTACGCCTGACCGAAAAGTTAGGCCGACGAAGAGGAACGTGTTGGACAGGGCAAGTGTCCCGACCGCGAACCAGAGGGCGTATGTGGTGGTTCTGTCAAAACCTGCAGAAGTTTTGCGCATGGCACCCGCTGCCGTTCGTAGTGGTCAGTATCCACAAGGTGGGAATCTTTCTGGAAGAGTACGCGTCTCGATCTCACTGCGCCGAGGTACCGAACTCCAGTTTCCAAAGTAAGATCGGTTCGCATGACTGATCGTTTATATGTGGGCATCGAGTCGACGGTGGGGCACACCCCGCTGGTCAGGCTCGATCGCCTGGCCGCGCTCAAGGGGCGCGAGGACCTCAACATCTGGGCCAAACTGGAATCCTTCAATCCCGGCGGAAGCGCCAAGGACCGCACCGCGGCGGGGATGGTGGCCGACGCCATCGCCACCGGGCGCCTTCGGCCGGGATCCATCGCGGTCGAGTCGAGTTCCGGAAACCTCGGGGTCGCGCTCGCCCGAGAGGCCGTGCTGCACGAATTTACCTTCCACTGCGTCGTCGACCCGCGCGCGAACCGCACCACCGTGGCGCACATGCGGGCTCTCGGAGCGGTGGTCCACGAGGTGACCGAACCCGATCCCGAGACGAGCGACTGGCTCACTGCGCGCCGGCAGTTGGTCGAGAAGCTGCTGACCGAATACGACGGCGCGATCAACTTCGACCAGTACTCCAACCGCGCGGCCTTCGCGGCCCACCGCGACGGCACGATGGCCGAGATCATGGCGGACCTCGGGCACGCGCCTGACCACGTCTTTGTCGCCGTCTCCACCACGGGCACCCTCGGCGGGTGCCTGGCGGCGACCGTCGATACGCCCACCGAGGTCCACGCCGTTGACGCCGAAGGTTCGGTGCTCTTCGGCGGCAAACGCGGCGTTCGCCCCCTGCCGGGTTACGGCGCGGGCGTGGTCACCGAGTTGTCCACGCAGGTCACGCCCCGTGACATCGCGCGTATCGACGCCCGTTCAGCCATCTCCGCCGCCCGCGAACTCGCGGCCTGCGAGGCGATCCTCCCCGGCGCCTCCGGTGGGGCCGTCCTGGCCGCGCTGGACGCAGCCCTGCCGGACTATCCTGCGGGCGCGGACGTGGTGGCGATTCTGCACGACAACGGCACTGCGTACCTGTCCACCATCTACGACGACACCTGGGTTGAGGAGAACGTATGACCGTCACCATTGCCATCGTCGGGGCCGGGCCCCGCGCACTGTGGGCGCTGGAGGAACTCACGGTGATGTCCCGCGAGCGCAATCTCGCGCTCGACGTCACGGTGTTCGACCCGCGTGATCCGGCCGTGGGCAGCGCGTACGCCACCGACCAGCCCACACACCGGCTGGTCAACGTCACCTCCTCGGCTATCCGCACCGGGGCGGGCACGCTCGATGACTACCGCGGCGAAGGCGCCGAGCTGGACCCGTTCCCGCCCCGGGCCCTGGTGGGGGAGTTCCTCACCCATTCCTGGCGGGAGATGCTGCGCAAACTACCCGAGCAGATGACCGTCACCCACGAGCGCAGGCGTATCACCGACCTGGCGGAACTGTCGGGTTTCAACGAGATTCTTCTGGCCACCGGCCACCAGCAGGCCGAGCTTCCCGAGGGCATGCTCGACGTCTACGATGGCGACCTTTCCGTCATCGCCCCCGGCGAGAGCGTCGCCATTCGCGGGGCCGCGCTGACCTTCATCGACGTGGTGCTGGCGCTGACCCTGGGCCGCGGCGGCCGCTTCGTCGACCAGACCTATGTCCCCTCCGGCGAGGAACCGGGTTCCATCACCGCCTACACCCGCACGGGCGCGGCGATCCAGGTCAAACCCTCCCCGCTCACCGACGAGGAGCGCGCACAGCTCGAACCCTTCCGCGAGCAGATCCGGGGCGGGGCCGAGATACGCGAGGTACTCTGCGCCGCCTCGTCCGCCCTGGCCGGGCAGCCGGTCACCCTGGCCGACGCCGAGCCGGACACCGATGTGGCGGGTGGGTGGCGGGCGTCGATAGCCGAGGACCGCCGCCCGCCGCAGGCCCTGGGCCTGGCGTGGCGCGAGCTCTACCCGCAGATCGTCGAGCGTGTCTCCTTCGGCCGCGAAGACCTGGACGAGCTGCCCCGGCTCCTGGAACCGCTGGCGTTCGGCCCGCCCCCAGCGCAGATCCGGCGGATGCTGGCGCTACACGACACCGGGATTCTCCGCGTCGCCGGCGAGCGGCCCGAGGCGCAGCACACGATCAACGCGGTGCTCGCACCGGCCGGCATCGGCCCAGGCTCGCTGGAGGCGCAGCTCGGCGAGGGTGCCCTGCAGACCGACGAGGCGGGCATGGTCTCCGACAACATCGCGTCCGTGGGACGGGCGAGTGAGCCCTACATCCTCGGCCACGACACCCTCTCGCGCACGATGCACGGCGTCATCCCCGCGTGGGCGCGGCGCATCGGCGCGGTCTACGGGCCGAAGCAGGTTCACGGCGTGCCGCCGCTGACCGGGCGGCTCGAGTCGTGGATGAGTGAGCCGGACGCGCGCGGGCTCATCGACACGTATTCCAGCCCCGTCAACGTGCTCAACTCCGCCCCGGTCACCCGCAACATCGACGAGCTCGTCGCGGCCGGCGAGCGGGCGGGTGTCGACGTGCGCATCCACTTCGCGCGCAAGGCCAACAAGGCGCTGACCTTCGTCGACGCCGTCAACGCCGCCGGCCACGGCGTCGACGTGGCCAGCTACCGGGAGCTTTCCCAGGTCATCGACACCGGGGTGCCGGGCGAGCGCATCATCGTCTCGGCCGCCATCAAGACGGACGAGTTCCTGGAGCTCGCCCTGGCCCACGGCGCGACCGTCTCCGTGGACTCGGTCGGCGAGCTCGAGCGGCTGCAGGCGCTGACCCGTGGCCGGCAGGCCCTCATTGCTCCGCGCATCGCCCCCGACCCCGCGAAGCTGCCGCCCACCCGCTTTGGCGAGCGCAGCGCGGTCTGGGCCGAGGCCCTGAACCACGCGTGGGAGGGGATCACCGTCCGGGGCCTGCACGCCCACCTGCACGGCTATGCCGTCGCCGACAGGAGGACGGCCCTGGGGGAGGCGCTGTGGCTCGTCGATAAGCTTCGTCAGGCCGGGCACGCCCCCGAGTTCGTTGACCTCGGTGGCGGTGTTCCCATGAGCTACCTCGACAACGCGGGGCAGTGGGAGAACTTCCAGGAGACCCGCCGGGCCATGGTCGCCGGCGACCACCCGCCGTTCACGTGGAAGGCCCACCCGCTGGACACTGTCTACCCGTTCCACCAGGCACCGGTGCGTGGCGACTGGCTCGCCGAGCTGCTGGCCAGCGACGAGGGCCAGGGCTTGAAGGAGCGTGGCCTGCGCCTGCACCTGGAACCGGGCCGCAGCCTGCTCGACGGGTGCGGAATCATCTACGCGGAGGTGGCCTTCGTGAAGAAACGTAGCGACGGCCTCCCGCTCGTCGGCCTGGCCATGAACCGCACCCAGCTGCGCACCACCAGCGACGACTACCTCGTCGACCCGCTCCACCTGCCCGCCGGCCCGGCGGAGGGTGAGGAGCTCGAGGCATACCTCGTCGGCGCCTACTGCATCGAGGACGAGCTCATCATGCGCCGACGCATCCGATTCCCGAACGGGGTGAAGGTGGGCGACATCGTCGCCTTCCCCAACACGGCCGGGTACTTCATGCACATCCTCGAGTCCGCCTCTCACCAGATCCCGCTGGCGCTCAACGTGGCCAGAAACGCCGACGGCGGTTTCGAGCTGGACCGCATCGACTCCTAGTGAGCGCTTGCTGCGGAAGTGGCGGCGGGGAATGATGGACGCATGAAGAGCGTGCGTCGTCGTTCCGCCCCGCTGGTGGCCGTGGGAGCCTGCGTCCTCCTGCTCTCCGCCTGCGCCACGGATCAGGGCGCATCGTCGCTGCCGCCCGACAGCTCCCGCTCCGACTACGGCGCGGCCGACGTGGCCGAGGCAGCCGAGGGCTCGAGCTCGGCCACGGTCGAGCAGCAGCTCGTGACCACCGGGTCGTCCACCATCGTCGTGGACGATCCGGC
Organism: Corynebacterium doosanense CAU 212 = DSM 45436; assembly: GCF_000767055.1. Taxonomy (NCBI): domain Bacteria; kingdom Bacillati; phylum Actinomycetota; class Actinomycetes; order Mycobacteriales; family Corynebacteriaceae; genus Corynebacterium; species Corynebacterium doosanense. Next base: position 1,282,328 of record NZ_CP006764.1, read on the forward strand.
CGGCGCGGTGGACTCCGCGCGCGAGATCGCCGATGAGCTCGGGGGCCAGGTCAGCGACACCTCGACCGCGAACTACGGCGGAGACCCCTCCGCGGACGTGACCATTCGGGTGCCCGCGGAGCGTTACGACGACCTCCCGGCCCGCCTGGGCGAGCTCGGCTCCGTCGAGTCCAGCAGCACCGAGGTGGCCGACGTCGGCCAAGAGGTCGTCGACCTCCGCGCCCGCCAGGCCGCACTCCAGGGCTCGATCGACCGGCTCTCGCAGCTCATGGCCGAGGCCACCACCACGCAGGATCTCCTGGCCGCGGAGGAGATGATGACCCAGCGCCAGGGCGAGCTGGATTCCCTCACCGGCCAGCTGAGCTACCTCGAGGACCGGGTGGCCCTGTCCACCCAGCAGGTCTCGTTCGTCACCGGTGGCAGCTCGGACAACCTGTGGGACGACCTCGTCTCGACACTGGTGGACTCCTCCCGGTCGCTGCTCATCGTTTTTGTTGGCCTTCTGCCCTGGCTGATTGTCGCCGGCCTCCTCGCCTGGGCGGCTACCGCTATGGTCAGGGGAGCCCGGCGGGTCCGGCGCCGGAGGCAATAGGCCACGGGGGAAACGGCCGTCGATTAGTATCATCTGCGGCAACGAAAGACAGTGTGGAAGGGGTGGGGCGGCGTGGCGGAGATCACGGGGCCGCGCGGGTCGAAGCCGAGCTAGCGGAGCAGATCGCCACCCTCCCACCGGGGGCCAAGATCGACGGCGAGCGTGAACTAGTGGGACGTTTCGGGGTGTCGCGCGCCGTGGTGCGTTCGGCCCTCGACGCGCTGGAACGCCGGTTCATCATCAACCGCGTCCCCGGCGCGGGTACCTTCGTCGCGGACCGCTTCGACCTCACCGTCTTCAACCACGAGGCGCCCTCCCTGCACGCCACCGCCGCGGCCACCGGCCACGAGGTGCGCACCCGGCTGGTGACCTCCGGAAGGGAGCCGCTGCCCGAGCGCCACGCCCGGCTGCTCGGGGTCGAACCCGGCACGGAGACGCTCACGCTCCAGCGTGTCGGTGCCATCGACGGCACCCCGGCGACCTGGGGCAGGGAATGGGTGGTCCCGGGGCGGTCGCGGGATCTCGACGCTGCGCTGGGGGTCATCGAATCCGTCTACGACGCGCTGACCGGCTTCGGCTTCGAACCCATGCGTGGTCGCAGCATCGCCTCGGTCGAGGACGTGCCGCCGGAGATCCGCACGGCGCTGGGTTACCGCAGACCCGCCCTGGCCTGGCGCATGATCACCACCAACGTGGACTGCAGGACGCGCGAGCCGCTCATGGTCAGCGACAGCTGGCTGCGCGTGGACGCGGTCCGCCTGGTGTTTGACTTCCAGTCCGACTAGTTCACGCGGCATTCACCTGGCTGTCCTCTGGCAGGGACGAGCGCCCAAAGTTCATGTGCCCTTAGCCCGAGGTAGAGGGGGCGTTCAGCCGCACCGTCTTGACTGGGGCGCATGGACACCACCGAAGACAACCGCGAGGACGTTCTCGGGCTGCTCGCCCGGGGCGACCGGCAGCGGCTGTGCGAGCTCGCCGACACCATCCTTGACCAGCACGTCGGGGCGGGCGGGGACTTCTCCGTCATCCGCGACCCCGTGGCCGGGGTCCTCACCACTCAGGTGCGCGAGCCCCTCGCCGGCCAACGTTTCCTGCGGGGAGACATTCTGGTCTCCCAGGCCGAGGTCGTCCTCGGTGGATCTGCCGGCTGGGGGATGTGTTTCGGGGACGACCGGGCCAGCGCCCTGGCCCTGGCCATCTGCGACACCGAGATCGCCCGCGCGGGTGAGCTTGCCGACGACGTCCGCGCACTGGCCCGGGAGACGGACCGGACCCTCCGGGAGCGGCGGGCCGCGGAAAGGGAGCGGTTGCGTCCGACGATCGTGGAGTTCGAGGAGATCGCATGAACACCCCGACCACCCTGTCCCCGGACGAGGCGCAGCAGCTGTTCCGTTCCTACCTCGCCGCCATGTCGTGCCCCGGCAGCGTGCACCGCGCTGACGTGGTGGTCACTCCCGCGGCCGCGGCACCTCTGCTCACCCTGGCGGACCTCATGTCCCCGGTCGCGGCCTGGATACCCGCAGCCCGGCAGGCACGGCCGAACTGATCGCCGAGATCGCCCGCGTGACCGGCGCGCCCCTGGTCGAACCGGCGCAGGCGCGCTTTGTGCTGACGATGTCGGAGCCCACCGCGGACTCGCTGGGCACGGTGAAGACCGCCACGGCATCTGATCCGCACACCGCGTGTCTGGTGGTCCAACGCGTCGAGAAGCTGGGTCCGGACGGGGAGGTGACGCTGACCCTCACCGGTCCCGGCGTCGACGGGCAGTGCGATCTGGGTGTCACGGGCCTGAGCCCGGAGTTCTTCGCTACCCGCGCCGAACTCTGCGCGAACTTCCCCGCGGGCATCGACGTGCTATTGGTCACCGACGCGGGTGAGGTCGCCGCGCTCCCGCGGACCACCGTCGTCGAGGGAGCGCGGCGATGAGTTACGCCGGAACCAACAAGGGCGGCACCTCCGCTATCCTCGCGGCGGAGGCGCTCCTGCACGAGCGCAGCGCCGCCAGCGCGAACATCCCGGCGGAGGACGTCTACGCGGCGATCCCCGAGCTCGTCGACCAGGTGATGGGCGAGGGCGGGCTGTGGGCACCCGAGGTGGCGGCGCGGGCGGTGCTCCAGGCCGCCGGCGACACCGCAGAAGCCGTCCACCTGCTGCGCTCCCACCGCTCCACACTCCCGCGGCTGGCGTTCACCGAACCTGTCGACCCCGACTCCATGCAGCTGTGCCGGCGGGTCATCCCCGTACACCGGCAGCCCGACGGCCCACAGTTGCTCGGCGCGACTTTCGACTACTCACCCCGGCTCATCGCGGCGGAGGGCGGCGACCCGCTGGGCGTGGGGGAGGAGGAGCTCCTCGGCGACAACGCGCCCACGATCCGGGAGCATGCGGACCGTCCGGTGCAGCGATTCACCCAGTGGCTGCGGGAACGTGATCTGCTCACCGAGCGCGGCGGCGAGGTCGACGAGGAACCCTACGACCTCACCCTCCGGCCCATCACCCTGCCGGCCCCACGCTTCGCCGTGCTGTCGGCCATGACCATCGCGGAGACCGGCGCGCTGGTCAACACCTGGTACCGCACGGGCCCCGACGGGCACACCGACGAATCCGTCACCCTCGGAGACGTGCTCTACGGGCACCTGGACATCCGGGTCACCCACCCGCACACCGGGCGCCCGGTCACTGTCGGCCAGATCGACGCCACCGACGCCGAGGCCGTGGCCCACCTCGACTCCCGCGGCGAGGACACGTCCCGGTTCGAGGCAGGCTACGGGTTCGCCCTCGGCCACAACGAACGTAAGGCGATCGCGATGTCGGCCATGGACCTCGCCGCCACCCGCTTCGCGGACACCCCGGCCGGTGAGCATCTAGAGCAGGTGCTCATGCACACGACCGACGGCCTCGCGGCCAACGGCTTACTCGAGCACCTCAAACTGCCGCACTACGTCACGTTCCGCTCGCAGGTGGACCGGGCGTTGGCGGCCGCGGCACAGAAGGGCAGGACCACGCCATGAGCATTCCCACCGTCGCCGGGCTCAGCGCCGCGGCCGCCGACCGGGCCGCCGCCAACGTCGGTGTCACCATCCTTGACGAGCAAGCGAAACGGGAGGTGCGCCGGGCCATCCTCGCCGGGGTCGCCATCCCCGGCTACCAGGTGCCCTTCGGCTCCCGGGAAATGCCCGTGGCACGCGGCTGGGGATCCGGCGGGCTTCAGGCCACGCTGTCCATCGCCGGGGCCGAGGACACGGTGAAGGTCATCGACCAGGGTGACGAGGAGGGGGTCAACGCCGTCAACCTCCGCCGGCTCATCCTGGGTTCCCTGCGCTGCCGGGCCAGCGCGGACACCCGCGAGTCCACCCTCATCCAGTCCCGCCACCGCATCCCGGAGGATTCCCTCTCCGGGGACCAGATCGTCGTGCTCCAGGTCCCGGTCTCCGAGCCGTTGCGGGACGTGGTCAAGTCGATCCGGGAGGCGAACCGGATGCACGCCGAGGCCGACTACTCGCGGATGTGGGTGTCCATGTACGAGGACCTGGTCACCTCCGGGGTGATCAACAAGTCCTCGGGTTATCCCGTGGTGGTCAACCACCGCCACGTCATGGCGCTGAGCCCCATCCCGCGGTGGGATGTCCCCCGGCTCAATGACGCGAAGAACCTCGCCGTCCTCTCCCACGGCAGGGACAAGAAGATCTACTGCGTCCTGCCGCACACCCCGGTGGAACCGGTTGCCTTCGACGACGTCCCCTTCGAGGTCGAACACACCGAGGGCGAGACCTGCGTGCTCTGCGGATCCGCCGACACCTACCTCGTGCCCACCGCCGATGGGCGCCACCAGTGCTCGGATACCGAGTGGTGCTCCCGGGTCCGCGCTGGGGACGTCGATCCCGAGGAGCACCTCGCCGTGGCCCCGCGGAGGTACTACCCGGACCCGGAGCGCCGCGTCGGTGCCATCGCCGAACCCTGGCTGACCGATTCCGCGCTGCTCACCACCTCCGGGTCGGAGGGCCACGAACCCCGGACCGCGACCGGGGGAGCAGTGGAGCCTCAAGGTCGAGTCCCTGGGCAAGATCTACCCGGCCCGCCTGGGCTACTCGGCGGTGACGGCGGCCGAGGACGTGAGTTTCGACGTCGCTCCGGGTGAGGCCCTGGGCATCATCGGTGAGTCGGGCTCCGGCAAGTCGACGGTGATGAAATCCATCATCGGCGACGAGCCCGGAGCCACCGGCGAGGTGCGCCTGGCCGCCGTCGGCGCGGGCGGGGTTAACGTTCTGGACCTCAGTGACGCGGAGCGCCGACAGCTGCGCATCAGCACCCTGTCGGTGGTCTACCAGGACGCCGCGGCGGGCCTCAACCGGGGATCTCCGCCGGTGGCAACATCGCCGAGCGGCTCACGGCGGCCGGCGAGCGCAACTACCGTGCCATCCGCCGTCGCGCCGCCGAGCTGCTGCACCGCGTCGAGGTGCCGATGTCCCGGATGGACGATGTCGTGGGCCAGTTCTCCGGGGGCATGCGCCAGCGGGTGCAGATCGCCAAGGCCCTGGCCACCGACCCGGAGGTCCTGCTGCTCGACGAGCCGAACATGCTCAAGGGTGATACGTATCGTACTTCGTATCTCCAGTGTACCGACTTCAAGCTGGCGGAATGACGAAGACAGTTGAGCTGTGCGAAGCCCGGGGTGTGAGCGATGGGGTCTGCTGCATGGATAGGTGACATCTGATCTGGCTTGCCTGGGAAGGCCGGCCTGGAAGGATGATCGTCATGACCAAGCCCTATCCCCAGGAGTTCCGCGACGATGTCGTGCGCGTCGCGAGAAACCGTGAGCCCGGAGTGACGATCGAGCAGATCGCGAAAGACTTCGGGGTCCACCCGATGACGCTCACGAAGTGGATGCGCCGCGCCGAGAGTGACGAGGGCACCACGCCCGGCCAGTCACGGACCGAGGCGGCGCAGATCCGCGAGCTGAAGAAGCGCAACCGGCTCCTCGAGCAGGAGAACGAGGTGCTGCGGCGTGCGGCGGCGTATCTGTCGCAGGCGAACCTGCCGTCAAAAGGTTCTACCCGCTCGTGACAGAGCTCGCCGCCGCAGGGATCCCTGTGACGGTGACGTGTCGGGTGAGTATTCGTAGGTGTGAAGGCCACCCGATCGTGTGGTTGGGGGCCAGCGATATTGCCTGCGGGGGCCGGCAGCCGTCGTGATGGGGGCCACCGGCGTCCGCAGGACAATTCCTACTGGCTCATGGTGACGTGCTCGCGCATGTTGTGGGTGCCGGTGTCGACCCAGATCGTGTTATGCACGATCCGGTCCATGATCGCATCGGCATGCACCCCGGATCCGAGCCTTTGATGCCAGTCTTTTTTCGCGTACTGGGTGCAGAACACCGTCGACGCGGAGTCGTAGCGGCGTTCCAGTAGTTCCAGCAGCATGCTGCGCATGGCCTCATCCGGGTGATCCAGCAGCCACTCGTCGATAACCAGGACGGTGAATGCGGCGTACTTCTTGAGGAACTTCGTCGTCCCCTGGGGTTTGTCGCGTGCGGTGGCCCAGGCTTCCTCCAGATCCGGCATTCGGATGTAGTGCGCCCGGTACCGGTGCTGGCAGGCCTGCTTCGCCAGCGCGCACCCCAGATAGGATTTCCCTGACCCGGTGAACCCCTGGAACACGACATTCTGGTGGCGCTCGATGAACCCGCAGGTCGCCAAGGTAGCCAGCAGGTTGCGATTCAGTCCTCGTTGCTCGACCAGGTCGATCCGACGCAGATCAGCTGCCGGGTAGCGCAGGCCGGCCCGGCGGATCAGCCCGTCGACCTTGCCGTGGGTGAAGGTGGCATACGCCTCATCGACGATCAGGTGCAGCCGTTCCTCGAATCCCATCCCCAGGACGAGGTTCTCGTCTTCGGCGTCGATGGCCTCCAGCAGGGCGGTCGCGCCCATGTCGCGGAGTTTGCGTGTGGTTTCCATGTCGATGCCGCTCATTTCACGTCTCCTGCGTAGTAGTCGGCGCCGCGGACGAATCCGCCTTCCTCGACCGGTTCCTCCCGTGGTGGGCGTTGCCGGGTGGCCTGGTCCTGCCCGGTGGCCAGGATCGGGTGCAGGTGCACGTACCGCGGGGACCGGACATGCCCGGCCAGCGCCAGCCTGCAGGCGTCCTCGACCCGCTCGGCGGAATACCGCCGCGTCAACCGCAACACCGCCAGGGCGGCATTCAGGCCCTGCTCGTCGACGGCCACCGATTCGAAGATCCGGTTGACCACCACCGTCGCGGACGGGCCGACCCGGCCTGCCCACTCCCGCACGCGCGGGGCGTCCCACGGTTGGTAGCGCTCCCCGGCGGGTAGATCAGCGTCGTTGGTGCGGTACTGATTGGCTGATCCCTCGGGAAACAGCAGGTGGCTGCTCACCCTTTGCTGGCCGGAGTAGATCTGCAGGACACGGTCGGTGATCCGCAGATCTACGCTTGTGCCGATATGGGTGACTGGCACCGAGTAGAAATTCTTCTCCCACACCACGTGCCCGTTGCGCCCGACCCTCCGGCCGTAGACCCACCGGCTGATCTCATAGGCGACCTGCGGAAGCCCGGTCAGCAGGGGTTGTTCCTCGGTGGTGAACACACTGGCCCGGGAGCCGTCCCGCTTCTGGAAAGGCTCGGCGTTGTAGGCCGCGACCTGTGCGGTGACCGCGGCCGTCAGCTCCGGCAGGGATGTGAACTGCTGGTCGCGTAGCCGGGCGATGACCCGCATCGCGACATGCCACACGGTGTTTTCCACGCTCGGCTTGTCCTTCGCTTTGCGTACCCGGCCCGGCAGCACCGCGGCCGAGTAGTGTGCGGCCATCTCGCGGTAGGCGTCGTTGAGGACGATCTCACCGTCGCGGGGATGGGTGATCACCCCGGTTTTGAGGTTGTCGGGCACGATCCGCGGTACCGATCCGCCGAAGGCGGTGAACATCGCGACATGGGCCCGCAGCCAGGACTCCTGCGTCATGTCCAGACTCGGGTAGACAAACGAGTAGCGGCTAAAGGGCAGGCACCCGACGAACAGGTACACCGGCCTCGGGGTACTACTGATCGGGTCAAGCAGGGTCATCGTCGGCCCGGACCAGTCGACCTCGACGCTCTGGGCGGCCTTGTGTCCCACCCTCGACGCTGCTCCCGTGACCAGGACGTGGCGCTGGTAGGTCCGGCAGAACCGGTCGTAGCCCATCGCCGGCGCTCCGGTGGCGACGCATTCATCGGTGTACTCGCCGTGCAGCAGCTTCAGGGTCACGCCGACCCTGGCGAGTTCCCGGTGGATTTTCTCCCAGTCCGGTTGGGCGAACACGCTGTGGTGCTGTCCCCGGCCCGGGAACAGCAGGTCATAGACCTCGTCCTCGGGACGCTCGGCGACATCATCCCAGCTCACACCCGCGGTGTCGGCGGCTTCCAGTACCGCGGTGATGCTTTTTCGGGACATGCCCTGCGACGCGGCGATCGTGCGTCCGGACAGGCCCTCGGAGCGTAGCTGCAGTATCAGCTTCGCTCTGATCTTTCGTACCATTGGCTTGCTCCTTCCGCCGTGTGCCCTATACACACGGCGGGAGGAGCGTAAGCGTGGTGGCCCCCGACCGCACCACGAGTGGCCCCGACGCCTACGAACCCGTCCTCAGCCTGCCGGCCCCCGGACACGCGACCGGTGGACCCCAGTAAAGCGAATATTCAGTCGGGTGCTCAAGCTCTCCCGCCAGCCCTACTACCGGTGGCTGGCTGACCCCGTCACCCCGAACGAGGTGGTCGAGGCGTATCGCGCGAACGCGCTGTTCGACGCCCACAAGGATGACCCCGAGTTTGGGCACCGCCTCCTCGCCGACGAAGCACGCGATGTGGGTGAGCCGATGGCCGACCGGACCGCGTGGCGGATCACCTCGAGCAATGGCTGGTGGTCCGTGTTCGGGAAGAAACGGGCCAAGAACGGGAAGAATCCTGGTCCGCCCGCCCATGACGATCTCTGCGCCGTGGTCGATGAGCATGGTCGTACCCGGCATGTGTTCGCTGCGACGCGGGCGAATGAACTCTGGCTCGTGGACATCACGGAACACGGAACCGCGGAAGGCAAGCTCTACTGCTGTGCGATCAAAGACGCCTTCAGCCGGCGCATCGTCGGGTACTCCATCGACTCCAGGATGAAGTCCCGCCTGGCTGTCCAAGCACTTGAGAACGCGGTCCAGATGCGCGGTGACGTCGTCGGTTGCGTGGTCCATTCGGACAGAGGATCTCAGTTTCGAAGCCGGAAGTTCCTGCGTGCTCTGGCCGGCCACGACATGGTCGGTTCTATGGGCAGGGTGGGTTCGAGCGGCGACAATGCTGCGATGGAATCGTTCTTCTCTCTCCTGCAGAAGAACGTCCTTGATCGGGGTTCCTGGATCACGCGTGAGCAACTGAGGATCGCGATCGTGACCTGGATCGAGAGGACCTATCACCGCCGACGACGGCAGGCCCGTCTGGGACGTTTGACCCCGATCGAATTCGAGGCCATCATGACCAAGGACGTCGCCCTCGCGGCGTGACTAACAATTGTCACCTAAACGTGCAGCAGACCCCCATCTTCACCGGGCACCTCACCGCATCGGCCTGGCCGACCGAGCAGACCGCGGAGTTCCGACTCGCGGTCACCTGGGGCGGAATCGCTCTGACCGTGCTCGCGGCGGGCCTCGTCGCCTTCGGCATGCTCCGAGCCCACGGAGAGAAGAGCGCCCCAGAAATCTAGACCGAAGGGTGTTGACGGCGTGTCCGTCAAGGGAATGAACGGGGCTTCTGCAGGGGCTCTGCTTAAACGAAGAGTGAGATGAGAGAGGCGTGGTCACGGTGTTCAGGGACGAGGCGCAGTCGGTCGTTGCGCTGCACGACGTGGCGGTGACCACCAGGCCGCGCTGCGATGACCGACACCGTGGATGAAGAGGTTGAAGTGGGCCTGCTTGCCTTCCACGCCGCTCACCCCTTGACGAGTCCGCCGTCGACGATGAGGTTCTGACCCGTCACACCCCTGGCCCACGGGGAAGCGAAGAATACGACTGGGTCGGCGAGCTGATCCGGCGTCGTAACCGCCCGCAGCGGGGTGCCCGCGGCGATGCCCTCGAAGACCGCCTCAGGGGTCGCCGCCGAGGCGTCGGTGGTCAGCAGCAGCCCCCCGGAGACCATGTTCACCGTGATGGCCTGCGGGCCGAGATCGTCGGCGAAGGTGCGTGTCAGGGACAGCAGCGCTGCTTTCGCCGCGGTGTAGTCGTGGTAGGGCACGACGGGGTGCTGGAAGAGGTTCGTACCGATGTTGACGATCCGGCCGAAGCCCGCCTCGACCATGCCGGGAAGGGTGGCCTGGATGACGTTGAGAGGCCCATGCACGGAGCCGGTGAACTGTGCGGTGATCTCCTCGTAGGAGATCTGGTCCGCGTGGGAGCGGGCGTCGCCGTTGAAGGAGAAGTCAGCCAGCGCGTTGTTCACGACCGTGGTGATCGGACCGCCAAAGCGATCGGCGGCCTCAGCGACGAGGCCATCGACCTGGGCGCGGTCGCGGACATCAGCCCGGATTGCGATCGCCTTTCCGGGGTGGGCGGCGGCGAGGTCCTCCGCGGCGTCCTGGGAGGTGTGGTAGTCGATGACCACTCGCGCACCCTGGGCCAGGAACGCGCGAGTGATCGCAGCTCCGAGTCCGCGGGCGCCGCCGGTGACGAGGACGATCTGCTCGGTGAGGGGGAGAATAGTGTGTGCCATGTGTATGCCTCTCGATATCGAGGCGAAGGCAACCCGTGCGCACCGAAGAGCGAAAGTTGCTCTTCGGTGCGCTGACACCGCCAACATTGTCGGCGGGTGAAAGTCCGGACATTCCCTTCGCCAGTGCTAACTGGATCAGGTTCAACGGGTGTCATCTCAGCCGACCACGTCCCGTGCTCGAAAGCTGGAACGGGCGGCGCCCCGTGTCACGCCACCATCACATCACGGAAACCACACTCTCCACAAGCTTCGGACGGCCTGATTCTTCGTTACTGGAATCGCTGTCACAGAACACCTGATATCACTACGTGCTATCCGGCAAATGGGCATTCTGGCTTCTTGAGTGTTCCTATTGCTTGCGTTCCAGCTCGAGCGCGGTTTGGGCGATAGCGCGGACGTTGAATGTTTCCGCGACCGGTATCGCAGCCATTTCCTCGAGGGTGAACCATGCCGCTTCGAGTGCGTCATCGTCCGGGACCGGTTCCCCTCGTTCCCATCGGCAGAGCACTGCGATCAGGACGTAATGCAGATTGTGGTCGGCATCGATGACGTCGACAGCATCGAAGACATCACCGGGTGTGGCGAGGACTCCTGTTTCCTCGGCGAGTTCGCGCGCGGTCGCGGCGGTCAGGGTCTCGCCGGGTTCGATCTTGCCCCCGGGGAATGCCCAGCGCTCGGCGTCGGGCATGTGGGCACGCCGGATAAGGAGTACACGTCCTTTTCGGACCACTGCCGCCAGCGTCGCCGGCTTCGGGTAGGAAGCGTCGCGCGTCATCTACCCCGCCCCGATCGTCGACTCGGAGTGGTCTTGGAGGTGGGCTGTGATCTGCATGAACGGTGGATGGTCGATAGGTGCCTGGGAGCCGACGTCCTCTACGGTTTGTGCTCCGCGGTCGGTGACCTTGTCGACTGTGAAGCCGGCCTCGGTCAGCACCGCCTCGTAGGTGCTGATGAACCAGTGCCGGTCGACAAGCTCGAGGATCCCGGTGCCGGGGATCTGCAAGCTGACCTTGCGTTCGTCTCCGTCACGGTAGCCTCTGCCGGGCTCGCCGCTGCGGAAGGTCGGGAACGGTACTCCTGTGGCCGCCGGGTTGCTATCGACGATGAAGAGTCTGCCGGTCGGTGTAAGCACTCGGGCGAGCTCGCGGGCGATCGCTCTCAGTTCCTCGCGTGTGGGCACGTTGATGAATACGAAGCAGCACACGATCGCATCGAATGTGTCATCCGGGTAGGGAACGTGGCCGCTGTCGATGGTGTGGAATCGCGCGGCCGGTTGCGGGGTCTGCGCCCGGGCGAGGGTGATCATGTCGGTGCTGATGTCGACTCCGACGACCTGTGCTGCGGCTCCGGCGTCGAGGAGGCGTCGTGAGACTTTTCCGCTGCCGCACCCATAATCGAGCACGATCCCCCCTCGGCCGCAAGCAGTTTGGAGGTCATTGACGAGCGGGGTATAAGCCAGTCGGTTTTCGACATAGTCGTCATAGGCATCGAACCCTGCTGAGACTGCCGGAGTCGTCCATGATGTCGTCACTGCTGCACCGCCCTCACACGCGCGTTTTCGATGCTGGGCCATCGGCTCACGACCAGCTCCCGGTGGAGGGGATGGAGGTCGCCGATAATCGATGGGTCGACTGGTCGTTGGTATTGGAGTTGCCGGTGGATCCAGAACAGGCGGACAATGTCGACCCACGCTTCCGGAAGATCAAGGGTCGCCAGTGCGCGGCCTGGGAGCTCGTCTGCACGGATCGACTTCTCCAGGGCGAGGACCTGGTGCACCTGGTCCAGGCTCGCCCCCGAGGGCAGCCGTGGAAGAGTGCTGGGTTCCTCCACGATCGTCTGATCATCGCCGCCGAGGAGGGTGTGCACCTTGGTGAGGTCTTTTTCGTAGATGTGGATCGAGCCGACGTTGTGGATGTACACACCCGGGGTCAGGCCCAGCATCGAGGCGAGAAATTCTTGGATGAACGTGAAGGAGAACGTGTCGTTGAGCAGTCCCATGTACGCGTCGTTGGCGCGCATGAACGCGACCATGTGCAGACGGTCCTCACGGCGCAACAGCTGGAGAGCCAGCGTGCAGGAGACGTCGATGTTGCGGCGGTAGATGTCTTCGGAGTCGTCGAAGATCTGCAGAACGGCACGCTTGCTCGCAGGGTCATCCTCGCGGAGGATGTTCACGATTCGTTCGATCGCAGTCTCGTCGCCGACGTGTCTGAGCAGTTTGGGACCATACCCGGTGCCCGGCAGGCTGAGGCCGTCGGGACTGTACCGGCTCATCGAGGGTGCGTAGGTGCGGATGAAGTCGAGGTCGTTCTTCCCTGAGAGGTACCACAGTGCTTCGGCGTAGTTGAAGATGATGTTCTGCCGACGAGACCTGGCCAAGCAGTACCGCCGGGCCGGGTTGGTCAGGCGTGCGGTGTAGCCGATGATTTCGCGTTCGTCCTGACCGCGGGGACTGTTCTGGTATTCGAACCCGGTGTAGACCTGTCGCAGGGAATCCAGGTAGAGCGTGTGGAGGTCGGGATACTCAGGCTTCACTGACGGCTCCTGCCTGCGCGTGCTCGATCGCGGTGAGGATGCGTGGTCCGGTGGGCTGCTCGGGATCGATGGTGATCATCTGGACGTCGGCGACCGCTGAGAGGCCTCGGACGAGGAACGCGTACTCGGCTCCCTCGTCGAGGAGTAAGACGATGGGTTTGTTCCAGGCGGAGGCCCACCCGATCTCGATGTGCGTGCCCGGGGATGCCGGTGCGCCGGGGAACGCGACGAAGACGTCGCAGGCGGCGATCTCCGTGTAGTCGATGCGTGTGCATTCGCTGGGTTCCATGAACTCACGGCCCCAGTGCTCTCTGCGGTGGGCGCAGTGCACATCCCACCCCTGGGTTTCGAAGAAGTCGATGATCGAGGTGTACTTGTCGATCGCGGCGTCGCCCATCACATGGGTGTCGGCGTCGACGAGAGCTTTGAACGGGCCGGCGAGAAACATCTTTCGCGTCATCGTCACGGCTCCTTTCATGAGTCGAAGTGGTTAGCTCTACCGATCGGAACGAGGAGGGGCTGTTCTGCATCCCTACCCGCGCGGCCAGAGCTGGTGGAAGTGATGCAGGGGACCGTGACCTTGGCCGACGTCGAGGCGGTCGCTGGCAACGAGAGCGCCGTGCAGGTAGGTCTTCGCCCGTTCAACGCTTTCGGGCACGGTGTGGTCAGGCAGCAGTGCGGTGATCGCCGAGGACAAGGTGCAGCCGGTGCCGTGGTCGTTGAGGGTTTCGATCCTGGGAGAGGTGTAGGTGGAGATCCCGTCGGGGCCGGCGAGGTAGTCGACACTGACCGTCTCGTTCGTGAGATGCCCGCCTTTGAGTAGCGCCCACTGACAGCCAAGGCCACGCAGCCCGGTGGCCTGGTCCTCCATCTGCCCCAAGCGGGTGACATCTGTGGTGTCGAGGAGCACGGCGGCTTCGGGAAGGTTCGGGGTGATGATCGTGGCCAGTGGCACGAGCGTGTCTCGGATGGCTGCGACCGCATCGTCGTCCAACAGCCTGTCGCCGCTCTTGGCGACCATCACCGGATCAAGGACCACGGTCTCGGCTTCGTGGTATTGCAGGCGCTCGGCGATGACCTCGGCGATCGCGGCGTTGGCGACCATACCGATCTTTACCGCGTCGACGCGCACATCGTCGAACACTGCATCGATCTGCTCACCGACGAAAGAGGGATCAAGGGGCATGAACGAGCGCACACCGCGCGTGTTCTGTGCCACGACCGCGGTGATCGCGGCCATACCGTAGGTGCCCCTCGCTGAGAAGGCTTTGAGATCGGCGTGGATGCCCGCCCCGCCAGTGGGGTCGGTGCCTGCGATGGATAGGACGTTCTTGATCGTCATGCGTGCACTTCCTTCTGCTGCTGTGTGGCGGCGTAGCGGGCGACCTCGGCGACATCCTTGCTCAGAGTCAGGCGGGCCTCGTCGACCTCGTCGAGGGGGAACCAGCGTGCTTCGAGGGCGTCGTCGCCAGCGTGGGGTTGCCCCGAGCGCCACTGGCAGAGCACGGCGATAAGCACGTAGTGACTGTCCAACCGTCCAGTCTCGTCTCGGCTGAACGCGTCAACGGAAGTCAAAACACCGGTCGCCTGACCGATGATGCTGGTTTCTTCACCGAGTTCGCGTTCGGCGGCTTTGGTGATCGTTTCTCCGAATTCGATCTTCCCGCCCGGGAATCCCCAGAATCCTGCATCAGGAGGGTTCGCGCGACGCACCAAGAGGACATGGTCATCTTTGATGAGGACGGAAATGACCGCGACCCTCGGGCGCACCTCGACTGAGGACGTCGCGGGGCCGACAACAGAATGGGACACTGTAACCTCCTAATGGGGAGGCCAGCGAAGGAAAGAAGCCCTGCTAGACCAGTCCCTTCGCCGGCATGATCCGGATCAGGTTCTAGGGTCACCACGCTGACAACGTCCAGTGGTATCTCAGCCCCTTGACGGGACACCCCTCGGTGCAACCCGAATCTACCAGAATGCCGTCACAGATACACCCTGCGCGGATTGCCCGCTGCGGGATGCTGGTGTTGGGATCGGCTGCGCACCTATCCAGTGCTGCGACTGTGCCCGATGGAGCAAGTGCCCGTCTCACGGGTGGAGTCACTGGTCGGTGTCGGTCTTGGACGGTAGAATGGAAGGTGTCGGGCGAGCATGAAGGAGGACAGGTCATGGCGACGACGAAGGCCCTGGAACAGGCCGAGATCGACCGGCTCGAAGCGCAGGTCACTGCGAGCCAGCGGATGGCTAGCGAAGAGGAGACTGACGCCGACCGTGCCCTGGGCCGCAAGGTGCTCACTGGAGAGATGTCCGCCGATGACGCCATCGCCGTCCGGCTGGCGCAGATCGACGCGAAGCACGGCATCACCCGGTAACACGCCGCGGGCCAATGTCTCGGGCGGGGGTGGACGGTGATGCCGGATCATTACACGTATCCCGGCACCGAGGTGCTCGTCAACATCCCCGGCTACACCGACCCGGCGGCGTGGAAGGAAGCCGAGACCGCCCACGGCGCGAGATAGGTGCCCTGGATCACGAGCTGCGAGCGGCGTTGCAGCGGCGAGCACACCGCCTCGACCCCGACCCGCCGTTCGGTCCACCAGACCAGGGGCGGGGGCCACATGACCGAGGACTCGGACTATGAACACTCAACGTACCGCCACAGGCGAGCGGAACGAGAGCAGCGTGCGGGCGGCCCGGTCACGTCCGGGCGAGGAGAACGGGTCCGCAAAATGGGCGGACCCGTTGATCACGACGCAGGCCAACCTCTCAGGGCGAAACCCCTGGCACGGTGGGAGGAAATTTCCTCCCACCGTGCCAGGGGGACGCCCACGGTGCCGCCACTGTGGCGGCGCCGTACGCCTCGCGCGGGCAGGCCATGGTGGTGCCGAATCGGCACCACCATGCCATCCGCAGGTGCGAACCGTGCAGGGGCAACGGGGCCGGAAAATTTCCGGAGCCGTTCACCGGCCCCCGGCGCGGGCACGGGGGTGGAAAATTTTCACCCCCGTGGGCTCGAGCCGACCGTGGTGCCACCGTGGCACCACCGTCAAGAACGAGGGCAGGTCGACGGTGGTGGCAAATTGCTACAACCGTGCTGCCGGAGATGACGACAGCGGGCTGACGGTGGTGCACAATTTTCACCACCGTGACGTTCCGCTGGTGACTGCTCCGGGGGCGCCGAATCGGCACCCCCGTGCCCGACCCCGTTTTCGGGGCCTCCAAGGGCACGACAGCACTGACCATCCACATATAGTAGCTCGCTCCTGCGCGGATGGCTAGATGCAGTGATTGCTGTTTTTGAACCTCGGGTGTATAGGCGTACCTGTCGGGTATGAACAGTATCCCGACACCCCAGACCCATACGCCCACCACGACGACGAGGCCGCGCCTGGCGATCGACGACGAGGCCCTGACCGACACCAACCGGGAGACGATCCGGCAGGCCGCGAAGACCACAGCCTCCCGGTTCCCGCCCATGAGTGCCGAGCAGGCCGAGCTGATCCGCCACCAACTCCGCGGCGACGCCACCTGACCCACCCGGCATCCTGACCGTCTCGGCATCGAGCCCCACGTCCTTTAGAGTGCGCGGGGCTCGATGAGTACCCGCTCGGGCTCGAAGGCGTTCTGGCCCCGGTTCTGAGTCTGCTGGATGCGGACGTTGAACGTGGCCTTGATGATCTTCCTCCGCTCCAACAGTGGCAGGCCCGCCCACGCGGCAGGCACATCCTCGGCGGTGACCAGGGCACGCACCCGCTCGTCGGTCACCGGGGGGATGAGCGCCTGCTCGGCCTCGGCGATCTGGGGCCGCAACGCGGCTTCCAGCTTCGTGAGCGTGTCGAGGTTCAGACTCCCGGCCGCGTACTGGGCGATGACCTCGTCCAGGCGGGCCTGCAACGCCGCCCGCTTCTGCTCGGCAGCCTCGGCAACCTTGAGCCAGTCGCCGTCGTCGTCGCCGGTGAGCCAGGCGAGGTTGGTCGGGTTCTGGAACCACTCCAGCACGACCTGCTCGACATAGGCGTCCAGGCCCGGCTGGGAGATCATCGTCTTATAGCACCCCCGGAACTGGCACTGGTACTTCACCGCCGGAGTCCTCTCCTTCTTCCGCATCGTGGCCCGCTTCAAAGGGCGGCCGCAGTAGTGGCAGCGGGCGATGTGGACCATGAGCGTCTTCGCGGCCATCCCGCCACCGCCCTTGACGAGACGTCCGGGATCGGCGAACAGGCGCTGGATCTTCTGGAAGTCCTCCCACTCGATCAACGCCTCCCACTGCGCCTGGCCGATGACCTCACCGCGGTAGACGCGCTTGCCGGCGATGGTGGGGTTCTGGAGCACCTGGCGGACGGTGTAGGTATCCCAGCCGCGGGGACTCTCGGCCCACGGCTTCTTCGGTGTCGGCTCCCCAGCATCCTGCAACCGCATCGCTATCGAGTACATGGACTTACCAGCCAGCACATCACGGGCGGCATCGCGGACGATCTGCCCGGTGTGGGGGTCGGGTTCCTGGCGCAGCAGGACACCGGTGTGCTGGTCGTAGACCCGCCGGTATCCGTACGGGAGGCGACCGTGGGGGCGGCCCTTGTCCGCGTTGAGCTTGACTGTGCGCAACTGCCGCTCGCGCATCGTGTTCGCGTCCGCTTCGGCGCGGAGGAACTCGAAGCCCATCATGAACGTGTCATCGGAGCGGGAGAAGTCATACACCCTGCCGTGGGTGAGGTAGAGGACCCCGGCGCGCTGGCAGGCCTTGCGCAGCTGCACGTAAACCTCCATATCGCGCCCGGCACGAGACGGCTCCCAAGAGGCAAAGCCGCCATACCTGCCGGACTCGATCAAGGCCATGGCCTCGTCGAAGCCCTCGCGTTCGCGCCTGCGCCACTGCGAGGCCGACCGGTCAGCATCGCGGACGATCGCCTCCGGGTACCATTCGATCGGCAGGCACCAGCCGACCATGTCAGTGAGCTGGTCATCGATCGAGCGCATCAGCTTGTGCCGGTCCTGTGAGGCCCGCCCATACAGGATCGAAGCGGTCCAGTCGTCCTCGGCCATCTCCCGGAGTCGCTCGACCGCGGCCCGCAACTCCGGCGTGAGCAGCGGTAGCTCCAAGAGCCTGTTCGTCGTGGTCGTGTTGGTGTTCGTTGTGGTGGTGTTCATGGACATCAGGTGCGTCTGCCTTCCCTCTGCCCCTTGAACTTGATCGACGAACCCACCACCGGGCTCGACGCCTCCGTCGCCGCCGGCGTGCTGGATCTGCTGAGGCAGCTCATCGCGGAGCGGCAGATGGCCGTAGTCGTGGTCAGCCACGACTTCTCCGTCATTGACACCCTCACCGACCGCGCCGTGGTCATGCACCACGGCCGGATCATCGAGTCCGGTCTCACCGACCAACTCTTCGCCGATCCCCACCAGGCCGCCACCCAGCGACTCGTCGCCGCGGCCAGGTCCTAGGAGCACCCCATGAGCCCAGTTCTAGAGGTCCGCGACCTGCACAAGTCCTTCCACCTGCACGCCATCGACCGCCGGGTCACCTCTCTCGCCGGGGTGAGCTTTGACGTCTCCTCCGGCGAGCACGTCGCCGTCGCGGGCTCCTCGGGGGTCGGCAAGTCGAGCCTGCTGCGCTGCATCTACCGCACCTACCTGCCTGACTCCGGCACCGTCACCCTGCACGCCCGCTCCGGCCCCGTGGAGCTGACCTCCCTGGCCGATCGCTCCATGGCCCGGCTGCGGGGGCAGGAGTTCGGCTACGTGGCCCAGTTCCTCGCCGCTCCGCCGCGGACCGGGCCCTTCGCCCTCACCGTCGCCTCGGCCACCCGCCGCGGCCATTCCCGCGGGGACGCGAGGGAGCTCGCCGCCGACGCGCTGCGCCGGCTCAACATCGCGGAATCACTGTGGGAGGTCGACTGCGCCGTGCTCTCCGGCGGTGAGCGGCAGCGGGTCAACCTCGCCGCCGGGACCGTCTCACCCCCGCGGCTGCTGCTTCTCGACGAACCCGTCTCCGCCCTCGACCCGGCCAACAGGGAGCATGCCCTGGCCATGATCGACGACCTCAGCCGAAGCGACGTCGCGGTCGTCGGCGTCTACCACGACATGAGCATCATCCGCCGCCTGTCCAACCGGGTGCTGGTCATGGAGGGTGGCAGGATCGTCTCCGACGCCACCCCGGGCGAGGCACCGGGCCAGGGCCATTCCGCACTCATCGAGGAGCACCTGTGATCTTCCGCCCCGGCCACCCACCGGCCGACTACACCATCGGCCACGCCACGGCGATCCTGCCCGACCGCATCGTCGAGGACGCGGTCATCGTCGTGCGCGACCACCGCGTCGCGGAGATCGCGCCGGGCACCGGCCGCTCGCTCGAGCTCAACGTCGATGCGGAGGGGCTGACCGTCACCCCGGGTCTCATCGACACCCACACCGACGACCTGGAGAAGGAACGCATGCCACGCGCGGGCACCGAGGTGCCCGTGGACTTTGCGCTGGGCTCGCTCGAAGGCCGCCTGCGCGGTGGGGGGTGACCACGGTCTATCAAGGCACGGGTTTTCGCCACCAGAGCGTGCGCGGCGTGCTGCGCAGCGTCGACCGCGCGCTCGAGGAGGCCGCGGCCATCGACGCCGCCGCCCCGGGGCTCGTCGACCACCGGGTGCTGCACCGCCTGGACATCCTCTCCGATCAGGGCGCGGCGACGCTGAAGAAGCGCCTCGACTCCCTGGATGACTCCTCCGCCCCGGCCTTGGTCTCCTTCGAGGACCACACCCCGGGCCAGGGTCAGTACCCCGACGAGGAACGCCTGTGCAGCTACATGATCGACGACGAGGGCCACACCCCGGAGGAGGCCGACCTCGCGCTCGTGCGCATGAAGGCCGCCGCGGAATCCGGTGCCGGCGTCCGCGAGGACACCGAGCAGTGGCTTGCCGGTCTCGCCGCGGCGGGCCGGGTCCGCCTCCTGGCACACGACCCGGACTGCGCGGAGGTGCTCGACCGGTTCCAGGGCTACGGCGGCGAGGTCGCGGAGTTCCCCACAACGATGGCCGCGGCCCGCCACGCGCGCGAGATCGGCCTCATCATCGTCGGCGGCGGCCCCAAAGCCCTGCGGGGGAAGTCCCACAGCGGCAATGTCTCCGCGGCGGAGCTCGCCTCGGAAGGGCTTATCGACGCCCTGACCTCCGACTACCTGCCTTCGGCGCTGCTCGGCGGCGTACGCAGCCTCATCGACCAGGGTCACCTGGATCTTCCCGGGGCAATCTCGCTGGTAACCGCCGGCCCGGCCCGGGTCGCCGGACTCACCGACCGCGGGCGGCTGGCCGAGGGCCTGCTGGCGGACCTAGCCTTCCTCGACCTGGGCCACCGCTGGCCGCGGGTCATGGGCACACACAAGGCGTGGCTGTCATGAGCGCGGACCATCGCATTCCCTGGCGCGCCCCGGACCCGCGTCTGAATCCCGGGGTCTCTCCCGTGCTCGCGGACCTCGCCTTCGCGGCGGCCCGCGCCTTCAACGTCGCCTGGTCCGGTCACTCCCGCGCAGAACTGGCCGAGGAGACCCAGATGGGTGCGGACGGCACCCCGAGTTACCTCATCGACGAGATCGTCGAGGAGGAGATCGTCCGCGCCGCCGCCCGGCACAACGTCAACGTGCTGATGAGGAGATCGGGTTCATCGACGGCGGCCACGCGGCGACCGTCATCATCGACCCCGTCGACGGTTCCGCCAACGCTGTCGCCGGCGTGCCGCTGACCTGCTTCTCCGCCGCGCTGGTGATCGACGGGGAGATCCGGGAGTCACTCAACGTCTGGCTGCAGAACGGCCACGCCGTCTGGGCGCGGGCCGGGGAGCCGGTGGCTTACCGTACCTCGGGCCGCACCGCCCTGGCTGGCGCGGCGGTGGACATGCTCCGACCGAAGACCCACGCCGGGGGAGACTCCACCGCGGCCTGGGCGCGGGTGGCGCAGCGGGCCGGGCGGGTGCGCATTCTTTCGTCGAGCTGCCTGGAGGCGATGCTCGTCGCCGAGGGGGCGATCGACGCGTTCTGCGACCCCGGTTCGCAGACGCACCGCATCGTCGACCTGGCGGCCACACTGATGTTCATCCCCGCGGCCGGGGGAGCGGTCATCGACGTGCAGGGCCAGCCGTTCTCGTTCGGCCCCGACCTGACGCTGCGGTGGTCCGGCATCGTCGCCGCCTCCCGGGACCTGGCCGAGGAGCTCGCGGACACCATCCGGGGTTAGAACGGGAACCGCCCTGAGTCCACACGTGTGGACTCGGGGCCGTCGCCGCGCGGGCCGAAAACTACCGCACGGTGTTGCGCATCCAGATTGACAGTGCCTCGACCGCCAGAACCACGACGATCATGGCCAGCAGGATCGTGGTCACCACGGGGAACTGGTTCACTCGCGAGGCGTTGAGCAGCAGGAAGCCGATGCCGCCAGCGCCCACCACGCCGATCAGCGTGGCCGAGCGGATGTTGTTGTCCAGCAGGTACATCACG
This sequence comes from Corynebacterium doosanense CAU 212 = DSM 45436, assembly GCF_000767055.1. Classification (NCBI taxonomy): domain Bacteria; kingdom Bacillati; phylum Actinomycetota; class Actinomycetes; order Mycobacteriales; family Corynebacteriaceae; genus Corynebacterium; species Corynebacterium doosanense. The sequence goes on from NZ_CP006764.1 coordinate 1,303,666, forward strand.
TGCGCGATGAGCGGCGGGAGACTCTGGAAGACGGTGGAGGCGAAGAACACCTGGACCTTTGACGCGCCGTTCGAGCGGATGGCGTCCTGGACCTTGACGTCGGTTTCCTCGATGGAGTCGGCCAGCAGTTTCGACAGCAGACCCACCGCGCCGACGGACAGCGCCAGGGTTCCGGCCACCCCGCCGAGCCCGGAGATGACCACGAAGATGATGGCCAGGATCAGCTCGGGGATGCCGCGGATGACTACGATGAGACCGCGGAAGAATCCGGAGACGTATTTGTTGCCCACCACGTTCCGGGCGGCGAGGATGCCGATGGGAATCGCCAGCACGGAGCCGATGAGGGTCGCCGCCAGGGCGATCTGGATGGTGGTCACCATCGCGTCGAAGACGGATTCGAGAATGTTCTCCTTCATCGACGGCGGGAAGAAGAGCGACAGGGTCTGCGGCACGTCGAGAAGCCCGAGGAAGAAGTCACGCCAGCGGATCTCCACCTGCATGAAGGACAGCACCATGAGATCGAGGATCACCACGACCGAGAGCAGCCGGCTGACCCGGTCACCGTCCCACGGAGGGGTGAGCCGCTGCTCGGACACGGGCGTGGCCGGGGTGCTTCCGCGGCGGAGCCGCGCGACGGCCTTGTCCGACCACAGCGCCCGGGCGGCCGGCTTGGAGGCGCTGCCCTGCATGATCGCCGCGCGGATCGCACCGGAGAGGAACTCGATGAGGATGCACAGCACCAGGACGATGAGCGAGAGCGCCATGCCGCGCTGGTAGTTCAGCGTGCCCAGCGACTCCGAGATGGCCAGGCCGATGCCGCCGACGCCGACGTAACCGAGCAGCACGGAGGCGCGCAGGTTGATGTCGAAGCGGTGCAGCGCAGTGGCGATGATCTGGGGGAGCAGCTGGATGACCGTCGCGGACCAGACCTGCTGGTTGCGGGTTCCGCCGGAGGCACGGATGGCCTGGGACGGGCCGTCGTCAAGCTCTTCAATGGCATCCGAGTAGAGCTTTCCGCACATGCCCACGGAGTGGATGCCCATGGCCAGGATGCCCGCGAGGGGGCCGAGGCCGAACATGCGCAGGAAGATGATGGCCAGGATGAGGTCGGGCAGCGCGCGGGCCACGACGATCAGGGCTCGGGAGATCCACCGCATGGCCGGGCCGGAGGTCGTGGGTTTCGCCGCGAAGATCGCCGCCGGGATGGACAGGATCACGGCGAGCACGGTGGCGAGGAAGACGATCGCCAGGGTCTCCGCGACCAGCCGGAACGTCTCACCCAGCGGCGGGAAGTCGAGCGGGAACATGCGCTGCACGAAACGTGCCGCGTTGTCCACGGAGTCGATGATCGCCCCGGGGTTGATGCCCAGCGAAATAATCGACCAGATACCCCCGACGACCAGCAGGAGAAGCACGAGGCCGACGCCGAAATTGCTTATCGACGGTGCGGGCCTGGGCACATCGGGAATCTCCCGGCGCGGGCGTTCCAGTGTGGTCGTCATTAGCGGGTCGCTTCTGCGGATTCAGGCTCGGTGGACGCGACCGCCATGGGGCCGTAGATCTGGTTGATGGTCGGCTCGTCTAGGTCATCGGTGTCGCGGTCGAAGATCATCTTGCCGCCGCGCAGGCCGATGATCCGGTCGCCCACGGCCAGGGCGATGGGCACCTGGTGCAGCGAGGTGATCACGGTGAGGTTCTCCTCGCCGGTGATCTCCCGCAGCAGTTCCATGACGGATTGGGAGGAGATGGGGTCGAGGGAGGCGACGGGCTCGTCGGCGAGCAGGACCTTGGGGTGCTGCATGAGGCAGCGGGCGATGGCGACACGCTGCTGCTGACCGCCGGAGAGGGTGTCGGCACGCTGGTAGGCGCGGTCGACGAGTCCGACGCGGTCGAGCTGCTCCAGGGCCTCGCGGCGGATGGCCTTGGGGTACATCATCAGGGTCATGCGGGGGCCACGGAGCTTGCCCAGTGCGCCGGTGCAGACGTTCTCCAGCACGGACATGGGGCCCGCCAGGTTGAAGTCCTGGAAGATCATGCCGATGTCCTGGCGCAGGCCGCGCAGCTGCTTGTCCTGCATACCGGTGACGTCCCGGCCCAGCGCGCGGATGACGCCGGAGCTCGGGCGCTGCAGGCCGTTGATGTGGCGCAGGAGGGTGGACTTTCCGGAGCCGGAGAGTCCCAGCAGGATGGACACCTCTCCCGCCCGGAACCCGACGGTGACGTCGTCGAGTCCGAGCACCGAACCGAAGTCCTTGGTCACGTGGTCGAACTGAACGGCGTAGATGCGGTCGAGTTCCTCTTGCAGAGCGGGGGTCTTGTCGATGCCCATGCTGAAATCTCCTTGGTGTGGAAAGGTTAGCCGACCTGGTTGCAGGCGTCGGCCTGGGTGACTTCGCAGATCTCGCGGATGACGTCGAAGTTCTCGTCGGTGACCGGGAGGTAACCCCACTCGGAGTCATCCGGGAGCACGCAGTCCTCCACGGAGTCGCAGATGCCCAGCTCGGTGAGCTTCTCCTTGTTGCCGTTCTCCAGCAGTTCCTTCTTCACGGCCTCGACGAGCTCGGCGGACATGGTGTCGGTGTTGGCGGTCAGCGGGGAGGAGGGGATGGGATCGGACTGCCAGACGACCTCGACGGAGCCGGGTTTGATCTGGCCGGTCTCCTCCAGGACGCCGAGCTGGGTGTCCTGGGCGAAGGCCGCGTCGCAGTTTCCGCCGTCGAGGGAGAGCAGGGAGGCGTCGTGGCCGCCGGCCATGACCGGGGTGAGGTCCTTCTCGGGGTCGATGCCGAGGCCCAGCAGGCCGTAGGAGGGGACCAGGTAACCGGAGGTGGAGGCGGCGTCGACGAAGCAGACGTTCTTTCCGCGCAGGTCCTCGAGGCCCTTGATGTCCGAGCCGGCCGGGACGTGCAGCTGGGAGGTGTAGGAGGGCTCCTCGTCCGCGGCGTTGGCGAGGGTCGCGATGGGCTCGACCTTGACGCCGGAGTCGGAGGCGATGACGTAGGAGAACGGGCCGTAGGAGGCCATGTCGATCTGGCCGGCGCGCTGTCCCTCGATGACGGCTGCGTAGTCGTTGGCGTTCTGGAAGGTGACCTCGACGCCGAGCTGCTTCTCCAGCAGGTCGGCGATGTTGCCGTAGGCGCTCTCCAGGGTGGTGGACTCCTCGGAGGGCACGGCCGCCAGGGTGATCGACTCGCCCGAGAACTCGGCGTCCGGGTTGGCGGAGGAGGAGCTGTCGGAGTCGCAGGCGACGAGGCCGAGGGGCAGCAGGGCGGCCACACCGAGGACGGCAGCGGAGCGGGAGACGGGGCGGTGGATCATGGCGGGAGAGCCTTTCTCGAGAAGATCTATCGAGGAGTGTCTCCGCACGGGGAAGGCCCGGGCGGGGCTGCACACGATGAATCTTCATGGAGTTTTCGCTTTAGTGCCGGGTATGTCACAACGAGTTCTTGTCGGGGAAACTGCACGTCACTGGGGGTTGCCCTCGAATTGGTCCTGTTCGTGTGGAGTTCTCCTGAAAGTCACCCCGAATCCGCTTTAGAAGACCGAGCTCAGTTCCGCCGCGGCCGCGCTCAGCTCGGTTCCCCAGGCCGCGATGGGCGACGGGCGGAGCCTCTCGACGGGACCGGACACCGACAGGACCGCGACGAGTGTGCCCGAGGGGTCGAGGACCGGTGCGGACAGGCTGGCCAGGCCCACCTCACGCTCGGACTGTGACTCGGCCAGGCCGCGGCGACGCACCTCGTCGAGTTCGGCGCGGTCGAAGCGGGCCTGGGGGAGCAGGGCGTCGACAAGCTCGGGGGAGGAGTGGGCGAGGATGACCTTGGCGGCGGAGCCCGAGGTCAGGGGCAGCTGCGAACCGACGGGCACTGTGTCGCGCAGGCCGCTGGTGAGTTCCTCCGCGGCGATGCACGTGCGGGTGGTTCCGGTGCGCTGGTAAAGCTGCACGGATTCGCGCGTGGTGTCCACGAGGGCGGACATGATGTGCTGGGCGGCGTCGAGAAGCGTGCTGCCCGCGGTGGTCAGTGCGGCGCCCTGGCGCCAGAGGCCGTCGCCGTCGCGGGCGAGGACGTCGTGTACCTCGAGCGCGGTGGCGAGCCGGTGGACCGTGGCGCGCGGCAGGCCGGTGAGCTCGCAGAGCTGGGCCAAACTGCGCGGCCCGGCGGTGGTGGCCTTGACGATGGCGACGGACCTGTCAATAACCTTGATTCCGGATTCTCCGCTATGCTGTCCCATACAACGGATACTACCGTCTCACCCTGTGGGACGCACGAACGGATTGAGGAGTACTCCCATGGCGAACACAAACGGGAAGCTCACGCTGGCGGAGAAGGTGTGGCGCGACCACGTCATCACGGCCGGACAGAACGGCGACCCTGATCTCATCTACATCGACTTCCAGCTCCTCCATGAGGTCACCAGCCCCCAGGCCTTCGACGGACTGCGGATGGCCGGCCGAACGATGCGCCGCCCGGACCTCCACCTCGCCACCGAGGACCACAACGTGCCCACCGAGGGCATCGCCACCGGTTCGCTGCTGGAGATCCGCGAGCAGACCTCGCGCAAGCAGGTGGAGACCCTGCGCACCAACTGCGCCGAGTTCGGCGTGCGCCTGCACCCCATGGGCGACATCCAGCAGGGCATCGTGCACACCGTCGGGCCGCAGCTGGGCATCACCCAGCCCGGCATGACCATCGTCTGCGGCGACTCACACACCTCCACCCACGGCGCGTTCGGTGCCATGGCCTTCGGCATCGGCACCTCCGAGGTCGAGCACGTCATGGCCACCCAGTCGCTCTCGCTCAAGCCGTTCAAGACCATGGCCATCGAGGTCTCCGGGGAGCTGCAGCCGGGGGTGACCTCCAAGGACATCATCCTGGCGATCATCGCCAAGATCGGCACCGGCGGCGGGCAGGGGCACGTGCTGGAATACCGCGGTGAGGCGATCGAGAAGCTCTCCATGGAAGCCCGGATGACCATCTGCAACATGTCCATCGAGGCCGGCGCCCGCGCGGGCATGATCGCGCCGAACCAGAAGACCTTCGACTACGTCCAGGGCCGCGAGTTCGCGCCGAAGGGCGCGGACTGGGACGCGGCCGTCGAGTACTGGAAGACGCTGCCCACGGACGAGGGTGCGGAGTTCGACACCGTCGTGCATCTCGACGCCAACACGCTCACCCCCTTCATCACCTGGGGAACCAACCCTGGTCAAGGCGTCAGCCTGGATGACGCCGTGCCGGATCCCGAGTCCTTCGGCGACGAGGGCAAGAAGGCCGCGGCCGAGAAGGCCCTGGCCTACATGGACCTCGAGGCCGGCACCCCCATGCGCGACATCCGGATCGACACCGTCTTCCTGGGTTCCTGCACCAACGCGCGGATCGAGGACCTGCGGGCCGCGGCCGAGGTCATCGAGGGCCGCACCATCGCCGACGGCACCCGCATGCTCGTGGTCCCGTCCTCCACCCTGGTCAAGCAGCAGGCGGAGGAGGAGGGGCTCGACCGTATCTTCACCGACTTCGGCGCCGAGTGGCGCACCGCGGGCTGCTCCATGTGCCTGGGCATGAACCCCGACCAGCTCCAGCCCGGTGAGCGCTCCGCGTCCACGTCCAACCGCAACTTCGAGGGCCGCCAGGGCCCGGGCGGACGCACCCACCTGGTCAGCCCGCTCGTCGCCGCCGCCACCGCCGTCACCGGCCACCTCGCCAGCCCCGCCGACCTGTAGAAGGAGAAACAACGATCATGGAGAAAGTCACCACCCACACCGGCGTCGGCGTCCCGCTGCGCGCCTCCAACGTGGACACTGACCAGATCATCCCCGCCGTCTACCTCAAGCGGGTCTCCCGCACCGGCTTCGAGGACGGGCTCTTCGCCAACTGGCGCCGCTCGGACGACTTCGTGCTCAACCAGGAGCCCTTCCGCAACGGCTCCGTGCTGGTCACGGGCCCGGACTTCGGCACCGGCTCCTCCCGCGAGCACGCGGTGTGGGCGCTCATGGACTACGGCTTCCGAGTCGTGCTGTCCCCGCGCTTCGCCGACATCTTCCGCGGCAACTCCGGCAAGGCCGGCCTCGTCGCCGGCATCATGGAGGAGAGCGACGTCGAGCTGCTGTGGAAGCAGCTCGAGCAGCAGCCGGGCATGGAGCTGACGGTCTCGCTGGAGGACCGCACGGTCACCGCCGGGGAGAACGTCTACACCTTCGAGATCGACGACTACACCCGCTGGCGCCTCATGGAGGGCCTCGACGACATCGGGCTCACCCTGCGCGACGAGAGCGCCATCTCCCGGTTCGAGGAGAGTCGCCCGGCGTTCAAACCGAGCGTCGCGCGCTAGGTCTACTTCGCCGGCAGCGCGGACGCCAGGTAGTCCGCGCCGGTGAGCTGTCCGTCATGGAAGGACAGCACCCAGACACTGCCCTTCTTCGACACGATGTCGGAGAGGGGCAGTCGTCCGTTCTCCGACAGCCACTCGATGACCGGCGGAATCGTGTCACCCTGGCTGCAGATGACCGACACCCCGCCGAGCTCCACGACCTCGGTGAACGCGGACTTCACGCGCTCGGGGTCCGCGGCCCAGGCGACGTCGCCGAAGTCCTCGCTGACGGTGATATCCATGCCCAGCTCGTCGGCGAGCGGGGCGAGCGTGGTCTGGCAACGGTCGGGGAACGCGGAGAACAGGCGGTCCGGGCGCCAGCCAGCGAGCATGGGCACGAGCATCTCCGCCTGCCGGCGGCCCTTCTTGTCCAGCGGGCGCAGGTTGTCGTCGCCCGCCCAGTTGCCGCGCTCGTGCGCCCGGCCGTGGCGCACGTAGAGGACACGCGAGGTGGCCGGGAGCTCGAAACGTTTCTTCGCCTTGGTGAGCACCTCGCAGTCCACGTCGTAGCTCAGCAGCGCCAGCGCCTCGTCGATGCTGGTCCAGCGGATCTCGTCGACCTCGTCGTTGGGCTCGAACTCACCCCAGAGCACCTCGGCGGTCCAGTAGTAGACCACCTTCGTGCGGCCGGAGACGGGGTACTTTACCTTGCCCAGCAGCTTGCCCAGCCGGACCTCGTAGCCGGTCTCCTCCGCGATCTCACGTACGGCGGTGGCGGGCAGCGACTCGCCCGGGTCGACCTTGCCCTTGGCCAGCGACCAGTCGTCGTAGTGCGGGCGGTGGATGAGCGCTACCTCGATGGAGGCGGGGTCGGAGAGGTCGCCGCGCCAGAGCACCGCGCCCGCCGCCAGGGTCGCCTTCTCCACCTCGCCGGCCGGATCCCGGGGGATGACCTGGTGGCGCCCGGTCACCTCGAGTTGCGAGCGGGCGTCCTTGTCCACCTCGTGGGACGAGCGGCGGTTGTCCTTCTGCGACATGGCACTCCTTGGCAGGCTGGTTGTGGCGATCCGGGTCAAGCTTTCCTGTGTGAACGATACCTTCATCCTCTAAGGTTGAGCAGACCCGCACGCCAACTTCGCACACAAAGGAACCCGCACACTTATGGTCAATGTCGCAGTCATGGGAGCGGGATCCTGGGGCAGCACCCTGGCCAAGGTTTTTGCAGACGCGGGCAACTCCGTGTTCCTCTGGGCGAGGCGCCCGGAGCTGACCTGGACCATAGCCGAGACCAGGGTGAACGCGGACTACCTTCCGGGGGTGACGCTTCCCGACGCGATCCTGCCCACCTCCGACGCAGCCGAGGCACTCGCCGGCGCGGACATCGTCGTCTTCGCCGTGCCCAGCCAGACCATGCGGGACAACCTCTCCCACTGGCGTGATCTTGTCCCGGCCGACGCCACCCTGGTGTCCATCTCCAAGGGCATCGAGGCCGGCACCCATCTGCGCATGAGCCAGGTCATCGCCGAGGTCACGGGCGTGGAGCCCGAGCGCATCACCGTGCTCAGCGGCCCCAACCTCGCCCGCGAGGTGGCGCAGGAGCAGCCGGCTGCCACCGTCATCGCCGGCGTGGACCAGAACCGGGCGAAGCTCGTGCAGGCCGCCGTGGCCACGCCCTACCTGCGCCCCTACACCAACTCCGACGTCGTGGGCGTGGAGCTGGGCGGCGCCTGCAAGAACGTCATCGCCCTGGCGTGCGGCATGGCTGCGGGCCGCGGACTGGGCGACAACACGTCGGCAAGCGTGATCACCCGCGGACTGGCTGAGATTTCCCGCCTGGGCCAGGCACTGGGCGCCGACCCCCGTACCTTCGCCGGGCTGGCCGGACTCGGGGACCTCGCCGCCACGTGCATGTCCCCGCTGTCGCGCAACCGCACCTTCGGCGAGCGCCTGGGCCAGGGGGAGACGCTTGCGGAGGCGAAGGAGAAGACCAACGGCCAGGTCGCCGAGGGCGTGATCTCCTCGCGGTCGATTTCCCAGCTCGCAGAGTCCCTCGACGTGGACATGCCCATCACCCGCGCGGTGTTCGCCGTGTGCCACGAGGACGCCGTGGTGGCGGAGATCGTCGCCGCGCTCATGGGTCGCTCCAAGAAAGCGGAGTGACCCACAGGTACGCTCTCCGCCATGGCTGAGAAGAAGATCCGCGTCGCCGTCATCTACGGCGGACGCAGCACCGAACACTCCATCTCCTGCATCTCCGCGGGCGCCGTGATGGCGCACCTCGACCCGCAGCGTTACGACATCGTCCCCGTGGGCATCACCACCGACGGCGTGTGGACCACCGGGGCGCCGGACCTCTCCGAGCTCGCGGCGCACGGCGACGACCTGCCCACGGTGCAGCTGCGCGAGGAGATCGCGCTCAGCGTCAACCCGCTGCGCCGCGGCGAGATCGTCTCCGCCGCCACCGGCGAGGTGCGGCACACCGTCGACGTCGTCCTGCCAATCCTGCACGGACCCTACGGCGAGGACGGCACCATTCAGGGCCTCTTCGAACTCGCGGGTGTGCCCTACGTCGGCCCCGGCGTGCTCGCCTCGGCCGCCGGCATGGACAAGGAATTCACCAAGAAACTCATGGTCGCCGACGGCCTGCCTGTCACACCCGAGGTGGTGTTGCGTGGCGACGACACCCTCTCGCCCGCCCAGCGGGACATGCTGGGGCTGCCGGTGTTCGTTAAACCGGCCCGCGGAGGGTCGTCGATCGGCATCTCCAAGGTCGACGAGGACGAGGGCATCGACGCCGCCATCGCCGAGGCGCGCAAGTTCGACGACAAGGTCATCGTGGAAGCGATGATCCACGGCGTCGAGGTCGAGGTCGGCGTGCTGCAGCGACCCGACGGATCGCTCGTCGCCTCACCGCCGGCGCAGCTCAATGGCATCGAGGACTCGGAGGAGGGGTTCTACGGATTCGAGACCAAGTACCTCGACGACGTTGTCTCCGCCACCATCCCCGCCCGGCTCGACGACGCCACCATCATGGCGCTCAAGGAGATGGCCGTCGCCGCCTTCCGCGCGGTCGACGCCAAGGGCCTGGCCCGCGTGGACTTCTTTGTCACCGACCGCGGCCCGGTGCTCAACGAGATCAACACCATGCCCGGCTTCACCCCGATCTCGATGTTCCCGCAGGTCTTGGCCGCGGACGGCATCGGGTATCAGGAGCTGCTGGACACGCTCATCGCTACTGCCCTGACGGAGCTAACGGAGCTGACTGAACGCCGGTAGCCCCCGAAATCGTCCCGCCGAGCTCGGGCAGGACCTGCGCGCTGATCGCCTGCGGCACGCTGACGGCGATGTCCGTCTCGCGCCCGAGGGCGTACCACGTCGACGCGGTGGACCCGTTGACCAGCTGCGTGTCCTCGAACCAGGGGATGTCGTCGATCTGGGTCAGGCGCTCGCCCGCGACGTAGTTCGGCGGCGGTGCGACACCGCAGCGCAGCACCACGGGCTCGCTTCCCTCCTTGACCCACACCGCGGTGTCCCCGTCGGCGGACTCGAGCGACCAGTCCCCGGCGAGCGTGCCGGGCAGCGCGTCGAGCAGGGCCGGGCAGGGGTCCTGCGCAGCTTTTTCCAGCTCGGAAAGGGGGGCGGGGAAAGGCTCGTGCTGCTTCTGCGGCAGCGCGGAGACGGGCGCGCCGAGCTCGGCCACGGGGTTCTCGGACTCCGTGAGCGAGGCCGTGACCGCCACCACGGGCTCTCGGTCCACCGCGTACCAGGTGGACAGGTCGGAGCCGGGGGTCATGTCGTCCACCCGGAGCCACTGCACCCCGGCATCCTCCGTGGTGCTGGCCACCTCGGTGAACTGATAGGGCAACTCGACGCCGCAGCGCAGCGTGATGCGCTCGGCTGGCCCCGACTGCCAGGCTGCCGTGCCCGCGGGGACCGGGTCGGCGATCGGGGCGCGGTCGTGGCCCAGCAACTCGTCGGGGAGGGCGTCGATAAGCGTCGAGCACTCCGTGGACTCCGCCAGCGGGGCGGGCACCGGGCTGAGCGCAACGGATTGGTTGTTGGCCCGGTCGGAGACGATGCGGGCGCCGATCAACGCGCCGAGGATCAGTAGGATGGCCAATCCGAGACTCAGGTAGATTGCAGTGCGATTAAGCTGTGGGTGCTCGGCGCTAGAACTCATGGCGTGTAAGTCTATCGAAAGGCCCAGTCAGCGTGAATCCACCGCCGGAGACCGACCCCACCGTGGGTGAGGTCGGTGAGCGGGGCGTCATCGAGGCGATTGTCGCCGCCGCCCCGAGCACCCGTAACGGCGACGACGCCGCGGTACTGCTCAACGCCGCCCCGAACTCGCGCGCGGTCGTGGCCACGGACATGCTCATCGAGGGCCGCCACTTTTCCACTACCTGGTCCACGGCCGAGGAGGTCGGCGCGAAGGCCATCACGGCGAACTTCGCCGACATCGAGGCGATGGGCGCACGGCCCATTGCGGCGCTGCTGGCGCTCTCCGCTCCGGAATCGACTCCGGTGTCTTTCCTGCGCGGCGTGGCGGCCGGGATCGCCGCGAGGACGGGGGAGTACTCCGCGGAGCTGGTGGGCGGCGACGTCACCGGCGGGGACACCCTCATCCTGTCCGTGACGGCGATCGGCTCGCTGGGTGGTAACCGGCCCGCGCTGACATTGGACGCGGCGAGGCACGGCCAGCAGGTCGTCGCCCACGGGAACATCGGCTGGTCCGCGGCGGGTTTTGCGCTGCTGAACCACTTCGGCCGCGCCGACGTGCCCGAGCGTTTCGCCGATCTGGTCACCGCACACTGCGCGCCGACCCTCACTCCCGGGCGTGGGGTGGTGGCCCGGGCGACGGGCGCGACGAGCATGACCGACAACTCCGACGGACTCGTCGTGGATCTGCGGACCCTCGCGCACCGCTCGGGGGTCGGGGTGGACATCGACTCCGCCGCTATCGCCCCCGCGGCGCTGCTGTGCGAGGCCGCCGAGCTGCTCAGCGTGGACCCGTGGACCTGGGTGCTCACGGGCGGGGAGGACCACACCCTCCTGGCCACCACCGCCGGCGACACTCCCTCGGGTTTCCGGACGATCGGGCAGGTGACCCGTAGTGACACCGTCACCGTCACCGTCGACGGCGAGGCACCGGCCTACGACACCGGGTGGGTGAGCTTCTGATGAGCCTGAGCGTGCACGAATCCTGGCAGCCGGTCCTCGCCCCGGTGGAGGACCGCATCCACGCGATGGGAGACTTCCTGCGCGCGGAGCCCGCCTACCTCCCCGCCGGCGACGACGTCCTGCGCGCGTTCCACGACCCCTTCGACGACGTGCGTGTGCTCATCATCGGCCAGGACCCCTATCCCACGCCCGGCCACGCCATGGGCCTGAGTTTCTCCACCCAGCCCGGCGTGGCGCCCCCGCGCTCCCTGGTGAACATCTACCGCGAACTGCGCGATGACCTTGGGATACCTCCGCGTGACGACGGTGACCTCACCGGCTGGACCGGCCAGGGCGTCCTCCTGCTCAATCGCGTGCTCACTGTGCGCCCCGGGGCCGCGGCCTCCCACCGGGGTAAGGGCTGGGAGGAGGTCACCGAACACGCCATCCGGGCCCTGGCTTCCCGGGGCCAGCCGCTGGTGGCCATCCTCTGGGGCCGCGACGCCCAGTCCGCCGCCCGGTTCCTCGGGGACACCCCGCGCATCGAATCCGCCCATCCCTCGCCGCTGTCGGCGTCGCGCGGGTTCTTCGGCTCCCGTCCGTTCTCCCGGGCGAATGACGCGCTGCGGGCACAGGGCGCGCCACCCATCGACTGGTCTTCAGTAAGGTAACTGCCTATGTCGCACCTGAAATCGCTCGACGGCCGAGGTCTCTACCGCTGGGCGGTCAACGCCGTGCAGGTGCTCACCGAGCGCAGGTCCGAGATCAACGCGCTCAACGTGTTCCCCGTGCCCGACTCGGACACGGGATCGAACATGGCGTTCACCATGGAGGCGGCCCTCGCTGCGGTGCGTGATGTCGAGGTGGAGCAGCGTTCCGACGTCGTCTCCGTCGCCCGCGCGATGGCCAACGGCAGCGTGCGCGGCGCGCGTGGCAACTCCGGAGTCGTGCTGTCGCAGGTGTTGCGGGGAATGGCCGAGGCTGTGCAGACCGAGCCCTTCGACGGCCGCACCATCTCCGATGCGCTGAACATCGCGGTGAAGCTCGTCAACAACGCCATCTCCGACCCGGTCGAGGGCACCGTGGTGACCGTGCTGCGCGCCGCCGCCGGGGCCGCGACGGACGCCGTCGCCGGGGACAGGGACGTCCTCGAGGTGGCCAGCGCCGCCACCGAGGCCGCCCGGGTCGCCCTGGCACGCACCCCGTCCCAGCTCGCCGTCCTCCGGGAGGCCGGGGTGGTCGACGCCGGCGGTACCGGTCTGGTGGTCCTGCTGGAGACGATGATGGCCGAGCTCTCCGGTGCAACCGCGGACGTCGACTTCACCCCGGGTGAGACGACCGGGACGCACGGCACGCCCGGCTATCTCGAGGTCATGTTCCTGTCCACCGCCACGGAGGAAGTCGTCGACCGGCTCGAGTCGCGGTTGGCGGAGCTCGGCGACTCGCTGCTCGTGGCCCGGGGCGAGGGGGAGGCACAGTTCCACATCCACTCCCGCTCGGCCGGTCAGGTCATCGAGGAGGCCTTCGGCCTCGGTGAGGTCAGCGGGCTGCGCCTGGAGGTGCTGCCCGGGCAGGCGGTCGTCGAGAAGCCCTCGCGGATCCTGCTGGCCCTGACCCCGCCGGGTGCCATCGCCGACCTCTACCGCGGCGCCGGTGCCGAGGTCGTCGAGGTCACCGGCGACGGGGACATCCTGGACGAGGTCCTGTCGGTGATCCGCCGCACCCGGGCCGGCGAGGTGGTGCTGCTACCCAACGGCCAGCTCACCCGCCGCGAACTCGTGGCCGTGGACAACGCCACCCGCGCCGTGGAGCAGTCCATCACGCTGCTGCCCACCTCGCGGCTGGTGTCGGGAATCGCCGCGGTGACCATGCACGATCCCGCTCAGCCGCTCGCCACCGCCACCTACGAGATGGGCGAGGCCGCCAGTTCCATGCGCACCGCCGTGCTCCGCCGCGCGGCCAAGGCGGCCCTGACCGCCGCCGGCCCCTGCGCTAAGGGCGACATCCTCTCCGAGTCCCACGGCGACGTGCTCCTGGTCTCGGACGACGCCGCCACGGCGATCGAGGCGACGGCGGCCCGGCTTCTCGACGCCGGTGGCGAGCAGGTCACCATCCTCACCACCGAGATCATCGACGGTGAGCGGCTGGGGGAGAAGCTCGGCGCGGAGGTGGTGGTCTTCGACGGCGCGGGCATGGCCAGCACCGGAATCATCGCCGAGATCGGGGTGGAGTAGTCCGTGCTCGGGTGGCGCGACGACCGGCAGCTCGCCGAGGTCCTGCCCGCCAAGGAGGCCAAGGCCCTCAAGTCGGCCTTCGGTTACACCCGCTGCTGGCAGGTGCTCGAGCACTACCCGCGCCGCTACGCCCGCCACGGGGAGGGGACGGATCTCGCCGCGGTCGAGGAGGGCGACGTGGTCACCACCATCGGCGTGGTGGAGCGGGTCGAGTTCATCGACAAGGGCAAACACAAAATTTTCCGCTTCCACGTGGCGGATCAGTCGGGTGGCCGGTTCGTGGCCACCTACTTCAACGCCGGGTACGTCGCCCGGGTGCTCACCCAGGGTGCGCGGGCAATCTTCTCCGGCAAGGTCACCCACTTCCGCGGCCAGGCGCAGATGCAGCACCCGGACTACCTCGTGCTCACCGGGCCGGGGAAGGAGAAGCAGCCCGCGACGGGTTCACTCAAGGCGCTCAACGAGTACGGCTCCCTGCACGAGCTGCTGGGCGATCGCGAATGGATCCCTGTCTACCCGGCCTCGGCGAAGATCTCGTCCTGGCGCATCATGGGCGCGGTGTGGGAGATCCTGGAGACCCTGCCCAAGATTCCCGAGCCGCTCGACTACCACCCCTTCGGCATGCCCAGCTTCGACCAGGCGATCCGGCTCATCCACGCCCCCGACGAGCGCGGCCCGGACGGCCCGCTGCTGCGGCTGAAGTACAACGAGGCCCTCGGCCTCGCGCTGGCGATGGCCCTGCGCCGCGCGGACAACCTCGAGCACCGCGCCCCGGAACTTCCGCGTATCGACGCCGGCCTGCACACCGCCCTGCTGGAATCACTCCCGTTCCCGCTGACGGAGGGGCAGCAGCAGATGCTGGGCCAGGTCAGCGGCGACCTCTCCCGCGCCCGGCCCATGAGCCGACTGCTGCAGGGGGAGGTCGGCTCGGGCAAGACGATCGTCGCGCTGCTGGCCATGCTGCAGGCGGTGGACAACGGCCGCCAGTGCGCCATGCTCGTGCCCACGGAGGTCCTGGCGGCCCAGCACGCACGCTCGCTGACCAGGACCCTCGCGGCGGCGGGGTCCTCGGCCACTGTGGTGGCGCTGACGGGGTCGATGCCCACCGCGGCCAAACGGGAGGCGCTGCTGAACATTGTCTCCGGGCAGGTGGACATCGTCGTGGGCACACACGCGCTGATCCAGGACACGGTGGAGTTTTTCGACCTGGGGTTCGTCGTCGTCGATGAGCAGCACCGTTTCGGCGTGGAGCAGCGCGACCAGCTGCGCTCCAAGGGCCGGGGCGATTTCACCCCGCACCTGCTGGTCATGACGGCCACCCCGATTCCGCGCACCATCGCCATGACGGTGTTCGGTGACCTGGCCATCTCTACGCTGCGGGAGCTGCCCGGTGGCCGCAAACCCATCCAGTCCGCCCTTGTCCCGGAGGCCCGGCCGGCGTGGGTGGCCCGGGCGTGGAGCCGCATCCGCGAGGAGATCCTCGCCGGCCGTCAGGCCTACGTGGTCTGCCCGCGCATCGAAGGCGAGGGAGGGGTGCTGGAGATGCACGAGCACCTGCAGAACGAGCTGTTCCCCGATCTCAGCGTGGGCCTCCTGCACGGTCGGCTGCGCGGCGAGGAGAAGGACGCTGTCATGGCCGACTTCTCCCGTGGTGGCATCGACGTGCTCGTGGCCACCACGGTCATCGAGGTCGGCGTCGACGTCCCCAACGCCACGGTCATGCTGGTGCGCGAGTCCGAGCTATTCGGGGTCAGCCAGCTCCACCAGCTCCGCGGGCGGGTGGGCCGCGGCGGGCACGAGTCCCTCTGCCTCTTCCACACTCTCGCCCTGCCCGGCTCGACCTCCTTCGACAGGGTCAGCGCCGTGGCCGCGACCTCCGACGGCTTCGAGCTGGCCAACCTCGACCTCGCCCAGCGCCAGGAGGGTGACGTCCTGGGCACGTCCCAGTCGGGAACGGCACGCACGGTCAAGCTGCTCAACCTGCTGGAGGACTACCCGGTGATCGAACGGGCCAACGAGGACGCCGCCCTCATGGTCGGGCGCGACCGGGCCCGGGCCGAGCGGTTGGTGGCCGACATCGAGGAGCAGGCGAGGCAGTACCTGGAGAAGAACTGACCGGGCGCTAGTCTTGACCCCATGCAGATTCACGCCCCTTTCGCCGGCATCGTCCGCTATCACGTATCCGCAGGGCAGCAGGTGGCCACGGGCGACGTGCTCGCCACCGTCGAGGCCGTCAAGCTGGAGGCCCCCGTGGCGGCCCCGGGCCCGGGGACCGTCGGCACGCTCAGCCGCGCCGACTTCTCCGACGTCCAGGGCGGCGACCTCCTCTGCGAGGTGGGCGAATGACCCGCATCATTTCCGGTGAGGCCCGCGGCCGCACCATCAAGGTGCCCGCGCAGGGGACCCGGCCAACCTCCGACCGCGCCCGGGAGGGACTGTTCTCATCGCTGCAGGTGCGCTTCGGTTTCCTCGACGCAGTCGTGCTGGATCTCTTCGCCGGCTCCGGCGCCCTGGGTCTCGAGGCCGCCAGCAGGGGAGCGCAGACCGTGCACCTGGTGGAGGACAACGCCCGGGCCTGCGAGGTGATCCGCCACAACATCGGCGTGGTCGGCCACGACGACGTGCGCCTGCACGAGATGAAGGCCTCGACCTACCTCGCCACCGCCCCCGACGACCACTTCGACATGGTGCTGGCGGACCCGCCCTATGAGCTGGCGGACGACGCCGTGACCGACATGCTGCACGCGCTCGTGCGCACGCTTCGCGACGGCGCGGCGGTCGTCGTCGAGCGCCACGTACAGTCGCCGGAGACGGACTGGCCGGCAGGATTCACCCCCACCGGCCAGAAGCTGAAGAAACGCACGTTCGGCATCGCCCGCATGGACATGGCCACCTACGAAAGGACGTCGGAGAATGAATGAGTCACGAACGGTGGTCTGCCCGGGTTCCTTCGACCCGGTGACCAACGGCCACCTGGACATCTTCACCCGCGCCGCAGAACAGTTCGACCGCGTCATCATCCTGGTCACCGGCAACCCCGCGAAGAAGTCCGGCCTGTTCAGCGTGGACGAGCGTAAGGAGCTCATCGCGGACGTCACCTCGCATCTTCCCAATGTCACCGTCGACCACTGGGCGGGCCTGCTGGTGGACTACACCACGGCCCACCGGGTGACCGCCCTGGTCAAGGGTCTGCGTTCGTCGCTCGACTATGACTACGAGCAGCCGATGGCGCAGATGAACAGGCGCCTGTCGGGCGTCGACACGTTTTTTGTCATGACCGACGAGAAGTTCGGTTATGTCTCCTCCTCGCTGTGCAAGGAGGTGGTGAAGTACGGCGGCGACATCACCGGGCTGGTGCCGGACGTGGTGCTGGCGGCCATGAAACAGAAGTTCCGTGCCCAATGACGATGGCGATTCTCTTCGTCACCGTCCTCGTCGGCGCGCTGCTGCAGCGTGTCTCGGGCATGGGCCTCGGGCTCATCGCCTCGCCGGTTCTAATGCTGCTGTTCGGGCCGATCGAGGGCATCCTCATCGTTAATCTGCTGGCGATGATCAACGCGGGCGCCTCGACGCTGACGCTGTGGCGCGACGTCGACTTCAAGATTCTCGCCGTCATCGGCCCCGCCCTCATCGCGGGCATCATCCCCGGCTCATTCCTTGTCCGCGAGCTGCCCACGGACCCGCTGCTCATCCTCGTCGGGCTCCTGCTGCTCCTCGCCCTGGGCGTGGTCACGGTGGGCAAGAGGTTTGTCCCGCCTATCGACGGCCGTCTGCCCGCCGCAGTCGCCGGTGTCATCGGCGGGTTCATGAACACCCTCGCCGGTGCCGCCGGGCCGGCGATCACCGTTTATGCGCAGGCGGCGCGGTGGGATCAGCGACGTTACGCCGCGACCCTGCAGCCGGTCTTCTTCATCGCCGGACTGGGATCGTTCTCCATCAAGCTGCTGCTGGGTGCGGCGAGCTTCGGTTCCGTGGACCTGCTGGTCTGGCCGGTGGGGATCGTCGCCCTGGCGCTGGGCCTGTTCACGGGGGTGCGGGTCGCGCCGCGGGTGCCCAAACCTACGGGCCGGGCCATCGCGCTCTCGCTCGCGGGCCTGGGTGGTCTGACCGCCGTGGTCCGGGGCGTGCTGGGAATGATGAACTAGCAGGTCAGAGGTAGTGTCCAGGGGGTGTTTTATGCTGCACGGTGTTAGCGAACATCTGTTCCATTCCTCGGGGGAAAACCACCATGCTCGACGTACTCACGGACACCAGCCGACTCGCCGATACCGACCTCATCACACTCCTGCAGTCCACACATGTGGACTCGAACCGCCACTTTGCGGCCTTCCTGGTCTCGCTCGCGGAGTTTGACCGCCGCGGGTTCGGGCTGCGCGCCGGCGCGTCATCGACCGCCGCCTGGCTGGACCGGACCCTCGGTATCGCGCGGTCCACCAGCTACGGCTACCTGCACACCTCGCGGGTGCTCGCCGACTTCCCGCTGCTCACCGACAGGTTCCTCGCCGGGGAACTGTCCTACTCCAAGGTGCGCCTGCTGGAGCGCCATCTCACTGAGGACAACGAGGCCGATCTCGTCGCGCTGGCGCTACGCCTGACCTACCACGAACTTCGTTTGGCTCTGGCCGGGCGAGGAAGCGCTCCCGAGGGCCCGGCAAAGGATCGCTTGACCATCCGGATCGACGAGCATGGGCGCTACCTGCTCGAGGCCAACCTTTCCCCGGCCCTCGGGGCGCAGCTGGCGGCGGCCCTGAAACTCGGTGAGCTGGCCAGCCGGCGCGATATCGCCGAGATCGACCGGGAGCGCCTGGCCGACGATGAGCAGCTCAGCGGCCTATTGGACGAGACCCCCGCCGCCACCCGCTTCGGCCAGGCCTCCGATGCACTCTCGGGCTTCATCGGGATGATGAACCTGGCGCGGTCCTCGACCTCCAGCGCCCAACGCGCGCCCGGTGCCCAGGTACAGGTGGTGATGACCGAGGACGGCCACGCCTTCCTTCCTGGCAATCCTGCCGCGCCAGCGGCTGCGCTCAGCGGTCTCATGGGCAACGCCGACTTCCGGGGCCACCTGCTTGATGCCAGGGGAGTGCACCTCAAGATGGGCCGCAGGCGAAGGGTGGTCAACGGAGGCCAGGAATTGGCCCTGCTGGTGTCCTGGCTGTTCCAGTGCGCGACCCCGGGGTGCAGTCACACCCGGTTCCTCCAGTTCCACCACATCCGGGACTGGGCCCGGGGTGGACTGACGGATTGTGAGAACCTCATCCCGCTGTGCTCCAGGTGTCATTCCATGTTCGCTACGGGGGAGCTACGGCTGGCGCATCACCCCACGGACGCGCACCGCCTGGTGTTCGGATTCCCGGACGGATCGACATTCGTCTCTCGCAACCGTGGCCTTCCGCAACGGGACGACCGGGCGAAGCTACCGGCTATCGAGGAGCCGGAGTACCGCGAGTGGGGAGAAGGCTTCGACGAGTCCACAAGTGTGGACTCTCCGGCATGAGTGGGGCAGCGTCCCGCTGAACCGGAGGACCTACTTCAGCAGGGTCGACAGGAAGGACTGCGTGCGGGGCTCGCGGGGGTTGCCCAGCAGCTCGTCCGGGGTTCCGCGCTCGACGACGACGCCGGCGTCCATGAACACGACGTCGTCGGCGACCTCGCGGGCGAAACCCATCTCGTGGGTGACCACGAGCATGGTCATGCCGCGAGCGGCGAGGTCCTTCATCACCTGGAGTACGTCGCCGACCAGCTCGGGGTCCAGCGCGGAGGTGGGCTCGTCGAAAAGCATGAGCTTGGGTTCCATGGCCAGGGCGCGCGCGATGGCGATGCGCTGCTGCTGGCCGCCGGAGAGCTGCATGGGGAAGGCGTCCGCCTTGTGGGCGAGGCCGACCTGCTCGAGCAGATCCATGCCCTGCTTCCTTGCCTCATCGGGCTTCACTCCCTTGACCTGGACGGGAGCCTCCATGATGTTCTCCAGCGCGGTGCGGTGGGGGAAGAGGTTGAACTGCTGGAACACCATGCCGATGTCCGCGCGCTGGCGGGCCGCGTCCTTCTCAGAGATCTCGTGGAGCACGCCCTCCTTCTCGCGGTAACCCACGAGGTCGCCGTCGACGTAGAGCCGGCCGGCGTTGACCTTCTCCAGGTGGTTGACGCAGCGCAGCATGGTGGACTTGCCCGATCCGGAAGGGCCGATGAGACAGGTGACGGTGCCTTTGGGCACCTGGAGGTCGATGCCCTTGAGCACGTCGAGGCGGCCGAAGGACTTCCACACCTGCTGGGCGTCGATCATGAGGTTCTCGGTCATGGCTTAGTTGCCCCTCTGGTAGTTGTTCTCCGGGATGACGGTGACGTTGCGGGGGACGCTGCCCTCCGCGTCGGCCAGCGTGGCGAGCTGCCGGCCGGTGAGCTCGCGGGTGGAGCCGCGCTCGAAGTACTTCTCCAGGTAGTGCTGGCCGATCATGAGCACCGAGGTGATGGCCAGATACCAGGTGGCGGCGACGAGCAGCAGCGGGACCGGCTCGAAGAGCGAGGCCGCGATGTCCGTGGAGCGGCCGTAGAGCTCGTGCGAGTAGGGGATGGCCACGACCAGGGAGGTGGTCTTGAGCATGGAGATGAGTTCGTTGCCCGTGGGCGGGATGATGATGCGCATCGCCTGCGGCAGGACCGTGCGACGCATGGTCATGCCCCAGCCCATGCCCAGCGCCTTGGAGGCCTCGAGCTGGCCCGCGGGGACCGAGGAGACGCCGGAGCGCACGATCTCGGCCATGTAGCCGGCCTCGTTGAAGCCCAGGCCGAGGAAGGCGAGGACGAAGGCGCTGGAGAGGACGTTCTCCAGCGACACCTCGGTGAATCCGAGGTTGATACTTTGATAAATTGCCCCGAGCAGGCCCCAGAACACCAGCTGCACGTAGATCGGGGTGCCGCGGAAGATCCACAGGTAGACCCACGCGATGCCCCGGAACACCGGATTGGGGGACATGCGCATGACCGCGAGCAGGACACCACCGACCACGCCGATGATCATGGCCAGGATGGTCAGCGCGATGGTGTGCAGGGCGGCCGTCGCGACGCGGGTGTCCAGCAGGTACTGCCGGTAGGTGTCCCAGCCGTAGGCCTCGCGGCCGAGGGCGTCGACGGCGAACAGCACGGCCAGCGCGAGCAGGACAAACGCGAAGATCCAGCGGCCGGGGTGGCGCAGGGGCTTGGCCTCAATGCGCTCGGGACGCTCAGGGCGCCCATGCTGCTCGAGCCGGGTTGCGGGAGTAGTCATTTAGGAAAGTCCTTCCACGGGCTGTTCGTTGATCATCGCTTCGTCGATGAGGCCGTCCTCGATGCCCCACTGCGCCAGAATGTCCCGGTACGCACCGGTGTCGATGAGGTACTGCAGGGCCGCGGCAGCAGCCGGGCCGAGAGCGGAGTCCTTGTTCACCGCGAACCCGTAGGGCGCGGCCATGCTCAGGCCCCCGGTGAGCTCCATCTTGTCGTCGGAACGGTTGACGGCCCACGCAGTGACGGGGGAGTCCGCGCTGAGCGCGTCGGCCCGGCCGGTGAGCACGGCGAGTGCCGCGTTGTCGCTGGTGTCGTAGGACAGGACCGTGATGGGGTCCTGTCCCGACTCCTCGCAGGCCGCGGACTTCGGCCGGACGTCGTCGGTGTCGGAGACGGTGGTGCGCTGGACCGCGACGGTGAGGCCGCAGGGCTGCTCCGGGTCGATGTCGTCACCCGTCTGCTGCGCCCACTGCACGCCGGCGTACATGTAGTTGACAAAGTCGAAGGTCTGCCGGCGTTCCTCGGTGTCGGTGAAGCCGGAGATGCCCATGTCCACCGTCCCGGCCTGCACGGACGGCAGGATGAGCGCGAAGTCCTGCTCGACCGGCTGGTACTTCAGGCCCATGACCGAGGCGATCGCGGCGCCGAGGTCCATCTCCACGCCGATGACCGCGCCGCTGGAGTCCTTGAACTCGAACGGGGCGAAGGGCGGGTTGGTGCCGGCGGTGAGCACGCCGTCAGCTGCCGCCTCCGCGGGGACCATCGCCGCGATCTCGAGCACCGTGTCCGGCAGGATGGGTTCCCAACCTTCGGGGTGTCCGTCCTCGGTGTTGGTCACGCACCCGCTCATCACGGTGGCGCTCGCCACCACGGCGGCGCACAACATTCTTCGGGTCATGGGCGGTAATCCTATAATCCCGCCGACGTCGCACGTTAGTTGTGGTCTGCTAAAGACCGCTTATCGACGATCTTTTCCACCCGTTTGATACTGCGCGGCGGGAAGACCATCGAACGCACCCGCCATTCCACCACTCCGGAGACCGTCTCATCCGGGCGGTGGCGGTAGGACCTCACCTCCACCCGCTCGCCGGGGCGCACGCGCCCGAAGGCCTGGCGGGTGCCGTCGTCGTCGGTGAGCCAGGCCTCCTGGACCTCGATGTCGCGCGAGACATTGCGCAGGTACACACGCTTGGCGTGGCGTTCGATCGCCCACAGTTCGGAGGCGTCGCCGCGCAGGAGTTCCTCGCGGCGGGAAGTGAACGTGGACAGGACGTTGCTCAGGGAGCTCATGGAGCACAGGCTAACGCAAAGAGTGGTACCCCAGGTGGGACTCGAACCCACAACACACGGATTTTGAGTCCGTTGCCTCTGCCAATTGGGCTACTGGGGCGTGCGGGCCATACTTTAGCCGAGCGCCGCACCACCGAAGTAATCGCTCGGGCGCCTCAGTACACTCGGCAGACGTGAGCGACACCAAGAGACTTCTGCTGATCGACGGCCACTCCATGGCGTTCCGGGCCTTCTACGCCCTACCCGCGGAGAACTTCTCCACCACCGGGGGCCAGCACACCAACGCGGTCTACGGTTTCCTGTCGATGCTGGCCAACATCATTGCCGAGGAGCAGCCGGACCACGTCGGCGTGGCCTTCGACGTCGGGCGCAAGACCTTCCGCACCGAGATGTTCCCGGAGTACAAGGCCCAGCGCGAGGCCGCCCCGCCCGAGTTCAAGGGTCAGGTGACCATCATCGACGAGGTGCTGCAGACCCTGGGCATCACCACGATGAGTGTAGAGAACTACGAGGCCGACGACATCATCGCCACGCTGGTCACCGCGGCGAAGCAGTCCGACTACGAGATCCTCATCGTCACCGGCGACCGCGACTACCTGCAGCTCGTGGACGACTCCACCACCGTGCTCTACCCGATGCGCGGGGTGTCCACCCTGCACCGCTTCACTCCCGCGGCCGTGGAGGAGAAGTACGGGCTCACGCCGCAGCAGTACCCGGAGTTCGCGGCGCTGCGTGGCGATCCCTCCGACAACCTGCCCAACATCCCCGGGGTGGGCGAGAAGACGGCCACCAAGTGGATCCAGGAGTACGGCACCCTGGACGAGCTCATCGCCCACGCCGACGACATCAAGGGCAAAGCTGGCGACTCGTTCCGCGAGCGCATCGACCAGGTGAAGATGAACCGCACGCTCACCGCGATGGTCACCGACATGGAGCTTGCGGTGGGCCCCGACGACCTCGACCTCAAACCCGCGAAGGTTTCGGAGATCGCCGAGCGTTTCGACGAGCTCGAGTTCGGCACCAACCTCCGCGAGCGCATCCTCTCCGCCGTGCCCACCGACAACTCCTCGCCCGCCGAGGCAGTGGTCGAGCTCGGCGACGTCGTCATCGACGAAGGCCCGCTCGACGAATGGCTGGAGCCACGCTCCGGTCAAGGCCTCGCCCTTTACGTTACCGGCAATGCGCAGCCCGCCCGCGGCGATACCACGGCGATGGGGATCGTCGATAAGCAGCGCCACGCCGTGGCCGTGGAACTGGCGGAGCTATCCCCGGACGAGGAGAAGGCGTTGGCCGCGTGGCTGTCCTCCGCAGACCCCAAGTACCTGCACGGTGCCAAGGCCGTGTTCCACATGCTGGCGGGACGTGGTTTCGAGCTCGCCGGGATCGCCCACGACACGGCCATCGCGGCGTACCTGCTGCGCCCGGGCCAGCGCACCTACGAGCTCGGCGACGTCTACCAGCGTCATCTGCAGCGCCAGCGCTCCGAGCCCGACGGCCAGATGTCGCTCATGGGCGACACCTCGCTCACCGATTCCGCCGCGGCGATCCTCGAGCTCGCTGAGGAGCTGACCCGGCAGCTGCAGGACATCGACAGCTTCGAGCTCTACCGCGACCTGGAGCTGCCCCTGGTGGACATCCTCGCCCGGATGGAGGCCGCGGGCATCGCGGCCGACGTCACCGTGCTCGAGGACCAGCTCAAGACCTTCACCCAGCAGGTCGCTGACGTGGAGGAGCATGCTCGGGGGCTCGTCGAGAAGCCCGACCTCAACCTGTCCAGCCCGAAGCAGCTGCAGGAGGTGCTCTTCGAGCAGCTCGGCCTGCCCAAGACGAAGAAGACCAAGACGGGCTACTCCACCGCGGCAAAGGAGGTCGAGCAGCTCGCGGTCAAACATCCGCATCCGTTCCTCGACGACCTGCTCGCGCACCGCGAGTACCAGAAGATGAAGTCCACGCTCGAGGGCCTGATCAAGACCGTGCTTGACGACGGCCGTATCCACACCACGTTCAATCAGACCGTCGCCTCCACCGGGCGCCTGTCCTCCACCGAGCCGAACCTGCAGAACATCCCCGTGCGCACCGAAGCCGGCCGCCGCATCCGCTCGGCATTCACCGTCGGCGAAGGGTACGAATGCCTGCTCACCGCCGACTACTCGCAGATTGAGATGCGGGTCATGGCGCACGTGTCGCAGGACCCCGGGCTCATCGAGGCGTACAAGGAGGGCGAGGACCTGCACAACTTCGTCGGCTCCCGGGTGTTCGACGTGCCCATCGACCAGGTCACCCCGGAACTGCGCCGCCGCGTCAAGGCCATGAGCTACGGCTTGGCGTACGGGCTCAGCGCCTTCGGACTGTCCCAGCAGCTGGACATCCCGGCCGGCGACGCCAAGGCCATCATGGAGAACTACTTTGAACGCTTCGGCGGGGTGCGCGACTACCTCACCGCGGTCGTCGAGCAGGCGCGCAAGGACGGCTACACCTCCACCGTCTTCGGCCGTCGTCGCTATCTGCCCGAGCTAAACTCCGACAACCGCATCGCCCGGGAGAACGCGGAGCGCGCCGCGCTCAACGCGCCGATCCAGGGCACGGCCGCGGACATCATCAAGGTGGCGATGATCCGGGTGGAGCGGGAGTTCCGCGCGCAGGACGTGAAGTCACGCGTGCTGCTGCAGGTGCACGACGAACTAGTCGTCGAGGTGGCTCCGGGCGAGCTGGAGAAGGTCACCGCCATCGTGGAGAAGGAGATGGACGGCGCGATCACCCTGCGCGTGCCGCTCGAGGTGTCGGCGGGCACCGGGCAGAACTGGGACGAGGCCGCCCACTAACCCTGGTTGAGCTGGCTCAGCTGCTCACCGGGCGGAAAGGGGAGCCGGTACTCCGTGCCGACATCGCCCACCGCATCGGTGAGTGCCGTGGTCACCACCACCTGGCGATCATCGAGGTGCCTGATCCGGACCACGTTGTCCGCGTGCAGGAAAGACCCGGTGAGAAAACTCAGGCCCCGTTCCTCCAGGACCGCCTCCGCCTCGAGCCATTCGTCCACCGGCTCCAGGTGCCTGCCGAGCCGGTCGATGGGCACACATCTGGGGGCGTGAGACTCCATGTCGATCCATCCGATGACCTCGCCGTCATCGCGGCGATGGGGGATCCAGGAGGCTGGGATCGTAGGCATGAACCAATCATAGTAGGAGGATTCTGTAATAGGTATCACTCCCGGCTACCGCAGGCTGGGGATAACCCCGCTCGCGGAGCACTTGTCCACAGGCACGGGGCACGGTGACTGCGTGGTCGGCGGGCACGCGCCAGACTGAACACCGAACCGAACACAGTCTCAACTTCAGGGGGGAAATCCGATGGCCCGCGGGCAGGAATCAATCAAGGACAAGGTGCGCAAGCTGCTGAACCAGGCGGCTGACCAGGAAGGGACACCCGAGGCAGCCCTCTTCTACGGCAAGGCCTTCAGCCTCATGGCCCGCCACGGCTTCGACGAACGTGACCTCGGGAGAGACGGCGCACAGCGCGGGATGCAGCGGCTGGACACGGACTTCTCGGGCAGCTACTCGGACATGCAGATGAACCTGCTCAACACCCTCGCCCACGCTCTGCACTGCGTGGCCGTGGCCTCTCGCCGACCCCGGGCGGTCGGCGTGGTGTCCGGGTCGGTCTTCGGCCTGCGCCCGCATGTCGAGCGCGTCGAGCTGCTCTTCACGCTGCTCAACCCGATGATGGCGGGGCTCTCCACCGGCGCCGGAAACACGGTGGCCCAGCGCCGGTCATTCATGGCAGGTTTCGCCGCCGAGACGGGACGGCGTCTCACGGAGGCCGAGGCCGAGGTCGGCCGGGAACACCAGGGTTACGGTCTGGCGCTTATCGACGACCGTGAGCAAGCCCGCTCCTTCATGGAGGAGTCCGTGGACGGGGTGGCCAACCACCGGCGGCGGGCGAGGTTGGACGCCGACGCCTACACCCGCGGAGCCTCTGCCGCCCGACGCGCCGACCTGGGCCAGACCCGGCTCGCCGGCTCCCGTGGTCTGCCGCAGGCGGGTTAGTCGCTCAGCGTGGCCGAGAAGATCACGCTGCCCGGGAAGATCCGGCCGCGCAGCGGGGACCACTGGCCCCAGGACTGCGTGAGGTGCTCCGGCCATTCCGGCTCGATCACCCGGTCGAGAAGGAAACCGGCTCCGGTCAGCGCCTGTACCCAGTCGCCGAAGGTCCGGTGGTACTCGGCGTAGGTCAGGGTGCCGTCGTCTGAATATTCGAGGTATTCACGTTCGAAGTAGGAGAGCTGCGCCAGCAGTCCCGCCGGCCCGGGATCGTCGGGGAAGACCCAGCGCATGGGGTGGTTGACGGAGAAGACCAGCCGGCCACCCGGTCGCAGGACGCGGGCGACATCCGCGAGCACCGCCGCCACATCGGGCACGAAGGGCAGGGCGCCGAAGGCGGAGAAGACCACGTCGAAGGCGCTGTCGCGGTAGGGCATCGCCTGCACGTCCGCCTGCACCAGGGCGGCCCCGGAGGTGGCGGACCGGGAGAGCATCTCCCGTGAGATGTCGAACCCGGTGACAAACCCGGCGCCGTCCGCGGCGAGCCACGTCGCACATGAGGCGGATCCGCAGCCCAGCTCGAGAACGCTCGCTCCGCTTGTGTCCCCGAGCAACCTCGCCTCGGACTCCGACAGCATCTCCGGGCACCAGTGGAATCCGTCGAGATAGCTGGCGTGTTCCTCGTGGTATCGGCTCGCGTCCGCGTCCCAGTGGCGGCGGTGAACGTCGCCGACGGAGTGCTCGTTCATGGGGCTCCTGTGACTGAGGGGATTAGGCTTCCGAGCACTCGTTTTATTTGCTCGAGCAGGTAAAATAGCGTACTGTTTATCGGGCGTGTCGTTTCGTCGGCGTGCCCGCGGTCATAATAGGAGGACCGCGGACATGGCCGCGATGAAATCAAGCCGGAAACCGGCAGGTTCCCAGGTTCGATAGACACGTTACTGTCCACTCACTATCTCCTAGCATTCCGGAGCACTAATAAATATGCCCACTTCTAACGCACCTCAGGTTGCCATCAACGATATTGGTACCGCTGAGGACTTCCTCGCCGCGATCGACGCGACCATCAAGTACTTCAACGACGGCGACATCGTCACCGGCTCTGTCGTCAAGGTCGATCACGACGAGGTTCTGCTCGACATCGGTTACAAGACCGAAGGTGTCATCCCGTCGCGCGAGCTCTCCATCAAGCACGACGTCAACCCGGACGAGGTCGTCCAGGTCGGCGACGAGGTTGATGCCCTCGTCATGACGAAGGAAGACAAAGAAGGCCGCCTCATCCTGTCCAAGAAGCGGGCTCAGTACGAGCGCGCGTGGGGCCGGATCGAAGAGCTCCAGGAGAAGGACGAGCCCGTCACCGGCACCGTCATCGAGGTTGTCAAGGGCGGCCTCATCCTGGACATCGGCCTGCGTGGCTTCCTGCCCGCCTCCCTCGTGGAGATGCGCCGCGTCCGCGATCTCGAGCCGTACATCGGCCAGGAGATCGAGGCGAAGATCATCGAGCTGGACAAGCACCGCAACAACGTCGTGCTGTCCCGCCGCGCCTACCTCGAGCAGACGCAGTCCGAGGTCCGCTCCGAGTTCCTGCACCAGCTCCAGAAGGGCCAGGTCCGCAAGGGCGTTGTGTCCTCCATCGTCAACTTCGGCGCCTTCGTCGATCTCGGCGGTGTCGACGGCCTGGTTCACGTTTCCGAGCTGTCCTGGAAGCACATCGACCACCCGTCCGAGGTCGTCACCGTCGGTGACGAGGTCACCGTCGAGGTTCTCGACGTCGATCTCGACCGCGAGCGTGTCTCCCTGTCGCTGAAGGCGACCCAGGAGGATCCGTGGCGTGTCTTCGCCCGCACCCACGCCGTGGGCCAGATCGTCCCGGGCAAGGTCACCAAGCTCGTTCCCTTCGGTGCGTTCGTTCGCGTCGAAGAGGGCATCGAGGGCCTCGTCCACATCTCCGAGCTGGCCCAGCGCCACGTGGATGTCCCGGACCAGGTTGTCGGCGTCAACGAAGAGGTCATGGTCAAGGTCATCGACATCGACCTCGACCGTCGTCGCATCTCCCTGTCGCTCAAGCAGGCCGACGAGGACTTCACCGAGGAGTTCGACCCGTCCCGCTACGGCATGGCCGACTCCTACGACGAGCAGGGCAACTACATCTTCCCGGAGGGCTTCGACGCGGAGACCAACGAGTGGATGGAAGGCTTCGACGAGCAGCGCGCTGCCTGGGAAGGCCGCTACGCCGAGGCAGAGCGTCGCCACCAGGCACACGCTGCCCAGATCGAGCGTCACCGTGTCGCCGCAGAGGAAGCCGCCGAGCAGACGGCCAACTACTCCTCTGATTCGGCCGAGGACGCCGAGGGTGAGTCCACTGGTACCACCCAGCCCGCCGAGGAGCCGCAGGGTGGATCCCTCGCCTCCGACGAGCAGCTCGCCAAGCTCCGCGAGAAGCTCGCCGGCAACTAGGCTTAGCGTCTAGTCGGGCAGTTCCCCGCCACCACTGCTTCTACAGGGTGGGGGCGGGGAATTTTTCTGTGCCCGATCAGAATGCGTCGGTTCAGACCTCGCGGTGTTTACCCGGAGCACGCTGCACGTCCGTGGCTGCGATGTTCGTCTGTGGCGTGAGCTTGGGGGAATTCAGGGCGAGGGCAATCCCCGTGGGCAGGGAGGGCGAGGGTGTTGTCGCCGCACGGAGGCGTTGAGGGGACGTCGTCAAGCGGTGAAATGCCGACAGACCTGCTGCCTTTGCTGAGGACCGACATGTTCTTGGGATGGAGATGCCCGTTCCCGGTGGGCCACGCGCGGGCCGGCTGGGAGAGCCAATTCCGGGTGCTCAGCCGGGACCGGGACGACCTAGTGCAGCCTGAACCGGCACGATCTTGCCGGTTCCGGTGGTTAACGCAGTTGGCCGGGGTCCTCTTGTTCGTCAGGCCAAAGAAACGCTACGATTATGCCGTTTTCCTCATTAGGGCTGCAGCCGTGGACGATGTCACAGAACGCAGCCCGAATGCGGGCAAGCACTAGACGTTCCACTACCGGAGCCGCAGTCACGCGCGAGCCGGGGAATGTGGACACCGGCAAGAGAGATTCGTTCATGGCATCAAAGATCCAGGGCACAGCCCAGCACATCGTCGACAACCTCGGCGGAGCAGACAACATCGCCAGCCTCACCCACTGCGCCACCCGCCTGCGTTTCCAGGTGCGGGACCAGTCGGCAGTGGACCAGGCTGCGCTGGACAGCGATCCGGCCGTCCTCGGCGTCGTCCCGCAGGGCAGCACCGGCATGCAGGTGATCATGGGAGGCGGGGTGGCCGACTACTACCAGGCCATCAACGGCCTCGACTCCATGCAGGGCCTGGCGGACGGGGAGTCCCGGCCCGCGAGCGGGAAGAAAGAGTACGGCGGGGTCCGCAGCCGCTTCGGCTGGGTGGACTACGCCTTCGAGTTCCTCTCCGACACCTTCCGCCCCGTTCTCTGGGCGCTGCTCGGTGCCTCGCTCATCATCACCGGCCTGGTGCTCGCCGACACGCTCGGTTTCCAGGAGTTCCGTGCCCCGCTGGAGGAGCAGCCGCCGACGTATCAGTTCCTGCACGCCATGTGGCGCAGCGTCTTCTACTTCCTGCCCATCTTCGTTGGCGCCACCGCCGCCAAGAAGCTCGGCGCCAACGAGTGGGTCGGCGCCGCCATCCCGGCCGCGCTGTTCACGCCGGAGTTCGCCGGCATGAAGGAGACCGCCCGCGAGATCCCCACGGCCATCGAGGGTCAGTACACCTACGTCACCGACGTCTTCGGCCTGCCCATGGTCATTCAGGATTATGGCGGGCAGGTCTTCCCCCCGATCTTTGCGGCGATCCTGCTGTTCTTCCTGGAGAAGCTGCTGAAGAAGATTTTCCCGGCCGCCGTGCACATGGTGTTCGTGCCCTTCATCTCGCTGCTCATCATGATCCCGCTCACCGCCTTCGTCGTCGGGCCGTTCGGCCTCGGCATCGGTAACGGCATCGCCCACATGCTCTCCGCCATCAACGACTTCTCGCCGTTCATCCTGGCCGTGGTCATTCCGCTGCTCTACCCCTTCCTCGTGCCGCTCGGCCTGCACTGGCCGCTCAACGCGATCATGCTGGTCAACATCACCAACCTCGGCTACGACTTCATCCAGGGCCCCATGGGCGCATGGAACTTCGCCTGCTTCGGCGTCGTCGCCGGCGTGCTCATCCTCTCCGCGCGGGAGAAGAATCGCCCAATGCAGCAGGTCGCCACGGGTGGTCTGCTCGCCGGACTACTGGGCGGCATCTCCGAGCCCTCGCTCTACGGCATCCTGCTGCGGTTCCGGAACTCCTACGCCCGCCTGCTGCCGGGCTGTCTCGTCGGCGGCATCATCATGGGCTTCTTCAACGTCGAGGCCTACGCCTTCGTCTTCACCTCGCTGCTCACCATCCCGGCCATGTCCCCGGCGCTGGGCTACACCATCGGCATCGCCGCGGCGTTCTTCACCTCGATGATCCTCGTGCTTGTCTTCGACTACCGCAGCGCCGCGGAGAAGGAGGAGGTGCGCGCCCGGATCGCCGCCGAGCGTGAGGCCGCCAATGAGGCGGAGGACGAGCGTATCGACGCCGCCGCTCCCGCCCCCGCCATGGCCACCGGAGTCGTCACCGAACTCACCGCCCCCCTGGAAGGCCGGGCCATCGACATCTCCGAGGTCCCCGACGAGGCCTTCGCTTCCGGGGCCCTGGGCAAGGGCATCGCCATCGAGCCCACCGGCGACACGGTCGTCGCCCCCGCGGACGGCAAGGTGCTCACCATCCAGAAGACGGGCCACGCCGTGGGCCTGCGCCTGGACAACGGCATCGACCTGCTCATTCACGTGGGCATCGACACCGTGAAGATGGCCGGCGAAGGATTCACCACCCACGTGGAGAAGAAACAGCAGGTCAAGTCCGGCGATCCCCTCATCACCTTCGACCGCGAGGCCATCAAGGCAGCCGGCTATCCGGCCGTCACGCTTGTCCTGGTCTCCAACACCAAGAAGTTCGCCGACGTCCTGCCGGTCCCGGCCGAGCACGTCAACCTGGGCACCCCGGTCATCAGCGTCACCGCCAAGCAGGAGGCGGCAGCACCCGCCGACGCCTAGTCTGGGCGGCATGAAAAAGATCGGACTCACCGGAGGAATCGGAAGCGGGAAATCGACCGTCGCCAAGCAGCTGGCGGCGGCGGGTTTTCCTGTCGTGGACGCTGACCAACTGGCCCGCGAGATCGTCGAGCAGGGTCAGCCCGCGCTGGCCCGGCTGGTCGAGGCCTTCGGCGACGAGATCCTCGCCGCCGACGGCTCACTCAACCGGGCGGCGCTGGCCGAGCGCGCGTTCTCGAGCCAGGAGGGCACGGACACACTCAACTCCATCACCCACCCGGCCATCCGCGCGCTGACGGACCAGCGCTTCGCCGAGGCCGAGGAAGCCGGAGTTGAGGCGGTCATCTACGACATGCCTCTGCTCGTCGATCTCGGGCTGGACAAGGGGATGGACTTCGTTGTCGTGGTCAGTGCGTCGGAAGATGTCCGGATCCAGCGCCTCGCCGCCAGCAGGGGAGTCGACGAGGCGGACGCGCGCCGCCGCATGGCCGCGCAGATCGACGAGGCCACCCGCAACGCGGCCGCCGACGTGGTCATCGACAACAACGGTGGGCTGGACGAACTCGGGCCCCAGGTGGACCTGTTGATCGAGAAGATCAGTAGTTGGGAACCTCGCCCGTCATAATCACTTTGTCCTGCGAGCTGTCCCACGTGAACTGAGCGTGGGATTCACCGGAGCGATTGGCGTTACCCTCGCCTGGCTTGGGCCAGTGGTACACGACGGCGATGGAGGAATCCGAGGTCTGGGTCACCGTCGGCGCGAAGCCGTAAGTCTTGGCGGTGGCAGTCCCCAGGTACTCGCCGTTGTGGTAGAGCAGGATGTGATACGGCGAGCTGGCGGTGGCGCTTTCGATACCCAGGACGGTGTAGGAGAGATCCGCGCAGGGGTCGAAGTCTCCGGTGCCGGCGCGGGAGAACGCCCAGGTGCCGATTTCGGCAGGGGGCAGTGATGCGGCGGCCTCGTTCACCGCGTCCTGAGCAGAGACGGCGGAGCAGTCGCCCCCCGTCGAGGCACCGGATTGTTCGCACGTGATGGTCTTGGCCAGGAGTTCCTCCGGAATGCCCTGCTGCTGCAGCGCTGCCTTGTCAAAGCACGGGAAACCCGTGAAGCTCTGGCCAGACGGCTGCACCTGAGTCCACCCCCGGTTCTGCCAGTGCAGCATCCAGGAGTGGTCGGTCTGCACCCGGCCGGCCCTGGCCTACTCGCCGTCGCAGTATGCCACGCTCACGGGAGACGCCGGGCTGGCGGCGGTGACAACGTCCGGTGCGCAGCGTTCGGAAGTGTCCGCGAGTGCCGTGGCTGTCGCTGTCGTCGGCTCGGCGGTGTCCTCGGCCGGCGTCGCCGTCGGGGGAATGGCGGTGGTGGTCACTGCAGCCACGTCGGTGGACGGCTCCAGGCTGCCCCAGAACCAGAACGCGCCCGCCACCACGGCGATCACCGCGATGACGGCGACGACCGCAGCGACAATGAGGCCGGTCTTCGGGCCGGGCGCCTCGGGGCTGTCCTCCCAGGGGTTCGTGGTCGACATGGATTCTCCATTCTTGAGAGCGGCTGTGAAGTTAGCTTTCTGCGGAGGTTAACACTGAGGTGTGCAGACAGCCGTCGACAAGCGGCGACATGGGGCCTGATCCCCGCCGTTGTAAACTCTGACGCATGGCATTTCCCGCTGAGCAACCCGTCATCCCGCACTCCGATTTCCGGCCCGTCGGCGAGGTGGAGCGCACGGGTGACCGCTTCGAGGTCATCAGTGAATATGAGCCCTCCGGCGACCAGCCCGCGGCCATCAAGGAGCTCAACGAGCGGCTCAACAGGGGAGAGGAGGACGTCGTCCTGCTCGGCGCCACGGGTACCGGTAAGTCGGCGACGTCGGCGTGGCTGATCGAGAAGCAGCAGCGCCCGACGCTAGTCATGGCGCCGAACAAGACCCTCGCCGCACAGCTGGCGAACGAGCTGCGCGAGCTGCTGCCCAACAACGCGGTCGAGTACTTCGTCAGCTACTACGACTACTACCAACCCGAGGCGTACATCGCGCAGTCGGACACCTACATCGAGAAGGACTCCTCCATCAACGAGGACGTCGAGCGCCTGCGCCACTCCGCCACCTCGGCGCTGCTGTCTCGCCGCGACGTCGTGGTCGTCTCCTCGGTGTCCTGCATCTACGGCCTGGGCACCCCGCAGTCCTACCTCGACCGCTCACTGGTGCTGCGTGTCGACGAGGAGATCGACCGGGATCGTTTCCTGCGCCTGCTCGTGGACATCCAGTACGAGCGCAACGACTACGAGTTCAAACGCGGAGCCTTCCGCGTCAAGGGCGACACGGTGGACATCATCCCCGCGTACGAGGAGGTCGCCGTGCGCATCGAGTTCTTCGGCGACGACATCGAGGCGCTCTACTACATCCACCCGCTGACCGGCGACGTCATCCGCCGGTGCGACGAGATCCGCATCTTCCCGGCCACGCACTACGTCGCCGGCGAGGGGCGCATGGCCAGCGCGGTGGAGTCCATCAAGGAGGAGCTGGCCATGCGGCTGGCCGATCTGGAGAACCGCGGCAAACTTCTCGAGGCCCAGCGCCTGCGCATGCGCACCGAGTACGACCTGGAGATGATCGAGCAGGTCGGCTTCTGCTCGGGCATCGAGAACTACTCCCGCCATATGGACGGCCGCGAGGCGGGATCGTCCCCCGCGACACTCATCGACTACTTCCCCGAGGACTTCCTCACCATCATCGACGAGTCGCACGTCACCGTCCCGCAGATCGGCGGCATGTACGAGGGCGACATGTCCCGTAAGCGAAACCTCGTCGAGCACGGCTTCCGCCTGCCCTCGGCAATGGACAACCGCCCGCTGACCTTCTCCGAGTTCGAGGAGCGCGTCGGACAGACCGTCTACCTCTCCGCGACCCCGGGCAACTACGAGCTCGCGGCCTCCGGCGGCGAATTCGTCGAGCAGGTCATCCGCCCCACGGGGCTCGTCGACCCCAAGGTGACCGTCAAACCCACCAAGGGCCAGATCGACGATCTTATCGACGAGATCCGCACCCGCACCGCCAGGGACGAGCGAGTTCTGGTCACTACCCTCACCAAGAGAATGTCGGAGGATCTCACTGACTACCTCCTGGAGAACGGGATCCGCGTGCGGTACCTGCATTCCGACGTGGACACGCTCCAGCGTGTGGAGCTGCTGCGTCAGCTGCGCCTCGGTGAGTACGACGTGCTCGTGGGCATCAACCTGCTGCGCGAGGGCCTCGACCTCCCGGAGGTCTCGCTCGTGGCCATCCTCGACGCCGACAAGGAGGGGTTCCTGCGCTCGACCACGGCGCTGATCCAGACCATCGGCCGTGCCGCCCGAAACGTCTCCGGCGAGGTGATCATGTACGCCGACAAGATCACCGACTCCATGCGCAACGCGCTCGACGAGACGGACCGCAGGCGGGAGAAGCAGATCGCCTACAACAAGGAACACGGCATCGACCCGCAGCCGCTGCGCAAGAAGATCGCCGACATTCTCGACCAGGTCTACGAGAACGCCGGGGCAGAACCCGGAGTGGCGGCGGATGCGGCCGTCGCGGAGAAGAAGGACACCTCCACCATGGCGGTCGGGGAGCTGCAGAAGTACATCGACGATCTCAGCGCGCAGATGGCCTCCGCGGCGCGGGAACTGAAGTTTGAGCTGGCCGGGCGCCTGCGCGACGAGATCGCCGACCTGCGCAAGGAGCTGCGCGGGGTGAAGGAGGCCGGCATTTAGGTGACTGTGTTATTAAAGGGATATGACTATGTTTAGCTACGAGACCATCGTCGTCGGCACCGACGGCTCCGACACCTCCCACGTCGCCGTGCGCCACGCCGCCTCCCTGGCCCGCGCCTACGAGGCCACGCTGGTGATCGTCTGCGCGTACTACGGCAACACCGGCTCGCTGCTCAACTCCCCGAACCGCGACGTCTCCACGCTGCCCGTCGTCAGCGAGGCACGGGCCAACGAGTACCTCGCCGAGGCGGAGAGCATCGCCACGGAGGAGGGGGCGCAGGACATCCAGCTGCAGCGCCGCTCGGCCACCCCGGTCAATGCGCTTGTCGACGCCGTCGATGAGACGTCCGCGGATGTCCTGGTGATCGGCAACAAGGGCCTGAACTCGCTGACCGGGCGAGTCTTCGGCAACATCCCCACGGAGGTCGCCCGCCGCTCCAAGGTGGACGTGGTGCTGGTCAACACGGAATCCGCCCACCGCTAACACCCCCACACCCTTCCGAGAGGCCATGATGAGCGACAACTACGAGAAGATCGTCGTCGGCACCGACGGATCCAAGTCCTCCCTCCTGGCGGTGGAGCGGGCGGCACGCATCGCGGCAGCCTTTGACGCGACGCTGATCATCGGCTGCGCCTACTACCCCAGCAAGGAGGAGGCCTCGGACTCGTTGCGCCGGGACTCCGTGACCATCCTCGGGGACGAGTCCGCGCGGGAGAACCTGGAGACGGCGGCCCAGCACGCCCGCGGTTTCGGCGTCGCGCAGATCGAGACGGCCATCCGCCCCGGCACCCCGGTGCAGGCGCTGATGTCCATCGTCAACGACAACGACGCGGACCTGCTGGTGGTGGGCAACCGGGGCATCAACTCGCTCACCGGTCGCCTCCTCGGCTCGGTGCCGGCGGACGTCGCGCGCCAGTCCGACTGCGACGTCATGATCGTGCACACCGTCAAATAACAGGCAGCTCGCCGATCACTGCGAGTGTCTGGGTGGCCCTGGTGACGGCGACGTAGAGATCCTGCAGGCCCAGGGGAGAGGCATCCGCGATCACCTGCGGTTCGACCACCACGACGTGGTCGAACTCCAGCCCCTTGATATCCGCAACGTTGTCCGCATTGATGACCTTCACCAGCCCCTCGCCGAAGCTGAGGGTCGACGCATCGGTGCCCGCGGGCAGGTAGTCCACGGGGATCCCGGTCGAGCGGATCGCCTCCCCGGGCGTCGCCGACGGGTCGATGACCGAGAGGATGCGGTTGGCCAGCTCGGTGATCTCTGTGGGGGTGCGGTAGTTCACCGTCAGCTCGTGCAGCTGGAAGCGGTCGCCGATGAAGTCGGCCAGCGTGTCGGACCAGGAATCCACCCCCGCGGGCGAGCCGGTCTGGGCCGTGTCGCCGACGAGTGTCATCCACCGCGACGGCGAGCGGCGGAAGACCATGCGCCATTCCATCGGGGTGAGCTCCTGCGCCTCGTCGATGATGACATGGCCGAAGGCCCAGGTGAGGTCGCCCCGAGCGCGCTCGGCCGTGGAGCGGATGTCCCGCACCTCCTGGCGCCTGGCCAGCGTCTTGGCGTCGATGACGTCCGCGGCCGAGAGAATCTCGGACTCGAACATGTCGTCGTCGTTGTCGGTGGAGTCCGAGCTGGAGAGGATGTCGATGGCGTTCTCCGCGTCCTCGACGTCCTGGAGCCAGTCGGTGTCCGTCTCCTCCGACTCGCTGGTCTCACCGATGAGGACGGAAAGTTCGTCGAGAAGCGCCGCGTCACTCGACGCCCAGCCGGCGTCGGGGGAGCGCAGGAGCGCGGCCTGGGTCTCGTCGTCGTAGGCGGCGGCCGCCTCGGCGATGGCAGCGGGATCGCTGAGCAGGTGGTGCAGCACGGCGGTGGGGGTGAGGCTCGGCCACAGCTCGTCTATGAGCGTGGCGACGTCCGGTTCGTCCGCCAGGTCGTCGTGGAGCTGATCCACGTCCGCCTCCGACAGCAGGTTGCGCCCGCCCAGCGGGTCGGCGCCGATGGTCTCGGCGAGCTGCGTGGCCATCTGATCGAGGAGGTGGTCGGCGAAGACGCCGCGGGCCTCGTTGTGTGGCCGGCGGGAGCGGCGCGCCCGGGTGCGGGCGGCCTTGACCATCTCGCCGGTGACGGTCACCTCGATGGAGCCGACACGCAGACGCGCCGGCCGCTCGGGGACGAGCTGGTGGGCCCGCACGGCCTCGGTGAGGATGGTGACCATCTCCTCCGATCCCTTGACCTCCCTGGTCAGCAAGGACTCCTGCCCGGTGGGTTCGATCCCGGGAAAGAGCGTGCCGACGGTGGAGAGCACCACTCCGGTCTCCCCGAGCTCCGGCAGGACCCGCGAAATGTAGTCGAGGAACGTCGGATTGGGCCCGAGGATGAGCACGCCGGTCTTCTCCAGCTGCTCCCGATAGGTGTAGAGCAGGTAGGCCACGCGGTGCAGCGCCACCGCGGTCTTTCCCGTGCCCGGTCCACCCTGGACGACCATCACGCCGCGGCCGGGGTGGCGGATGATCTGGTCCTGCTCGCGCTGGATCGTCTCCACGATGGAACGCATGTGTCCGGTGCGGGCCTCGCGCATGGCCCGGTTCAGCGCGGTCTCGCTGCCGACGCCGCCGTCCGCGGCCTGGGTAAGTTCGCCGGCGAGCACTTCATCGTCGATACCCGTCACGGTCCGCCCGCGGGTGCGGATGTGCCGCCTGACGTGCACACCCTCGGGCTGCGCGGTGGTGGCGAGGTAGAACGGCCGCGCCATGGGAGCGCGCCAGTCGAGCAGCATCGTCCGGTAGGCGTCGGCCCGGTCGTCCAGGCCCATGCGCCCGATGTAGCGACGGTCCAGGCCGGGGTGGCCGGCGACCGGGTTCTCGGGCTGCGCGGACTCGATGTCGATGCGGCCGAAGACCAGCCCGAGCTGGGCGATGTTCAGCCGGTCGAGCTTGGCGTTGAGTCCGTGGTACTCGGTCTCCCTGCGCATGAGGGCGTCGACGTTGTCGGGATTGGCGGGATCGACCTCACGCTGCACCTGTTCCAGCCGCTGGTGTGCCTTCGCCACCTCGTCGTCCAGGCGGGCGAAAAGAATGTCCACGTACGCCTGTTCGGCGGCGATATCTGTCATGGTGGGCCCTCCCTCGCAAATAAGGCGTTCAGTCTATCAATAGCCAGGTGGGGTCGGGTATTCCGGAAAAGATCCGCCCCCGCGCCGGTTCGAGCGGGCGCGGGGGCGGAGCAGGGGAGAAGCGGGGTGACTAGCCGACCTTCTTGATGGCCTTCTGGATCTTCTTGTCAGCCCGGTCCTGCAGCTTGTCGGCCTTCTTGGAGGCCTTCTTCAGTGCGCGACCGGACTTGCTGTCGGCATCCTGGAGGGCGTCCTCGGCGCGGGCCTGGGCCTTGTCGGCGGCCTTCACCACACGCTTGTGGGCCTTCTTGGTGTCCTTCTGCGCGTCCTTGAGCCAGCCGCGGCCTTCCTTCTCGGCCTGGCCGAGGAAACCGCTGGTCTGCCCCGCAGCCTGCTCAGCCCACTTCGGGGCCTTCTTCTGCACGTCCTCGGCGACGGACTTGCCCTGCTCGAGGAGGGACTCGGCCTGCTTCTTCCAGTCATCCTTGTTGTCGTCGACGTAGGAGCCGACGTTCTCGGACGCGGCCTTGGCGGCCTCCTGGGCCTGGTTGGCGCGCTCGGAGATCCACTCGCTGGCGGAGTCGAGAGCGGACTCGGTCTCGCCCTTGCCCGGCAGCACACCCTGGACGGTCTTGGCGGCGTCCTGTGCGGCGTGGGATGCACGCCAGCGCAGGCCCGGCTGGCCGGCGGTGTCCATGGCGGTGATGCCCAGGCCACCGAGCAGCGCGACGTTGGTGAGGAAGGCGTTGCGGCGGGCGGCCTTCTCCTTGGAGTCGTTGGTCTCCCAGAATGCGTGGCGGCCGGCGATGGTAGGGATCGCGGTCAGCGCGAGAACGCCGGCGGACAGGCGGGGAGCCTTGCCCAGCGCGAGGAGGGAGCCGGCGCCGACCTTGGTGCCGCCGAGAGCGCGAGCCGCGACGGCCGGGTCGGTGGGGATGAAGGCTGCGTACTGGCGCGGCACGAGGGAGTGAACCTTCTTCAGGACCGAGTCGGTGGACTCGACGTAGTCCTGGACGTTCCTCAGGGTGTCCACACCGTCGGCGATGTAGACCGAGGCGAGCATCGGGCGGGCAATCTTGCGGATCATGGGTAACAGCTCCTTGTACGTGATCGTCGGGGACATATGCGCCGCCGACTGTGTTATTTAACGCGTCATCCACTCTAGCGCGAGCGCCGGAGGAGTGGCAGGAAAAGCTCGGCGCCGATTGATCACCAGCGACGTTCCCACCACTCGTCGAGCTTGGGGCGTTCCTCACCGAGCATGGTGGAGTCACCGTGGCCGGGGTGCACGACGGAGTCGTCGCGGTAGACGTCGAAGATGCGGTCCTTGACGTCCTTGAACAGGCGGGCGAAGTCCCCCTCCGAGTGGGTCTTTCCCAGCCCGCCGGGGAAGAGGCTGTCACCGACGAAGAGGTGAGGGACGCCGTCGATACGCACCGCCACCCCGGCACCGCCCGGCGTGTGGCCGCGCAGGACAAACACGGGCAGCTCGTGGCCGGCGAAGTCGATGATGTCGCCGTGGTCGAGTTCGACGTCGACCTTCGCGGGCAGCGCGGGGGCGTCCAGGAAGGACGCCAGGTGGGTGGCTCCCGTGCGCTCGAGCACGGCGACGAGGGCCCCGACGTGGTCGGCGTGGCGGTGCGTGGTGAGCACATAGTTGATGCTCACGCCCGCGCGCTCGGCCATGGCCGTGATGGCGTCGGGGTCGGCGGCGGCGTCGATGAGCAGGCCTTCGGTGTCGTCGTGCAGAAGGTAGACGTTGTTGTCCATCTCGGAGACCTGGATCTGATCCATCTTCAGTTCAATGTCGGCAGTCATGCGGGCCAGAGTAGCGACACTCCCAATGGCGGGGTGTCCGGGTTCGTTGCTATGTTCGGATGTGTTCGTGACAGGCCGCGCATGGCCGCGTCACCCTCTCTATCTTGGAAAGGCGGCGACCGTGGTCGATCGCATTACCGTTCACGGTGCCCGGGAGCACAACCTCAAGGGCGTGGACATCGAGCTGCCCCGCGAGAAAATGGTGGCGTTCACCGGATTGTCGGGATCCGGCAAGTCCTCGTTGGCCTTCGACACCATCTTCGCCGAGGGCCAGCGCCGGTACGTCGAGTCGCTGAGCTCCTACGCGCGTATGTTCCTGGGCCAGATGGACAAGCCGGACGTGGACTACATCGACGGGCTCTCGCCCGCGGTGTCCATCGACCAGAAGTCGACCAACCGCAACCCCCGTTCCACGGTGGGCACCATCACCGAGATCTACGACTACCTGCGCCTGCTCTATGCCCGCGCGGGCACCGCCCACTGCCCGGTGTGTGACGCGAAGATCGACCGGCAGACGCCGCAGAAGATCGTCGACCAGGTGCTGGAGGCGGAGGAGAAGACCAAGTTCCAGGTGCTCGCCCCCGTCGTGCGCACCCGCAAGGGGGAGTTCGTCGACCTCTTCGAGGACCTCGCCGCCCAGGGTTACTCCCGCGTGCGCGTGGACGGGGAGATGTACCAGCTCTCCGAGCCGCCCACGCTGAAGAAGCAGGTCAAACACGATATCGACGTCATCGTCGACCGCCTGCAGGTCAAGGCCTCGCAGAAGCAGCGGCTCACGGACTCCGTGGAGACGGCCCTGCGCCTGGCCAACGGCCTGGTCGTCATCGACTGGGTCGACCTGCCGGAGGACGACGACAACCGCTACCGCATGTTCTCCGAGAAGATGGCGTGCCCCAACGGTCACGAGCTCGACATCGACGAGTACGAGCCCCGCGCGTTCTCCTTCAACTCGCCCTACGGCGCCTGCCCGGCGTGCGAGGGCATCGGCACCCGCCATGAGGTCGACATCGACCTGCTCATCCCGGATCCCGACGCCCCCGCGAATGCCGCGGTCCAGCCGTGGACGTCGTCGCCGAACAAAAAATACTTCGAAAAGCTTATCGACGGCCTGGCCAAGCAAATGGGCTTCGACCCGGCCACTCCCTTTGGCGAGCTCACGAAGAAGGAGCAGCGGGCCATTATCGACGGCACCGACGTCGAGGTGGAGGTCAAGTACAAGAACCGCTTCGGGCGGATGCGCAACTGGTCCGCGCCCTTCGAGGGCGTGCGCGGCTGGATGAGCCGGAAGCTGGAGAACGCCGACTCCGAGGGCGCCAAGGAGCGTTTCCTCGCCTACACGCGCGAGGTGGCCTGTCCGACCTGTGACGGCACGCGACTAAAGCCCGAGATCCTCGCCGTGCGCATCGCCGGGTCCGAGGACCGGGAGCTCTCCATCGCGGGACTGTCGGCGCTGTCCATTCAGGAGGCGTCGGAGTTTCTCGGAGGGCTGGAACTCGGCCGTCGAGAAGCGATGATCGCGGAGGCCGTGCTCAAGGAGATCCAGGCTCGCCTGCAGTTCCTCGTCGACGTCGGACTGACCTACCTCACCCTCAACCGCGCGGCCGGCACGCTGTCCGGCGGCGAGGCGCAGCGCATCCGGCTGGCCACGCAGATAGGCTCCGGCCTCGCGGGCGTGCTGTACGTGCTCGACGAGCCGTCGATCGGGCTGCACCAGCGGGACAACCAGCGGCTGATCTCCACGCTGAAGAAGCTGCGCGACCTGGGCAACACCCTCATCGTCGTCGAGCACGACGAGGAC
This sequence comes from Corynebacterium doosanense CAU 212 = DSM 45436, assembly GCF_000767055.1. Classification (NCBI taxonomy): domain Bacteria; kingdom Bacillati; phylum Actinomycetota; class Actinomycetes; order Mycobacteriales; family Corynebacteriaceae; genus Corynebacterium; species Corynebacterium doosanense. Next base: position 1,345,562 of record NZ_CP006764.1, read on the forward strand.
ACCATCCGCGCGTCCGACTGGCTCATCGACATCGGACCGCGCGCCGGCGAGCTCGGCGGAGAGGTCATCTACCAGGGCGAGCCCGAGGGCATTCTCGAGGCGGAGAACTCCATCACCGGCGACTACCTCGCCGGCCGCCGCGTGCTCGCGGTGCCGGACAAACGCCGGGAGATCGACAAGGACCGCATGCTCAAGGTGGTGGGCGCTCGGGAGAACAACCTCAAGGGCGTCGACGTCTCCCTGCCGCTCGGAGTGCTGTGCTGTGTCACCGGCGTGTCCGGCTCCGGCAAGTCCACGCTGGTCAACCAGATCCTGGCCAAGACGCTGGCGAACCAGCTCAACCGTGCTCGCCAGGTGCCGGGGCGCGCGAAGCGTGTCGAGGGCATGGACAACCTGGACAAACTCATTCAGATCGACCAGTCGCCCATCGGCCGGACGCCCCGGTCCAACCCGGCGACCTACACCGGCGTGTTCGACAAGATCCGCACCATCTTCGCCGAGACCCAGGAGGCCAAGGTGCGCGGTTACAAACCCGGTCGGTTCTCCTTCAATGTCAAGGGCGGACGGTGCGAGGCTTGCCAGGGCGACGGCACCCTGAAGATCGAGATGAACTTCCTGCCCGACGTCTACGTGCCCTGCGAGGTCTGCGACGGGGCGCGCTACAACCGCGAGACCCTCGAGGTGAGGTACAAGGGCAAGAACATCGCCGAGGTGCTGCGCATGCCCATCTCGGAGGCGGCGGAGTTCTTTGAGCCGATCACGTCGATCCACCGCTACCTCAACACGCTCGTGGACGTCGGCCTGGGTTACGTGCGCCTCGGCCAGGCGGCCACCACCCTTTCGGGAGGCGAGGCGCAGCGTGTGAAGCTCGCGGCGGAGCTGCAGAAGCGCTCCAACGGACGCACCATCTACATCCTCGATGAGCCGACCACCGGTCTGCACTTCGAGGACATCCGCAAGCTCATGCTGGTCATCCAGTCGCTGGTGGACAAGGGCAACTCCATGCTCATCATCGAGCACAACCTCGACGTGATCAAGGCGGCCGACTGGGTCGTCGATATGGGCCCCGAGGGCGGCTCCGGCGGCGGCACCGTTGTCGCCGAGGGCACGCCCGAGGACGTGGCTAAGGTCGAGGGCTCGTATACGGGTCAGTTCCTCCGGGAGGTCCTGGCCTGACCTCCTGCTCGGTGTTGAGGCGCGAGCGCAGCGAGACGATGGTCAGCAGGACAAGCCCGCATGCGAGGAACGCGAGCGCGCGGGCGATGCCGGTGAGCGCCTGCAGGTCGAAGAAGACCAGCTTGACCACGGCGGCGGCGGCGAGGACCCCGCCGACCCAGAGGCTCCAGGACGGCGGGATGGGCGCGCGGCCGAGCAGCGCCCAGGCGGCGATGAGCATCCAGCCCAGGGACACCAGGGAATGGCCGACGAGGTAGCCCGTCTGCATCGCCCCGGGCCCGCCGATGAAGTGCGCCAGCCACACGACTGTGATGACCACCGCGAACATCGAGAGCACCAGGCCGGCCACGGCCAACGGCCACACAAACGCCGGATTCAGCGAGGTCAGTGACTTCCGGCGCGCGAAGAGGCAGCCGATGATGATGGCGCAGAGCAGCGCCGCCCCGAGAGCGGGCAGCGTGGTCAGCGTCATCGGATCGTCCCCCAGAACGGCGTCGAACAGCGGGAGCACCGCAACGGCTGCCGCGATCAGCCAACCGGCCAGCCCCGCGTTGAGCACCCGCTGCGAGGCGGGAGAGGCGAGAAGGAAGACGCAGAACCCGCCGAGGACCAGCAGCCGGGTGAACTCCGGGGTGCCCAGGAATCCCTCGGGTTCGGGGTAGGCATCCACCCATTTCATGCTCGGGAGCAGAAGCGAGAGGGGCAGCATCCATGCGGAATGCACGTGGAACGCGTCGGCTGCTTCGGCGGACCCCGCCGGTTCCCCGGCACTGGGCTGGGCAAGCCGGCGGACACCGAGGTGAACAAGGAGCAGGACGACCGGGAGCAGATAACCGAGGATGCCGAGGGGCGTGAGCACCGCCGCGGCGATGGTGGCGACGAGCGCGCAACCGGGTCCGAAAACCTTACCGGTGACGGAATCCACCGGGTCGCGCAGGCACACCACCATGATGGCCACCACGCTGGCCACGGCGACGAGGTAGCTGCTCACCTGGAAGACGCTGGACACAGCGTGGAGGACCGTCGCTCCCGCCACGGCCGCCAGGGCCCACCGCCTGGTCAGCCGGTCCTTCTCACCCCAGGTCGCCCCGAGTCCGAGGAAGGGCAGCAGGACCACAAGCCAGATGAGCACGTCGAACGTGTAGGTCTCGGTCCACAGGTAGAGGCCTGACAACCCGGCACCCAGGACAAAGAGAGTCAGCGCCACCGGGCGCCACCCGAACATCCGGTACAGGAGGAGATAGAAGGACCACAGGAGCACGAACGCGACCGCGCCAACTCCGGGCGACCACCACGCCAGCACACCAACGAGGGAGAGCACCAGGAGGAAGGCGGTGAGTACGGAGGTCACCGCAAGCGCGTTGACACCAGCGGGCGGGCCGCCGCGCTTCTGCAGCACAGTCGCAGCACCCACGAGCGCCGCGGCGAGTAGCGCAGTGAGCAGCACCCGCCAGAGCGGACCGAGCCAGCCGTTCTGGATCGCGACCGCCACCGCAAACCCGACACCCAGCACGGTGATGACCACGCCGGACCCGGCGATGGCGCGGATCATGAGCTGCTCGCCGGTCAGCGTCCGGACCCGGGCGGGCTTGGGCGCAGGCGGGGGTGAGGCCGGGGGAATGGGGGAGGGGTGCGCGGCAAAGGCCGGGGCGGGGATGGGCGCACCCACCGGCTGCGGCTGCTGGGGCTGTGCAACCTGCGGTGGCGCAGCCTGCGGCGGCGCGGGATAGGAGATCGCGGAGTAGGGGTTCGCCGCAGCTTCCCGGGCGACGGGTTGCTGACGCCTGCGCAGAGCCCAAAGCGTGGAGCGGGCATCGCGAAGGGCCACCTCCGCATCCGACAGCCTGGCCAGCGCGGCGTCCCACCGCGGGTCGTCGTCGAACTCCTGCTGGCCACCACTATGAGGCTGCATAGGTCACAGTCTGCCAGCTCGGCGGCGTCGGCACGGAGTGAACAGCCCTATTCAGCCCATCTCCGGCACGTGGGTAGGATCTCCGCGCAGGAGTCGGGCCGGCCATCGGGGCCGGCGGGGCACAGCACATCGGGAGAAGCATGACCAGAGCGCGACGGGCGGGAGCGGCGATCGCCCCAGCCCTGTCCCTGGCCATGGCGGCGACCCTGACAGTGGCCCTGGCCGGGTGCGCCGACACACCCGAGCCGTCAGTCGGCGTGGATGCGGGGCAGGCGGTCATCGATACGCGATCCCTGGTGGAGGAGGACCTGGCCGACCTGGTCGCCGAGGTGGAGGAAGAACACGACGGGATCGCTGGGGTGGCGGTGAGTTTCCGGGAGGGGGAGGCCGCGGCGGGAATCCCGGGCGATTCCTCGGCGTGGTCCACGCTCAAGGTGCCCATCGCCATCGCGGCGGCCCAGCACGGGATGGCGTCGGAGTCCCAGATTAACGCCGCGGTCTCCACCTCGGACAACGCGGCCGCCACGCAGCTGTGGAACTCCCTGGGCAGCGAGCTGGAGGCGGCACACGCGGTTGAGCTGGTGATGTGGCGGGCAGGCGGGCCGGGCAACGTGCGCCACGCCGTCACCCACTACGCCGGCGGGCCCTTCGGTAACTCCGTGTGGAAGCTGGAGCCGCAGGCAAGGTTTGCCACGCAGCTTCCGTGCATCGAGGACGCGGATGAGGTCTACGACGCCATGGGGGAGATCGCGGAGTGGCAGGAGGACGGGATCGGCAAGGTGCGCGGGGCCCGGTTCAAGGGCGGCTGGTCGGCCGAGAAGATCGAGGGCGGGACCTACACCTACACCTACCGGCAGTTCGGTTCCGTTCCCGCCGGCGAGGGCATCATCGGGCTCGCCGTCATCGCCCACCCGGCGGACGGGTCCCACGAGACGGCCACCGACATGCTGGGCGAGCTGGCCACCGGGGTGGAGGAGCTGGTGGAATCGGGGGTCATCGAGCCGGCAGAGGAGTGTTCGGCGCGGTGATTTTGCCTGAGCGCGGTGGCCTGTTACGGTGGTGGGCACTACCACCCGTCCACTTCTCCAGGTGAGCGGGTCGCAAGCGGAGAAACTCCCACCCCATACCGCCTCGTCATCGAGGTTGGTCACGGGTACAAGGTAGAGCATTACGCTCTAGCGGAGACCTCTCCCGTTTGTCCGGTTTCATCGGAACAGACGGGTTTTTTGTGTGCCTCCAGGGATGATCTCCTTAACCACTTTCGACACTTGGTAGCGAAACACGTTTACCCCATCGATATTGAGGAGTCCACATCAGCGCTGAAACTTCTGACGTTCGCATCAATGAACGGATCCGTGTCCCGGAGGTCCGTTTGATCGGACCGTCCGGCGAGCAGGTGGGAGTCGTCCGCACGGATGACGCCCGCAAGGTCGCCTACGAGGCAGACCTCGACTTGGTTGAGGTCGCACCGACCGCCAAGCCGCCGGTCGCCAAGATCATGGACTTCGGTAAGTACAAGTACGAGCAGGATCAGAAGGCCCGTGAGGCCCGCAAGAACCAGCAGCAGACTGTGGTCAAGGAACAGAAGTTCCGTCCGAAGATCGACGTTCATGACTACGAGACCAAAAAGAGCAACGTGATCCGCTTCCTGGAGAAGGGGAACAAGGTCAAGGTGACCATCATGTTCCGCGGTCGTGAGCAGTCACGCCCGGAACTGGGTTACCGCCTCCTTGAGCGTCTGGCCGAAGAGGTCGCCGAGTACGGCATCGTGGAAAGCCGCCCGAAGCAGGACGGCCGAAACATGACCATGCTGTTCGGGCCGAACCGCAAGGGTAAGAAGTAGCACCCCGTACGCAAGTCAATTTGAGTAAGGATTTTTGAAGACTATGAAGCAGAAGACGCACAAGGGCACCGCCAAGCGCATCAAGGTCACCGGCTCCGGCAAGCTGCGCCGCGAGCAGGCCGGCAAGCGCCACCTCATGGAGGCCATGTCCTCCAAGCGCCGCCGCAGCCTCAAGGGCACCGTCGACGTCGCCCCGGCCGACACCAAGCGCATCAAGCGCCTTCTTGGCAAGGCTTAATTTCCTAAGCCTGTTTCACCGCCCCACGAACACCCTCTGAATCTGTAAGGAAGTACCACGATGGCACGCGTCAAACGTTCCGTTAACGCCAAGAAGAAGCGCCGCGCAATCCTCAAGTCCGCCAAGGGCTACCGCGGACAGCGCTCACGCCTCTACCGCAAGGCGAAAGAGCAGTGGCTGCACTCCATGACCTACGCGTACCGCGACCGCCGCGCACGCAAGTCGGAGTTCCGCAAGCTGTGGATCCAGCGCATCAACGCCGCTGCCCGCATGAACGACATCACCTACAACCGCCTCATCCACGGCCTGCGCCTGGCCGAGGTCGAGGTGGACCGCAAGATCCTCGCCGAGCTCGCGGTCAACGACTTCGCCACCTTCTCCGCACTGTGCGAGGCCGCCAAGGCCGCGCTGCCGGAGGACGTCAACGCGCCCCGCGCCGCGTAAGTCTTCTCCCCGCTCCGCCACGACACCCCAGTTTCCCCGGTTCATCCCGGGGGTGCTGGGGTGTCGTGCTGTGTCCACCAGGGAAAAAGGAAGGCTTATCGACGCTCCTTTCAGCCCCTCCCCAGATTTTCACCATTCGTTCGCCCGCGGTTAAACAGGACGCGCACGGGAATTCATATGACTTTCCTAATATGACCGGTGGTCTCAGCCGAGGCCGTCGTCCTCTCACCTCAGGAGTCCCCGTGGCTGTCTCGTCCTCCCGTTCTTCCTCCCGCCGCATCATCGCCACCGTCGCCACCGCCGCGACCGTGTGCCTCGCGGCCACCGCCTGTAACGCCAACGGGGAGGGCTCCTCCACCTCCAGCGCCACCAGCACGGTCACCTCCGCCGCGGACGGCTCCTCGAGCGCCACCGCAGCATCCGGCAACCAGGGTTCCCCCGTCTCCCGCGACGCCGCCGGCAACCTCTCCGAGCACGGCGGCGCGCGTCGTCTCGACGGAGACCAGAAGGACTCCCTGCAGGCGGCCATCGAGGCCACCGGTGCCAAGAACGTCATCCTGCTCATCGGCGACGGCATGGGCGACTCCGAGATCACCCTGGCCCGCAACTACGCGGAGGGTGCCGGCGGCGCCTTCGACGGCATCGACTCCCTCCCGGTCACCGGTCAGTACACGCACTACGCCCTGGACAAGGAGGGCAAGCCGGACTACGTCACGGACTCCGCCGCCTCCGGCACCGCCTGGGCCACCGGCACCAAGACCTACAACAACGCCGTCTCGGTCGACATCCACGGCGCACCGCAGGCCACCCTGCTGCAGATCGCCAAGGCCAACGGAAAGGCGACCGGCAACGTCTCCACCTCCGAGATCCAGGACGCCACCCCGGCAGTCCAGGCCTCCCACGTCACCCTGCGCAAGTGCTACGGCCCGGAGGAGACCACCAAGAGTTGCCCGGATAACGCCCTGGAGAACGGTGGCGAGGGCTCCATCTCCGAGCAGATCCTCACCACCCGCGCCGACGTCACCCTCGGTGGCGGCATGGAGACCTTCGGCGAGAAGGCCACGGCCGGCGACTACGAGGGCAAGACCCTGCTGGACCAGGCCAAGGAGCGCGGCTACCAGGTGCCCACCACCTCCGAGGAGCTTGAGGCCATCACCGAGGCCAACGAGGACGCCCCTGTGCTCGGCCTGTTCTCCGAGGGCAACATGCCCGTGCGCTGGGACGGCCCGAAGGCCTCGAAACAGGGTTACCTCGCCGAGCCCATCACCTGCGCCGACAACCCCAAGCGCACCGCCGAGGTCCCCGTCCTGGCCGACATGACCACCAAGGCCATCGACCTGCTCAAGGGCGACGAGGACGGCTTCTTCCTCCAGGTCGAGGGCGCGTCGATCGACAAGCAGAACCACTCCGCCAACCCGTGCGGCCAGATCGGCGAGACCGTCGATCTCGACGAGGCCGTCCAGGCAGCCCTGGAGTTCGCTGAGAAGGACGGCGAGACCCTCGTTGTCGTCACCGCCGACCACGCACACACCTCGCAGATTCTCGGCGGGGTTGACGAGGAGGACCTGGCCAAGATCGCCGAGGAGAAGGAGCTCCCCGTCGAGCAGGTCCGCGACATCGTCTACCCGGGTCTGTCCGCCCGCCTGAACACCACTGACGGAGCGGTCATGACCGTCGGCTACGCCACCTCCGAGGATCCCGAGGTCGAGAGCGAGGGCCACACCGGTTCCCAGCTGCGCATCGCCGCCTACGGCCCGTCCGCGGCCAACGTCGCCGGCCTGAGCGACCAGACCGACCTCTTCTTCACCGTGGTCGAGGCGCTCGGACTGGACACCTCCCGCTACGAGGTGGCCAAGTAACCCACGCGGTTATTGCCTTGAACTGATCGCCACCGTTCACCGGACGCCCTGCCTGAAACCTCAGGCAGGGCGGCGTGAATTTCTGCGTGGCGCCCTCGCCCGGGCGGTAGACTTTCGGTCATTGGTGCTCGTTGATTGAACTGACACGACAGAGGCGACCAGGCGTGAGCAACCCCGACGACCACACGAAAATCCAGCCCAGCTACCACGGGCTAGAGCCTTATCCGAGCCCCGGGAGGGCAGTTGAAACCGGCCGTGATCAGGGGGAAATGTCTCCGGGTCCGTCACTGGACCCGGCCGACGGGGCCGACGGGGCCGGCGGAAAGCGCAAGTCGAAGCCCATCGCGCTCCTGCTGTGCCTGTTCGGCGGCTGGGCCGGGCTCCACCATATCTACGTGGGCAACAATGTCATCGGCTTCACCATGCTGGCCATCTCCGCCTTCCTCATCGGCACGCTTTTCCTGTTTTTCTTTGTCGTCGGCTTCTTCGGGTTCCTCGCCCTCGCCCACTGGCTCGTCATCGACATGATTCTCATCGCCACCGGTGCCTGGTACTTCCGCTATGACGAGAAGGGGCGTGAACTGACCTGGGCCGTGAACTAGGTGGCAGGTAGCCTTGGCAGTCATGGCTCTCGATTACTCGCAACCGTTCACCGAGCGCACCCCCAGGGTCGCCAACGCCGCCAAGCTCCACCGTGCCAAGGAGAGGCGATCTGCCGGGCGCTTCCTCGTCGAGGGGCCCAACGCCGTGGACGCGGCCGTGGCCACCGGCTCCGCCACGGATCTTTTTGTTACCGAGCAGGCCGCGGACCGCTTCCCGGACATCGTGGCCGCCGCCGGGTACATGGACGTGTTCACCCACCCCATCGATGACCGGGCCGCCAAGCACCTCTCCGACACCGTGACCACCACCGGGCTGTTCGCCGTGTGCAAGCCGGTGATGTGGACCGTGGGCAAGGCACTGGGCAAGGACCCGCGCCTGGTGTCGGTGCCCGTGGAGACGTCCGAACCCGGCAACGCCGGCACGCTCATCCGGGTGGCCGACGCCATGGGCGCGGACGCCGTCGTGTTCGCCGGTGACACCGTGGACCCGCAGTCCGGCAAGGCCGCCCGCGCCTCCGCAGGCTCACTCTTCCACGTGCCCGTCGCCCGGGAGGCCGGCATCAAGGACGTCCTGGGCCAGCTGCGTGCCAAGGGACTGACGATTCTCGCCACCGACGCGGACGGCGACGTCAATCTGGACGAGGCGGACGAGCTGCTGTCCGGCCCCACCGCCTGGCTGTTCGGCAACGAGGCCCACGGCCTCAGCGAGGAGCTGCTCTCGCTCGCCGACCACCGCATCTCCATCCCCATCCGGGGCCGCGCGGAATCCCTCAACCTCGCTACCGCGGCGTCGATCTGCCTGTACGCGTCAGCGCGGGCACAGTCACGCTCGGACACGGCCGGTAGGTAGTATTCCTACTCGTTGGTCAAGGCAGTGAACTATGTGGCAGGAGAGCTAAAACGGTGACCGAGAATCAGGCAGACATCCAGCTGACGGAGCAGGCGCTCACCGAAGCGGCCGATCAGGCCACCGCGGCGTTTGACGCCGCCACCGACCTTGCGGGTCTGGCGGAGGCGCGGCGTGTGCACCTGGGGGATGTCTCGTTCATCGCCCGCGCCCGCCAGGCGCTCGGTTCGCTGCCCAAGGAGCAGCGCAAGGATGCGGGCAAGAACGTCAATGTGGCCCGGGGGCGCGTCGAGAAGCATTACGCCGGTGTCCACGCCCGCATCGAAGAGCAGGAGAAGGCCGCGCAGCTGGTGGCCGAGACCGTGGATGTCACGGTTCCCACCACGCGTCGTCAGGTGGGCGCGCTGCACCCGATCACCACCCTGAAGGAGCAGATCGGCGACATTTTCCTCGGGATGGGCTGGGAGATCGCCGAGGGCCCCGAGGTCGAGGCCGAATACTTCAACTTCGACGCCCTGAACTTCAAACCCGACCACCCGGCACGCACGCTGCAGGACACGTTCCACGTCGGGGGAGAGGGCTCCCAGCAGGTCCTGCGCACCCACACCTCGCCGGTGCAGGTGCGCACCATGCTCGAGCGCGACGTCCCCGTCTACATCGCCTGCCCGGGCCGTGTCTTCCGGACCGACGAGCTCGACGCCACCCACACCCCGGTGTTCCACCAGGTCGAGGGGCTAGCCGTGGACAAGGGCCTGACCATGGCTCACCTGCGCGGCACCCTGGACCACCTGGCCAAGACACTCTTCGGCCCGGAGACCCACACCCGTATGCGCACCAACTACTTCCCGTTTACCGAACCCTCCGCGGAGGTCGACGTGTGGTTCCCCAACAAGAAGGGCGGGGCGGGATGGATCGAGTGGGGCGGCTGCGGCATGGTCAACCCCAACGTCCTGCGCTCGGTGGGCGTGGACCCGGAGGAGTACTCCGGCTTCGCTTTCGGCATGGGCCTCGAGCGCACCCTGCAGTTCCGCAACGGGCTCAGCGACATGCGCGACATGGTCGAGGGCGACGTCCGTTTCACCCTGCCCTTCGGAATCCAGGCCTAAGGCCGCTCGGTCAGACTCAAGGAGAACTTTCACCACCATGCTCATTTCACAGAACTGGCTGACCGGCCTGCTGCGCTCCATGGATCCGGCACAGGAGAACTGGTCCGTGTCCACGGAGGACCTGGACACCGGATTCGTCCGCGTCGGCTTCGAGACCGAGGGCTACGAGCCCATCGAGAAGACCGAGGGCGCGCTCGTCCTCGGCCGGGTCGACCACATCGAGGAACTCACGGAGTTCAAGAAGCCGATCCGCTACTGCCAGGTCGACGTGGGCCAGGCTAACGGCACGGGGGAGAAGCAGGGCATCATCTGCGGCGCCCGCAACTTCGCCGAGGGGGACCTGGTGGTCATCGCGCTGCCCGGCACCGTGCTGCCGGGTGGATTCGCCATCGCCGCGCGGGAGACCTACGGCCACATCTCCAACGGCATGATCTGCTCCGCTGCGGAGCTCGGACTGGCGGACAAGCAGAGCTCCGGCATCATCACGCTCAGCGAGGACTACGGCCAGCCCGGCGACGACGCCAAGTCGCTGCTGCAGCTGGAGGACACGGTCTTCGACGTCAACATCACCCCGGACCGCGGCTACGCACTCTCCGCACGTGGTCTCTCCCGCGAGCTGGCCAGCGGCTTCGGCCTGACCTTCCGCGACCCGGCCACCGAAGCCGATGTCACCGGCATCGACCTGGGAGCCGTCCCCGAGCCCGGCGGCGAGACCCTCGGCGTGGACATCCACGAGGACACCCGCGCCATCCGCTTCGGCCTGCGCGCCGTGTCCGGGATCGACCCGAAGGCGGAGTCGCCGTTCTGGCTCCAGCGCGAGCTCATGTTGCTCGGATCCCGGCCGGTCAACGCCGCCACCGACGTGACCAACTACGTCATGTTTCTGCTCGGCACCCCGATGCACGCCTTCGACGCGGACAAGATCGCCGGCGGCCTCACCGTCCGCACCGCGCAGGAGGGCGAGAAGTTCGAGACCCTTGACCATGTCACGCGCGAGCTGTCCGCGGAGGACGTGGTCATCGCCGACGAGAGCGGCATCCAGTCCCTCGCCGGTGTCATGGGTGGCACCACCTCCGAGATCTCCGCCGAGACCACCACCGTCTACTTCGAGTCCGCGATCTGGGACCCGCGGAAGGTGGCGCGGACGTCGAGGCGCCACAAGCTCAGCTCCGAGGCCTCCCGCCGGTTCGAGCGCGGCGTGGACCCGGCCATCGTCGAGGCCGCCCTGGACTACGCCTGCGCCCTGCTCGTGGAGATCGCCGGCGGACAGGTCGAGGCCACCCGCACACTCCACGGACAGGTGCCGCTCGCCGATCCCATTGACCTGCGCCCGGAGCACCCGGGTGAGCTCATCGGGGTGGACTACTCCCGCGAGACCGTCATCCGCCGCCTCACCGAGGTCGGCTGCCGCGTGGCGGAGCAGGGCGAGGTTCTCGCCGTCGTCCCCCCGACCTGGCGCACCGACATGTCCCAGTCCGTGGACCTCATCGAGGAGATCGTGCGCCTCGAGGGCCTCGACGCCGTCCCGTCGATCCTCCCGACCCCGGTCGGCGGCCGCGGCCTGAGCCCCGCACAGCGCCGCCGCCGTGCCATCGGGCACGCCCTGGCCTACCAGGGGTACGCGGAGATCCTCCCCAGCCCGTTCATCGCCAACACCACCTTCGATTCCTGGGGACTTTCGCGTGACGACGACCGCCGCAAGGTGGTCAGCGTGCAGAACCCGCTCGACACCGACTACGCGATCCTGGGCACCTCGCTGCTGCCCAGCATGCTCGAGGCCGTCTCGCGCAACGTCGCGCGAGGCCGGCGCGACCTGTCCCTCTTCGGCGTCCAGCAGGTTTCGTTTCAGCGCGGCGCCTCCACGCCGATGCCGGACGTCACCGTTCGCCCCGACGCCGCCACCCTCGCCGAGGTGATCGACTCCCTGCCCTACCAGCCGCTGCACGTGGCCACCGTGGGCTCCGGAGAGATCGACCATTCCGGCCCGTGGGGAGAGGGACGCTCCTACTCCTACGCCGACGCCATCGAGTCCGCCCACGTGGTGGCCCGCGCGGCGGGCGTGCAGCTGGAGATCAGCCGCGCCGACATGCTGCCGTGGCACCCCGGCCGCTGCGCCGAGTTCTCTGTCGACGGCGTCGTGGTCGGTTACGCCGGCGAGCTGCACCCGCAGGTGCTCGAGGCCCTCGAGCTGCCGGCCCGGACGTGCGCGATGGAAATCAACGTCGACAAGCTTCCCCTGACCGAGAAGCTTCCCGCACCGGTGCTGTCGGCGTTCCCCGCGCTGCATCAGGACATCGCCCTGGTGGTCGACGAGGAGGTTCCGGCGGAGGAGGTGCGCCGGACCGTGCAGGAGGGCGCGGGCGAGCTGGTCGAGTCCGTGCAGCTGTTCGATGTCTTCCGTGGTGAGCAGCTGGGAGTGGGCAAGAAGTCCCTGGCCCTGAAGCTGCTGTTCCGTGCGGTGGACCGCACGCTGACGGACGAGGAGGCCAGCGCGCGGCGCCTGGCTGCGGCCGAATTGGCCGCCTCGCGCCTGGGTGCAGAAATGCGCGCCTGACGGGTGGTACTGACCGGGCGGGGGTAAGGCCCACCACCTGTTGCGAGGTGGGGTGGACTGGCGTTCAATTCTCCTGAAACCTGTGCATCGGAACGGTCGATTCTCAGTTTTCAGGCCCCCGTTTTTCCACCCCTCCAGAAAGCTGACCGACAGTGTCGACAATCCTCATTGTGCTCGCGCTTGTGGTGTTCACAGCCCTCGCGTTCGATTTCACCAACGGTTTCCATGACACAGCCAACGCCATGGCCACCTCGGTGGCCACCGGCGCGCTGAAACCCTTCACCGCCGTCCTCATCGCGGCCGTGCTCAACCTGGTCGGCGCGTTCCTCTCCGTGAACGTCGCGGCCACGGTGGCCAAGGGAATCGTCAATCTCGAGAACATGGACATGACCCCGGACGCCTCCGGGGTCCCCGCGCAGGGCATCCCGCTCCTGATGGTCGTGTTCTCGGGTCTGATCGGTGCCATTCTGTGGAACCTGTTCACCTGGCTGCTCGGCCTCCCCTCGAGCTCCTCCCACGCGCTGTTCGGCGGGCTGATCGGCTCCGCGTTCGGCGCCATGGGTACGCAGGGCGTCGCCTGGACCTCGATCCTCGGCCACATCATCATCCCCGCGTTCGTCGCCCCGTTCGTCGCGGGCCTCATCTCCGCGTTCGGCACGGCCATGATCTACTGGCTCACCAACACGATCCCCAACAAGCTGAAGAACGACCACTTCCGCCACGGCCAGGTCGTCACGGCCTGCCTGGTGTCCCTTGCACACGGTTCGAGCGACGCGCAGAAGACTATGGGCGTGATCTTCCTCGCCATGGTCGCGGCCGGCGAGATCAACTCGACCGACCGCATCCCGCTGTGGATCATCGCCTCCTGTGCCTTCGCGATCGCCCTGGGCACCGTCTCGGGCGGCTGGCGCATCATGCGCACGCTGGGCAAGGGTCTCGTGGAGATCGAGTCGCCCCAGGGTATGGCGGCCGAGTCCGCCTCGGCTGCGATCATCCTCACCTCGGCCGCCGGCGGCATGGCGCTGTCCACCACCCACGTCGCCACCGGCTCGATCCTGGGCACCGGCCTCGGCCGTCGCGGCGCAAAGGTGCGCTGGGGCGTGGCGATGCGCATGGCGTCCGCGTGGATCATCACGCTGCCCTGCGCCGCCATGGTCGGCTTCGCCACCTGGTGGATCGCCGTCGGTGTCGGCCAGCTCGGCGGGCCGCTGCTCGGCGCTGTGGTCAACTTCGCCATCCTCGCGGTTATGTCCGGCTGGATCTTCTTCCGCTCCCAGCGCAACAAGATCGACCCCTCCAACGTCAACGCCGACTGGAACGAGGATTCCGAGAACACGGATTCCTCCATCGCCGCGGTCGACAAACCCGAACCCGCCACTGCCGGTGCCGCCGGTTCCGGCGCGCCCACCGCGTCCACCGCGTCCGGCGCAGCCAACTAGCCGCCGCTGAGAACAGGAGAGAGAAAAATGACTTTCATTGAGATGCTGACCGCAATTCTGCGGGTCACCGCGCTGGGACTGGTCTTCGGTGCCGGCATTCCGGTGCTCTTCGCCCTGGGAATGCGCTGCATGACGGGCGACCCGATCCGCGACGCCGACGGTGTCGTCGTCGGTGACACCGATGCCTCGCCGCAGATGAAGGCGCTCGGCTGGTCGGTGTACGCCGTCCTCGCCGCGCTCATCGTGGTGGCCATCTGCTGGGTTGCCCGCGACGCGATCGGCCACTACTTCGGTCTGGAGCCCTTCGGAGCGCTGTAATTTCCGCCGAGGTGAACACGAGGTTAACTAAAGGTTGCTAACTAGTGAGCGTTGCGCTACACTGGCTGGAGTACCGGGGAAAACACCCCCGCGGGCAACAGTCAAGAAAGGACGTGAACGCTCATGAACAACCTGATGAACCTCATTGGAGCGGCGTTCTCCGCCGCCCGCCCCGAAGCCGAGCAGGAATCCGGCTCCATCCTCGATGTTCTCGACACCACCTCGACTCCGGCCCTGGTGGCCGAGCACCTGGTGCGCACGGACTCCGTGCCGGCCACCCGCTCGGAGACGGTCGATGCGTTTGTCGCCGTCACCGGGCACGCGCCCGACCTGGAGGACTTCGCGGACACCACCGCGCTGCTGGGCAGCTTCGGCTGGTTCCGTAGCTAACAGGAGAAAAATTCGCCGCCATCCCTGTGGAGGGGTGGCGGCTTTTTTCTGCGCTCCGCGCCGACCGGCTCCGGATGTGGGACCGGGCATCCCGGGTTAGGATGTGAGCAGGATCACCGTCCGAGATCCGGTGGCCCCGCAGCACCCAGTCGTCGTCCCCGCCCGGCCCTGTCCGAAAGGTGTTTCCCATGTTCCGCTCCTCCCTGAAGAAGACCTTCGCGGCGGTATTCGCCGGCGCGCTCGTCTGTTCCGCTGCAGCCGCCCCGGCCGCCGCTCAGCCCGCCTCTTTCGCCTTCACCAACCAGCAGGGCGACGTCGGCTGTGAGCTGCTGACGGTGGAAGGTGTCCCGTTTGTCCTGTGCCGCAGCGAACGCGCCCGCGCCCAGATGCCCGACTGCGTTGATCCCTCCCATCAGATTCCCGCCGCAACGAGGTCAGGTTCAGGTGCCGTTCACACGGTGTGCTGGAACCAGGGTTATACGGCCACTCCCGCGAGGCTTGCCCCGGACGGGACCGGCTCCGGACATGGCTACACCGTGGTTGCCGACCCGCTGGGCAACCTGCATGTCTTCGATTCCTCGTGGCGCTACGTCATGTTCGCCGGAGGAACGGTGGGTGCGACCCCGGTGGGACCGTCCAGCCTGTCCAGTTAATACGACTGTATAATTTGCAACAGACTGCATAAACCTCTAGGGTGGCAGGCATGACACTCAAGGTTGCAGTCGCAGGCGCCACCGGGTACGCGGGCGGGGAGATCCTCCGGCTACTGCTCGGACACCCGAAGTACCTCTCCGGCGAGCTGCGCATCGGCGCGCTCACCGGCAACTCCAACGCCGGCGTCTCCGTCGCCGAAGCGTGCCCGCACCTGCCCACCCTGGCAGACCGGGTGATCGAGGAAACCACTCCTGCCACCCTCGCGGGCCACGACGTGGTCTTCCTCGGTCTGCCGCACGGCTTCTCCGCCGAGATCGCCCGCCAGCTTCCGGAGACCACCACGGTCATCGACTGCGCCGCCGACTACCGGCTGCAGGACGCGGGGGAGTGGGAGCACTACTACGGCTCCGCGCACGCCGGCACCTGGCCCTACGGCATTCCCGAGATGCCGGGCCACCGCGAGGCGCTCACCGGCGCGAGCCGCATCGCCGTCCCGGGGTGTTTCCCCACCGGCGCGACCCTCGCGCTCCTGCCCGCCGTGGCTGCGGGCCTGATCACGCCCGACGTGGCCGTCACCTCCATCACCGGCGTGTCCGGCGCGGGCAAGAAGGCCTCCGTCGCCCTGCTCGGCGCCGAGACAATGGGCTCGCTCAAGGCCTACAACACCGCGGGCAAACATCGCCACACCCCGGAAATCGCGCAGAACCTCGCGGAATACACCGACGAGACGGTCACCGTGAGCTTCACCCCGGTCCTCGCGCCGCTGCCGCGTGGCATCCTCACCACGGCGACGGCCCCGCTTATCGACGGCGTCTCCCAGGCCACCGCGACCCAGACCTACCGCGACTTCTACGCGGACGAGCCCTTCGCGCACCTGCTCCCCGAGGGCGTGCAGCCGCAGACCCAGAACGTCGTCGGCTCCAACATGTGCCATGTCCAGGTCGAGGTCGATGAGCGATCGGGCCGCCTGCTGGTCACCTCCGCCATTGACAACCTCACCAAGGGCACTGGCGGCGCCGCCGTACAGTGCATGAACCTGGCACTAGGCTTCGACGAGACCGCCGGACTGCCCACCGCGGCCGTCGCCCCCTGATCAGAGAAGGAACCCAGTACCCATGAGCGTCACCACTCCCGCGGGTTTCACCGCCGCGGCCACCACGGCCGGCATCAAACCCTCCGGCAACCCGGACATGGCCCTGGTGGTCAACAACGGCCCGCTGCGCCATGCCGCGGCCGTGTTCACGCGCAACAAGGTCGTCGCCTCTCCGGTCAAGTACACCCGGGTGTCCGTCTCCGACGGCAACCTGGGCGCGGTGCTGTTCAACGCCGGCAACGCCAACGCGTGCAACGGTGAGCAGGGTGACCGGGACGCCGCCGAGTCCGCCCAGCTCATCGCTGAGCTGCTGGACATCACTCCGCTCGACGTGGCGGTGTGCTCGACCGGCATCATCGGTGAGCTGCTGCCCATGGAGAAGGTGCATGCGGGGATCGCGGCGCTGCCGGGAAACCTCGGCACGGACGGTCACGCCGCCGCCGAGGCCATCATGACCACCGACACCGTGGCCAAGGAGACCCTTGCCGAGGGCCCCGGCTTCACCGTCGGCGGCATGGGCAAGGGCGTGGGCATGATGGCCCCCTCCCTGGCCACCATGCTCGTCTGCCTGACCACCGACGCCGAGGCCACCCCGGCCATGCTCGACGAGGCGCTGCGCGCCGCCGTGGTGCCCACGTTCAACACCCTGGACATCGACGGCTCGACCTCCACCAACGACACCGTGGTGCTCATGGCGTCGGGGGCGTCGGGCAATCAGCCGTCGCAAAGCGAACTCAACGATGCGGTGCTGCGTGCCTGCGCCGACCTCGCCGACCAGCTGCAGGCGGACGCGGAGGGGGTGACCAAACGCGTGCGCATCGTCGTCGAGGGCGCCCGGAACGACGAGGAGGCGCTTGAGGCCGCGCGGGTGCTGGGACGGGACAACCTGTTCAAGACCGCCATTTTCGGCTCCGACCCCAACTGGGGGCGCGTGCTCGCCGCCGTGGGGATGGCCGACGCGGAAATGGACCCTGACGGGATCGACGTGTACTTCAACGACGAGCCGGTCTGCCTCGCCTCCACCGGTGCTCCCGGCGCGCGGGACGTGGACCTCAGCGGCGCCGACATCGTCGTCCGGGTCGACCTCGGCACCGGCGGCGACGGCACGGCCTTCGTGCGCACCACCGACCTCAGCCACGCCTATGTCGAGATCAACTCGGCCTACTCCACCTAGGAATCTCTCATGACCGATCTCACCAGGCATCTCGACGACGAGGCGCGGGCACACGTCCTCGCCGAGGCACTCCCGTGGCTGCAGCACTTCCGCGACAAGATCGTGGTGGTCAAGTACGGCGGCAACGCCATGACCGACGAGAAACTCAAGGCCGCCTTCGCCGCGGACATGGTGTTCCTGCGCACCGTCGGCGCCAAACCCGTCGTCGTGCACGGCGGCGGCCCGCAGATCAACACCATGCTGGAGCGTCTCGGCCTCGAGGGCGAGTTCCAGGGTGGCTTCCGGGTCACCACGCCCGAGGTCATGGACGTGGTGCGCATGGTTCTGCTGGGGCAGGTCGGGCGCGAGCTCGTCGGCCTGATGAACCAGCACGGACCCTATGCCGTGGGGTGCTCGGGCGAGGATGCCTCGCTGTTCACCGCCCGCAAGCGATACGTCGAGGTCGCCGGCGTGCCCACGGACATCGGGCTGGTGGGCGACATCGTCGACGTCAATCCGGAATCCATCGAGTCGCTCATCGACGCCGGGCGCATCCCCGTCATCTGCGGCATCGCCCCGGACGAGGAGGGCCAGGTGTACAACATCAACGCCGACTCCGCCGCCGCGGCGATCGCGGCCGGGCTGGGCGCAGAACGCCTGCTCATGCTCACCAACGTGGAGGGGCTCTACACCGACTGGCCCAACCAGGATTCGCTGGTGTCCAAGATCGAGGCCAGCGAGCTGTCCGCGCTGCTGCCCACGCTGGATTCCGGCATGATCCCCAAGATGGAGGCCTGCCTGACCGCCGTCACCGGAGGGGTCAACGCGGCGCACGTCATCGACGGCCGCTTCGCCCACTCGGTACTGCTGGAGCTGCTGACCATGGGCGGCATCGGCACCATGGTGCTGCCCGACAACTACGTGCGCGACAACTACCCCGAGGGCACGGTCTTCAGAAAGGACGATGCACGATGAGCGACCCCCTGAAACTGTGGCCCGACGTGCTCATGAACACCTACGGCCAACCCGCGATCGAGATCACCGGCGGCAGTGGAGCCTTGGTCACCGACGCGCAGGGCCGGGAGTACATCGATCTGCTCGCCGGCATCGCCGTGAACTCGCTCGGCCACGGCCACCCCGCGGTGGTGCAGGCGGTGAGCACCCAGGTGGCCAAGTTCGCCCACGTGTCCAACCTCTTTGTCTCCGCCCCGGCGGTCGAGGTGGCCGCGGGACTGATCGAACGGGTCGGTGCCGACGCCCGGGTGTTCTTCTGCAACTCCGGCGCCGAGGCCAACGAGGCCGCCTTCAAACTCGCCCGCGCCACCGGGCGACGGCGCATCCTCGCCGCCCAGAACGGCTTCCACGGCCGCACCATGGGCTCGCTCGCCATGACCGGCCAGCCCGACAAACGCGCCGCCTTCGAACCGCTTCCCGGCGGGGTGGAGTTCTACCCCTACGGAGACCTGGACATCCTGCGCGCCCAGGTGGAGACGGATCCGGCCAGCGTCGCCGCCATCATCCTCGAGCCGATCCAGGGCGAGACCGGGGTCGTGCCCGCGCCCGCGGGATTCCTCTCCGGGGTGCGCAAGCTGTGCGATGAGCACGGCATCCTCATGATGGTCGACGAGGTGCAGACCGGCGCCGGCCGCACCGGCGACTTCTTCGCCTTCCAGCACGAGGGAGTGTTGCCCGACGTCATCACCATGGCCAAGGGCCTGGCGGCCGGAATGCCCATCGGGGCGTGCATCGCCACCGGCCGGGCGGGTGAGCTCTTCGGGCCCGGTGCCCACGGCACGACTTTCGGCGGCAACCCCGTCTCCTGCGCCGCCGCCCGCGTGGTGCTCGACGTGGTGGACGACACCTTCCTCGCCGAGGTCCGCGCCATGGGCGAGCGCCTCACCGCGGCGCTGCTCGAGCTCGACGGCGTCACCGAGGTTCGCGGACGCGGCCTCATGCTCGGAGTGGTGCTCGACCAACCGGTGGCCAAGCAGGCCGTCACCGCCGGGCTCTCCCACGACCTCATCCTCAACGCCCCGGCGGAGAACGTCATCCGCCTCACCCCGCCCCTGGTCATCACCGACGAGCAGATCGATCTGGCCGTCTCACGCGTCGCCGACACCCTCACCGAACTCCGGAAGTAAAGGACATTCCCCATGGCTCACGCACGACACTTCCTCGCGGACGACGACCTGTCACCCGCCGAGCAGGCCGAGGTGCTCACCCTCGCCGCCGAACTGAAAAGGGCCCCGCTGTCCCGACGCCCCCTCGAGGGGCCGCTGTCGGTGGCCGTGTTGTTCGACAAGACGTCGACACGCACCCGTTTCTCCTTCGACGTCGGCATCGCCCAGCTCGGCGGCAACGCCATCGTCACCGAGAAGGGGGCGAGCCAGCTGGGCAAGGGCGAGACCTTCCAGGACACCGGCGCGGTCCTCTCGCGTTACGTGGAGGCGATCGTCTGGCGCACCGGCGCGCAGCAGAATCTCGTCGACATGGCGGAGACGGCGACGGTGCCCATCGTCAACGCCCTGACGGACGATCTGCACCCCTGCCAGATCCTCGCCGACCTGCAGACCGTCGTGGAGAACCTCTCCCCGGACCAGGGGCCGGCGGGCATCCGCGGGCGAAAGGCCGTCTACTTCGGCGACGGCGACAACAACATGGCCAACTCCTACATGCTGGGCTTTGCGACGGCCGGCATGGACATCTCCGTCATCGCACCCGAGGGTTTCCAGCCGAAACCCGAGTTCGTCGACCGTGCCCGTGCCCGCGCGCAGGAGACCGGCGCGACCGTGACGGTGACCGATGACCTGGCCGAGGTCGCGGGCGCGGACGTGGTCATCACCGACACCTGGGTGTCCATGGGCCAGGAGTCCGACGGCAAGGACCGGCGCACGCCGTTCCTGCCCTACCAGGTCACCGCGGACATCATGTCCCAGGCAGCCGATGACGCCATCTTCCTGCACTGCCTGCCCGCCTACCGCGGCAACGAGGTCACCGCCGAGGTCATCGACGGCCCCGCCTCCCGGGTGTTCGACGAGGCCGAGAACCGCCTGCACGCGCAGAAGGCGCTGCTGGTGTGGCTGCTGGAGAACCAGCCGTCCGGGGCAGGGGAGTGAGTGCCCCGGTGAGTCGGGCCTCCCGGCAGAGCAAGATCCTGGAGATCCTGGCCAAGACCAGGGTCGCCTCCCAGGTGCAGCTCTCGGACCTGCTGCTCGACGAGGGCATCGACATCACCCAGGCCACGCTGTCGAGGGATCTCGACGAGCTCGGCGCCCGGAAGATACGACCCGACGACGGCGGGCGCTCGTTCTACGCCGTGGCGGGCACGGAGGCCAACCTCGGCACCGGCCCCGGCGGGCCGCGCGAGAAGATGCGGCGCATGATCGACGAGCTGGTCGTGCACACGGATCACTCGGGCAACACCGCCGTGCTGCGCACCCCGCCCGGGGCCGCGCAGTACCTGGCCAGTTTCATCGACCGGGTGGGCCTGGAGGACGTGGTCGGCTGCATCGCCGGGGACGACACCATTTTTGTTCTGGCCCGGGATCCGCTCACGGGTGCGCAACTGGCCAAGCAACTCACCCACAGGTGACGGACTCACAGCCCGACCAGTAACATCATCATTCGATTTCCGTAGATTGTTAGAGCTTTAGAGGAGAAACACTTTCATGAGCAACCGCATCGTTCTCGCCTACTCGGGCGGCCTGGACACCTCCGTCGCCATCCCCTACCTGGGCAAGATGCTCGACGGCGAGGTCATCGCCGTCTCCCTCGATCTCGGACAGGGCGGCGAGGACATGGAGTCCGTCCGCCAGCGCGCCCTGGACTGCGGCGCCGCAGAGTCCATCGTCATCGACGCCAAGGACGAGTTCGCCAACGAGTACTGCGTGCCCACCATCAAGGCCAACGGCATGTACATGGGGGAGTACCCGCTGGTCTCGGCGATCTCCCGCCCGCTGATCGTCAAGCACCTCGTGCAGGCGGCCCAGCAGTTCAACGGCACCCACGTCTCCCACGGCTGCACCGGCAAGGGCAATGACCAGGTCCGCTTCGAGGTCGGTTTCCTCAACCAGGACCCGGACCTGGAGATCGTCGCCCCCGCCCGTGACTTCGCCTGGACGCGCGACAAGGCCATCGCCTTCGCCGAGGAGATTGACCTCCCGATCGAGCAGTCCACCAAGTCCCCGTTCTCCATCGACCAGAACGTCTTCGGCCGCGCGGTCGAGACCGGCTTCCTCGAGGACCTGTGGAACCCGCCGACGAAGGACCTCTACTCCTACACCGAGGACCCGGCCATGGGTAACGCCCCGGACGAGGTCATCATCTCCTTCGAGGCCGGCGTCCCCACTGCCATCGACGGCAAGAAGGTCACCCCGCTCCAGGCCATCGAGGAGCTCAACCGCCGCGCCGGCGCCCAGGGCATCGGACGCCTGGACATGGTCGAGGACCGCCTCATCGGCATCAAGTCCCGCGAGGTCTACGAAGCCCCGGGCGCGCTGACGCTCATCACCGCCCACAAGGCCCTGGAGGACGTCACCGTCGAGCGCGAGCTCGCCCGCTACAAGCGCCTCATCGACGCCCGCTGGTCCGAGGAGGTCTACGACGGCCTGTGGTTCGGCCCGCTCAAGCGCTCGCTCGACGCGTTCATCGACACCACCCAGGAGCACGTCACCGGCGACATCCGCATGGTGCTGCACGCCGGCAAGGCCACGGTCAACGGCCGCCGCTCCAGCCACTCGCTCTACGACTTCAACCTGGCCACCTACGACACCGGCGACACCTTCGACCAGTCGCACGCCAAGGGCTTTGTCAAGCTTCACGGCCTGTCCTCCCAGATCGCCAACAAGCGCGACCGCGAGGCCAAATAAATGAGTGGCCTGCCCAAGCACGCCACCAACGAGGGCGCCCTGTGGGGCGGTCGCTTCTCCGGCGGCCCCGACGAGGCGATGTTCGCCCTCAGCGTGTCCACCCACTTTGACTGGGTTCTCGCCCCCTATGACGTGCTCGCGTCGAAGGCCCACGCCCGGGTCCTGCACAAGGCCGGGCTGCTCAGCGACACCGACCTGGACACCATGCTCTCCGGGCTGGATCAGCTGGGTGCGGACGTCGCCGACGGCACCTTCGCCCCCGAGCCGACGGACGAGGACGTCCACGGCGCGATGGAGCGTGGCCTCATCGACCGCGTCGGCCCCGAGGTCGGCGGCCGCCTGCGCGCGGGACGTTCCCGCAACGACCAGGTGGCCACGCTGTTCCGCATGTGGCTTCGCGACGCCGTGCGCGACGTGGCCGCCGACACCGCCGATCTCGTCGACGCCCTGGCCGCCCAGGCAGCCGCCTACCCGGACGCGATCATGCCGGGCAAGACCCATTCCCAGGCGGCGCAGCCGATCCTCCTGGCCCACGATCTGCTCGCCCACGCGCAGCCCCTGCTGCGCGACATCGACCGCATCCGGGACCTGGACAAACGACTCGCCGTCTCGCCCTACGGCTCCGGCGCGCTGGCCGGCTCGTCCCTGGACCTCGACCCCGAGGCCATCGCGGCCGAGCTGGGATTCGACTCCTCGTCCGACAACTCGTTGGACGGGACGTCGTCACGCGACTTCGCCGCCGAGGCCGCCTATGTCCTCGCCCAGATCGCCGTGGACATGTCCCGGCTCTCGGAGGAGGTCATCTACTGGGTGACTCCGGAGTACGGCTACGCCACGCTGGACGACGCCTGGTCGACCGGGTCCTCGATTATGCCGCAGAAGAAGAACCCCGACATTCCCGAGCTCACGCGCGGCAAGACGGGCCGGCTGATCGGCAACCTCTCCGGGCTGCTGTCCACACTCAAGGCCATGCCGCTGGCGTACAACCGCGACCTGCAGGAGGACAAGGAGCCGGTCATCGACTCCGTCGCCCAGCTGCGGCTGCTCCTGCCCGCGATGACCGGCATGGTGCGTACGCTGACCTTCCACCCCGAGCGCATGTACGAGCTCGCCCCGGCCGGCTTCACGTTGGCCACGGATCTGGCCGAGTGGATGGTGCGCCAGGGCGTGCCGTTCCGCGAGGCACACGAGGCCTCCGGCTCCGCCGTGCGAGTCGCGGAGAGCAGGGGAGTGGGCCTGGTGGATCTCACGGACGAAGAGTTGGCGGGTGTGGACCCGCGCCTGACCCCCGAGGTCCGCGAGGTGCTCACCGTAGAGGGTGCCGTAGCGTCCCGTTCCACCCGGGGCGGAACCGCCGGGGCCCGGGTCGCCGAGCAGCGCGGCCGGGTGGTCGAGGCGGCCGCCGAGCACCGCCGGTGGGCGCAGGCACCCGTGCGGGGTTAGTCCTCCGGAATTAATTGGGCGGTTGTCCAGCACCGCACCTGGGTTTGGCTTAACCTTTTTGTCATGTCAGGTGAGGGAACGAAGAACCGCTCCTCCGGAGGCCGCATCGTCGCGGGGATGATGTTCCTCCTCGTGGTCGCCGCCGCGGTCGTCTTCGGGCGGGACAGCAACCTGGTGTCGCTGTCGCCGCGCCTGAGCGGCGACGAGGTGGTCACCGGGATCATCGGCTCGGAGAAACGATCCTTCTTCGAGGACCCCGAGGTCCGGGAGATCCTCTCGGAACACAACATCGAGGTCCAGTTCACCACCGCCGGATCCCGGGGAATCGCCACGGACCCGCGGCTGGCGGAGGTGGACTTCGCGTTCCCCTCCTCCGCGCCCGCCGCGCAGAAGATTGCCAGCGAGCACGACAACCAGGGTGTCTCCACCCCGTTCTATTCGCCCATGGCGGTGGCCACCTTCACCCCGATCATGCAGCTGCTGGAACCCTCCGGGGTGGCCCGGCGCAGCGGGGACCACTGGGTCATCGACATGGCCAAGTACGTCGAGATGACCGGGCAGGGCACCCGCTGGCGCGATCTCGGCGACTCCTATCCCAGCCCGCGGGCGGTGCAGATTGCCACCACCGACATCCGCACCTCCAACTCCGCCGCGATGTACCTGGCCATCCTCTCGTGGGTGGTCGGTGACGCGAGCATCGCGCAGACCTCGGACGTGCCCGCTCTGGTGCCCGAAGTGGCCCCGCTGTTCACTGGGCAGGGCTACACCGAGTCCTCCTCCGCGGGCCCGTTCGGCGACTACCTCTCGCAGGGCGTCGGGTCCAAACCCATGGTCATGGTGTACGAGGCGCAGTTCCTCGAGCAGCAGATGGCGCAGAACTCCCGCATCAACGGCGACATGACCCTCGCGTACCTCAGCCCCACGACGCTGAGCAACCACTCCGTGGTGGCTTTCAGCGACGGCGGCTCCGAGGTCGCCCGCCTGCTGCGGGAGGACCCGGAGCTGCAGCGCCTCGCCGCGGCTCACGGCTTCCGCACCAACGACCCGGCCGTCTTCGGCGCCACGCTGCAGGAGCACGGCGTCGCCGAACCGCCGCCGCTCTACGACGTGGTGGACACCCCCAGCTACGAGGTCCTGGAGGAACTCATCCAGCGGGTCGGCGACCAGTACACCAGCCCCGATCCGCCCCCGGATCTCGAGCAGGACGTTCAGGAGACCCCATGATTGCCACCAGCCGTCGATTGCTCATCACCGCGGTACTCGCCGTCACGGCTCTCTTCGCGGCCGCCTGCTCGGGGCTGCCCGCCCTGACCCGGGACGACGAGCCCCTGTCCATCGTCGCCGCCACGGAACTCGAGGGCCTGGCACCCGCCCTCGAGGAGGCATCGGATGACCTGGGCTTTCCCATCACCGTGGAGTACCCCGGCGGCACCCTGACCAACTCCAGGGAGCTTGCCGACGGCGTCTTCGACCACCAGGTCGACGCCACCTGGTTCGCCACCAACCGCTACGTCCACCTGCGCGGGGCGGGGGACAAGCTCGCCGATTCCCACGAGATCGCCTCCAGCCCGGTCGGTTTCGGCGTGCAGTCCGCCACGGCTCGCGAGCTCGGCTGGGATGCACGACAGCCCACCTGGGCCGAGATCCGGGACGCGGCCACGGGGGAAGACTTCACCTTCGGCATGACCGACCCGACCTCGTCCAACTCCGGATTTTCCGCGCTGGTATCGGTGGCCACCGCGCTCGCTGACACGGGCACGGCCCTGACCACCCAGGACATCGAGCGCGTCGCTCCCGACCTGCGTGGGTTCTTCGCCGGGCAGGCCCTGACCTCGGGGTCCTCCGGTTGGCTCGCCCAGGCCTTCGAGGAGCGCCCGGATTCGGTTGACGCCATCATCAACTACGAGTCCGTGCTCACCGACCTGCGCCACGACGGCATGGACATCCAGGTGGTCGTCCCCGCCGACGGGGTCATTTCCGCCGACTATCCGCTCTCCACGATGGCAGAACCTGCCCACGACGGGGCGGGCGAGCAGGTCGCGGCACTCGCGCAGTGGTTCGCCGAGCACCCCGAGAAACTCACCGAGGCCAGCCTGCGCCCGACCACGGGCGGGGATCTGCCCGCGGAGCTCGCGGACACCTCGGTGATCGAGCTGCCGTTCCCCGGATCGATGGCGGTCACCGACGAGCTGCTCGCCGCCTACGCCAACGAGCTCCGCCGGCCCGGATCCACCGCCTTTGTCCTGGACACCTCCGGCTCAATGGAGGGCGAGCGGCTGTCCTCGCTCCAGAACATCATGCACTCGCTGATCGACGGCACGGCCGCCACCCCGCTGGGCGAGGTCGGGCTGCGTGACAACGAGCAGGTGAGCCTCATCCCCTTCGCCTCCGCTCCCCGCCAGCCGACCGAGGTGACCTTCGACCGCGAGGACGGGGCGATCAGGGACACCCTCAACTACCAGGTCAGCGACTTCCGTGCAGACGGGTCGACCGCCATCTACGAGGCACTTCGTGTCGCCTACGACGACGTGGACGCCTCCGGCGGGTCCATTCCGTCGATAGTTCTCATGACCGACGGAGAACTCACGGAAGGCATGACCTTCGAGCAGTTCCGGAACTTCCACGCCGGACTCTCGCCGCAGCAGCAGGACGTGCCCGTGTTTGTCATCCTCTACGGCGAGGCCAATGCCCGGGAAATGGCGGCCCTGGCCGAGCTGACCGGTGGCAAGGTCTTCAACGCCCTCGACGGCGACCTCGCCGAAGCATTCAAGGAGATCCGTGCCTACCAGTGACCAGCAGCCGTTCTGGACGAGCCGCCCCAACATTGTCGGCATCACCCTGGCGCTGATCGTCGTCGTCCTGCACCTCGTGGTGGGCATCGGCTCGCTGTGGTTCGTCGCGGCCATCGGCGCCTGGGGAGCCGGAGTCATGCTCACCCCGAAGCCGAAACCCCGGGAGCTGCCGGCACCGGAGATGATCGAGGACCCGGGGGTGTTGTCGACGCGGCTGCACAACGCGCTGGTCCCGCTGCGTCGCGACGACGTCCCCCACCCCATCCGCGCCAAGGCGGAGTCGATGGCAGGCGCCCTGGGCTGGGTCCTGGGCCGATGGGTGGAACTCGACGAGGCCACCGAGCAGAAGATGCAGTACACCACCATCATCCGTGACTTCCTGCCCGGCCTGATCTCCGGCTACCGCGAGGTGGGAAACCCCTTCGATCCCCGGGCTGTGGACGAGGTGTGGAAGTCGCTCGACCTCATCGAGACCGAGGCCACCAAGACCCGCACCGCCATCGTCGACCGCAACCTCATGGAGCTGGAGAGCCACACCCGGGCGCTGAAGCTGCAGTTCGGGCAGTTCGACGGCGGGTAAAGGCTCGCTTAACCGACGCGCGGAAATATCTCGCTGACAATGATTCAACAATTTTAGTAATATATTGGCAATCCGCTACCGCTAGTGAAAGTTACCTAATCAGGCGGGCGGGCCTGCCGGCTCCTCACCACCCGCGGGTTTACTGTTTCGAATCTTAGAGTAAAGGATAAAAATGGGATTTAGCTCGGACATGTACAACCTATCTTCTCTTCTCGACGGTGCAATCAAAGGAAGGATACAACTGCCCGATTTCCAGCGCGGTTACAAATGGGAAGATGAGCGCGTTCGGCAGTTACTCATCACGATTCTTCGGCGCCACCCGCTAGGGATTTTGATGCGGCTGGAGACTGGGAACGAGACACTTCGGTTCAAGCCCCGTCCGATCGAGGGGACCGAGGCAACCGTGATGGCAGAACCGGAGTACCTCCTTCTTGACGGACAGCAGCGACTCACCAGTCTCACCCAGGCGTTGACGGGGAACGGAATTGTGCAAACTAAAGACTCTCGAGGAAAGCTGCTCGTACGGCGATATTTTGTCAAGATCGATGACCTGCTCGATGAAGATAGCCTCGGCGACGAATCCGTTATCTCTGTGCCTGCTGACGGTGTGGTGAGGACCAACTTTAATCGAGACGTGGTGATGGACCTAAGTACGACAGAAGCGCAGATCGAGGCCGGGTATTTTCCGTGCAACTTGCTGTATGACTCCTTTGGCACATTCGAGTGGTTTCGTAAGCATCCCAACCAGTCATTGGGGTACGAGTACAACCGTCAGATCACGCCGAAGATCCAGGACTATCAGATTCCTGCTATCGACCTGGACCGCCGAACAGATAAGGCAGCGGTGGCGACGGTGTTCGAAAAGTTAACGTCGGGGGGCTGCCGCTAAATGTATTCGAACCTCTCACTGCCGTATTCGCCGGCGATAAGACGTACTACGAGCAAACCAGTACGGACTTTCGACTGAACGATGACTGGAAGGCGATAAGGAAAGCATGGGAAGATCACGATGCCCTCGAGCTGGTGGAGAACACTGACTTTCTACAGGCAGTTACACTGCTATCAACTTATTACCGGAGCCTAGATGCTGAACAAGGTCGTAAGCTTGGTGTATCGGCTAAGAGAGAAGATATTCTCCAACTGACCTTAGACGAGTATCTTCGGTGGCGAGAACCATTGATGAACGCTTTTGTGTGGGCGGCCAGTTTCTTGGCGGACGAGCACATATTCAAAGCGAAGGATGTGCCTTACCTTAAACAGCTCGTGCCGTTGGCGGCGCTCCGGGTGGTGCTGGGGGCGAAGTCTGACCACCACGCTGTAAAGAACCGCCTGAAGCTTTGGTACTGGTGCGGAGTGCTCGGAGAGCTTTACGGGTCTTCGATTGAAACTCGCTTTGTTCGCGACTTGGAGACTGTACCTGCTTGGGCAACTCAACATGAAGGTGCGGCCACCCCTCGCACGGTGCAGGACGCGAACTTTGTGGAGTCGAGGCTTCATTCCATTCGCACCCGAAGCTCAGCTGCCTATAAGGGCATCGCAGCTCTCATGATGTCAGGAGGATCGAGGGACTGGATCGAGGGAAAGAAGTTTGGGGCTTTCCAACACCGTGAAATGGGCGTAGATATTCATCACATTTTCCCAAAAAAATGGTGTACAGAAAACGCGATCGATCAGGAGCATCAAGAGTCGATTGTGAACAAGACTACTCTTAGTGCAAGAACAAATCGCGCGATTGGCGGCAACGCTCCGTCCAGATACATTCACAAAGTCGAGGTGCAGTCCGGTCTATCGGATTCCGAACTAAACCAGGTATTAGCTGAGCACTTGATCGAGTCCGATTTTCTTCGCGTCGATGACTTCGAGGGATTCTTCTTATCCCGGAGGGACAGTCTTTGTAAACTTATCAGCGAAGCAATGGGTAAGCCCGTGCAGCGGGACTTGGATTTCGGGCATCCCCTAGAGGATTCTTCGCAGTTCGACCCAGCTGAGCTGCAGCCGAAAGAACCTGGCACCGAGATCTAGAGAAGTTCCTGAGGCAGCGATTCAGACTGACCTGGGCTCGCTTACGCGGGTGGGGGAGAGAGCTGATGGTGTCAAAGAAGGGTACTCAGCACGCAGGGTTCGTGCGGCGACTTTTTTGCGAGGTTGATCGGGATGGCTCCAGCCGGTTATCTCTAGATATCAGAGTACATTTCGCGAATAGAGAAAGTTGCTCGCAACCGTCGGTCGTGGGTGATGACGTTGCGGGCGTTTCTGACCGGGGATTCGTGGCCGTTCAGACATAATGAACCCCATGTCTGCCTTCGAAGAAGTTCTGCACCAACTGCGCGAGAATCAGCCGCAGGGCAAGTACGGTATCGCTTTTGAGAAGCTGATGGTCAACTTCTTCCGCACCGCGCCCACACTGGCGAACCAGTTCGATGAGGTCTACCGGTGGGGCGACTGGCGCTACAACAACGGCAAGGCCGACACCGGGATTGACTTGGTGGCGCACCGGATCGAGGACGACAGCTGGGTGGCCATCCAGGCGAAGTTCTACCTGCCCACCACCAGCATTCAGAAGAGTCATATTGATTCCTTCTTCGAGGCGAGTGGTCATTCCTTCCAGACCGAGCGCGGTCGCGAGCACTTTTCCCACCGCTTCATCATTTCGACCACGGACAAGTGGTCCTCCAACGCGGAGTCGGCGCTGGAAAACCAGATGATTGAGACAAGCCGGATCGGCATGGCCGACATTGCTTCGGCACCGGTGAACTGGGATGTTGCTTTCCCCGGCTCGGAGATCCAGATCAATCTGACCAAGAAGCAGGCGTTTGATCCCCGCCCGCACCAGGCCGAGGCGATCGCGAAGGCCATGGCGGGGTTCGAGACCCACGACCGCGGCAAGCTCATCATGGCTTGCGGAACGGGCAAGACCTTCACCTCGCTGCGCCTGGCGGAGCAGGTAGCCGAGGCGAACGGCAACAAGGCGCGCATCCTTTTTCTGGTGCCGTCGATTGCCCTGCTTTCGCAGACGCTGCGGGAGTGGACCGCGCAGTCCACCACGGAGCTGCGCAGCTTCGCAGTGTGCTCGGACACCAAGGCGGGTAAGGCTGCCGAGGACATCGCGCCGCACGATCTGGAAGTTCCGGTCTCCACGGACGGGAAAACCATTGCGGCCGCGTTCGGTGCCGGGGGCAAACGTGCGCAGGGCCTGCACGTGGTGTTTTCCACCTATCAGTCCCTTCCTGCGGTTCACAACGCACAGGAAGACGGCATGGCGCCCTTCGACCTGGTCATCTGCGATGAGGCTCACCGCACCACCGGCGTGACTCTGGCCGGGGAGGACGCCTCGAATTTTGTCCGGGTCCATGACGCCGACTACATCAAGTCCCACAAGCGGCTGTACATGACCGCCACCCCACGGCTGTTCGACGACACCGTGAAGGGCAAGGCCGCCGAGCACTCCGCAGAGCTGGCTTCCATGGACGATGAGGCTGTATTCGGCCCTGAGTTCCATCGCCTCGGTTTCGGAGAGGCCGTGGAGAAAGGCCTGCTCACCGACTACAAGGTGCTGGTGATGACGGTGGACGAGGAAGTGGCGGCCGACGCCATGGCTTTCGCCCCCGGCCAGGACGTGAACCTCACCACCGCTTCGGCAATGATTGGCGCCTGGAACGCGCTGGCCAAGCGCTCCGGCAAACTGCAAGGGAGCAAGGACGGGTTTGAGCTCAACGCCGCGCCCATGCGCCGGACGGTGGCGTTTGCCAAAGACATCAAGACGTCAAAGCAGATCGCCGAGTCGTTCCCTTCCCTGATCTCCTCGCACAAGGTCCAGCTGGGATTCCAGCAGAACGTGGACGAGGAGGCTAAGCACAATATCGACCTCGAAGTTGCCGCCAAACACGTCGACGGCACGATGAACGCGCTTATTCGTTCCTCCAGTATCTCCTGGCTCGAAGCCGACATGCCCGCCAACGAATCCCGCATTCTCGCCAACGCGCGGTGCCTGTCCGAAGGCGTGGACGTCCCGGGCCTGGACTCGGTGATCTTCTTCAATCCGCGCAACTCCATGGTGGACGTGGTGCAGTCGGTCGGGCGGGTCATGCGGAAGGCCGAGGGCAAGGATTACGGCTACATCATCCTGCCCGTCGCGGTCGCCCCGGGGACGAGCCCGTCGCAGGCGCTCAATGACAATGCCCGTTTCCGCGTAGTGTGGCAGATCCTCAACGCCCTGCGCGCTCACGATGACCGGTTCAACGCCAAGGTCAACTCGATCGCCCTGAACGAGGGCAGCGCGCAGGAGCTTCCCATCGAGGTCGGGCACGTGGACAACGCCAAGAAGAAGCTCGATGACAACGATGCCCGCCCCGCCTCCGATACCGGCGAGGACGAGAATCTCGCGCAGCAGGTGGCGCTGTTCTCCCTGGAGCAGTGGCAGGAGGCGATGTACACCAAGCTGGTGGACAAGGTGGGCACTCGCACCTATTGGGAAGACTGGGCGGAAGACGTAGCCACCATTGCCCAGGCGCAGATCACGCGCATTAAAGCGCTTATCGACGGCGCCGATCCCGCACTCCGCCGAGAGTTCGACCGGTTCGTCGAGGGCCTACGAGGCAACCTCAACGATTCGATCACCGATGACGAAGCCATCAGCATGTTGTCCCAGCACCTCATCACTGCCCCGGTGTTTGACGCACTGTTCACGGAACACGACTTCTCCGCGCACAACCCGGTGGCCCAGGTCATGCAGCGCATGGCCGACGTGCTGGAGAGCGCCAACCTGGAGACGGAAACCGAGTCCCTGGAGAAATTTTACGCCAGCGTCCGGGTGCGCGCCTCGCAGGTAACGTCTGCGTCCGGTAAGCAGCAGGTGATCAAGGAGCTCTACGAGCGCTTTTTCCAGAAGGCCTTCAAGAAGCAGGCCAACGCACTCGGCATTGTGTACACCCCGGTGGAGATCGTGGACTTCATTCTCCGCGCCGCCGACGACGTATCCAGGGAGCACTTCGGCCGCGGGCTTACGGATGAAGGCACCATCGTCCTCGACCCCTTCGCGGGAACCTCCACCTTCATGGTCCGACTGCTGCAATCCGGGCTGATCAGGCCCGAGGACTTGGCCCGCAAGTACGCCAAGGAGCTCTATGCCACCGAGGTGATGCTGCTGGCTTACTACGTCTCAGCCGTGAACATTGAGACCACCTACAATGCCCTGCGCGCAGAGGAAGCTCAGCGCAACGGAGATCCGGAGCCCGACTACGTCCCTTTCGACGGCATTGCGCTTGCCGACACCTTCCAGATCCACGAAGACGGTGACATTCTTGACCTGGAGGTGTTCAAGAATAACAACGAGCGCATCCAGCGGCAGAAGAACGCCCCGATCAACGTCATCATCGGCAACCCGCCGTACTCCTCGGGGCAGAACTCCGCCAACGACAATAACGCGAACCTGAAGTACCCGACCCTGGACAAACGCATCGCGGAGACGTACGCGGCAAAGTCCACCGCCACCAACAAGAACTCGCTCTACGACTCCTACTTGCGAGCCTTCCGTTGGGCCACCGACCGCATCGGTGAGCAAGGGATCGTCGCCTTCGTGTCCAACGGTGGATGGATCGACGCGAACACCGGAGATGGCGTGCGCCTATCCATGGCAGAAGACTTCAATGACCTTTATGTGTTCAATCTGAGGGGAAACCAGAGGACTGCTGGCGAGCAGTCACGTAGGGAAGGTGGGAAGGTCTTCGGGTCAGGCTCGCGAAACACTGTTGCCATCACCATCGGCATCAAGAATTCTGCAAGGCCAGGGTTCCGAATCCACTACCGCGACATCGGCGACTACCTGAGTTCCGAAGTAAAGCTCAATATTGTCAACTCGTCGTCGATCCAGAATCTGGTGTGGAGTGCAATTGAACCCAACCAGCATGGCGACTGGCTGTCCCAGCGTGGCGAAGATTTTTCATCGTGGCCAGTCATCGGTTCAAAGAAGGGGGCTGAGAGTCCTCAGTTCTTCGAAGACTTTTCGCGTGGTCTTTCAACGGCCAGGGATTCCTGGGCTTACGCCCAAACGAAGAATGCGCTCTTAAATAACTTGAACACGCTGGTCTCAACTTACGACGAGGCGAAAAAAGGATTCGAAACTTGGGCTGGCGAGCAAGGGCTGGCAAAGGCGACGGAGCCTAACTTCAACCAATTCCTCAGTCTGAATCCCGAGCTGTCGGACCCGTCGAAGATTTCTTGGACTCATATTCTCAAAAATCTGGCTATAAAACAACGTGCGATATCAGTACGGCCAGATCGAATCTATCGTTCGCTGTACCGTCCTTTCGCAGGCGCATTTGTCTATTTCAGTGCCGACCTCAACGACAGGGGCTACAGGCTACCGTCGATGTTTCCGGCTCCGGCGCATCGCAATATAGGCATCATGATGACGGGACCTGCTGCGATGTACCAGTACGCAATTGTTGCAACCGACCAACTGCCCAACATGCATGCTCTTCATTCCGGCCAGTTTTTCCCGCGCTTTACCTGGGCTCTTACGGAGGCTGGCGATGGCGAGTTTTTTGCGGAAGTCGCCGATAAGCAAGACAGCGAGCACTCCACATTCGGCCAAATCGGCGAAGTCATCGACGGTTACCGTCGCGTCGACAACATCACCGGTGAGATCAAGATGTTGTACCGGGACGCACTGGGGGAGGACATCACGGGCGACGACATCTTTCACTTCGTCTACGGCAAGTTGCACGATCCGCACTACCGCACCGAGTACGCGGCCGACCTGAAGAAGATGCTCCCGCACATTGAGACCCCGGCCACCCGCGCGGAGTTCGATAAGTTCGCGGCTGCGGGTAAGCAGCTCATGGATCTGCACGTCAATTACGAGCACGTCGAGCCGTGGCCGGTCACCGTCAACGTCTCCGGTGATGAGGCGGACCGGGAGACGTGGCGGGTGGTCAAGATGGTCTGGGCGAAGAAGAAAGACCCGGAGACCGGCAAGAACGTCAACGACGTGACCACGCTGCGCTACAACAAGCGAGTCACCGTCACGGACATCCCCGCCAAGGCCGATGAGTACTTGCTGGGCTCTCGTTCCGCACTCTCGTGGATCATTGACCGCTACCAGGTAAAGAAGGACAAGGCGTCCGGCATCGTCAACGACCCGAATGACTGGGCAGATGAGGTGGGCAACCCGCACTACATTGTCGATCTCATCGCCAAGGTCACACGGGTTGCGGTGGAGACGGTCCGCATTGTCGAGACGTTGAGTGAACCAGCCGTCGATAAGCATCCCGGTACTCCCCGCTAGGATTGACCGCATGAGTCTGGATCCCAAGCTTCTCGACGTCCTTGCCTGCCCCAAAGACAAGGGCCCACTGGTCTATCTCGAGGACAAGAGTGTCCTGGTCAACGAGCGGCTCGGGATCGCTTATCCGATTGAGAACGGTATTCCCACGCTGCTCATCGATGAGGCCATAACCTGGCCGCCCGCCAACTGAATCCGAGAGGACCGCATGACCGACAACATTGTCGACGAACTTTCCTGGCGTGGGCTGATCAACCAGTCCACCGACCTCGACGCACTGCGTGAGACGTTCTCCACCCCGCAGGCGCTCTACGCCGGCTTTGACCCGACCGGTGACTCCCTGCACGCCGGGCACCTGGTGCCCATGCTCATCCTGCGCCGGTTCCAGGAGTTCGGCCACCGCCCGATCACCCTGGCCGGCGGTGCCACGGGCATGATCGGCGATCCCCGCGACGTGGGGGAGCGCAGCATGCTTGCCGACGCCGACGTCCAGGCCAACCTCGAGTCCATCAAGGGCCAGCTGCGCCGCTTCGTCAACTTCGACACGGGCAGCGACTCCGACGCGGTCATGGTGAACAACGCCGACTGGACGCTGCAGATGAACGTCATCGACTTCCTCCGCGACGTGGGCAAGAACTTCTCCCTCAACACCATGCTGGACCGCGACACCGTCAAACGACGCCTCGAGGCCGACGGCATCTCCTACACCGAGTTCTCCTACATGCTGCTGCAGTCCAACGACTACGTGCATCTGCGCCGCACCTACGGCGCGATGCTGCAGGTCGGCGGCAGCGACCAGTGGGGAAACATCATCTCCGGTGTCGACCTAAACCGGCGTATCGACGGCGCCAAGGTCCACGGCCTGACCGCGCCGCTGGTCACCGACGCTGAGGGCAACAAGTTCGGCAAGTCGACGGGCGGCGGCAAGCTGTGGCTCGACGCGGAGAAGACCAGCCCCTACTCCTGGTACCAGTACTTCATCAACGTCGGCGACTCTGTGGTGATCAACTACCTCAAGTGGTTCACGTTCCTGTGCCGGGAGGAGATCGCCGAGTACGAGGTCGCGGTGGCCGAGCGGCCCTTCAAGCGTGAGGCGCAGCAGCGACTCGCCCGGGAGATGACCACGCTCGTGCACGGTGCCGACGCGACCTCGGCCGTCGAGCTGGCCTCCCAGGCGCTGTTCGGACGAGCGGAGCTCACGGAACTCGACGAGCAGACCCTGGCGTCCGCCGTCTCGGAGACCGCGGTTCTCGAGGTCTCCGACGCGGACCCGCGGACGATCGTCGATCTCCTCGTCGGCACCGGACTGGCGAAGTCGAAGGGCGACGCCCGACGCTCCGTCTCCGAGGGCGGCGTCTACGTGAACAACGAACGGGTCAGCGACGACACCTGGGAACCCGCCGCGGAGGACATGCTGCACGGAGCATGGCTCGTTCTGCGCAAGGGCAAGAAGAACTTCGCCGGCGTGAAGGCCGTCTAGTCCCGGTGCCCTGATACAAGACCCCGCAGCCGTGTGGCTGCGGGGTTTCGCCGTTCTACCTGGCGATTTTACAGCCCTCGGTGCCGCGTGTAACTTAATCCGGGTTGCCGAGACAGCGAGAACCAAGTTCCCGCAGGTTGCAGGTGACAAGGAGATGAACCCCAGGTTGACTTCTTCGGAAGAAAATTGTTAAGGTGAGTCTCCGGCCGCAGGGCCGAAGGAAGCGAGAATCTTCCGGAAACCTGCCGGTCAGTGTTGTGTGAGAACTCGATAGTGTGCCAATGTACTTTATTTGTTTTTTCTTACCACGGCATCGCTTCCGTTGTGCGGGGTGGTGTGGGGTGGGTGCATGGCGTGTGGTTGACCATGAATGTTCGTGTGGTTGCCCCACCGGCTGATGTTGTCCCTTCTGTCACGGGGTTTGGTTGGTGGTTGGTGATACATGGATGGTTGATCATGTTCTGTGATGCGCCTACCACTCTCGGGCTGTTGTGGTTCGGGGTGTGGTGTAGCGGTTCGTGTGGGGGTTTGTCTCGTCGATTCATCCCTGCGTGGATTGTGGGCGTGGATCATGTTTGGTGGTTCATGTTTGTTTTTTGATTGTTTTTTGTCAGTTGTTTGGACTCTTTGATGCGTCTGAATGTTTCTGCATTCTTTTGTGGAGAGTTTGATCCTGGCTCAGGATGAACGCTGGCGGCGTGCTTAACACATGCAAGTCGAACGATGATGCCCAGCTTGCTGGGTGGATTAGTGGCGAACGGGTGAGTAACACGTGGGTGATCTGCCTCGTACTTCGGGATAAGCCTGGGAAACTGGGTCTAATACCGGATAGGACTGCATCGTAAGGGTGTGGTGGAAAGTTTTTTCGGTACGAGATGAGC
Source organism: Corynebacterium doosanense CAU 212 = DSM 45436 (assembly GCF_000767055.1). Lineage (NCBI taxonomy): Bacteria > Bacillati > Actinomycetota > Actinomycetes > Mycobacteriales > Corynebacteriaceae > Corynebacterium > Corynebacterium doosanense. The sequence continues at coordinate 1,382,516 of NZ_CP006764.1, forward strand.
CTGCGGCCTATCAGCTTGTTGGTGGGGTAATGGCCTACCAAGGCGTCGACGGGTATCCGGCCTGAGAGGGTGTACGGACACATTGGGACTGAGATACGGCCCAGACTCCTACGGGAGGCAGCAGTGGGGAATATTGCACAATGGGCGAAAGCCTGATGCAGCGACGCCGCGTGGGGGATGACGGCCTTCGGGTTGTAAACTCCTTTCGTCAGGGACGAAGCCCTTCGGGGTGACGGTACCTGGATAAGAAGCACCGGCTAACTACGTGCCAGCAGCCGCGGTAATACGTAGGGTGCGAGCGTTGTCCGGAATTACTGGGCGTAAAGAGCTCGTAGGTGGTTTGTCGCGTCGTCTGTGAAATTCCGGGGCTCAACTCCGGATGGGCAGGCGATACGGGCATAACTTGAGTGCTGTAGGGGAGACTGGAATTCCTGGTGTAGCGGTGAAATGCGCAGATATCAGGAGGAACACCGATGGCGAAGGCAGGTCTCTGGGCAGTTACTGACGCTGAGGAGCGAAAGCATGGGTAGCGAACAGGATTAGATACCCTGGTAGTCCATGCCGTAAACGGTGGGCGCTAGGTGTAGGGGGCTTCCACGTCTTCTGTGCCGTAGCTAACGCATTAAGCGCCCCGCCTGGGGAGTACGGCCGCAAGGCTAAAACTCAAAGGAATTGACGGGGGCCCGCACAAGCGGCGGAGCATGTGGATTAATTCGATGCAACGCGAAGAACCTTACCTGGGCTTGACATACACCGGACCGGGCCAGAGATGGTCTTTCCCTTTGTGGTCGGTGTACAGGTGGTGCATGGTTGTCGTCAGCTCGTGTCGTGAGATGTTGGGTTAAGTCCCGCAACGAGCGCAACCCTTGTCTTATGTTGCCAGCACGTGATGGTGGGGACTCATGAGAGACTGCCGGGGTTAACTCGGAGGAAGGTGGGGATGACGTCAAATCATCATGCCCCTTATGTCCAGGGCTTCACACATGCTACAATGGTCGGTACAACAGGTTGCGATGCAGTGATGTTCAGCTAATCCTTAAAGCCGGCCTTAGTTCGGATTGGGGTCTGCAACTCGACCCCATGAAGTCGGAGTCGCTAGTAATCGTAGATCAGCAACGCTGCGGTGAATACGTTCCCGGGCCTTGTACACACCGCCCGTCACGTCATGAAAGTTGGTAACACCCGAAGCCCATGGCCCAACCAGTTTACTGGGGGGAGTGGTCGAAGGTGGGATCGGCGATTGGGACGAAGTCGTAACAAGGTAGCCGTACCGGAAGGTGCGGCTGGATCACCTCCTTTCTAAGGAGATTTTTGAGATAGTAGTTTTTCCCCATGGGTCGGGTAGTTTCCCGGCTGGTGTGGGGTGTGGTTGAGGTTGCCGAGTGTGCACCTGCCACATGGTTTTCTGGCAGTGGAAGCTGCACGAACGGTTCTTTCCGTGTGTGGTGCGTCTGCCCCGGTGGTGGAGGAGACAAATAATTGAATGGTGCGTTGGCATGCTGTCGGGTGTCTGGGACAACACGTGTGTGTGTTCCCGTGGACCGTGCTGTCGGTTACTGCTCCTGAGTGATCCTCCTTGGTGGGGGTTGTGGGGTGGTGGGCTGGTGGTGGGGTGTGTTGTGTGAGAACTGTATAGTGGACGCGAGCATTTCATTGATTGGCACCTGCTGCCCTGGTGTGGTGGTGGGTGTGGTTGGTGTGTGTTTTTTTCTGTTCTTTTTGTGTGATTTTGTGTGTGTTGCCCGGACAAGTTTTTGTGTTTGTTCGTTAAGGGCGCATGGTGGATGCCTTGGCATGCTGAGCCGATGAAGGACGTGTGAGGCTGCGTTATGCCTCGGGGAGTTGCCAACTGAGCGTTGATCCGAGGATGTCCGAATGGGGAAACCCGGCACCTGTTATGGGGTGTCACCGTTCCATGAATTCATAGTGGTTCGGGGGTTACGCGGGGAAGTGAAACATCTCAGTACCCGTAGGAAGAGAAAATAATAATGATTCCGCTAGTAGCGGCGAGCGAACGTGGATCAGGCTAAACCGCGTGTGTGTGATACCTGGGTAGGGGTTGCATGCGTGGTGTTGTGGGGAGCATTGTTCACCGGTTACCCGACGGTGTGCCCTTTTTTTGCGCGTGGTTAGTGGAAGTGGTCTGGGATGGCCCACGGAACAGGGTGAGAGTCCCGTACATGAAGGCCAGGTGTGGGGGGTTGGTGTTTACCCGAGTAGCAGCGGGCTCGTGGAATCTGCTGTGAATCTGCCGGGACCACCCGGTAAGCCTAAATACTCAGTGTGACCGATAGCGGATTAGTACCGTGAGGGAATGGTGAAAAGTACCCCGGGAGGGGAGTGAAATAGTTCCTGAAACCATGTGCTTACAATCCGTCAGAGCACCTCTTGTGTGTGATGGCGTGCCTTTTGAAGAATGAGCCTGCGAGTCAGCGGCATGTCGCGAGGTTAACCCGTTGTGGGGTAGTCGTAGCGAAAGCGAATACTAACTAGTGTGTAGTAGTGGCATGTCCTGGACCCGAAGCGGAGTGATCTACCCATGGCCAGTGTGAAGCAGCTGTAAGAGGTTGTGGAGGCGCGAACCCACTTAGGTTGAAAACTGAGGGGATGAGTTGTGGGTAGGGGTGAAAGGCCAATCAAACTCCGTGATAGCTGGTTCTCCCCGAAATGCATTTAGGTGCAGCGTCGTATGAGCTTGCCGGAGGTAGAGCTACTGGTTGATTGAGCGGGACTACCATCTTAGCAATGTCAGCCAAACTCCGAATGCCGGTGTAAGTGTTGTACGGCAGTGAGACTGTGGGGGATAAGCTTCATGGTCGAGAGGGAAACAGCCCAGATCGCCGGCTAAGGCCCCTAAGGGTGTACTAAGTGGAAAAGGATGTGTGATCGCGAAGACAGCCAGGAGGTTGGCTTAGAAGCAGCCACCCTTGAAAGAGTGCGTAATAGCTCACTGGTCGAGTGGTTGTGCGCCGACAATGTAGTGGGGCTCAAGTACACCGCCGAAGCCGCGGCATCACACCAAAGGTGTGATGGGTAGGGGAGCGTCGTGCATGGGGTGAAGCCTGACCGTGAGGGCGGGTGGACTGTGTGCGAGTGAGAATGCAGGCATGAGTAACGAGTGTAAGGTGAGAATCCTTACCGCCGGATGACTAAGGGTTCCTGGGTCAAGTTCGTCTTCCCAGGGTGAGTCGGGGCCTAAGGCGAGGCCGACAGGCGTAGTCGATGGATAACGGGTTGATATTCCCGTACCCGTATGTGTGCGACCATGGTGAATCGGGGATACTAACCACCCATAATCACCGCCAAGCCCCGCCTTCGGGTGGGGCAGGTGGTGTGCGTGCGTGGGGCCTGATCCGGTAGTAGCCAAGTGATGGGGTGACGCAGGAGGGTAGCCGAGCCACTTAGTGGATTGTGGTGCAAGCGTGCAGGCCGGTGTGTAGGTAAATCCGCACACCATCAAGGCTGAGGCGTGATGCGTAGGACCTCATGGTCTGATGTTGGTGATCCCGTGCTGTCGAGAAAAGCCTCTAGCGATGTGCATGTATGGCCCGTACCCGAAACCGACACAGGTAGTCAGGTAGAGAATACTAAGGCGGTCGGGTGAACTGTGGTTAAGGAACTCGGCAAAATGACCCCGTAACTTCGGGAGAAGGGGTGCCATTGCTGGTGACAGTCTTGACGGCTGGTAGCTGGTGGTGGTCGCAGAGAATAGAGGGAAGCGACTGTTTATCAAAAACACAGGTCCGTGCGAAAACGTTGAAGTTGATGTATACGGACTGACGCCTGCCCGGTGCTGGAAGGTTAAGAGGACCGGTTAGGACACCCTTGTGGTGTTCGAAGCTGAGAATTTAAGCCCCAGTAAACGGCGGTGGTAACTATAACCATCCTAAGGTAGCGAAATTCCTTGTCGGGTAAGTTCCGACCTGCACGAATGGCGTAACGACTTCCCTGCTGTCTCAACCACAGGCCCGGTGAAATTGCAGTACGAGTAAAGATGCTCGTTTCGCGCGGCAGGACGAAAAGACCCCGGGACCTTCACTATAGCTTGGTATTGGTGTTCGGTTCGGTTTGTGTAGGATAGGTGGGAGACTTAGAGATCATCACGCCAGTGGTGGTGGAGTCGTTGTTGAAATACCACTCTGATCGGATTGGATACCTGAACCTTGGCCCATGATCTGGGTTGGGGACAGTGCCTGGTGGGTAGTTTAACTGGGGCGGTTGCCTCCCAAAATGTAACGGAGGCGCCCAAAGGTTCCCTCAGCCTGGTTGGCAATCAGGTGTTGAGTGTAAGTGCACAAGGGAGCTTGACTGCGAGACGTACAGGTCGAGCAGGGACGAAAGTCGGGACTAGTGATCCGGCACCTACTAGTGGATGTGGTGTCGCTCAACGGATAAAAGGTACCCCGGGGATAACAGGCTGATCTTCCCCAAGAGTCCATATCGACGGGATGGTTTGGCACCTCGATGTCGGCTCGTCGCATCCTGGGGCTGGAGTAGGTCCCAAGGGTTGGGCTGTTCGCCCATTAAAGCGGCACGCGAGCTGGGTTCAGAACGTCGTGAGACAGTTCGGTCTCTATCCGCCGCGCGCGTGGAAACTTGAAGAAGGCTGTCCCTAGTACGAGAGGACCGGGACGGACGTACCTCTAGTGTGCCAGTTGTTCCGCCAGGGGCATTGCTGGTTGGCTACGTACGGAAGGGATAACCGCTGAAAGCATCTAAGCGGGAAGCCTGTTCTGAGATGAGGTTTCTTTTGAGGTCCCCTATAGATGATGGGGTTGATAGGCCAGATCTGGACGTGGGGTAACCCATGGAGGTGACTGGTACTAATGCACCGACTTCAAACACAATAGTTTTTAAAGTATCTGCCGCCCCCGGTTGGTGGGGTGGTGGTGGTTCTGCTGCACGCATGATTCCCACGTAATGGGGGAACAGAAAAACATGCTCGCGTTCATTATGCAGTGTCTGACACGGCACATGTGGTCTACGGTGATCACCCCGGTTGGGGTGGTGTTCCATGTGTGTGTCGGTGGTTGATAGCGGCAGGGAAACGCCCGGTCCCGTTCCGAACCCGGAAGCTAAGCCTGCCCGCGCTGATGGTACTGCACCCGGGAGGGTGTGGGAGAGTAAGTTGCCGCCGACCTAAAACAACAACAAATTAATAGTGAATCCGAAGAAATACGCATGATCTGATAAACATCTATGTTTCTCGGATCATGCGTATTTTTTGTTTCATCCCCCTCGAGCACTAAGGAAGTCTCCCCACCATGAACGAGCATCGTCCCGGTCGCGACCGCCAGTCCAGCAACCGCAGGGGTAACACGTCTTCCGGGGGGTCGGCATCCGGCGCGCGTCGCCACTCCCAGCGCGCCGGCTCCGGCCGCGATGACAGGGACTCCCGCACCAACGGGCCCAACCGCCCCGGTTTCCGCGAGGAACGCCTGGACCAGCGTCACGCGGAGCCGGACCTGCCCGAGGGTCTGGACACCAAGAAGCTTGACCCCATGATCAGGCAGGATCTGCGCGTTCTGTCCAAGGAGAACGCGGAAGCCACCGGCCAGCACATCCTCATGGCCATGGACCTCGTCGATGACGAGCCCACCCTGGCGCTCGCGCACGCCCGCGCCGTGAAGAACCGCGCCGGCCGGGTCGGCATTGCCCGTGAGCTCAACGGTGTCGTCGCATACCACGCCGGGGAGTGGAAGGAGGCGCTCGCGGAGCTTCGTGCCGCCCGCCGCATCTCCGGAGGTCCGGGGCTCCTCGTGCTCATGGCGGACTGCGAGCGTGGTCTCGGCCGTCCGGAGAAGGCCATCGAGCTCGGCCGCAGCCCGGAGGCGAAGGAGCTGGACGAGGAAGCCCGCATCGAACTCGCCATCGTGGTGGCTGGTGCGCGACTGGATCTGGGCCAGAAGGAATCGGCCCTGGTCACCCTGGAGCGCATGCAGCCGTCGCTCGACGGCGCGTCGCTGTCCAGCGCGCGACTCTCCTACGCCTATGCCGACGCCCTGATCGCGAACGGCCGCACCGAAGAAGCGCGCCAGTGGTTCGAGCACGTCGTGTCCGTGGACATCGATGAGACGACGGACGCCGCTGAGCGGCTGGCTGAGCTCAACTAGGCTCTATCCCCATGAGCCTGACAGACACCCATGACGCCCTCCTGCTGGATCTCGACGGGACCGTGTGGGAGGGGGGCCTAGCCATCGCCGAGGCCGTGGAGTCCATCACGGACTCGGGCATCGCCGCCCTCTACATCACCAACAACGCCTCGCGCAGCCCGGTGGACGTCGCCGAGAAGCTCGGTGCCATCGGCCTCCCGGTCGATCCGTCCCGGGTGCTCACCTCCTCTCAGGCAGCCGCGTCTCTTGCGCGCGAGCTGTACCCCGAGGTCACCCGTGCCCTGGTGGTGGGCACCGCCGCGTTCCGGGACATTGCCCGGGACGCGGGATTCACTGTGGTGGACTCCGCCGACGATCGGCCCGAGGTGGTCCTGCACGGGCATAACCCGGAGACCGGTTGGGCGCAGCTGACCGAGGCTGCCCTGGCCATAGGCGCGGGTGCCAAGTACGTCGCCTCCAACATGGACACCACGCTTCCGACCGAGCGGGGACTCGCCGTCGGTAACGGATCCATGGTGGCCGCGGTCGTCTCCGCCACCGGTGTGACCCCCGCTGTGGCCGGCAAGCCGCAGCCCACCATGTTCCGTCAGGCAGCGGAGTTCCTTGGTTCCCAGAGCCCCCTGGCCATCGGTGACCGGCTGGACACCGACATCGAGGGCGCCGTCGCCGCGGGCATGCCCGTGCTTCACGTCCTCACCGGCGTGTCCGGGCATTATGCACTGCTGGCAGCCCCGGCACACCAGCGTCCGACCTACGTCGCCGACTCCATGGCCGCACTCCCCCAGGAGGCGTCCGAGCTTGCGCCCGGTGCCCAGGGCGGTTTCCGGGCCGTCAGGGAGGGAGACGAGGTGGTGCTCACCGGCGGTTCGGACGCCAGCACCCCGATCCAGGCACTGCGGACTGTTCTCGCCGAGGCCTGGGCCCGGGACACCCCGCCCACCGGGGTCCGGCCCGAGTCGCCCGCCGCGCGGCAGGCTGTGGGGCAGTGGTGGTGACGGCGAAGCCGCAGGATCCTGGGCAGGCGTCGATAAGCCCCGAGGAACTCGGGGAGGAAGTCGACCGCATACTCGATGCACCCGCGCCGACGCTCGCCGAGGAGGCAGCCCAGCTCGAGGCGGCCCACGCACTGCTCAATGACGCTCTCCAACAGAAACAGTAGGTACCTCTCACCATGCCACCAGCACGCAGGCGTCTCGACGCAGAACTCGTCCGCCGGAAGATCGCCCGGTCGAGGGAGCACGCCGTCGAGATGATCAAGGCCGGGCGGGTCAGTGTCGGGGGATTCCGGGCGACGAAGCCCGCGTCGGTGGTGGAGCCGGAGGCGTCGATACGGGTGGAGGACGCCGGGGAGGACTGGGCCTCGCGCGGCGCCCACAAGCTGCTCGGCGCGCTCCAGGCCTTCGAGGCGCAGGGGCTCGAGGTGTCGGGCCGGCGCGCGCTGGATGCCGGCGCCTCCACCGGCGGGTTCACCGATGTGCTGCTGCGCCGCGGGGTTCGCGAGGTCGTGGCCGTGGACGTGGGTTATGGCCAGCTCATCTGGCGGCTGCAGAACGACGAGCGGGTCACCGTTCTCGACCGCACCAACGTGCGCACGCTGACCCCGGAACAGGCCGGCGGAGAATGCGACCTCATGGTCGGCGACCTCTCCTTCATCTCCCTGCGGCTCACGCTGCCGGCGATCGCGGAGTGCATGAGCGAGGGCGCCGATCTGCTGCCCATGATCAAGCCGCAGTTCGAGGTGGGCAAGGACCGCCTGGGCAGCGGGGGTGTGGTCCGTAGCCCGCAGCTGCGCACCGAGGTGATCCGGGAGGTGGCCGACTTCGCGCTGAGGCTGGGGCTGAGCTGTCGCGCCGTGGTGGCGTCCCCGCTGCCCGGGCCGAGCGGCAACGTAGAGTACTTCCTGTGGCTCGTCAAGGACGGCGGGTCGGCCGCGGTGTCTTCGGAGACGCTCGGCGCCATGATCGACACGGCCGTGAAGGAGGGACCGCAGTGAGTGAACAACGACAGATCCTCCTGGTCCCGCACACGGGCAGGGAATCCAACATCGTGGCGGCCGCACGGACCGCGGAGCTGGCCGCCGCTGCGGGCATCAGCGTTCGCGTGCTGTTTCCGCAGAACCCGGACGCCCTTGACGCCCACCCCCAGCTGGCGGATCTTCCCCGGGTGAAACACGGCCCGGAGGCCGCCCGGGACTGCGAGCTGGTTCTAGTTCTGGGCGGCGACGGCACGTTCCTGCGCGCTGCCGACATCGCCCGCGCCCAGGATGTCCCCGTGCTGGGCATCAACCTCGGGCACGTGGGTTTCCTCGCCGAGTGGGAGGCCGACTCCCTCGACCAGGCGATCCAGTACGTTATCGACCGGGAATACCGCGTGGTCGACCGGATGACCATCGACGCGGTGATCCTCAACGACCGCTCCGAGGAGATCGGCCGCGGGTGGGCGCTCAACGAGGTCAGCGTGGAGAACGTCAACCGCCGCGGGGTGCTCGATGCCATCCTCGAGGTGGATCAGCGTCCCGTGAGCTCCTTCGGGTGCGACGGGGTGCTCATCGCCACCCCGACCGGGTCCACGGCCTATTCCTTCTCCGCCGGCGGGCCGGTGCTGTGGCCGCAGCTCGACGCCATCCTCGTGGTCCCCAACAACGCGCACGCGCTGTTCACCAAGCCGCTCATCGTCGCGCCCTCGTCGCGCGTGGCGGTGGAGTCGCTGGCCACCACCTCGGCCGCGGTCGCCGTGATGGACGGCCACCGCGTCGTGGACATGCCTCCCGGCTCGCGGATCGAGGTGGTCCGCGGGGAGCGGCCGGTGCGTTGGGTGCGTCTCGACGACCGCCCGTTCACCGACCGGCTGGTGAGCAAACTGCGCCTGCCCGTGTCCGGGTGGCGCGGCCCGGCCCCCATCTGACGGCCCGGCCGCGGCGGTTCGCACAGGTGTGCGGTAGCCGGAGTCGGGTAGCATGCGGGTCATGCTCTCGGACATCTCCATCGCCAACCTCGGTGTCATCGTCTCGGCGACCGCGGAACTCTCCGGCGGGCTGACCGTTCTCACCGGTGAGACCGGCGCCGGCAAGACCATGGTGGTGACCGGTCTGCGGCTGCTCACGGGCGGTCGCGCCGACGCGTCCCGGGTGCGCTCAGGATCCGACAAGGCCAGCGTGGAGGGTCATTTCGACGTCTCCCAGCTCAGCGACACCGCCAGAGCGGAGCTCGCGGAGCGGGCCCAGGCAGCCGACGTGGAGACGGACGAGAACGGCGAGTACATCGCCGCCCGCACCGTCAGCGGAACCGGCCGCTCGCGCGCCTTCCTCGGCGGACGCGGGGTGCCCGCGGCCACATTGCAGGACTTCACGTCGCCACTGCTGACCATCCACGGGCAGAACGACCAGCTCCGCCTCCTTGCGCCGGAGCAGCAACTCGCCGCCCTGGACCGGTTCGACCCGGCGATCGCGCCGCTGGCGCAGACCTACCGCACCGCCTACACCGGCTGGCGCTCACTCGCGCGTGATCTCGCGGAGCGCACCCGCTCGCGTCGCGAGCTGGCCCAGGAGGTGGACCGGCTGAACTTCGCCATCGGTGAGATCGACGCGGTCTCGCCCGAACCGGGGGAGGACTCCGAGGTACTCGAGCAGATCCGCCGGCTCCAGGACGTCGACGGCCTGCGTGAGGCCGCCACCACGGCCCTGACCAGCATCGACGGCCCCGAGGCCCTGGGCGGGTACTCCGACGAGGAACCCGCCTCCACCCTGATCGGCCGTGCGGCCGAGGCGCTGGGTTCTTCCGGCGACAGCGCCCTCACGGCTCTGGGGGCCGAGCTCACCGACGTCACCTCCCGGCTGTCCACGGTCACCGGCGAACTGGGCAGCTACCTCGCCGACCTCGCCGTCGACCCGGGGCAGCTCGACTCGCTGCTCCACCGACAGCAGGAACTGAAGTCCCTCACCCGCAAGTACGCGGCCGACGCCGACGGCGTGATCGCCTGGCGGGCCAAGGCGGCCAAACGGCTGGCCAAGATCGATACGTCCTCCGAGGCGCTGGAGGCGCTGACCACCCAGGTCGCAGAGGCGGAGAAGTCCGTGCGCTCGGCAGCGAAGAAGCTGAGCAAGGCCAGAAGATCAGCCGCGGAGCGCCTCGCCGCCAGCGTCACCGAGGAACTCCGCGGCCTGGCCATGCCCAAGGCCCGGCTCGAGGTCGCCGTCACCCCGGCCGAGCCCGGCCCTCACGGCGCCGACGAGGTGGAACTCCTGCTCGCGCCCAACGACGCCACGGAGGCCCGAGCGATCGCCACGACCGCCTCCGGCGGCGAGCTGTCCCGGGTGATGCTGGCCCTGGAGGTCATCCTCTCCGCCGGTACCCGCGGCGCCACGCTCGTGTTCGATGAGGTGGATGCGGGCGTCGGAGGCAGGGCCGCGGTGGAAATCGGGCGTCGATTAGCACGACTGGCCACCGACAACCAGGTCATCGTGGTCACTCACCTCCCGCAGGTCGCGGCCTATGCCGACACCCACCTGCACGTGGCCAAGAACGTCGGGGACGAGACCGTCACCTCCGGGGTGATCACCCTCACCGACGAGCAGCGCGTCGAGGAACTCGCCCGGATGCTCGCCGGCCTGGACGACACCGAGACGGGCAGGGCGCACGCGGCGGAGCTCTTCGAACGTGCGCGCTCGGAGGTCTCCGGATACCGGAGCTGACCACCCGCGCGCCTCCACCACTTCCGGGACAGTTGGCAGCACAATCACCGGTTATGAGTCCTTCCACCCGTGCTTCCGACGCTGTCGGCGCCTCGGACACGTCCCCGCTTCCCGACATCACCGGCACCCTCCGGGACTGCTCTCCCACCGGCAAGGGGCGCCGCAAACTCCGCGCCGGCGACATCGCCGTCATCGACGCGCCGAACATCTCCCGTCGCGAGGCCGAGTACCTCGTTGACGCCGCCCCCGCGGCCGTGGTCAACGCCGGGCCCTTCACCACGGGATCGGCACCGCACTTCGGCCCGCTCATGCTTCTCGACGCCGGTATCCCCCTGTTCGAGAACGCCGGTGCAGAACTGCGTGCGGGCTTCCGCGACGGAGCCAAGAAGGGCCGCATTGAGGCGGACGGAACCGTGCACAACGGCTCCAAGCTGCTCGCCTCCGCGACCCCGCTGAAGCGCACCAGCGCGGAGTCCTCCTTCGCCGGAGCGCAGACCTCGCTGGTCACCCACATGGAGTCCTACTACCGCGACAGCCTCGAGGTCATCCACACCGAGGCCCCGCTGCTCATCGACGGCCTCGGCGTGCCCGACATCGGCGACGATCTCTCCGGGCGCAAGGTGCTCGTGGTCAGCCCCGGCGCACAGCACCGAGAACAGCTGCGCGGGCTGCGCAACTTCATCCGCGAGTACGACCCGGCGATCATCGGGGTCGGTGCCGCGGCGGACACGCTCGTCGAGATGGGTTACGAACCCTCCGTGATCGTCGGCGACCCCGCCGACGTCGACGCCGAGACGCTGCGCGGCAATGCGCGGGTGATTCTTCCCGCGGACGCCGACGGCAACGCCGTCGGTCTGGAACGCATCCAGAACCTCGGGGTGGGCGCGCTGACCTTCCCGGCCACCATCGAGTCGCCGACCGACCTCGCACTGCTGCTGGCCGCCGAGCATGACGCGGAGCTCATCGTCAACGCCGGAGCGCCCCTCAACCTCACCGACGTCTTCGCGGACACCGACCGCGCGACCCCGGGCTCGGTGCTCACCCGGTTGAAGCTGGGGGAGCGGCTGGTGGACGCCGCCGCCGTGACCAACCTCTACACCGTCAACCGCACCGGAGGCGCCAGCCTGGCCTGGCTGTGGGCGCTGCTGGGTATTCTCGTCGCGCTCGCGACGATTGTCCTCGTGGTCGGTCTCGGCGGGGACAGTAGTTTCACGCAGAACCTCGTGGACGCGTGGAACTCCCTCGCGCTGTGGTTCCAGGGCCTGTTCCGTTAACTGATCCAGTGAAAGAGAGCTGAACATGCGCAGAAACTCCTCGGGCCGCGGCGCCATCTTCACCGCCGGGCTGGGCTTCGGCGTCGCCGCCGGTGTCGCACTGGGCGCCCTGGTCATTGCACCGAGCATCCCTGGGGCGGACACCTCTGCGGGGCAGTCTGCGCAGGCGGCCGAGGACCCCGCCACCGCGCCGGAGCCCACCACCTCGTCTGCCCAGCCGACAGAGGAGGACTCGGCCGAGCTGGTGGCCGGTGCCCTCGCGGATCGCCCGGTACTGATCTTCCGCACCGCCGATGCGGACGAGGCCGCGCAGGAGGAGCTGCAGCATCTGCTCGCCGGCTCCGGGGCCATCGACGCGGGCACGATCACCCTCAACGACAAGTACTTCGCCTCCGACGCCGAGGGCGTGACCAAGGTGAGTGAGCTGCTGGCCACCGCGCTCCTGCTCAACCCGGAGACGGGGGAGCCCGAGGCCCCGACCGAGGACCGGGCCCGCGCCCTGCAGACCCTGCGCGACACCGGGTTCATCGACTACGAGGACGGGACGATCCTGCCCACCCAGGGCGTCGTGCTGCTCACCGGGAAAGCCGGTGAGGAGAACACGGTGGCCAACCAGGCCCGCTTCCTCGACGCCGTGGACCGCGCCGGTGGCGCGACCGTGGCCGCCGGTCCGATCGAGTCCGCGGAGGACGGGGCGCTCATTGCGACGCTGCGGGCGGAGGGAGCGCGCACCAGCACCGTGGACTCCTTCGGTGAGCCCTGGGCCGCCGCCAGCGTGGTCCTCGCGGTGGCGCAGCGCATCGGCGGTGAGTCGGGCAACTACGGCGCCGCGGAGAGCGCGGATGCCAGGACACCCGAACCGCAGAGTTAGGCTGGGTCAATGACTAGTTCCGCACCCGGCAGCCACGAATTCACCGTTACCGGTAGCGAGCTGCTCCTGCAGTCACCCATTCTGGCGGTGCGGCGCGACCGGGTGATCATGCCCGGCGGGGCAGAGAAGACCCGCGAGGTGGTCGAGCACTTCGGCGCCGTGGCCGTCGCCGCGGTCGACGAGGCCGGCAACGTCGCGCTGCTCCGGCAGTACCGCCACAGCGTGGGCACCCGCCTCACCGAGATTCCCGCCGGCCTCCTGGACATCGTGGACGAGGACCCACTGGTGGGAGCGAAGCGCGAGCTCGTCGAGGAGGCGGGCCTCGAGGCCGCCGACTGGAGTGTCCTCGCTGACCTGGTGACCTCGCCCGGCTTCTGCGACGAGGCCTGTCGCATCTACCTCGCCACCGGCCTGCGCGAGGTGGAACGCCCCGTCGCCGAGGGGGACGAGGAGACCGACCTCACGTTGGACTGGGTACCGCTCGCCGAGGCCCGCGCCCGGGTCCTCCGCGGGGAGATCAGCAACTCCATCGCCGTCGCCGGGATCTTCGCGGCCAGCGAGGTCGTCGAGCGGGGCGGCGATGCCCGGCCGGCCGAGGCTGGGTTCCCGCTGCGGCCCACGGCTCTGGCCCGGCGCCGCCAGGATGCCGGGGCGCGCCCGGACATGAAACAGATCTGACATGTCCGTCGATCCGCGCGCGCTGGCGGAGACGTGGCTCAGCCACCTGGCCGTCGAGCGCGGCCTGAGCCAGAACACCCTGAGCAACTACCGACGCGACGTACTGCGTTATCTCGACTGGCTCGACGACGCCCGCCTCAGCGACCTGTCCGCGGTCACCACCGCGGACGTCGAGGCGTATGTCACCGACCTGCGCACGGGCAGGACCGGCCGGCCAGCGTTGGCCGCCTCCTCGGCCGGCAGGGCGCTGGTGGTCGCGCGGGGCCTCCACAGGTTCGGGGTCACGGAGGGTGAACTCTCCGTCGACGTCGCCGCCGAGGTGTCCCCACCGGCCACCGGGCTCTACCTCCCGGACACACTGAGCATCGACGAGGTCACCCGGCTGCTCGAGGCGATTCCCACGGGTGAGGTGGCCACGGCCGTCGATACGCGAGACCGGGCACTGCTGGAGCTGCTCTACGGGACGGGCGCGCGGATCTCGGAGATCACGGCGCTGAGTGTCGACGACGTCACGGACACCGACGGCATTCTCACCATCACCGGAAAGGGCAACAAGCAGCGCATCGTTCCCGTCGGATCGGCAGCCCTGGACGCGGTGGACGAGTACCTCGTGCGAGCCCGCCCACTGTTTGCCACCGGCAAGTCGCACGCGCTGCTGCTCAACACCCGCGGCGGCCCGCTGTCGCGACAGAGCGCCTGGGCGGCGACGAAGGCGGCGGCGCAGCGGGCGGGGATCGAGAAGCAGATCTCCCCGCACACCCTGCGCCACAGCTACGGCACCCACCTGCTCGAGGGCGGAGCAGACGTGCGTTCGGTGCAGGAGCTCCTCGGGCACAGCTCGGTGACCACCACGCAGATATATACCCACGTCAGCGCCGAGAACCTACGTCGCGTCTGGCGGGAAACACACCCGAGGGCGTGAACTTTGGGTAAACGTGTGTAGGGTGTCAAGACGTCTTGTATAGTCTTGTTCCCCAACCCTGCGGGAGCCTTGTCACCGTTAAGGAAAATCCCGTGCACAACGCCCGACCCAGAAGAGCCGCTGCCGTGATCGCAGACGTGGCCATCGCCCTGATCTCCACCCCCGGACAGACTGCGACCGCGCAGATCCCGTCCGGGATGAACATGGAGCAGATGAACGCCGTGCTGGCGGCCCCGATCGCCGTCGCCCCCGGAGAGACCACCACCGTCGACCTCGGGGTCCCTGTGCAGGGCGGCTACAGCGGCGAGGGCTGGGACGTGCATTCTGCGGGCACTGTCGTGACGGTCACCGCACCGGAAACGCCGGGCGCGTCGACCGTGGTCACCTTCAACGCGCTCGGGCAGACCCGGTCAGTCACGTTGGTCACGGAGCAGGGTGCGGCCCTGCCTGCCCCGGGTGAAGCGCCGGGCGCCGCGGCTGATGCGGCCGCTCCGGCCCCGGCTCAGGCCCAGGCCGCACCCGGAGCCGAGTCGGCCCCCGCGGCCGCTGCTCCCGAATCCTCCGCGCTCCCTGCAGCAACAACCCCTCCGCGCCAACCCGCCGAGCACGTCGACACCGCTGAGACCAGGTACATCGACCTGCCCGCAACGATCGACGGCAACGTCCTCACCGTAAAGCTCGGTGCCCTGGAGGCCGCCAACCTGCTGCGCGAGTTCAACCAGGTCGACCGGGAGAACGTCACCCTGCGCTACGTCGACGTGAACAACCAGGTGATCGAGAACGTGGAGCGGGAGATCGACACCGAGGCACTCTCCATGACCCTGACCTACCCGGAGGGCCAGACCCCGGACAACCCGTTCCACATCCAGGTCGTCGGCCCGGGCAACTGAGTATTCGTAGGTGTGAAGGCCACCCGATCGTGTGGTTGGGGGCCAGCGATATTGCCTGCGGGGGCCGGCAGCCGTCGTGATGGGGGCCACCGGCGTCCGCAGGACAATTCCTACTGGCTCATGGTGACGTGCTCGCGCATGTTGTGGGTGCCGGTGTCGACCCAGATCGTGTTATGCACGATCCGGTCCATGATCGCATCGGCATGCACCCCGGATCCGAGCCTTTGATGCCAGTCTTTTTTCGCGTACTGGGTGCAGAACACCGTCGACGCGGAGTCGTAGCGGCGTTCCAGTAGTTCCAGCAGCATGCTGCGCATGGCCTCATCCGGGTGATCCAGCAGCCACTCGTCGATAACCAGGACGGTGAATGCGGCGTACTTCTTGAGGAACTTCGTCGTCCCCTGGGGTTTGTCGCGTGCGGTGGCCCAGGCTTCCTCCAGATCCGGCATTCGGATGTAGTGCGCCCGGTACCGGTGCTGGCAGGCCTGCTTCGCCAGCGCGCACCCCAGATAGGATTTCCCTGACCCGGTGAACCCCTGGAACACGACATTCTGGTGGCGCTCGATGAACCCGCAGGTCGCCAAGGTAGCCAGCAGGTTGCGATTCAGTCCTCGTTGCTCGACCAGGTCGATCCGACGCAGATCAGCTGCCGGGTAGCGCAGGCCGGCCCGGCGGATCAGCCCGTCGACCTTGCCGTGGGTGAAGGTGGCATACGCCTCATCGACGATCAGGTGCAGCCGTTCCTCGAATCCCATCCCCAGGACGAGGTTCTCGTCTTCGGCGTCGATGGCCTCCAGCAGGGCGGTCGCGCCCATGTCGCGGAGTTTGCGTGTGGTTTCCATGTCGATGCCGCTCATTTCACGTCTCCTGCGTAGTAGTCGGCGCCGCGGACGAATCCGCCTTCCTCGACCGGTTCCTCCCGTGGTGGGCGTTGCCGGGTGGCCTGGTCCTGCCCGGTGGCCAGGATCGGGTGCAGGTGCACGTACCGCGGGGACCGGACATGCCCGGCCAGCGCCAGCCTGCAGGCGTCCTCGACCCGCTCGGCGGAATACCGCCGCGTCAACCGCAACACCGCCAGGGCGGCATTCAGGCCCTGCTCGTCGACGGCCACCGATTCGAAGATCCGGTTGACCACCACCGTCGCGGACGGGCCGACCCGGCCTGCCCACTCCCGCACGCGCGGGGCGTCCCACGGTTGGTAGCGCTCCCCGGCGGGTAGATCAGCGTCGTTGGTGCGGTACTGATTGGCTGATCCCTCGGGAAACAGCAGGTGGCTGCTCACCCTTTGCTGGCCGGAGTAGATCTGCAGGACACGGTCGGTGATCCGCAGATCTACGCTTGTGCCGATATGGGTGACTGGCACCGAGTAGAAATTCTTCTCCCACACCACGTGCCCGTTGCGCCCGACCCTCCGGCCGTAGACCCACCGGCTGATCTCATAGGCGACCTGCGGAAGCCCGGTCAGCAGGGGTTGTTCCTCGGTGGTGAACACACTGGCCCGGGAGCCGTCCCGCTTCTGGAAAGGCTCGGCGTTGTAGGCCGCGACCTGTGCGGTGACCGCGGCCGTCAGCTCCGGCAGGGATGTGAACTGCTGGTCGCGTAGCCGGGCGATGACCCGCATCGCGACATGCCACACGGTGTTTTCCACGCTCGGCTTGTCCTTCGCTTTGCGTACCCGGCCCGGCAGCACCGCGGCCGAGTAGTGTGCGGCCATCTCGCGGTAGGCGTCGTTGAGGACGATCTCACCGTCGCGGGGATGGGTGATCACCCCGGTTTTGAGGTTGTCGGGCACGATCCGCGGTACCGATCCGCCGAAGGCGGTGAACATCGCGACATGGGCCCGCAGCCAGGACTCCTGCGTCATGTCCAGACTCGGGTAGACAAACGAGTAGCGGCTAAAGGGCAGGCACCCGACGAACAGGTACACCGGCCTCGGGGTACTACTGATCGGGTCAAGCAGGGTCATCGTCGGCCCGGACCAGTCGACCTCGACGCTCTGGGCGGCCTTGTGTCCCACCCTCGACGCTGCTCCCGTGACCAGGACGTGGCGCTGGTAGGTCCGGCAGAACCGGTCGTAGCCCATCGCCGGCGCTCCGGTGGCGACGCATTCATCGGTGTACTCGCCGTGCAGCAGCTTCAGGGTCACGCCGACCCTGGCGAGTTCCCGGTGGATTTTCTCCCAGTCCGGTTGGGCGAACACGCTGTGGTGCTGTCCCCGGCCCGGGAACAGCAGGTCATAGACCTCGTCCTCGGGACGCTCGGCGACATCATCCCAGCTCACACCCGCGGTGTCGGCGGCTTCCAGTACCGCGGTGATGCTTTTTCGGGACATGCCCTGCGACGCGGCGATCGTGCGTCCGGACAGGCCCTCGGAGCGTAGCTGCAGTATCAGCTTCGCTCTGATCTTTCGTACCATTGGCTTGCTCCTTCCGCCGTGTGCCCTATACACACGGCGGGAGGAGCGTAAGCGTGGTGGCCCCCGACCGCACCACGAGTGGCCCCGACGCCTACGAACCCGTCCTCAGCCTGCCGGCCCCCGGACACGCGACCGGTGGACCCCAGTAAAGCGAATATTCAGCAACGTCGCGCACGCCATCATCCGACTCACCGCAGCGGAGACCGAGCCCGCCGCGCGCACCGCCGTGGAGGCGGCAGCCGTGGGGCCGGATCTGGGTTCGGACGGCGCTCCCGCCGACTCCTCCGGTCCGGGTCGTGCCGTGTTCCTGGGCGGAGGGCTCGCCGTGCTCGTGGTCCTCGGTCTGATCGCAGCCGCCTTTGTGCGTCGCACCCGCGCGACCCAGGACAAGCCTGCACACTAGACACACCCTGGTTCACGGGGTGTCGCCGCACCCCGCGCCGCGCCCGTTGTACGCTTAGCTACTAACAGCGATGTAATTCGTGCCGGATACCGACCCCAGTCAAGGAAGAGGGTGTGACTGTGAGCGACAGCGGCCTGTTCGAGGAGCCGGAAACCGGCCTGACCGGACGACCCAGGCGCGTGCCCGCACCGGCACCCCAGCTGGACAAGCACGGCCCGGCGCGGGTGATCTCCATGGTCAACCAGAAGGGCGGGGTGGGCAAGACCACCACGACCATAAACCTCGGGGCCTGCCTCGCGGAACAGGGCAGGCGCGTCCTGCTCGTCGACCTCGACCCGCAGGGCGCTCTGTCCGCCGGCCTGGGTGTCGCCCACGACGAGGAACTGGTCACGGTCTACGACCTCATGCTGGACAACACCACCTCGATCCACTCGGCGATCCACAAGACCAACGTG
This sequence comes from Corynebacterium doosanense CAU 212 = DSM 45436, assembly GCF_000767055.1. NCBI lineage: Bacteria > Bacillati > Actinomycetota > Actinomycetes > Mycobacteriales > Corynebacteriaceae > Corynebacterium > Corynebacterium doosanense. Next base: position 1,401,228 of record NZ_CP006764.1, read on the forward strand.
CCCGGCCTGGAGCTGGTCACCGCGAACATCGACCTGTCGGCCGCCGAGATCCAGCTCGTCAACGAGGTCGGCCGCGAGCAGACGCTGGCCCGGGCCCTGCGACCGGTGCGCCGCGACTACGACTACATCATCATCGACTGCGGGCCTTCCCTCGGCCTGCTGGCCGTGAACGCGCTGGCCTGCTCCGACGGCGTGATCATCCCCATGGAGTGCGAGTACTTCTCACTCCGTGGCCTGGCGTTGCTCACCGACACCGTGGAGAAGGTGCGCGACCGCATCAACTTCGACCTGGAGATCATCGGCATTCTGGTGACGATGTTCGACCGGCGCACCACCCACGCGCGCGAGGTCATGAGCCGCGTCGTGGAGGTGTTCGGGGACCAGGTCTTCGACACCGTCATCACCCGTACCGTCAGATTCCCGGAGACCTCCGTCGCCGGCGAGCCGATCACCACGTGGGCACCGAGTTCGCAGGGGGCGCAGCAGTACCGCAACCTCGCCCTCGAGGTGATTGAGCGAACCGGCTAGATCACTCAGCCGTGACCGCCACCATCCAGGTCGGCCCACGCTCGTCCACCGTCGATGGATCGGGTGTCGCCGAACAGCCCGAGATCACGGGGTTCACCCTCGCCCTGACCAACTTCGAGGGCCCGTTCGACCTCCTGCTCCAGCTCATCGGCGACAAAAAGCTCGACGTCACCGAGGTCGCGTTGTCCGAGGTGACCGACGAGTTCATCGGCTACACCCGCGAGCTCAGCCGCTCCGACGCGCTCGAGGAGACCACGGAGTTTCTTGTCGTCGCGGCGACCCTGCTGGATCTCAAGGCCGCCCGGCTGCTGCCCCGGGGAGTGGTCGACGACGAGGAGGACCTGGCCATCCTCGAGTCCCGCGACCTGCTGTTCGCCCGCCTGCTGCAGTACCGCGCGTACAGCCGGGTCGCGGACCTCTTCGCGGACTGGCAGCGTGGCGCACGTCGTCGTTATCCCCGCACCGTGGGCATGGAGGCACAGTTCGCGGATCTGCTCCCGCCGGTCGCCCTCGGACACACCCCGGCGAGCTTCGCCCAGCTCGCCGCGGGTGTGTTCCGCCCCCGCCCACCGGAGGAGGTCGGCCTGGGCCATATTCACAGCGACACCGTCTCCGTCCCTGAACAGGCCGGCAAAATCCTGGAGACCCTCCGGCTCCTCGGCGCACAGCGCTGGCTGAGCTTTGCCGCGCTGACCCGCGACTGCACCGCGAGCATGGAGATCGTCGGCCGATTCCTGGCACTGCTGGAGCTGTACAAGGCCCGCGCCGTGGAGACCGAACAGCCCGAGGCGCTGGGCGAGTTGAGTGTCTCCTGGACCGGCGCGGACGTGGATCCAGCCGTCGTTGCGGCCGCGAACTGGGAGTAGCGTGTGCCCCCATGAGCCTGCCCCTGCACTCTCAGCTCCGCTCACGCCTGGAATCCATCCTCCTGGTGGTGGACAACCCGGTCACCGTCGAGACCCTCGCACGCTCCCTGGCCACCGATGCCGGGGAGGTGGCCGACTGCCTGCGCGCCATCGCCGCCGAGTTCGACGAACGGGGGTCGGGGTTTGACCTGCGCGAGACCGCCGAGGGCTGGCGGCTCTACACCCGGCCCGAATACGCGGACGCGGTGGAGAAATTTCTTCTCGACGGCACGCAGACGCGTCTGTCACGCGCGGCCCTGGAGACCCTCGCGGTGGTCGCGTACCGCCAGCCGGTCACCCGCTCACAGGTCTCCGGCGTGCGCGGCGTCAACGTCGACGGGGTCATGCGCACGCTCGAGCTGCGGGGACTGATCACGGACGTGGACACCGACCCCGCCACCGGTGCCCACAAATACGCCACCACCGACCTGTTCCTCGAGCTGCTCGGGATCGACTCCCTGGAGCGCCTGCCGGACCTCGCGCCACTGCTGCCGGATATCGACTCGATCGACGTCGACTTCTGACCCTGTTTCCGCGGAATGTGCCTGTTCGGGGGCTCATAGGTTATGGTGGACAGGTATTCTGCACTTTTCCTCATGCCCGTTCGCGGCAGAGGCAATCCCCCATAGAGAACAGGACACGATTACCGTGACCCCACCCGCTCGCCGAGACGGCACACCGGACAAGAAGGACCAGCCCAGGCGCAAAGACAGTGACCGGCTGATGTCCAACGCCAAGCCGGCCCGCCGCCAGAACGTCAGCCACGAAGAACGTCGGCAGGCAGCCGAAGACCACCCCCTCGCAGATGCGTGGTGGGAGGACGACAAACCCGCCGACAGCCCCAGCGCCGCGGCACCGACCGCGCGCGTCGAGCGCCTGCAGAAGGTACTCGCCCGGGCAGGCGTGGCTTCTCGTCGTCACGCGGAAATCATGATCGACAACGGCCAGGTCGAGGTCAACGGCAAGATCGTGCGCACGCAGGGCGTCAAGGTCGACCCGGACGTGGACATCATCCGCGTGGACGGCACCCGCGTCAACGTCAACGAGAACCTCGACTACTTCATCCTCAACAAACCCCGCGGCATCGTCTCCACGATGTCCGACGACGAGGGCCGCCCGTGTGTGGGCGATCTTCTCGCGGACCGCATCGCCTCCGGCAACCGCCTCTTCCACGTCGGACGCCTCGACGCCGACACGGAAGGCCTGCTGCTGCTGACCAACGACGGCGAGCTGGCCAACCGCCTCATGCACCCGCGCTACGAGGTGAAAAAGACCTACCTGGCCACCGTGCTCGGCGAGGCCGGCGCCAAGCTCATCAACGCCTTCAAGGAGGGCGTCGAGCTCGAGGACGGCGTGGCCAAGGCCGACTTCGTCCAGATCGTGGACAAAAACCAGGGTTTCTCCCTCGTGCGTGTCGAGCTGCACGAGGGCCGCAAACACATCGTGCGCCGCATGTTCAAGGAGGTCGGCTACCCCGTCCAGCGCCTCGTGCGCACCAAGCTGCACACCCTGCAGCTGGGGGAGCAGAAGCCGGGCACCATGCGCGCGCTCAACGATTCCGAGCTGACCTCGCTGTACAAAGTGGTGGGAATGTGAGCATCTCCAACATGCCGGACGGTGGCCTGATCCTCGCCGTCGACGGCCCCTCGGGCACGGGCAAGTCCACCACGTGCCGCTCGCTGGCCAAGCAGCTGGATGCAAAGTACGTCGACACCGGGGCCATGTACCGCGTGGCCACCCTCGCGGTCCTGCGCGCCGGCGTGGACCCGGCGGACACCGATGCCGTCATCGCCGCCACCGCCGATCTGCCGCTCGAGGTCAACAACGACCCCGACTCCACCTCGGTCATCTTCGCGGGCGAGGACGTCTCCGCTGAGATCCGGGGCGCCGAGGTCACCCACAACGTCTCCGCCGTCTCCGCCATCCCCGAGGTGCGCGCCAACCTGGTCGCCCTCCAGCGCCACCTGGCCGCCACCGCGCACCGCGCGATCGTCGAGGGCCGCGACATCGGCACGGTCGTGCTTGTCGACGCCCCGGCCAAGGCCTTCCTCACGGCCTCGGCCGAGGTCCGCGCCCGCCGCCGCTTCGACCAGGACATCCGCGCCGGACGCGACGTCGACTTCGACACCGTGCTCGCCGACGTCCAGCGCCGCGACGAGCTCGACTCCTCCCGCGCCGCCAGCCCGCTGCGCCCCGCCGAGGACGCCGAGATCATCGACACCTCCCACATGAGCCGCGACGCCGTCGAGCAGCGCCTCATCGAACTGCTGAAGGAGTCCTCCCGATGAGTGACCGCCGCAACACCCCTGACCAGCCAGAAGAAGAGACCCAGTTCGTCTACCACACCCCCGATGGCGGAGAGATGGACGCCAGGGACGTCTTCCACGACGAGGAGGAGCTGGCACCCGGCGCCGGTTGGGCATCCAGCGACTTCGACGAGGAGGAGTTCAACTACGAATTCTCCGAAGACGACGAGGAAGACTTCGACGACTCCGACTTCGGTGAGGCGCAGTATGACGACGACATGGATGACATGGACGATGAGGACTGGGAGAGCGTCGAGGAGTCCTTCGGCATCGCCCGCCCGGACACCGTCACGGAACTTCTGCCCACCGTCGCGATCGTCGGCCGCCCGAACGTGGGCAAGTCCTCGCTGGTCAACCGGTTTATCGGGCGCCGCGAGGCCGTCGTCGAGGACTTCCCCGGCGTCACCCGCGACCGCATCTCCTACCTGAGCGACTGGAACGGTCAGCGCTTCTGGGTGCAGGACACCGGCGGCTGGGACCCCAACGTCAAGGGCATTCACGCCGCCATCGCCCGTCAGGCCGAGGGCGCCATGATCGACGCCGACGTGATCATCCTCGTGGTGGACACCACGGTGGGCATCACCGAGACGGACGCGGTCATGGCCGACCGTCTCAAGCGCGCCGAGCAGCCCGTCATCCTCGTGGCCAACAAGTTCGACTCGGAGTCGCAGTACGCGGACATGGCCGAGTTCTACGCCCTCGGTCTCGGCGACCCGTGGCCGGTCTCCGCGCTGCACGGTCGTGGCGGCGCCGACGTGCTGGATGAGACGCTGAGCAAGTTCCCCGAGGTCCCGCGCAAGAGCTCGATCACCGAGGGCCCGCGTCGAGTAGCTCTCGTGGGACGGCCGAACGTGGGCAAGTCTTCGCTGCTCAACAAGTTCGCCAAGTTTGAGCGCAGCGTCGTGGACAACGTCGCCGGCACGACGGTCGACCCGGTGGACTCCATCATCGAGCTGGAGGAGAAGACCTGGCGGTTCGTCGACACCGCGGGCCTGCGCCGCAAGGTGAAGAACGCCCAGGGCCACGAGTACTACGCCTCGCTGCGTACCCGGGGTGTCATCGACGCCGCCGAGGTCTGCGTCCTGCTCATCGACGCCTCCGAGCCCATCACCGAGCAGGACCAGCGTGTCCTCGGCATGGTGCTGGACTCCGGCCGCGCCTTGGTCGTGGCCTTCAACAAGTGGGACCTCATGGAGGAGGATCGCCGCGACCTCTTCGACCGGGAATTCGACGAGATGATGACCCACGTGCCCTGGGTGACCAAGGTGAACATCTCCGCCAAGACCGGCCGTTCGCTGCAACGCCTCGAGCCCGCGATGCTGGAGGCACTGGAGAGCTGGGACCGACGCATATCGACGGGTCAGCTCAACACCTGGCTGCGCGAGGCCATCGCGGCCAACCCGCCCCCGATGAAGAACAACCGCTTGCCCAAGGTGCTCTTCGCCACCCAGGCGTCGACCCGGCCGCCGACAATCGTGCTGTTCACCACGGGCTTTCTCGACGCCGGTTACCGCCGCTACCTGGAGCGCAAGTTCCGCGAGCGCTTCGGTTTCCACGGCACCCCGGTCCGCATCGCCGTGCGTGTCCGCGAGCGCCGAACGAAGAAGAAGTAGTTCGCCGGGGGTAAGTAGAGGGTGCGCCAGTTCACGCGAGCCGTTTAGTTGTGCGTCGCAACGCAGGGTAAATTTTCAGGACAGTTACATACAACTCCGAAAAGTTCCCCGAAAGGTGCGCGCCATGTCCTTCCCCCGTATCAAGAAGTTGGCCACCCTGGCAGCGGTCACTGCCGCAGCCACCCTCTCCCTGACCGCGTGCGGCGACTCGGGCTCCGACTCGGCCTCGTCGGCGGACGGGGGAGAGAGCTACCACATCGGCATCAACCAGCTGGTGCAGCACCCGGCGCTCGACGCGGCCACCGAGGGCTTCAAGTCCGCCTTCGAGGACGCTGGCGTCGAAGTCGAGTGGGACGAGCAGAACGCCAACGGCGAGCAGGCCACCGCGCTGACCATTGCGCAGCAGTTCGCCTCGTCCGACCTGGACCTTGCCCTGGCCGTCGCCACGCCCGCCGCGCAGGCCACCGTGCAGAACCTCACCGACGTCCCCGTGCTGTTCACCGCCGTGACGGACCCGGTCGAGGCGGACCTCGTCGACTCCCTGGAGAAGCCCGGCGACAACGTCACCGGCACCTCGGACGCGGCCCCCTTCGAACAGCAGCTGGAGCTGCTCACCCAAATCGTTCCGGAGACCAAGACCATCGGCATCGTCTACGCCTCCGGCGAGGTCAACTCGCAGGTGCAGGTCGACGCCATGACCGAGGCCGCCAAGAAGCAGGGCATCGAGGTGGTCATCCAGACCGTCACCAACGTCACCGAGATCCCCCAGGCCGCCGAGGCCATCGGCGACGTCGACGCGTTCTACGTGCCCACGGACAACATGGTCGTCTCCGGCCTGTCCTCGCTCATCCAGGTCGCCGAGGAGAAGAAGATCCCCGTGATCGGCGCCGAGGAGGGCACCGTCGAGGGCGGGGCCGTGGCCACCATCGGCATCGACTACGAGGAGCTCGGCCGCCAGACCGGCGAGATGGCGCTGCGCATCCTGCAGGAGGACGCCGACCCGGCCGAGATGCCGGTCGAGACCGCCTCGGAGTTCACCTACGTGGTCAACGGAGCAGCCGCCAAGGCCCAGGGCGTGACCATTCCGCAGGAGATTCTCGACGAGGCCGAGACCGTATGATCGGGGCGCTAGAACTCGGCCTGCTCTACGGGGTCATGGCGCTCGGCGTCTACCTCACCTTCCGCATCCTCAACTTCGCCGACCTCACCGTCGACGGCTCGTTCACCACCGGCGCGGCCACGGCCGCCACGGGCATCGTCGCGGGCTGGAACCCGTTCCTCGCCACTGCCGCAGGCTTCGTCGCGGGTTTCCTAGCGGGCATCGTCACCGGCCTGCTGCACACCAAGGGCAACATCGACGGTCTGCTCGCCGGTATCCTCACGCAGATCGGTCTGTGGTCGATCAACCTGCGCATCATGGACGGCGCCAACATCCCGCTGCTGCGCACCGACTCGGTGTTCACCCCGCTCGAGGACGCCGACCTGCTGGGCACCTGGGCGGGAGTGGTGCTGTTCGCCGTGGGCATCTCCGTGCTGGCGCTGATCGTGCTGTGGTTCCTGCGCACCGACCTGGGGCTGTCCATTCGCGCCACGGGTGACAACGCCCAGATGATCACCTCCTTCGGTGCCTCCACGGACAACAACAAGATCCTCACCCTCGCGCTCTCCAACGCCCTGGTGGGCATGTGCGGCGCGCTCGTCGCGCAGTACCAGGGCTTCGCCGACATCTCCATGGGTATCGGCCTCATCGTCGTGGGCCTCGCCTCGGTGATCCTCGGCCAGGCCATCCTCAGCCAGCGCAACCTCTGGCTGGCCATCTTCGCCGTCGTCGTCGGCGCCGTGCTCTACCGCATGATCATCTTCGCCGCCCTGTCCATCGGCCTGAACCCCAACGACATGAAACTGGTCTCGGCGGTCCTGGTCATCGGCGCACTGCTGGCACCGCAGGTGCGCCAGAAGTTCGGGCGCCGGAAGCCCAACGTGCCCGACGCGGTGCCCGCCGCGGCCTCGGCCGGCGCGAAGATCCCCGAGACCGTCGCGGAAAGGACCTGAAAGCGCCCATGCTCAACGTCAACAACATCTCCCGCACGTTCTTTCCCGGAACGGTCAATGAGCGCCGCGCGCTCGTCGACCTCAACCTCGTGCTCAACAAGGGCGACTTCGTCACCGTCATCGGATCCAACGGCGCGGGCAAGTCCACGCTGCTCAACGCCATCTCCGGCCGCCTCCCGGTCGACCGGGGCCAGATCACCATCGACGGGCACGACGTCACCAAGACCCCCGAGCACCGCCGAGCCCACGAGGTCGGCCGGGTGTTCCAGGACCCCCTCGCGGGCACCTCGCCCGAGCTGACCATCGAGGAGAACATGGCCCTGGCCTTCAAACGTGGCCAGCGCAGAGGCCTGGGCCGCAGCCTCAGCTCGGCCCGCCGGGAACGGTTCGTCGAGGAGCTCAAGACCCTCGAACTCGGACTGGAGAACCGCCTCACCGCGAAGGTCGGCCTGCTCTCCGGCGGCCAGCGCCAGGCACTCTCGCTGCTCATGGCGGGCATGTCCGAGCCGAAGATCATGCTTCTCGACGAGCACACGGCCGCCCTCGACCCCCAGCGGGCCGACCTGGTGACCACCCTGACCCAGCGCATCGTCGAGGACGGAGGCCTGACCACGCTGATGGTCACCCACAACATGGAGCAGGCGATCCGCCTGGGCAACCGGCTCATCATGATGCACGAGGGCCGGATCGTCTACGAGGCCGACGACGAGAAGAAGGCCGGGCTCACCGTGCATGACCTGCTCGCGGAGTTCGCCAACATCAAGGGAGCGACCCTATCCGACAAGGCGCTGCTGGGTTAGCTTCGGTCGGCCCACTCATAGAACGCCCGGATGCCGGCCTCGTGTGAGTCGTACGAGGCCGATTCTCCGTCCACGTCGAGCTCGACCACCCCGTCGGGGGAGACGATCTGGATGACACACGTTGATTCGTCGAGGCCGTGGACAAACTCCGTGTGGGAGACGATGCGCTCGTCGTTTCCCCGGAAGCCGCCGTACCTCCCCGCCACCGGGTAGTTCGACCCGGCCACGTCGATGAGGTCGGCGGAGTTCGGCTCGCCATAGCTGACCCAGGCCATTGTCTGCTCGACCGCCTCGTCGATGCTGTCCAGTCGCTCGCTCATACCCGCCGACCCTAGCTAAGGGCGACGCAGGAGGAAAGCGTCCGTCCGGTAGGGGATGGAGAGCAGCTGCCCCGGGGCGAATCCCAGCCGGTCGAAGAGGTACCACCGCAGGTTCTCCGCTACCCGGTCCCTGATCTTTTCGTCGGAGCGCAGCCAGTAGGAGCGGGTCTGCGCCAGCAGGAAGATCTCGTCGGTGGTGAGGTTCTGGTGCCACCGGCAGCGCAGCTCCCTCTCGATTCGCCACGGATCGTCAACCTCGGGCAGGAACCCTTCGCGCTGAATGTCGCCGGAGTGGATGATCCTGGCCAGGCGGAGAATCCACGGGTGGGAGACATCCAGGGTGTTCCACGCTAGCACCACCGATCCGCCGGGCCGGATGATCCGGTCCAGCTCGGTGCAGGCCGCGCGGACGTCAACCCAGTGCCAGGTCTGTGCGACGGTGGCGGCATCTACGGAGTCCTGCGCCAGCCCGGTGGCCTCGGCCGTGGCCCGCCACACCGGGATGTCGAATCGATTCTTCAACACACGGGTCATGTCCCTGGAGGGATCCAGCGCGAGGACCTCGCGGCCGCACAGAAGGGAAGCGGTGAGTTTGCCGGTGCCGGCACCGATGTCGACCACGCTGCGGGCGGCGTCGATAAGCTCCGTGACCTCGGGAGGATAGGACGGTCGCACCGAGTCGTAGATGTCCGCGCCGTGGGCGAAGGCTCCGGCGGAGGCCCACCGGTGGGCGGCGTCGGAAAAGCCCGGCGCGTCTTTGGCCGAGGCGGGTCGGGAAAGGGAATCTCGCATCGTGGGGCCCAATCTACCTCCCGTAGGATGACCAACCATGAGTCGCGTTCTCTCCGCCGCCCGGCCCGGGCGGTCGCTGGCAGCGGTGTGTGTGGCGGTGCTGGCGCTGGTTCTCGGGGGCTGTGCTCCGCTGCAGCCCATGGGACAGCGGCAGCCGACCACGACCTACACCATCACTCCCGAGACCGTTGCTCCGGCGACACCCGCGACCGCCGATGCCCCGAGCGACGCTGAGCCAGCACCCGTCGACGGACCCGTCGCACCGGGCACGAGCGGACGGATCAGGGTCACCGTCGATGGGCGGGAGCGGGACTTCCTGCTGCACGTCCCGGAGGGGTATTCGCCGGAGCAGAACTGGCCGCTCATCCTCGCCTTCCACGGCTGGCGCGAGCGCGCGGAGACCCTGGAGGACACCACCCGGCTGGACTCGGCCGCGGCGCTGGTGGCGTACATGGAGGGGGTGGACCAGGCCTGGGCGCCCGCGCCCTACGCCTCAACCTCCATGGCCGAGGATCTCGCCTACTCCCAGGCCGTGGTCACCGCGGTGGACGACGCCTACGACGTGGACGCGGACCACATCTCGGTCATCGGCTTCTCCAACGGCGGGGGATTCGCCGCGGCACTCGCCTGCCAGATACCCGAGCAGATCTCCGGGGTCGCCACCGTGGCCGCCGCGTACTACGAGAAGGTGCACGAGAACTGCAAGGACACTCCCGTCGCCCACATCGACCTGCACGGGACGGCCGACGACGTGATCGGCTACTACGGCGGGGAACGCCACGAGACCGCCTATACCTCCGTCGATGACGTTTTGGAGAACGCCGCCGAACGCAACAACTGCTCCGGCCCGGTCACCGCGACCCGGGAAACCGCCGGCACACTGGACTTCCGGTGGTCCGACTGCGACCGGCCGCTCGAGCACATCCGCATCGGCGGCGGGGGACACGTGTGGCCGGGCGGCACGAAGGACGCCAACGACGAGCTCGGCGACGGCTACGGCACGTACCGGATCCTGCGTTTCTTCGGCATCGACTGGACGGAATGGAAGGGCAATTGAGCAGCCCGCCCTTTAGGCTGTAGGCATGTCTGACACCGCGAAGCGTTCCGTGATCATCTACAACCCCGTCAAGGTGGACGTGGAGCACCTCCATGCAAAGGTCGACGCCGCGGTGGCCGAGTTCGGCTGGGGCCCGGTCGAATGGGTGGAGACCACCGAGGACGAGCCGGGGGAGTCCCAGGCCCGGGAGGCCGCGGCCTCGGGGGCGGAGATGGTGGTCGCCTGCGGTGGCGACGGCACGGTGCGTTCGGTTGCCACCGGTCTCCACGGCTCCGACACCGCCCTGGGCATCATTCCCGAGGGCACGGGCAACCTGCTGGCACGCAACCTGGGCCTGCCGCTCGACTTCAACCGGGCGGTCCGCGCGGCCTACGCAGGGCGGGACAGGTCCATCGACTTCTGCCACGCGGACGTGGTGCGTACCGATGGCTCCGAGGAGCGCATCCATTTCGCGGTCATGGCCGGGGTGGGCATCGACGCGCAGATGATCGTCAACACCGACGATGACCTGAAGAAACGTTTCGGCGTCCTGGCCTACGCGGTGGCGATCTCCAAGTCCCTCGGCGGCGGCGACCGGATCCAGGTCCGGCACCAGCTCGACGACGAGCCCCCGGCGACCAGCAAGGCGCACTCGGTCATCATCGGCAACTGCGGCGAGCTCGTGGGCACCATCCAGCTGATTCCCGACGCCGAGCCGGACGACGGGATCCTGGACATCCTGGTCATGCGGCCGAAGGATCTTCTCGGCTGGGGCCAGATCTTCGGGTCGATCTTCTGGCACATGGTGTCCAAGTCCGTGGCCAAGGCCGTCGGAAACACGGACCGCCGCCGTGGCATGCACCGCAACATCTCCACGCTGAGCTACCAGACCGGCAAGAAGTTCACCGCGAAGCTCTCCAAACCCGAGGTGTTCGAGGTCGACGGCGACACGGTGGGCACGGTCACCGAATTCAGCATCGGCCTGGAGACCCGCGCGCTCACCGTCCGGGTCAACTCATGACCCTGCCCCGCTGCTCGGACGTCCACGTCGAACCTCTCCCGGGTTCCGCGAAGCAGGGCTCGGTGTTTGTCTGCTTCGAGCACCCCGGTGGCTGGAGCCGCGACGTCCTCGACGGCGGCACCTTCGGCCCCGAACTCACTGCACGCCTGAAGTCCGCGCTCAAGGGCCGGGCCGGGCTGCAGCTCATCCGTCGCCCCGGCCGAGAGGGCCGCCTGGTGGAGCGCCCGCACCTGTTCATCGTGCATGCGCAGTCCGCGACCACGGAGCTCCTGCGCGTCGACGGGCCCGAGGCCATCCTCGACCTCGAACTGGAGACACCCATGGCCAACGGCGGCACCGCGGTGGCGGAACCTCTGCTGCTGGTGTGCACGCACGGAAAACGTGACCTGTGCTGCGCGGTCAAGGGCCGCCCCTTGGCGGCGACGCTTCGCGACGGCCCCCTCGGACACTCCGTCTGGGAGACCTCCCACACCAAGGGCCACCGCTTCGCCCCGGCCCTCATGCTCCTGCCCTGGGCCTACAGCTATGGCCAGCTCAACGAACCGGCTGCCGCCTCGCTCCTCGAGCACGCCCACGCGGGTGACTTTTTCCACCCGGGAAACCGCGGCCGCGGCGTGTTTGATTCCGCCGGGCAGGTCGCCGAGCTCGCGGTGGCGCAGCGCCTCCTGGAGGCGGGGGAGCGCCTGCGCTTCGGCGATCTCACGGCCACCGGCGGGCAGGTCTCGCATATCGACGGCCGCTGCTGGGCAGTCGACATGGAACGCACCTACGTCGAGGGGGCGATCGCCTCCTGCGGGAAGGCGCCGAAGGCGGCCAAGGTGCTGGTGGCCCGGTCGGTGGAGCAGACCGGGTAGGGCAGAAAAGCAGAAAGCAGGTCAGAGGATTTCTCCTCTGACCTGCTCTTTGTCGGGCTGACAGGATTTGAACCTGCGACCCCTACACCCCCAGTGTAGTGCGCTACCAAACTGCGCCACAGCCCGCCGCTGCCCGTCTCCGGGCAACACCGATACCTTACAACAGTGTGATCTTCGGAGAATAATCCGCAGGTCAGGAAACGTCTCCGGCGGAGTAGCACCAGCGCCGGTCCGAACCGCGGACGAAACGGGACCGCTCCCGCTGGGAACCGGCGACCTGGCCCTTGTAGAAGGCCTCGAACTCGACCTCGCCGGCGTCGTCAAGCAAACCACCCGCGGAGACGTCCAGTATGTCGAGACGGTAGAAACGCACGGGCGATTCCGAGAGGTCGAGGGTCTCCGGGCGGGTCAGGGGATCCCACGTCCGGAGGAGGTAATCGGTGTTGCCGGTGGCGAACGCCGTGAAACGGGAGCGCATGAGTGTCTCGGCGGTGGGGGCGGGCTCGCCGGCGTGGTATCGGCCGCAGCAGTCGCCGTACGTCAGGCCGGTACCGCAGGGGCAGCGGGAATGAGGGTCCATAGTTGGGCAAGTGTAGGTCGAAGGGTCCCGGGGGCCCTGATCTAAGCTGGTCCCCACCGATTCACCCGAGCAGATCTGAGGTTGGTTACGTGGGAGCATTCGACTGGTTCTGGAAGGCGCTCGGCGCGCAGTCCGAGCGCAACGACACCAGGTCCAAGCAGGTGGTGACCCGGGCGGAGGACCTGCTCAGCGAGCTGTCCGCGCTGGACGACGCCACGCTGGCCCAGCGCGCCCGGGCACTGGCCGTCGACGGGGAGATCACCGACAAGTCCGAGTTCCTGGCGATCCTCAGCGTCGCCGCCACCCGCACGCTGGACATGACCCCGTTCACCGTCCAGTCCCAGGCGGTGCTGCGCCTGCTGGAGGGCGATGTCATCCAGATGGCCACCGGCGAGGGCAAGACTCTCGCCGGCGCCATGGCCGCGACGGGTTTCGCGCTGACGGGCAAACGGGTCCATGTCATCACCGTGAACAACTACCTCGCCGGGCGTGACGCCGAGTGGATGAGCCCCCTGGTGTCGTTCTTCGGGCTCTCGGTCGCGGCCGTCACGGAGAAGATGAGTGCGGACGAGCGGCGCGAGGCGTACCTCTGCGACGTGGTCTACGCCCCGGTCAACGAGATCGGCTTCGACCTGCTGCGCGACAACCAGATCACCGACCGCTCCCAGCAGGTCCAGGCACCGGGCGACGTGGCCCTCGTCGATGAGGCGGACTCCGTGCTGGTCGACGAGGCGCTGGTCCCCCTGGTGCTCGCCGGCTCGGTGGCGGGTTCGCAATCCACCGGTGAGATCACCGCCGCTGTAGGCGCGCTGAAGGAGGGCCGGCACTTCACGGTGGACGGGGACCGTCGTAACGTGTTCCTCACCGACTCCGGTGCTGCCGAGATCGAACGACGCCTCGGGATCGACTCGCTGTATGACGGCGAGCACGCCGGCAACGTCCTCGTCCGGGTCAACTTGGCCCTGCACGCCCGCGCGCTGCTCATCCGCGACATCCACTACATCGTCGACGACGGCAAACTCGCACTCATCGACGCCTCCCGCGGCCGGGTCGCCGACCTGCAGCGCTGGCCGGACGGGCTGCAGGCCGCGGTCGAGGCCAAGGAGGGCCTGACGGTCTCCGACGGCGGGCGCATCCTCGATCAGATCACCCTGCAGGCGCTCATGAGCCGCTACCCGGCCATCTGCGGCATGACGGGCACGGCGGTGGAGGCGGTCAACCAGCTGCGGGAGTTCTACGGGCTGCGGGTCTCCGTCATCGACCGCAACCGTGAGCTCGCGCGTATCGACGAGGACGATCTGGTTTACGCGGGGGTCGCGGAGAAGAACGTCGCGCTCGTCGAGCGCATCGCGGCGATCCATGAGACGGGACAGCCGATCCTCGTGGGCACGCACGACGTCGCTGAGTCGGAGTACCTCGCGGAGGCGCTGCGCGCCCGGGACATCGAGGTCGCCGTGCTCAACGCCAAGAACGACGAGGAGGAGGCGGGCATCATCGCCCACGCCGGCGAGCGCGGCCGGGTCACCGTGTCCACGCAGATGGCCGGGCGAGGAACCGACATCCGCCTGGCCGACGGGGTGGCCGAGCTCGGGGGACTGGCGGTGTTGGGCACCTCCCGCCACCGCACCGCCCGGCTGGACAATCAGCTCCGTGGCCGCGCCGGTCGCCAGGGTGACCCCGGGCTGTCCATCTTCTTTGTCAGCCTGGAGGACGATGTTGTCGTCACCGGCCGGGGAGACATCGCCGTCTCCGCGCAGCCGGAGGAGGACGGGCAGATCCCCACGAGGAAGATCCGTGAGTTCGTCGAGCACTGCCAGCGGGTGACCGAGGGCCAACTGCTCACCATCCACGCCCAGACCTGGAAGTACAACAAACTCCTGGCGGACCAGCGCATCATCCTCGACGAGCGCCGCGCCGCGCTGCTGGACACGGACAGGGCGGTACAGGAGCTCAGTGCCCGCGCGCCGGAGCGGGCCGCAGAACTCGCGGGGCTTCCGCCCGAAGCCCTCGCCCACGCGGCGCGGCAGATCATGCTCTTCCATCTGGACGACGAGTGGGCGGAGCACCTGGCGCTCATGGACGACGTGCGCGAGTCCATCCACCTCCGGGCGATCGCCAAGGAGACGCCGATCGACGAGTACCACCGCATCGCGGTCCGCGAGTTCAAGGACCTCGCGCAGCGCGCAGTGGACAAGTCGGTGGACACGTTCCGCATCGCGCGCATCACCGCCGAGGGCGTGGAACTGGGCGAGGGGCTGGCGCGTCCGTCGGCCACGTGGACGTACATGGTCTCGGACAATCCGCTGTCCGGCGGGGGCAGCGGTGCCCTGGCGACGATGGAGAGCTTTTTCAGTTAACGTGCGCCTACCGGGCCTTTTGGCCGCGCGGGTGTGATGGCGGCGACGCGCCGCAGGCGCGGGTCAGGTAAGTCGCTATGATAGGGACAGTCAAACTTCGCCCCACTCGGAGGTAATGAAAATGAGTGAAAACAACGGCACCCCGGAGACCCAGGTAGAGACCACATCGGTCTTCCGCTCTGATCTCCTCAAGGACGCTGAATCCAGTGCGCAACCCGCAGCTCCCGCGTCCGACGGATCTGAGAATCTCCCCGAGGGCCAGGCCCTGCTGGTGGTCAAGCGTGGCCCCAACGCAGGCGCTCGTTTCCTCCTCGACCAGGCGTCGACCAGCGCCGGCCGCCACCCGGAGGCGGACATCTTCCTCGACGACGTGACCGTGTCGCGTCGTCACGCGGAATTCCGCATCAACGACGGCGAGTTCGAGGTCGTGGACGTGGGATCGCTCAACGGCACCTACATCAACCGCGAGCCGCGTAACTCGCAGGTGCTCACCAGCGGCGACGAGATCCAGATCGGCAAGTTCCGCCTGGTGTTCCTCACCGCCGAGAAGTAGAGCTCCCTGCCGCAGTCGTCCGGGCCCGCTCACCCAGCGGGCCCGGACTTCCCGCAGCATCAGGGGGTCAATCCGACCCCCGACCCCCGTCCCCGAGCGAAGAAAATGATCGACATCCAGTGAGTGCAGTACGCAAGACGCAGCCGGCCCGGCCCAGCGCAAAGACCATGTCCATCGGTGTGGTGCTCGAGCGACTCCGGGCCGAGTTTCCCGATGTCGCCGTGTCCAAGATCCGGTTCCTGGAATCGGAGGGCCTGATCACGCCGCAGCGTACGGCCTCCGGTTACCGCCGGTTCACCGACGACGATGTCGAGCGTCTGCGCTACATCCTGGTGACTCAGCGGGACAACTACCTGCCCCTGAAGGTCATCCGCGAACAGCTCGAGGCCATGGATTCCGGGCAGGTCCGCGCGCTGGGCTCGGTCGGGGAGACCGATCCGATCATCTCCCCGGAGAAGTTCCGCCGGCCGGCGAAGACCAGGCTCTCCGAGTCCGATGTCGCGGAGCAGGCCCACTGCGAGGCCGGCGACGTGACCGCGCTCGCGGCCAGCGGCATCATCACGGCCGACGCCTCCGGTTTCTTCACCGCGGATGACGTGCGTGTCGTCAGTACCGCGCTCTCGCTGCAGGAGTTCGGTTTCTCCGCCCCGCAGCTCAAGCGCCTGCGCACGGCCGCCGAGCGGCAGGCCGACCTCATCGGCCAGTTCGCCGGGCCCGTGGCCCACGGCAAGGATGACTCCGCGCGCGAGCGTGCGGAGGAGATGAGCCAGCAGATCTCTGCCCTCGTCGTCTCCCTGCACGCCTCCCTGGTGAAGAACGCCCTGCGTTCCGAGTTCGACGCCTGACCATGGAGAACGCTCTCATCGAGGTCGACTTCCACGGCATCCACATCGTGGGCCCGGAAGGCTTCACCTGCGCCGTTCTGGTGTGGCGCGAGGAGAACCGCATCATCCCGCTGTGGCTCTCGCCCATCGACGCCGCCGAGCTCGGCGACCGCTCGCTCGACGAGGGATCCGAACGCCGTCGTCCCGGCACACGCGACGTCCTCGCGGATGTGCTCTCGCGTTTCGACGGCGGTGTCGAGCAACTCGCGTTGACCAGCTATTTCGAGGGTGTCTTCATCGGCGAGATCACCACCACGGGAGGCGAGCAGTTCGATGCCCGCCCCAGTGACATCCTCATCCTCTCGGAGATCCTCGACCTGCCGGTGCTCGTCGCCGAGGACGTGCTGACCCAGGCGTCACTGCATGTCAACGAGGCGGAGCTGGGGGAGTACCTCGACATCGAACTGTCCGACGAGTCGGCCGACGTCGAAGACGCCCCGGAGGTGACCTCGGAGGTCGACGACGAGTTCCGTCGCATGCTCCAGGAGATGGGGATGGAGGAGCCCGGTGAGACGGATGACTCCGGAAGTGACAGGGGCGAAGACCGCACCTAAAGTTAAAGTTGAGGTTGATGGTTCGGCGTGTCGGGCAGCCTGCCCTTGACGTTGGCCTACCCTTGGCATTTAATGACACATACGTGTCGGTTCGGTTAAACCCCATCGGAGTAATTACGTGAGCAGCTTCAACGACGAGGATCGCACCGCCGATTCGCAGGACTTCATCCAGGAATCCCTCTTCGACATCGGACCCGGTGACGAAGTGGGCTACCGCGTGCCCATTGCCTGCCAGGTCGCCGGCATCACGTACCGTCAGCTCGACTACTGGGCACGCACCGACCTGGTGAAGCCGTCAATCCGCAACGCCCGCGGCTCCGGCTCCCAGCGTCTGTACTCGTTCCGCGACATCCTCGTCCTGAAGATCGTCAAACGCCTCCTCGACACCGGCATCTCCCTGCAGAACATCCGCCTCGCGGTCGACAGCCTGCGCAACCGCGGCGTCAACGACATGGCCGAGATCACCCTGGTCTCGGACGGCACCACCGTCTACGAGTGCCGCTCCGCCGAAGAGGTCATCGACCTACTCGGCGGCGGCCAGGGTGTCTTCGGCATCGCCGTCCCGGGCATCATGAAGGAACTGACCGGCACCATCGCCTCGTTCCCGTCGGAGCGTATCGACGCCGACGACCACGTCATCAGCCTCGACGATCTCGCTGCCCGCCGGGCTCGCCGCACCAGCTGACTCACCCCGCACTGCGCAAAGCCCCGCCACCCTCCTGCTCACGGGGGTAGCGGGGCTTGGTCGTTTCCCAGCCCCTACAGCCCGGCGGCCGCGCGGACGGCGCCGTCCACCGCCGTAGCATCGGGCGCGGCGGTGAAGCTGTCGGCCTCTTGCTCGATCACCGCATCGGGCTGCCCCGGGCCGACGTGCACGACGGACAGCGAGACGTTGCGCCGGTCGATGCCGGCCAGGGCGCTGCGGAACTGCTCGTCGCTGAGGTCCTCGCGGGTGCCCGTGGTCACCAGGACCACGTTCGCCCGGGACCCGGTGGCCGCGGCCTGATCCGCGGCGTTGCCCAGCGCGGCCAGCAGCGAGGACCGGGTCTGTGGCTCGCCGCCGAGGCCGAAGCGCTGAACGGCCGCGTCGAGGTCCGCGCCGGCGGAGGTGTAGGTGATGTTGGTGCGCCAGCCCTGCGTGACTCCGGGGTTCTGCGGCGAGGAGTAGTTCCACAGGCCGACCTGGGACCCCGCGCCGGTGGCATCAAGCGACGCCGAGCCGATGGCGTGTGCGGATGCGTCGTAGAAGGGCGCCATTGCCTGAGAGGTGTCCAGCAGGAACAGCACGTTCGCGGCAGGGCCCGTGGCACCGGGGTCATCGGCGTCCACCGTGGGGGAGGCTTCGGGACCGTCGTAGACCGACCGCGCCCACTGGGTGATCTCCGCCGCGGCAGCCGTCTGCTGTTCGGAGACGTCTCCGGTGGCCGCGAGAGGATGGGCGTAGTAGACGAGCTCGGTGTCGTCGATACGCGAAAACTGGCTGCCCTCCGGCACGCGGTCCTCCGCGGTGGCGGTCCACAAAGACCCCGGGTTGTCCTTGAGGGGGCCGGTGACTCCCAGCGCGTCCGCGACCAGCGCGGAAGCCTCCGGCTGTTCGGAAACGGGGAACGACACCGTCGCGGGGTCAAGCTCCGCGGGATTCACCGTCGACTGACCTGCCAGGCCCACCGCCGTCGACGCGACCGGGGTGGCGGCACCGTCGAGGGAACGGCCCGAGTCGGACACCAGCCGGTCGGTCTCCGGCGACTGGGGAGCCACGAGCACCGCGGCCTGGTCCACGGAGTCGACGAACTCGACGTTGATGCAGTCCTTGGTCTCCCCGCCGTCCCATTGCGAGGCCAGCAACCGGCCCAGCTCGGGGTCGGTGGCGGCGACGGGCACGAGCGTGCAGTCCTCTCCGGCCGCGGTAGCGGGAGGTTGCTCGCCGCCGCGTGGGGTCCACCACCACACACCCACGAGGATCAGGGCGAGGAGAACCAGGACTGCAGTGAGGGCGAGGACCGGGTTCACTCCTGCGGAGGTGGACGGTGTGCTGCTGGAATGACGACCCATTCGAAACGACCTTTCGCGCGCTCGGTGACTAACCCGTCAGCGTAGCGTTCCGGGCGGCGTCGACCAGCGCGACAAGCCGGGCCCGCAGGGGTTCGGCACGTTCGGCCAACGCCCGCTGGCGGCGCACGTATTCCGCCTTGCCCTCGGGGGTCTCGATGCACACGGCGCCGAAACCGAGCGCGCGGCAGTCATAGGGCGAGGCCTCCATGTCGAGGATCCGCGCGTCGAGGGCCAGGTCGAAGGTCTCCAGAAACAGCTCTCCGGGGACCAGCGGGCCGAGCTTCGCCGCCCATTTGTACAGGTCCATCGTGGCGTGCACGCAGCCGGGCTGATCCCGCTGGGGCTGATCCTCCCTGGTGAGCACGGTGAGGTTCAACGGGCGGGCCGGAGGGGTGAAGAAGCGGTAGGCGTCGAAGTGGGTGCACTTGAGACGGTGGGAACGCACCACCTCATCGGTGTCCTCCGGGCTGAGACGCAGCGGAAGATCGTGGCGGATGTCTCGGCCCTGATAGACCATCGCCCACTCGTGGAGGCCGAAGCAGTCGAATTGGGCTGCATTGGTGGCGCTGGTGGCCATGAGATCACGCATGTAGGTCAGCGAGCTGCCGCGGCGGAACCAGAACTCGGCGAGGTCGACGGAGACGAAGTCCCCGTCGCGCATGTAGTTGCGCCACTGCGGGTGCGGCGCGAGACCGTCGGGGTCGTGCAGGGAGTCCTCCACCCCGGGGTGCCAGCGGCGCAGGTGAGCCGGGCGGACGGGGTAGTACTCGAAGAGGAAGTCGTAGACCGGATGTTTGGTGTGGTGCTGCCGACGCTCGAGGTGGGCGGACGTGCGCAGATCCACCTCGGCCTCGTGGTGCGCCTGCCGGCGCAGCCAGTCATCCGGCTCGAGAATCATCGCTGACGCTGCCGGCTTCCCCGGTGGGTGGACTTCTTCGCCGAGCCGGGGCGGCCCGGGCGCCCGGGTCGGCCACCCTGGGCGGGTTTCTTCTGCTGCGGCTGGCCGGGAGGGGGCAGCGGGGCACCGTGGAACTCGCGAGCGCCGGTGATGTCGGCCAGTTCGGAGGAATCCGGGGTGACCCTCACCTCGGTGGCCTCGACACCGGCCTTGCGCATGAGCTGGGCGACATCCTTGCGCTGTTCGTCCATGACGAGGGTGACCACGGTGCCGGAGGTGCCGGCGCGAGCGGTACGGCCCGCTCGGTGCAGGTAGGCCTTGTGCTCGGACGGGGGATCCAGGTGGACGACGAGCGAGACGTCGTTGATGTCGATGCCGCGTGCCGCGATATCGGTGGCCACGAGAACCGGCAGCGAGCCGTCACCGAACCCGGTGATGGCCCGGGTGCGGGCACCCTGGGACTTGTCGCCGTGGATGCCCTCGGCGTTGATGCCTAGGCGGCGCAGCTTCTTCACCTGGCGGTCCACGCCGTGTTTGGTGCGCATGAACATGATGGTCTTGCCCTCGCGGGCGGCGATGCGCTCGACAACCTCGCCGCGGCTGTCCCGGTCGCCGACGAGCAGCCGGTAGTGGGTCATGGTGTCCACGGCGCCGCCGACCGGCGCGGTGGAGTGGGTCACGGGATTGTTCATGTACCGGTCGACGAGCTTCTGCACGTCACCGTCCAGGGTCGCCGAGAAGAGCAGTCGCTGCCCACCGCGGGGCGTCGCATCCAGCAGCTTGCGCACCTGGGGGAGAAAGCCCATGTCGGCCATGTGGTCGGCCTCGTCGACCGCGGTGATCTCCACCGCGGAGAAGTCGAGTTTGCGCTGGTTGAGCAGGTCCTGCGCGCGACCCGGCGTGGCCACGAGGATGTCCACGGGCGATGCCAGGGAGCGGATCTGGTTGTTGATGTTCACGCCACCAACGACCTCAATGACACGGAGGCCGAGGGCGGCGGCGGGATCGTCGAGACGCTCCCTGATCTGGGCGGCCAGCTCACGGGTGGGCGAGAGGATCAGGCCGCGCGGGCGGCCGGGGCGCGAGGCGCCCGAGTTGGACAGGCGGGCGAGCATGGGCAGGCCGAAGGTGAAGGTCTTTCCGGAACCCGTTGGCCCACGTCCCAGGACGTCTTTGCCGGAGAGGGCGTCGGGGATGGCCGCTTCCTGGATGGGGAAGGGCTCGGTGATGCCCTGTCGGTCGAGCACCTGAACGATGCCGCGCGGGAGGCCGAGGTCGGCGAAGGAAGTCATTGGTATGACTCTAGCCGTCGCCCGCCTCCCCGGGGAAACGAGCCGGGCAGGCGGGCGTCGAGAAGCGATCCTTTGCTAGACCTGGATCTCCTTGCGGTCACCGGACCACACGGTGTGGAAGGTGCCCTCCTTGTCGATGCGCTGGTAGGTGTGCGCGCCGAAGAAGTCACGCTGGCTCTGGATGATCGCGGCCGGGAGGCGCTCCGCGCACAGGGAGTCGTAGTACGCCAGCGAGGAGGTGAACACCGGGGCGGGCAGTCCCAGCTGGGTGGCGTAGACGACGACGTTGCGCCACGGATCGATGAGATCACCGAGCTCGCCGTTGAAGTACGGGTCGAGCAGCAGGGAGGGCAGCTCCGCGTTGTTGTCGTAGGCCTCCACGATGCGGTTGAGGAACTTGGCGCGGATGATGCAGCCGCCGCGCCAGATGGTGGCCAGGTCGCGGGGGTCGACGCCCCAGTTGTGCTCCTCGGAGCCGGCCTTGATCTCGTCGAAACCCTGGGCGTAAGCGACCAGCTTGGAGGCGTAGAGTGCGCGACGCACCTCGTCGATGAACTCGTCCCTGTTCAGGCCCAGATCGGCGAAGGTCTTCAGGGTGCCGGTGGGCAGGTTGCCCTGGGCGGCCTTGCGCTGGCCGAGGGAGGAGGAGAGCGCGCGGGCGAAGACGGCCTCGCCGATGCCGGTGGTGGGGATGCCCAGGTCGAGGGCCTCCTTGACCGTCCAGCGGCCGGTGCCCTTCTGGCCGGCGGCGTCGAGGATCACGTCAACGAGCGGCTTGCCGGTCTCCTCGTCGACCTGGCGCAGCACCTCGGCGGTGATCTCGATGAGGTAGGACTCCAGGTCACCGCGGTTCCACTCGGCGAAGATCTCCGCGATCTCCGCGGGCTCCAGGCCGGCGCCGAAGCGCAGCAGCTGGTAGGCCTCGCCGATGACCTGCATGTCGGCATACTCGATGCCGTTGTGCACCATCTTGACAAAGTGCCCCGCGCCGTCCGGGCCGATGTGGGTCACGCAGGGGGTGCCGCCGACGTTGGCCGCGATGGACTCGAGCAGGGGACCAAGGGTGTCCCAGGACTCCTTGGGGCCGCCCGGCATGATCGACGGGCCGTTGAGCGCACCCTCCTCGCCGCCGGAGATGCCCGCACCGACGAAGTGGCGGCCGCGCTCGGCCATCTCGGCCTCGCGGCGGATGGTGTCGGTGAACAGCGCATTGCCGCCGTCGATGATGATGTCGCCCTCGTCCATGGCGTCGGCGAGCTGGTTGATCACCGCGTCCGTGGCGGTGCCGGCCTGGACCATGATGATGGCCTTGCGCGGGCGCTCGAGGGAGGCAACGAACTCCTCCACGGTCTTCGACGGGATGAAGTTGCCGGTCTCACCGAAGTCGGAGATCAGCTTGTCCGTCTTGTCCGTGGAGCGGTTGTACACCGCTACGGTGTGTCCGCGGGAGGCGAAATTGCGGGCGAGGTTGGAGCCCATGACGGCCAAACCCACGACACCGATCTGTGCGAGATTCTCATTCTGAGTGTCACTGTTAGTCATGGGGCCCAGCCTACGTGCTTTCCCCGGCAAACTTCCGCGAATTGCGGCACGAAGATATGATCAAACAATTTTTTCGAGACTGGGGCTACAGTCGGGCGCATGGATTTCATGGAGGCGCTTCTCGCCGCGGCAAAAGAGCCGATCAACCAACAGACGCTGGACCAGTTCAATGAGGCAGCCCAGGGCATTGATGGCCTACTGGGGTTGCGGTACACCCACGTCTCCAACGGGCTGGTGCGCTCCGAGCTGCCGGTGAAGCCGCACCTGTTCCAGCCCGCGGGCATGGTCAACGGGGGAGTCTTCGCCACCATGGCGGAGTCCGCCGGCTCCATCGCCAGCATGGTGGCCGCGGGCGCGCCGGTCGTGGGGGTGAACAATTCCACGGACTTCATCGGCGCGGTGCGCAGCGGCACCATCCAGGCCGAGGCCACGCCGATCCAGGTCGGCCGGCGCACGCACCTGTGGCAGATCGAGATGACCCGGGAGGGCAAGCTCGTGGCCCGGACCGTGCTGCGCACGATGCCGGTGAGCATGCCCAGCTAGAGCCAGCTAGCACCGGCTAGAGCCAGCCGTTGCGGCGGAACCAGTACCAGAGCCCGGCGATGATGCCCACGATGACCGCGAGGGTGATGAAGTAGCCGTAGCGGTAGTGCAGCTCCGGCATGTTGTCGAAGTTCATGCCGTAGATACCCGCGATGAGGGTCGGTACCGCGGCCATTCCGACAAAGGCGGAGATGGCCCTCATGTCCTGGTTCTGCTGGAGGGTGATCTTGGCGACGGACGCGTCGATGAGCGAGGCGAGTCGCTGATCGAAACCAGCGATCCGGTCCCGGACCGACAGCTCGGTGTCCTGGACGTCGCGGAAGTAGGAGCGCACCTGCTTGGGAATGAGGTCCTTGTGGTCACGCAGCAGGGTGGCCAGCGCCTCGCTCAACGGGTCGGTGGCATGGCGCATCTCCAGGATCTCCCGGCGGAACAGGTAGATCCTGTCGATGCTGATCTTTGAACCGGGCGTGAACACCTCGTCCTCGAGCTCGTCCACCTCGCCCTCGAGCAGGCCGGTGACATGCACATACTGGTCGACGAGCACGTCGGAGATGCGCCAGGCCACCGAGATCGGCCCCGCGGCGAACATCCTCGGTTCCGTGTCCATCTCCGCGAAGATGTTGGGCAGGCTGGCCCCGTGGCGGATGGTGATGATGAACTTCGGCCCCACCACCATCTGCACGTCGCCCGTGGTGATCACCTCGCGGGTGTCGGCGACCTCCTCGTCGTCGGTGAACTGCACGGCGCGGACGACGAGGAACAGCTGGTTGTCGTAGCGTTCGATCTTGGGCCGCTGATGCCGGGAGGACGCGTCCTCGGCGATGAGCCGGTGGATGCCGAACTCCTCGGCCACTCGCTCCATCTGGGTCGCGGAAGGATCATTGAGCGCGAGCCAGACGAACCCGTTCTCGTGCTCCGTGACCTCACGCAGCGCGGAGGCCGTGTGGTACTCGCCCGGCATGCGTTTGCCGTCGACGATGATGCGGCAGTGCTCAATGGCGCGTTCGAGTGGCACGTTGAACTTCGGGGCGCGGCCCTTGGGCTCCATGTGACTCCTTAGTGAATCCTCGGTGAAATTGTCCTCTAGGCTTGGCCGTATGGCCACGTGGAAAGAAGTAACCGCAGCTAACCCCGCTCACTCGGAAAACTATGCCAGACGCTGGAAAATCATGGAGGCTCAGGGCCAGGACATCCACGGCGAGGCACGGCTTATCGACGCCCTGTCCGAACGAGGTTCCCGGATCCTCGACGCCGGTTGCGGAACCGGTCGCCTCGGAGGTTATCTGCTGCGCCAGGGACACACCGTGGTGGGCACGGACGTCGACCCGGTGCTCATCGGGCACGCTGAGGCCGCCTTCCCGGAAGGCACCTGGTACGTGGGCGACCTGTCGGAGGATCCCGTCGCAGAGTCGGGATTCGATCTCGCCGTGTCCGCGGGAAACGTCATGGGCTTTCTCGCCGAGGACGGCCGACTGTCCGCGCTGAAGAACATCCGGGAATCGCTCCGCAACGACGGGCGGTTCATCGTCGGGTTCGGGGCGGGACGTGGCTGGGGATTCGATAACTTCCTCGAGCTCGCCTTCGAGGCGGGTTTTGCGGTGGACAACACCTTCGAGAGCTGGGATCTCCAACCCTTCGACGACGAGTCGACCTTCCTCGTGGCGTTCCTGCGCGCGGTCTGATCCAGTGAAAACCCCGCCCGCGCCGGTGATCGGCGGGGACGGGGATTTTAAGGGGAGAGCCTGCTAGCGGGCGTCGTCCCCGAACGCACTCTTCCACTGCTTCGAGGTGACCTCGAGGTTGGATCGGTCGGGAGAGAGAACGTTGATGCCCGTGTTGAGGACCGTGAACACGCGGTTGCGCACGCCCGGCAGGAACGCGAGGTGCACGCCGAGCCACATGACCCAGCCGGCGAACCCGGTGACCTCGACCTTGCCCATTTTCACCACGGCGGCGAAGCGGGAGACGATGGCCATGGAGCCCTTGTCGAAGTAGTCGAACGCCTCGCGCTGCTCCGGCGACTGCTCGCCGGAAACTTCCTTGGCCAGGTTCTTGGCCACGTACGCGCCACCCTGGATGGCGGTCTGGGCGACGCCCGGGAGGCGGTCCGGGTGGCCCATCATGTCACCGATGACAAAGACGTTCTTCAGCTCACCGACGGAGAGATCCGGGTTGACGGGGACACGACCGGCGCGGTCGGCCTCGACGCCGGCCTGGTCGGCGATCATCTTGCCCAGGGGAGAGGCGGCGACGCCGGCGGACCAGATCTTGAACGGCGCCTGGATGGTGTGCTCGGTGTCGTCCTTGGTGGACTTGTAGGTCACGGAATCGGCGTCGATGTTGGTGACCATGGCGTTGAGCTTGACGATGACGCCGTTCTTCTCCAGGTTGCGCTGGGCGTTGCGGCCCAGGCGCTTGCCGAAGGGCGGCAGGACCTGAGCCATGCCGTCGAGCAGGTAGATGCGCGCCGCGGAGGAGTTGAAGTGGGAGAACTCGTTCTTCAGGGTGCGGTTGGCCATCTCGGCGAGCTGGCCGGCGAGCTCGACGCCGGTCGGGCCTGCGCCCACGATGACGAAGGTGAGCAGGCGCTCGCGCTCGGCGGGATCCTCGGTGAGCTCGGCCTGCTCGAAGGCGTTGATGACCCGTGCGCGGATGTGCAGCGCGTCATCGATGGTCTTCATGCCGGGGGCGAACTCGGCGAAGTGGTCGTTGCCGAAGTAGGACTGGCCGGCACCGGCCGCGACGACGAGGGAGTCGTAGGAGAAGGTGCGGGACTTCTCGCCGAGCTCGGCGGTGACGGTCTGTGCGGAGACGTCGATGTCCGTCACGTTGCCCTGCACGATGTCCACGTTGTCCTGACGGCGCAGGTACTGACGGGTCTGGGGAGCAACTTCGCCGGGGGAGAGGATGCCGGTGGCCACCTGGTACAGCAGCGGCGGGAACAGGTGGTGGTTGGTGCGGTCGATAAGGGTGATGTCGACGTCGGCACCGTGCAGTTCGCGGACCGCGGACATGCCGCCGATTCCGGAGCCGATGACGACCACGTGGTGTCGGTCGCCCGACGGACGGTACGGGGTTTCGGTCATGGTGATTGGCACTTCCTCAAAAAAATTTGGTCACTGATGTTCTCAACCCTGGTCATACTAGTACCTTGTCGTGATATCGGCGGGGTCGCGTCGGAGAGCCTGGCCGGAAACGCCCGGACCACGCACTAACCTTGCCCGGGTGAGTGCGAATCATCTCGACGTCATCGACGGGAATGCCTGGCCCGCCGTGGCGGAGCTGCCCCGCCCGGTCCTGGGGGCCGTGCGTTCGCGCGCCGCGGAAGCACAGTTCGCCTCCGCGCTGAGCAAGGCCGGGCTCACCGCCTCCCGCGACGGCGACCTCACCGTGATCCACGAGGGTCTGTTCGCCCGCCTGTCCGCTGCCGGGTGGACCGGTCTCGCCGAATCTTTCTTGGCCGGTGAATGGCGGTCCGCGGACCTCACCGCGGTCCTGGCGGCCTTCATCGACAGTGGCTTCCGGCCCCGCACGCCGAAGATCAGCCCGGACTTCAGCGGCGTGGGGGAGTTGCCCCCGGACCTGGTCCGGCTCTTCGCCGGGGACGGCATGAGCGCGAACGCGGGGGTCTTCGCCTCGGCGGTGCCCACGACCGTGCGCGAGGCCGTGCCCAGTTATGTTCCGGGCGCTGGCCGGGGACGCGAGCCCGGGCATCATTTCGTGGATGTCTGCACGTTTGCGCCCCCCGTACTCGCCGAGCGGGCGGATCTGGGGGACGCACAGCACCGGGCGGCCGAGTTACTTCTCGACGCGGCCGGTGTGCGCACCGGGACGCATGTGCTCGAATTCCCCTCCAGCGGCGGCGCGGTCGCCGTGGCAGCGGCGCTGCGGAAGGCGGCCGTCGATACGCTCACCGGGGACGTGGACCTGGCCGCGGCCGTCAAGGAGCGGCTGACCCTGGCCGGGGTGGGGGATTCGGTGCAGACCGTGGTGCGCGACTCTGTGCTAACCGGGGCGAAGGACTGGCGCTCGCGCTACGACGCCGTCGTCTCCGTGGAGAAACTGGAGACCGTGTCCCCGGCGCAGCGCGTGGACATGATCCGGGGGATCGACCGCATGCTGGAGATCGGCGGGCGGGCCGCCATTCAGATCACAGTCGCGACGGAGAAGATGAGCCCGGCTGCCCGGGACGCGCTCAGGGTGCTCACGCACTACATCTGGCCCGGGCTGGATTACCCCACGATGACACAGCTGCACCAGCTGGTGGACCGGAATTCGGGGCTGCGGATCGTTGCGCAGACGCACGTGGGAACGCATGCGCAGTTGAGCCTGGAGTTCCAGGCCTCACTGTTCGACGGCCACAAACGCGAGGCCGCCGCGGAGGGTTTCGATGCCGTCTACCGGCGCCTGTGGGACTACCAGTTCGCGCTGCGCCGCGCACTGTTCTCCCTGGGAATGCTCGACACCGTCCAGATCGAACTCACGCACCGCAACCGGGGCGGGCGGCGCTAGAGCCGGCCTAGCCCTCGACGTTGAAGAACCAGTGCGTGCCGAACTTGTCCTGCAGCGCACCGAAGGACGCACCCCATGGGGCGGTCTCGAAGGGCATCTCGATCTTTCCGCCCTCGGCCAGCGCGTCCCAGTAGCCGCGGGCCTCGTCCAGGGAGTCCGCTGCACCGGTGACGGCGATCGGGGTGTCCTCGCCCGCGGTGATCTCCATGCCACCGATGAAGTCGGCCGCGTAGAGGAGGGGAGTGCCGTCGACGATGATGTGCGCGTGCATGACCTTGTCGCCGTTGTCGCCGATCTCCTCGGGCGAGTGCATGGCACCGAAGTTCATGATCTCGATGTCACCACCGAAAATGCCGTGGTAGAACTCCATGGCCTCGCGGGCGGTTCCGGGGAAACGACGGTAGGGGGTCACGTGTGTTTTCATAACTCCGCAGCCTACCCGCGGGTGATACTCGATACTATGGGCCGCATGACTGATAAACAGCCCACCGGCCAATCACTCGCCACCACCGACGGCGCCCTCATCCAGCTCTCGCGCAGCATCGCGCATCCCGTGGACAGGGTCTGGGAGTTCCTCACCGACTCTGACCAGCTCGGACGTTGGTACGGAACGTACACCGGCGAGCCGGGCAGCGGGGAAGTGTCACTGACGTTCGTGGAATCGCCCGACCAGGAGGGAAAGGTGCGTATCGACGACTGTTCGCCCTCCGAGCGCCTCGCCGTGACCCTGCTGGATGCTCCCGGTGGCGACTGGACCCTGGCCGTGGCTCTGGAGGCGGACGGCGATGAGGCTACGTCGCTGACCTTCACCCAGACGCTGTCCGACTTCAGCGGTGCCGGTGACATCGGCCCCGGTTGGGAGTACTACCTGGATCGTCTCGAGGCCGTTCTCGACGACCGCGATGCGGATTCCGTGGAGTGGGCTTGGTTCCACCCGGCGATGGTGGAGCAATACTCGGTCAACCCGAGCTGATTGTGACGGCCGGTTCTCTTTGAGAGGCGTGCGCCCGGGGCGCCGCCTTTTGGAGGGGAAGGGCCGGGGAGTCTGAAATGACATAATGTACATTATCGGACAACTGGGCGGATAGGGTTTTGCGTCATTCTCAATCAATTCTCAGGACCGTGTTGCCAGACTCTACTTCAGACGATCCGCCAGTTTGGTAACAAGCCTCAATAGCTCAGACTGCTCGTCAGCGCTCAGCGCTGCCATTAACTCGCGCTCCACACGAACGTGAGCAGGCAATGCAGCTTCGAGCGCTGACCGGCCGCTCTCAGTCAAAGCCAACAACTTCACCCGGGCATCAGATCCTGAAACCTCGGTGCGAACCAGGCCCCGATCCTCAAGGCTGGCCAAACGTGCGCTCATGCCACCCTTCGACATGAACATGGCGTCCCGCAAACGTGCCGCCGAGCACGGGATATCCATCCTGAAAAGGCTCGCGAGGATATCGAAGTCTCCTTTCTTGAGTGCACTTTGCCGATGCACCTCATCGAGTCGCCGCTCACCGGCAGCCGTAACGGAATTCAACCGCACGATCAATTCCATTCGGCACACGTCGGATTCGGGCAACACGTCAAGCCACCTACGCATCGACGGGTTGACCGGCGGTTTCGACGCGTTCGGAATGCTCCGTTCATTTTCAGACATGCGATTACCTAACCACCTATTGCGGGAAGAATCTAACTGTGCTTCAATCCTCATCACGGTGCTAGTTCGATATCGAACCATATGGAGGAAACGTGATTTTTGCACAACCTGAAACCATCGGAGACCCCGACGACCCCCAAAGTTTGGCGGTGAGACTGATTGCCGATTCGTCCGACACTGGAGGGGTTGCCAGCGTCGAGCAAGTACAGCTTCCCGCAGGCGCGCCCGGTGCACCCCCACACCTCCACAAGCTGAGCTCCGAGATCTTCTATGTCCTGAATGGGAAACTCGACATGCTCATTCAAGACAAAATAGTCCGAATCTCCGCGGGCGAGCTGGCTGTTGTCCCCGAAATGACGACCCACGCGTTTGGCGCCGTAAAGGGCGTTCCTGCAGAAGTTCTCATCACGATCACACCAGGTGTGGACCGGTTCGAATATTTCCGCGTCCTCGAACGGATCGAACGTGGCGATGTTGCCCCTACGAGCCTTTCGCAGCGCCAGGCAGAATTCGACACCTACTTTTGCTACTCACCGAAGTGGAATGAATTTCGATCCCGCAATGAATAGGAGCACAGGTTAGCGCCACCCGTGCCCCCTCTTTCTGGCCCTGGTCCGATAGGAATCACGATCCTCGGAGGGGTTCTCCGTTAGGCCTATTAACGTCACCGTGATGTTAATAGGCCTAACCGGCGCATGCTGCTATCTCAGGACCCGGTGAAGTTTGTTCAGTATATAGAGATGCTCCTGCGCGTCTGCGGGACCACCCCGCCACCAGCCTCCGGCAGTGACTAGGTCGCGAACAGACTGTCCGTATAGCTGAGGACCTCGTCCAGCCGATCCGCGTACTCGTCAATCTCCCCGAACCCTCGCGCCCGGTTCAGCGACACAGCACGATCCGCGACATCCCGCGCCAGCTGATGTCTGCCGTACAGGCGGAACTGAAGCATCGAGGTGGCGAGCATTCTCCCGCCCCGCATGTCCAGATAGTCCTCCAGGTGGGAGTCGACAAATTCCGGCAGGTCAAGTTCTTGGGCAAACCTATCGATGCGCGAACTCAGTTCCGTAAGGCCTGCAACATTGATGTGCGTGGGCGAGGTGAGTATCGGAAAGAATGTGCCTGAACCGTCGTTGAGGCCCAGCAGGAGCTCCTTCCAGATCTGGTTGGGGCTCCATATCGGGACGACATAACGTGAACTCTCACCGAGGTGCTGCTTTGTCCACTGTCCCAGCTGCTCATTACCGACCTTGATGTCGGGCATGACGGTGTAATCACCCGGGGTGTGGGCATAGCTGGCGTAGGTGACCGTCATCTCGACGAAAAACCGGGCATAACCTTTGGAGAAGGTGGCAGAATCCTTGCGTGGTTTCCGCCAGCCGAGCTCTTCCAGCAGCCCCCGATGGACCTCTCCCCGGTGCACATCCTGGTAAGAGATCATTGGGCAGACCTGTCGATCAGGAGGCTTCCCCGTGCCGGTACGCCGCCACGAGTTGCCATGCGGTCAGCAGAACCAGCAGCGCGGCGATGCCGGCGATGAGCCACATCTTCTGCACCGCCACGAAGATTCCGAAGACGATGACGACGACCAGGCGCAGCCACAGGGCGATCTTCATCAGTGGTCCTTACGGAAGCTCAGCCGGAGGTCGATGGTTCCCTCATCGGCGATTTTCGCGGCGATCATCTCGGGTGATTCCACCCCATAGTCGTTGCGGTCGATGACGGGGCTTCCGGAGATCACGATGGAATCGCCGTCGCGAAGCGCGTCGAAGGTATGGGTGATCTCGTGGGTGTGGCCCTTGATGGTCAGATCACCCGTGAGTTCCACGGGGACGGCGGTGCCGTCGTCGGGCACGTGGGACACGTCGACGGGATCGGTGATGTGGAAGGCCGCGGTGGGAAACCTCGAGGTCTCGAAGAGTTTGTTGCGCACGCTCTCGTCGCGCACGTCCCGGTCGGTGACGACGTTGGTCATGTCGACGATGATCTCGCCCGCGGTGATCTGGCCTTCCTCCACGACGACGGAACCGGAGACGCCCTGGGTGGAGCCCGAGGTGGAACGCTCCTCATTAGGCAGGATCTCGTCGAAGGTGAAACCCACGGACGAGGTGTTGGGCGGGGTGCCCGGGGTGACCTGCCAGGTGCCGTTGATGTCGGTGGTGGCGGGCTCTGCGTCCGAGGCGTCCAGCGGACCCGTCTTCACACCTGGTCCGGCGATGGCCGCCCAGAGAACGGGCACCAGTGCGACCGCAGCCAGCAGCACGATGAGCACCACGCCGACGGTGATGACGATTTTCGGGTTGACTCGTGACTTCTTCATCTGGATCCTCTAGGTCCTCAACTTCTCGATTTGCCTGGCCAGGGCCACCAGCTCCGTGCACAGCTCCCGGATCTCGTCCGCCCGGGCACCTTCCTCGGCCGCCGTGGCGATGTCTTCGGCCGCGCAGCGCAGCTCGAAAAGATCGTCTCCCAGGGCTCTCACCTTGTCCGGCTTCATGATAACCGCGTCCGCCGAAATCCCCGTCCCCGTCAGCTGCCGACGCTGCTCATAGGCTCGCTGGCGGCACGAGGGGCGGCAGAATTTCCGCGGTCGGCCGCGTCCCCCCTGCGGAATTTCCCTGCCGCACCATGCGCAGGTCGCGTGTTTGTCGTCCACTCCCCCACCATAACCCATGGCGGGGGAACAAATTGGCGGCACCGGTCGTTATACTGTGGCAGACATAAATACCCCCAATTGAAAGGGATGATCACGCATGGCAGACCGCGTACTCCGTGGCAGCCGCATGGGTGCCGTCAGTTACGAGACGGATCGTGACCACGACCTCGCTCCGCGTCAGATGGTCAAGTACCGCACCCCGGACGGCGAGATCTTCGACGTCCCCTTCGCTGACGACGCCGAGATTCCCGTCGAATGGCTGTGCAAGAACGGCCAGGTAGGCACCCTCATCGAGGGCGAGGGGGTCGAGTCCAAGGCGGTCAAGCCGCCGCGCACCCACTGGGACATGCTCCGTGAGCGCCGCTCCCTCGAGGAGCTCGATGTCCTGCTCGAGGAGCGCCTGGACATCCTGCGCAAGCGTCGTCGCAGCGCGGCCCGTCTGCTCAAGGAGCAGCAGGAGGAGCAGGCGAACAGCTAGTTCCCCGCTTATCAACGAAAAGACCGGCCCCCGCACATCGCTGGGGCCGGTCTCTTTGTGTGCCCGGTTAGCGCTTAAGGCCCTCGAGCTCGTGCTTGCCCAGGGAGATCATCTCGCCAGCGAAGTCGCGGGCGTAGGCCGCGCGCTCGCGGATCCGCGCGGGCAGACGATCGAGTCCTGCGGTGTGCGCCTCGTGGGCGGCGAGCTTGCCCATCTCCTCGGCGAAGTTCTTGGCCTGGGTGGCGCGGTGCGCCACGCCCCACTTGGTCACCTCGAGGAGGGAATCCTTGACGAAGGACCCGTCCAGCTTGGACTCCCCCAGCGTGCGCTCGGTGAAGGTGATCGGGACCTCACGCACGTCGAAGCTCTGCTCCCAGGCCTTGAACGCGAGATGGACCTGGAAGATGTACCCGGCGGTGGACAGCTCGTTGAGGTCGAGAGCCTCGAGGACCTCGCGGCGGATCGCCCGGTAGCCGGCGGTCATGTCGGTGAGGCCGGTGCCCAGGGCGGCACCGATGTAGAGGTTGCCACCCCGGGAGAGCAGGAAACGGTTCTTCGGCCAGTTGACCACCTCGCCGCCGTCGACGTAACGCGAGCCGATGACCAGGTCGGCCCCATCGTCGATCTGGTCCAGCAGGCGCTGCAGCTGCTCCGGGGCGTGGGAGCCGTCGGCGTCCATCTGCACCAGCACGTCGTAGCCCTCGTCCAGGCCCCAGCGGAATCCCGCCAGGTACGCGCCGAGCAGCCCGTCCTTGGTGGTGCGGTGCAGGACATGGACGGTGTCGTGCTCGGCAGCCAGCTCGTCGGCCTTGTCGCCGGTGCCGTCGGGGCTGTTGTCGTCGACGACGAGGACGTGCGCCGACGGCGTCGATTCGAGGACCCGGCGCACAATGATGGGCAGGTTCTCGATCTCGTTGTACGTCGGGATGATCACCAGGGTGTTGTCGCTTGGGTTAGCCATGCTCTCGTTTCCTATTTGCGGGACCGGGTGGTCGCCAGAGCGGCCACGGTGAAGACGACACCCATAATAGTCAGAGCCCACTGGATCATTGCGCCGAGCGTCGCCGCAGGCGTCACGGTGTCCTTGAGCGGGAGTGTCTCGGTCAGCGCGGCCGGCTCGAAGATCTCCGACTGCTGGGAGACGGAGCCGTCCGGATGCACGATCGCCGACACTCCGGACGTCGCCGCGATGACCACGGCGCGGTCCGTCTCAATGGCGCGCATCCTGCTCATGGCGAGCTGCTGATAGGTCATGTCGCTGAAGCCGAAGGTGGCGTTGTTTGTCGGGGTGACCAGGATCTGCGCGCCGTTGGCGATGGACGTGCGGTAGGCGTCGTCCTTGATCACCTCGAAGCAGGTGGCCACGCCGACCGTGACATCGTTCATGGTGACGGTGAAGTTCCCGTCCCCCGGACTGAAATCGCTGGCCAGGTCCACCATGTCGGTGAACTTGCGGAAGAAGTCTCGCATGGGCATGTACTCGCCAAAGGGCTGGAGGTAGACCTTACGGTGGTACTCCCCCGCGCCGTCCTCCGGGTCGAAGACCTGCATGGTGTTGTAGTAGCCGGCCTCATCGGTGGTGATCGTGCCCACGAGGACCGGTGCCCCGACGGCCGCCACGGCCTCGTTGATGAGCTGTGCGGCCTGCCGATCCTGGAAGGGATTGACATCGGAGGAGTTCTCCGGCCAGATCACCAGGTCAGGACGTTCGCCACGAGCGGCCAGCTCTTCGGTCACC
This sequence comes from Corynebacterium doosanense CAU 212 = DSM 45436, assembly GCF_000767055.1. NCBI lineage: Bacteria > Bacillati > Actinomycetota > Actinomycetes > Mycobacteriales > Corynebacteriaceae > Corynebacterium > Corynebacterium doosanense. The sequence continues at coordinate 1,435,742 of NZ_CP006764.1, forward strand.
CGCACGTGGTTGGACAGCACCGCACGCCGCTGGGCGTTGAAGTCAAGGCCGAGGCGCGGCACATTGCCCTGGATCGCGGCGACATTGACCTCACCGGTGTTGGGAGAGCTCCCCAGGCCAGCGATGATGCCCAGCCCCAGCGGGGCGATGATTCCGAGGGCGCCGGCGACCCGCAGGCCCGCCGGCGTGGGGCGGTGAAGCAGGCTGAGAGCGAGCGCGCACAATGCCGTGCCTGCGAGGGCGGCGGCGAAGGTCACCAGGGCGGGACCGCCCCAGGAAGAGAGCTCGGCGAGTGGCCCGTTCACCTGACCCCACGCCAGGCGCACCCAGGCGAAACCGCCGAAGGGCACGGAGCTGCGCAGGTGTTCGACGGCGACATAGAGCAACGGGAAGGCGAGGAATCCCCACTTCCACCGGGCAATCGCTGCCCCGCCGACGCCGGTGAGGATGGCGTAGAGGGCACAACTGGCGGCCAGCGCCACGTAGGGGAAGGTGCCCACCAGCTCGCCGATCCAGGGCAGGGCGAACAGGTACATGACCAGGGCGTGCACGAAACCGATGAGGGCGCCCCGGCGGAGAGAGGGGCGCCGGAACCCCAGAGTGAAATAGAGCAGCCCAATCCCGATGATGGCCGCGGGCCACCAGCCGATGGGTTCATAGGAGGCGTAGGCGAGCCAGCCCGAAGCGGCCGCCAACACTAGCTGGATGAGAAGGGTCACGGGCGGAGTTCCTCGGGATCCTCGTCAATGACGAAGTGGCCGTAGTTGGTGTGGTTCTGCGACATCGGCGACCGGGTGTACATCCGGGTGCCAAAGCTCTCCACCGACTTGGTCACCTGGGCAGCGACAAACTTCCGCAGCAGCGCGCGGGTCGGGGGGAAGATGAACAGCAGTCCGACGACGCCGGTGACAAATCCCGGCGTGGCGGCGAGCAGGGTGCCCACCATGATGAGCCCGAGCTCACCGGCGATCTTTCCGGCGCTGACCTGCCCGCTCCCAGCGGCACTGCTGCCTCCCTCCTGAGCCTCCTGAGCAGCCTGGGCCGCCTTTCCCGTCACCGAGCGCAACTGGCTCAATCCGAAGAGTCCACCGACGATCATGAGACCGAAGAAGGCGAGCAACGCCCAACCGACCCCGATCCAGGTGGCAACCAGGTAGAACACGACGGCTTCGAGGGCGATATAGGCAACTACTAGAGCAAACGGCATGGCTGCCACCTTAGCGGAGGTGGCCAAGCAGCCAGGCGGAGTCGTCGGGAAGCCACTGGAAATACGGGGCGAAGTGGTTGAGCCCGGTCCGGCCTGGGATCCGGCGCAGTTCCCGCGCATGCCACTCAGCGCTGGGCCAGGCCTGGTGAAGCTTATCGATCATCGGGAAGGGAATGACGTCATCATGAATCGATCCCCACAGCCGAACCGGGACGTCGGGGTCGTGGGCTCCGAGACGGCGACGGCCTATTTCTGCGCTGGTGGCTGGGAGTTCGTCGATAAGCTCCCCCAGTGGCCTGCCCGAGGCGGTCCACGTCGAGGTGTGGTGCCAACCCGAGGTCAGCAGGGAGCCGCCGGAGCAGGTGGCCAGGTTGTCGTCGAGTTGCTTCAGCCCGCGAGGGGTAAGCTGTCCGGCGATTTCTGCGTGGATGTCCTCGTCAGAGACCATGAGGCCGGCGACGGTGTAGGCGATGACCCCGGAGACGAGGGAGCCGTCGACGTGGTCGACGACGTCGTCGAGACGCGCCGGCGGAGCACCGACCACGGCCGCCGCCGGCTTCTCTCCCGCCCCGTGTTCGAGGTAGGCGCCCACGGCCCCGCCGCCCTGTGAGAAGCCCCACAGCCCGAGCGTGCCACCCGCGCCGAGGCACCGGGCGACGGTGACGGCGTCGGCCAACGCGTTCGCGCCGGCGAGGTGGTCGCAGTAGAGCTGGACGTTATGCACGGGGTCACGTGGATAGTCGATGAGCACCACGTCCGCGCCCGCGTCGAGGAACCAGTTGATGGAGGGCTGCTCGTAGGCGGCGATGAAGTCCGGCGGCCAGAAGCCGCGCAGTCCAACGGAACAGCTGTAGGAGGGATTGCAGTGCCGGGCCACGCCCTGTGTCGACGGCGCGAAACCGACCAACGGACCCGGGCGGCCGGAGCGAAAGAGCGCGCCGCTGGCCACGAGCCCCTGCCCGCGGGAGTCGGTGGTGACGTAATCGAAGCTGGTGGCCTGCTGCCGCCCGCGCAGCCCGACCGCGGGGATCGGCCAGGAGCGCAACAGTGTGCCCGCGTCGGCGCCGGGGGCGTAGGACTCCGGCGGGCGTTGCGGAAGGTAGCCGCGGAACAGGCCCGCAAAGGTGTCGGCCGCGATGGGGCCCAGGGTCGACGCTAATCGACGCCCCGAACCCGCGTGGTAGGTAACCATGCGGGACAGCTTAACTAGAGTCATCGAGCATGAGACTCATCTCGTCCGCTGACGGCACCACCGTGCGAATCCACGTAGCGGGCCGGCGCCTGAGCGCGGCGGACTTCGCCGTGTTGGTTGAGGCGGCCTCGCGTGGCGACGGCGACCTGTACATCACATCCCGGGGCAACATCCAGATCCGGGGTCTGGCGGAGGTCCCGGACAAGCTGTCGGCACTGTCGGCAATGTCGGATTCGGCTGCGGGAGGCGTCGATAAGCCCGCCGAACTGGGATGGTTCGAACGCCCGGACGGCACGGTCGATCTGGGCGGGGCGCTCGCCTTCGGGGTGATCCGCGCGAAGGTGGCGAAGCTGCTGACGGTGCTGGAGGCGGAGGTCACGGTCACGGCGCGGCGCACATTTGTGCTGCACGGGCTCGAACCTCACGTGGCTGAGGCGGCCGTGCGGGTGCTCGCGCCCCTGGGGGTCAGCTTCGACGAGGCGACGGACCTGGTGCGCATCAGCGCGTGCGTGGGCGCGCCGGCGTGCCGCCATGGGCTGACCGATGTGCGCCAGGACGCGTTTCGCGCCGACACGCCCGGCAGAGTGCATTTTGTCGGATGCGCGAAGGCCTGCGGGCGGCCGACGGAGCCGCACACCGAGTTCATGGCCACCGGCGAGGGTGAGTACGAGGTGACCAAACGTTAGCGGGGCCCAAAAACATTTCTCGCAAACTAACGATAATAGGACCTGCGATTCCAGATTACAGATAACTCAACATATGAAGCCAGCAGGCACAACTTTGATAAGCGAGTCACGCTTGCTAAAGGCCATAGCATTTAAATAGCTCACCTCCCCAACCACGTGCCAACCGAAGTCAGATGCAGTATCATCAAAACTCGGTTGAGCAAGTAAAAAGCTTCTGGTGATCAATAGCGATACAAGCTCCCACGCTTCAACATATACCTATGCAGTCGTCGTTCCCCAGTTCCAACACCAAACCTAGATGAAGGCGCAAAGATGATCATCAAATCGATACGATACCTAGGGATCAAGGGTGCCTCGAAACCCGTTGAAATCTTCCTCGATCCGGCAACCACGGTGCTATGCGGAAAAAATGATGCTGGTAAGTCGACAGCACTCGAAGCGATGAACCTCTTTTTCAATGGGAAGCAGATCCCAGAACCTCTTGTAACTAAAATCAATGGGATTGCCATCGAATCATCCTGGGTTGAAATAGTATTCGACGACGTTCCGTCCGATATCGTTATCGATTCGACCGCAAAGACGACATTGGCCGACGAGTTACTCCTAACCCCTGAAGGAATGTTGAGGATAAAGAGAGATTTCACCGGAAGTAAACCAAAAACCACGATTATCGCACCGCACCCAGTCTTGGCAGAGAATCAAACATCACTCTTGGAATTGAAAATAAAAGACCTTAAAAATCTGGTTAGTGAATGGGGAATAGGTGACAGGGTAGCCGACCACCGATCTTCCGGAGCTTATAGGCGCGCACTATATACCGAAATGGATAGATTTATCTTACTTGACGAGTATGAGCTGTCCAATCCGGACTCTGATTTAAAGGACTTCGTCGCTAGACTCAACGACGTACTCCCCTCGTTTTCCCTCTTTAAAGCAGAACAAGTTTCCAACGAAGGGGAGTCGTTTATTCAAAGCCCAGCAACCGCCGTGGTCGAACGGGTGCTTAAATCGCACTCCGAATCACTCGGCAAAGTCACCAAAATGATCATTCGAGACATGGAGATTCAGTTCCGGGCAGTTGCCGATGAACTGGGTCGGATCGCACCCTCACTCGCTACTACTTTCCATCCGGATGATCTCAAGCCCGACTGGAAGAAGGCCTTTTCCAAGGCCTCCTTCGTGGACCACATGGGCGTTCCGCTGAGCATGCGAGGAAGCGGAATGCGCCGATTGGCATTATTAAGCTTCTTTCGAGCCCAGATCGGCTCGAACATGAGTTCCAATCATATCTATGCGGTAGAAGAACCTGAAGTTTTCCTTCACCCCAAACTTCAAACCGAGATTTGGAGCACCCTTTTCGATTTATCGAGTGGAGGTGGACAGCAGATAATCCTTACCACCCATTCTCCAAACTTTGTGCGTCTGGCACCGGTCGATTCCATTCGATATATCACCGATGACTCAGTACATTGGTATTCTCCTGGAGGCATGGGCACCGTGGCTTCGGCTAGTGATTTGCTTCCGTTAATTCAGTCCTCATTAGGAGTGCTTTCAGATCATAATGTCAAATGCTTCCTACTAGTCGAGGGTTCCAGAGACATTGAAAGCTTGACTCGGCTGTTTTCAACCGAAATCGCAGAGAAAGAATTTGGCCTTGGTTCGGCCGTTGATGATGGACGGCTGATGATGCTTCCGATTGGCGGATGCGGTGCTACGAGTATTTGGTCTGGCCGTTTAGACTCATTGGATCGAACTGTAATACAGTTACTAGACGGGGATAAACCTCCCTACGAGCATAAATCAGAGTATTCTCTCGAGGAAGACGGTTTCTGCGTGACTGCTAAGTTGGACGTAAGGGAATTGGAGAATACACTTCCACGTAATCGCGTAATTGAGATCTTGACAGAAACTTGGGGGTACGCTGGCTCTGGGCTGGATCCACAGGCTCTGGAAGCCCAGCTCGAGGACTTTTTACCCCAAGACGAAACTCATTATTCTATTTGCGATATTCCGACTTCTTGCGCTGAAGCTTTCTATATGGCGTCCGGGTCCCCCATCGACTCGAGATCCGGTACTGTTTCAGATGACGATCGCATACGCATTAGGGATAAGGAAGCCAAGGTTAAATATATTCTTGCGCGGGCCTTCGGGCAATGTGATGCTAACGATTTGAACTATATAAAAGCCACTAATTTAGGTAGCCTCCTCAAGCTGCTTCAGGGCCTAGTGGCGTAAAGCTATTTTTTTGATGCTGCATTCACCGCGCTCTTAAGAATCACCGTGGCATGTGCCGCCAGATCGGGCGTGGCACCAGATTCATGATGGTGGCCAGGACGAGCAGCCCCGGTGGGATCCAGAAGGTGCCGGGGCGACCGAAGCGCTCGACCACCGCGCGGGCGACCTGCTCCGGGCGCACCGACATCACCGCGGGTGACATGCCCTCGGTCATCGAGCCGATGACAAACCCGGGACGCGCGATGTAGAGCTCCAGGTCGGTGCCGTGGAGGCGGTCGGCGAGTCCCTGGCAGAAGGCGTCGAGGCCGGCCTTGGTGGAGCCGTAGACGTAGTTGGCGCGCCGAGGCCTCCAGCCGGCGATGGAGGAAAACGCCACGATGCGCCCGGAGCTCATGTGGTCGGCGAGAACGGTGAGCATGGAGATCTGGGCGACATAATCCACCAGGGCTATCTCGGCGGCATGGTGTTCATCCGTCTCCGCGCGCTCCTGATCCCCGAGGATGCCGAAGGCCACGATGGCGGTGTCGATGGGCCCGGCAAGGCGTTCCGCCTCCTCGACGAGCGCCCGGTGAGAGTCGAGGTCGGTGGCCTCGAAGGCCAGCGTGTGGGTGGTTCCGGGCAGCTCCGGGATCTTCTCCGGGTCCCTGGCTGCGAGGACCACCTGCTCCCCCTCCCCGATCAGCTTGACGATTTCCGTGCCGATGTCGCTGGTCGCGCCGAGGAGGAGGATGCTCATGAGCCGACAGTGTATCCGGTCAAGGACAACGAGCCGAGGGTGCGCTTCTCATTGAACGTGCCCACGGAAGAGCACTCCAGTCTGACCGCGGTAGGACGAGGTCGAGGGTGGGCACAACTGGGTGGTGGACGACGAATAGGGCGAGTTGTGGAATATCACCTACCTTATCACTGTGGGTTGAACATTCAACCGTTCCAGCTCCTCGCCCAGCACCACGATGTCCTCGATCCGGATCCCCCACCGCCCCGGCACATACACCCCCGGTTCGATGGAAAACGCCATCCCGCGCTCCAGGACCCGCTCACTGCCCGCGATGATGAACGGCTCCTCGTGCGTGGACAGCCCGATCCCGTGGCCCGTGCGGTGGGTGAAGTACTCGCCCCATCCGGCATCGCTTATCGACGCCCTCGCAGCCCCATCGACCTCACCCGCCGTCACCCCGGGCCGAGCCTTCTCCAGCGCAGCTAGGTAGCCCGCGCGCACCGCCTCGTAGGCACGGCAGAAATCCTCCGGCGCCTGCGCGCCCGGAACCACGTAGGTGCGGGTGCAGTCCGAGTGATACCCGGAGTTCAACGTGCCGCCGAGATCGACCACCACCGGATCTCCCGGCTGCAGCACCCGGCCGGAAAAGGAGTGGTGCGGATTCGCGCCGTTCGGCCCGGAACCGACGATGACAAAGTCCACCACGTCGTGCTCAGCGAGGATGAGGTGGTGCAGCTCCGCGGCAACGTCGGCCTCGGTGCGTCCGGGCAGCAGCAGGCCCGGGACCTGGGCGTGCACGCGGTCGATCGCCTGTCCCGCGCGGCGCAGCTCGGCGATCTCCGCGTCCTCCTTGACGTCGAAGAGCCCGGCGGGCAGGTGCGTGAGCGGGGCGTCGATAAGCTCTCCGAAACGCAGCACGTGGTGGGTAGTCAGGGACGAACCCAGTGCCACCGGGCCCGGGGGCAGGATCTCCACGGCGAGGGCGTGGGCGTCCTGCCCGTCGCGCCAGCCGATGGCGGAGTCGAAACCCGCGAGGTCGGTCATGGGCGCGACGATGCGGTGGGAGTCCGCCGTGATGACCAGGCAGGTCAGCCGCTCGTGCGAGCCCTCGCCGTGCCCGGTGAAGTACGCCATCTCGGGGCCGGTGCCGATGATCAGCCCGGCGAGGCCTTGCTGGGTGACCAAACGTTGTGCGCGTTCCATGCGGTGCTGCTCATTCATGCGGCCCATCGTAGGCTGGGGCACCATGCACCCGGTCCGACTCACCCGCCGCGGCTCCTTCTGTACCGGCACGCTCATCGCCGCCGACCTCACCCCGCGCGAGCAGCACCGCACCCGGTTCGTGCTCACCTGCGCGCACTTCTTCCGGGAGAGCGACGAGGCACACGTGCGCGGACGGGGATTCACCCGCCGGGTCGTGGCCGTGCACCGCGTGCCCGGCACGGACATCGCCGTGGCGGAGATGGACCGGCCCGCGCCGCCGACCACCGTCCCGCGGGTCGCCCGGACTCCCCTGCCCCTGGGCGCGCGTGTCCTCACCGACGCGGCCTCCGGCCTGCGGGAGGGACGGGCACTGCTGCCGCTGCCCTTCGCGCTGTCTCGCGTATCGACGCTCGTGCGCCCGGCCCACCTCCTGCGCAGCGGTGCGATTAAGGGGGACTCCGGCGCCGCCGTCCTCCACGAGGGCGCGGTCTATGCCACCCAGGCCCTGGTCTTCGACCCGGGCGGGCGCAACCTCGGGCTGGCGACGGTCGCTCCCGTCGCCCCGTACTGGCACACGCTGCGTTGTCTGCTCAGGCGCTGACCGCGACGACTCCCCTGCTCACGGCGCCGATTGCGCGCCTGGCGTTCTTGCGGATCGCCTCGGTGTAGCCGGTCTTGGCCACCTGCTCCAGCAGGTCGTTGACCTGCAGGCAGGAGCGCACGAAGTCACCCGGGGTGAGCTCCGCCCCGGAAGCGGCTGCGGCCTGCAGGCAGTACGCGAGCGGTGCCCCGGCGGCCCACTGGTGGCACGCGGCGGCGAACTGGCTCTCCGGCTCCCGGGTGACCTTGAGCTGGTGGCGCTGCTCGTCGGAGGCGAGTTCGGACCACACCCGGAACGTCGCGTCCAGCGCGTCGACCATGGGGTCGGTGGGCACCTCAACCTCGCCCACCAGGGTGGCCTTGCGGTTCTCGAAGGCGCAGGCGGAGACCACGCCGGCGAGCTCCGCGGGGTCGAGGTCCTCCCAGATCCCGCGCTTGAGGCACTGGGCCACGAGCAGGTCGGAGCTGCTGTGGATCTGCGCGAGGCGCTCGCCCTCGTCGGTGACCTCGGGTTCGCCGTCCTGGATCTCCACGTAGTCCATCTCCGTGAGCAGGCCGAGGATGCGCTCGAAGTCGCGGCCGAGAGAGTCCTGGGCGGTGGCCACGCGGCGCCGCTTAGCCTCCAGACCCGACTTGACCTTGGCATAGTCCTCCGTCAAGCGGACGAGCGTTTCCCGGTCATCGGTGGGCCAGGAGTGCACCGGGTGCGCGTGCACGGCCTCGCGGAACTCCGGGGAGATCCGCGCGCGTGCCTTGAGGGACTTCGGACGGTCGAAGAAGTGACGCTTGAACTCCGCCTGCACAAAACGGGTGTTCTGCCGCGGCCGGGTGCGCACGTTCTTGGGCAGGCGCATCCGGCCGACCACGACGGGGGCGACGGACAGGCCGGAGGCGTCGATACGCCCCGACCAGCCCTTCTCCGTGGTCACCCAGGGGCGGGGGTCCTGGGTTTGGTTCGCCGGGGTCACCACCACGGCCAGGTCCGGGCGCTTGCGGCCCGGCAGCGCGATGACGTCGCCGAGCTGGAGCTTGCTCAGCACGGCCGTGACCTCGCGGCCGCGCTCGTCGGCGACGCGGCGTTTCGCCTCGCGCTCCTCGTGGGTGAGGCGCTGGCGTAGGCGCACGTACTCCAGCACGTCGTCGATGTCGCCGGGCACGTTCAGGCGGCGGAAGTCGGCCGTGAGCCGCTCCTGCAGCGAGACCAGTTTCTCCTCGTCGCGTTCCATGCTGCGCACGTCGCCCACCACGGAGCCGTCGGCCTGGAACTGGGCGAAGGACTTCTCGATCAGCCGGAGCGAGCCCTCCAGGCCGTTCATCTTCAGCATGTTGATGGCCATGTTGTAACCGGGCGTGAAGGTTGAGATGAGCGGGTAGGTGCGTGTCGACGCCAGCCCGGCCACCGCTCGCGGATCCATCGCCGGCGCCCACTGGACCACGGCGTTGCCGATGACGTCGATGCCGCGCCGTCCCGCGCGCCCGGTCAGCTGGGTGTACTGGCCCGGGGTGAGATCCACGTGGGCTTCGCCGTTGAACTTGACCAGCTTCTCCAGGATCACCGTGCGCGCCGGCATGTTGATGCCCAGGGCCAGGGTCTCGGTGGCGAAGACGGCCTTGACTAAGCCGCGGACGAAAAGCTCCTCCACGATGTGCCGGAAGGCCGGCAGCATGCCGGCGTGGTGGGCGGCGAAACCGCGGCTCAGCGCCGAGCGCCACTGCTTGAACTTGAGAATCTCCAGGTCCTCCTCGGGGATCCCCTCGACCCCGGCGTCGACGATCTCCCGGATCTCGTTCGCCTCCTCCTGCGTGGTGAGGATGAGCCGCGAGCGCTGGCACTGCATGAGCGCGCCGTCGCAGCCCGCGCGGGAGAAGATGAAGGTGATTGCCGGCAGCATGTTCTTGCCCTGGAGAATCTCCAGCACCTCCGGCCTGCCGAGTGGGCGGTAGCGTTCCTCGGTGTTCTCCAGGCGGTCGATCTGCTGCATGAGCTGGCCGTTGACCCGGGCCGAGCCGGGTTCGAAGAGCGGGTGGACCTGATGGCTGACCATCATCCACTGATCCAGCGGGACCGGGCGGTGCTCGGAGACAATGACCTCGGTGTCTCCGCGCACCGTGCGCAACCATTCACCGAACTCCTCCGAGTTGGACACCGTGGCGGAGAGACCGATGATGCTCACCGAATCGTCGAGGCCGAGGATGACCTCCTCCCACACCGCGCCGCGTTCGCGGTCGGCCAGGTAGTGGATCTCGTCCATCACCACGTGGGTGAGGCGGTCGAGAGCACTGGACTGCGCGTAGATCATGTTGCGCAGGACCTCGGTAGTCATGACGACGATCTCCGCCTGGGCGTTGATGGAGAGATCACCCGTGAGCAGGCCGACGGCGTCCGCGCCGTGCGCCTTGACCAGGTCGTGGAACTTCTGGTTGCTCAGCGCCTTGATCGGCGTGGTGTAGAAACACTTCGTGCCCCGCGACAGCGCGAGGGAAACGGCAAATTCGCCGACGATGGTCTTGCCCGCGCCGGTGGGTGCGCAGACGAGAACCCCGCGATCCAGTTCGACCACGCGGCAACCCTCGAGCTGGAAGTCATCGAGGGGAAAATTCAGGCGCGCGAGAAATTCGTCGAGATGTGACATGCCCACCAGGGTACGTGCTGGCCGGGGCGGGCTGCGCCTAGAGCACGTCGTCGAAGTAGCTGCCGCTGTTCGGCACGACTGAGGGGGCGGGCTTGTCCGGAACGGCGGCCGTGGACGAGCTGGCCGGGGCCACGGGCCGCACGGGTTCCGCGGGCATGATCGGGTCGGGGCGGTAGGCCAGCTCGGAGGCGTCGTCGTCGCCCAGCTCGGCGAACTCCTCGGAGTCGATGCCCCGGCGTTTGTCGTTCCACCGGCAGAACTGCAACGACAGCTCGATGAGCACGCCCACCGCGATGCCGAGGATGAGCATGGAGAACGGGTCCCCGCCCGGCGAGAGCAACGCGGCGAAGATGAAGGTGGCCACCCAGATGATGCGGCGTTTGCCCTTCATCTGGTTGTAGCCGAGGAGCCCGACGATGTTGAGCATGGCGATGATCAGGGGTACCTCGAAGCACACACCGAAGATCACCAGGAACGCGAGCAGGAAGTGGAAGTAGTCGCCACCGGTCAGCGCGGCCGTCTGTGTCTCGTCGCCGATGGTGATGAGGAAACCCAGGCCCACGGCGATGACGTAGTAGGCCAGGATCGCGCCGGCGACAAAGAGGGACACGGCGAGGGTGACAAACGTGACCGTCCACCGGCGCTCCTGCTTGTGCAGGCCGGGCGTGATGAAGGCCCAGAGCTGGTACAGCCACACCGGGGAGGAGATCACCGCGCCCGCGAGCGCGCCGACCTTCAGCCGGAGCATGAACATCTCTGTTGGTCTGGTGGCCAGGAGGCGGCATTCGTCGCCGTTGCCCAGGGCCACCCGGTTTTCCGCCGGCAGGGAGCAGTACGGTCCGCGGAGGATCTCGCCGAGTGTCTGCATCCCGGGCGGGGCGGACTGGTACCAGATGAAACCGACCACGGTGCCGAACACCAGCGCGACGAGCGAGATGATCACGCGGGTGCGCAGTTCCTTGAGGTGCTCGACGAGCTCCATCTCTCCCGTGGGGGATTTCTGCTTCTTCGGCTTCCTGGTGGGGCGAAGCTTCATCGGGGCCGGCTCTACTGGTTGTTGTAGGGCTGGTTCAGGTCGCGGCGCGGTGCCTCCAGCGGGTCAACGTGGCGGAGGCGTTCCTGGGTGGGGTCGGGCCGCTCGATCTCGCGGGGTTTGTTCTCCGGGCGGTCCCAGAAATCCTGCTCCCCCTGCGCCGGCTGGGCAGTGGCGGCGGTGGCCGCCGTAGCCCCGGGAGCAGCTGCGGCAGCGTCCTCGTTCTTCATCTCCTTGACCTCGGACTTGAAGATGCGCGCGGAACGGCCCACGGACCGGGCCAGCTCCGGCAGCTTCCGGGCGCCGAAGAGCACCAGGATGATGAGCAGGATGATGAGGATTTCGGTAGCACCGAGGTTAGGCATGAGAACCTTTCAAAAATGAGCGGGGCCTACGAGTTGCGGGCCGTCGACTGATCGTAACCGGCCAGAGCGGAGGTGACGCGCTGCGCGACACGCCGGGAGAGATCCTCCGGCTGCACGAGCCTGATCCGGTCGCCGTGTGACAGGCAGAACCTTATCAGCCACTCCTCGGACCCGAAAGGCATCGTGGCGCTTACCCAGCCGTCTGACCGGGCATTGCCAAGCTTCATCCGGTGATACTCCGAGAGCCAGGCCGCGTCCTCGCGGATGAGGATCTCCGCCTCCCGGGTGAAGGCGAAGGGATCCTCCGGCAGCTGCCGCAGGTGCGGGTCTGCAGGCTCTTCCAACACCCGGGCGTCGCGGATGCGGTCGATGCGGAAGTTCCGGTGCCCCGCGCGTTCCGGGTCCCACGCGGCGAGGTAGGAGGCCCCCTCGTGCAGGAACAGGCGCGCTGGATCCACCGTGCGCCGGGACACCTCGTCGCTGCTCGCGGCCCAGTATTCGAAGCTCAGTCGCCGGGCCCGGGCGAGCGCGTCGTTGACCGCTACCAGGTCGGGGTCCTCCACGTCCGGCTGTGCGTCGAAGATTCCCGCGGTGCGTTCCGCCATGTGCGCCCGGATCTTCGCCGCCGCGCTGACGGCCGCCTCCTTCTCCACCAGCTGCGATTCCAGGGACTCCAGCACGAGCAGCAGCGCCCCAGCCTCGGTGGCCGTCAGGCGCAGCGGCGTGGTCATCCCCTGGTCCTCGGTGATGGTCACCGAGGTGCGGTTGGCGTTGAACGTCAGGTCGATGAGCTCCTCGGTGTGGGTGCCCACGCCGGAGGTATGCAGGCGCTGCAGGTCAGCGACGATCTGCCGGTGCTCGAGCCCGAGGTCCCTCGCGGCCTCGAAGAGACTGTGGTCCGGGTGCGCCCGGAAGTACGGGATGAGGTTCAGCGCCCGGACGAGGTCGGACATGCGGTCACTCATGAGGCGGCCTTTTCCAGCAGCTCGATCACGCGCCGCCTGATCTCGGCGGGCTTCTCGACGATCACTTCCGGCGCCGCCGCCGCGGCAGCGCGCACCAGCCAGTCGGCGTCGACGTTCGTCAGGGTGACCCGGCCGTCGACGGGCTCCCCGAATTCCCCGCCCCGACCGTCGGTGACGCTGAGTACGGCGTCGACAAGCTGGCTCCGGGCGCTGAGCGATCCCCGCACGATGTCCTGGAGGTTGCCCTCGGCCGGGTGCTCGGCGCTCTCCCCGGTGGTGTGCACGTCGCTGAGGCGCACGGCGCGGAAGCTGCGCGGGGCCTCGCGGTCGAGGTCGTATCCCACCAGGTAGACGCGGCCCGCCTCGGGCACCAGGCCCCAAGGGTCCATGGTGCGTTGCTGCGGCTCGTCGGTGGGGCTGGCGCGGTAGGTGAAGGAAATGCGGCGTTTCCGGGCGACGGCGGTGAGGATCGTGGACAGGACCGTGGGTTCCAGGCGGGTGGTGTCGTTGTACGGCGTGTAGGACGCTAGCTGGGGGCCGGAGAGGTCGCGGCGCGCGCCGGCGGCGGCGATCTTGGTCCAGCCGGAGCGGGCGAAGGCGCCGAGCGCGCCCGCCTTGCCCAGCTCACCCGCCATACCCACGGCGGTGGCCTCGGCCGGGGTGAAGTCGATGGCGGGCAGGTCCCGGGCGTCGGAGGCGACGGCGATCTCGTCGCCCGTGATCACCAGCGGCACGCCGATGCTGCGCAGGATGCGCAGGTCACGCTGGAGAGTCTTCTCGGAGACCTTCTGATAGCCGTCGACGTTGCGGCGGATCCACTCGCGCGAGCGGCCCTTCGGCGCGCCGAGCAGGGCGAAGGTGAGGTTGGTGCGGCGGTAGAGAATGTCCTCGTCCGAGCTATTCATCCCCGGCCTCCAGGGCGGCGATGAGGGCGTCGACCCGCTCGTCGGCCGCGGCGAAGGGATCGAGCAGCTCCACCCGGTCCGCGCCGTAGCGGAAGTTCACCCAGTCCACGGTAACCTGTTTGCCCAGCTCCTCCGCGCGGGTGAGCAGCCGGCCGCGCAGCGCGGCGCGGGTGGTCTGCGGGGCGGTGTCCACGGCCGCGCGGATCTCCTCGTCGGTGCTCACGCGCCGGGCCAGGCCGCGCTTCTCCAGCACGGAGAACAGGCCACGGCCCGGGCGGATGTCGTGGTAGGTGAGATCGATCTGCGCGAGCTTCGCCTCGGACGCTTTGCCCTCGTAGCGTCGTAGGAGCTTCTGTTTGATCACCCAGTCGATCTCGGTGTCGACGACCGAGAAGTCCTGCGTCTCAACCGCCGTGAGCTGGCGTTCCCACAGGTCCACCACGTAGTCGAGGTCGGAGTCTTGTTCGCGCTCGGCAAGCCAGCGGCGCGCGGCCTCGCAGAACGCCTTCTGCACGGCCAGGGCGGAGACCTCTCCCCCGGCCTTGAGCCTCAGCGCGGTGGCGCCGGTGGCGTCGCGGGAGATGTCGCGGACGTGGCTGATGGCGTTGTCCAGCTCGAAGTCCGGCAGCTCGTAGCCGGCCTCGAGCATCTCCAGGGCCAGCAGCGTAGAACCGACCTTGAGCAGGAAGGTCGTCTCCGACATGTTGGAGTCGCCGACGATGACATGCATGCGGCGGAAACGTTCGGAGTCCCCGTGCGGTTCGTCGCGGGTGTTGATGATCGGCCGGGCCCTAGTCGTCGCCGAGGAGATGCCCTCCCACACCTGGTCGGCGCGCTGGGAGAGCAGGAACTGGCCGTCGCGGTAGAGACCGGCGCCGCAGATGAGCTGGCGGGTGATCATGAAGGGCAGCAGCTGCTTGCCCAGCGCCTTGAGCACGGTGTCGCGCCCGACGAGGTAGTTCTCGTGGCAGCCGTAGGAGTTGCCCACGGAGTCGACGTTGTTCTTGAACAGGTAGACCTGTCCGCCGATGTTGTCGTCGGCGAGCGCCTGCTCGGCCTGGACGGCGAGATCGGTGAGCATGAGGTCGCCGGCGCGCTCGTGGCACAGCAGCTGGTGCAGCGAGTCGCACTCGCCGGTGGCCACCTCGGGGTGCGCACCGACGTCGAGGTAGAGCCGGGAGGCGTTGCGGGTGAAGATGTTGGTCGAGGAATGCTGGGCCACGACGGGCCGGAACAGATACCGCGCGGTCTCCTCGGGGCTGAGCTTGCCGGAGATTCCGTACTCGGTCTCCACCCCCATGATCCGGCGGGTGAAGACGGTCACTGGCCGCCCTTTTGCACGTAGGAGCGGACAAACTCCTCGGCGTTGGTCTCCAGCAGGCCATCGATCTCGTCGAGGAGATCGTCCGCGCCCTGGATCTGCACCTGGCCCTGGTCGACGGCGTCCTCCGCGTCGTCTCCGCCGTTGCCTCCGGAATGGATCTGCTGCTGAGCCATGCGTGTTCTCCTTAACCTTCGCGAACTTTCTTAGGTAATCCTACGACGGATGGATGCCCGCAGTGCGCAGGCGGGCCACGAGATCGGCCGGATTCTCCGCGGCGTCGATGGCCGCACCCACCTCCGCTTCGGTGAGCGCATCCACCTGCGGGGTGGCGTAACGCACGGTCACGCCGTCATACTCCAGCTCGACGATCTGCCAGGACGCGGACTTGATGTGCTCGGGGAACTTCTGCGTGATTCGCCCGCGGAAGTACGCTCGGGAATCCTTCGGCGGATTCTCCACCGCGGCGGCGATGATGTCGTCGCCGACCAGTGTCTTCATCCGACCCTTGCGCACCAGCGCGTGATAGAGCGACTTCGCCGGGTCGATGTCGGTGTACTGCAGGTCGATGAGTTTGAGCTTCGCGTCCCCGATGGGCACGCCGCGGTCGAGATAGCCCTTGATCAGCGAGTACTTGGCGGTCCAGTCGAGGCGGTCGGCGGTGCTCAGCGGGTCTCGGGCGAGGTCGGCCGCGATTTCGTCCCACAGCTCCAGGACCTTCTCGTCCACCTCGTCCTCGGGCGTGACCCGGGCGCGGTACTCGGCCAGGATGCCCAGGGCGGTGAGCGAACGGGCGTCGATAAGCGTCGTCTCATGGGTAAGCGTGAGATCGTGGGAGATGTGCTTGAGCTCCGCCACCGGATCCTTCAGCCGCAGGTCGGAGAAGTCCACTCCGGCCTCGATGGCGTCGAGCACGAGCTTGGTCATGCCGAGCTTGAGGAAGTTCGCGTACTGCGACATGTTCGCGTCGCCGACGATGGTGTGCAGGCGGCGGAACTCGTTGGCGTCGGCGTGCGGCTCGTCGCGGGTGTTGACGATGCCGCGGTTGAGCGTCGTCTCCAGCGAGATCTCCTGGAAGAAGTAGTCGGCACGCTGGGTGATCTGGAAGCCGTCCTCCTCCCCCGCCTCGCCGATTCCGAGACGTCCGGCGCCGATGATGACCTGGCGGGCGACGAAGAAGGGGATGAGGCCCGCGACCACGGCGTCGAAGTCCGTGTGCCGGGAGTACTGGTAGTTCTCGTGCGAGCCGTAGGAGGCGCCCTTGCCGTCGACGTTGTTCTTGTAGATCTTCAGCGGCGGGCAGGGATCGTGGTTCTTCAGCAGGGAGATGCCCTGGTCGGAGAGCCGCTGGATGTCCGCGATGGACTGGCGCAGGACCAGGTCGCCGGCGGCGTCGTAGATCATCGCGTCCCAGGCGTTGGACACCTCCGGGCTGGAGTATTCGGGGTGCGCGTGGTCGACGTAGTAGCGGGCGCCGTTGGCGGTCATGACGTTGGCGATGCCCACCGCGTCCGAGTCCACCACGGGGACTGTGCGGTAACGCCGCAGGTCAAAGCCCCGAGCGTCGGACAGCGGGCGCTCGTCCTCGTAGTCCCAGCGCGAGCGCGCCCCGGTGCGCATCGCGGCGTAGGACACCACCGCGTGCGTGGAGGTGACGATCGGGCTCGCCTCCTGCTGCGACGGGGTGGAAATGCCGTACTCGGTCTCGGTGCCCATGTAACGCGTCATGGTGGATCAGCCTAATACGCGCGCCGACACCACCCGCAGGCCGTGCCGCCCGGCGATGCGCGCCCACTCGTCGGGCGTGGCGGTGTTGGGCAGGTCCTCGCTCTCGTTCTGCTCCGCGGTCACGGCCGCGGCCATGTGCTCGGCCGTCACGCCCTGCTCGTTGACCCCGGACAGATGGTCCTTGATGGCGGCCTTCTTCGCGCGGTCGACGATGTTGGCGATCATCGCGCCGGAGACAAAGTCGCAATACCCGAGAGTCTCGGTGCTGCCGTCGATGAGCGTGAGTTCCACGTAGGGCCGCTCCGAAAAGAGCTTGTCGACGCCTGTGTCCACCAGATCCCCGATGGCACCCACATGCGGCACATCGTCCGTGAGATAACGCGCCAGGATGTCGCGGGCGTCGTCGCGGTCGGGGCGGTCGACACGCACCTTGATGTCCAGGCGGCCGGGGCGCAAGATGGCCGGGTCGATGAGTTCCTCGCGGTTGGTGGCGCCGATGATGATGACGTTGCGCAGGCCCTCCACGCCGTCCATCTCGGTGAGCAGCTGCGGGACGATGGTGGTCTCCATGTCCGAGCTCACACCCGAACCGCGGGTGCGGAAGAGCGACTCCATCTCGTCGAAGAAGATGATCACCGGCTTGCCGTCGTAGGCCAGCTCGCGGGCACGCTCGAAGATCATGCGGATGCGCCGCTCGGTCTCGCCGACGTACTTGTTCAACAGCTCCGGGCCCTTGACGTTGAGGAAGAACGAGCCTTCGTCGCCGAGTGAGTTGGCGATGGCCTTGGCGATCATCGTCTTGCCGCAGCCGGGAGGGCCGTAGAGCAGCACACCCTTCGGCGGGGCGAGCCGGTAGGTGCGGAAGAGCTCGGGCTGGGCGAAGGGCAGCTCCACGGAGTCGCGGATCTGCTCGATCTGGCGCTCCAGGCCGCCGATGTCGGCGAAGGTCACGTCGGGGACCTCCTCCAACGCAAGCTGCATGACCTCGGTCTTGTCGATCTTCTCGAAAGCCACGCCGGCCTTCGCGTCGATGAGCACAGTATCGCCGGCACGGGCGGCGTCGATAAGCGGCTGTGCCAGGTGCACAACCGACTCGTTGCCCTGCGGGTCAGCGACCACGGCACGGACCCGCTCGATCTTCTCCACGAGGGTCGCGATGGAACCGGAGTCCTCGAAGCCACAGTCCTCGACGATGACGGCGCCCTCGCCGAGGCGCACGAGCGCGCCGACCCGGATCTCCTCGATGTAGGGGGTGATCTTCACCCGCATGCGCCGCCCGGAGGTGAACACCTCGCCGTGGTGACCGGAATGCCCGGAATGACCCAGGAAGATGCCGTAGGTCGACGCCGGTTCCGCGATGGATTCCAGCTGCGCGTTGAGGTCGGTGAGCTTGTCGCGCGAGGCCTTGAGCATCTCCGCCATCTTGGCGTTGCGCGCCTTCAGCGCCCTGATTTCGCGAGTGAGGTCAGCCTCAGTAGTCATACCCTAAGACTAGCGCCGGGCCTTTCGCTGCGGACGCGGGGGTTCCACTCCGTCGGCAAGCCGGCGGGTCCACACCAGGAACGCGGTGTGCGCGTTCATCCGGTGCTCGGGGCGGGTGGCCAGGCCCTCGACCTTCCACTCGCGCAGAAGCGTCTCCCACGCGCGGGGTTCGATGAAGGACTTCGTCTCGCGGATGCCCTCCATGATGTTCATCAGCTGCGGGACGGTGGCCACGTACGTCATGAACACACCGCCCGGGATGAGCACGTCCTTGACTGTGTCGAGAAAGTGCCAGGGCTCCACCATGTCGAGGATGACCCGGTCCACGGGACCGCCGAGATCCTCCTGGGTGATCTCGCCGAAGTCGCCCAGACGCGGAGTCCAGTGCTCGGGCTTCTCGCCGAAGTACTCGGTGACGTTGTCGACGGCGAAGTTGAGGTGGTCCTCGCGGATCTCGTAGGAGAAGACATGGCCCTTCTCCCCCACGGCACGCAGCAGGGTCATGGACAGCGCACCCGAGCCGGCGCCGGCCTCGAGCACGCGGGCTCCGGCGAAGATGTCGCCCTCGACGAGGATCTGCGCGGAGTCCTTGGGGTAGATCACCGCGGCGCCACGCGGCATGGACAGCACGTGATCGACCATGAGGTGGCGGAACAGGAGAAAGTCCGTGCCCAGGGTCGAGGTGGCGATGCTGCCCTCGTCCGCACCGATGATGTCGTCGTGGGCGACCATGCCCTTGTGGGTGTGGAAGTTCGCGCCGGGCACGAGCGTGATGGTGAAGTGACGACGCTTCGGGTCAGTCAACTGCACCTTGTCGCCGGGCTGAAACGGTCCGGAATATGGCATGGGGCTCCTTGTAAATCTATTGACCGACCAAGTATGCCTCAAGGGCATCGGCGAACCACATCTGATCCTTCACCCCGACCAGCTCGCGGGCGGAGTGCATGGAGAGCAATGGCACGCCGACATCGACAGTGGGAATGCCCAGGCGGGTGGCGGAGATCGGCCCGATGGTCGAACCACAGGGCGAGGCGTTGTTGGACACAAAACTCTGGTGCGGGATCCCGGCGCAGGCGCGTTCCCACATCGCCACCGTGCGGGCGTCGGAGGCGTAACGCTGGTTGGCGTTGATTTTGGTCACCGGGCCCCGGCCGATGATGGGTCTGTGTGTGGGGTCATGTTTGCCCGGGTAGTTGGGGTGCACGGAATGCGCGGCGTCCGCGGAGACCATCGAGGAATTTGCAAACATCCGCCGCGGATCCTGCCCCAGCGCCTCGGCGGTGCGGGTGAGCACGTCGGCAAGCAGCGGACCGCCCGCGCCCTGGACCGACTGTGAGCCGACCTCCTCGTGGTTGAAGGCGGCCAGGACAATGATCTCTTCGGCATCCTCCGCCGCGCGCTGGAACGCGGTGAGCGAGGCATGCACGGAACTGAGGTTGTCCAGACGACCGGCGGCCAGCAGATCCCCCATCACCGCGCCGGGCTGCGCGTCGGCGGTGATGAGCTCGTGGCCGGCGATGTCGCGGGCGTCCACGCCGAGGGTCTCCGCGACGACGGCCATGATGGGTTTCGGAGCAATCGGCTGCACGTGCAGCTGCCGGTTGATGTCCTCCCGGCCGAGGTGGATCGCCAGGTTGGGAATGCGCAGTGCCGGGCCCGTGTCAACAAGGTGCTCAGTGCCGTCGATAAGCACCACTCTGCCGGCGACGGTGAGTTCCCGGTCGAACCAGGACTCCAGGATCGGTCCGCCGTAGATCTCCACGGCGACCTGGTGAAACCCCTGGTTGTCGTAGTCCGGCTGCGGTTTGAGCAGGAATCCCGGCGAGTCCGTGTGCGAGCCGATGATGCGGAAGCCCGTGGGGTTGTCCGGGATGACATAGGAGATGACGGCGCCGCCGCGGACGACGGTGTGACCGCCGGGGCTGGCGTCCCACTCCGCGGATTCGTCCTGAATCGGGTAGCCGAGCCGGCCCGCCACCTCGCGGGCGGCGTGGAAGGCGCTGGGCGAGTCGGCGACGAAACGGAGCAGATCCTGTGTCTGATTCATGGCGTCTACCTTGCCACGCTAAGGTGCGAACCATGGCTGTCTCTCCCCTCGCCCTCTCCCCGTCGCGCGCCAGCGACTACCAGCAGTGCCCGCTGAAGTACCGCTTCCGGGCGATCGACAAGATCCCCGAGCCGTCAACTGTCGCGCAGGTCAGGGGCACGCTGGTGCATGCGGTGCTGGAGGGAATCTACGGGTTGCCGCGCGAGGAGCGCACCTATCCGGTGGCGGTGAAGATGCTCAAACCCTCGTGGGAGGAGATGGTGGCCAAGGAACCGGAGATTGCGGAACTCGCGCCCGATCTCACGGCGTTCCTGGTCGAGTGCCGCACACTGCTGCGCGGATACTTCGAGATGGAGAACCCCCAGGGCTTCGACCCCGACTCCGTGGAGAAATACGTCAACACCGTGCTGCCCAACGGCGTGCCCGTGCGTGGCTTCATCGACCGCGTCGACGTCGCCCCCAGCGGCGAAATCCGGGTCGTGGACTACAAGACCGGCAAAAAGCCCTCCCCGCGCTTCTCCTCCGAAGCCCAGTTCCAGATGCGCTTCTACGCCCTGGTGTATTGGCGGCTTTTCGACGTCATCCCCCACCAACTCCGTCTCATGTACCTCAAGGTTCTCGACTCCATGTATCTCGCGCCCTCGCGAGAGGAACTCGAATACTTCGAGCGCGACCTCGCCGACCTGTGGGCGAAGATCGAGGCCGACGGTAAGTCTGGCGATTTCCGCCCGAAGAAGGGCAAGCTCTGCAACTGGTGCTCGTTCCAGCCCATCTGCCCGGCTTTCGGTGGCGTGGCGCCCGAGTACCCGGGGTGGCCGGGGTCGGCGGCAGACTAAGCCGTTTCTAACTCCACCCAATCTCGGTTAAAAACGCGGTTTCGGGCGACTTTGGGTGGAGTTAGTAACACCGTCGACGAGCAGGAACTGCGCCGCCGTGTAGGTGGCCATGACGGCGGCGTCGGTGAGGGCGTCGATACGCGAGCCCTCCTTCAACAGGGTCAGTCGACCGAGGATCAGGGCGTCAGAGAGCACGAAGAGGTTGCCGCCGAGCGCCGCTTTCGAGCTGGAATCCTGCGCGAGGATGCTGGTCAGCGCCAGGGCGGAGCCGTAACCGCCGGCAGCGGGAAGCGCGGCCGGGTTCTTCATGGCAGCCAGCCCCACTCCACCGAGGATCATGGGCGCGCGCAGGGCAGCGTTTTTCCAGGTCGGTCGGGCCCCTGAGCGGAGCAGCAGCGCGTGGTAGGCCAGCTGGTTGACCAGGAATGCCGCGCTCCCCCGCTTGAGGTTTCGGGCCCTGACCCCGGGATCGGCGCTGCGGGAATCCTTCCCCATGAGGATGATGTCCCCCACCCAGCCGCCGGCCAGGCCCGCGACGAGGAGGGCGGACTTCTGCGGGTTCGAAGCCAGCAGTAACGGCATGAGCGCGGGCTTGACCAGTCGGGTCGCACGGTCCGAGGGCACGGCGGCGGCAATGACTGATCCGGCTGCGGCGGCCAGGTAGAGGGCTCGGGGAAACTTCAAGGCGGGCATGAGCGGGATCCTTCGGTACCAGTAGGTGACGTCACCCAACATCATGCCCTCAGCTTGGGCAGCCGGGGTGAAGTTTCGACAAGTAAGCAGGCCGAGGAGGCGCCTAATACCTGTCATCCGACAGTCCACACGTGTGGACTGTGGACGCCTCACATCGCCCGGATATCTATCATCCGACAGTCCACTCGTGTGGACAAACGACCGTCGAGAAGCCTAGAACAGACCAGAGATCTTGCCGTTAGCGTCGACGTCGATGTTCTCCGACGACGGCTTCTTGGGCAGCCCCGGCATGGTCATGACGTCACCCGTGAGCACGACGATGAACCCGGCGCCGGTGCGCGGGAGCAGCTCGCGGACGTGGAGCACGTGACCGGTCGGCGCGCCGAGCTGCGCCGGGTCGTCCGAGAAGGAGTACTGGGTCTTGGAGATGCACACGGGCATGTCTCCCCAGCCGTTTGTCTCGATGTCCGCGAGGTCCTTGAGCGCCTTGACGGAGTACTCGACGCGGTCGGCGCGGTAGATCTCCATCGCGATGGTCTCGATCGACTCCCTGACACCGCCCTCAGTCGAGTAGAGCTGCTTCGACGTGCCCTCCGAAAAGTTGTCCAGCAGCAGCTCGGCCAGCTCCGTGGCGCCGTCGCCGCCCTTGGCCCACACTTCAGACTCGGCGAGCGCGACGCCAAAGTCACTGGCCCAGTCGCGCATGAACTCGCGCTCGGCCTCGGTGTCCCCGGTGAAGAGGTTGACGCACACGACCGGGGTGACACCGAATTTGCGCACGTTCTCCACGTGGCGTTCGAGGTTGGCCACTCCCGCGCGCAGGGCGTCGACGTCTTCCGTGCCCAGGTCCGCACGCGCGACTCCGCCGTTGTATTTGGTGGAGCGGATCGTCGTCACCACGACGGCGCCGGCAACGTCGAGGTCGCCGAAGCGGGCCTTGACGTCGAAGAACTTCTCCGCGCCCAGATCCGAGCCGAAGCCGGCCTCGGTGAGCACGATGTCGCCGAGCTTCATGGCCGTGCGGGTGGCCAGCAGCGTGTTGCAGCCGTGGGCGATGTTGGCGAAGGGCCCACCGTGGACAAACGCGGGCGAGCCGCCGAGGGTCTGGACGAGGTTGGGGTTGAGCGCGTCCTTCATCAGGGCGGTCAGGGCACCGGCCGCGTTGAGGTCGTCTGCCGTGACGGGTTTGCCGGCATAGGTGTAGCCGACGGTGATGGCGCCGAGGCGGGCCTTGAGGTCCTCCAGGGAGGTGGCCAGGCCGAGGATGGCCATGATCTCCGAGGCCGCGGTGATGGTGAAGCCGGTCTCGCGGGGGACGTCGTGCGCCTTGCCGCCCAGGCCGGTGACCACGCCGCGTAGGGCCCGGTCGTTGACGTCGAGGCAGCGCTGCCAGGTGATCCGACGGGGGTCGATGTCCAGGGTGTTGCCCTGCTGCAGGTGGTTGTCGACGATCGCAGCAAGTGTGTTGTTGGCCGCCGCAATGGCGTGGAAGTCACCGGTGAAGTGCAGGTTGATGTCCTCCATGGGCACAACCTGCGAGTAGCCGCCACCGGCCGCGCCGCCCTTGATGCCCATGACCGGGCCCTGGGAGGGCTCGCGCAGCGCGACCACGGCACGCTGGCCCAGCTGCGTCAACGCATCGGTCAACCCGATGAGCGTGGTCGACTTGCCCTCCCCCGCCGGCGTCGGCGAGACGCCGGTGACCAGGACGAGCTTGCCGTCCTTGCCGGACCAGTCGAGCTTGGTGATGTCCACCTTGGCCTTGGTCGAGCCGTACGGGATGAGCGCCTCGTCGGGCACGCCCGCCCGGCGGGCGATGTCGGCGATGGGCTCGGGGGTGTGGGCTTGGGCGATCTCGACGTCGGAAAGCACGTTTTCTCCTCAGGGTTAGATGAGCACGGAGCCGATTAGGTAGGCGAGCAAAACGGATACCACGATGTTTACCACTCCGGGGATGATGAAGGGGTGGTCGAAGACCAGCTTGCCGATCCGGGTGGAGCCGGTGTCGTCCATCTCCACGGCCGCGAGCAGCGTCGGGTAAGTGGGCAGAACGAACAGCGCGGACACCGCCGGGAAGGCCGCGACGGCCGTCAGTGGGCTGACCCCGATGGCGATGGCCGCAGGGATGAGCGCCTTGGCCGTGGCCGCCTGCGAGTAGAGCAGGCAGGCAGCGAAGAAGAGCACCACGGCGAGCAGCCACGGCTGCGCCCCCAGCACGTCGCCGGCCAGGCCCTGGATGTCCTCGAGGTAGTGGTTGATGAACGTGGTGCCCAGCCAGGCGACGCCGAGCACACACACCGCGGCCGACATGCCGGAGCGGAACACCTGCGTGGTGACGATCTCCGCGGCGGGGATCCTGGTCACGGCCGTGATCGCTGCAGCAGTGGTGAGCATGATGGCCATGATGGCCTCGTTTCGCGGCACCGTCGGCTCGGCGATGAGCCCGACCTGGTCGGAGGTGATGGTGGCGTAGAAGACCACGAGCGCGATGGCGGCGAGGAAGATGCCCACCGAGGCCTTGGCGCCCTTCTGCTCGGTGTAACCCGAGGCCGCCGGATGGCTGACCAGCCCGCGCTCGACGCGGTCGCGGTAGACGGGGTCATCCTCCAGTTCCTTGCCCATCCGGTTGGCCACCAGCGAGGACGGGATGATCGCCAGCGCCGTGGCGGGGATCATGATGGCCAGCAGCGTCAGGTAGCTGACCCCGAGCGGCTCAACTGCCGAGGCCATGAAGACCACCGCCGCGGAGATCGGCGAGGCGACAATGGCCATCTGCGACGCCACCACCGCGACCGACAGCGGGCGCGACGGCCGCACGCGGCCCTCCTTGGCCACCTCGACGATGACCGGTAGCGTGGAGTAGGCGGTGTGCCCGGTGCCAGCGGCCACGGTCATGAGATACGTGACGACGGGCGCCCACAACGTGATCTGTTTCGGATTGCGCCGGAGGAACCTCTCCGCCAGGTGGACCAGGAAGTCCATTCCCCCGGCCCGCTGCATGGCGGCTATGGCGACGATGACACACATGATGATGCCGACGACGTCGAAGGGGATGTCGTCCTGGGTGACGGGAATTCCCGTGGCACCAAGAAGAAGGACCCCGAGGCCGCCGGCTGCGCCGATGGCCACGGAGCCCATGCGGGCGCCGATGACGATGGCGCCCAGCAGGATAAGGACGTGAATGAAGATCACGGTGAAAGCTCCCACTCAAGAGGTGTTACTGGTACCCCTCAAGTGTGCTCCGCCCCGGCCGTCACGGCAGGGCGAACACCGTGTGTACTCGCTCACTCGCCGTCGACGAGGAGCTTGCCCTGGTAGCGCGGGTGCATGAGGTTTTCCTTGCTCAGCACACGGTCGAGGGTCTCTTCGTCGAGAAGCCCGTGCTCGAGCACGAGCTCGCGCGGGGTCTTGCCGGTGGCCAGAGACTCCTTGACGATGAGGTCGCCGTTGTGGTGGCCGATGAAGGGGTTGAGGTAGGTGACGATGCCGGCGGAGCGCTCGACGTAGGTGCGGCAGACGTCCTCGTTGGCGGTGATGCCCGTGACGCAGAACTTGCGCAGGGTGTCGGCGGCGTTGCGCAGGATGCGGATCGACTGGAACAGCGACTCGCCGATGACCGGCTCCATGACGTTGAGCTGGAGCTGTCCGGCCTCGGCGGCCATGGACACGGTCTGGTCGTTGCCGAATACCTTGAAGCAGACCTGGTTGACCACCTCGGGGATGACGGGGTTGACCTTGCCCGGCATGATCGAGGAGCCGGCCTGGCGGGCGGGCAGGTTGATCTCGTTGAGGCCGGCGCGCGGGCCGGAGGACAGCAGACGCAGGTCGTTGCAGGTCTTGGAGATCTTCATCGCGGCGCGCTTCACGGCGGAGTGGGCGTTGACGTACGCGCCGGTGTCGCTGGTGGCCTCGATGAGGTTGGTCGAGGACGTGATGTCCAGTTTGGTGATGGAACGCAGGGCCTCCACCACGGTCACCCGGTACTCGGGCGGGGTGTTCACACCCGTGCCGATGGCGGTGGCGCCGATGTTGATCTCCAGGAGCTTCTCCGCGCTCCAGCGGAGGATGGACTGCTCCTCAGCGAGGTTCGCCGCGAAGGCGTTGAACTCCTGGCCGAGGGTCATGGGGACGGCGTCCTGCAGCTGGGTGCGGCCCATCTTGAGGATGTCGGCGAACTCGCCACCCTTGACGTGGAAGGATTCCTGCAGCTCGTCGAAGGAGGTGATCAGCGTCTGCATGGCCTCGTAGACGCCGAGGCGGAAGCCGGTGGGGTACGCGTCGTTGGTGGACTGCGACATGTTGACGTGGTCGTTGGGGTTGATGATGTCGTAGCGGCCCTTGTCGTACCCCAGGTGCTCGAGCGCGAGGTTGGCCAGCACCTCGTTGGTGTTCATGTTGGTCGAGGTGCCCGCGCCGCCCTGGAACACGTCGATGGGGAACTGGTCCATGCAACGACCGTGCTCGAGGATCTGGTCGCAGGCCCAGATGATGGCCTCGGCTTTGTCCTTTTCGAGGGCATGCACCCGTCGATTAGCCATCGCCGCAGCCTTCTTCACCGTGACCATGCCGCGGATGAATTCGGGCACGTGCGAGACGGTGGTGCGGGAGATCTGGAAATTGTCGATGGCACGCTGGGTGTGAATGCCGTAGTACGCGTCGGCCGGAACCTCGAGGGTGCCGAGGAGGTCTTCTTCTGTACGAGTAGTCATGGCACCCTACATTAGCTAGATTCGCGCGATGCGTAGCTCGCTGGCGAGAATCGCCTCCGCACCGAGGGCCGAGAGCCGGTCCATGACCTCGTTCGCGGCCTTCCTGGGCACGAGAGACTGCACGGCAACCCAGTTTTCGTTGGACAGCGGCGACACCGTCGGCCCCGACAATCCGGGGGTAACCTCACTCGCCTGCGGGAGCGCATCCCGGGAGATGTTGTACGCGATCATGAGGTATTTCTGCGCCGTGAGGATACCCCGGATGCGGCTGACCAGAACCCGGTGCTCCTCCCCCAGCTCTCGGCCGCTGCGTTTGATGATCACGGCCTCCGAGGACACGATCGGCTCACCGAAGGGCTCCAGGCCCTGCTGCCGCAGCGTCGCGCCGGTGGACACCACGTCGGCGATGACGTCGGCGACACCCAGCTTGATGGAGATCTCCACCGCGCCGTCGAGGCGGATGACCTCGGCGCTGTGCCCGCGCGAGGCCAGATCCTCCCGCACCAGGTGCGGGTAGGAGGTGGCGATGCGCTTGCCGTCGAGCTTATCGACGTCCCATTGCTCACCGGCCGGAGCGGCGTAGCGGAACGTGGAGGAACCGAAGCCCAGGGAGTAGACCTCCTCGACGTCCGCGCCCGAGTCGCGGGCCAGGTCGCGCCCGGTGATGCCCAGGTCGAGGTGGCCGGCGGCGACGTAGATGGCGATGTCCTTGGGGCGCAGGAAGTAGAACTCCACGCCGTTGGCCTCGTCGATGACGTTGAGCGCCTTGTCGCGGCGGCCCTTGTACCCGGCCTCGGCGAGGATCTCGACGGCGGCCTCGGACAGCGATCCCTTGTTGGGGACGGCGATGGTGATCATGTTCGGTGCGCTCCTAGAGGTACTTGTAGATGTCGTCGGGGCTCAGGCCCCGCTTGAGCATCATCACCTGGGTCCAGTACATGAGCTGCGCCATCTCCTCGGCCAGCTCCTCGCCGGACTGGTACTCGGCGGCGATCCACACCTCGCCGGCCTCCTCGATGATCTTCTTGCCGATCGTGTGGGCACCCGCGTCCAGCGCCGCCACGGTGGACGACCCTTCGGGCCGGGTGGCGGCGCGTTCCGTCAGTTCTGCGTACAGCTCATCGAAGTTCTTCACAGCACTAGAGACTAGTGCAGGCGGGCGAACCACTGCTCAACGTGGTCTGCCGTGACCCCCTCCAGGCTCAGCGAGCCGTGAAGGTCAAACAGGGAGCTCACTCCCTCGGGCACCGCGCGGGCCAGGCCGAGGACGACACACCCCGCGGCGGCGGCCGCGCTCATGCCCGCCCAGGAGTCCTCGAACACGACACAGTCTCCCGGATCCGCGCCCACGCGGGCCGCGGCCTCGAGGTACATGTCCGGCGCCGGCTTGGGATCGCGCACCTCGTCCCCGGTGATGGAATCCACGAAGTAGTCGCGGCCGACGGCGTCGATGCACGGATCGGCGAGAATGCGCTCGGTGTTGGTGGTCACCAGCATGGGCAGGGAAAGTTCGTCGAGAAGTGATCGAACCCCGGGGTTGGGTTCGATGTCCGCGATGAGCTCGCTCACCCGCGCGTACATGCGCTCGCGTTCGGCGTCGACGTCGAGATCCGCCAGCGTGAGGCCCGCGTGGCGTGCGCAGATGTCGAGGGTGTTGATGAAGCTGCCGCCGACGGTGCGTTCGCGCAGCTCCGGGGTCAGCCGGTTGCCCAGGCGCTCGGACAGCTCGTAGGTGGCCACACCCCACTGGGGTTCGGAATCGACCAGCGTGCCGTCCATGTCCCAGAAGATGGCGGCCGGCTTAGTAGTCAAAGTCAGGCAGCTCCCCGAGTGCCTCGTCGTCGGCGCCGGTGGAGGCGGAGGCCTCGTACACCAGTTTGGCGATCTCCTCGCGCTCCTCCGGCTCGATCACCGCGTTCTCGTGCCTGCGGTTGAACTCGGTGAGCTCCTTGTACGAGGTGGACACCACGGCGGTGAGCGCCTCGGCGGGCGGATCCGCCGGCAGGACGTCGAGGGCGTCGAGCAGGCGCTCGAGGATGGACTTCAGTTCCGGGAGGGCCGTGGCGTCATAGGGCGCCTCCCAGAACTCCTTCTCGTCCTCACCGAGGTAGGAACCGGTGGCGAACTGGGTGAGGTCGTCGATGAATTCGTCGACGGTCGGCTGATATTCCGAGCGGATGGTCATGTTGTCCATTGTCACCGAAAACCCCTAGAGCCGCACGCCGAGCAGCCCGTCAAGCGCGGTGCGCATGAGATCACGTCCGTCCTCGCCCGAACCCTGAGCCCAGCGGTCGACGACCTCGAGGGCGCCGATGGTGTCCAGGTCGTCCGCGAGGCACTCGCGCAGCTCCTGCACGGCCGCCTTCGTCTCGGCCAGGGAGCCGCCTCCCGCGCGCCACGCCGCGAGGCGCTGCTCTGCGCGGGCGAGGACCTCGTCCGACCAGTCGCGGTCGCTGCGGTAGTGGCTGGCGTAGATGCCCAGGCGGATCGCCGAGGGGTCGTGGCCGGCGGCGGTGAGTTTGTGCACGAAGACGAGGTTGCCCAGCGACTTGGACATCTTGGTGCCCTCGAGGGCGATCATGCCCGCGTGCACGTAGTGCCCGGCCATGCGCTCGACCCCGGTGGCGGCCTCGGCGTGCGCGGCGGAGAACTCGTGGTGCGGGAAGGCCAAGTCGGAGCCGCCGCCCTGGACGGCGAACGGCGCGCCGAGGCGGTTGGTGGCGATCGCCGAGCACTCGACGTGCCAACCCGGACGGCCCGGGCCGAAGGGCGAGTCCCACGCTGGTTCGCCGTCGCGTTCGGCCTTCCACACCAGGGCGTCCAGCGGGTCGCGTTTGCCGGGGCGGTCCGGGTCGCCGCCGCGCTCGGCGAAGGCCTCGCGCATCTGCTCCCCGGTGTAGTTGGATTCATATCCAAAATGAGAAGTGGCGTGCACGGACGCGTAGACGTCGGGGAACTCGGGGTCGTCGACGATGTAGGCCGCGCCTCTGTCCAACAGGGTCTGCACCATCTCGATGACCTCGTCCACTGATTCCATCGCCCCGATGTAGTCGCGCGGCGGGATCACCGAGAGCTGCTCCATGTCGGTGCGGAAGAGTTCGATCTGGCTCTGGCCGAGATCGCGCCAGTCCACGCCGTCGCGCTCGGCGCGTTCGAACAACGGATCGTCGACGTCGGTGATGTTCTGCACGTAATTCACGTCGGAACCGGCGTCGATAAGCAGCCGATGAATGAGGTCGAATGTGACGTACGTGGCGGCGTGGCCCAGGTGCGTGGAGTCGTAGGGGGTGATGCCGCAGACGTACATCCCGGACCCCTCCACCGGGCGGATCTGCTGGTCGGCAGTGTCGTACAGCGTGAGCTGCACGGACTCGCCGTCGACGGTGGGGACTTCAGGTATGGGCCACGAACGCATGGCCCCACCCTAGTACGTCCGCGAGTTGGTACGACTAGTACGGCTGGATGACACCCAGGGCGAGCAGGAGCATGAGCAGCAGGCCGGCCGGGATGCGGTAGGCGGCGAACCAGGCGAAGGAGTGGTTGGCCACGAAACGCAGCAGCCAGGCGATGGAGATGTAACCCAGCACAAAGCAGATGAGTGAGCCGACGATGAGCATCGGGCCGGTGGCCGCCTGGCCGGCTTCGGGGCTGAAGGCGTCGGGAAGCGAGAACAGGCCCGAGGCCAGCACCGCCGGGATCGCCAGGAAGAAGCTGAAGCGGGTGGCCACCTCGCGGTCGATGTTGCGCAGCAGGCCGCCGGAGATGGTCGAGCCAGAGCGGGAGACGCCCGGGATGAGCGAGAGGCACTGCCACAGGCCCATGATGATGGCGTCCTTCATGGTCAGATCCTCCACCGGGCGGTCCTTCCTGCCGAACTTCTCCGCGGCGATGAAGACGAAGGAGAACAGCACGAGCACGGTCGCGGTGACCCAGAGGTTGCGCAGCTGGTCGCGGATGAGGTCCTGGAGGAAGAAGCCGGCCAAGCCGACGGGGAGGGTGCCGACGATGACCATCCAGCCCATCCGGTAGTTCAGCCCGCGCTCGTCCTTGTTGGCCAGCCCGCGGAACCAGCCGACGATGATCTGCCAGATGTCCTTGGCAAAAAAGACCAGCACCGCGGCCTCCGTGCCCAGCTGGACCACGGCCGTGAACGACGCGCCGGCGTCCTGCCCCCAGAAGAGCTGCGAGACGATGCGCAGGTGCCCCGAGGAGCTGACGGGGAGGAACTCGGTGAGCCCCTGGACGATGGAGAGGACGATGACCTGGGTCCAGGTCATGGCGTCTGCAGCGGCCTCGGGAGCCGCCGGCGCCGCGCTTGCGAGTGTGATCATGCGGCCACACCTTACAACTAGGGTGGGCGAAGTGAAGCAACGAAACGTGGGCCGCAGCGGACTCCGGGTCTCGGAGATAGGCGTATCGACGACAAACCCCGACGCGGTCACCCGCTTCCTCGAAGAGGGAGGAACGCTTCTCGACGTCTCCCCTGCCTCCGCTCCGGCCCTGGCCCCCGTGAACCCGCGCGATCTGGTGATCTCCGCCCAGATCGGTGTCGACCCCTCCCAACCGGTCGGCCAGCGGGTGGACTGCTCGCGGCGCGCCCTGCTGGGCCAGCTGGATGACCTGCTCCGCGGCCTGGGTCTGGAGCACGTCGACCTGCTCAGCGCCGGGCACTTCGACCCGCGCACTCCCCCGGAGGAGGTCGCCGACACGCTGCGGTGGGCCGTGGAGACCGGCCGGGCGCGCTACGCCGGGGTGCGGGGCTACCGCGGGTGGCAACTTGCCGTCACCCCGGGCATGACCGCCGTGCACCACGAATACTCCCTGCTCAAGCGCGGCGCGGAGGAGGAGCTGTTTCCGGCCGCCGGACACCTGGGCACGGGTGTCATCGCCGAGAACCCCTCCGCCCACGGCCTGCTCACGGGAGACAGCTCCCCGGAGGCGCAGGCGTACACGGGTTCCACCGCCCGCACGGTGGTCGATGCCGTGGACACCGCCGGCGAGGGCCTGGGGGTCTCCCCGGCGTCGGTGGCCCTGGCCTGGGTGCTGGGCCGAGTCGACGCCGTCATGGTCGAGGCCGCCGAGCCCGCGGACGTCGCCCGGGCGGTGGCGGCCGCGGCCACCCGGGTTCCCCGTGCGATCGATCGGGCTCTCGATGATGTGTCGCGGGTAGGGTGACCTAGCGTGAACCGTCGACTTTCCGCCCTCGTACTCGCTTCTACCCTCCCGCTCGCGGCCTGCCAGCAGCAGTCGCCGTCGGAGCACGGCCCCGAGCAGGTCATGGGCAACGCCACTCCCGCGGCCTCCCCCGCCGAGATGGACCCGGAGGGTGAGGTCATCGAGATCGGCGAGGTGACGGACCTGGTGCGCGCCGGGGACACCTTGGCGGCGAGGGTGGGCGACGAGCTGCTCACCGGCACGCTCGCGCAGTTCCGGTCGGGGTCCGTTGACTCCGTCGACGCGGCGGGGTGCACCGACGTCACCGCCACGGGCGAGAACATCGTCCTGACCTGCGGATCGGAGGCACGAGTGCTCGGTGGCGAGACGGTCTCGCTCACCGCGCCCGCCCAGACCGCCGTGCTCACCTCGTCCGGGGAGATCATCGCCGCGCCGCAGGGCACCGAGGACGTGCAGGTCTACCGCGACGGCGAGCTCGCCGAGGAATTCGCCGTCGCCGGCACCACCGATGAGCTACTCGCCCTGCCCCGCGAGGGACGAGAGGACGCCGTCGTGCGCCTCAACCGCTCGGAGACCCGCGTCCAGGACCTCAGGTGGCAGGACGGTGAGCAGGGCGGCACCCTGCGAGCCGGGCTCGGCGCGGGCAGCATGGGCGGCATGGGCGCTGGCTCTGAGGGCATCGCGGTGGTCTCGGACACCATCGGCCACCAGATCATGATCTACACGCTCGACGACGTCATCCGCCTCCAGCAGACCGCGCCGACCCCGGAATCGCCCTGGGCCGCGGCCTGGGACGGGCACCTTGCCTGGGTCGCGTCGACCGCGACCAACACGGCCACGGGGTATGACATCTCCGGCGGCGTTCCCGTGGAAGAATCTCACGTGGCCACCATCGCCGACGTGCGGCAGATGGTCGCCACCGACGACGGGCTGGTCCTCGGCGGAGCCCGCGGACTGCAGATCATTCCAACTGAGAGGTAACCCCCACCATGGGTGTCTACGACCTGGCGTTGAAAGCCATGTTCCGCATCGAGCCGGAGCGCATCCACGAGCTCATCATGAACGCCCTCACGCTCACGCAGGCGGTCCCTCCGGCGCGGTTTGTCCTCTCCCGGGTGCTGCCGGTCCGCGACCCGGTCCTGTCCCAGGAGCTCTTCGGGGTCACCTTCCCGCGCCCGCTGGGCCTGGCGGCGGGATTCGACAAGAACGCCGCCGCCCCCGACGTGTGGACCGCCGTGGGGTTCGGCCACGCGGAGCTGGGCACGGTCACGGCCTCGCCCCAGCCGGGCAACCCCGCCCCGAGGCTGTTTCGTCTGCCCGAGGACAAGGCCCTGCTCAACCGCATGGGGTTCAACAACCTCGGTGCGGCGCAGGCTCGGCGCAACATGGGCCGGCGCAACTACCGCAACGTGGTGGGCATCAACATCGGCAAGACGAAGCTGGCCGAGGACGCCGTCGCCGACTACCGCACCTCCGCGACGCTGTTCAGCGACATCGCAGACTACATCATCGTCAACGTCTCCTCCCCCAACACCCCGGGCCTGCGCGACTTGCAGGCCGTGGAGTTACTTCGCCCGATCCTCACCACGGTGCAGGAGTGCGCGAGCATCCCGGTGCTGGTGAAGATCGCCCCGGACCTCTCCGACGAGGACGTCGACGCGGTGGCGGATCTCGCCGTCGAGCTGGGACTCGCCGGCATCGTGGCCACCAACACCACGATCTCCCGCGCGGGTCTGCGCACCCCGGACGTCGAGTCGCTCGGCGCGGGCGGCATCTCGGGCGCCCCGGTCGCCGATCGTTCCCTGGAGGTGCTCCGTCGCCTGCACTCGCGTGTCGACGGCCGTCTGGCTCTCATCAGCGTCGGCGGAATCTTCACGCCCGAGCAGGCCTGGGAGCGCATCACCGCCGGAGCGGATCTGCTGGAGGGTTTCACCCCCATGATCTACGGCGGGCCGGGTTGGATCCGGGACATCCACCGCGGCATCGCCGCGCAGATCCGGGCCCACGGCCTGTCGAACATCTCCGAGGCCGTGGGCTCCGGTCTCACATGGCGGAGCGACGCAGAATAAGCGCGCACAGCAGGGCGGCGACCGCGTAGAGCGCGAGCCAGTACTGCTGCATGACATACACGGTCGTGGCCGGCACGAGCATGGACACGGCCACGAGGCCGACGCCGACCGCCAGGGCCACCACCTGCGTCCTGCTCGCGGCCTGATCTCGACGCACGGTGGCGAACGCCCCGAGGATGATCGCGGACGCGAGGATGAGCAGCGTGCGGGTGGTGACCTCAAAATTGGCCATCCAGCCGTCGGAAAATACCGAGACGACCAGGAAAATGACGAGCACCAGCGTGAGAGCCATGAACGCTCCGCCGGCGCGGATGGGCAGCGGGATCTGCATTACTCGGTTTCTGCCCAGCCCCAGATGATGGTCCGGCCGATCGAGTGGAAGTACAGGTTGAATCCGAGCACGGTTGCCGGGGAATCCTCGTCGATGTCCAGCTTCTCCACGTCAACGGCGTGCACGGCGTAGAGGTAGCGGTGCGGGCCGTGGCCCTCCGGCGGGGCGGCGCCGTAGTACTCGGGGGCGCCGGAGTCGTTGCGCAGGGAGACCGCACCCACGCCCAGGTCCGCCTTCGAACCCGCACCGGACGGCAGCTCGGTGGTGTCGACGGGAATGTTGAACGCCGACCAGTGCCAGAATCCGGCACCCGTGGGGGCGTCGGGGTCGAGGCACGTCACGGCGAGGGACTTGGTGCCCTCCGGAAGGTCCGCCCAGGACAGCTGCGGGGAGATCGACTTGTCCGCGAGCTGATCCTCCTGCAGTTGCTCGCCGTCGCGGATGTCCGTCGACGTGAGGGTGAAGGTGGGCAGGTCCTTGAGGGGTGCGTAGGGGTCGGGTCCGGGGAATCGGGACTGGTTGTAATTGGTCATGTCTCAGTTCTACCAAATACCATCGATGTGGTTTGCAGAAATGCGGCGTGAACTGGCGATTTGTCGAATCAATCCGGCGCGGGCTAGATTAGTTCACGTTGCACAGACAACTACTCAGCCCGAGTGGCGGAATGGCAGACGCGCTAGCTTGAGGTGCTAGTGTCCTACTAACGGACGTGGGGGTTCAAGTCCCCCCTCGGGCACAGATTCTCCCCCAGCCAACCAGGCTGGGGGAGATTTTTCTTTCACCCTCCCTCCGACGAGAAAGGCCGCCGTGGCATCCCCCAGCAGATCCACACTGACGCGTCTTCTCCTCCTGGCCCTCTTCGCGGCCGCCGGGGTCGCCGTGATGACGCTGTTCGACGTGCCCCCGCTCTCCACCCTGCGGGACTGGGCCGACGCGCTGGGCCCGTGGTTCGTCGTGGCCTTCTGGTTCGCCTACGTGGGCGTCACGCAGTTTCCCGTGCCCCGGACGATCCTCACGCTGCTGTCGGGCATTCTCCTCGGGCCCGGGACGGGCATCCTCGTGGCGCTGACGGCCACGGCCGTCTCCGCCGCGGTGTCGCTGGTGGTGGTCCGTGGCCTGCTGGCCGACTGGATCCGACCCCGACTGACCCACCCGGCCATCGGCCGGATCAACTCTCGCCTGCGGCAGCGCGGGTGGGCGCCGGTGATTTCCCTGCGCATGATCGCGGGTGTGCCGTTCTCGGTGATGAACTACGCCGCGGCGATGACGGACGTGCGCGTCTCGACGTTCGCCGCCGCCACCTTCCTCGGCTCCGCCCCCGGTACCATCGCCACCGTGCTCTTCGGCGACACCCTGACCGGTGAGGCGGACCCCCTCATTGTCGCCATCACCGTCGCCCTCGCTGTGGCGGGAATCATCGGACTCGCGGTCGACAGTCGCCTCCCAGTCAAGCCCGAGGCGTAGACTTCCCCCCTATGTTGGCTATTCACGCACGTTACCGGGGTCGGGAGATCAAGCGTTCGAGCATCGTGCGCCGCTCCGCCGAGGCTCTCTCGAGCCTTCCCGGGGTGGCGGGTTTCGAGAACGTCGGGGTGGAGGACATCCGTTCGCGGGTGGACACGGCGGAGGCGCTCACCAACGTGGTCATGGCGCTGCTCTCCGACGGCGACTGGGCCATCGGCATCGGCGTGGACTCCCCCGCCGGGGCCGAGGACAGGGCGACTGCTGCCGTGGGCACCCGGGCCGGATCGGTGAAGGTGCGCTCCAGTGCGCCGGGCACCGGCGGCGAGGACATCCAGGCCGCCTTCACGCTTCTGGCCCACGTGCTGGCAAAGCGCACCATCGAGGGCCGTGAGGCCACCTCGCTGGTGCGCAGCGGGATGAATCAGAACGAAGCGGCCGAGCAGCTGGGCATCTCCAAACAGGCGATGTCCCAGCGGCTCGGCGCGGCGGGGTGGGCGGCGGAGGCCGCCGGGTGGAAGCTAGCGGTCCACCTCATCGACTTCGCCGACGGGGTAACCCGTGACGGGGCCGAACGAGTCGCCGGTCGTCCCGGTTTCGAGGGCCCGGGCAGCGGTCGTCGCGCCTGACTGCGGCTCGCGATCGACGCGGGTGCCGGGCCGGGGGCTGGCCTCGGGGCGGTCCGCGCGTGGCACCGGCTTCTGCGCCACGGCGTTGGCCTCGGCCAGAGCGCGGGCGATCTCCGGAGAGGACTCGGTGTTGAACCAGTCGTCGATGTTCTCCGTCTCGGCCATGTCCTTGGTTTCTTCGTCGACGTGGGGTGCCTCGTAGCGGAAGACGCCGTCCTCGCCCTTGCTGGCGAAGGACCTGGCGAACTGCTCCAGGGTGTCGCCGAACTGGGCGGGGATCATCCACATGGTGGAGGCTTGTCCCTCGGCCATCTCCGGCAGCTTCTCCAGGTACTGGTAGGCAAGCACCTCCGGGGTCAGCTTGGCCGACTTGATGGCGGCGTTGACCTTCTGGATCGCCCGGGCCTCACCCTGGGCGTTGAGGTACTTGGAGGCACGCTCACCCTCGGCGGCGAGGATGGCGGCCTGGCGGTCGGCCTCGGCCTTGAGGATCGCGGCGTGCTTCTCGCCCTCGGCGGTGAGGATGCGGGCCTGCTTCTGGCCCTCAGCGGTCTTGATGTCTGACTCGCGCTTACCCTCGGAGGTGAGGATCATGGCGCGCTTCTCGCGGTCCGCCTTCATCTGCATCTCCATGGACTGCTGGATGGACGGCGGCGGGTCGATGGCCTTGAGCTCGACGCGGCTGATACGCAGGCCCCACTTGGCGGTGGCCGCGTCCAGCTCGCCGCGCAGGCGGCGGTTGATGGTGTCGCGCGAGGTCAGGGACTCCTCCAGGGTCATGCCGCCGACGACGTCACGCAGCGTGGCCACGGAGATCTGCTCCACGCCGTTGATGTAGTTGTCCACGCCGTAGATCGCGCGGGCGGGGTCGGTGATCTGGAAGGTCACCACGATATCGATGGCGACGGTGAGGTTGTCCCGGGTGATCACGGCCTGGGGCGGGAACGAGACCACACGCTCACGTGTGTCGACGCGCTCTCGCACCGAGTCGATGAAGGGCACCAGCACGGTGATCCCGCCCGCGACGGTGCGGGTGTACCGGCCGAGCCGTTCGATGACGGCCGCCTCACCCTGCGGGATGATGGCGATGGACTTCACCACCACGAGGATGACGAAGACCACCAGGAGTGCAAAAATTATCGTTCCGGTCATGTTTCCTTCCACACGACGGCGACGGGGCCGTCGATATCTGCGACGCGCACTCGTTCGCCTTCGGCGAAGGTGACGTCAGGGTCTAGAGAACGGGCGCTCCAGATGGAGCCGTCGAGACGGATCTGGCCGCCCTCGGCGCCGATGTCCTCGAGGACCTCAGCGCTCGTGCCGACCAGCTCGCGCGGGTGGTTGTCCGCCTGGAGCGGCTTGGCCAGGCGCCGTTTGAGCACCGGGCGGAGGAACAGGAGCAGGAGCGCTGCCGCGGCGGAGAAGGTGGCCAGCTCCGCCCACAGTGGGACGTCCGCCAGGGCCACCCCGGCGGTGGCCAGGGCCGCGCCCCCGAGCATGAGCAGCGTGAATTCCCCCGCCGCCAATTCGAGCAGGCCGAAGGCCACGGCCGTGATAAACCAGATCAGTGCTCCCACGCCCCCAAGCTACATGAGGTCGCGTTTGTTGACCTCCGGGTCGGTGACGAAGTCCACCAGCCGCTCCACCGCACCGATGAGCGTGGGGTCCAGGTCGCGGAAGGACTTCACCGAGCTGGAGACCCGGTGCCAGCCCTCCCGCGGGTCGGACCAGCCGAGCCGCCGGCAGACCCCGGTCTTCCAGTCCTCCCCGCGCGGAACCTCGGGCCACGCCGTGATGCCCACACTCGCCGGGCGCACGGCGGCCCAGATGTCGATGAACGGGTGACCCGTCACCAGCACGTGTTCCCCGACGGTCTGCGTCATCCGCGTCTCCTTGGAGCCCTTGACCAGATGGTCGGCGAGCACCCCGACACGCCGGCCCGGCTCGGGTTGAAACTCCCGCAGCCGCTGCTCCAGATTGTCCAGACCCTCGAGGTACTCGACCACAACCCCCTCAACCCGCAGGTCATGGCCCCAGACCTGTTCCACGATGGCGGCGTCGTGGATGCCCTCCACCCAGATGCGTGACGGGGCGGCCACCTTGGCCTGCACCCCCTCGACCCGCCGCGAGCCGGAGTTGGACTTCCTGGGTTCCTGCTTCTTCACGGGCCGGCGCAGGCTCACGCGCTCTCCCTCGTGGAGGAACCCTCCCCGCAGGGTCTGGAACAGCCGCTGCCTTCCCCGGCGGTCCTCGAGGCGGACGAACTCGCCGTCGTAGGTCTTCTCCCACCCCACGATTGCACCCACGAACTCGTCCCCGTGCACCTCGACGACGATGCCGGGCGTGGCGTCGACGATGGGGTATTCCCTGGGGCGGTTCCTTCGGTGTCCGGAAAAAATGTCCTCGTACATGGGCTGACACTGTATCTATTACAGTGCCTGAACATGGATATGCGCGCCGAGGTCTGGTCCCCCCTGCAGAACGCGTCGGTCTGGCTGGCCGCCTGGCTGCACGGACTGGAGTCCGCGGACGATCTCATCGACGCGTGGCGCGATCTCGGTTTCTCCGCCTCCCTGGACGTGCTGTCCCAGGCGAGGTCGGGGCAGTTCACCGACGGCGAGCCGCGGGTGCGGCTGGTGCTGTCGGGCCCGGGTGAGGCGTCGGGGCTTCCCGACGGCGAGCGCGAGGCCATCGCCGTGGGCTCGGAACATGTTCTGCTTGGCGACGGCCGGTGGCTCGCTCTCCCCGCACCCCTGCCGGCACCCCAGTGGTTGTCCCCCGGGGATGCCGACGCGCTGCTCACCCGCGCCACGTCGGAGGCGGCGAATCTGGTCGAGGCCAGCGGCTACCGCACGGATGCGCTGCACAGCCCGCGGCTGACGGTGGGCACGCTCGCGGACTTCTACGACACCCCCGGCCTGCCCGGGGCCACGCCGCCCAGGGCCGCCCAGCTGTTCGCCCGCGCGGACCGGGTCGCCGCGATCGTGGAAACGGTGACCGACCGGATGGGTGATCACAGCCTCGACCCGCACCTGCTCAGCCTGTGGCGGCACATCCGCGCGGCCCGCATGGCGGGAGTGAGCTACGCGGCGGGCGAATTCGCGCGGGTTTAGAGCTCCGGTTTAGAGCTCGGAGCAGCAGCCCGGCCGGCAGGCGGCGCCGTTGACGGTGCAGCCCTGGACGCTGAGCTGACCGATGCCCTGGGCAGGCTTGTCGTCGGTCATCTCGGCGATGAGGTCGGCCACCATCGTCGAGAAGCGTTGCGACGGTCCCGCCGTGCGGGTGCGGTGCACGGTGACGTCGAGATCGTCCGCCGCCTCCTGCAGCTCCGTGTCCAGGTCCCACACGACCTCCATGTGGTCGGAGATGAAGCCCACCGGGCAGACCACCACAGAACGCACTCCGTCAGACTGCGCGATGGCCTCGGTGTGGTCGACCACGTCCGGCTCCAGCCAGGGGGTGGCCGGGTTGCCGGAGCGGGACTGCCAGACGAGGTCGTAGTCGGCGACGCCGACTTCCGCGGCGATGAGGCGGGAGGCCTCCGCGACCTGGCGGGAGTAGAGGTTCTTGCCGCCCTCGCCGCCGGCGCGGTTGTCGGCATCGGTGGGCACCGAGTGCGCAGTGAACAGCAGTCGGGTGTGGTCCCGGCGATCCTCGGGAACCTCGGCGTAGGCCTCGCGCACGGCGTCGGCCATTTCCGCGATGAAGAGCGGGTGGTCGTAGAACTGCCGCAGCTTGGTCAGCCGCAGCTCGGGGTGGGATTCGCGGATCCGACGGATGTCCTCGTTGTACTGCAGGCACGCGGAGAAACCCGCCCATGCGGAGGTGGCGAACACCAAGGCGTTGCGCACACCGTCCTTGACCATCTGCGCGGCGGCATCCTCGGCAAACGGGTGCCAGTTGCGGTTGCCGAAATACACCGGCAGCTCCGTGCCGCGGCGGGTCAGCTCCGCCTCGAGGTTGGAGATGATCTCGCGGTTGAGAGCGTTGAGCGGGCTGACGCCGTCGAAGTGGTAGTAGTGCTTGCCCACCTCGACCAGGCGCTCGTCCGGGATGCCCCGGCCCCGGGTCACATTCTGCAGGAACGGAAGGACTTCGTCGTTGCCTTCCGGCCCGCCGAAGGAGAGGACCAGCAGCGCATCATATTCGTTGTAAGGCATACCTTGATCTTAGAGCAGGCGGACCGCATTCGCGGAAAGATTGGTCCACCGGACGGGTGACTTCTTCACCACATCCCCTGATCCGGGGGCCTCGATCATCATGCCGTCGCCCAGGTACAGGGCCACGTGCGAGCCGCCGTCGGTGCCGTAGAAGATGAGGTCGCCGCGCTGCATGTCCGAGACGGGGACCGGGGTGCCTCGCAGGTACTGGTATCCCGTGTAGTGCGGGAGCTCGACCCCGGCGCCGGCGAAGGCGTACTTCACCAGTCCGGAGCAGTCGAAGCCGGCGAGCTGGTAGTCGCCGTAGGAGTCGGCGATGCCGCCGTCACGGGTGCCCTGCGTGGGTCCGGAGGCGTCGCCGCCTCCCCAGGCGTAGGGCGTGCCGATCTGCGACTCTGCCCGGGCGATGACACCCTCGATGCCGCTTTTCGACGGCTGTTCATACGCCACCGCCGAGGCAAAAAGTTCGGAGGACAGGTTGGTCTGGGCGATCGCCGGGCTGACGCCGGCGAAAAGGGACACGACTGAGACTGCGGCGAGGGTCGCCGAAATCCGCCGCATGCGGAATGTGGGGGCCACGAGAAAACTCCTCAAAAATGCCCGAGGTCAAGGTGGCAGACCTGACCGGGCGTACATTGGTGGGTACGTCAATAACGCGGCCCACGGCAGGTGCCGTTGGTCCCGGCAGGCCCCTCTCACGCGCGGCGTGCTTCCCCACATGCCTGAGTAAGAGCGACGACGACAGTCAAGTCGTCGAGCCTGACGGTTCCGGGACATCCTGTGCCCCGCGAGCCAACACGAGAACCATAAGTCACAAAATGGTCAAGGGACACTCCTTTAACTTGAGTCCATGGCAGCACAGTCAGCCCCGCCCTTAACAAAGGCGGGGTGGCCTGCAGTTTTAGGACACGTCCATACGAGGGTGACCTTGGTCACACTGTAACCAAATCGTGTCTTTCCTATTGGGTCAAGCCTGTGGACCTGACGGAAACGGCGGTCCACGCCACCACCGCCAGCAGAGCCAGCGCGGCGACCGCCGCGAGGGCCAGCCACGGCATGTCGAAGGAGCCCACCTCCCCGAGGAACTCCCGGACCCCCACGACATAGTCGGGCTGCGCGACGAGGTGCTCCTGCGCGCTCTCCAGCGAGGATCGGGAATGCACATGGCTGACCGCGGCCAGGGCGTCGGGACTGCGCACGATGACGGTGTCCAGCTCGGAGGCGTCCAGCACGTCCTGCGCGAGATCACGTAGCCCGGCAGGGGTCTCGCCGCCCGGCGGGGTGATCACGATCCCGGTCCCCTCGTCCAGCGCCTCGACGAGCTGATCCTGTAGGGCCGGGTCGTCCGGGAGGTCGGCGAAGGCGACCTGGTCGACACTCAACTGGTGGGCGAGCTCCGCAGGATCAGTCATGGCGTCCACGCTAGCGGTCGCGGAGAACTTTTCGGGGGTGGTGGAGCGTGTCGAATTCAAACAGAACGCTCGTACCGTTAGAATCTCCGGCAGACGCGAGTCTAGGACCGTAAAGTAGAACGTTGAACCGCCCGCACTAACACCCAATGCCCGGGGTTCGACCGTGAAAGTCAAAGAAATGGAGCTCACTGTGACTGAGAGCAAGAACTCCTTCAACGCCAAGCGCACCCTCGAGGTCGGAGATAAGTCCTACGACTACTTCGCCATCGACGCCGTGCCCGGCATGGAGAAACTGCCCTACGCCCTCAAGGTTCTCGGCGAGAACCTGCTGCGTACCGAAGATGGCAAGAACGTAACCCAGGATCACATCAACGCGATCGCCAACTGGGACCCGCAGGCTGAACCCGACACCGAAATCCAGTTCACCCCGGCCCGAGTCCTCATGCAGGACTTCACCGGTGTGCCCTGTGTCGTCGACCTCGCCACCATGCGCGAGGCCGTCTCCACCCTCGGCGGAAACCCGGACCAGGTTAACCCGCTGAACCCCGCCGAGATGGTCATCGACCACTCCGTGATCACCGAGGCCTTCGGCCGCCCCGACGCGCTCGAGACCAACGTCGAGATCGAGTACCAGCGCAACGAGGAGCGTTACCAGTTCCTGCGCTGGGGTGCGGAGAACTTCTCCAACTTCCGCGTGGTTCCCCCGGGCACCGGCATCGTCCACCAGGTGAACATCGAGTACCTGTCCCGCGTCGTCTTCGACAACGACGGACTCGCCTACCCCGACACCTGCATCGGCACCGACTCCCACACCACCATGGAGAACGGCCTGGGCATCCTGGGCTGGGGCGTCGGCGGCATCGAGGCCGAGGCGGCCATGCTCGGCCAGCCGGTCTCCATGCTCATCCCCCGCGTCGTCGGCTTCAAGCTCACCGGTGACATCCCGGTCGGCGTCACCGCCACCGACGTGGTCCTCACCGTCACCGAGATGCTGCGTCAGCACGGTGTCGTGGGCAAGTTCGTCGAGTTCTACGGCGACGGCGTCAAGTCCGTCCCGCTGGCCAACCGCGCCACCATCGGCAACATGTCCCCCGAGTTCGGTTCCACCGCGGCGATCTTCCCGATCGACGAGGAGACCATCAAGTACCTCGAGCTCACCGGCCGCGACAAGGAGCAGACCGCCCGCGTCGAGGCCTACGCCAAGGCCCAGGGCATGTGGCTGGAGCAGGGCGCGGCAGAGGCCGAGTACTCCGAGTACCTCGAGCTCGACCTCTCCACCGTCGTTCCCTCCATCGCCGGCCCGACCCGCCCGCAGGACCGCATCCTGCTCAGCGAGGCCAAGGACACCTTCCGTACCCAGCTCTCCGACTTCACCCAGGACGAGGTGTCCGAGGACAAGTCCGTCCACGGCGAGAAGATGGGCGCCGAGGGCGAGAACCAGTTCGAGGACGCCAAGGCTGCGGCCGCCGACTACAACGCCGCCTTCCCGGGCCGCGGCGAGTCCGCAGCCACCGGCGCACAGGGCCGTCGTTCCCACCCGGTGACCGTCGAGTCCGGTGCCGGTGGACAGTTCGAGATCGACCACGGCATGGTCGCCATCGCCGCGATCACCTCGTGCACCAACACCTCCAACCCCTCCGTCATGGTCGGTGCCGGCCTGCTGGCCCGCAAGGCCAACGAGTTCGGCCTCAAGCCGAAGCCGTGGGTCAAGACCATCATGGCTCCGGGCTCCCAGGTCGTCGACGGCTACTACAAGCGCGCCGACCTCTGGAAGGACCTGGAGGCCGTCGGCTTCTACCTCGCCGGCTTCGGTTGCACCACCTGCATCGGTAACTCCGGCCCGCTGCCCCAGGAGATCTCCGAGGCGGTCAACGACAACGACATCACCGCCACCGCGGTCCTGTCCGGTAACCGTAACTTCGAGGGACGCATCTCCCCCGACGTGAAGATGAACTACCTCGCCTCCCCGCTGCTGGTCATCGCCTACGCCCTGACCGGCACGATGGACTTCGACTTCGGAACCCAGGCCATCGGCCAGTCCCAGGACGGCAAGGACATCTTCCTCAAGGACCTCTGGCCCTCCACCGAGGAGATCGAGGAGACCATCTCCAAGGCGATCTCCCGCGAGCTCTACGTCGAGGACTACGCCGACGTGTTCAAGGGCGACGAGGCCTGGCAGAACCTGGACATCCCGACGGGTAAGACCTACGAGTGGAACGACGAGTCCACCTACATCCGTAAGGCCCCCTACTTCGACGGCATGCCCGCCGAGCCGACCGGCGTCGAGGACATCACCGGCGCCCGCGTGCTGGCCAAGCTGGGAGACTCGGTCACCACCGACCACATCTCCCCCGCGTCCTCCATCAAGCCGGGCACCCCGGCGGCGAACTACCTCGACGAGCACGGTGTCGAGCGCCAGGACTACAACTCCTTCGGTTCCCGTCGTGGCAACCACGAGGTCATGGTCCGCGGCACCTTCGCCAACATCCGCCTGCGCAACCAGCTGGTCGACGTCGCGGGTGGTTACACCCTCGACTTCACCAAGGACGACGCTCCCCAGGCCTACATCTACGACGCCGCCCAGAACTACCACGAGCAGGGCACCCCGCTCGTCGTTCTGGCCGGTAAGGAGTACGGCACCGGCTCGTCCCGTGACTGGGCCGCCAAGGGCACCAACCTGCTCGGCGTGAAGGCCGTCATCACCGAGTCCTTCGAGCGCATCCACCGCTCGAACCTCATCGGCATGGGCGTCATCCCGCTGCAGTTCCCGGCCGGCGAGTCCCACGGCTCCCTCGGCCTGGACGGCCACGAGACCTTCGACATCTCCGGCATCACCGCGCTGAACGACGGCGAGACGATCCCGAAGACCGTCAAGGTCACCGCCACCAAGGAAAGCGGTGAGACCGTGGAGTTCGACGCCACCGTCCGCATCGACACCCCGGGTGAGGCCGACTACTTCCGCCACGGCGGAATCCTGCAGTACGTGCTCCGCCAGATGGTCAAGTCTTAACTGACTTCGCCCTCCGGTTGACCTGAAAGGGGGTCCGCGCCGCTCGTCGGTGTCCGGGCCCCCTTTCTTCGTATCCAAGAAAGGCCTGCCTC
Source organism: Corynebacterium doosanense CAU 212 = DSM 45436 (assembly GCF_000767055.1). Lineage (NCBI taxonomy): Bacteria > Bacillati > Actinomycetota > Actinomycetes > Mycobacteriales > Corynebacteriaceae > Corynebacterium > Corynebacterium doosanense. The sequence continues at coordinate 1,480,639 of NZ_CP006764.1, forward strand.
GCCATGCCCATAGTGAGTGAGTCCGAGCTCGAACGTCGCCGACAGGAGATTCTCGAGGCCGCCCGGACCTGTTTCGCCAGGTACGGCTACGAGGGTGCCACCGTCCGCCGGCTGGAGGAGGCCAGCGGCAAGTCCCGCGGCGCCATCTTCCACCACTTCGGCGACAAGGAGAACCTCTTCCTGGAGATTGCCCGCGCCGACGCGGACCGGCAGGCCGACGTCGTGGCGAGGGACGGCCTCATTGAGGTCATGCGGGGCATCCTCCGCGACCCCAGTCACCACGAGTGGCTGGTCACGCGGCTGGAGATCGCCTCGATGCTGCGCACCGACACCACGTTCCGCGCCAAGTGGCAGCAGCACCAGGAGAGCCTCGATGCCGCGGTCCGGGAGAGGCTACGGAGCAACCTGGCCAGGGACTCCATGCGCACCGACGTCTCCGTGGACGTGCTCCAGGCCTTCCTGGAGACGCTGATGGACGGTTTCATCACCCGGCTCTCCTCCGGCCAGGATTTCGCGGAGATGGAGAAGGTCCTCGACCTCGCCGAGGGTGCGATCCGCGGAAACTAACCCGCGGGGGTCATCCCGGCGAGATACCTGCGCGCCGCGAGACGCTGCAGGAATCGCACGGGGGCGAGGTCCGGGCGCGAGATCGCCGTGACAAAACCGGTGACGGTGCCCGAGGCGTCGATACGCACGACAAAACTCTCCTCGCCCTCCTCCGGGTGCTGTTGTTTGGCGACGTACGTGAACACGTATTCGTCGGCGCTGAGCTCCTCGTACGCGACGCGGCAGTGAAAGTTCAGCCCGAGCAGCGTCATCCGCACGTCCTCGCCCTCGCGGTGGAGGCGGATTCCGGCGGCACGGTGCGCGCGGCCGGAGCGGAATCGTTCGACCGCCTCCTCAAAGTCGGCTCGGCCGCGGCCGAGGACCCGGCTCTCCCGCAGGACGGCCCAGCCGGGGACGGCTCGGGGGGCGTCGATAAGCCAGTAGCTGCCCGTGGTCACCGTCGCGCGACCAGCCAGTACGCCGCCGGGCCGACGCCGTTGACCGCCTGGGCGAGGACCCAGAGCCACTTCGGTCCGCGCAGCGAGGCGGCCGGACGGCGGAGAATGTCCGCCAGCGCGGCGGACTTCGCCGCGAGGTCGAGCGCGGCCACACTCACCGCGGCCACCCGCACGCCGGTGGGGAGGTCGCTGATTTCGGCACGGATCTGATCTCTGGTGATGCCCATGCGACCCGAGCCTAGCCGCGCCGCGTTAGGATCGAGCCCATGTTTGCCATCACCACGGTCACCGGAGCCGATCACACGGGAATCATCGCCGCCGTCACCACGGAGCTCGCCCACAGCGGCGTCAACATTCTCGACGTCTCCCAGACGATCATGGACCAGTGGTTCACCATGATCCTGCGGGTGGAGCTGCCCGACGACAACGTCTCGGCACTGCAGTCACGGCTGGATGAGGTGGGTCAGCGGGAGAAACTGGTCATCCGGGTCCAGTCGGAGAACCTCTTCACCGCCGTCAACGAGATCTAGGAACACCCATGTCTCTCGAGTTCCAGTCCCGCGGCATTCTCGACACGATCGAGATGATCGAGAAGTACCGCCTGGACATCCGCACCGTCACCATGGGCATCTCACTGCTCGAATGCTCCCGCTCCACCATGACCGAGACCGCGCAGGCCGTCTACGACCGGGTCACCACCCAGGCCAGCCGCCTGGTCGAGGTGTGCCGCGGCATCGAGGGAGAGTTGGGCATCCCCATCGTCAACAAACGCATCTCCGTCACCCCGGTGTCGCTCATCACCGCGGCCGACGGCGGCGATCCGGTCGAGGTCGCCCGCGCGTTGGACCGCGCCGCCCGGGAGGTCGGGGTCAACTTCATCGGCGGTTACTCCGCGCTGGTGGAGAAGGGTGCGACCACGGCGGAGAAGCGGCTGATCCGCTCCCTGCCCGAGGCCCTGTCCACCACCGACGTCGTCTGCGGATCGGTGAACATCGCGTCGTCACGCGCCGGCATCAACATGAACGCCGCCGCCGAGATGGGACGGGTGATCAAGGAGGCCGCCGAGGCGACCAAGGACAACAACGCCATCGCCTGTGCCAAGCTCGTCGTCTTCGCCAACGCCGTCGGTGACAACCCGTTCATGGCCGGCGCCTTCCACGGCGTAGAGGAGCCGGACTGCGTCGTCTCCGTCGGTGTCTCCGGACCGGGCGTGGTCAACCGCGCGCTGGGCAACCTCCGGGGAGCCTCGCTCAACGAGGTCGCCGAGGAGATCAAAAAGGCCGCCTTCAAGATCACCCGCGCCGGCCAGCTCGTGGGCAACCTCGCTGCCGGGCGCCTCGGGGTGCCGTTCGGCATCGTCGACCTGTCGCTCGCACCCACCGCCGAGGTGGGTGACTCCGTGGCCAACATCCTGGAGAACATGGGCCTGGACCAGGTGGGCACCCACGGCACCACGGCCGCGTTGGCGCTGCTCAACGACGCGGTGAAGAAGGGCGGCATGATGGCCTCCGCCAGAGTCGGCGGGCTCTCCGGGTCCTTCATCCCCGTCTCCGAGGACGAGGGCATGATCAACGCGGTGCGCTCCGGCGCGATCTCCGTGGACAAACTCGAGGCCATGACGGCCATCTGCTCGGTCGGCCTGGACATGGTGGCCATCCCCGGCGACACCCCGGCCGAGATCATCTCAGGCATGATCGCCGACGAGGCCGCCATCGGCGTGATGAACCACAAGACCACCGCCGTGCGGGTCATCCCCGCCCCCGGCACGAGCGCCGGCGACGAGGTCAACTTCGGCGGGCTGCTGGGTTACGCGCCCGTCATTCCGGTCAACGAGGTGGGCAACGCCGCCTTCATCAACCGGGGTGGATTCATCCCCGCGCCGGTGCACGGTTTCCGTAACTAAGGTTTCGCCTGCTAAAACTAGTGGATTAGCTTTCACCCCGTTGTCCAGCAGGCAAGCAGGATTCCCCCATGTCGGTTAACGCCACCCACGACCCAGGTCTGAAACGATCGCTGTCGATGCGCCACCTCACCATGATCGCCATCGGCGGATCCATCGGCACCGGGCTCTTCGTAGCCTCCGGTGCCACGGTCTCCGAGGCCGGGCCCGGCGGCGCGCTCGTCGCCTACGCCCTCGTGGGTTTCATGGTGTGGCTGGTCATGCAGTCACTCGGTGAAATGGCGGCGTACCTGCCGGTCGCGGGCTCCTTCCAGGAGTACGGCTCCCGGTTCGTCTCCCCCTCCTTCGGTTTCGCCATCGGCTGGAACTACTGGTTCAACTGGGCCATCACCCTCGCCGCCGAGCTCGTCGCCGCGGCCCTGGTGATGAAGTTCTGGTTCCCCGACACGCCCGCGGTCGTGTGGTCGGCGCTCTTTCTCCTGCTGGTCTTCGGCCTGAACGCGCTATCGACGAAGGCCTTCGGCGAGAGCGAATTCTGGTTCGCCTCCATCAAGGTCATCACCGTCCTGGTGTTCCTCGCGCTCGGGCTGGCCATGATCCTGGGCATCCTCGGCGACGACTCCCCCGGGTTCGCCAACTGGGTCACCGAGGACGCCCCCTTCGTCAACGGCGGGCTCGGCGTGCTCGCCGTGGTCATCGCCGCCGGCTACTCCTTCCAGGGCACCGAGCTCGTCGGTGTCGCCGCCGGCGAGGCGGAGGACCCGGAGCGCACCCTGCCGCGGGCGATCCGCACGATCTTCTGGCGCATCCTGCTCTTCTACATCGGCGCCATCGCCGTCATCGGTTTCCTCATCCCCTACACGGATCCCCGGCTTCTCGACGCCTCCGAGGACAACATTTCCGTCTCCCCCTTCACGCTCGTCTTCGACAACGCCGGCATCGCCATCGCCGCGGGTGTCATGAACGCGGTGATCCTCACCTCAGTGCTCTCCGCGGGCAACTCCGGCCTCTACGCCTCCACCCGCATGCTCTACTCCATGGCACACGAGGGGCTGGCCCCGAAGTTCTTCGGCAAACTCTCCGGGCACCGCGTCCCCATGCGCGCGCTCGTGGTCACCGCGTCGGTGGGCATGGTCGGCTTCATCACCTCGCTCATCGGCGAGGGCACGGCGTATGTCTTCCTGCTCACCATCAGCGCCCTGGCCGGGTTCATCACCTGGATCGGCATCGCCTACTGCCACGTGAAGTTCCGCGCGGCGCTCAAGGCGCAGGGCATTCCGCTCTCCGCGCTGCCCTACCGCGCGACCTTCGGCGCCACCGGCTCTCTCGTGGCGCTCATCCTCTGCATCCTGGTGGTCCTCGGGCAGGCCTACTCCCCGATCATCAACCACGAGAACCTCGTGGCCATCCTCAGCCCCTACCTGGGCATCCCAGCCTTCCTCGCGCTCTGGCTGGGCCACAAACTGATCACCCGTTCCGTCCCCGTCGATCCCGCGCACGCCGACCTCACCCGCGCAGACAGGTAATCGCCCCCATGGCCGCAGAATTCAAACCTTTCCTCCTCATCAGCACCCGGCCCGAGGACGATGCCTCGGCCGCAGAACTGGTGAGTTTCCGCGAGAAGATGGGGCTTATCGACGACGAGATCATCCAGATTCGCCTGGAATCCCGCCCCCTGGGTGACTTCCGCATCGACGACTACTCGGGAATCGTCCTCGGCGGCTCGCCCTTCAACAACTCCGACGAGGTCAAGTCCGAGCTGCAGCAGCGGGTCGAGGCCGACATCGCGCGGATCATGGACGAGGTCCTCGCGCGGGACTTCCCGCTGTTCGGCGCGTGTTACGGCATCGGCGCGGTGGGCACCTCCATCGGTGCCCTGGTGGATCCGACGTACGGGGAAACCGCGTCCGTCGTCGCCATCTCTCTCACCGACGAGGGCAAGGTCGACCCCGTGCTCGAGGGCATGCCGCCGACCTTCCGGTCCATGGTGGGCCATAAGGACGCCATCACCTCCCTGCCCGACCGGGCCGTCCTCCTCGCCTCGGGCGAAGCGTGCCCGGTGCAGATGTTCCGGGTGGGCAAGAACGTCTACGCCACGCAGTTCCACCCCGAGCTCGACCCGGAGGCCTTCGCCTACCGGCTGCGTGTCTACGAAGGCCGGGGCTACTACGCACCCGGCGAGCTGGACAGCATCATCGCCACCACCGTCAACGTCGACCTCACCGTGGACGATCTGCTGCTGCGCAACTTCGCCCGGCTCCACCGCCAGCCGCTCGCGAGCACCGACTAACCCGCGTTTTTAAAAGGTCACACTTCTGCGTCAATATCAGCGTTTATGACCGGGAGCATTCCACAGTCGGCCGGGAAACTACGGGGCCGACTAGGGGGTGAATAAACCGCGGGGAATCATCCCCTGAGTTACGCATATTTCCGCCCCCGGGCGCTATGGTTATCCCTCGTGTCCGAAAACGTTCAGCTACTCCGGAAAAACAGCCGCATCCGCTCGATAGAGGGCCTCGACGGGGTGCGCGGCCTCGCCGTCACCGCCGTGCTCATCTATCACTTCTTCGGTGACTGGCTACCAGGTGGTTTCCTCGGGGTCGACGTGTTCTTCGTCCTCTCCGGCTTTCTCATTACCTCGCTTCTTCTCCGGGAATTTGTCTTCACAGGCGGAATTGACCTGGTGGGATTCTGGCGTCGCCGGGTGCGCCGAATTCTCCCTCTCGCGGTGCTGGTGCTTGTCGCCACAACCGTGGCCGTCGGACTCATCGGCGGCGACGTCGCCGTGCAACTGCGTTCGCAGTTCTTCTCCACTTTATTTTTTGTCAACAACTGGGTGCAGATCGCGCAGGGCCAGAGTTACTTCTCCGATTCCGCCGTCCAGGTCACGGCGCACTACTGGTCGCTGGCCATCGAGGAGCAGTACTACGTCTTCTGGCCGCTGATCGTCGCCGGCCTGCTCTGGCCGCTGCGCAACCGGGTGCGCCAGCGCACGCTGCTGCTCACGGTCTCCCTCGTGCTGCTCGTCGCCTCCGTCGCGCTGATGGCCCTGCTGTACACCCCGGGCGAGGACGCCTCCCGCGTCTACTACGGCACGGACACCCACATGTTCGGCCTGCTCTTCGGCTCGGTGCTGGCCATGCTGCTCACCAGCGACAACCCCGGTTCCGCCAACTACTCCTTCCCCTCCGGCCGGGCGCTCTTCCGGCGCCAGTGGGCCGCGGACTGGATTCCCGGTCTCGCCCTGCTGGGCCTGCTCATCCTGCTCGTCACCGTCGACGCCACCACGCCGTGGCCGTACTACGGCGGCATCGCCCTGTCGACCCTGCTGACCACCATCGTCATCGCGGGCGTGGTGCAGGGAGGCAACGTCGTCGACGAATGGTTCTCGGTCTCGACGCTGCGGTGGATCGGCAAACGTTCCTTCTCCATCTACCTGTGGCACTGGCCCGTCGTCACGATCCTTCGCGCCGTCCTCCCCCCGGACAATGCCTGGCTGCCCGGCGTCCTCGCGGTGCTGATCACCCTGGTGCTCTCAGAGCTGTCCTACCGTTTCGTGGAGAACCCCTTCCGTCGCCGCGGCTGGCGTGCCACGATGCGCTCGCTGTTCGGCCGGCCCTTCTGGCGGGCGCTTGTCGCGGGCCTGGTGTCCCTCGCCCTGCTCGCCGGGGTGGTGTACGCCCTGATCACCGCGCCCTCGAAGACCCAGCTCGAGCTCGACCTGGAGGAGATGCAGCAGAGAGCCGCGCCGCAGGGTGCCCCGCCGGTGCAGCAGGCTCCGCCGAAGCCCGACCGCGAGGTTCCCGAGGGCACACAGATCACCGCCATCGGCGACTCCGTCATGCTGGCCAGCCAGGCCGCCCTGCAGGAGGAGTTCCCCGGCATCTGGGTCGACGGCGCGGTCAGCCGCCACTACACGGAGGGCCTGGCCATCCTCCAGCAGATGGACGCGGCGGGCACGCTCGGCCAGGTGGTCATCATGGGCTTCGGCACCAACGGCCCATCCTTCGGCGCGGGTAACGAGGAGATGCTCGACGAGATTCGCGAGACCGTCGGCCCCGACCGCCTGCTCATCTACATGCTTCCCTACGGCGATCGCTGGTACATGGCCGACGCCGAGTCGGAGCTGCTGGAAGAGGCCGCGGAACAGGACAACGTCTACATTGCGGACTGGTGCCACGCCGCGCGCGACAACACCACGCTGCTTCGCGACGATCTCATCCACCCCACCGCCGAGGGCGCCTACGCCTACTCCGGCGCGATCGCCGAGGCCATTGACCAGTGGGTCAACGACGAGAAGGTCGACCCAGGCTATTGCGGGGTGTAAACCCGGCTAGGCCAGCTCGACGATCTCCATGTACTCGTCGTTCCAGAGGTCCTCGTCGCCGTCGGGCATGATGATCACACGCTCGGGCTCCAGGGCGCGCACGGCGCCCGGGTCGTGGGTGACCAGCACGACGGCGCCCTTGTAGGTCTTCAGCGCATCGAGGACCTGCTCACGCGAGATGGGGTCGAGGTTGTTGGTGGGCTCGTCGAGAAGCAGCACGTTCGCGCGCGAGGACACCAGGGTGGCCAGCGCGAGGCGGGTCTTCTCACCACCGGAGAGGGTGCCGGCGGGTTGCTCGAGTTTGTCGCCCTGGAACATGAACGCGCCGAGAAGGGAACGCAGGTCCTGCTCGTTGGCGTCGGGACAGGCCTCGATGGTGTTGCGCCAGACGGACTTGTCGCCGTCGATGGTGTCGTGCTCCTGGGCGAAGTAACCCACCTTGAGGCCGTGGCCGGAGACGATTCCGCCCTCGCCGTCGGTGCGCTCCACGCCGGCGAGTAGCTTGAGCAGGGTGGTCTTGCCGGCGCCGTTGGTGCCCAGGACGACGACGCGGGAGCCCTTGTCGATGGCCAGGTCCACACCCGCGAACACCTCGAGCGAGCCGTACATCTTGGTCAGGCCCTTGGCGTGCATGGGCGTCTTGCCGCAGGGGGCGGGGTCCGGGAAGGAGATGTTGGCGACCTTGTCGTCGACACGCACGTCGTCGAGCTGGTTCATCATCCGGTCCGCACGGGCGAGCATCTGCTTGGCGGCGGCGGCCTTGGTGGCCTTGGCGCCGAGCTTGGCGGCCTGCTTGTGCAGGGCCGCGGACTTCTTCTCGGCGTTGGCACGCTCGCGGCGGCGACGGGTCTCGTCGAGGGCGCGGGCGTCCTTGTACTTCTGGAAACCCATGTTGTACACGTCGGCCTCGGCGCGCACGGCGTCGAGGTACCAGATCTTGTTGCACACGTCCGAGAGCAGGTCCACGTCGTGCGAGATGATGATGAGCCCGCCCTCGTGCTTGGACAGGAATCCGCGCAGCCAGGTGATGGAGTCGGCGTCCAGGTGGTTGGTGGGCTCGTCGAGAAGCAACGTCGTCGCTGACTTGCCGGAGCCGTTCGAGGCGGCGAAGAGGATCTGTGCCAGCTCCACGCGGCGGCGCTGACCGCCGGAGAGGGTCTTCAGCTGCTGGTCGAGCACCCGGGGCTCGAGGCCCAGGTTGTCGCAGATCTGAGAGAGTTCGGACTCAGCCTCGTACCCGCCGAGCGACTGGTAACGCTCCTCCAGGTTGGAGAACTTGCGGATGGCCTTGTCTAGCTTGTCGCCCTCCGAGTTGGACATGAGGTCCTGCTGCTTCGACATCGCGCGGCCGATTTCGTCGAGGCCACGCGCGGAGAGCACCCGCTCGCGGGCGGTCTGCTCGACGTTGCCCTCCTTGGAGTCCTGCGGGAGGTAGCCGATCTCGCCGGTGCGGGTGACACTGCCGCCGTAGGGCTGCGTCTCCCCCGCGAGGATGCGCATCGTGGTGGTCTTGCCCGCGCCGTTGCGCCCCACGAGTCCGACCCGGTCGCCCGCCTGCACACGCAGATGGGCGCCCGGAGCATTGAGCAGGGTCCGGGCGCCGACACGTACTTCAAGATCTTTGGTGGCAATCACAAGGTGCCACCCTATCAGCCCTGTCAAACAGGATTAAACCAGCTTATCGACGCTGTTTGCCCAGCGTCCGGCTTAGACAGCGAAGCCGAGTGCGCGCAGCTGTTCGCGGCCTTCCTCGGTGATCATGTGCGGGCCCCACGGCGGCATCCACACCCAGTTGAGCAGAAGCTCTTCGGCGGTGGTGTTGCCGAGGACCGCGGCGGTGGCCTGGTCCTCGATGACGTCCGTGAGCGGGCAGGCCGGTGAGGTGAGGGTCATGTTGACCACGGCGGTGTCGCGGCCGTTCTCGTCGGTCTCGATCCAGATGTCGTAGACGAGTCCGAGGTCGACGACGTTGATGCCGAGCTCCGGGTCGATGACGTCGCGGAGGTACTCCTCCACCTCTCCGGCGAGCTTGAGCTGCTCGTCGGACTGCTCCGGGCGCTCGCGGGCGCCGTCGAAGCTGGAGTTCGGGCTGGGGCTGGGTTCGGTCATGGTTACTGCTCCTTGTTGTTGAGCGCGTCCGAGGTGGCGGCCTGGAAGGCCTTCCACCCCAGCAGTGCGCATTTGACGCGGGCGGGGAACTTGGACACGCCGCCGAAGGCGACGCCGTCGCCGATGAGCTCGACGTCGCCCTCGATCTGGCCACGGGAGGTGACCATCTTCTCGAACTCGGCGAGTTTCTCCATCGCCTCCGCCACCGGCAGGCCGACGATCTCCTCGGTCATCACCGAGGTGGAGGCCTGGGAGATGGAGCAGCCGTCGGCGTCGTAGGAAATGTCCTCGACCACCCGGCCGTCGTCCGAGAGCTTCACCCGGAGGGTCTGCTCGTCGCCGCAGGACGGGTTGACGTGATGCACCTCGGCGTCGAAGGGATCACGCAGCCCGGCGTTCTTGGGGTTCTTGTAGTGGTCCAGGATGACCTCCTGGTACATGCCCTCCATGTTCATCTACTTCACCCCGAAGAAGGTCTGCGCGTGGTCGATCGCCGCCGTGAGGGCGTCGATCTCCTCGCGGGAGTTGTACAGGTAGAAGCTCGCGCGGGCGGTGGACTGGGCGTCCAGCGCGCGGTGCGCGGGCCAGGCACAGTGATGCCCGGTGCGCACGGCCACGCCGCGCGAATCGAGCAGCTGCCCCAGGTCATGGGGGTGCAGGCCGTCGACGGTGAAGGAGACGGCCCCTCCCCTGCGCTCGGCGGTGGTCGGACCGACGATGCGTACGCCCGGAATCTGCTGCATCTGCTCCAGCGCATACTCGGTGAGCATGTGCTCGTGGCGCATGATGTGTTCCATGCCGACCTCCCGGAGGAAGTCCACCGCGGCGCCCAGGCCGACGACCTGGCTGGTCATCTGCGTGCCGGCCTCGAAACGCTGCGGTGCCGGGGCGTAGGTGGAGGACTCCATCCGCACGACCTCGATCATGGATCCGCCGGTGAGGAACGGCGGCAGGCTGTCGAGCAGCTCCCGACGTCCGTAGAGCACGCCGACGCCGCTGGGGCCGAGCATCTTGTGGCCGGAGAACGCGGCGAAGTCCACACCCAGCGCGTGGAAGTTGACCGGCTGGTGCGGCACCGACTGGCAGGCGTCGAGGACGGTCAACGCCCCCACGGCCTGGGCGCGGCGCACGATCTCCGCCACGTCCGGGATGTCTCCGGTGACGTTTGACTGCTGGGTGAAGGCCACGACCTTGACCGTGTCGTCGAGCTCCAGGGAGTCCAGGTCGACGCGGCCGTCCTCGGTCATGGAGTACCACTTCAGGGTCGCGCCCGTGCGGCGGCAGAGTTCCTGCCAGGGCACGAGGTTGGCGTGGTGTTCGAGCTCGGTGACCACGACGGTGTCACCCTCGGTGACCTGCCACTGGCCGGCCCGGTCGTCGCCCAGCGTGTAGGCGACGAGGTTGAGCGCCTCTGTGGCGTTCTTGGTGAAGCTGATCTCCTCGCCCTCGGCACCGACGAAGTCGGCGATGTTGGCGCGGGCGCTCTCGTAGGCGTCCGTCGCCTCCTCCGCCAGCTGGTAGGAGCCGCGGTGCACGGGGGCGTTCGTCCCCAGGACGAACCTCTCCTCCGCACGCCAGACCTTCTCGGGCCGCTGCGAGGTCGCCCCGGAGTCGAGAAAGACCAGCGGCTGATCGTCGCGCACGGTGCGACCGAGGATGGGGAATTCGGCGCGGATGGCGCTCAGCTTGAGCGTCCCGTCGGGGTTGGTGTACGTGGAGGTGGGAGCAGTCATTAGGCGATGAACTGCTCGTAACCGTCGGCCTCGAGGGCGTCGGCGAGCTCCGCGCCACCGGTCTTGACGATGTGACCGTTGGAGAACACGTGCACGTAATCCGGCTTGACGTAGTTGAGGATGCGCTTGTAGTGCGTGATCAGCAGGATGCCGCCCTCGGTCTCCTCCTGGAAACGGTTGACACCCTCGGACACGATGCGCAGCGCGTCGACGTCGAGGCCGGAGTCGGTCTCGTCGAGGACGGCGAACTTGGGCTTGAGCAGGCCGAGCTGCATGATCTCGTGGCGCTTCTTCTCGCCGCCGGAGAAACCCTCGTTGACGGAGCGCTCGCCGAAGGACTTGTCGATGTCGAGCGCCTCGCGGGCAGCGTTGACCTCCTTGACCCAGTCGCGCAGGGCCGGAGCCTCGCCGCGGACATGGCCGACGGCGGTGCGCATGAAGTTGGACGAGGAGACGCCCGGAACCTCGGTGGGGTACTGCATGGCCAGGAAGAGGCCCTCGCGGGCGCGCTCGTCGATCTCCAGATCGAGCAGGTTCACGCCGTCGAGAAGCACCTCACCCTCGGTGACCTCGTACTTCGGGTGGCCCGAGAGGGTGTAGGCGAGGGTGGACTTGCCGGAGCCGTTGGGGCCCATGATGGCGTGGGTCTCGCCGGAGTTAATGGTGAGGTTGACGCCCTTGAGGATCTGGATGGGCTCGGCGCCCTCCGCGGACGGGAGCACCTGGGCGTGGAGGTTCTTGATTTCAAGAGTGGACATACGTTTATTCCTTCTACAGATAGGGGTGCTAGGACGGCAGCTGGGTGAGCTCTTCGCTCACTCGCTTCTCCAGGTCCTCGCGGATGAACTCGGCGGGAATCTTGTTGATGACCTCGGTGAAGAAGCCGCGGATGATCATCCGGCGGGCGCTCTCCTCGGGGATACCGCGCGACTGCAGGTAGAACATGTGCTCGTCGTCGAAACGCCCCACGGTGGCGGCGTGGCCGGCACCGGCGATCTCGCCCGTCTCGATTTCGAGGTTGGGGATGGCGTCCGCGCGGGCGTTCTCGGAGAGCACGAGGTTGCGGTTGGTCTCGTAGGTGTCCGTGTTCTGCGCGTCGGCGCGGATGAGCACGTCGCCCACCCAGCAGGTGCGCGCTTCCTTGCGCGGATCCGAGGGATCAGCCTGGAGGGCACCCTTGTACAGGACGTGGGAGCGGCAGTTGGCCACCGAGTGATCCACGAGCAGGCGGTTCTCGATGTACTGGCCGGAGTCGGCGAAGTACAGGCCGAGCATCTCGGCGTCGCCGCCCTGCTCGGTGTAACGCACGCTGGGCGTGATGCGCACGACCTCGCCGCCGAAGGTGACCACGGTGTGGTGGAGCACGGAATCGCGGCCGAGCTGGGCGCGCTGCGCACCGACGTGCACGGCGTCCTTGTTCCACTGGGCATCGACGATGACCGTCAGCCGCGCGTTGTCGCCGACGATGAACTCGACGTTGTCCGCGTGGGTACCGGAGCCCTCGTAGCGCAGGTGCACGATGGCCTCGGCGCCGGTCTCCAGCTCGATGGTGGTGGCGCCGAAGGAGGTGACGTCGGAGCCCTTGCCGGAGATGGTCACGGTGACGGGCTCGGCGAGCTTGGTGTCGCGGGGAATGCCCACGTACTGCGCCTGCGGCATGGAGGTCCAGGCCTGGGCGGCGACACGGTCGTTGGGTGCGCCGACCCGACCGATGCGCGGGTCATCCTTGGCGACAGTCTCCGAGGTGACGCCCTCCTCGGCGCGGACGTGGATGTCCTGCGCGACGGCGTCGGCGAACTCGCCGTTGTGCAGCCCGCGCAGCTTGCGCAGGGAGACAAAACGCCAGTCCTCGGAGCGGCCGTGGGGAACGTCGAAGTCGTCGACGTTGAAGGACGAGAACGCGTCGCCCTTCGTCTGCACGCCGGAGGCGTTGGAGACAGTCTTGTTTTCGGTAGCAGTGGTCACAGTTATCCGACCGACCCTTCCATCTGTAGTTCGATCAGGCGGTTGAGCTCCAGCGCGTACTCCATGGGGAGTTCCTTGGCGATGGGCTCGACGAAGCCGCGCACGATCATGGCCATGGCCTCTTCCTCGGGGATGCCGCGCGACTGCAGGTAGAACAGCTGCTCCTCGGAGACCTTCGACACCGTGGCCTCGTGGCCGAGGCTCACGTGGTCATTGCGGATGTCGTTGTACGGGTAGGTGTCCGAGCGGGAGATGTTGTCCACCAGCAGGGCGTCGCACTCGATGTTCGAGGTCGAGTGGTGCGCGTTGGCGTTGATCTGCACGAGGCCGCGGTAGGAGGTGCGGCCGCCGGCGCGCGCCACGGACTTGGACACGACGTTGGAGTACGTGTGCGGGGCCATGTGGGTCATCTTGGCGCCGGTGTCCTGGTACTGGCCCTCGCCGGCGAAGGCGACGGAGAGAACCTCACCCTTGGCGTGCTCACCGGTCATCCACACCGCCGGGTACTTCATGGTGACCTTGGAGCCGATGTTGCCGTCGACCCACTCCATGGTCGCGCCTTCTTCGGCCTTCGCGCGCTTGGTCACGAGGTTGTAGACGTTGTTCGACCAGTTCTGGATGGTGGTGTAGCGGACGCGGGCGTCCTTCTTCACCACGATCTCCACCACGGCGGAGTGCAGCGAGTCCGACTTGTAGATCGGCGCGGTGCAGCCCTCGACGTAGTGCACGTAGGAGCCCTCGTCAGCGATGATGAGCGTGCGCTCGAACTGGCCCATGTTCTCCGTGTTGATGCGGAAGTAGGCCTGCAGCGGGATGTCCACGTGCACACCCTTGGGCACGTAGATGAAGGAGCCGCCGGACCAGACGGCCGTGTTCAGCGCGGAGAACTTGTTGTCGCCCGCGGGAATGACGGTGCCGAAGTACTCCTTGAACAGCTCCTCGTGCTCCTTGAGGGCGGTGTCGGTGTCGACGAAGATGACACCCTTCTCCTCCAGGTCCTCGCGGATCTGGTGGTAGACGACCTCGGACTCGTACTGCGCGGCCACGCCTGCGACGAGGCGCTGCTTCTCCGCCTCGGGGATGCCGAGCTTGTCGTAGGTGTTCTTGATGTCCTCGGGGAGATCCTCCCAGGAGGTCGCCTGCCCCTCGGTCGAGCGCACGAAGTACTTGATGGTGTCGAAGTCGATGCCGGAGAGATCCGCGCCCCACGTGGGCATGGGCTTCTTCTCGAAGATGCTCAGCGCCTTGAGGCGCTGGTTGAGCATCCACTCGGACTCGTCCTTGAGCCCGGAGATGTTGCGCACGACGGCCTCGGAGAGGCCTCGCTGTGCTGCCGCGCCGGCGACGTCCGAGTCGTGCCAGCCGTAGTTGTATGCGCCGATGGAATCGATGATCTCATCGTCGCTCATGGGAGCGTCAAGACCTGGTTTGGTGTTTGCCTGGGTCATGAGGTTCTCCTTTCGTTGTTGGTCCAAGTGGGAGCAGGTGCCGCTGATTCCGCTGATTCGGCGGAGTGTTCAGGGCTACCGGGGCTACCGGGGTGGTTCGGGTGATCCGGGGAGTTCTGGTCCGCCCCGGGTTCTGGCTTCCGGTTCAACGGAATGTTGGTCGTGCAGATTCCGTGCCCGTCGATAATGGTCGCCAATGGCTGCACGTGATGGCCGAGTTTCGACGCGATCACCTCATGCTCCACCTCACACAGCTCGGGATGCTCGGCGGCGACGGACGCCACCGGGCAGTGGTGCTGGCACAACTGGATGCCGGCCCCCGCGCTGGTGACCGTGGCGGCGTAACCCCCACGGTCGAAGGCCTCCGCGAGGAGGCGGGTCGTCGTTTCCACCGACCCCTCCTCGGACGTCGCCGGAGCGACGTCCCGGAGAACCGACTCCGCCCGTTGCCGGGCGAATTCCCTGACGGCCTCCGACCCACCCACCTGTCGCAGCGTGTCCAGAGCTGCGGAGGCGAGATTGTCGTAGTCGTGCCCGAAATGGGCGCGGCCACGGTCAGTGAGTCGGAAGTGTTTGGCGGGGCGACCCCGGCCGGAGGTTTTCCGGCTCGTGGTCTCCGCCAACCCGTCGTTCACCAGATTGTCCAGGTGTCTGCGGACACCCGCGGCCGAAAAGCCGAGACGCTCACCAAGATCGGATGCCGTGACGGGCCCCAGTTTGAGGAGCAGTACCAGTACGTCCTGCCGAGTTTCGCCTTCGTTGGTGCGGGTGACTCTCGCTTCGGTCACTGCTTCTCACCTCCGGTCCCTGCACGTCATCGTCACATCTTTGTGGCTGCCTTTAGACAACACTAGTGTGCCTTAATTCATCCTGTGCGTCCACCCACCCGGCATGTCGTATCATCGACCCGTGCCCAAGCGATCGATCCCGGACTTTCCCCGGCTCGGCCGGCCCGGATCCCGCGCAGCCGAACTCCACTTCGAGTCCCTCCGCGACGCCTCCCCCGCCGCCCCCGGCCTCCGGCTACAGGACTTTCACCACTTCCTCCTCCTCCGGTGGGTGGGCACGGTCGGCGCGCTGATGATCGGCATCGGGGGCCTCGGCGCGGGTGCCCTCCCGGTGGTGAACAACCCCTACGGCGGCTTCCCGCTCGGCGACGTGATGAGCCGCATGCTGCAGACCTCCTCGTCGGTCGTGCTCATCGGCGTGGGCCTGGTCGTCCTGGCCTGGCTGCTCATGTCCCGCTACGTGGGCTCGGCGTCGGTGACCGTCGCCCAGCTGCTGCGCACCCTGGTGGCCTGGTCGCTTCCCATCTTCTTCACCGCCCCCCTGTTCACCCAGGACATCTACTCCTATCTGGCGCAGGGTTCCGTGGTCACCCACGGCATGGATCCCTACTCAGCCGGGCCCGTCGAGCTGCTGGGCACGGAGAACCACCTGGCCCGCTCGGTCCCCTTCATCTGGGCACAGTCCCCCTCGCCTTACGGCCCGGTGGCGCTGGCGATCTCCGCGCTCATCAACGACGTGACCCGGGAGTCCATCGTGCTCGGGGTCCTCGCGCACCGCGGGGTGAGTGTCCTGGGTATCGCGCTCTCCGCCTGGGCGATCGTGCACCTCGCCCGCCGGTGCGGCGTCCGCCCGCCGACGGCTCTGTGGCTGGGGGTGCTCAACCCCCTGACGCTGCTGCACCTCATCGGCGGCATACACAATGAGGCGATCCTGCTCGGCCTGGCTCTGGCGGGCATGGAGCTGGGCCTGCGCGGAGTGGATGCCCTGGATCGCCCGGAACGCTCACGCGGGGTTCTTCTGCTCGCCGCGTCCATCGCCCTCATCTCCAGTGCGGGAATGGTGAAGGTCACCGGCTTCCTGGGGCTGGGGTTCGTGGGCATGGCGCTGGCCCGGCACCTCAACCGGCGCGAGCACGGCCGCGCCCTCGGGCCGACCCTCTCCGTCCTCGGCGCCGCGCTGGTCATGACCGTGGGGCTGGTGGCCACCGTCGCCGCGGTGACGCTCATCTCGGGCATCGACCTGGGGTGGGTCACCGGCCAGGGCGGCGCAGCGACCATCCGCAGCTGGATGTCCCTGACCACGGACGTCGGGGTGATCGCCGGGGTCATCGGCATGCTGCTGGGCCTCGGCGACCACACCGAGGCGATCCTCATCATCACCCGCGGCGTCGGGGTGGTGGTGGCCGTGGCTTTCATCGTGCGCATGCTGTTTGCCACCTTCCGCGGCACGATCCACCCGGTCGGCGGCCTCGGGGTGGGCACGTTCATCCTGGTCATCCTCTTTCCCGTGGTGCACCCGTGGTACATGCTGTGGGCGATTCTCCCCCTGGCCACCTGGGCCAACCGGCCGATCTTCCGGATCGCGGTGATGATCTATTCAGCGGCGATGAGTGTCTTCGTTCTCCCCCGCGGGCTGGCGCTTCCCGGCACCACCGTGCTGACCATCTACGTCTCCGCGGCCATCTTCGGCGCGCTGCTCATCGGGCTGGGGTGGCTGGTGCTCCGGCGCGCCCGGGTGGTGGCTTAGACTGGGCGTCGTGAGTACAACTTTCGACGGATACGCGCTCGAACTGATCGAGGTGAGCAAGGACTTCGGCGGCACCCGCGCCGTCGACAAGCTGGGCATGACCGTGGATCCCGGTACCGTCCTGGCCTTCCTCGGCCCCAACGGCGCGGGCAAGACCACCACCATCGAGATGTGCGAGGGATTCACCCGGCCCACCTCCGGCAGCATCCGTGTCCTGGGCATGGATCCCGCCACCCGGCCGCAGCAGGTCCGCGACCGCATCGGCATCATGCTGCAGGGCGGCGGCAGCTACTCCGGCATCACCGTCTCAGAGATGATGCGCCTGGCCGCGTCCTACAACTCCCACCCCCACGACCCCGACTGGCTCATTGACCTGGTGGGTCTCGGCGGGGTGAAAAAGACCACTTTTCGACGCCTCTCCGGCGGGCAGCAGCAGCGACTCTCCCTCGCCCTCGCGCTCATCGGCCGGCCTGAGCTGGTCTTCCTCGACGAGCCCACCGCCGGCATGGACTCGCAGTCCCGGCACATGGTGTGGGACCTCATCTCCTCGCTGAGAAACGACGGCGTGACCGTCATCCTCTCGACCCACCTCATGGACGAGGCGGAGTCACTGGCGGACAAGGTGGTCATCATCGATCACGGGCGTCTCGTCGCCCAGGGCTCCCCCGCCGAGCTCACCGCTAGCGATACCCACCGGCTGAGTTTCACCACCGACCGGCCGCTGGACCTGCAGGCCTGGACCGACGGCGGGCGCAGCGGCCTCAGCGAAGTGCGGGACTGCGCCTATCTTCTCGACGCCGCCCCCTCGCCCTCCCTGGTCGCCGCCGTCGCCGACCTCGCCGCCTCCCAGCAGGTGCTCATCCGCTCCCTCGACGTCTCCCGCCGCGACCTGGAAGACGTCTTTCTCGATCTCACCGGCCGCGAACTCAGGAGCTGACCGCCCTCATGACCACCATTGCCCCCGGGACCTTCACACCCGCGCCTGCCCGGGCGAGCCGTCGACAGATGATCGCCGCCCAGGGCCGCATCGAGTCCCTGCTCATGCTCCGCCACGGCGAGCAGCAGTTGCTCAACCTGGTGATCCCCGTCGCGGTGCTCATCGTCTCGTCCCTCATGCCCGTGCTCGGCGACGACACCGGAGTCTCCGAAATCTTCCCGATGGTCCTCGCGGTCGCCGCCACCAGCTCGGGGTTCACCGGGCAGGCGATCGCGCTGGCCTTCGATCGTCGATACGGCGCCCTCAAACGATCGGGGGCCTCCGGCGTGCCGGCGGCGACGATCATCGGCGGCAAGGTCATCGGGGTGGGCACCATGGTGCTGCTTCAGCTCGTGGTGCTCACTGCGCTGGCGCTCATCCTCGGTTGGCGGACCGGTGTCGTCGGCGTGGCCTTCGGACTGCTCACGCTGCTGGTGGGCATGGCCGCGTTCACCTCGCTGGGTCTGCTCATGGGCGGCACCCTCAGTTCCGAGCTGGTGCTCGGGCTGGCGAACCTGGTGTGGCTGATCCTCGTCAGCGTCGTCGGCTGGGTGGTCTACTCCCAGGGGCTCGCCGACGCGGGCTGGTGGAACCTCGTGCCCTCGGTGGCGCTCGCGTCCGGGCTCACCGCGGCCTTCGAGGGGACCATTCCCTGGGCGCAGCTGCTCATCCTCGCTGGATTCGCGGCGCTCGCGTCGGCCGGCGCCGTGAAATGGTTCCGCTTCGAATCGTGAGATAGTCCACCTCCCGTGCTTGCCAGATGTTCCGCGACCCCGCGTTAGGATTCACCCCGTGTCAGTTACCTCCTCCCCCGCAACCGCCTCCGCCGACCGTCCGACGTGGTCGGGCCGTTGGAAGGCCTGGGTTCCGACCCTGAAGACCCAGCGGGCGCTCGCGCTCGTGCTGCTGCTCTGCCAGGGCGGCATCACCGTGACCGGCTCCATCGTCCGTGTCACCGGGTCGGGCCTGGGCTGCGACACGTGGCCCAACTGCCACGAGGGGTCGCTCGTCCCCGTGGCCGGCGCTGCGCCGCTGGTCCAGCAGCTCATCGAGTTCGGCAACCGCCTGCTCACCTTCGTGGTCGCCGCCGCCGCACTGCTGTTGTGCATCAGCATCTACAAGGCGCACCGGCGCTCCGAGCTCAAGCTCTACGCCTGGCTCTCCGGGCTGGGCATCATCGCGCAGGCCGTCATCGGCGGCGTGTCCGTCCTGCTCGATCTGCGCTGGTGGGCAGTGGCGGTGCATTTCCTGCCGTCGATGATCCTCGTGTGGATCGCCGCTCTGCTCTACATGCGCATCGCCGAGCCCGATGACGCCGAACCCCTGCGGGTGTTCAGCCCCGCGATCCGGGGAGCGGTGCTCGTGGCTGCGATCGCGCTCAGCGCGGTGCTGGTCACCGGCACCATGGTCACCGGTTCCGGCCCGCACCCGGGTGACCATGGGGTGGGTCTCGATGGCCGCCTCGAGCTGGACACCCGGATCCTCACCTACGTGCACGCGTTCTGCATGTACGTCTACCTGGCGCTCACCGCACTGGCCACGTTCGGCCTCTTCCGCAAGCGGGTGCCCGCCGACGCCCGCAAATCCGCCATCGTGCTGCTGTGCATGATCGTGGTGCAGTGGGCGATCGGCCTCACGCAGTACCACCTGGGCGTGCCCCGGTGGACGGTTCCGGCGCACATCGCCATGTCGTCGGTCGTGGTGGCGCTCTCCGCCTTCCTGTGGGCGCACGGCCGTCGCCGGATCGCCGTCGACGCCGCTCACCAGCGCGAGTCCGCCACGGTCTAACCCCCGCTCGGCTACCGTGGACGGCATGAAAGCCATCCTTGTGACCCGACACGGCGGACCCGAGGTCCTCACCTACGCCGAGGACATCACCCGGCCCACCCCGAAAGAGGATGAGCTCCTCGTCGAGGTGCTGGTCGCGGGCGTCAATTACATCGACACGTACTTCCGCGAGGGTGTCTACCACTCCGCCCTCCCCTTCATCCCCGGCCAGGAGGGTGTGGGCCGCGTCGTCGAGGATCCGCGCGGCGAGATCGCCGAGGGCACCAAGGTCGCGTGGAGTGACGCGTTCGGCTCCTACGCGGAGTTCGTCTGCGTCGCCCGCGACCGGGTGGTCGCCGTGCCGCAGGACGTGGGCGACGAGGAGGCGGCGTCCATGCTGCTCCAGGGCATGACCGCCCACTATCTCACCCACTCCGTCTACCAGCTCGGCGCGGACGACACCTGCCTCATCACCGCGGGCGCGGGCGGTGTCGGGCTGCTGGCCACGCAGTTCGCCGTCTCGCTGGGGGCCACGGTCTTCTCCGTCGTCTCGTCGGACGAGAAGGAGGAGCTGGCCTACCAGGCGGGCGCCTCCGAGGTCTTCCGCTACTCCGAGGGCCTCGCGGAGTCGGTGCGTCGCCGCAACGGCGGGCGCGGGGTCGACGTGGTTTACGACGGCGTGGGTCAGGCCACCTTCGACGAGTCGCTCGAGGCGGTCCGCCCGCGCGGCCTGGTGTGCCTCTTCGGCGCGGCGTCGGGTCCCGTCGATCCGGTCGACCCGCAGCGCCTCAACACCCACGGTTCGATCTATCTCACCCGCCCCTCACTGGGCGCGTACACCGCAGACGCGGAGGAGTTCACCATGCGCGCGCAGGCCGTGGCGCAGGCGCTAGTGGAGAAAAAGATCAGCATCCGCGTGTCGGACTCCTACCCGCTCGCCGAGGCCGCGCAGGCCCACCGCGACCTGCAGGAGCGCCGGACCACCGGCTCGATCGTCCTGCGGATCAGCAACACGTAGAAGGGCGTCGCTTATCGACGCTCCCTCGCAGCCGACTCGCCTAGGTCAGCAGCTCGAGGATGGTGGGCCAGTTGACCACCGCGTCGATGGACAGGGCCAGGAACAGCACCGCGAGGTAGTTGTTCGACAGGATGAACAGCTTGAGGGGCTTGACCTCCTCGCCGCGGACCACGTCGCCGTGTAGGCGGGTGGCCATGACGATGAACACCGCACCGGAGATCAGCGCGCCGGCCAGGTAGATCCAGGACGTTGCCGGGATGAGCAGCAGGGACACGGCGACGGTCAGCCAGGTGTAGATGAGGATCTGCCGGGTGGTCTGCGCCGGGCTGGCGATGACCGGCAGCATGGGCACCTCCGCCTTGGCGTAGTCGTCGCGGTACTTCATGGCCAACGCCCAGGTGTGCGGCGGGGTCCAGAAGAAGATGATGAGGAACATGATGATGGCCTGCCACCACATGCCCGGCTCCCCCTCCGGGGCATGGGCGCGGATGGCCGCCCAGCCCACGAGCACCGGCATGCAGCCTGCGGCTCCGCCCCAGATGACGTTCTGCCAGGTGCGGCGCTTGAGCCACTTGGTGTAGACGAAGATGTAGAACACGTTGGTGATGAGGATGAACAGTGCCGCCAGCGGCGAGCCGATGACCAGCCACAGCCAGAGCACACTGAGCACGAGCAGCGTCCAGGCGAAGGCGGTCGCCCGGCCCTTGGTGATCTTGTGCCGGACCAGCGGGCGGGCGCGGGTGCGACCCATCTTCTGGTCGATGTCGTAGTCCGCCACCATGTTGAAGGTGTTGGCCGCTGCCGCGCCGGCCCAGCCGCCCACGAGCGTTCCCAGGATGAGGAGAATGTCCACGCTGCCCCGGTCCGCTTGGAGCATGGCCGGAATGGCGGCGACGAGGAGAAGTTCAATGACCCTCGGCTTGGTCAGCGCGAAATAGGCTTTGATGGTCTCCACGTGTTGTTCCTCCAAAAACGAGCCCGAAAAAGCGTGATCCATCGGATACCAGGGACGGCGTAATCCGGGCTATGACCGCATCCCTGTCACTAGTGGTCGGCCACGGGCACGGATTAGTTCCCGTGCGCCGGAAGACCAGCAAACTTTCACCATGCTACCGAGGCACCGCGGTAGGTGGGTAATTGGTTCCCCGGCCGATTTTTTAGATGTGACTTTTTTGCCCAGAGAAAACACTAGTATGGGCGATGACCTACGGGCCGGGTCGCGCCGCGCGCGCGACCACGGGCCAAACAACGACGTAGAAGTGAGGATTGCGCCATGTCCCCTAAGTCTCTGACTCCTGATCAGCAGGCCCGCACCCAGAGCCGTTACCCCGGTGACTGGAGCGATATAGACACCCGTGCGGTCGACACCGTGCGTGTCCTCGCCGCCGACGCCGTCCAGAACGTCGGCTCCGGCCACCCCGGCACGGCCATGTCCCTCGCGCCGCTGGCGTACACGATCTACCAGCGCACCATGAACCACGACCCTTCGGACGTCGAGTGGACTGGCCGCGACCGCTTCATCCTCTCCCCCGGTCACAGCTCGCTGACCCTCTACATCCAGCTCTTCCTCGGCGGCTTCGGCCTGGAGATCGAGGACCTCAAGGCCCTGCGCTCCTGGGACTCGAAGACCCCGGGGCACCCGGAGTACCACCACACCGACGGCGTGGAGATCACCACCGGCCCCCTCGGCCAGGGCCTCGCCTCCGCCGTGGGCATGGCCATGGCGGCGCGTCGGGAACGTGGCGTCTACGACCCGGAGACCCCCGCGGGTGAGTCCCCCTTCGACCACTACATCTACGCCATCGCCTCCGATGGCGACCTCCAGGAGGGCGTGACCGCCGAGGCCTCCTCGTTGGCCGGAACCCAGGAGCTGGGCAACCTCATCGTCTTCTGGGACGACAACTCCATCTCCATCGAGGACGACACCAACATCGCGTTCACCGAGGATGTGGTCAAGCGCTACGAGGCCTACGGCTGGCACGTCCAGGAGGTCGAGTCCGGCGAGGACGTCGTCGCCATCGAGGAGGCCATCGCCAATGCCCAGCAGGAGGCGGGTCGCCCCTCCTTCATCCGCGTGCGCACCATCATCGGTTACCCGGCGCCCAACAAGATGAACACCGGCGCCTCCCACGGTTCTGCCCTGGGCGACGACGAGGTCGCCGCCGTCAAGGAGATCCTCGGCTTCGACACCGAGCGCACCTTCCAGGTCGACGAGGACGTTCTCACCCACACCCGTGGCCTGCGCGATCGCGCCGCGGAGTTCCGCGCTGGCTGGGAGAAGAAGTTCGACGCGTGGGCCGAGGCCAATCCGGAGAACAAAAAGCTCTTTGACCGGCTCCGCGCCGGCGAGCTCCCCGAGGGTTACGACGCCGAGCTGCCCTCCTGGGAGCCCGACGCCAAGGGCGTGGCCACCCGTAAGGCCTCCGAGGCCGTTCTCCAGGCGCTGGGCAAGACCCTGCCGGAGCTGTGGGGCGGCTCGGCCGACCTCGCGGGTTCGACCAACACCATCATCAAGGACTCCGACTCCTTCGGACCCGAGCACCGCTCCACCGACATGTTCGAGCTGCGTCCCTACGGCCGCAACCTGCACTTCGGCATCCGTGAGCACGCCATGGGCGCGATCCTCAACGGCATCGCCCTGCACGGCCCGACCAAACCCTACGGCGCAACGTTCTTTGTCTTCTCCGACTACCTGCGCCCGGCCGTGCGCCTCGGCTCGATCATGCGCTCGGACACCTACCACGTGTGGACCCACGACTCCATCGGCCTGGGCGAGGACGGCCCGACCCACCAGCCCGTTGAGCAGCTCGCCGCTGTGCGTGCCATCCCCGGCGTAACCCTCATCCGTCCGGCCGACGCCAACGAGACCGCAGCGGCCTGGGCCAACGCCATCGAGACCGACGCCGGCCCCAAGGCCCTGGTGCTCACCCGCCAGAACCTCCCCGTGCTCGAGGGCACGAAGGAGAAGGCCCGCGAGGGCGTGGCCAAGGGCGGCTACGTCCTGGTGGAGGGCTCCAAGGAGACCCCCGACGTCCTCCTCCTGGCCACCGGCTCCGAGGTCCAGCTCGCCGTCGAGGCGGCGAAGACCCTGGAGGCCGAGGGCACCGCGGCGCGAGTCGTCTCCCTGCCCAGCTTCGAGTGGTTCGAGCAGCAGGACGAGGCCTACCGCGAGTCCGTCATTCCCTCCCAGGTCCGCGCGCGTGTCTCCGTCGAGGCCGGCATCGCCATGCCGTGGCACAAGTACACCGGCGACAAGGGCCGCAACGTCTCCCTCGAGCACTTCGGCGCATCGGCGGACTACGAGACGCTGTTCGAGAAGTTCGGCATCACCGCCGAGGCCGTGGTGACCAAGGCCCGCGAGTCCATCGCCGCCGCCAACCGGTAGTTCCATCCCCACTTCAAGGAGAATTCCATGACCCATATTGACGATCTCTTCGACATCGGCACCTCCACCTGGCTCGACGACCTGTCCCGCGAGCGCATCACCTCGGGCAACCTCACACAGGTCATCAACGAGAAGTCCATCGTCGGCGTCACCACCAACCCCTCGATCTTCGCCGCGGCGATGAGCAAGGGCAACGCCTACGACGAGCAGATCACCGCGCTCAAGGAGGCCCGCAGCGCCGTCGACGACGCCGTCTACGCCATGAGCATCGACGACGTGCGCGACGCCTGCGACGCCTTCACCGGCATCTACGAGAGCACCGGCGGCAAGGACGGCCGGGTCTCCATCGAGGTCGACCCGCGTGTCTCCGCCGACTACGACGCCACCCTCGCCCAGGCGAAGGAACTCTGGGCCAAGGTCGACCGCCCCAACGTCATGATCAAGATCCCCGCCACCGACGAGTCGCTCCCCGCCATCACGGACGCGCTCGCCGAGGGCATCAGCGTCAACGTCACGCTGATCTTCTCCGTCGACCGCTACCTGCAGGTGGTCAAGGCGTTCAAGGAGGGTATCGCCAAGGCAGCGGAGAACGGCCACGACGTGTCCACCATCCACTCCGTCGCGTCCTTCTTCGTCTCCCGCATGGACACCGAGGTGGACAAACGCCTCGAGGCCCTCGGCACCGACGAGGCCCTGGCCCTGCGCGGCAAGGCCGGCATCGCCAACGCCCGCCTGGCCTACGCCGAGTTCCTCGACGCTTTCCCCGGCGATCTTCCCGCCGGCGCCAATCCGCAGCGTCCGCTGTGGGCGTCGACAGGCGTGAAGAACCCGGAGTACCCCAAGGCCATGTACGTCACCGAGCTGGCCGGCCCGGAGACCGTGAACACCATGCCCGAGGGCACGATCGACGCCTTCCTCGCCGAGGGCGGCCTGCACGGCGACACCCTCACCGGCACGGCCGACGACGCCCGCGAAGTCTTCTCCCAGCTGGAGAAGGTCGGCATCGACATCGCCGACGTGGTCAAGGTGCTGGAGACCGAGGGAGTGGACAAGTTTGTCGCCTCCTGGTCTGAGCTCCTCGAGTCGATGGAATCCCGACTCCGCTAGCAAATTCCAGATTCCCGCACCGCCCGGCATTATGATCGGGTGGTGCGTTGTCTTTCTCAGCAGCCACGCCATTCCTTTTTCACGGGCAAAGAAAGTTAACGACCATCATGCCGACTCGCCGCATCGCCTGGACAAACCCCCTGCGCAATCCTCTGGACAAACGACTCCCGCGCATCGCCGGACCCGCAGGAATGGTGCTCTTCGGGGTGACGGGTGACCTCGCCCGCAAGAAGATCCTCCCGGCCATCTACGACCTGGCCAACCGCGGCCTGCTGCCGGCCGGATTCACGCTGGTGGGGTTCGGGCGCCGGGAATGGTCCAAGGAGGATTTCCAGGACTACGTGCGTAAGGCCGTCGAGGAGCGGGCCCGGACCACGTGGAACGAGCACGTCTGGGAGCGCCTCGCCGAGGGCCTCAACTTCGTCACCGGCAACTTCGACGACGACGCCGCCTTCGACGCCATGGCGCAGACGCTCAGCGAGCTGGACGCTACGCGCGGCACCGGCGGCAACTGGGCGTTCTACCTGTCCATCCCCCCGGAGAGTTTCGCCGATGTCTGCCACCAGCTCGACCGCACCGGCATGGCCGAGGCGAAGGGTGAGAGCTGGAGGCGCGTGGTGATTGAGAAGCCGTTCGGCCACGACCAGGAGTCCGCCCGCGAGCTCAATGCCATCGTCAACGCGGTCTTCCCGGAGGACGATGTGTTCCGCATCGACCACTACTTGGGCAAGGAGACGGTGCAGAACATCCTCGCGTTGCGTTTCGCCAACCAGCTCTTCGACCCGATGCTCAACTCGCACTACGTCGACCACGTGCAGATCACCATGGCCGAGGACATCGGCCTGGGCGGTCGTGCCGGCTACTACGACGGCATCGGCGCCGCCCGCGACGTCATCCAGAACCACCTGCTGCAGCTGCTGGCGCTCGTGGCCATGGACGAGCCGTTCTCCTTCTCCCCCAGGGACATGCAGGACGAGAAGGTCAAGGTGCTGCGGGCGGTCAAACCCGTGGAGCCCTTCGAGCTCACCACCGCGCGCGGGCAGTACACCGCCGGCTGGCAGGGTTCGGAGAAGGTCGTCGGCCTGCGCGAGGAGGAGGGTTTCGACGCGGAGTCACGCACCGAGACCTACGCCGCGTGCACGGTGGAGATCACCTCCCGTCGCTGGGCGGGCGTGCCCTTCTACCTGCGCACGGGCAAGCGACTGGGCCGCCGGGTGACGGAGATCGCCATCGTGTACAAGGACGCCCCGCACCAGCCGTTCACCCGCGGGGAGATCGGCTCGCTGGGTCAGAACGCCATGGTCATCCGCGTCCAGCCCGACGAGGGCATGCTCATGCGTTTCGGCTCCAAGGTGCCGGGCTCGACCATGGAGGTCCGCGACGTCAACATGGACTTCTCCTACGCGGAGGCCTTCACCGAGCAGTCTCCCGAGGCCTACGAGCGGCTCATCCTCGATGCGCTTCTCGACGAAGCGAGCCTCTTCCCCACCAACGAGGAGGTGGAGCTCAGCTGGGAGATCCTCGATCCCATCCTAGCGCACTGGGCGGAGAACGGCCGCCCCGACGAGTACCCGGCCGGATCGTGGGGCCCGCCGAGCGCCGACGCCATGCTCGCCCGCGACGGCCGCACCTGGCGGCGTCCCTAAGTTCTGTCCGTCATTCCCCCCCGCTAGGAAGTAGCACCCCACCGTGATCATCACGCTGCCAGACACGAGCACGCACGAGATAACCAAGAACCTGCTGAAGACGCAGGAAGACTATTCCATGGCCACCGGCCGAGTGCTCACGCTCATCGTCGTCGCCGACGCGGACGACGACATCGAGGCGATCCTCGCCCCGGTGCGCGAGGCGTCCCGGGAGCACCCCTCCCGCGTGCTCGTCGTCCTCGGCGCCCCGGAGAGCGAGCCCGCGCGCCTCGACGCGAAGATGCTCTTCCTCGGCGACTCCGGCTCCTCGGAGACCGTCATCATGACCCTGCACGGGCCGATGGCTAACCATCCCGCGGAGATCGTCACCCCGCTCATGCTCCCGGACACCCCGATCGTGGCGTGGTGGCCGACCACGGCCCCGGCCAACCCCTCCGAGCACCCCATCGGTGCGATGGCCCAGCGGCGCATCACCAACGCCCGGCACAACGTGTCCGGCAACGCGCTGCTGCGGGTGAGCTCGGGTTACACCCCGGGTGACTCGGACATGATGTGGTCGCGGATCACCAGCTGGCGGGGCATCGTGGCCTCGGCGCTGGATCGCCCGCCGCACGACGAGATTCTCCGGGCGCAGCTCATCGGCCCCGCGGACAATCCCTCCGTGGACATCGCCGCGGGCTGGCTCGCCGACCGCCTCGGAGTCCCCGTGGAGCGCGCGGCCACCAACGACGACATCGAGGACCACTTCCCCATACGCAAGCTCACCATCACCCGGGCCAGCGGCGAGGTGACCATCGAGACGCGGGGCACCCGCACCATCAAGGTCGGTGTTCCCGGCCACCCGGAGGCGCTCGTCGCCATGGATCCGCGCAGCGACACGGACTGCCTGGCCGAGGAGCTGCGTTACCTCGACGCCGACCAGGCCTATGCCTGCGCGCTCACCGGGCTCGGCCGGGTCGTCGTCCGCTAACACCCCACCGAGAAAAGGAGCCGTCATGGTCACCGTAGAACGCACCGCCACTCTTGATTCGCTTGTCGACGCCGCTTCCCAGCGCTTCGTCGACGTCGTCGAAAATGCCCAGTCGGGTGGTGCCGATGCCCGCGTCGTGCTCACCGGCGGCACCGCCGGCATCCGGGTGCTTCAGGCGCTGCGCGAAGATTCCGGCCGGATCGACTGGCAGCGCATCCACGTCTTCTTCGGCGACGAGCGCAACGTGCCCGTCTCCCACGAGGACTCCAACGAGGGCCAGGCCCGCGCCGCGCTGCTCGATCACGTGGACATTCCCACCGACCGCATCCACGGCTACCGCCTCGGCGAGCTGGACATGGAGTCCTCCGCGGAGTTCTACGCCGGCGAGCTGGAGAAGTTCGCGCCCGAGGGGTTTGATCTCCACCTGCTGGGCATGGGCGGCGAGGGGCACATCAACACCCTGTTCCCCGGCACCGATGCGGTGCGCGAGACGGAGAAGCTGGTGGTGGCCGAGTACGACTCCCCCAAGCCGCCGTCCGAGCGTGTCACGCTGACCCTGCCCGCGGTCGCCCGAGCCCAGCGCGTGTGGCTGCTCGTCTCCGGGGTGGAGAAGGCCGAGGCCGCAGGGCACGTCGTCCGCCGCTCAGACCCCGCGCAGTGGCCCGCCGCCGGGGCCGAGGGAAAGCTCGAGACCGTGCTGTTTGTCACCGACGACGCGGCGACCGAGATCGACTGACCCCACGCACGAAAAAAACCGCCTCCCTGTGGAAGGGAGGCGGCTCTTTTCTGCGCGGGCTAGGTCAGCGCGGTCATGAGGTTCAGCGCGATGATGCAGGCGATCCAGATGATGGCCATGACCACGGTGTAGCGGTCCAGGTTGCGCTCCACGACGGTGGAACCGGAGAGGTTGGACTGCACGCCGCCGCCGAAGAGGCTGGACAGGCCGCCACCCTTGCCCTTGTGCAGCAGGACGAACACGGTGAGCATCACCGAGGTGAGAACCAGAATGACCTGGAGGGCGAGAACCATGGGTACCTCTTCGCGGGGGGATCGTTGTGCGTGACTCCTGGGCAGTCTACACCACCCGGGAGCCGGTTCCTCAGACCGCCTGCGCCGCGGCGGCGGCGAGTTTGGCGAACTCCTCGCCGTCGAGGGACGCGCCGCCGACCAGGCCGCCGTCAACGTCGGGCTGGCCCACAATCTCACCGACGGAGTCCGTCTTCACGGAACCGCCGTAGAGGATGCGGATGCCCGCGGCGACGTCCTCACCCGCGAGCTCGATGATGAGGTCGCGGATGGCGCGGCACACCTCCTGCGCGTCGGCGGCGGACGCGACCTTGCCCGTGCCGATGGCCCACACGGGCTCGTAGGCGATGACGGTGTTGGCCAGGTCCTCGGCGCTCAGCCCGGCGAGGGACTCGCGGGTCTGGGCGGTGACGTAGTCGACGTGCTCGCCGGACTCGCGGACCTCGAGGGGCTCGCCGACACAGACGATGGGGCTGATGCCCTTGCCCAGCGCGGCCTTGGCCTTCGCGGCGACCTGCTCGTTGGTCTCGTTGTGGTACTCGCGGCGCTCCGAGTGGCCGACGACGGCCCAGCTGCAGCCCAGCCGGGCGAGCATGCTGGCGGAGATCTCACCGGTGTAGGCGCCCTTCTCGTGCGCGGAGACGTCCTGCGCGCCGTAGGTGAACAGGTACTTCTCGGCCTCCACGACGGTCTGCACGGAGCGGAGGTCGGTGAACGGGACGGTGACGGCGACGTCGACCTTCTCGTAGTACTCCTTGGGCAGGGCGAAGGCGAGCTTCTGCACGGTGCTGATGGCCTCGAAGTGGTCGAGGTTCATCTTCCAGTTACCGGCGATGAGCGGGGTGCGTGCCATGATCTTTCCTCTCAGTGGGGGTTTCTAGGACTCGAGAACCGAGACGCCGGGCAGGTCCTTGCCCTCGAGCAGCTCGAGGGAGGCGCCGCCGCCGGTGGAGATGTGGCTGAAGCCGTCCTCGTCGAGGCCGAGGGTGCGCACGGCCGCGGCGGAGTCGCCGCCGCCGACGACGGTGAAGGAGCCGTTGTTCTTCGTGGCGTCGATGAGTGCCTGGGCCACGCCGCGGGTTCCCTCGGCGTAGGCCTCCTGCTCGAACACACCCATGGGTCCGTTCCAGAACACGGTCTTGGACTCGGCGAGGATGCCGGCGAACTTCTTCACCGTCTCCGGGCCGATGTCGGTGGACAGCCAGCCCTCGGGGATGCCGTCGAGGCCGACGACCCTGGTCTCCGCGTTCGAGGAGTCGAACTCGGAGGCCGCGAGGAGGTCCACGGGGAGCACGATCTTCTCGCCGTACTTCTCCAGGAGATCCTTGCAGGTGTCCACCATGTCATCCTGGAGCAGGGACTTCTGCACGTCGTAACCCTGGGCGACGAGGAAGGTGTAGCACATGCCGCCGCCGATGAGCAGGGAGTCGGCCTTCTCCGCCAGCGCCTCAATGACGCCGAGCTTGTCGGAGACCTTGGAACCGCCGAGCACGACCACGTAGGGGTGCTCCGGCTCCGAGGCCACCTTGCCCAGCCGCTCGATCTCCTTCTCCACGAGGGTTCCGGCGTATGCCGGAAGAAGCTTGGCGACGTCGTACACCGACGCCTGCGCCCGGTGCACCACTCCGAATCCGTCGGAGACGTAGGCACCGTCGTCCGCCGCGAGTGCGGCCAGCTGCCGGGCGAACTCCTCGCGCTCGGCGTCGTTCTTGGAGGTCTCCCGCGGGTCGAAACGCACGTTCTCCACCAGCAGGATCTCGCCCTCGGTGAGGCCGTTCGCACGCTCGTGCGCGTCCTCGCCCACGACGTCCGCGGCGAGCGCCACGTACTGGCCGAGCTCCTCGGACAGCGCCTCGGCGACGGGCTTGAGGGAGTACTTCTCATTCGGCTCGCCCTCGGGGCGGCCGAGGTGTGCCGTGACGATGACCTTGGCACCGCCGTCGATAAGCGCCTTCAGCGTGGGCAGTGACGCGGTGATCCGGCCGGGGTCGGTGATCTCGCCGGCGTCGTTGAGCGGGACGTTGAAGTCGGAGCGGACGAGGACGTGGCGGCCGTCGACGCCGGCGTCGAGAAGATCCTGGAGGTTCTTGTAGGTCATGATGACTCACTTTCTGGGTGTCTCGAGCCAGTGGCCCGGAGCATGCCTGGGCACGCTCCGGGCCACTGGGCGGGATACGGGTGGGGCCGGAGAACTAGAGCTTGGCGGCGACGTACTCGGTGAGACGCAGGAGCTGGGAGGTGTAGCCCCACTCGTTGTCGTACCAGGAGACGACCTTGACCAGGTTGCCGTTGACCTTGGTGAGGCCGGAGTCGAAGATCGAGCCGTGATCGTCGGAGACGATGTCGGTGGAGACCAGGGGCTCCTCGGTGTAGGCGAGGGCGCCGGAGGTGTCGGCCTCGGCGGCCTTACGCATGATCTCGTTGACCTCCTCGACCGTGGTCTCGCGGCCAGCGGTGAAGGTGAGGTCGGTGGCGGAGCCGGTGATGACGGGAACGCGGAGGGCGTAGCCGTCGAGCTTGCCCTTGAGCTCCGGGAGGACCAGGGAGACGGCCTTGGCGGCGCCGGTGGAGGTGGGCACGATGTTCTGCGCGGCGGCGCGGGCGCGGCGGAGATCGGAGTGCGGGGCGTCGTGCAGGCGCTGGTCACCGGTGTAGGCGTGGATCGTGGTCATGAGGCCACGCTCGATGCCGAGGGTGTCGTTGAGGGCCTTGGCCATCGGTGCCAGGCAGTTGGTGGTGCAGGAGGCGCCGGAGATGACGGTGTGGTTCTCCGGGTCGTAGTCCTCGTGGTTGACGCCGTAGACGAAGGTGGCGTCCTCGTTCTTGGCCGGGGCGGAGATGATGACCTTCTTGGCGCCGGACTCGAGGTGGGCCTTGGCTGCGGTGGCGTCGGTGAAGAAGCCGGTGGACTCGATGACGATGTCGACGTCGTACTTGCCCCAGTCGAGGTTCTTCGGGTCGCGCTCGGCGAACACGGCGATCTTGCGGCCGCCGACGGTGATCGACTCGTCATCGAACTCGACGTCCTCGCCGAGGCGGCCGAGGATGGAGTCGAACTTCAGGAGGGTGGAGAGGGTCTTGTTGTCGGTCAGGTCGTTGACCGCGACGATCTCCAGGTCGGTGTCCTTCTGGAGGACGGCGCGGAAGAAGTTGCGGCCGATGCGGCCGAAGCCGTTGATGCCTACGCGGGTGGTCACTGAAATGCTCCTTATGTCGAGTTCATTCGAATCTGAGAGCCGGACACCAGTCTGTTGCCTGCGCTCCCCGATGACTCCGAGCCTACCCAGTTCCCGCTGCTCCCGCAGTCGGTTCACCGCCCCCGGAAGGCATCCAAACCACCCCTGTATTCGGGCGATCATGCGCCGATCCGGCGCATCCCCGCGGCCGGGCCGCCCCGTTCCACGTTGCTATCCCCGATAAACGCACCATGTGGGGGTTGCCGCCGCCGAATCTTTTCGACGCGCCCCCGCCCACACCCCGACCCGAGTGTGATTTATGCCACGCGAATTTATTCGTCGTCGAGCAGTTCGTCGGTGACCACGGCGCCCGTGTCCGGCTGGCCCATCTCCTCGGCGCGTTTGTCGGCCATGGACAGCAGCCGGCGGATCCGGCCCGCCACCGCGTCTTTGGTCATCTGCGGATCGGCCAGCCGGCCGAGCTCCTCCAGCGACGCCTGCCGGTGCTGCACCCGGAGCTGGCCGGCCTCCGCGAGATGCTCGGGCACGTCGTCGCCGAGAATCTCCATGGCCCGCTCGACCCGGGCTGCGGCGGCCACGGCCGCCCGGGCCGAGCGGCGCAGGTTGGCGTCGTCGAAGTTCGCCAGCCGGTTCGCGGTGGTGCGCACCTCCCGGCGGCGGCGTTTGTCGTCCCATTCCAGGCGAACCTGGTGCGCACCCATCCGGGTGAGCAGCGCGCCGATACCGTCCCCGTCGCGGATGATGACCCGGTCGATCCCCCGGGTCTCCTTGGTTTTGGCGCTGATGCCCAGTCGGCGGGCACAACCCACCAGGGCGAGCGCGGCCTCGGCGCAGGGACAGGTCACCTCGAGTGCGGAGGTGCGGCCCGGCTCGGTGAGGGATCCGTGGGCGAGAAACGCGCCCCGCCAGGCCGCCTCCGCGTCGGCCACTCCCCCGGAGATGACCTGCGGCGGGAGCCCGACCACGGGGACTCCGGAGCGGGTGATCAGCCCCAGCCGGCGGATGACCTCCGCGGCGCCGTCGGTCACCTTGAGGTGGTGGCGGGTCGTCTTGGACATGCCGCCGGGACCGATGGTGTGCAGGGCGGTGCGCACGGAGAACTGCTCGTTGAGCAGGGTGTCCAGCCGCCGGGCCACGTCGAGGCTGTCCACGTCGACCTCGATGGTCAGCACCCCTCCCGCGGTGTCGGTGACCCCGGCGAAGCGGATGAGTGCCGCGGCCTCGGAGCAGCGCGCGGTCTGCCGTGAGATGGATACCTCGGCGAGTTCGCTCTTGACCTTGTCCGTCAACGTTGTCGCAGTCACAGTCACAGTGTGGGTCCGGACCTTTCTAGGGGAGAACTCGGAGGGGGGAGAATCACGGGGCGCGCGGGGATCGCGTCAGTCTATCGTCCGCGCCACACGCGGCTCAGGGCCGCCGACAGTTTCTCCGGGTCGTGGATGTCGGTGGCCCGGCCGTCGGCACTTACGGCGCGGATGTCGTCGTAGACCACCGTGGCGCCGAGCTTGCCCGCGGTGGCTTCGAGGTAACGGCGTTCGCCCGCGGAGGGTAACACGGAGGCGTCGACCAGCACCCGGTCCAGGCGGAGGCCGTCGGCGTGCTGCGCGAGCATGTGGATGTGGCGTTCGTGGGAGAACCCGGCGGTCTCCCCCGCTTCCGCGGTGAGGTTGAGCACCACCACGCGCAGGCCCCGCGATTCCCGGATGGCGTCGGCGATCCCCGGGACCAGCAGGTGCGGGATGACCGAGGAGAACCACGATCCCGGGCCGAGGGTGATCATGTCGGCGTCGCGGATCGCCTCGACCGCGGCGGGGTTGGCGGCGGGGCGCTCGGGAACGAGCCGTACCCGCCGGACGGTGCCGGGGGTGGAGGCCACGGCCACCTGGCCACGCACCTCCCGCATGATGCGGGGATCGTCGTCGAGCCCGGCGACCTCCGCCTCGATCTCCAGCGGCTCCAACGCCATGGGCAGCACCCGGCCGAAGGAATTGGTCAGGCCGGCGACGTGGTCGAGGGCCTGCTGCTCGTCGCCGATGAGTTCCGTGAGCCCAGCGATGAGCAGGTTGCCCACGGCGTGCCCGGCAAGCGCGCCGTTGCCGCCGAAGCGGTGCTGGAGCACGGAGGCCCAGAACTGGCTCTCCTCGCTGTCGCCCGCGAGCGCCGAGATGGCCATGCGCAGGTCACCGGGGGGAATCTGGCCGAGCTCGCGGCGCAGCCGGCCGGAGGAGCCGCCGTCGTCGGCCACGGTGACGATTGCCGTGATCCGGTGCGGGCTGGCCAGCCGGGCAGCCTTGAGGGTCTGGTAGAGGCCGTGGCCGCCGCCGAGGCAGGCGAGGGAGACCTCCGGTGCTGGATTCGCTGTCATCTCCGGTCCTAGTCGCGTTCGATGTCGCGGTGGATGACGTTGACCTCGAGGTCCTCGCGACCCGAGAGTCGCCGGCCGATCTCCTCGGACACGGCGACGGAACGGTGGTGTCCGCCGGTGCAGCCGATGCCCACGGTGATGAAGGCCTTGCCCTCGTGGCGGTAGCCGGCCAGCATCGACTCCAGCATGGCCTCGAAGTTGGTGATGAACTCGCCCGCCGCCGGGCGGGAGAGCACGTAGTCGGACACCGGCTCGTCGGTGCCGCGGTATCCGCGCAGCTCCGGGATCCAGAATGGGTTGGGCAGGAAACGCACGTCGAGCATGAGGTCGGCGTCGCGGGGCGCACCGTGTTTGAAGCCGAAGGACTTCAGCGTGATGTGCTGCTTGTCGGTGGCCATGGTGCCGAAGCTGGCCTCCACCGCGCGACGCAGGTCGTGCACGGAGAGGTTGGAGGTGTCGATGACGATGTCCGCGCCCGCCTTGATGTCGGCAACGGCCTCGCGCTCCCGGGCGATGCCGTCCTCCAGCGAGTCACCCGCCTGCAGCGGGTGGGTGCGCCGCACGCTGTCGAATCGTCGGATCAGGACGTCGTCACGCGCGTCCATGAACAGGATCGTGGGTTCCATGCCACGTTCCGCGAGTTCCGCCTTGGTGGCCAGGAGGCTGCCCTCGAACATGCGCGTGCGCACGTCGGAGACCACGGCAAGCTTGTCGACGGGCGAGTCCTCCGCCGCGCAGAGCTCGAAGAGGTCCACGAGGATCTTGGCGGGGATGTTGTGGGCGACGTAGAAACCCTTGTCCTCGAGCACCTTCGCGGCGCTGCTCAGTCCGCCGCCGGACATGCCGGTGATGAGGACGGGAGGCGTTTCCCACCGCTGCTTCAGGGGCTGGCTGGTCGGCGCGTCAGTCATACCGCCATCCTAAACGCTCGGCTCACCCACGGTGCAGATGGTCATACACCTGCTGGGCGAGCTTGGGCCCGAAGCCCTTGACCTCGGAGATCTCCTCGGTGGTGGCGGCCTTGAGTTTCTTCACCGATCCGAAGTGTTTGACCAGGTCGGCGCGTCTCGACGGCCCGAGACCGGGTACCTCGTCCAGCTCACTGCGTCTCATGCGCACGGAGCGCTGCTGCCGGTGATAGGTGATGGCGAAACGGTGGGCCTCGTCGCGGATCTGCTGCAGCAGGTAGAGGGCCTGGGAGTTGCGCGGGAGGATGACCGGCTCGTCATCACCCGGCACCCAGATCTCCTCCAGGCGCTTGGCCAGGCCGACGAGGGTGACGTCGACGATGCCCAGCTCGTCGAAGACCGCCTGCGCCGCGTTGACCTGCGGGGCGCCGCCGTCGACGATGAACAGCTGCGGCGGGTAGGCGAAACGTTTGTTGTCGGTGGATTCCTCGACGATGTTCTCGTCCTCGAAGACGGTGTCGTCCTCCTCCGGGTGGGCGAGTTTGTCCTCCTGATAACGCTTGAACCGGCGGCGGGTGATCTCCGCGATGGAACCCACGTCGTCGGAGCGCCCCTCCCCCGCGGCCTCCTTGACGCGGTAGCGGCGGTAGTCACTCTTCTTGGGCAGGCCGTCCTCGAACACCACCAGGGACGCCACCACGTCGGTGCCCTGGATGTGCGAGATGTCCGTGCACTCGATGCGCAGCGGCGACTGCTCCATGCCCAGCGCCTCCTGGATGTCCTGCAGCGCGGCGGAGCGGGCGGTGAGGTCACCGACCCGTTTGAGTTTGTGCTGGCGCAGCGCGTCCTTGGCGTTGCGTTCGACGGTCTCCATGAGTGCGCGTTTGTCGCCGCGCTGGGGAACCCGCAGGTCAACGGGGCCGTCGCGAAGCTCACTGAGCAGCGCGGTGACCTCGTCGGCCTCGTCGGGCAGGGACTGCACGAGGATCTCGCGTGGCAGCACCTTCACGGCGCGGGCCTCGGCATGGGAGAACTGGTCCACCCCGCGGCGCTCGACCTGGGCGTTCTCCTCCGCCTCTTCCAGGTGTTCGCGCTCG
Organism: Corynebacterium doosanense CAU 212 = DSM 45436; assembly: GCF_000767055.1. Classification (NCBI taxonomy): domain Bacteria; kingdom Bacillati; phylum Actinomycetota; class Actinomycetes; order Mycobacteriales; family Corynebacteriaceae; genus Corynebacterium; species Corynebacterium doosanense. The sequence continues at coordinate 1,517,122 of NZ_CP006764.1, forward strand.
ACGGCGTCGGAATAGAACTGGATGAGGAAGTTCTGCATGAGCGTGGGCAGCGCGTCCGCACCCGCCTGGTCGCCGACCTTCTCCACCACCCAGCCGCGCTGGCCGCGGATCCTGCCGCCGCGCACGTGGAAGATCTGCACCGCGGCCTCGAGCTCGTCGGAGGAGAAGGCGATGAAGTCGGCGTCGGTGGCGTCGCCCAGCACGACGGCCTGCTGCTCCATGACCTTGTTGATGGCCCCGAGGTCGTCGCGAAGTTTCGCGGCACGTTCGAAGTCGAGATCCGCGGCCGCGGCGTTCATCTCCTCCGTCAGCCCGCGCACCACCTTGTCGGTGTTGCCGGCGAGGAAGGAGACGAAACCGTCGACGATCTCCCGGTGCTCCTCCTTGCTCACCTTGCCCACGCACGGCGCGGAGCATTTGTCGATGTATCCGAGCAGACAGGGCCGGCCCAGGCTCTCGTGGCGGTTGTACACGCCCTTCGTGCAGGAGCGCATGGGGAAGACCCGGATGAGCGAGTCGAGGGTCTCGCGCACGGCCCAGGCGTGGGAGTACGGGCCGAAGTAACGCACGCCCTTGCGCCTGGGACCGCGGTAGAAGAACGCGCGGGGAACCGTCTCGCCCGTGGAGACCGCGAGCATGGGATAGGTCTTGTCGTCGCGGTACTTGACGTTGAAGCGCGGGTCGAAACGTTTGATCCACGTGTACTCGAGCTGGAGCGCCTCGACCTCGCTGGCCACCACGGTCCACTCCACCGAGGAGGCGGCGAAGACCATCTGACGCGTGCGCGGGTGCAGCTGGGTGACATCCTGGAAGTAGTTGCCCAGGCGCGCACGCAGGTTCTTCGCCTTGCCCACGTAGACCACCCGCCGGTTCTCGTCCCGGAACTTGTACACGCCGGGGTCGGTGGGGATGGTGCCCGTGGCGGGGCGGTAGGTGGTGGGATCTGCCATGTCCGGCTAGTTCTCCTAGTCCTCGGGCATGTACTGGGCTTCGAGCTCGCGGAACTCGGACACGGCCTTCACCGTGGAGGCACCGTCGGCGGACTGCATGGCCCACACGGGCACGTACTCAAATTCCGGGAGCTCGATGCGCGCCATGCGCGAGCCCTGCGGGAAGGAGAGGCCGTAGACGACGTACCAGGGATAGAAACGGGTGCCGACGATGTTCTGCACCTCTACGCCGTCGGCGTTCGCCCGCAGACGGGGCCGGTTCAGCGCCCACCAGGAGAGCAGGGAGATGATGAGGCCGACACCCGGGAAGGCCCACTTGTCCAGGCCGGTGATGGCCGCGCCCGTGTACTCGATGTCCACGGTGAGTCCGACCCAGATGTGGATGGCCAAGACGAGGATGACCCAGCCGATGGCCAGGCGGCGCAGGAAACTCGAGCGGGTCTCGAACTCCCAGGGTTTGGTGCTGACCACGGCGTGGGGATCCAGCGCGTTGAATTTCGCGCGGTCCTCGTCGCTCAGCTGCCGGGGGGTGGCCGGGGTGCTGGTGCTGTCATCGATGTCAGCCACGGTGCGTAACGCCTGTCCTCTTCTGGGGTGATGCGGGGTGATGCCAGATAATGCTCTACCGGGCCACTCTAGACCCCGGTCTGACGCAAACGCGAAAGTGTGATCGCCGTATCAAGCGCGGCGTGCATGGCCTCGGCGCCCTTGTCCTCGACCGATCCCTCGCCACCGGCGCGCTCCACGGCCTGCTCCTGGGTGTTGACGGTGAGCACGCCGTTGCCGATGGGCGTGCGCTCGTCCAGGCTGACGCGGGTCAGCCCGGCCGTGACGGAGTCGCAGACGTAGTCGAAGTGCGGGGTGCCGCCGCGCACGACGCAGCCCAGCGCCACCACGGCGTCGTACTGCGCTGCCAGCTCCTGCGCCACGACGGGCAGCTCCAGCGCGCCGACGACCCGGAACTCGTCCACGTGCGCGCCCGCCTCGCGCCCGGTGGCCAGCGCACGGGCGTGCAGCTGGTCGCAGATCTCCGCGTTCCACGTGGCGGTGACCACGGCGACGCGCAGGCCGGAGGCGTCGAGGTCGTGCTGCGCGGGCAGTCCTTCTTTACTCACGGTGAGGCTCCTTCTAGCTTCTTCATGGGTGCTGCTGGTCCCACTCGGCGACGGCCGGCAGGTCGTGGCCCATCCTGTCACGCTTGGTGCGCAGGTAGGTGATGTTCTCCGGGGTGGGTTCGATGTCCACGCCGAGCCGCCCGACGATCTCCGGGCCGTACCCGGTCAACGCCTGGCACTTGGCCGGGTTGTTGGTGAGCAGGCGGGCCTTCTCCACCCCGAGGGCGTCGAGGATCTGCCCGGCGACGGAGTACTCGCGCGCGTCCGCGGGCAGCCCCTGCTCGAGGTTGGCGTCGACGGTGTCCAGGCCGCGGTCCTGCAGGTGGTAGGCGTGCAGCTTAGCCAGCAGCCCGATCCCCCGGCCCTCGTGCCCGCGCAGGTAGACGATCACCCCGCGACCGGCCTCCTGGATCAGGCGCATGGACTCCTCCAGCTGGGGGCCGCAGTCGCAACGCCTCGAGCCGAAGACGTCGCCGGTGAGGCACTCGGAGTGCACACGCACGAGCACCTCGCTGTTGTCCTCGACGCCGGTGACGTCGCCGCAGACCAGGGCGATGTGCTCGGAGCCGTCGACAAGCCCACGGACGCCGTGCGCGGTGAACTCGCCGAATTTGGTGGGAAGCTGCGTCGCGACGCTCAGTTCCACCTGCTTCTCGGTCCGGCGCCGATGGTTGATGAGCTGTTCGATGGAGATCAGCGCCAGGTCGTGCTCGTCGGCGAATCGCCGCAGCTCCGGCAGCCGGGCCATGTCCGCCGGGTCCTCGGTGGAGACGACCTCACACAGCGCGCCCACGGCCTCGAGCCCGGCCATCCGGGCGAGGTCGACGGTGGCCTCGGTGTGTCCGTTGCGCGCGAGCACTCCGCCCTTGACGGCGCGCAGGGGCACGACGTGGCCGGGGCGGGTGAAGTCCTGGGCACCGCGTGCGGGATCGGCGAGGCGGGTGATGGTCTCGGAGCGCGAGGTGGCGGAGATGCCGGTGGTTCCCGTGGCCGCGTCGACGGTCACGGTGTAGGCCGTGGAGCGCGCGTCCTGGTTGCGGGCGACCATCGGCGGGAGGTTGAGCTCGTCGGCACGCTCGTCCTCCATGGCCACGCAGATGTAGCCGGAGGTGTGGCGCACCATGAACGCCACCAGCTCGGGCGTCGCCTTCGATGCGGCGAAGATGAGGTCGCCCTCGTTCTCGCGGTCCTCGTTGTCGACGACGACGACGGCCTTGCCGTTTCTGATGTCGTCGATGGCGCGCTCGACGGAATCGAGAGTGGTGCGGCTGGAGTCCTCGGTCATAGCGGCTGAGTTTAGCCCTCCCCTAGCGCACGTCCGTCATTGCCGGTTGCCCAGCATCTTTTCCACGTACTTGGCCATGACATCGACCTCGAGGTTCACCTCGTCGCCCACCTCCAGCGAGCCGTGGGTCGTCTCCGCGAGGGTGGTGGGGATGAGCGAGACCTCGAAGAAGTCTTCTCCAACGGAGCTGACGGTGAGCGACGTGCCGTTGACCGCGATGGATCCCTTCTCCACCACGTAGCGGTTCAGCTCGGCGGGCAGGCTGAAGCGCAGCACCTCCCAGTGTTCGGAGACGGTCCTGCTGAGAAGTGAGGCGGTGCCGTCGACGTGGCCCTGCATGATGTGGCCGCCGAGGCGATCGCCCACGGCCATCGCACGCTCGAGGTTCACCTTCGTGCCCTTCGTGAGCGCGCCCAGCGCCGAGCGGTCGAGGGATTCCTGCATGACGTCGGCGGTGAAGCTGGCGTCATCGCGGGTGGCCACGGTCAGGCACACGCCGTTGACGGCGATGGAGTCCCCGAGCCTGGCGTCGGAGAGCACGGTCGACGCGCCGATGGTCAGGCGCACGGCGTCGCCCTGCGGCTCCAACGCCGTCACGGTGCCCATTTCTTCCACGAGTCCGGTGAACATGATTCAGACCTTTCTGGTCAGGTTGATGACGATGTCCTCGCCCACCTGCCGGTGATTCACGAGGCTAAATCTCTGAGCTTCTGCAAGCGTCGTGGCCAACCCGCCGCCGATGGTGGACAGGCCGGATCCGAGCAGCATCGGCGCGACATACGCGCGCACGGCGTCGACCTTGTCCTCGCGCAGGAACGACGCGGCGAGTCCGGCCCCGCCCTCGACCAGCACGTCCCGCGCGCCGTCCTCCCACAGTGCGTCCAGCGCGGTGTCGATGTCCGGATACTGCACCAGATGGCTGGCGTTCACTTCTCGACGCCCGATCACCACCCCCCTGGGCTGACGCGCCAACAGATTCCCGTCGGCGTCCCGCGCGGTCAACGAGGGGTTGTCCGCCAGGGCGGTGCCGGTGCCGACGATGATGGCGTCGCGCAGCTGCCGGTCCTCGTGCACGTGGCGGCGCGCCTCCGACCCGGTGATCCACTTGCTCGTGCCGTCCTCGGCCGCCGTGAACCCGTCCAGAGTCTGGGCGAACTTCAGCGTCACATGTGGCCGGCCGAGCCTGGTGGCCGCGAGCCACGGCTCGAGTGCCTCCACGCGCTGGTTCAGGAACTCGACCTCGACGCCGCGCTCGCGGAGGTAGTCGGCGCCGCCGGCGGCCTGCGGGAAGGGGTCGCTGTTGAGGTAGAGGAGGCGGTTGATTCCGGCGTCGATAAGCGCCCTCGAGCATGGTCCGGTCCTGCCGGTGTGGTTGCAGGGCTCCAGCGTGACCACGGCCGTGGCGCCGCGGGCCCGCTCGCCTGCCTGGCGCAGGGCCATGACCTCGGCGTGCGGGCCGCCTGGTGGCTGGGTGGCACCAACGCCGGCGATCTCATCTCCGGAGACGATTGCCGCACCGACCGACGGGTTCGGGCTGGTGGTGCCGCGGACGGAGTCGCCGGCGGCGATGGCTGCGGCTAGCGCGTTGTCGTTCACCTAGCGGGTGGCCAGCTCGCGAAGCTTGGCGATCGCCGCCGCCGGGTCGCCGAACTTGTACACCGCAGAACCGGCGACGAAGGCGTCCACGCCGGCCTCGGCGGCCTGCGCAATGGTGTCGGCGCTGATGCCGCCGTCGATCTCGATGATCACGTCGAGGTTGTTCTCGTCGATGTACGTGCGCAGCGTGCGCACCTTGTCCAGCTGCTCCGGCATGAAGGACTGCCCGCCGAAACCGGGTTCCACACTCATGACCAGCACCTGGTCGAACTCGGCGAGATCCTCGAGGTAGGGCTCGATCTGGGTGCCGGGCTTGACGCTGAACGCGGCCTTGGCAGCGAGCCCGCGGATCTTCCTCGCCAGCGCGACGTGGTCCTCGGTGGCCTCGATGTGGAACGTGATGATGTCCCCGCCCGCATCGATGTACTGCTCGACCCACTGCTCGGGATTCTCGATCATGAGATGAATATCCAGCGTCTGATCAGACAGGCGGTTGACCGTCTCGGTGATCGAGGGGCCGAAGGACAGGTTGGGCACAAAATGCCCGTCCATGATGTCCACGTGAATGCCGTCGGCGGTGGCGATCGCGGCGATCTCCTCCCCGAGTCGGGCGAAGTCGGCGTTGAGGATCGAGGGGAAGATGAGCGGTGCTGACATGCCCCTCAGACTACCGCGTCGTGGTTCAATGAGTGCCATGTCTGCAGACCTCGTGTCCACACTTGTCGACGGCTCCGTCGCCACCCTCACCCTCACCCGCGACCACAAACGCAACGCACTGGATCAGGACATGTGCCGCGCCATCGACGCCGCCCTCGACGAAGTTGTCGACGCCGGCGCCCGAGCCATCGTCATCACCGGCGACGGAAGCGCCTTCTGCGCCGGCGCAGACCTCGGCGGCGGCGTCTACGCCGACGGCTTCTTCGACGCCCTGTTCTCCATGCTCGGCCACATTCAGCGCGTGCCCGCCGTGGTCATCGGCGCCATCAACGGCCCGGCCGTCGGCGCCGGAACCCAGCTGGCCATGGCCTGCGACCTGCGCGTCGTCGCCGATTCCGCCTACTTCCGCGTTCCGGTGGTCGACGTCGCGATCGCCCTCGACGACGTCACCGTGCGCTCGTTGGAACGCCTTGTCGGCGGCGCCCGCGCGCGAACGATGCTGCTCACCGGCGCGACGCTGTCTTCCGAGGAAGCAGTAACGTGCGGGTTTGCCGCGATGTCGGGGACGCTTGACGACGCCCTGGCCCTCGCCTCCGTCTGCGCCACCAAAGCCCCACTGACCATCCGCAACCTCAAGGCCGAATTCGCCTGGGGCGGCTACCGCCCGTTCAGCGACGAGGAGCGGCAGGAATTCCAGCTCGCGGCGTGGAACTCGGAGGACGTGCAGGAGGCGCGGGCCGCGCGTTCGGAGAAGCGGGAGGCCGAGTTTCGGGGGCGGTAGCGGACGGGCCGTTACTAACTCCACCCAAACTCAGCTCGAGCGGTCAATTTTAGCTCGATTGGGTGGAGTTAGTGCACACCGAGGGGAGTCCACACGTGTGGACTCCCGCCGTTCTAGCCACTCACAAACTACCGTCAAACCACCGAATTTCGTTGGTTTGTGAGTGCTCCGAACGGCCCCCAATACCTGTCCCCGCCAGTCCACACGTGTGGACTTCCTACCCCCTCCGCAGCACCGCGAAGAACATTGCGTCCGTGCCGTGACGGTGCGGCCACATCTGCACGCTGAGCTCCTCGCCCGTGTCGGACATGCCCGGGACCAGCGCGTGCGCGTCCTCCTCCACCGCACCGAGTTCACGCACCGCACGATCCACCACCCCGCGGGTCTCCCGCACATCGGGTGAACACGTGGAGTACACAACCACGCCGCCCGGCTTCACCAGGGACAGCGCCGAGCGCAGCAGCTCGAACTGCAACACATTCAACGAAGCGAGGGCGGCGTCGGTCTTTCGCCAACGGGCTTCGGGCCTGCGCCGAAGGGCGCCGAGGCCGGAGCAGGGGGCGTCGAGAAGCACACGATCGAAGCCGGGCTCCAGGCCCGGGTCGCGGCCGTCGGCGACGTGGATCGTCACGGGGAGGCCGACGACGGACTTCCGAATGAGTTCGGCGCGGTGCTCGGAGATTTCGACGGCGTCGATGTGCGCGCCGTCGATACGCGCGAGCGAGCCCATGAGCGCGGCCTTACCGCCGGGGCCGGCCGCGAGGTCGAGCCAGCGGCCCTGGTCATCCGCGACGGGGGCCTCGACGACCGCGCGGGCGATGAGCTGGGAGCCCTCGTCCTGCACGCCGGCCAGCCGGTCGCGCACGGGCTCGAGCTGGCCGGGGTCGCCGCCGTCGAGGTAGACGGCGTAGGGCGAGTACTGGCCCTCATCGCCGCCGACCGACAGAGCGAGTTCCTCAGCGGAGATCTCTCCAGGCCGGGCCACGAGGTGCACCTTGGGGCGTTCCGAGTCGGCCTCGAGCGCGGGGAGTAGCTCGTCGGCGGGCAGCACCTGGAAAAAGGACTCGGCGATCCACGTGGGGTGCGCGGTCTGGAAGGCGGCCGCCGCGATGGGGTCTGCGGGGGTCAGCTTCTCCAACAGGTCCGGAGAGCGCGTGATGGTACGCAGAATCCCGTTGGTGAAGCCCTTGGCGTGCTCCATCCCCGCGGCCTCGACGAGGCGGACGGAGGTGTCCACGGCCGCGTGGTCCTCGACGCGGGTGTAGAGCAGCTGGTAGGCGCCGAGGCGCAATGCGTCGAGCACCTCCGGCGCGATGTCGCTGAGCGGGCGCGAAGAGCATTCGGCGATGACGGCGTCGAGCACGCCGGAGACGCGCAGCGTGCCGTAGGTGAGCTCGGTGGCGAAGGCCGCGTCACGCTCGGTGATGCGGCGCTGCTTGAGCAGGCCCGGCAGCGTGAGGTTGGCGTAGGCGTCGTCCGAACTCACCCGGCGCAGCGTGTCGTAGGCCGTCTGGCGCGCGGCGTCGATGCCCGGAACGGGTCGGAACTGTTCCTCCCGGCGTTTGACCTGCTTCTTCGGCGCGGGTTTGTCGCTGCCCCTGGACCTGGACCTGAATCCGCCGCTCATGAGAGAACCTTTCCGTTGATGTCTTCCGCCAGCCCGCGCGCCCAGTCGGCCGCGTTCATGCGCTTCTTGCCCGGCGCCTGGAGCTCGCCCAGCTGCACCGCCGTGGTGCCCGTGCCCACCAGCACGGACGTCTTGCTCACCTGGATTTCCCCGGGTTCAAGACGCGTATCGACGACCGTTGCCGGCCCCACCTTCAACCGCTGCTCTCCCAGCATGCTCCACGCGCCGGGGCCCGGAGTGTGCGCCCGGATGTGCCGGTCGATGGCATCGGCGTCGCGCGCCCAGTCGATGCGCGCATCCTCGGTGCTGATCTTGGCGGCGTAGGTGGCCTCGCCCTCCTGGGGCTGCGGGTTGGCGGCGCCGGAGGCGAGATCGTCCATGGTGCTCACGAGGAGGTCCGCACCGGAGTAAGCCAGGCGGGTGAGCAGGTCGTCCGCGGTGTCGGTGTCGCGGATCTCCTCCCTGATCCCGCCGAGGATCTCGCCGGTGTCCAGCCCCTCGTCGATGCGGAAGGTCGTGGCTCCGGTGACCTCGTCCCCGGCATTGATGGCGGCCTGCACGGGGGCGGCGCCGCGCCACGCGGGCAGCAGCGAGAAGTGCAGGTTGACCCAGCCGTGGGTGGGCAGATCCAGCAGGTCCTTGGGCACGAGGTTGCCGTAGGCCACCACGGGGATGGCCTCGGGGGCGAGCTCGGCAAGCCGGGTGCGGATGGCGTCGCCGTCCTCGGTGCCAGCTTTGAGCGTCGAGGGCTTGAGCGTCTCGATGCCGTGCTCGACCGCGAGCTCCGCCACCGGCGAGGGGTGCAGCGAACGGCCCCGCCCCTTACGTGCATCCGGGCGGGTGAGCACGGCGATGACCTCGTGCTCGGAGTCGATGAGCGCCTGCAGCGCCACGACGGCGGGTTCCGGTGTTCCGGCAAAAATGAGGCGCATGGTCACGGCCTTTCTTCGTTAAGTATTGCGTTGGCTTCCCTGCGCAGCTCGGGGCTGAGGCGTTTGAGGAAGAGGATGCCGTCCAGGTGGTCGATCTCATGTTGGAAACAGCGTGCGAGCAGTCGGGAGGCCTGGATTGCCACCGGTCGCCCGTCCACGTCCCGGCCGCGGACCAGAACCTGCATGTGGCGTTCGGTGTCCATGGAGATGCCCGGGATGGAGAGGCAGCCTTCCTTGCCGATCTGCGTCTGGTCGCCAATCGGCACCCACGAGGGGTTGATGAGGTGCCCACGCAGTCCGCCGGGCTGGTGAGAGGTGTCGAAGACAATAACCCGGTTGAGCAGCCCGATCTGGTTGGATGCCAGCCCGACTCCCCCGGCCGAGTCCATGGTCTCCAGCATGTCGGTGACCTGCGCGCGCAGGCCCGGCGTGCCGAACTCCGTCACCTCGGAGGCACGGGTCTTGAGCACGGGGTCCCCGTACATCCTGATCGGCCTGACTGTCATTGCACTCCCTCGTTTGTTAACCCACATGCACCGGATCGACCTGCACCCTCAGCGCCAGGTCGTCCTTGCGCGTGGCCCGGGCCACCATCCCGCGCCGCAGCGCCCTGCCCAGTTCCGAACGGGGGCCGAGCGGGGTGCGGATGAGCAGGCGCTGGGCCGGGCCAAACCGGGATTCATCGTAGTCACCCGGCAGTTTGGCTGACGCAGGCAGGTCGACGGGCCCGAGCACCTCGGCGCCAGCGGGAAGTTCCGTGAGTTCGAGGAACAGATCCAGCGAGGCATTCGCCCCGTCGACGGCGGCCATGTGCACGGCGGGTGGGAAACGCACGGCACGTCGCTCGGCAAGCTCGCGTTCTGCCGCGCCGACCATGTCCCAGCGCAGCAGCTCCTGGACCACGGTGAGGCCCGGATCGGCGACCACGATGACTTCGCCGTCGTCGCGCCGCGGCGACACCTGAGCCGCCACCGCCGCCCATTTCGCCAGCGTGTCCTCGGTGGCGCGCAGGTCCTGCCGGCCGAGCAGCGCCCAGGTGTCCAGCAGCAGTGCGGCGCCGTAGTGCCCGCCGGTGACGCGGGGTTCGGCACCCGGCGTGGCGACGACCAGTCCAGCCGCGCACCCGACTTCGTCGATGACCCGGCTGCCCCCGGACGTGATCACCCGGGTCGACGGGAACGCCCGCCCGAGCTCCTCGGCGGTGCGTTCGGTGCCGAGCACCACCGCGCGGGTCTTCACCGAGCCGCATTCGGAACAACGGTGCTGCGGGTCGGGTCGCCCGCACCAGCGGCACGTGGGCACGGAGCCGTGCTCGCCGGTTCCGGGCGGGAGCCCCAACGGCCCGTTGCACACCCGGCAGCGCGCGGGTGCGCGGCAGTTGCCGCAGGCCAGCGTGGGCACATACCCCTTGCGCGGCACCTGGATGAGCACCGGCTGGTTGCGGTCCAGGGCCTTGCGCGCCGCCTCGAAGGCCACGAGCGGCAGGCGGGCGGACTGCGCACGCGGGTCGCGGACCAGCTCGAACTCGCTGTCTCCGGCGGCTCGGATGAGTGGCATGCGGGTGCGCAGGGTCTCGCGCGGGGCGACCAGGCCGTGCGCCCACCCGGCCTCGACAAGTAGCTGCGCCTCGGCGCTGCGGGTGTAGCCGGCGACGATGAACGAGCTCGATTCGATGCTCGAGCGGGTGGTCAACACCTCCCGCGCATGGGCGTAGGGGGCGCGCGGGTCGACGAGGTTGTCGTCGCCGTCGTGAAGCACGACGGTCAGGGCGAGCTTATCGACGGGCGCGAACGCCGCGGAGCGCGTGCCGATGACCAGGCGGGCCTGCCCGTGGAGGATCGCCAGGTACCGCCGGTAACGCGCCTGCTGGCCCAGCCCGGCGGTGAGCACCGTGACCTGTTTGGCGGAGACAAGCTCGCGCAGTGCGGCCTCGAGCGCGTCGACGTCGCGCTGGTCGGGCACGACGATGAGCGCGCCACGGCCGCCGAGGGCGACCTTGACGGCCAGGGCGGCGAGCGCTGCGGCCCAGTCCTCCCCCGGCGCCATCTGCCAGGCGGCGCGCGCGGGGGTGCCGGAGACCACGGCGTCGACGAAGGACTCCCCGTGCTCGTAGGCGGACCACGGGGAGAGGTCGGGCTCGGTCACCTCGCCGAGGCCCTCCCAGGCGGTGTCGGTGTCCGAGGACTCCGCCCCAGCGTGGCGCGGGGGGATCGCGGAGCGCAGGAGATCGGAGCGCACGCCGGCGTAGCGGTCGGACAGGGCGTCGACAAGCTTTTTTACCCGCTCGGGATAGACGACCTCCGGGGAGATGACGCGGTCGATGAAACGCAGCTTGCCGTCGTGGTCCGAGGCGGAGCGGCGCTCGAGGACGAGGGCGTCGACGAGGCGGCCGGCGAAACGCACCCGCACGCGGACCCCGGGCTGCGCGTCGGCGGAATGCTCCTCGGCGACGAGGTAGTCGAAGGGGCGGTCCAGATGCGCCAGGCCCAACAGCGGAAGCACCGCAGCAACCGGCTTGTGCTGCGCGGTGTCTGCGGTGCTTCTGCTGGCCATAAGACCGCCGATACTACAGGCCGGCGGCGGCGCGCAGGGCGGGCGCCTTGTCCGTGGACTCCCACGGCAGATCCAGGTCCGTGCGGCCGAAGTGACCGTAGGCGGCGGTCTGCGCGTAGATGGGGCGCAGGAGGTCGAGCTCGCGGATGATCGCGCCCGGTCGGAGGTCGAAGACCTCGGAGACGGCCTGCTGGATCTGCTCGTCGTTAAGCCCGTTCTGGGCGGTGCCGAAGGTCTCCACGTAGAGGCCCACCGGCTGCGCGCGGCCGATGGCGTAGGCCACCTGCACCTCGGCGCGCTCGGCGAGATCTGCGGCGACGATGTTCTTGGCCACCCAGCGCATGGCGTAGGCGGCGGAGCGGTCCACCTTGGACGGGTCCTTGCCGGAGAAGGCGCCGCCGCCGTGGCGGGCCATGCCGCCGTAGGTGTCCACGATGATCTTGCGGCCGGTCAGGCCCGCGTCGCCCATGGGACCGCCGAGGACGAAGGAACCCGAGGGGTTGATGAGCACGTCGAAGTCCTCGGTGACGTACTGCTCCAGGCCGGCGTCGGCGATGACCCAGTCGATGACATGTTTCCGCAGCTCCAGTTTCAGCTCATCCTGGGTGATGTCGCTGTCATGCTGCGTGGAGATGACCACGGTGTCGAGGTGGCTCGGACGGTCGCCGTCGTAGGCGAAGGTGACCTGGGTCTTGCCGTCCGGGCGCAGGTGGTCGACGATGCCCTCCTTGCGCACCTGGGTCAGCCGGCGCGAGAGCCGGTGCGCCACCGCGATGGGCAGCGGCATGAACTCCGGGGTCTCGTTGGTGGCGTAGCCGAACATCAGGCCCTGGTCGCCGGCGCCGGCCTGGTCGTCGACGTCGACGCTGCCGTTGTCACGCACCTCCATGGCGGTGTCCACGCCGATGCCGATCTCCTGGGACTGCTCGCCGATGGCGATGTTCACGCCGCAGGTGTGGCCGTCGAAGCCGACCTCGGAGGAGATGAATCCGATCTCGACGAGCTTGTCCCGCACGAGCTTGGGGATCTCCACGTAACCCGTGGTGCGTACCTCGCCCACAACGTGCACCTGACCGGTGGTCACCAGCGTCTCCACGGCGACGCGTGATGCCGGATCCTGCTCGAGCATGGCGTCGAGGATCGTGTCCGAGATGGCGTCGCAGATCTTGTCCGGGTGGCCCTCGGTGACCGATTCGCTGGTGAACAGGCGCGTGGCCGTGCGGGCGGCCTGGGAGGTGGCCGGGTTGCTTTCCGTCACTGGGGTGTCCTCACTGTGGAAGTTTCGGGGAGCGCTTTAATCGCTAATGCGCCCCACCCTACCCCCAAATAGACCAAGCTGTCTAATCGCGGTCGTGGGCGAGCTCGTCGACGCCCTCGAGGATCTGCACCGCCACGTCCAGCTTGGTGCCGTCGGCGATGTCGCGGACCTCGCCCTCCCGGTTGAGCAGCCAGCCCGCGTTGCGCGCCTGGCCGAACACCCCGCCGCCGGAGACGTCATTGCACATGAGCAGGTCGCAGCCCTTGCGCTGAATCTTTTGCTGGGCAAGCTCGAGCGGGCTGTGCCCGTCCCCACCGGTCTCGGCGGCAAAACCCACGATCACCGTGTCGGCCGGGATCTCCCCCTCGTCGCGTGCGGTGACGCTCCACCGGAGAATGTCCGGGTTCTCCACCAGTTCGACGCGGCTGAGCGCCCCGTCGTCGCTGCCCTTCTTCATCTTCGACGTGGCCTGGGTGGCGGGTCGGAAGTCCGACACCGCGGCCGCCATGATGATCAGGTCCGATGCCGCGGCCCGCTCCTGCACCGCGCGGTACATCTCCTCGGTGCTCACCACGGGCACGATCTCCGCGCCCGCAGGAGTCGGCAGGGCCACCGTGTTGCCCGCGACGATGGTCACCTGCGCCCCACGCTGCGCGGCCGCCTCTGCCAGGGCGAATCCCTGTCGCCCCGAGGAGCGGTTGCCGATGTAACGCACCGGGTCGATGTTCTCCTGGGTGCCGCCGGCGGTGATGAGCACGCGCCTGCCGTCCCAGTCGTGCTCCAGACGACGGCCGGCGAGCAGCGTGCGGCTCAGCTCGGCGATCTGCTCGGCGTCCGGAAGCCTGCCCGCGCCGGTGTCCGGCCCGGTGAGCCGCCCGTGCGCCGGCTCCATGACGGTGATGCCGCGGCTGCGGAGGATCTCCACGTTGGCCCTCGTCGCGGCGTTGTTCCACATCTCGGTGTGCATGGCCGGGGCGACGAGCACGGGGCAGGTGGCCACCAGCACGGTGGCGGTGAGCAGGTCGTCGGCACGCCCGTGGGCGAGGCGGGCCATAAGGTCGGCGGTGGCCGGGGCGATGACCAGCAGGTCCGCCTCCTGGCCGATGCGCACGTGCCGGACCTCGTCCACCCCGTCGAACACGGTGGTGGACACCGGGTGGCCGGAGAGCGCCTCGAAGGTGGCCGAACCGACGAACCGCAGCGCCGACTCGGTGGGCACAACCCGGACGCCGTCGCCCCCCTCGGCGAAGTTACGCACCAGCTGGCAGGCCTTGTACGCGGCGATCCCGCCGCCCACTCCGACGACGATGCGGGCGGTGCGGTCGGTGCTCTGGTTCGGGCAAGGATCTGACACGGTGGTGATTCCCCCAGGGGTGAGAAGGCGGTGGCTAAGGCTTCCGAGTCTAGCCACCTCCACACACAAAACCGCCCCCACTTCGTCGCACGGTGTGCGTCAGGGGTGGGGGCGGCCTCAGAGGAAAAAGACTCGGACTTACTTGCCTTCTTCGTGCTCGAGCAGTCCGGCCTCGATCTCGCGCAGCGCGATCGAGAGCGGCTTCTCGCCGGGTTCCGGGGTCACCAGCGGGCCGATGAACTCGAAGACGCCGTCGTCCGGCTGCTGGTAGTAGCTGTTGATCTGGCGCGCGCGCTTGGCGGCGAAGATCGACAGGGCGTACTTGGAGGACACGGTGTCCAACAGGTCGTCGATCGGCGGACCGGTGATGCCTGACGGCGGGTCATAGACCGGCTCGGGCTTGGTCTCGTTGTTCGGGTTGGTCACTTGCACCTACTCCTGATTGTCATTCATTTGAGTCACGGGGTCCCAGCGTCTCAGCGTCGAAGCTTCCCAGCAGGATTGCGCTGATGTCTCCGACGGCGGCATCGACGTCGTCGTTGACCACCACGTGGTCGAACTCGTCCTTGTGGGCGAGCTCCTCCTCCGCTGTTCGCAGGCGCCGGGAGATGACCTCTTCCGACTCGGTCCCCCGCCCGGTGAGGCGCTCCACGAGCTCCTCCCAGGACGGCGGGGCGAGAAAGACGGTGACCGCGTCCGGCTTGAGTTCCTTGATGGCGCGGGCGCCTTCAAGGTCGACCTCCACCAGGACGGGTCGGCCCTCGTCCAGCGCTGCGTTGACCGGATAAGCCGGTGTGCCGGAGCGTTGGAGTCCGCCGTGGATGTCGGCCCATTCCAGCATCTCGCCGTTCTCGATCCGCTGCTGGAACAGTTCGGGAGTGACGAAGAAATAGTCCACCCCGTCACTTTCCCCGGGACGAGGCGAACGAGTGGTCATGGAGACGCTGAAATAGAGATTGTCCACGGCAGCGCGCAGCCGAGATACCACTGTGGATTTCCCGACGGCCGAGGGTCCGGCTAGGACGATCAGGCGACCCCGGGGGTTGTCGCCAGCCATAAATTAATCCTCGGAGAAGCCGAAGCGCTCGAGCAGAGCGCGACGCTGGCGCTCGCCGAGGCCGCGCAGGCGGCGGGTCTGGGCAATCTCGAGCTCGTCCATGATCTCCTTGGCCTTGACCTTGCCGACCTTGGGGAGAGCTTCGAGGATCGCGGAGACCTTGGTCTTGCCGATGATCTCGTCGGTCTCAGCCTTGTCCAGGACCTCTTTGAGGTTGGTTCCGCCGCGCTTGAGCTCAGCCTTGAGTTCAGCGCGGGCCTTGCGAGCCTCAGCAGCCTTAGCGAGCGCGGCCTTGCGCTGCTCGTCGGTCAACTTGGGAAGGGCCACGGGGTTCCTCCGTTTTCGATTCTTGAGTAGTGGTCTGTTGGACGTTACCGCCCGGTGCTCAGCAGCCGTCTGACCTGCAACTACGGATAGTTTTAGGATCTTTCGGCACTGACTCCGGGCAAGTCTAGCACCGTGGTCGGCCAACGCGGCATTCCCCACCCGTAAACTGCCACGTCAGGGCACTAAGGCGGGGAAACTGCCTGGTCAGTTTACGTCGGTCGCCGGGAAGTCCCGGGCCGCCTCCAGAGCCTGTTTCCGCAGGGAGACGGGGTCCGGACCAGCGCCGAGCACGGAACGTGACACATTGGCGATGGCGAGGTGCTCCACCCCTGCCGCAATCCGCGCCACGTCCGCCGCCCCGGCGCCCTGGGCACCGACTCCGGGCATGAGCACCGGACCGGCGAGACGGGAGAGATCGGGGGGCGTATCGACGGTCGCGCCAACCACCACCCCTATCGACCCGGTCGTCTGCCCGGCGTTGAGCTCCGCGCAGCGATCCACTACTGACTGGGCGATGCTCCGCCCGTCCGGACCCGCGGTGTTCTGCAGACCGGGCGCCTCCGGGTTGGAGGTGGCGGCGAGCACGAACACTCCCCCGCCGGTGCGCCGGGAGGCCTCGAACACCGGGGCCAGCGAATCCACGCCGAGGTAGGGCGAGACGGTGACGGCGTCGCTACGCAGCGGCGAGGTCTCCCCCAGCCACGCGTCGGCGTAACCGGCCATCGTGGAGCCGATGTCGCCGCGTTTGGCGTCGGCCACGGTGAGTGTCCCCGCCTCGCGCAGGGCGGCCAGGGTCTCCTCGAGCACCACAAACCCCGCGGAGCCGAAGCGCTCGAAGAACGCCACCTGGGGTTTGACCAGGGCGACGTGGCCGGCGAAGGCCTCGACGCACCGCTGCGAGAACTCGCGCAGGCCGGCGACGTCATCGCCCAGCCCCCAGGAATCCAGCAGCGCCGCGTGGGGGTCGATGCCCACGCACAGCCGGCCATGTTCCCGGGTCGCTGTCAGCAGCCGCTCGCCGAAGCTCACTGCTGCGCCGGGGAGTGGTCGAGTTCCTGCAGCGCGCGCACATCCAGGTCGCCCTGGCGCAGCGCCTCGATGCCCTGCACCGCGGCGGTGACACCCTGGACGGTGGTGACGAGCGGGATGCCGCTGCTCACGGCCGCCGCGCGGATGTCGTAGCCGTCGTGGCGTGCTCCCGCGGAGCCGGCGGGCGTGTTGAGGATGAGGTCGACCTCGCCCTCGAGGATGCGCTCGACGATGGACTGGCCCTCGGCGCCCTCGCGGACGTCGGAGGCCTTGAGCACGGTCTCACACTCGATGCCGTTGCGGCGCAGCATCTGCGCCGTGCCGGCGGTGGCCAGGAGGGTGAAGCCCATGGTGGCCAGGCGCTGGATCGGGAAGATCAGGGTGCGCTTGTCGCGGTTGGCCACGGAGACAAACACGGTGCCCTCGGTGGGGAGCTCGCCGAACGAGGCGTGCTCGGCCTTGGCGTAGGCCGCGCCGAAGTTGTCGGCCAGGCCCATGACCTCGCCGGTGGACTTCATCTCCGGGCTGAGCAGGGTGTCGAGCATGGAGCCGTCGGCACGCCGGAAACGGTTGAAGGGCAGCACGGCCTCCTTCACCGCGATGGGGTGCTCGAGCGGCAGCGAGCCGCCGTCGTAGTCCGTGGGCAGCATGCCCTCGGCCTTGAGCCCGGCGATGGTGTCGCCCAGCATGATGCGCGCGGCGGCCTTGGCCAGCGGGACGCCGGTGGCCTTGGACACGAACGGCACGGTGCGCGAGGCGCGCGGGTTGGCCTCGATGACGTAGAGCACGTCGTCCTTCAGGGCGAACTGGATGTTGAGCAGGCCCTTGACGCCGACGCCGAAGGCGATGGCCGTGGCGGAGCGACGGACGTTCTCGATGTCCTCCGGGCCGAGGGTCATCGGCGGCAGCGCACAGCCGGAGTCGCCGGAGTGGATGCCGGCCTCCTCGATGTGCTCCATGACGCCGCCGAGGAAGACCTCCTCGCCGTCGCACAGCGCGTCGACGTCGATCTCGATGGCGGAGTCGAGGAAGCGGTCCACCAGCACCGGGTGGTCCGGGGACAGCTCGGTGGCGCGGTTGATGTAGTCCTCGAGGCTGGGCTCGTCGTAGACGATCTCCATGCCCCGCCCGCCGAGCACATAGGACGGACGCACGAGCACGGGGTAGCCGATGCCCTTGGCCACGTCGCGGGCCTCGGCGAACGAGGTCGCGGTGCCGAAGTCGGGGGCGGGCAGCGAGGCGTCGGCAAGCACCCGACCGAACTCGCCGCGGTCCTCGGCGAGGTTGATGGCCTCGGGGCTGGTGCCCACGACGGGCACGCCGGCGTCGGCGAGGCGCTGTGCCAGGCCCAGCGGGGTCTGGCCGCCGAGCTGGACGATGACGCCGGCGACGTTGCCGGACTGGGACTCCGCGTGGAAGACCTCCATGACGTCCTCGAAGGTCAGCGGCTCAAAGTAGAGGCGGTCGGCGGTGTCGTAGTCGGTGGAGACGGTCTCCGGGTTGCAGTTGACCATGACGGTCTCGTAACCGCGCTCGGAGAGCTCCAGGGCCGCGTGCACGCAGGAGTAGTCGAACTCGATGCCCTGGCCGATGCGGTTGGGGCCGGAGCCGAGGATGAGCACCTTGTCCTTGCCGGTCTCGGAGACCTCGGACTCGGCCGCGGGGTCCAACTCGTAGGCGGAGTAGTGGTACGGGGTCTGGGCCTCGAACTCGCCTGCGCAGGTGTCCACGGTCTTGTACACCGGGCGCACGCCGAGCGACCAGCGCAGGGAGCGCACGCCGTTCTCGCCGGCGAGCTCGGGGCGCAGGGCGGCGATCTGGGCGTCCGAAAGCCCGAAGACCTTGGCCTCGCGCAGCAGGTCCTCGTCGAGGACCGGGGCGCCGGACAGCTCCTCGCGGAAGGCGACCAGCGCCTCCAGCTCGGCGAGGAACCACGGGTCGATGGCGCTGGCCTCGTGGACCTGCTCGACGGTGGCGCCGAGGCGCAGTGCCAGCTCGACGTCGTACATGCGGCCGTCGGTGGGTGTCTTCAGGTCCGCGAGCACGGCGTCGAGGTCGGTGGCGCGCTCGCCGGCGAAGTACTCGTCGGGGCGGGTCCAGAACCCGGCCTGCTTCTGCTCCAGCGAGCGCATGACCTTGTTCAGCCCGGCGATGTAGTTGCGGCCGATGCCCATGGCCTCACCGACGGACTTCATGGAGGTGGTCAGGGTCTCGTCGGCACCCGGGAACTTCTCGAAGGCAAAGCGCGGAGCCTTGACGATGACGTAGTCCAGCGTCGGCTCGAAGGCCGCCGGAGTGACGCCGGTGATGTCGTTGGTGACCTCGTCGAGCGTGTAACCGATGGCCAGCTTGGCGGCGAGCTTGGCGATGGGAAAGCCCGTCGCCTTCGACGCCAGTGCGGAGGAGCGCGAGACACGCGGGTTCATCTCGATGACGACGATGCGCCCGTTCTCCGGGTTGATGGCGTACTGGATGTTGCAGCCGCCGGTGTCCACGCCGACCTCGCGGATGATGGCGATGCCCAGGTTGCGCAGGTCCTGGAACTCGCGGTCGGTGAGCGTCAGGGCCGGGGCGACGGTGACGGAGTCGCCGGTGTGCACGCCGACGGCGTCGACGTTCTCGATCGACGCGATGACCACGACGTTGTCGTCGGTGTCACGCATGAGCTCGAGCTCGTACTCCTTCCACCCGAGGATGGACTCCTCGATGAGCACGTTGGCGTCCGGGGAGGCCGCGAGCCCGCCGCCGGCGATGCGCTCGAGATCCTTGGTGGTGTACGCCAGGCCGGAACCCAGGCCACCCATGGTGAAGGAGGGACGCACGACGACGGGAAGCCCGAGCTTCTCGACGGTCGCATGCACCTCCTCCATGGAGTAACACACCGCGGACCGGGCGGATTCGCCGCCGACCTTGGTGACGATGTCCTTGAACTTCTGCCGGTCCTCGCCGCGCTCGATGGCCTCGATGTCGGCGCCGATGAGCTCCACGCCGTGCTTGGCCAGGATGCCCTCGCGGTCGAGCTGGATGACCGCGTTGAGCGCCGTCTGCCCGCCGAGGGTGGCCAGCACCGCATCTACCTTGTGGCCCTGCTCGGCCTCGCGGGTGAGGATCTTGTCGATGTAGCTGGGGTGGATCGGCTCGATGTAGGTGTGGTCGGCGAACTCCGGGTCGGTCATGATGGTGGCCGGGTTGGAGTTGATGAGGGTGACCCGCAGGCCCTCCTCCTTGAGCACGCGGCAGGCCTGGGTGCCGGAGTAGTCGAACTCGCAGGCCTGGCCGATGACGATGGGGCCGGAGCCGATGACGAGGACGTGGTTGATGTCGTTGCGCTTAGGCATGTGGTGAGTGATCCTTCGTGCTTACTTGGCGTTCGGCGAGTGGTTGCTCATCAGGTCGATGAACTGGTCAAACAGGGGGTTCGCGTCGTGGGGTCCGGCGGCGGACTCGGGGTGGTACTGCACCGAGTAGGCCAGGCCGCTGTCCAGGGCGACGCCCTCGACGCAGTCGTCGTTGAGGCAGGAGTGGGTGACCGTGGCGGGTCCGAAGTCGGTGTCGAACTGCTCGCCGGGCTTGCCGCTGAGCGCGAAGCCGTGGTTCTGCGAGGTGATGTCGATCTTGCCGGTGACGTGGTTGATCACGGGCACGTTGATGCCGCGGTGGCCGAACTTGAGTTTGTAGGTGTCCAGGCCCAGCGCGCGGCCGAGGATCTGGTTGCCGAAGCAGATGCCGAACAGCGGGATCTTCTCCTCGATGATGTCGCGCGTGACGGCGACCATCTCGTCCGCGGTGCCGGGGTCGCCGGGGCCGTTGGAGATGAACACGCCGTCGGGCTGGTACTCGCGCACCTTCTCCAGCGAGGTGCCGGCGGGCACGACGACCGTCTCGATGCCGCGCTGGGCGAAGTGCCTCGGCGTGGCGGACTTGATGCCCATGTCGTAGGCGACGACGGTGTACTTCTTCTCCCCCTCCGCGGGGATGGTGTACGGCTCGTCGGTGCTCACCTCGGCGGCGAGGTCGAGGCCGGCCATGGAGGGCTGGGCCCGCACGATCTCGATGAGCTTCTCGACGGGCTGGTCAGCGTCCTCGCCGGAGAACAGCCCGGCGGCGACGGAGCCGAAGTTGCGCAGGTGGCGCACGATGGTGCGGGTGTCCACGCCCTCGATGCCGATGACGCCCTGCTTCTCCATCTCCTCGGCCAGCGTGCGCTCTGCACGCCAGTTGGAGACGCGCTTGGACAGGTCGCGCACGGCCAGGCCGGCGACCCAGATCTTGCCGCTGACGGACTCGGAGTCCTCGTCGTTCCAGCCGGTGTTGCCGATCTGCGGCGCGGCGGCGACGACGATCTGGCGGTGGTAGGAGGGGTCGGTCATCGTCTCCTGGTAGCCGGTCATGGCGGTGGTGAAGACGGCTTCACCGAGCGATGTGCCCCTGGCGCCGAAGGGGCGGCCGACGAAGGTGCGTCCGTCGGCGAGGACGAGGACGGCCCGGGGGCGGGTGGAGGTGCTCACTTGATGTTGGCCTTTCGGTGCAGGTTGTTCAGCATGAGGTGTTCTAGGCATTCGCGGGCGCGCAGGCCTGGCCGTCGCGGGAGGTCACCCGGCCGCGCAGTAGCGTGGCCACCACCCGGTGGGAGAAGTCCATGCCGTTGAAGGGTGTGTTCTCCGACTTCGACGCGAGCTGGCCGCGGTCGACGGTCCAGTCCTTCTCGGCCACCAGCGTGAGGTTGGCGGGCTCACCCACGGCGATCGGTCGGCCCTGATCCGCCAGGCGGGCGATCTCGGCGGGACGTTCGCTCATCACCCGGGCGATGAAGCGCCAGTCCGCCAGTCCGGAGCGCACGAAGATCTCCGACACGATGGCCAGCGAGGTCTCCAGTCCGAGCATGCCCGGCTTCGCGTGGTCGAACTCCACACACTTGTCCTCGGAGCCGTGGGGTGCGTGGTCCGTGGCGATGACGTCGATGGTGCCGTCGAGAAGCGCCTCCCTGAGAGCCAGGGTGTCGGACTCCTCGCGCAGCGGCGGATTGACACGGAAGACGCCGTCGTAGCTGTCCAGCACGGAGTCGGTGAGCAGCAGGTGGTGCGGGGTGACCTCGGCCGAGACGTTCACGCCCAGGGACTTGGCCCAGCGCAGCAGCTCGGCGGTTCCGGCGGTGGAGGCGTGACAGATGTGCAGGCGGCCCCCGTAGTCGCGGGTGAGCAGGATATCGCGCGCGACGATGGATTCCTCGGCTACGCGAGGCCAGCCGCGCAGGCCCAGGCGCGCGGCATTCTCGCCCTCGTGAGCGACGGCACCCTCGGTGAGGCGGTGCTCCTCCGCGTGCTGGGCGAGCAGAACATCCAGCCCGGCGGCGTATTCGATGGCGCGGCGCATGAGCAGCGGATCGGTGACACACTTGCCGTCGTCGGAGAACATGCGCACGCCCGCGTCGCCACGGTTCATCATGCCGAACTCCGTCAACGCCTCGCCTTTAAGGCCCTGGGTGATGGAGCCGACGGGGTGCACGTCGCACAGCCCCGCCGCCTGGCCCTTGGCCCAGACAGAGTCGGCGATGACGGGCTGGTCGGTGACCGGGTTGGTGTTGGCCATGGTGAACACGGCGGTGAACCCGCCGGCGGCCGCGGCCTGGGAGCCGGTGACGATGGTCTCGGTGTCCTCGCGGCCGGGCTCGCGGAAGTGCACGTGCAGGTCGACGAGACCCGGCAGCAGCACGGCGCCGTCGCCGTCGATGGTCTCGTCGGCGTCGCGGTTCTCACCGATCGCGGCGATGACACCGTCCTCAATGAACACGTCGGTGGGCTCGCCCTCGCCATAGGGGCGCACGTTTTTGATCAGGGTTTTCATGGTGTGAGCTCCTTCGGGCTGGCGATGAGGGTGAACAGCACGGCCATGCGCACATGCACGCCGTTGGCGACCTGGCGCAGGATCTGTCCGCGTTCGGAGTCGGCCACGCCATAGTTGATCTCCATGCCGCGCAGCATCGGGCCCGGGTGCATGATGATCGCTCCCGGCTTCAGCGCGCGCTCGCGCTCACGACTGAGGCCGAAGTAGGTGGCGTATTCGCGTTGCGACGGAAAGAATCCGCCGTTCATGCGCTCCGCCTGAACCCGCAGCATCATGACCACGTCAGCGCTCTTCACCTCAGTATCGAAGTCCTGCGAGACGCGTACCGGCCACTGCTGCATACCGGTGGGCAGCAGGCTGTTGGGCGCCACCAGCACGACCTCAGCGCCGAGCTTGGTCAGCAGGTCAACGTTCGAACGCACCACCCGAGAATGCAAGCAGTCGCCGACGATGAGCACCTTGCGGCCGTTCAGGTCGCCGAGCTGCTGGCGCATGGTCACGGCGTCGAGAAGCGCCTGCGTCGGGTGCTGGTGCTGGCCGTCGCCGGCGTTGATCACGCTGGGACCGTTGCCACCCGGGGCAACCCACTCGGCCAGGAGGTTCGCCGCGCCCGAGGACGGGTGGCGCATGATGATCGCGTCCGCGCCGATTGCCGAGAGAGTCAAGCCCGTGTCCTTGAGCGATTCGCCCTTCTTCACCGAGGAGGTCGACGCCGACAGGTTGATCACGTCCGCGCTCATCCACTTGCCCGCGACCTCAAAGGAGGACCGGGTTCGGGTGGAGTTCTCATAGAACAGGGTGAAGATCGTCCGCCCACGCAGGGTGGGCAGCTTCTTGATCTCCCGGTCGAGCAGCGTCTCCCGGAAACGATCCGCCTCGTCCATGAGGCCGACGATCTCGTTCCTGGACAGGCTCGCGATATCGAGCAGATGTTTCATGGGCATTTATCCTTCCGCCCGGACGAGTTCGACGCCGTCGCGGCCATCTATGGCTTCGAAGTACACCCGCACGTCCTCCGCGCGGGCCGTGGGAATATTCTTGCCCACATAGTCGGCGCGGATCGGCAGCTCCCGGTGGCCGCGGTCGACGAGGACAGCGAGCTGGATCTTCGCGGGGCGTCCCAGGTCGGCGAGAGCGTCGAACGCCGCGCGGATGGTGCGGCCGGAAAACAGGACGTCGTCGACAAGCACGACCACCGCCCCGTCGACGCCGCCGGCCGGAATGCGGGTGGGCAAGAGGGCGCGGTGTGGCTTGCTGCGCAGGTCATCGCGGTAGAGCGTGATGTCCAGCGAACCTGTGGGGATGGTTTGGCCGGAGAATTCCTCGATCCGGGCCGCGAGCATCTCCGCCAGCGGGACACCGCCCGAGGGGATGCCCAGGAGAACTACAATCGGCGCCTCTTCCGAGTCGAGCGCAGTGTTCTCGATGATCTGGTGCGCGATGCGTGCGACCGTGCGTGCGACGTCGTCGGAACTGAGCAGTTCCGTCGGATGCGCTGGTGCTTCACTCATCGTGGCCTCCTTTCCCGCCTCACTGTGCGGTCCGTTAAAGGATGGTGAATCGAAGTCCCGAAGAATATAGCACGTCTGCTTACGTAGTGTGGGGCTATGTCGTTCACTGCGGATCAGCTCATCAATTTTCCTCGCGACCTCGTCTGGAACTACCACACTCGTTCCGGAGCGGTCACCCGCCTGACCCCTGGGTTCCTGCCGATGCGCCCGGTTACCGAGGCAAACAGCCTGCGCGGTGGGATGACGGTGTTTTCTCTTCCCGGCGGGCTGCGGTGGAACGCGCAGCACCTCCCAGAGGGTTATGTCGAGGGGTCCTCATTCCGGGATATCTGCGTAAATTCCCCGCTGAGGCAGATCACTCAATGGACACACACCCACAACTTCTCGGATGATCCTTCGGGAGGCACACGAATCACCGACGAGGTGTCCACGCGCATCCCCGAGCGGCTGCTCCGCCCAGCCTTCGCCTACCGGCAGCACCAGCTCGAGCAGGACCTGGCGTTCCTCGCCCGTCAATCCTCCACTCCCCTGACCATCGCCATGACGGGCTCGTCGGGCACCGTCGGCTCGGCGCTGTGGGCGCTGCTCACCGTCGCGGGGCACACGATAATACCGCTCGTGCGGGGCGAGGCTTCAGACGGCGAGCGGCACTGGGACATGAACAGCCCTGCACCGGAGCTTCTCCACGGCGTCGACGTCCTCGTCCATCTCGCCGGCGAGCCGATCTTCGGCCGGTTCAACGACAGCCACAAAGCAAAGATCTACGCCTCCCGAGTCGGGCCGACCCGGCGACTGGCCGAGATCGTGGCCTCGAGTCCCCAGGTGAGCGCCATGATCAGTGCGTCTGCCATCGGCTACTACGGTGCCGAGCGCGGAGACGAGCCGCTCGACGAGGACTCCGCACCCGGCGAGGATTTTCTCGCCCACGTGGTCACCGACTGGGAAAACGCGACCGCCCCTGCCGAAAGGGCCGGCAAGCGGGTGGTTACGGTGCGCACGGGGATCGTCCTGTCCGGCGGAGGCGGGATGCTTCCGCTGCTGTCTGCGGCTATATCTACCGGGCTCGGCGGTCCGTTCGGGGACGGCCGCATGTGGATGTCCTGGATCGCGCTCGATGACCTCACCGACATCTATGCCACGGCGGTCGTCGATTCCGGGCTGACAGGCCCGGTCAATGCCGTCGCACCACACCCGGTGCGCAACCGGGGCTTGGTCAAGGCGCTGGGCCGGGAGCTGCACCGCCCGGCTTTCGTGCCGCTGCCCAAGTTTGCCCCGGCCGTGCTGCTCGGCCGCGACGGCGCGCGGGAGCTGGCGCTCGCCGACCAGCGGGTGTCGAACACGGCCCTGGCTGCCCGTGGACACTTTTACCGCTATCCCGATTTGGCAGGCGCACTGGCGCACGAGTTGGGCGGCCAGTCCCTGGCCTAGCTGGCCTGGCTGGCCTGGCTGGCCTGGCTGGCCTGGCTGGCCTGGCTGGCCTGGGACTCGATGGCCGGTGCCCCGGGAGTCGGTCTTGAGCACACCTTCCGAAAGCTCGACGACTTAAGGGCGCGCCGTTAAGACCAACGCGTGGGAGGGAGGCCAACCACCCGCGACCGCATAGGGTGAGTATCAGACTGCCCCGACCGAGGAAAGGCACCATGGAAAACGACGACATCGCCGAGGTCACCCTCGAGCGCATCGAGGAGATCCTCCTTACCGAGGGCATCGAGTGCGTGCAGGAGGGCCGGGTCCTGCGCACCGGCTACTCCAACTCCGCCATCGCGCTGACCATCGACAACGACCGCCTCGTCTGCGACTCACTGTGGCGCGGGCAGGTGGCTCTCAGCGACGGAGCTGGCCTCATGCACGCGCTCAATCAGTGGAACCAGAACCAGATCGCACCGACGCTGCGCTTCTTCGAGCAGGAGGGCTCGCACCTCGTGGTCAGCGCGTATCGCCAAGCCAACGTCAGCGAGGGCCTGAGCCACGACCAGCTCGGCGCCTTCGTCCTCTCCTGCCTGGAGACCATCGACGCGGCGTTCTCCTACGTCGAGCAGCAGTTCCCCGAACTCGTTACCTGGAGGTACCAGTCATGAATCCCGTGGACCAGCCACGAGTCATCGACGCGATGGCCCGCCTCTGCGTGACCCTCGAATCCGAGGAAAACTCCCCCGCCGCGACCGCCAACCTCAACGGCTTCCCCGTCACCTTCGCCGCCATCGGCTCGGTGGTCATCGTCCGCGCCGACAGGCTCTCGGACACTCCGTCCTCGGCTGGCGACGCCACGCTGTATCTGGCCGCCAACCACGTCAACAGCATCCAGATGGAGGCTTCGGCCGCCGTCCTCGACTACGCCGACACCCTCATCGCCCGCACGGAGCACGAGATCTTCTCCGCCGCCGGCATGAGCGACGCGCAGCTCGACGCCGCGCTCGAGGTGGCCGTCGACGGCGTTCTGCACATCCAGGACACCCTGCAGGTCGTGGCGGAGCAGTTCGCCGCTAGCTCTTCTTGAGCTTCTCCAGCTCCTCGTCGGCGTCGACACCCTCGCCGAGCCCGGGCCAGGGACGTTCGAGATCGCGCAGCGCGTCGACCAGCAGGTGTTTGACCACCATGCGGGCGTAGGTCTTGTCGTCTCCGGGGATGACGTACCAGGGTGCGTCATCAGTCGACGTGCGTTCCATGGCGATCTGGTAGGCGGTCATGTACTCCTCCCACTTGCTGCGCGCGACCAGGTCGGCGGGGTCGTACTTCCACATCTTCTCGGGGTTCGTCAGCCGCTCCACGAGGTTCTCGTACTGGAACTCGCGCGAGATGTGCAGGAACACCTTGATGATGGTTGTCCCCGACGCGGCGATCTCCGACTCGAAGTCGCTGATGGCGGCGTATCTACGCTCGATTTCCGCCGGATCCGCCATGGACTCGACCTTCTGGATGAGTACGTCCTCGTAGTGCGAGCGGTCGAAGACGGCGATCTCTCCGGCCTTGGGCAGGTGCGGGCGCACGCGCCAGAGGAAGTCCTGCTCGCGCTCCTCCTTCGTCGGCGCGCCGAAGGCCACCACGCGGGTGCCCAGCGGGCTCATCGGTTTGAGCAGGCGCTCGATCATGCCGCCCTTGCCGGAGGTATCCATGCCCTGCAGGATGACGAGGACGGATCCTGCCTTGCTGGCGAAGAGGTTCTCCTGGAGCTCACCGAGTTCGTCGTCGTGCTGAGCGAACTCCTTGTCCAGGTTGTCGTCAGCCGAAAGACCCGGCGTGGTGGCCGGGTCCAGGTCGGACAGGTGGAAACCCTCGGAGACTTTGGGGGCGAGTGCGTCGTCGGTGCTGAATCCCATGACGCTAAACCCTACTCGTCGTCGGAAACCACGTTCATCGGGTTGTCCGCGGACATCGACTGCGCGATGTCGTCGAGCACGGCGTGGATGTACGGGGCGGCGACGTCGGTGGAGTATTCGCTGGCGATCTCCACGCCGTCGACCACGCTGACGGGCGCGTCGACCTCGTCGTTGAACACGATCTCCCAAGCCAGCACGCGCAGCACGGCTCGGTCGACGGCCGGGAGGCGGCGCAGCTGCCACGTCTCGGAGAGGTAGCGCGAGATGGTGTCATCGAGCTCGTCGAGACGCTCCGCCACGCCGGTGACCAGCTGCCGGGTGTAGTCGGCGACGGGCGCGACCTCGGCGTCGCGGTCATCGGCGAGCGCGACGCGCTGCTCGACCACGGAGACCGGGTCGACGTCGCGGAACTCCGCCTCGAAGATGATGTCCACGGCGCGGCGGCGGGCCCGGTAGCGGGAGCCGCGGCGGCGATAGTTGATGTCGGTGTTGCTCAAGGTGGGACTACTGAGCCACGCGGGACTGGTACTCGCCCGTGCGAGTGTCCACGCGAACAACGTTGCCGGTCTCCATGAACAGCGGGACCTGGATCTCGGCACCGGTCTCCAGGGTGGCGGGCTTCGTGCCACCGGTGGAGCGGTCGCCCTGCAGGCCCGGATCGGTGTGGGAGATGGCCAGCTCCACGGTGATGGGCAGCTCGGCGAAGAGCGCCTCACCCTCGTTGAAGGAGACCTGCACACGCATGTTCTCCAGGAGGAACTTGGCGGCGTCGCCGAACTTGGACTCGTCGAGCTCAAACTGCTCGAAGGAGCTGTCATCCATGACGACGTAGTTGGTGCCGTCGTTGTACAGGTAGGTCATGTCGCGGCGGTCCACCTGCGCGGTCTCGACCTTGACGCCGGCGTTCCAGGTCTTGTCCACGGTCTTGCCGGAGACGACGTCCTTGAGCTTGGTGCGGACGAAGGCCGGGCCCTTGCCGGGCTTGACGTGCTGAAACTCGATGATCTGCTGGAGCTTGCCGTCAACCTTGAGCACAAGGCCGTTCTTGAAATCGGCGGTGGATGCCACGAATAGTCTCCTGGGTGAATCTGATTGGGTCAGGGCATAAAACGTGGTCAGTCTACACCACGAGCAGGTCTTTCCCCGCATTGGTGATGATCTTCGGGCCGCCCGCGCCGATGATGAGGGTGTCCTCGATCCGCACCCCGCCCCGGCCGGGGACGTAGATTCCCGGCTCGATGGTCAGCGTCATGTTCTCCGCGAGTGTGCCGGTCCCGGACTGCGCGGCGTACGGGCCCTCGTGCACGTCCAGGCCGATGCCGTGGCCGGTGGAGTGGGAGAAGTACTCGCCGTAGCCGCCGGCGGCGATGATGTCCCGGCAGGCCGCGTCGACGTCGACAAGCTCTGTACCCACCGTCGCGGCCTCCACCCCGGCGAGCTGCGCCTGCAGCACCAGCTCGTAGATCTCGCGCTCGAACTCCCCCACCTCGCCGACCACGAGGGTACGGGTCATGTCGGAGTTGTAGCCGCGCACGTGCGCGCCGAAGTCGATGGTGACCAGGTCTCCGGTCTCGATGACCCGGTCGGACGCGCCGTGGTGCGGCTTCGCGGAGTTGGGCCCGGAGGCGACGATGGTGTCGAAGCTGGTGTGCTCCGATCCGGCGCGGCGCATGAGGTACTCCAGGTCCGCGGCGACGTCGCGCTCGGTGCGCCCGGCGGCGACCCCGCCCTGCTCCAGCAGCTCGGTGAAGGCTGCGGTGGCGAGCTGGGCGACGGATTCCAGCTCGGCCAGCTCACCACCGTCCTTGACCAGGCGCAGCGGCTCCACCAACCCGGAGACCGGGACGAGGGTGATGTCCTCGGGGACGGAGCCCTGCAGCTTCTCGAAGGCCGCCACGCTGAGGTGCGCCGACTCCACGCCGACCCGGCGAGACTCGTCGATGCCCTCGAGCAGGGCGAGGGTGGTGCGCCGGTCGATGAGCGCGGCGATGTCCGGGACCTCGGCCGCGATCTGGGTGGTGTACCGGCCGTCGGTGGCGATGCGTGCGCTGCGGTCACTGCCCACCAGCAGGGCCGCGTTCGAACCGGAGAACCCGGAGAGGTAGCGGATGTTGGTGAGGTCGGTGAGCAGCATCGCGTCCAGGCGCCGCGCGGCGAGCTCCGTGGCCAGCTGACGCCGGCGGGTGTCAAAGCGGTTGTCTGCGAATACCATGCACCCACACTACCCAGCCGGGGCGGGCACTAGGGCGTGAAATACCCCAGCGCCGCGAGGTAACCGTAGGAACCCAGGCCGGCGATGACCCCGCGGGCGATCGGCGAGAGGTAGGAGTGCTGGCGGAACGGCTCCCTGGCGTGCACGTTGGTCAGGTGCACCTCGACGAAGCCGTCGCCGTCGGCGATCTCCGCGAGGGCGTCGCGAAGCGCCACTGACGTGTGGGTGAAGCCGCCGGGGTTGATGATCACCGGCCAGCCGTGGTCCGCGGCCTCGTGGACCGAGTCGATGAGTTCGCCCTCGTGGTTGGACTGGCGGAAGTCGACGGTGAGACCGAGCTCGCCCGCGCGCGCGGCGCACGCCTGCTCGACGTCGGCGAGCGTGGCGGTTCCGTAGACCTCCGGCTGGCGTTTGCCCAGCCGGTTGAGGTTGGGGCCGTTGAGGATCATCACGGTAGTACTCATTGTCTGCGGCTTCCTTTAGCTAGTGATGCGGTCGTAGGCGGCGCGCAGCTCGTCGAGCCCCGGGCCCTGGATGCGGGTGGTGCGCCCGACCTCGCCGTCGAGGGCGACGAAACGGAGACGGCCGTCGCGGTTCTTTTTGTCCCGGGTCATCACCCGGTAGAGGTCGTCGAAGCGGCCGGGCTCATAGGTGGTGGGCAGGCCCACGGACTCCAGCACCGCGCGGTGGCGGGCGAGCAGGTCGTCGTCGATGAGCCCGCGGGCGTGGGAGAGCTCCGCGATGAACATCATGCCCACGGCGACGGCGTTGCCGTGGCGCCAGCGGTAGTTCTCGAAGTGCTCGACGGCGTGACCGAAGGTGTGGCCGTAGTTGAGAATCTCCCGCTCCCCGGCCTCCTTGAGGTCGGCCGAGACCACGCGGGCCTTGACGGCGACGGAACGGTAGATGAGCTCCGCCATCCGCGCCGAGGGCTCGAGGCATTCGCGCACGTTCTCCTCGTAGTGACGCAGGATTTCTTCGTCGGCGATGAATCCGGTCTTGATGATCTCCGCCGAGCCGGCGCTGACGTCCTCCTCACCGAGGGTGTAGAGCCGGTCGAGGTCGATGAACACCGCGTGGGGTTCGTGGAAGGCGCCGACGAGGTTCTTGCCCGCGGCGGTGTTGAAACCGGTCTTGCCGCCGACCGCGGCGTCGACCATGGCCAGCAGCGTGGTGGGCACGAGGACGACATCCACCCCGCGCATCCACGTGGCGGCCACAAAACCCGCGAGATCGGTGGCCGCTCCCCCGCCGAGGCCGATGATGAGGTCTCGGCGACCGAACGCCTCCGCACCGAGCGCATCCCACAGCTGGGTGGCGGTCTCGACGGTCTTGCCGTCCTCGGCGTCCGGGGTGGCCAGCAGGTGCACGGTGGTGCCCGAGGCGCCGATCTCCTCGGCCAGTTCGCGGGCCACGGCCGCCAGCGTGGGCTGGTGGATGATGGCCACCTGCGCCGCGCCGTGCGCGCGCACCTTGGCGGCCACCGAGCCGGTGAGGCGGTGGCCGATGGTGACTTCGTAGGGATTCGGGCCGGTGACGGTGATCGTCTGCATGGTTCTCGGTGCTCCTTTACGTGTCAGATGGTCTCGAGGAAACCGAGGATCTCGGCGACCAGGCCGGGGGGCGTCTTTTCGTCGCTACGCACGCGGTAGTCAGACACCTCACGGTAGTAGTCCTCCCGGCTCTCCAGCAGGCGACGGTAGTGCGCGCGCGGGTCCTCCGCCTGCAGCACCGGGCGGGAATCCTCATTGCGCGTGCGCCGGAATCCCTCCTCGGCGCTGACGTCGATCCACACGACGGTGTGGTTGAGCAGCTGCGCGCGGGTCGCCGCGGAGAGCACGGCGCCGCCGCCGAGGCTGACCACCCCGCCCGACTTCAGCGCGGTGGCCACCGCCTCCTCCTCCAGCGCACGGAACGCCGGCTCACCGAGCTCAGTGAACACCTGGCCGCAGGACTTCTGCTGCGACTGCTCGATGATGTGGTCGGAGTCCACCAGCGTGAGGCTCAGGGCCCGCGCCAATCGGCGCCCGATCGACGACTTCCCCGCCCCGGGCGGTCCGACAAGCACGATTACGGGCGTGGTGGGACACATGTTCGCCACGGTCTCTACCTCTGTGTTGGGCATGTCCCTACTCTCCGAAGCGCAGTCGCTGCCGCACGTACGCAGTATACGAATCAATGTTGCGCTGGGTCTCCGCGAGCGAGTCGCCGCCGAACTTCTCCAGCACGGCGCGGGCCAGCACGAGCGCGACCATCGCCTCGGCGACCACGCCCGCCGCGGGGACCGCGCACACGTCGGAGCGCTGGTGGATACCCGTGGCAGCCGAACCGTCCTTCATGTCCACGGTCTTCAGAGCCCGGGGCACGGTGGAGATGGGTTTCATGGCCGCGCGCACACGCAGGACCTGGCCGTTGGTCATGCCGCCCTCGAGGCCGCCGGCGCGGTTGCTCAGCCGGTCCACGCCGTCCTCGGTGCGCACCATCTCGTCGTGCGCCTCGGAGCCGCGGCGCCGGGCCTCCTCGAAGCCGTCGCCGATCTGCACGCCCTTGATGGCCTGGATGCCCATGAGCGCGGCGGCGAGCTGGGCGTCCAACCGGTCGTCGCCCGAGATGTGTGATCCCAGGCCGATGGGCAGGCCCTCGACCACGACCTCGACGATGCCGCCGAGGGTGTCACCGGCCTTCTTCGCGGCGTCGATGGCCGCGACCATGGACTCACCCGCCGCGGCGTCGAAAGCGCGGGTGGGGTTGTCGTCGATCGCGTCGATGTCGGCCGCCGTGGGTGCCGGGCCGGTGTAGGGCTCGGACTCGCCGATGGAGATGACGTGGGAGATGACCTCCACGCCGAGGGTCTCGCGCAGGAAGGACCGCGCGACGGTGGCGGCGGCGACCCGGGCGGCGGTCTCGCGCGCGGAGGAGCGCTCGAGGATCGGCCGGGCCTCGTCGACGCCGTACTTCACCATGCCGGCGAAGTCGGCGTGCCCGGGGCGCGGGCGGGTGAGCTGGGCGCCGCGCCCGGAGTTCATGGCCTGGGCGATCTCGGGATCCTCCAGGTCCACCGCCTCCGGCGACATGATGGTGGTCCACTTCGGCCACTCCGAGTTGCCGATGAGAATGGAGATGGGGCTGCCCATGGTCAACCCGTGACGCACTCCCGTAAGCAGGGTCAACTCGTCGGCCTCGAACTTCATGCGTGCGCCGCGGCCGTAGCCCAGGCGCCGGCGGGCGAGCTGCCGGGAGATCTCCCCGGCATCGACGGGCACGCCGGCGGGCATGTGTTCGATCATGGCCACCAGGGCCTGGCCGTGTGATTCCCCTGCGGTAGTCCAACGAAGCATTACCCCAGTATCCCACGGCCCGCGCCACGCTGCGGAATTGACCTCGTCTAGTCACCACACCACACCCACCGCGAGCGCGACGGCGGCCACGACGATCATCGGTGGGCCGTGCGCGGTCGCGGGCTGCTTATCGACGACCCCTGCCACCACTCCGGCCAGCCCGGCCAGGCCGATGGCGGCGAGAACGCCCGCCACACCCGCCGCCGCGGCCACGAGAATGCCCAGCGTGACGGCCAGTTTGATATCCCCTCCCCCGACCCCGCCGACGAGCAGACCGACCACCAGGTAGAGCGCCGGCCAGAGCAGCCCGGCGAGCAGCACCCCGGGGGCGAGGAGCGCTGAAGTGACCAGCGCGGAGGCCGCGACGGGCAGGGT
Source organism: Corynebacterium doosanense CAU 212 = DSM 45436 (assembly GCF_000767055.1). NCBI lineage: Bacteria > Bacillati > Actinomycetota > Actinomycetes > Mycobacteriales > Corynebacteriaceae > Corynebacterium > Corynebacterium doosanense. The sequence continues at coordinate 1,550,240 of NZ_CP006764.1, forward strand.
GAGGGGGTCGGGAAGGCGGTGGGAACGGGCGTCGACAAGCATCAGGGACGCACCCCAGCAGCACAGCACCGGGGCGGAGAGACAGACGGTGACCCACATGGGGTCTGACGCTAGGACACCTGCGCGAGGGACAGGAGGAGGGCGTCCCACATCTGTGGATAAGGTGCGGCGCGGCCCGTGAAAAGCTCGAACTGTGGATAAGCCTGGTGCGCGAGCATCACGTGTCCACCCACTGTGGGATAACCGTTGCTGGCGGCGCTGACGGTCAGCGGCGTGGGCCAGGGATCGTAGATGACGTCGAGGATCGGCGCGTGGCCGAGCGACGATTCATGCCCGGCCAGTCCGGCGGAGGGGACGGTGGAGACGATGAGATCATTCGCCCTACTCAGGGAGAGGAGGTCGGCCGAGAAGTCGACGTAGGTGACGTTGAGCCCGCGGTGAGCGACGAGGTCGCCGAGCTCCGCCGAGCGGTCCGAGCGGTTGAGCACGGTGATGTCGGTGACCCCGGCGTCGGCGAGGGCCCACAGCGCGGGCCGGGCCGTCCCGCCGGCGCCGATGATCACGGCGGAGGTGACGCGGGAGAGGTCGCCCCGGAAGAGCTCGGAGAGTGCGCCGGTGACCCCGTCGACGTCGGTGTTGTCGGCGAACCATCCCGCACCGCGGCGCACCAGGGTGTTGGCGGAGCCGATGAGGCGCGCGCGCTCGGAGACCTCGTCGGCGAGCTCCAGCGCCGCGAACTTCCCCGGCATGGTCACGGAGAAACCGACGAAGGACGGGTCCGCCCCCCGGACGGTCGCGGCCAGGCCGGCCGCGTCGACCTCGATGCGGGAGTACTCCCAGTCGTCCAGGCCCAGCGCCCGGTACCCGGAGTTGTGCATCACGGGCGAGCGGGAGTGCTCGATGGGTGAGCCGAGGACGGCGGCGCGGTGGCGGATCTCCACGTCGGCGGCTAGCGGTTCGAGTCCAGCACGCCGCCCTCGATGGCCTGCTGCACGTCGGCGAGGTGGTCCTCGAAGGTGTCGTTGAAGACGGTGGTGCCGTTCTGGTCGACGGTGACGAAGAAGAGCCAGTTGCCCTCGGCCGGGTTCTCCATCGCGGAGATGGCCTCATCGCTGGGCGAGGCGATGGGGGTCTGCGGCAGGCCGTCCATGGCGTAGGTGTTCCACGGCGTCACGGCCGCGCGGGCCTCGTCGGTGGTGGCCACCTCGACGTCCTCCAGGCCGTAGTTCACGGTGGAGTCGAACTCGAGGCGCATGGGCTCGGCGATGCGGTTGAGGATGACCCGGGCGACCTTGTCGAATTCGCCTGCCGGTGCCTCGCGCTCGACGAGGGACGCCGCGGTGAGCAGCTCGTAGGGGCTCAGGCCGATGGCGCTGGCCCGGTCGACGATGCCGGTGTCGTTGTACTTGCGGGTGCTCCGGCTGATGAGGTCGGTGAGGATCTGCTGGGCGTCCATGCTCGGGTCGATGACGTACTGGCCCGGGGCGATGAGGCCCTCGATGCGCTTGGCGTCGTTGCCGCGCTCGCGGATCTGCTCGACGGCCCATTCCGGGGCACCGAGCTCGACCGGGTCGACGGTCGCCGCGACCTGCTGGAGCTGGTCGACGGAGACGCAGCCCTCCTGCTGGCCGTCCTGGCAGGAGACCTGGGAGATCTGGGAGTAGATGCCGAAGCGGGTGTCGCCGCCGACGACCTTGACGTCGAGCAGCGTGGCTCCGCCGTGGACGTCGAGCAGCTCAACCTGGTTCTCCGGGCTGGTGAGCGCCTCCACCGCGGCGGTGGCGCTCATCTTCTCCTGCAGGCGGTAGAACCCCGGCTGCACGGCGGCGGCGTTGGGGTTGTTGGCCGCGGCGGTCTGGAAGGCGGAGTCGGAGGCGACGATGTCGCGTTCCTCCAGCTCCGGGCCGAGCTGGGACAGCGCGGCTCCTTCGGGGATCTCCACGAGCTGCTCGACGCCGTTGCCGGTGCCCTCGTAGTCACCGACCCCGCCGCCCGCGGAGCCGGAGGACAGCTGGTAACCGATCCAGGCGATCGCGCCGATGATGAGCACCAGTGAGGCGACGAGGACGGCCAGGCCGCGCTGACGGCGCCTGACGTAGAGCGGATCCATCTGACGACGGACGGGGCGAGGCCGGCTCGAGTTGCTCATGTGGTTCTAAACCTCACTGTGGTTCGGGTCGTTGCTGACGGTCGGGTGGTCGATGGTCGTGGTGGCGCGGGATTCTTCGACCCGGCGGAGGTACGCCGCCCGGGCATCGAGCCAGGACTGCAGGATCTCGACGGCCGCGGCCTGGTCGATCACGGCGCGGCCGGCCTTCTCCGAGACTCCGGAGGCCCGTAGCGCGGCCGTGGCGGCGACGGTGGTGAGCCGCTCGTCGGCAAAGCGCACGGGGATGGACAGCCCCTGGTTGACCAGGCGGCGGTTGATGCGGAAGGCGATCTCCCGGGCGTGTTTGACGCTGGCGGAGCCGTTGCCCTTGAGGTCACGGGGCAGGCCGACGATGACCTCGACCGCCTCGTAGGACTCCACCAGCTCGATCAGCCGGTCGATGTCCTCCTGGTCCCGGTCCGTGAATCCCGTCTTGCGCGGGATGGTCTCTACCGGGGTGGCCAGGACGGCTCCCCGGTCGGAGGAGGCGACCCCGATGCGCACGGTGCCGACGTCGACGCCCAGGCGACGACCAGCGCCCGGGTCGTCCTCGCCGGGGGCATCGGGGATCGGGATCTTCACGGACGGTCGGCCTTTCTTCACGGGGGTGCAACGGTCATATGATTCGGCGCACGCCACAATGTAGCCGCCTGGCGGCGGGCTCTCCGTACTGTCCGCGGCGTGTCCGTAATCTGTTCGTTACCTTACCCTGCCGTAGGCGGACTACATACCGGCGAGTGCGTCCCGCACCGCGGCGAGGCCGGCATCGACGCCCGCCGCGTCCGAGCCGGAGCCCTGCGCGAGGTCGGCCTTGCCGCCGCCCCGGCCGTCGACGTACTGGCCCAGGAGCTTCACCAGATCGCCGGACTTCACCCCGGCGGCCACGGCCTGCTCGGTGGCGCCGACGATGAAGGGCACCTTTCCGGACCCGGCATCAGCCGAGGCCAGGACGACGACTCCGGCGCGGTCCCGGATCCGGCCCTTGAGGTCGGTGGCCACGGTGCGCAGATCACCTGCGGAGATGCCGTCGGAAAGCTTCAGGGCGATGACGGTGAACTGACCCACCTGCGTCGCCTGGTCCACGAGCTCCCCGGTACGGGACATGAGCTGCGCCTGGTGGAGCTGCGCGATCTCCTTCTCCGCGGACTTCAGGCGCTCGGTGAGCTGGGCGATGCGGTCGGGCAGGTCCGAGCTCTTGGCCTTGAGCTGGCTGGCCACGCCGGAGACCAGCGCGGCCTCCTTGGAGAAGTAGGAGAACGCGTCCATGCCCGAGTAGGCCTCGATGCGCCGGGCGCCGGAGCCCACGGAGGACTCGCCGAGCACGGCGACCGGGCCGATCTGGGAGGAGCGTGCGACGTGCGTGCCGCCGCACAGTTCCATGGAGAACGGTCCGCCGATCTCGACGACACGCACCACGTCACCGTAGTTCTCGCCGAACAGGGCGGTCGCACCCATGGCCTTGCCCTGCTCCAGGGACGTCTCGACGGTGTTGACCGCCCAGTCCGCGTCGACGGCCTGGTTCGCGATGGTGGCGATCTCGCTCATCTGCTCGTCGGAGAGCTGCTCGGTGTAGTTGAAGTCGAAGCGCAGGTAACCGGGCCGGTTGAGCGAGCCCGCCTGGACCGCGGTGGGTCCGAGCACCTGACGCAGCGCGGCGTGGATGAGGTGTGTGGCCGAGTGCGCCTGCTGGGCGCCGTGGCGCCAGCCGCCGTCAACCTGCGCGGTGACGGTCGTGCCCAGCTCGATGCCCCCGGAGACGACGGTGGCCTTGTGCAGGGAGACCCGCTTGGCCACCCGCTGGACGTCCCTGATCTCGATGAGCGCGTCGCCCGCGGTGAGCGTGCCACGGTCGGCCATCTGACCACCGGACTCGGCATACATCGGGGTGGCGTCGAGGATGATCTCCACCTCGTCGCCAGCGGCCGCGGAGGTCACGGAGACCCCGTCCTTGACCAGGCCGATGACGGTGGCGTCGCCGGTGAGCTCGGAGTAGCCGGTGAAGACGGTGGGGTTGTTGTCCACCCACTCGCGGTAGACGGACTCGTCGACGTGCCCGTGCTTCTTGGCCTTGTTGTCGGCCTTGGCGCGCTCACGCTGCTGCTTCATCTCCAGATCGAAGCCGGCCATGTCCACCTCGAGGCCGGCCTCGGCGGCCATCTCCAGGGTGAGGTCGATGGGGAAGCCGTAAGTGTCATGCAGCTCGAAGGCGTCGTGGCCGCCGAGCACGGCAGCACCGGACTCGCGCACGCCGGCAGCGGTGCGGTCGAAGAGCGCGGTGCCCGACTCCAGGGTCTTGAGGAAGGCCTTCTCCTCGTTCACGGCGGAGCGGGAGATGCGCTCGCGGTTAGCGGCGATCTCCGGGAAGGAGGGCGTCATGGTGTCCATGATGGTGTCCATGAAACGGCCCAGGGTCTCGCCCTGCGCGCCGAGCAGTCGGGCGGAGCGCACGATGCGGCGCAGCAGTCGACGCAGGATGTAGCCGCGGCCCTCGTTGGACGGGGAGACGCCGTCGAGGATGAGCATCATGGCGGTACGGGAGTGGTCGGCGATGACCCGGAAGCGCACATCGGACTCGTGCTCCTTGCCGTAGACGGCACCGGTGACGGCCTCGGCGACGTCGATGACGGGGCGCAGGAGGTCGGTCTCGTAGACGTTCTCCACGCCCTGGAGGATGCAGGCGACCCGCTCGATGCCCATGCCGGTATCGATGTTCTTCTGCGGCAGCTCGCCGACGAGCTCGAAGTTGCCCTTCTTGTCGCCCGCGCCGCGTTCGAACTCCATGAAGACGAGGTTCCAGATCTCCAGGTAGCGGTTGTCGTCCGCCTCCGGTCCGCCTTCGGCGCCGTACTCGGGGCCGCGGTCGTAGTAGATCTCCGAGCAGGGGCCGCAGGGGCCGGGGATGCCCATGGACCAGTAGTTGTCCTCCATGCCCAGGCGCTGGATGCGCTCGGCGGGCACGCCGATCTCCTTCTCCCAGATCTCGGCAGCCTCGTCGTCGGTGAGGTAGACGGTCACCCAGAGCCGCTCGGGATCGAGGCCGAAACCGCCGTCGTCAGTTGGGCCGGTGAGCAGCGACCAGGCGTGTTTGATGGCGCCTTCCTTGAAGTACTGCCCGAAGGAGAAGTTGCCGGCCATCTGGAAGAAGGTGTTGTGGCGGGTGGTGATGCCCACCTCCTCGATGTCGAGGGTGCGCACACACTTCTGGATCGACGTCGCCGTGCCGGAGGGGAACGGCGGGTTCTGCTGGCCGAGGAAGTAGGGCTTGAAGGGCACCATGCCGGCGTTGACGAACAGCAGGGTCGGATCGTCCAGGATCAGCGACGCGCTGGGCACGGCCTGGTGCCCGGCGTTGACGAAGTGCTGGGTGAACCGGTCGCGGATTTCATGGGTCTGCACGGCGAGGGTTTCCTAACGTAGACGGCGTAAAAATCGGCCGGCGGGCGTGCCACCGGCGTATCGGCCCTCGAGTTTACCCCTGCCCCCGATCCTTCCCGCGGACGATCCCTCGCAGTCGGCCGAGGTAGTCGCGGATGCGCTTCTCCGCGCCGTGGTCGGTGGGTTCGTAGTACACGGCGTCGTCGAGGTCCTCCGGGATGTAGCGCTGGGCGAGCACTCCCCGGGGGTCGTCGTGCGGGTAGGCGTAACCCACGGCGTTGCCCAGCTTCTTGGCGCCCTCGTAGTGCCCGTCGCGCAGGTGGGCGGGCACGGGGCCGATCCGACCGGCGGCCACGTCGGCCTGCGCCTTGGAGATGGCGTAGTTCACCGCCGGCGACTTCGGCGCGGTGGCCAGGTGGATGGTGGCCTGGGCGAGCGCGAGTCGACCCTCGGGCATCCCGATCAGCGCTACGGCCTGGCTGGCGGCGACGGCCACCTGCAGCGCCGTCGGGTCCGCCATCCCGACGTCCTCGGAGGCGTGCACGACGAGGCGCCGGGCGATGAACCGCGGATCCTCCCCCGCCTCGATCATGCGGGCGAGATAGTGCAGCGACGCGTCGACGTCGGAGCCGCGGATGGACTTGATGAACGCGCTGACCACGTCGTAGTGCTGGTCGCCGTCGCGGTCGTAGCGCACGACGGCGCGGTTGACGTTGTCCTTCACCGCGTCCACGTCCAGCACCCCGCCGTCCGCCACGGCCTCGGCGGCGGCCTCGAGGTAGGTCAGCGAGCGGCGCGCGTCTCCCCCGGCCAGCAGTACAAGCTGCTCGATCGCGTCGTCGGTGGCGGTGATCCGCCCCGCCAGTCCGCGCTCGTCCGTGATCGCCCGGGTGAGCACCTCCCGCAGCCCCTCGGGCTCTAACGACACGAGCTGGAGCAGCAGGGAACGGCTGAGCAGCGGGGCAACGACGCTAAACGACGGATTTTCCGTCGTGGCCGCCACCAGCAGAACAGTCCGGTTTTCCACCGCCCCCAGGAGGGCGTCCTGCTGGGTCTTGGAGAAGCGGTGCACCTCGTCGATGAAGAGCACCGTGCGCTCGCCGCGGGCGAGGTCCCGCCGGGCGCGGTCGATGACACTGCGCACCTGCTTGACCCCGGCGTTGAGCGCGGAAAGGCCGACGAAGTTCTGCCCCATGGCCTGGGCAATGAGCGAGGCGATGGTGGTCTTGCCCGTGCCGGGCGGGCCGTAGAGGATGACCGAGGCTTCCCCGGAGCCCTCGACGAGGCGGCGCAGGGGTTTGCCGTGGCCGAGGATCTGGTCCTGCCCGACGATCTCGTCCAGCGAGGCCGGGCGCATGCGGGCGGCCAGCGGCGCCGAGGGCCCGGCGGCGAAGAAGGAGGAGCCGCGGGCGCCGACATCGGCCTCCGCGACCTCATCCGGGCCGTCGAACAGACCGTCCTGGGCCATGGCGGCTACCTCTCCCGGGCGTCGACACGCTCGGCGACAGCGGCCGCGAACGTGGCAACGACCGCGTGGGTCGGGTCCCCGGAGCCGGCGGCGAAGCGCGCGAGCGCGTCGAAGGTCTCGTGGAAGTCCTGACGGATGAGCTGCTCCTCCGCGTCGAACGGGCCCTCGTGCGCGGGGCGCAGGAGATCGGGGCTGGCCGCGTCGTCGGCGGTGAGCGCGCTGGTGAGCGAGCCGTGGTGCAGCATGGCCACCGAGGAGAGCGCCCACCCCGTCAGCGCCGCGGCGATGCGGTGCTGGAGCTGGTGTGTGTCGGTGACCGAGGGCCAGACCTGCGCGACGGTGTCCACCCACGCGCGGAGGAAGGTCTCCGTCTCCTCGTCCTCGATGCGGCGGGTGCCCACGAATTGGGGGAAGCCGCCGATGACGCAGGCGAGGTCGTAGAAGACGTCGCGGAAGCCCGCCCACTCGTAGTCGAGGAACTGGACCTGCTCGGCCACGATGATGTTGTCCGGGGACAGGTCGAAGGGGGAAAAGGCGCTGGTGCGCTCGGAGGTGAGCTGGTGGCCCGCCTCGGTGGCCAGGTGGCGTACCTCCTCCGGGATGTCGAAGCCGGCGCTCTCCACGAGGGACAGCCCGATGACGATGGCCGGGCCGATGGAGTTTTCGCGCATGTCCCCGCCCTCCTGCAGGCCGGGGTGCGCCTTGAGCAGCCGCCCGAGCAGGACGTCGAAGCCGTCACCCTTGCCGGCGGTGCCCGCGTGCATGCGGCCCAGCGCGACACCGAGCTTGCGCAGGATCCGGCCGCGGGTCTCCGGGTCACGCTGCTCCAGGATCTGCGCGAGCGTGGTGCCCTCCCCGGAGTCGGAGAGGACAAGCACACGTTTGTCCACGTCGTGGGCGATGAGCATGGGGCCGGGGCGCACCTCCTCGCTCAGCGAGGTGGTGAACTGGTACGCCGCGACCTCGCGCAGCAGGGCCGCGTCATCGAGCCCGTCGCCGGTGCCCGGGACGTACTTGATCACCACGGAGCGCTGCTGGAGAAACGGCTGGTTGGCCAGCCGGGCCCGGAGCACCACGGCGGGGCCGGAGCCGGAGCCGGAGAGCCGGTGCACCTCCGAGAGGTGCTGCTTGCCGCCGTAGCGGTGGGACAGCAGCTCCTGGGCGAGGGCGACGATCTCGGTTTCCGTGGTGTGCACGAGTGGTACTTCTCCTCGGGGCGCCGGTGGGCGACGCCCCTCGTTGGGACTGGATGCGAGCTAGGACTCGTCGGTGACGGGAACGTCGGCCACGACGGACTCGGCCTGGCCTGCCTCAGCCTTCTTGGGTTTGACGTCGAGCCCGGACTCGCGGCGCTGCTGCGGCGTGATGGGCGCCGGCGCGTCGGTCAGCGGGTCAACTCCGCCGCCGGACTTGGGGAAGGCGATGACGTCGCGGATGGAGTCGAAGCCGCCCAGCAGGGAGACGATGCGGTCCCAGCCGAAGGCGATGCCGCCGTGCGGGGGCGCGCCGAAGGCGAAGGCGTCGAGCAGGAAGCCGAACTTCTCCTGGGCCTCCACGTGGGAGATGCCCATGACGTCGAAGACCCGCTCCTGGACGTCGCGCTCGTGGATACGGATGGAGCCGCCGCCGATCTCGTTGCCGTTGCAGACGATGTCGTAGGCGTAGGCCGTGGCCTCTCCGGGGTTGTCCTGGAAGTTGTCCTTCCATTCCGGCTTCGGGGAGGTGAAGGCGTGGTGTACGGCGGTCCACTTGGAGTTGCCCAGGGCGACGTCGCCGGAGGCGGTGGCGTCGGCGGCGGGCTCGAAGAGCGGGGCGTCGACGACCCAGGTGAAGGCCCAGTCGCCCTCCTTGATGAGGTCGAGCTTGCGCGCGATCTCGCCACGGGCGGCGCCGAGCAGGGCGCGGGAGCTCTTGGTGTCGCCGGCGGCGAAGAAGATCGCGTCGCCGGGCTTGGCACCGACGTGCTCGGCGATGCCGGCACGCTCGGCGTCCGTGATGTTCTTGGCGACGGGTCCGCCCAGCTCGCCGTCCTCACCCACGAGGATGCAGGCGAGGCCCTTGGCGCCGCGCTGCTTTGCCCAGTCCTGCCACGCGTCCAGCTGACGACGCGGCTGCGACGCTCCGCCGTCCATGACGACGGCGCCGACGTACTCGTTCTTGAACACGCGGAACGTGGTGTCGGCGAAGAACTCGGTGCACTCCACGAGCGGGATGTCGAAGCGCAGGTCCGGCTTGTCGGAGCCGTACTTCTTCATGGCCTCGGCGTAGGTCATGCGCGGGATCGGGGTGGTGATGTCGTAGCCGATGAGCTTCCACAGGGAGGTGAGGATCTCTTCGGCCAGAGCGATGACGTCGTCCTGGTCGACGAAGCTCATCTCCACGTCCAGCTGGGTGAACTCCGGCTGGCGGTCGGCGCGGAAGTCCTCGTCGCGGTAACAGCGGGCGATCTGATAGTAACGCTCCATGCCACCGACCATGAGCAGCTGCTTGAACAGCTGTGGGGACTGCGGGAGGGCGTAGAAGCTACCCGGCTTGAGGCGAGCGGGCACGAGGAAGTCGCGGGCGCCCTCGGGCGTGGACCGGGTCAGCGTGGGGGTCTCGATCTCAGCGAAGTCGTGGTTGTCCAGCACGGCGCGGGCGGCGCGGTTGGCGTCGGAGCGCAGGCGCAGAGCCCGGGCCTGACGCGAGCGGCGCAGGTCCAGGTAGCGGTACTTCAGGCGGGATTCCTCACCGGCCTCGGAGGAGGACGAGTCCTCGATCTGGAAGGGCAGCGCGGCGGCGGCGTTGAGCACGGTGAGCTCGGTGACGTTGACCTCGATGGCACCGGAGGCCAGGTTGGGGTTCTCCGAACCCTCGGGCCGGGGCTCGACCACGCCGGTGACCTGGATGCAGAACTCGCTGCGCAGGTCGTGGGCGCGCTCGGCGACCTCGGAATCACGGAAGACGACCTGGGCGTAGCCGGAGCGGTCACGCAGGTCGACGAAGATGACGCCGCCGTGGTCTCGCCGGCGGGCCACCCAGCCGGTCAAGGTGACGGTCTGTCCAGCGGTGTCTTTGCGGAGGTCTCCCGCGAGGTGGGTACGCAGCACGATCGCTTGACGTCCTTTCCGTTTGCTTAATTCTTCTCGGCCGCATGTCGCGGGGGCAGCACCCTCGCGCACACTAATTCGCGGGCAAGTCTACGCTGTCCGGTCAGCCTCGCCGGTGTCGCCCTCTGGCGGGCCGGCAAGTGAACGTCCGGTTTTGTGGCATGATCAGCGCATGACTTTCAAGAACAATGCACAGGGTGGCGGCCGTGTCCGCCGTGGCGGCGGCGGTGGCGGAATGGCCCTGGGTGCGGGAGGCGGCATCGGCGGCCTGCTCCTCGTGGGGTTGTTCCTCCTTCTCGGCGGTAACCCCGAGGATCTCAACCAGGGTGCCCAGCAGGACCCCAGCCAGGGCGCCCAGGGCCAGCAGCTGGAGAACTGCTCCACCGGCGCGGACGCCAACGCCAACGCCGAATGCCGCGTGGACTTCACCGTGAAGTCGCTGGACGCCATGTGGGCCAAGCTTCTGCCGGCCCAGGCAGGGATCGAATACGCCGAGCCGGGCGTGACGGTGTTCACCAACCAGACCCAGACCGGGTGCGGCGGCGCGTCCTCGGCGACCGGCCCCTTCTACTGCCCCAACGATCAGACCGCGTACTTCGACGTCACGTTCTTCGAGCAGATTGAGCAGCTCGGTGGCTCCGACGCTCCCCTGGCGCAGGAGTACATCGTCGCGCACGAGGTCGGCCACCACATCCAGAACCTCGAGGGCACCCTCGGGCTGAGCAACTACAACGATCCGGGCGAGGACTCCGCCGCGGTGGCTCTGGAGACCCAGGCGGACTGCTACGCCGGCATCTGGGCGCACCACGCGGCCCAGGGTGAGGACGCCCTGCTCGAGCCGATCACCGACGATCAGCTCGCCACCGCCATCGAGACCGCCCGCGCGGTCGGCGACGACAACATCCAGCAGCGCTCCGGCGGCGACGTCAACCCTGACACCTGGACCCACGGTTCCTCCGAGGATCGCCAGAACGCCTTCATGGCCGGTTACCAGTCGGGCAACATGTCCTCGTGTGACTTCCTGCGCCGCGGGAACTACCGCGACGCCTGATCCAACCCCAGCCGCGCGCGTTCCGCCGCGATGATCTCCTCCGCGAGCCGCCCCTCGCTGACGTCCCGCGCGTCGGCGACGGCGGCCGCTTCGCTTTCCCGGGCGAACGCGTCGAAGATCCGCTCCTTGCGCCCGAGCATCTCCAGCATGCGCTCGTCGGCGGTGTCGTCGGCGATGAGTCGATGCGCGAGCACGGACCGGGTCTGACCCATGCGGTTGACGCGTGCGAGCGCCTGCGCCTCGATCGACGGCTTGACCTGCGGCTCGACGATGATGACCACGCTCGCCGCCTGCATGTTCAGCCCGGTTCCCCCGGCGGAGATCTGGCTGAGCAGCACCGACCCGGGTGCGGCCCCGGAAAGCTTGTCGACGGCCGCCTGCCGCGCCTCCGGCGCCAGCGCCCCGGTGATCGTGCCCAGCACCCGCTCCCCCAGTTCCTGCTCCAGGCGTTCGATGACCGGCAAGAAGTAGGTGAAGATCACCACGGTGCGCCCCGCCTCGGCGGCCTCGTCGACAATCTCGAGGATGCGTTCCAGCTTCGCGGGCATGGCCGAGGGCGTGGTCATCGGCGCGCGCCGGATGGCCATCCAGTTGCCGCTGGCCACGGCATCGCGGTAGTGCGCCGCATCGGCCTCGGTGAGGTCGATCCAGTCGGTGGTCTCGGTGACGCCGGGCAGTTCGTCGAGCACGTCGGACTGGTTGCGGCGCAGGTACACGGGGGCGATCTGGCGCCGGAACTCCACCGAGGTCCACTCCCCGTCGGCGAGCAGTTCGGGGTCGACGTAGCTGACCAGGGTGGCGAATTCCTCGACCCGGTTCTCCAGCGGGGTGCCGGTCATGAGGAGGGCGTGGGGGGCGGCGTCGATTAGCGTCCGTGCCGCCTTTGAGCGCCGGGCCTGGGGGTTCTTGATCATGTGTGCCTCGTCGACGATGACCACCTCCGGCGCGGCGATGTCCATGGTGCGCGCGCCGTCGAAGGTGAGGATGCAGATCCCTCCGGTGCCCTGCCAAGCGTCGACGGCGTCGTGTTTGGTTGTCCCGTGGGCGACGTAGACGGGCAGGCGCGTGAATTTGCTTGCTTCTCGACGCCAGTTGACCACCACCGATGCCGGGCAGAGCACGAGAATGCGGGTGCGTTCCACCCCGTCCACCGCGGCGATGTGCGCGGCCGCCGCGAGTGCCTGGACGGTCTTGCCCAGGCCCATCTCGTCGCCGAGGATGATCTTCGAGCGCACTACGGCGAAGCGGGCGCCGAAGGACTGGTAGCCGCGCAGGTGCACATCGTCGTTGAGCAGCGAGCGGTCCAGGCGGAGTTCGCGGATGGCCTCGAGTGTGCGGGCGTCGAGGTCGTGGCCGTCCTCCCCGTCGCCGTCGGCCAGGAGCGTGGCCAGCAGGCCCTGGTAGTAGGCGGGGCGGGCGAGGTAGTCGTCCCACGTCGCCTCGTGGGTGGAAACGGGTGCGGGCGGGTCGAGCAGCGCGGTGTGCGCAGCACCCCAGGCGAGATCCTCGGTGAGGCGGGTGAACAGCGTGTCGCCGGTGCGGGCGACGATCCACTCGGAGGTGCGGGCGGGGTCGGGAATGAGCTGGACGTAGTCCACGAGGCGGCGCCTCCGGGCGCGTTCCTCGGGCTCCAGGGTGTCCGCGCCGGCGAACTGGGCGACCACCCGGAGGAGTTCGCGGGCCGCCGCAGTGGGTTCGGTGCCGATGGCGCGGGGTTCGGCTGCCGCGGCCTCCCGGCGCAGCGTCTCGGCCGCGGCGTGCAGGCGTTCCGCGGTGCGCTCGCCGATGCCGGGGAGCTGGGTGAGCCGGCCGCGGGGTGCCTCGGCCACCCAGGCGACGCTGGTGAGGCCGGCGGGTTCGAGACCCTCGATGCGCAACCGGTCGGCGGTGGCCTGGCGCAGCGCGGAGACGGGCAGCTGCTCCAGCAGGGCGTCGACCCGCTGGGAGACCAGCTGGTCCAGCAGTTTCTCCGCGCGGGCACGCAGGACGGGCTCGCCGCCGGGTGCCTCGGCCAAAAGCCGCGCTCGCTCGAGCACCCCGACGTGGGGCGTGGGGTCGAAGGGTTCGATGGTGAGTTCGCGGGGCTGGCCGATGTGGCTGCACAGGGCCGTGGCCAGCGCCTCGCGGGCTGCGGCGGTGAGGTGGGCGGGGCCGTCGATAAGCGAGACCCCCTGGCGCTGCCGCTCCTCGGCTACGGAGAGGACGGCGAGCTGGTCGAAGAGGCGGGCCGCTGCCGGGGTCACGGCGCGCAGCTCGGCATCGACCTGCTGCGCGGCCTGGCGCGCGCGTTCGGTGCGGGCGCCGGCGAAGAGGCGGGTCAGCACACCGGGGGCGGCGTGGCGGGCCTGGGGAACGAGCGCGTCCACCCGCGCGGAGGCCTCCGCGACGCGGCCGATGAGAGAAGCCAGATCGGGTATCCGGGCGGCCTCGGCGCGCGCGTACATGCCGGCGGGCCAGGTCACGTCCCAGGGCGGGATGAAGAATACCCAGTCCTCCTCCTCGTGGAGGTAGGTCGGGTGCGCCGCGCCGCCGTGGGTGCCGTCCGTCAACGCGGCCGCGGCGGCGGATCCCCTGGCGCTGAGATCGCGCAGCGACGACGCCCGTCCGAGCAGTTCCGACAGCTGGGTGGAGGTGATCTCGGGGGCGGCCATGGGAAGTGAGTCTAAATGCTCAGCTCCGGGTGCAGGTCCTTGTACATGATCACGCGGTGTCGCCACGCCGCGAACGTGCTCAGCGCCAGCCCGCCGAGGCCGATGAGCGTGAGTACCACCAGCGCCTGGAGTAGGCGGTGATCCGAGGGCAGCACGCCGAAGAGCGCGTGGCGGAACAGGTCCACGCTGAAGCGCATGGGGTCAATGGTGTGCAGCCACTGGAAGAACCGCGGCTGCATCTCCGGCGGGTAGAGGCCGTTGGAGGCGACGAGCTGGAAGGACATGAGCACCATCACCACCAGGCGGCCGGACGTGGTGCCCAGGAGCGCATTGATGGACTGCACCACCGCGACGAAGACGGCGGAGACGAAGAACATGCCCAGGAGATAACCCACGGGGTGCTGCGGGTGCACGCCGATGAGCGCGGTCTGCACCAGCCACACCAGGGTGGCCTGGATGAGGCCGATGACCACGGCCGGGAGGTAGGACGTCAGGGCGACGCGGAAGGGGGAGGTGCCGGAGTCCATGGCGCGGCGCGAGAGCGGGCGCAGGACCATGAACATGGCCAGGGCGCCGAACCACATGGACAACGAGACAAAGAACGGGGACATGCCCGCGCCGAAGGGCACCTGGTTCTCGGCGACGAGCTCGCGGGTGACGGGTGCGGAGGCGGTGTCGGAGGCCTGGTTGAGGCGATCGCCCTCCCAGCGGGGCACCTGGCCGGAGGCGTCAGACATGGACAGGCGCAGCTGGGAGGTGCCATCGGCGAGGCGGCCGGAGCCGTCGTGCAGCGCGCCCGCCCCCTCGTCGAGGCGGACCAGTCCGGCGGCGAGGTCGTCGGCGCCGATGACGAGCTGTTGGGAGCCGGCGGAGAGCTGGCTGGAGCCGTCGGCAAGCGTCTGCACTCCCACGACGAGGCGGCCGGTGCCGTCAGAGAGGGTGGCGGTGCCGGCGACGAGCTGGCCGCTGCCCTCGCTGAGGCGGCGCAGGCCGTCCGCGAGCTCCTGCGATCCGGCAGCGGCGGTGTCGATTCCCGAGCGGTACTGCGCCTCGGGGTTGGTGAGCTGGTCGGCGATGGTGTGCGCGCCGGCCTGGAGTTCGACGAGCTGCCCCGCGGGAACGGTGGTGCCGGCCGCGACCTGGCCGGCCACCGCGCGGATCTGAGCGGCGGTCTCCGCGGCGCCGGGGAGGCCGGTGTTCTCCACGTCGACCGCGAGCTGTTCCAGCGGCGCGAGCGCGGCCTGGGCCTGCTCCCCCGCGGCGGCGAGACCACCGGCGAGCTGGGCGATCTGGTCCACACCCCCGGCCACGGCCTGCGCGCCCGCGCCGAGCTGGTCGGTGCCGCCCTGCAGCGCGGTCATGCCCTCGGCGAGGCTGTCGGCACCGGTGGAGGCGGTGCCCAGGCCGGCGTCCAGGGTGGCCGCGCCCTCGGCGAGCCGGCCGGCGCCCTCGTCCAGCGCCACGGCGCCGTCCTGCAGTTCGCCGATGCCCGACTCCGCCGCGGAGAGCCCGTCGCGGAGTCGGCCCGCGCCGTCGGCCAGCTGACCGGCCCCGTTGCTGGCGGTACCGGTCCCGTCGGCGAGCTGCGCGGTGCCGTCGTTGAGCTGGTGGGCGCCGTCGTCAAGCTGCCCCGCACCGTCGGCGGCCCGGTCGATGCCGTCGCCCAGGGTGTTGTAGCCGACAAACAGCTGGTCCACGATCTCGTGGCCGATCCGGCGGCCGATGGTGTCGGTCATGATGGTGGTGGCGTTGTTGCCCAGCATGGTGGGGATGAAACCGTTGGTGTTGCTGAGCACCACGTTGATGGTCGCCGGGTGCGGCTGCTCGTCGCGCACGCTGACGGAGGCCGCGGAGAAGTCCTCGGGGATCTCGATGCCCAGGTAGTAACGCCCCTGCGCGATCCCCTCCCTCGCCTCCTCGGCATCGACCTCGACGAAGTTCAGCGCGTGGTTCTCCAGCAGCCCGTCGACGACCTGGTCGCCGGCCTCGACGCGGCCGTCCGGGCCCTCTGCGCCGGTGTCGGAGTTGACCACCGCGACGGGCAGCTGGTCCAGCTCGCCGAAGGGATCGAAGTACGCCCACACGAACATGCCGCCGAAGATCAGGGGCAGCAGGCAGATGACCGCCAGCGCGGCCGGCGGCAGCAGGCCGTGGCCGAAGCGGCGGGTGTCGGAGCCGATGTGAAAGAGCGACATGTCAGGCCTCGGTTCCGGAGAGAAGCGTGACGACGGCCGTTGCCCGCCCATCGTCATCGGAGTTCACCGTCGACGCCACCACGGGCAGGGTCGCGGACAGCCGGTGGAGCCCGGCGAGAATCTGGTCGCGGGCGACGGCGTTCTTGACCTGGTCCAGGTCGTCGACGACGAGGATGTCCGCCTCCGGGCGGGCGATCATTCCCAGGACCACGCGGAGCCGGAAGCGGTCCAGCACCGGGAGATCGCTCGGCGGGGCGGAGGGCCGGATGTCCAGGCCCATGATCTCCGCCCAGCGGGTGTAACGCGTGTCCTCGAGGGCACGCCTCGGCGCGCGGCGAAACGCCGGCTGCTGCCAGGCGATCTGCTCGCGCACGATCTCCTCCGTGGGCACGAGGCGTTCCAGGCGGTCCACCTCGGCGGCCCCGGCGAGCGCCACGTGCGGGAACCGCTGCCGGGGTGTGTCGTAGGTGCCGTGGGCGGTCTCCAGGGCGATGGTTCCTGAGGCGGTGCGCATCCGTCCGGCCAGCGCCAGCGAGAGCGAGGTGGCGAAGTTCTCCCGCTCGTGGTGCAGCAGCGTCAGGCCCGGCGCGGTGTCGAAGGTCAACGCGGGGCCGGACTGCTTCCGGGAGACAATGAGGTCGGTGACGTGGAAACACGCGGCCTGGGCTGGGGGCGCCTCGGGGGTTTCGGTGGATCTGGTGGACACAGGCATTCCTGGTGGTTCAAGGGGTAGCTGCAGACGGCCCTGGTGGCGATCCGGCTAACCGGTAGATAAACTCTCACTTCTTAGACTGAAGATCATGCCCCTCCACCACCCAGTGGTCAACACAACCCCCGGATTCCCCCATGAGAGCTGACGCAGCACGGCGACGCCGCGCGATCATCGAGACCGCGGTGGCGATGTTTCGCACCAACGCCATCGAGGACGTCACCCTCGAGTCCATCGCCGAGCACGCCGGGGTCGGGGTGGCCACGCTCTACCGCAACTTCCCCGACCGCCACTCCCTCCACGTCGCCTGCGGCGCGTTCGCCCTCGAGCGGGTGGCCCAGCGCGCCCGGCAGGCCCGGGAGGAGTTCGCCGAGGATCCGCAGGCGGCCTTCGACAGCTTCATCAAGGACGTCGTCTCCGGCGGGATGGGCACGCTCTTCCCTGCGCTCGCGCCGTCCTCGCTCCGCGATCTCCCCGCCGAGGTCGCCGCGGAACGTGCGCAGCTCATCCGCGAGGCCGACTCTCTCGCCGACCTGGCCATCGAGGCCGAGCTCGTCCCCGCCGACTCCACGTTCTTCAGCGTCGCCGCGGAGCTCGTGGTGATCACCCGCACTCCCCCGGCCAGCGTCCGGGAGATCGACCCGCTGGTCACGGACCGGCTTATCGACGACTGGTTGCTCGCCAAACGCGCCCGGGCCCGCGCCTGACGCCACTACGGTGGTGGGCATGACTGAACCCACCGGACAACGCGCCACCGAGTTCCTCGCCGCCTTCAACGCCATCGAGCAGGAGCTGCGCGACCGGTTGCGCGCCAAGGACAGCGACGGCATGAGCTGGCTGTCGCGGAAGGCGGGCGAGCGGCGGCTGCTCACCCCCGGCGATGCGGGCGATCTGCAGGAGTACTCGCAGCTGCGCAACGCCATCAGCCACGGGGAGTACACGGACGATCTCCGCCCCATCGCCGACCCGCTGCCCGAGACGGTGGCGCATCTCCAGCTGATCCGCAACCGGCTGCTCGATCCCCCGACGGCCCTCGGCGTGCTGGGAAACCAGGAGGTGCGCACCGTCTCCCCGGGCGAGGACATCCGCGAGGTGCTGCACATCATCGCGGGCACGGACATCTCCCAGCTCCCCGTCTACGAGGGCCGGCAGTACGTGGGACTGCTGACCACCAACGTCATCGCCCGCTGGGTGGCGGCCGATCTGGGGGACAACAGCCAACTCGACGCCCGCACGGTGCGCGAGGTCCTGGAGTTCGCGGAGAGCTCGGACTTCGCGGTGTTCCTCCCGCGCACCGCCACCGCCCGGGAGACCATTGACGCGCTCACGCATCCCGACACGCAGAAGCGCCTGCCCGTAGTGGCCATCCTCACCGAACACGGCAAGGACTCGCAGGCGCCCATCCGGGTAGTGGGCAATTCTGACCTGATGGAGCTGGTCAAGGCCGCAGGGGCGTGAGTCTGGGCGGCTCGGGAATAACAACCGTCGATAGTTGTTGACACGTCATATACACTGTAGGTCACCCCCGAGATTAGGAGCACAGCAGCATGCAGTTCGGCATCTTCACCATCGGTGACGTCACCACCGACCCCACCACCGGCACCACCCCGACCGAGGGTGAGCGCATCCACGCGATGACCCAGCTCGCGCTCAAGGCCGAGGAGGTCGGCCTGGACGTCTTCGCCACCGGCGAGCACCACAACCCGCCATTCGTGCCCTCCTCGCCGACGACACACCTGGCCTACATCGCCGCCAAGACGGAGAAGCTCAAACTCACCACCTCGACCACGCTGATCACCACCAATGACCCGGTGAAGATCGCCGAGGACTACGCCTTCCTGCAGCACCTCTCCGGCGGGCGCGTCGACCTCATGATGGGCCGCGGCAACACCGGGCCGGTCTACCCGTGGTTCGGCAAGGACATCCGCGAGGGCATCCCGCTGGCGATCGAGAACTACCACCTCCTGCGCCGGCTGTGGCGCGAGAAGAACGTCAACTGGGCCGGCAAACACCGCACCCCGCTGCAGGGTTTCACCTCCACCCCGTTCCCGCTGGATGAGGTGCCGCCCTTCGTGTGGCACGGCTCGATCCGCTCCGTGGAGATCGCGGAGCAGGCCGCCTTCTACGGCGACGGCTTCTTCCACAACAACATCTTCTGGAACAAGGAGCACACCGCCAAGATGGTGCAGCTCTACCGCAACCGCTACGAGAAGTACGGCCACGGCCAGGCCGATCAGGCCATCGTCGGCCTCGGCGGGCAGTTCTACGTCGCCGACACCGAGGAGCAGGCGAAGAAGGAGTTCCGCCCCTACTTCGACAACGCGCCCGTCTACGGCCACGGCCCGTCCATGGAGGAGTTCACCGAGATGACGCCGCTGACCGTCGGCACCGCCGAGCAGGTCATCGACCGCACCATGCAGTTCGCCGACTGGGTGGGCGACTACCAGCGCCAGCTGTTCCTCCTCGACCACGCCGGCCTGCCCCTGGAGCTCGCGCTCAAGCAGGTGGAGATCCTGGGCACCCAGATCGTGCCCGAGCTGCGCAAGCGCATGGAGGCACGCCGCCCCGAGCACGTGCCCTCCGAGCCGCCGACGCACGCCTGGCTCGCCGAGCACCGCGACAACCCGCACTTCCAGGTCACCCCGGGACAGGAGAACTAATGCCCACCCTCGCAGTCGTCACCGCCGGGCTGTCCACGCCCTCGTCCACCCGCCAGATCGCCGACCAGATCGCCTCGGCGGTCCAGGCGGCGGTTACCACCCGCGGCGAGGGGCTTGAGGTGCAGGTCATCGAGGTTTCCGAGCTCACCAACGACCTGGCCAAGGTCATGACCACCGGCATCCCCTCCCCTGCGCTGGACCGCGCGAAGGAGCAGCTCTCCGCCGCGGACGGCCTGGTGGTGGTCACGCCGATCTTCAAGGCCAGCTACTCGGGGTTGTTCAAGATGTTCTTCGATGCGCTCGACGACGACGCGATCAACGCCATGCCCACCATCATCGCGGCCACCGCCGGCACCGCCCGGCACTCGCTGGCCCTGGAGTTCGCGGTGCGCCCGCTGCTGGTTTACATGCACGCCGACGTCGTGCCCACCTCGCTGTTCGCCGCCACCGAGGACTTCGGCAACTCCGAGGGCGCTGGTTTTACGCGCCGCGTCGGTCGCGCGGCCGCGGAGCTGGCCGAGCGCATGCTCGGCGGCTCGGGCGCGGTCGGCGGTCTCGGCGGCGTGACGGCCGAGGGGCAGTCCGGGGCGCGGCGCCGTAACTCCGGCGTCTCCCCCGACACCGAGGTCACGCCCTTCACGGAGATGCTCAGAGGGTTGGACGGGCGCGGGTAGTTCAGCCGGGCGTTCTACACACTCACAAACTCGGCGGATTCGGGGTGGAATCCGCGGGTTTGTGAGTACTGGGAACGTGGCAGACCCGCGGACGTTCCACGTACTCACAAACTCGGCGGATTCGGCCCACAAACCCCCAAGCCGTGAGTACGTAGAACGCACTGTGACCCGGGGACCCGGGGCCCGCCACCACGCCACGTAGGATGGCCGGGACAACTCGACGGTCACCCCCGTCACCCCAACGTCCAGCAAGGAGTGTGAGATCCACATGACTATCAGCGCAGTCGACCTCTTCAGCATCGGCATCGGCCCGTCCTCATCCCACACCGTCGGCCCCATGCGCGCCGCGCTGAGTTTCATCGACTCCCTGGACACCTTCCCCGCCCGCGTGCGCGTCGATCTGCGCGGCTCCCTCGCCGCCACCGGCCGCGGCCACGGCACGGACCGCGCCACCATCCTCGGCCTGGTGGGCTGGACCCCCACCACCGTCACCGCCGACGTGCGTCCGGTTCTGGGAGAGCCTATCGACGCCCGCGGCCACCTCTCCGGCCCTTCGGGAGAACTCGATTACGAACTCAACATGAACCCCGTCCCGGTCCCCGAGCACCCCAACTGCCTCATCTTCGACGCCTGGGACGCCGACGGAAACGTACTGGCCGAGGGTGTGGAGTACTTCTCCGTCGGCGGCGGTTTTGTCTCCACCCGCCAGGAGCTCGAGGACCAGGGCGCGGGCATCGCGGCCGCGGCGCAGCATGACGAGTCCGTCCCGCACCCGTTCTCCACCTGGGAGGACCTGCGCGCGATCTGCGACGAGACCGGCATGTCCATCGCCGAGGTCATGCTGGCCAACGAGGCCGCCATCCACGGCGACGCCCAGGTCACCCTCGATCACCTCGACACCGTCTGGGACGCCATGCAGGACTGCGTCACCTCCGGCCTCGCGGCCCGGGGAACGCTTCCCGGTGGCCTCGACGTGCGCCGCCGCGCCCCCGACCTGCTGGACAAGCTGAAGAACCGCGACTCCGACGACGTCACCCACGGCCTGCCCGCCATGGACTGGATCAACCTCTACGCCCTGGCGGTCAACGAGGAGAACGCCGCCGGCGGCCGCGTGGTCACCGCCCCGACCAACGGCGCCGCCGGCATCATCCCGGCCGTCATGCACTACGCCAAGGACTTCGTCGGCGCGTTCCTGCGCGAGCGCTCCCGCGAGTTCCTGCTCACGTCGGCGGCGGTGGGCATCATCATCAAGGAGAACGCGTCGATCTCCGGCGCGGAGGTCGGCTGTCAGGGTGAGGTCGGCTCGGCATCATCCATGGCCGCCGCCGGCCTGTGCGCCATCGAGGGCGGCTCCCCGGCCCAGGTCGGCAACGCGGCGGAGATCGCGCTCGAGCACAACCTCGGCCTGACCTGCGACCCCGTCGGCGGACTGGTGCAGATCCCCTGCATCGAGCGCAACGCCATCGGCGGCGTCAAGGCCGTCAACGCGGCGCGCCTGGCGCTCAACGGCGACGGCGATCACCGAGTCACGCTTGACGACGTCGTGCACACCATGGCCGCGACCGGCCGAGACATGCTCACCAAGTACAAGGAGACCTCGACCGGCGGGCTGGCCACGCGCCTCGGCTTCCCGGTGGCACTCACGGAGTGCTAGGCGTTCAGATCTCGCTGATTTTCCCCGTCAGCCAGTCGCGGGCGGCCCCAATTTCCTCGAGCACGGGACTCTGACCGTCCACTACAGTCTCGTCTCTTGCCAGCCGATACCTGTCCTCCCAGCCGTCCATCGGCCTCAGTGGTACCGGCGGCCACGATTGGGCGCGCCGGAAAGCAAAAGTGCGTTCGCAGTAGGTTCGAAGCTTGCTTACGTTCGGCCCTGCGGACCACAGAAGTTGCAGATCGACCAGGTCTTGGGGGCGCTCATCGCCGAGAAAAGTCAGAGCGTGAATCTTCTGCGCAATCTGAAACTCCAGATCAATCAAAAGTACGGGTTGCAGATCTCCGAAGCCGAAGTGCCCATTGAGCTCGATCAACTCCGCATCGACAGTTCTCGAGTGCGATGCGGCTTCTCCGACCTCCGGATCCGCCACCTCAACATCGAGGGAAGACCAGGGCTTTCCCAGAAATTCAAGGGTCACCTTGAACGGGTGCATGAGATACTGGGGTTTTTCCAGGCCAGGGTCGTGCACCGGAAACCGCTTTAGTGAACCCGTGAAAGCCACTCGATCGGGAGCTTCCGGGTTCTTCTTCTTCGCGCCTTTCGACGCAGGCACACTTCCCCAGCCCTCGCGGAGTCGCGTAGCAAAGTCCTCCGTCAAGAGATCGCTGCGATCCGCTGAGAACACGTCGAGATCCGCAGTAGCGCGTGTGCCGGCTTCACCCATGCGTAGCTTGATGCCCATTCCACCCTTGACCGCGACGCCGGAGGGAAGCATCTGCGAGATGATCATCGCGGCGAGCATTCTCCGGACCCTCGCCTCAGATGTCTGATGCATGCGCGCAACGGTCCGCACCCGGTCATTGAGCTGGGCAGTGTTCAGCGGTGGAGTATTCACGATGAATATTCCTTTGTCTGCAACCGAAGCGCCTCGCAGTCTTGTTTGTCCACTAGCCCGAGCCCCATTGCCTGGTCGACCATCGATTCCCATCTCAGAAGTGACGGCCGCCCACGAACATCGGCCAACGCCTGTGCAACAGTTGTCGCCAGGATTCCCTCGTACGACGTCACGTTCTCGTCCGAAATATCAGTCCGTCGCTCAAGTGCCAGCCATTCCGGCAGCGTCCGGCGAACCCGACGTGTGGTGGCGACACGAATCTTCGGAGGATTGAACTGTCCCACTCCGACTAGATCCAAGACGGCCTCACAGTGCAGCATTGCTCGCTCTCCGGCCAGTTTGACCGCGAGGGCCGGTTGGGAAAATCGGGTCAGTGGAACATCCGCGTGCATGTAAACCCCGTTGCCGAAAGAATCCAACGCTTCCCGCTGAGCCAGCTTCCGTAGTTCCACTGCCGGAATTCCTGCTTCCTCAGCGTCACGCACGGTAACTATCCCATGCTGATGTGCAGCGATCTCCCAGAGATCTCGCCGATAGGTCATTGCCCCTCCCCTTTCGTCAAAACCGTACCATATTCGGTACGGTTCTGACGATTTTTCCCCAAGAGGACCTCCGTCGGGTCTTCAAACCCCGAAACGACAGTTCAGCAAACTGCACATGGTCAGCCCCAGTCCACGCCAGGCTTGCCACGACCACCCCGCTCAAGGCCCCGCCCCCTGTCCTTCGAATAGCTTCGGTCGGACACTTCGTGCCCACGAAGTGTCCGACCGAAGCTATTCGAAAGATAGCCCGGGGCACAGAAACCTCGACCACGGTTGCTCGACCACAATGTGCCTGACCCCCGATCCACATTGCGGTCGACAAACCGTGGTCGAACAAACCCCCCGAGAAACTAGCGCCCGAGCCGCGCCACCAGCTCGCCCACCACGGCATCCAGCGACACCGAGGTCTGCGACTGGTCGGCCATGTCCTTGACGGCGACGGTGGAGTCGGCAAGCTCCTGCTCGCCGAGCACCAGCGCGAACCGCGCATGCGACCGGTCGGCACCCTTCATCGCGCCCTTGAGGCCGCGGTCGCCGTAGGACATGTCGCTCGCAACCCCGGCGGCGCGCAGCGCGTCCACCAGCAGCGCCATCCGAACCTTGGCGTCGGCACCGAGCGCGACGCCATAGACGTCGACACGCCGGTCCACGCCGTCCAGAACAACGCCCTCCGCCTCCAGTGCCAGGACGGTGCGGTCGACGCCGAGGCCGTAGCCTATGCCGGAGAGGTCCTGGCCGCCGAGCTGGGCCATGAGGCCGTCGTAACGCCCGCCGCCGCCGATGCCGGACTGGGCACCGAGGCCGTCGTGGACGAACTCGAAGGTGGTCTTGGTGTAGTAGTCCAGGCCGCGGACCATGCGGGGGTTGACCTCATAGGCAACGCCCATTGAATCCAGCAGTCCGGTGACCGTCTCATAGTGCGCGCGGCACGAGTCGCAGAGGTGGTCGAGCATGAGCGGCGCGTCGGCGGTCATTTCGCGGACCTCCGGGCGTTTGTCGTCGAGCACACGCAGGGGGTTGATCTCGGCGCGTCGGCGGGTGTCGTCGTCAAGCGGCAGTTCAAAGAGGAAGGACTGCAGTTTCGAGCGGTAGGCGGGGCGGCAGGTGTCGTCGCCCAGGCTGGTGAGTTCGAGGCGGAAGCCGGTGAGGCCGAGCGCGCGGAAGGAGCGGTCGGCGAGGGCGATGACCTCGGCGTCGAGGGCCGGGTCGTCGATGCCGATGGCCTCCACGCCGACCTGCTGGAGCTGGCGGTAGCGCCCGGCCTGGGGGCGTTCGTAGCGGAAGAAGGGCCCGTAGTAGTTGAGTTTGACGGGCAGCTGGCCGCGGTCGAGGCTGTGCTCGATGACCGAGCGCATGACGCCGGCGGTGCCCTCGGGGCGCAGGGTGACGGAGCGGTCGCCGCGGTCGGCGAAGGTGTACATCTCCTTCGAGACCACGTCGGTGGACTCGCCGACTCCGCGGGCGAAGAGGTTGGTGTCCTCGAAGATGGGCAGCTCGATGTGCTGGTAGCCGGCCAGGTGCGCCTGCCGGGCGAACTCGTCGCGCACGCGTAGGAACGTCGCCGAGACGGGCGGGACGTAGTCGGGCACGCCCTTGGGGGCGGACAGGGCCTGGAACTTCTTCTTGTCACTCACAGGCCCATACCTTACAGAGCGGTCAGGAAGGGGTTGCTCGCACGTTCCGTAGCCATCGTGGTCGTGGGTCCGTGCCCGGGCAGCACCGCCAGCGCATCCGGCAGAGACCACACCGGCCCGCGCAGCGACGCATCCATCGCCGCCGGGTCCGAGCCCGGCAGATCGGTGCGCCCGATGGACCCGCGGAACAGCACGTCCCCGGCGAAGACAAACTCGGAGTGCACCAGCAGGCAGGATCCCGGGGAGTGCCCAGGAGTGTGGCGCACCACGAACGACTCGCCGAAGAAGGACAGCTCGGAGCCGTCGGTGAGGGGGCGGAGGTCGTCGATACGCTCCATGTTCTCCGCGTCGAACAGTGCCCGGGACTGCTCGGACACACCCGCACCCGCCGCGAGCATGAATTCGTCGTCCGGGTGGATGTACACGGGCACACCGAACGCGCCGGCGTCGCGGGTGTGGTCGATGTGGCCGTGGGTGAGCAGGACGGTGTCGACACGCAGGCCCAGCGACATGACACGATCGTAGGAGTGCATGCCCGGGTCGACGACCACGCAGGAGTCCCCGTCGGAGATGACGTAGGTGTTGGTCTTGTAGGGCCCAGCGGCGAATCCGGAGAGCTGCACTACTTCAGCGCCGCCTCGGCACCGTCGTAGTCCGGTTCCTGGCCGATCTCCGGCACGAGTTCGGTGTAGACGACCTTGTGGTCGGTGTCGGTGACCACGACGGCGCGCGCGAGCAGGCCCTTGAGCGGCGAGCCCTCGAGGGTGACGCCGAAGTCCTCGCCGAAGCTGGAGCGGAAGGTCGAGCCGGAGGTCACGCGGTCGATGCCCTCGGCGCCGCAGAAACGTGCGTGGGCGAAGGGCAGGTCGCGGGAGACGCAGAGGACGGCGGTGTCGTCGTGGCGCTCACCGAGCTTGTTGAACTTGCGCACCGAGTGCGCGCACACGCCCGTGTCCACGGACGGGAAAATGTTCAGCACCAGGCGCTTTCCCGCGAAGTCCTCCCGGGTGACCTCCCCGAGCTCGGTGTCCACGAGGGTGAAGTCCGGCAGCGTGTCGCCGACGGCCGGCAGCTCCCCGGAGAGGGACGTGGGGTCATTCTTGAAAGTTACGGTAGCCATGTCCCCCGAGGATAGCCACGCTTATCGACGCCCGCCCAGCGCCCTCGCCGCTTCCAGCACACCCGTCCGCGTTAGACTTGCCCCTGTCAGTAGTCCACTTCTCCACCGAACACGTAGGGACCGGCCACGGATGAGCACCAACCAAGAACGCGGCGACAAAGCCCTGTCCAACCTGGAGCGCGAGCTGAAGTCGCGCGAACGCAAGAATAAGGCCCGCCCCCTCGGCGTCATCGCGGCCTCGGCCGCGGCGATTCTGCTGATCGGCGGTGGCGTCGTCTTTTTCGCCACCCGCGACTCAGGCGAAGAGACCACCGCCCAGGACGAGACGTCCACCTCCGCGGAGAGCACCACGCCGGAGGCGACCTACGAGCCGCTGGCGATGAAGCGCGACACTCCGCTGCCCGCGACCGTGACCTGCGACTACCGCGACACCGGCGAGGAGGCCAACGACGCCACCGTCCCGGCCAAGGACAACATCTCCACCGAGGGCACCGTCACCGTCACCCTGGAGACGAACAAGGGCCCGATCCCCATGGATCTGGACCGTTCCGTCGCGCCGTGCACGGTCAACGCCGTGGAGCACCTCGCCCAGGAGAAGTACTTCGACGACACCGTCTGCCACCGCATCACCACGCAGGGCATCTACGTCCTGCAGTGCGGCGACCCCACGGGCACCGGCTCGGGCGGGCCGGGCTTCGAGTTCGACAACGAGTACCCCACCGATGAGGCCGGCGGTTCCCAGGAGTCCGTGACCTACCCGCGCGGTTCCATCGCCATGGCCAACGCCGGCGAGGGCACCAACGGTTCGCAGTTCTTCCTCAACTACGACGACTCCCCGCTGCCGCCGAGCTACACCTACTTCGGTCAGATCACGGAGGAAGGCTTGTCGACGCTCGATGCCATCGCCGACGCCGGAGCCGACGGGGGCGCTCCCGACGGACAGCCCGCCGAACAGGTCGTCATCGAGCACGCCACGGTGTGATTGTAGATACTCCTGTGGCGGAAGAGAACTCCACTTCGGGCATTTCTTAACGCCAGGTAAGGGGCAGGTTAATAGTTGCTATTTGGTGTTGCGCCAGGTGAAACCGGCCGTTATAGTTCCGGTTCGTAGCGAGACATCTGCTCCCCCGTATTTTCCAAGATTGGAAGTTCCACAAATGAACAAGTTCCGCAACAGCCTCGTCGCAGTGGCCACCGCCTTCGCCGTCACCACCGCTGGCGTCTCCGTCGCTTCGGCTGCAGAGGCCGACTCCAGCTCCCTCGAGAGACTCGACCTCGGTTCCAGCAACACCGGTACCGAGACCGACACCCCGACCGAGCCCGGTCAAGAGACGGACAACGGCTCCAGCGACTACTTCTTCGATGACGAAGGCGAGTTCGAAATCAAGAAACTCACCGGCATCTTCACCGCCATCACCGGTGCCATCGGCGTGCTGACCGCCATTTACACCTTCGTCAACCGCTTCACCAAGTAAGCACCTGACGCTCCAACGCCGCCCGCACATGCGGGCGGCGTTTTTTGCACGCCCGGGCCGCGGTGAAACGCGAGGCGACCCGGCCATAAACCATATACCTCCCAGGGGTACACCAGTCGGTGTCAAGAGTTTTCGATCCGGCAATCGCCTAAAGATCCGCCAGAAAGGAAGAACAGTCGCCATGACACGCCGACTTATCCTCGCCACCGCGGCCACCCTGGGAGCGCTGACGCTTAGCGCCTGCTCCACCGCCGATGAACCGGAGCAGACCCCCGCGACCTCCGCCACGCATGACCACGAATCGATGCAGCACGATCACGCCCAGGACGGGGGCGCTCCCCCGGGCGGCATCGTCGAGGCCACCGATGCGACCTACCCGGTCGGCACCGACGTCACCGTGCTGGCCGATCACATGCCCGGCATGGAGGGCGAGAAAGGCACCATCACCGGCGCCTTTGACACCACGGCTTACGCGGTGAGCTACACGCCCACCGACGGTTCTGACCCGGTCGTGAACCACAAGTGGGTGGTTCACGAGGAGCTGGAGAACCCCGGTCCCGCCCCACTCGCGGACGGCACCGAGGTCGTGCTCACGGCCGAGCACATGGCGGGCATGTCGGGTGCCACCGCCACCATCGACTCCTCCACCCAGGAGACCGTCTACATGGTGGACATTGAGGCCGACGGCATGACGATGACCAACCACAAGTGGGCCGTGGAGAGCGAGCTCGAACCCGCGAAGTAGCTCCGACAACAACAAGACTCCCCCGCCGGCACGAGGCCGGCAAGGGAGTCTGCGTCTATCAGGGTGAGGCTAGCGGCGGAACGGGAAGAAGTTCTCGATCGCCTGACGCGTCTGCGCCGGGAAGAGGAAGTTCAGCACGGCAGCGACGATGCCGCCGACAACGCCGAGCCCGAGCAGGCCAGCGAGGATGCCACCCACGGAGGAACCGAGAGACGAACCGCTCGGGTCGGTGGGTTCAGTACCGCGAACGGTGATCTTTGTGCCCGCGTCGGTGGTGATCCAGATGCGCTCCTCGCCGGTATAGGTCTCCGGCAGTGCCACCTCGACGGTGGCGCGGCCGACCTCGCCGAGGCCGATATCGTCAGTGGTGACCTCGTTGTTCACCTGGGCCTCGAACTCTAGGTCACCGATGTGAACGGTCACGGTCTTGGCCTGCGGCTCGGTGGTGTTGGAGTAGCTTAGCGAGGTCAGCTCCAGCTCGGAGGTCTGACCAGCGGCCAGGGCGCTCAGCCCGGAGATTCCGATGTCCGACTGACCCGCCCGGTAGGTCGGCGCATCTTCCATTTTCAAGTAGTCGGTGAAGGCTGCGATGTCCGGGTAACCCACGTCGCGGTAATCGCGGACATCAGCCTTGTTGATGTATCCGTCGCCACCCTCGAGGAGGAAAGACGCGCCGGCGACCTTGTACTCAGCGCTCGGATCGATGGGCACACCGTCGATGCGGGCATCGATGACCCGGGAGCCCTGCGGAGCAGAGGGGTCGTAGCTGTAGGACGCGTTGTCGGAGAGGCCCAATGACAGACGCGGGCGGGACGCACCAGGCTGCCACTGGTTCTCGAGCGCCTGGAGGATCGTCGCGCCGGAGAGGGTGGCGTAGCCGAGGTTGTTGCCGAAGGGCTGCACGGTGAGAGCCTCGGCGTAGGTGACTTCTCCGGACTCGAGATCGGCGCGCACACCGCCGGCGTTCATGATGCCCAGGTCGATCTCCTCGCTCTTCAGGAACTGGTTCATGGCCCGGCGGTTGGACTCGGCGAGCATGTTGTTGAGGGTGGACTCGACACCACGGTTGGAACCGGTGGCCCCGCCCAGCTGGGTGCCGCGGTAGTAGGACTTGTCGATCGTGGCCACAACCTCCTCGCCCAGCACCTTGGCCTCAGCCTCGGCCGCGGCAACCGTTTCAGCGACCGCCGGGTCCACTGCCACGGTGCCAGAGGTGGTGTAGTCATGCTGCGCAATGCGGAAGTTGGTGGCCTTATCCCTGGCGGGGTCGTAATCGAACTCCAGCTCGGAGACGACCTTGCCGTACTCCTGGCTCTGCGCCAGCGTGCCGTTGAGGTGGCGTTGG
The DNA here is from genome assembly GCF_000767055.1 of Corynebacterium doosanense CAU 212 = DSM 45436. NCBI lineage: Bacteria > Bacillati > Actinomycetota > Actinomycetes > Mycobacteriales > Corynebacteriaceae > Corynebacterium > Corynebacterium doosanense. Next base: position 1,579,674 of record NZ_CP006764.1, read on the forward strand.
TGGCTGTCGCCACCGAAGGCCGCGTCAACGTCCTCGCTGAAGCCATTGACGACTGCGATGTCCTCGTGCTGCAGCACGATGACCGCGTCGACACCCTGGGCTTTCAGCCGGGCGGCCTCGGCATTGGCTGCGGCAACGGGGTCCGTGAACTCCAGACCCGAGATCGCCGCCGGGGAGACCTTGTTCACCGTCTGCTGGGTGACGGTGCCGACGAAACCGATGCTCAGCCCGTCTTTCTCCACCACGTACGAGGGATCCAGCGCGGGCTCTCCGGTGTCGGTGTCGATGACGTTGGCGCCGAGAATCGGGTAGTCGGACGCCTCGTTGATGCGGCTGTACAGGTCATTCTGGCCCTTGTCGAACTCGTGGTTGCCCGCCGCGGAAACGTCGATACCCATCTCGTTGAGTGCCTCGAGCGTGTACTTGTCGTCGGAGATCGCAGACACGAATGCGGAGCCGCCGACGTTATCGCCCGAGGTGGTGCGGAATGCGAAGGTATCGTCCGAGCCCAGCTGGTTCATGATTCCCGCGATGCGCGCGGCGCCCATTTCGGTGTTCACCGGCTTCTTTGTATCCACAACCTCGGAGAGGTGCCCGTGGAAGTCGGTGATGTTGGTGACGGACACGGTCTGCATCTCCTGGGCCTCGGCGACTGCCGTGCCCGAGATGACGAGGGTGGAGGCGGTGACGGCGGCGATGATGTGGCCATACCGGCGGAAGTAGCTCACGGGTGGGTGCTCCTGGATAGCTGTGGTGTCGTGCGTACCCGGTCAGGAATATCACAGCTACGCCGAAACTTCTCGACGGTTTCCCAGCCCTCCTGCAGGTTCACCCAGCCGCGGGCAAGAGTTCACCCGACGGCCACCACCCCGCCACGTCTAGGCAGTGACGCGGTAGACGTCGAACACACCCTCGGTGTTGCGCAGCAGGGTGATCAGCGAGCCGAGCTGCTTCGTGTCGGAGACAGCGATGGTGAACCGGATCGTCGCCACGCGATCATCAGCGATGTGGGAGTTCATCGCCGTGACCGACAGCTTCTGCTCACTGAGAACCTTGGTTAGCGAGTAGAGCAGGCGGGAGTGATCCAGGGCCTCCACCTGGAGCGTGGCCGCGAAGGCCCCGCCCGTGGTGGGGTCGGTGTCCCAGGAGACGCTCATGAGGCGCTCCGGCTCGTCGCGAAGTTTCTCCGCGTTCGTGCAGTCCGCGCGGTGCACCGAAACTCCCCCGCCGCGGGTGACAAACCCGAAGATCTCATCGCCGGGCACGGGCTGGCAGCACTTGGCCAGCTTGGCCAGCACGTCCGGGCTGCCCTCGACGAGAATGCCCGTGCCGCCCTCGGAGACGCGGGCGCGTTTGTCCACCAGCTGCGAGAGCGGCGCGCGATCCGTGAGGGCGTCGACCGCGTCGTCCTCGTCGCCGAAGGTGGCCATGAGCCGCTGCGCCACGTGCTGCGCCGAGACGTGGCCGGCGCCGATGGCGGTGTAGAGCGCGTCGATGTCCGGGTAGTGCAGCTGGGCCGCCACCTGGCGCATGGACTCGGCCGTGAACAGGCGGTGCAGGGGCAGGCCGCCGCGCTGGACCTCCTGGGCGAGGGCGTCGCGGCCGCTGTCCAGATGCTCCTCGCGGCGCTCCTTGGCGAACCACTGGCGGATCTTCGCCTTCGCGCGTGGGGAGACGACAAAGTCCTGCCAGTCGCGCGAGGGCCCGGCCTCCGGGTCCTTGGAGGTGAAGATCTCCACCCGGTCACCCGACTTCAGCGTCGACTCCAGGGCCACGAGCTTGCCGTTGACCTTGGCGCCGATGCAGCGGTGGCCCACCTCCGTGTGTACCGCATAGGCGAAGTCCACCGTGGTGGACCCGGCCACGAGGTTGACCACGTCGCCCTTCGGGGTGAAGGCGAAGATCTGGTTGCTGGTGAGGTCGTAGCGCAGGGAGTCGAGGAACTCGTTGGGGTCCGCGGCCTCCTTCTGCCAGCTGAGCAACTGGCGCATCCACGCCATCTGCTCCACCTCGGCCACGTCGCCCTTGTGTGAACCCTTGGTCTCCTTGTACCGCCAGTGCGCGGCCACGCCGAACTCGGCGTTGTAGTGCATCTCATGGGTGCGCACCTGCACCTCCAGCGGGCGGCCGCTGTCGGACATCACCGTGGTGTGCAGGGACTGGTACACCCCGAAACGCGGGTTGGAGATGTAGTCCTTGAACCTGCCCGGAAGCGCGGCGTAGAGGGAGTGCACCACGCCGATGGCGGCGTAGCAGTCGTTGACGTTGTCCACGAGGATGCGCAGGCCCACGAGGTCGAAGATCTCGTCGAACTCGCGGCCACCCACGATCATCTTCTGGTAGATCGACCAGTAGTGCTTCGGCCTGCCCTGGACCTCGGCCTCGATGCCGTTGGTGCGCAGCGCGGCGCCGAGCTCGGAGGTGATCTCCTTGAGCGCGCGGTCGCGGGACGGCGCGCGGTCGGCGACCAGTCGCACGACCTCGTCGTACTTCTTCGGGTGCAGGATGGCGAAGGACAGGTCCTCCAGCTCCCACTTCACACTCGCCATGCCCAGGCGGTGCGCGAGCGGGGCGATGACCTCCAGGGTCTGGCTGGCCTTCTTCGCCTGCTTCTCCGGCGGCAGGAAACGCATGGTGCGCATGTTGTGCAGCCGGTCGGCCACCTTGATCACCAGCACGCGGGGGTCGCTGGCCATGGCGACGATCATCTTGCGGATCGTCTCCGCCTCCGCGGCCGCGCCGAGGGCGACCTTGTCCAGCTTGGTCACGCCGTCGACCAGGCGTGCCACCTCGGCGCCGAACTCCTCTGTGAGGTCCTCCAGCGAGTAGTCGGTGTCCTCCACCGTGTCGTGCAGCAGCGCGGCCACCAGCGTGGTGGTGTCCATGCCGATCTCCGCGCACACCGTGGCCACGGCCAGCGGGTGGGTGATGTAGGGGTCGCCGGACTTGCGGATCACGCCCTGGTGCAGCAGTTCCGCGCGGTCATAGGCGCGGTTGAGCAGCTCGGCGTCGGCCTTGGGGTGGAACTCGCGGTGGATGGACAGCAGCGGGTCCAGGACCGGGTTGATGCGCAAGCGGCTGCCGCCGGTCAGCGACCTGGCCAACCGCGCGGACATGCTGCGCATTCCCGAGGACGTACGTCGGGAGTTCCTGTCGTTGCTGGTGGCCATCGCTCGCTCCTCTACTCAGGCGTCCGACTCGTTGATGACTACCAGGGAGCCGTCGCGAAGCTTCTCGCGTCCTCCCAGGCCGGGCACCTCCAGGACCACGACGTAGCCGCTGACCTCGGCGCCGCAGGATTCCAGGAGTTTGGTGGCCGCGAGCAGGGTCCCGCCGGTGGCGAGGACGTCGTCGACCAGAACGACCCGCTTGCCCTGCAGGTCCGTCTGGCCCGCCGGGATCTCCAGCGCCGCGGTGCCGTACTCCAGGGAGTACTCCTCGGTGATCACCGGCGGCGGGAGTTTGCCCTGCTTGCGGATCGCCAGGATGCCCAGGCCCATGTCGAAGGCGACGGCCGAGCCGAGCAGGAACCCGCGGGCATCGAGGCCGCCGATGAGGTCCGCACCGAGGTCGCGGCACGCCTGCGAGAGCGAGCTCACGACGGTGGCGAAGGCCTCCGCGTCCGCGAGCACCGGGGTGAGGTCCTCGAAGAGCACACCCGGCTCCGGAAAGTCCGGGACCAGGCGGATCTTGTCGCCGATGGCCTCGGCGGCGTTAGCGTACTTCTGTGCTGTCACTGGAACTGTCTTCCTCACTGGGCTCACTGGACCCACTCGCCGTCTCACCGGTGCTCAACTGCCACCGGTCCTTGTTCCAGCCGATGCCGGTCAGGCCCGAATAGACCACCACGTTACTGACGTTCTTGTCCCGGACGAAGATCCGAGGCTCCGCGGCCAGCGGGATCGACGGCAGCTGCTGCCACATCGCCTCCTCCGCCTTGCGCAGCGCGTCCACCTGGGTCAGCCCCGCCGACACGGAGCCGTACTCGGTGCGCGGGTCGATAGCACCCAGGAAGGCGTCGATGGTGCCCTGCTCGGTGGCGCTGCCCAGGTCGGTGAGGCTGGAGCCCTCGGCCGAGGCGTCCACGACGGTGATCCCCGCCTGCTCACACGAGGTGGCCAGGGCCTCGACCATCGCGGCCTTACGCGCGTCCGGGCCCTGGTAGCCGACGTTGACCGTCATGCCCCACAGGCCGCTGGCGCTGGCGTAGTTCGGCTCTAGGTGCGACTGCCCGATGTCGTCGAGCTGGTGGTGGATGGGGTCATCGTGCGGCACGGTGTGCAGCACCACGGGCGACACCTCGACGCCAGCGATCCGCGAGGAAGCCTCGGCCACGGCGCGACGGTCCACGCAGGCGGCGAAGAGCTGGCGGTACTCCGGGGAGGCGATCACGCCGCCGTCGGAAAGCTTGAGGGAGTCGGTGAGCAGCCCCACCACCGGCTCGACGATGAAGGGGTTCATCGTGTCGTCGCGGTTGACCCAGGCGGGATCCGAGGTGGGCACGTCGGCGATGCGCAGCGCGCCCTCGGCGACCAACTCGGTGGTGTCCGCCTCCCGCGGCCACACCACCAGCGGGTTCGTCGCGGCGGCGTCGCCCGGGTACTGGCCGTTGGGCACGAGCACGACCTCGCCGGCCTCCCCGACGTGGTCGATGACGTAGGGGCCGGACGCGACCTGCAGCGCGCTGTCGAAGGCGTCCAGGGAGAACCCGGTGTTCCACACCTCGGCCACCCCGGCGAGCACGGAGTAGTCGCGGTCCACGAGCGCGGTGTGCAGGGTCGGTTCGTCGATACCCGCCTTCGCCGCGATGGCGTGGGACGGCAGCACGGTGCCGGGGCCGAAGAGCTGGCGCCAGCGCCCGCCCTGGCCGTCGGCGAAGACCACGGTGAACTGCTTGGCGTCGGGCGCGCAGTGCAGGTCGGTGACCTGGCCCATCATCGGCTCGTGCGAGTCGAAGAGGTCGGTCATGGTGCCAGTGACGAAGGCGAGCTGGAAGTCGAGGCAGGTCACCGGGTTGCCGTCGCTGAACGTCGCGCCCTCGGTGATGGTGTACTGCACCTGCGGCGTCGTGCCAGGCAAGGTCTGCGCGGAGACGAGGTCGGTGTTGGGGATCATCTGCCCCGACGGGCCCTCGACGAAGGCACCGGGGTACACCCGCGCGGAGACGAGCTGCGCGTTGGTGCTCGCACCCGCGGAGCTGGCGGCGTTGGTGGTCACCAGCGACTCGTTGACCTGGTAGCCGAAGTGGTCGGCGGTGCTCTCCTGGTCCTCGGCGCCTAGCGGAGCGCCGTCACCCGAGCATGCGGTGGTGAGCAGGGCGGTGGCGGCGAGCATGGCGCCCACGCCGCGGGCCCGGCGGTGTGCGCGGATCATTCTCGGCCCGGCCGCCAGGTTGCGCCGGTTCCACCCGGGGAGGTGGGCGTGACGACGGTGCGCCTGCCCCCCGCCGCCGGGGCGGGATCGCTCTCGTGGGCGATCTCGTTGTCCTCGTCGGCGGCGGGGTCGCGGACGTCGGCCTGTCCACCGTGGGCGCGGTAGTTCTCCACGGCCTTCTTGTGCTCGCGCACCCGCTTGGTGCGGTTCATCAGGCTCACCAGGATCGGGGTGGCCAGGAAGAGCGAGGAGAACATGCCCTCGACCACGCCGATGAGCTGGATGACGGCGAGGTCACGCAGGGTGCCGATACCCATGAGCCAGATGGCCACCACAAAGAGCGCGATGATGGGCAGCGCGGAGATCACCGAGGTGGAGATCGACCGCATGATGGTCTGGTTGACCGCCAGGTTCGCCTGTTCGGCGTAGGTGGCGCGCCGCGTCTCCAGCACGCCTTCGGTGTTCTCCTTGACCTTGTCGAACACGATGACCGTGTCGTAGATGGAGAACGTCAGCACGGTAAGCAGGCCGATGACCACGGCCGGGGAGACCTCGAGGCCGAACAGTGCGTAGGTGCCGGCGATGAGGATGCCGTCGACCACCAGCGCCGCGAGCGCCGCGACGGCCATCTCACGCTGGAGGCGGATGGCCACGTAGATGCCCGCCAGGACGAGGAAGGCGCCCATGGCCAGGAGCATGCGCTGGGTGATGGTGGAACCCCAGGACTCCGAGACGGTGGACACGCCAATGTCGTCGACGCTGGAGGGGCCGTCGCCGTGCTCGTTGGCAATGGCCAGCTGCACGTCCTGCGCCTGCTCGTTGCTCAGGTGCACGGAGTTGATCTCCAGCGTGCGCGATTCGCCGGAGCCGACGATCTGCGCGACCTCGGGCTCGATGCCCGTGGTTTCGATGAACGTCTGCTCTACCTCCTCGGCGACGAGATCGCCGGCGGGCATGGAGACCCTGGTGCCGCCCTCGAAATCGATGTTGAGGTCGAATCCGCGTAGCAGCATGGCCGCAAACGACAGCACGATGAGCGCGAGGGTGATGAGGTACCACGTCTTGGAGCGGCGGATGAAGTCGAACCCGCCCTCGCCGGTGTAGAGGCGGTCGAAGAAGTTGCCGCGGGGGGCCTGCACGGGTTCAGTGACGGAGCTCGACATTGCTATTTCTCCTCATTCGCGGTGGTCGCTGCGGAAGCGGCGGTGGATCCCGCGCCGCTCAGGGCAGGTTCCGGGTGTGCGTCGCGTGCTTCTCGACGTTTCGTGTCGGCCAGTTCGAACATCTTGGTCAGGCCGTTGACACTGCCCTTCGACCAGAACGGGTTGCGGGCGGCCAGCTGCGCCAGCGGGGCGGTGACCAGGAACGTGACGATGAGGTCGAGCACCGTCATCAGACCCAGCGTGAAGGCGAAGCCCTTGACCTCGCCGACGGCCAGGAAGTACACCACGACGGCGCCGATGAGCGTGACGGCGTTACCGGTGACGATGGTCTGCTTGGCCCGGTCCCAGCCGCGGTGGGTGGCCGAGCGGAAGGTGCGGCCCTCCCGGATCTCGTCCTTGATGCGTTCGTAGTAGACCACGAAGGAGTCCGCGGTCTGGCCCACGCCGATGACGATGCCGGCGACGCCGGCCAGGTCGAGGGAGTAGCCGATCCAGCGGCCCAGCAGCACGATGAGCAGGTAGGTGACCAGGGTGGACACCACGAGGGTGAACAGGGAGATCAGGCCGAAGAGGCGGTAGTAGAAGAAGACGTAGACGGCGATGAGCGCAAAACCCGCGATGAGCGAGATGACGCCGACCTTGAGTGCCGCGGTGCCCAGCTGCGCCGGGATGGTCTCGGTGGTGCCGCCCTGCTCGCCGTTCTCGCCGGCGAAAGACAGCGGCAGCGCGCCGTACTTGAGGTTGTTGGCCAGCGCGGTGGCCTCCTCCTGGGTGAAGTCGCCGGTGATCGAGGTCGCCGAGCCGAAGGGCGTGGCGCCCTGGATGGTGGGCGCGGAGATGACCGCCGAGTCCAGGGTGATGGCGATGTTCTGCCCGAGGTACTGGGTGGTCAGGTCCGCCCAGGTGGCGGAGCCGTTGGGCTCGCCCTCGGTCTTGAAGGCGAAGTTGATCTCCATCTGCCCGGTCTCCGGGTTGATGCCGCCGGAGATGGGGCGCCCGGTGTCGATCTCCTCGCCGGTCAGGCGCGGGCCCGCGGGGTCCTCGACACCCTTGAGCAGCGGGGCGGGTTCGAGCATGACCGCCTGTCCGCTGGTGGCGTCGCAGGCCACCAGGGGGCGGGCCGGGTCGTCGGTGCCCGCGAGCGGGTCGACGTAGTCCGGGCCGCACTGCATGAGCGCGCTGGCCGCGGCCATGGTGGTGGGGTCATCCGACTGCCGGTCCTCGCGCAGCATGGCGGTGACCTCCTCGCGTCGGTCCCCCGCCTCGATGGCGTTCTCCGGCTCCGGAAGGGGCTCGGCCTCGATGGTGGGGACCTCGACCTTCTCGGCGTCCGGGGTCTGCTGGGCGATGGCGGCGTTGACGCCGTCCACGACCGTCTGCACGGCGGTCTGCGCCTGCTCCGGGGAGACGACGCCCTGCTCGACCCAGCGCTCCGCCATCTCCGGCAGGGTGACGGTGAGCATCGCGGGATCCGGCATGGCCGGCTGCGAGACGGGGCGGAACAGCAGCTGCGAGGTCTGGCCGACCGCCTGTGCCTGGCTGGCGTCCTCACCCGGCACGGTGATGACCAGGGTGTTGCCGTCGGCGACGACCTCGGCGCCGGAGACGCCCATGCCGTTGACACGGCCCTCGAGGATCGTGCGGGCCTGCTCCATCTGGTCCTGCGTGGGCTGCTCGCCCTGCGGAACCAGGGTGATGCGGGTGCCTCCCTGCAGGTCGATGCCCAGCTTCGGGGCCATCGACCGGTCGCCGGTGAGGAACACCAGGCCGATCACCACGAGGAAGATCACGCCGAAAATGGCCAGGGCTCGCTTGGGCCACGCTCTTTTGGCGTTGCCCGCGCCCGCGGTACGTCGAGTGTCAGCAGACAAAGTTTTAAGGTCTTTCCTCATAGAAAGCGACCTCGGGGCAGGCGCCCCTCGGTCGCAGTAGGTGGGGTCCCTGTGCAAGCACAACGTGGATCATCGTAGAACAGTGGTTCATCGTAGAACACGGACGTCCGAATGGCGGCAACGCAAGGCGCCGCAGGTACCCACCTTCGGATACTTCTCTAACGCAGGTTCTCCGGGTGGTCGTCGCCGCGGGTGCGCTGCGGGTCGTCGATACGCATCTCTTCCTCCTGCACGCCCTCGCCGAGCACGGGCTCCGGGCGGGTGGCGGCGTCGGGGACGCTGCGCAGGATGGCGATGCGCTCGAGGGTCATCTCCACTCCGGGGGCGACCTCGAGCAGAACGGTGGTGTCCGTCAGCGCGGAGATCCGGCCGTGGATGCCGGCGCTGGTGACGACGTTGTCGCCGGGGGTGAGCGACGCCTGCATGGCCTGGAGCTCCCCCTGCTGCTTGCGCTGGCGGCGCATCATGAGGAAGGAGGGAATGAAAAGGAGGGCAAGGAGAATGAGGAGAAACGGGAATTCCATGCCCGCCAGTGTGCCAGACGTGCGGTTTCGGCCTTAGTGCAACCCCGCCGCGGTCTCCGGGGGTTCGAGTCCGAGGTGCCTCCAGGCGGCTGCGGTGGCCACGCGTCCGCGGGCGCTGCGGGAGACCAGGCCGGCGCGCACGAGGTAGGGCTCGCAGACCTCCTCGACCGTGCCGGGTTCCTCCCCCACAGCGATGGCCAGCGTGCTCACACCGACGGGTCCGCCGCCGTGGCCCTTGACCAAGGCGCTGAGCACCGCTCGGTCGAGGCGGTCCAGGCCCAGCTCATCCACGTCGAAGACCTCGAGCGCGCCCTGGGCCTCCTCCAGGGAGACCCGGCCCTCGGCGTGCACGTCGGCGTAGTCGCGCACGCGCCGCAGCAGGCGGTTGGCGATGCGCGGCGTGCCGCGCGAGCGGGAGGCGATCTCCACGGCGGCGTCCTGGCGGATCTCCACCCCGAGGATGCTGGCGGTGCGGTTGACCACCCGGGTGAGATCGTCGGTGTCGTAGAACTCCATCTGCGCGGTGAAGCCGAAGCGGTCGCGCAGCGGGCCGGTGAGCATGCCCGCGCGGGTGGTGGCTCCGACCAGGGTGAACGGGGGGATCTCCAGCGGGATCGACGTGGCGCCGGGGCCCTTGCCCACGATGACGTCGATGCGGAAGTCCTCCATGGCCATGTAGAGCATCTCCTCGGCGGGGCGGGCGATGCGGTGGATCTCGTCGATGAAGAGCACGTCGCCCTCCATGAGGTTGGACAGCATCGCGGCGAGGTCGCCGGCGCGCTCCAACGCGGGGCCCGAGGTCATGCGCAGGCTGCTGCCCAATTCCTGGGCGATGATCATGGCCATGGTGGTCTTGCCCAGACCGGGCGGCCCGGAGAGCAAGATGTGGTCGGGGGTGACGCTGCGCCGCCGGGCGCCGGCGAGCACGAGGTCGAGCTGCTGGCGCACCTTGGGCTGGCCGATGAAGTCATCCAGCGACTTCGGGCGCAGGGTCTGGTCGATGTCCGTCTCGTCCGGCTGCACGCCGGGGTCGACGGCGGAATCGGGGGCCCGGCCGCCGGCGAGGAGTTCGGACGGGAGCTGGAATTCGGTGCGTTCGATGTCTGACACGGGTTACTCCTATCCGCGGCCGAGCTCGGAGAGCGCGGCCTTGAGCGCCGCGGCGACGCTGAGGTCGGGATTGTCCACGAGGACCTCGTCGACCACCGGGCCGGCCACGCGCTCGGTGAAGCCCAGTCCGATGAGGGCCTCGGTGACCTGCTCGGCGGTGGCAGTGGCGGCCAGGGGCAGCGGGGTGGCGTCCGGGACCGCCTGCGGCAGGTAGGGGGTGACCTTGTCCTTGAGGTCGAGGATCATCCGGTCCGCCATGCGCTTGCCCACGCCGGGGACGGTCTGCAGCTTCTTCGCGTCCGACCCGGCGATGGCTGCGGAGATCTCTCCGGTGCCCAGCGTGCCGATGGTCGCCAGCGCCAGCTTCGGGCCGAGGCCGGTGACGGTCTGCAGCAGGAGGAACAGGCGGCGTTCGTCGTCGGAGATGAAGCCGTAGAGGGTCATGGAGTCCTCCTTGACCGCCAGGTGGGTGAGCACGGTGTGCTCGTCGCCGCGGCGCAGCCGGGAGAGTGTGCCCGGGGTGGCCAGGAAGAGATAACCCACCCCGGAACAGTCGATGACGGCGTGGTCCAGCGCGATGCTGAGCACCTGTCCGCGCAGTGATGCGATCACGAGTTACTCCTCTGATGTTGTTTGGCGATCTCCGCCAGTTCCCTGAGTTTGGCTGCGCCCTGCTCGGTGGCCGCCTTCTCCCTGGCCAGCGCCGGGGCGCGCCAGCAGTGGCAGATGGCCAGGGCCAGGGCGTCGGCGGCGTCGGCGGGTTTGGGTGCCTCCGACAGACCAAGGATGCGGGTGACCATGATGGTCATCTGCTTCTTGTCCGCCCGGCCGTTGCCGGAGATGGCCTTCTTCACCTCGGAGGGTGTGTAGTGGTGCACGGGGATGCCCCGCTTGGCCGCGGCGAGGATGAGCACCCCCACGGCATGGGCGGTGAAGATGACGGTGGAGACGTTGCCGCGCTCGAATACGCGCTCGATAGCCACGACGTCCGGCCTGTAGTCCTCGATCCACTCCTCCACGGCCGCGGAGATGCGCACCAGGCGCTCCCCCAGCTCCATGTCACTGGGGGTCCGGATCACTCCGACGGCGACGGGCGCAATGGCCCGGCCACCACCGGACTGGACCACGGAGAGACCGCACCGGGTCAGACCCGGGTCGATACCCATGACACGCATGCCCTGCAGGTTCACCCACGCCTCCCACGGTGCATCCGGAACTGCCCTCTGCTGACGCTGGGCAGTCTAGCGCAAAAGCGCACATATATTCGGATCGACCCACAGGCAAAAACCCGGGCCGCGCCGCGAGTGGCGGGGCCCGGGTCGTCGAGAAGCACGAAACTTAGGCGTCGAGCGCCGCGATGACCTCTTCGGAGAGTTCCATGTTGGTGTAGACGTCCTGGACATCGTCGAGGTCCTCGAGTGCGTCGACCAGGTTCATCACCTTGCGGGCACCCTCGACGTCGAGGGGGACGTTGACGGAGGCGCGGAAGTCGCGGCCGGAATCCTCGACCTCGATGCCCGCCTCCTCCAGCGCGGCGACGACGGCGCGGATGTCCGTGGGCTCGCAGATGACCTCGAACTGCTCGCCGAGATCGTTAACCTCCTCGGCGCCGGCCTCGAGCACGGCCATGAGCACGTCGTCCTCGGTGAGATCCTTCTTCACCACGATGACGTAGCCGATGCGGGTGAACAGGTAGGACACGGAGCCGGCGTCGCCCTGGTTGCCGCCGTTCTTGTTGAACCCGGTGCGCACCTCGGAGGCCGCGCGGTTGCGGTTGTCCGTGAGGCACTCGACGAGCACGGCCACGCCATTGGGGCCGTAACCCTCGTAGGTGATGGGCTCCCAGTTGGAGCCGCCCGCCTCTTCACCGGCGCCGCGCTTGCGGGCGCGCTCGATGTTGTCGTTGGGGACGGAGGCCTTCTTGGCCTTCTTGATCATGTCGTCCAGCGTCGGGTTACCGGCCGGGTCACCGCCGCCGATACGCGCCGCGACCTCGATGTTCTTGATCGCCTTGGCCCAGTCCTTGCTGCGACGGGCGTCGTTGGCGGCCTTCTTGTGTTTGGTGGTCGCCCATTTTGAGTGGCCTGACATACGGTGACTTCCCTTCGTCGAAACGCGTCCCGATCTCCGGTTGCGCTCCACCGCGGGTGATGCGGGAGCAACGAGGGACGCTGGTGCGTGTGGTTAACCGGGCCAAGTATACGCAGGCCGCCCGGGGCGGTTTAGGTACGGTCCTCGTCGAACGTGCGTGTCAGACCCTCCTGGGTGACCATGGCCACGAGGTTTCCCTGCGCGTCGAAGATCCGGCCGTGGGTCAGCGCGCGCGCCGACGACGCCGACGGGGACACCTGGTCGTAGAGCAGCCACTCGTCCACCCGGAACGGCCGGAGGAACCACATGGCGTGATCCAGCGACGCCATCTGCACCTTGTGCCCCGGGTGCGGGACCATGGAGGACTGCAGCAGCGTCATGTCGGACATGTAGGCGAGCGCGCAGATGTGGAACGTGTCCTCGTCGGGCAGGGGTCGCTTCGACTTGAACCACACCACCTGCTGGCTCGCGGAGAACGGGTTGTGCGCGTAGTCCTCCGGCGGAACGACCCGCACGTCCCAGTCGATCCACTCGTCGAGCAGCGCGCGGGAGCTCGCCGGGAAACTCGCGGCGGTGTCACCGATCTCATCCGGGGCGGGCACTTCACGCATCCGGTCGGCGTGCTCCGGGCCCACGTCGCCCTCGCGGTGGAAGCTGGCCTGCATGGAGAAGATCGTCTCCCCGTTCTGCACGGCGGAGACCTGCCGGGTGGAGAAACTGCGCCCGCTGCGCAGCCGGTCCACCAGGAACACGGTCGGCTCCGACGACACCCCGGCCTTGAGGAAGTACCCGTGCAGCGAATGCACCTTCTTGCTGTCCTCGTCCTCGGCGACCGTGCGCACGGCGGCGACCAGCGCCTGCGCCGCGACCTGGCCGCCGAAGGTCCGTGGGAGCTGCGAATTGACCGGGGCACCCCGGAAGATGTCGCGGTCGATCCGCTCCAGATCAAGAATGTCTCGGATATCAGTCATGTCTCGCTCGCTTTTCGACGTCGTTGTCCACCAGTTTCCCCGTCCTGCCAGTGATCCACTGTACGGCCCACCGTCGGCCGACCGTTACGATGGCACCAATGACTCCTCAGAATCTGCACCGCGGCGCGGCCGCCCTGGAAATGCTCACCTGGACCCTGCTCATCGGCGCGATGATCCTGCGCGGCGTCGGCGGGGCCGACCTCGTCTCCGCCGCCGGCCCGATCCACGGGTTCGGCTTCCTGTGTTTCGTCGCGCTGACGATCATCCTGTGGACCAACAACCGCTGGCCCGCCGGCGTGGGCATCGCGGGTCTCGCGGTCTCGCTCATCCCCTTCGCCGCGCTGCCCTTCAGCATCTGGGCCGACCGCCGCGGCCACCTCGACGGCGACTGGCGCTTCCGCGACCGCGCGGAGGAGCCCCGGTCCCTGCCGGACAAGGTGCTCGCCCAGCTGGTGCGCCACCCGGTGCGTACCGTGCTGATCATTCTCGTGCTCATCGCCGTGGTGTTCACGGCCTTGCTGCTCATCGGCCAGCCCTACGACCCCGAGGCGATCCCGGGCAACTAGCGCCGCCTCAGAGCTCGAAGAACTCCGGCAGCGCCGCCGTGCCGCGCAGCCGGGTGTACTTCACCGCCAGGCGCAGGCGCAGCGCGCGGGTGTCGGCCACGGCCTCGTTGTAGAACCGCAGGGCCAGCTCGACCCGCACGTTGGCGTCGACGATCCTGCTCGGGGGTTCGGCCCCCAGGGCTGCGACGGCCTGGGTGACCTCCCTTTCCGCGGCCGCCCGTTCGCGGAAGTTTCCGTACGTCAGGTCGATGGCCTCGGCGCGGTCGGCCACCTTTCCCGCCCCGGGTTCGAGGGCTGACAGCACCGCAGCGCGCCGGTTGAGCGCCGCCTCCAGCGACCTGCGGGCCGCGTCCGTGCGGATGTGCAGGCGGTTGAGCCGCTGCGCGGTGAAGTACGCCCAGAGCAGCGCTGCCACCGCCAGGATGACCAGCACGATCAGCCACGTGTTCACGCTCTCACCCCGCTGCCGTCCGCGACCGTCTCGTAGACCGCGAGCACCTCGAGCGCCACCGACGACCAGTCGTACCGCTGCGCCCGACTCTCCCCCGCCTCGACCAGGCGACGCCGGGCGGCGGGGTCATCGATGAGCTCGCCCAGCACACGCGCGAGGTCCGCGTCGGATCCGGTGCGAAACAGCTGTCCCGCGGGGTTGTCACCGTGGGCGTCGACCACCGCGGCAAACGCCTCCAGGTCGCTGGCCACCACGGCGCAGCCCGCCGCCATCGCCTCCACCAGCACGATGCCGAAGGACTCTCCCCCGGTGTTCGGCGCGACATAGATGTCCGACTCGCCGAGGATGCGGGCCTTCTCCTCTTCGCTCACTCTTCCGGCAAAACGCACGCCGTTGATGTCGCGCTGCCGCCCGCCGCCGATCACCGTCACCTCGACGTCCTCCGGGGAACGACCGAGCAGGACCAACGCACGCAGGAGGATGTCGAGCCCCTTGCGGGGTTCGTCGATACGCCCGAGGAACACCACCTTCACCGGTCCCGGGGACGCGCTGCGGGCGCGCCGGTACTTCGCGGTGTCGACCCCGTTGGGGATGAGCACCGGGTCGCCGCCGAGCTGCTCCACCTGCCAGCGCCGGGCCATCTCCGAGACGGCGATGCCCCCGCGCACCTTCTCCAGCTGCGGCTGCAGAATCCCCCGCATGACACGCAGCAGCCACGAGCGGTCGCTGGACGCGTGATAGGTGGCCACGATCGGGCCGCGCGCCGCGACGAGCGCGTGCATGGAGTAGCTCGGTGAGTTGGGCTCGTGGATGTGCAGCACGTCGAACCGGCCCTGGCGGATGAACTTTTTCACCCGACGGTGCACCACCGGGCCGAAGGAGAGGCGGGCGACGGAGCCGTTGTAGCGCACCGGGGTGGACCTGCCGCCGCGGGTGACCATGTCCGGCACCTCGGTGCCCGGGGAGGCCGGGCCGATGACCTCGACGTGGTGGCCGAGGTCGATGAGATGGGCGGCCAGCTCGAGAATGTGGGCCTGGACCCCGCCCGGCTCGTCGAAGGAGTACGGGCAGACGACGCCGATGCGCACGGCGGCTACGTCGCTTCTCGACGCGCCGCCCGACGCGCCTTGGCTTCGTTGATGTCGCTGGTCCACTGCGGCTGCAGCATGTGCCAGTCCACCGGGTGGGCCGCGATGTTGGCGGCGAAGAGGTCGGCCATGCGCTGGGTCGTCGACTCCAGGTCGGTGACCTCTAGCTCGTCGGAGACGGAGAAACCCCAGCCGTCCTCGGAGGGGAACCAGCCGTGGACGACGTGCAGCCCCGCGCCGGTTTCCTGGGCGAGCTTCACCGGCCCGGCGGGCATGGTGGTGTGCTCGCCGAAGAACTCGACCTCGACGCCGGTCTGGCGCAGGTCACGCTCGCCGAGTAGGCAGACCACGCCGCCGTCGTAAAGCACCTCCCGCAACCGGGCGAAGGGCGGTTCGCTGTGCCCGGTGAGCGCAAGCACCTCGAAACCCAGGGACTCGCGGTAGTCCACGAAGGCGTTGAACAAGGCCTCCGGCTTGACCCGCTCGGCGACGGTGGCGAACTGGCCGTAGTTCGAGCTCAGCCACATGCCCGCCATGTCCCAGTTGCCCGTGTGCGGAAGCACGAGGATGACGCCCTTGCCGCGCGCCAGCGAGGCCTCGAAGATGTCCCGACCGACGACGCCGTCGGTGATCCGGCGCAGCAGGTCGGGGTCCGCGACCAGGGAGGGAAGGCGGAAGGCCTCCATCCAGTAGCGGGCATAGGAACGCACCGAGTCGCGCACGAGCTCGGAGGTGACGTTCTCCGCCCCCACCACGCGGGTGAGGTTGCGGCGCAGCTGGTCCATCCCCCGGCCGTGGTCGCTGGCCAGGTCCGCACCGAAGGTGAATAGAGTCTGGGCCACAGGGCGGGGCAGCGCAGAGACCACCTTCCACCCGGTGAGGTAACCCGCGGCGGCCCACTCGCGCTGGCGGATCAGACCCCAGATCCCGGTCACTTCTTCTCCCCCGCCTCTTTGCTGCCTGTGGGCGGCGCGATGAAGTCGTTGGCGTGGGGCGAGTTGTAGGCCATGCGGAAGCGCTCGAACACGGTGAACACGGATCCCGCGAGCAGCAGCCAGATGGCCGCGTCGAGCGCGTAGGGCACGCCGAACCCCTCCAGGCCCAGGCCCACCAGCGCGATGATGAGCCGCTCCGGGCGTTCGATGAGCCCGCCCACGACCTGGAAGCCCGAGGCCTCGCCGCGCGCCTTGATGTAGCTGATCACTTGCGATGAGATGAGCACGCCGAGGGTGGCCGCCACGAGCGACGGATGCGCGTCGTGGGTGTAGACGAGCCACCAGGTGATGGCCGCGAAGAGCGCGCCGTCGGTGATGCGGTCGCAGGTGGCATCGAGGGTGGCGCCGAACTTGGTTCCGCCGCCGCGCAGCCTGGCCATGGTGCCGTCGACCATGTCCACCGCGGTGAACAGGCCGATGAGGATGGCCGCCCACACCAGGTGTCCGGCCGGGATGAGGATGACCACCAGCGCCACGGAGATGGCGGAGCTGAGCACCGTGATGGCGTTCGGGGTGAGGCCGATCTTCAGCAGGCCCCTGGCCACCGGTTCGACGACCACGGCCGCGGGCCTGCGCCCGTGAACGCTAAGCACGGCTGTCCTCCGCGGTGATGTCCGCCCACGCCTGCGCGAGCAGCGCCCGGGTGTCGCCCAGCACCGTGGACAGCACCTTGGTGTCGCCCAGGACGGTCATGAAACTGGCGTCGCCCGGCCAGCGCGGAACCACGTGCATGTGCAGGTGATCCCCCACCGAACCCCCGGACGCCCGCCCGAGGTTGAAGCCGACGTTGATGCCTTCGGGGCGGGAGACCCGCTTGAGCACCCGGACGGCCTTCTGCGCGAAAGCCATGAGTTCCGCCGACTCCTCCTCCGTGAGGTCCTCGAGGTCCGCGGTCTTGCGGTAGGGCACGACCATGAGGTGACCCGCGTTGTACGGGAACAGGTTGAGCAGCGCGTACACATGGGTGCCCCGCGCGACGATCAGCCCGTCCTCGTCCGACTGCTTCGGCGCCTCCACGAACGGGTCCTGCTTCTCGCCACCGACCCGCTTGGCGATGTACGCCGAGCGGTACGGCGCCCACAGGCGCTGCAACTGATCGTCCGTGCCGACACCGGAGTCGATGTAGGTGTTTTGGGCGTCAGCTTCGTCGTGCTGCAATGGCTTCCTCGCTGGGCTGGTCGTTGATGCGCTCGGAGATCCAGGCCTCGATGAGGTCGGCCGCCTCGTCGACAGGCACGCCGTTGACCTGGCTACCGTCGAGGAAGCGGAAGCTCACCGCGCCAGCCTCGACGTCGCGGGCGCCGGCCAGCAGCATGAAGGGCACTTTGGACGTTGTGTGGTTGCGGATCTTCTTCTGCATGCGGTCGTCCGAGGTGTCCACCTCGGCGCGGATGCCGCGCTTGCGCAGCGTGTCGGTGAGCTCGATGAGGTGCGGGGCGAACTCGTCGGCCACGGGGATGCCCACGACCTGGTGCGGGGCCAGCCAGGCCGGGAACGCGCCGGCGTAGTGCTCGACGAGCACGCCGAAGAAACGCTCGATGGAGCCGAAGAGCGCGCGGTGGATCATGATCGGCTGCTTCTTCGTGCCGTCGGACGCGGTGTACTCCAGGTCGAAGCGGTCCGGCATGTTGAAGTCGAGCTGCACGGTGGACATCTGCCAGGTGCGGCCGATGGCGTCACGCGCCTGCACCGAGATCTTCGGGCCGTAGAACGCCGCGCCCTCCGGGTCGGGGACGAGCTCGAGGCCGGAGTTGGTGGCCACGCGCTCGAGGATCGCGGTGGACTCCTCCCAGATCTCGTCCGAGCCGACGGACTTCTCCGGGTCGCGGGTGGACAGCTCCAGGTAGAAGTCATTGAGCCCGTAGTCCTTGAGCAGGGAGAGGACGAACTCCAGCACGCTGGTGAGTTCGGCTTCGAGCTGCTCCTCGGTGCAGTAGATGTGGGCGTCGTCCTGCGTGAAGCCGCGGGCGCGGGTCAGGCCGTGGATGACGCCGGACTTCTCGTAGCGGTAGACGGTGCCGAACTCGAACAGGCGCAGCGGCAGCTCGCGGTAGGAACGACCGCGGGAGTCGAAGACGAGGTTGTGCATGGGGCAGTTCATCGGCTTCAGGTAGTAGTCCTGCGCCTGCTTGGTCACGTTGCCTTCAGCGTCAAACTCCGCGTCGACCTGCATCGGCGGGAACATCGCGTCCTTGTAGAACCCGAGGTGGCCGGAGCGCTCGTAGAGATTCTGCTTGGTGATGTGCGGGGTGTTGACGAACGAGTACCCGGCCTCGATGTGCCGGCGGCGGGAGTGCTCCTCCATCTCCAGGCGGATGATGCCGCCGTTGGGGTGGAACACGGGCAGGCCGGAGCCGAGGTCGTCCGGGAAGGAGAACAGGTCCAGCTCGGTGCCCAGGCGGCGGTGGTCACGCTTCTCCGCCTCGGCCTGCATGAGCTGGTAGTCGTCGAGCTTCTCCTTGGACTCCCACGCGGTGCCGTACACCCGCTGCAGGCCGGCCTTGGACTGGTCGCCACGCCAGTAGGCGGCGGAGGACTTGGTCAGGGCGAAGGCCGGAATGTAGCGGGTGGTGGGCACGTGCGGGCCACGGCACAGGTCGTGCCACTCGGATTCGTCGGTGCGCGGGTTGACGTTGGCGTAGTAGGTGAGCTCACCCTCGCCGACCTCGGTGGCCTCATCTGACGACGGATCGATCTTGCTCTTGTCCTGGATGAGCTCGAGCTTGAACGGCTCGTCCTTGAGATCTTCCGCCGCCTCCGTGGTGTCGGCATAAACGCCGCGCACGAACTTCTGTCCGGACTTGATGATCTTCTTCATCGACTTTTCCAGCGTCTTCAGATCCTCCGGCGTGAAGGGCTCACCGACCTGGAAGTCGTAGTAGAAACCGTTCTCGATGGCCGGGCCGATGCCCAGCTTCGTGCCCGGGAACTCCTTCTGCACGGCCTGCGCCAGCACGTGGGCGGCCGAGTGGCGGATCACGGAGCGGCCCTCCTCGGTCGATGCTGCGACCGGGGTGAACTCGGCCTCGGAGTCCGGGACGTGGGACAGGTCCTTCAGCTGGCCCTCCGAGTCCTTGACGCAGACGATGGCGTCCGGACCCTTGTTCGGCAGCTCCAGCTCACGCATCGCGGCACCGACGGCGGTGCCGGCGGGAACGGTGAACGGTTCGGGGAGGAAGATCTCGTGCTCGGCGTCGCTGAGTTCAATAGTGGCCATCGTGTGGTGCGCTCCTTGATGCGCTCACGCGGGGAACGCGGCATACCTGGCCGCGCCCCGCTGGTAAAAGGTGTTTTCGCTTATCGACGCCCCGTGGGCACCGTATCGCTTCATCGGACAGCTTAGCGCGCGGGGCGGGCGGCGCTTGCGGCGGACGTGATCCCCTCGCGAAAGATCGGCGCCCGGCCTCGGTCCTAGGGTCTCGACGCTGGACGCCCGACGCCTCGCTGCGTGCGTTACTAACTCCACCCAAACGCCGCGAATTCGATCAATCTCTCGAGGTTTGGGTGGAGTTAGATACCTATCGTTTGACAGTCCACACGTGTGGACTCGACGGCGCTCCCACCACTCACAGACTGTGCCGGTTCGCCTCAAAAGCCACGGGTTTGTGAGTACGTAGAACGAAGCTCGTCAGTACACACGTGTGGACTAGATTGAATGTTCAACTGTTCAGACGTCTGGACGATTTGGGCCAAGGCCGGCCAAACCCCCGGATACCTGTCCGCCAACAGTCCACACGTGTGGACTCCACGACGCTCCAACCACTCACAAACCGCGCCGATTCGCCTCAGAATCCTCTTGTTTGTGAGTGCGTAGAACGAAGCTCGTCAGTACACACGTGTGGACTAGATTGAATATTCAACCGTCCAGGCGTCTGGACGATTTGGGCCTAGGCCGACTGAACCACCGGTTATCTGTCGCCCGACAGTCCACACGTGTGGACTCCACGACGCTCCAACCACTCACAAACCTTGCCGGTTCGCCTCAAAATCCACGGGATTGTAAGTACGTAGAACGCGCGGTGAGCTGCTAGACCTGCTCTCCTGCCACGAACGTCCGCCAGGTCATGGGCATGCCCGGTCGGTAGGCCAGATCGATCGCATTCGCAGTGTCCAGTACATGCAGATCAGCCGGCGCGCCAACGACCAGGGAGCCCTTTGCAGGGCGGCCCCCCGCGTCCAGCCCTGAGCCGACGTCATGGCGTCGCAAAGCACGAGCTCCGCCGACGGTAGCCGCGGCAATCGCCTCGTCGAGGGCGAGATGCTGCTGGAGGACGTTCCCGGGTTGAGGTCGGAGGCGTATCACAGTCTTCTGCCGAGTAATAATTGACGATGGAGGGCCTGGGACGTAGAAGTACTCGGGCTACTGACGGCTCCCTTCGAAACGCTGACCGCCTTGTGGATCGGACCTCGGCCAAACCGGGGCCGGCGCTTCTTCTTTGGCACCCCCCACGCGCAACAACTTTGATGAAAGCTGCAAGGGTGGCACGGACCCGACCCACCCCCAAATGGGTAAGTACTAAGGTTCCGTCAATCCATGTATTCCGAAAATGACGTTTCTTGGAAAGTAACGTCGGTCGTGGCCAAAAACTGGTCCGATTCGTTTGAAGAAAAGTCTTCATTTTAAAAACTCGATGTTTTCTGGGCGGGGCGTGCCGAGCCTCGATTTTGGCCCTCGGCTCTGAGATTCTTTCTGTACAAGCTGCTGAAACCGTTGACTATGCGAGCGGTCAATCCGCATCAGTCGATGGGCGGGAAATCGCTCATTGAACGCAATCCAGAACCCCCGGCGTTGCCACGGGAGCTGCAACCGCAGTTGCTTGCCACATCGCGGGAGATAACCTGACCACCGCCGAAAATTGCCAGGAGAGAGCATTGATTGATCAGCGTCCTAATTCCACAGCAGGGTTCAGTTGAATCGTGTCTGTGATCCTCGCGGCAATTTTTGCAGTCGACCCTGCACTGTTTAGCGGCGTTCACGTGCCCTACTGGGCGTACGGAGCCAAGTTCTTCGCGATCCTTTTCGCAGTTCGCGTGCTCAGCCAACTTACTGTTGACGCCGGCGACAGGAAACGGATGATGATCTTTACGCTGCTCGCAGCAGCATTCATCATCCTCTTCGTTGTCGCCGTAGTGCTGGCTTAGGCCGAGTACACCAACTGGCCGCCAACCCACGTCCGCCACGTCAACGGCATGCCTGGCCGGTAGGCCAGATCGATGGCGTTGGCGGTGTCAAGTACGTGCAGGTCAGCCGCGGCACCGACAACCAGGGAGCCCTTTGCCGGGCGGCCCTGCGCGTCCAGACCGTTACCGACGTCCTGGCGGCGCAGCGCTCGTGCTCCGCCGACAGTGGCCGCGGCAATCGCTTCGTCGAGGGAGAGATGCTGCTGGAGAACGGCCGTCGTGACGCAGTAGTTCATCGAGGACGTGTAGGACGTTCCCGGGTTGAGGTTGGAGGCGATGGCCACATGCGCGCCGGCGTCGAGAAGTCGGCGTGCGGGGGCCAGGGGCATGCGGGTAGAGAGGTCGCAGGCCGGAAGAACGGTGGCAACGGTGTCCGAGCCAGCCAACACCGCAACGTCCTCGTCGCTGAGGAAGTTCACGTGGTCCACGCTGGCGGCGCCGAGATCGACAGCGAGCTGCACACCGGGGCCCTCGCCGAGCTGGTTGCCGTGGACGCGAACGCCCAGGCCAGCGGCCTTGCCGGCCTCGAGCACGCGGCGCGACTGCTCCTCGGTGAAGGCGCCGCGCTCGCAGAATACGTCGATCCACTGGACATGAGGCCGCACGGATTCGAGCATGGGGCCGACGACCAGCTCCGTGTACTCCTCGGCATCCGCGCCCGGGGGCACGAGGTGGGCGCCGAGGAAGGTGACGTCGCCGATGTGTTTCGAAGCGATCTGCGCCGCCTGGGTCTCGGACTCGACGTCCAGGCCGTAGCCGGTCTTGGTCTCCAGGGAGGTGGTTCCGCCGGCGTGGGCTGCGGCGATGCGCTCGAGCAGCAGCTCCTCCAGCTTCTCAGCGCTGGCCGAGCGGGTCGCCTCCATGGTCACGGCGATGCCGCCGGCGGCGTAGTCGCCGCCGGACATGCGGGCCTCGAACTCGGCCGAGCGGTCGCCGTCGAAAATCATGTGGGAGTGCGAGTCCACCCAGCCGGGCAGCACGGCGCGCTCGCCGAGGTCCTCCACGGAATCGGCGGCAGGAGCGTCCGCAGCCTTACCCACCCAGGCGATACGTCCGTCCTCCACCACCAGGGCGGCGTCCGAGAGAGTGCCCAGGTCGGACACGGTGCGCAGTTCTGAAATTCCGGTGAAGAGGGTCGAGGTCATGATTCTCCTTCGTGCTGATAAACGGTGAGCGGCACCGTACGGGTAACCGTGCGGTGGCGCTTCTGACAAAAACCGGCCTACTTCTCCCGGGAGTGGAACTCCATGGGAACCCGCACGCCGCGCTCTTCGGCGACCTCGTGCGCACGCTCGTAGCCGGCGTCGAAGTGGCGGATGACACCCATGCCGGGGTCGTTGGTGAGCACGGCCTTGAGCTTGGCCTCGGCAAGGTCGGTGCCGTCGGCGACGGAGACCTGGCCGGCGTGGATGGAGCGGCCGATACCGACGCCGCCGCCGTGGTGGATGGACACCCAGGTCGCTCCGGAGGAGGTGGAGGTCAGGGCGTTGAGCAGCGGCCAGTCGGCGATGGCGTCGGAGCCGTCGAGCATGGACTCGGTCTCGCGGTAAGGCGAGGCGACGGAGCCGGAGTCGAGGTGGTCACGGCCGATGACGATGGGCGCGGAGACCTTGCCCTCGCGGACCAGCTTGTTGAACAGCAGGCCGGCCTTGGCGCGCTCGCCGTAGCCGAGCCAGCAGATGCGTGCCGGCAGGCCCTCGAACTCGACGTGCTCCTCGGCGGCGTCGAGCCAGTTGTGCAGGTGCTCGTTCTCGGGGAAGAGTTCCTTCAGGGCCTGGTCGGTGACGCGGATGTCCTCGGGGTCGCCAGAGAGTGCCACCCAGCGGAAGGGGCCGAGGCCCTCGCAGAACAGCGGGCGGATGTAGGCGGGGACGAAGCCGGGGAACTCGAAGGCGCGGCTGTAGCCGGCGAGGCGGGCCTCGTCGCGGATGGAGTTGCCGTAGTCGAAGACCTCGGCGCCGGCATCCTGGAACTCGACCATGGCCTGGACCTGGCGGGCCATGGACTCGCGGGACTTCTTGGTGAAGGTCTCCGGGTCGTCGGCGGCGTCGCGACGCCAGTCTTCGACCGTGATCTCCGAGGGGAGGTAGGACAGCGGGTCGTGCGCCGAGGTCTGGTCGGTGACGACGTCGATGGTGATCTCGCCGCGCTTGTGGCGCTCGAGAAGCTCGGGGAAGACGTCGGCGGCGTTGGCGGCCACGCCGATGGAGACGGCCTCGCCGGCCTCCTTGGCCTGGTTGGCGCGCTCGACTGCGGCGTCGAGGCTGGGGGCGATCTCGTCGAGGTATCGCTTGTTCTTGCGGCGCTCCAGGCGGGTGATGTCCACGTCGGCGATGATGCAGACGCCGCCGTTGAGGGTGACGGACAGCGGCTGTGCGCCGCCCATGCCGCCGCAGCCACCGGTGAGGGTGATGGTGTTCTTCAGCGTGCCGCCGAAGCGCTTCTTGGCCACGGCCGCGAAGGTCTCGAAGGTGCCCTGCAGGATGCCCTGGGTGGCGATGTAGATCCAGGAGCCGGCCGTCATCTGGCCGTACATCATCAGGCCCTCGGCCTCGAGGCGGCGGAACTCGGGCCAGTTGGCCCAGTCGCCGACGAGGTTGGAGTTGGCGATGAGCACGCGCGGTGCCCACACGTTGGTGCGGAAGACGCCGACGGGCTTGCCCGACTGCACGAGCAGGGTCTCGTCCTCCTCCAGATCCTTGAGCGTCTCGACGATTGCGTCGAACGCCTCCCAGCTGCGCGCCGCCCGGCCGGTTCCGCCGTAGACGACCAGCTCGTCGGGGTTCTCGGCGACCTCGGGGTCGAGGTTGTTCATCAGCATGCGCAGGGGCGCTTCGGTCTGCCAGTTCTTGGCGTTGAGCGTCGTGCCACGGGGTGCGTGGACTTCACGGGGTGCGGACATGGCCGTCCTTTCACAGTGTGGGAACCGCAGTCCGGTGGGTCGAAGTCTCGGCGGGGCCGGTTTCCCGGGGCTGTCCCCTACCGATGACGTTGGCCACACCGTCGATAAGCTCACAAATCTTTTGGGGTGTCTCCCACCTAACTGGATCATCGCCATATGATCTAGAGCACAAAAGCATCGGGTGTCTGGGATCCCAGACACGCCAGGTTAACGGAGCTTTCCAACGACCCTTTCCACCGATCGGAGGATCGCACCCGACGAAACGAGTTCCACGGTGGCCTCGATCTCCGGCGAAAGGTAACGGTCGCGACCGGGGCCTTCGGCCACCTCGCGGATCGCCGCGATGGCGGCGCCGGTGCCCGGGCTCGCCTCGCCGCCGCGCATGTCGATCGCCCGCGTCGCCGTGAGCAGCTCCACCGCCAGGACACGCTGCAGGCCGTCGACGGACCTGCGCAGCTTGCGCGCGGCGGACCAGCCCATGGAGACGTGGTCCTCCTGCATGGCCGAGGAGGGGATGGAGTCGGCGGAGGCTGTGGTTCTCAGCGCTAAATGTCGCTTTTTTTGCAGCGCTAAATGTCGCAATCCCAACGCCCATGACTCTCGTTGCACACCGTTCCACAGGGGAACCGCAACCGGGCGTCCTTGTTGTAATCGGGGCCTCGAAGCCGCCAAGCGATGGCATGACCCGGCCGCCAAGCAAGGCCACGGGCGCGGGCTGACAGGTGTTGCAACTCCTAGAATCCGCAGTGCCGTCTCCGCCGGGCAACCTTGAAGCCACCCAAACCCTCGACGGGATGCGCGGTCCATGGGCGGCTACCACTACCGTCTGGCAGGTATTCCCTGCCGCGAGGCCCGCAACCAGCGGGGCGGGACGTTGATCAGATGTAGCGGCAGACCTGGTCGGCGGAGCAGGAATCCGGCTCCGGCTTGCTGGCCTTTTCTTGGAGCTGGGAAATGGTTTCCCTGAGGGCCAGGAGATCGGCGATCTGGGTATCGAGTTCTCCGAGACGCTGCCCCAGCAGGCCCTGGACGTGCGAGCACGGCGTCTGGCCGTGCTCGCGGATCCTCAGGATCTGACGGATCTGGGCGAGGGTCAGCCCGGCGGCCTGGCCCCGGTGGATGAACCCGACCCGACCCACGGCATCCTCGGCGTAGTCCCGATAGCCGGAGGCCAATCGCTCGGCCGGAGGGAGCAGCCCCGACTCCTCGTAGAACCGCAGGGTCTTGGTCGTGGTTCCGGTTGCTTCCGCAAGCTGTCCGATCCTCATGTTCGCCGATTCCCCTTCCAATGGCCACCACACTTGACCTTCCATTGTACTGGAAGGTTCACAATGGTTCCATAGGAACTTTTGAACCACAGGGAAGAGACATCTGGAATGACAAACGAAAAGTTCGATCTGGCGATTATTGGTTCCGGCGGCGGAGCGTTTGCGGCCGCGATCCGGGCCACCGGGCTAGGCAAGCGCGTCGTGATGGTGGAGCGCGGCACCGTGGGCGGGACATGCGTGAACACGGGCTGCGTCCCGTCGAAGGCGCTCCTGGCTGCCGCGGAGGCCCGCCACGTGGCGTTGGATTCGGCCCGCTTCCCTGGGGTGGCGGCCTCGGCGGGCCCGGTGGACATGCCGGCCCTGATTCAGGGCAAGGCCGCGCTGGTTGAAAGCATGCGCACGGAGAAGTACGTCGATCTGGCCGCGGACTACGGGTGGACGATGATCTCGGGGGACGCGTCGTTCACCGGAACCCAGGACGCACCGCTGCTCCGGGTGATCTCCCCGGATGGTGCAGTGAGAACGATCGAGGCCGGGCACTACCTCGTGGCCACTGGCTCCGCACCCTACGTGCCGCCCGTTCCCGGACTGGCCGAGGCCGGGTACCTGACCTCGACGACGGCGATGGAACTGGACGAGGTGCCCGAATCAATGCTGATCCTGGGCGGAGGCTATGTTGCCCTGGAGATGGCACAGCTTTTCTCCCGGCTGGGCTCCCGGGTGACCATGCTGGTCCGTTCCCGGTTGGCCTCGCAGGAGGAACCGGAGGCATCCAAGGCGTTGGCGGGGGTGTTCGCCGACGAGGGGATCCGGGTGGTCCGGCGGGCCATGGCCGACTCCGTGGCCTCCGGCCCGGACGGGGTCTCGGTGACGGCAAACGTGGCCGGGGGCGAGGAGGTGTTCCGCGCTTCCCGCATCCTCGTGGCACTGGGCCGCCGCCCGGTGACCGAGGGACTGGACCTTGACGCCGTCGGGGTGAAGACCGGCGCATCCGGCGAGATCGTGGTCGATTCCCGCCTGGCCACGTCCAACCCGCGGGTTTGGGCCGCCGGGGACGCGACCGGCCATCGGGAGTTCGTTTACGTCGCAGCGGCCCACGGCGCCCTGGCCGTGGACAATGCGTTCACCGATGCCCTGGCCGAGGTCGACTACCGGCACCTGCCCCGGGTCACCTTCACCAGTCCCGCCATCGGGGCGGTCGGGATGACGGAAAAGGAAGCTGTCGCCGCCGGGATCAGCTGCGAGTGCCGGGTCCTCCCCCTGGAGTACGTGCCGCGAGCCGTGGTCAACCGCGACACCCGCGGCTTCATCAAGGTTGTCGCGGACCGCGACACCGGACGGATCCTGGGCCTCTCCGCGGTGGCCAAGGACGCCGGGGAAATCGCCGCCGCCGGCGTCTACATCCTCGAAGCGGGCATGACCACCGCGCAGGTCGCCGCCGCCTGGAGCCCCTACCTGACGATGGCCGAGGGCATCAGGATCGCCGCCAAGGCCTTCACCACCGACGTCTCCAAGCTCTCCTGCTGCGCCTGAGCTGTAGCCCCCACTACCGAAGCAAAGGAATGCCATGACCGCCACCGACCAGGCCCTCACCTATCTGTTGTCCCCCGCGCGCTCCGGAATAGACCCGGAATTGTTCGTGCCGCTGCTGCGGCTCCTGGCCGAGGGCGAGCCCGTCACGGTCGCCGAACTGGCCACCGCCAGTGGCCGGAGCGAAGACACGGTCCGGCAGGGACTGGCCGCCGTCCCGGACACCGAGTACGACGACGAGGGCCGCATCATCGGCCTGGCCCTGACGATGCGGCCCACCCCGCATCGCTTCACCCTGGCCGGGGAACAGCTCTACACCTGGTGCGCCCTGGACACCCTCTTCTTCCCGGCCCTGATCGGGAAGGCCGCAACCATTGAGTCGACCTCCCCGGGTAGCGGGACCCTCATCCGGGTGATGACGGGCGCGGACGGCACGGTGACCTCCGTGCAGCCGGCCACCGCCGTCGTGTCCATCATCAGCCACCCGGGCACGGGGCCGGTGCGGTCATCGTTCTGCAACCAGGTCCACTACTTCGCCTCCCGCGAGGACGCCCAGCCGTGGTTGGATTCCCATCCCGACGGCGAATTCCTGGACATCGAGGCGGCACACCGGTCCGGTGCCGCCATGGCCTCCGCCCTCCTCGCCGCGGCCGCCACGCGGGCCCCCGCGGCGCAGGACTCCTGCTGCTGAGCTTTAAAAGGACATGACATGACCCAGCACCCAGAACAGCCAGACACCGGCCATCAACCCGTCCGGCAGACCGGTCGCCCCGGGCGATACCACACACTGGCCGCAGGGATCGGCGTAGCAGCGGCCATGATCCTGTGCTGCGCAGGACCCATCCTCATCGCCGCCGGAGCCCTCGGCGCGATCGCCGGATTCTTCTCAAATCCCCTCGTGTTACTCGCGGCCGCCACGGTGCTCCTGGCCGGGATCATCGCCGTCACCAGGCAGCGAAAACGCCGCAGGACCGACGACTGCTGCCCTCCCGCATCCCCCGAGCACCACCGCACCGACCACGGCACCGCCTGAGTCCCCATCCCCATTCCTGGAAGGAACCACCAGACACCATGACATACCCGAGATCCCGCCGTTCTCTGTCCGTTCCCCGGCCCAGGCACCTCGCCTCCGCCCTGTTTCTGGCAGCGGTCATGGCACTGACAACCGCCTGCGCCAGCTCACCGAGCGGCCCGTCGGCCGCGCCAGGCGGTTCGTCGCCCGACGCGGCCGGTGCCGTTGCTGTTACGGTCTCCGACATTGACGGCACTACCCGGACCATCCCGGACGGTAAGCCCGCAGCACTGTTCTTCTTCTCTGTCGGATGCGGTGAGTGTGTGGAAGGGGCCGATTCCCTGAACAAGGCCTCCACGGCCCTGGGAAGCTCGGCCGACTACCTCCTGGTGGACGTGGACCCCCGAGAACCGAAGGAGACCATCAACGGATTCCGCGATTACATCAAGGCCCCTGAGCTCCCTGCCGTCATCGACACCGGGGCCACACTGACCACCCGGTACGAGGTCACCTCCATGAGCACCCTGGTGGTGGTCGACGCGAAGGGTGACGTTACCTTCCGGGCCACCGACCCGTCTGCGGAAAAGATCCAAGAAGAACTCACCAAGGCCGGCGCCCAATGACAGCCCTGCTTGCCCTGGCCTTCGCCGCTGGAATGATTGCCCCGGTCAATCCCTGCGGTTTCGCCCTCCTGCCCGCCTGGATAGCCCAGACCATCGGGGACGCCCGGACGCGCCCGCTCGCGCTGCGTCTGGCCCACGGGCTCCGGGCCGGGCTCGCGCTCAGCCTCGGCTTCGCCGGGACCCTGGCAGCCTTCGGGCTGATCGTCAGCGCGGGCGCCAGGACCCTGATCAGCGCAGCGCCCTGGCTGGGAATGGCCACCGGGGTGATCCTTCTCCTGCTGGGCCTGGCCATGCTCACCGGACTCACACCACGGCTCCGTCTGCCGGCCTGGGCCACGAAACCCCGCACACAAGAAGCCGCAGGGGCAGGTCACAAAACCGGGCGCATGGTGGCCTTCGGGGTCGGATACGCCGCAGCATCCCTCGCCTGCACCCTCGGGGTGCTCCTGGCCGTGATCGCCCAAGCCCAGGCCGTCGCCAGCTACGCCGGGCTGCTCGCGGTCTTCGCCGCCTACGCCGCAGGCTCGGCCACTGTCCTGATGCTCGTTTCGGCAGGCACGGCCATCGCCGGGGCCGCCCTCGGGCGAAGAATCACCGGCCTGGCCAAGCACAGCAACCGCATCGCCGCCTTCATCCTCACCATAACCGGCGCCTACCTCAGCTGGTATTGGTATCCCGCCGCCACCGGCGGAACCGCACAGGCCAACAGCCTCGCCGTATGGTCAGCCGCCGCCAGCGCCTGGATCAGCGACAACAGCACCCTGATCGCAGCCCTCGCCGCAGCCGTGGTGCTCGCATCGGCATTGGCCGCCCTCAACCGGCGCAGGAGACTGCGCATCAGACAGGGAACGCCGCCCACAGGCGAGGGCCCCGGGCAAAGCGGGGAACCCGACTGCTGCACACCAACTCCGGACAACAACTCGACCGAGGACCGGCCAGTCACGATCCCGTAGCTGGCCGGGGACTCCCAAAAAGCAAGGGGGAGAGGGAACCTTGCCCATCTTCTGGCAAACGAGGCGCCCGCCTATCAGGACAGGTTGGTACAGCGGCATCAGGCCGGAAGTCAATTCGTGCAGAGGACTTCGGGCAATCCGTCAGGAGCCCTCTGCACCGCCCCCGCAATGACGGGAACGTCAGTGCGGTGGACTTCGGAATGCCACAGTGACACCCACTAGTTGTACTCGACCGTGACGTTGGTGGCACTTTCGGTCTTGTGAAATAGCTAGGCCTCCTGGCTTAGTGGAGCTGTCTAGTTCTTCACTGCCAGGAGGCCTCTATGCCCAACGGTAACGCCCGCTTGACCACGCATGCGAGAGCGTTGCTGGTGGCCAGGCAAGCTCATCCATATCGATGTGAAGAAACTCAGCCGCATCCCCGACAGCGGCGGTTGGCGAGTCCACGACCGATCCGCGACCGGAAGACCCGATCGGGTTCGACCACGTCCATGCCGCTGTCGATGACCACACCCGACTCGCTTATATGGCCCACTAGCGGTCGCGGAGCGTCCTGAAAACCTAAAGGTTTACAAGACACGCACAACGAGCATCTCAAAATCCGCGGCTCCTGCGGAAACCAACACGAAAAATGTCTTACCAACCTGTCTCACCGAAAAGTGTCCCGCCTTCTTCCATGCTGGGATTTAGTGAGGCATGATGGTGGGTATGAGACTGTTGGGCTACACCCGGGTATCCACCGTCGGTCAGGATCCGACACTTCAACACGACGCCTTGGTCACCGCCGGGGTCCAGAACCGTGATGTCTTCAGCGATGTCACCTCCGGGGCGAAGAATGCGATCGAGCGTCCCGGAATGAAGAAACTTCTCGCCTATGCCCAACCCGGTGACACGGTGGTGGTGTGGCGCATCGATCGGCTGGGCCGATCCCTGCTCGACGTACTCAACACGGTGAACCTGCTGCGCGAACGAGAGGTGAAGATTAAGTCGGTCTCTGACGGCATCGACCCGGAGACGTCCTCGGGTCGGCTGATGCTCGGGATGCTGGGGACTCTGGCTGAGTACGAACGAGAACTGATCACCGAACGCGTCAACGCCGGCATCGCCGCAGCGAAAGCCCAGGGCACCCGCTTCGGCCGACCACCTGTGGATCCAGAGGTGGTCGACCGCAAGCTCGCTATCGTCGCCGAGGAGAGAGCCAAAGGCCGTAGTGCCGAAGACGCCGCGAGCATGGTCGGCTGGTCGAGGGCAACACTGTA
Organism: Corynebacterium doosanense CAU 212 = DSM 45436; assembly: GCF_000767055.1. Taxonomy (NCBI): domain Bacteria; kingdom Bacillati; phylum Actinomycetota; class Actinomycetes; order Mycobacteriales; family Corynebacteriaceae; genus Corynebacterium; species Corynebacterium doosanense. The sequence goes on from NZ_CP006764.1 coordinate 1,610,626, forward strand.
CCGGCATCTGCAGGGTGCTAAACGACGACAGTCAGCACTGCCCGCCTGATGCGGGCACAATGACCAGGTCGTGAGGTGATGGTGATGGACGAGATGCAGCGCTGGGAGATCCTTCGCCTGCACATCGAAGACGGCATCACCCTGACCGACCTGGCACGGTCCACCGGCATCAGCACCCGCACTCTATCCCGGTGGGCTGCCCGCTACCGGGCCGACGGAATCCACGGTCTGCGCACCACCACACGATCCGATGCCGGGGCACATCGCATATCCGCGGAACTGGTCGCCTACATAGAACACCTCGGGCTCACCAGGTGAAGTGTCCTGGGTTTAGTTCCGATCGTTTCTAGAGGAGGATTGGACCATGCCTAGGAAGTTCAGTGACGAGTTCAAGGACAAGGCGGTGCGGTTAGCCGAGGAGCTCGTTGAGCTTGAGGGGTGCTCGAAGTGGGCGGCGGCGGAGGAGATCGGCGAGAAGCTCGGCGTCTCGGCGCACACGCTCAACAACTGGTTGAAACCTGTCAAAGCGTCCCCCGACGTTCAGCGGAGCACTGGCGAGTCGGTCGACGACGAACTGAAGCGTCTGCGGCAAGAGAACAAAGAGCTGCGCAGGGCAAACGAGATCTTGAAGACCGCTTCAGCTTTTTTCGCAGCGGAACTCGACCGTCCCACCAGAAGATGATCGAATACATCGACACGTATCGCGATCGCTTCGGGGTCGAGGCCATCTGTCGCACGTTAAGGCAGACAGAATGTGGGTTTATCACCTCTCGTGGCTACCGAGCAGCGAAAACACGAGCCCCGTCGGCCAGGAGCTTGTCAGACGCGCTGCTTATCCCCGAATTGGTGAAAGTCTTCGAGGACAACTTCAGCGTGTACGGGGTACGCAAGATGTGGAAGGCCATGCAGCGCGCCGGCTGGGACATCGGTCGTGATCAGACGGCACGGTTGATGAAACTCGCCGGCATCCAAGGCCGCAGAAGGGGCCGCACTCCGATCACAACGCTTCGGGCTGATGTCCCGGATTGTCGTCCTGATCTGGTCAATCGTGACTTCACCGCGTCAGCGCCGCACCGGCTGTGGGTCGCTGACATCACCTACGTGCGTACCCTGTCGGGGTTTGCGTACACCGCGTTCATCACCGATGCGTACTCCCGCAAGATTGTCGGGGTTGCCACCAGGGCGAGCATGCGCACCGATGAGCTGCCTCTTGAGGCTTTTGAGCATGCTCTTTATCACGCAGGTGATCTCCGTGCTGAAGGACTTGTCCATCACAGCGACCGCGGCTCGCAGTACGTGTCCATTCGTTACAGTGAGGCGCTTGCTCAAGCTGGGATTGATCCGTCCGTTGGCACCGTCGGCGATTCCTACGACAACGCGTTGGCGGAAACGGTCAACGGTCTATACAAGACCGAGCTGATCTATCCCCACCGGCCGTGGGCGTCGGTTGGGGAAGTCGAGATCGCGACCCTTCGCTGGGTGTACTGGTGGAATAACCATCGCCTGCACGAGTCATTGGGATACATCACTCCACAAGAGATGGAAGACGCCTACTATCAACAATCACACGCCCACCCGTTGGGCGTTCAATAAGCGGAACGAAAACCAGGACGCTTCAGATCGCGGTAGCTCACCCCGTAGCGGCAGTACCACCGCACCGCCCCCAGGATGATTTCACGGGGGAAATGACGACCGGAGAAGATGCCCATGGCCGTGATTATTTCACGTCAATCTTCCTACTGCCCCAACTTTGCAACAGCACCGATCTACCGCGCCAGGACAGGGATCCCGTGGCGTGACTTGCCCCGCGATGCCTTCGGGCCCTGGCAGACAGTCTGGAAGCGACATCGCAGGTATGCCGCTGAGGGCACCTGGGATTCGGTGTTGGCCCAGATCCTGGCTGAGGCCGATGCCGTCGGAGAAATCGATTGGACGGTTTCGGTGGACTCGACGATCAGCCGTGCTCACCAGCACGGGACCAACACCACCCGCCCTGACCAGCCCACAGGGGGCTCGCTCGAATCACAATAAATCCGGGGCTGAACACTGCCAGGAGCCAGAAGGCCACGCGGTCGGCCGCTCCCGCGGGGGACTCTCCTCGAAACTGCATGCAGCCGTCGACGGTGAGGGGATGCCACTGTCGATCGTGCTCACCGGCGGACAGCGCAACGACGGGGTGGTGCTGGCCGAGGTCCTCGTTGACATCCGCGTGCCCCGGATCGGGCCGGGAAGACCCCGCACACGACCTGATGCGGTCATCGCCGATAAGGCCTACTCCAATAGGGTCATCCGCAAGATGCTCTCGGCTCGGGGCATCCGAGCAGTGATCCCGCAGAAGTCCGACGAACAAGCCGCTCGCAAACGCAAAGGCTCAACCAGAGGCCGACCACCGGCTATGGATAAGACCACCTATGCCGGCCGGAACGTGGTCGAGCGCCACTTCAACCTCGCCAAACAGTGGCGCGGGATCGCCACCTGCTACGAAAAGCTGGCCATCACCTACCGGGCCACCGCCGTGCTCTGCGCCGTCGTCGCTTGGCTACGCAAACTGGACGCTCCCTAACGATCTCCTCGAATGAACAACCCCGGGTATTCGATGACCAGTCCGTCCCCGTCCACGGTGATGGACCGGCGAAAATCGGAGTCGCGGGACTCATAGAGGTACTCGTTCTCGCCGGTGCGCGTGTACCGTTGCGGATCGGTCGTAACCTCGAGCTCCGGAACCCGGATGTAAGCCGTGGTGATGTCGGCACTCTCGCCAACAGCGAGGTCAAGTCGTCGGATCGGCAATGTGTTACTCAGCGGGGACACCGAGATGTCGACCTCTCGCGCCGCTTGAAGGTCAGGGCGATCCTCCCCATCAACTTCCCATCCCCGCTCGGTGAGGCGCAGTTCAAGCTCGCGTCCGTTCGCCCGAACTACGAGGTCGATGAACTCCCAGGCCTCCGTCATCTGCAACTTGTACGAGCACGCGCCGACCCCGCCATTAATATCGCTGACGACGGTCACGCCATGCAGGTTGCTCTCGATCCGGCATGACTCGCGGGAGGGCTCCTCCAGGCCAGTCCACACTATCTCAGTCATCGTCTCCTCCTTGAATCTTCGGGGCGGGTCAACCTTGCGGCAGAACCATCACTGGCGAGAACAAGTCTGTCATCGCATAGGGATTGCACGGTCGACTCCGCCGGTATCACCGGACTACAGATATAAGAGACACGCCCTAGCTGCCTTCTCCCGGCTCGCCCACAATCCTAACCGACCCGACACGAAGTAGCTGAGCGGTGGAAGTCCCCCCGCGGGCGTGCGAGAGTCGCGGGAACGTACCCCGCTCATTGACGTTCGTAGGTTCCGGACAACAGAGGTTACCTGGCTACCTTGCTGCGGTCCTTGGCCAGGAGCTTGCGTCCGTCCTCGCGGAGTTCGCCGGTGGGTGAGACGTGGCGGTAGAGGGTCTGGCGGGTGATGCCGAGTTCCTTGAAGAGGTCACCGACGTTGGTACCGGGCTTTCCCATGGAGGCCATGGCGAGGCGGAGCTTGGCGGGGGTCATCTTGTAGGGGCGTCCGCCTTTGCGGCCGCGGGCCCGGGCGGCGGCTAGGCCGGCGATCGTGCGTTCGGAGATGAGTTCGCGTTCAAACTCGCCAGGGCGGCGAAGATGCCGAAGACGAGCTTGCCGGATGCGGTGGTGGTGTCGAGGGCCGCGCCTTGCCCGGTGAGGACCTTCAGGCCGATGCCGCGTTGGGTGAGGTCGTGGACGATGTTGACCAGGTGACGCAGGTCGCGGCCGAGCCGGTCCAACTTCCACACCACCAGGGTGTCCCCGTGACGTAGGGACTTCAGGCACGCCGCAAGCTCGGGACGGTCCTCCTTCTTGCCCGAGGCCCTGTCTGGTGCTGTTGCAAAGTTGGGGCAGTAGGAAGATTGACGTGAAATAATCACGGCCATGGGCATCTTCTCCGGTCGGCATTTCCCCCGTGACATCATCCTGTGGGCAGTGCGGTGGTACTGCCGCTACGGGGTGAGCTACCGCGATCTGGAGGAAATGATGACCGAGCGGGGCGTGCCGGTCGATCACACCACGATCTACCGCTGGGTCCAGAAATACGCCCCTGAGCTGGACAAGCAAACACGGTGGTACCGGCAGGTACCCGACTGGCAGGCCAGTTCCTGGCGGGTGGATGAGACCTATATCCGGGTCGGCGGCAGGTGGTGCTACCTCTATCGGGCGATCACCGCCGGTGGCCAGACCCTGGACTTTTACCTCTCTCCGAAGCGGAACGTGGCCGCAGCGAAGCGTTTCCTGGCCAAAGCCCTCAGATCCAATGCGTCAGCCGGGTATCCCAGAGTGATCAACACCGATAAAGCACCCTCCCTAGCCAGGGCAATCGCCGAGTTGAAGTCAGAGGGAATCTGCCCGCCAACAGTGGAACACCGGCAGGTGAAATACCGCAACAACATCCTGGAAGGCGACCATGGTCGGCTGAAGCGGATCCTCGGGCCAAAAGCGCGTTTAAGAACCGGACATCTGCATATCGGACGTTGAAAGGGATGGAGGCGATGCACTCATTGCGGAAAGGGCAAGGCACGATGTTTGCCTACGGGCAACCGAACCCGGACGCGGTGATCGTCCACCGGGTCTTCGAGACGGCCTGAGAACGCCCACACGCAGCGGCCATCAGGGAATGAGAAACTGAGTCTTCGCTGCTCTCCCCCCCAACTTTGCAACAGCACTGCTACTTGTGTAGGTACGGGAAAGCGGTAAGGCCAACCGTAGCCATTTTAGCGGGACCTACTCGCCGTACATGGTGCGGGAGATCCGGGCCGCCGCGTCTCGGAGTACGGCCACCAGCGAGGCCCGCTCCTGCGACCCGCCTTTTGCCGTGGGAAACGTCACCGCCAGCGCGGCCGCGGGCCGGTCGAGGTGATCGTGCACCGCCACGGCCACGGAGCACTGACCCCGGCTGACCTCTTCGGTCTCCTCCGCCCAGCCGCGACCCCGGCTCAGCCGCAGCAGCTCCTGGAACTCACGCAGCGTGCCCGCGGAGCTCGACGCCGAGAACGCCGCCCGGGCCTCCAGCTCGGGCAGGTGGGCGAGCATGATGCGCCCGGACGCCGTGCGCGCCGCCTGCAGGCGAACGCCGACGTCGGTGATGAGCGACAGCGCGCCCGGCGCGCGCACCTCGTGGAGATACACAATCTCCGAGCCCGCCAGCCGCGATAGGTGGCCCGATCCCCCGACCAGGGCCGCGGCCTGTTCCAGTGGTCTGGTGGCCAGGCGCACCAGGGGCTGCTGCTTCGAGTACGCCTGGGCCATGGCGTAGGCGGCGAGTCCGAGCCCGTAGGTCTGGTTCTCCGGCAGGTGGACCACAAATCCCGCGTCGGTGAGCTCGGCCAGCAGGTGGTAGGTCGTTGACCTGGGCAGATCCAGCTCCGCGCGGATCCTCGACGCGGAGACGGGCACGTCGATCGCGGAGAGCAGCGACAGGATCTTCAGCGTATTACGTGCCGCCGGCACCTGGGAGGAAGCCATGGAAATCACCCTACCGAGGACCCCGGCGCCTGATCCGGGGGGTTGGTTCCGGGCCATGTCCGTGGATGTCCATGGCCCCACCTACTATCTTTCCCATGAACGATCCCTGCCCTGCGGATCGCTCCCTCGTCCGCAAGGAGACTCACATGCCGTCGACCAGGCTCACCGAACAAGAGGCCGCGCCCCGGACCTCCGGCCTCAAGCACCGCCACCTGCACTTCATCGCCCTCGGCTCGGCCATCGGCACCGGCCTGTTCTACGGTTCGGCCGGGGCGATCCAGGCGGCCGGCCCGTCCGTGCTGCTGGTCTACCTTCTTGGCGGCGCGGTGGTGTACTTCATGCTCCGCGCCCTGGGCGAGATGGCCGTGCGCCACCCCGTCACCGGCTCCTTCGCGGAGTACTCGCGGAAGTTCCTCGGCGGCTGGGCCGGCTACATCACCGGCTGGGTGTTCGCCTTCGAGATGGTCATCGTCTGCCTGGCGGACCTCACGGCCATCGGCATCTACATGAAGCTGTGGTTCCCCGACGTCTCCCAGTGGGTCTGGGTGGCGGTCACCCTGCTCATCGTCGGCGCGGCCAACCTGGCCAGCGTCAAGGTCTTCGGTGAGCTGGAGTTCGTGCTCACCATCATCAAGGTCTCGGCCGTGGTGGCGATGATCGTGGGTGGTGCCGCGGTGCTCATCTTCGGCCTGGGCCAGGCGGAGAACATGGGCGTGGAGAATCTCTACGCCGACGGCGGTTTCTTCCCCAACGGTGTCGGCGGCATGATCGCCTCCTTCATCCTCGTGCTCTTCGCCTTCGGCGGCACGGAGATCATCGGCGTCGCCGGCTCGGAGGCGGAGGAGCCGGAGCGGTCCATCCCCAAGGCAATCAACACCGTTCCGGTGCGCATTCTGTTGTTCTACGTGCTGGCCATCCTGGTCATCCTGCTCATTGACCCGTGGCACACCATCACCGGCGACGAGTCCCCGTTCGTGCAGATCTTCAGCACCCTCGGCATCTCCTGGGCCGCGGGCCTGCTCAACGCCGTGGTCATCACCGCCGCGCTCTCCGCCATCAACGCGGACCTCTTCGGCGCCGGCCGCGTGCTCACCGGCCTGGCCAGGGAGAACCTCGCGCCGAAGGTCATGGCCCGCACCAGCCGCGGCGTGCCCGTCATGACCACCGTGAGCCTGCTCGTGGTCATGCTCGTCGGCGTGGTGCTCAACGCCTACCTGCCCGAGCGGGTCTTCACCGTCGTCGCCTCCCTGGCCACCTTCGCCACCGTGTTTGTCTGGCTGATGATCCTGCTGGCACACGTGGCGTCGCGCCGCGCCATGTCCCCCGCCGAGGTCGCGGACCTGCACTACCGGGTGCCGTTCTGGCCCTACGGTCAGTACTTCGCCATCGCCTTCATCGTCTTCACCTTCGGCATCATGGCGTGGATCCCGGACTTCCGCCTCGCCCTCGGTGTCGGCGTAGCCTTCGTGGTCATCATGACCATCCTGTACTTCGCCGCGGGACGCGCCCAACTCGCAAAGGAGCCCACCAGTGAACTCGCTTGATCTTCCCCTCTACTCCCCCGCTCCCGAGTGGACCGGGCGTGACGACGGCCCCGGCCCCGAACACGCCCGCTGGCACAGTGTCGTCACCCCCGCCACGGCGGATACCCGCGATGCGGTGGTGCTGCTGGGTTACGCCACCGACGAAGGCGTGCTGCGTAACGACGGCCGCCAGGGAGCCGCGGCCGGCCCCGAGGCCCTGCGCTCCGCCCTCGGCGGCCTGGCGGTCCACGATGACCGTGCCCGCCACGACGCCGGCACGATCGCCACCGTGGGCGACAACCTCGAGGAGTCCCAGGAGGAGGTCAGCCGCCGGGTCGCGGAGCTCATCGAGCAGAACAACCTGGTGATCCTCCTCGGCGGCGGGCACGAGACGGCCTTCGCCTCCCACCGCGGCCTCTACCGTGGGTTGGGCGAGAAGTCGGCGCCGATCGTCAACCTCGACGCGCACTTTGACCTGCGCGAGGCGGAGCGTCCGACCTCGGGCACGCCGTTCAAGCAGATCGCGGACCTGGTCGGCGACGGGTTCGACTACTCCGTCTTCGGCATCTCCGCGGCCAACAACACCCGCGTGCTGTTCGAGACCGCGCGGGACCTCGACGTGCGTGTGGTCACTGACGTGGAGCTCGCTTCCCTGACCCCGGAGGAGGCGGGCGCGGCCGCGGTCGAGGCCTGCATCGACGCCGATGCCGTGCACCTGAGCATCGACCTCGACGTGCTACCCGCCTCCGTGGCGCCGGGTGTCTCCGCACCCGCGGGCCTGGGCGTGGCTCTTGAGCGCATCCACGCCATGGCCGTCGCCGTGGCGCGCACGGGAAAACTGCGCCTGGTCGACGTGGTGGAGCTCAACCCCTCCTACGACGCAGACAGCCGCACCGCCAAGACGGCGGCACGGCTGATCAACGATATTGTGGCGGCGCTTCCGCGCTAAGACCCGCTAAAGCAGCAGGTAGGCGATCGGGGTGGTGATGACGATGGTCAGCGCCACCCGGATGAACCACACAATGACCATCTGCGCGATGGAGATGGGGATCTCCGTGGCCATGACACAGGGGATCATGCCGGAGAAGAAGATCACCGCGGAGACCGCGACCACGGCGACGACGAAACGCAGGATGATGGATTCCTGGTCGGCGACCGCGGTGGCGGGCAGCAGCATCTCCGCCAGGCCCATGGCCGAGGCCTTGCCGGCGAGCAGCGGCTCGGGCAGGCGCACCAGCCAGGCGAACGGGTAGAAGATGTAACCCAGCCAGTCGAAGATCGGGGTGTGCTTGGCCAGCAGCAGGCCGGTCAGGCCCACCGAGAGGATCGACGGGGCGATGGCCGAGGACATCTTCAGGCCGTCGAGGAAGTTGTCCCACACCGTCTTGGGCAGCGAGTCCGCGCCCTTGAGGGCGTGCAGCGCGCCGTTCCACGCGGCGGTGGAGCGCTTGCCGGTGACCTGGAGCTCGGGCTGCGGGGTGGAGCCCGGGTAGTAGTCGTCCGGGATCGTGCTCAGCGGCGGGATGCGCACGGTGATGGCCGTGACAATGAAGGTGACGATGAACGTGACCACGAAGTACATGGTCCAGTGGCTCATGAGGTCGAGCGTATTGGCGAGGATGACCATGAAGGCTGCGGAGACCGTCGAGAAGCCCGTGGCGATGATGGCCGCTTCCTTACCGGTGTAGCGGCCGCTCTTGTACACACGGTCGGTGATGATCAGGCCGAGCGAGTAGGAGCCGACGAAGGACGCGACGGCGTCGATGGCCGAGCGGCCCGGGGTCTTCCACACGGGGCGCATGATGGGCTGCATCCAGACGCCGACGTACTCCATGAGGCCGAAGCCGACGAGCAGGGCGAGGAACGCGGAGCCGATGGGCACGATGAGGCCGACGGGGATGACGATCTTCTCCCACAGGAACGGCACGAGGTCGGGCTCGCTGAGGAAGCCAGGCAGGCGGTTGGCCAGGATGAGCACGGAGACCACGAGGCCGATGATCTTGAAGGCGGTGAACACGGCGTCGATGGAGCTCTTCATCCACTTGCGCTGCCACAGCGCGCTGACCGTGCCGTAGACGATGAGGGCGAAGAGGATCCACGGGACCACCGGTGCGGCGTAGGTCCTGATCGCGGTGACCATGTGGTCCAGGGGGATGGTGCTCTTGCCGCCGATGTTGATGGAGACAAAGAAGACAAAGATACCGATGGCGCTGTAGAGGAACAGCCGCCAGATGCCCGAAACCTCGGGGCGGGTGGTGTAGATGTCCTCCTCGGAGGTCTCCTCGAGCTGGTGCAGGATGGTGTCGTTGGGGTCGCCGACCGGCATCTGGGCGTGGCGATGGGAGCCGCCAACGGGCTGACTCCCCGCCGCCGACGCAGCGGATACGTTTTCTGGGTTGTTCACGGGCGCTATCTCTCTGATCCGGGCTGCCGGGGAGCGATGACGAGCGACAAGCGGCGCCGCGGGGAACGAGAAGATGGCCGGGGGCTGCACACACGCAGGCACCAGAAATCCTCACGACCCGAGGTGCACCGCCGCCGGCGAGAAGGCGCCGCGGCAGAAGCCAAGGGTGGGATAAATGTGCCGTGCGCTACAGCCAAGCGACGGTATGTTCAACCTAACGTGACGCGCCTCACCGAGTCAAGCCGGCTACCCGGACAGGAGCTGCTGCGCCCAGTACTCGTCGCTCGAGCGGGTGCCGGGCGGCACCCAGTACACCCCGGAACCGATATGGGTGATCCAGGTGTTCAGCTGGTCCCGGTCGTCGAGACGCTGCTGGATGGGCACGAACTGCGTCATTGGATCCTTCTGAAAGCAGATGAAGATCTGCCCGGAGTTGGACAGCTGGCCCGCGCTCATGTCCGGCGGCAGGTCGTAGTTGTACGGTCGGCGCAGAATGCGCTGCTCGGGATGGCCGGGGGCGGGCATGGCACGGGCGACGTGGCTGGTGCGGTCGACTAGCGGCAGGCCGTAGCTGTTGAGCGCGGACACGTGGACGTCGTCGAACTCCCCTCCCCCGGACAGCGGCGCGCCGTCGTCGAGACGCCTGCCGATCGCATTCTCCCGCGAACCGCGATCCAGCTCCTCCCACGTGTCCAGGTTCATCCAGATGCGGCGCACCACCATCGCGGTGGCGTCGCCGTCCCACACCTGCCCGTCGAACTCGTCCGCGGTGTGCGGGTTGATCGAGCCGTCGAGCTGACCGAAGAGGTTGCGCGGCGTGCCCGACTCGCCGCTGGCCCCTTGCGCGCTGAGGAACCCCTGCTGCACCCACAGGGTGGTGGCGTAGGTCGGCGCGGTGCGAATGAGGTGGCGCATCGTGTGGCTGACGGTGATGGGATCGTCCCCGCAGATCTGCAACACCACGTCCGCCTGCCCCCACGCCGGGTCGAGCCGGTCGCGGCTGAACTCGGGCAGAGGCGCGAGCCATGAGGGACGCTTATCGACGACCCCCGCAACCTCAAACGCCCGGGCACCGAGTCCGCACGTCACGGTCAGGCGGGCAGGCTTGTCCGTCATCTCCGGCTCGAGGCTGCCCGGCGGAGTGGTGCCCTGGCAGAGGTGGCGCGCGTCGGTCGTCCACGAGCGCATGAGGCGCACCAGGTCCGCGCGGCCCAGGCCGTCATTGAGCCGGAATCCCACGAGGTTGAGGTGCGCCTGATGCGGGGTCTCGACACCCGCCTGGCGCGGCCCGTCGAAGGGAATCGTCTGACCGGTGAGGTAGCGGTTCTCGTCGAAGGGTTCGTTTGGCTCTGCCTCGTTGCAGGCCGCGAGGAGGCCGCCGGCGGTGACGGCCGCCCCTCCGGCGAGGAATCCGCGGCGGGTGAACGCTGAGCTGCCCATGTGCCTAGTGCTGGTGGCCAGTCATCTCGGTGCTTTCGGCGCCTTCGCCGTAGTTCTCGTGGCCCGCGCCCATGGTGCGCACGGGGACATCCTTCACGGTGACCTCGTTGCCGCTGGCGAGCTGGATGGTCAGATCGACCACGTCGCCGGCCATGAGCATCGGTTCATGTCCCATGACCATGAAGTGATCGCCGCCCGGGGCCAGGGTGACACTTTCCCCCGCGGGGATGACCAGCGGTGAGGTGCGCTCGCGCATCGTGCCGTCGACGGTCTCGTGGATCTGGTTCATCGGGGCATCCAGGCTGGTGGAGAACCCGGTGACCTCGACGTCCTCGTCGGAGTCGTTGGTGAGGGTGCCGAAGATCGCCGTCATGTCGGAGTCCTCGCCCTTCTCCCGCACGACGCCGTCGGTGAAGGTCACGGCCTGGGACTGGGCCTGGGCGGTCTCGGACGTGGTGCTCGGGGCAGCGGTGTCGGAGGAGGGGTTTTCGTTCGGCGGGGAGCAGGCGGCCAGGGCCAGAGCGGCCGCCGCGGCGGAGGCTATGAGGACAGTGCGGTTCAGCATCGGGGGTGTCCTTCTAGATGTTCTCGGGATGATCGGTGTTCTCGTCCAGCTCGCGCGACATCCGGCCCTTGCGGAGGATCATGATGACCACGGCGATGAGAGCGAGGGCCGACAGTCCGATGATGACCCAGGCCGGCACGCTGGGCAGGCCGTCCTGCTCCGCCTCTTCGGTCTCAGTCTCAGCCTCAGCCTCAGCCTCAGTTTCCGATGCGGGCGCCGTTGTGGCGGCATCTCCGGCGACCGAGAACGAGGTCATGCCCTGGGTGGAGTGCCCGTCCGAGGAGGTGATCTGGAAGCCCACGCGGTAGTCGCCCGCGCCCGGGTCGACGTCCTCCGGGATCTCAAGGGTGAGCATGTGCCCGTCGATGGCCGGCTCCCCGGAGAAGAGGACCTCCTCCGTCTCAGCGTCGGAGAGCGCGAAGGTGTTGAAACCCTCGCGGGGCTCGGCGGAGAACTCCAGGGTGACCGACTCCGGGAACTCGGAGACGGTCGCGCCGTCGGCCGGGTCGCCGCCGATGACCGCATCATGGGCAATCGCGATGGGTGCACCGAGGGTGAGCAGGCCAGCCGCTGCCGCCACGGCCGCTCCGGTGCGGAGCGGTGATCGCCGGGAGGGGCGCGTCGAGAAGTTCATGTGCTTTTTCCGTCCTTCGTTGAGAATCGAGCAGTGCGCGGTGAAACCACGGTACCCAGCCGCGGTTTCCGCACAGTGTCCTACGCGCTAGTAGTCGCCGGGGACGGGACGAAAGTTCCCCGTTACCCCTCGTTCACCAATATGAGGTGCGTTACACCGTGTTCCTGGCGCAAAAAAGGCCCGCCGTCTCCGGCGGGCGACTCTGGTGGTCCTAGCTGGGTTCAAACCAGCTAGTAATGATATGGTGGATACATTATCAGTGCAGCTAGTAGGGTTTTAACAGTGCCGAAAAGCGCCGTGGAACGTCACAGAACGCCAATCTAAGTACCACGTAGGTACCACGAGGATGAGGAAACCATTATGGCCCGCGAAGCTTGGGGAATCATTGACCGACTACCGTCCGGGCGGTACCGCGCCCGCTACACCCATGACGGTGCCCGTCATAAGGCGCCAGACACGTTCGAGACCAAGACCCAGGCGCGTGAGTATCTTGCCGGTGAACGTTCGGCCATTGCAGCCGGCACGTGGATTCACCCGGATGAGCGAGAGAAGGCCGGCAAGCAAGCCCAGCAGGCTCGTGACCGAGCCCAGATAACTTTCGGTGTCTACGCGACCCGCTGGATCACCACACGGACGAATGGGCGTGGCCACCCCATCAAGGCCTCGACCCGCGGCGAGTACCTGAGGTTGGTCGAGACTGGGCGTCTTGCCTCCTGGTCTGAGACGCCGCTGGCCGAGGTCACTGCCGCCGCCGTGCGCGACTGGTACGCCGAACAGATCGCCACCGGCAAGCTCACCGCCGTAGCCCGTGCCTACGACCTGATGAAGTCCATTCTTAAGACCGCCGTCGAGGATGAGCTCATCGAAACCAACCCCTGCCGCGTCCGAGGCGGGTCAACAGCATCCACGGGCAAGAAAGTCACTCCCCCGGCCGACGACGAGCTGGACCAGATTATCGAGGCCCTGCCCGAGAAATACCGATCCGTCGCCGTCCTGGCCGCGGCCGGTGGCCTCCGCTTCGGCGAGATTATCGCCTTGACCCGCGACGACATCACCATCGAGCTGACCAACGACGGCGACGTCGACGCTGTGCGGATTGCCGTCGCCAGGTCGATTGCCCACACCAAGAGGTCCGGCCGAGTCGAGGGTACGACGAAGAGTGAAGCTGGTGAGCGTGTGGCCGCCATCTTCGGTGCCGACGCGGTGACCATCGCAGCCCACGTCGAGAGGGTCCCCCCAGGTAAGCGCCTGTGGCACGCTGCCCGCGACCAAAACCAGCCGTTGCCGTACCACACGTTCGAGCACAACTGGAAGAAGGCAGCAGCGTCCGTGGGCTCCACCGCAAACTTTCACTCCCTGCGGCATTACAGCGGCACCCGCTACGCGCAGACCGGCGCGACGCTGAAGGAAACGATGGCCCGCCTCGGACACAGCTCCCCCGTGGCCGCGATGCGCTACCAACACGCTGGTACACGCGACGACGAGCTGGCCCGGAGAGCTGCGCGGTAACTCTCCCGCGCAGCACAGCTGCGCCGACGGCATGCATGATAAACCCATCCCCCGAAAGGAACCGTCATGCACGCCGACAGCATCCGTGAGGCCCTCAAGGCCCGCCTGCACACCGCCTCACCGATCCAGGGCCGACATATCCGCTCCGTGACCGTGAAGATCGACCAAGACGACCCCCAAACCGCGTGGCTCACCATCACTGATCACACCGAGGCCGGGGAGGCCACCGACCACTTGTTCAGCTTCTCGTGGATCGACGACCTGAATGTGAACAATCTCGCCGACTCCGTGATCCAGGCATACCTGTACACGATCACCGTCGACGAGCACGTTGCCCGTGAGCTGGCGCCACACCTGGGCATGGGCCACACAGTGTCACCGTGTTATCCCATCACTTATACGATCGGGGCCGTCCCCTGTTTGGTGGACACGCTGACCCTGGCCCACAATGGGCCGGAGAATGCGAGAGACCACCATGCCGAAGAACACCTACACCGATGAGTTCAAAGCCGACGCGGTCCGGCTCTACGAGGACACCAAGGGCGCTTCATTTTCCTCAATCGCCGTGGACCTCGGCATCAGCCGGGCGACGTTGAAGAACTAGGTCTACGCCGCCCGCAGGGCCCGCGGCGTCCCGCCCAGCCGCACCGCCGAGGACCCCACCGACGAGCTGCTGCGCCTGCGCAAAGAAGTCCAGCACCTGCGCTCGGAGACCCAGAAGCTTTCCACCGAGCGCGATATCCTGCGCAAGGCCGCGAAGTATTTCGCGGGAGAGACGACCTGGTGATCCGCTTCCAGTTCGTTGACGACTACGCCACCACCTACTCGGTGAAGCGGTTGTGTCATGTCCTTAATCTGAACCGGTCAAGCTTTTACAAGTGGCGGGACGGCAAGCCTGCCCGCAGGCAGCGCCAGCACGCCGATGATGTGCTGGTGGCCCAGATGCGGGACTACCACGAGGAGTTCGACGCCACGATCGGAGTGCGCCGCATGACCGCCGAAATCAACGACACCGCGCCCACGCCGGTCAACCACAAACGCATCGAACGTCTCATGCGCCAGCACCAGATCGCCGGGGTGAACCTGCGCAAGAAGAAACGCACCACCATCCCGGACCAGGACGCGAGGGTCTTCGACGACCTCGTCGGCCGAGACTTCACCGCCGAGGACTGCAACCAGCTCTATATCGGCGACATCACCTACTTGCCCTGCGGGAAAGGAGAATTCATGTACCTGGCCACGGTCATCGACGTCTGTTCCAGGCGTCTGGTCGGCTACTCGCTTGCGGACCACATGCGTACCAGTCTCGTCCAGGACGCGATTGAGGACGCGGCACGCACGAGAGGCTCCCTGGACGGGGCAATATTTCACTCGGACCACGGCAGCGTCTATACCTCCTCAGCGTTCCAGACCACGTGCCGGAGGCTGGGGATCCGCCAGTCGATGGGCCGGATCGGATCGAGTGCGGATAACGCGATGGCTGAGTCGTTCAACGCCTCGCTGAAGCGGGAGACGCTGCAAGGTTCTGGTGGTTGGGCGTCGCCGGTTCAGTGTCGACGGGAGGTGTTCCGGTGGATCACGAGGTACAACACATGTCGTCGGCACTCCGGGATCAGTTACTTATCGCCGAGAGCTTTCGAACACCGCGCCACGGCTGTTACCGTGGCACCCGCTGCTTGATCAATCCTGCGTGTCCACTCAAAGGGGGACACCCCCATCGTTTACGTGACACTCTCGACCGACATGTGCACACCTACGAAAATTGTCACTTAACGCATAATTTATTCTATATTACTCAAAGGGTTCCAAAGGACAGTAAAGTGACGGGAAATTCGGGCAGAATTTTCTGCGAGGGAAATCCTTAGTTTGACCCATGACATTCTTTGTACCTTTGGAGAAAAGGAGCATGACCCAGCCAATGTGATCATGCAAAGCCTCGCTTACTACCGATGTCTGAAAGCATGGGCCCACCCCGGCTCCAACATCGAGAGCAGAGTGCAGCTGTATCGCGAGATACAATCCCGGCGTGTACTTCGCCATTGCGCCGTTCCCCGTGGAAATAGTGAACCCAGAACCAGAATTCTGGACCGCCTCAAACGTTTTTGCTTCGCTTGCCTTAGTTGTATCCATTTTTACTGCGATTTGGCAATGGTGGAGCAGCGGAGCGAGGGTAAAACTGGATTTTTCAGTCTATGGGTCGGAAGTGATTCCAGAAGGCGATAGAAATTATCCCAAGGCCTCTTTGATCGTGATTGCTAAGAACGCAGGAAGAACAGAAACTACGGTTACCGATCCTCTAATCCACACCGGGGAACTGCCGCGCCTCAGATGGACCACCATGTGGCTAGGCTCATGGAGACACAGTGGGAGCGGTAAAGGGCAGCACTTCCCAGTAGGAGATATCGCCGAGGTCGAGATCCCATTGGCCCAGATTATGGGGTTCACGCCCGCCGTTCACGAACCGGTCAAAGATCTTAAAATCGAAGTTGTCACTGCCAACAAGGTATTCAACAAGAAACTTCCTAAAGATGTTGCAAGGGTAGTGCAGGGGTGGGTCGATCAATGCAGCCAGCATAGAGAAACCAAGTTGGAAGAGTAATTACCTGCGATTTTAGTAATTGTGGCAAAAGTTTTATAAGTCCTGAAGGGATCTTTAGTTTTCAAATTCCCCCAAAGTGGAGAAGACAACCTCGTGGCCTGGAAGCACATCGTAAACATAATGCTCCCACCTGGGTTCCTCTCGGAGGGTGAGCTTTCCGTATGGAAGATTTGTCACTGTAGGAATCGGAGCATTCAGGTATTCAAAGCGCCGAATGCTTTCCTCGGCTGTAGCGGGCAGAATGACCTCTTCGCGGGTGATCGGCTGCGCCATAACGCCGTTTTGGTCTACAAGGAAAATCTCAGTTTTGCCCTGTGGGTAAGTTACCATGTAGCAGGTGGACTGCTCGGTGCTCGGCACCGGTCTCTTACGGTCGCCAGCCCGGAAGTATGACAGCGCACTCCCCCATCTCCGGAAAACTCTGAGTCGAAAGTTCACATCGGTCAGGCTGGTTTCATAGCTAGAAAACTGTTCATCCCAGCCACCTCGAGATTCAAGACCCGCTCGACCGAGAAAAGCAAGTGCAGTGATAGGCCGCCTTGTTCTGGTTTCAAAGGCTTGATCGGCTAGAAACTCTACAAGAGCGTTGACTGTCTCCACGCAAGTGCGCAATTCACTTGAGGTGGGTAGATACCCATCATGGACAGCTTGGTTTCGAAGATCAGTGACGTAGGTGATCCACCTAACAATGACCTCGGGGGTGTTACGGCCCCACCCTGAGTAGAACTTCCCCAGTTCGTTCTTAACAAGATCGACGATGCCTCGGGGGCTACCTCTCTCGGTTAGGAATTTGCTTGCCGCTTCTTCTGGGCGCAGATTCTGCTCCCAAAGGTTGTGCTGCAGAAGTTCATCCAATAGAGACTCACAGGCAGAGGCATACAGGATGATTGCAGTCCGGTAGTTACCTTCCTCAAAAAAGGTCAGATCAGCCTCGCGTCGGAAGTCACGATAGGTGATGAACGGTCCTGTGGTGGATAGATTTACCAGTGCAGCATCGATCCAGGTGTCCAGTTGAGCATAATCCTGAGTGCTGTCAGGAGCGATAGGGATACTCCAGTTGACGTTGAAGATGCTGAAGCTTTCCACGTCCGGTAGATCGGTCTTGTCGATCATCTCCCACGGTTTGGTATCAGAGGTTGCGATCGGAATCATCGGGGGAAGCGATTCCCTTGCCACGATCCTGAGCGGTTCATCCAGGGCCATGGCGATTGCCCGGAGGAGAATATTTAGCTCCGAGACCGCATAGTCGAAGGCCCTGGTTATTTCGTCTGGGGCGTCATTGTTCAGATCCTGGGCAGCGACCAGGGGCGTGTAATCCAACTCCACCATGGCTTCAACGACCGTCTGATGGGCAGTGCGCAGGATGCCAGGAGGGCTTTCTTGCCGGGGCTGGGTGTGTGTCCTCTTGGCGGCAATCTCGAAACCGGCTTCCATCGGCAGATGCGGAGAACCCTGGAGTACACGCTGATGGAAGATGAAGTGTGCGCTGTCTGTGGTCGGGGTGATCACCCCTTCCTCCGTCTTTTGCTGCCCAGATGGGTATTTCGTCTTATTGAAGCCGTCAGGCACTGGGAGCGCCCGGCCAAGCGGGATAAAAAAGTGCACTGTTGAACCCATAGTTATAAGTCTCCATCGTTGGATTCGGCATCGAGTATAGCTGCATCTGGATGGTCTTCTGTCGGTTCCTTGTCCCAAGCATCGAGAATCTCTCTGTGTACCCGAGCTAGGATCTCAAGCATGTGGCGGCCGGTGACAATATTCTTGTCTGCCGCTGGGTCACGAATCTCTGTTGGGACAATGGTGCCCACCAAAGCGAGCAGGAATGTGGATCCGAGAATGGCCGGAAACGCGAGACCATCAATAGTCGGTCCGCCGTTGTACCCCATTACACCTGTTTCATCTGGTTTTCCTGCATCTAGTAAACCGGTTGAGCTTGCATGCAAGTGTTCGCTGGCGATTCGGTAGTAGGCGTTTAGGCTGGGCATGATGAGCTCGTTCAAGCCCATGAATGATGGTGTTCCCTTGGGAAACAGAGGCGCCGCCCAGTCCCAGGTTGTCGCAAATGCCTTACCATAGGTGCCGATGAGCTCCTTCTTTCGGGAATCGAGAACGTCGAGGACCTCGGCGTTGATGGTGTCCGCAATTCCTGGGATTTCAGTCCCGATCAGGTCCCTGGCGGCTCCGTTGATGAATACTTCATGATGAAGAAGGTAGCGTTCCACGAGGTCAGGGTGGTCCGACTCGGGTGAGCCGTATTCCCAGAGGACTGCCGCGACAACAAAGAGTTCATGGAGAGAGCGAACACGGGTGAATGCGCCCTGGGGGTAACCACCTCGCAGCAACCAGGTTACTTCGTTGAAGGCGAGCAACGCCCGCGCTGCGAGCCCGGTCAAGGTAGTGAATAGGGCAGCATAGGCATCATCTTCTGGGTCAGCTTCGAGATGCTCGTGACGACTCTCGGCCCCCCAATTGACGGCGTCCATGGCGCTTCTCCAGAAAAGGTCCATCAGGTTGAACGCATGGCCATGCTGCTCGGCGATGTGCACACGGAGCGCCTCTCGTTCTGCCAGTTCGACTGGCTTTTCAGCCTGGGCTTCTTCAATAAAAAGCTGCCAGAATTTTTCGAACTGTTCATCACCCTCTGGCGCCGTTATTCCGGGTTCGAAGCTGAACTCGGCCTTCATAACTACCATCCTCTTTTCCTTCAGACCTCTGCGTTGTAGTCAAGCCTGTCATATGACATCGACATCGAAACCTAAAAGATCGGAACTTTGTTCCATAACCCTATGATAAAGAGCCTCCCAACCAGTGCCTATAGCAGACCTGACCGCGGTCCTGCGGAGTCGATGCCACCATTCGATATCGGGGCGTCGTACGGACCGGTTAAGGCAATCAAGGGACGGACCAAGCACCTGCGCGGCATTGCCCTCGGGTTTAGAAATCTCAACCATTCCATCTTGGAGTGTCTGATCCACTCCGGACAGCTGCAGGCGGAGATCAATATACTCTGAATCGTGAAGAACCACCATGGCTCTTCGCGTTTCGGAGTGCGTAGGTGAGCCCAGGGTGGAGTTCGGGGTGGCACAACATATAGGGGTCCTGGCCGGTACAAGATGAGAGTTGCGAAGCTTCCATCTGACCGAACCAGGACCCTACTGTGCAGCCTACTACTGGCAACCTCGTGGCCGACACCATCTGCCGTACCGCGGAAATCGGCCTGACCATCACCGGTGCCGCCGACGCCGGCACCCTCACCATCATCGACGCCGCACCCGTGACCGTGGACGGACTCTGCCCCGAGTGCGGAAATCCCGGAAAGCTACGGGACCACATCGTCCGGACCCTGGTCGACCTTCCCGTCGTGGGGTTCCCCACCCGCCTTCATGTCCGTGTCCCCCGCTTCACCTGCACGAATCAACAATGTCCGAGGAAAATCTTCCAAGCCTCTCTGAACTGCGCCGATGACGGTGCGAAGCTCACCCACCGGGTCACCCGCTGGGTCCTCCAGCGACTGGCCCTCGACCGGATGAGCGTGGCCGCCACCGCGAAAGCCCTCGGGGTGGGCTGGGAATTGGTCAACCAGGTCGCAATCGATGCCTGCCGCAAGCTGGTCTACGACCACCCCCTCCCATCTGGACGGGGTGCGCATCCTCGGGGTGGATGAGCACGTGTGGAAACACACCCGACGCCCAGGCCAGCCATCGTCGTTCGTGACGGTCCTGGTGGACCTCACCCCGCTGGTCGACGGGACAGGGCCTGCCCGCCTGCTGGACATGCGCCCGGGACGCAGCGCAGAAGTTCTACGTAGCTGGCTGCAGGAACGCACCCCCGACTTCAGGGAAAACGTCCAGGTGGTGACGATGGACGGGTTCACCGGCTACGCCAGCGCTGTCGACCAGGTCCTCCCGGACGCCACCAAGGTCATGGATCCTTTCCACGTCGTGCACCTGGCCGCCGACAAACTCACCGGATGCCGGCAACGACTCCAACGTGAGACCCAAGGACGGCGGGGCCGGAAGGACGATCCCTTGTACAAGCACCGGCGTACCCTGTTGACTAGGACGAACTACCTCTCAGAGCGGCAGAACAGGCGGCTCGACCTGTTGTGGGTCACCGACGATGATTATGTCGCACTCGAGGTGACCTGGATGTTCTACCAGGACATGATTGCGGCGTACGGGCATCCGAAGAAGTCGGAGGGCAAGAAGATCATGAGCAGGGTGATCAACAGCATTCGTAAGGGCCTACCAGCGGGTCTGGAGGAGCTTGCCCAGCTGGGCCGGACCCTGTGGCGTCGCCGCGACGACGTTCTGGCGTACTTCGATGTGGGGGCGTCCAACGGCCCCGTCGAAGCCATCAACGGACGGCTGGAGCACCTGCGGGGAATCGCCCTCGGGTTCCGGAACCTGGACCACTACATCTTGCGGTCACTGATCCACTCCGGACAGCTGCACAACCGGATCAACGCACTCTAAATCGCGAAGAGCCTCCTATCGTCCCAACTTTGCAACAGCACCGGATATAGTTACCCCATGACTGACTCCGTACCGCTCCGCATTTTTCTGGCTTCTCCTGGGGACCTAGGGGAGGAGCGCGCAATTGTGGAAAGCTGCGTCAAAGAATATAGCGCGCGGAGCAATGGCGAGAATAGTGAAAATTTCGAAGTCGTTGGGTGGGAACAGGTGAGAGGGACCGCCCGACGGCCCCAGGAAGCAATTAATGAACTCATTCATGAGAGTCATTTCTTAATTGTGCTTTTTAAGGAATTATGGGGCAGTGAACCGGGCAGCCCTTGGGGATATACCTCTGGGACTGAGGAGGAACTCTTTACGGGACTACTGGAACTTGGTCAGGCTGATCAACCAATGCGGGATGTGTGGGTGGCATTTGTCAAACATCCCTCACCTGCTCCTCAAGTTGTAGCCCTCCAAAGTCAAATGGCTCAGTCCCACTCGGTAATGTATGAATCAATTGTTAACTCCCGTGACCTTAAAGACAAACTGACCAAGCGTCTCGAAGGTTGGTCGGAGTCGGCAGAATTTAAGGCTCCCAGGAACATTGATCTACTTTCATCCTCGGGGAAGGATGTTCTTAAAGCAGCTCGGCTCCGCCTGAAGGGTGAGAAACTGATTGAACTGGGTCAAACTAGTGCAGGAAGGGATGCGCTAAAAGAAGCTGCGATTTTGGGGGGTCCGGTTGAGCAGCTGGCATATGCCAAATTTCTCACCCGACAGGGAGACCTCGAGGAAGCAAGTGCTTTAACGGAGACAGCCATCGGACACTTTATTAGTGATACGTTCCCCCTGTACTCGCCACTTGCGGCGGAAGCTTTCGCTGATAAAGCCGGAATACTACGTCGACAAGGACGTGACGTGGATGCTATTGGAAGGCTCGAACATGCTCTGACGCTCCTCCATGAGCACGATCCGTATACGGAGAACGCCCGTTGCCGGATTCTGGATTTTCTGGGACACGCATACCGGAAGACCGGGAAGCTGATCTTGGCCCGAGAATACTTTCAGAAGGCCTTCGATTACAGGCAGAAGACTGAGAAGGATCTGGAGAAGTTCCAGTCTTTGATCAACTTGGCTCGGATCGAACTTGAGGACGACAACGTGGAGGTTGCGGATGAATATATGGATCAGGTCATCGAAGGTTTGCAGCAAACCCCTCCTACTGCGTTGCATGCCAACGGGCACGCATTAGCTGCGGAGATCCGACTTCGGCAGGGAAGAGCCAGCGAGGGTATTTCTTACGCTCAGCGCGCCCTGTCCCTGAATCGTCAGCTGTCGAACAAATATGGTGAGGCAATATCCTTATACATACTTGCGGAATGTTACCGAGAAGCTGGTAAGGAAAGCGAAGCGAAGAAATATGCACACGAGTGTCTCGAGTTGAATCAGTTGATGGAAAATGAATTTGGTTCACAGCAGGCCCAAGGGGTTATTGATCGGCTGGGAATACAATGATTTTGATCAATTTTCAGATCAATCGGACACAATAGTGCCCTCTGAGTTAACTTGGACGTAATCAAGACTAGGCCAAAGTAAAGCAGTGAGTCGCCCGTCCTGTGTTCCGCACCCGGTATCTAAGTAAGCTGAGTCCTGTTCAATCCGCGGCAGCTTGCCGGTTGGAATATGCGCACTAATTAGAAACTTATGAGTTGCTGTAGTTGAAGGAATATGTTGAGCGATCAAGTCGTCATTTTCGTAGACTTTCAACATATTCCGAAGGAAGTTTAAGTGTTCTATAGGGAATCCATCCCTAAAATCCTTAAATGCATCAGCTCCTACATGTGGACCGACATATGATCGGATAGTCATAGCTCCTCCTATTCTGAGAAAAGCAGCTAGATCGCCTGTTTCCAACGCATTGAGTAGGGCTATCTCATGGTTTCCCGCAAGGAGGGTCGCTTGGCCGTTTCGCGCATAAGCCATGAGTTCTTGCATGACCTCTAACGAGTGTGAACCTTTGTTAATGTAATCGCCGAGGAAAACCATGTGCGGGTTTCCTCGCTTAGCGAGGATCGAGCAAATGCCCTGAAGGGCGGTGATGTTCCCATGCACATCACCTATGAATGCGGTTTCTCTCCTCAAAGTAGGATCATCTCCATCTCCGTGTAGTCGCCACCCATCTCTTTGGGCTCTAAAGCTAGGAACGCCATTGAAAGAACATCACTGGAGTTTCCCCATTCATTAATCACTGTGGCCTCCAGGGAGCCGTGTTTATTGTGGGGAAAATCACCAACTATTTCACGGAGACGAGATAGGCATTCCTCGAGATCTTTAACTGAATTCTCTCCTTCCGGCCGAGAGGTCAGGAGCCGGGGTAGGTCTTCATCACTGTGCCGGGCTGAAAGTTCGCGTACAGAAAAACAAGGGCGGTCCTCCGCAATGGCCTGAGCATAAAGGCAACTTCGTAACAGATACCGGGCTTGGCGTAAAAGCCCAGAAAGGTGTTTAGGGATATCTCGATCGAGATTAGTGAAAATCTGAGACATGTTCCGAGCTCGATTGAAGAGCCGGTTAGTATTGACCTCGCCCATATTTATAATGGCTTGAGTGAGGTAGCCCGTGTCATCCTGGATTATCTTGGCATCTCGTTTAAGGTGAGATCCGAATAGGGTGCCGGCGCCAGTGGACAGCTGATCGAGGGTGTAATAGCTGATGTTTACATCGCCGGAGTGGGTGCTAGGACGAGGTCGGGGAACTAGTGCCAATATATCTAGATCGGAATCGGGACCAGCGTCCCCACGGGCTTGGCTGCCGTAGATTAAAATTCCTTCAACTTCTGTAGGGAGAACGGGAAAGTCTTTTAGCATATGAGCTGGGATTTCCATTTCCAACAAAATGTTAATCACATCGTTATTATTCATGTACTTTTTCGTTTTTCGCATCTTTACTTGTTTCCATTAATGGGATGAATATAGTTAAAAAACGCAGAAGGGTTTTGTGGACATCGTTTACTTCAATTAATTCTAATATTGCAGGCCTCATCCGAACCCGTTAGTTGCCCCTATTGGTTGCATTTACTATGGGGTATACGCAGTTAGAAAGGGGGAGTGTTCTTTTGCTGTTCGTAGACGCCCAGAGCGAATCTACACCAGGCCAGGGCCGCGTCTACGGCCAGGTGGGCGTGTACTTCGTTGACATCCGGAAGAACGTGGTTGGCGTGTCCCGCATCAGTGGTTTTTCTCAGTTTACTGGCTCTTCGCGATTTAGAGTGCGTTGATCCGGTTGTGCAGCTGTCCGGAGTGGATCAGTGACCGCAAGATGTAGTGGTCCAGGTTCCGGAACCCGAGGGCGATTCCCCGCAGGTGCTCCAGCCGTCCGTTGATGGCTTCGACGGGGCCGTTGGACGCCCCCACATCGAAGTACGCCAGAACGTCGTCGCGGCGACGCCACAGGGTCCGGCCCAGCTGGGCAAGCTCCTCCAGACCCGCTGGTAGGCCCTTACGAATGCTGTTGATCACCCTGCTCATGATCTTCTTGCCCTCCGACTTCTTCGGATGCCCGTACGCCGCAATCATGTCCTGGTAGAACATCCAGGTCACCTCGAGTGCGACATATTCATCGTCGGTGACCCACAACAGGTCGAGCCGCCTGTTCTGCCGCTCTGAGAGGTAGTTCGTCCTAGTCAACAGGGTACGCCGGTGCTTGTACAAGGGATCGTCCTTCCGGCCCCGCCGTCCTTGGGTCTCACGTTGGAGTCGTTGCCGGCATCCGGTGAGTTTGTCGGCGGCCAGGTGCACGACGTGGAAAGGATCCATGACCTTGGTGGCGTCCGGGAGGACCTGGTCGACAGCGCTGGCGTAGCCGGTGAACCCGTCCATCGTCACCACCTGGACGTTTTCCCTGAAGTCGGGGGTGCGTTCCTGCAGCCAGCTACGTAGAACTTCTGCGCTGCGTCCCGGGCGCATGTCCAGCAGGCGGGCAGGCCCTGTCCCGTCGACCAGCGGGGTGAGGTCCACCAGGACCGTCACGAACGACGATGGCTGGCCTGGGCGTCGGGTGTGTTTCCACACGTGCTCATCCACCCCGAGGATGCGCACCCCGTCCAGATGGGAGGGGGTGGTCGTAGACCAGCTTGCGGCAGGCATCGATTGCGACCTGGTTGACCAATTCCCAGCCCACCCCGAGGGCTTTCGCGGTGGCGGCCACGCTCATCCGGTCGAGGGCCAGTCGCTGGAGGACCCAGCGGGTGACCCGGTGGGTGAGCTTCGCACCGTCATCGGCGCAGTTCAGAGAGGCTTGGAAGATTTTCCTCGGACATTGTTGATTCGTGCAGGTGAAGCGGGGGACACGGACATGAAGGCGGGTGGGGAACCCCACGACGGGAAGGTCGACCAGGGTCCGGACGATGTGGTCCCGTAGCTTTCCGGGATTTCCGCACTCGGGGCAGAGTCCGTCCACGGTCACGGGTGCGGCGTCGATGATGGTGAGGGTGCCGGCGTCGGCGGCACCGGTGATGGTCAGGCCGATTTCCGCGGTACGGCAGATGGTGTCGGCCACGAGGTTGCCAGTAGTAGGCTGCACAGTAGGGTCCTGGTTCGGTCAGATGGAAGCTTCGCAACTCTCATCTTGTACCGGCCAGGACCCCTATATGTTGTGCCACCCCGAACTCCACCCTGGGCTCACCTACGCACTCCGAAACGCGAAGAGCCCGATAGGAAGAGCGACGTTAAATAGTGAAAGTCTATTAACCAGTCGCTCCCTCCCCTCGAAGTCGTTCAAAGAGCCCGAACTCCATGGCCATCTCCACCAACCTCCTGGTTGTCATCTCTCGGGCTGCCTTGGGAACTTCGTTGGAGGATTCTTCGTGCTGCCACAGGGCGTCTTCCAGGATGACCTGCAGCTGCGGGGAGCTGGCGAAGTCGATCTTAGAGTTGTTCTTGGCCTGGACCTCCAGCTCGGGATGATCAGCGGCCTCCGCCAGCAGGGCCTGGATGAAGCTGACCTTGTACTCTTCCTTGGCTTCCAGGTCCCCGAAGTACTTGTTGACCTTCTCGATCAACTCTGCCTTCCCGGCATGTTCCGATTCCCGCGCCTTCGCCAGGCCAGCCTCGGTCATACCCGTCAGCCCCGGGGCATCTCCCTCGGTGGTGTTCAGTCCGAGGTCGTCGTCCTGGCGGATCTTCTCCAACCGGAAGTGGGTAAGCACCACATCAGAGACATCCACCGCCTCAGGTTTCTCGGCGTCGGCCGTGAACTCCCGTAGCTGCTTGGCCAGCAGGTCGGCGAAGACGGACATCTTCTCGTAGCGTGGGTCCCCGAAGTGGAGGATCTGGCTGAAAAACGCATACCTACAGTTCGAAGACAGCTTCGGGATCGTCCATCGCCTCGATCACCCCAGTGAGGTTGCCGAGGTCGGCCAAGGGTGAGGTTTGTGCCACTTGAACGATGCCGGCGACCACGGTCTGCATCGCCGCAACATCACCGGATTTCACCGCCGCTTCGAGACTGTCGAACAGGCGCTTGTTGGTCTCACGGCGTTCAGCGAAGGTCAGATCGAAGTAGCGATGTAGGGTGTTCTCCACCAGTTGGAGCCGGGCGATCTGAGTCTCCCGGTAGGTCACTAGCTGTTCCCGCTTCGTGCTCTGCTTCTCGTGTAACTCGACGAGGCCTTGCACCACCGTGACAATCTCTTTGAGCGACCCGAACGCTTCGGCGGAGGTGATCTTGCCAACGAAGATATCCATCACCTCAGCAGCGTTTGTCGGCACGACAACGTCGTTTGGCTCTTTCTTTGGGTCAGGCATTTGGTGCCTCCGTAACTGGCTCTCGGTACTTGAAGATGAGGTCGTCGGTGCTCTCATCCAGTTCACCGTCCTCATTTGCTACGGGCGCGATCGCGACATCGCGAACCGCCCGTTGCAGGATGAGGGCGGCCTGGAGTCGCTCGGCGTGATCGGGCATGATGAAATCTTCGGACTCCAGCAGGTCGAGGGAGACCGTCGCCTTATCAATCAGGCGGACCAGGATGTCATCGAGCTCAGTGGCCCTGAGCTGGACTCCACGCATGAGCTCATCCCGGGCATCAAGCCGAGCAATCTCTAAGTCAACCTCTGCTCGAAATTCCTCGGCACTGCCCTTGGCCTTGAACCCCTGACCGAGCATGGTCAGTCCGACAATCAGGATCACCGGGCTGATTGTCACGATGTTGAGCATCTGACCGCCGAGCTTCATGCCGCCACCACCAGACTTGATACTGCCGCCGCCGAAGAAGGCGAGTGTGGCCTTCTCCGCGGCGGCGCCATGGAGGTTGGCGATCCGGTTTCCGGTGCTCGCCGTCCCTAACTCGATGGCACCTGCCTTAGCGAGGCGCGGAGCGGCTCGACCAATATTGACGGCAGTGACGATTCCACGCACCCAATTTGCTACGTCTGCATCGAGTCTGGCCATGCCAATCACCCGCGCATTGCAGGCATCGACGCCGTCCAGTACCAAGTGCTCGTTGGCCTGAACCTGCTTTGCGTGGCGTTCGAGGAAGTCCCGCATGCGGAACGTCACTTCGATCCTCGCGCGGGCCTGAGTCGTCCCGAAGACCTGAAGACACTCGTTGGTCTGGATCACCACCGCTTGGTGGGCTTGGTAGCGTTTGTCGTATCGCTCGGACTGGGTTCGGTTGGCTCGGTGGGCCCGCTGCATCTCAGCTGCGCCCTTCATTGCGGAGGCAGCGCTGACGCAAACCGTGGTGAACCCTCCGATGATGATCGTTAGGGGTACTTTCGGGAGAGCCATCGATGGACCCTCCTTTGCGGCGACGACGAGATGGTTCACATATAGAAGCCAGTCTAGACGTGCCGAGCCCCTCACAATCAATCTCGGGACGCTTGCGTGTTAGGGACGTGTTTTTAGTAGCGCGGTTCTGACGATCGGATGTGCTCTATCAGCACGTTGTGCACAGGATGTCTCATCACCTTGCGCACATGTCAGTGCTAGAAGACGTTGGCGCAAATGGTGCTGTTGCAAAGTGAGGGCTGGGTGGCGGTCGCCATGAAAGGATCACGTCATGGGCATCTTCTCGGGTCGTCATTTCCCCGTGACATCATTCTGTGAACAGTGCGCAGGTAACTACCCGCTGCGGGGTGAGCTGACCTAAGATCGGGCCCGACCTCCGTGTCTACTTTCCAGGGGTCGGGCCCATGACCTCAAATATCATTCGGTGATCCTATTTGGGCAGTGGTTTGCGGACATGATCCGAGCGACGGTGTCGCGTTCTTCCCTGTCCCAGAACTCATCGAAACCCTCATCAACCAAGATGTCGTCGGCAGTTTCGTATTCGGGGTAGTCATCGATGTTGAGCACGCCGTGACAGAAAGCTATCGAGAAGTCTTTCCAATCCTCCTCCTCGACCTCATACGGCACTGTAGCGACACCGGAGTCGGCGATCTGCTGGGAGATGGGGAGGGATGTGTCGGGGGTGTAGTCCTGGAGCCTCTTAGAGACTTTTTCAGCTTCTGAATTGCAGCCAACCAGAGCGAGGCTCGCGACAGTGAGGACCGCGACGATCTTGAACTTAGTGAACATGAAGGTTTTCCGGCTCTTCGCGTTTCGGAGTGCGTAGGTGAGCCCAGGGTGGGGTTCGGGGTGGCACAACATATAGGGGTCCTGGCCGGTACAAGATGAGAGTTGCGAAGCTTCCATCTGACCGAACCAGGACCCTACTGTGCAGCCTACTACTGGCAACCTCGTGGCCGACACCATCTGCCGTACCGCGGAAATCGGCCTGACGATCATCGGCGCCGCCGACGCCGGAAACATCACCATCATCGACGCCACCCTGGTCGCTGTGGAGGATCACTGCCCCGACTGCACCCAGCCCGGGAAGCGGCGTGATCACACTGTTCGTCGACTGGTTGACCTGCCTGTCGTGGGATTTCCCACCCGTCTGCACGTCCGCGTCCCCCGCTTGACCTGCACGAATCAACAATGTCCGAGGAAAATCTTCCAAGCCTCTCTGAACTGCGCCGATGACGGTGCGAAGCTCACCCACCGGGTCACCCGCTGGGTCCTCCAGCGACTGGCCCTCGACCGGATGAGCGTGGCCGCCACCGCGAAAGCCCTCGGGGTGGGCTGGGAATTGGTCAACCAGGTCGCAATCGATGCCTGCCGCAAGCTGGTCTACGACCACCCCCTCCCATCTGGACGGGGTGCGCATCCTCGGGGTGGATGAGCACGTGTGGAAACACACCCGACGCCCAGGCCAGCCATCGTCGTTCGTGACGGTCCTGGTGGACCTCACCCCGCTGGTCGACGGGACAGGGCCTGCCCGCCTGCTGGACATGCGCCCGGGACGCAGCGCAGAAGTTCTACGTAGCTGGCTGCAGGAACGCACCCCCGACTTCAGGGAAAACGTCCAGGTGGTGACGATGGACGGGTTCACCGGCTACGCCAGCGCTGTCGACCAGGTCCTCCCGGACGCCACCAAGGTCATGGATCCTTTCCACGTCGTGCACCTGGCCGCCGACAAACTCACCGGATGCCGGCAACGACTCCAACGTGAGACCCAAGGACGGCGGGGCCGGAAGGACGATCCCTTGTACAAGCACCGGCGTACCCTGTTGACTAGGACGAACTACCTCTCAGAGCGGCAGAACAGGCGGCTCGACCTGTTGTGGGTCACCGACGATGAATATGTCGCACTCGAGGTGACCTGGATGTTCTACCAGGACATGATTGCGGCGTACGGGCATCCGAAGAAGTCGGAGGGCAAGAAGATCATGAGCAGGGTGATCAACAGCATTCGTAAGGGCCTACCAGCGGGTCTGGAGGAGCTTGCCCAGCTGGGCCGGACCCTGTGGCGTCGCCGCGACGACGTTCTGGCGTACTTCGATGTGGGGGCGTCCAACGGCCCCGTCGAAGCCATCAACGGACGGCTGGAGCACCTGCGGGGAATCGCCCTCGGGTTCCGGAACCTGGACCACTACATCTTGCGGTCACTGATCCACTCCGGACAGCTGCACAACCGGATCAACGCACTCTAAATCGCGAAGAGCCGCTTATGTCCTGAGGCGGCCTGGGTTGGTCGGAGACTAGGTTTTACCCTAGGAGGACGATCAGCATCATGGCACGGCCCAGCAAGTACGACACCGCCACCCAAGAACGCGCGGTACGTATGTACTTCGAACGTCTCGAAGACGGCGACATCTCCAAGGCAGCCGCCCGCCGAGAGATCGGCGAACTGCTCGGCGTAAAGGAATCCACCCTGCGCAACTGGATCCGAAAACAGGAAAAGCAGGAACAAGCACCCCAGCCCGGCTCCCTGTCCTACGAGCAGCTCCAGGCTGCCTACGAGGAGCAGGCCAAGGAGGTCGCCAAACTGCGACGAGCCAATGAGATCCTCAAGACGGCGTCAGCTTTTTTCGCCCAAGCGGAGCTCGACCGTAAACTTCGGTAGTCGTGGATTTCATCCGCACCTACCGGAACCGCTTCGGGGTCTGGCCAATCTGCGAAACCTTGACCGCCCACGGCATCGCGATTGCCCCGAGCACCTTCTACGCCCACCAGTCCCGCGGCTTCGGCCCCACCGGAGCCGAACTCGACGAAGCGTACGCCGCCCACCGCATCTACCGACTGTGGGAGGAAAACCGCAAGGTCTATGGCCGGCGCAAGCTCTGGAAAGCAGCCATCCGTGACGGCATGCTTATTGGTCGTGACCAGGTGGAACGGCTGATGAAGATCACCGGCATCCGCGGTGTGTCCCGCGGGATGCACCGCAAGAAGACGACCGTGGCCAATCCTGCGCACCGCCGGCACCCGGACCGAATAGGCCGTCGGTGGAGGTATCCGTCGCATCCGGATCAGTGGTGGATCGCGGACTTCACCTACGCCTGGACGCGGGAGGGATTCTGCTACGTCGCCTTCATCGTCGACGCCTACTCGCGGCAGGTCCTCGGCCGGGTCGTCACCACGGTGATGGACACCAGGATGGTGCTCATGGCCCTGGAACACGCGTTGTTCAGCCGCAAACGCACCCGCATGGATTTCACCGCCACCGGCATCGTCCATCACTCGGACGCCGGGGCGCAATACACCTCGCTGGCGTTCACCGACGCGCTGGCAGACGCCGGACTCCAGGGCTCGGTCGGTGATGCTCTGGACAACGCGATGATGGAGTCGACGATCGGGCTGTACAAGACTGAGCTCATCGACGTCGATCCCGCACGCACGTGGAGGGATGCCCGGGAGGTCGAAACGGAAACGGCCTCGTGGGTCTACTGGTACAATCACCAGCGTCTGCACTCGTCGATCGGTGACGTTCCCCCGATCGAATACGAGCAGGACTACGAGGAATTCAACACCACCCGAAAAGCCCAGTAAGGCTTTTACCCGTAGTCTCCGAAAAACTCAGGCCGATTCAGTCCATACTGACTATTGCCCACACGAAGGGCGGGGTGGGTAAAACAACCTCCGCCGTCCTGCTGTGCGCAGCTGCCCATGCCCGAGGAATAGACGTCACCCTCATTGACTCCGATGCCCAGGGCACCGCGACCGCCTGGGCCCAGGCGGCCGAGGAGGCAGGTGACGCCTTCCCCTGGCCCATCGTCACAGCAGCCACCCCCGCCAATCTTACCCGGGCCCTTGATGGTCATGACGGACTCGTCATCGTGGACACCCCGCCCGGCGGCTACGAAGTCATCGAGACCGCCATCGAGGCCGGCGACCTGATCTTCATCCCCACCTCCGCCTCACCCCTAGAGCGACACCCCGAGGGTGGAGACCTTCAACCAACCGATGCAGGTCGGCGGCGCGGACGACGATGTACAGCGCGTCCTCCACCAGGATGCGTTGCCGCTGCAGCGGCAGGATCACCACGGCGATACGCACACCCTCGTCAGTGGGATCGAGGCAACAGAATTGGTAACTATCGATGACCCGCTCAGTCTCACTGATGTAAGTGAATTCGGTGTCGAAACCGATGACATGTGAGCGCTGTCCAGTGCCCATCGACCGGACCGTGGCGAGGTCTCCGATCGCCGGGACCGCGGCCCCGGCGGGGTCGCACGTTGGCTGTCCTCTCAGGCCAGCCAATCTGCTCTCCCATAGGGGAATTTGGCCTGAATGTGTTCGAATGTCCTGACCAGCAGTTTCACCGCTTTGTTCGAATGAACCCGTGGGGCGGGTCTCCGAGACCCACCCCATATTTCCCCGTTCCACACGACGGATCAGGACGCTGAAAAATGAGGCGTCTTTGACATCAGGATTGCCCAAAGAAACGTCAACGAGACGGGCGTTCCAATCGGTATCTTCGACGTCGGAAGCAGTCGCTAAGTGAGCCTGCTGAATAGTAGACGGTAAACTATCGACAGCACCATGTTCGATTTCCCAGGAACCCCCCGGCCCAGCCCGGTGGGGTTTTCCTATGGATGGCCACTACCGACCACTGCCGTAAATGTAGTCGTACAGCGTGGCAGCCGTGATTAGCGTGGTGCGCCCCTTGCCCCGGGTACCGGGAACGGTCTTTAATTCACCGCGAGTGAGCAGGCGATCAAGGGTGCGAACAGAGATGCCCAGACGATCACACACGTCTTCACGACGGAACGTCCTGAGGAGATCATCAGCAGTGATCGAGGGAAGGGTAGGGGTGGCGTTAGCCATAAAGATACCTCCGGTAGCTGCCCACCCGTCAAGATGGTGCTACCGGGGCCTATCGGCGCCCCGGCCCGGGGATTGTCCCCTAAGGCTCCAGTGGCGGTCCCGCTCCGTCGCGCGGTCCAGTAATGACTGCTCAGTCATTAGACGTGTCATCCCATCACGCCCCGTCCTCGCTCCAATGACCGAGCTGCGTGGGGGATATCCACGCCAGGGTCATCTTCAGCACGTTTACCCTGAGGATACCTAGGAGTGCCCGGAAGCGCCACCCCTAGGATTCGCAACCATCGTGTAGGTCAGCAGGCAAATCACGAGTACCACGCAGGTACCACGACACACCTTGTACCACGATTTAGAAAGCAAAAAACCCCCTGTTTCCAGGGGGTTTAACTGGTGGTCCTAGCTGGGTTCGAACCAGCGACCTTTCCGGTGTGAACGGAACGCTCTTCCACTGAGCCATAGGACCTTGCGGAAGAAAAATTTATCACGCCTGGGTCCGGGGTTCCTAATCGCCTGCACAGCGAGGCGGCCACCGAATGACACCCGTGAAATTCACCTGCGCGTCATCCCCACGCCGTTTCCACCCGCCCACCACGGGATTTGTTCCTCGGCGCGGCGAGCGGCTAGAGTTTGTTCTCGCACCAAGCACGGCGCGTACAGCGCCGACGTGGACGTGCATGCGGATGTGGCGCAGCTGGTAGCGCATCACCTTGCCAAGGTGAGGGTCGCGAGTTCGAATCTCGTCATCCGCTCTCGTTTCAATCCTCGTGGTTGGAATGTCCCGAGCGCGTTTAGCTCAGCGGGAGAGCGCTTCCCTGACACGGAAGAGGTCACTGGTTCAATCCCAGTATCGCGCACAGAGAGCCCTCGGTTCTCAACGCGGATGTGGCGCAGCTGGTAGCGCATCACCTTGCCAAGGTGAGGGTCGCGAGTTCGAATCTCGTCATCCGCTCTGGTACCTTTTCATCAGGGTATCTGTCTAGATCATGAGGCGGAAAACTTCGCCACGGTGGAATGGCCGAGTGGTGAGGCAACGGTCTGCAAAACCGTGCACACGGGTTCGATTCCCGTTTCCACCTCGAAGTACTGTAGCTTTTTGCAGTATTCCTGCGCGTTTAGCTCAGCGGGAGAGCGCTTCCCTGACACGGAAGAGGTCACTGGTTCAATCCCAGTATCGCGCACAGAGAGCCCTCGGTTCTCAACGCGGATGTGGCGCAGCTGGTAGCGCATCACCTTGCCAAGGTGAGGGTCGCGAGTTCGAATCTCGTCATCCGCTCAACAAAGAAAAACCCGTCTACCCCAGGTAGGCGGGTTTTTCCGTGTCCCGTAATCTCTCCCCCATGACCTTCCCCACCCACATTCCCGCCCGCGAACTCATCGGCGACGGCCCCGCGCCCGGCGTGCGCGAGGTGCGCATGGTGTACATCTCCACGCTGACGGGCTCGGCGTCCCTCGGCGGAAGCACCGGGAAGATGGGCAACGATACAGACTCCGAGCTGTTCCAGGGCGTGCGCCAGTGGTCCGACGCGATCCTCGTGGGCGCGAACACCGTGCGGCGTGAGGGATACGGAGCGGTCGCCGAGGGCACCGGGGAACAGAAAGCTTCTCGACGCCTCGCCAACCAGTCCCCCGCCCCCGTCCTGGCCGTGATCTCCCGTTCGCTGGATTTTCCCGCCACCGCGGACCAGCTCACGCTCACCCCGCAGTCGAGCCTGGACGACCCGGCTCTGCGCGAACGCCGAACCGAACTGGAGAGCGCCGGCGTCGAGCTCGTGAGCACCGGCGGCGGCAGCCCGGAGGAGATCATTGACGCGCTCACCTCCCGTGGCCTGCACCGCATCGACTGCGAGGGCGGCCCCGGCATCGCCGCGATGATGCTCGGTGCCGACCTCATCGACGTCGTCCACCTCACCTTCGAGCCGGTCTTCACCACCCCGGTCGAGCAGCCGCTACTCTCCCTGCGCCCGGGAATGGAGGGTTTCGAGCGTCGCTTCGGGCTGGAGCACGCTGCACCGACCACCGACGGCACCGTGTTTCTCCGGTACCGCCGCACCACCACCCGCTAGCCTGTGACGGGTGAGCACTCCAGTTACCGCCCCCCTCGACCGGTTCTTCGCCGCCCGCCGACCGCTCGCCCCGCTGTGGCTGACCGACCGCTCGGGCACCGCCGGCAACCGGGTCGCGGCCGCGGTGGCCTGGCCAGTCGCGATAGTGCTGGTCCTCCACGGAATCCTTGTCCTCGCGGCCAACGGCTCGGTGACAGATGACTTCTCGACGGTCCACGCAGCAATCCGCCGGTTCCTCACCGGGACGCCCGTGTACAACGAGGCCTACCACCACGTTGACCCGCACTACCTGTACAACCCCGGGGCGACGCTGCTACTGACCCCGTTGGGGCTGATCCCCGACGCCTCCCTGGCCCGGGGCCTGTTTGTCCTGGCCAACGCCGCGGCGATCGTGGCGGCGCTGGCGCTGTTGACCCGGTTGTTCGGACACCGGCTGAGCTCCGCCGTGTTCCCCGTGTCCGTCGCGGTGGCGTTCATGACCGAGTCCGTGCGCAACACCCTGGTGTTCTCCAACATCAACGGCATCCTCCTGCTCGTCTTTGTCGGCTTTCTCTGGCTGTGGCTGCATGATCGGCGTTGGCTGGCAGGCCTGGCGCTAGGGCTGGCCATCGTGGTCAAGCCGATGTTCACCCCCCTGATCCTGCTGCCCCTCGTTCGGCTGGACTGGCGCACCGTCCTCGGCGCGGTCGCAGTGCCGGTGGTGACCAACGCTATCGCCTGGCCGCTGGTGCCCGGAGCTGGCGACTACCTCTCCGTCGTGGCCCCCTACCTCTCGCAGACACGCGACTACGCCAACTCCTCCCTGGCGGGCTTCGCCGTGTACTTCGACATGCCGGGCGCGCTGCACGCGGCGGCGTGGCTGGTGTTGGCTGCGCTCGTCGGCGTCGGCGTGCTGGCCCTGCTGCCCTGGCGCATCACCGATCCGCTGTTCTGGCTGACCACCTCCTCCGGTCTGCTCCTCACCGGCGTGTTCCTGCTCTCCTCGCTGGGCCAGCAGTACTACTCCATGATGCTGTACCCCATGATCTTCACGCTGCTCCTGCGCACCAGCGTCTTCCACCACGCCCCCGCGTGGCTGGCCGCCTTCCTCTTCCTTGCGCCGGTGAGCTGGCTCAGCGATGTCTGGCCCAACCTCGGCCGCTGGCTCTCCACCTTCACCGCCACGGCCGGCTGGGCGATGCTCATAGCGGTCACCGCGACGGCCACGGTCGTCTGGCTGCGGCGGGAGGGAATCTCTCGCGAGCCGGTAGCGTTGAACAGGAAGACCGCTAGCGAAAGGAGCACCCCATGACCGACTTCAAACTCATCGCGGACGACGAATGGCGCCAGCGCCTGAGTCCCGAGGAATACCACGTCCTGCGCCAGGCGGGCACGGAGCCGCCCGGCACCGGAGAGTACGAGAACACCACCACCGAGGGCATCTACACCTGCCGCGCGTGTGGCCACGAGATCTTCCGTTCCACCGAGAAGTTCTCCTCGCACTGCGGCTGGCCGTCCTTCTACTCCCCCGCCGGCAACGACAACGTCATCGAACGAGTGGACAACTCACTCGGCATGAGGCGCGTCGAGGTCCTGTGCGCGAACTGCGAGTCCCACCTGGGACACGTCTTTGAGGGCGAGGGCTACCAGACCCCCACGGATCTGCGTTACTGCATTAACTCGATTTCCATGAAACTCGAGGAAAAGAGCGTCGATAAGTAAGACGCGAAAAATCCCGCCGTTTCTTCGACGGCGGGATTTTTGCTGCGCGGATCAGGGAAGGGTGGAGACGAGCTCCTCCACCGTGTTGACGCGGCGGCCGGAGTAGAACGGCAGCTCGTCGCGCACGTGCAGGCGCGCCTCGGTGTAACGCATCTTGTGCATGAGGTCGACGATGCGTCCCAGCTCGGGGGCCTCGAAGGAGAGCATCCACTCGTAGTCACCCAGCGCGAAGGCGGGGATGGTGTTGGCGCGGACGTCGGCGAAGTCGGCCGCCGCCATTCCGTGCTCGCGCAGGATGCGGCTGCGATCCTCCGCGTCCATGAGGTACCAGTCATAGGAGCGGATGAAGGGGTAGACGGTGATCCAGTCGCCCGGCTCCTCCCCCATGATGAAGGCCGGCAGGTGGCGTTTGTTGAACTCGGACGGGCGATGCACGCCGTTGCCGATCCAACCCAGGTCCACGACCTGGCCCAGGACGGTGTCGCGGCGGAAACGGGAGAGCGCGTCCTGGAGGTCCTCGAAACGCTCGGCGTGCCACCAGATCATGAAGTCGGCCTCGGGGCGGATGCCGGTGACGTTGTAGAGCCCGCGGACGGTGACCTTGCCCTCCTGCTCCAGCTGGGCGAAGAAGTCGGTGGCCTGCGCGATGGTCTCGGCTCGGTCGGTACCCAGGGCGCCGGGGATGGCCTTGAAGGTGACATAGGCGGAGAAACGCTCGGTGTTGTTCAAGGTGTCAATGTCTGGATGTGCCACGGTCTGGAGGATCCTTTCGGTGGAGGCCGGGGCGGATTCGCATGCCCCGTCTGATATATCCATCATAAGTTGTAGGCCGGGCGCGGTGCCACCGACCCCACCCGACGGCGCGCCTACCCGATCTCCGAGGCCCTGATCACTACCGTCTGCAGTCGTGAGCAACTCAGAATCGACCCCGAGCGTGCCGACATCGCTGAGCGACCGAGGCACCGCCGCCGCGTCCGAGAACCCGGCACAGGACGACGAGCAGTCCCGAACCACCCCGGCGGCCTTCACCCGCGCGGTCGAATCCATGCACTCCGCGCGCCTGCGCAGCGAGCTCTCCCTGGGCACCATCCGCCCGCCCCAGCGACTGGCGCCGTTCAGCCACGCCGTGGGCATCGAGGTCTCCCACACCATCGACCCCGACACCGATCACGTGCCCACCGACACCGAGGGCGACGCCTACGGCCGCCTGATCCTGCTCCACGACCCGGGCGCGGAC
Organism: Corynebacterium doosanense CAU 212 = DSM 45436; assembly: GCF_000767055.1. NCBI lineage: Bacteria > Bacillati > Actinomycetota > Actinomycetes > Mycobacteriales > Corynebacteriaceae > Corynebacterium > Corynebacterium doosanense. The sequence continues at coordinate 1,647,926 of NZ_CP006764.1, forward strand.
GATGCCTGGGACGGGACAATGCGCCTGGTTTCCTACATCCAGGCGGACATGGACGACGAGGTGGCCGCAGACCCCTTCCTCCCCGACGTGGCCTGGCAGTGGCTCACCGAGGGGCTCGACGGCACCGGGGCGCAGTACAACAACCTCGGCGGAACGGTCACCTCCACCGCGTCCGTGCGTTTCGGCGAGATCGGCGGCCCCCCGCGCGCCCACCAGCTGGAGATGCGCGCCTCCTGGACTGCCGAGGGCTCCGAGCTCGCGGCCCACGTCGAGGCGTTCGCGACCGTCCTGGCCAACGTAGCCGGCCTTCCCCCCGAGGGGGTCACGGAGCTGGGGCGCTAGACTTCCAGCGTGAGCGAACCCGTAACCCGGCCCCCCTCGGGCCGACCCCCGCTGCTGAACTCCCCGGAAGACTTCACGGCTGCGGCCGAGCGCCTCGCCGCTGGCAGGGGCCCGGTGGCGATCGACACCGAGCGCGCCTCCGGATTCCGCTACGGCGACCGCGCCTTTCTCCTGCAGATCCGCCGCCGCGGATGCGGGACACTCCTGTTGGACCCGGAAGGCCACCGCGCGGACCTCACCGAGGCCTTCGCGCCCGTGCTGGATGAGTTGTCCTGGGTGATCCACGCCGCCGCCTCCGATCTCCCCTCCCTGGCCATGCTCGGCCTGCACCCGGCCGCACTGTTCGACACCGAACTCGCCGGGCGCCTCGCCGGTTTCGAGCGGGTAAACCTCGCCGCCATGCACGAGGAGGTCCTGGGGATCTCGCTGGCCAAGGGCCACGGCGCGGAAGACTGGTCCACCCGCCCACTTCCCGACAGCTGGCTCGACTACGCGGCCCTCGACGTGGAATGGCTGCTCGAACTCGCCGAGGCCATGGCGGAGCTTCTCGACGCAGCCGGCAAGCTCGACATCGCCCACCAGGAGTTTGAGCACCTGCGCCTGACCCACCTCGAGCCGCCCGCGCCGACCCAGTGGCGCGCCGCCAAGGGCATGGCCACGCTGAAGTCCTCCGAGCAGCTCGCCGCGGGCGAACGGCTGTGGCGCACCCGGGAGAGGCTGGCGCAGGATTCGGACACCGCCGTCACCCGGGTGCTGGCCACCAAGACGATGGTGGACATGGCCAAACGCCTGCCCACCACCGCCGCGGAGCTGAAGAGGGTAGACGGCGGCGAGAGGCTCCGGGGCAAACGCCCGGCCTTCTGGCTGTCCGAGGTCGCCGCCGCGAGGCGCTCGGACCGGGACACCTGGCCGCGCCCGGAGCGCTCGGCCTCCCAGGTACCGTCGCCGAAGTCCTGGCAGTCCCTCGATCCCGAGTCCTGGGAGGTGCTCACCGAGCTGCGCGCGGACCTCGCGGAACTGTCGGAGGCGGTGAACATCCCGGCGGAGAACATCCTGCGCCCCGCCCTGCTGCGTGCGGCGGTCTGGCACTCGCTCGGCGACGGCAGCATCCACACCGCCGAGCAGCTGCGCCGCTTCCTCGCCGCCGAGGGCGCGCGCGAGTGGCAGATCGACGCCACCACGCCGCTCATCGCGGCGCGCGTGTTCTAACGTGTTCTGGCGCGTTCTAGCTGGACAGCTCGTCGATCCAGCCGCGCAGGGACTCGGTCATTCCCCGGACATCGAGCCCCACCTCGGCAAGCAGTTCGTTGCGGGAGCAGTGCCGGGGGAAGTAGCTGGGGAACGCGAGCTGGCGCAGCGGGGTGTCGATGCCCGCCGCGTTGAGGGCCTCGGACACGGCGGAGCCGATGCCCCCGCGGAGGATACCGTCCTCGGCGACAACGACGAGGTCATGGTCCGCCGCCAGGGCGAGAATTGAATCCGCCACCGGGAAACACCAGCGGGGATCGAGCACGGTGACGTCCGCCTCCAGGGCCTCCGCGGCCTCCACGGCGGTGGCCGTCAGCGGCCCCACTGCGATCAGCAGGACCGAGGGTGAGCCCTCTACCGCGTCGCTGTAGCGCAGGATGTCCACCCCGTCCGCGGTGCGGGTCAGGGCCGTCATCTCCTCCGGCAGGTTTCCCTTGGGGAACCGCACAACGGTCGGGCCGTCGTCGATGTCCACGGCCTCGTGGAAGAGTTCGGTGAGCTGCGCACCGTCGCGCGGGGCCGCGATGCGGATGCCGGGGACGACCGAAGCGACCGACAAGTCCCACACGCCGTTGTGGCTGGCACCGTCGGAACCGGTGATGCCCGCGCGGTCGAGCACGAGGGTGACCGGCAGTTTGAGCAGGCCGACATCCATGAGCAGCTGATCGAATCCGCGGTTGAGGAACGTCGAGTAGAGCGCCACGACCGGGTGCAGGCCGGTGAGTGCCAGCCCGGCCGCGGAGGTGACGGCGTGGGCCTCGGCGATGCCCACGTCGAAGAACCGGCGCGGGTAGGTGTCCGCGAAGGCCTGCAGCCCGGTGGGCCCGGCCATGGCGGCGGTGATGGCGACGATGTCGCGGCGTCGGCCGGCCAGCTCGACCAGGTCGTCGGAGAACTTCGACGTCCATCCGGGCTCGGAGGCGCTGGTGGGCTCACCGGTGATGGGGTCCATCGCCCCGGTGGAGTGCATCTGGTCGGCGACGTTGTTCACCGCCGGGGCGAATCCGTGGCCCTTCTCCGTGACCACGTGAACGAGCAGCGGGCCGTCGTAGTCTCGGGCGTAGTGCAGCGCGTTGTCCAGCACCTTGAGGTCGTGGCCGTTGACCGGGCCGACGTACTTCATGCCCAGGTCGGAGAACATCTCGGTGGGCAGCAGCTGCGACTTCACGCCCTCCTTGAAGGCGGCGAGCGCCTCGAAGGTGCGCTCCCCGACCCAGCCCATCTGCTTGAGGCGCTTCTTGCCCTCCTGCATGATCTCGTCGTAGCCGTGCTGCATGCGGATGCCGGCGAGGTTGGCGGCGAACCCGCCGATTGTGGGCGAGTAGCTGCGGCCGTTGTCGTTGACCACGACGACCACGTTGCGGTCGCTGCCGGCGATGTTGTTCAGTGCCTCCCAGCACAGGCCGCCGGTCAGCGCGCCGTCGCCCACCACGGCGACGACGTTGCGTTCCGGGCGCCCGGCGAGCTGCAGCCCCTTGGCCAGGCCGTCGGCGTAGGACAGCGAGGCGGAGGCGTGGGAGGATTCCGTCCAGTCGTGCTCGGACTCGCCGCGGTCGGTGTAGCCGGAGAGGCCGCCCTTCTGGCGGAGGGTGTCGAACTGATCCGCGCGCCCGGTGAGCATCTTGTGCACGTAGGACTGGTGGGAGGTGTCGAAGATGATGGGTTCATCGGGGGACTCGAACACCCGGTGCAGGGCGATGGTCAGCTCAACGACACCGAGATTGGGGCCTAGGTGGCCGCCGGTGACGGCGACCTTGCTCACCAGGAGCTCCCGGATCTCGGTGGCCAGCTCCTCGAGCCGCCCGGGATCGAGCGCCTTGAGGTCGGCGGGTGATGACAGTTCGCTGAGGATTCCCATTCGTTTGATGTCCTGCTCCTTAACTCACTGCTGACCCGCACTCGTTGCCCGGTCCCGGGCGATGGCGACCCGGGAATTTCTTTCCAGACAGCCTACCCGCGCGGGGCCTGACCGTTGGAATCCCACAACGGTCAGTGGCCCAGCTGGGCCACGACCTCGAAGTGGTGGGTGCCGGGGAACGCGTCGAGCAGGGCCAGGCGCTCGATGCGGTAGCCGTGCTCCTTCCACGAGGCAATGTCGCGGCTGAACGTGGCCGGGTCACAGCCGATGTGAATGACCCGGGCGGGGTTGGCCTTGGCCGTGGCGGCGATGACCTTGGCTCCGGCGCCCGTACGGGGCGGATCCAGGGCCACGACGTGCGGTCCTGACAGCTGATCCACAGCCTGCTCGACCCGCTTGTTCACGCGGTCGACGTCGTAAGACGCCAGCCCTGCCTGGGGGGTGTTCGCGGCCGGGGAGTAGTCCACGGAGATGACCTTGGCGCCGGCGCCGAGGCTGTCGCTCAGCGCGGGCACGAAGAGGCCGACTCCGCCGTAGAGATCCCACGCGACGGGCGTGTGTGCCTCGGAGAGCGGGGCGTCGGCGAGCCAGCGGCGGATGAGTCCGGTGTAGGCGTTCGGCGCGGCGGAGTGCGCCTGCCAGAACGCGGTCGGCGGAAAGGCGAATTCCACGCCGTCGGCCTGCTCAGCAACGAATTTCTCGCCCTCGAGGTGCTCAGCGACGTTCTCGACGCGCGATCCTCGGGGCGCCTTCCGCGTCTCGACGACATGTCGCCCGCCCGCGGAGTCCCGAACCACGACGACCTCCGCACCCGGAGTGAAGCGCCGGGCGTTCTCGCCGACGATGCCGTCGAGAAGCCCCTCCGCCACCTGGGTGCAGGCCACGGACGTGACCAGGTCGTTGGATCCCAGCTTGCGCGCGCCCGCGCGGCCCTTCTCGTCCACGCCGAGGCGCACGCGGGTACGCCAGCCGCGGGTGGGGCTCAGGGCGATGACCTCGGTGTCGGGCAGGCCCGCCAGATCCACGACCCGTCCCAGCTGACCGGCGAGGATGGTCGCCTTGAGCTCCGGCTCGCGCCTCGGATCGAGATCGCCGAAGTCACAGCAGCCGGCTCCCTGGGCCGCCGCCGGGCAGCGCTGCGGCCCGCGGTAGGCACCCGCGGTGAGGACCTCCGTGAGCTCCGCGCGGGCGAACTTCTTCTTCACCTCGGTGATCTGCGCGGACACGACGTCCCCGGGGTAGGCACCGCGGACGAAGACGACCCGCCCGTCGGGCCCGGTGGCGATACCTTCGCCGCCATGCGCCATGCGGTCGATGCTCAGCCGGACGGTCTGGCCGACCTCGACGGCATCAACGGGGTTCTCGGGGTTTACGGGGTTCTCAAGGTTCTCAGGCACGTGGTGGGGTTACTTTCTTGTCGGATCGGAGTCGGGCGCCGGGGTGTTCCCGGTGTTTCTGCCCAGGTTCTTCAGGGTTTCGGCGGCGTCGTTGACGGCCTGCTCATCGTGGCGGCGGGTGCTCGCCTGGTCGCTCTCCTGCTGGATGCGCGCCTGCTCCTGACGCTGGGCCATGGCAGCCTGCACCTGCTCCACCAGCGGCGGGGGCAGCTCGACGGGCAGGGAGTCGCCGGCGAGCACGGGGTCGTCGCCGCGGTAGACGAAGGTCCGCGCGGCCAGGGACCGGGCGAGCTCAGTGAGCTGTTCGGCCGACTCCTTCGGCGAGGCCAGGGTCAGGCGCAGCATCCAGCGCGGCCCGTCGATGCCGATGATGCGCATGGTGTTGTCCCCGCTCGATCCGGTGACCTCGCGGCCCCAGACTCCCTCGACGAAGGTCGCGGGCATGCCGTCGCGGGTCATGCCCTCGAGGATCTCCTGGGAGGCGGTCTCCCACTGCCCACCCTGCCGTGGGGCGGCGAACGCGACGGGCGTGATGCGGCCGAAGCGGGTGACAATGTGCAGCATCCGCGGACCGGACTCACCCATCTCCAGCTGCACCTGGCTGCCCTTGGGCAGCGGGATGCGCATGGAGCCGAGGTTGAGCACCCCGGTGGCGTAGTCGGAGAGGTCGAACTCCTCGATGTCGACGTTGTCGCCATCGAACGGCCCCGACTCACCGGAGACCGCGTCGTGGGGGATGCTGGCGGCGGGCTTCTCGACGCCTCCGGCAACCTCCCTGTCACGCTGCAGCGAGTCCGCGGTGTCGGACCGGGTGTCAGCCTCGGTCACCTGCTCGTCGGCGGGTACGAAGGTCTCGGTGGTGTCGGTGGTCTCGCGGGGAGCCTCCTCGACCGGCTCGTTCTTCTTTCCGAATGGCCACAGTGCCATGGTGGGGTGATCCTTTCTCAGAGGTGCTCAGGGTGGTCTGTTGCTGTCGGTTCTAGGCGAGCGGAGGCAGGTGCGTCTCCACCCCGGTGGAGCCGTGCCCACCCTCTCCCCGTTCCGTCTCATCCAGCTCGTCGACCTCAATGAAGTCCACCAGCTCGACGCGCTGCACGAGCAACTGGGCGATCCGGGATCCGCGGGGCAGGTCGATGTCCTCGCGGGGGTCGAGGTTGATCAGCGCAACCTTGATCTCCCCACGGTACCCGGCGTCAACGGTCCCGGGAGCGTTGACGATGCTGAGCCCCTGGCGGGCCGCCAGTCCCGAGCGCGGGTGGATGAGGCCGACGGTCCCCGGGGGCAGCGCAACGGCGATGCCCGTTCCCACCAGGGCACGTTCCCCCGGCGCGAGGTGCACGGCATCGGTGCAGTACAGGTCGACACCCGCGTCGTCGTGGTGCGCGCGGGTGGGCACCGGCAGCCCCGGGTCGAGCCGCTTGAGCTGGACGGACGTGTCCGTGTTGTCTGCTGATTGCCTGTTCACGGTGATCAAGGCTACCTACCGCGGGTCGGGTGCTGCCAGGTTGGTCGGCTAGACTTGCGGCCTGTGAGTGACAGCGTGATGACGGAAACGACAATCATCTACCGCGAGCGCCAGTGGGTGCCGTTCTACTGGTGGATCCTGGGCGCGGGCCTCGTCGCCCTGACCACCGCCCAGTTTGCGCTCAACCGGGATGTCTGGTGGCTGATCGGCCCCGCGGTCCTGCTGTCCGTGCTCGCCGCCTGGGTGCTGCTGTGGTTGTCCTCGACGGTGATCCGGGTGGAGCAGGACGGCGACGGGACCCGGTGGCTCATCGCGGGCCAGGCGAACCTGCCGTCGGATGCCGTCGCCAGGTCCCTCGCCGTGCCGGAGTCAGCGAAACGTAACGCCATGGGCAAGCAGCTCGATCCCGCAGCCTTTGTCGTCTCCCACGGCTGGGTTCGCCAGATGGTCATGCTCGTGCTCGACGATCCCGAGGATCCCACCCCCTACTGGCTGATCTCGTCGAAGAACCCGGAGGCCCTGCTGCGGGCGTTTGTGCCCGATCAGGCGGACGCCGCCCTGGTGCACATGCCCCGCAGCTGACAACGTCGCAGAGAAAAACCGCCACGGCCCCCGACTAGGGGCGTGGCGGTTTTTGCTGACGGAGCTGATCAGGCGCAGTCGAGGCAGATCGGCTGGCCGTCCTCGTGGTGGGAGATGCGGTTCTTCTTCTGCACGAGGAAGCAGCTACTGCAGGTGAACTCGTCCTCCTGGCGGGGCACGACGTCGACGTTGAGCTCCTCGCCGGTGAGGTCGAGCGACGGCGGCTCGAAGGCCTCAATGATCTCTCCGTCGTCGTCCATGCCGTTGGACGGGGTTTCGGCGGCCTTGAGCCCCTCGAGGGAGTCGGTCTCAAACTCGTCTTCCGCGCGGCGGCGGGGGGCATCGTAATCGGTGGCCATCGTCTTCGGTCCTCTGGTTGAAGTTGAGGTGTGGAAATAGTTCGTGCGCAAACTCGTTTCCGGTTGACGTGCCGCATACTAAGCGAGCCTCACGCCGATGTCTACATCGGTCCCCCTACTCCCCCATCGACCGTGGTCACGGCCCCAATGGGCGGGTGGCTCCGGCATCTCGCAGCAGCCCCGCGAAGGCGTCGGCGATACCCGGCGCGGCGGCGAGACTCAGGCGCCCCTCCGTTCCGGAGACCGACAGCGGGGGTACCTCCACCACGGCTCCCGCCTCCCGGGCGATGATCGCCCCGGCGGCGAAGTCCCAGCAGTGGATCCCGTTCTCGTAGTAGGCGTCCACCCTCCCCTCCGCCAGGTGGCACAGATCCAGTGCGGCCGATCCCAGCCGGCGGAGGTCGCGCACCCGGGGAAGGAGCGTGGCGACGATCTCCCCCTGCCTCCGCCGGCGCTGCGCGCCGTAACCGAACCCGGTGGCCACGAGCGCCATGTCGAGCGACTCAACCCCGGTGGCGCCGAGCCGGTGTTCCTCCCCGGCCACGCTCTTGGCGGCACCCTCTCCCCTGGCCGCGGAATAGGTCTCGGCGGTGACGACGTTGATCACGGCCCCGGCGAGCACCTCGCCGTCGCGCGCCACGCCGACCGAGACCGCGTAGTGCGGTATCCCGTAGAGGAAGTTCACGGTTCCGTCGATGGGGTCGACGATCCACGAGAGCCCGGTGGCGGACTCCTTGTCCGAACCCTCCTCGCCGATGATGCCGTCGGCGGGGCGAAGTTCACTGATGCGCTCGTAGAGGTGCTCCTCCGCGAGGGTGTCCACGACGGTGACGGGGTCGACCGCCGAGGACTTGCTCATGGAGTAGTCCCGGATGTCTCCCCGGGCGCTGAGCTCGCGGCGTCGAGAAGCCACTAGCGACGCGGTCTCTGTCACCAGATCCACACAGATCGATCGCAGGTCTGCCGGGCTCGGGTCAGGTTCACGGGTGTCGCGTGCGTCGCGGTACGTCATGCCGACCATTGTGCCCGCTTGTATGCTTGGCGGTCATGACTGTTCGAGAGACTCCCCAGGCACTGGGCATCGATGTCGGGGGTTCCGGCATCAAGGGTGCCGTCGTTGATCTGACCACCGGGGAGTTCGTCACCGAACGCCACAAGATCGACACCCCGCGCCCCTCCACCCCGGAGGCGGTCGCCGCGGAGATCCTCAACATCGTCGGTCACTTCGGCTGGGACGGGCCGGTGGGCATCACGCTGCCGTCCGTGATCAAGGACCAGGTGGCCCGCTCGGCCGCGAACATCGACAAGAGCTGGGTCGGCACGGACGTCGCCGAGCTCTTCCACCGCCACCTGCCCGGGCGCGAGGTCGCCGTGCTCAATGACGCGGATGCCGCGGGACTGGCGGAGGCGCAGTTCGGCCACCCCGATGCCCGCGTGGGCACGGTCATCTTCCTCACCTTCGGCACGGGCATCGGTTCGGCCTTCCTTCTCGACGGCGACCTGTTCCCCAACACGGAGCTGGGCCACCTCATGGTCGGCGAGCAGGAGGCGGAGCACCAGGCGTCGTCAGCCGTGAAGGACCGACTGGAGCTCAGCTACCGCAAGTGGGCCGCGCGGGTGAACACGGTGCTCGTGGAGTACGAGCGCCTGTTCTCCCCCACGACCTTCATCGTCGGCGGCGGCATCTCCCGCAAACACGAGAAGTGGGTTCCGCTGCTGGAGACCCAGACCCCGGTGCTGCCCGCCGAGCTGCGCAACCGCGCGGGCATCGTGGGTGCGGCCATGGCGGTCGCCGAGCGCATCACGCCCTAGTCGGCGGGCGTTCTCCCCGGGTCGGTGCACGGCACCTGAGAATTCTCACGTACACTAAGACGCAGTTCACCACAAGGGGTCTCCCCGGGGGGAAGTTCCACCGAGGAAATTCTTCCGGCCGACCTCGCGTTGTCACCGTTGTCCGGTGACGTAACGTGGAGCACCGATCGGCGGTTCCTCCCAGGAACGACAGCCGAGGGGATCCTCTCCCCCGCGGGAGGTTCCGCACCAAGCTTTGAGCGAAAGGGCGTACGTGGCAGCCACTGAATCTTCTGACAAGGCGAACGTGGAAGCAGTCGACGAAACTTCGTCAGCTGCTACTGCGGCTCCCGCCAAAAAGACCGCTAAGAAGGCCGTGAAAAAGACGGCCAAGAAGACTGCGCGCAAGGCGACGGCGAAGAAGACGACCCGCAAGGCTCCGGCCCGCAAGGCCACCGCCAAGACCGCCAAGGCAGCCCCCGCGCCGGAGACCCCGGACACCGCCGACGAGGTCGACACCTCCGTCGTCGACGCGAGCGAGCAGAACGTCACCGAGGACGTCGAGGAGCAGGACTTCGATCCCACCCTGGTCACCGAGGGCGTCGAGGACGACGACTTCGAGGAGCCCACCCTCGACGAGGCCGACGCCCCCGAGGACGAAGACGAGGAAAAGGCCGTCGTCGTCGACGCCGGTGCCTCCGTCTGGGACGAGGACGAGTCCGCCGCGCTGCGTCAGGCCCGCAAGGACGCCCAGCTCACCGCCTCGGCCGACTCCGTGCGTGCGTACCTCAAGCAGATCGGCAAGGTGGCGCTACTCAACGCCGAGGAGGAGGTCTCCCTGGCCAAGCGCATCGAGTCCGGCCTCTACGCCCAGCACCGTCTCGAGGAGATGGAGAAGGCCCTGCAGGCCGGCGACAAGGACGCGAAGCTCACACCCGCGTTCAAGCGCGACCTGCGTGCCGTGTCCCGCGACGGCCGCAAGGCGAAGAACCACCTGCTCGAGGCCAACCTCCGCCTGGTGGTCTCCCTGGCCAAGCGCTACACCGGTCGTGGCATGGCGTTCCTGGACCTCATCCAGGAGGGCAACCTCGGTCTGATCCGTGCCGTGGAGAAGTTCGACTACTCCAAGGGTTACAAGTTCTCCACCTACGCCACCTGGTGGATCCGCCAGGCCATCACCCGCGCCATGGCCGATCAGGCCCGCACGATCCGTATCCCGGTGCACATGGTCGAGGTCATCAACAAGCTGGGCCGCATCCAGCGTGAGCTGCTGCAGGACCTGGGCCGCGAGCCCACCCCGCAGGAGCTGGCCAAGGAGATGGACATCACCGAGGAGAAGGTCCTCGAGATCCAGCAGTACGCCCGCGAGCCGATCTCCCTCGACCAGACCATCGGAGACGAGGGCGACAGCCAGCTCGGCGACTTCATCGAGGACTCCGAGGCCGTCGTCGCGGTCGACGCCGTCTCCTTCACCCTGCTCCAGGATCAGCTGCAGGACGTCCTGCACACGCTGTCCGAGCGTGAGGCCGGCGTGGTTCGCCTGCGCTTCGGCCTCACCGACGGCATGCCGCGCACCCTCGACGAGATCGGCCAGGTCTACGGGGTCACGCGCGAGCGCATCCGGCAGATCGAGTCGAAGACGATGTCCAAGCTGCGCCACCCCTCGCGGTCGCAGGTTCTGCGCGACTACCTGGACTAACGGGCGTCGACACGCAAAAATCCCGACCACCTGCGGTCGGGATTTTTTGGTGCCTATCGACGCTCCGTGCCCACCAACTGCCCGTAGCGCGCGGGTAACCCGCCACGCCCGTAGCTCAGCCGCCGGTGGATCGCCTCGACCGGTCCGTTGCGCCCGGCGAGCTCGCACAGCCAGGCGGCCAGCACCGTCGTGCCCCAGACGCCCAGCGCCACAAACATCTGGCCGAAGGCGCCCATGTCCGCGCCGAGGCCGAGTGTGAAGGGCAGGCACAGCACAAAGAAGAGGATCGACTGCAGGATGTAGCCGGACATGGAACGTTTGCCCAGCGCGGTGATCATCGTCAGCGGGAGCGACCGGCGGGTGTCGCCGGAGGCCACGCGCGCCTGCAGCCCGCGGCAGGCCAGCAGCACCCCGGCGGCGATGCCCGGGCCGGTGAGGTAGCCGAACGCCTGGTTCATGCCGGAGAACACCGGTTCCCACCCGGCCGGGAGAACGCCGATGGCGGCCAGTCCCATCGGTGCGCCGACGAGCAGGACGATGGCCGCGGCGAGCGCAACCCAGCCCCAGAGAATCCGGGCGAAGTCCGCCGGGCGCTGGTGCACTCCCCTGCGGGCGGCGACGAACCCCAGGATCATGAGTGGGAGGATGCTGGCGCCCGCGACGGGGACGGAGAACAGGTATCCCAGCAGCCACACGAGGTTGCTGAGCAGGTACTCCGGGTAGGAGTCCGGGATGCCCGAGATCGACGCCGAGGGGATGTCCGGTGTGAGCGCCGTCAACGCCAGGGTGGCGAAAAGGTGCAGGCCGTAGAGCACACCCGCGATGATGAGCAGCGTCCGGTCACGCAACCGGATCATGGCGATGAGGATGAGCGCGAGCAAAGAGTAGAGGAAGATGATGTCGCCGAAGAAGAGCAGCAGACAGTGCAGCACACCGATCCCGGCGAGGATGCCGTAGCGCCTGGCCAGCGTCCCCTGCGCCGCACCGACCGGATAGGCGCGCCGCCACAGGCTCACGGCGATGAGCCCGACCCCGAAACCCAGCAGGGTGGAGAACATGGGCAGCCCCCGCACGTGGGCGAACATGGCCGAGAGCACCACCGCCAGCTGATCCAGGGTGCCGCCGGGGCCGACGCCGCCGAAGTCCGCCCCGGCAAGGGAGGGGTCGGTGCCGGCCCAGGACGGGATGTTCGCCCAGGCGATGCCAAAAAGGGCCAGCCCCCTGGCAACGTCGGGAGCGACGATGCGAGGGGGCTGGTGGGTTGTCGTAGTCACTACTGCGCGAGAGCGTCTTCGATGCAGGTCTGCATGGCTGCCTGGTCACCGATGGAGAGGCAGTCCATGGCTCCGGTGGAACCCAGGAAGGCCAAGGCGAAGCCGAACAGCACCAGCGGGAGGACGATCGCCAGGATGGACAGCACCAGGCCGGCCACGGACATGCCCATGCGGCGGCCGGGGCCGACGATCTTGCGGGCCTTGACCACGGCGAGGATGCCCACGACGAGGCCGATGATGCCGACAAAGAAGCCGAGGCCGCCGACGACCAGGCCGAGCAGCGCGATGATGCCGATGACCAGCGACGCGATGGCCAGGCCGTTGGTCTCGCCGGTCACGGGTGCTCCGGCGGCCGGCTGGGTCTCGGCGTAGTTGCCGTAGCCGCCGAGCTGATCGTTGGTGCCGGCTGCCCCGTAGCCCGGGGTGGTGTTGCCGACGTTGCCGGTGTTGCCGTAGTTCTCGTAGCCACCGTAGGGGCTGGTGTTTCCGGCCCCGGTGTTGCCGACTCCGTTGTTCACGTTGTCATTTCCGTATTCGCCTGGTTCGCGCGTGGTCATGCGAAGTCAACTCCTCTTGAGATCTCGTTCGGCCCCTTGTCGGGGCCAGGACAAAGTTCGCCCCGAGTGTAGTTCACCCCGACCCCTCACCCCGGGGGTGGGGGGATCACCAGGTACGAAGGTAGGCGATCCGGTCGCGCAGCTGCTCGGCGGAGCACAGCGCGGTGGGCGGGCCGCCGCAGGCCTGACGCACCTCGGTGTGCACGGAGCCGTGCGGGCGACCGGTGCGCCCCGCCACCACCGAGACAATGGTGTTGAGCTCCTTGCGCAGCTGGGGGATCTCTTCGCTGGCCACCTTGCCCGCCGTGGCGGGTTTTCCCTCGATGGCCCGTCTGCGGGCCTCCTCGGCCTCGCGCTCCCTGCGGGCCTTGTCCTGCTCGTCTCGGGCGTCGAGCTGGTCCTCCTGCCGCTTGCGCAGCAGGGCCTTGACCTGGTCGGCATCGAGAAGCCCGGGCAGTCCCAGGTACTCCTGCTCCTCCTCCGAGCCGGAGAGGGTGCCGGTGCCGTAGGTCGAGCCGTCGTAGATCAGGGAGTCCAGCTCGGCGATGGCACCGAGGGATTCGTAGCTGCCCGGCTCGTCGGGTTCGTTCTGCTCGCGGTTCGCGGCCGCGAGCTCGTCGTCCTCCCAGCCCTCCTTGGGCCGCTCGGGTTTGCCCAGCACGTGGTCGCGCTGCTTCTCCAGGTTCTCGGCCAGGCCCAGCAGCACCGGCACCGAGGGGAGGAACACACTCGCGGTCTCACCGGGCATGCGCGAACGCACGAAACGGCCGATGGCCTGCGCGAAGAACAGCGCGGTGGACGCGGAGGTGGCGTAGACACCCACGGCCAGGCGTGGCACGTCGACCCCCTCGGAGACCATGCGCACGGCGACCATCCACTCGTCGGTGGAGTCGGAGAACGCCTGGATGCGCTCGGAGGAACCCGGCTCGTCGGAGAGCACCACCGCGACCGGGGTGGAGGAGAGCTCTCCGAGGATCTTGGCGTAGGCGCGTGCCGTCTTGGTGTCGCTGGCGATGACCAGCCCGCCCGCGTCGGGCATGTTGCGACGCAGCTGCATCAGGCGGGTGTGCGCCGCGGTGAGCACCGCGGGGATCCACTCGCCCTTGGGATCCAGCGCGGTCTTCCACGCCCGGGCGGTCTGCTCGGCGTTGAGCGGCTCACCGAGGCGGGCCTCGTACTCGTCACCGGCGCTGTCGCGCCAGCGCGCCTGCCCGGAATAGGCGAGGAAGACGACGGGTCGGACCACGCCGTCGCGAAGCGCCTCGGAGTAACCGTAGGTGTAGTCCGAGCGCGACACGAGGTGACCCTCGCCGTCCTCGTCGTAGCGGACGAAGGGGATGGCGGAGTCGTCGGAGCGGAACGGCGTACCGGTGAGCGCGAGGCGGTGCACGACGTCGTTGTACGCCTCGCGCACGCCGTCACCCCAGCTCTTGGCGTCGCCGGCGTGGTGGATCTCGTCGAGGATGACCATGGTGCGCTTCGACGACGCCACCGCGTGGTGCTTGAACGGGTGCATGCCCACCTGGGCGTAGGTGACCACGATGCCGTCGTAGGCGGGGTTCACGGCCGAGGAGTTGGTGAACTCGTGGTCGAGCGAGAGCCCCACCCGCGCCGCGGCCGAGGCCCACTGCACCTTGAGGTGCTCGGTGGGGACGACGACGATGATGCGGTCGACGCTGCGGTCGGCCAGCAGCATGGCGGACATGGTCAGGGCGAAGGTGGTCTTGCCCGCGCCGGGGGTGGCCACGGCGGTGAAGTCGGTGGGGCGCTCGGCCATGAACCTGGCCAGGGCCTGCTGCTGCCAGGCGCGGAGCTGGGGAAGTGCGGGGGTTGCGGGTGAAGTCACTTCTTGCGCAGGCCCTTGAAGACTCGCTCGCAGTCGGGGCAGACCGGGGATCCGGGCTTGGCGGACTTGGTCACGGGGAAGGTCTCTCCGCACAGGGCGACGACCATGCGTCCGTTGACGGCCGAGTCGACGATCTTGTCCTTCTTGACGTAGTGGAAGAACTTGGGGGTGTCGTCGCCGGTCCCCGTGCTGGTGTCCTCCCGGATGTCCGGGCGCTCAATCGTTTTCGTCGTAGTACTCACGGCACCCATCATGCCCCACGTCCGCAATACCGGCAGCCGGTGGGTCTAGGCTGGGGAAACCATGGAGGAGCCGAACGTGATTCACCCGGAGGTCGACCGGACCGCGGACGGGAACGCCCGGCGTTTCGCCCTGCGTCGGGGCCCTTCCGAGCTCATCACCACGGCCCGGACCTCGTCGTTCCAGAATCGTCGGCGGCGTCGCCGGTGGTATCTGGCGCTCCAGTTCAGCCGGGTGGTCACGACCATTCTCGCGGCCCTGGCCTACTTCGTGTGGGACAACGTCCCGTTGACCATCGTGCTCATCGTCCTGGCCGTCCCGGCGCCCGCGATCGCGGTGGTCATCGCCAACGAACCTCACGAGCGCAAGGACAAGCGCGAGCGCAACACGTACAAACCCGGCCTCGCCCGGCAGTTGCAGACGGAGCACGAGGCCCGGCAGGTGGCCCCGCCCGAGCACCGCCTCGACACCCTGCCCATGATCATCGACCACACCGAACCCGACCACCCGGAGACCTGACCCCGCCATGACCCACCGCTCCCCCCTCACCGTCGCGGCCGTCGAGCTCGCCCCCCGACTACGCGAGCTCGGTTTCACCGCCGACGGCATCGCCCTGCACCTCGGACCCGCCGCCACCGACGCCCTGCACCGGGGAGAGCCCGGCGCCGTGCGCCGCCGGGTGAGCGATTCCTCTCCCCTGAGCACGGTGATCCGGTGGTTCCTGCTCCGCGACACGCTGCCGGACGACCTTCTCGCGGACGTCCTCGGCCCGCGGGTGCTCGGCCTGCTCCGGGACGCCGGTGCCGCGGGGGCCACCACCTCGGGGTCCCGGATGCTTATCGACGTCCGCCCCCACGTCATCGCCGGTGAACACCGCCTGGTCTTCTCCGACTTCGACGCCTCCATGACCGAGGTGATCCCGGGGCCCGACCATGTCCTGGGCGTGGGCGCCGCCAGCCTCTCCCTGCTGGGATCCGCTCCCCTGTCCCCGGTGGGTTCCGTGCTCGATCTGGGCACGGGTTCCGGCGTGCTGGCGCTGGCACAGGCCGGCTGCGCCGGGTCGGTCACCGCTACGGACGTCCACAGCCCCGCCCTAGACTTCGCCGAGGCCACCGCGGCCGCCGCCGGGTTGGCCGGGAAGATCATCTTCCGCGAGGGGTCGTGGTTCGAGCCCGTCGTGGGTGAGCGTTTCGACCGGATTGTCGCCAACCCTCCCTTCGTGGTCGGGCTTCCCGAGGTCGGGCATGTCTACCGCGACTCCGGCCTGGATCTCGACGGCGCCAGCGAGCTCGTGGTCGCGGGAGCGCCGGAGCATCTCACCGACGGCGGAACGGCCCACCTGCTCGCCGCGTGGGTGCACACCCCGGCGCAGTCCTGGCAGCAGCGGGTGGCGTCGTGGCTTCCCGACCGCGGCATCGAGGCCTGGGTGCTGCAGCGCGACGTCGCCGACCCCGAGCTCTACGTAGGTACGTGGCTGCGTGACGAGTCCCTCGACCCCCGCTCGCCCGAAGCCCAGGAGCGCACCCGCGCCTGGCTCGACCACTTCGCCGAGCACGACGTCACGGGCATCGGCTTCGGGTTCGTGGCGCTGCGCGAGATCGGTGACCGCCCCACCGAGGTCACCGCCGAGGAACTGTCCCAGCCCTTCACCGATCCGCTCGGCCCGGAGGTGGAGGAGTACTTCCTGCGCACCGCGTGGCTGCGTGACCGGGACGCGGCCGAGGTCGCGGCGGCGCGCTTCCGGATGCGCCCGGGTGTGGCCCGCGAGCAGGTCAGCCTCCCCGACACGGAGGAAGGGGTCGGCTTCTCCCCCGCCGCACTGCGCCTCACCCGCACGGACGGCCCCCGGTTCAGCCACGACGTCGACGAGGCCATCGCCGCCATCGTGGCGGGCCTGCGGCCCGACGGGCTGAACCTCGAGGAGACGGTCGGGCTCTTCGCCGTCTCCCGGAGCCTCGACGAGGACACGCTCATCGAGGGCGCCGTGGCCGCGGTGGTCGACCTCGTGCGCCACGGGCTGCTCCTGCCGGCCGATCTCACGGAGGAGAGCTAGATGAGGGCCGTGCTCACCCGGGTCAGCTCGGCCTCGGTCAGCGTCGACGGCGAGATCGTCGGCGCGATCGAGGCCCCGGAGACCGGAGGAATCCTCGCCCTCATCGGGGTCTCGCGTGACGACGACTCCGCCGACGTGTCCACCATGGTGCGCAAGATCGCCGAACTGCGGATGCTGGACGGCGAGGTGTCCGCCGTCGACGTGGGTGCGCCGGTGCTCGTGGTCAGCCAGTTCACCCTGCAGGGCCGCACGGCGAAGGGACGGCGGCCGTCGTGGTCCGACGCGGCGCCCGGAGACCAGGCCGAGCCGTTGATCCGGGAGGTAATCGACGGCCTGCGGGAGCGGGGTCTCGAGGTCGCCGAGGGGCGGTTCGGGGCCATGATGTCGGTCTCCTCCGTCAACGATGGGCCTTTTACTTTGCTGGTAGAAACCGGGAACTCCACCCTCCGGGGGTAGCGGGGAACTTATCTGTGGGGCGGTGCGTTGTACCAGATAGATCGCGACTTCTAGGAGGCACCATGAGCCAAACGGCCACCGCAACCCTCAGTGACCAGGACAAGCAGGAGGTCGACCCGGGCAGCCGGCGAAACCAGACGAACGACAATCCGGCAGCGGACCTCGTCCGTGTGTATCTCAACGGCATCGGCAAGACGGCGCTGCTCAATGCCGAGGAAGAGGTCGATCTCGCCCAGCGCATCGAGGTCGGGCTCTACGCCCAGTTCCTGCTCGATGACCCGGACACCAAACTCACCCGCGCGAACAAACGCGACTACAAGATCCTCGCCCGCGAAGGCCGCAAGGCACGCTCCCACCTCCTCGAGGCCAACCTCCGCCTCGTGGTCTCGTTGGCCAAGCGCTACACCGGTCGCGGGATGCCCCTGCTGGATCTCATCCAGGAGGGCAACCTCGGCCTGATCCGCGCAATGGAGAAGTTCGACTACTCCAAGGGTTTCAAGTTCTCTACGTACGCCACGTGGTGGATCCGCCAGGCCATCACCCGCGGCATGGCCGACCAGTCGCGCACCATCCGCCTCCCGGTCCATCTGGTCGAGCAGGTGAACAAACTCTCGCGCATCAAGCGGGAGATGTACCAGTCCCTGGGCCGCGAAGCCACCAACGAGGAGCTCGCGGACGAGTCCGGGATCGACGAGTCCAAGATCGAGATGCTCCTGCGTCAGTCGCGCGATCCGGTGAGCCTGGACATGCCCGTCGGCGCCGACGAGGAGGCACCCCTGGGTGACTTCATCGAGGACGCCGAGGCCACCGACGCCGAGTCTGCGGTCGTCGCGGCCATGCGCCACGAGGACATCCGCGGTGTCATCGAGTCGCTGGAGCAGCGTGAGCAGGACGTCATCCGCCTGCGTTACGGCCTGGACGACGGCGTGCCCCGCACCCTCGACCAGATCGGCCGTCGATTCGGCCTCTCCCGCGAGCGTGTCCGCCAGATCGAACGTGAGGTCATGGCGAAGCTGCGTGCCGGCGACCGGGCCAGCCGCCTGCGCGAGTACGCCCTCTAGAACAACCGAATTTTTCCCGGGACAACCCCCGGGTCCGTCAGCGGCCCTCGTCGCGCGGTGGTCGTATGTTCACGTCCACGCGGCGGGGGCCGTCAGGTACGCTCAGCGTCACCACGCTTTGACTCGTCTCCGGTCACGACCGACGCTCCGACGCGTCAATGGAAGAAAGGGCATTTCTTAACTAATCATGAGAGACCTCGTCGACACCACGGAAATGTACCTCCGCACCATCTATGAGCTCGAGGAAGAGGGCATCACTCCGCTGCGCGCGCGCATCGCGGAACGCCTCGAGCAGTCCGGGCCGACCGTCTCCCAGACCGTCGCCCGCATGGAGCGCGACGGTCTGCTGCACGTGCGCACCGACCGCAGCCTGGAACTGACCCAGCCCGGCCGACAGCTCGCCACCTCCGTCATGCGCAAGCACCGTCTGGCGGAGCGGCTGCTCACCGACGTGCTCGGTCTGGACATTCACCGTGTCCACGACGAGGCCTGCCGCTGGGAGCATGTCATGAGCGAGGACGTCGAACGCCGCGTTGTGGCCGTGCTCGAGGACTCCTCCCGCTCGCCCTTCGGCAACCCCATCCCGGGCCTGGAGGAGCTCGGTGTCGAGGCCGCCGACGTCTCCGACACGGGGATCCGGGCCATTGACCTGTCCTCCCCCGGCCCGGTGCGCGCCCGGATCGTGCAGCTCAATGAGATCCTCCAGGTCGACGCTGGCCAGTTCCGCTCCCTGGAGAGAGCCGGGATCCGTCCCGGCGCCGAGGTCACGGTGACCTCCAACGCGAACTCGGTCACCATCGCCTCCGCGGACGGCCAGCAGGTCGAACTCGCCGGGGATCTGGCACACGCGCTGCGCATCGAAGTGCTGGACCAGTAGCGGGCATGAAACTTCTGGTCACCGGCGGAGCCGGCTACGTGGGCAGCGTCTGCGCGACGGTGCTGCTCGAGGCCGGCCACGACGTCACCGTCATCGACAACTTCAGCACGGGCAACCGGGCGGCGGTCCCGTCCGGCGCGGAACTGGTTGAGGGGGAGGTCGCGAACGTCATCGACGACGTTCTCTCCTCCGGCGGGTTCGACGCGGTCTTCCACTTCGCCGCCCGCTCCCTCGTCGGCGAGTCCATGGAGGTGCCCGAGGAGTACTGGCGAGACAATGTCGGCACCACGCTGACGCTGCTCGAGGCCATGCGCACCCACCGGGTCGGCAACCTGGTGTTCTCCTCCACCGCCGCGACCTACGGCGAGCCGGACCGGGTCCCCATCACCGAGGACATGGCCACGGCCCCCACCAATCCCTACGGCGCCACCAAACTCTCCATCGACTACGCCATCACGTCCTACTGCGCCGCGCACGGCATCGCCGCCACCAGCCTGCGCTACTTCAACGTGGCCGGGGCGTACGGCTCCGTCGGGGAGAACCGGGAAGTGGAGACCCACCTCATTCCGCTGGTGCTGCAGGTCGCCCTCGGCCACCGGGACCACATTTCCGTCTTCGGCACCGACTGGCCCACCGCCGACGGCACTGCGGTGCGCGACTACATCCACGTCCGTGACCTCGCCGCCGCCCACGTGCTGGCCTTCGAGTCGAACGAACCGGGGGTCCACCGCATCTACAACCTGGGCTCCGGGGACGGGTACTCCGTCCGCGAGGTCATCGACATGTGCCGGGAGGTCACCGGCCGGGACATCCCGTTGGTGGAGACCGGCCGACGGGCGGGCGACCCGGCCGTACTGATCGCCTCGTCCGAGAAGATCAAACGTGAGCTGGGCTGGTCGCCCGAGCGAACCGACCTGCGCACCATCGTCACCGATGCTTGGGCATTCACCTCGGCGCTGGGCGACAAAGCACACTCCGCACGCCGCCTCACCTAACATTCGGCGAGTCCGCGCCGCGCGACCTCACTGCCGCGGGAAACGCTCTCGAGCAGGGAGTCCAGATCACCGGTATGCAGCAGGTGGAGAATCAGCCGCGAGAGCGAATGCCGCGGCACCTCCGCCAACGCGGTGATCAAAGCCGGATTCGCCGCCATGGGAAACCCCTCCGCGATCACCGCCAGCGCATGGAGGCACAACGCGTTGGCCCGGGCGTTCCCCCGGAGCGACTTCGCCGCCGCCAGCATGACCGGGCCGGCCGCGGCCGGCATGCCGAGCACATCCCCCACCGCCGCGTCACGCAGCTGAGTCTCACCGAGGACGGCCGCGCACACGGCGAGCAGTTCCTCATCGGCCAGGAGCACCTCCTCGTCCAGCCCCTCCGCGTCGGCGATCATGGCCCCGAGCTCCTCGACCAG
Organism: Corynebacterium doosanense CAU 212 = DSM 45436; assembly: GCF_000767055.1. NCBI lineage: Bacteria > Bacillati > Actinomycetota > Actinomycetes > Mycobacteriales > Corynebacteriaceae > Corynebacterium > Corynebacterium doosanense. The sequence goes on from NZ_CP006764.1 coordinate 1,668,445, forward strand.
CCCGACGCCACCGCCCCACCGGCCCGTGCCCGCCCACTCTCCGATCCGGGCCAGTTCGGACGCTGAGAGGAAGGGGTTTCCCCGGGTGAACCTGTCGAAGACGTCCTTCCGGCTCACCTCGGGCAGCTTCCCGGCGGCCACCCACTGCTCCATGGCCGCGGAGCCGACGACACTGCTCACCGTCCCACCGGCCCATCCGGGAATGGCACACTCGCCGACCGCCGGCCGCAGTGAGACGTAGCGGCTGCCGGTGAGGACCTCCTCGCACCCCCAGATCCCGGCGAGGGTGGCCGCCGAGTCGGCCACGGCGTCCTCGATGAGACGCAGGCTCTCCAGCAGCTGGGGACTGTGGAGTGACCCGCCCAGAACCTCCGCCGAGATGACAAAGGCGCACACGAGGTCGCAGTCGGCGATCGTCCCGCCGCCGCGGAAGAGTTCCCGCACTCCGTCGGTCGTCCCGATGTCCAGGCGCAGAATCGGGCCGAGGGAATACGTCGATCCGGCCACGGACTCGAACGTGGCCAGCACGATCGACTCACGGGGAAAGAAACCGAGGATGGCGGGAAGGTTGGCGATGAGTTGACCGGGGTCGGTCAGCGACTGGGGATTCGAGCTCTGGCAAGCCGTGCGTTCTGTCATGGGCCCCACTGTGACCGGCCGGGAGGACACCGTCATCCCGGTGCAGGAGCTCCTGTGGATAACACGCGTTTTGGGTGATCCGACACGCACTTGTCCACAGAGGTCACCCCGCAGGCGGGCGCCGTTTGCTAATCTGACGGCTCTACGGTGGCCGTCGATAAGTTTCCGTTCCCTCGTTGTTTCGGGAATCTTTCCGGTGGCACACACGTTGAACAGGGTACGTATGACGGTGGATTGAACCACAGGATGAGCGAGAAGCGAGTTCGTCAGTCCCCACCAGGATCTACGAGCCAAGGAGGATCCACAATGCAGGACAATTCACGGATGTATGAGCTGGAGTACCCCGCCCCCAAGGTCGACTCCGACGCCTCGCGCGGCCCGGTGCTCATCGTCGCCCTCCAGGGGTTCGCGGACGCCGGCATGGCCGTGGACAACTCGGCCAACCACCTCAAGGCCGCCCTGGATTCCCGCCCGGTCGTGTCCTTCCACAACGACGAGCTCATCGACTACCGCTCCCGGCGCCCCGCCGTGACCCTGGAGGACAACTCCGTCGCGGAGATCGAGGACCTCACGCTGGACATCCGCGTGCTGCGGGACAACGACGAAACCCCGTTCCTCCTGCTCTCCGGCCCGGAGCCGGACATGCGCTGGGAGGCCTTCACCGGCGCGGTGGCGGATCTGGCGGACAAGTACAACGTGGAGTCGACGATCTGCCTCTACGGCGCCCCGATGACCGTCCCCCACACCCGCCCGCTGGTGGTTTCGGCCCACGGCAACGACAAGGATCTTCTCCGCGACCTGTTCACCCTGGACACGAAGGTGACCATGCCGGGGTCCGCCTCCCTGTTCCTCGAGCGCGAGCTGCACAAGCGTGGCCGCAAGGTCGCCGGCTACACCGCGCACGTGCCCCACTACATCGCCCAGGGCCCCTACCCGCAGGCGACGCACCACCTGCTCCGCGCGGTGGCCGAGTCGACGGGTCTGAGTTTCCCGCTGCAAAGCCTGGAGAAGGACATGGAACGCACCGAGTCGCAGCTGGAGGACTACCTGGCGGACAACATGGAGATCATCCAGGTGGTCTCCGCCCTGGAGCAGCAGTACGACGAGGAGCTGGAGCGATACCGCAGCAAGCACCCGGACGCGCTGTTGCCGGGCGAGGCGCCGCTGCCCACGGGTGAGGAGATCGGCGAGGAGTTCGAACGTTTCCTCGCCTCCATCGACCACGAGGACCCGACGCAATCGGACGACACCGAAAGTTAGGCCCGGCCCCTCGGCTACGGTGGGTCAGGTGAACCTCGCCGACCTGCTGCCCGACCTCGCCGACGTCCCGGAGTCGCTTCTCGACGACGCCGTCTACGATTCGTTCCTCACCTGGACCCGTGACCGGGGCATCACCCTCTACCCCGCCCAGGAGGAGGCCTCGCTGGCGGTGCTCGCCGGCGACAACGTCATCCTGGCCACCCCGACGGGCTCCGGCAAGTCCATGGTGGCCAACGCCTCCCACTTCATCGCCATGGCCCGCGGCCAGCGCTCCTTCTATACCGCGCCGATCAAGGCCCTGGTGAGCGAGAAGTTCTTCGCCCTCTGCGAGATCTTCGGGCCGGAGAACGTGGGCATGATGACGGGAGATGTCACCGTCAACGCCAAGGCCCCCATCATCGCCGCGACGGCGGAGATTGTCGCCAACATCGCGCTGCGCGACGGCGCCGAGGCAGAGATCGACCAGGTGGTCATGGACGAGTTCCACTACTACTCCGATCCCGAGCGCGGGTGGGCGTGGCAGGTGCCGCTGCTGGAGCTTCCCAAGACCCAGTTCGTGCTCATGTCCGCCACCCTGGGTGACACCAGCGCGCTGCAGGCAGACCTCACCGAGCGCACCGGCAGGGACACCTCGCTGGTCGCGGGCACCACCCGTCCCGTGCCGCTGGACTTCCACTACGTGTTCACCCCGGTCCACGAGACCATCGAGGAGCTCATCCAGGACGGCAAGGCGCCGATCTACGTCGTGCACTTCTCCCAGCGCGAGGCCACCGAGCGGGCCCAGGCGCTGACCAGCCTGGAACTGATCACCCGGGAGGAGAAGGAGCGCATCGCCGAAGAGATCGGCGACTTCCGTTTCACCTCCGTCTACGGCCGGCAACTGTCCAAGCTGGTGCGCCGCGGCATCGGTGTCCACCACGCCGGCATGCTGCCCAAGTACCGCCGGCTGGTGGAGAAACTCTCCCAGACCGGCCTGCTCAAGGTCATCTGCGGCACCGACACTCTGGGCGTGGGCATCAATGTTCCCATCCGCACCGTGCTGTTTACCGGTCTGGCCAAGTACGACGGCACCCGGCAGCGCGTGCTCAAGTCGAGGGAGTTCCACCAGATCGCCGGGCGCGCGGGCCGCGCGGGTTACGACACCGAGGGCACCGTCATCGTCGAGGCACCGGAGCACGAGATCGAGAACGTGCGCCTGCGCCGCAAGGCCGGGGACAACCCGAAGAAACTCAAGAAGATCCGCAAGAAATCCGCCCGCGACGGGGAGGTCTCCTGGTCGGAGAACACCTTCCTCCGCCTCACCGAGGCCGAGCCCGAGCAGATGAACAGCCAGTTCAAGGTGTCCAACTCCATGCTCATCAACGTGCTGGAACGCCACGGCGACGCCTACGACCACCTGCGCCACCTCATCCGCACCAACCACGATCCCCGGGCGAAACAGAACCAGGACATCCTCACCCTGCTGGCACTGCTGCGTGGCCTGGTCGACGCGGGGCTGGTGAAACGTCGAGAAGCTCCCGACCGCTACGGCCGCACCTACCACCTCACCCGGGAACTCCCCCGCGACTTTGCGCTCAACCAGCCGTTGGCGCCCTTCGCGCTCGCCGCGCTCAGCCTGCTCGACCCGGAGTCGGACACGTTCACCCTCGATGTCATCAGCGTGTTCGAGGCCATCCTCGACGATCCGCGTCCGATCCTGCGCGCCCAGCAGCACGAGGCCCGGGGCGAGGAGATCGCGGCACTGAAGGCCGACGGCGTGGACTACACCGAGCGCATGGCCCTGGTTGAGGACGTCACCCACCCGAAGCCGCTGGAGGAGCTGCTCGATCAGGCCTACGAGACCTTCGCGCAGACCCAGCCGTGGGTGAAGGAGTTTGAGCTGTCGCCGAAGTCGGTGGTGCGCGAGATGATCGAGAAGGCGATGACCTTCTCCGACCTCGTCGCCCTCTACTCGCTCTCGCGCTCCGAGGGGGTGGTGCTGCGTTATCTCACCGACGCGTGGCGCACGCTGCGTCAGTCCGTGCCGGACGAGTACATGACCGAGCAGCTCGGGGACGTCATCGAGTGGCTGGGCGAGCTGATCAAGCAGGTCGACTCCTCGCTCATCGACGAATGGACCCGCATGGGCAGCGAGGACACCCCGATCTCCGAGGAGGCTCTCGAGCGCGAGCTCGCCTTCGGGGTGGAGGACCCCTCGGCGCTGACGGCCAACCGCCGGGCCTTCACCGTGATGGTGCGCAACTTCTTCTTCCGCCTCGTCGACCTCTTCGCGCTGGAGAAGGAGGATCAGCTGGCAGCGATGGTCAGCCACCTCGAGGAGGCCCCGGACTTCCCCGCAGCGATGGACGACTACTTCGACGAGTACGCCGACCTCGACGCCGGCCAGGCGGCCCGGGGGGCGGAGTTCTTCCGGCTCACGGAGAACGGGCGCCGGTGGGAGGTGCGGCAGATCCTCAAGGATCCGGAGGGGGACAACTCCTACGCCTTCGTCGGCACGGTGGATCTGGACGCGTCGGATGCGGCGGGCGAGGTGCGCCTCAGCGAGCTGAGAATAGAGCGTCAATAGCTTATGGGTATAAAACCTGGCTGAAATGGTTGTGAACCTATAGAACGTTGGATAGCCTATAGGAATGAGCAATAAAGAGTACCGGCCCACCCTGGCGCAACTCCGCACCTTCGTCACCGTCGCGGAGAAGCGCCACTTCGGCACCGCCGCGACCAAGCTCGGTATCTCCCAGCCCTCGCTCTCCCAGGCGCTGGTCGCCCTCGAGAAAGGCCTGGGCATCCAGCTCATCGAACGCTCCACCCGCAAGGTGATCATCACCTCCGCGGGCGAGGAGCTGCTGCCCTACGCCAAGGCCACCCTCGACGCCGCCGACGCCTTCCTCTCCCACTCCCGCGGGACGGTAGGCACCCTCACCGGGCCGCTGAACATCGGGATCATCCCCACCGCGGCGCCGTACATCCTCACCGAACTGCTGGCCGCGGGCCAGAATCAGTACCCGGATCTGGAACCGCGCTTCATCGAGGGGCAGACGACGGAACTCATCCAGATGCTTCGCGACGGCAACATCGACGTCGCCCTCATCGCCATACCCTCCGACGCCCAGGGGCTGGTGGACATGCCCCTCTACGTCGAGGACTTCGCGGTCGTGGTCCCGGCCAACCACGAACTCGCCGGCCGGGACGATCTCACCCTTGACGACCTGCACAAACTCGAACTGCTGCTGTTGGACGACGGCCACTGCCTGCGTGATCAGGTCCTCGACCTGTGCCGCCTGGCGGACATCAATCCCAGCGAGGCCTCCAGCACCCTGACCCGGGCCACCTCGCTGACCACCATCATGCGCCTGGTCGCGGGCGGGCTCGGTGCCACGCTGGTGCCGGAGACCGCACTCAACCCCGAGCTGGAGGGCCTCGGCCTGTCCACCTCCCGCTTCTCCGACGCGGTCACGGCGCAGCGCGAGATGGGGCTGGTGTACCGCAGCTCCTCGACCCGCGCGGGAGAGTTCACGCAGCTGGGCGAGCTCATCACGCAGGCGTTCGAGCGCTCCCGGGCCAGCGAGACCGCCAGCTAGCTAGCGCGCTGCTCCACGGGGAGTTCGAATCCCGGCGCCTGACGGTAGAGGTGGGCGTAGGTGAGAATGACCGCGGGGAGGACCACCAGCACGCCCAGGCCCAGGGTGACGATCACCGCGAGGGCTCCCACCAGGCCCATGAGAAACATCGCGAGCAGCAGCTTGCCGTAATTGCGCGCGCCGGCGGAGATGCCCAGGCGGATCGCGTCGACAAATCCCGCCCGGCGATCAGCCAGATAGTACGGGATGAAGACCATCAGCGGAGCGATGAGCAGAGAGATCAGCGTCGCGCCGAGCTGACCGAGCAGCAGGCGGGACAAATCCTCCCAGTTCGTGGAGGGCTCCGCACCGGTGAGCGTCTGTACCGAACCCGTGGTCACCAACTCGGCCAGGGACATGATCAGCAGCCCGAGCACCGCGTTGAGGAGCAGGAAGCCGATCAGCGGGCCAGCATTCATACCGCGGAAGAAGTCTCCCCAGGCGATCTTCTGCCGGTCGAGCTGACGTATGGCGGCGTTGTAGAACACCAGGCTGACCGCCATACCCAGCAGGCCCGAGAGCAGGCTCAGGAGCGGGTTGGCCGCCGCCTCACGGCCCGAGCTGGCGACCGTGGCGATGGAGATGGCCATGCTCACCACGACGATCGCGGCGAAGAAGGCGAGTGCGCCCAGGATCCACACGGTCCAGTTCTTGAACGTGGCTCTGAACGCCCAGGCCACGGCCTTCATCACATCGACGGTTCCCGTGCCGGTCTCGCGGACACCGGGTTGCCCGGGGTTTCCCGCCGGTGCCCCGTAGCCGCCGGTCGCTCCGTAGGGCGCCTGGTAGCCCTGGTACGGGCTCTGGCCGTAACCCGGCTGATCCTCGGGGTGCGGGGTCTGCGGGTACTGCTCGTACGGGTTGCCGTTGTTCTCGTCTGCCATGACGGGGGATTTCTCGCTCTCATTCCGGGGACAAGGTGGGTGTCAATGCTCTGGGTGCGGGTACGCTGATCCAGGCGATTATGACTACCCACGAGACTTCGAACGATACCCAGCCTTCCGAGCCCATGTCGAGAGACCACCTGATCTCGGCACTAACGGATCTCTCCCTCGCCGACGAGCTGGCATTCCGCCGTCGGCTGAAGAAGGCCCGCGCCCCCAAGGCCCTGGCCGCCATCGCGGCGGACATGGACCGGGCCCGGCAGAAGGTCGCGCGTATCGACGCCGCCGTCCCCGACATCTCCTATCCCGAGCAGCTGCCTGTCTCCGGGCGTCGTGACGACATCGCCGACGCCATCCGGGACCACCAGGTCGTGGTCATCGCCGGCGAGACCGGCTCGGGCAAGACCACCCAGATCCCGAAGATCTGCCTGGAACTGGGACGCGGCCGGCGGGGTCTCATCGGCCACACGCAGCCCCGGCGACTCGCGGCCCGCACCGTGGCCGAACGCGTGGCGGACGAGCTGGGGCAGGACATCGGCGAGACGGTCGGTTACGCCATCCGTTTCGACGACCGTGTCTCCGACACCACCGCCGTCAAACTCATGACCGACGGCATCCTCCTCACCGAGATGCAGCGCGACCGTTTCCTCAACGCCTACGACACCATCATCATCGACGAGGCCCACGAGCGCAGCCTCAACATCGACTTCCTCCTGGGTTACCTCAAGCAGCTCCTCCCCCGCCGCCCCGACCTCAAGGTCATCATCACCTCGGCGACCATCGACCCGGAGCTCTTCGCCCACCACTTCGCCGAGCCCGACGGAACGCCCGCGCCCATCATCGAGGTCTCCGGGCGCACGTTCCCCGTGGAGATCCGCTACCGCCCGCTGGAGTTCGAGGCCGCGGGCAAGACCGTGGACCAGGATCCCCTCGACGGTCTGTGCGACGCGCTCGAGGAGCTCATGGCCGAGGGACCGGGCGACATTCTCTGTTTCTTCCCCGGTCAGCGCGACATCACCGACACGATGGAGGCGATCGAGGGCCGGAAGTGGCGTGGCATCGAGGTCACTCCCCTGTTTGGCCGCCTGTCCAACGAGGAGCAGCACCGGGTGTTCTCGCCGCACTCCAAGCGGCGGATCGTCCTGTCCACCAACATTGCGGAGACCTCGCTGACGGTGCCCGGGATCCACTACGTCGTGGACACCGGCACCGCGCGCATTTCCCGGTACTCCACCCGTACCAAGGTCCAGCGCCTGCCCATCGAGCCGATCTCGCAGGCGAGCGCCAACCAGCGCTCCGGTCGGTGCGGGCGTGTGGCCGACGGCATCGCCATCCGCCTCTACTCCGAGGAGGATTTCCAGTCCCGACCGGAGTTCACCGACCCGGAGATCCTGCGCACCAACCTCGCCAGCGTCATCCTGCAGATGATCTCGCTGCGCCTGGGCGACATCGCCGCGTTTCCCTTCGTCCAGCCGCCAGAGCCCAAGGCCGTGCGCGACGGCCTGGGCCTGCTCCACGAGCTCGGTGCCCTCACCGACCGGGAGGACGACGGCCTGCCCATGCTCACCAACATCGGCCGGGACCTGTCGAAGATCCCCGTCGATCCCCGCATGGCCCGCATGCTCGTCGAGGCCGACCGGCTCGCCGTCCTCGAGGACGTCCTCGTGCTCGTTTCCGCCATGACGATCCAGGACGTGCGCGAGCGCCCCATGGACAAGCAGTCCCAGGCCGATCAGTCGCACGCCCGCTTCAAGGACAAGACCAGCGACTTCCTCTCCACCCTGCAGCTGTGGGACTACATCAACACCTCCCGCGATGACCTTTCCGGCAACGCTTTTCGACGCCGCATGAAAGACGAGTACCTCCACTACATGCGCATCCGTGAGTGGTACGACCTGGTGCGCCAGCTCCGCGACACCACCCGGCGCCTGGGTTGGAACCGTCAGTCCGCCGCCGAGAACCGCGACTCCGACGGCATCCACCGCGCGCTGCTCTCCGGCCTGCTGTCCAACATCGGCGCCCGCGACGGCAACAGCAAGGAATTCCAGGGGGCCCGCGGCACCCGTTTCCTCATCTTCCCGGGATCGGCCCTGTCGAAGAAGCCGCCGGAGTTCATCATGGCGGCCGAGCTCGTGGAGACCTCCCGCCTGTGGGCACGCGACGTGGCCAGGATCGAACCATCCTGGGTCGAGGAGATTGCCGGGGATCTGCTGCGCCACTCCTACAGCGAACCCCTGTGGTCGCGTAAACGCGGCGCCGCGATGGTGCACGAGAAGACCATGCTCTACGGGGTGCCCATCGTCGCGGACCGGCTGGTGCCCTACCACCGGGTCGATCCCGCAGCCGCACGGGACATGTTCATCCGTCATGCCCTCGTCCAGGGCGACTGGAACGCTCACCACGACTTCTACCGCCACAACGTGGACAGGCTCGAGGAAGCCGCGGCCGTCGAGGACAAGGCACGCCGCCGTGGCATCGTCGTCGACGAGGAGACGCTCTTCGACTTCTACGACCAGCGACTGCCCGAAAAAGCCACCACCGCCAGGAACTTCGACTCCTGGTGGAAGGATACCCGGCAGAGCGAGCCCGACCTGCTCAACTTCGACCCCGACGCGCTGCTCTCCGACGCCGCCGGGGCCGTGACCGAGGATGAGTTTCCCGACACCTGGGCCACGGGCTCGCTGGTGTTCGACCTCGAGTACCGCTTCGAACCCGGGCACCCGCAGGACGGTGTCACCGTCAACATCCCCGTTCCCCTGCTCGCCGGGGTCACCACCGAGGGGTTCGACTGGCTCGTGCCCGGGCTGCGCAGGGAGCTGCTCACCGAGCTCATCCGCTCGCTGCCCAAGGCCCTCCGCCGGGGCGTGGTGCCGGCGCCGGATTTCGCGGACAAGGCCCTGCCCAAGCTCCTCGCCTACGAGTCACCCGTGACGCAGCAGCTGGCCGATGTACTCCGTGAGCTCGGTGGTTCGGGCATCAACTCCACGGACTTTCGCCCGGAGTCGCTTCCCCCGCACCTCAAGATGACCTACGCGGCCATCGACAAACGGGGCAAGGTCATCGACGCCGACAAGGATCTGGCGGCGCTTCAGCAGCGGCAGGCGGGACAGATCCGGTCGTCGATAAGCCGGGTGAGCCGCTCCGCCGAGACGGGCGCGGTCGCGGAATGGACGCGGGACAGCCTGGGCACGGTGCCCGAGGAGGTCACGACCACGGTGGACGGACACACCGTGCAGGCCTACCCAGCGCTGGCGATCTCGCCCTCCGGTGTGGAGGTCAAGGTCATGCCGACCAAGGCGGCCGCCGAGGCCTCCCAGCGCACGGCGAACCTCACCCTGCTCATGCGCGCCATCACCGTCAACACGAAGCAGATGATCAAGGGCTTGCCGCTCACCCAACGCGTCGCGGTGGACAACTACCCGCACGGCGGCGCCGACGGGTTGGTGCAGGATGCCCGGGTGCGGGCGATCCGCGACTCGATGATGAAGCACGGCGGACCCGCGAGGTCCCCGGAGGACTTCGACGCGCTCAAGGATTCCGTGTCACCCGAGGTCCCAGCCCAGGTGCGGCAGACGATCGTCGGCCTGGCACCCGCGCTCGTCGAATACGCCAAGGTCCGGAGCGAGCTGGAGTCGTGGAGCGGCCCGGCCATCGACGACATGAAGTCGCAGCTCGGTTTCCTGCTTCCGGACCACGCCGTAACCATGCACGGGATGGAGCACCTTCGGCATCTGCCGAGGTATCTCGCGGCCATGGTCATCCGTCTGGAGGAGCTGAGGCAGGATCCGGACAAGGATGCTGACCGACAGTCGGAGATCGACGAGGTGAAGTCCTATCTCAAGAACAGGCTGCGCACGCTCCCTGCAGGGCGGGAGAACTCCCCGGCCGTGCGCGAGATCCTCTGGATGATCGAGGAACTCCGGGTCAGCCTGTTCGCGCAGCGGCTCGGCACTGCCCGCCCGGTGTCCGCCCGACGTGTTCAGAAGGCCATCGACAAACTCTCCTGACCGCCCGGGACGTCAGCCGCGGATCTTGCGCCGCATGAACCGAATTTCGGATTCGAAGTCCTCCGCGCTCTCGAAGGACTTGTACACCGAGGCGAAGCGGAGGTACGCGACCTCGTCCAGCTCCCGCAGGGGGTCAAGGATGGCCAGGCCGATGAGATTCGCGTCGATCTGGGAACTTCCCTTTCCGCGGATGGTCTCCTCGACCTCCTGGGCGAGCTTCTTCAGATCGTCGTCGGGCACATCACGTCCCTGGCAGGCTCTGCGGACGCCGCTGATGAGCTTTTCTCGGCTGAAAGGTTCGGTGAGGCCGTTGCGTTTGACCACCAGCAGAATCGCCTTCTCCACCGTGGTGAAGCGGCCGTTGCACTGCGAGCACTCCCGGCGACGGCGAGTGGAGGTGCCGGCATCAATCACCCTGGAGTCGATCACTCGTGATTGTTCATTGTGGCAAAACGGGCAGTACACGAGGGCTCCTAAGAGTTAAGGGGGCGGAGCTGCCCATCCTAGTGCCGGGGAGCCGGAGCCCTGGAAGAGCCGGCCTACTTCGCGGTGACCGCGGTGACGGTTTCGAACTGGCCGGGGCCCTGGCTGGAGGCACCTTCGTTGACACCGATGACGGTGCCGATGACCAGAACGGCGCCCACCGCGAGACCGAGCAGGGTGACCTTGCCGTTCTCGCGACGTTGTTCGAATGAACGCACTCGAACATCCGCTACCCCACCGGCCACGAGGGACGGTTCACCTGTTCGATCAACGGGCGCCAGGGTTCGAACACCGAGTGCGGGGGACGGCAGGGAACGGGAGGGATGGAGATCCCAGACCGCGGCCGGGGGGACCGTGCGGGAGAAGGTATGGTTCCCGGTGTTGACGTGGTTCGGAGTGTTCACTGTGAGGGTCATTTCTACCACCTTGTTGTCGTTGTGCGTTCGAGGATAACCAGCCAGCTGGACATCGAACGCCGTCTACCGTTCAAGTGTTCGAATCCGCCTGTGTGTTCGAAAGTTATCACCCTTTCGAAAACTTGTCCAGCGTTGCCGTTGAATATCGAACACAAATACGGTTTGATGGTAGACAGGAACACGATCACCGCCCGACCGCTCGCGCACGCACCCACCACGACACCGACGTGGATCCGAGGAGATACCCATGGCACCGAAGAACACCCGCAAGAAACAGCCCGACATCAGCACACTCTCCCCACGCCAGAAGCGCATCCTCGAGGTCATCCGGGACGCGGTCGTCCTCCGCGGTTACGCCCCCAGCATCCGGGAGATCGGCGACGCGGCCGGCCTGCAGTCGACGTCGTCGGTCGCCTACCAGCTCAACGAGCTGGAGAAGAAGGGTTTCCTGCGCCGCGACCCCAACAAACCTCGCGCCGTGGACATCCGGCACCTGCACGACACAAACGAGCCCGCCCGCAACGCCCTCGATGAGGTCACCGAGCGCCAGGTCCCGGAGGACGCCGGCGCCCCGAGTTACGTCCCCGTCGTCGGTCAGATTGCCGCCGGCTCCCCGATCCTCGCCGAGCAGAACGTCGACGGGTACTTCCCCATGCCCACCGAGATCGTCGGCGACGGTGAGCTCTACATGCTGCGCGTCGTGGGTGAGTCCATGAAACTGGCCGGAATTATGGACGGCGACTGGGTGGTCGTCCGTGCACAGCCGGTCGCCGAGGAAGGCGAGTTCGTCGCCGCCATGCTCGACGGCGAGGCCACCGTCAAGGAACTGCACCGTGACTCCACCGGTGTCTGGCTGCTCCCCCACAACGACGACTTCGATCCCATCCCGGGAGAGGAAGCAGAAATCATGGGCAAGGTCGTTTCCGTTTTCCGCCGTCTCTGAGGCCGGGAGTATTCCCGTTCGGGGGTGATCGGGCCTGTGTTTTCCTGCTATTGGGTTTAATCGTGGCTATAAGGCATGACAATGGGGGGCCACCACCTCCCCGCATGTGAGTCCCGCGCGAGTAAAGGCCGGTTCCCGATGTATGCAGAAGAACGACGCCGCCAGATAGCTTCCCTCACCGCCGTGGAGGGCCGGGTCAACGTCACCGAGCTCTCCGAGCGGTTCGACGTCACCGCCGAAACGGTTCGCCGCGATCTGGCGACCCTCGACCGTGAGGGGGTGGTCCACCGGGTGCACGGGGGCGCCGTGGCCAGCCAGTCCTTTCAGACTGCGGAGTTCCCCTTGGACACCCGGCTCCGCTCGGCGCAGTCCGCTAAGACCGCCATCGCCCGGGCCGCGCTCGATTTCCTCCCCGCTCCCGGCGGCTCAATCTTCCTTGACTCCGGGACCACCATCAACGCCATCGCCGAGCTCATCGGCGACCGGCCGGGCGGTGCGCGGTGGTCGATCGTCACCAACTCGCTGCCGTCGGCACTCAACCTCGCCGCCAAACACGCCCCCGATGTTCAGCTCCTCGGTGGCACGGTTCGTGCCATCACCCAGGCGGTAGTGGGCGATACGTCGTTACGCACCCTGGCGCTCATGCGCGCCGATGTCGCGTTCATCGGGACCAACGCGCTGACCCTCGATCACGGCCTCTCCACCGCAGACTCACAGGAGGCCGCGGTGAAGTCGGCCATGGTCACCAACGCCCACCGGGTCATCGTGCTGTGTGACTCCACCAAACTGGGCAACGACTACCTGGTGAGCTTCGCGGGTATCGCCGACATCGATGTGGTGATCACCGATGCCAACGCCCCTGATTTCTACGTCGACGCGCTGCGCGAGCGCGAGGTCGACGTCGTCATCGCGGGTTAATCCCCGAGCACCGCGCGTGCCGCGGCCTTCGCCTCGGCGGCACTCCGGGAGCCGACAGCGGCAGCGGCCATCTCGCGGCACTGGTCCAGAGTCACCTCGGCCAGCTGCGCGCCGACCCCGGCCACGGCGTTGGAGGCCGCGGACAGCGAGTTCACGCCGAGGCCGGTGAGCACGCACGCCAGGAGGGGATCTGCGGCCGCCTCGCCACAGACACCGACCGGCACATCATGGCGCTGGCCACCCTGGCAGGTGAGTTCGATGAGTTTGAGCACGGCCGGCTGCCACGGGTCGGTGAGGTACGCGAGCTGCGGCGAGAGCCGGTCGGCGGCCATGGCGTACTGGGTGAGATCGTTGGTTCCGATGGAGACGAAGTCGAGCGAGGGCATGACCGTGTCGGCCATGAGGGCCGCCGCCGGAACCTCGATCATCGCACCGGGCACGAGGCCACGTTCGCGGCACAGCCCGGCGAACCATTCCGCCTCGTCCGCCGTGGCCACCATGGGGGCCATGACCCAGGTCTGGGAACCCTCGGGTCGAGCCTGGGCCGCCTGGGCGATGGCGTCGAGCTGCCTGGTCATCAACCCTTCGTTACCGAGGGCGATGCGCAGTCCGCGCACGCCCAGGGCGGGGTTCTCCTCGGAGGCCAGCGTGGCGTACGCGATGGGTTTGTCGGAGCCCGCGTCCAGGGTGCGAACGACCACCTTCGACGTGCCGAACGCGTCGAAGACCCTGCCGTAGAGCTCGGCCTGCTCGTCGACGCTCGGCTCGGAGGTCGAGGAGAGGAAACTCAGCTCGGTGCGGTAGAGACCCACGCCCTCAGCCTGGGACTTCGCCGCGGCGGTGGCCGCCTTGGGATCGGCCACGTTGGCCAACAGCTGCACCCGGTGTCCATCGCTTGTCTGCGCGGGACCCTGCCAGCCGGCGATGCGCTCCTGCTGACGGCGGGACTCCTCCACCGACTTCAGGGCCTCGGACTCATCGACGTTCCTGGCGATGGTGCCCGCTGCCCCGTCGACCAGGACCTTCTCACCCGCCGGGATGTCGTGCAGCTCTTTGCCCACGGCGACGATGCACGGGACTCCGAGCTGGCGGGCGATGATGGCGGTGTGGCTGGTCGGCCCGCCGACCTCGGTGACGATGGCGACAAACTTCTCCGGGTCGAGCCCGGCCGTGTCCGCGGGGGCCAGGTCGTCGGCGAAGAGGATGCTGGGCTGTCGCGCGTCGGGCAGTCCGGGCTCCTCCTCCCCTCGCAGTTCGGCGATGACCCGGTCGCGGATGTCGCGGAGGTCCGTCGTGCGCTCGGCCATGAGTCCGCCCGCGCTCTCGAACATGGACACGAAGCGGTCGGTGGCTCCGACGACGGCGTATTCCGCGCGCTGCCCGGTGGTGATGTTCTTGCGCACGGTCTTCTGCCATCCGCGGTCGCGCACCATTCCCACGGTCGCCTTGAGCACCTCCGCGGCCTGGTCCTGCGCGTTGTCGGCGCGGTGCTGGAGCCGTTCCGCCACGGTCTCCACGGCGGCGAGGAACCGCTCCATCTCGGGCTCCCGCTCGTCGTCTCGGAGCGGGTTGCCGGCCTCCGGGAGTTCCGGACGGGGACGAACCCACACGACCGGGGCATAGGCGATGCCGGCGACGACGCCGGTTCCGCTGACTTCACCAGACACGGTGCTCTCGTTCACGTTTGCCATCCTTCGTTCGAGATTGATCCGGCAGCTGGACGCCGCGCGGCACGGGAATCCGGATTCCGTCGCACCGAGGGAAGGCGGTGCACCAGCTCCAATTCTGCCTCTGAATTCTACACGGAAACGACCCGGTGAATATCGGAAACAAACTATTGACAATCGGGCACAAACGGGCAATCATGGAGTGGTAGCCGTCACTGACCTACACGCATGGCCGGAAAAATCACTCCCTCGGGGTGCCGGATGCGCGGCGTAGGCCTCAACGCAAGGACCTCCCGCCGTGATTCTCACCGTGACCCCCAACCCCAGCATTGATGCCACGCTGCACCTGTCAGAGGACATTGAGCTGGGGGGCGTCAACCGAGCTGCCTCCGCCACCAGCATCGCCGGAGGCAAGGGCGTGAACGTCGCCCGGGTCGCGCACCTGGCCGGCCACGCCGTCGCCGCGCTCTTCCCGTCGTCGGTCAGCGATCAGTTTCTCCATCTTGTCGCCGCCACCGGTCTTCCCTTCGACAACCTTCCCGTCGCGGGAAGCATCCGGGTCAACACCACCCTCACCGAACCGGGGGGCCGCACGACCAAGATCAACGGTCCCGGCCCGGAACTGTCCGCGGACCAGGTCACCGAGCTGCTCACCCGACTCGTGGACCGCGCCGCGCACGCCGACGCCGTCGTCCTCGCCGGCTCTCTGCCGCCCGGTGTGCCGGAGACGTTCTACGTCGATGCCACCGCCGCCCTCCAGGCCCGGTTCCCCGATCTCATCATCGCGGTGGACACGTCGGACAATCCCCTGCGCGCGCTGGGGAAGGGTTTCGCCACCGCCGCCCCCACCATCATCAAACCCAACGGCTTCGAACTCGGCCAGCTTGCCGGGCTCGACGGCGCGAGCCTCGAGACGGCCGCAGAGAACGGAGACTTCGGTCCGGTTCTCGCGGCCGCGGCGCGTGTGGTCGCGTCGGGTGTCCGCGAGGTCCTGGTCACCCTCGGCGGTGCCGGGGCCCTGCTGGTCACCGCGGCAGGCGCCTGGCGCGCCACCCCGCCGCCGGTGACGGTCCGGTCCACCGTCGGGGCCGGGGACAGCTCGCTGGCGGGTTATCTGCTGGCGCGCATCGCGGGCAAGGAACCTCCCGAAGCGCTCCGGTCGGCCGTTGCCTACGGCACCGCTGCGGCGGGTCTCCCCGGCACCGACCTTCCCTCTCCCGCACAACTCAACATCGACGGCGTCTCCGTCTCCCCTCTCCCCCTGAGCCCAGTGAAGGACATCTAAGACATGGCTTCTCCCATCATCACCACCGAGCTGGTCCGCCTCGACGCGGACCTCGGCTCGACCACGGAGCAGGTGATCTCCTCACTCGCTGAGTTGGTGGCCTCCACCGGTCGATCAACCGACGCCGCCGAGCTGGCCGCCGCCGCCTACGCCCGCGAGACCTCGGCCGGAACGGGTGTTCCCGGGCGGGTCGCCATCCCCCATGCCCGCGCGGAGTCCGTCACTGAGCCGACGCTGGCGTTTGCCCGCCTGAGCCGGCCCGTGGACTTCGCCGGGCCCGACGGGGACGCGGAGCTGGTCTTTCTCATCGCCGCGCCCGCGGGTGGCGGCAAGGAGCACCTGAAGATCCTGTCCAAGCTCGCCCGCGCCCTGGTCCGGGGTGACTTCGTCGAGCGGCTGCGCAGCGCGACCTCCGACGAGGAGATCGTCGCCGCCGTGACCGAGGTGGTCAACGCGGAGAAGAAACCCGCGGCCGCTACCGGAACCTCCACCGCCGCCAAAGCAGCCACCGCCGCCGCGTCCGGCGACACCACCGCCGCGGCCGACAAACCCCTGCGCATCGTCGCCGTCACCGCGTGCACCACGGGCATCGCGCACACCTACATGGCCGCCGACGCCCTGTCCCAGGCCGCCGAGGCCCGCGGCGACATCGACTTCCACGTGGAGACCCAGGGTTCCTCCGGGAACACCCCGCTGAGCGAGGACATCATCAAGAGCGCGGACGCGGTCATCTTCGCTGTCGACGTGGCCGTCCGGGAGAAGAACCGTTTCGCCGGCCTGCCCGTGATCCAGTCCCCCGTCAAGCGCGGCATCAACGAGCCCGGTCAGATGCTCGACGAGGCCATTGCCGCCTCGAAGGATCCGGACGCACCCCGGGTCGCGGCCTCGCGTAGCGACGACAGCGCGTCCGCCGCGGGCGCCAACGAGAGCTGGCCCAAGCGCATCCAGCAGGCCGTCATGACCGGCGTGTCCTACATGATCCCGTTCGTCGCGGCCGGCGGCCTGCTGCTCGCCTTCGGTTTCCTCGTCGGCGGCTACGACGTCGCCAATGCGGCGCAGCACATCGCCACCCACTTCACCTTCGGCAACTTGCCCGGAAACTCCGTCGACGTCGAGGGCGAGGTGATGGAGTTCGACCGCTCCGGCATCCTGCTCTATCTCGGCGCGGTCCTCTTCGCCACCGGTCAGATGGCCATGGGATTCATCGTCCCGGCACTCTCCGGCTTCATCGCCTTCTCCCTCGCCGGCCGCCCCGGCATCGCCCCGGGCTTCGCCGGTGGCGCGATTGCGGTCCTGCTCGGCGCGGGTTTCATCGGCGGTCTGGTCACCGGCATCATCGCCGGCCTGGTCGCCTACTGGATCGGCAACTGGAAGGTGCCCAGGATCATCGGCTCCCTCATGCCGGTGGTCATCATCCCGCTGGTGACCACCCTGGTGGTCGGCCTGCTCATGTTCCTGCTGCTGGGCCGCCCGCTCGAGGCCATCATGACCGGCCTCACCGACTGGCTCAGCTCCATGTCCGGCGCCTCCGCCGTGCTGCTCGGCATCATCCTCGGTCTGATGATGTGTGTCGACCTCGGCGGCCCGGTGAACAAGGCGGCCTATCTCTTCGCCACCGCTGGCCTGTCCACGGGCGACGAGGCCTCGATGAACATCATGGCCGCGGTCATGGCCGCCGGTATGGTCCCGCCGATTGCTCTGTCGCTGGCCACCTTCCTGCGCAAGCGCCTCTTCACCCCCGCGGAGCAGGAGAACGGCAAGTCCGCCTGGCTGCTCGGCCTGTCCTTCATCTCCGAGGGCGCCATCCCGTTCGCCGCGGCCGACCCGCTCCGGGTCATCCCCGCGATGATGGCCGGCGGCGCCGCCACCGGTGCCGTCTCCATGGCCCTGGGCGTGGGCTCCCGCGCCCCGCACGGCGGCATCTTCGTGCTCTTCGCCGTGTCGCCGTGGTGGGGTTTCCTCCTCTCGCTCGTGGTGGGCACCGCGGTCGCGACCGTCGCGGTCATCGCGCTCAAGCAGTTCTGGCCCAACAAGGTCATCGAGCAGGCCGCCGAGGAGGCCGCCGCCGAGGAAGAAATCCGTGCCGCGGAGCCCGTTAACGCCTAGTCTCGTAGGCAGACTCACGCTCTCAACGAAAGGACAAGTTTCATGGCTTCCAAGACCGTCAAGGTTGGATCATCCGTCGGCCTGCACGCCCGTCCCGCGACCGTCGTCGCCGAGGCCGCCTCGGAGTACGACGACGACATCTTCCTCACCCTCGTCGGTGACGAGGACGACGAGGAGACCGACGCCGCGTCCTCCCTCATGATCATGGCCCTCGGTGCCGAGCACGGCGACGAGGTCACCGTGACCTCCGACAACGCCGAGGCCGTGGAGAAGATCGCCGCGCTGATCGAGAAAGATCTCGACGCGTAGATCTTCGCTTATCGACGAAAGCCCCGCACAGATTCCTGTGCGGGGCTTTTGGTCTGCCCGACTAGTTCTTCAGCGCGACCGCGTAGCGTCCCTCGCCGAAGGTGCGGTAGGCCCACAGCAGCAGCGGGTAACCGATGAGGATGCCGATCGATCCCCAGGCGATGCCCTCGAGCTCAATCCCGAACAGCGGAAGGGTGAGATTGCCGATGCCGGCGATCATCGCCACGGCCGCCGCCGCGAGATTGACGGGATGGGTGAAGTCGACCTTGTTGTCCATCCAGATCCGCACGCCGAGGAGGCCGATCATGCCGTAGAGCATGATGGCCGCGCCGCCGAGCACCCCGGTGGGAATGGTGGTGATGAGCGCGCCGAACTTGGGCACGAAGGCCAGGGCGATGGCGAAGAAACCCGCCACCCAGTACGCGGCGGTGGAGTACACCTTGGTCGCGGCCATGACACCGATGTTCTCGGCGTAGGTGGTGGTGCCGGAGCCGCCGAAGCTGCCGGCGAGGGTGGTGGCGATGCCGTCGCCGATGAGCGCCCGGCCGGAAAGATCGTCGACATCGTCGCCGGTCATGCCACCGACGGCCTTAACGTGCCCGATGTTCTCGGCGATGAGCACCACGAGCACCGGCAGGGTCACCATGATCACCGAGAAGCGGAATTCCGGCGCATGGAACTGCGGCATTCCGATCCACGCGGCCGCGGAGATCGCCTCGCTCGCTCCCTCGCTGAGGTTTCCGGTCAGCGCGGCAAACATCCAGCCCAGCACCACGCCGAGGAGGATGGACAGGCGCGAGGCCATCCCCCGGGCGAGCACGGTGAAGGCGAGGATGGCGGCCAGGGTGACAAAGGCGACCAGGGGCTGCGCCTCGAAGTTCGCGGTCGCGGCGGGTGCGAGGTTGAAGCCGATCAACGCGACGATGGCACCGGTCACGGCGGGTGGCATCACGGCATCGATAAGCCTCCTGCCGGCGAGGTGCACGATGATGCCCACCCCGATGAGCACCAGGCCCGTGACCACGACTCCACCCAGCTGCGCCCCGATGCCCTCACCAGCGGACGCGGAGAGTGGCGCGATGAACGCGAACGAGGAACCGAGGTAGCTCGGCAGGCGGTTGCGGGTGAGCAGCAGGAAGATGATCGTGCCCAGGCCCGAGAACAGCAGGGTGGTGTTGACCGGGAATCCGGTAATCGTGGGAACCAGCAGCGTGGCGCCGAACATGGCCACCACGTGCTGCATGCCGATGCTCACCGTGCGCGGCCAGCTCAGGCGTTCACCCGGGGCGACGACGGCTCCGGGCGCTATCTTTCGGCCGTCTCCGTGGACAGC
This sequence comes from Corynebacterium doosanense CAU 212 = DSM 45436, assembly GCF_000767055.1. Taxonomy (NCBI): domain Bacteria; kingdom Bacillati; phylum Actinomycetota; class Actinomycetes; order Mycobacteriales; family Corynebacteriaceae; genus Corynebacterium; species Corynebacterium doosanense. Next base: position 1,688,312 of record NZ_CP006764.1, read on the forward strand.
CCAACCAAAGGAATTATTCACAGACCGTGATTATCCACGGTCTCCGGCCTAAACCACGAATTCGTCCAGCTCCTGGGCGACCCGCTGCGGCAGGCGGACGTCGAGACGCGTCCCGTCCTCGTCGTACTTCTCCGCCAGGACCGTGCCCACCTCGTGGATGCGCGAGACCACGTCACCGCGGGTGAAGGGCACGAGCATCTCGACGTGCGCGTCCAGCGAGTTGAGGAAGAGCTCGATGCGCGCCGTGAGCTCGTCGATCCCCTCCCCCGTGGCGGCGGAGACATAGACGACGTTGTCGCGGTCCAGGGTGTGGCGCAGTTCCGCGAGGGTCACCGGGTCGGCGGCATCGATCTTGTTCACCACGATGAGCTCCGGGGGCACGTCCTCGCCGCTCTCGCGGACGATGTCGTAGATGACCTTGTTCACCGCCTCGATCTGCTTGAGCGGGAACGGATCCGCGCCGTCGACGACGTGGAGGATGAGGTCGGCGCCGAGCACCTCCTCGAGGGTGGACTTGAACGCCTCCACCAGCTGGGTGGGCAGGTGGCGAACGAAGCCGACGGTGTCGGTGAAGACGATGGCGCGGCCGTCGGGAAGATGAGCGCGCCGGGTCGTGGGGTCGAGGGTGGCGAACAGCGCGTCCTCGACGAGCACGCCCGCGCCGGTCATGGCGTTGATGAGCGAGGACTTGCCGGCGTTGGTGTAGCCGGCGATGGCGATCTGCGGGGTGGTGGAGCCCCGGCGCTGGGAACGTTTGATCTCACGCGCGGTCTTCATCGCGGAGAGTTCCTTGCGCAGCTTGGCCATGTCGGTGCGCAGACGCCGACGGTCGGCCTCGATCCGGGTCTCACCGGGGCCACGCAGGCCCACGCCGCCGTTGGAACCCGCCCGGCCGCCGGCCTGGCGCGAGAGGTTGCCACCCCAACCACGCACGCGGGTGTAGAGGTACTCCATCTGGGCGAGCGAGACCTGGGCCTTGCCCTCCTTGGACTTCGCGTGCTGGGCGAAGATGTCCAGGATGAGCATGGTGCGGTCAATGACCTTGGTCTTCAGCCGGTCCTCCAGCGTGATGAGCTGACCGGGCGAGAGCTCGCCGTCGAACACGACGGTGTCGGCGCCGGTGGACTCCACGATGGTCTTGAGCTGATCCACCTTGCCCGAACCGATGTATGTGCCGGGATCGGGTTTGTCACGCTTCTGATAGAGCAGGTCGTGGACCTCGGCACCGGCGGTCTCGGCAAGCGCGGCCAGCTCCGCCATGTTCGCCTCGACCTCGGCGGTCGTGCCCTCCGTCCACACGCCGACGAGGATGACCTGCTCGAGGCGCAGCTTGCGGTACTCGACCTCGTAGCCGTCCTCGGTGTCCTCCGAGCGGATGTCCGTGTCCCGGGTGACGCGGCGGAACGCGTTGCGCTCCGCGAGTTCGAGCTCACCGACGGTCGGGCTCTCCAGATCGGAGAGGTCGCGGCCGGAGTCCTCGGCCTCGCGCTGGGGGGCGTTCTCGCGGAAGGCGCGGGCCAGAAGGTCGTCGTGGTCTGGAGTGGTTTCTCGGGGGAATTCAGTCATTTGGGTGTAAGTATCCCACGTGGCCAATTCGCCGGCCAATAGGGGCGGGGGGTTATGGGCAAACGACCACCAGCGGTTAGAGTCGAAAGACATGAGCACCGATTTGAAGAGCATTGGACTGGGCTTCGACCGCTGGCAGGATGCCGTGGAAGCGGCGATCGCCACGAATCAGCTGGCCGTGATCGGTGAGATCCGCGGCGGACAGCTCATCCAGTACACCGATGCCTCCGGTGCGCTCATCAACATCATGGCCGTGGAGCCCTATGCCACCTTCGCGGGTTTCGAGTCTCTCACCCAGACCTACGGCAACGTCACCATGGTCAATGATGTGCTCGCCTACTGCGAGGTCCTCGATCCCAACGGCAAGGTCATGACCGCCGTGACCATGAACCTCGCCCAGGGCCCGCTGCTCGCGGAGCTGGACACCCAGGAATGGCAGCAGCTGGGTATCGCCGCCCTCGTCGTGGACCAGCAGACCTACGCCGATGCCGAGGCCTACGAGCAGGCCACCGGCACTCCCGTCGGCCTCCTGGTTTCCGAGGGCGCGCAGGTCGTGGCCTCGGGCTCCGGCGCCTCGGTGCCCGATGCCTCGGCCGAGTTCTCCGCCCGGGTGCTGGACGCCGAACACCGGCACAACCAGCTCACCGGCCAGCGGTTCATCCACGCGACCGTCGACGGGGCGTTCCCCTTCGACCTGTGCCTTCCCGATGCCGCCGAGCTGCCAGCACGCAATTCCGTCATCGCCGGAACCGCGGTGATGACCGCGATGATCCTCTCCCCCATGGGCGGCGGCTGCGGGGGTTGCGGCGGCAACTGCGCCTGCGGCGGGCACTAGACCCGGTTACAGCGCGTCGAGATCGACCTCGCCCGTCGCGACAATTTTCGACGGCCCGGTCAACGTGGCCCCTTCGTCATCCACGGTGACGGTGACCCGCCCACCGGGGACGTGGACGTCCACGGTGCCCTCGCCCACCCCGGCATCGGCCAGCGCAGCGGTGGCCGCAGCGACGGTTCCCGTGCCGCAGGATCGGGTTTCGCCGACGCCACGCTCGTAGACACGCATGTGCACGGCTCCGTCGACCAGCGGGGTGAGCACCTCCACGTTGACGCCCTGCGGGAAGAAGTCGCGGTCAAAGACGGGCGCCACCAGATCCATCTCTGCGAGCTGCTCGGCACGAAGATCCGGGATGACCGCCGCCAGGTGCGGGTTGCCCACGTCAACCCCCAGACCGGCGAGGGAGAGATCCCCGATCTGCGCGGTGCTCACCCCGGTGACCTCCGCCTTTCCCATCCCCACGGAGACGACCGCGTCGGTGTCGTTCGCCTGGTGGATCGTCACCGACCGCTCACCCGCCCGGGTACCGATGACAAACCTGTCCTCCGCCACGCCCTCGCGGGTGCGCAGCCAGTGCGCGAACACCCGCACGCCGTTCCCGCACATCTCGGCGATGGAGCCGTCGGCGTTGCGGTAGTCCATGAACCACTGTCCGTCCCTGCGCACGACGTGCAGCAGCCCGTCGCCGCCGATACCCGCTCGCCGGTCGCACAGCCCGGCCACCGTCTCAGGCGTCAGCTCGAGCGTGTCCTCGGGGTCGGAGACGATGACAAAGTCGTTCTCGGTTCCGTGGCCTTTGGCGAAGTTCAGAGTATTCACGCCAACGAGTCTAGCGCCTGCTTAAGCGTCGGCCCCGAGGCGTCGATCCACCGGATTCGGCCGTCGCGCCGGAACCAGGACCGCTGCCGGCGGACGTACCGCCTGGTGCCCGTGACGGTGCGTTCCTGCGCCTCAGCCAGGGTCAGTTCCCCCGCAAAAAACGCCAGCACCTGGGCGTAGCCGATGGCACGTCCGGCGGTGGAGTCGGCGATGAGGCCGCGCTCGGCGGTGAGGTGGCGGACTTCGTCGATAAGCCCGCTGTCGAACATTTCCCGCGTGCGCTGCTCGATGCGTGGGTTGAGCCAATCCGCGGTGGTCTCCAGGCCGATGATGCGGGTGTCCCAGCGCGGCGGCGCGTCCTTCGGCGGCTGGGAGGCGGCGAAGGGGCGGCCGGTGAGTTCGATGACTTCGAGCGCACGCACCGTACGGCGTTCGTCCTGGGACTCGATGACCGCCGCCGCCGCGGGGTCCGCCGCCGCGAGTTCCGCGTGGAGCCGGGTAATGCCGACCTCTCTGAGTCGGGCCTCCCACCGGGCACGCACGGCCGGGTCGGTGGGCGGGAACTGGAAGTCGTCGATGAGCGCCTGGTAGTAAAGCATGGAACCGCCGACGAAGATCGGCGTCACCCCGCGTGCCATGAGCTCCTCGGCCCGCGCGACGGCCATGTCCTGGTAGGCGGCCACGGACGCCTCCTCGGTGACGTCCCAGATGTCGAGGAGGTGGTGCGGGATTCCGCGGCGCTCGGCCACGGGCAGCTTCGCCGTGCCGATTTCCATCTCGCGGTAGAGCTGCATGGAGTCGACGTTGATGATCTCCCCGCCCAGATGTTCCGCCAGGTCGAGCGAGAGGCTGGACTTGCCGGACGCGGTGGGCCCGACCACAGCAACGGGCCGGATCACAGGACCCACCCCGCCACGTAGCGTGCGACCCCGAGGGTCGTGTCCGCCTCCAGCAGGGCAGCGTCTCGCTTGTCGACGCCCGCCAGCTCGTCCCACAGACCAGCCTCAAGAATTCCGGCCTCCCGCAGGGATTCCCCGGCCAATGCAAGGCGTTTTCCGCCAGCCAGAACTGCCCGGCACCACTGATCGGCCGCCTCCGCACCGTCGAGCAGCGCGAGGGGTGCGCGCGGGGTCATCCCGGCGCTGCCGTCCACGGCGACGAGCGTCAAGGCACGGGGGTTGAGCTCACCCAGCTCTCCTCGGACCCCGGTGACCCGCGCGGAAAGCCCTGGCCCGAGGGCGTAGCGCTGCAGCAGCTCAGGCAGGTAGTTTCCGCTCCCCACGGTGACCCGGGGGGCGCCCCACGCGGCAAAGGAACCGGTGTGCTCCGTGCGCCACCGCTCGTCCCGGCTCCCCACCAGCTCCACCTGGTCGGCGCCGGCGACGAGGGTGCGCACGGCGTCGAGAAGCGTCCTTCCGGCCAGATCCTGCGGTGCCAGCTCCGCCACCAGCGCGGGACTGGCGGGCATGATGACGATGTTGTGTTTCACTCCCCACACCCTAGTGGGCCACCCCCTCGCAGCCCTCGGGGGCAACGGCTATGTTTGTACGCACATCCATTCATGAATCGGCAGCCGTGTCGCGCGGCGAACCTAGCCACCCCCAAGGACCCGCCCCATGACTTCCCCGAACACCCCCTCCCCCAAGCCCGGTCCGAAGCCGGGGCCCAAGCCGGGTCCGAAGCCCGGAGTGCAGGCCGGGGCCACCCCTACCCCGGTCCCGGCCAAGGTTGCGTCGAAGAATGACCCGGCGAAGTTCGGCCGGGTCGCCGAGGACGGCACCGCGTTTGTCACCACCTCCGCCGGCGAGCGCGAGATCGGAGTGTGGAAGGCGGGCACCCCGCAGGAAGGTCTCGCGCACTACGGGACGCGGTTCGATGACCTCTCCACCGAGGTCGATCTGCTCGAGGCACGCCTGACCTCCACCCCGGGCGAGGCGGCCACCGTGGCCAAGCAGGCCGAGGACATCCGCGCGTCGCTGCCCACCGTCGCCGCCATCGGCGACCTCGACGCCCTGGCGGCACGCCTGGACTCGGTGATCTCTCGCACCGCCGAGGCGAGCGAGCAGGCCTCCCGCGAAAAAGAGGAGCGCCGCGCGCAGTCCACCGCCCGCAAGGAGGAGCTCGCCGCGGAGGCCGAGGACATCGCTGAGAACTCCACCGACTGGAAGGCCAGCGGCGACCGGATCCGCGATATCCTCGACGAGTGGAAGCAGATCCGCGGCATCGACCGCAAGACCGACGACGCCCTGTGGAAGCGCTACTCCCGCGCCCGGGATGCGTTCAACCGCCGCCGCGGCGCCCACTTCGCCGACCTCGACCGGGGCCGCGACGCCGCAAAGGCGAAGAAGGAGGCGCTCATCGAGCGCGCCGAAAAGTTGCAGGACTCCACGGACTGGAAGGAGACCGCGCATGCCTACCGCGACCTCATGGACGAGTGGAAGGCCGCCGGCCGCGCCCAGCGGGACATCGACGACCAGCTCTGGGCCCGGTTCCGCGCCGCGCAGGACCACTTCTTCGGCGCGCGCGAGGCCCTGAACAACGAACGCGACCAGGAGTACGAGGCCAACGCCGAGGCCAAGGACAAGCTCCTCGCCGAGTACGACTCTCAGATCGACCCCGAGAAGTCCCTCGATGGCGCCCGCGCCAAGCTACGTGACCTGCAGGAGAAGTGGGAGGAGATCGGCTACGTCCCGCGCGGGCGTGTGCGCGAGTACGAGGACAAGATCGGCGCCATCGAGAAGCGGGTCTCCGACGCCGAGCAGTCCCAGTGGCGCCGCACCGACCCGGCCGTGCAGGCCCGGGTCGCGCAGTTCCAGGCCAAGGTCGACGACTACACCGCCAAGGCCGAGGCCGCTGAGGCCAAGGGCCTGACCACCCAGGCCGAGCAACTGCGTGCGCAGGCCGAGCAGTGGGAGCAGTTCGCCGAGGCCGCGCGCAACGCTGTAGACAACTAGTCAGCCAGAGTGCAGCTGGTCCAGATTGGTCGGCCGGTTCCCGGGAGGGAGCCGGCCGATGTCGTGCGTACCTTCTGTTTCCATCAGAACCTCGCCGCACAGGAGGCCAGCGGCGACCGCCTCGCCTCGGTGAGTGTGGAGCGCGTGCTCACTCGGCTTCAGGGTTCCACGGAGTCCGATGCCCTGCTGCTCGCGCTGGTGGACGACTCGCTCACCCCGGTGCTCGCCCCCGTCGGTGACCTTGGTGTGCCGGTCATCCCCGCCACCGACGACGAGCGGGACCTGGAGGTCGCGGCGTTTGCCTACCTCTCGATCCCCCTGCTCGAGGAGCTCCGCGTGGTCGAGGTGGAGCTCGTCCTGGACGCCGGGTACCTGCCGCTTCCCGGCGAGGAACTGGACACGGACGCCGTCTCCGTGCGCGCGGAGCTGATGCGTGGTGTGGAAGAGGTGTGCCGCGCTCTGGGCCGCGACGTCCTCCAGCTGTGGAGCGATCAGGGAGCCCCCGAGCACTACTGCCCCGCCGTCACCGTCGACCAGTACGCGCTGCGCGCCGCCACGCCGTCGCCCCGCGTCCCGGACGGCTTCAGCGTCCGGGTGGCCCGCAACTACGCCCCCGTCGACGGCTTATCGACGCTGCTTTCCACCGCATCCGCTGACGCCGACCACGGACACCTGCACACCGAACCCGTGCGCTGGACCGGAGACCGGCTCAGGGAGGCGGCCGCCAGGCTCGCCGCGCGGGGCGAGACGCAGCTTGTGGTCCTGCTCGTCGACGGCTCCGGCACGGCCCGGGCCCTGTGCGAGTTCACGGCCCACTCGGGGGCCGACCCCACGGTCGCGGAGCTCGGTGTCGTGTCCGTGGACAGGGGTTTCCGGGGCCGAGGCCTGGGCCACGCGGTCCTGGCCGCCGGCCTGACGAATCTCGCGCCGGAGGTGCAGACGGTCTACGCGTCGGCCGCGGCCGGCGACACGGCGACCGCGCGACTGCTCGCGCCGTACACCCCGGAGCTGCTCACCTCCGCGACCGCCTGGCAGCGGATCCTGCCCTAGTCCTCGGGGCGGTGCCGCTGTGCGGCTCGGCGGCGGCGGTCGTCGATAAGCAGCGGATTTCCCTCCATGCTGCGCCGTTCCTGCTCCATCACCGCGCGCTGCGTCAGGCCGACCTCATCGAGTTCCTCGCGCCGGGCGCGTTCCTCGGCGATGTGGCTCTGTTCCGGATCGCGCCGCAGGGCCACCATGGAATAGGCGACCACCGCGAGCAGCACCCCGAGAATGCTGAGGTACATCCCCACACCCATGTTCACCCCGTCATCCGCGGACGAGCGGGTCTGGCGCAGCCACAGCGCGAAGACGGCGTAGAACAGGCCCACCGTGACCAGCATCCACGCGGTGAGCCCGAAGACCGCCCGCCGGGTGATCAGCGTCAGGGTGGTGAGCACGCCGATGCCCAGCCCGATGAGGATGGCGTAGACGTACTCGGTGATCTTGATGCCGGCCTCGGCGGCGGCGGGGCGGGCGAAGGTGACCTCGAAGCCGCTGACCCCGCCCGCGTGCGGAAGCACGAGGTACGCGAGCCAGATGATGACCGCGGCGATGAGCGTCCACTGCTGGCCGTCGAGGCTCATCCGGCGGGCCGCATGTTTCTCGGCGCCGGCAAGGTTGTTGCTGTGGGGACTGGTCATCTCGGCTCCATCCGATCTTCTGGTACTCATGATCGCCCGCAGGCGGTGTCGGCGGCGGCGACCTGGGGCGGGCGGCCTATCGACGGCAGGCCCAGGCCCACGCCGATCGGCGCGGTGGTGGGAACCTCCCCGGCCGCGGACATGTCACCCGCGCGGGTGCGGCGGTGCGTGGTGATCCCCGCGTCCGCGATGAGGAAGAAGGGTTTGGCCTCGGTGATGGTGGTGTGCACGACGTCGCCGGGGCGGATGTCGCCGTCGAGGTTGCCCTCCGGGGCGAAGTGCACGAGGCGGCCGTCGCGGGCGCGTCCCGTCATGCGGTGGGTCTGGCCGTTCTTCCGGCCGCCCACGGCCTGGACCAGCAGCTCCACGTCGGTGCCGACCAGCTTGGCGTTCTCCTCCGCGGCGATGCGGTCCTGAAGTGCCACGAGACGTTCGAAACGCTCCTGCACGATCTCTTTGGGGATCTGCTCCTCCAGCTCACCCGCCGGGGTGCCGGGGCGCGGCGAGTACTGGAAGGTGTAGGCCGAGGTGAAGCGTGACTTCTCCACCACGTCGAGGGTGGCCTGGAAATCCTCCTCCGTCTCCCCCGGGAAACCGACGATGATGTCCGTGGTGATGGCGGCGTGCGGGAGTTTCTCCCGCACCTCGTCGAGGATGCGCAAGAACTTCTTGGATCGGTAGGAGCGGCGCATGTCCTTGAGCACCTTGTCGGAGCCGGACTGCAGCGGCATGTGCAGCTGAGGGCAGACGTTCGGGGTCTCCACCATCGCGTCGATGACATCGGAGGTGAACTCCGCCGGGTGCGGGGAGGTGAACCGCACCCGCTCGAGGCCTTCGATCTCGCCGCACGCGCGCAGCAGCTTGGAGAACGCCGAGCGGTCCCGCTCGATCGTGGGGTCGGAGAAGTTCACGCCGTAGGCGTTGACGTTCTGCCCCAGCAGCGTCACCTCGGATACTCCCTGGCTCACCAGTGCCTCGACCTCGGCGAGGATGTCGCCGGGGCGACGGTCCTCCTCCTTGCCGCGCAGGCTGGGCACGATGCAGAACGTGCAGGTGTTGTTGCACCCCACCGAGATGGAGACCCAGCCCGCATAGGCGGACTCACGTTTGGCCGGCAGGACCGAGGGGAATTCCCGCAGCGAGTCCTCGATCTCGACCTGGGCCTCGTTGTTGTGCCGCGCGCGTTCCAGCAGCGCCGGCAGCGATCCCATGTTGTGGGTGCCGAACACGGCGTCCACCCAGGGGGCCTTGTCCACGACGGTGTCGCGGTCCTTCTGCGCCAGGCAGCCGCCGACGGCGATCTGCATTCCGGGTCGGCTGCGTTTGGTCTCCCGCAGCGATCCCAGGGTGCCGTAGAGCTTCTTGTCGGCGTTCTCACGCACCGCGCAGGTGTTGAACACCACGAGATCCGGCGGGGTGTCCTCCCCGGCCGCGACGTATCCGGCGTCTTCCAGCAGGCCGGACAAGCGTTCGGAATCGTGCACGTTCATCTGGCACCCGAACGTGCGGACTTCGTAGGAGCGCTGCCCGGGGTTTTCTAGAGTTTGTTCAACCACGGTGAGCCAGTCTAGCTACCGTCACGGGCGTGGCCCTAAACCCCTTGGAGCAGCCGGGCCGGGGGTAGCCGTTGGGTGGACGCGGCGACACTGACCTGCCGGGAGGGCTCCGGGCGGGGGCGAATAATGATACTACCTACCTACATTTCCCCCAGAAAATTTCCTACCGGGCATAACCATCCTTAAAGTCTGGTTCATGAGTCAGATCACAACACCCGCGTCGGGTGAGCAACACAACATGATCGAGGTGGCCGGAGTAAACAAATACTTCGGCGACTTCCAGGCCCTCAAGGACATCAATCTGTCGATTCCCGCCGGTCAGGCTGTTGTCGTCCTCGGGCCTTCGGGCTCAGGAAAGTCGACGCTGTGCCGGACCATCAACCGCCTCGAAACCATCGACGACGGCGAGATCCGCATCGACGGCAAGGTGCTGCCCTCCGAGGGCAAGGCACTGACCCGGCTACGTGCCGACGTCGGCATGGTCTTCCAGCAGTTCAACCTCTTCCCGCACAAGTCCATCCGCGAGAACGTCACCCTCGGCCCCCGCAAGGTACGCGGCATGTCCAAGGCCGACGCCGACGCCACCGCGGACCGCCTGCTCGAACGTGTGGGCATCGCCGCGCAGGCCGAGAAGTACCCGGCCCAGCTCTCCGGCGGTCAGCAGCAGCGAGTCGCCATCGCCAGGGCCCTGGCCATGGACCCCAAGATCATGCTTTTCGACGAGCCGACCTCCGCCCTCGACCCGGAGATGGTCAACGAGGTCCTCGACGTCATGACCGACCTGGCCAAGGCCGGAATGACCATGGTCGTGGTCACCCACGAGATGGGCTTCGCCCGCAAGGCCGCCGACCGCATCCTCTTCATGGCCGACGGTGCCGTCCTCGAGGACACCACCCCAAACGAATTCTTCACCGCCCCCAAGACGGAACGCGCCCGGGACTTCCTGGGCAAGATCCTCGCCCACTAAGAACCCCAGACCAGGAGACATCATCATGAAGAACACCACCGGCCGCATCCTCGCTGCCACCGCCATCGTCGCCACCGCCGCCACCGCGCTGACCGCCTGCGCCGGATCCGAAGGCGGCTCCGACGGCCTCCTCGCCAGCATCGAGGCCGGCAGCGTCACCCTGGGCACCAAGTTCGACCAGCCCGGCCTCGGCCTGCGCAACGCCGACGGCTCCATGTCCGGACTCGACGTGGACATCGCCACCGAGGTGGTCAACCGCATCGCCGAGAAGGAGGGCCACGCGGAACCCACCATCGAGTGGCGCGAGACCCCGTCCGCCCAGCGCGAGACCCTCATCCAGAACGGCGAGGTGGACATGATCGCCGCGACGTACTCCATCAACGCGGGCCGCGCCGAGACCGTCAGCTTCGGCGGCCCCTACCTGCTCACCCACCAGGCGCTGCTCGTGCGTGCCGACGAAACCTCCATCGACAGCCTCGAATCCCTCGACGGCAAGATCCTCTGCTCCGTCACGGGCTCCACCCCGGCGCAGAAGGTCAAGGAGGCACTGCCCGGCGTGCAGCTGCAGGAGTACGACACCTACTCCTCCTGCACCGAGGCACTGCGCAACGGCAACGTCGACGCCATGACCACGGACGCGACCATCCTCAACGGCTACTCCGCCCAGTCCCCCGGCGACTTCACCGTGATCGAGATGGAGAAGGACGGCGAGCCCTTCACCAACGAGCACTACGGCATCGGCGTCACCAAGGACGACCAGGCCACCGTCGACGCCATCAACGAGGCACTCAACGCCATCATCGAGGACGGCACCTTCGACAAAATCGTCGCGGACAACCTCGGCGACGGCCAGGGTGTCTCCCCCGACTCCCCGGGTGACCTGAGCTTCCTCGACAAGTAACCACCGCACCCGCCTGGTGATCCACCGGTGCTCCGCGCTCACAACCCGGATGCCGGTGGCTTTCCATGTCAAGAAAGGGGGCCAGTGAATGTCCACATTCTGGCCTGATATCTGGCCGGGGATCCTCTCGGCGTTCTGGATGACCATCCAGCTGACCTTCTGGTCGGCGATCGGCGCGCTGATCCTCGGCGTCATCCTCACCGCCATGCGAGTCTCCCCGGTCGGCGTGCTGCGCACCCTCGCGACCGCCTACATCAACATTGTCCGCAACACCCCGCTGACCCTCATCGTCCTCTTCTGCTCCTTCGGGCTCTACCAGAACCTCGGCCTCGAGCTCGCCAGCCGGGATTCGGACACCTTCCTCCTGGACCAGAACTTCCGCCTCGCGGTACTGGGTTTCATCCTCTACACCTCGACGTTCGTCGCTGAGTCCCTGCGCTCGGGCATCAACACCGTGCACTTCGGCCAGGCCGAGGCCGCCCGGTCGCTGGGTCTGAACTTTCCCCAGGTCTTCGGCGAGGTCGTCTTCCCGCAGGCACTGCGGGCGGCCATCGTCCCCCTGGGCAATACCCTCATCGCGTTGACCAAGAACACCACCATCGCGTCGGTCATCGGCGTGGCGGAGGCCTCGCTGCTCATGAAGGAGACCATCGAGATGCATGCCAACATGCTCTTTGTCATCTTCGGCATGTTCGCCCTGGGCTTCATCATCCTCACGCTGCCCATGGGACTCTTCCTGGGTAATCTGTCCAACCGATTGGCGGTGAAGCGCTGATGAGCAATCGCGCCACGATCCTCTACGACGCACCCGGGCCGGCCACCCGCCGGCGCAACCTCCTCTACTCCGCGCTCGCCGCCGTGGTGATCCTCGCCATTCTCGGCTGGGTCCTCTGGACCCTGCAGCAGAACGGCCAGCTCACCGCTGCGAAATGGCAGCCTTTCCTCAACTCCCAGACCTGGACCACCTACCTCATCCCGGGCCTGGTGGGCACCCTCAAGGCCGCGGTCTTCTCGATCGTCCTGGCCATGATCGCGGGCGTGGTGCTCGGCCTCGGCCGGCTGTCGGAGAACCGCATCGTCTCCGCTGTCTGCGGCGTGATCGTCGAGCTGTTCCGCGCCATCCCGGTGCTTCTGCTCATGATCTTCGCGTACCAGCTCTTCGCCGTCTACGGCGTGTTCCCGCCCCGGCAGCTGGCGTTCGCGGCCGTGGTCGTGGCGCTGACGCTGTACAACGGCGCGGTCATCGCCGAGGTCCTCCGGGCCGGGATCAAGACACTGCCCAAGGGCCAGACCGAGGCCGCCAAGGCGCTGGGGCTGTCCCACAGCCAGTACATGCGCTCGATCCTTCTGCCGCAGGCCATCGCGGCCATGCTCCCGGCCCTGATCTCGCAGATGGTCATCGCCCTGAAGGACTCGGCGCTGGGCTACCAGATCGGCTACATCGAGATCGTGCGCTCCGGCGTCCAGTCCTCGTCGGCGAACCAGAACTACCTGGCCTCGCTCATCGTCGTGGCCATCATCATGATCCTCATCAACTGGGGCCTCTCCCTGGTCGCGGAGCGGGTCGAACGACAGCTCCGGGCCGGGCGCGCGCGCCGCAACATCCTGGCCAAGGTGCCCGAGGCGGCCAACCCCGGTATCACCACCAAGGACAACGAGGTCGTGGACTGGCACGCCCCCGGTTACCAGCGGGTGGACACCCCGGACCAGTAGGTCAGGACTGCTCGAGCTCGGCGATCCGGTCGTCGAGCGCCGCGCGGGCGATGCGCATGGACATCTCTCCCCCGTATCCCCGCCGGGCGAGCACTCCGAGAATCCGGCGCAGGAGCTTGTCCCGTTCTGCGCGATCGGCCGGCACCGTCTTTACGGTGCGGGCCTTTTTCTCTGCCGCGCTCCGGGCGGCCGACTCCTCGTCCGAGGAATCGATCTGTTCCAGGGCTTCCGTGCGGATCGCTTCGGAGACACCCTTCTCGCGCAGCTCCCGGTCGAGGACGCTGGCGGACTTGCCCCGCCGGGCGTGGCGCTGCCGGACCCATTCGTGGGCGAACGACTGGTCGTCGAGAAGCTGGGCACGCTCCAGGTCGTCGAGGACCTCGTCGATGAGGCGGGGGTCGAAGTCCAGATCCACGAGCCGGCCGCGTAATTCGTGGCGGGAGCGGGCGCGTTGATCGAGCAGGCGCAGCGCGCGGCCGCGCACCTGTGCCTTCGCCTCCTCCGCTTCGTGGTCGAAGAGCGTGCCCCCGGAGAAGTTCTCCAGCTCCTGGCGCAGCCGTTCGACCTTGTCGGTGTTACTCGTCATCGTCCTCGTCATCGAAGTCAATGTTGGGCACCATGTCGACGGGGTCGTCGCTCAGGCCCTCGTCATTGACGCCGGGGACGGACATGTCCTGGTTCTCCTCGCCCGCGGGAGCCTGGCCGATGCCCATCTTCACCAGGATCTGCTTCTCCAGCTCATCGGCCAGCTCCTGGTTGTCCTTGAGGAACAGGCGCGCCTTCTCCTTGCCCTGGCCCAGCTGGTCCCCCTCGTAGGTGAACCAGGAGCCGGACTTCTTCACGATGCCGTTCTCCACCGCCATGTCGATGATGGAGGACTCCCGGGAGATGCCCTCGCCGTACATGATGTCGAACTCCGCGATCTTGAACGGAGGGGACACCTTGTTCTTCACCACCTTGAGGCGGGTGCGGTTACCGATGGCGTCCTGGCCGTCCTTGAGCGTCTGGATACGGCGGACATCGCAGCGCACGGAGGAGTAGAACTTCAGGGCCTTGCCGCCCGTGGTCGTCTCCGGGGAACCGAACATCACGCCGATCTTCTCGCGGAGCTGGTTGATGAAGATGGCGGTGGTGCCGGAGTTGTACAGCGCACCCGTCATCTTGCGCAGTGCCTGGGACATGAGGCGCGCCTGCAGGCCGACGTGGCTGTCGCCCATCTCGCCCTCGATCTCGGCCTTCGGCGTCAGGGCCGCCACGGAGTCGATGACGAGGATGTCGATCGCGCCGGAGCGCACCAGCATGTCGGCGATCTCCAGGGCCTGCTCGCCCGTGTCGGGCTGGGAGACCAGGAGGTTGTCGGTGTCCACGCCGAGCTTCTTGGCGTAGTCGGGATCGAGCGCGTGCTCGGCGTCGATGAACGCGGCGATGCCGCCGGCCTTCTGCGCCTGGGCCACGGCGTGCAGCGCGACGGTCGTCTTACCCGAGGATTCCGGGCCGTAGATCTCCACGATGCGCCCGCGGGGGAACCCGCCGATGCCGAGCGCGACGTCGATGGCCGTGTTGCCGGAGGAGATCGTCTGGATGGGCGGGCGGTTCTCGTCGCCCAGCCGCATGACGGCACCCTTGCCGAAGTCCTTCTCGATCATGGACAGGGCCGCGTCGAGCGCCTTCTGCCGGTCTCCCCCGGGTGCCGCCTGGCTCTTGGTGGACTTCTTTGTTGCCATTGTCTGTGTTTCCTTTCGTGGTGCCGGTGTCCGAAGACATGGGCCGGTGCCTGTTTTCTCAGCTCTGGTTTCTTAGACCGCACCGGGGCCGGTTCGGATCCCGCCAACCGCCGAAATTTTCCCTCGGCGGTCACCTCTGTCGGTTTTTCAGGACACTAACACCGGCGGTGGTCGTCGCCCGTAAATCTACACGCACATCTGTTCGAAAGACAGCCGAACGCCCGGCGTTTCGCCGCCCACTCAGAATCCCGGCACGTCGTGCCCGAGCCGACGCTCCTCGGGGATGTCGAAGTCCTCACACAGCTGGTCCCATACGACCCGCGGATCAACCCCGCGCTCGATGAGTTCATCCGGGGTACCGCCCAGGGCCGGCAGCATGTGGGAGTGGGCGATCCAGCGGCCCTCCGAGTCGCCGAACTCGTCGGTGATCAGCCGGGTGAACTCGGTCAGACGCATTCCACTAGCATAGCGTTCCCCGCGAGCATGCCAGAACGGCGACGTTTGCAGGTTAAACACTGTTCAAGATAAGGTTTTCCCATGAAATCGAACAGCACCGCCGCCGATCTCGCCTACGTCGCCGTATTCGCGGCCCTGGTCATCGTCTTCGCCTTTGTCTCCATCCCCATCGGCAGCGCCGGGGTGCCCATCGTCCTGCAGAACGCCATCCTCATTCTCTCCGGCCTCATCCTCGGCCCCCGGCGGGCGTTCTTCGTCGCCGTGCTGTTCCTCGGCCTGGGACTCGGCCTGCCCGTGCTCTCCGGCGGCCGGACCGTCCTGTCCGCCCTCGGTGGCCCGAGGGTAGGTTACATCCTCGGCTACCTTATCTCCCCCGCCGTGGCCGGAGCCATCGCCTACCGCGCGCCGGCCCGTCGGCAGACCGCGCAGATCGGCTGGTTCGCCCTCGCCGGCGCCGTCGCGCTGCTCATCCAGTACGTCCTCGGCGCCATCGGCCTGATGCTGCGCGCGGACATGACGGTCGCGGCGGCAGCGGCCGTGCAGGTCCCGTTCCTCCTCCCCGACGCCCTCAAGGTCGCGGTGATGATCGCCATCGCCGTCGGCGTGCACGCGGCCTTCCCCGACTTCCTGTCCCGCAAGGTCACCCGTGCCCGTAATCTCGCT
Organism: Corynebacterium doosanense CAU 212 = DSM 45436; assembly: GCF_000767055.1. Taxonomy (NCBI): domain Bacteria; kingdom Bacillati; phylum Actinomycetota; class Actinomycetes; order Mycobacteriales; family Corynebacteriaceae; genus Corynebacterium; species Corynebacterium doosanense. The sequence continues at coordinate 1,704,148 of NZ_CP006764.1, forward strand.
TAACGACGTCTCCCTCACCGTCGACGCCGCCTCCGACGCTCGGCCGGACGCGGTGAACACCATTCTCGGCCCCGTCTCGCTGACGATCACCGAATCCCGGGTGGGCATCATCGGTGCCAACGGATCCGGAAAGTCGACCCTGGCGCGGTTGTTCAACGGGCTGGCCACCCCGACCGAGGGCACGGTTCTGGTCAATGACCAGGATGTCCGGACGTCCAGGAAACAGGTCCGCTCCCTCGTGGGGTTCATCTTCTCCGACGCGGACAACCAGATCATCATGCCGCGGGTCCGCGACGACGTGCTCTTCTCCCTGCGCCGCCGCGGCCTGCCCAAGAGCGAGCGCCTGCGCCGCGCCGACGAGGTGCTGGCCCGCTTCGACCTCACCGAACACGCGGACGACTCGCCCCACACCCTGTCCGGTGGCCAGAAGCAGATGCTCGCCCTCGCCTCGGTGCTGGTGCTGGACCCGGAGATCATCGTCGCCGACGAACCCACCACGCTGCTTGACCTGCGCAACCGGCTCCGCATCGCGGAGGAGTTCCGCCGCCTAGAGCAGCAGCTCATCGTGGTCACCCACGATCTCGACCTGCTCGCCGACTTCGACCGGGTTATCTGCCTGGACGAGGGACAGGTCATCGCCGACGGCGCACCGCGTGATGCCATCGACACCTACGTCAGCAGGATGACCGCGTGAAGCTCGGCATCCCCCTGGGTGTCTACGTCCCGGGAAACAGCCCGCTGCACCGCCTGCCGGGAGCGCTGAAGCTCCTCGTGCTCCTGGTGTTCATCCTGGCGGTGACCGTGTTCGCCCGGTCGCTGCCCGCGGCCGGGGTGGCCTGGGCGCTGGTGGCGGCGGGGTACGTTGTCGCCCGCATCCCGTTGCGCATCGCCGCGGGCCAGGTGCTTCCGGCGCTGCCCATCATTCTTGTGCTGGGCGCGTTCCAGTGGTGGCAGAACGATCTCACCCGGGCGAGCGTGATCGTGCTCAGCCTGCTCTGCACCATCGCGGCGGCGGCACTGTTCACCCTGACCACCACCATCTCCGGGCTCATGGAGTCGACGGAGAGACTGCTCGGCCCGCTGGCGCGCTACGGGTTCCCCGTGGAGACCGTCACCCTGGCGGCCTCGCTCACCCTGCGCATGATTCCCATGCAGCTCGCCGCGCTGAGGGAGGTCGCGGACGCACGAAAGGCCCGGGGGGCGGGATGGTCCATCCGGGCTATCGGTGTGCCCGTGATGGTGCGATCCATCCGCCGCGCCCGAGCCCTCGGCGAAGCCCTCATGGCGAGGGGCTTCGGAGACTAGCGCAGAACTTCCGGCCGGAAGGTTCTAGGACTCGCCGCGCAGTTCGCGCATCTTGCGCTCGACCGCGTCTTCGGAGACGTCCGCCGTGGCCGTCTCGCGGTCGGCGGTGGTGGCGTCGAAGGGGTTGCCCTGCTCGATCGCGGGCTTCTCGCCACCGCTGGAGAGCTGACGGTCCTGCGCCATCTCGCCGCGGATCTGCTCTAGGCGGGAGTGTCCGGCGAGGTGCACGCCGGCCTGCTCGACCTCGGCCATGCGGCCCTGGACGGAGTTCTGGGCGAGCTCGGCTTGGCCGAGGGCGTTGGAGTAGCGGCGCTCGATCTTCTCGCGCACCTGATCCAGGTTCGGGGTGTTTCCGGAGGTGATGGAGTTCATCGAGTTCAGGGACTCGGAGACCTTCTCCTGCATCTTGGCCTGCTCGAGCTGGCTGAGCAGCTTGGTGCGCTCGTTGACCTGCTGCTGGAGCTGCATGGAGTTGCGCTCGACGGCCTTCTTGGCCTGCTCAGCCTGCTGCAGTGCCTGGTCATGGAGCTGCTTGGTGTCCTCGACGCCCTGCTCTGCGGTGACCAGCTGCGCGGCGAAGGCCTCGGCGGCGTTCTCGTACTCCACGGCCTTCTGCTCGTCGCCGTTGTTGCGCGCCTGATCGGCCAGGGTGATGGCCTGGCGGGTGTTGGCCTGCAGCTTCTCGATCTCGCTGAGGCGACGGTTGAGCTGCATCTCCAGCTGGCGCTGGTTGCCGATCACCGCGGCAGCCTGCTGCGAGAGGTCCTGGTGCTGGCGCTGGGCCTGCTGGATGGCCTGCTCGATCTGGATCTTGGGGTCGGCGTTCTCCTCGATCTTCGAGTCGAAGAGCGCCATCAGGTACTTCCATCCTTTGACAAAGGGGTTAGCCATGTCTGCGGGCCTTTCCTACAGCTCAATAGGTGTCTAATTATCGGGGTCCATGGTAGCCGACACCGACTCGTCCGGTTTTACTCCGCGGCGGCGGGGCTGGTGTTGGCGAGTTCGTCGACCATCGAGGGCAGCGCCATCGTCGACGCCGCCTCGAAGAGCACGTCCGAGACGGAGGCTCCCAGGGCGTGGCAGATCGAGGCCAGGAGCTCGGAGGAGACCTCCTTGCGGCCTCGCTCGAGCTCGGAGAGGTAGCCGGGGGACACGCGGGCGGACTCCGCCAGCTCGCGCAGGGTGACGGACTGGTCGGCGCGGAACGCCCGCAGGGTCATGCCGAGTGCTTCACGGAGGAGGATGTCGCGGGTCGGTGACTGGTCGCTGGCGACGGGTGCGGTGAGAAGTGCTGTTTTCGTTGTCATCATTGGTTACAACGACGCTCCTTTTCCATTTGTTCCCTGGATTCGGTTCACCAGAGCATACAGGCCCGCCTGGACGGACCACTCGCGGATCTGCGGCCGGTCACCGGCGAAGTGTTCGACACCGGCGATGAGGTGCATCCGGCCGTCGATACGCGCCCGCTCACTGCGTACCCCGTCGGGCCCTGCCACGGCGATGAACACCTCCCCCGGCTCATGCCCGTCCTGGGGGTCGGGCCCGGCGACCCCGGTGAACGACACCGCCCAGTCCGAGCCGCACACGCGCCGCGCGCCGGCGGCCATCTGCCGCGCGGTCTCGGGAGACACCGGGCCCTCGCGGTCCAGAAGATGCGTATCGACGCCCGCCAGCCCCGACTTGAGGTCCGTGGCGTAGGTGACCAGGCCCCCGCGGAGGACCGCCGACGCACCGGGGACCTCGGCGATCGTCGCCGAGCCCAGGCCCGCGGTCAGCGACTCGCAGAAGGAGAGTGTCTCGCCCCGCTGCTTCAGCAGGCCCACCACCTCGGCGGCGAGAGTCACTGCTTCCTCGAATCCCAGAGGTACTGCAGGCCGGTGACCACCGTGACGACGACCGCGGCCACCATCACCAGGAAGGTCGGCAGCTCCATCCACTCCGGCAGCGGGAGCAGGTAGAGGCCCACGGCGAGGGTCTGCAGGGCCGTCTTCAGCTTGCCGCCCTTCGAGGCCGGGACGACGAGGCCGCGGCGCAGCATGAACATACGCCAGAAGGTGATGCCGAACTCGCGCACGAGAATGACCACGGTGATCCACACGGGCAGCGAACCGATGACGTTGAGGCAGATCAGCGCGGCGGCCATCAGCGCCTTGTCGGCGATGGGGTCGGCGATCTTGCCGAAGTCCGTGACCTGGCCACGCGCGCGGGCGATGTCCCCGTCGAGTTTGTCGGTGATCATCAGCGCGGCGAAGACACCGAACGCGGCCCACTGCCAGCCCGGGCCCTCGGGCGAGTTCAGCACCAGCCAGGCGAACAGCGGAATGAAGAGGATGCGCAGGCTGGTCAGCACGTTGGGCAGGTTGAAGTTGGAGGGCTTCTCGCCCTCGCGGGTGCTAGTTCCGACGCTCACGACGATCCACCCTACCCGGCACGCCACCCCCTAGGATGAGGCGGTATGACCTACTTTGCCTGCCATTACTCCTACCCCGACGGCGACGAGCGCATCGTCGCGCTGCGTCCCGAGCACCGGGAGTTCCTCGCCCGCCTCAAGGACGAGGGCGCGCTGGTTGCCTCCGGGCCGTACGTCGACGGGCGCGGGTCGGCGCTCATCATCCTCCGGTTGCCGGAAGGCGCGGAGACGACTGACGCCCTCGCGGTGATGGACGAGGATCCGTTCCACCGCGAGGGCGTGCTGGCCGGGAGGGACATCCGTCCCTGGAACCCGGTGCTCAGTATCTTCTAGCCGGGGCTAGTGGGCATGACCGCCGGTCTTGTCCCCTCCCTGGCCCTCCAGGACGTTGCCGTCCCAGTCGAGCTCGTTGCCGTGCTCGTCGATCATGTAACCGTTCTCGTCGACGTAGTGCTTGTTGCCGTGGTCGTCGTAGTCGGTCTTGCGGGCCTTCTCGTTGACCTGGCCGTTGGCCCGGTCGCGGCGGTCCTTGATCAGCGAGGCCACGACGGTGACCACGAGGATGCCCAGGATCACCAGCAGCGAGACGGTGGTGTTGATCTCCGGCACGTGCACGTTCTCCCCGCCGTTGATGAAGGGGATGTTGTTCTCGTGCAGGGCGTGCAGCAGCAGCTTCACGCCAATGAAACCGAGGATCGCCGAGAGGCCGTAGGCCAGGTAGACGACGCGGTCGAGGAGGCCGTCGAGTAGGAAGTACAGCTGGCGCAGGCCCATGAGGGAGAAGGCGTTGGTGGTGAACACGAGGAACGCCTCGGTGGTGATGCCGTAGATGGCCGGGATGGAGTCGAGCGCGAAGAGCACGTCGACGAAACCGATGGTCACCAGCGCGAGGAACAGGGGCGTGAAGTGGCGCTTGCCACCCTCCTTGAACCACAGGTGGTCACGGCGGTAGCTGTCGGAGATCGGGATGACCTTGCCCAGCCACTGCACCACCTTCATGTCCTTGGGGTCGGTCTCCTCCGCGTCGGTGGCCTCGTCCCAGAAGGTCTTCGCCGCCATGGCGAGCAGGAACAGGGCGAAGATGTAGAAGACGTCGGACCAGGCGGCGATGATCGTCGCGCCCATGAGGATGAACACCAGGCGGAAGATCAGGGCCATGACGATGCCGATGAGCAGGACCTTCTGCTGGTACCTGCGGGGAATCTTGAAGGCGCCGAAGATGAGGGCGAAGACAAAGAGGTTGTCCACGCTCAGCGCCTTCTCGGTGATGTAGCCGGTGAGGTACTGCATGCCGTGCTCGCCGTCCCACACGCCCCAGACCACACCGCCGAAGGCCAGTGCCAGGCCGATGTAGAAGGCGGACCACCAGGCGGATTCCTTGATGGTCGGCTCGTGCGGGGTGCGCACGTGGGAGACGAAGTCGAAGACAAAGAATCCGGCGATGACGGCGCCCGTCAGTAGCCAGATCCATAGGGGTACAGACATAAAAAATTCCTCCGGTCAGTTGAGTGAAAAAGTGACCGGAGGTCTCCCCCGCCCGAGCTCTGCCGGGCTGGCGCGACCGGGGGCGCTATGAAGAGCCACCGTGTTGACGATCATCGCCGATTGTTGGGGTACTCCCCTCCACCACGGGGACCACTATACACACGCGCCTAGAATGCCCCGGACGAGGGATTGTAGGTGGCCTGCACGGTGCGGGTTTCGCTCACTTCGGCCCCGTCATCGTCGCTGCCGTCGTCCGAGAGATCGTCGTCGAAGTCGTCCGATTCCTCCTTCGGCGCGTCGGCGGGGTTGGCGCCCTTGATCATCCAGATGATCGTCTCCAGCTCCTCGGGTTTGACCAGGACGTCGCGCGCCTTGGATCCCTCGGAGGGCCCGACGACACCGCGCGTCTCCATGAGGTCCATGAGCCGGCCGGCCTTGGCGAAGCCGATGCGCAGCTTGCGCTGCAGCATGGAGGTGGAACCGAACTGCGAGGTGACCACCAGCTCGACGGCCTCGACGAGGTCGTCCATGTCCTTGCCGATCTCCTCGTCGATGTCCTTCTTCGCCTCGGCGGCCTTGTCCTCGGTGACGCCTTCGGTGTACTGCGGGTCGGCCTGGTTCTTGGCCGCGTCGACTACGGCCTGCACTTCCTCGTCCGTGACAAACGCACCCTGCAGGCGCTTGGGTTTGCCCGCGCCCTGTGGGATGAACAGGGCGTCGCCCATGCCGATGAGTTTCTCGGCGCCGCCCTGGTCGAGGATGACCCGGGAGTCTGTGAGCGACGAGGTCGCGAACGACAGCCGCGACGGCACGTTGGTCTTGATCAGGCCGGTGACCACGTCCACCGACGGGCGCTGGGTCGCCAGCACGAGGTGGATGCCCGCCGCACGTGCCTTCTGGGTGATGCGCACGATGGACTCCTCCACCTCCTTGGGTGCGGTCATCATGAGGTCGGCGAGCTCGTCGACGACACAGACGATGAGCGGGTAGGGCCGCATTTCACGCTCGGATCCGGGCGGGGCGACAAGCTCCCCGGAGCGGACCTTGGTGTTGTAGTCCTTGATGTGGCGCACCCGCGCGGACTTCATGTCCATGTAGCGCTGTTCCATCTCCTCGACCAGCCAGTGCAGCGCAGCCGCGGCCTTCTTCGGCTGCGTGATGATCGGCGTGATCAGGTGCGGGATGCCCTCGTAGGGGGTCAGCTCGACCATCTTCGGGTCGACGAGGATGAGCCGAACCTCGTCCGGGGTCGCGCGGGTGAGCAGCGAGACCAGCATGGAGTTGACGAAGGCCGACTTGCCCGAGCCGGTGGAACCCGCGACGAGCAGGTGCGGCATCTTCTGCAGCGAGTGGGACTCGAAGTCACCGTCGATGTTCTTGCCCAGCCCGATGAGCATGGGATCGTGGTTGGCCACGACGGTGGGCGCGTTGAGCACGTCGGCGAGGCGCACCATCTCACGGTCGATGTTGGGCACCTCGACGCCCACCGCGGACTTGCCCGGGATGGGGGCGAGGATGCGGATGTTGTCCGTGGCCACGGCGTAGGCGAGGTTGGGCTGCAGGTTGGTGATCTTGGAGACTTTCACACCGGGGCCGAGCTCGACCTCGTAGCGGGTCACCGTCGGGCCACGCGAGAATCCGGTGACCTGAGCGTCGACCTTGAACTCCGCGAAGACATCCGTGATGGCCTCGATGGTCTGGTCGTTGAGCGGGGTCCGGGTCAGCGGCGGCTCGCCGTCGATGAGCAGATCGGTGCTCGGCGGGGTGTAGTCCGACATCGTCTCGGGCACGCGGGGTGCGGGAGGCGTATCGACGGCCGGTGCCGACTCACTCCTCGGCGTCGCCGCTGGAACTGCGGAGGGGTCGATGCCGGAGCGAGCGATGATGGCCTGGCGCATGGCTTCCCGGGAATTCTCCACGGCATCGGAGGATCCGGCGGGCCGAGCGTGTTCAGTGGCGTCGGTTGCCTGCACGGCCGGGAACTCGTCGGTGTGGTCACCGGTCTCGGGGCGCGCCTGTCGTTTCCTGGCCGGCGTGCGCGAGGGACGCGCCAACACGGTCGTGTCGGTCGCCTCCTCCTTCGCGTCGCGATGCTGCTCCTCGTCGTCGAAGAGGTCGAGTGGCTCGTCAATGTCCGGCTTCGGTTCGGCCGCGCGCGCGGTCTCCTCGGGCGGGTAGTTCTCCATCCGGCTGTTTCGGCCGCCCCGGCCCCGCGGGCGCGGGGTGGACCGGGTGCGGGGGGCGACGGGCCGCCCCTCGGCGATGTCGTCGAGATCGTCGCTGACGTGGCCGTAGGGATCCTCGTCGTCGGTGTCGCGCTCACCTCCGGAGTTCCGGGCGTCCCGGATGTAGTCGGCGATGAGATCGTAACCCTGACGCACGGTGATGCCGGTGACCTTCAGGGCGCCGTAGACGATGACGAGGATGAGCAGCGGCACGGCGACATAGGAGGAGAACCCCTTGGCCAGGATGCCGCCGGTGCCCGCGCCGATGGCGCCGCCGGCGACCATGCGTCCGGCCCAGTCGGCCGGGTCGCCGGCGAACAGGTGGATGAGCCCGAGCATGCTCACCACGATGAGCACGACACCCAGGGCAACCCGTCGCTGCACCGTCCCGGAGGGGCTGAGATCGAGCATGATGACGATCGCCAGCGCCACCAGCACCACCGGCAGCACGAGCGCGCCGGCACCGATGACAAAGTGTGCGGCCAGCGAGATGTACTCGCCGACCGGCCCAGCGATGTCCATCCACACCGAGGCCCCCAGCACCGCGGCCAACCCGAGCAGGAGCAGGGCGATGCCGTCGTTGCGGGTGGATCCCTCGGTGTTTTCCTGGCCGTTGGGCTCCTGGATGGGCGCCTCCGAGGTGCGCGGGCGGGAACTCCCGGAGGAGTGGTCGGTGTGGTCGGTGTGGTCGGGCGTGGTGCGGCTGGCACCGCGCCGGACGGCCCCGAAGACAGATCCCACGGCATTGCCCACCGGGCGCAGGGCGCTGCTGGTGCGCTCCGGGGCGGTCTCGGCGGCGCGGAGTGCGCTGGTGGGCGGATGGGTGGCGCCCGTCTTACGCCGCTGCCGGGAGGACCCGGAGCGGCCTGGGGCCGTATTCTTCACAGACATGCTGGCCACTCTAGCGCCTGCAGCACCACTAATCACATGCGCCACACCGCCCGCGGCTAGCGGTTGACGGACCTCTCGTCACCCTCCATGGTCACCTCGACGGCATCCCGGCCGAAAGCCCAGAGCAGGAGCTCGCCCGGGGCGCCGGAGACACGCACAACGTCGTCGCCACGCTCGGCCACTCCGCGCTTGGCACCCACGACGATGGGCACGCCTCCGGTCGGGGTCAAGATCACAGGCTTGTCACTGCCGCGGAGCAGCATCGGGGCCATCTGCTTGAGCTTGCCGAGGAGCATCTCGGTGGTCTCAGCGTCGAACTCCCGGGGGCGCGCGACCCCGTCTCCCCTACGCAGGTCCTCGTGGTGCACAAAGTGCTCGATCCCGTTGACCAGCGGATCCATCAGCCGCATCGGGTTGAGTTTTGCCGGCCCCGCGGACCAGTCGCGGACCAGTTCCGCGTAGTCGCGGCTCTTCTGCTTTTCCATGGCGTTGTCCAGCCGGCCTTCCAGGGGACCGACCATCATGCCCGCGGCGGAGAGCGGATCGTTCTCCCGCACGTAGAGGTGAGCGGCCAGGTCACGTGCGGCCCAGCCTTCGCAGAGGGTCGGAGCATCCGGGCCGACTTCGGTAAATAGTTGCGCGAGCTTCTTACGTTCGGTGTCAGCGAAAGTCATGCACTTCACCGTATACCCAAAAAAGACGGCTCGCCCCATGCAAAAGAGTGGTCTTTTTCATGAAGCGAACCGTCGGAATTTACGCTACAGCGACTCTCGGGAAACTTCGACGTCCTCGTCCCCGATGACCCGGCTGCCCGAGTTCATGGCGATGACGGTCGGCAGGATCACCGGCTCGCGCTTCCACTTCTGCTCGATCGCGCGAGAGACGCCGCGGCGCAGCTGCTGCACCATCCGGTAGGTGTCGTTCTCACCCTGGCCGGCGAGGTCGGACATGGTGTTCTCCACCAGTTCCGTGACCTCCGGAACGACTCCACGGTCGTCGTCGGAGAAACCGGTCGTCGAGACGCGGGGCGACTCTAGGAGGCGTCCGGTGACGTCGTCAACGATGCAGGTGATGGACACGGCTCCACCCGCGCCGAGGCTGGTGCGGTCCGACAGCACGTCCGCGTCGACATCACCCATGGTGACACCGTCGACGTAGAGGTGGCCGACCTGGAGCTGGCCGCTGACGCGGGCCTTGCCGTTGAGCAGGTCCACGACGACACCGTTCTGCGCCAGCACCACGTTGTCGCGGGGGACGCCGGTGGCGATGGCCAGTTCCTTGTTCGCGCGGATGTGGCGCCACTCGCCGTGCACCGGCATAACGTTCTTCGGGCGGGCGGCGTTGTAGAGGAACAGCAGCTCGCCGGCGTAGCCGTGGCCCGAGGCGTGGACGTTGGCGTCCTTGTTGGTGATGACCTCGGCGCCGATCTGCGAGAGGTTGTTGAGCACCGCGTAGATGGCTTCTTCGTTGCCCGGGATCATCGAGGAGGACATGATGATCATGTCGCCGTCACGGATGGTGATCTGGCGGTGTTCGCGACGCGACATGCGCGACAGCGCCGCCATCGGCTCACCCTGAGTACCGGTGGTGATGAGCATGACCTTGTGCGGGGCCATCTTCGAGGCGTCATCGACGGACACGATCGTGCCCTTCGGTGCCTTGAGGTAACCCATCTTCTCGGCGATCTCCATGTTGCGGATCATCGAGCGGCCGTTGAAGGCAACCTTGCGGTTCGTGGCCACGGCCGCGTTGACCGCCATCTGCACACGCGAGACGTTCGACGCGAACGACGAGACGATGACCCGCTGGCGTCCACGCTGGGTGAGACGGATCAGGGTGTCCTCGATGCCGAGCTCCGAATTGGAGATGCCCGGCGTGGTGGCGTTGGTGGAGTCGACCAGGAAGAGGTCGATGCCTTCGTCGCCGAAGCGCGACAGTGCCGGCAGGTCGGTGGGCTTGCCGTCGTAGGGCGTCTGGTCGACCTTGATGTCGCCGGTCATGACGATGTGGTTGCCGCCGACCTTGATGGACAGGCCGAGCGCGTCGGGGATGGAGTGGCCGACGGTCCAGAAGCGCAGGCGGAACTTGCCGATGTTGAGATCGGAGTCCTTGTTCACCTCGATCATCTTCGGGCGCTGGCGGTGCTCCTTGGTCTTCGCCGCGATGAGCGCCAGCGTGAACTTGGCCGAGTAGATGGGGATGTCGTGCTTGAGCTTGAGGATCCAGGGGATGGCACCGATGTGGTCCTCGTGGCCGTGCGTGATGACGATGCCGTCGATCTTGTCGAGCTTGTTCTCGATCGGGCCGAAGTCCGGGAGAATCAGGTCGACGCCGGGCTCACCCGAGGACGGGAAGAGCACACCCACGTCGACGATGAGCAGACGGCCGTCATACTCAAAGACGGTCATGTTGCGGCCGATCTCGGAGATGCCGCCGAGGTTGTACAGCCGGACGCTGCCGCGGGGCTGCTGCGGCGGCTCCGGGAGGCGGCGGGTGAGGTCGTTGCCCTGCATGGACTTCACGACGTTGCGGTTGTTGCCGTTTCCGCCCTGGTTACGGTCGCCACGCTCACTGCGATCGCTGCGGTCGCCGTTTCCGCGCTCGTTGTTGCCGCTACCACCGTTGCCGCCGGAGCGACCACGGCCGCGACCGCCACGGCGACCGCGGGAACGGCCGTTGCCGTTGCCGCCGTTGTCCTCGCGGGACTCGTTCTTCTGCTCACGCGGAGCGTTCTCGGCCGGTTCCTGGGATTCAGCCGCCTGGGAGGGGGCTGCGTCCGGCGTCGAGGCGGGAACCTCGGGTGCCTGGAACACGGGTGCGACAGCGTCTGCTTCCGGGGGCCCGGCCTTGCGGGTGACTTTCCGGGAGCTCTTGCGGGGTTCAGTCATATTTATAGGACTCCAACTTTTTCCATTGTGCGGCGGAGACCCTCGATGTCCTCTGTATCCGGTTCAACGACCGGGAGACGAGGGTTCCCCACCTCGAAGCCCTGCAGGCGCAGGGCTGCCTTTGCGAAACTGGCTCCACCCAGGCGTGCCTGTTGGTGGACCAGCGGGGTAAGTACGTTGGCGTTGATTTCCCGCGCACGGGCGAGGTCGCCTTCCTCGAAACTTGTGTGCAGCTGTCGCAGGGCTTCCGGTGCGGCGTGGCCGATCACCGAGATGAAGCCGGAGGCGCCGAGTGCCAGAAACGGCAGATTCAGCGGGTCATCCCCGGAGTACCAGGCCAGGCCGGTCTCCTGGATGAGCTGAGCGGACTCCCCGAGGTTGCCCTTGGCGTCCTTGACCGCCTTGACGGTGGGGAGCTCGGCGAGGCGACGGATCGAGTCCGCCTCGATGGCGGTCGCGGAACGTCCCGGAATGTCGTAGAGACAGATCGGCAGTTCGGTGGCCTGCGCGACCGCGGTGAAGTGCCGGACGACACCCTCCTGGGTCGGCTTGGAGTAGTACGGCGTCACCACCAGCAGCGCGTCAGCGCCGGCCTCGGCGGATGCCCTGGCCAGCTCGACGCTGCGTGCGGTGTCGTTTGTTCCGGCGCCGGCGATGAGTTTCACCCGGTCGCCCACCTCGTCCTTGACAGCTGTGAGCAGTTCCAGTTTTTCCGCGACCGACGTCGTCGGCGATTCACCGGTGGTTCCGGCGAGTACCAGGGAATCCACACCATTGTCCGCCAGGTGCACGGCTAGACGACGGGCGGATGCCACGTCGAGTGCGCCGTCGGCGTCAAAGGGGGTGACCATGGCTACGCTGACGACACCGAAGTCATCGATTCCGTTTTTCGCGGTCAAACCTGTGCTCATGGACTCTTAGGGTACAGGTGCCCGACCGCCGGGGTGTGAGCGACCCGTCAGTAGCCGGAGACGATCGAGCTGGCCGCCATCTCGGATCCGTCCGTCAGCCGGGTGATGTGAAAGTCGGAGAAGACCACCGGAGCTTCCTCGCGCAGCAGCCGCAGACAGGCGACGGCCACCTTCCTGATCTCCCGGTCGGCGTGCTCGGTGGCCCGGGCGGCGATGAAATGGCGCCACGCGCGGTAGTTGCCCGTGACCACCACCCGCGATTCGGTCGCACCGGGCAGCACGGCGCGGGCGGCCTGGCGGGCCTGCTTCCTCCGCAGCAGCGCGTTGGACTCCTCCCCGAGCTGTTCCTCCAGCGCCCGCAGTAGCTCGTCGTAGACGAAACGGGATTCATCGGCGGCGCGCAGGACCAGCCGGGTGAGCTCCTCGTCGCCCACCACGGCGTCGGGCAGCACGACCTCGGCGTCGTCGGGGTGGACGAAACGCTGCGAGAGCTGGGAGAAGGAGAAGTGCCGGTGCCGCATGAGCTCCCCCACGGCCGAGCGGGAGATGCCCCGGATGTAGAGGGTGGCCGAGGCATGCTCGAGGAGGCCGTCGTGGCCGACCTCCATGATGTGGCGGAGGTAGTCGGCGGTCTCCGCGGTGCGCGGGTTGGGCCGGTCGAAGGATTCGTAGCAGGCACGGCCGGCGAATTCGACGAGCGCCTGGCCGTCATCCCCCGATTCGAAGGCGATGTCCGCCGGCGGGGTGAACCGGGTGGCGGCGATGAGCTGGACGTCTAGTTCTACTGCGGTGGCCACCGGTTACTACAGCCCCAGGTAGGAGTCGAGGCCGATGGTCAGTCCGGGGCGATCCGCCACCTGGCGCACGCCGGTGAGCACGCCCGGAACAAACGACGTCCGGCCGTAGGAGTCCTGGCGGATGGTCAGCGACTGATCCTGCGTGCCGAAGATGACCTCCTCGTGCGCGACCATGCCCGTCATGCGCACGGCATGGACCTTCACGCCGTCGACGTCCGTGCCGCGCGAGCCCTCGAGCGCCTGCTCGGTGGCGTCAGGGATGGCGTCCATACCGGCGTCGCGACGCGCCTCGGCGATACCCTGGGCGGTCTTCACCGCGGTGCCCGACGGGGCGTCGAGCTTGTGGGGGTGGTGGTACTCCACCACCTCGGCGGACTCGAAGAAGGGGGCCGCCTGGCGGGCGAAGGCCATGGTGAGCACGGCGGAGATGGCGAAGTTCGGGGCGATGAGCACACCCACGGACGGCTTCTCCTCACACCATTCCCGGACCTGCCCGTAACGCTCGTCGTCGAATCCGGTGGTGCCCACGACCGCGTGGATGCCGTGGTTGATGCAGAACTCGAGGTTGTCCATGACCGAACCCGGGGTGGTGAAGTCCACGATGACCTCGGCACCGTTCTCGGTGAGCAGCTCGAGGGAGTCGTCCTGGTCCACCTCGGCGACCAGCTCGAGATCCTCCGCCGCGTTCACCCCGTCGACGACGGCGCTGCCCACTCGTCCCCGCGCCCCGATAACTCCGACCTTGATCGCCATGGCGATACTCCTTCTGCAATTCGCTGGGTTCAGTTCGCCACCCATCCTAGGGGGCGTCGGTTGTTACCCTGGCACGCATGGCACAGAGAAAGTCCACGGAAGAGAAGCAGGCCGACAACCTCGCCATGGTCGGGGAGAAGATCGCCTCCTGGCCGGATCCCTACCCCGAGGTCGGCGCGGCGCTGCACGAGATCGCCGCCCGGTTCGGGCAGCCCCGTCTGTGGTACGGCGGGTGCGGGTACGCGGCGTCGATTAGCTCCCCCGTCCTCGTGTTCTTCCGCGTGGACGAGGACGTCATGTCCATCGGCGTCACCGAGGACACCCAGCCGACCGAGACCCAGCTTGTCGACGCCGCCTGGTTCCTCCGCGCCGAAACCCCCGAGCTCGCGGACGAGACCCTCGCCCGGTTCACCGACATTGTCCGGCACGCCTTCGACAAGAAAGACTAGATCATGAGCATCCGAGTCACCCTGACCTCGATCCCCGTCACCGACCAGGAAAAGGCCGCGGCCTTCTACACCGGGACGCTGGGCATGCAGATCCGCCACGACGTGCCCGCGGGCGGCGCGCGGTGGCTCACCGTCGTCTCCCCCGCCGACCCCGACGGCACGGAGATTCTTCTCGAACCGCGCGGCATGGACGCGGCCGTGACCTACTACGAGCACCTGTACAACAACGACATCCCGGCGACGCAGCTGGAGACGGATGACCTCGACGCGGAGTTCACCCGCCTGTCGGGCCTGGGCGTGCGTTTCCCCATGGAGCCGACGGACATGGACACCGTGAAGGTCGCTGTGTTCGACGACACCTGCGGCAATCTCATCCAGCTGGCGCAGCCGCAGTAGGGCGTCACAATCCGGACAAGGTTTCCGGCCCGGACTGTTCCCCGGGGAGCGGACAATCTAATCTGTCAGTTATGACACTTACGGCACTTGGATCACACAGGACCCTTTCTCTCACGGCTGCCGCCGCCCTCGCCGCGCTGACGCTCGCCGCGTGCGGTCCCGAGGAGGACACGAACAACACGTCGTCCGCGCCCCAGACCACCACGATGACGTCCTCGCCCGCGAAGTCCACCCCCGCGACCACCACCGAGGTGGTCACCGAGACCGGTGCCCCGGCGGACGACACCGTGCAGCAGTCGCTCGGCGCGCAGGGCACCACGGACACCAGCAACCAGCAGCCCGTCGGCGAGTGGGACCTGTCCATCGTGGACGTGCGCGCGGGCCAGCACTCCGGCTTCGACCGCGTGGTCATCGAGTTCGCGGGAACCGGCACCCCGGGTTGGTTCGCGTCCTACACCGACGAGCCGCGCCAGCAGGCCTCCGGCTTCCCCATCGAATACCAGGGCGGCACGGCCATCGACCTCATGGCCAACGGCGTGGCGCTGCCCGCCGGGCCGGACTCCACCTTCCCCGTCGGCCCCACCGGTGCCGCGGGCGGGGCGGTCACCGGGGTCAGCCACAACGGCATCTTCGAGGGACAGGCCCAGTTTGTCATCGGCCTGGACGGCGAACCCCGTCCGTACACTGTCACCACCCTGGAGAACCCGCCGCGGCTCGTGGTGGACATCCAGAACTAGGGGCGACTGAATCCCTGCGTCCCTGCCCCACCAGGTCCAGGGTGACGGTGTCGCTGACCTGAGGGCGGACATAAGAACGAGCACCCCGAGGCTTTCCGGCCTCGGGGTGCTCCTCTCCATGCGCAGGGGTTTTCAACCCCGCCGCAATCTAGTCCTCGACGGGGACCAGGGAGATCTTGCCGCGGTTGTCGATGTCCGCGATCTCCACCTGGATCTTGTCGCCGACGTTGACCACGTCCTCGACCTTCTCGATGCGCTCGTCGCCACCGAGCTTGGAGATGTGCACGAGGCCGTCCTTGCCCGGGGTGAGCGAGATGAAGGCGCCGAAGGCGACCGTCTTCACCACGGTGCCGAGGAAGCGCTCGCCGACCTTGGGCTGCTGCGGGTTGGCGATGGAGTTGATCTTGTCGATCGCCGCATCCGCCGACTCGCCCGAGGTGGCGGAGACGTAGACCGTGCCGTCATCCTCGATGGAGATGTTCGCGCCGGTCTCCTCCGTGATGGCGTTGATGTTCTTGCCCTTCGGGCCGATGAGCTCGCCGATCTTGGACATGGGGATCTTCACCGAGGTGATCTTCGGCGCGAGGGTGCTCATCTCGTCGGGGCCGTCGATGACCTCGGCCATGGTGTCCAGGATCTGAATGCGGGCGTCCTTCGCCTGATTCAGGGCATCCACCAGCACCTCGGACGGGATGCCGTCGAGCTTGGTGTCCAGCTGCAGCGCGGTGATGAACTCGGAGGTGCCGGCGACCTTGAAGTCCATGTCGCCGAACGCGTCCTCCGCACCGAGGATGTCGGTCAGGGCGACGTACTTCTGCTCACCGTCAACCTCATCGGAGACCAGGCCCATGGCGATGCCGGCCACGGGAGCCACGAGGGGAACACCAGCGTTATACAGCGACAGGGTCGAGGCACAGACCGAGCCCATGGAGGTGGAGCCGTTGGAGCTCAGCGCCTCGGAGACCTGGCGGATGGTGTACGGGAAGTCCTCGCGGGAGGGGATGACCGGCTCCAGGGCACGCTCCGCGAGCGCTCCGTGGCCGATTTCACGGCGCTTCGGGGAACCCACACGCCCGGTCTCGCCGGTGGAGTACGGCGGGAAGTTGTAGTGGTGGATGTAGCGCTTGGAGGTCTCCGGGGTCAGCGCGTCGATCTGCTGCTCCATCTTGAGCATGTCCAGCGTGGTCACGCCGAGGATCTGGGTCTCGCCGCGCTCGAACAGGGCGGAGCCGTGTGCGCGCGGGATGAGCTCGACCTCGACGGAGAGGTCGCGGATGTCGGTGACACCGCGGCCGTCGATGCGGAAGCCCTCGGTGAGGATCTTCTCGCGCACGATCTTCTTCATCAGGGCGTTGTAGGCGGCGCGGATCTCCTTGCCCACCGCAACCTCGTCGGCGGAACCGAAGGACTCCAGCAGGTCGTTCTCGATCTCGACCATGTAGGCGTTGGTGGCCTCGTCGCGCTCGGCCTTGCCCGGGGTGGTGATGAGCTTGGCCAGGCGCTTGGACGCCTTCTTCTCCACGGCCGCGAACACTTCGTCGGTGTAGGGCGGGAAGAGGACGAAGTCCTGCTTCTCGCGGGCCGCGCGCTTGGCCAGGCCGACCTGCGCCTCACAGAGGATCTGGATGAACGGCTTGGCCGCCTCGAGCCCCTCGGCGATGACGTCCTCGGTCGGCATGGGGGCGCCGTCCTTGACCTGCTGGACGGTGTCCTCGCCGGCGCCGGCCTCGACCATCATGATGGCCACGTCGTTCTTGCCCACGAAGCGGCCGGCGACGACCATCTCGAAGACGGCGGCGTCGCGCTGCAGCTGGTTCGGGAAGGCGACCCACTGGCCGTCCTTGTGCTGGTCGTCCGAGATCAGCGCCATGCGCACGCCGCCGACCGGGCCGGAGACCGGCAGGCCGGAGAGCTGCGTGGCGGCGGAAGCGCCGTTGATGGCCACGACGTCGTAGTAGTCGTCCGGGTTGTGGCTCATCACGGTGATGACCACCTGGACCTCGTTGCGCAGACCCTTGACGAAGGTCGGGCGCAGCGGGCGGTCGATGAGGCGGCAGGCGAGGATCGCGTTGGTGGAGGGGCGGCCTTCACGACGGAAGAAGGAACCCGGGATCCGGCCCGCGGCGTACATGCGCTCTTCGACGTCGACGGTGAGCGGGAAGAAGTCGAGGCCCTCGCGGGGGTTGTTCGACGCGGTGGTGGTGGCGAGGAGCATGTTGTCCTCGTCGAGGTACGTGGTCACCGCTCCCCCGGCCTGGCGGGCCAGCTGGCCCGTCTCGAAGCGGATGGTGCGGGTACCGAAGTCGCCGTTGTCGATGGTGGCGGTTGCCTCGGTGATGCCGAATTCGTCGTCGACGACGAATTCCACAGCGTTATTGCTGCTCATATGTAAATGTCACTCCTGAATTGGGGTGTAGGGCGATCGTCGGTGCCGCCCTGCGAGTCTGGACGCACCGAGCGTAGCAGGTGGAAACACGACAGCGCCCGTCGACGTAGGTCGACGGGCGTTGAGGGTGAAACGATTAGCGGCGCAGGCCCAGGCGCGAGATGAGATCGCGGTAGCGGTCGACGTTGGACTCCGCCAGGTACTTCAGCAGGGCGCGACGACGGCCGACCAGCAGGAGCAGACCACGACGGGAGTGGTGGTCATGCTTGTGGAACTTCAGGTGCTCGGTGAGATTCTTGATGCGGTCGGTCAGCAGTGCGACCTGTGCCTCGGGTGAACCGGTGTCGGTCTCGTGCAGACCAAACTCGGCGAGTACTTCTTTTTTGCGTTCGGTGCTCTGGGCGCCAACGGACATGGTGATCTCCTAGTAGTTGTTTCAGTCCACATGAATGGTCACCGCCTTCGCGGTAGGCGCGGCTGCTGTGGACCGCAGTCGCTTAAAGCCTCGGGTGATGTTACCTGCGGGTTAGCGGGAAACCAAACCGGTGATGCGCCGCATGAACTCGGAGACGAACCGCTCCTTGTCCACGTTGATGGCCACGTGGGCGGTCTTGACGGGGTCGTTCAGGCGGGTCTCGTCGGCGATGACCCGGCCGCGGAGCGCCCCCTCGGTGTCGACCTTGAGGTTGACGTCGAAAAGCTCCACCAGCGACGGATCCACCGCGACGCCCACCGCCAGCGGGTCGTGCAGGCCGCAGCCGCCGAGGTGCGGGGAGTTCGTCTCGTAGGACCTGATGTAGTAGTCCGTGGCCTCGGCGAGGAAGTCACCGCCCGGGGTGCCCAGCGCCCGCCACTGCGCGGTTTCCTCGTAGGTGAGCAGGGTCTGCAGCGTGACATCCAGGCCGATCATGGTGACGTCCGCGGCCGTGCGGAAGAGCCGGTCGGTGGCCTCCGGGTCCTGGTTGACGTTGGCCTCGGCCACGGGCGAGACGTTGCCCGGGACGGTGAGCGCGCCGCCCATCATGACGATGCGGGCGTTCTCCGCGAAGGACGGATCGGCGTCAATGGCGGCGGCGATGGTGGTCGACGGGCCGGTGGGCACGATGACGAGGTTGTCGCCGTGCTCGCGGACGGACTCGATGAGGAAGTCCACCGCGGACTTCTCCTGCACCTGCGCGGTGGGCTCGGCCAGCACGGCCTCGCCGACGCCGTTCTTGCCGTGGATGAACTCAGAGATGGGCAGCACCTCGAAGGAGTCCCTCGTGGAGGCGTGGGTCGGGCCGGCGAAGACGGGCACGTCCGGGGAGCCGAAGAGCTCCAGCAGGGCGAGGGCGTTGCGCGTGCCCGTCTCCACGAGCACGTTGCCGTAGGTGCCGGTCACGCCGATGAGCTCGAGCTCCGGGGAGCCGAGGGCGTAGGCCAGGGCGAGCGCGTCGTCGATGCCGGTGTCGAGGTCGAGGATGATTTTGGTGGTCATGGTGCTCTCCGTTCGTAGGGGTTCTAGTAACCCAGCGGCTTGGGGCGCGGGGCGTCGATGAGCACCTCGCGGGTGCGTTCGACGTCTCGGCCGATGTTCTCCAGGAGTTCGTCCACGGAGTTGAACTTCACCATGTCGCGGATCTTCTCCACGAAATACACGGTGGCCACGTGCCCGTAGAGGTCGGCGCGGCGGTCGAGGATGAAGGACTCGACCGAGCGTTCGTGGTCGCCGAAGGTCGGATTGGTGCCCACGGAGACCGCGGCCGGGTAGGACAGTTCGGGCTGCATGTCGCCGTCGATGTGCCCGTCGCCCTCGACGACGAACCAGCCCGCATAGACCCCGTCACCGGGGACCGCAACGGACTCGGCGAAGTACTGGTTCGCGGTGGGGTAGCCGAGCTCGGCTCCCCCGCGGCCCGCGCCGTGCACGATCTCTCCGGTGAGCGAGTAGGGCCGCCCGAGCCCCCAGGCCGCCGCGGAGACCTCGCCCGCGGCGAGGCTGTCGCGGATGAGGGTGGAGCAGACGCGCTCGCCGTCGTCGTGAAGCAACGGCACAATCTTGATCTCCACGCCGTACTTCTCTCCCAGCTCCACCATGGTGTCGGCGGTGCCGCCCGCGCCGGCGCCGAAGGTGAAGTTCTCCCCCACGACCACGTACTGCGCGTGCAGGGTGTCCACGAGCAGGGTGCGGAAGTAGTCCTCGGGACTGAGGCCGGCGAGCTCCCGGGCGAAGTTGATGACGAGCACCGCGTCGATGCCCAGTTCCGCGCACATGAGTTCGCGCTCGCCGCGGGTGGTCAGCAGCGGCGGGGTGTCACCGGGCGTGAAGATCTCCCTCGGATGCGGATCAAAGGTGACCAGCACTCCGGGCAGCCGGCGCTCGCGGGCGGCGTGCACGGCGGTGTTGATGAGACGCTGGTGACCTCGGTGAACTCCGTCGAAGACGCCGATGGTCACCACGCTGGCCGCCAGATCTCCGTGTACCTCGTCCGGGCCGTCCCAAATAATCACGTCCTACAGGTTACGACATAGAATCGCCCAATGACCGAATCGCTCTCCCGTTCCGGACTCGTCGTCGTGGACAAACCCGCCGGCATGACGTCGCACGATGTCGTCAGCCGCCTGCGCCGCATCATGGGCACCCGCAAGGTCGGCCACGCGGGCACCCTCGACCCCATGGCCACGGGCGTGCTCGTCGCCGGCATCGAGCGTGGCACGAAGTTCCTCGCCCACATGGTCGCGGCCACGAAGGCCTACGACGCCACCATCCGCCTCGGTGCCGCGACCTCGACCGACGACGCCGAGGGATCGGTGCTGTCCACTGCGGACTCGGACTCGCTTATCGACGACGCCCTCCACGCCTCCCTGGACAAACTACGGGGCGAGATCATGCAGCGTCCGTCCTCGGTCTCCGCGATCAAGATCGACGGCAAACGTGCCCACGAACGGGTCCGCGACGGCGAGACCGTGGACATCCCGGCCCGCCCGGTCACCATCCACCGCCTCGACGTGCTGGACATCCGCCGCGAGGACGGATTCGTGGACGTCGACGTCTCCGTGGGCTGCTCCTCGGGCACCTACATCCGCTCGCTCGCGCGCGACCTGGGTGAGGACCTCGGGGTGGGAGGTCATCTCACCGCCCTGCGGCGCACCGAGGTGGGGCCGTTCCTGCTCGCCGATGCCCGCACCCTGGAGGAGTTGGAGGATTCACCCCGATTGTCACTCTCGCTGGATGAGGCGTTGACGAGGTCATACCCGTCGATAAGCGTCACCGACGACGAGGCTGCGGCCCTGGCCATGGGCAAGTGGCTGGAGCCGCGGGGGCTGGTCGGGGTTCACGCCGCCGTGGCCCCCGACGGGCGGGCGGTGGCGCTCATCGCGGAGAAGGGCAAGCGCCTGTCCACGGTGTTTGTGGCGCGGCCGTCGACGTTGTAGCTAGAGCCACTCCACAAACGTGGAGGCCACGACGAAACCGTCCTTGATCTTCCACCGGCCGTTGATGAACGGCACCGGCGCAGGTCGGACCAGCAGATAGGACACGAAGGTCCCGTCCGGGCGGATGTCCACCTCCGCGCCGTCGAAGTCGAGGAAGCGCTGGGTCAGGGGGAACCAGGACTTGTAGGTGGACTCCTTGGCGCAGAACAGCAGCCGGTCCGCGCAGTGCACGCCGGCGTCGCGGAGCACGGCGAGCTGATCGATCTCCGCGGGCCGGGCAATGGACTCCAGCACGTTCTCCGGCAGGGGCTCGGCGGGCTCCGCATCCAGCCCGATCGACCGCACCGAGCGGGTGGGAGCGACAACCGCGGCGCGGAAACCCTCCGTGTGGGTCATCGAACCGACCACACCCTCGGGCCACAGGGGCATACCCCGCTCCCCCTTGAGAATGGGGACGTCCCCGTCGTAGCCGAGGTCGGCCAGAGCCGTGTGCGCGCACCAGCGGGCGTCGCCGAACTCGGCCCGGCGCACGTCCACGGAGTTGGCGACCAGCGTCTTCTCCAGGGGATGCAGGGCCTCGAAGTTGTTCAGGCTGGACTCGCCGTGGACGGTCTGGATGAAACAGAACCGGGCGGAGGAGGGAAAGAGAGAGGGATCAAGCATGGGCGCTCTCTGTCCGCATCACCGGATACGGCCAGGCGCGCAGATCGCCGTGGCGTTCCCATTCCCGCGGGTAGCCCAGGGACACCTCCAGGTGCTCCACTCCGTCCACGGTCAAGGAGGACGGCATGTGGAGGTGGCCGTAGATCACGGCCTCTGCGTTGAACCTCGCGGGCCAGTTCCGGGTGTGCCGGGTGCCGCACCACAGGCCGATCTCGGGATAGGTGAGCAGATCCGTCGGCTCCTGCACCAGCGGCCAGTGGTTGATGAGGATGGTCGGGCCGGTGACGTGCCCGAGCCGTTTGATCGAGTAGGTCAACCGGTCCCAGCACCATGCGCGGATGTCCACGAACGGGGCGATGGCGAACTCGTCGGTCATGACCAGGCCCCGCTCGTGCGCGTCGGCCACGGCCTCCTCCACCGACTTTCCCGGACCTCGGAAGGAGTAGTCGTAGAGCGTGAACAGGGGGCAGATGGTCACCCCGTCGAAGACCGGGAAGGGGTCCTCCGGGGTGAGCACGTCGATCTCCCGGCACCCCTCGACCAGGGCCGTGTACTTGTCCCGGCCCTGGTGCTCCTCCGAGGAGCGGGAGAACAGTTCATGGTTGCCGGGTACCCAGATGACGGTGGCGTAGCGGCTGCGCAGCTCGGCGAGGATGTCGATCACCAGGTCGGTGCGCTCGGCGACGTCGCCGGCGACGATGAGCCAGTCCGAGGGGTCCGTGGGCTGCAGCTGCACCACCCGGTCGCGGTTGGCCGACACGGCGGCATGGAGGTCCGACACCGCCCACAGCGTGGTGGTCATCGCTCACTCTCCTTGCCGCCGCCGGTTACCGCCCAGCGCATCGAGTGGAAACGCCAGATCACGGCCACCAGCCTAATGGCGACGAACGCGAGCAGGCCGAGCCACACCCCGGGCAGGCCGCCGTCCAGGGCGTAGGAGATCCACACCCCGGGCAGGAAACCCAGCAGCACCGAGCCGATGGAGATGGTGCGCAGGAAGGCGGCGTCGCCCGCGCCGAGCAGAACCCCGTCGATGGCGAAGACCACCCCTCCCGCCACGATCATGGCCAGCAGGATCCACCACGGGATCCGCATGGCCTCGAGAACGGCGGCGTCGGTGGTGAAGATGCGCGGAATCACCCGTGCGCCCAGGGCGAAGACGGCGGCGAGCAGGCCAGCGAAGACCAGCGAGTACACCGTCACCTTCCTGCCCACGGAACGCGCCACCCCGACGGTCCCCCTGCCCAGCGCCGCCCCGGTGAGGGCCTGCGCGGCGATGGCCAGCGAGTCCAGCACCAGGGTGATGAAGTTCCACAGCTGCAGCATGATCTGGTGCGCCGCCAGCGGCGCGGTGCCGAAACGCGCCGCGACGGCCGCCGCGGAGAGGAACGCCACCTGGAACGAGAGCGAGCGCAGGATGAGGTCACGGCCGAGGATGAGCTGCTGCCAGATCACCCGGGGGCGCGGGGCCCAGGAACCGTCGTGCTCCCTGATCAGACACACCACGAAAGCCGTCGCGGCGATGGCCATGCCCAGGACGTTGGACATGGCCGAGCCGACCAGGCCGAAGAGCGCGACCAGCGGGAAAATCGCGAGCGCTCCGGGAATGACGCCGGCGAGTACGAAGTAGAGCGGCCTGCGGGTGTCCTGGATGCCCCGCAGCCAGCCGTTTCCGGCCATGACCATGAGTGTCAGCGGGATCGCCACCGCGGCCACCCGCAGCCAGTGCGCCGAGGCCTGGGCGACAGCCTCATCCCCGGCCAGCGCCAGGGTGATGCGGCCGGCGAAGATCCACACCAGCGAGGCCAGCACGAGGCCGACCGCCAGCCCCAGCCACGTTGCCTGCACCCCCTCGGCCACGGCACCGCGGCGATCCCCTGCGCCGTAGAGCCGGGCGGAGCGGGCGGTGGTGCCGTAGGACAGGAAGGTGAGCTGGGTGGTCAACGACGACTGGATCGCCGCTCCGGCCGCCAGGGCGGCGAGCTCGAAGGCGCCCAGCCGGCCGATGACGGCCGTGTCCAGCATGAGGTAGAGCGGGGTCGCGGAGAGCACGCCCAACGCGGGCAGTGCGAGGGCGAAGATCTGCCGGCCGGTGACCTCCCCGGTCACGGGGTCTGGCTCAGAGCCGACAGGAACTCGGTGACGATCGCCTCCCGGGGCCCGGCGGTCATGTACCCCGCGGCGGGGATGTGTCCACCGCCGCCGAAACGCAGGGCGAGCTGGGAGACGTCGATGGTTGAGGAGCGCAGCGACACCGCCCAGACGGCGCGGGACTGCTCCTTGAACACCACGCCGATGTCCGTTCCCTCCAGGGCGCGGACGAAGTCCACGAGGGACTCGACGGCGCTGTTCGGCTGCCCGCCGATCGCCTCGATGTCGGCGATGAGGATGGCCGCGGTGTGCTCACCCACCTCACGGACCTGGAGGCCGGAGAGCACCCGGCCGAACATCTGCAGGCTGCTCGAGGTGGTCAGGTCCAGCAGGTCCACGGCGATCTGCCGGGTGTCCAGCCCGTAATCCATGAGCTCGGCCGCGAGGGTGTGCATGCGCGCGCCGCCCCAGCGGAAGCTGCCGGTATCGGTCATCAGCCCTGCGTAGAGCGCGTGGGCGATGTCCCGGTCAAGCTCGACGCCGAGCATCTCGATGATCCTGCGCAGAATCACCGTGGTGGACTCCGCGACCTCCACCAGGTTGTCCGTGCCGAATCCGGGATTGGACTCGTGGTGGTCGATGACCAGCGAGCGCCGGGAGGTGAACTCCTCCATGAGCGAGCCGGTCCGGTCGAGGGACCCGCAGTCGACGGCGACGATGAGGTCCGCCTCCGCCGGCAGCGAGGTGGACGGGAGAACCTCCTCGGCCCCGGGAATGGTGCGCAGGTTCGCGGAGAAGTCACCGGGCTGTCCGACGTGCGCGGTGACCGTCTTCCCCAGCTTGCGCAGCGCGAGGGTCAGCGCCATGACCGAGCCCACGGCGTCGGCGTCCGGGCGCAGGTGGCCGGTGACGGCGACGGTCTGTGCCTCCCGCAGCACCTCGACCGCGCGTTCGTAGGAGCCGATCACTTGTAGGGATCCGGATCCCCGGCGGGCGTGGCGTTCTCCTTGAGCTTGGCCAGCTCGGCGTCGCGCGCCCGGGCGCGCTCGAGGAGATCCTCCATGTGCGCGGAGGCCTCGGGAACCGTGTCCAGCTGGAACGACAGCGTGGGCGTGAAACGCACGCCGAGCTGGTCGCCCATGGTCTTGCGGAGGTGTCCCCGCTGGCGGTTCAGCGCCTCGGCCGCACCGTCCAGATCGGGCTCGTCGTCGATGGTGATGCCACGGACGGTGTAGAAGACCGTGGCGTCGTGGAGGTCGCCGGTGACCCGGGCATCGGTGACGGTGACGGCCTCGAGCCGGCGGTCCTTCTGGTGCTGGCGCTCGATGGCCGTGGCGACGATGGTCTGGATGCGTTTGGCCATTCGCGCGGCGCGTGCCTGATCTGCCATGGCAGCTCCCCTCTTCTAGCGTTCAAGTGTTGGGTTCATCCTATCCTGCCGCCCCGCCCAGAACGGGAAACGGCCACGGGCGCGAGGCGGGGTGGTGCTCGAAGGGATACCCCAGGGAGACGTCGAGGTGGCGACGGCCGTCGACAAGCCTCTCCCCCGGCGTATGCAGGTGTCCGTGGATCACCGCCCGGGCACGGTACTTCACCGCCCAGTCACGCGTGGCGGTGGTTCCCGACCATAGGGCGACGTCGCGGCCGGCGACGGGTTCGATGACCAGGGGCCAGTGGTTGATGAGCACGGTGGGGCCGCGGACCTCATCCAGGCGGGCCCGGGTGTAATCGAGGCGCTCGGCGCACCATGCGGGAATGTCCACGTAGGGCGCGATGGCCAGCGTGTCGTCGAGCTTGAATCGGGCGTTGTCCGGCGTCAGCCCCGGGCGGGCGAAGGAGTAGTCGTAGAGCGTGAACAGCGGGCACACCGTGACACCGTCGAACACGGGATAGGGGTCCTCGGGCGTATCGACGCCGATGGCCCGCAACTCCCCGACCAGCGCCCGGTAGCGTGCCTTACCCGTGAGTTTCTCGCTGCGCCGGTTGAAGAGCTCGTGATTGCCGGGGACCCAGATGACACGTTCGAAACGCGAGATCAGCCCGGCCAGTGTCTCCACTACCGGGCTGATCTTTTCTGCGACATCCCCGGCGACGATGAGCCAGTCGCCGGGGCCGGCCAGCCCGTCCACCCTCGCCCGGTTCTCGGGGAAGGTGACGTGCAGATCGCTGACCGCCCACAGGGTTTTCGCCATGAGGCGAGTTTAGGCCTGATTAGGTGCGGGGAACCTCAACCATCTCGAAGGCCTCGATGGTGTCGCCGATCTGGAAGTCCTGGAAGGACAGGACCATACCGCACTCGTAACCTGCGGAGATCTCGGTGACATCCTGCTTCTCCTGGCGCAGCGAGTTGACGTTGACCTCGTTCGCGATGACCGAGCCATCGCGGACCAGGCGCGCCTTGACGTTGCGACGGATCTTGCCCTCGGTGACCATGCAACCGGCGATGTTGCCGATAGCCGATGCCTTGAAGATCGCGCGGATCTCGGCCTTGCCCAGATCGCGCTTCTCGTAGATCGGCTTGAGCATGCCCGTGAGAGCCTGCTCGACCTCTTCGATCGCACGGTAGATGACGGTGTAGTAGCGGATGTCCACACCCTCGTTGTTCGCCTCTTCCGTGGCCTTACCCTCCGCGCGGACGTTGAAGGCGATGATCACGGCGTCGGAGGCCGAAGCCAGCGAGACGTTGGTCTGCGTCACGGCACCGACACCACGGTCGATGATGTTCAGCTCGACCTCGTCGCCGATGTCCAGCTTCAGCAGGGACTCCTCCAGCGCCTCGACGGAACCGGCGTTGTCGCCCTTGAGGATGAGGTTGAGCGTCGAAGTCTCCTTCAACACCGCATCCAGATCCTCCAGGGAGACCCGCTTCTTGCGCTTGGCCTGCATGGCGGAGCGCTGGCGGGCATCGCGCTGCGCGGCAATCTGCCGGGCGACACGATCGTCCTCGACCACGATGAGGTTGTCACCGGCGCCGGGGACGCCGCTGAGACCGTGGACCTGGACCGGCTTGGACGGTCCAGCCTCCAGGACGTCCTCGCCCCACTCGTCGAGCATGCGACGCACACGACCGTGGGCAGAACCCACGACCATGGAGTCACCGACGCGCAGGGTGCCGCGCTGGACGATGACCGTGGCGACCGGGCCGCGACCGCGGTCCAGGTGCGCCTCGATGGCCAGGCCCTGGGCGTTCATGTCCGGGTTGGCCTGCAGCTCGAGAGCGGCGTCGGCGGTGAGCACGACGGCCTCGAGGAGGTCGTCGATACCCGTGCCCTCGCGGGCGGAGACGTCGACGAACATGGTCTCGCCGCCGTACTCCTCCGGGATGATGCCGTACTCGGTGAGCTGGCCGCGGATCTTGTCCGGCTGCGCGTCCGGCTTATCCACCTTGTTCACGGCGACGACGATGGGGATGTTTGCCGCGTTGGCGTGGTTGATGGCTTCCACGGTCTGGGGCATGACGCCGTCGTCAGCTGCGACGACGAGGATGGCCAGGTCGGTGGACTGGGCACCGCGGGCACGCATGGCCGTGAAGGCCTCGTGGCCCGGGGTATCCAGGAAGGTCAGGTCGCGTTCGCGGCCGTCGATCTCCAGCGGCACCTGGTAGGCGCCGATGCCCTGGGTGATGCCACCGGCCTCGCCCTTGCCCACGTTCGTCTTACGGATCGTGTCCAGGAGGCGGGTTTTACCGTGGTCGACGTGGCCCATGACGGAGACGACGGGAGCACGCTTCTCCAGCTCCTCGTCACCGCCCCAGTCCTCGCCGAACTGCAGGTCGAAGGACTCGAGGAGCTCGCGGTCCTCGTCCTTCGGGGAGACGAGCTCAACATTGTAGTTGATCTCGGCACCCAGCAGCTGCAGGGTCTCCTCGGGAACGGAGGCGGTGGCCGTCACCATTTCACCGAGGTTGAACAGCGCCTGGACCAGTGCCGACGGATCCGCACCGATCTTCTCAGCGAGGTCAGACAGCGAGGCACCACGACGCAGGCGCAGGGTCTGGCCCTGGCCGTCGGGCAGGCGCACGCCACCGATGACGTTCGGCTGGTGCATCTCCTCGTACTCGTTGCGCTTCTGACGCTTGGACTTGCGGCCCTTGCGGGGCGCTCCGCCCGGACGGCCGAACGCACCGGCAGTGCCGCCGCGACGTCCGCCACGGCCGAATGCGCCGCCGGGTCCGCCACCAGTTCCGCCACCGGTGCGGCCGCGGCCGCCTCCGGGCTTACCGCCACCTGCGGCGGGAGCGGACTTGGACGGCATGGCGCCCGGTGACGGGCGTGCCGGCATAGCTGCGGGGGACGGACGACGTCCGCCACCCTGACGCTCGGCACCCTGTCCCTGGCCCTGGCCCTGCTGCGGGCGCGGGGGTTTGTTGCCCGGACCCGGGCGGTCGCCGGCGGGACGCGGCTTAGCTCCACCGGGGCGCGGTGCGGCGCCGGAGGAGAAGGGGTTGTTGGCCACGCGCGGCTTGCCCTGCTTGGGCATGGGACGCGGCATCGGCCGGGGCATGCTGTTGTTCTCGGCGTTGCCGGCCGGCTTGTCTTCGGCCTTCGGCGCGGAGTCTCGCGGGGCCTCGGGTTGCTTGGGGGCAGCGGGCCGGGCACCGGGGGTTGCCGGCTTCGGAGCGGAATCCTGGGCTGCTTCCCGAGCTGCCTGGGGCTGCTTCGGTGATGCGGGCTTCGCTGCCGGGGTCCCGGTGGACTCCGGCTTGGCGGCCTCGGGCTTCGGAGCCGGGGTGGTGGCCTCGGGCGCCTTCGGGGCGCCGGGCTTCGGGGCCGCGGACTTCTTGGCGCCCGGCTTGGCCGGGGTCGCCGGCGTCCCCGCAGAGGCGGGGGTGTCGGCGGTCTTGTCACCGGTCGCACCATCGGTGGGTCCGAAGTGGTCGCGCATCTTGCGGGCGACGGGGGACTCGATGGTCGATGATGCGGTCTTGACGAATTCGCCCTGCTCCTTGAGCGTGGCGAGAAGTTCCTTGCTGGTTACGCCGAGTTCTTTTGCGAGCTCGTGAACGCGTAGCTTTCCGGGCACTTGTCTCCTCATTGGTTGGCTAGAGGACGTGCCACGAAAAGTGGGGCCCTCTAGGGTGTACTGCTGACTTTCATCGCCGATGCTTAATCATCGTTGAGTGCTCATCAGTGTTCGGTCTTCTTTCCTTTTTGGGTGGGCCCGTCTGCATGTTCTGCGAGGTACGTGCGTACATGACCAGTGTCCACGGGCCCGTTCACTCGGAGTGCTCGCCCGAAGGCGCGCCGTGACCCCGCCAGCTCCCACGCGGCAAGCGTCGGAGTGATCCACGCTCCCCGCCCCGGGAGGCGGCGATGCGGATCGGCGACGACGCGCTGCGACTCGCGGTCGAAGACCACTCTGAGCAGCTGGCTATCGCCGTGACGCTCGCGCGTGGCGATGCAGGTTCTGATCGGTGCCGGTTGACTGCGCGGCAAAAGATCTCCTCTGCATCACAACTGGTGAACGGTACGTGGGCCGTTGCCAACCATACGCCATAGTTACGGGAAAATGAACTTGCCCCGCTGGGGCGATGAGCCGGTGCCGACTTCAACTCGACACGACCCAGGCCCAAAACCTCTTCCTGCGGATGCCCACTTATCTGGGCAGATATGCCAGGAGTCCCGGAAGCGCCCGTTCCCCTGCTCCCGGCCCGGCTGCAGCCCAAGCGTTATCTAGACTCCCGACCCCGAGAATCCCATCCGCCCGGGCGTTCTGGCACGACCGCTCTCTTCCACGGCTGAGAGTATCCGAAAGTGCCTTAATTCCTGGACGGGCGATCGATATCGTGAAGACCGCCGCAGGCCGGCGACATCGCCAGGCGTGCGGCGCTCATCACACAGCTCGGCAGCATCGACGCAGGCAAGGAGGAAACGTCCTTGACCGTCCACCGGTATGCGCCCTCGAAAGCGAGGGTGCAGGCGTCGGCAACAACATCCCAGTGAGTCCGGCCGAAAACAGGCCGCCGAGCTGATCAGGTCTCCGGGACCCGAATACAACCTTCCCGCCGTTGCGGGAAGTGCACGAGAGGAGAATCCCATGAAGAAATCTCTTGCGAGCACCCTGGCGTTCGCCACGTCGATCGCCCTCGTAGCCTGCGGTGACAGTACTGATATGGCATCCGCTACGACGTCAGCGCCCACATCCGCTGCAACGTCCGCAGCAGATGGTGTCACAGACAACAGCGTCGTGCCCGGTGAGCCCGCCGTGGCGGCGGTGGGTGACACGATTCAGCTCGCCACAAAGGACGGCGGCATCGTCGAGCTGACCATCACCGATCTGACGCTCGGAGAGGAGTGCCGCTACGAGCCCGGGACTGTTGAAGAAAACATCGACCCAGAGTTCAACCGGCCAACACCCGGTGAGCAGTACCTCCAGGTGTGGGGTGAATTGGACACCACGCAGCTGCCCACGGGTACTGGAAGCGGCGAAATTTCACTCGCGAACCCCCAGTACACCGATGCCAGCACCACCCCGCATTCCGCAGAGCCTGCTACGGAGTGCGGAGGCTCTACCGAAGGTCACCAGCCGTGGACCGCGCCCGTCAAGAACGGTGAGAAGCAGAGTCTGTATGGGGCGTTCGTGGTGCCCAAGGTGATCGACACCGTCGCCATCGAAGGCGCGGTGTTCACGCCGTAGCCACGGCGCTGCTCGGCTGGGGGGAGTATCCGGCTCCCCGGCCCGGGCAGCACGCGATTTACTCCGCGTCGGAGTGGATGTCGATCTTCCAGCCGGTGAGACGCGCGGCGAGCCGGGCGTTCTGCCCTTCCTTGCCGATCGCCAGCGACAGCTGGTAATCGGGCACCGTGACGCGTGCGACCTGCGCGTCGGCGTCGACGATGTCCACACGCACCGCGCGCGCCGGCGCGAGGGCATTGCCCACGTAGACGGCCGGGTCCTCGTCAAAGTCGACGATGTCGATCTTCTCCCCGCCGAGCGCCTCCATGACGTTGTTCACACGCTGGCCCTTGGGCCCGATGCAGGCGCCCTTGGCGTTGATACCCTTGACCTTGCCGCTCACGGCGATCTTGGAGCGGTGGCCGGCCTCGCGCGAGATGGCGTTGATCTCCACGGCGCCGTCGACGATCTCGGGCACCTCGAGCTCGAAGAGCCCGCGGACCAGCTCCGGGTGGGTACGCGAGAGGTTGACCTGGACGGCCTTGGGGTTGCGGTTGACGCCCACGAGGAAGGCCTTGACGCGGTCGCCGTGCTCGAGCTTCTCGCCCGGGATCTGCTCGGCGGGCAGGAGAATGCCGTCCTGAGCGTCGTGTTCGGTGCCGAGTTCGACGATGACGATGCCGCGGGCGTTGGCCTTCGCGTCGGCCTGGACGATGCCGGAGACGACCTTGCCCTCGTGGACGGCGTACTCCTCGTAGGTGCGCCCGGTCTCGGCCTCGCGCAGTCGGCGGAGGATGGCCTCGCGGACGGTGGAGGCGCCGATGCGGCCGAAGTTGGCGGGGGTGTCGTCGTACTCGCTGACGCCGTCCTCCTCGGTGACGATGACGGACACGTCGCCGGTCTCCGAGCTGATGTCCACCCGTGCCTGGCCACCGGGGCCGCGGTACTCGCGGTAGGCGAAGAGCAGGGCGCCGGCGATGGTGCGCAGCATGTCATCGACGGGAATGCCCTTGCTGCGTTCGATGTCCCGTAGAGCGCCAAGATCAATATTCACTTGTTGTCCTCCCGCCACGTGGTGGCTTCGTCGTAAGTCATGTCGCTGAGGTCGAGTTCGGCCTGCGGCGGATTGTTGAACTCAATGTCTACCACCGCGGACTCGTCCCCGGAAAACGCCAGTTCCCGGATCTCGCCGCCCGCTCCGACGAGGATGACGGCGTCCTCCGCGGGCGACAGCGCGCCGATGCGCCACTTCTGCCCGTCGAGGATCACCGCCCGGCCGCGGTTGCGTCGCCAGTGCCGCGGTGCGGTCAGCGGCGTATCGACGCCCGGGGTCGACACTTCGAGGGTGTAACCCGCTCCGAAATTGACGCTCCCGGCGGCCTCGGCGTCGTCGAAGACCTCGCCGATCTCCTGGGACACGACCCCCAGATCGTCGAGGCTGGGCCGCTCGTCGGAGTCCAGCGCGATCTGCACGGAAGATTTCTTTCCGGCGGGGACGGCGCGGATGTTCTCGATGTCGAGCCCGTGCGATTCGGTGACGGGCCTGATCAGCTCAGCGAGTTGTTCTGTGGTGGGGAATGCCATGCCCACCAGCCTAGGCGGTAGCATGTCCGGCGTGAACTCCGCCGCTAACCGACGTTCCGCCGCCCTCCTCGTCGCCGCCGTCGCGGCCGGCAGCCTGGGTGCGTGCACCTTCGGCCCGCGGCCGGATGCCGAGCTGCTGGAGCTGGCGCAGCAGGCCACCGCGGACGGCCGATCCGCCCACGCCGACGCGCTGTACGCGGAGATCGAACGTCTCTGCGGGGTGGACGAGCAGGGCGAGGTGCCCACCTCCTGCGAGGTCGAGCACACCGCCGGGCAGCTGCGCCCCTCCCCCGCCCCGCTGGGCGCGTACCTGGAGGCGCAGGTCCCCGAGGAGTCGGTTGACCTGGTCACCTCCCAGGCGATCGAGCTCGCGTCGCTGGACAGCAGCGAACTCCCGGCAACGGTCGTCACCGATCCAGAGGATCAGGAACTCGTGCGTGAGGTGCTGCGTCAGGAGCACGCGGCAGTCTACGGGCTGGAGGCGTCGCGGGCGTTTGCGTCGGATCCGGAATGGGTGGACCCGCTCGTCGAGAAGCATGAGCAGCGTGTCAGCGTGTTGTCCGACGCCGTGCCCGACGCCCCGGTCGCCGCGGCGGGGTACACCTTCGGTGAGATGGAGCTTGACGACGCCTTGGTCGAGCACATCGAACGCAGCACCGCCGACGCGTGGGCCGCGGCCGCCGCGGACGCCACCTCGGTGGAGGGGCGCTCCCTGCTGGTGCAGGGCGCGGGCCGCGCGCTCCAGCGTTAGCTGGCGATCAGGCGCAGGAGCTCCGCGACCGCGTCGTCGTAGGCGATCTCCGAGGTCTCGCCGCCGCGCACGCGCAGCTCGACCTTGCCGTCGGCGAAGGCCCGGCCGAGGATGACGGCGTAGGGCATGCCCAGCAGCTCGGCATCCTTGAACTTCACGCCGGGAGAGACCTTGGGACGGTCGTCGAAAAGCACCTCGATGCCGGCGGCGTCCAGCTCGGAGACCAGCCGCTCGCCGGCCTCCGTCGCGGCCTCGTCCTTGTTCGCCACGGCGACGTGCACCTGGTACGGGGCGACGTTGGCCGGCCAGACCAGACCCTTCTCGTCGTGGTTCTGCTCGGCGAGCACGGCCATCATGCGGGAGACGCCGATGCCGTAGGAACCCTGGGTGGGGATGGCGCGTTTGCCGGACTCGTCGAGAATCTGGACGTCGAAGGCCTCGGTGTACTTGCGGCCCAGCTGGAAGATGTGCCCGAGCTCGATGCCACGCTCGAGGGTGAGGGTGCCGTGGCCCTCGGGGGCGGGATCGCCCTCGCGGATCTCGGCGGCCTCGATGTAACCGTCGACGGTGAAGTCCCGGCCGGCGACGAGGCCGACGACGTGGCGCTGCTTCTCGTCGGCGCCCGTGATCCACGCGCTGCCCTCAACGACCCGCGGGTCGGCGAGCACCTGCACACCGTTCGCGTTGAGGCCGCGCGGGCCGATGTACCCCTTGACCAGGAAGGGGTGGTTCTTGAAGTCCTCGGGCTCGGCCAGACGGAACTCCGCGGGCTCGAGCGATGCCTCGAGGCGCTTCTCATCCAGCGCGCGGTCGCCGGGGATGAGCACGCCGGTGAGCTCCCACTCCCCGCCCGGCTGGCGGATCATCACGGCCATGCACTTGAGGGTGTCGGAGGCCTGCGCCTCGATGCCCTCGGAGCGCGCCCATTCGACCAGCGTTTCGATGGTCTCGGAGTCCGGGGTCTCGTAGACCTTCGCCTCGGGCAGCCCCTCCAGGGGAACGGCGGCCGGGCGGGGGGTGACCACGGCCTCGACGTTGGCGGCATACTCGCCGTCGGTGGAACGCACGAAGGTGTCCTCACCGTTGGGAGAGACGGCGAGGAACTCCTCGGAGGCCGAGCCGCCCATGGCGCCGGAGGTGGCCTTGCAGATGGCGTAGTCGATGCCCAGGGAGTCGAAGATGCGCTGGTAGGCGGCGCGGTGGTTCTGGTAGGACTGCTCGAGCCCCTCGTCGGTCATGTCGAAGGAGTAAGAGTCCTTCATCACGAACTCCCGCCCGCGCAGGATCCCGGCGCGGGGGCGTTCCTCGTCGCGGTACTTGGTCTGGATCTGGTACAGCGTGACCGGGAGATCCTTGTAGGAGGAGTAGAGGTCCTTGACGGTCTGGGCGAACATCTCCTCGTGGGTCGGGCCGAGCAGCATGTCCGCGCCCTTGCGGTCCTTGAGACGGAAGAGGGCGTCGCCGTATTCGGTCCACCGACCCGTGGTCTCGTAGGGCTCCCTGGGCAGCAGCGCCGGGAAGAGCAGCTCCTGGGCGCCGATGCCCTCCATCTCCCCGCGGACGACGTCCTCGATCTTGCGCAACGTGCGCAGGCCGAGCGGCAGCCAGGAGTAGATGCCGGGCGCGGCGCGGCGGATGTAACCGGCGCGCACGAGCAGTCGGTGGGAGGGAACCTCGGCGTCGGCGGGGTCTTCGCGCAGTGTGCGCAGGAAGAGGTGGGACATGCGGGTAATCATGGGCGAGACTTTACCCGGTAGCCTCTGAGCCATGTTGATCGTCCTGCCCCCGTCGGAAACCAAGTCTCACGGCGGCAGCGGCGCGCCACTGGATCTCGCGGAACTGTCGTTCCCGGAGCTCACCCCGGTGAGAAGAGAGCTTGTCGACGCCCTGTCCACCCTCCCCGTCGACGACGCCCTCGAGACGTTGAAGATCTCGGAGAAGCTCCGCGGTGAGGCGGAGTCCAACACCCGGCTGTGGACGAACCCGACGATGCCCGCCATCGAGCGCTACACCGGCGTGCTCTACGACGCGCTCGACGCAGCCACGCTGGAGGACACCAGCCGGCTCGCCGTCGGCTCCGCGCTGTTCGGCGTGGTGCGCGCCGCCGATCCCATCCCCCACTACCGGCTCTCGGGCGGGAGCAAGCTGGGCGGGCGCACCATGAAGTCGCGCTGGGGGAAACTCATCACCGAGGCGCTCTCCGGGGAGTTCATCGTTGACCTGCGCTCGGGCACGTACCAGACGCTGGGCAAGGTGCCCGGCGCGGTGACGGTCCGGGTGGTCAGCGGGGAGACCCGACAGGTGATCAGCCACTTCAACAAACACTTCAAGGGCGAGTTCGCCCGGGCCCTGGCCCTGCACGACGCGGGGTCGGTCGGGGACGTCGTGGACATCGCCCGCGCGGCCGGGCTGGACATCGAGTTCGACGGCGGGCCGGAGCTCACCCTCGTCACGCCGTAATTATCAAATTATCAATCTATACTGCGGGGCATGAACCCCTTCCGCCCCACCTTCGGCGCCTCCCCCCACCTCTGGGCCGGGCGCCAGCAGATCCTCACCGACTTCGCCACCGGCCTGGCCGGCGGGCCGGGTGATCCCCACCGCTCGCTGGTCATCGGCGGCGCCCGGGGAATCGGCAAGACGGTGCTGCTCACCGAGCTCGAGGACATCGCCATCAGCAACGGCTGGGTGGTGCTGCGCGCGACGGGGCGGGAGGACACCGTCGATACGCTGGTCAACTCCACCATCCCCGCCAAACTCAACGAGCTCGATCCGCCGGCCAAACGCACCGTGACCGGTGTGAGCATCGCCGGGGTGGGGCGCATCGACTCCGACGTTGCCGACCACACCGAACCCGTGCCCACCCTGGGGTTGCGCCTGCGCGAGCTGCTGGCGCTGCTGGAGACCGGGGTGATGATCACCGTCGACGAGGTCCAGGACGCCGACCCCGAATCGCTGAGCCGGCTCGCCGTGACCTACCAGGACCTCATCCGCGACGAGGCCAACGTCTCCCTGGTCATGGCGGGTTTGACCCATGGGATCGGCAAGCTGCTCGATCTCCCCGGCACGACGTTCCTCCGCCGGGCGCGGCGCTACGAGCTCGGCCCACTGCAGGACGAGGACGTCGCCCGCATCCTCACCGGGACCTCGGACAAACCCTTCGACGACGTCGCACCCGCGGTGGAGATCGCGCAGGGTTACCCCTACCTCGTGCAGCTGCTGGGTTATCTCGCCTACGCCCGGTCCGGGGAACGTATTGGCGCCGCGGACATCGCCGCCGTGCGCGACGAGTGTGTGGAGACCATGGGCGCGCAGGTGCACCACCCCTCGCTCAAGGACGTGCCCGCCGCGCAGCTCGCGTACCTGCACGCGATGGCGGACGGGCTGACCTCGACCAGCGACATCGCCGAGAGGCTGGGCAAGACTCCCAACGCCACCACCGACACCCGTTCCAAGCTCCTCGACCGCGGGCTCATCGACGTCGCCGGCTGGGGCCACGTCCAGCTCGCCCTGCCCTACCTCGCCGAGTTCCTGCGCGGCGGTGGCCGGATCAACCGGATCAGCTAGAGGCGGGCCACCTCGCCGATGACGTAGACGGCGGGTGATGAGATCTCCGCGCGTGTCATGTCCGCGGCCAGCGTCTCCACGGACCCCGTCACCGAGCGCTGCGCAAGGGTGGTCCCCTCCATCACAGCCGTGGCGGGGGTGTCGCGGGGCAGGCCGGCGCCAATGAGCGCCGCGGTGATCGCCGCCACGTGACGCACCCCCATGACCACGACGATGCTGCCACCCACCCGGGCCAGGGCCGACCAGTCAACCAGTCCCTCGCCCGGCGCGACGTGCCCGGAGACGACGGTGAACGCATGGGTCACGCCCCGGTGGGTCACCGGCACCCCGGCCGCCGCGGGGACGGAGACCGCGCTGGTCACCCCGGGGATCACCTCGCAGGCGACGCCGTGGGCCGTGAGGTGCTGGACCTCCTCGAAACCGCGCCCGAAGACAAACGGGTCCCCGCCCTTGAGCCGGGCGACCTTTCTGCCGGCCAGGGCGTATTCGACGAGCAGGCGGTTGGTCTCCTCCTGCGCCACGGAGCGGCCGTAGGGCAGCTTGGCCACATCGATGACCTCCTTGTCCCGCACGTCCACGATCCGGCTGAGCTCCGGACCCAGGTGGTCGGTGAGGATCACCTCCGCCTCCTCCAGCGCGCGTGCCCCGCGCAGCGTGATGAGGTCCCAGGCGCCGGGGCCGCCGCCGATCAGTGTCACCGGATGAATCGTCATGGGCGCACACCTTACGTCTACCCTCGGGGCCATGAGTGCTTCAGACCTGCTTCACACCTACGCCGACGCCCTCCCCGAACTCGTGATCGACGCCACGGCCGAGGAGATGCCCGATCCCCAGCTCATCGTTCTCAACGAGCCGCTGGCCGAGGACCTGGGACTGGACGTGTCCTGGCTGCGCTCGGCCGAGGGCACGGCCTTTCTCACCGGCCAGGTCGGACGCACCGTGGCCATGGGGTACGCCGGCCACCAGTTCGGCCAGTACTCCCCCCGGCTGGGTGACGGGCGTGCCGTGCTCCTCGGCCAGCTGCCCACCGGGCAGGACCTGCACGTCAAGGGCGGCGGGCGCACACCGTTTTCCCGGGGTGGCGACGGCCGAGGCACCCTGACCTCGATGCTGCGCGAGTTCCTCTACTCAGAGTCCATGCACGCCCTGGGGGTGGACACCACCCGCACCCTGGCGGTGATCACCACCGGGCGCACGGTAGTGCGGGAAAACGGCGTCGAACCGGCCGCGCTACTCGTGCGGGTGGCGCGCGGACTCACCCGCGTGGGCACGTACCAGTACGCCCGATCCGGTGGCCCCGAGATCACGCAGCGGCTGGCGGATTACGACATCGCCCGGCATTATCCGTCGACAAGCTATGCGGGATTTTTCGAGGCCGTGATGGAACGGCAGATGGACACCGTCGCCGCCTGGATGCGCCTCGGGTTCATCCACGGGGTGATGAACACCGACAACACCTCCATCACGGGCGAGACCATCGACTACGGCCCCTGCGCCTTCACCGAGTCGCGTGACCCCGACGCGTTCTACTCCTCGGTGGACACGCAGGGCCGCTACCGCTTCGGCAACCAGCCGCTCATCCTGCGGTGGAACCTCACGCGCCTGGCGGAGACGCTGCTGGAGCTGGCCCCCCAGTCGGAGCTGGAGGCGCTGCTGGGACAGTTCGTGGAGAGGTTCGAGACCCGCGACACCGAACCCGTGCGGCCGCTGCATTTTCCGCGCAATCACCTCGTGGCCGACGCGCTGAAGAAGGCCCGCCTCGGCGAGTTCGGTGCCTACGAGGAGCTGCTCAACGCCGTCACCCGTCCCTGGGACCCGGCGGCGGGAGAACCCACGGAGGAGCCCGAGGACTTCGGGCACTTCATCACCTACTGCGGAACCTAGAAGCCGGTTCTAGAACTCGTCCACGACGATCCGACTCATCCCCATGAGCTTCTCGTAGGAGCCCGGGTTCTGCATGAGCTCACCGAGGTTGGCCGGCACGATCTGCCAGCTCACCCCGAAGCGGTCCTTACACCAGCCGCAGGGCTGCTCCTGCTCCGCCAGGCTCGCCCACAGCCGGTCGATCTCCTCCTGACCGTCCACCTGCACCATGAGTGAGACCCCCTCGGTGAAGGTGAAGTCCTGGGGCACCCCTGAATCCATGGCGGCGAACCACTCACCCATGAGCTGGAAATCGGAGAACACCACCTCGTCGTTGTGGGGATACTTGACGACGTTGCCCACCCGCGCATCCGCAAAGACACCGGTGTAGACCGCGATGGCCTCCTCGGCGCGGCCCTGCGCGTCGCCGCAGAACATGAGCTGCGGGATGATCAGCGGGCGCGAATCGCCCTCGGGGTTGGTGAGCATGAGCTGCCAGCTCACCCCGTAGCGGTCCTCGACCCAGCCGTAGTGCGGCGAGTAGTCGTACTCCCCCAGCTCCATGAGGACGCGACCGCCGTCGGTGAGCCGCTCCCAGAGCGCGTCGAGCTTCTCCCGGGGCTGGTCCATCGCCGCGGGATCGAAGTTGACAAAGAAGTTGATGGACGGGTTGGGCCGGATCTCGTCGCCGGCGTTGACGAGGATGAGGTGGAATCCACCGATCGAGATCTCGTTGGTCAGCGTCTGGCCGGCGAGGTGCCGCTGGAAGTCGAGCAGACCCTCCGTGGGATAGGTGTTCTGCTGGACGAGGGATGCATCCAGGCCCGCGAAGGCTTCCAGATAGAAGTCGCGGGCCTCATCGGCGGTGCCGTTGCACCAGATGTCGGGGGTTATGCGTTGCATACCCCCGAGATTCTAGCGCTCCAGCTTGAGGGCCTTCTGGCTGTAGTCCCACAGCTCGCCGAAGAGCTTGGGGTCCTCCGCCAGCTTGGTGCCGTAGGACGGGATCATCTCGATGAGCTTGGGGCCCCAGCTGATCATCTTGTCTCCAAAGCAGCGCTCCAGCAGCTCGAGCAGCGCGGACGGGGCGATGGACGCTCCCGGGGAGGCGCCGAGGATGCCGGCGATGGTGCCCTCCGCGTTGTTCACCAGGGCGGTGCCGAACTCGAGGGTGCCGAAGCGGGGCGCGGAGGCGGGCTTGATCACCTGGACACGCTGCCCGGCGATGATGGTCTCCCAGTCCTCCGGGCGGGCGGAGGGGACGTACTCCTTGAGATCGTCGACGCGGCCCTCGAAGTCCTTGAGCACCTCCTGCACCAGGTACTTGGTCAGGCCGAACTCGGTGGCGGCCACGCCGAGGTAGGACGCGACGTTGCTGGGCTTGATGGACTTGAACAGGTCGAGGTAGGAGCCCTTCTTCAGGAACTTGGGGCTCCAGCCGCCGTAGGGGCCGAAGAGCAGGCCCTTCTCGCCGTCGATGACACGCGTGTCCAGGTGGGGGACGGACATCGGCGGGGCGCCGACCTTGGCCATGCCGTAGACCTTGGCGTCGTGCGCCTCGATGAGCTCCTTGTTGGTGGAGCGCAGCCACATGCCGGAGACCGGGAAGCCGGCGTAACCGGAGACCTCGGGCACCCCGGCCTTGCGGAGCAGGTCGAGGGCGTAGCCGCCGGCGCCGACGAAGACGAACTTGGCCTTGACCACGGAGGTGTCCCCGGTGTGGCGGTTCTTCACCGTGACCTTCCAAGCGCCGCCCTCGCGGGTGAGGTTCTTCACCTCGTGCCCGTAGCGGATCTGCGTGCCGGAGGCCTTGGCCGCGGTGAGGAACTGGTCGGTCAGGGCGCCGAAGTTGACGTCGGTGCCGTCCGGGGTGCCGGAGTAGGCGACCTTCTCCGCACCGAAGTCACGCCCCTTCGACATGACGGGCAGGCGCTCGGCGAACTTGTCGGCGTCGTCGGTGTAGTAGAAGTCCGGGAAGAGCGGGCTGGCGCTAAGGGCCTCGTGGCGGCGACGCAGGTAGTCCACCTGCTTGTCACCCTGGGCGAAGGAGAGGTGGGCCACCGGGTTGATGAAGGCGGTGGGGTCATTGAGTACGCCGTGATCCAGCTGATGAGACCAGAACTGGCGGGAGACCTGGAACTTCTCGTTGATGGTCACGGCCTTGGTGATGTCGACCTTGCCGTTGACCTCAGGCGTGTAGTTGAGCTCACAGAGCGCGGAGTGGCCCGTGCCGGCGTTGTTCCAGGGGGAGGAGGACTCAAGGGCGGGGCCGTCGAGGCGCTCGAAGATCATCTGAGACCAGCTGGGCTCCAGCTCACGGATCATGGCACCGAGAGTGGCGCTCATGATGCCTGCGCCGACGAGCGCGACATCGACCTCGTCGGTGGGTTTGGTGTTCTGGGACGCTTCAGACAACGTGGCTACCTCATTTTGTATGTTCGTCGTCCCTCGACACCCCGAGGCGTGAGCAGCGACGCTAATTGACGCGGAATGGTTCCAAATCCTACTCCCTGGCGGCCTCTCGTGAGGCACCCGGGCCTGCCGGCGCGGTAACGTGGGCAGGCATGAACGTCGAAGCCGGCTGGAAACCAGACATCCTCGGGGAAAAATTCGAGTCCCGTGATCTCCCCCTGGGGGCGGATCCGGAGGGCGAGGGAGAGGCCGTCGCCACGCTCGTACGCCGCGGCACCGGCGACCGGGCGGTGCTCTGGGTGCACGGCATGACCGACTACTTCTTCCAGACCCACGTTGCAGAGTGGTTCAACGAGCAGGGTTACGCCTTCTACGCGGTGGACCTGCGCAAGTGCGGTCGCGCACGCCAGAAGGGCCAGCGCTGGCACTACAGCGAGAACTTCGAGCACTACTTTCCCGACCTCACCGCCGCCCTGAAGGTCATCTCCGCCGAGGTCCCCGGGGGTGTGATCCCCCTCGCCCACTCCACGGGCGGGCTCATTGTCCCCCTGTGGCTGGATCACCTGCGGCGCCACGATCCCGTGCTCCTGGAGCAGGTCCCCGGGCTGATCCTCAACTCCCCCTGGCTGGACATGCAGTACCCCACCTGGGCGGTGCGCGCGCTCAAGCCCATCGTCGGCGTCCTGGGCAAACGTTTTCCCACCGTGAAGATCCCCGGTGGCAACCTCCGCACCTACGCCGAGTCCATCCACGCCTCTCAACACGGCGAGTGGAAGTTCGACACCACCCTCAAGCCGCTGGACGGCCACGACAAGTACCTCGGTTGGCTGCGCACGGTGCTCTTCTCCCAGAAACGCATTCAGACCGGAGGAATTAACGTGGGCGTGCCGGTGTTGACCCTACTGTCCTCTTCGTCTTACCTGGGCAAACCCTACTCGGCGGCCGCGGACACGGCCGACGTCGTCCTCGACGTGGAGCAGATCGAGCGCTGGGCCCCCAAGGTGGGTCCGACGGTTACGCTGGCCTCCATCGAAGGGGCGCGTCACGACGTCTTCCTGTCCCTCCCCCACGCCCTCAAACACGTCAAATCCACCACCCGCGAGTGGCTCGCCACCCTCTGCCCCTTATAGGAGCTTCTGTCCTTCATGAACTTCGACGCCCACTACGACCTGATCATCATCGGTGCCGGATCCGGAAACTCGATCCCGGACGAGAATTTCGCCGACAAGAAGATCGCTATCGTGGAGAAGGGCCTTTTCGGCGGCACCTGCCTCAACGTCGGCTGCATCCCCACCAAGATGTACGTCTACGCGGCCGACCTCGCCTTCGAGGCCAGCCATTCCGAGCGCCTGAACATCTCCTCGGAGTACAAGGGCGCGGACTGGCAGGGGCTCGTCGACCGGGTCTTCACCCAGCGCATCGACCTCATCGCCGCAGGTGGCGAGCGTTACCGCCGCGGGGACGAGACCCCCAACATCGACGTGTACGACCACCACACCCGCTTCGTCGGCCCACGGACCCTGTCCACGGGCATCGGCGGCGAGGAACGCACCATCTCCGGCGACCAGATCGTCATCGCCACCGGCTCGCGGCCGGTCATTCCCGAGGTCGTCCGGGACTCCGGCATCCCGTTCCACACCAACGACGACGTCATGCGGCTCCCGGAGCAGCCGGAGTCGCTGATCATCCTCGGCGGCGGCTTCATCGCCATGGAATTCGCCCACGTCTTTGCATCCCTGGGCACGAAGGTCACGGTGATCAACCGCTCTCCGCTGCTGCGCAACCTTGACTCGACGCTCTCGGATCGCTTCAACTCTCTGGCCAGGGAGCGTTTCGACGCCCGCATCGGCCGCACCGTGGCCTCGGCCACCGGCGACTCCACCTCCGTGACCCTCACTCTCGACGACGGCTCCGAGGTCACCGCCGACGCCCTGCTCGTGGCCACGGGCAGGCGCCCCAACGGCGACGAGATGGACCTGGACCTCGGCGGGGTGAAGATGCGTGACGACGGCCGCGTGCAGGTCGATGAGTTCGGGCGCACCACCGCCGACGGCGTGTGGGCCCTGGGCGACGTGTCGTCCCCGTACCAGCTCAAGCATGTCGCCAACGCGGAGGCCAGAACCATCCAGCACAACCTGCTGCACCCGGAGGATCTGCGCGAGCTGCCGCTGGAGAACGTCCCCGCGGCGATCTTCACCCACCCGCAGATCGCCACCGTGGGCCTGACCGAGGAGCAGGCCCGCGCGGCCGGGCACGATGTCACCGTCAAGGTGCAGGCCTACAGCGACGTGGCCTACGGCTGGGCGATGGAGGAACGCGACGGGATCTGCAAGCTGGTCGCCGACCGCACCACGGGCAAGCTGCTCGGCGCGCACTACCTCGGCGCCCAGGCGTCGACGCTGATCCAGCAGATGATCACCGTGCTGGCCTACGACATCGACCTACGGGACTTCGCGCGCAGGCAGTACTGGATCCACCCGGCACTGTCCGAGCTCACCGAGAACGCGATTCTAGGTCTGGACTTCTCCGAGTAGTGGCGCGGTGAGAACGGGCCGATGCACCCCCGATAAGGGTGACCGTCTTCCTTAACGGATGATGAGAATCCCTCGGCGATTTCCGCGGTCTTCGCCCGCCAGTTTCTCCCCTCCGGCGGAAAGGCTACGCAATCCCGGGGGGATCCTTGCAATTTCACATAGATCTCTACGGATGGGTCGCGGCGGCATCTTTCGCTCATCTTGCCCCTACCGGCGGTTCTGTAAACGTTTCGCAGCAACACGGAATACAAACCACGCGGGTTCTGTGCGCTCAGGACTGGTTCACCGGTCCTGTTCGCCGCAGTTTTTCCGGTCCCGGAAAACAGGTTTCTCCCACCGTAAAGGAAATTGACAATGCGCTCTGTCCGCAACGCTGCCGTCGCCGGCGCCACCGTCCTCGCCCTCGCCCTAGGCACCACCACCGCCACCGCCCAGGAGTCGGACGCCGCTGAGACACAGGCACCCTCGCTGTCCTCGCAGCCGAACACGAGCCTGAATCTCGAGGGCGACCAGGACGCCAACGGCGAGGACATCTTCGGCTCCTCCAAGGATCTCGAGGATCAGCCCAACTGGGCCAAGGCCCTCTACGCCCTCACCGTCCTCGGCACCGTCGGGGCGTTCGTCGGCCTCATCGGCGGCCCGCTGTACAACTTCGTCGTGCACGGCCCCCAGGCTTAGGCCCCTCCCCTTCTTCACCGAACCCCCAAAAAGGAACACACATGCGTAACCTCCGCACCGCGGTACTCTCCCTCGTCACCGCAGCCACCGTCTCCGTCGCCACCGTCTCCGTCGCCGGCGTCTCCGTCGCCAGCGCCGCCCCGGATGTCGCCGAAACCGACAACCCGAACACCGTCTCCTCCGAGTTCTCCTCCCACGGCTCGAGCCTGTGGGAAATCGGCGACGGGCTGCAGGCTGAGGAAGGCATCAACGCCGAGGACCTCTTCGGCGAGGAGACCGTCGACGACGCTCCGGCCTGGGCCACCGAGTGGGTCAAGCTCACGATCGCCGCTGGTGTCGCGACCCTCGCCGGCGCGGCCATCGGCGTGGTGAACTACCTCAAGTACACCGGGGTTCTCCCCCGCTAGTACGCCCACGTAAAGAAGGGGTATGACCGCCATGGCGGTCATACCCCTTTTTTGTGCGGGATCTAGTCCGCGAGGGTGAGGATCTCGTTGCCGTCCTCAGTGATGACGATGGTGTGCTCGAACTGCGCGGTGAATTTCCCGTCGAGGTTCTGCACGGTCCAGCCATCGTCCCAGATGCGGTAGGGCAGCTCACCGAGGTTGATCATCGGCTCGACGGTCAGCGTCATCCCCGGCTCGAGGACGTCGGTGTAGGCGTCGGAGTCATAGTGCAGGACGATCAGCCCGTTGTGGAACGTCGGACCCACCCC
The DNA here is from genome assembly GCF_000767055.1 of Corynebacterium doosanense CAU 212 = DSM 45436. Classification (NCBI taxonomy): domain Bacteria; kingdom Bacillati; phylum Actinomycetota; class Actinomycetes; order Mycobacteriales; family Corynebacteriaceae; genus Corynebacterium; species Corynebacterium doosanense. The sequence continues at coordinate 1,748,668 of NZ_CP006764.1, forward strand.
GTGTCCGGTGAAGTCCCGCACCGTGTTGTATCCGAAACGCTTGGCGTAGGACTCGATGACCCGGCCGATGACGTTGATCTCCCGGCCGGGTTTCGCGGCCCTGATGCCGCGCATCGTCGCCTCGTGGGTGCGCTCCACCAGCAGCCGGTACTCCTCGGAGACATCGCCGGCCAGGAACGTCGCATTGGTGTCCCCGTGCACCCCGTGTTTGAAAGCCGTGACGTCGATGTTGACGATGTCCCCGTCCTGGATCACCGTGGAGTCCGGGATGCCGTGGCAGACGATCTCGTTGAGCGAGATGCACGTGGACTTGGGGTAACCCCGGTACCCCAGGCAGGAGGGGTACGCGCCGTGGTCGACCATGTACTCGTGGGCGATGGCGTCGATCTCGCTCGTGGTCTTCCCCGGCTCAACGGCCCTGCCCGCCTCGGCAAGGGCGTTGGCCGCAATCTTCGAAGTCAGGCGCATGGCCTCGATGGTCTCCGCGTCCTGCACGAAGGGCTCTCCGACCGCTTCCTGAACCTCGTTCTTTCCCACGTACTCGGGCCGGGCGATGCCTGCGGGCACGGCGAGGGTGGGGGTGGGCTGGCCAGGGGTGAGCATGGAGCGTTTGTTCGACATGCGCCCCATGGTAGACCCCGTGTCAGGGAGGTAACCTCGGCACCCATGAAGAGAACCAGCATCGCAGCACTCACCGCCGCCGCCGCTCTTGCCGGCACCGGAGCAGGATTTCTCGGGTTCTCCGCACTGACCGACCCGCCCCGGCAATCGGACTACGCGGTGGAACAGACCGTGGGCACCTTCACCACCACCGTGCACAACCCCGACGGGGTGCTCAGCGCAGAAGAGGAGGAGCGACTGCGCACGGAGGCCGAGCAGGTGCAGGCACCGGAGGTGGTCACGCAGCTGCACTACCTGGTCTTCGCCAGAAACGACGAGAACGTCAACGACACGGTCGAGAAGTACCTCCGCGACAACGCGCCGGAGCTCATCGCACCCGATGACGACCACTTCGCCGACGGTGCACTCATCGTGGGCGTCGGGCTCGACCCGCGCCAAGCCTTCACCTTCGCCGGCGAGGACGTGGCAAACACCCTCAGCCTGCACGAGGGCCGGCATCTTGACGCAGCCCTGGACGCCATCAAACCCGGCGTGAAGGACGGGGACATCCCGGCGGGCCTGGTTTCGGGAGCCCGCACCGCGACCGATCAGGAGGGCGCGGCCGACGACGCCTACGAGCAGGCCGAGTCGGACCACACCCTGGGCCAGGCGTTCAGCAGCTTCGGCGCCGGGGGTCTGGCCGGTGGTGCCGCGCTGTGGGCAGGTGTCGCCGCCCGGTCGCGCAGGAAGAAGGCCGAGCAGGCCCGCGAGGACTTCCAGGTGGCCACCAGGGAATACGCCGAGCTGTCGCAGCGGCTCGACCACATCGACATCCGGGCCCACTCCCTCACCTCGCCGCTGGTCGACGACACCCTGCGCGGGCAGTGGGCCGAGGTTCAGCAGCGATTCCTCACCATGCACGACCGTGTCGGATCACTTGGCGAGCTCTCGCAGGACGCCCCCGACAAGGCGTTCCTCCACCGCGCCGACGAGCTCGGGGAGGCCGCCGAGGTGACCCGCCAGGTGTCCTACGCCGAGGAGAACATCGACACGCTGTTCCGCCTGGAGCAGGGCGACACGGCCGTGCGGGAGCAGGAGGTCTCCGCGCTGCACAGCGACATCCTCGCCGCCCGGCTCGACCTCGACACCACGTCCTCGCCGCTCTACGTCCACCTCACCGAGGTCAAGGAACGCGCCGAACAGCTCACCCGACGCACGGACAGCCCCACGTTTGTCCAGGACTTCTTTGTCCTGCTGCGCGACTACCAGAGCGCGCTGACGGAGATCAGGAAACAGAAGTTTTCCGACGTCGAACCCGCCGAGGAGCTGCGTGCCCCCCGGCTCTACGACCGGGACTACCGCCCCGGCTACGGCGTCAGCGGTTTTGTCCCCTACTGGAGCATGGCGGCCTGGCACTCCAACAACGTCTCCGCGCACGAGGCCAGCCAGTCGAACACGAACTCTTCTTTCAGCTCCGGCTTCTCCGGCGCGGGCGGTTCGTCCGGCTTCTAACCCGCCGGCGCCTTCAACTCATCCAGCGTGGTGAGGAACCGGTTGGTCGCGTTGACCGAGATGGTCGAGCCGCCGCCGTAGACCACGAGCGTGGCGAAGGCCAGGTCGTCGCGGTATCCGGTGAACCAGGCGTGGGAGCCCTCGTTGACCTCCGCCTCACCCGTCTTACCGTGGATCTCCCCGCCGGCGCTCATCCCCGCGGCGGTGCCGGAGGTGACCACGGCGCGCATCATCTGGCGGACGTCGGCGATCGCCCGGGGATCCGGGGGCGGGGCGGCCGTGTCGACGGCGGTCTCCTCGCCGTCGATGAGCACGGGCACCGGGGTGCGCCCGGAGGCCGCGGTGGCCGACACCAGCGCCATCCCGAACGGGCTGACCAGGTCGAGGCCCTGGCCGTACCCGGCCTCCGTGCGTTCCAGCGGGGTGTCCCCGCGCGGGACCGAACCGGTGAGGGTGTCCAGACCGGCGACGGAATAGTCCACCCCGAGGCCGAACTGCTTGGCGACGTCTTGCAGCCGCCCCGGCTCCAGCCCGGTCGAGATCTCGGCGAAGGTGGTGTTGCAGGACTGCGCGAAGGCCCGTTCCAGCGGGACATCGCCCAGGGAGAATCCGTTGTAGTTGGTGACCACCCGGCCGTAGAACTCCGCCGACCCCGGGCACCCGACGATCTGGTCGGGAGGGATGCCGCCCGCCGCGGCGGTGACGATCTTGAACACCGACCCGGGCGGGTACTGGCCCATGAGGGCGATGTTGCCGGCGGCGTCGGCGGCGTCGTTCTGCGCTACGGCGAGGATCTGCCCGGTGGACGGGCGGATGGCGACGATGACGGCCTGCTGCTCCCCCAGCTCATCCACGGCCGTGTCGGCGGCGCGCTGTACGTCGTGGTCGAGGCTGACGGTGATCGCCGAGGCGTTGTCGGGCTCGTGGGACTCCAGCTCGCCGAGCAGCGCGCCCTGTTCGTTGACCACCGCGACCTGCCAGCCGTTGCGTCCCTGCAGCCGGTCGGCCACCACCGCTCCGACCCGGGACATGGTGTCCGGGGCGAATCCGGGGTCGGTGCTCACCATGGCCGCCTCGTCGTTGACGAGGATCTCCGGGTGCCCGTCGAAGCTCACCGGTTCGGGGGACGTGCCCACGGAGTAGGTGCCCTCGGCGTCGCGCAGCGTCTTTTCGTCAATCTCCAGGCCCGCGGCGCGCAACGTGTCCGCGGTGCCTGCGGCGTCGGCCATCTCGTCGGTGCGGACCAGCAGGCGGTGAACCACCCCGGGGCGCATGAGTTCTGCCCCGTCGGAGCTGACCACGGAGGCCGGGGGCGCCTCCAGCGCCCGGAGTTCGAGGTGCTGGTGGGCCCCGAGCTGCGGGGTGAGGATCGTCGGCTGCCACGTCGCGGTCCACTCGTCGGCAGCGCGGGTGAGGATCATCTGCGCGTCGGAGGAGAACTCCCGCTCGCCGGGCAGGTGCCACACCAGCCGGTAGCTGGCGGTGGCCCGGGTGCCGTCGTGGGTGACCTCGAGGTCCTCGACGCTGACGTCCTCGGCCTGCATCCCCTGCGTCGTCGCCGAGACGACCTCCGCGGCCTCGTCCGGTTTGTCGAAGTACTCGGGGAACTGCGAGGTGTCGCCGGCGGCGATGGCCGCGAGCGCGGATTCAGCGACGGGTTGCGCCGAAGGCGGCTTCGGGGTGCAGGCGGGCGTCGATACGCTCAGTGCACCGATCACCAGTACCGCACCCAGTCGCCTCATGCCCGCTCAATCTAATCGAGTTCGGCGGGCTTCCCGGGCTCCGGCACGGGAGTGTCCGGCAGGTCGCTGCCCGCCTTGGTGTACCACTCGCGGTACGTGGGGTTGGCGCTCTCGAACTTCGCGCCCGCCCCCTCCTCCGTGGGGACGGGTTGGGCGCCGAAGACAAAGTCGTCGCCGTGCTCGGCGATGCCGCGGCGCACGCCCTGGGCGATGGCCTGGCGCTCGTACCGCCGACGGATCATGTACGGATCGTTCTGCAGCTCCCGGATCCAGGCGTAGAGCACGCCGGCGAGAATGATGGCGAAGGGCAGCGCGCAGGTGACCATGATCGACTGCAGCCCGCTCACCGCGTTCTCCCCGCCCGCGAGCAGGAGGAACAGGGAGATCGCGCCGAGGGCGACGCCCCAGATGACGGTGACGGATTTCGACGGATCCGGCCGGCCGGTCTGCGACATCGACCCCATGACGATGGTGGCGGAGTCTGCGGCGGTGGTGAAGAAGATGATCACGGCGATGAGCGCGAGCACCGCAGTGATCGAACCCAGCGGCAGGTTGCCCAGCACGTCGAACATGACGTTCTCGCCCGAGGCCTCGATGCTCAGCCCCGCGTCGTTCAGCACCTGGTAGATGGCGTTTCCGCCGAAGATGACGTACCAAACCACGGAGATGAGCGAGGGGATGAAGATGACCACGAAGACAAACTCACGCAGGGTGCGGCCCCGGGAGATCTTGGCCACGAAAATGCCCACGAAAGGGGACCAGGACAGTCACCAGGCCCAGTACATCGTGGTCCACGAGGTCATGAACTCCGCCTCCGCCGGGCCGCGGCTGGCGTTGACGGCGAGCATGTCGCCGAAGCTGGTGAGGAAGGTGAGCATGGCCGTGGGGATCTGGTCGAGCAGGAACACCGTCGGCCCCGCCACGAGGGCGAAGATACCGAGGAAGATGACCAGCCCCATGTTCACGTTGGAGAGCAGGCGGATGCCCTTCTTCACCCCCGAGACCGCGGAGATGATGAACAGGACCGTGAGCAGCGTGATCGCCCCGGCGAGGAAGGCGTTGCCCTGGGTGTTCCACCCGGTGACGATCGCGGTGCCCATCTGGATCTGCAGGGCACCGATACCCATGGAGGTCGCGGTGCCGAAGAGCGTGACCAGGACGGCGAAGATGTCGATGACCTTGCCCAGCACCCGGTTCGGGCCGTCGGGAAAGACCGGCTCGAACAGGGAGGAGATCAGCGGGAGCCGGCCCTTGCGGTAGGTGGCGTAGGCCAGCGCGCCGCCCAGCAGCGCGTACATCGACCACGGCACAAACGCCTGGTGGAGGATGGTCTGCGCCAGCGAGGTCTGGATCGCGGCGGAGGTCCCGCTCTCGACGTCGAAGGCGGGCGGGGTGGAGAGGAAGTGGCTTAGCGGCTCCAGCGGGCCGTAGAAGATGAGCATGATGCCCAGCCCCGCGGCGAAGAGTATGGAGATCCAGGAGGCCCGGGAATAGGTGGGTGCCTCGTTGTCGTGGCCGAGGCGGATGTTGCCCGTCGGCGCGACGGCGATGACGAGCATGGAGAACATGATGAGGATGACCAGCGCGGTGAAGAACCACCCGAAGTTGGAGGTCACCCACGCCTGCATCCCCGTGCCCACGGTGTTGAGGTTGCCGGGGGCGAAGATCGCCCACAGCAGCACCGCCACGGACGCCACCAGCGCGACGCCGAAGACCGGGTAGTTGGTGGGGTATTCGCTCCGGGTCTTCTCCACGCTGATGCCCGGGATCAGCCCGGGATGCAGGTCCTCGTCGTTGGGCGTGCTCCGCCGGCGCAGTGACCGGATGGAGCGGCTGCCCTCCAACTTGGTGGATCCCGGGGTTTCCCGGGACGGGGATTCCCGGGACGGGGTTTCCTCAGCCATGGCTGTCATTCACCTTCTGGTTCCGGGTGTGTTGGGGACAAACCCGGTTAATGTAACACCAGTCAGCGAGTGACCTTAACTTCCGCTTTCATGCCCGCGGTCTCCTCGAGACCCTGTTCCTCGGCGATGCGCTCGGCTTCCTCGATGAGGGTCTGCACGATCTGGGACTCGGGCACGGTCTTGATCACCTCGCCCTTGACAAAGATCTGCCCCTTGCCGTTGCCGGACGCCACACCCAGGTCGGCGTCGCGTGCCTCGCCGGGGCCGTTGACGACACAGCCCATGACCGCGACGCGCAGCGGGTACTCCATGCCCTCGAGCGCGGCGGTGACCTCCTCGGCGAGGGTGTACACGTCCACCTGGGCGCGCCCGCAGGACGGGCAGGACACGATCTCCAGGCCGCGTTCACGCAGGTTGAGCGACTGCAGGATCTGATCGCCCACCTTGATCTCCTCCACCGGGTCGGCGGAGAGAGAGACGCGGATGGTGTCGCCGATGCCCTGTGCGAGCAGGGTGCCGAAGGCGACGGAGGACTTGATGGTGCCCATGAACTTCGGGCCCGCCTCGGTCACGCCGAGGTGCAGCGGGTAGTCGGAGACCGCCGCTAGCTGACGGTAGGCCTCGACCATGAGCACCGGGTCGGAGTGTTTGACGGAGATGGCGATGTCGTGGAAGCCGTGCTCCTCGAAGAGGGAGGCCTCCCACAGAGCAGACTCCACCAGGCCCTCCGGGGTGGCCTTGCCGTGGTACTTGTCCAGGATGCGTTTGTCCAGGGAGCCGCCGTTGACGCCGATACGGATGGGGATGCCCGCGTCTCCGGCGGCCTTGGCCACCTCCTTGACCCGGCCGTCGAACTCCTTGATGTTGCCCGGGTTCACGCGGACGGCGGCACAGCCGGCGTCGATGGCCGAGAAGATGTACTTCGGCTGGAAGTGGATGTCGGCGATCACGGGGATCGGCGACTTCTTCGCGATGATCGGCAGCGCCTCAGCGTCGATCGGCTTGGGCACGGCGACACGCACGATATCGCAGCCCGCGGTGGTCAACTGCGCGATCTGCTGGAGCGTGGAGTTGATGTCGTGGGTCTTGGTCGTGGTCATGGACTGTACGGAGATCTGGTGATCCGATCCGACGCCGACGTTGCCGACCATGAGCTGACGCGTCTTGCGTCGCGGGGCCAGGGTGGGCGGCGGTGCTGCCGGAAGGCCAAGTCCGATGGGTGTCGGCATAAATACTCCTCAACTGACAACCGGCTAACTACTGCCGGGGGATTTTCGCCCCACCCTACTACCCGAACAGTCTCACGGGATTGACCACGTCCGCGATGAGCACGAGCCCGCCGAAGCCCATGAGCAGCGCGGCCATGACGTAGGTCACCGGGAGCAGCTTCTCGTAGTTCACCGGCTCCCCCGCGGGAAGCCCGCGCAGTCGCCGCAGCAGGTCGCGGGCCTTCTCGTACAGCACGACGAGGATGTGCCCGCCGTCGAGAGGCGGAAGCGGGACGAGGTTGAACAGGGCGAGGAAGAAGTTCAGCGACGCCAGCAGCATGAGGAAACTTGTCCACAGGGAGTGTTCGACGAGCTCGCCGCCGATCCGCGAGGCACCGACGACACTCATCGGTGACTCGTCGTCGCGCTCCGCGCCGAAGATCGAGGCGACGACCCCGGGGATCTTTGCCGGCAGCTGCAGGACCCCCTCGACCGTCGCCTGCAGGGCCTGGCCGGTCAGGGCGAACGTCGCGGGAACGGCCTCGACCGGCCCGAACTTCCGCACCGCGTCCGTCACCGGCCTGCTGACCAGGCCGACGGAACCCGCGCTGCGGGCCTGCCCGTCCGCGGAGTAGCGCGTCACCTCGTCAACGGTCACGGGAACCTCCAGCCGCTGCCCGTCCCTCTCGACGGTGAGTTCCACCGTTTCGCCCGGGCGCTCGGCCACCTCCGCGGCCAGGCGCTGGAAGTTCTCCACGCGCCGACCGTCGACCGCGAGGATCCTGTCGCCGACCTCGATGCCCGCGCGCCCGGCGGCGCCGACGCCGCTGCACTGCTCGAGCTCCCCCGTCGCCGGATCCTGGTCCGCAGTGCAGGTCACCTCACCGACGGTCGCGGTGTGATCGGCGTAGGGGTTGGGGATTCCCGAGGACACGGCCACGCCGTAGAGGATGCAGAACCCCAGCAGCAGGTTGACCGCCACGCCGCCTGAGAGCACCGCCACCCGCTGCCACCACGGCTTGTTCACCATGGCGTGCGGAGCCTCCTCCGCGGTGAGCTCGTCGTTGGGGGTCATGCCGGCGATCTCGCAGAACCCGCCGAAGGGCACCGCGGCGACGCCGTACTCGGTGTGCCCGCGGGTGAACGAGGCCACCCTGGGCCCGAACCCGATGAAGTACCGGCGCACCCGCATGCCGAAGGCCCGGGCCACCAGCATGTGCCCCGCCTCGTGCAGGGCGATGGTCACGGCAATGCCGAGGGCGAAAAGAATCACCCCGAGAAGATACGAGCTCAACGCAGCAGCTCTCCCGCGCGCGAGCGTGCCTCGGCCTCGACGGCGAGGATGTCTTCCACGCTGGCCGGCTCGGCGGCGAACTCGTCCGCGCGTTCGAGCACCTTTTCGATGGTGTCCACGATCTCCGGGAACCTCAATCGCCCGCCGAGGAACGCGGCCGCGGCCTCCTCGTTCACCGCGTTGTACACGGCCGGGTAGGTTCCGCCTCGCTTGGCGACGTCCCGTGCCAACCGGACTGCGGGGAAGGAGGCGTCGTCAAGCGGGGCGAACCCCCACGTCGATGCCGTGGCGAAGTCCAGGGCGGGCTGCGCGCCACGCACCCGACCCGGCCAGGCGAGGGCGTGGGAGATGGGCAGCTTCATCGACGGCGGGGATGCCTGGGCGATGGTGCCGCCGTCGAAGAACGTCACCATGGAGTGCACGATCGACTGCGGGTGCACGGTGACGTCGATGGCGTCGGCGTCGATGCCGAACAACAGGGTGGCCTCGATGAGTTCGAGCCCCTTGTTCACCAGGGTCGCGGAGTTCAGGGTGTTCATCTGGCCCATGGACCACGTGGGATGCTGCGCGGCCTGCTCCGGGGTGACGTCCATCATCTCCTGCCGGGTCCGGCCGCGGAACGGGCCTCCCGACGCGGTGAGCACGAACCGTTCGACCTCGTCCTCGCGGCCCGCGCGCAGACACTGCGCCATCGCGGAGTGCTCGGAGTCGACGGGAATGATCTGCCCCTCGGCCGCCATCGACGTGACCAGCGTGCCGCCCGCCACCAGCGACTCCTTGTTGGCCAGCGCGAGGTAGGCGCCCTTCTGCAGCGTCGCGATGGTCGCCGCCAGGCCCAGCGACCCCACCAGCGCGTTGAGGACGGTGTCCGCCTCCACGTCCTCGACCAGCTGGGCGGCGTCCCCGCGCACCGGTCCCCCGAGCACCTCGGACACCTGCCGGGCAGCGTCCTGCTTTGCGACGGCCACCCGGTCCGCACCCAGGCCCAGCGACCGGGCCTGGGCGATGATCTTCCCGGGGTCCGAACCCGCCGCGGCGATGCCCACCACGGTGAACAGATCGGGATTCTCGGAGATGACCTCCAACGCCTGGGTTCCGATGGAACCGGTGGAACCCAGAACAAGAATGCGACGCGGTGAATTCATGGGTCTCATTGTTGCACGCGCCCGCCGAATTGCCGGGGGTGGTAGGTCACTCCGGCGCCTGCGGTGTGCAACAATACGAGGCAGATAACCGTGTCGGCGCCGATAAATTTCGGTGCCCGCTTGCCAAGGAGTACAACGTGTCTGCATCCCACGCCGAAGAGTCCTACGAGGTCTACAACGGAGTCTCCACCCGAGACGTCCCGAGTGCTGCCTGGGGTTACAGCGCGCTCAGCCGCACGACCGTGCAGATCGCCGGCTGGTTCAGCGTCTTTGTCCTGCTGATGTTCAACTTCGGCAACCACCAGGGCCACGTGGAGACCATCTGGCTCCTGGCCCTCGCCGCTCTCCTGGCCATCGGCCTGATCCTCTACGCCTTCGAGCCCCGTTTCAGCCGCGTGCGCACCCTGACCGGCCACAACAAGCCCGTCGGCCACGTCGAACCGGACTGGGCCTACGACCAGAAGACGCTCTCCGGCACCTACTCGGAGCTCACCGACGGCCAGCTCCGCGCGCTGAACATCGACCCGGCCCGCGTCAGCCACCTGCGCGTCGCGCCGAAGACCGGCAACTCCGCGATCACCACCGGTTCCACCGCCTCCGACATTGCGGCGGACACCACCGGTTCCACCGCGCAGCAGGTGCGCCGCTAGTTCCAGGCCGTCCCGGCCGCACAAAGTGGTGCCCACCCCGATGCTTTCTCCGGGGTGGGCACCACTTTCTTGTATCTGCTCTAACGCTCCTCGGCGGCCAGCTGCCCGCAGGCCGCGGCGATCTCCTGGCCCTTGGTGTCACGCACGGTACAGGTGACTCCCTGGGCACGAACCCGGCGGACGAACTCGTCCTGGCGGGCCTTCGGCGAGGCGTCCCACTTGGAGCCCGGCGTGGGGTTGAGCGGGATGAGGTTGACGTGCACCTTCGAACCGAGGGCATCGTGCAGCTTCTTGCCCAGCATGTCGGCGCGGAAGTCGTGGTCGTTGATGTCGCGGATCAGCGCGTACTCGATGGAGACCCGACGCCCGGACCTGTCGGCGTAGTAGCGGGCCGCATCCAGCACCTCCTCCACGGAGTAACGGGTGTTGATGGGCACGAGGGTCTCGCGCAGCTCATCGTCCGGGGTATGCAGCGAGACCGCCAGCGTGACGGACATGTCCTCGTCCGCCAGCTTGCGGATGGCCGGAGCCAGACCCACGGTGGAGACGGTGACGTTGCGCTGGGAGATACCGAAACCCTCGGGCGACGGAGCGACGATCTGGCGCACCGCGGAGATCACTCGTTTGTAGTTCGCCAGCGGCTCGCCCATGCCCATGAACACGACGTTGGACAGCCGGCTTCCCTCGGAGTGCATCTGGGCCGCGGCGTTGCGCACCTGGTCGACGATCTCGGAGGTGGAGAGGTTGCGGTCGAGCCCGGCCTGTCCCGTCGCGCAGAACGGGCAGTTCATCCCGCAGCCTGCCTGGGAGGAGATGCACAGCGTGGCGCGGTCGGGGTAGCGCATGAGCACGGACTCGAGGAGGGTGCCGTCGTGAAGCCGCCACAGCGACTTGGAGGTCTCCCCGTCATCGGTCTGGTGCTGACGCAGCGGGTCCATGAGGACCGGGAACATCTTCTCCGCCACCTGGGCGCGGGCGGCCTCCGGCAGATCGGACATGGTGGAGGTGTCGGCCTCGAACCGGCCGTAGTAGTGGCGCGCGATCTGGTCGGCGCGGAACTTGGGCAGGCCCAGCTCCCCGAGGACGGCGATGCGCTCGTCGCGGGTGAGGTCGGCGAAGTGCTTCGGCGGCATCTTCGGACGGGCGGGGGTAAATTGCAGCTTCACTGGTTGAGACATATCTGCTCCATTCTTGCACGCTAGAGGGGATGCTACCCAATTCCGGCCGGGGCGACCGTGGGCATCCGGGCGGGTGTCAGGAATAATCGGTGACATGACCAACAACAATGACCCGTACTACGACCCGACCGATCCGCGTGTGGATCCCGCCGTGGATCCCGCCGTATCCCCCGCCACCGCTTCCGTGAACGAGCCGGTCAACGAGCCGGTGCGTGAGCCCGTGGCCGACAGGACCGTTAAACCTCACGCCTCGGCAGGCAAGCCGAAGGGCTCTCTCGCCGGCGGCACGTGGGTCGCCCTCATCGTGGGCATCCTGCTGCTGGTCCTGCTGCTGGTGTTCATCATCCAGAACCAGCAGCAGGCCGAGGTCAACCTCTTCACCTGGACGTGGAACTTCCCCGCCGGTGTCGCCTACCTCATTTCCGCGATCATCGGCGCGGTCATCATGGCGCTGGTCGGCGGCCTGCGCATCATGGAATTGCGCCGCCAGGTCCGCCGCGCGAACCGGGTCTAGACCCCGGTCGACAGCGCGCTGAGCACCAGCCAGGTCACGGCGGCCGACGGCAGCATGCCGTCGAGACGATCCATGAGGCCGCCGTGGCCGGGCAACAGCCCGGACATGTCCTTGATATGGATCTCCCGCTTGAACTGAGACTCCACCAGGTCGCCCATCGTGGCGCACACCACGAGCGCGGCGCCGAGGATGACTCCGAGCCACCACGGCTCCCCCAGCAGGAACGTCACGGTGAGCACCCCGGCGACGATGCCGGCAAAGAGCGAGCCCACCGCTCCCTCCCAGGACTTCTTGGGACTCACGGCTGGGGCCATGGGGCGCGAGCCGAAGAAGACCCCGGCGATGTAGCCTCCCGTGTCCGAGGCGATGACGCAGACCATGAACGTGATGATGTAGTAGCTGGTGGGCACGTTCAGCCGGCTCATCAGCGACAGCATCGCGGCGAACGCACCGAACATGGGTATCCACGCGAGCACGAAGATGCCGACGGCCGTGTCCCGCAGATAGTTCTGCGGGGCGATCTTGCGTCCGTGGTGGAAGAGCCTGCCGAACATGAGGAACAGCACCGCGATGGTGAACCCACCCAGGACCCCGGTCGCGCCGAAGGGCCAGGAGAGCCAGACGATCAACTGCCCGAGCAGCATGGTCATCGAGCGCGGAAGCACGTAGGAGTGCTCGCGCAGGCGGGTGATCACCTCCCACATGCCCAGCGCCACGGCGGCCGCGACAAGCGGGTACCAGGCAAAGGGGCCGATCCACACGGAAAGAATGACGAGCAGACCGAGGAACACCGCGACAGAGATCGCCACCGGAAGGTCGCGTCCCGCGTTGTTCCTGGGTTTGGGAAAGCTCTCCACCGAGATGCCGCGGGAGATGGACCCTAGCCGGCCGATCCCGGAGTCGTCCGGATTATCCGTCAATCCCATTGCTCGTGAGGATCCTTCCCGGCCACAGTGACACGGTGTTTAAGACAGCCGCCCCCTCGGGTTAGGTGAAGGGGCGGCTAGGTGGAAAATATGTCTGGCTTAAGGCCGGACTACACCACCATGAGTTCCTTCTCCTTGGCGGCGACGACATCGTCCACCTGGGAGATGTAGCCGGCGGTGATCTCGTCCAGCTCCTTCTCTGCGGCCTTGACCTCGTCCTCGCCGGCGTCGCCGTCCTTCTGCAGCTTCTTCAGCGAATCCATGCCCTTGCGGCGGATGTTGCGGATGGCGATCTTGCCGTCCTCGCCCTTGGAGCGGGCCAGCTTGACCATGTCCTTGCGGCGCTCCTCGGTCAGCTGCGGAATGGTGACTCGCAGAACCTGGCCGTCGTTGGTGGGGTTGACGCCGAGGTCGGAGTTGCGGATCGCGTTCTCGATCTCGTTCATCGCCGAGGGATCATACGGCTTGACGATGAGCATGCGCGGCTCCGGCGTGGAGATGGAGGCCATCTGCGGGATGGGCGTCAGCGAGCCGTAGAATTCGGCGACCAGGCCGTTGAACATGTTGGGGTTGGCGCGGCCGGTGCGGATGGTGACCAGTTCCTCGCGGGTGTGATCCACGGAGGAGGCCATGTGGGTGCGCGAATCGGCAAAAATCTCTTCGATCATGATGCTCTTCTCTCTTGCGGGCGTCAGTCGTTACTGACACACAAATCTATCAGTTTCCCGAGCTTGGCCGTGGCTACGACCTCACCAGGGTGCCGATCTGTTCGCCGGCCACGGCGCGGGCGATGTTGCCGTGGGTGAGCAGGTTGAAGACGAGGATGGGCATGTCGTTGTCCATGCACAGGCTGAACGCGGTGGCGTCGGCGACCTTGAGGCCCTTCTCGATGACCTCGCGGGGCGTGATCTCGGTGAACAGCTGGGCCTCGGGGTTGACCCGCGGGTCGGAGTCGTAGACGCCGTCGACTCCCTTGGCCAGGAAGAGCACGTCACAGCCGATCTCCAGTGCGCGCTGCGCCGCGGTGGTGTCGGTGGAGAAGTACGGCATGCCCATGCCGGCGCCGAAGATGACCACGCGCCCCTTTTCCAGGTGGCGGTCGGCGCGCAGCGGCAGGTATGGCTCCGCGACCTGGGCCATGTTGATGGAGGTCTGGACGCGGCAGTCGACACCCTTCTGCTGGAGGAAGTCCTGCAGCGCGAGGGAGTTCATCACCGTGCCGAGCATGCCCATGTAGTCCGAGCGGGCGCGGTCCATGCCACGCTGCTGCAGCTCGGCCCCGCGGAAGAAGTTTCCTCCACCGATGACCACGGCAATCTCGGCGCCGGTGCGGGCGACCTCGGCGATCTGCTCCGCGACGTTCTCCACCACGTCGGGATCGATGCCGACCTTGCCTCCGCCGAACATCTCACCGCCCAGTTTCAACATCACACGCTTGTATCCGGTACGAGTATTTTCGGTGGTCACCAGGGGTCTCCTTTATCGCCTAAAAATCCGTTTTTCATCCTACCCAACGCAAAAACCCCGCCCACAAGGTGGACGGGGTCAAGGCGGCGCAGACTACTGCTGGCCGACCTCGTAGCGGATGAAGTCGGTGATCTCGATACCGGCTTCGTCGGCGACCTGCTTGACGGTCTTCTTGTTGTCGGAGACCGAGGCCTGCTCGAGCAGGACGGAATCCTTGTAGAAGCCGTTCAGGCGACCCTCGACGATTTTGGGGATGGCCTTCTCGGGCTTGCCCTCTTCGCGGGTGATCTGCTCGGCGATGGAGCGCTCCTTCTCGACGACCTCGGCCGGGACCGACTCGCGGGTCAGGTACTGGGCCTTGAGAGCGGCGATCTGCAGGGCGACATCGTGTGCGCCCTTGGCAGCGGCCTCACCGGAGCCGGTGTACGCGACGAGCACGCCCACGGCCGGGGGAAGGTCAGCGGAACGCTGGTGGAGGTAGGACTCGACGTTCTCACCCTCCAGGGTGGCCGCGCGACGCAACTCGAGCTTCTCGCCGATCTTGGCGGAGAGCTCCTCGGTGGCCTGCGAGGCGGGCTTGCCGTCGACGTCGACTGCTGCGAGCTCCTCGGCGGAGTTGGCCTTGGCGGCAGCGGCTGCCTCGGCGATCTTCGCGGCGAAGTTCTTGAACTCGTCGTTCTTGGCCACGAAGTCGGTCTCGGAGTTGATCTCGACGATGGTGTTGCCCGAGACGGTCACAAGGCCCTCAAGGGCGTTGCGGTCGGCGCGCTTGCCGACATCCTTGGCACCCTGGATGCGCAGGATCTCGATGGCCTTGTCAAAGTCGCCGTTGGTCTCTTCGAGCGCCTTCTTGCAGTCCATCATGCCGGAGCCGGTGGCTTCACGCAGTTTCTTCACGTCTGCAGCGGTGTAGTTCGCCATAGTAAGGGCGATCCTCCTCGTATTGAATCGATTTTCGCGTAACAAAAACACTAGTCGACGCTCTTGTTTCGCGCTTGCGCAGTAGCTTGCGGACAGACGGCCCCCGACCATCGTGGTCGGGGGCCGTTGTCCTTCCATCCGGGCGAGTTCAGTCATTCACCCTGGTTGGTCGAACTTATTCGGCCGAGCCGGAGCCCTGCTCTGCGGGAGCGGCCTCTGCTGCAGGGGTCTCCGCGGCGGGAGCTGCAGCCTCTGCAGTGGCGGCGGCGGTCTCAGCCTCGCCGGCGGCGGCAGCAGCGGCTGCCTCAGCGTCGGCGCTGATCTTCTCCTGGTCGTCACCGGCGGACTCGCGTGCCGCGGCGAGCTGACGCTCTTCGCGGGAGCGCTTGCCCTCGATGACGGCCTCGGCGATGACGCGGGTGAGCACGCGGTTGGAACGCATGGCGTCGTCGTTGCCCGGGATGGGGAAGTCGACGACGTCAGGGTCGCAGTTGGTGTCCAGGATCGCGACGACCGGGATGTTCAGCTTGTGCGCCTCAGCGACGGCGATGTGCTCCTTGTTGGTGTCGATGACCCACATTGCGGAAGGGGTCTTCGACATGTCGGAGATGCCGCCGAGCACACGCTCGAGCTTGTTGCGCTCACGCGTGAGCATGAGGATTTCCTTCTTGCCGCGGCCCTTGTAGCCTTCTTCGGCTTCCTCCATCGCGCGGAGTTCCTTGAGGCGGTGCAGGCGCTTGGAGACGGTCTGGAAGTTGGTGAGCATGCCACCGAGCCAGCGGTGGTTGACGAACGGCATTCCGACGCGCTCGGCTTCCTCCTGCACGGCTTCCTGAGCCTGCTTCTTGGTGCCGACGAACAGGACGGTGCCGCCGTGGGCGACGGTCTCCTTGACGAACTGGTAGGCCTCGTCAATGAAGGTCAGCGTCTGCTGAAGGTCGATGATGTAGATGCCGTTACGGTCGGTGAAGATGAAGCGGCGCATTTTCGGGTTCCAGCGACGGGTCTGGTGTCCGAAGTGGACACCAGCGTCGAGGAGCTCGCGCATGGTCACAACTGCCATGGTGTGCTCTCCTTTGGAGTTAGCTAGTTTCGGTTACAGGGATCTGACGTGCGGGTTTTGTCCGTGAGACGGGTTTGCCACGCACCCTGGCGACATCCTCCCCGCCAACGCCCCGTGAGGGGACCGTGTCGATGGGGATTACCTGGTAATTCAGGCTGTCTGCCGCGCGAAGTCAATGCAGCCCGCCAATGACTGGTCATTGTCAGGGCACACTGCTGGAGACAACCCTACCGCTACTTCACACCCCGCACAAAACGAGTAGGCGCAGGTTGTGCACAGGATTGCCTCTCGCTGTCACACCCGCCCCAGTTGTCCACAGCAGCGCCAGCCGCCCCGCACTTCCGGGTCAGATCCGGGGCACCCTCAGGCCATGAAAAGACTCCTCGCCGTCGTCCTGGCATGCGTATCGACGCTCCCCCCACCCCTCGCCCTCGCCTACGTCTCCCCTGCCACGGGGGCCGCCTCGGTCGGCCGGGTCCTCGTGCCGGCTGCTATTCCGGAACGCAACTGGCAACCCGGGCACCGCGGGGTCGATCTCGCGCTGGCCACCGGCAGTGAGGTGCGCGCGGCGTCCACCGGCCACGTCGCCTTCGCCGGCAATGTCGCGGGAACCCCCTCGGTGTCTGTCGAGCACCCGGACGGTATCCGCACCACGTACACCCCGGTCTTCGCCCGGGTCCGGGAGGGTGACGAGGTCACGGAGGGGCAGGTCATCGGCACGCTCGCCCCGCCAGGCCCGGGTCACGCGGGCCTGCACTGGGGAGCGCTGAGCGGGCGGGACGTCTACCTCAACCCGCTCACCCTGCTGGACGCGCCGGTGATCCGGCTCAAGCCCGTGGATGCGCCCGGGAGAACACGTCCTTGAGGCGCTGCGCGGAGACGTGGGTGTAGATCTGCGTCGTCTGCAGCGAGGAGTGGCCGAGCAGCTCCTGGACCACCCGTAGATCGGCCCCGCCCTCGAGCATGTGGGTGGCGGCGCTGTGGCGGAGATCGTGCGGGCTCACGTGCCCCGCTCCGGAGGCGGCGGCGGACTTCTCGACGACCCTGCGCACCTGTCGCGGGTTTATTCTGCCACCCCTGCTCCCCAGGAAGAGCGCGCTCCCGCCGTCTCCGTGGTCAAGTTCCGGGCGGGCGTGGTCGATCCATTCCCGGATCGCCGCCGCGGCCGATTCCCCGAAGGGCACCGTGCGCTGTTTGTTGCCCTTGCCGGTGACCCGGGTGGTCCGGCGGGCGAGGTCAACGTCGGTGGTGTCCAGGCCGCAGAGCTCGGCCACCCGCATGCCGCTGGCGTAGAGCAGCTCGAGCATCGCGACGTCGCGGACCGACTCGGGCGAGTCGTCGGACTGGGCGGGTTCGGTCACCAGATGGTCGGCCTGCCTGTCGGAGAGCACGTCGGGCAGGGGCCGGTTGATCTTCGGGCTGGCCAGGCGGGCGGCCACGTCGGACTCCAGGTACCCGGCGCGCACGGCCCAGGACGTGAAGGCACGGGCGGACGCCGTGCGCCGGGCGAGGGTGGCGCGGGACTTGCCCTCGGTGACGGCGGCGGCCAGCCAGGTGCGCAGGGCATTGAGGGTCAGTTCGTCGAAGGTGCGCACGTTCCGGGCCAGGTCGAGCAGGTCCGAGCGGTAGGAGCGCACAGTCGCCTCGGAGCGGCCCCTGACCAAACGCTGGTGCTCAGCGAAGTCCTCGATGGCCTCGCCGAGTTGGCTCGGTCGCTCAGCCTGAATGGTGCTCATGTGGCAGGAGTCTACGTCAGTGTTCGACTCGCTCCCAGGCGTTGCCGACCCGGCGCACCACCCCCCTGCGGTTCAGGTCGACGAGGATGGTCACGCACAGCGGGATGGTCATCCCGGCCGCACGCGCGAGCTGCTCCGTGGGCATCTCCCCCGAGGGTGGCAGGGCGTCAAAGATCCGGAGCTCGTTGCGCGACAACACCTGCACCTCGTCGGGTGCGAAGGCCAGCTCGTACTGCCCGTCGGGGTCGACCGCCCCCACCGCCTCCAGCAGCGCGCGGATGTCGGCGCCCCCGGTGACCAGCTGGGCGCGGCCGTCCCGGATACGCCGGTGACACCCCAGCGAGTTGGTCGAGGTCACCGGTCCCGGCACTGCCATGGACACCCGTCCCAGACCCTCTGCCCAGCTCAGGGTGTTGAGTGCGCCGGAGCGCCACGCGGCCTCCACCACGACGGTGCCCTGCGAGAGTGCGGCCACGAGCCGGTTGCGGGTGAGGAAACGATGACGCTGGGGCGTGGTTCCGGGCGGATACTCGGAGACGATCGCCCCGCCTTTCGGGTGGGAGGCGATGGTGCCGAAGAGTTCCGCGTTCTCCTTGGGGTAGGCGCGGTCCAGCCCACACGCGGCGACCACCACGGTGGATGTCCCCGTCACCAGGGCTGCGCGGTGGGCGACAGCGTCCACCCCGACGGCCCCGCCGGAGACGATCGTCCACTTTTGTGACGCAAGCTCGGAGACGACCTGCTCGGTGGCCGCCTTCCCGTAGCCGCTGAGGGCGCGGGTGCCCACGATGGCCACCGACCTGGCCAGGAGCGGTGCCAGCGCGTGACCCCTCACCCACAGCGCGTGGGGTGCCACGGCGTCCGACTGGTACGTGCGCAGATGCTCGCTGATCCCGGTGGCCGCGAAACCGAAGGCGGAATCAAACTCCTCCGCGGGCCACTCGTCATCCCCGCGGGCGATCAGGCGCGCGCCGAGGCGCTCGGCCGTCTCCAGATCCTCCGCGGCGCGGTCCCACCCGTGCCGGGCCTCGGTCTCCCGCAGGAGCGGGCCGACCCACCCGGCGCGGGTGCGCACACCGTGGGCGATCTCTTCCGCGCACCGGCCCGCGGAGAGCAGGGCCTGGAGCGGCCGGGACGGCCCCTCGACCACCCTGGACAGGTAGGCCCAGGCGAGTCGTTCGTTCATGCCGCCCGCACCTCTAGCTGGGAGCCGCGCAGTTCCAGGGCCCGGGCCACGTGGTCGAGGTCGGGCCGGTCCCGCCCGGCCAGGTCGCAGATGGTCCAGGCCAGGCGCAGCGCCCGGTCGACCCCCCGCTGGGTGATGTCGCCGACGGCCAGGTGGGCCTCGACGAGTGCCATGCCGGTGTCGTCGGCGGGAGCGTGGCGTCGGAGATACGGCCCCGCCACATCGCTGTTGCGGGCGGCGTTCCCCCAGCGCCGCGCGGCCCGGCCGCGGGCCTCCGCGACCCGGGCGGCGATGACCGCGCTGGCCTCGGCGCCCTCGGTGGACACCACCCCGCCCTTTCCGGTCGTGCGCACGATCATGTCGATGCGGTCCAGCAGCGGGCCGGAGAGGTTGGACAGGTAGTTGCGTCGCTCGGCCACCGTGCAGGTGCAGTCGCCGGGGTTCTCGGCGGCGCACCTGCAGGGGTTGGCGGCGAGCAGCAGCTGGAACCGGGAGGGAAACACCGTGGATCTGTTGCCGCGCTGGAGCACGATACGTCGGTGTTCCAGCGGGGTCCGCAGGCAGTCCAGGGTGGCAGCGGGTATCTCGGAGACCTCGTCGAGAAAGAGCACCCCGTGGTGCGCATGCGTCACAGCTCCCGGTGAGGGATGGCCGGAGCCGCCGCCTAGCAGCCCTGCCCGGGTCACGGTGTGGTGGGGTGCGGAGAGGGGCGGGACGGTGAGCATCGCCCTGTCCGTGGAGACGCCGGCCACCGAGCGGATCGCCCCCACCTCGAGGGCCTCGGCCCGCGACAGCGGCGGGAGTATGCCGGGGAGCCTCTCGGCCAGCATGGACTTTCCGGAACCCGGCGGCCCGGTGAGAAACATGTGGTGTCCCCCGGCAGCCGCGACCTCGGTGGCCCAGCGGGCGTCGTGCTGGCCGGCCAGGTCGGCGAAGTCGGGCACGCCGGCACTCGTGCCCGGGATCCCCGGACGGGCCCGGTGGAGCACCGGGGACCCGCAGGCCCAGGCCCAGGCGGCCTCGAGACTGGGGGCCACGAGCACGTCGATCCCCTCGGCCAGGGCCGCCTCCTCCTGGTTCCCCGGCGGAACGAGCACCGTGGCCTTGTTCTCCCTGGCCGCCGCCAGCACGGAGGGCAGCACCCCGGTCACCGCCCGCACCGACCCGTCGAGCCCGAGTTCTCCGAGCACCACCACGTCACGCAGCCGGGCATCCGCCCCCGGGTGCCGCGCGGCGAGTACCGCCAGGCACATGGCCAGGTCGAAGTGGGAGCCACGCTTGGGCAGGTCCGCGGGAGAGAGTGAGAGCACGATTTTCGACTTCGGCCAGTCCAGGGCGGCATTGGCCACTGCGGTGCGCAGTCGGTAGCGCGCCTCCCGCACGGAGGCATCACCGAGCCCGACGACGCTGATGCCGGGCAGACCGGGGCCGACATTCGCCTCTACGGTGACCAGGCGGGCGGTGATCCCGTCCAGGGCGGTCGTGGTGGTTCTACCCAGCGCCATGCTCGACCCCCTCGTAGTGGGTGAGCTCGAAACCGGCGCCGGCGACGTAGAGCACCACGACGTCGAAACGCACCGGGGCGTAGGGCCGGCCGGTCAGCCACCGAGACGCGGCCGAGCGCATCCGGTGGAGCTTTCTCGGGGTCACGGACTCCGCTCCCCCGAAGCCCTGGCCCGTGCGCGTCTTCACCTCGACGAACACCACGGTGCCGTCCGGCTCCGTGGCGATGATGTCGATCTCCCCGCTGCCGAAGCGCACGTTGGTGTCGATCACCTGCGCACCCCGCTCCCGGTAGAACTGCGCGGCATAGGCCTCCCCGCGCCTGCCTAATTCGATGGTGCCCGTCATGGAAAACTCCCCCTGCGTCAGATGAAATGGCTTCACCGACGCAGCGTGGCAGGTTTCTCGCGAGGGGTGGGGGCGGGCGTCGATAAGCACAAAAAAACTGTGGACAACCTCAGTTGTCCACAGCTGCATGCACCAGCGGGTTGCCTAATCCGGGAACGTGAGCTCCGGCTTGTCCAGCTCCTCGATGTTGACGTCCTTGTAGGTGATCACCCGGACGTAGCGCACGAAACGGGCGGATCGGTAGAGGTCCCAGACCCAGGCGTCGGACATGCGGACCTCGTAGTAGACGTCCGGGCCCGAGGAGTGCGGGATGAGTTCGACGGCGTTGGCGAGGTAGAAGCGGCGGTCGGTTTCCACGACGTAGGAGAACTGGCTGACCACGTCGCGGTACTCGCGGTAGAGGGAAAGCTCGGCGTCAGCTTCGTAGTTCTCGAGATCCTCAGCGCTCACGTAGGTCCTTCCGGTGACTTCTTCGCCGCCCACTCGGCGTGGGCGGCCGCGACATTGGCATAAGTGTAGCGATGGATCTTGCTCGCGCCGTGCTGGCGCACCGCGTCGAGATGCGCCTTCGTGGAGTAACCCTTGTGCCCGGCCAGGCCGTACACCGGATACTGCTCCCCCAGTGAGGCCATGTGGCGGTCGCGGGTGACCTTAGCCAGGACGCTGGCGGCTGCGATGCACCGCGCGGTGGCGTCGCCGCCGATGATGGGCAGGTGCGGGGCGGTGAGCCCGGGCACCCGCCAGGCGTCGGTGACCACGTATCCCGCGGGTGTGGCCAGCGTTGCCACCGCCCGGCGCATGCCGTCGATGTTGGCCACCTGCACCCCGCGGGCGTCGATCTCCGCCGGCCCGATGGACACCACGGAATACGCCACGGCCACTGATCGGATGACATCGAAGAGTTCGTCCCGGCGCTTCGGGCTGAGTTTCTTGGAGTCCGTCAGCCGGTCCAGCTCGGGAAAGGCGCGGGCAGGAAGGATGCAGGCGGCGACGGTCAACGGCCCGGCGCAGGCTCCCCGACCGGCCTCGTCCACGCCGGCGACGGGCCCGAGCCCGGCCTTCTCCAGCGTCACCTCATGGGTGCGCAGCTTGGAGAGGCGACGCATCTACTGCTGCTGGATGTCCGGGTCGTCGACCCCACCGAAGCGGCCGACGGGCAGGATGATCGCCTGCACCTTGCCCTGGATGTTCTCCCTGGGGATGGTCCCCTGGAACTGATCACCCAGGTGGTAGCGCGAGTCCAGGGAGTTGGTGCGGTTGTCGCCCATCATGAAGTATTGGTTCTCCGGCACCTCGACGGGGCCGAAGTAGGCGCCGCCGCAGGCTTCGGAGCCGGACTGCGTGTCCACGGGGTACTGCGCGGGCTGCTGGATGAACGACTGGTCCGTGGGCTGGCCGTCGACCATGATCGCCGGGTCACCGGCCTGGCAGGAGACGGTCTGGCCGCCCTCGGCGATGATGCGTTTGACCAGGTTGTTCTCGTCCGGGGCGACGAGGCCGACGTAGGAGCCGACGTTCTGCAGGCCACGCACGACAGGGTTGGCCGAGCGGTGGGATTCGAAACCGGCGTTCCACGAGTCGGTGCCCTCGAAGACGATGACGTCGCCGGGCTCGGGATCGGAAAGGTAGTAGGAGACCTTCTCCACGGCGATGCGGTCGCCGGTGCAGCCCTCGCAACCGTGCAGCGTCGGCTCCATGGAGGCGCTGGGGATGAGGTACACGCGCCCGATGAGGGTCTGGAGGATCACCATGATGATCATCGTCACCACGATGATGACCGGGAACTCGACGTACCAGGGCAGGGACTTGGTTTCGCGGTCGCGCCTGCTGCCACGATTTCTGGGGGAACTCACGGCGACTCAGCCTAGCAGGGCCCGGCAGCGCCACCTGCCCGGCCAGCACGCCCCAGGCGGAGAACAGAAAATGGGCCCCGCCGATTTCTCGGTGCGGCCCATTGACGTGAGACAGGTACTAGCGGCGTTCCTTGATGCGGGCAGCCTTGCCGCGCAGGTCGCGCATGTAGTACAGCTTCGCACGACGGACGTCACCCTTGCGGATGACCTCGATCTTGGCGATGTTCGGGGAGTGTACCGGGAAGGTACGCTCCACGCCGATGCCGAAGGACACCTTGCGGACCGTGAAGGTCTCGCGGATGCCGGAGCCCTGGCGGCGCAGGACGAAGCCCTTGAACAGCTGGGTACGCTCGTTGGCACCCTCGATGACCTTGACGTGCACGTCAAGCGTGTCGCCGGGGCGGAAATCGGGGATGTCGTCGCGGCGCTGCTGGGCGTCGATCTGATCGATGATGTTGGTCATGATGGTTATTCCTCACAGTTCAGGACAGAGGACCCTGGCGGCCAGTGACGGCTCAACCGGTTCGTATCCGTGTCAAAGTCGTGCGACGATGCCCCGTGACAGGGCACAATCAACCGGTCAATGATGGCATGCTCAGACGCGGTCGGCCAAATCCGAGCGGAATACGGTGAGGAAAGGGCTTGCCGACGTCCCCACCAGGCTCTCCGCCACCTCCACCGGGATGTCCCCGAGGATCTCGCCGTGCACCTCCGACGCGGTTTCCACGATGGCGGCGTTGAGCTCCTCGCCGATGTTGTGCTGGTGCGCCATGGCCGCGTCGAAGTCGACGTATTCCTCGATGACGGTGGCCTGCCGGCGATCGGGTGAGAGAAAGACGTCGTAACGTGTCGTTCCCGGCTCGTTGGCCTCGACCAGGCCGCGCGCCTGCCCGGAGAGCTCGAGGAATCGCTCCGCCATGCCGGGACGGAAGGTGAAGTGGATGACGCCGGTGATCTGGGACATGCACGCGATGGTAGCCGGAGGAGGCTTATCGACGCTCCCCTCACCCTTAGCCGTTCAGCGCCCGCAGCCGTGCCGCGCGCTCGCGCTGGTCCGCACATTCCGCCAGCACTCGGCGCAGCGCCGCCGGCAGCTCACCGGGGACCTCACCCGCAACGTCCGGGTACAGCCCGCGCACCAGCCGGTTGGCGATCTCCATGGGGTGCTCCTCCCAGATCTGCGGGACCCAGTCGAAGAACCGTCGGTCCAGGTGCGCGCGCAGTGGCTGCGAACCCGGGGCGGTGTAGGCGGCGAGCAGGGCGTCCACCTCGTCGTTGGACCATCTGCCCGGCACGGTGACCGTATCGAAGAGCTCGGTCTTGGTCTCGGCCGAGGGGGCGGCCCAGACGGCACGCAGGTGACGCGTTTTCCCGGACAGGGTGGCGTCCCGGGCGTGTGCCTCGTCGAGTTCCTCCCGGCTGATCTCCCCGCACGCGGCCAGGGCGGCGCGGATGGACCAGGCGAGCTGGTTGTCCACGGTGAGGCCGGGTAGGCGGGCGTCGAGAAGCGTCCGTAGCCTCTCCCCCGAGCCCTCTGAACTCAGCGCGGCGATGGCCACCCGAGCGATGGCGAGCTGCGCGTCGGAGCCGGGTTCGGCGTCCCCGAGCGCGTTCCACAGCTGCTCCGCCAGGCGGTCCGCGAGGGTGTCGTCAGCGGTGTAGTCCCGGGCGGCCTGCAGTGCCGCGCCCAGCGTGCGGGCGATCATGCCCGGGTTGTCCTCCTTAGGTGCGTGCCGGGCGGCGATGGCCACGTAGTCCGCCACGGGCAGGCGGCCGTCGCGGCAGAGGTTCCACAGCGAGGTCCACACGACCGCCCGGGCCAGCGGATCCTCGATCTCGGAGAGGTGCTCGGTGAGCCAGAGCAGCGAGCGTTTGTCCACGCCCGTCAGCGCATAGGTCTGGTCGGTGTCGTTGACGATCACCAGCTCCGCCCCCGCGGGCAGCTCGACCGTCACCTCATCGGCCTCCGCGGGCACGGTGACGTCGATGCCCTTGATGCACCTTCCTGCGGCGTAGACCCCGACGTCGAGGCGGTGCGGGCGGTTTCCCTCGTGGGCGAGGGTGAGGGTGTCGCCGACCCGCGCGGGGTCGAGGCGATCCGGGCCGGTGGTGCGCAGCCAGCGATCCGCCCACTCCCCCAGGTCGACGTCCGTGTGTGCCGAGAGCGCGGCGAGCAGGTCCGCGAACGTGGCGGAGGAGAAGGCGTGGGCCGAGAAGTAGTCGCGCGCGCCGGCGAAGAATGCCTCGCGCCCGATGTAGTGCACCAGCTGGGTGAGCACGGCCGCGCCCTTGGCGTAGGTGATGCCGTCGAAGTTCTGCCGTGCCGCGTCCACGTCGGGGATCTCTGCGGCGATCGGGTGCGTGGTGGGCAGCTGATCCTGCTGGTAGGCCCAGTTCTTGCGGTCGCCAGCGAAGTTCGCGCGGGCCTCGGCGTAGTCGCTGACGTGCAGGGATGCGTCCGCCCCCATGAACTCGGCGAAGGATTCCTTGAGCCACAGGTCGTCCCACCACCTCGGCGTGACCAGGTCGCCGAACCACATGTGGCTCATCTCGTGGAGGATCGTGTTCGCACGCGCCGCGTGCTGGGCGCGGGTGGCGCGGTCCTGGAAGAGGTACCTCTCCGTGAAGGTGACCAGGCCGGGGTTCTCCATGGCACCGAGGTTGTATTCGGGCACGAAGATGGAGTCGTATTTTCCCCAGGGGTAGGGGTAACCGAACACCTCGTTGAAGTACGGCAGGCCTCGGGCGGTGATCTGCAGGAATTCGTCGTCGACAAACTCCGCCATGGAGGCCCGCGCCCAGACGCCCAGCTCGACCCCCTCGGAGGTGGCGTGCCCGGCGCGGACGTACTCTCCCGCGGCAAAGGCCATGAGGTAGGTCGACATCGGCGGGGTCTCGGCGAAGTGCACGCTGTCCCCCTCCCGGTCGGTCTCCGCGCCGTTGGCCAGCGCCGTCCACCCCTCCGGCACACTCATCCGAACGGAGAACGTCGCCTTGAGGTCCGGCTGGTCGAAGCAGGGGTACACCCGGCGCGCGTCGGAGGGCTCGAAGTGCGAGTACAGGTACGTGCGGCCGTCGGCCGGGTCGGTGAAGCGGTGCAGGCCCTGCCCGGTGCGCGAATACCGCGAGCGCCCGGCCACCTTCACGGAACATCGCGTATCGACGGGCACCTCCAGCCAGATCTGCCCGTCAGCAAACAAATACTCCACCGGGGCACCGTCGACCTCCACCGTGGTGACGCTCTCGCCGAGGTAGTCGAGGACGATCCCGGCCTCGGCGCTGGTGTGCGTGATCTCCGAGGTGACGGCGAAGGTCTCCGCGGTGGCGGGGTCGTCGGTGAGGCCGAGCCACAGGTCGTAGTGCTCCACCGTGAGGTGGGTGGAGCGGTGGCGGGCGTCGGCAAGCGTGAGCGCATAGATCATGAACCCACCTTGCCACGCCCGGCCGGGTCAGCGCCCGAACCCGGCGTTGCGCAGGGCGTCGGCCAGGGATCCGGCGTCCTGCTTCGGCGGCTGCTTCTTCTTGGCCGGCCGGGCACCGCGATTCTCGTCGGTGGTGCGCATGGTCAGCGAGATGCGCCCCCGGTTCTCGTCCACCTCGACCACCCGCACCCGCACGACCTGCCCGGAGCGCACGACCTCGTGCGGGTCGGAGACGAACTTGTCCGCCAGCTGCGACACGTGCACGAGCCCGTCCTGGTGCACTCCGATGTCCACGAACGCGCCGAAGGCCGCGACGTTGGTCACCGTCCCCTCCAGGGACATGCCCGGCTTGAGGTCGCTGAGCTTCTCGACGCCCTCCTTGAACGTGGCCGTCTTAAACTCCGGCCGCGGGTCGCGTCCGGGTTTGTCCAGCTCGGCGATGATGTCGGTGACGGTGGGAACGCCGAACTTCTCGTCGGCGAAGTCGGCCGGGCGCAGCTTGGCCAGGGCGGCGGAGTTGCCCAGCAGGCGGTCCACGCTCAGCCCGGTGGCTTGCGCGATCTTCTTCACCACGGGGTAGGACTCCGGGTGCACCGCGGAGGCGTCGAGGGGGTTCTCGCCGTGCACACGCAGGAAGCCGGCGGCCTGCTCGAAAGACTTGGCCCCCAGGCGCGGCACCTTGCCCAGCTCCTTGCGGGAGGCGAATGCCCCGTTCTCGTCGCGGTAGGCGACGATGTTGTGCGCCACGGTGGAGTTCACCCCGGCGACCCGCTCGAGCAGCGGCGCGGAGGCGGTGTTGACGTCCACTCCGACACCGTTGACCGCGTCCTCGACCACGCCGTCGAGTGTCCTGGCCAGGGCGGTCTGGTTAACGTCGTGCTGGTACTGGCCCACGCCGATGGACTTCGGGTCGATCTTCACCAGCTCCGCCAGCGGGTCCTGCAGGCGACGCGCAATGGACACCGCGCCGCGCAGGGAGACGTCCATATCGGGGAACTCCTCGGCGGCGGCCGCGGAGGCCGAGTACACCGACGCCCCCGACTCGGAGACGATGACCGGGGTGGCAGAGGTGCCGGCGACGATCTCCCCGGCGAGTTTCTCCGTCTCACGCGACGCGGTGCCGTTGCCCACGGCGAGCAGCTCCACGTCGTGTTTGCGGCACAGCGACGACAGCACGGAGACCGCATCGGACCAGCGGTTCTGCGGCTGATGCGGGTAGACCACCACGGTGTCCAGCACCTTGCCGGTGGCCGAGACCACGGCGCACTTCACGCCGTTGCGGAAACCGGGGTCCAGGCCCAGGGTCGGCCGCTGCCCGGCAGGGGCGGCGAGCAGGACGTCGCGCAGGTTCTCCGCGAAGACACCCAGCGCGCCCTGCTCGGCATGCTCCTTGAGGCGCAGGCGCACATCCAGCCCGGAGGAGATGAGCAGCTTGGTGCGCCAGCCGAAACGCGCGGCCTCGCGCTGCCAGGCGGAGTGCTCGGTGTCCAGGTCGAAGCGGGAGGCGATAAGCGACTCGTACTCCGTGTCCTCGCCGGGGTCGAGGTTGAGCGAGAGCGCTCCCTCGTTCTCCCCGCGCAGCAGCGCCAGGATGCGGTGCGAGGGCAGCGAGGTGAAGGGTTCGGAGAAGTCGAAGTAGTCGCGGAACTTCGCGCCCTCGTTCTCCTTTCCGGCCACGACGGACGAGCGCATCGTGCCCTGGCGGAACATCTTCTCGCGCACCTCCCCCACCAGGTCGGCGTCGAGGGAGAAGCGGTCGATGAGGATGGAACGCGCGCCGTTCAGCGCCGCCTTGGCGTCCTCGAATCCCTCGGTGACATACCCCTGGGCGAGCGTCTCCGGCGCGGCGGAGGGATCGGCGAGCAGGGCGTCGAGAAGCGGTTCCAACCCTGCCTCGCGGGCGATGTCCGCCTTGGTGCGGCGGCGTTTCTTGTAGGGCAGGTAGAGGTCCTCGAGGCGGGCCTTGGTGTCCACGGCGCGGATCTCGGCGCGCAGCTGATCGGTGAGTTTGCCCTGTTCCTCGATGGCGGCAAGCACGGCCTCGCGGCGCTCCTCGAGTTCGCGCAGGTAGAGGGAGCGTTCCTCGAGGGTGCGCAGCTGGGTGTCATCCAGCCCACCGGTGGCTTCCTTGCGGTAACGGGCGATGAAGGGGACGGTGTTGCCCTCGTCGAGAAGTTTCAGGGCCGCGGCGACGGAGGATTCCGGCACGCCGAGCTCTCGGGCGATGATTGCTGCGAATGACATTCGTGTGATTCTAGCGCGCCCGGTTCGCCTGTCGGTACGCACGGAAGAACACCAGGGCGAGCAGGCCGAGGGTGATCCACAGCAGGTAGCGGTTGACCACCTCGATCACCGCGAGCACCTGGTCGCCGTGCAGGTAACCCAGCCACATCATCACGCCGTTGACCAGCGCGACGCAAGCCGCGTTGTAGGCGAGCACGGCCCACCACGGGAGCCGGAACAGCCCGAGCACCGCGTTGACGATGTTCGCCGGCACCGGGCCGGGCAGGTAGGCCAGCGGCACCAGCCCGGCGGTAATGGCGATCGACTTGCGTGACTTCGACCCCAGGAAGCGGCGCAAGAAGGACTTCACCCGGGGCATGTACTGCACGGAGAGATCGATGAAGTCGTGCCCCCACCTCAGGCCCATGAGCCAGTAGATGGGCACCCACTTCACGGCGCCGACGATGTTGGCCAGCAGGTAGACCCACCAGGTGCCCTGCCCGTCGCTGGTGTACGCGCCGGAGATGACCGCGCTGGTGTAGCCGCCGACCAGCAGGTCATAAGCCAGCGGGTGGTTGAGCAGCCAGCCGCGCAGCGGGATCATGGCGAATCCCCAGACGACGATGACCCCCATGAGAACCATGAGCACCACGTCGGTGCGTTTCGGGTTCTCCAGGAACTCCGGCAGCTGGGGTTCGTTCTTCGCTACAGTCACAACGACACATCCTTGCACACCTTAAGGGTGCTGCCAGGCGCACGCGGCGGCGATGCCCGGCTCCGCCTCCCCCTCGTCGGAGGTGCCGTACCAGTACTCCGCGCCCGGAAGTTCTTTGACCACGACGCGGGTCGCCTCCCGCAGCTCCAGATCACTCACACCGTTGATGAGGATGCGCAGCACCGGCTCCCGGGGCGGCGCGCCCTCGGCCTGCAGGTACTGGGTGAGCAGCATGTTGTCGGGCTCGCAGGTGAGGTCCACCGGCTCGGCGTGGATCGAGGTGACCTCGTAACCGGCCTTGCGCAGCTTCTTCGACAGCTTGGCGGCCACCGCGTCCCACTCGCGCTGGCGCAGAAGTACGTTGAGGTCGGTATGGATGGCCCGGGAGTTCAGCATGAACCTATCCTGCCTGCTCAGCTCCGCCGCGTCGAGCAGATCGGGCCGCACGTCGCGAGTGCGCCGCAGCGACTCCCGGCGCCGGTACGCCTCGATCTTCTTGTGGTCCCCGCCGAGCAGCACCTCCGGGACCTCCAGCCCACGCCACTCCCGCGGTCTGGTGTAACTCGGGCCCTCGAGCAGCCCGTCGGAGAACGAGTCCTCCAGGTGCGAGTCCTGGTTGCCCAGCACCCCGGGGATCAGCCGGACCACCGCCTCGGTGATGACCAGCACGGCCACCTCCCCGCCGATGAGCACGTAGTCCCCGATGGAGACTTCCCGCACCCGGTAGCGCTGCTCCGCGTCGTCGAACACCCGCTGGTCGATGCCCTCGTAGCGCCCGCACGCGAACACGATGTGCTCCTCGCGCGACCACGCCCGGGCATCCTCCTGCGTGAAGGGTTTTCCCGCCGGGGTGGGCACGAGCAGCAGCGGCCGGGTGTCTCTGTCCCCGGCGGCATAGAGATGCTTGTCGACGCCCGCCAACTCATCGTGCCGGGCCACCGACTTGTGAGCGACGGCCGTCGATAAGCCTCCCTCGACCCTGCCGGCCGCGACATCGTCGAGTGCCGGGCCCCAGACCTCGGGTTTCATCACCATGCCGGGCCCGCCGCCCGCCGGTCGGGCGTCGACGCTCCGGTGCGCGCCGGTGGCCCAGTCGCGCAGGTCGTGCACGCCGACCGCAAGGTGGCCGTCCTCGATGGCCTTGCCCAGCAGGGCGTGGCGCAGGGGTTCGAGGTACTCGGGGAAGATGGTGATCGCGTCGATGCGCATCACAGCTCGAGCAGCCCCTCGGGCGGGGTGATGGTCGCGGTGCCCGCCTCCAGGTCGACCTCGGGCACGATCTCCTCGACAAACGGGATGAGCACCTCCTTACCGTCGGTGAGGGTGACCTCGAGGATGACGCGGTTGACGGTGTGGGCGATGCCGGTGACCTCGCCGATGTCCGCGCCCTCGTGGATGATGCGCAGGCCCTCGAGCTCGTGGTCGTAGAAGCCGTCGTCGTCCTCGTCCTCCGCGGGTTCGGCGAAGAACTTCGTGCCGCGCAGCTGGTCGGCCGCGGTGCGGTCCGGGATCTCCTCGAAGGTGAGCAGCAGGCGGCCCTTGTGCGGGCGGGAGCTCTTGACCGTCAGCTCGACCTCGCGGTTGCCCTGCCGGCCATCGAGCGTCTGCCCGACGGCGAAGCGGTCTTCAGGGTCGTCGGTGGTCACCTCGACCGAGACCTCGCCACGGATCCCGTGGGACTTAATCACTCGACCGATCATCAGTTCCATGGGCGATGATTCTAGCCGTCGCCCGGGTGAGTCCCGGGGTGAGGGCGGAAAAAATCCCGACCCCAGCGGGGATCGGGATTATTCGGCGCGGGAGTTAGTTCTCCTCGGCCGGAGCCTCTCCGGACTCCTCGGCGGGAGCCTCCTCGGCAGCAGCGTCGGCGTCGGCGTCAGCCTCGCCGGCGGCAGCGGCCTCAGCCTCAGCCTTGCGGGCAGCCTCAGCCTCAGCTGCGGCCTTGGCCTCAGCCTCTTCCTTGGCCTTCTGCTTGGACTTGGCGATGGACTCGATCGACGGGCCGTCGTTGGCCTCGGCGAGAGCGGCGTTGAAAAGATCCAGCTTGGAGGCCTTCGGCTCGGCGACGCGCAGGGTGCCCTCGGCGCCCGGCAGGCCCTTGGCCTTCTGCCAGTCACCGGTGACCTTGAGCAGTGCCATGACCGGCTCGGTCGGCTGGGCGCCGACGCCGAGCCAGTACTGCGCACGCTCGGAATCGATCTGGATGAGCGAGGGCTCTTCCTTCGGGTGGTAGATGCCGATGTTCTCGATGGCGCGGCCCGAACGGGCGGTGCGGGCATCGGCGATGATGACGCGGTACTGGGCGTTACGGATCTTACCCATACGCTGAAGCTTGATCTTGACAGCCATGTTGGCTCCTTGTGTCTAGTCACCGGGCAGTTCAGACACCCGCCAAATGCTTCGGCGGGCCGGTTCAACCCTTGGATTTATGCTGCTTGTGACGTACCGGCCGGCCGGAGTCGGTGACGGTGTTACGCAGCGTGAAGTTTTTTCGCTGTTCCGCGCTCCCCCGGCTCAGACCGGGCGGGACACAGGACAACCTCACACACTTTAGCGTGACCGGGCCGCCCCTCCAAAAGACGGCACTAGCCCGTGGGTCGGCGTGGGCCCGGATCGCCGTCCTATAGGGTGAGGGGCCGATTGTGTACAGAGGTGAAGTGGGTGAGAGCGTGACGGCAGGAACTTCTGCTGGGCAGAGGACGACCGCCCCCTCGACCGACGCCTACCGCCTCGACCTGGACGGCCTGCGGGGAGTCGCCATCGCCCTGGTGGTCATCTTCCACGTGTTTGTCGGCCGGGTCTCCGGCGGCGTGGACGTGTTCCTCCTTCTCTCCGGGTACTTCTTCCTCGGTTCCCAGTTGCGTTACGCCTCCCGGCCGGATGCCAGCCTCAATCCCTGGTGGCCGCTGTGGCGAGTGATCCGCCGCCTGGTCCCCGCCCTCGCGGTGGTGCTCACCGCCACGGTGCTGGCCGTGCTGCTGGTGACCCGGCAGCTCATCACCCCGGAGCTGGCCCGCCAGGTCACCGCGAGTATCGGGTACGTGCTCAACTGGGAGCTCATCGGCCAGGACGCCGCCTACGCGGCAGCGTCCGTGGACGCCTCTCCCCTGCAGCACCTGTGGTCGATGTCGGTGCAGGGGCAGTTCTATGTCTTCGCCATCGGCTTCGGGCTCGTGCTCACCTGGCTGGCCCGCACGCGGGATCTCTCCGCCGATGACCTGCGCCGCATCGCCGGCCCGGCCCTCATCGCCGTGACCGTGGTGTCCTTCCTCTGGGCCGCCCGGCACGGGCTGGTCGGCACCCCCGGCAGCTACTACTCCTCCTTCTCCCGGGCCTGGGAACTCACTCTCGGCGGTGTCCTCGCGCTCTACCAGCACAAACTTCGCCTCCCCCGGTGGTCTGCGCCGCTGGGCGTCGCCCTGATCGCCCTGACGGGCGTCGTGGTGTCGGAGACGTTTGTGTTTCCGGGGCCGGTGGCCCTGCTCCCGGTCAGCGGCGCGGTGCTGGTGATCCTGTCGGGCAGGCGCAACGCGGCCTCCCGCGCGCTGACCTCGCCGTTCAGCCTCTGGCTGGGAAACATCGCCTACTCGCTCTACCTCTGGCACTGGCCCCTGCTCATCGTGCTCACCGCACTCACCGGCCGAGAGAAACCGCCGGTCGTCCTCGGCATTGCCGTGATCGCCGCGTCGCTGCTCCTCGCGGACCTCACCTTCCGGCACGTCGAAAGCCCCCTCCGACAGCACCGCCGACGGCCGACGGTGACAGACCACCCGGTCGACGAAGCGCGGGCCTCGCTCGACGAGATCCCCGGACGAGCCCGCGCGCTGGGCGGGATCGGGATCAGCGCCCTGGTGGCGGGCCTGCTCACCGTCCAGCCCGGGTACGCCGCGCTGGCCGACAACGCCGCCGACGAGTCCCTCGATCCCGACCACTACCCCGGGGCGATGGCCCAGTTCGGCGCGGACTCTCCGCACGCACCGGCCCGCCCGGAGCCGGCGGTCGCCGCGGGAATCTTCCCGGCGCCGGGCCGCGACAGCTGCCTGGTGTTCCTCGACGAGCCGACGAACCTCTACCCCGCCGAGCTCGGTGGCGACGAGGACTGCATCTACGGCGACACCACCGCCGAACGCACGGTGGTCATCGCCGGGGGCTCGCACGCCGAGCCGTGGACCGAACCCCTCGACGTGCTCGGCCGGGAGCACGGTTTCCGGGTCGTTCCCTTCCTGCGCCAGGAGTGCCCCATCGTCCTCGGCGCGCACTACGGCGTCTCCCCGGAGTGTGAGACGTGGGCGGAGGGTGCCGTCGAGCACATCATCGAGCTTGACCCCGACGTCGTCGTGTCCACCTCGACGCGACCCCTGGAGCTGGCCGGCCTCGGGCCCGACATCGTCCCGCTCGGCTACGAG
Source organism: Corynebacterium doosanense CAU 212 = DSM 45436 (assembly GCF_000767055.1). Lineage (NCBI taxonomy): Bacteria > Bacillati > Actinomycetota > Actinomycetes > Mycobacteriales > Corynebacteriaceae > Corynebacterium > Corynebacterium doosanense. The sequence continues at coordinate 1,782,184 of NZ_CP006764.1, forward strand.
GAGTTCTGGGCGGAGCTGGACCGCAACGAGATCACCTTCCTGGGCCTGCGCGACAACCCGTGGACGCTGAACGGCGACCTCGAACCAGCCGACGCCAACTACTGCCTGCTCGACCTGGGCCCGGACTCCGTCGACGAGTGCGCCACCCGCCGCGAGTTCGTCTACGCGGACGCCGATCCGGCGGAGGGGGTGCTGAGTGGGTATGAGTTTGCCACGGCCGTCGATACGTCCGACTGGTTCTGCGGTCCGGTGCTGTGCCCGCCGGTGATCGGCAACATCACCGTCTACCGCGACCAGAACCACATCTCCAACGCTTTTGCCACGTCCACCGCTCCCCTCCTGTGGGAGCGGCTGGAGCCGCTGCTCACCGGCCACACCACGCGGCCGGAAAATTCAGTAGCATCACGCAGGTGAGAACCAAGAACCAGCCTGTCGCCGCCGCGCTCGCCGTCCTGACCGTCGCTGCCCTGACCGCCTGCTCCCCGGAAGCTCCCGAGAACACCGCCACCTCCGCGGAATCCGTCGCCGCCGCGGCACCGCTGGGTGAGGCCTCCGCGTCCGAGTCCTACAGCAACTATGTTGCCCTTGGTGATTCCTACGCGTCCATGGGCACGAAGGACGACTTCAAGCCGGGCAGCCCGGACTTCTGCAACCGCTCCGTGGACAACTACGCCGCCACGGTAGCCGACGATGAGGACGTGGAACTCGCCGAGGACGTCACCTGCCAGGGTTCGACGATCGACAACATCCTGGGCACCCGCGACACCGGCGAGGAGATCCTCCCGCCGCAGATCGAGGCCGTCACGCCGGACACCGACCTCATCACCCTGTCGATCGGCGGCAACGACCTCGGCTTCGCGGACATCGCCCGCTGCGTCAACTCGGACCCGACCACCTCGGACTGCCAGGATCAGCTCGGACCGCAGATGGAGGAGAGACTCTCCAAGCTGCCCTCGCGTCTCGACGATCTCTACGCAGCAATCCGCGAGCAGCACGGCGGAACGATGGACGGCCTCACCGTGGTGACCACCGGATACACCCCGCTGGTGACCGGCAGGGACGAGTGCGAGGCGGCCATGGAGTTCTCCTCCCGGGACCGGTTCTGGGTCGCCGCGCTGACCCTTTCGCTGGACACCCTCCTGGGCAGCGCCGCGGAGCGCAACGGCGCGACGTTTGTTCTGGCGGACAACACCTTCGATGACCTCGCCCAGCACACCGTGTGCGCGCCGATTGAGGACCGTTTCGTCGACCTCACCGGGGACGAGACGGATTCCTACCCGCTGCATCCCACCCCGCGCGGCCAGGAGGCCATGGCGGAGGCGGTGCTGCGCGTCATCTAGCCGCGCCGCTAGAGACATCTCTCCACAACTCGGCCAGCGCAGCGCCCGTTCCGGGGACATAATGGGCGGTGAACCCCCAATCCTGCTGGAAGGACCCGGATCCCCATGACGAGCTTCGCGGAAAGAAAAGTTGTTCTCATCGGTGCCGGTGACGTCGGAGTCGCCTGCGCGTACTCGCTGATCAACCTGGGAATCACCGACCACCTGGCCATCATCGACATCGACGAGAAGAAACTGCTCGGCAACGTCATGGACCTCAACCACGGCGTGGTGTGGGCACAGTCCCGCACGCGGGTGACCATGGGCACCTACGAGGACTGCGCGGACGCGGCCATCGTCATCATCACCGCCGGCGCCGCCCAGAAGCCGGGCGAGACCCGCCTGGACCTGGTGGACAAAAACGCGGCGATCATGAAGTCCATCGTGGACAACGTCATGGGGGCGGGTTTCAACGGCATCTTCCTCGTGTCCACCAACCCCGTCGACGTGCTCACCTACGCGGTGTGGAAGTACTCGGGGCTGGACTCCCACCGGGTCATCGGCTCCGGAACCGTGCTGGACTCCGCCCGCTTCCGCTTCATGCTCGGCGAGCGTTACGAGGTCGCCCCCAGCTCCATCCACGCCTACATCATCGGCGAGCACGGCGACACCGAGCTGCCCGTGCTCTCCTCCGCCACCATCGCGGGTGTGTCCATGCGGCGGATGATGGAGAAGGATCCGGATCTCACGCCGCAGCTGGAGAAGATCTTCGAGCAGACCCGCGACGCCGCCTACCGGATCATCGACGCCAAGGGGTCGACCTCCTACGGCATCGGCATGGGCCTGTCCCGCATCACCCGCGCGATCCTGGAGAACCAGGACGTGGCGCTGCCCGTCTCCGCGCACCTGCACGGCAAGTACGGGCAGGACGATCTCTACATCGGCGTTCCCGCGGTGATTAACCGCGGTGGCATCCGCCGGGTCGTCGAGCTGGAGCTCACCGATCACGAGATGGAGCGTTTCACCCACTCCGCCAACACGCTGCGGCAGATCCAGGACCGGCTCTTCCCTGCTGGTTAATCTCCGGACACCGTGAGCAGATCGCCGGGCTGGCACCCCAGCGCGTCGCAGAGGGCCACGAGGGTGTCGAACCTGATGGCCCGCGCGCGGTTGTTCTTCAACTTCGACAGGTTCGCCGGCGTGATGTCCACGCGCTTGGACAACTCGGCGATGGTCATGCCACGCTCGTCGAGAAGCACACCCAGATGGCAGTGAACTTTCACCTACACCAGACCTTCCTGTTCCTCCTGCAGCGTCAACGTCCGAGCCGACACCATGGACAGGAACGACAGTGTCGCGAAGAACATGGACATGAGGATCATGGTCTGCATATCCAGCATATTCATCCCCTCCCACCTGTCGAGGACGCCGAGCCGGTTGGCCGCGAAGTTGTTACCCATGTGGGTGATGAACTTTCCCACCGCCCACACCATGATTCCGGCGCTCGCACCCGTGAGCAGCAGGCCGATCCGCCTGCCCAGCTGCCCGCTCCGGGAGTACGACTGAGCGGCCGTGAGCAGGAAGAGCGTGGCCATGAGCAGGCCGAGGATGCAGAGGATGTATCCGGTGAGGTAGTAGCCGAACGGGCCGGAGTCCAGAACGTCGAAGGGCACCCGTCCGCCGCCGCCGAGTGAAGGGTCGAGGGCGGGTGCGAGCGCCGCCTCAAATCCCCGGGTGGAGAAGGTCCGGAAGATGTCGATGCCGATCCACGAGACAGCGATGCCCAGGGCCACCACTGCTCCCCCGGTCGTAGTTCTGCGTGTGTTCATTCTGGTTTCCTCCTGGCGGACGTGGGTGGCACATCGATTATCGATGCATCGTTTATCGATATGATATATCGAATATCGATATGCCCGCAAGTCGGGAGGCACAAAAAATCCGCGGGAGCCCGAAAGCTTCCGCGGATTACTCGCCCAGTGTTACTTCTTGCCGCGCAGTCGCTCCATGGCGGCGTTGAAGTCCAGGTTGTTCACGTCGATGTTGTCCATGCCCTTCGGCTGGTCCGCGGGCTTCGGGGCGCCGCCTCCCATACCCGGGAGCTTGGGCATTCCCGGCATTCCCGGCATGCCGCCGCCCTGGCTCTCCATCTGCTCGGCCATCTTCTGCAGCTGGCTCATGTCCATGCCACCGGGCATGCCGCCCGGCATCTGCGGCTGGTTCGGCCGGGACTTCGCCGGCTTGCGCTTGCCGTTCTTGCCCTTGCGTCCCTTGGGTTTCTTCTTGGTGGCCGAGCGCTGCATGCCCGGGCCACCCATGCCCATCTTGCCGGCCATCTGGGACATCATCTTCTTCGCCTCGAAGAAGCGTTCCACGAGCTGGTTGAGCTCAGAGACCGACACACCCGAGCCGTTGGCGATGCGCTTGCGGCGCGAGGCGTTGAGGATCTTCGGGTTGTCGCGCTCCTCGGGGGTCATGCCGCGGATCATGGCCTGGATACGGTCGAGCTGTTTCTCGTCGACCATGTCGGCCATCTGGTTCATCTCTTTGCCACCGGGCAGCATCTTCATGATGGTGCCCAGCGGGCCGAGACGACGGACCATCATGAGCTGATCCAGGAAGTCGTTGAGCGTCATCTCGCCGCTGCCGATCTTCGCGGCGGCGGACTCGGCCTGCTCCTGGTCGAAGACGGACTCGGCCTGCTCGATCAGGCTGAGGATGTCGCCCATGCCGAGGATGCGGCTGGCCATGCGCTCCGGGTGGAAGACGTCGAAGTCCTCGAGCTTCTCACCGGTGGAGGCGTACAGGATGGGCTTGCCGGTGACCTCGCGGATGGACAGCGCGGCACCACCGCGGGCGTCGCCGTCGAGCTTGGTCAGCACCACGCCCGTGAAGTCGACGCCCTGGGCGAAGGCCTCCGCGGTGAGCACCGCGTCCTGGCCGATCATGGAGTCGATGACGAAGAGGACCTCGTCGGGGTTGACCGCGTCGCGGATGTCGCGCGCCTGAGTCATGAGTGTCTCGTCGATGCCGAGACGACCCGCGGTATCGATGATGACCACGTCGTGCTGCGTGCGGCGGGCCTCGTTGATGCCCCGCTGCGCGACCTGCACGGGGTCACCGTGGGAGGTGCCCATCTCGTGCTCGTGGGAATCTATCGACGTCCCGGGGTCCGGCGCGAACGTGGGCACGCCGGCGCGCTCGCCGACGATCTGCAGCTGCTGCACCGCACCCGGTCGCTGCAGGTCACAGGCCACCAGCATCGGGGTGTGGCCCTGCTTCTTCAGGTGCTTGGACAGCTTGCCTGCCAGGGTGGTCTTACCCGCACCCTGCAGGCCGGCGAGCATGATCACCGTCGGCGGGTTCTTGGCCAGCTGGAGTCGGCGGGTCTCGCCGCCGAGGATCTGCACGAGTTCCTCGTTGACGATCTTCACCACCTGCTGCGCCGGGTTCAGCGCGGCGGAGACCTCGGCACCGAGGGCACGGTCCTTGATCCTCTTGATTAAGGCACGCACGACCGTCAGCGAGACATCGGCCTCGAGCAGGGCGAGGCGGATCTCGCGGGCGGTGGCGTCGATGTCCGCCTCGGTGAGTTTGCCCTTGCCGCGCAGCCCGCTCAGGGCACCGGACAGGCGATCGGACAGAGTCTCAAACACTCGTGTACTTCCTCGGTGACTAGGGGATGTGATTCTCGTTCGCGGACCTGCGGCCGGCAGCGTGAGCCGGGCGATCCGAAATCTAACTTCCCCAGCCTAGCGCGTTGCCGGGGAGCGGGTCACATTCCTCCCCGGCTAGACCGCGTCGTCGTCACGCTCCCCCGTACGTACCCGGATGACGGTGTCGACCGAGGTGACCCAGAGTTTGCCGTCACCGATCTTGCCGGTGTGCGCGGCGGCCACCACGGCGTCGCAGACCGCGTCGAGCGACTCGTCGGTGACCACGATCTCGATCTTGACCTTGGGCACGAAGTCGGTGGCGAATTCGGCGCCGCGGTAGACCTCGGACTGCCCGCGCTGGCGGCCGTAGCCCTGGGTCTCGGTGACGGTCATGCCGTGAATGCCCAGTTCGACGAGCTTCTCCAGGATCCGCGGGAGGGTGAAAGGCTTGACGACGGCCGTGATCAGCTTCATGACAGGCTCTCTTTCTGCTGGGTAGCGGGTGCTTCTGTCTGGACAGGCTGGGCAGGCTGGGCGGCGTGATCAGCATGATCCTTCACCAGACCGGCCAGGGCGAATCCCCCGCCGCCGCCGGCGCGCCCGGTGACGTCGTAGGAGGTCTCGCGGTGCTCGTGGAAGTCGATGCCCTCGAACTCGGCCTCCGGGGCGATGCGCCAGCCCATGGTCGCCTTCAGTGCGAGCGCGATGAGCAGGGTGATCACTCCGGCGAAGAGGACGGCCACGGCGGCGATCATGAACTGGACGAAGAGCAGCTTCAGCCCGTCCACTCCTCCCCCGGTGAACACGCCGTCATCGGTGGCGACGAACGCCAGGCCGATGGTGCCCCAGAGTCCGGCGACCAGGTGCACGCCGACGACGTCGAGGGAGTCGTCGAAGCCGAAGCGGTATTTCAGCCCGACACCGAGGCACGCGAGCACACCGCCGATGGCGCCGAGGATGATCGCGCCGAGCGGGGACACGTTGCCGGCGGCCGGGGTGATGCTCACCAGGCCGGCGACCAGGCCGGAGGCTGCACCGAGAGAGGTTCCGGTGCGGTCGCGCAGGCGCTCCACCCCGAGCCAGCCGAGCATGGCGGCCGCCGCGGCGACGGTGGTGTTGACCCAGGCCAGGCCCGCGAGGCCGTCGGCGTGGAAGGCGGAGCCGGCGTTGAAGCCGAACCAGCCGAACCACAGGAGGCCCGCGCCGAGCATGACCATGGGCAGGTTGTGCGGGCGCTGCACCATCAGCGGGAATCCCTCGCGCTTGCCCACCACGAGGGCCAGGACGAGTGCCGCCGTACCCGCGGAGATATGGACGACGGTGCCGCCGGCGAAGTCGATGGGATGGATGGTGGCCTCGCCGTCGGTGAGCCCGAAGACCCAGCTGGCCAGGGAGTGCTCGGAGTGGGAGAGGATGCCGCCGCCCCACACCATGTGCGCCAGCGGGAAGTAGACGAGGGTGACCCACACGCCGGTGAACACGAGCCAGGTGGAGAACTTCACGCGTCCAGCCAGAGCACCGGAGATGATCGCCGAAGAAATGACGGCGAAGGTGAGCTGGAAGCCGATGTCGACGATGTTGGGGTAGCCGGAGGCGCCTTCGACATAGTTGCCGGCCTCGTCGGTGATCTGCCCGCTGAGCCCGAAGGACTCGAAGGGGTTGGCCACGATCCCGCCGAGGGACTGTGTTCCGTAGGACATGGACCATCCCCACAGCACGTAGATGACTGAGACGAGGCCGAGGGCGCCGAAGGACATCATCATCATGTTGAGCACGTTGCGGCGTGAGCTCATGCCGCCGTAGAAGAGTGCGAGCGCGGGCGTCATGAGGAGCACGAGGGATGCGGATATGAGCATCCAGCTGGTGTCTCCGGAGGCCGCCGCCGTCTGTTCCGCTGTCATGGCAACCTACCCCTTTCCGTTTTGTTTCTATCGGGCGTTAGTTAGATCGAACGACGCTAACTATAAACCGACAGGTAGGAGTTTCTATAGGTTGGCGGGTGAAACTATCCCGCCCCCTCCCCGGCCGCCACTTCAAGTGCGCTGCTCAGACACACAAAAAGCCGCCGCCACACACGTGACGACGGCCCTTGCACAGGGGTACCCTGCGGGGGTGGTTAGCTGCCCAGCAGCGCGTCCACAAACCCCTCGACCTCGAAGGGGGCGAGGTGATCCGCACCCTCGCCGAGGCCCACCAGCTTGACGGGAACCCCGAGCTCCTCCTGGACCTGGAAGACGATGCCACCCTTGGCGGTGCCGTCCAGCTTGGTGAGCACCACGCCGGTGATGTCCACGACCTCGCGGAACACCCGGGCCTGCATGAGCCCGTTCTGACCGACGGTGGCGTCGAGCACGAGGAGCACCTCGTCCACGGCGGACTTCTTCTCCACGACGCGTTTGACCTTGCCCAGCTGGTCCATCAGGCCGGTCGCGGTGTGCAGCCGTCCGGCCGTGTCGATGATGACCACGTCGGCGCGCTCCTCCACGCCCCTGGCCACGGCATCGAAGGCAACCGCAGCGGGGTCGGCGCCCTCCTTGCCGCGCACGGTGGTGGCCCCGACGCGACGGCCCCAGGTCTCCAGCTGATCGGCGGCCGCCGCGCGGAAGGTGTCGGCCGCGCCGAGCAACACCTTGTGGCCCATGGACACCAGCACCCGGGCGAGTTTGCCCGTGGTGGTGGTCTTACCGGTGCCGTTGACACCCACGACGAGGATCACCGCGGGTTTGCCCTCGGAGGGCACCGCCTTGATGGAACGGTCGAGTTCGGGCCGGCCGGCCTCGATGAGCGTCTCCCGCAGCATCGCGCGGGCCTCGGCCTCGGAGGTCACTCCCCGCTCGGCGAACTTGTGCCGCAGGGATTCCGTCACCTTCATGGTCAGGGCGGAGCCGAGGTCGGCCATGATGAGCGTGTCCTCGATCTCCTCCCACGCGTCTTCGTCGAGATCGCCCGCGGTGAGCACGCCGAGCAGCCCCTGGCCCAGGGCGTTCTGCGAGCGCGACAGGTTGCCCCGCAGGCGGCCCAGGCGGCCCGCGGCGGGTGCGATCTCCTCGGTCGGAGCCGGTGCCGGCGCCGGAGCGGGCTCGGCCGCCGGGGGCGGGGTCTGCTCCTTCGCCTCTGCGGCGGCATCTGCGGTGCTCGCGGCCGCCTCGGCCGCTTCCTCCGCTTCCTCCCGCGGATCGATGACCGGCTCCTGCGTGGTCTCCTCGATCTCGGCCCGGTCAGCGTCATCCGCGATGACGTCCTCGGCCACGTCCTCGAACACCGGGGTCTCGGGCTCGGCCTGCGGGGTCTCCCGCGGGGTGAGATCCTGGTCGTCGCGAAGCACGGGCTCCGAAACCGGCTGCGCGGTCCCCGCCGGGGAGAACGCGAAACCGCCGGCGGCCTGGTAGTTGCCCGACTTCTCCTGCTGCGTGAGCTCCTTGGGCGCGTCGTCCTTCCTGTCGAAGGAGACCGTCTTGGCTTTTTTGCGTCGGTTGCCCACGGCCACGAGCACGCCGATGAGAATCAGCACGACCACGACGATGGCGACAATGATCCAGAGCAGAGTCATATTCATGCTCCCCATAGTGGCACTAACCGGTAGGTGTAGTCACCCTGAGCACGCCTGCCGGGCCTAATCCCGAGCGCCCACGTCGGTCGCCTCAACCTCCGGGAAGTCCGACAGCGGCGCCTGACCGGCCGGGCTCATGCGCTGGGAGAGGACGTGGGTGACGCCGTCGCCACGCATGGTCACCCCGTAGAGCACGTTGGCGATGTCCATCGTGGGTTTCTGGTGCGTGATGACGATGAGCTGGGAGTCCTTGCGCAGCTCCTCGAACAGGGCGATGAGCCGGCGCAGGTTGACGTCGTCGAGCGCGGCCTCGACCTCGTCCATGACGTAGAAGGGGCTGGGCCGCGCGCGGAAGATGGCCACGAGCATGGCCAGCGCCGTCAACGACTTCTCGCCGCCGGAGAGCAGCGACAGGCGTTTGACCTTCTTGCCGGGCGGGCGCGCCTCCACCTCGATGCCCGTGGTGAGCAGGTCGTCCGGGTCGGTGAGCACGAGCCTTCCCTCGCCACCGGGGAAGAGGGTGTCAAAGACCTTGGGGAACTCCTTCTCCACGTCGTTCCACGCGTCGGTGAACAGCTGCAGGATCTGCGTGTCCACGTCCGAGATGACGCCGGTGAGATCCTCGCGCGCCTTGACCACGTCGTCGAGCTGCGTGGACAGGAACTCGTAGCGTTCCTCCAGCGCCTTGAACTCCTCCATCGCCAGCGGGTTGACCTTGCCCAGGGAACGCAGATCCTTCTCCGCGCGTTTCAGCCGGGCCTGCTGCTCGGCGCGATCGAAGTCCTCGCCCGGCGCGTATCCCTCCAGCAGGTCGGCGATGGCCAGTCCCAGCTGCTCCGCGACCTGTGCCTCCGCCTCATCGGCCCGCACCTGCGCCTGCGACCTCGCAATGTCCGCCGCATGCGCGGTGTCGGACAACCGGTCCAGCTGCTGCCGCGCCGCCGACACCTCGTCCTTGACCCGCGTCGCGCGTCCCATCGCCTCCCGGCGCCGCTGCGCCAGCTCGTCGCGGCGCTGGGTCGCCCGCGCGAGGGCGTCCTCGGTGCGCTCCATCACGACCCGGGCATGCTTCTCGACGGCCCGTGCCAGCGCCCCCGCCCGCCGGCGCTGGGCCATGGCGCGTTCGTGCCGCGCCTTCGCCTCCCGCTCCTGCGCGGCCTGGCGGCGCAGCGTGTCTCCCCTGCCGGCTTGCTGACCGGCCTTGTCCGCCGCGCTGCGGGCCGCGAGCTGGGCCTCCATCTCCATGGCACGGACCTGGTTGAGCGCCACGAAGGTCTGGTCACGCTCGTCGGTGGAGGCCTCGGTGGGGTTGGAGTCATCGTCGACACGCGAAAGTCGGTCGCGGGTCTCCGAGAGCTTTTCCCTGAGGTCGGCAAGGCGGACGTCGGCCCCGCTGGCCCGCTCTGCGAGACGGGTGTGTTCGGCCTTGGCGGTCTCGTGCTGCGCCACCAGGCGTTTGTGCTCGCGCTCGCCCGCCTGGGCCGCGGCGTCGTGCTCGCGCAGTGCCGCGGTCGCCGAGGCGGCTGCGACCCGGGCCTCCTCCGCGGCCTGCCGGGCACCCTCGAGGGTGCCGGAGAGCTCGATGAGCTGCGCATTCGCGATCTCGAGCTCCCCCTGTGCCACGTCGATCTGCGCGGAGGTTTCCACGGCGCTCGGCCCGCCGTGGCCCGCGACCACCCAGCCCTCGCCCACGACGACGCCTTCCGGGGTGACCGACCGCAGCCGCGCGTCGGCGTCGACCACGGCCCGGGCGGCGGCCAGATCGGGGGTGACCACGACGTCGGCAAGCAGGCGGGTCACCGCGCGGGAGACCGACGGGTCGAGCTCGAGGCTGTCCAGGAGCCACGACGTGCCGGCAGGCAGGTCGGCGCTGACACGCCAGTCCTCGCCCCCGGCTGCGACATCGATGAGCACGACCCGGGTGGCCTCGTGCAGGGTATCCACGACGCTGTCCGTCACCCTGCCGGCCAACGCGTCGGCGTGCGCGCCCAGCGCGGCGGCCAGGGCTCCCGCGAGCGCCGGGTCGGTGACCCTGATCAACTCGGCCACCGGCGCGAAGTCGCCGCCCAGCAGCGATCCGGCCTCGGCCCTGGGGGCGGATTCCGCAAGCGTCTCGATGCGTGAACGCAGGCCGTAAACCGCCCGCTCGTGTTCGCGCTGGGCATCGCGCAGTTGCTCCAGCCGCTGGTCGGCGGCCTGGGACTCCGCGCCGGCCCGCACGTGTGCCTCGGCGAGTGGTTCACGCTCTCCCCTGAGCACGGACAGCGAACGTGCGGCCTCGCGGGCCTCCTTCTCGGCGGCGACGCTGCGCGCCCGGGTCTCGGCGAGGGTCTCGGCCTGCCGCTCGATCTCCTCCTCCGCGGCCCGGACCTGCCCCGCCAGGGATTCCTCCGTGGCCAGCAGGCGCACGACACCCTCGCGGCGGTCCGCGATGGCGCGCACCTGCGCGCGGTGCTCGGCCTCGGCGGCGTCGTAGGCCTCCTGGCGCTCGCGCAGCTCCTCGCGGAGGGTCTCCAGTCGCTCCGCGGCCTCCTCCGCCTCCATGACCAGCTCGGCGTGATCCTCGTCGGCGCGCAGGGCGCGGGCCTCCAGCTCCTCGGGGTCCTGGCCGGCGAAGGCCGTGGCCTCGCCCGCGTTGGCGGCGCGGTCGGCGGCGATACGCGAGGTGGCCGAGAGGCGTTCGGCGAGCGTCGACAGCCGGAACCACAGCTGCTGCGCCTGCTCCGCCTCGGGCGTGAGCGCCTCCACCTCTCCCTCGGCCTGCAGCTGCCGCTCGCTGGCCTCCTCAAGCCGCTCCGTGACCGCGGCCACCTGCTCGGCGTGGATCTCGGCCGCGCGGGCGGCGTCGGTGAGCGCGGCCCGCAGGGTGAGCACCTGGTCGGCGGCCATGCGCAGCCGGGCGTCGCGAAGATCCACCTGCACCGTCGCGGCGCGCGTGGCGGCCTCGGCCTGCCTGGCCAGGGGCTTGAGCTGGGCCCCGAGCTCGTCGGTGAGGTCGCGCAACCGGTCGAGGTTGGACTGCATGCCCTGGAGCTTGCGCTGCGCCTTCTCCCGGCGGCGGCGGTGCTTGAGCACACCCGCCGCCTCCTCGATGTAGGCGCGGCGCTCCTCGGGTCGCGAAGAAAGGATGTCGCCCAGCTTGTTCTGGCCCACGATGATGTGCATCTCGCGGCCGATGCCGGAATCCGAGAGCAGCTCCTGGATGTCCATGAGCCGGGCCTTCGCCCCGTTGATCTCGTACTCGCTGGCGCCGTCGCGGAACATGCGCCGGGTGACGGAGACCTCTCGGTAGTCGATGGGCAGCTTGCCGTCGGCGTTGTCGATGGTCAGGGTCACCTCGGCGCGCCCCAACGCCTTGCGCTCCCCCGCGCCGGCGAAGATGACGTCCTGCATGCTGCCGCCACGCAGGTTCTTCGCGCCCTGCTCGCCCATGACCCAGGTCAGGGCGTCGACGACGTTGGACTTGCCCGAGCCGTTCGGCCCGACGACGGCGCAGATCCCGGGCTCGAACTTCAGCGTCGTCGCGGACGCAAAGGACTTGAAGCCCTTGAGCGTCAGCGATTTGAGGTGCATTCGGTTAAGGGTAGCGGCTAGCGCTCGATGAATCCGCTTTCGCCCCGGGGCTCGGAGTACTGCTCGACCACGGCCTCCACGGCGCCCGGTCGCCGCGTCGAGGACGGGGTCTCGCGCAGAAGATTCAGGAGCTTATCGACGCTCTCCGCCGGCCCCTCCGCGACCACCTGCACCCGACCGTCGCGAAGATTGGTGGCATGGCCGCTGAGCCCCAGTTCCAGCGCCCGGGAGCGGGTCCACCAACGAAAACCCACCCCCTGAACGGATCCGTGGACGAATGCGGTCAGGCGGGTGGGTTTGTCGGTCATGCCTGGGGAGTTTACTTCCCTTCGGCGGCGATCTTCGAGTTCAGCCATGCCTCGGGGACACCGAGGCCCTCGACGATCGGCTCGATGTTCTCGGTGAGCTCGGCGGAGATCCGCTCCACGGCCTGGGTGATCTCCCGCGAGCGGCCACCGTCGATGGCGCCATGCTCGAGGAACCATGCGCGGTGCTCCGCGATGGTCGCCAGGGCGTAGAGGTCACACAGCTTGATGAGGGTGTCGCGAGCCTCACCCTCGGGCGTGTTGCTGATGCCCTCGACGAAGGCCTCGAGGATGATGCGGTCCATGTGCGCGAGCGAGGCCGCGATCATGTGGTTCTGGCAGGAGTTGAAGGCGTCGAACTCCTTCTCCTTCTCCACCTTGAGCACCTCGCGCATGCGCAGGCCGAGGGACTCGACCATGCGCTTCTCGCGGTACTCGAGCATCTCCACGTGCCAGCCGCGGGCGCGCAGGATGTCCGCGCCGGACTTGCGGTTGGCGATGGACACGAGACGCTCGATGGTCGGGCGCGCCGTGGTGCGCTCGATGATGCGGGTGCCCACCAGGGCCGCGCTCTTGCGGGCGGTGTCGAGCATGTCAAGCTCGGCCCAGCTGGACTTGAAGCCCGCGAGCAGGCCACGGCCGGTGAGCATGAGCAGAACGGTGTTGTCGCCCTCGAAGGTGGCGAAGACGTCCGCGTCGGCGGTCAGCGTGGTCAGGCCGTTCTCGGCCATGTAGCCGTAGCCGCCGCAAGCCTCGCGACACACCTGGAGGGTGTCGTTGGCCCAGCGCGTCTGCACGGCCTTCATGCCGGCAGCGTGGCCCTCGAGCTCGCGCACGACCTTCTCTTCGGCGCCGTCCTGGACCTGCTGGAAGTGGTCGATGAGCTCGTTCTGCGCGAAGCCGAAGGCGTAGGCGCGGGCAACCTCGGGGACCAGCTTCGCCTGGTGGGTCTGGTAGTTCATGATGGTGACCGGCTTGCCCGTGGTGTCCGTGAACTGGGTACGAGCCAGTGCGTGCTTGACGGCGATGGTCAGGCCGCGGCGGGTGGCGGATCCGCCGGCGCCACCGACGGAGATGCGGCCACGCACGAGGGTGCTGAGCATGGTGGAGAAGCGCTGTCCACGACGCTCGATGGGCGAGGTGTAGACGCCGTTCTCGTCGACCTTGCCGTAGCGGTTGAGCAGGTTGAAGCGGGGAACACGCACGTGGTCGAAGGCAAGGGTGCCGTTGTCGACACCGAGCAGGCCACCCTTGCGGCCGTGGTCACCGATGGTGACACCCGGAGCCGGGTCGCCGTTCTCGTCGCGGACGTCGGCGATGACACAGTGCACGCCGTGGTTCTCACCGTTGACGATGAGCTGGCCGAAGACGGCGGCCTTCTGGCCGTCGCGTGCCGCGTTGCCGATGTAGGCCTTGCGGGCGTCGTCGTCCGGGGTGTGGATCTCGAACTCGTCGGTCTCCGGGATGTAGGTGATGGTGGTCTCGAGGTGCTGGACGTCGGAACCACGGCCGAGCTCGGTCATGCCGTAGCAGCCGAGAAGCTCGGCGCTGATGATCTTGCTCAGCCACTCTTTCTTCTGCGCGTCGTCACCGAGGTTGAGCACGGCGCCGCCGAACAGGCCCTGCTGGACACCGCTCTTGATGGTGAGGGAGAGATCGCCCATGGCGAGGATCTCGAAGGCCGCGATGGACTCGGACAGCGAGTGGGTGCCGCCGTACTCGGCGGGCATGCCCACCTTGCTGAAACCGTGCTCGATGAGCTTGCCGATCGACTCAAGAACCCAGTCGCGAGCCTCGTCGACGCTCTGGTCGAACGGGCGCACGATCATGTCGGCGGTCATGTTGTCGCGCAGCGTCTGCTTGAGCTCGTGGTGCTTGCCGTCGAGAGCCTTGCGCAGGTCGCGGCCGAGCGGCGAGAGGTTGTCGCTGTTGCCCACGACGGGGTTGGTGGTTGCCACAGGTGTAGTGGTGGTCATCGGGTGCTCCTTGGAAAGGTCAATGGGAGGGTGATGATGCAGGGAGAGTCCAGGGGCGAACAGGTCGCGGATCTGGGCGACGACTTCGTCCTTGGGTTTCGTCCGGCCGGTGATCATCCACCGGTTGGCGATGGCCCAGGTGGCGCCGACTATGGCATGGGCCCAGATTTCCGACCGCTCGCCCATACCCTGCAGGTCCAGGGTTTCGGCGAGCTTTCCCGCGATGCGCGCTGTCAGCGTGATCTCGGGATCCGTGTACTCCGCCGGAGAGGGGGTGCCGGGGCGGGTGGTGACGAACTCGTATATTTCCGGATCCTTTTCAACCAGGGTCAGGTAGGAGTCCGCCAGTTCAGCGATGAGCTCCGGCACGGTCAGCCGATCAATCCGGCTGAGTGGCAACTCGTCGTAGATGAAGTCGACGGAACGTTCCACCACTGCGGACCACAAACCGGCACGATCGGAAAAGTGGCGGTAGTAGACTGTTTTTGAGGTTCCAGCCACCTCCGCAATTTCTCCCATGCCCACCTGCGGTCCGCGTTGCCGGATCGCCCGGAGCGCCGCAGAAGAGAGCTCTCTCTTCTTGTTCCGACGGTGCTCGGCCCAGCGGGTCGACCTGCCGTCCGCGGTCTCCTTCGACTTCATGCGACTGACGGTATCAGAAACGCGCGGTATCGTGTAGTGTGAATCACAACACCGAGAGAAAGTGAGTTGACTCAATGTCTAACGATCTGAGAAATGCCGTCGTCGTCGGCGGCAACCGAACCCCCTTCGCCCGCACCGGCACCGCCTACGCAGACGTCTCCACCCAGGAACTCCTGACCGCAGCCCTCAACGGCCTCGTCGCCCGCTTCGCCCTCACCGGCGAGAAGATCGACGAGGTCGCTGCCGGCGCCGTGCTCAAGCACGCGCGTGACTTCAACCTCACCCGCGAGTGCGTGCTCAGCTCGGGCCTCGATCCCCACACCCCCGCCGTCGATCTCCAGCAGGCCTGCGCCACCAGCCTCGAGACCTTCGTCTACTCGGCCAACAAGATCCGCCTCGGTCAGGCCAACACCGCGATCGCCGGCGGTGTCGACTCCGCGTCCGACGCCCCCATCGCCGTCTCCGAGGGCCTGCGCAAGGCCCTGCTGCGCGCCAGCCGCGAGAAGACCACCCAGGGTCGCCTCAAGGCGTTCGCCGCAATCCGCCCCAAGGATCTGCAGCCCGCTCCCCCCTCCGTGGAGGAGCCCCGCACCCACAAGAGCATGGGCGAGTCCCAGGCAGAGACCGGCAAGGCCTACGGCATCTCCCGCGAGGCCCAGGACGAGCTGGCCTACCAGAGCCACCAGAACCTGGCCAAGGCCTGGGACGAAGGTTTCTTCGATGACCTGGTCACCTCCTTCAACGGTCTGACCAAGGACAACGTCCTTCGCCCGGACACGACCGTCGAGAAGCTGGCCAAGCTGCGCCCGGCCTTCGGCGACACCATGACCGCCGGCAACTCCACCAACATGACCGACGGCGCAGCCGTGGTCCTGCTGGCCGACGAGGAGACCGCCCGCGCCCGTAACTGGGAGCCGCTGGCCAAGTTCGTCGACGCCCAGGTTGCCGCCGTCAACCACGTCGACGGCCCCGAGCTCACCGACGGTCTGCTGCTGGCCCCGACCCGCGCCATCCCGGAGATCCTCGAGCGCAACGGCCTGACCGCCGACGACATCGATCTCTACGAGATCCACGAGGCATTCGCCTCCACCGTGCTCGCCACCCTCGCTAACCTTGACGAGCAGGGGATCAACATTCCCCGCGACCGCATCAACAAAGACGGCTCCTCCCTGGCAGCCGGCCACCCCTTCGCCGCTACGGGCGCCCGCATCATCGCGAGCCTGTCCAAGCGACTGCACGAGCGTGGCGCCGGCTCCCGCGGACTCATCTCGGTCTGCGCCGCTGGTGGCCAGGGCGTCGTCGTGATTCTGGAGGCAATGTAAATGGATATTCTCGAGACCATCGTCACGTCTGGCCCGGGCCGAGTGGTGACCAAGCAGCTCGGCCTCAAGGATCCGCCGGTGCTGCGCCGCGGCCGCATCATGCCCGCCGGCACCATCGCGCTGTCCACCACCGGGGCATCCACCCTGGTCAAGGACGCCCTCGCGCAGCTGAACATCTCCACCGGTGAGGCCGTGCACGATCTCGCCGACAACCGCCGCAAGGACGACAAGGGCCGCGAGCAGGCGCCGAAGTACTCCTCCGCTCCCGGCGCCCTCGTCATCGACGCCTCGGACCTGACCAAGCTGGACGACCTCGAGCTCGTCCGCCAGGTTCTCCGCCCCGTCATGCGCGGGCTGGAGAAGTCCGGACGCGTCATCGTCGTCGGCCCGCACCCGGCCAACGCCGCCGACTCCGAGGCCCGCGCCACCGCCGAGGCCCTCGACGGCATCGTGCGCACCGTGGGTAAGGAACTCACCGGCGGCTCCACCGCCAACCTCATCCGCGTCCGCCCGGAGACCCGCCCCGAGGATCTGCTCTCCACCCTGAGCTTCCTCATCTCCGGACGCTCCGCGTTCGTCGACGGTCAGACCTGGGAGGTGGGCACCGGCGCCGAAGGCACCGCCACCACCGCCACGTCCGACAAGCCCTTCGACGGCCGCATCGTCGCCGTGACCGGCGCCGCCCGCGGCATCGGCGCCGCAATCGCCAAGACCTTCGCTGAGGCCGGTGCGACCGTGGTCGTCATCGACCTGGCCATGGCTGGCGACTCCCTCGCCCAGGTCGCCGTGGATCTCGGCGGCTCCGCACTGCAGCTCGACATCACCGCCGAGGACGCCGCAGAGCGCATCACCCGCCACATCACCAAGACCCACGGTGAGGACGCGAAGCTCTACGCCATCGTCCACAACGCGGGCATCACGCGCGACAAGATGCTGGCCAACCTGGACGAGAAGAAGTGGCAGCAGGTCATCGACATCAACCTCAAGGCCGAGATGGCCATCAACGAGGCGCTGCTGTCCCAGAACCTGCCCGGTGGCTTCGGTAACGAGGGCCGCATCGTCGGTATCGCCTCCACCAGCGGTATCGCCGGCAACAAGGGCCAGACCAACTACGCGGCCAGCAAGGCCGGCGTCATCGGTTACACCGACGCCCTCTCCTTCGAGCTCGCCGAGACCGGGATCACCGCCAACGCCGTGGCTCCGGGCTTTATCGAGACGGAAATGACGGGAGCCATCCCGTACGTCAGCCGCGAGATCTTCCGTCGCGTCAACTCCCTCAGCCAGGGTGGCCAGCCCAAGGACGTCGCCGAGACCATCGCGTACCTGTGCGACCCGGCCTCCGGCGCCGTCAACGGCCAGACCATCCGCGTCTGCGGCCAGAACCTCGTCGGAAAGTAGGACATATGACGAAAGAACTCCGCAAGAAGCCGAGCCAGGCCAAGTTGCTCGTGTCGGCTCTTCGCCCGCGGGCGGCTCGCCGACCGGCCGCTGCCGGCCCGCCGATCGGTGATCTGGAACTCAACGGCGTGCGCCAGGACAAGAAGAAGCTGCACGCGTACCAGGAAGTCTGCGGGTTCCCGCAGTCGGATTTTGTTCCGGCGACCTGGCTGCATGTGCTCACCTTCCCCCTGCACTCCGGGATCATGAGCGAGCGGGACTGGCCGTTCCCCGCCATGGGCACGGTGCACACCGCGAACTCCATGCGCATGTTCCGTCCCGTCTCCGTGGACGAGGTGCTGGACCTCAACGTGCGTGCCAGCCACTTCAGCCCCCACGCCAAGGGCGCGTCCTTCGACCTCGTCGGAGTGATCAAGTCCGGCGACGAGACAGTGTGGACCGGCCGTTCGACCTACCTGGTTCCCGGTTACCAGCTGCCGGGCAAGCCCGTGGAGATCGAGCGCGAGGAGCTTCCGAAGACGGAGAACTCCGAGAAGTGGGAGCTTCCCGCCGACCTCGGCCGCCAGTACGCCAAGGCTTCGGGTGACTTCAACCCGATCCACCTCACGCCGCTGACGGCGAAGCTCTTCGGCTTCCCCACCACCATCATCCACGGCATGTGGACCCACGCCCGGGCCCTCGCCGCGCTGCAGGATGAGCTCCCGGAGGCGTACGAGGTGAGGGTTCAGTTCACCAAGCCCATCTCCCTGCCCGCCACCGTGAACTTCACCCACGAGGACGGCCACTTCGGCGTCACGGGTGACGATGACGGCAAGCCCCGTCTCGGCGGCTCGTACAAGCCCTGCGAGGACGTGCAGATCGGCAAGTCCCTCTAGCCGGCAGCACCCGCACAAAAGAATCCGCCCTCCCCTTTCCCGGGGAGGGCGGATTTCTGTTGTTCGGTACCGGACCTACAGGCCCTTCTTCTCCGCGAGGATCGAGTCCTCGACGGAACGACGGGTGACGGGATCGGAGCCGTCCCAGACCTCGACGTTCTTCAGGCCGGGGATCATGTCCCGGTGGAAGACGGGGTCAAGACCGGCCTTGCGCTGCTCGTTGAAGTTCTTCAGCAGCTTCACGGCCACGCCACACAGCGGGATGATGGCCAGCAGGTTGATGATCACCATGGTGGCGGCGAAGGTGTCACCCAGGTTCCAGACCAGGGTGATGGAGCCGATGGCACCGCCGAAGACGAAGAGCACCACCAGCACGCGGAACACGTTCATGACCGTCTTCGACCCGGAGAGGTACTGGATGTTGGCCTGCGCCAGGTAGTAGTTACCGATGATCGACGAGAACGCCAGGAAGAAGAGGATGAAGGTGATGAAGTGGGTGCCCCAGGCACCGACCTCGGAGGCCAGCGCCGCCTGGGTGAAGGACGCGCCCTGGATCTCCTCGCCGTAGACCGGCTGGGGGCCGAGCAGGATGATGAACGCGGTGATGGAACAGACCACCCAGGTATCGAAGTAGACGCCGAGCGTCTGCACGAGCCCCTGCTTGACGGGGTGGGAGACAGTCGCGGTGGCGGCGGCGTTGGGCGCGGAACCCTGACCGGCCTCGTTGGAGAACAGGCCACGGCGGGAGCCGTGCATGAACGCGGCGCCGAGCGTCGCGCCGGCGATCTCCCGGAAACCGAGGGCGTGGGTGACGATCTCCGCGATCATGCCCGGAACCTCACCGAGGTTGAGCACGACCACGAACAGGCCGACGAGGATGTAGGCGATGGCCATGAACGGCACGATGACCTGGGTGACGCTGGCGATGCGCTGCAGGCCGCCGAACACAATGGCGGCGGTGACGGCCGCGAGGATGAGGCCGACGATGACCTTCATGGTCATGTCATCGCGGCCGAGGGAGCCGCCGACCGACTCGACGATGGAGTTGGTCTGGATGGCGTTGTAGACGAAGCCGTAGGTGATGGAGATGGCCACCGCGAAGATGAGCGCGAGCGGGCGCCAGCCCAGGCCGCGGGTCATGTAGTAGGCGGGGCCACCGTGATAGGTGTCGCCGTCGCGGGTCTTCCAGAG
This sequence comes from Corynebacterium doosanense CAU 212 = DSM 45436, assembly GCF_000767055.1. Classification (NCBI taxonomy): domain Bacteria; kingdom Bacillati; phylum Actinomycetota; class Actinomycetes; order Mycobacteriales; family Corynebacteriaceae; genus Corynebacterium; species Corynebacterium doosanense. The sequence goes on from NZ_CP006764.1 coordinate 1,801,988, forward strand.
TTGGGCCAGGGTGGACTCGACGAAGGAGGTGGCGCCGCCGACGAGGGCGATCATCCACATCCAGAACACTGCACCCGGCCCGCCGAGGGAGATGGCCAGCGCCACGCCGGCGACGTTGCCGGTGCCGACGCGCGAGGCGGCGGAAATGGTGAAGGCCTTGAAGGCGGAGATCCCGCCGTAGTCGGCGTCCTTGTCCTCTCCCTTGGGGGATTCCGTGACGGCACGGACCATGTCGGGGATGTGGGTGACCTGCACGACAGCGGTGCGGACGCCGAAGTAGATGCCCGCTCCGATGAGGAGGAACGGGATCACCATCCAAAGATTCGCGTTGATGACGTCTGCGATGAACGTCTCGATTGTTTCCATGCAAGGGATACTAAACTGTGTTTGCCCTCACACCTAACTGTGAAAGTCCCGTGTGCACAGGGCGTCCACCGACCCCCGTTTTCGCATTGCTTATCGACGAACCCCTCAGCCCATCAGCCCATAGCGCGCCATCTCGTTGATCACGGGAATCCCAGAGCGATCGGCGCGCCGACCGCTACGGCGGGTGAAGTGCGCCTGCCCCGCATGTACGGATTCACCCACCCGGTTGAGGAGTACATCCATGGCGGTCATCGCGCGCGTCTCGTGCTCACGTTCCCGGCCCGCAATCTAAGAGGATCAGCAGACTCGACGACTCGGTCCAAGGTGCCCGGGGCGCGCAGCACCTGCGCAACATTTTTCCAGCTCGGCCCCGGCTCTCCCTTCTCGATCTTGCGGAGAGTGTCCCGGCTGATGCCCGCGCGGTCGGATACCTGCTGCGCCGTAAGCCCAAGGACCATGCGCCACCCACGAACGTGCTCCCCCATGTCGGAGAGCTGCGGGTCAATGCGATAGTCAGCCGCCCTCCCCTACCCCTGGCACACGGGACAAAGGTGACTCGGCCGGTTCTGGAACGCCTGCCGCACAATGGGGGAACCACACCGACCGCACGGCTTCCCCACCCGCCAATAGACGTTGTGCGGGGCTCGCGAAGCACCCGGACCTCACAGGTAGGACGCGTTGAGGTCGGGGCCGTCAATGGTTCGATGGTCTTGTCGGTCAGAGCCAGCCCGGGCACGAGCTATCGCCAAACACCTGGGAAATGTCGGCCCGCCGAATCCGTGGTCAAGCTAAGTAAGTACAGAGCAGCTTTGAGATCGTGCCGGGTCAAAGGTTGTCACTGCAGGCCAGCGCGCCAATTTCGGCTACGAACGCGGCCCGGGCTTCCTCGGAAAGCCCGCCTTCGCCCTGGGTCGCCATCCGCAGGTGGCCGAGATAGGCCGCATACAGCAAGCGGGCGCGGGCCTCCGCTCGAACTGCGGTCATGCCGCGGTCCCGCAACAGCCCAACGACATATGCGATGCGAGCTTCCTCGACTCGACCGACAACAGGGCCAACCTGCGGGTGATCGATCGTACTGAGAATCCTCCACTCCAACAGCTCCCAGTCGGGTTGCGTGAACATCACTCGCACCAGGGCAGGCAGGCGATCCTGTTCAGGTCGCGCCTCGAGCACAGACATCACCTGACGGGTCGCCTCTCGTTCCCAGAGCTCAAGGACCGCATCAATCAGCGCCGCCCTATTCGAAAAGTGCCAGTAGAAACTGCCTTTTGTGGTACCCATCTCCGCCGCCAATGGCTCTACAGCTAGCCGCTCTAGCCCATCACGAGCCACGATCCGCGAGGCGGCAGCCACCCAGTCATCGGCCGTCAGTGTCTCTCGAATCGACATGGTTGCACGTTACCGTACGCTTACGTATGGTCGGAAACCATACGTAGGCGTATGGAGGGGTTCGAATGAGTCGATTTACCCAATACCACCCAGAACGCGGGGGCTGGCTGCGCAATCGACACGAACGCATCACACCTGGGATGGGGGAAAGATCCGAAGATCTCGTCAGCGGCCTTGCCGGTTCAGGTGACCGAGTGTGGCCAAGCCAATGGTGGACTCCGATTCGTTTGGATCGGGGGCTTCAACTCGGAAGCGAGGGTGGACATGGGTCAGTGCCCTACCGGGTAACTGAACTGCAGCCAGGTCGCTCGGTGACGTTCACTTTCGCCCAAGGATTCCCGCTGCTCAGCAGCCACCGTCTCTGGTTCGAGGCACTCGATGACGGCAAGGTCAGGTGGGTGCACGACCTCGACTTTGCCGCCCCGCGTACTCATCGCGAGCGACTGTTTCAGGCGTGGGTTATCCCGTTGCACGACGGCCTGCTCGAAGACCTGCTGGACAACACGGAGCGAGAGCAAGGCGGTTGCCCGCCCCGCCCGGGCATCTCTCGCCGGGTGCTGCGCTGGTTAGACGGAGTAGTCGAACGACAGCCCGAAAGCCGTTCGACTCGGGCTCGCCGTCGACCGGTCGCTATTCCGACCGCCACTGTGCTGGTAGGAACGGGGGTACTGCACGCTGCATGGGGGGCAGGAGCGTCCTGGCCCGCCGATGACCGTTCCACCCTGGCGCATTGCGTGATCGGGACCGAGCGGGTTCCCGGCCCGATACCTTGTTCGATTGTTGCCATCCTTTTGGGTGTCACCGCTGCGGCGACTACAGCTCGGGTCGCACCCGAGCTGGACCGGAGACCGCACACGACCGGTCTTCTCGACGTGTTCCTGCAATGCGCCGCCGCTATTCTGGCGCTACGAGGAATCTCCGGCATCGTCTGGGCCGTATTTGGTCGGCCCTCGTCCACAGCAACAGAGTTTCATAGGGCAAATTTGATGGTCTACTCACCGCTATGTCTCGCTCTCGCATCGGGACTGTTCGCGACAACTTCATGGAAGTTGCACACCCATAAACGTTCCTGAACAGGATCAACAAGTGGTGCTAGGAACGGACTCAGATGGCCCTCAGCTAGTGTCTTCGCTGCCACGGCGGGCAAAAAGGCTTAAACGGTCCACGAACTGCTCTCGGCGGGTCGGCATCTAAGTGATTGTGCTGCTGGACTCACCCTCTACCCGCGGCGGCGATTCCCGAGTCCAAGCGCGGCATGATCGCGGCGGCCAATTGGTGCAATCTCCTGTTCGTAGCGTTCTACTAGAACCAGATATGAATGCCATCCCCCAGCCCTCAACAAACGCCGCTGCAGACGCTGGACCTGTTCGGGCCGCCTAAAAACACGTACCGGAAAGATTGAAGCTATTACCGGATTCCGTATACACGAAGGACCCGGGCAAGAATAGACCCTTGCTCGTACGCGGCACTCCAAGGTAACTTGGAGAAATGGACGAGCCGATCATCGCCCAGTCCGCGTTGAGGCACGGACTATCGGACGACGAGATCCTGCACGCATACCGAAACCCGTTGCGTGCCTGGGATCTCGGCGACGGTTTCACGATGCTGATCGGCGCCAACCAGGCCGCCATCATCCTGGAGGTCGGCTACATACAGGGCACCACCGCCGTCGTGATCGTCCATGCGATGCGGGCCCGCAAGAAATTCCTGAGGTGATGATATGCCCCGCACCGTCGAAGAAATCCTTGCTCACGCCGACGAGCTCGCACAGCGCTTTGAACACTTCGAGCCTTCACCTGGCAACGAGCTCAACATAGAGGCGATGAACGAACTCCGCGCCGCCGTCGTAGAGCAGTCAGTCGCAGAACGCCACTTACTTGATGCCATCCGCTCCGCGCGGCAGGGAGGTATGTCCTGGAACGCGATCGGCACGCTGGTCGGAACGACTGGGGAAGCTGCGCGGCAACGCTACGGACGACTATCCGCCTGACCGCCCACCCCTACCCTTGGCACACCGGACAAAAGTGACTCGAGCGATTCTGGAACGCCTGTCGCACAATGGGAGTCCCGCACCGATCGCACGGCTCCCCCTCGCGCCCGTACACGTGCAGCGAGCGCGCGAAATACCCCGATGCCCCTTCCACGTCGACGTACAGCGCATCAAAACTCGTTCCGCCCACGGCCAGCGCCCGCCCCATGACGTCCTGGGAAGCCTCGAGCAGACTGACGGCCTCGCGCTGGAGCAGCGCGGACGCCCTTCGGCGAGGGTTGATCTGCGCGGCCCACAGCGATTCGTCGGCGTAGATGTTGCCGATCCCGGAGACAATCTCCTGGTTGAGCAGCACGGATTTCACCGCCGACGAGGACTTACGCATGCGCCGGGCGGTGGCCACGATGTCAAAATCCGCCGCCAACGGATCGCGGGCGATGTGGCGGACGGGCTGCGGGACGCCGTCGATAAGCGGTGCCACGAGCCAGCGTCCGAAGGTGCGCTGATCCACGAAGGCCAGCTCCAGGGGATCGCCGCTTTTCGACGTCATCTCAGCCAGGATCCGCAGGTGCGGCGATGTGCATGCCCCGGGTGATCCGACGAGCATCTGACCGCTCATGCCCAGGTGGACGAAGAGGGCGTCATCGTTGTCGAGCTCGAGCCAGAGGAATTTTCCCCGCCGGCGAACATCACGCACGGAGGCACCAGTAAGCAGGGCCTCCAGCGGCGCGTCCTGGCCGCGGTTGGCACGCGGGTGCAGGACCCGGGCGGAGTCGAAACGCGCGCCGAGCACGTGTTTCTCCAGGCCGCGGCGGACTACCTCGACCTCGGGAAGTTCAGGCACGGCTGGCCAGCGCCGGGTTGTCCCGCAGCGCGGCGAAGGCCCGGTGGGCGGCCTCCTGCTCGGCGACCTTCTTGTTCCCGCCAATGCCGGTGCCGAGGATCGTTCCCCCGACCGTGGCGTTGGCGGTGAAGGTCAGGTCGTGGTCCGGCCCGACCGAGGTGGCGGTGTAGACCGGCATGGGGGCCTTGAGCTCGGCGAGGCGCTCCTGCAGGGTGGTCTTCCAGTCCTGGTGCATGCCCACGGCGGAGGCGTTGTCGATCTTCTCCTTGAACAGCCGCAGGATCACGTCGCGGGCGACGGCGAAACCGTGCTGGCGGTAGATCGCGCCGAAGAGCGCCTCGGTGGTATCGGCGAGGATGGAGTCTTTGTCGCGGCCCTCGGTGACCAGCTCGCCCTTGCCCAGCAGAATGTGCCGGCCCAGCTCGATCTCACGCGCGATGTCGGCGAGACCGTAGCGGGAGACGATGGAGGCGCGCATCTTGGAGATGTCCGACTCGGGGCGCGAGGGGTACTGCTCGAAGAGCTGCCCGGCCACGGACAACCCGAGCACGGCGTCGCCGAGGAACTCGAGGCGCTCGTTGTTGGGCAGCGTGCCGTTCTCGTTGGCGAAGGAGCGGTGGGTCAGCGCGAGGCGCAGGTTCACCGGCTCCAGCTCCACGCCGAGCCGCTCCAAGAGCGGGGCGTGGTCGACGGCGGAAAAGCCCGCGTCCCAGGCGTCCTCGCCGGTGATGCGGTTCTTCTTGGAACGGCTCACAGGAACTTCTCCAGCCCGGACCAGCGCGGGTCGACCTTCTCCTCGGCCTCGTCCTCGCCGGACACGCCGTCGGGGGCGGGGACGCCGGTGTCCTCGTTGTGGCAGCCGCCCTCGCAGGTGGGGTTGAACGGCAGCTTGAGCCCGGCCTCGTCGATGACGGTCTGGAGGAGATCGATGTGGTCCTGCTCGACCATGGGGACCTCGTCCTCGTCGTCGAGGGCCTCGTCCCCGGTGAAGAAGTCGTCGTAGGCCGCGAACACCTGGCTGATGCGCAGCGTGTAGTCGGGGCGCAGCTCGCGCAGGCAGCGCACACATTCCCCGGTCAGCGTCGTGGAGACCTCTGCATTGACGAAGATTCCGGAGCCGATGGGCGTCAGGGTAGCGTCGACGGTGACGTCCTCGCCCTCGGAGATGGCGATCATCTCCGGGCCGATGCGGGTGGGGCTGGGGCCGGACTGCTGGCGCTGAACCGGCATCTGGTTCTTGGAGCGCAGCAACTCGGCGACATTAAATACAAACGGTGATGTCATAACGGCCATATCCTACCCGCCGCCCCGGGAATAGGTCCTATTCGCTGCGGGGGCGCCGGACGCGCGGCTCGCGGCCGGCCACGTAGCGCTGCTCGGCAGGAGCCGGCTGGGCCGCCTGGCGCGGCCCGCCGGAGAGCCCGGCGCCGCGGCGCAGTGCCGCGCGGTCGCTGGTGACGGTGCGCAGTATGCCGGTGAGCGATTCCTCGAAGTCGGCGAGCTTGCCGTCGACGAACTCGTCGGCCTCGGTGCGCAGGCGGTCGGACTCGGCGTGGGCGGAGTCGACGATGCGGTGGGCCTCTTCGTCGGCACGCCGGGTGACCTCGGAGTCGTCGACGAGTCGCTGCTGCTCGGCGAGGCCCTCGTTGACGTAACGCTCGTAGGTGGCGTTGCCCTCGGAGATGAGGCGGTCGGCCTCGGAGCGGGCGGAGGTGACGGTGCGGTCGGCCTCGTCGTCCGCCGCGGCGACGGTGGCGGTGGCGCGGCGCTGGGCGTCCGCGAGCATGTCCTCGGACTCCTGCTGCGCGGCGCCGACGATGTCGTCGGCCTCGGCCTCGGCGCCGGCGATGATGTCGCGGGCGCGCTCCTCGGCGCCGCGGAGGATCTCCTCCTGCTTGTCCAGGACATCCTGGGCGTCGTCGAGCTCCAGCGGCAGGGCGTTGCGCAGGTCGTCGAGAAGCGTGAGCACCTCGTTGCGCGGGACCATCGCGTTGGAGGTCATGGGCACGCCGTAGGCCTGCTCCACCGTCTGGACAAGTTCGTCGAGGGATTCGAAAACGCGGTACATGTCAGTGGAGGGTACCCGCCGCACCCCTGCGCGGGGTTCCGACACCACGGGGCATGCAAAACGCCCCGCAAACTGCGGGGCGTTTAAGTACTGACAGGGTTTAGATGACGCCCTGGGCGAGCATGGCGTCGGCGACCTTCTTGAAGCCGGCGATGTTCGCGCCCGTGACGTAGTCGTGCTCACGGTCGTACTCGGCAGCGGTGTCGGCGGAGTTGCGGAAGATCGTGGTCATGATCTCCTTGAGGCGCTCGTCCGTGTACTCGAAGGTCCAGGAGTCGCGGGATGCGTTCTGCTGCATCTCCAGCGCGGAGGTGGCCACGCCGCCGGCGTTGGCTGCCTTGCCCGGGGCGAAGTGCACGCCCTTGGCGCGGAAGACCTCGACGGCCTCCGGGGTGGACGGCATGTTCGCGCCCTCGGCGACGTACTTGACACCGTTGGCCACCAGGGTCTCGGCGTGGTTGCCGTCGAGCTCGTTCTGGGTGGCACAGGGCAGAGCGACGTCGGCCTCGAGGTCCCAGATGGACCCGTCGGAGTGGTAGGTCGCACCCTCGGACTCGGCGACGTACGCGGTGACCCGCTCGCGGCGGACCTCCTTGACGTCGCGGAGCAGTTCGACGTCGACGCCACCCGGGGTGGAGACCCAGCCGGAGGAGTCGGAGAAGCCGACAACGGTGGCGCCGAGCTGCTGCGCCTTCTCGATGGCGTAGATGGCCACGTTGCCGGAGCCGGAGACGATGACCTTGGCGCCGTCGAGGGAGTCGCCGTGCTCCTTCATCATTTCGTCGGTGAGGTAGACGCAGCCGTAGCCGGTCGCCTCGGTGCGCACGAGGGAGCCGCCCCAGGTCAGGCCCTTGCCGGTGAGCACACCGGACTCGTGGCGGTTGGAGGAGCGACGGTACTGGCCGAAGAGGTAGCCGATCTCGCGGCCGCCGACGCCGATGTCACCGGCGGGGACGTCGGTCTGGTCGCCGATGTGGCGCTGCAGCTCGGACATGAAGGACTGGCAGAAGCGCATGACCTCGGCGTCGGACTTGCCCTTGGGGTCGAAGTCGGAGCCACCCTTGCCGCCGCCGATGGGCAGGCCGGTCAGGGAGTTCTTGAAGATCTGCTCGAAACCGAGGAATTTGACGATGCCCAGGTTGACCGAGGGGTGGAAGCGCAGGCCGCCCTTGTAGGGGCCGAGTGCCGAGTTGAACTGGACGCGGAAACCGCGGTTGACGTGCACGTTGCCCTTGTCGTCGACCCAGGGGACACGGAAGATGATCTGGCGCTCGGGCTCGCAGAGGCGCTGGATCAGACCGTAGTCGGCGTAGTGCTCGTCCTTGCCCAGGACGATCTTCAGGGAGTCGAGGACCTCGGCGACGGCCTGGTGGAACTCGGGCTCACCGGCGTTCCTCTTGAGAAGTTTGTTGTAGTACTCGGAGACCTGCTCTTCGACTGTGGTCATGCGTGAACCTCTTTCGGTCTGTATCCCGTAGCGGCCGGCTACCCCGGCGTGCCTATCTAACAATAGATAGTTTTGTTTATGGCCGTGCGTCGCGCAAGCCGGTTCCGGAAAAAATTCAGTGACATGGATCACTCGCCTATCGACGCCGCCTTCCAGCCCACTCCCCCAGGGACCAGCTGCGCCCTGCTCAGAGGCGCGCGGATATGCTGACTGCCATGAGTTACTCCCCCGACGATCCCCGCCCGGTCTCCATCCTCATCGCCCCCTCCGGCATCGGCTCGCACTCCGCCGACGAGGTCGCCCAGCAGCTCGGCGAGGGCATCCTCTCCATCATCCGGGACGCGAAGATCCGCCTCTCCCCGCTCTCGCTCCCCGACTCCGGGCTCACCAGCCTGGCCGAGCTTTTCCCCGGCGAGCAGGTCACGCTGCCCACCACTACCGCCGCCGGCACCCTCACCGAGGCGACCTACGTGCTGGACAAGGAGCAGGCCACGGCCTACATCGATGCGGCGCAGGCCACCGGCACCGATCGCCTCACCCCCGGGCGCTCGGACAGCTACGGCGTCGGCGTTCTGGTCGCCGACGCCCAGTCCCGCGGAGCCCGGCGCGTGGTGCTCAACCTCACCGGCTGCCCCACCGATGACGGCGGGGTGGGTGTGCTCGTCGCCCTGGGCGCGAACCCGCTGGATCAGTCCGGCCGCACCCTGCCCAAGGGCGGCACCGCGCTGGAGACTCTCGCGGACTTTGACACCGCCCAGCTCAACATCGGCGCCGGCGCGGTGGAGTGGGTGCTAGTCACCGACACCTCAGCTCCCCTGGACACCGACGCGCCCGGCATGGCGCAGCTCGCCGAGGTTACCGGCGTCGATCCCGCCACCCCGGGTCTGGGCGCCGGCGGCGGGATTGCGGTGGCCGTCACGTGGCTCTCCGCCCTGCTGCACGGCAGCGCGGACAATGTTCGCCTGATCCCGGCCGAGCAGCTGATGGCAGGCTCGCTGGACACCTCGGACCTCATCAACCCGGGTGACTTCCTGGTCACCACCGGCGCGCTGGCCCCGGCCCTCGCCCGCAGCGCCGGCGCCGACAACGTGCTCGGCGTCGTGCTGGGCGAGGGCGAGACGGCCCCGGAGCAGGCCCTCACCGTCAACGCGGGGGAATCTCTGCAGGACGCCGGGGCACAGCTCGCGGTGGACTACCTGCGGATCTCCACCGTCCAGGGGTAGATCGCGGGCGCCTCGAAATCGAGCTGACGCTCCAAGGCCACCGGATCCATCGGAAGGTCGGCCTTGGGCTGCAGGATTCGTGACAGGCTCATGGCCAGCTCGTTGTAGGACACGGACTCGCCCGCTGCCTCGATGAGGTAGCGGTGCATGCTCGCCTCCCCCGCCTCTCGGCCATCGTGGTCACGCTCATAGACCTCGCGCAGCTCCGCCACCACGCCCGGATCAACGTCGATCGCACGCTCGTGGGTGGCGTTTCCCGAGCTCAGCCGGCCGCGTTGAACAAGAATGTCCAGCGCCCGCTGGAACGTGGCCCCGAGATCCTCCGGTGCCGAAACAAACTCGTCGGGGATGAGGACATCAAAACAAATAGTGGGCATGGCACCCGAGCTTAATTAAGGTGGCCGGCATGAGCATTCCCGGCGCGCCCCTGACCTACATGGCTGACGGGACGATCAAACAACTCAACCCGTTCTCCGGGACCGAGGTGTGGTCGGTGCCCGGCCGGGGAAATCGGCCGCTGTCCACGCCGCCCGCTTCTCGACGCCCCCTGCAACCCGTATCCCCCGAGAACTACTGCGCCTTCTGCGCGGACCGGATGCTGCAGACCCCGCCGGAGAAGTCCCGCGTGGTGCTCGAGAACGGGCATTTCGACCTGGTGGGCGCCGTCACCCCGGAGCACCTGCACGACACCCGCGCGGAGTTCCGACGCGTGCCGAACCTCTTCGAGATCGTCTCCTACGACTACTGGCGGCAGAACTACGGCTACGAGATCGACGCCGACACCCGCGCTGCCATGGCAAAATACCTGGCAGCGCCGGGAGGCGCGGAGCACGTGGAAAAGATCGTCGATACGCGAATCAAGGCCGCGGGAAGCAACCCGAACGAGGCAGGACGGCAGATCCTGCGCGAGTCTTACTTCGCCGGCGGGCACGACGTACTCGTAGCGCGCAGGCACTTCGTGGACGGCGCGGAGTTCGACGACCAGCTCGCCAGCTCGGGCACGCTCAGCGTCGCGGAGCACCGCGCGTTCATCCGCCTCGCCGTGGAATCCACCCGTGACCTCTACGAACGCAACCCCTACGTGCGTTACGTCTCCGTGTTCCAGAACTGGCTCTCCGCGGCCGGGGCAAGCTTCGACCACCTGCACAAGCAGCTCGTGGCCATCGACGCGCGCGGGGCCAGCGCCGACGAGGAGATTGCCCGACTGCGCCACAACCCCAACATGTACAACGAGTGGGGCGTGAACTACGCCGGCTACCACAACCTCATCATCGCGGAGAATGATCACGCGGTGCTGGTCGTGGGCATCGGGCACCGCTACCCCACCCTGAGCATCTACTCCACCTCGGCCAGCTGCCGGCCCTGGGAGCATTCCGGCGAGGAGATCGACGCCATGAGCGACCTTCTCCACGCCGCGCACGCCGCCGCCGGGCCGTCCGTGCCGTGCAACGAGGAGTGGCACCACCAGCCCCCGGACGTCGACGTGGCCATGCCGTGGCGGGTGAACATCAAGTGGCGGGTGTCCACCCTCGCCGGATTCGAGGGCGGGACCAAGATCTACGTCAACACCCGCACCCCGGAACAGACCCGCGACCTGGTTGTGTCCGCGCTCTATGAGCTGCGCCGACAAGGCCGGATCGACACAAACATCCGCATCGCCACCGAATGCTCCACCACCCCGAACCGACTGCGTTACATACAGAGGAACCCATGACTCTCGACATCGCCCGCTTCCTGTCCACCCACGGCACGGACCTGTCCTTCCAGCGCCCGTTCTACGAGGACCTGCACGAACACCCGGAGCTCTCCGGGCAGGAGTCGGAGACCCTGTCGCGGATCGTCGCGCAGCTGAAACGCTTCGACTGCGAGATCGTCTCCCCCATCGGCGGCTTCGGCGCCTGCGCGGTACTGCGCAACGGCGAGGGCCCCACCGTATTGTTCCGCTCAGACCATGACGCACTCGCGGTGAAGGAGGAGACCGACGTCCCTTATGCCTCCACGAGGCTTCGCCCACGTACCGACGGCACCATGTCCGGCGTCATGCACGCCTGCGGCCATGACATGCACACCGCCGCTCTCATGGGCATGATCGCCATCCTCGACGACAACCGCGACACCTGGTCCGGCACATTTGTCGGTCTGTTCCAGCCCGCGGAGGAGAACTCCACCGGCGCCAACGCCATGATCGCCGACGGACTGGCCACCAAGATCCCGCGTCCCGACGTCTGCCTCGGTCAGCATGTCCTGCCCGGGCGCGCCGGGGAGGTGCAGACGATGGCCGGGCCCGAGTTCGCCGCCTGCGACTCCATCCGCATCACCCTGCACGGGCGCAGCGCCCACGGCTCCATGCCACACCGTGCCGTCGACCCGACCTACATCGCCGCCATGATCATCGTGCGCCTGCAGGGCATCGTCGGCCGTGAGGTCAACCCGGACGACTTCGCCGTGGTCACGGTCGGGCAGATGCACGCGGGCACCACCAACAACATCATCCCCGCCACCGCCGAGCTGGTGCTCAACTGCCGCTTCTTCAACGACACCACTAAGAAGCGCATCTACGCAGCCATTCGCCGTGTCGTCGAGGCCGAATGCCAGGCCTCCGGATCGCCCAAGCCCCCCGAGTTTGAGTTCTTCGCCCACGGCGAGCTCATCGACAACTCCCCCGAGGTCTTCGAGGCCGTGCGTCCGGTGTTTGACCAGGTCTTCGGCAACGACAGCGTCGACGCCGTGCGCACCAGCGCCTCCGAAGACTTCTCCCACCTTCCCGCCGCGTTTTCCGCCCCCTACCTCTTCTGGATCATCGGCTGTACCCCCAGGGACGTGTGGGACGCCGCGGAAAAGGCCGGGCGCACCGACATAGACGTGCCCGTCAACCACCAGCCCACCTTCCTGCCCGACTACGAACCCACGGCCGATGCGGCGACCAAGGCCGGGGTGGCGGCGGCGCTGGCTTATCTGGGGCGGACTTAACAACTTTCACACTGGACAGTTCTCACCCCCGGGGGGACTTCTTTCGGGCCCGAGATCAATTTTCCTATTGGGGCGCTAACTATTAGGATATCGTCCATGTCAGATCCAGTCCGGATCTTCTCAAGGCCTCCCTCAATCTGACGGGACACCACTCAATGCGACGACTCCCCGCAGCTCTACTAGCCATTCTCGTCTCCACGTTTCTGGCTACCTTCACGCTGCCCATACCCGCAACCGCCCAATCGTCGACGCTTTCATCAGGGTTTTCCAGCCTTCCCGCCCCCTCAGTAGATCCTAACTCGATACCGGACCCAGCAGATCCTAACTCGATACCGGACCCAGCAGATCCTAACTCGATACCGGACCCAGCAGATCCTAACTCGATACCGGACCCAGCAGATCCTAACTCGATACCGGAAAACTTCTGGGAGCGGGCAACCGTGGGAGATGCTAATGAACAGGAGTCCGAAAACATAATTTCTCTGCAGTCGAGATCCGCGTCACTCGCGGACTGTGACCGTACTAGTCGTTTCCGCGCATGCGAAACATACCGACTCAAGCTCGATCACTGTGCAGGAACGGCACCGTCTTGCACACTGATAGGGAGCCGAACAATTGTTTTCCGGGCAGATATCAACATGGGCCCCGCCAACAAAACGCCGTGGACTAAGCCATATGCCACCATCACATCTGAGACCGGTGCACCACTTCCTGAAATAATCTCCTATGAATTCGTATCCAGCGATAACCGGTTTCTAACTCCGCCAAAATCGGTGAGTTCGGAAGATTTGAAGAACACCGTGGGGCTCAAGGACCTTGATCAACAAACGTTGAGTGTAGCTTCCACATCGCCGGGGACCCCCGGGATCCGAGTGAACATGAGATTCACTACGACGCTGAGCCCGACCCCGATCTCACAACCTGGAAGCTACACAGTTCGCTGCAGCCGTGCATGGACAGGAACTACCGCCAATTGTGTGAATCCAAATAATTTACCCACACTGTCATTCAGCCGAGCCGAAATGCCCTACATTGCAGAAAATATTTCAACCGCGATCGCAGCCGGACACCCCTCGACGCTTACCCGAGCCACAAGTGACGATCGCGACGCCAACCGAGTTGCAGTCTGCGGGCCGGTAGCAAAGCGAAAGCTGGAATCACTCCAACCTAAGCCGCCCGGAATGTCTGACCCGTCTTGCGATGAATATCCGTTCGCATCAGCAACCCAAGGCGGCGCGAATGCACAGACCAAGTGGGTGCCATCCCCAGAAAACAATTTGCAGGGTAACCAAATGTCCACTTTCCTTCGAACTCAACAGGTTCAATATGGGGATTCCTACAGGGTTAAGGTGAGCTAGCAAATGCCGGCCTGTCTAAGCGGCGCCATTAAGGTGCCTGGCGCCGTTACCTTCGGAATATCAAATGTTCCTTATATTGAGGACTCGGACGACCCAAACTGGGAGCCATGGGGTCCTGATACCGTCTTTCAAATGACGGACGATTTCCAAATCATTGCTCCGCCCGAATGGCATAAGAAGGCGCTCCTATTCGCAGGTACCAGCCATATTGAAATAGTTCCCCCGACTATGGACGAAGCTGTAGGGATGACCCTCTGCATCTTAGATTCCAACCCGGGCGAGCCAGACATGGACGGATGGAATCAGTATTCAGAGGTCTCCGCAACGTTCCTCCCCGGGCCGCCCGCCAATCTAAATGACAACTACGGTGGACCTGCAGGTTACCCGGGCGAGCCAATCAATGACTGGCGCCTCCCTTGCGGGACGTGGCGCGTTCGCGGCTATGCCTACTACGAATACACAAAGACCGACAATGGCACCCCAGGGACGCATCCTGACAGCGTCGAATTCATGGACTACCCCGATTCGGGCCGCACCTGGGACAGTCTTCCCGGACAGATGCGACTTGAATTCTGGCCAGAGGACACCCTCCGACCACGCCAAGACATTTTCCCACCACTAGAAGGAAGAATCGCAAAATGAGGAAAGCATCGTATTTCACACGCGTCGCAGCACTTTTCTTAACAATACCACTCGTCTTGGGAGTTCAGGCACCAGCGAGCGCCGCCTCCAAAACTGGTTGGACCGGTCCCACAACCCCAATTGACGGCCGTTTGTACATGCACAATTCTACGATCACCGACTCTCCCGCACTGAGCGCCTCTACCCGTATTTGGTCCATGACCGGTTCTGAGGCCCCGCAGGGAACCATGGGCGTTCGAGCGCGACTTTTCAAATCCGGGGTTCTCTGTGAGGCTATTGATTACCAGTACAACCCCTGGCCCGCCACCGAAATGTCTTTCGGAACTTCCCGGAACTGCGGGGACGGCTGGTACAACAGCCACGGATTTGTATCTGTGTGGAATGACACGAAACAAACGTACGTGAATCTTCCCACGTTCCAAACGGATCCCATTTGGGTGGCCAGCGGTGCACGATTGACACGGACCTTCGCCGCCCAGCAAAAACCGGCTTCCGCCGACCGTGTGAAGGTCGAAGATGCTCCGGCCGGATTTACTCCCGCGTTCGGAGACAATGGAACCCAGGGCTTCGTCCGAGACACGGACCTTGAGACAACCCTGCCCGAAAACCCTTCCCACGCGACAGATGAGTCGGCTCCGGGCGATCGAATCATCCCTCTCTTCGCCTCTGACGGCGCAGAGGTCGTGGGCACGTTCACTATCACCACTGGGTAACCTGCGCAGCCTGATGATCCTCAGGATTTTTGCCCGTTCACCGACACCGCCGGCCCAGTAGGAGGCGGATGACCCCTCTCTCGGCGACCAGCGCGCCTTTGAGAGGGGGACTGTCCACCCGTATTTTTCGAAGTTGTGACCACTACCAATACTGATCAGAATGGCTATTTACTGTTCTCCCAGTTGAAATCCACCCCGATCAATACTGCTGGAAGCGCTTCGGACTTCGTTAGATCCAACCACCGCCCCTCCCCCCCATACGAGTGGACTTGGACTAGGGTGCGTTCTCTCAGGGCTGAGCACGTCCTGCGCAGAAATCTACCTGCGCCCAACTGCCGCCCTCAATCGGCACGAGATTGAACGACCGAACGTACCTAAGTTATTTCCACACCGAATTGGTTCCGGTATGCTTAATTTCCAAACACGGAGCCCAGAGGGTTAAGTATTTACACACAGTAGAAAAGGGTCATCTGATGGAGAATTGCGTAAGCGGTGCGATTAAGGTGCCTGGCGCCGTTACCTTCGGAATATCGAATGTCCCATATGTCGAGGACTCGGACGACCCAGGCTGGGTGCCATGGGGTCCAGATACTGTCTATGAAATGACGGAAGATTTCTACATCATTTTCCCGCCCGAGTTCCATAAGGGTGCCTTCCTCTTCGCAGGTGTGAGTCATCTGGAAATACTTCCTCCAACCATCGACGAGGCAGTAGGAATGACTCTCTGCATCTTAGATTCCAACCCGGGCGAGCCAGACATGGACGGTTGGAATCAGTATTCAGAGGTCTCCGCAACGTTCCTACCTGGGCTGCCCGCCGAGTTGAACGATAACTACGGTGGGCCAGCAGGTTACCCGGGCGAGCCAATCAATGACTGGCGCCTGCCGTGCGGGACGTGGCGCATTCGTGGCTACGCGTACTACGACAAGACCCAAACTCGACACGGGATTCTAGGCACCCATCCCGACAGCGTCGATTTCATGGACTACCCCGGATCGGGCCGCACCTGGGACTCCCTCCCCGGCCAGATGCGGCTCGAGTTCTGGCCGGAGGCTTCCCTCCGTCCCCGCCAAGACATTTTCCCCGACTAGAAGAAAGAATTGCAAAATAAAGAAGACAGTGTGTTTCACCCGCGTGGCAGTGATTTCCGTAGCTATCTAGCTGCCCATTGGAAGTGAGACATCTGCCGGAACCCCGCTCGAACCGGTTGGGTCGCAACACCCGCGCAAGGAGAGACCCCCCAAATTTTGACGTGTACCACCACAACCCCTAGCCACACCGGCAAACAGACCCCATATAAGTAACGAATAGTGTGTCGCGATCGTCGATTAGCGATCCCTGCCGTCTCGGCCACGTGGACAGGTGAAATACCCGAAAGCCGTATAGGCTCAGGAACCTGTGCTCCACACCCGTTTCGTGAACTTAAGGCAGGATTTTTCGTGCAGGATTTCCAAGTTTCAGGTCATGTCCGCGCCGCTTCCGGCACCGTCCCCAGGCTCGCCACCGACCGGAAATTCTGGTTCGGCCTCTCCCGCTCCGTCGTTGACCGCATTGCCGACGACTGGCACGAAACCCGCAAGGCCTATGCCCCCGTACGCCAGCAGCATTACTTCTCCGCCGAGTTCCTCATGGGCCGCGCGCTACTGAACAACCTCACCAATCTGGAGCTTGTCGACGACGCACGCAACCAGGCCGCCGAGCTCGGCCACGACCTCGTCGACGTGCTCGAGTCGGAGAACGACGCCGCGCTGGGCAACGGTGGCCTCGGTCGCCTCGCCGCGTGCTTCCTCGATTCCGCCGTCACCCAGGACCTGCCCGTCACCGGCTACGGCCTGCTGTACCGCTACGGCCTCTTCCGCCAGGAGTTCTCCGACGGCTTCCAGGTCGAGCACCCCGACCCGTGGCGCGAGGACGGCAACCCCTTCACCATCCGCCGCTCCCATCAGAAGCGTGCCGTGCATTTCGATGACATGGACGTCCAGGCCGTGCCCTACGACATGCCCATCACCGGCTACGGCACGAAAAACGTGGGCACGCTGCGCCTGTGGAAGGCCGAGCCGTTGGCCGAGTTCGACTACGACGCCTTCAACTCCCAGCGTTTCACCGACGCCATCGTCGAGCGCGAGGCCGTCAACGACATCTGCCGGGTGCTCTATCCCAACGACACCACCTATGAGGGCAAGAAGCTGCGCGTTCGTCAGCAGTACTTCTTCACCTCCGCGTCGCTGCAGGAGATGGTCGCCAACCACGTCGAGGAGCACGGCGACGTGCATTCCTTCGCCGAGTTCCACTGCGTCCAGCTCAATGACACCCACCCGGTGCTGGCCATCCCCGAGCTCATGCGCCTGCTTCTCGACGAGCACGGCCTGGGCTGGGAGGAGGCGTGGGACATCGTCACCAAGACTTTCGCCTACACCAACCACACCGTGCTCACCGAGGCCCTGGAGCAATGGGAGGAGTCGATCTTCAAGTCCATGTTCTGGCGCGTGTACGAGATCATCGTGGAGATCGACCGCCGCTTCCGCCTGGACATGGAGTCCCGCGGCCTGGACGCCGAGACCATCGAACGCATGGCGCCGCTGCAGGGCGGAACCGTGCACATGGCATGGATCGCCTGCTACGCGGCGTTCTCCATCAACGGCGTGGCGGCGATCCACTCCGAGATCATCAAACGCGACACCCTGGCCGACTGGGCCGCGATCTGGCCGGAGAAGTTCAACAACAAGACCAACGGCGTCACCCCGCGCCGCTGGCTGGCCATGTGCAACCCGCGCCTGCGCGAGCTCCTCACCTCACTCACGGGTTCCGACGCCTGGATCACCGACATGGACATCCTCGCCGATCTCGCCCCGCTGGCCTCTGATGACGAGGTCATGGAGGAGCTGACCAGCATCAAGGCCGCCAACAAACGCGACTTCGCCACCTGGATCAAGAACCGCCAGGGCATCGACGTGGACCCGGACTCAATTTTCGACGTCCAGATCAAGCGTCTGCACGAGTACAAGCGTCAGCTGCTCAACGCGCTCTACATCCTCGACCTGTACTTCCGCATCAAGGAGGACGGGGAGACCGACCTGCCCAAGCGCACCTTCGTGTTCGGCGCCAAGGCAGCCCCGGGTTATGTGCGCGCCAAGGCGATCATCAAGCTCATCAACGAGATCGGCGAGCTGATCAACAACGACCCGGAGGTGTCCAAGACCCTGCGCGTGGTCTTCATCGAGAACTACAACGTCTCCCCCGCCGAGAAGATCATCCCCGCCGCCGACATTTCCGAGCAGATCTCCACCGCCGGCAAGGAGGCCTCGGGCACGTCGAACATGAAGTTCATGATGAACGGCGCCCTGACCCTGGGCACCATGGACGGCGCCAACGTGGAGATCGTCGACTCCGTCGGCGAGGACAACGCCTACATCTTCGGCGCCCGCGAGGAGGAGCTGCCCGGCCTACGCGCCGAGTACTCCCCGCACGAGTACTACGAGCGGGTGCCGGGCCTCAAGCGCGTGCTCGACGCCTTCGACAACGGCCTGCTGGACGATAACGGCACCGGCCAGTTCCACGACCTGAAGAACTCGCTCATCCACGGCTACGGTGAGTCCGCCACCGACACCTACTACCTGCTCGGTGACTTCGAGGACTACCGCGAAACCCGCGACCGCATGTCCGCCGACTACGTCGCCGACCAGCTGGCCTGGGCACGCATGTGCTGGGCCAACATCTGTGCCTCCGGACGCTTCTCCTCCGACCGCACGATCCGCGACTACGCCGACGAGGTGTGGAAGATCTCCCCCGCTGCGGTGAAGTAGAGCCGCACAGACGAAACGGCCCCGTTTCCCGCGGATGCGGGAGACGGGGCCGTCGATACGCGAGGTACTAAACGATGTCCTCCGGCGTATCCTGCTCCTCCTTGGGAACGGTGACGACCTCGCCGAGGAGGTGCACGTGGATCATGTTGGTGTTGCCCGCGATTCCCGGAGGGGTGCCGGCGACGACGACCATCATGTCGTTCTCGGAGTACTCGGGAAGCGCGAGGAGCTCGCTGTCGATGATGTCCATCATCTCCTCGGTCTTCTCGATGGGCTTGCAGAGGAAGGTCTCCGCACCCCAGGTCAGCGCGAGGCGCGAACGGACGTGCTGGTGGGGTGTGAACACCAGCAGCGGCAGCGGGGAGTGAAGGCGCGCGACGCGCTTGGCGGTGTCACCCGAGGTGGTGAACACGACCAGGGCGCGGGCGCCGAGGCGCTCGGCGATGTCACGGGCCGAGTAGGACACGACACCACGCTTCGTGCGCGGGACGTGGCTGAGCGGCGGGACGGACCCGTCCTTCTCCGCGACCTTGACGATGCGGCTCATGACCCGGACGGTGTTGTGCGGGTCGCGGCCCACCGAGGTCTCGCCGGAGAGCATGACCGCGTCGGCGCCGTCGAGCACGGCGTTGGCCACGTCGGAGGCCTCCGCGCGGGTGGGGCGGGAGTTCTCGATCATGGAGTCGAGCATCTGGGTGGCCACGATGGCGGGCTTGGCGTTCTCGCGGGCAATCTGGATCGCACGCTTCTGCACCAGCGGGACCTCCTCCAGCGGGATCTCCACGCCGAGGTCACCGCGGGCGACCATGATGCCGTCAAAGGCAAGCACGATGGACTCGAGCGCGTCGATGGCCTCGGGCTTCTCCAGCTTGGCGATCACCGGCACGCGGAACCCGTACTCGTCCATGATCTCGTGGACCAGGTCGACGTCCGCGGGCGAGCGCACGAAGGACAGGGCGACGAGGTCGACGCCGAGCTCCATGGCGTAGCGCAGATCGGCGATGTCCTTCTCGGACAGGGCGGGGACGGAGATGTCCATTCCCGGGAGGGAGACACCCTTGTTGTTGGAGACGGGGCCGCCCTCGACGACCTCGCAGACGACGTCGTCGCCGTCGACCTCGATGCACACGAGCGCGACCTTGCCGTCGTCGACGAGCAGGCGGTCGCCGGGCTTGGCGTCGCGGGCGAGGTTCTTGTAGGTGGTGGAGACACGGTCGTGGGTGCCCACGACATCCTCCACGGTGATGCGGACGACCTCGCCGTTCTCCCACACGGTGGCGGTCTCTGCGAAGCGTCCGAGGCGAATCTTCGGGCCCTGGAGGTCGGCGAGGATGCCCACGGCCTGGCCGGTCTCGTCGGTGGCCTCGCGCACCCAGTCATAGTTCTGCTTGTGGTCGGCGTGATCACCGTGCGAGAAGTTCATGCGGGCGACGTTCATGCCAGCTTTCACCAGCTCAAGGATGCCTTCCTTGGAAGCGACGGCCGGGCCGAGAGTACAGACGATCTTGGTTCTTCTATCCACGTGTTTCACCCTACTTGCTTGGTTAACCTGAGCGTGCTGATTAGTAGTATTTTTCCGGATACCTCACAGTGGCGCGAGGGTGTCCGCGATTTCCGACCCCAACCTACCTGCGCTTTTCCTGCCCCGCTACTTCAGTGGGCATCTCGTCCACATTCCGGTTCGTGGGATTTCCGTCACCCTTCGCCGTGATCAGTTCCCCCTGCTCATCCCGCGGACGCGGATCCACCTCGGCCGGCGTCTCCTGGCCCTTGCGCAGCCGAAGGAACACCACGACCGCCACGAGGAACACGATCGCGGACACCCAGGTGTTCACCCTCAGGCCAAGGATCATGGTGGCGTCGTCGGCGCGCATGAGCTCAATCCAGAACCTGCCCAGCGTGTACCCGGCCACATACAGGGCGAACACCCTGCCGTGGCCCAGCCGGAATCGTTTCTCCGCCCACAGCAGGAGGACAAAGACCAGCACGTTCCACAGCAGCTCATAGAGGAACGTGGGATGCACCGTGGCGATGACCTCACCCGTCGAGCGGCCCGTCAGCGGGGCGAACTGACCGTGTTCGTCGACCCGGTAGTAGATCTCCAGTGCCCAGGGCACGTCCGTCTCCCGGCCGTAGATCTCCTGGTTGAACCAGTTGCCCAACCGGCCGATCCCCTGCGCGAGAATGATGCCGGGTGCCACCGCGTCGGCGAAGGGCGCGAGGGGAACCTTCTTGAACTTGAACAGCAGCCAGACCGCCACCGCGCCCAGGGCGATCGCGCCCCAGATCCCCAGCCCGCCGGCGGTGATGTTCAACGCCTGCCAGGGATTGCGACCTTCGCCGAAATACTTCGGCGCATCGGTGATCACGTGGTACAGCCGGCCCCCAACGATGCCGGCAGGGATGGCCACGATCGCCGCGTCCCACACCTCGTTGGGATCCCCGCCCTTGGCCCGGAAACGCCTGAGCGTCAGCCACAGCGCGACCAGGATGCCCGCGATGATGCACAGCGCGTACGCACGGATGGGGACGGGTCCGACCTGCCACACGCCCTGCGGCGGCGAAGGGATATTGGCGAGAATCATGGTGTTCACCCCAGACAGTGTGCCCGATGCTTATCGACGCCGCCGTCCACCGGGTCCCCGGCGTGCCGCCCACCATGGGGTCGCTGGGTACCAGTTTGGGGCCCTGCCTGGTAAGTCGTGTGGCTGCCCCCCGGTCTGTGTGCCTACCGAAAGGCCTGTTTGGGTACGCCGAACCCCACTTCGGTAGGACTTTCGGCCCGCTCGGCGCCGAAACCAGCCGGCCGCGTACCTGAGGGCCTACCGAACGCACCCCCGAACCCCGCCGAACCCCTCTTCGGTAGGTCTTCCGGCCCGCTCGGCGCCGAAACCAGCGGACCGCGTACCTGAGTGCCTACCGAAAGCACTTCCGAACCCCGCTGAACCCCACTTCGGTAGGTCTTTCGGCCCGCTCGACGCCGAAACCAGCGGACCGCGTACCTGAGTGCCTACCGAAAGGCCTGTTTGGGTACGCCGAACCCCTCTTCGGTAGGTCCTCCGGCCCGCTCGAGGCCGAAACCAGCGGAAACCACCCCTCAAAAAGGAATCACCGCGACGGGCACGCGGGATGCTGGCCAGCGGCGACCAGCGACCTCGCCTTGGCCGCCGGATCCTCGGAGCTCATGATCGCCTCGCCGACGATGACGGCGTCCGCACCCGCGGCAGCATAGGACAGCAGGTCCTTCGCGGTGCGCACCCCGCCGAGGGCGATCCGCAGGACCTCCGGGGGCAGGCCGGGGACGATGGAGTTGAAGTTCTCCCGGTCGAGTTCGGCGGAGTTGATGGACCACGCGTTGACACCCACGACCGTCGCCCCGGCCGACAGGGCCCGGTCGGCCTCCTCGGGGCTGCGCACCTCGGCGAGCACGGTCATGCCGAGGGATTCGATGCGGTCGATGAGGGAGACCAGGCGGGCCTGGCCGAGCAGCTCCACCTGGAGGGGCACGATGTCGGCACCGAAGTAGCGGGCCTCGTGGATCTGGTAGGGGTCGACGATGATGTCGCGGCACATCATGGGCAGGTCCACGGCGAGCCGGGCCTCGCGCATGTCCTCCAGGGAGCCGGCGTAACGCAGTTTCTCCGTCTGGCAGGCGATCATGTGGGCGCCGGCGCGTTCGATGGAGGCGGCGAACTCCGACATGGAGGAGATGTCGATGCTCTGGCCGCGGATGGGGATCTGGCGTTTGATCTCAGCAATAACGCCGCAGCCGGATCTGAGGATCGCGGCGGCGGCGTCACGGGGTTCGGGGGCCTGTCGGGAAAGGTGCTTGATCGACTGGAACGAGGTCACGGCCTCCCGGGCGGCGACATCATCCAGGATCCCGGCGACGATCCGGTTGACAGCAAAAGGACCGCTCATGCGCCCTCTCCCTTACGTCCCGGTGGTCTTTGAGAAAATGTTAACCGCCGGGTACGACACAACTGAAATCAGCGGGCGCTATCCGTGGGATCCGTGGGATCGATGTCGTCGTCGAGGGCGTCCCACATGACCCGCCCGGAATCCGGGGAGGTGCGCAGGTCCTCCTCAAGCTTTTCCCGGCGGGCGGCCTTGCGTTCGTATTTGTTGAGCTTGGGGCCGTCGACACCCGGGCGCAGGGCGAGCAGCACGCCGCCCACCAGGGCGACGGCACACCCGAGCAGCGCCAGCGCCGGCCCGAGGGTGGCGACGTCGATCGAGGTGACCTGCGCCCAGGAGGAGATGCTCACCGGGTCGCTGGCCCGCTGGCTCGCCGCACCCGAGGAGAGGAGGGCGTGGGCACGCTGCGGGTCGGGCTCCCCGGTCAGGAGGGTGAGTGGGGTCCAGCTCGCACCGGCAGCGGCAAGCGCGGCGACTATGCCGACGAGTCGTCGACCCAGGCGTCGCAAAGCCAGCGCCGCAATGGTGGCCACGGCGAGGAGCAGGGCGACGGCGGTCGCCTCCGTCGACCAGACGGAACCGGGCAGGTCGTGCACGGCGGCCCCGGCGAGGTCGTCGAAGACGGAGACGGTGAGCCACCGGGACCGCGAGGAGATCCAGAGGATCAGCGCGCCGAGCCCGATGAGCAGTGCTGCCTGGCGTTTCATCGCGCCTCCAGGAGGACGTCGGCGTCGAAGCACGTCCGGTCTCCGGTGTGGCACGCTCCGCCGGTCTGGTTGACCTTGAGCAGGACGGTGTCGCCGTCGCAGTCGAGGCGCACCTCGGTGACCTCCTGGACATTTCCGGAGGTCAGGCCCTTGATCCAGTATTCCCGGCGCGAGCGTGAGTAGTACGTGCCCTGGCGGGTGGCCAGCGTGTAGGCGAGCGCGTGCGTGTCCATCCACGCCATCATCAGCACCTCGCCGGTGTCGGCGGCCTGGACGACGGCGGGCACGAGGCCGTCGGCGTTGAAGGTCACCCGCTTCTCGACGGCGCTGTCCAGCACATACTCCGCGGGGCTCACTGGCGCACCTCGAATCCGTTAGCGGCGAGCTCCTGCTTGACCTCGCTGATGCTCACTTCCTGGAAGTGGAAGATCGAGGCGGCGAGCACGGCATCGGCGCCCGCCTCCACGGCCGGCGGGAAGTGCGCGGCCGTTCCGGCACCGCCCGAGGCGATGACCGGGACGTTCACGGCCTCGCGCACCAGGCGCAGGAGTTCGAGGTCGAAGCCGTCGCGGGTGCCGTCGCCGTCCATGGAGTTGAGCAGGATCTCCCCCACGCCGAGCTCCTCGCCCTTGCGCGCCCAGGCCACCGCGTCGATACCGGCCGAGCGGGAACCGCCGTGGGTGGTGACCTCGAAGCCGGAGGGCTGGTCGGCGGAGCGGCGGGCGTCCACGGACAGCACGATGCACTGGGAGCCGAAGCGGCGGGAGAGCTCATGCAGCAGCTCGGGGCGCGCGATGGCGGAGGTGTTCACGGAGACCTTGTCCGCGCCCGCGCGCAGGAGCTCGTTGACGTCTTCCTCCGAGCGCACGCCGCCGCCCACGGTCAGGGGGATGAACACCTGCTCGGCGGTGCGGCGGACCACGTCGAGCATGGTGCCGCGGCCGGCCTTGGAGGCGGAGACGTCGAGGAAGGTGAGCTCGTCGGCGCCCTCGCGGTCGTAACGTGCGGCGAGTTCGACGGGGTCACCGGCGTCGCGGAGATTGTCGAAGTTGACCCCCTTGACCACTCGGCCGTCGTCGACGTCGAGGCAGGGGATGACTCGGATGGCTAGGGCCATGGGACTAACGTGCTCCTTGCTCTGAGCAACCTAAGGTTTGGGCGCTCAAGAATTTCTGACCGTGTTGATGGTACTCATCAGCTCCGCGTGGACTTCGGGAGTCCCCGCCACCACCCCGGTGGAGTCCGGGGTCCAGTCGCGGCCGTCGATGTCGGTGACCACTCCCCCGGCAGCCCGCACCAGCGCGACCCCGGCGGCGTTGTCCCACACATAAGGCGAGAAGCTGATGGCTCCGTCGAAGATCCCCTGCGCGGTCAGCGCCAGGTCCGCGCCCACCGACCCGGTGATCCGCGGGCGCAGGGAACCCGCGGCGAGGATGCCCAGCATCTCCAGCCGCTCGTCGGAGGTGAAGGGCGAACGCGAGCGCGACGAGACCGAGGAGAACCCGACCTGGGTGACCATCCGGTGACGCCGGGCCAGAGCGGGCGCCTCCCGCCCGTTGACCACCAGCGGCCCGCCCGAGACCACGGTGAGCCGGCGGTGCAGCAGCGGAAGCGACGTCACCGCGAGCACCGGCTGATCCTCGACCAGCAGGCTGAGCAGGATCGCGCACATGGGGTTGCCGGCGGCGTAGTTGCTGGTGCCGTCGATGGGATCGACCACCCACACCGCGTCCGAGGAGTACGCTCCCCCGGCCTCCTCGCCGTAGACGGGGATGTCGGTCTCCTCGAGCAGGGCCCGGACGCTGGACTCGATCTCCAGGTCGACCTCGGTGGCGAAGTCACCCGGGCCCTTGAACTCAGCGGGATCCGCCCCCAGGCCGGCGACGAACATCGCCTCCGCCTCGTCCACCACCCTCTCTGCCAGGGTCAGCATCGCGCGCAGATCCATGGGGCCCTCAGGCACTGACCGCGGCAAGGGCCTCGGGGAGGGTGAGGCGGTTCTCGTAGAGCGCCTTGCCGATGATGACGGAATCGATGCCCTCGTCGAGGTGGCGGGAGACCGCCAGGACGTCGTCAAGCGAGGAAATCCCGCCCGACGCCGTGACGGCCGCGTCGGTGGCGGCGGAGACGTCGCGCAGCAGTTCGATGTTCGGGCCCGAGAGCATGCCGTCGCGCGAGACGTCGGTGACGATGAAACGCTGGCAGCCCGCGGAGTCGAGGCGCTCGAGGACCTCCCAGAGGTCGCCGCCGTCGGAGACCCAGCCGTTGCCCTTGGCGCGGTACTGCCCGCCGACCTCCTCGACGGCGATGTCCACGGCGACCTTCTCGCCGTACTCTCCCAGCACGCGGGCGATCCACTCCGGCTGCTGCAGGGCGGCGGTGCCGATGTTGACGCGCTTCGCACCGGTGGCCAGCGCACGCTCAAGGGAGGCGTCGTCGCGGATACCCCCGGTGAGTTCCACGTTGATGTCCAGCGTGCGGGTGATCTCGGCCATGAGCTCGTGGTTGGAGCCGCGGCCGAACGCGGCGTCGAGGTCCACGAAGTGCAGCCACTGCGCGCCCTGCTCCTGCCACTGCAGCGCGGACTCGAGGGGGGTGCCGTAGGACTTCTCCGTGCCAGCTTCGCCCCGGTCCAGGCGCACGGCCTGGCCGTCGACGACATCGACCGCGGGCAAGAGTGTGAACGTCATGGTCACTGATACTAGCGCTGTAGGGTGGGCGGGCATGAACGCCGCCGAAATTATCTCCGACTTCGCCTCCCGCCCCGTCGACCAGCTGGAGAACCTGGCAGATCTCACCGCCGGGCAGCTGCTCGCCCACCCGGGCGATCACCCCAACTCCATCTCCTGGCTGCTGTGGCACTCGGCGCGCCAGGCCGACGTCCAGCTGAATGCGCTGACCGACGTGGAGGAGGTGTGGACGCGCCTGGGTTACCGCGAGGAGTTCGACCTCGGCGAGATCGGCGACACCTTCGGCCTCGGCCACATCCCCGAGCAGGCGGCGCAGATCCAGGTGACGGACTTCTCCCTGCTCACCCGCTACCTCGCGGCGGTTCTCGGTGAGATCTGCGCCTACGCCGCGTCGCTGTCGCCGGAGGATCTCGATGAGGTCATCGACCACAACTACACCCCGCACGTCACCCGCGGCACCCGCATCGTCTCCATCATCGACGACGCCCAGCAGCACGTCGGCGCCGCGATGCACGTCGCCGGCATGGTCACCGGCCGCGCGGTGGGCCCGGCGTGACCCGCGGCGCGATGGCACTGCTCGAGGCAGCCCGCGCGCGGCTGGACCGGGTGACGCCGCAGCAGGCGTACGACGAAGTGCGGACGGGTTCGGCGACGCTCATCGACGTCCGCATGCCCGACCACCGCGCCGCCCAGGGCGAACTGCCCGGAGCGGTGGTCATCGACCTCACCGTGCTGCCCTGGCGCCTCGACCCCACCTTCGAGTGGCGGATCCCCGAAGCCACCGACTGGGATCGGCGTTACATCCTCGTGTGCCGACACAGCTTCAGCTCCTCGGTGGCCGCGGCGCAGCTGAAGGAGATGGGCCTAGTCAACACCACCGACATGATCGGCGGGGCCGAGGCCTGGTTTGCCGCTGGGCTTCCCGCAGGCGAGGGGCCGGCGGACGTGCGCGCCTAGAAGCTCTTCAGCCAGTTCTCCAGGAGCACGGCTCCCGGGTCGCCGGACTTCTCCGGGTGGAACTGCGTCGCCCATAGCGGGCCGTTCTCCACGGCGGCGACGAAGCGGTCTCCCCCGTGTTCGCCCCAGGACACCTTCGGCGCCTCCATGGGCGGCTCGGGGTTGAGTTCCCAGTTCCTGGCCGCGTAGGAGTGCACGAAGTAGAAGCGGGTGTCAGCGTCGAGCCCCGCGAAGAGCTGGGAATCCTCGGCGATGTCGACGGTGTTCCACCCCATGTGCGGGAGCACGTCGGCCTGTAGCCGGGTGACGGAGCCTGGCCATTCCCCGCAGGCCTCAGTGTGGATGCCGTGCTCGTCCCCGGAGTCGAACAGCACCTGCATGCCCACGCAGATGCCCATGACCGGGCGCGAGCCGGCGAGGCGCTCACCGATGACGCGGGGGCCGTTGACGGCCCGCAGCCCGGCCATGCAGGCGGCGAGTGCACCGACGCCCGGGACGAGCAGCCCGTCGGCGGCGACGGCGACCTTGGGGTCGGAGGTGATGGTCACGTCGGCGCCGACCCGCTCCAGCGCGCGGTGCGCGGAACGGAGGTTGCCGGAGCCGTAGTCGAGCAGTGCGACGGATTTAGCCATGGGAGAGAGTCTAAGACACGCCCTCAGTTTCGGGGTGGAAGGTCCGCCTGCGTGAGGGTGGTGCGCCGCCGCGCGGCGGGGCGCACGCGTTGGAGCCGGGTGCGGATGTTGTCGTACTCGCTGACCCGGTGCCTGCCCACGATGCGGTCGGCAACGGTGAGGGCGATGCCCACGACGATGATGAGCGCCCCGGCGGTGAACGCGCCCGAGTAGTACCAGGCGGCGACGATGGCACCGTAGACCACCGAACCGATGCCGGTGCCGGCGTCGTAGAAGATGTTCCACACCGCGGAGGCCTGGGAGACCTTGGAGCGTGGCAGGCGCTGGAACATGCTGAGCAGGGCCTCGTTCTGCACGGCACCGAACCCACCGCCGAAGAGGACCGCCGCGACCACCAGCAGCCAGACGGGCCAACCCCAGGCGACGGTCGCCGCCATGAGCGCCATGCCCGCCAGGCCGGCGACCTGGGCGTAGATGATCAGCCCGCCCGGCTGGCCGGTCCGGTCGGCGATGACGCCGGCCAGATAACGCGGGACCATCGCCGAGCCGCCGACGATGGACAGCATGAAGCCGCCGATGACCGCGCCCGCGGCGGGGTTGCTCTCCACCACGGCCGCGGGCAGGAAGGAGGACACCGCGCCGAAGCTCATGGACAGGGTGGTCAGCGCGAGCGCCGGCACGAGGACCAGCTTCCACATGGGCACATGCTGGGGTTCGCCGGCGACCTGTCCGGCGCTGGCCGGACGCGCGGGCGCTGCCTTGAGGCGCGGGATGCGCAGGCACATGAGCACGGCGATGAGCGCGACGACCGCCGCGGTGATGTACACCGTGTCGTAACCCGCGGCCTGCGCGAGGAACAGTCCCGCCGGCAGCATGATCATCTGGGCCAGGCCGATGAACACACCCATGGTGCCGGTGGCCTTGCCCAGGAACCGCACGGGCACAAGCTCGGCGACGAGCGCCGCCTCCGCCACCGTCAGCGCGCCGAAGCCGATGCCGCGCAGCGCGGAGAAGAGCAGGACCACCCAGGCCTCGGTGCCGAGCAGGTGGCCGAGCGCGGGGACGCCGAGCATGAAGGCGGCCGCGACCATGACGGGGTTGTAGCCGATACGCCGCAGCATGAGCGGGGTGAACATCTGGGTGATCACCGTGGCGAGCATGAACACGCCGGTGGAGGCACCGGCCAGCCCGGCGGATCCGCCGGAGTCGAGAACGGCCAGGGGAATGACCGGCAGCAGGAGCGACCACGCGCCGAAGGCGGCCGCGATGGCCACGAGAGTGGGAGTGAACCCGGGACTCTTCCACATGCTGTCGAGTCGTTCGATCTCAGCTCGGGGAAGAACCTGCGGGGACACTAACCTATCTCTCCTAACAAGATGACCAGGGCGGCGGCCGTCGCCAGCGCCGCGAGGACCGCCATGAGGATAGTCGCCACCTTGGAGGAACCCTGGTACGCGGACCAGGCTCCGCCGACGAGCAACCCGGCGAGGAGAAACAGCAACCAGACCGGCAGGTACGTCAGGGCAGACGGCGAATCGTTCTGCGCCACACTAGCAAGGATCGACATGCCCTACAGCGCGCCCTTGGTGGAGGGAACGCCGCTGACCCGGGGGTCGGATTCGGTGGCCTCGCGCAGCGCCCGGGCCACGGCCTTGTACTCGGCCTCGGTGATGTGGTGGGGGTCGCGGCCGTAGTGCACGTTGACGTGCAGGGTGATCCGGGCGTTGAAGGCGAGGGTCTCAAAGAAGTGCCGGTTGATCACGGTGGCGTAGTGGCCGCCGATGATCTGGTGGTCCATGTGCCCGGGCTCGCCGTTCATGACAAAGTACGGCCGGCCGGAGACGTCGACAACAGCCTCCACCAGTGTCTCGTCCATGGGCAGCTGGCGCTGGCCGAAGCGGCGGATGCCGGACTTGTCGCCGAGGGCCTCGAGCAGCGCCTGGCCGAGGACGATGGCGGTGTCCTCGACGGTGTGGTGGGCGTCGATCTCGACGTCGCCACGCGCCTTGACCGTGAGGTCGAAGCACCCGTGGGTGCCGAACGCCGTGAGCATGTGGTCGAAGAACGGCAGCCCGGTGGCCACGTCGACCTGGCCCGTGCCGTCGAGGTTGATCTCCACCTGGATGTCGGATTCCCGGGTGGTGCGGGAGGAGGTGCCGGTACGCATGATTTAGTTCTCCTTGCTGAGTTCTTCTGCCGCCGCGAGGAACGCGTCGTTTTCGCTGGGTAGGCCGATGGTGACCCGCAGGTGTCCGCCGACGCCGACGTCGCGGATGAGCACTCCCCTGTCCAGGAAGGCCTGCCAGGTGGCGTGCGGGTCGTCGAAACGCCCGAAGAAGAGGAAGTTGGATTCGCTGGGCACGATCCGGTAGCCGAGCTCAGTCAGACGCGCGGCCACCCGGTCACGCTCCCGGGAAAGCTTCGCGACGGTCGCTAGCGTGTCGTCCGCGTGGCGCAGCGCGACGATCGCCGCGGCCTGCGAGAGCACCGACAGGTGGTACGGCAGGCGCACCAGCATGACGGCCTCGACAAACGCGGGGTCCGCGACGAAGTAACCGAGGCGCCCGCCCGCGAAGTCGAAGGCCTTGCTCATGGTCCGGGAGACGACGAGCTTGGCCGGGTACTTGCGCAGCAGCGTGGTGGCCGACGGCGAGGCGGAGAATTCCGCATACGCCTCGTCGACGATGACGATGCCCGGCGCGGCGGCGACGATGCGCTCGATGTCTTCGAGCGACGTGACATCGCCGGTGGGATTGTTCGGCGTGGTGACAAACACGACGTCCGGCTGATGCTTATCGACGGCCTCCAGCGCCACCGCCACATCAATCCGGAAGTCCTCCCCGCGCGGAATGGAGAGGAACTCGGTCTGCGTGCCCGCGGCGAGCAGCGGGTGCATGGAGTACGAGGGGGTGAAACCGATCGCGGTGCGCCCGGGCCCGCCGAAGGCCTGGAGCAGCTGCTGCAGCACCTCGTTGGAGCCGTTGGCCGCCCAGAGGTTCTCCCGGGTGACACTCACGCCGGTCTGGCGGGAGACGTAGTCCGCCAGGGCGTCTCGCAGCTCCACCGCGTCGCGCTCCGGGTAGCGGTTGAGCTGCGGGGCGAGCTTGGCCACCGTGTCGCCGAGGTCGTCGATGAGCGCCTGCGAGGGCGAGTAGGGGTTCTCGTTGGTGTTGAGCTGGACGGGGACGTCGAGCTGCGGCGCGCCGTAGGCGGACTGGCCTCGGAGCTCGTCGCGCAGCGGCAACTGGTCGAGGGTGGTCTCGGACATTTACTTCCCTCCGGTGGGCAGGTCTTCGAAGCGGGCGCGGATCGCTTCCCCATGTGCAGGCAGGGCCTCCGCGTCGGCGAGCGCGATGATGTGCGGGCCGATCTCCTGGAGCGCATCGCGGTCGTATTCGATGAGGTTGACCGGGCGCAGGAAGGTGTGGGTGGACAGGCCGGGGTTGAACCGCGCCGTGCCCGAGGTGGGCAGGACATGGTTGGAACCGGCGGCGTAGTCGCCCAGGGGCACCGGCGAGTACGCGCCGACGAAGACGGCACCGGCGTGGGTGACCCGCTCGGCCACCTCGCGGGCGTTTCGGGTGTGGATCTCCAGGTGCTCGGCGGCGTAGGCGTCGGCGGCGGCGATGGCGGCTGAAAGGTCGTCGACAAGCACGATGCCCGACTGCGCACCCTCCAGGGCCTCCCGGACCCGCTCGGCGTTGAACGTGACCGTGTAGCGGCGCTCGATCTCGGCGTCGACCGCCCGGGCGAGCTCCTCCGAGTCGGTGATGAGCACGGAGGCGGCGAGCTGGTCGTGCTCGGCCTGGCTGATGAGGTCGTAGGCGACCTGGACGGCGTCGGCGGTGTCGTCGGCGAGCACGGCGATCTCCGAGGGGCCGGCCTCGGAGTCGATGCCGACCGTGCCGTTGACCAGGCGTTTCGCGGCGGCGACAAAGATGTTGCCCGGGCCGGTGACCATGTCCACGGGAACCAGATCGGCGGATTCGTCACCGTGCGCGAGCAGCGCGACGGCCTGCGCACCGCCGACCGCCCACACCTCGTCCACGCCGAGCAGGTGGCAGGCCGCGAGCGTGGTGGGGTGCGGCCAGCCGCCGAACTCCGACTGCGGCGGCGTGGCCACGACCAGCGAGGACACCCCGGCCTCCTGGGCGGGGATGACGTTCATGAGCACGCTGGAGGGATAGACCGCCTGTCCGCCCGGGACGTAGAGGCCCACGCGCTCCACCGGGCGGAAGACCTCGGTGACCGTGGCGCCGTCGGCGAGCGTGGTGGTGTGGGAGGCGGGCTTCTGCTCGGCGTGCACGGCGCGGATGCGCGAGATGGACTCCTCCAGCGCGGCGCGGACCTCGGGCGAGAGGGTGTCCGCGGCGTCGCGGATCACCTCGGCGGGGACGCGGACCGAGGTGGGGCGGATGGAATCGAAACGCTCGCCGTAGTCCAGCGCGACGGAAGCACCGCCCTGGCGCACGGCCTCGACGATGGGGGCGACGGTGGGCAGGACGGCGGCCACATCCGTTCCCCCGCGCGGGAGCGCCGCGCGCAGCCCCGCCGTGGACGGGGTGGTTCCGCGCAGGTCGGTGATCTTCAGCATGGTCTCGCCGTGCCTTTCCGTTGAGGCTTTCTACTGCGTGTCACTCTAGTGCCCGGCCTGGACACCCGGCCCAGGTGGCCACCCGTACACTGCAGAAGGTACGTCTTTTCTGAGGGGGTAATGATGAGCAAACGATCGTCCGGCCCCGCCGCGGGTGGCGATGTCCCGCTGTACGTCGATCTCACGCGGGTGCGCTCCGCCGCCGAAAGCTTCGGCTTCCACTATCTCGAGGGCGAGCAGCGCCTGGTGTTCCCGTGGAACAACCACGTGCTCATCGTGCGTATCGACGACGACACGCCGCCCACCCTCCTCTTCGAGGCAGAGCTCCGGGAGCGCCTGTCCTTCTCCGAGATCGCCACCACCGCGCAGTCGATCAACGAATGGAACCACGAGCGGCTGGGACCGACGGCGTCGTTACGCGTGAACGACGACGGTGAGGTGGAGATCCACTCCCGCACGTGCGTGCTCATCGACGAGGGCCTCAGCGATGAGCAGCTTTCCGAGCACATCCGCCTCGGCATCGAGACCACCATCCTCTTCGTCCGCGAGCTGCTGGGCGATCACCCCGATCTCGAGACCGGCGCGGAGGGGACCGACGAGCTGGACAAACGGCGCGGCCAGCAGGACCTCGCCGCGATGATGGAGCACCGCGCCGCCGAGAAACGCCGCAGCGCCGAGGACAACGCCATGCCGATGCACGCGGAAACCGACACGACGGAGTGGGCTGATCAGGTGGACGAGGACGATTTTCGCGGGGACGCCCAGTCCCCCACCGAGGTGACGGTCGACCGCGTGCGGGCGGCGCTGAGTGATCTGGGCATCACCAAGACCACCGGCGAGGATGAGGCACTCATCGCCTGGATCAACGGCGTGCTCTTCGGGTTCTTCATCGACAACGGGCCGAGTTACCTGGTCAAGGGCCACTGGGATCCCGGCCTCGATCCCGACGGCGACTTCCTGCGGGTGTTCCTGCTGTGCAACGACTGGAACGAGGAGACGCTGACCACCAAGGCCTACACCCACACCGACGACGACGGCCTCCAGGTCCGGGTGGAGTTCACCGTCGCGGTGAGCGCCGGGCTCAACGACGCGCAGCTCGAGCACAACACCGCCGTGGCCATCAACCACATCCTGCACGCGGTGGACACCATCAGCACCGACGCCACCGGCGTCAGCGCCGTGGAGTGGCCGAACTAGGCGATTCCGAAGACGCGGCGCACGAGGTCGTTGACGAACATGCCGTCCGGGTCCACCTCGGCCCGGAGTTCCGCGGCCGCCGCCAGGTCCTCGTGCCGCTCGCTGAGTTCCGCGAATCCCAGGGTGTGGATCTTGCCCCAGTGCGGGCGACCGTCCGCGGCGGCCAGGATGGGTTCGATCTGCCGGAACCACGCCTCGTGGTCATCGCGGTGGAACCGGTGCACCGCGATGTAACAGGACTGTCGGCCCTTGGCCGTGGACAGGGGGACGTTGTCCGCGGCGGTGGCGCGTACCTCGATGGGAAAGAGCACGTGCTGGTCGCTGCGGTCGAGGGCGGCGCGGACCTCGGTGAGCACCTCGGTGGCGTCGGACAGGGGCACGGAGTACTCCATCTCGTTGAACCGCACCCGCCGGGTGGAGACAAAGACACTGTGGGCGTAGTCGGAGTATTCCCGCTGGTCCAGGAATCTCGCCGAGAGGTGGGCGAAGGGCTCCGTCAACCTGGGGAAGGTGGAGGCCAGCTGGCACATGGCGCCGAAGACGCCGTTGTTGGTCACCTCGTCCGCCGCTACCTTGCGCCAGCGCGGAATCGGGGTGATGGCCTCGGTCGCCGGCAGGCGCGCATTCCTCTTCGCGTGCACGACATCGGTGTGGGAAAACCAGTAGAACTCAAAATGATCGGACCCCCGGACGTGCTCCTCGAAATGGGAGATGGTCTCCGAGAGGGATTCCGAGCGCTCGGAGGCCCGGAGAATGAAGGTGTCCACCACGTCGAGCTCTACCTCGGTGACGATGCCGAAGGCGCCGAGGGAGATCCGGGCGAGATCGAACAGCCGGCCGTCCGGGCCGGGCGCGCCGGGATACGCGTGGCGCAGCACCCCGTCGGTGGTGACGATGCGAAAACCCTTCACCATGCCCGCGAAACCGGTGTGGCCGATGCCGGTGCCGTGGGTGCCGGTGCTGATAGCCCCGGCGAGCGACTGCGGGTCCACGTCACCCTGATTGGCCAGGGCCAGGCCGTGCGGGCGCAGCAGGTCGGGAATGTCACGCAACCGGGTCCCGGCGAGGATGCGCGCGGTCATGGCGTTGCGGTCGATGGACGTCACCGCGGACAGGTGATCCAGGTTGATGAGGATGCCATCGGTCTGCGCGAGCGGCATGAAGGAGTGCCCCGCACCCACCGCCTTCACCCGTTGACGGCGCTCGGCGGCGCGGGAGACGATCTCGCAGACCTCGGCCTCGGTGCGCGGCTGCAGGATCTGCTCGGGCTGGGCTGTGATCAGGCCGGACCAGTTGTGCCAGGTGGAGGTGGACATCAGACGAAACTCCTCGACTCTCCGCGGTAGGTGGGCCAGCGGTCGATGATGCGACCGCCGGATACGACGATGACCTCGTCGGCGAACTCGGTGGGCTCCCCCGCCTTCGCGGCGCGGAACCACACGTGGTCCCCCAGCCGGAGCGAGGCTGCGGCGGCGCCCATCAGCGGGGTCTGCACTTCCCCGGGCCCCTCGAGCCGGGCCATCGACAACCCCTCGGGCCAGTCGACGACGGGCAGGCGGTCCGTTCCCGGCGGGCCCGAGCCGACCCGGCCGCCGCCGGCCACCGTCACCGTCCGGCGACCGGGTCGGCGCACCACGGGGAGGACAAACCACTCCGCCGGCTGCGGCCGGAAGCTGGCGTAGTGGTCGAAGAGCGCGGAGCCGATGATCCCCGAACCGGCGCCGATCTCAGTGACCGAGTCCTCCGCGGACGTGGTCTCTATCGACCCGGTGCCGCCGCCGTTGATGAACTCGATCTCCGTCGCGCCGGCATCACGGACCGCCCGGAGGATCTTCGCCCGGCGGGGCGCCAGCTCCCGGACGGAGAGTTTCTTCATCAGTGCCACCGCGCGGGAGGTGTCGGTCGTGCCGGCGATCTGCCCCTCGTAGGCCATGAGCCCCACGAGTTTCAGGTGCGGGCGGGCCAGGATCTGCTGCGCCATGTGGGCGGCCTGGCGTGGGGCGTGCACGGGGGAACGCTTCGCGCCGATCCGCAGGGGGCCGAGGCGCAGGCCCGCATCGATGTCGAGGCACACACGCAGGCGGGCGGACGGTCGCACCTGGTCGTACACGGTGTCAAGAAGCTCGAGATGCTCGGCGGAGTCGACCATGACGGTCACGGCGTCGAGGTATCTCTGCTCCCCCATCCACCGGGCCAGGACGTCCCGGTGGGCACAGGGATAGGCCACGAGGACGTTGTCGCTGGTGAGTTCGTCGACAAGCCAGAGTGCCTCGCTGAGGTGGAAGCTGAGCACACCCCGGTAGCCGGGAAGGGCTAGGACCCGCTCCATCAGGGGGCGGATCCGCAGGGACTTACTGGCAAGGCGGACGGGAACGTCGCGGCCCGCTGCCGAGGCCCGCCTGACCAGGTCCGCCGCGTTGTCCAGGGCGGCGTCGAGGTCCAGCACGGCAAAGGGCGCTTCCAGGTCTGCCACTGCCCGGCGGAGGTCGTCTTTCATAGGTGGCGACCCTACCCACCGGGCGAAGGCCTCCGGACAGTTTTCGCCTGTGAAGTACCCGGGGAAGTTTGGCGGGAGAAAGTCTGTCATTCCTCCGCCGGCTCGGGCGCGAGAAAATCCAGCACCGCGGCCAGCCAGTAACCCAGCGAGGCCAGTGCGGGCGCCGCACCCGCCGCCACCCCGGGAACAAGGGACGGCACGACACGCAGCTCGTCGCCGAGCTCGAGCTCCGAGGGCTCCGGGACGGGGTGGAGCCGGTCGGCAACGACCTCCCCCACCGCCCAGAAACTGACCGCCGCCAGGAACGCCACCGCGGCGACCCACAGCAGCATGCCCATCCCGCGTTCCCCTCGGAACCGGAAGTAGGCGAAGAGTGCCCCGCCCAGCCCCAGGAGACCCGTGATGAGGGCGAAGGTGATGAACGACGTGAACTGGGCGTTGTCCGCGTCGTGCAGCAGCAGCGCGCCGTCCGTGGAGACTTCCGCGCCGAAGGTCGGGCGCAGTGCTCCCCAGACGGCGCCGGCGACGGAGTACACCACCAGCGAGAGCGCGAGCAGCCCGGCCGCCGAGCCGACGGACCGGTTCACCCGCGGAGTGCGGGGGCGAGATTCGGTCAGGTCAGCGCGGGCAACTCGGGTGGACATGGTTGCCCAGGGTAGCCCCCGGCCATGGAAGAGCCCCAGCTAGCTGCAGAACTTCCACTCGCCACCCTCGTGCTGGAACACCATCGTGCCGGTCGACGGCCCCTCGGCGCTCTGCACGGTCACGGTGGCGGACGCGCGGTCACCGGAGTCGGTGACGGTCTGATTCTCGATGGCCGTGACGCGGCTCTCGCTGTAACCCGGGAACTGGTTCATGGGCATGTCCGGGATGCCGTCGAGCGAGTAGGCCTCAATGCCACCCTGGGCCTCGAGCGTGGCGGCACAGGTGTGGTTGGGCATGTACATCATGAATCCGTGCAGCGAGGGCTGCTGGTAGATCCCGTTGACCAGGTTGGACAGCGCCTCGGTCTCCTCGGCGCTGGCCGGGCGGCCCTGCACCGGATCCGGCTGGGCGACCTCGATGTCCCCGTTCTCGAAGGGGTTCTCCAGCACCGGAGCAGCGCCGCCGTCGGCGGCACTGCCGCTCGGCTGGTCGGCCGCCGCAGAGGGGGTCTCGCCCTCGGCGGACTCGCTGGCGGAGGTACTGGCCGAGGTGGTCGACGACGTCTGGGTGGTGCTGGCTGCCGTCGCCTGGGAGGTCACGGTGCTGGCGGAGGCTGCCTGCTCCTCGACGTCATCACCGGAGCCACAGGCGACCAGAACCAACGGCGTGGCGATGACGGCCGCAACAGCGAACTTCGACAAATTAAGGGAAACGGGCACGGGTACTCCTGTGAAATATTCGGCTAATAGTCAGTCGGTCATCCGGAAGGGAGATCCAAAAACCTCGCCCTAACGTAGCAACCGCACTTAGGCAGGCAGTCCTGACCGTCGCACAGTTTCCTGTGAAGAACCCGCCCGGGCACCGTGAATGATCAGACATGGACCAACGTCCATTATCCGGCCCCTACCAGGCCCCTACTATGGCTCTGGTGAACCTCACCCGAAACCTCATCGTCGAATCGGCCATGGAGATTCTCCGCTCCTTCGGCCTGGGCGACATGACCATGCGACGGGTCGCCACCCACCTCGGCGTGGCCCCGGGCGCACTGTACTGGCACATCGCCAACAAACAGGAGCTGGTCAGCGCCATCGCCGAGCGGATTCTCCAGCCCATGCTCACCTCCCCCGGCGCCGGCTCCCCCGACCCGGCCGCCTACTGCGGGCAGCTGCGCGAGGTACTGCTCTCCCACCGCGACGGGGCGGAGATCGTCGCCAGCGCCCTCGCCCAGCCGGACTCTCCCCTGCGCGGCGCGCTGGAAGACCGGTTGAGCGAGGAGCTCACGGAGTTGTCCGGGGATTCCCGCGTGGCGACGACCGGTGCCAGCGCCATCGTTCATCTCCTACTCGGTGCGTGTGTCCAGGAACAGAGTCGCCGACAGTTCGCTGAGATGACGGGGGCGGTGGAGGCGCCGTCGACAAGCGTCGCCCGGGAGGAGATCGATGAGCAGGTTGCGTTGCTGCTCACAGGTATCACCAGAACGAGGCCTTGATCTTTCCCGTGTAACGATCACGGGGGTCACCGGATAGACTCGCTTTTCATGAGCTCAGACAACCCCCAAGAACAACAAGTGTGGCCTGGTTCCGCCTACCCGCTTGGCTCCACCTACGACGGCGCCGGAACCAACTTCGCCCTCTTCTCCGATGTCGCCGACCGGGTCGAACTGTGCTTGATTGACAATGACGGCAGCG
Source organism: Corynebacterium doosanense CAU 212 = DSM 45436 (assembly GCF_000767055.1). Lineage (NCBI taxonomy): Bacteria > Bacillati > Actinomycetota > Actinomycetes > Mycobacteriales > Corynebacteriaceae > Corynebacterium > Corynebacterium doosanense. Next base: position 1,840,326 of record NZ_CP006764.1, read on the forward strand.
AGCAGCGCGTCGAGATCACCGAGGTCGACGCCCACGTCTGGCACTGCTACCTCCCCTCCGTCTCCCCCGGACAGCGCTACGGCTACCGCATCCACGGCCCGTACGATCCGTTCAACGGGCTGCGCTGCGACCCGAGCAAACTCCTCGTCGACCCGTACGCCCGCGCGTTCGACGGCGAATTTGACGGTGACCCGTCCCTCTTCTCCTACGACATCTTCGCCGAGGAGCCGGGCACCGGACGCAACGAGAGCGACAGCCTCGGCCACACCATGACGTCCGTGGTCATCAACCCCTTCTTCGACTGGGCCAACGACCGCGCGCCGAAGATCCCCTACAACGAGTCGGTCATCTACGAGACCCACCTCAAGGGCATGACCATGGCGCACCCGGACGTCCCGGAGACGCTGCGCGGCACCTACGCCGGCATGGCACACCCGGCCGTCATCGACTACCTCAAGGACCTGGGCGTCACGGCCATCGAGCTCATGCCCGTCCACCAGTTCCTGCAGGACGACCGCCTGCGTGACCTCGGGCTGCGCAACTACTGGGGTTACAACACCTTCGGGTTCTTCGCCCCGCAGAGCGACTACGCCGTCACCGCCAACCCGGGTGACGCCGTCGCCGAGTTCAAGGGCATGGTGCGCGCGTACCACGAGGCCGGGATGGAGGTGATTCTCGACGTCGTCTACAACCACACCGCCGAGGGCAACCACCTGGGCCCGACCATCGCGTTCCGCGGCATCGACAACGCGGCCTACTACCGGCTGGTCGACGGCGACCCGTTCCACTACATGGACTACACGGGCACGGGTAACTCCCTCAACGTGCGCCACCCGCACTCCCTGCAGCTGATCCTCGACTCCCTGCGTTACTGGGTCACCGAGATGCACGTCGACGGCTTCCGCTTCGACCTCGCCACCACCCTGGCGCGTGAGTTCAACGACGTGGACCGCCTGGCCACCTTCTTCGACCTGGTCCAGCAGGACCCGGTGGTCTCCCAGGTCAAGCTCATCGCCGAGCCCTGGGACGTCGGCGAGAACGGCTACCAGGTGGGTAACTTCCCGCCGATCTGGACGGAGTGGAACGGCAAGTACCGCGACACCGTGCGCGACTTCTGGCGTGGCGAGCCGGCCACCCTCGGCGAATTCGCCTCCCGGATCACCGGCTCCTCAGACCTCTACGCCAACAACGACCGTCGCCCCACTGCGTCGATCAACTTCATCACGGCGCACGACGGCTTCACCCTCAGCGACCTGGTGAGCTACAACGAGAAACACAACATGGCCAACGGCGAGGACAACCGCGACGGCGAGTCCCACAACCGCTCGTGGAACCACGGCGTCGAGGGCCCGACCGACGACCCGGAGATCCTCCAGTTGCGCGGCCGACAGCGCCGCAACTTCCTCACCACCCTTCTGCTGTCCCTGGGCACGCCCATGATCAGCCACGGTGACGAGATCGCGCGGACCCAGAACGGCAACAACAACGTCTACTGCCAGGACAACGAGCTCGCCTGGATGGACTGGAAGCAGCTGGAGGAGAACCGGGAGCTGCACGACTTCACCAAACGGCTCATCGCCATCCGCAAGCGCCACCCCGTGTTCCGCCGCCGTCGTTTCCTCTCCGGCGGCCCGCTGGGCTCGGACGTGCGCGAGCGCGACATCGCCTGGCTGGTGCCCTCCGGCGAGCTGATGACCCAGGACGACTGGGACTTCGACTTCGGCAAGGCGCTGATGGTCTACCTCAACGGCAACGCCATCTCCGAGCCGGACGTGCGCGGTGAGGCGATCGTCGACGATTCCTTCATCCTCATGTTCAACGCCCACCACGAGCCGATCGAGTTTACCCTACCGCCGCAGAACCTGGGCGCGAAGTGGCAGCTGATCGTGGACACCACCGAGGCCTGCGGCCACCCGCTGGACTCCGAGGTTCTCGCGGCCAACGGCACACTCACCGTCCCCGCGCGAGCGACCATGGTGCTCAAGCAGCTGGAGCGACCGATCTACGACGACGAGGCCGACAACGCCGAGGGCCGCGACCGCTCCGTGGTGTCCAACACCGACGATCCCGCGGACATCCTGGAGTCGCGCACCATCGCGGTGCCCACGGAGTCCCGTCCGGCCGCCGAGGTCGAACGACCGGTGACGCTCACCCCCGGGGTCGGCCACCAGCTCGACCAGGACGCCGCCGAATAGCCCACTCACCGCCATCTAACAGGGAAAGGCCCGCCTCGTGATCAGCGCCCATGGAAGCACCGTCACCGTGACCACGTCCTCGGTCACCGTCCACCGCACGGCGCTGCTCGCCGCCCTCCTCGGCGAGGACATCGCCGGCGAGGACGCCGCGGCGGGCTCCACCGTGGAGATCCCGCTCTCGGAGATCACCGGCACCGAGCTGCAGGAACCCACCGCTGTCGACGTGGGCTGGGTGGAGCTGACGGGCGCGAACGAGCGCATCGTCTTCTCCCCCAACCAGCAGGACAACGCCCGGGCGTTCCTCGCGGATCTCGAGGCCGCGCAGCGCGGCGAGGATCCCTCCGCCGGCGGCGTCGCCGGCCTCGACTTCGTGGCCCTGGCCGTCTCCACGGCCAACGGGCGGTACGGATCGGTGTGCCAGGTGTCCGCCGCGCGATTCACCGACGGCGAACTTCACGACGACAAGACCTGGCTCTGCCGCCCGCCCGAGGGTCTGGACAACTTCGAGGACACCTCCCTCGCCGCCCACGGGATCACAGCCGAGGACGTCTCCGATAGCCCCCGCTTCGGTGAGATCCTTGGCGACGTGCTCGAGTTCGTCGGCTCCGATCCGCTGCTGGCCTACAACGCCCAGTTCGTGGCCACCGCGCTGCGTGACGCCGCAGCTGCCTCGGCCGGCACGGCCGCGCCGGAGGCGCTCTTCGGCTGCACCCTCGCCCTGGCCCGCCACAGCGACCTCGACCTGCCCGACCACCGCCTGCCCACCATCGCCGAGGGCCTCGGCGTGGAGGTTCCCTCGCCTGACAACGCCCCCTCCCACGCCCGCGCCGCCGGGGCCGTCACCGTCGCGCTGGCCCAGCGCGCCGGTCGCCCGGGCTCGCTCATGGAGCTGTTCCACGCCACGGGCCTCACCCTCGGCGAGATCGCCGACGGCAAGGTCGTCTCGGTGCTCAAGGACCGCTCCGGGGCCGGTCGGAGCCTGCAGGCCAGAGGCGTCACCTCACCCGCGCCGCAGGCCGCGATGCGGGGCGAGGAGGACAAGGCCACGGGCGCGGGGACCGACTTCCGCGCACCCGCCGGTGCGGGCTCCTCTGCCACGGAGACTGGGGCTGGGGCAGACGACGGTACCGAGCAGGGCAAACGCGGCCCGGCGCCGTGGCAGGCCGTGGCCACCCCGGACGAGATTCCGGAACCCAGCGCGGCGGCCTCGCCCGACGATCCCCTCAACGGGCAAAACGTCACCCTCACCGGCGACTTCGAGCCCTACGACAAGGGCATGCTGTGGTCGGCGATCGCCGAGCACGGCGGCCAGGTGGCCAAGAACGTCACCAAGAAGTCCACCATCCTGGTCACGGGTGCCTGGGCGAGCAAGACCTCGAAGGAGAAACGTGCCGAGGAGCTGAACGAGAAGGGCCAGGACATCCAGATCTGGTCCGCCGACCAGCTCTACGAGGCGCTGGGACTCGACGAGCAGCCTCCTTTCTAGGAGGGAACCCCGGCCGGGTTCGGGCAGTCAAAGAAAGTAACCCCGGCGCGAAAGCCGCCGCGGCAACGCTTGGACACCGCCCGCACCACGACCCCGGAGGTCTCGCCGTGACCGCTCCCCTGATTCACCGACCGTCCTGCCCGCAACCCACCGCCCAGTGGCCCACCGGAGTCCTGGTTCCGCAGCTGCGCTCCACGGACGGCGCGCCCTCCCCGGCAGCCGCCATAGCTCTCTCCCGCAGGCACGATGCCGTTCTCTCCCTCAACGGCCGGATTCAGACTCCCGCCGACCTCGGGCGCGCCGGACTGAGCATCCGCGCCGCGTGGGACCAGTCGGCCACCAACCTGCTGCTTCTGGCCCGGGCACAACCCGGAATGCGGTTCTGGCTCCGCGCGCTTCCCGCCGCCCCCGGGCAGCGCCCCTGGAACGAGCTCGCCGTCGACGGCGCCGCGGCCACCAGCTGGCTGGCACATCCCCGAACCTTCACCGTGCTCAACGAGTATCTGACCACGCGTTTTGCCGCCACCCCGATCTACTCCTTCGACGAGGACACCTCGTGGACGATCCGCGTCCGGGGCGAGGACCCCTCCTCGTGGGCCGGTCCCTCCCGCGGGTCCGAGCTCATCTACCGGGCCGGCTTCCCCGTCCCGCTCAGCGGCCTGCGCGAGACCGTGCTCTCACCCCAGTCGGCCCCACTGCTTCTGGCGGCCTGACCCGGGCCGGCGCACTTTTCTTTATGCTGGGTGAGGCAAATTCGCACGTCGAGAAGTTTTATGAGGAGCCCCGAAGCCGCATGCGCCGCCCGATCACCGCTACCTACCGCCTCCAGCTGAGGGGACCGCAAGCGGACCCGTCCGGCAGGGCCTTCGCTTTCTCCGACGCCGCCGAACAGGTCCCCTACCTCGCCTCCCTTGGCGTGAGCCACCTGTACCTCTCCCCCGTGCTCACGTCGATGCCCAACTCCAACCACAACTACGACGTCATCGACCCCACCGAGGTCAACCCCGAGCTCGGCGGCATCGACGGGCTGCGGGAGCTGGCAAAGACCGCGCACGACGCGGGCCTGGGCATCATCATCGACATCGTTCCCAACCACATGAGCGTCGAGGATCCCCGACTCAACCCGTGGTTTTGGGATGTGCTGAAGAACGGCCAGGAGTCGGAGTTCGAGGGGTACTTCGACATCGACTGGCACGCCGACAATGGCGCAGGCGGGAAACTGGGCATGCCCATCCTGGGCAACCCCGGCGACGAGGACAAACTCGAGCTCGTTCACGACGAGCTCCTCGACGAGACCGTGATCGCGTACTTCGACAACTTCTTCCCCGTCGCCGACGGCACATGCTCGGGCCTGGACGACGACCCCGTCGCGGTCTACGACCGGCAGTCCTACCGCCTGATGTTCTGGCGCGACGGCGTCATCTCCTACCGGCGTTTCTTCTCGGTCAACACCCTGGCGGGCATCCGCCAGGAGGATCCCCTGGTGTTCGAGCACACCCACCGCATCCTCCGCCAGCTCATCGCGGAGGACCTCATCGACGGGGTGCGCGTGGACCACCCGGACGGGCTCACCGATCCCTTCGCCTACCTCAACCGCCTGCGGGAACTGGTCGGCCCGGACCGCTGGCTCATCGTGGAGAAGATCCTCGCGGACACCGAACCGCTGGATCCTCGCCTGTCCGTCGACGGCACCACCGGCTACGACGCACTGCGTGAGTTCGACGGCGTGTTCATCTCCCGGGAGGCGGAGGACTCCCTGGGCATGCTGGCCCTGCAGCAGTCCGGCTCCACCTGGGACGAGGCCGCGTTCGAGGCCGCCGAGCAGCAGCTCAAGCGCGAGGTGGCGGAATCCGAGCTCGGAGCAGAGGTCGCCCGCCTCGCCCGCGCCATCCGCCGGGACAACTACTCCACCGCGGGCGCCGACGTCACCGAGCCCGAGCTCATCTCCACCATCGTGGAGCTCGTCGCAGCCATCCCCGTCTACCGCGCCGACTACCTCTCCCTCTCACGCACGACCGCGACGGTGGTGGCCGACATGGCCAGGAAGTTCCCCTCGCGCCGCAACGCCCTGGACCTCATCTCCGCAGCGCTCATCGAGGAGAAGGAGGCCAAGTCCCGCTTCGCCCAGGTGTGTGGCGCGGTCATGGCCAAGGGTGTGGAGGACACCACCTTCTACCGCGCCTCCCGCCTCATCGCGCTGCAGGAGGTCGGCGGCGCCCCGGGCCGCTTCGGGGTCTCCTCCGCCGAGTTCCACCTCAACCAGCAGGAACGCGCGACGCTGTGGCCCAACTCCATGACCACCCTGTCCACCCACGACACCAAACGCAGCGAGGACGTGCGCTCGCGCATCATCGCCCTGTCCGAGGTCCCCAGCGACTTCGGCGAACTGGTCCGCCGGGTGACGGCGCAGGTCCCGGCGCCCGACCCCGCCGCGGGCCACTTCCTTTTCCAGAACCTGCTGGGCATCTGGCCTGTCGACGGCGAGATCACCGACTCGCTGCGCGAGCGCTTCCACGACTACGCGGAAAAGGCCATCCGCGAGGCCGGCACGAAGACCACCTGGACGGACCAGGATTCGCAGTTCGAGCAGGCCATCCACGACTGGATCGACGCGCTGCTCGACGGCCCCGTCGCCTCCCCCATCACCCGCTTCATCCAGCCCATCGCCGCAGCAGCCACCCAGATCTCCCTGGGACGCAAACTCCTGCAGCTCGTCGGCGCGGGCATCCCGGACATCTACCAGGGCCAGGAGTACTTCGACGACTCCCTGGTCGATCCCGACAACCGGCGTTTCGTCGACTACACGGCGCGCCAGCAGTCCCTCGCCCATCTGGACGGCGGACTCGACTGGGCTGAACTGGCCGCGGAGGAGCGCACGGAGGCGGGCGCGGGTGAGCTGTTCGGCTACCCGCACCTGGAAAAACACGCGAACTGGGCCCTGCAGCACGTCACCCACCAAGCGCTGCGGGTGCGCCGGGCCGTGCCGTCGCTGTTCGCCGGCGGCTCCTATCACGCGGTCTTCGCGCAGGGGCCGCAGAGCGGTCACGTGGTGGGCATCGCCCGCGGGCCGCAGGACACCCGGAGTGCGGAGCAGATCGGGGTCATCGCCGTGGCCACGCGTCGCCCGATGGTGCTCGGTGCACGCGGCGGGTGGGACGACACCACCCTGAACTTCCCCGAGGGTGAATGGCTGGACCTGCTCACCGGGCGTCGATTCGAAGGCACCGCCCCGGTCAGCGAGGTCTTTGAGCTCTTCCCCTGCGCCCTGCTCATCGCCTCCCGGCTGGAGCAGGTCGTCGCCTTCGATCCGATGACGGCAAGCTAACCTCTCTTCAATGACCGACAACACCATCAGCCTGCTGGGCACGCGGTATCACGAGTGGGTGCGTGCCCATCCCGGTGCGGCGGAGGACTTCGAGGGCGAGATCGAGGATCTGCTGTCGGACGCGGGTGTGACCTTCGACCGCGTGAGCGCGCGGGTGAAGTCCTGGCCCTCGCTCAAGGCCAAGGCCCGGCGACGCACTGGCAAGGAGCTCGACTACCCCAACCCGTGGGAGGACATCCACGACCTCATCGGCGTGCGGGTCAATGTCTTCCACTCCACCGAGATCCCCCTCGCCCTGGAGGTGCTCTCGGAGGCCTTCACGGTGATCCGCTCGGTGGACAAGGCGGCGGAGACCCGCGTGGCCGGCGGCTTCGGCTACGGCTCACACCACCTCGTCCTCGAGGTGCCGGAGTCGTCCACGGATCTGGCGCACTACGTCGGCCAACACTTCGAGGTGCAGGTGCGCACCGTGCTCCAGCACGCCTGGGCGGAGTTCGAGCACGACATCCGCTACAAGCAGGGCACCGACGAGCTCGACCCGCAGGTCGACCGGGCCTTCACCCTGGCCGCGGGTCTCATCGAGCTGGCTGACCAGCAGTTCGACCAGATCGCCGCCCTGCGCGCGCCAGACAAGGGGACCAACCCCATCGACGTCGAGCTCTCCGCGGAAACGCTGCCGGGCATCCTCGCCATGCTCCTGGCCAACCGTTTCCCCCGTTCACGCTCGGAGCACTACCGCTGGCTGGAGGAGCTGCTGACCAACAACGGCGTCACCACCGTCTCCGAGCTGGCCAGTCTGCTGTCGGTCAAGGACATCGAGACGGTGTCGGAGGCTATGCGTTACCGCTTCCCGCCGGGCCAGGTCAGACTCATCGACGACCTGCTACTCCTACGCTTCGGTGACCAGCACATCGAGCGCACGGGCACGACGGGAAACCGCGCGGATCAGCGTCCGCGCCGGCTGCGGGCGCGTCTGAAGTCGATTCGTTCGCGGGGGCAGTAGGGCCGGGCAGGGGGGCGTCGAGAAGCCTTCCTCTAGAGACCCCTGAGCCGGTCCATCTCGCGGCGGTCCTTCTTCGTGGGCCGGCCGGTACCGCGGTCGCGCTGCGGGATCGACGCCAGGATCTCCTTCGGCGGGGGCGGCGGCGCGTGATCGATGTAGCAGGTGCGCGCGATGGGAGCGCCGGCGCGTTTGCGCAGCGTCGCCAGCACCTCCAGGTCGTGCTCGCGGTGGTCCTTCCACACCCGCACGCGGTCGCCCGGGACCACCTGCTGGGCAGGTTTGGTGGCGACGCCGTTGAGTTTGACGTGCCCGGCGCGGACGGCGTCGGCGGCCTCGGAGCGGGTCTTGAACAAACGCACCGCCCACACCCACGCGTCGATGCGGACGGGGTTGCCGTCAGGCTGAGTCAATTACTGGCCGTCCCGGTGGTTGATGATCTGGTTGACCTTGTAGGCGTTGTATGCACCGCCAACCACGGCGATGACCATGCCCAGGATCAGCCAGATGTTGGTGAAGAGGAACGCCAGGGCCACGCCGCCGACGACACCGCCGGCGACGGAGACCACACCGTTGCGGGTGTACTTGCGCACCTGGTCTTTGCGGTGCTGGATGGGGTTGTTCGGGCGGGGCTGAAGCGTCATGTATGCGATTCTAGCTTTCAATCCAGGTCGTGCCGATTTCCCGGGGTTCCACCTGACCCTGGGTGAGGGAGGCCAGGGTGTCGCACAGGCTCCCGAAACCGCCCGGCTCCACCGCAAGGGTGTAACCGGCCGTCTCCCCGTAGGCGACGTCGGTGATCTCCACGCCCCGGTCGCGTAGCTCCGACTCGAGCCTGCCCGCCTCGGCGTGGGCGAGGTCGACGCGGTAGAGTTCGCTCAGGCTGCGCCGGGCGCGGGGAATCTCCGGCAGCAGCTGCCCCACGGATTCGGAGTAGGCGTGCACCAGTCCCCCGGCGCCGAGTTTGATGCCGCCGAAGTACCGGGTCACCACCACGGCGATGTTCAGCAGGCCGGAACCCTTGAGCTGCTCCAGCATCGGCCGGCCGGCGGTCCCGGAGGGTTCACCGTCGTCGGAGGAACGTTCCACGGGCAGGACGTCGTCGATAAGCACGATGAACGCGGAGCAGTGGTGGCGCGCGTCGGGGTAGGTGGTCCTGACCTCGTCGATGAACGCACGCGCCTGCGTCTCGTCCATGACGCGGCGGGCGGTGGCGATGAAGCGGGAGCGTTTGACTTCCCATTCGCGGGTGAAGTCACGCCCCGGCTCGGGCAGCAGGTAGGTGGTTTCCATGGCAATCTCCCCAGAGACTACTCGCGGTGCATGCCCGGACTTTTATCTCTAGCCTGGGTGCACATGAACTCTTTCTCGGTCTGGGCCCCGCTCGCCAAGGATGTTCGCCTCCGTATCGGCGAGCAGATCCACGACATGCACACCGTCGGCGGCAACTGGTGGGAGGCCACCGTCGCCCCGGAACCCGGGATGCGTTACGGGTATGAATTGTGTGTCGACGACGAGTGGTCCACCACCTACCCCGACCCCCGGACCCGCTCGCAGCCGGACGGGATCCACGGGCTGTCCGAGGTGGTCGCCGAGGATTTCGACTGGTCGGACCACAACTGGTCCGGCCGCTCACTCGCCGGCATGGTGCTCTACGAGATGCACGTGGGCACCTTCACCGCTGGGGGCACCTTCGACTCGGCCATCGAGCAGCTCGACTACCTCGCGGACCTCGGTGTCAACGCGGTCGAGGTCATGCCGATCCAGCCCTTCGGCGGCACCCGCAACTGGGGGTACGACAGCGTCGACTGGTACGCCGTGCACGAGGCCTACGGCGGGCCCGAGGGTTTCAAACGATTTGTCGACGCCGCGCACGCCCGCGGCCTGGCCGTGGTGCTCGACGTGGTCTACAACCACTTCGGCCCCGACGGCAACTACCTGGGCGCGTTCGGCCCGTACACCACCGGCGGCGCGACCGAATGGGGTGACGTGGTGAACTTCTCCGGGGAGAACTCCGACGAGGTGCGCGACTACGCCCTCGGTGCCGTGCGCCAGTGGCTGGACGAGTTCCACGTGGACGGATTGCGTCTCGACGCGGTGCACTCCTTCGACGACCGCCGCGCCTTCTCCATCATGGAGGACTTCCAGACCGTCGCCGACGAGCTCACCGCCACCGACGGTCGCCCCCGCTCCCTCATCGCGGAGTCCGATCTCAACGACCCGCGCCTGATCACCGAGAAGGCCGCGGGCGGTTACGGCCTGGCGGGCCAGTGGGTCGATGACATCCACCATGGCCTGCACACCCTGGTCTCGGGCGAGGACCACGCCTATTACTCGGATTACGCCTCCATGGAGGTCTTCGCGGAGACGCTGCGTAAGGGCTGGTGGTTCACCGGAACCTACTCGTCCTTCCGCGGGCGCACCCACGGCCGCGCGCTGAACCTGGAGCGCACCCCGGCGTGGCGGCTGGTCACGTACACCACGACACACGACCAGACGGGAAACCGGGCGGCGGGCGACCGGCCGTCGATGAACCTCTCCCCCGAGCAGCAGGTGCTCAAGGCGGCCGTGGTGCTCTTCTCCCCCTTCACCCCGATGCTGTTCATGGGCGAGGAGTACGGCGCCACCACGCCGTTCCCCTTCTTCGTCTCGCACACCAACGAGGAGATCATGACGGGCACCCGAGAGGGCCGCAAGCGTGAGTTTTCCCGCGCGGGTTGGCGGGAGGAGGACATCGCCGATCCCACCACGGCCGAGACCTTTGACTCGGCGAAGCTGCTGTGGGACTTCACCGATGAGCAGCTGCGTATTCACGAGGCTTATCGACGGATGATTGCCCTGCGCACGTCTCTGCGGCTGGCCAACCCTGACCTGCGTCAGCTGCGTGTCGAGCACGGCGGCGAGGAGCACCGCTGGCTGGCCATGGGCTCCGGGGAGCACCTGCTGCTGGCGAATCTCTCGGCCGATCCGCAGACCGTGCCCTTCGGCGGCGAGGCGGTGTACTCCTTCAGCGACGTCACCGCCGGTACCGACGAGACCCGCTTGGGGCCGTGGGAGTTTGTGCTGGTCAGGCGCTAGGTACTGACCAGGTACTCGTACTCCGGCGTGCCAGGGGCGATGTGTCGGCAGTCGATCCGCGACTGCGCCATGCGCTCCAGCAGGCTGTCGAACTCCCCGGCGTTGCCCAGCTCGAGGCCGACGAGCGCGGCGCCGGTCTCCCGGTTGTTGCGCTTGAGATACTCGAAGAGTGTGATGTCGTCCTCCGGGCCGAGAATCTCCGTGAGGAAGCTGAGCAGCTGGCCGGGCTCCTGGGGGAAGTTGACGATGAAGTAGTGCTTCAGTCCGCGGTGCACCAGCGAGCGCTCCATGATCTCGGCGTAGCGCAGGACGTCGTTGTTGCCCCCGGAGATGATGCAGGCCACGGTCGATCCGGCCGGGAGGTTGAGTTCGCGCAGGCCGGCAACCGACAGCGCGCCGGCGGGCTCGGCGATGATGCCCTCCGACTGGTAGAGGTCGAGCATCTCGGTGGCGACCGCGCCCTCGTCGGCGGCGACCGTGTGCAGGCGGCCTTTATTGGCTTCGATGATGTGGAAGTTCACCGCGCCGATGCGTTTGACGGCCGCCCCGTCGACGAAGGTGTCCACCTCCGGGAGGGTCACGGGGCCGTCGTTCTCCAGCGCGGCGTGCAACGAGGCCGCCCCGGAGGGTTCGACGCCGACGATGGCGGTGCGTGGTGCCATGTCCGCGAGGTAGCTGGCCACGCCGGCCAGCAGCCCGCCGCCGCCGACGGGCACGACAACGGTATCGAGGTTCTTGCCCAGCGCGGTGAGCTGGCTGAGGATCTCCGCGGCGATGGTGCCCTGGCCGATGACGGTGTCCCGGGCGTCGAAGGGTTCGATGGACGTGGCGCCGCGGGCCTCGGCGTCAGCCCGCGCGGCCGCGGAGGCCTCATCGAAGTTGGCGCCGGTGACCACGAGCTCGACCATGTCCCCGCCATGCACGGCGATGCGGTCGCGCTTCTGCTTCGGAGTCTTGGACGGGACAAAGATCTTGCCCGGGATTCCCATGGTCCGGCAGGCGTAGGCCACGCCCTGGGCGTGGTTGCCGGCGCTGGCGGCGACGATGCCCGCCGTGCGCTGGGCGTCCGAGAGGTTGGAGATGGCGTAGTAGGCGCCGCGGATCTTGTACGAGCGCACGTCCTGCAGGTCTTCCCGCTTGAGGTAGACGGAGTAACCCGTCTCCTCCGACAGCCGCGGGCAGTACTGCAGCGGGGTCGGATCGATGATCGAGGAGATACGTGCCTGCGCGGACTGGATATCGGAGGCGTGCACCGGCTCGAAAGAAACGTCACTCATGTCGGACAACCCTAGTCGCCCCCGCGGGAGGGCCGCGTATCGACGACCCCGGCAACCGATCCGGTGGGGGTCACCGGAAGGGCTGGGACGGGGCGTCGATAAGCAACCTAGAACAGTTCCCGGGTGGCGATCTCCGCACCCTGGACCAGGGACTCAAGCTTGGCCCAGGCGATCTGCTGGTTGAGGCGCCCGCCGAGGCCGCAGTCGGTCGAGGCGACGACGTTCTCCGGGCCGACCTGCTCGGCGAACTTGATGATGCGGTCCGCGACCAGGCGCGGGTGCTCGATGGCGTTGGTCGAGTGGGAGACCAGGCCCGGGTAGATCAGCGTTCCCGCAGGCAGGGTGCGGTTCTGCCAGACACGCCACTCATGGGCGTGGCGCGGCGAGGAACCCTCGAAGGAGAAGCCGCCGACCTTGGCCTCCAGAATGACATCGATGATGTCCTCGAAGGGGACGTCCGTGGAGTGCGGGCCGTGCCAGGAACCCCAGCAGATGTGCAGGCGGGTCTGCTCGCGCGGCAGGCCCTCGAGGGCGTCGTTGATGGCGTCGATGCGGATCTTCAGCCAGTCCTGAAAGTCGGCGACGGTGGGCTCGGGGTTGATCTGGTCCCAGGCCTCGGCGAGGTCCGGGGCGTCGAGCTGCACGGTGAAACCCGCGTCGGTGATGGCCTTGTACTCGTGCGACAGCGCGGAACCGCAGGCCCTGACCAGCTCGGTCTCGGTGTCGTAGTGCTCGTTCTTCAGTCGGGCGGCCGAACCCGGCGACAGCGCGGCGACGAAGGCGTCGGTGGCGCCGGCCTTGTCCATCGCGTTACGCAGCAGCTTGGTGTCGGTCTCCACCTCGTCCTGGCCGATGTAGGTGACCTCGCCGGTGAACTTGGGGTTGCCCACCTTGGCGCGGCCGGTGAAGATGCCGGACTCGGGGTCGTTGTAGGCGTCGTCGAAGAGAACCCGGTCGCGGCGGTCCTTGAAGGAGGTGAGTGTGATGTTGCCCGGGGTGGAGCGGGCGATCTCCTCGGAGGCCCAGCGGTCCTCGTCGGTCATGGTGAGGCCGCCGAGTCGGGAGAAGGAGTAGTTCCACCAGGCGCCGTAGTCGATGGCGCCGGAGGTGATGTGGCCGTACTCGCCCTCGTTGATGATGTCGATGCCCAGGTCGACCTGACGCTTGACCACGTCGTCGACGGAGGTCTGCAGGATCTCGAAGAACTTCGCGTCGTCGATCGAGCCCTCGCTGCGCTGCTTGTTCGCCTCGATGAGTTCAGGCGTGCGCGGCAGGGAGCCGACGTGCGTGGTGCGGATCTTGTTGGTCATGGATCTCCTTGTCGGGACGTCTGGAATAGACTGTGCGGTCTACTGTATCAAGTCCGAGGGGTTTATGCCCCGAAGGTCCGCTTCATGGCCACGTAGTTCTCCTCGCGCTCCCCCACCAGCTCGAATCCCTCGCGCTCGTACAGGCGTCGCGCACCGGGGTTGTCGTTGTGCACGCAGAGCGAGATTCCGGGGCAACCGCGCTGCTCGGCGAGATCGGCCGCACGCCGCAGGAGCTCCGCCCCCAGGCCGTTGCGCTGGTAGCGGGTCTCCACAGCGATGGCGAGCTCGGGAATGTCCTCACCCACGTAGCCCACGCCGTGGTGCCCGTCGTCGCCGAAGATGTACCACGCGGCGCCCGCGGGGTTGTCCAGGTCATCGTCGTTGACGAGGATGCCGTTCTCGGGGTCCCACTTGCCCACGTAGAACGACATGCCCTCGAGAAACTCCCCGGACTCCGGGGTGACGGTCTCGTCGCCGAAGACGTCGGCGAGGTAGTTCAGGCGCTTGACGTAGGTGACGTCGGCGTCGGTGGTTTCGCGGAAAGAGAATTTCGGGTCAATGCTCATGGCATCCGACACTAGCGCCCTCGCCGCAACTACCCCAGAATCCCCGGCCCCATCGTCGCCTTGAGGTCACCCATGAGCGAGCCGGAGCGCTCCACCCGCAGGTGCTCACCGAGCACCATGAGCGTGGAGTCGTCGCCGTTGACCAGGTTGAGGTAGACGTCGGCGTCGCCGGTGTTGCGCACCAGCACGTCCTTGAGTTTGGTGATGTTCTCGATCGTGCACTGCTCGGTGCGCATGGTCAGGCGCAGCGGCAGCCCGGCACCGTTGCCGGGGCCCAGCTCGGGGACGCGGATATCGTCGCAGAACAGGCTCATCCGGTCGTCGCGCACGGACACGTGCACCTTGGCCAGGACGATGTTGTCCTCGGCGATCTGGGGCGCGACCAGCGAGTACACCTTGTTGAACACGAGGATCTCCACCTGCGCGCCGTGATGGTCCTCGATGGTGACGATCGCCCACGGCGAACCGTCCTTCTTGGAGTAACGCCGGTCCACGCTGGAGATCAGCCCGCCGATGACCAGCTCCTGCTGGTGGCTGACCTCGCCGGAGAGGATCTTGGTCAGCGGAGTGTTGGTCTGCGCATTGAGCGCCTCCTCGAAACCGTCGAGCGGGTGGCCGGAGACGTAGAGCCCCAGCATCTCGCGCTCCAGGGTGAGTTCGTGCTTGCGCTCCCAGTGCTGGTCCGGCACCTCGATGGCGAAGACGTTGTCCTCGGGCGCGTCCCCGCCGCCGAGACCGGCGAAGAGATCGAACTGCCCCTTGTCGGCGGCCTTCTTAGTGGTGAGCACCGAATCGACCGCGTCCTCCTGGATGAGCATGAGGCCCTTGCGCGGATGACCGAGCGAGTCATAGGCACCGGCCTTGACCAGCGATTCCGTGATGCGTTTGTTACACGGCAGAAGGTCGATCTTGTCCAGGTAGTCCCCGAAGGAGGTGAAGTGACCCTTGGTCCTGCGCGTCTCGACGATCGATTCCACCACCTCCGCTCCGACGTTGCGGATCGCCCCCAGGCCGTAGCGGATGTCCTCGCCCACGGCCATGAAGTCGAGTTCGGATTCGTTGACGTCCGGCGGGAGCACCTTGATGCCCAGGTGCCGGCAGTCCGCGAGGTAGATGGCGGACTTGTCCTTCTTGTCACCCACGGAGGTCAGCAGCGCGGCCATGTACTCGGGCGCGTAGTTGGCCTTCATGTAGCCGGTCCAGTAGGACACCAGCCCGTAGCCGGCGGCGTGGGACTTGTTGAATGCGTAGGAGGCGAAGGGCTCGATGGTGCCCCACAACGCGTCGACGGCGGCCTTGGAGTAGCCGTTGGTGAACATGCCCTGGGAGAACTTCTCGTACTCCTTGGCCAGGACCTCGGGTTTCTTCTTGCCCATGGCCTTACGGAATCCGTCGGCCTCGCCCGCGGTGTAGTTGGCCACCTTCTGGGAGATCTGCATGATCTGCTCCTGATACACGATCAGGCCGTAGGTCTCCCCGAGGATCTCCTTGAGCGGCTCCTCCAGCTCGGGGTGGATGGGCTCGATGGGCTTGCGCCCGTTCTTGCGGTCCGCGTAGTCGAGGTGGGCGTTGACACCCATCGGGCCGGGTCGATAGAGCGCCAGGGAGGCGACGATATCGTTGAAGCCGGTGGGTTTCATGCGCTTGAGCAGTTCCTGCATGCCGCCGCCGTCGAGCTGGAAGACGCCGAGGGTGTCACCCCGGCCCAGCAGTTCGTAGACTGCCGGGTCATCGGTGGTCAGATCGTCGAGAAGCACGGTCTCGCCGCGGTTGGCCTTGATGTTCTCGATGGCGTCGCCCAGCACGGTGAGGTTGCGCAGGCCCAGGAAGTCCATCTTCAGCAGGCCGATGGCCTCGCACGCCGGGTAGTCCCAACCGGTGATGAGGGCGCCGTCGGCGGCGCGTTTCCACATGGGGATGTGGTCGAGAAGTCGCACGCTGGCCATGATCACGGCACAGGCGTGCACGCCGGCCTGGCGCACAACACCCTCGAGGCCGCGGGCGGTCTCGTAGATCTTGGCCACGTCGGGGTCGGTCTCCACGAGGGTGCGCACCTGGGTGGCCTCGTTGTAGCGCGGGTTGGCGGGATCGGTGATGCCGGCGACAGAGATGTCCTTGGCCATGACGGCCGGGGGCAGGGCGGCGTTGATGCGGTCGGCCATCTGGAAGCCGGGCTGGCCGAAGTTGACCTTGGCGGCGTCCTTGATGGCCTGCTTCGTCTTCACGGTGCCGAAGGTGATCACCTGCGCGATCTTGTCCTCGCCCCAGCGCTCGGCGGCGTACGTGATCATCTCGCCGCGGCGGCGGTCATCGAAGTCGATATCGATATCGGGCGCGGACGGGCGCTCCGGGTTGAGGAAACGCTCGAAGAGCAGGCCGTGCTCGATGGGGTCGATGTTCGTGATGGTCAGTGCGTACGCGACCAGCGAACCGGCGGCCGAGCCACGGCCCGGGCCGACGCGGATGCCGATGGACCGGGCGTGTTTGATGATCTCCGCGACGATGAGAAAGTAGGACGGGTAACCCTTGCCGTCGATGACCTCGATCTCGTACTCGGCACGTTTGATGTATTCCTCGGGCGCGTCTTCGCCGTCGAAACGCTCGCGCAGACCCGCCATGACCTCGTGGTGCAGCCACGTCGTCGGGGTCTCCCCCTCCGGGACGTCGGCGATGGGCATGCGGTCGTGGGTGTGGTCCTCCCAGATCTCCCCGTAGTCCTGCACCCGCTCGGCGACCCAGAGGGTGTTGTCGCAGCCGTCGGGGACGACGTCGTCCCAGATCCCGCGCATCTCCGCGGCCGACTTGATGTAGTAGCCGGAGCCGTCGAACTTGAAGCGGTCGGCGTCCAGCAGCGTCTTGCCGGTCTGCACACAGAGCATGGCCTCATGCGCCTTGGCCTGGGATTCCAGCACGTAGTGGCAGTCGTTGGTCACCAGCGGCGGCAGCTCGAGCGCCTTGCCGATCTCCAACAGCCCGTCACGCACCCGACGTTCGATGGACAGCCCGTGGTCCATGAGCTCGAGGAAGAAGTTGTCCTTGCCGTAGATGTCCTGCCACATCGCCGCGGCCTCGAGCGCCTCGTCGTACTGCCCCAGGCGCAGGCGCGTCTGCACGTCGCCGGAAGGGCAGCCGGTGGTGGCGATGATGCCGTCGGCGTGCTCGGCGATGAGCTCGGCGTCCATGCGCGGCCATTTACCCAGCTGGCCCTCGTACGAGGCCATGGACGAGAGATAGAACAGGTTCTTCAGACCCGTGGCATTCTCCGCCAGCAGGGTCTGGTGGAGGTAGGCGCCGGAGGCGGAGACGTCGTCACGCTTCTGATCCGGGTTACCCCAGGTCACCCGCTTCTTGTTGAAGCGTGACTCCGGCGCCATGTACGCCTCGATGCCGATGATCGGCTTCACTCCCGCGTCCACCATGCGGCGGTAGAACGCGTTGGAGCCGAACATGTTGCCGTGATCCGTCATCCCCACCGCGGGCATCCCCTGGCGGAGCACCTCCTCGGCGAGCAGATCCACCTTGGCCATGCCGTCGAGCATGGAAAATTCGGTGTGATTATGCAGATGAACGAACCCACTTTTCCCCATGTCGGGTCATCCTATCCGCGCGGGGGACGTCCGTAAATTACACCAGTGTGAGGCCGCTTTTCGACGCCTCGCACACGCGCTCGAATGAATGCCGCGCCCGGTGTCCACCCCGGTGTTTAGGGTGAGGGCCATGACCACCACCGACCCCGCCTTCATCCTCACCGACCTCGACAAAACCTTCTCCTACGACGTCGACGACCCGGGACCCGACGAGATCGCACGCCTCGTTCGTGTCGTCGAACTCACCTGCCGGCACCGCAACTTCCCGCTCCGGACTGCGGCCCTGCTGGCTGTCCAACGCCCCGACGCCTCCGCGATGCAGACACTCGATGACTGGGAGCGCCTCGACATGGAGCCGATCCCCGGCACCTCTCCCCTCGTCGCGGTGAACCCGGAAGGCCAGCCGATCTTCGCCTACGACTTTTCCGACGTCCGTCTCATTTGTGAACAGGACGAGGAAACCTTTGTCCTCGACGACTTCGGCGTCGACGTCGAACTTCCGTATGGCGAGGAAGATCACCAGCAGGTGTTCGACCATCTGTCCAGCTCCGCACACCTCGACGGCATCCAGATCGCCCCTCAGTACGTGTCCCAGCCGGTCTCGCTCTTCATCCCGCTCCGTGTGGACTCGACGCACTACGAGGTGGACATCAGATCCGAGGGCGCGATGCGCTCCTACGCCCGTTTCTTCGCCCTCCCGGATCTGGTGCACGCACCACCGACTGTGCGGCTGAGGTCGCTCCTGTCCGGCTGGGCGGGGATCCTCCTCGGCCACTTCGGCCCGTTCGAGAGCGAAAGCTACTGGACCCCGACCCAGAGCCGGCTCGCGAGGCTCACTCCCTGGGCCGAACACGCCGAGGTGGAGACGGTCCTCGCATTCTTCACCTCCCGCTCAGGACTGGAGCTGGTCAGCGGGCAGGGCATCGAGGCCACGCTCACAGCGCTGTACGAGAACTACGGGTGGCCGACGGGCTATCGACTCGACAGGTGCGCCTGGGCAGCTCAGCGGCTCATCGATCACACCCAGACCTACATCGACTCCCGGACCCCGTACTCGGACCAGCACTATCTGCCCGGCCTGTTTGAGGAGGAGATGGACCTCGAGGTGGACTACGCCCCGCAGATTCCCCCGGCGTAGGCTCCCCTTCCATGGTCTACACCCTGCTCGCGTACCTCATGTGGGGGTTCTTCCCGGCGTTTTTCCCGCTGCTACTACCTGCCGGCCCGCTGGAGATCCTCGCCCACCGCCTCGTGTGGTGCGCGCTGTTCATGGTGATTGTCCTCCTGCTCATCCGCGGGTGGGGTGAACTGCGCCGCGCGGGCCTGCGGGAGTGGGGCTGGCTGGCCCTGGCCGGGCTGCTCATCTCCGTCAACTGGGGCATCTACGTGCTGGCGGTGAACTCCGGCCACGTCGCCGACGCCGCGCTGGGTTACTTCATCAACCCGCTGCTCTCCATCGCGCTGGGCATGCTCTTTCTCGGCGAGCGCCTGCGTCGCTGGCAGGTCGTCTCGGTGATCATCGCGGCCGCCGGGGTGGTCTGGCTGGCGTTCCTCACGGGCCAGCCACCCTACCTCGCGATCGGCCTGGCACTGTCGTTCGGCTTCTACGGGCTGATCAAGAAGCGGGTCACCGTGTCCGCGGCGGCGTCGCTGACCGCAGAGGCGCTGGCCATGACTCCGGTGGCGGTCATCTACCTGGTGTGGCTGGCGTCGAGAGGCGAGTCCACCTTCACCTCGGAAGGCCCGGGCCACACGGCTCTCCTGCTGCTGGCCGGCGTGGTCACCGCGGCACCGCTGTTCTTCTTCGGCGCGGGAGCGAAGAAGATTCCCCTGGCCACGGTAGGCATGCTGCAGTACATCACACCGACCATGCAGATGCTGTGGGCGCTGTTTGTCACCCACGAGTACCTCTCCGCCTCGCGGTGGATCGGCTACATCATCATCTGGATCGCGGTGGCGGTGTACCTCGCCGATCTGCTCAATTTCCGGCGCACCCGCCGCCCGGCCTAACCGGCCGTAGGAGCGGCGACCTCGAGCATGTCCACGCCCGGGACCTCGACGGGGCGCACGCCGAAGTCACCCCACACGGCATCCGGGGGAAGCATCTCGACGGCCGCGACCCGCCCGTCCCCCGCCAGCGCGCGGAACGCCTCGGGTTCATCCCACGCGATCACGGCGGTGAGCTCGCGCGGCACGGGAACGTTGCCGATGCCGGCCAGGGAATCGGCGACAGCCCCGAACTGCCGCTCGTAGACCTCCGCGCGGGTGGCCCCGCCGACCGGTTCCGGCAGCGGCATCGGCGCGGAGAAACCGACGAGCATGGCGTTGACCCGCCCCAGCTCCGCGGTGAGCTCCCCCGCCTGGGCTGCGTCGAGAGGCTCGGCGAAGGTGACCAGGCCGAACGCCTTCTCTCCCTCGGGGGCCGTGGCCAGCGTGTCCGCGGCGCGCTCGACGTACTGGTCGTAGGACTCGTCCACCTGCCCCAGCATGTCGCCGTTGATGGCGGGGGGCTGGGAGGTGGCGTCGTCACGCGATGCCCACCACAGACCCGCAAGCAGCGCCACCACCGCGACCACGGCGATGATGAGCCGACCACGATCAACGGAGTCGAGCCTCACCCGCGCACCACGTTCAGCGCGTGGTGGAGATCTTCCGGGTACGGCGCCTCGATCTCCATGTACCTGCCCGTGCGCGGGTGGGTGATGCCCAGCTTGACGGCGTGCAGCCACTGCCGCTCCAGCCCGAGACGCTTGGCCAGGCCGGGGTCGGAGCCGTACATCGGGTCGCCGGCGCAGGGATGGCCTATCGACGACATGTGCACACGGATCTGATGGGTCCGGCCCGTCTCCAGGTGGACCTCCAGGAGCGAGGCCTCTCGGAACGCCTCGATGACCTCATAGTGTGTGACCGCGGGTTTGCCCGCCGAGGTGACGGCGAAGCGCCAGCCCGCGGAGGGGTGGCGGCCGATCGCCCCGTCGACGGTGCCGACGAGCGGATCGGGAAGCCCCTGGACCAGCGCGTGGTAGGTCTTGTCCACGGTGCGGTCGCGGAACGCCTGCTTGAGCACGGTGTAGGCCTTCTCCGAGGCGGCGATCACCATGACGCCGGAGGTGCCCACGTCGAGGCGCTGGACAATGCCCTTGCGCTCAGCCGGGCCCGAGGTGGAGATGCGGTAACCCGCGGCCGCCAGGCCCCCGCCGACGGTCGGCCCGTCCCACCCCACCGATGGGTGCGCGGCCACGCCGACGGGTTTGTTCACGGCGATGATGTCGTCGTCGGCGTAGAGGATGTCCATGCCTTCGACGTGCTCCTCGCGCGGGAGCAACGGTTCCTCCGGTGCCGGGAGGGTGACCTCCAGGAGCGCGCCGGGGTTCAGGCGGTCGGACTTGCCGGGCACGCGGGCGTCGACAAGCACGTCACCGTCGGTGATGAGATCCGCCGCGACGCCGCGGGAGAGGCCGAAGAGGCGGGAGACGGCGGCGTCGACACGCATGCCCTCGAGGCCCTCCGGGACGGGGAGCTGACGGACGTCACGCGGCATGGCGGCGCTCCTCGGTGAGCATGGCGATGAGGAACACGGCCACGCCGACGTTGATGGAGGCGTCGGCGAGGTTGAAGATGGCGAAGTTGCCCACCGAGATGAAGTCGACGACATGGCCAAACCAGAAACCCGGCGCGCGCAGGAGACGGTCCAGCAGGTTGCCCAGCGCGCCGCCACCGATCAGCGCCAGGCCGACCGCGCTGGGCCGGTCCCGAATGAAGTAGGCCGAGGCCAGCGTGCCCAGGACAAACGCCAGCTGGATCGTGGTGAACAACCAGGTGGTGTTCTCCCCCATGCCAAAAGCCGCGCCGGGGTTGAAGATGAGCAGCCAGCGGAACCAGTCGCCAATGACGGGCTGAGCGATGCCGGGCTCGAGGGTGGATAGCATGTACTGCTTGACGGCCTGATCCACCGCCGCGACGGCCACGACGATGGCGACCATGAGGGCGGCGTTGCGGCCGCGGGGCCGGGGGTCAACGCGAGTTGGAGACGGCTCAGCAGTATTCACGCCTGCCATTGTTCCCCACACCCCGGTCATGGTTCCACTTCCCCCGTGTATAGATTGGCCCCTGTGCGTACCAGAACTCTTTCCCTGCCCCTGATCTTCAGCGCTGCGCTCGTGCTCTCCGCCTGTCAGGCGCAGGAGGAGACGGAAGCCGACGGCCAGACCGTCGGTCTTCCCGTCGACGCGCCGCGGGTCACCCTGGTCGACGCCGGCAGCGGGCAGCGTTCGGTGGTGACCTACTCGGACCTTGACACAGACGGCGAGGAGCAGTCCGTCACCGCGACCGTGGCGGAGGGTTTCGCCCAGTCCGTCACCACCGCCGCGGACGTGGTCACCGACGCCCCCTCCGGCCAGCTGGGCGGCGGATCGACCATCGTCCTGCCGCTGACCGGTTCCACCACCGAGGCCGGCGACGCGGCCGTCGGCGAACGCGAGGCCACCCGCGCGCCCGAGTTCACCGTGGGCGCGGCCACCATCGACGACCAGGCGCTGCTGCCGGACCTGCGCTCGGCGGAGGGTTTCCGCTTCGGCTGGCGTGGCGACGACACCGGCGAGGTCTCCACGCTGCAGCTGCGCGCCCCGGAGGATGCCAGCGACGACGGGCGCGCCATGGCGGAGGGGGCCATCATGTCGCTGATGTCCCTGCCCGTGGTCTTCCCCGACGAGGAGATCGGCGAGGGTGCCTCGTGGACGGTGGATTCGCGTGTCGCCGGCGACAACTCGCTGCTGCAGACCGTCACCTACACCCTGCAGTCACGCGACGGCGACGTGCTTGACCTGGGTGTTGAGGTGCAGCAGCGCCCGTCGCTGGGCGCGCTTTCGCTCGACGGGGTGGAGGGCGCGGAGGGCTCCGCCGAGACCGAGCTGACGGTGGAGAGCTCGGCGACCACCTCGACCGGTTCGCTGACCGTGGATCTGGGCGAGCCCCTGCCGGTGGATGGCGACGTCACCTACACCACCCGGGTGGTCTACGCCGACAGCTCTGAGCAGCGCATCGTGCAGGACGCCTCCACCAGTCTGAGCTTCGACTGACCCGGAGACGACGACGGCCCGCACTCCCCCTGACTGGGGAGCGCGGGCCATTCGTGTCCGGTCTACTGAACCGGGGCCTCTTCGACGGGAGCCTCGGGAGCCGGAGCCTCGACCGGGGCCTCCGGGGCGGGGGCTTCCTCGACGGGAGCCTCCGGTGCCGGAGCATCGGCGGCCGGTGCCTCAGCGGCAGGCGCCGGAGCCGGAGCAGCCGGATCCTGGCACATGGCCGGGACCTGCTCGGGGGCGACGGTGTTGGTCACCAGGGTGCAGGCCCAGGACTGGGAGAGCTTCCAGGTGCCGTTCTCGTTGACGAACTCGACGTTCTCGGCGACCTGCGGCTCGCGGTCGGGCAGCGTGAAGTTCACGGTGGTGAGCACGGAGTCCGGGGTGTAGCCGGGCAGCACCGGGTCGACGACCTGGAACTGGGCGCCGGACTCGACCTGCGAGGTGGACAGGGTGTCGAACAGCGCGGGGTCGACGGTCTCGCCGCCCTGGACGGTGGTGACCCGCTGGTCCATCGGCGCGGCCGGGTCGACGGCGGTGGCGAGAACGGTGTTCAGTTCCGCGGCGGTGGGCATCGCGGCGGCGGCCGACTGGGTGGTCGAGGTCGCCGAGCTGCTCTTTTCCTCCGAATCGGAACCGTTGTCGGAGCAGGCGGCCAGGCTCAGGCTCAGGCCGGTGGCAGCCAGCACAGCGCCGAAGGTACGAAGCTTCACGGAAGTGTTCTCCTTTCCCGCGTGACGCGCGGGGCAGTTGAGGTTATCGAATTACGTTAAGAGCGTACACGCCACCACCGGTGTGGCACCCTTACAGGCATGATCTCGCTCCTCACCACCGGCGGCACCATCGCGTGCACCGCCGACCCCACCGGCGCCCTCGTCCCCACCGTCACCGGCGAGGAGCTGGTCCGCGCGGCCCAGCTGGAGGGCGTGCGTGTCGCGGATCTCCTGCGCCTGGACTCGTCGTCGATAAGCCTCCGCGACCTCGACGGCCTCATCGACCGGGTCCGGAAGGAGCTTCTCGACGACACCGTCACCGGAATTGTCCTCACCCACGGGACCGATTCCCTGGAGGAGACCGCCATGGCCCTGGCGATGATCCACGAGTCCGACAAACCCGTCGTGCTCACCGGGGCGCAGCGGGCCTTCGACCACCCGGATTCCGACGGGCCGGGCAACCTCCGCGACGCGGTCGAGGCAGCCCGGACGTCCGCCGGGGTGCTCGTCGCCTTCGGCGGGCGCATCCTGCCCGCCCACGGCGTGCGCAAGGTGCACACCGCGAATCTCGACGCCTTCGACAACCAGGCGTGGAACGACCGTCGCCGCGTCGTGCCCGCCGCACCGCTGGGCCCGCTTGATGTGCCCGTGCTCGCGGCCTATCCCGGCGCGGACGGCTGGGTCGTCGACGCGGCGGTCGAGCGGGGCGTGGACGGTCTGGTCATCGAGGCCCTGGGCTCGGGCAACATGTCCACCGGCTTCGGCGAGGCGGCGGCCCGGGCGCTGCACGCGGGTGTCCCGGTCGTGGTGGCCACCCGGGTGCCCTTCGGCGAGGTGACGCTGGCCTACGGCGGTGCCGGCGGCGGAGCGACGCTGGGTGAGCTCGGCGCGCTGGGTGCCGGAGAGCTCAGTGCCGGGCAGGCGCGCATCGCGCTGGCCTCGGCGCTGGCCGCGGGTGTGGATCCGGCCGAGGTGTTCTAGCCGGCGCGCAGAACACGGGCGGCGAAGCGGGCAGGATCGTCGTCGGTGATCACCGCCGGATCCTCCCCCAGCCCGGCGCGCTCAAGCACTAATGCGGCGCCGATGGCCGCGACGGGGATCCCCCTAAGCCTCACCTCTCTCAGTGTCCTCACCAGCCTCTCGTGCCCCCTGACATAGGAGTCAGCCCCGGGCACCACCAGCACATCAACCCCCAGCGCCGTCACCGCGCCGAGGTCCGCCTCCGGAGTGACGGGCAGGCCGCCCAGGGAGCGCACCGTGTCCAGGCCGTCGCCGACGAGCACGAGTTCGCCGCCCGCGCGGGCGAGGTCAACGAGGAGGTGGGCGTAGGTCGAGTCGATCATGGTGTCGGTGCAGTACAGCGCGATGCGTGTCATTCATCGTCCTCCTCGGTGTCAACCCAGTCGTCCCACGCCAGGGAGTCCACGGGGTCGGCGGGTTGCAGGTCCGGGTCGCCCTCGGCGAAGGTTCTGGTGAAGCCGGGGCCGGTGGCGCGGGTCTCGAAACGCACGGAGACGATCCCGTGGCCCGCGCCCTGGACCCAGCCGTGCCCGAACTCGGGGTGGCGCACGTCCTGCGTGGCGCGCCAGCCCTCCCACACGTCCTCGACCACCTCGGGATCTTCCCGCACACCGTCGGTGACTCCCGCCTCGAAGTCGGTGATCACCTCAGGCCGGTGCTGGTCGAGCTCGGGAAAGAGCACGTCCTGCACGGTCTCCTCCAACCCGGAGAAACTCACCCCGACCAGCCGGATCGGCCCGACCTCGTCCGGATAGCGCGTCACGCGGAACGCCACCGCGGTGAGGGTGTCCAGGTCGTCGGTGGCGTAGGGCAACGTGGCCGAGCGCGACTCAATGTGGAAGTCCGACATGCGCAGCTTGACGGTGATGGTGCGGGCCGCACGACCGTCGCGACGCAACCTGCGGTGCGCGTCCTGCGCGCTGCGGATCACTGCCGCGTCGACCTCGCTTTTCGACGTCAGGTCCTGCGGATACGTGTGCTCCGCCGAGGTCTGCTTCGCCTCCCCCCGCGGGGCGACGGGCCGGTCGTCGATGCCGCGTGCCAGGCCCCATAGCCCCAGCCCCACCGTGGAGCCGAGGGAGATCTCCACCTCCTTCCGGCTCAACGCCGCGAGATCGCCGATGGTGTCGATGCCGATGTTCGCCAACTTCGCGGCCGTCACCGGGCCCACTCCCCAGAGTTTGTTCACCGCCATGGGGTGCAGGATTTCCAGCGCGTGGTCGGGATCAAAGATGAACACCCCGTCGGGTTTGGCCTCGTCGGAGCCGATCTTCGCGTACTGCTTACCGGAGCCCGCGCCTATCGACGCCGCCAGCCCCGTCTCCTCCCTGATGACTCCGCGCAGCCACTCCGCCCAGGCACGCACCTGCTCCGGCTCCGCGCCGGCCAGCTCCGCCGGTTCCATGAACGCCTCGTCCACCGAGAGCTGCTCCACCAGGTCGACGTGCTGGCGCAACACCTGGAACACCCGCCTCGACGCGGCCGAGTAGACGGCGTGGCGCGGGGAGACAAGCACGACGCGGTTGCCCACCAGCCGGGCGGCGCGGTGGGTGGGCATGGCCGAGCGGGCCCCGAACTTACGGGCCTCGTAGGACGCGCCCGCCACGACCCCGCGGCCCGAGACTCCGGCGACGAGCACCGGCCGGCCGCGCAGCGTGGGGCGGGTGAGCTGCTCGACGGACGCGAAGAACGCGTCCATGTCGATGTGCAGTACCCAGCGCCTCATATCCCCCTCAGACTACGGGTTGCGCAGTGCGACGGCCGCAACCACCAGCGTGATGCCCAGGATCTCCGCCAGGGAGAGGAACTGCCCCAGAGTCAGGGCGCCGATGACCGCGGCGACGATCGGCAGGATCGCCTGCAGGACGGCGAAGTACGCCGAGCCGGCCATGCGCAGCACCACCTGATCGAGCGAGTACGGGATGGCCGCGGACAGCAGCCCGAGCCCCAGGACCAGGCCCAGCAGCGGCGCCGGGGCCATCCCCGTCGACGCCGGCCACAGCAGCAGCGCCACCGGCGAGGCGAGCACCGCCGCCCAGGTGAAGCCCACCGTCATCGACGTCCAGCTCGCCTCCCCCGCGATGCGCGAACCCACGACGATGTAGGCGGCCCACAACGCGCCGGCGGCCAGCGCCAGCAGCAGGCCGAGGGCGGAATCCGACCACACGGCCCCGCTGATGATCACTACGCCGAGGACCGCGAGGATCAGCGACACCACGTCGCGCACGCTGCGCGAACCCACGGCGGCGACGGCGACGGGTCCGAGGAACTCGATGGCCACGGCCGTGCCCATGGGCAGCCGCGCGATGGCCTCGTAGAACGTCATGTTCATGGCCAGGGTGATGATGCCGTAGGTCGCCGCGCGCACACCCGCCTCGCCCACGAACAGCGACACCTTCGGCCGATGCAGCGCCAGCAGGATGACCGCGGCACCCGCGATGCGGAACCACGCCACGACTACGGGGGAAAAGACGTCGAAAAGCCCGACCGCGATGGCGGCGCCCAAGTACAGCGACACCCCGGAGCCCACCATCACCGCGGGCGCAGCCAACCTTGTCATAGTGATTAGGGTAGTGGCTATGGCCTACGACATCATCATCTTCGACCCAGAGCAGGTCCCCACCGACGACACCGGCTTCCGCGCCTGGCGCGACGAGCTCTTCACCCGCGAGCCCGGCGAGCCCTCGCCCAAGATTTCCTCGCTTCACGACGCCGCGCTCGAGGTCTTCCCCGAGGACGGCTCAGACGAGCGCGGGGTCCAGCCCACGAAGTACTTCGCCGACCACGACCACCTGGAAATCACCTTCGACGACGCCGACGCCCAGGTCGGCAGCCAGTGGGTGCAGGACTACGCCGCGCAGAACGGCCTCGGTGTCTTCGACGTGGACACCACCGGGAAAAGGACGCTTCCCGACCCCGAGTCCCAGCCCCCCATGCCGCTCTAGCGCCCGGCGATTCTCCGCAGCTCCGCGACGTAGGCGTCGAACGCCTCGGCGCCCTCGTCGGTGAGCCAGACGAACTCCTTGTCCTTGTCAGGGGTGATGCCGCGCTCGCGGCGGCGCCTGACATAGGAGTCAGCGATCAGCCCGGCGAGGTGCTCGGTGAGCTCCTCACGGGCGTACCCGGTGATGTTCGCCAGGGTGCGCTCGGTCATCGGGCGATCCGCCCGCGCCTTGGCGGCGTAGAGCGTGGTCCAGACCTTGAGCGTGGCGACTTCCGTGGTCATAGCTGTGCCTTTCCGTCGCGGAAGACGAGGTAGGCGTGGATCGTCGCGCCGATTCCGGCCACGACGGCCACCCAGGTGGGCAAGTCCGCGAAAAAGAAGATGCCGATCCAGGCCCATGCACCCAGGAGGAGCGGGCTCCAGGACCCTTCGCTCCCGGTGCGCTGCAGGCGGGTGTCGCTGACGTAGGAGCGAAGAACCATCATCGCGGCGATGAAGATCAGAACACCGCTGTATCTCACCAGGTAGTTCTCGAAGCTGGTGAGTGCCACGGCCACCCCGTATGTCAGGGACAACAGGATCACCGCCCACTGCTGCGGTCGGAACTGCATCTCGCGGGTGACCTCGTCGACCACCCCGAGTTCTTCCCTGGCCTGCTCCACCGTTTTCATGCTTGGCACCTTATCCGACGGGTACCACCTTGTCAGGGTCGCCCAGATACGGCCCGGCGACGAGCAAAACCGCGAAGGCCACCACCGCGAGGAGCGACACCCACAGCAGCAGCCGGTGCGGCAGTAACCGCGCGATTCCTACGCCGATCACCGCGCCGAGGACGTTGAGCATCACGTCGGTCACGTCCGTGCGCCCGAGGGCGAAGGCGTACTGGGTGACCTCGATGGCCACGCTGAACACGGCCGCCGCCCCGATCGCCTGACTGGAGCGCAGCAGCGTCGCCAGCAGCCATCCCAGCGGAACAAAGAAGGCCACGTTGCCCACGGCGTCGAAAAGCGGGCCGAACCACGTCTCCGACCGGGCCCACGCCTCAAACGGAACGAGGCGCAGCTCGCGGACGTGCTGGTTGGCCGGGTCCCACAGGTAGCCGATCCGGAAGAAGGACTTACCCGTGGTCAGGGCGAGGATGACCAGCGCATACGCGCCGGTCAACGCCCATCTAGCCGTTCTTGGCCACACGGACCTTGACTCCCTTGACCACGTCGTGGCCGTCATCGACCTCGTCGGTGGTGACAGTGAAGTCCGTCGCCAGGGTCTCGGCGGCGATGTGGTCGGAGTGACGCTGTGCCCACTCCTTCTTCTCCGCCGGCACGCTCAGCAGCGCGCTGATGCGGTCCGAGACCTCGAAGCCGGAGTTCTTGCGGGCGTCCTGGATGCCACGGATGACGTCGGCGGCCCAGCCCTCGGCCTCGAGCTCCTCCGTGACGTCCCTGTCAAGGACGACGAGGCCGTCAAGGCCGTCGATACGCGCCGTCGAATCCGGGTCCGCGGCCACGAGGCGCTCGGTGAACTCCTCGGGTTGGAGCTCGATGCCGTCGGCGACGACCGTCTCGCCGTGGCGCTCATAGTTGCCTGACTTGACGGCCTTGATCACGCGCTGGACGTCGCGGCCCAGGCGCGGGCCGGCGGCCTTGCCGTTGACGACGACCTCGAAGGTGCCCGCCGAGTCGACGTCGTCGGTGAGCTCGACCTCCTTGACATTGACCTCGTCGCGGATGATGTCGGAGAACTCCGCCAAGCGCCCGGAGTCAGGCATGGCGACCGTGAGCTTCGGCAGCGGCAGGCGGTTGCGCAGCTTGTTCGACTTGCGCACGGAGCTGGCCGCGGAGCAGACGCCGCGGATGGCGTCCATCGTCTCCACGAGCGCCGCGTCCGCCGGGATGGAGGCCGGGTCCGGGAAGTCGGTGAGGTGCACAGAGCGCCCCCCTGTCAGGCCTCGCCAGATGACCTCGGTGACCATGGGCAGCAGCGGCGCGACGGTGCGGGTGAGCACCTCGAGCACGGTGTAGAGCGTATTGAACGCCTCCGGGTTCTCGTCCTCGCCGCCCCAGAACCGATCACGCGAGCGACGCACGTACCAGTTGGTGAGCACGTCCGCGAACAGGCGCAGTTCCTCCGTGGCTGCGGCGATGTCGGTGTTGTCCAGATGCTTCTCGACGCCCGCCACCAGGTCGTGCAGCTTGGCCAGGATGTAGCGGTCCAGCACGTTCGTCGAGGACGTGTCGAACTCCGCCTCCCGGGAGCTGTAGAGCTGCAGGAAGGTGTACGCGTTCCAGATCGGCAGGATCGCCTGGCGCACGCCGTCGCGGATGCCCTGCTCCGTGACGATGAGGTTGCCACCGCGCAGGATCGGCGAGGAC
This sequence comes from Corynebacterium doosanense CAU 212 = DSM 45436, assembly GCF_000767055.1. Lineage (NCBI taxonomy): Bacteria > Bacillati > Actinomycetota > Actinomycetes > Mycobacteriales > Corynebacteriaceae > Corynebacterium > Corynebacterium doosanense. The sequence goes on from NZ_CP006764.1 coordinate 1,870,280, forward strand.
ATGAGGAACCAGCGCATCGCGTCGGAGCCGTCGCGGTCGAAGACCTCGTTGACGTTGGGGTAGTTGCCCTTCGACTTGGACATCTTCTGCCCGTCGTCACCCAGCACGATGCCGTGCGCCACCACCTTGGAGAACGCCGGGCGGTCGAACAGGCCCACGCTGAGCACGTGCAGCAGGTAGAACCAGCCACGGGTCTGCCCGATGTACTCGACGATGAAGTCCGCCGGGTGATGGTCCTCGAACCACTCCTTGTTCTCGAAGGGGTAGTGGAACTGCGCGAACGGCATGGAGCCCGAGTCGAACCACACGTCAAGGACGTCGGTGACACGCCGCATGGTCGATTTGCCCGTGGGATCATCCGGGTTCGGACGAGTCAGATCGTCGATGTACGGGCGGTGCAGGGAATCCGGACGGGTGCCGAAGTCACGCTCCAGCTCGTCTAGGGATCCGTAGACGTCGACACGCGGGTAGTTCTCGTCGTCCGAGACCCACACCGGGATCGGCGAACCCCAGTAACGCGTGCGCGAAATGTTCCAGTCACGCGCCCCCTCCAGCCAGCGGCCGAACTGCCCGTCCCGTACATGCTCCGGCAGCCACTCGATGCCCTCGTGGTTGAGCTCCACCATGCGCTCACGGATGGCCACCACGTCGACGAACCAGCTGGGCAGCGCCATGTAGATGAGCGGCTCACCCGAACGCCACGAGTGCGGGTAGGAGTGCTCGATGGTCTGGTGCCGCAGTACCCGGCCCGCCGCCTTGAGATCCCTGATGATGTCCTTGTTCGCGTCGAACACCAGCTGACCCTCGTACGGCTTGACAAGGGACGTGAACTTGCCGTCCATGTCCACCGGGATCACCAGCGAAATGTCGTACTTGTTCGTCGTGTTCATGTCGTCCTCACCGAACGCCGGCGCCTGGTGCACCACACCCGTGCCGTCCTCGGTGGTGACGTAGTCCGCCAGCAGGATCTGGAACGCGTTCTCGTGGTCGGCGAAGAAGTCGAACACCGGCTCATAGGTCAGGCCCTCGAGCTGCGCGCCCTTCAGCGCGACGACGACCTCGCGGTCCTCCCCCAGCTCCTGCGCGTAGGCGCCGACCAGCGGCTCCGCCAGGAGATACTGCTTCCCGTCCGTCGCCTTCACCACGACGTAGTCGACCTCCGGGTGCACCGCCAGCGCCAGGTTCGACGGCAGCGTCCACGGGGTGGTGGTCCACGCGAGGGCCGCGGTGTCGCGAAGAACCGGGTTGTCGGCGAGGGTCTGCTCGGCGGTCGAACCCGGCCGCGCCCCAGTCAGGGGTAGGGTCACGGTGAGTGTCGGGTCCTGACGCATCTTGTAGGAGTCGTCGAGACGCGTCTCCTGATTCGACAGCGGCGTGTGCTCCGCCCAGGAGTACGGCAGGACACGGAACCCCTGGTAGATCAGGCCCTTGTCGTAGAGCTGCTTGAACGCCCAGATGACCGACTCCATGTAGGAGAGGTCCATCGTCTTGTAGCCGCCGTCGAAATCGACCCAGCGCGCCTGGCGGGTGACGTAGTCCTTCCACTCCTCCGTGTACCGCAGCACCGAGCTCGCGCAGTACTCGTTGAACTTCGCCAGACCCATCTCCTCGATCTGACCCTTGTCCGTGATGCCCAGCTGCTTCTCCGCCTCCAGCTCCGCCGGCAGGCCGTGGGTGTCCCAGCCGAACACACGCGGAACGTGGAAGCCGCGCATCGTCTTGTAGCGGGGGATGATGTCCTTGACATAGCCAGTCAGGAGGTGCCCGTAGTGAGGCAGACCGTTGGCGAACGGAGGGCCATCGTAGAAGACGAACTCCTCGGCCTCACTACGGTTGTCGAGCGACGCCTTGAACGTGTCGTTCTCGGCCCAGTACTTGAGGACGTTCTCCTCCATGTCAGGGAATCTGCTCGATCCGCCCGACATGTCGACCTTCGGATATACCCCGCCGACCTTGTCTTCCGTGCTCATCTGTTCCATCCTTCGCCTACACCGGTTAGCTGCCGTGTACGGGGACGCAGTCATTCCTGCGCGGTACCACCCCGCTTGGGCCCCTAGTGGAGGGCCCCGCTTCGTTGTGTGGAGAAGGAGGTGTCGGTCCCACCCGTCCGGTTCTACTGGGCCGCCAGGGCTGTTCTTCCGGATTGCTCCCCGGTGATGGCCGGATCGTCGCGTCGCCTAGCACTATACACCGCCCGGCGCATGCCCGGTGCCTCGCAGTATGTGGAGAACCCCGCGTATCGACGGCTGTCCACAGCCCCACGCTTCCCGACGCTTCCCGCCCACCCCTTCGCCCTACAGTCCAGCTCATGGGAATCGACGAGATGCTGGCCGCCGTGGCCGTGCGGGGTGTGGAGCTGGTGCGCCACTGCCGCCACGTCGCCGACACCAGCGCGCGGGCACGCGTCGAGATCGCCGAACGTTTCTCCCTCCCCGGCGCCACCGCCGGCCGCTGGCTCAACCTCGCCGCCGAACTCCTCGGCCCGCTCGACGACGAATCCGAAAGCTCCCTCCGCGCGCGCACCGTCTCCCGCGCCGAGGACCTGGGGTTGAGCATCGACGTACTGCTGGCCATCAACACGGCTCTGCGGTACCGCCACGTCGACGCGCCATTGTCGAAGGAGGCACTGCGGGCGGAGCTTGTCGAGAAGTCGGCCGGCCTTAGCGTCGACCATGTCAAGGCCATGGCCAGCGCGCGGGTCCGGGAAGTCAATGACGGGCTCGCGCCCAAGACCGACCGGGTGCGCCGCTACTTCCGCGCCTCCCGGACCACCGACGCCCTGGGCATGCGCCACGCCCACCTCTACCTCCCCGAGGACGACCTGGCTGCGCTGGAGCGGGATCTGCATGAACGCGCCGTCGAGATGCGGAAATCAGACGAGTCCCTCACCCATCAGCAGGCCATGGCCGACGCACTCATCCACCGCGCCGGGGCGTCCGGCTCCTCCCCGTGGCTGCAACCGGCGGTGCTCATCACCATGGACGACCTGGAGAACCGCGGAGACGGCATGTTCGCCACCACCGACGGCACCCTCATCACCGCCGCCGAATACGCCGCGCAGAAACTCGCCCCATATGGACTCTGCCTCCTCTACGACGCCGATGCCCAACCCGTCGACCTCTTCCGCACCTCACGATTCGCCAACGACAAACAACGCGCCATGATCAACATTGACCAACTCCTGTGCGCCGACCCCCACTGCACCCACACCGCCGCGACCTCCCAGGTCCACCACTCCACCCCCTGGGCACGCGGCGGCAACACCAACCTGTCCAACCTCCTCGGCGCCTGCGCCACCCACAACGCCCAGAACGATGACCATCCCGGCACCGCACGGAACGGAAAACTCCAACACTGCCCCGACACCGGCCGCGCCGGCTGGAAACCACCCGACGGCGGGCCGATGCAGTTCAACCCCCACCCCATCACCAAGCGGTCGGGCCGGAACTGGGCCCTGTCAGTCACCCGGAGATAGTCCCAAGACACAAAAATGCTCCCCACCACGACGGGCGGGGAGCACTCAGTGCTGCGGTCTACTTGTTGTCAGACGCAACGTCACCGTTCGGAGCAGACGAGCCGCGGGACTCGAGCTCCTCCAGCTGGGACTGCAGCAGGGTCTTCAGACGCGTGCGGTACTCACGCTCGAAGGTACGCAGCTCAGCAATGCGGTCCTCGAGAGCGGTCTGCTGCTTGCGCACCGTGTTCATGACCTCGGTGTGCTTGCGCTCAGCGTCAGCCTGCAGCGCCGCAGCCTTCTCCTCGGCCTGCTTGATCTGCGCCTCCGCGCGGGAGTTGGCGTCAGACGTGGTCTGGGCAGCCTTCGACTCTGCGTCAGAGACGAGCTTGTTGGCGCGGGACTGCGCCTCGAACGTGGTCTTCTCCGCGTCCTTGGCAGCCTGGTCGAGCTGCGCCCTCGACTTGGAGTCAGCATCCGCGATCTGCTTCTCAGCGGACGAGCGGGCCTCGTCGAGCATGGAGCGGGACTCCGCCTGTGCCTCGGAGGTGAGACGGTCGGCCATCTCCTGGGCGAGGCCGAGCACGCGGGCTGCCTGCATGTGGGTCTCGGGGGTGGCGAGCCCGGAAGTGGCTGCTGCCGGTGCGACGTTGGCGGCTGCCGCGGGGGCGGTGGCCTTGGTGGTCTGCCCGGCGGTGTTGGACTGCTCGCGGGCTGCCTTCAGGTCCGAGTCGAACTTGGCCTTCGCGCTGGAGGCGTCAGTGCGGGCGCGGTTGGCCTCTTCGCGGGCGGCGCGGGCGTCGGCCTCGGCCTTGTCGGTGGCCTTGCGGGCGTCGGAAAGCTTTGCCTCGTACTCGCGGCGGAGCTTGTCCTCGATCTCCTTGCGGAGGGACGCCTCGTCCACACGGGACTCGTGGGAGACTGCTGCCCCGGTGCCGACTCCAAGGCCGGCGCCGGCGGTGGCTGCACCGGAGGTGGAACGAAGCTGGTCGTTCTCGTCCTGGAGCTGGGTGAGCGTGTCTTCAACGAGATCGAGGAACTGGTCGACCTCGTCCTCGTTGTAGCCCCGCTTGCCGATCGGCGGCTTGCTAAAAGCAACGTTGTGCACGTCAGCTGGTGTCAACGGCATGGTTTCCCCTTCGAGTCAGTTGAGCCCCTGCGGAGCTTCCTGTGCCGGAGCGCGAGAAGCGCGCGGCACAGAGTGTGTTCGCGAGTTATACGGTTATGTTTACCAGTCTAGTTGTCACAGGTGACACTGACCTCCTTGACACCCTAGCAAGCAACTACGCCAGCGAACATTCTTGACGATGGGTGCGTCCGCAAAAAGTTGTCCAGTTATCGCATAAACACCATCTGGACGAGCACCTGCAGGACCGCGAGGATGATGAACAGGACGATGACGCTGACGTCGATGCCCACTCCTCCGGTCTGGAGGGGAGGGATCATCCGGCGGAGCGCCTTGACTGGGGGGTCAGTGGCCACGAAGATCGGCTCCATCACCACGGCGTACCAGCGAGGCGGCCGGAATTGTTTGGAGAAGCTCTGGATCATTTCGGTGATCAGACGGGCGATGAGCATCAGACTGTAGATGCGCAGGATTAGCAGGAGGATCGTGCCGATGAGGCTCATGGGTGCCTACCTTATCGAGAACTCCGGGTAAATGACGAACGCCCCGTCTGACTGTTCCTGTCAGGCGGGGCGTCGGAGCGTGCGGTTGACGCTAGCGGATCAGTCCGGCGGCCAGCTGGAGCTCTTCCACGGTGAAGTCGGCGTTTTCGGGCACGACGGCGAACACGCGACGGTCGGTGTCGAGGCCGCGTACGAGGTTGTGCATCTTGCCGCGGGAGGCGAAGCAGAGCCCCGCGGCGAAGTCGATGATTCGCTTGGCGACGGCCGAGTCGGTGTCGGTCAGTTCGAAGGTGACGGCGTCTCCGTCGCGGAAGGGCTCGCCGATGCGGGTGGCTTCCGAGTAGGAGCGGGGCTCGACGGCCACGATCTCAGCTTCGTATTCGCGCGTGGTCAGCGTGGCGGTGGAGGCCCGGTAGCTGCCCCGGGGCTCGTAGGTGTCGCGCTCGCGCACGTCGGCGGAGTAGCGGGGCGCGTAGGCGGCCGAGCCGTTGTCGGCGTAGTAGGCGTCGTCGAGCTCTTCTGCGGGCGGCGTTAGCCCGAAGAACTCCTTGGCTTCCTTGATCAGTGACATGTGTGCTCCGTTGTGTCGTGGCCGGGGTATTGCGGATCACGCTACTGGTCGGGGTCCGAGAATATCCGTTCCGACACGCACGATATCGCTGCCTGAAGATATTGCGGCCTCCATGTCGCCGGACATTCCGGCGGAGAGCCGCAACCCCTCCCCTAAACCGTCAACCAGCGCTTTAGCGTTGCGGAAGACCTCGCCCGGGTCCGCGCCGATGGGCGGCACCACCATGAGCCCCGCCAGGGTCAGGCCGTCGGTGGCGCGCACTGCGTCGGCCAGTTCCGGCAGGTCTGATTCGACCGCGCCGCCCCGGCTGAGATCCCCGTCGACGGACCACTGGATGAAACATTCAAGGGCCTTCGTCCGTGACCCACTGTCAAGCGCGTTCCTGACTCCTCTGTCAAGCGCCTCCACCAGCTTGACCGTCCCCACGGAGTGGCAGGCGCTGGCCCAGCGGGCGACGGAGTTGGCTTTCTTCGTCTGAATCTGGCCGATCATGTGGAAGTTCAGGCCGGGCAGTTCCCCTGACTTGGCGCGCGCCTCCTGCTCCCGGTTCTCTCCCACGTCGGTGATGCCGAGTTCGGCGAGCAGGGCGATGTCGGCGGCGGGGTGGAATTTGGTGACGGGCAGCAGCTGCACGCTGCCTGCTTCGCGCCCCGCGGCGGCTTCGACGGCGGCGATGCGCTCCCTGACTTGGGAGAGGTTGGTCCGGAGGTCGTCGATACGCGTCATGGGAGCCACACCAGCCCTGCCTGTCGGCCGGTGACGCCGTCGCGTCGGTAGGAGAAGAAGGTGTCATCGGCGATGGTGCAGCGGGGGTCGACGTGGATGTTGCTGACCCCGAGGTCCCGCAGCTGGCGCACCAGCCCGGCACGGACGTCGATGCCGGCGGTGCCGTCGAGGGTGCGGGTGCGCGACCCGGGAAGATGCTTCTCGACGTCCGCGGCCATCTCGTCCGGAACCTCGTAACGCTGTCCGGAGGCGGCGGGCCCGAGGAGGACCTGGATGGTGCCGGGGCGGGCCCCCTTGTCAAGCATCTTCTCCACCGTCAGGCGCACGATGCCGTTGCGCGCGCCGATCCTGCCGGCGTGGGCAGCAGCAACGACGCCGTGGGTGTGGTCGGAGAGCAGGACCGGGACGCAGTCGGCCACGAGGACGGCCAGGGCGAGGCCGCGGGTGGTGGTGACCAGGGCGTCGGTGGCCGGGACGGGCTCGGAGCTCGGCTCATCCACGACGGTGACGGTGTTGGTGTGCAGCTGCTCCATCCAGACGATCCGGGCCGGATCCAGCCCCACCGAGCTGGCGAGGCGTCGACGGTTCTCCCTGACTAGGGAGGAGTCGTCCCCCACGTGTCCGCCGAGGTTGAAGGAGTCGTACGGGGACGACGACGCCCCGCCGACACGGTTGGTGAAGACCATGCGGGCGGGGCGGTCGAGGGTTGACGCTAAGTCAGGCATGACCCCAAGTTAGCGCATGAAGTCGGGCACATCGAGGTCGTCGTCGTTGTGACGGCTGCTGCGGTATTCCTCGCGGGGGGCGCTGGGGCGCTCGGTGAAGAGGCCGCCGGTGCGGGCGCGGGGTTCGCCGGTGTGGGTGCCCTCGTAGCGGTGGCGGGGTTCGCGCTCCTCGCGGGGGGCGGGCTCGGGGGCGCGGTCGCGGTCGTCGAAGAGGGAGCCGCGGCTGGTGGGCTCGGCCGGGGTGGCCTCGCGCTGGGGGGCGGGGGCGGCGGTCTCGGTGGAGTTCGCGGCGGCGTTGAAGCCGGTGGCGATGATGGTGACGCGGACTTCGTCGCCGAGGTTGTCGTCGATGATGGTGCCGAAGATGAGGTTGACGTCCTCGTCGGCCTTCTCCTGGACGACGGTGGCGGCGGTGTGCACCTCCTGCAGGCCGAGGTCGGAGCCGCCGGCGACGGAGAGGAGGATGCCGGTGGCGCCTTCCATGGTGGCCTCGAGGAGCGGGGAGTTGATGGCCTGCTGGGTGGCGGCCATGACGCGGTCGTCGCCACGCGAGGAGCCGACGCCCATGAGGGCGGAGCCGGCGTCGGCCATGACGGAGCGGACGTCGGCGAAGTCGACGTTGATCATGCCGGGGATGGTGATGAGGTTGGTGATGCCCTGGACACCGTTGTGGAGGATCTGGTCCGCGGCGCGGAAGGCCTCCATCATGGTGAGGTCCTGGTCGCCGAGCTGCAGGAGCCGGTCGTTGGGGATGACGATGACGGTGTCGCAGACCTCGCGGAGCTGCTCGATGCCCTCGTAGGCCTGACGGGAGCGGCGCTTGCCCTCGAAGGAGAAGGGGCGGGTGACCACGCCGATGGTGAGCGCGCCCATCTTCTTGGCGATGCCCGCGACGACGGGGGCGGCGCCGGTGCCGGTGCCGCCGCCCTCGCCGGCGGTGACGAAGACCATGTCGGAGCCCTTGAGGGTCTCCTCGATCTCTGACTTGTGGTCCTCGGCGGAGGTGCGGCCGACCTCGGGGTTGGCGCCGGCGCCGAGGCCGCGGGTGGCCTCGCGTCCGATGTCGAGTTTGGTGTCGGCGTCGGAGAAGAGCAGTGCCTGCGAGTCGGTGTTGATGGCGACGAATTCGACGCCCTTCAGGCCTTCCTCGATCATGCGGTTGACGGCGTTGACGCCACCGCCGCCGACACCGACGACCTTGATGACGGCGAGGTAGTTGTTCGGGGAGGTCATGGGGTGATCGCTCGCCTTTCGACTTGTTGGTTTCTCATTGTGGGGCTCAGGGTGTGGCTCGCGCTCCATCATGGCGAAAGTACCGCGGAATTCACCGCTCATTTTTCGGTGTGTCGGCACCCTCAACCCCTACTTTAGGGTTGATGACGTGCGGTTTTAGCGCACCGTCACCATGGCGGGGTTGGAGATGTTCCAGCTGGAACCCTCGCGTTTGAGCACCGTCTCCAGGGCGACGGCCTTGTTCTCGTTGTCCACCGGCGCACCCCAGAAGACGGTGCGGCCGTCGTCCAGGTGCAGGGTGTAGGCGGAGGGGCCCTCGACCCGCAGATGGTCGACCAGACGCGCGCTCTCGTCGCTCAGCGCAGCGGCCACGGCGACCGCCCCGGCGAGCTCCTCGGTCTGGTCCTGCCGGACCCCCTCGAGGCGCACGGCGGACTCGGGCGGTTCGCCGTCGGAGAATGGCTCGCCGCGTTCGTCGATGAGCACCGGCTGGCCGGAGTCGTCGATCCACGCCGCCACGCGGCGCTCGACCACCTCGATGCGCACGGTGTCGGGGAAGGCACGCGCGACCGTGGCCTCCCGCACCCGCGGCAGGCTGACGACCCCGCGGGCGGCGTCGGTGGTGTCGATGCGCAGCAGGTTCTCCCCCTCGGTGAGGCCGGAGGCGTCGAGGACGCTCTGCTGGTCGATCTGGCGGGTGCCGTCGACGGCGATCGTCGAGACGCGGAAAATCGGGACGAACCAGGCCAGGGCGAGCGCGCCGGCCAGCACCGCCAGCACGGCGACCACGCCGAGGGCCCACGGCCAGCGACGGCGCCGGCGCACCGGGGTGGAGCCGGACTCCGCGGCCGGTGCGGGTTCCTGCCACCGGGTGGAGGAGCTGTTGGAGCGGGGGCCGGCCTCGCGTTTCGGTTCCGGAACCTCCTCGGGGAGCACTCGTCCGGTCATGAGTCGCCCAGGTTGCCGAGGATCTCGTCGGCGAGCATGGTCACCGTGCCCGCGCCCAGCGTGATGACGAGGTCACCGGCGGTGACCAGGCCGCGCACGGTGTCCGGGGCGCCGGAGAAGTCGGGTTCGTAACGCACCTCGCCGGGAATGCGGTCGGTGATGATGCGGGAGCTCACGCCCTCGACCGGGCGCTCGCGGGCGCCGTAGATGTCCAGCACCACGACCGCGTCGGCCAGGGAGAGCGCCTCGGCGAACTCCGCGGCGAACTCGATGGTGCGGGAGTACAGGTGTGGCTGGAACACCGCCACGATCCGGGCGTCGTCACCCTCCGCGTCGACCTTTTCGCGGGCGGCGCGGAGCACGGCTGTGACCTCGGTCGGGTGGTGGGCGTAGTCGTCGTAGACCCGGGTGCCCGCGTAGGGGCCGGAGTCGACCGTCCCCTTGAACTCGAAGCGGCGGCGCACGCCGGAGAAGTCGCTGAGGCCCGCGGCGAGCTGATCCAGGTCTCCCCCGGCGAGATGTCCTGACAGGAGGGCCGCGGCGGAGTTGAGCACCATGTGTGTGCCCGGGATCTGCAGGACGTAGGTCACCTCGTGTCCGCCCACCCGCACGGTCACCTCGGTGCCGGCGCCGACGACCTCGTGGTGGGTGACCTCGGCGCCGACCGGGACGGACGGGTGCGCGGCGGCCGCGGCGGTGGTGCCGTAACCGAGCACCGGCACCCCGGCGGTAACGGAACGCTCCCCGAGGGCGGCCGCGACGTCGTCGTCCAGGCAGACCACGAGGTGGCCGCCGGGCTGGACGCGGGCGGCGAAGTCGTCGAACACCTGGAAGTAGGCCTCGCGGGTGCCGAAGTAGTCGAGGTGGTCGGGTTCGATGTTGGTGACCACGGCGACGTCGGGTTTGTACCGCAGCAGCGACGCGTCCGACTCGTCGGCCTCGGCGACAAACGCGGAGCCCGTGCCGTGGTGCGCGTTGGTGCCCGCCTTGTTGAGCATCCCGCCGATGGCGAAGGAGGGATCCATGCCAGCGCCCTGCATCGCGGCGACGGTCATCGAGGTGGTCGAGGTCTTGCCGTGGGTTCCCGCCAGCAGGATCTGGGAGTAACCTTCCATGAGCTCGCCCAGCAGGTCGGAGCGGCGGATGACGGGGATGCCGTGCTCGGCGGCCGCGGCCAGTTCCGGGTTGTCGGTGGGGATGGCGGCGAAGGACGTGACGACGACCGTCGGCAACGCACCCGCCACCTCAAGGTTCTCCGCCGCGTGTCCGATGGCGACGAACGCGCCGTGCGATTCGAGCACCCGCACTGGGCGGGAGTCCTTGATGTCCGAGCCGGACACCACGGCCCCGCGGCTGAGCAGGATGTGGGCGACGCCGGACATGCCGGCGCCGCCGATGCCCACGAGGTGCACCCGGGATAGGTCGATGGAGTGTGAGGTCATTGGTCTGCTCCCTGGTCTGCGGCGATCCGGTCGGCGAGTTGCTCGGCGACGTCGCCGACGCCGGTGGTGTCCAGGGCTCTGCGCATGGTGTCCAGCTCGGGCAGCGCCCGGACTTCCTTGACCAGGCGGGCACCGTCGAGGTCCCGGTCGTTGATGCGCACCGCTCCCCCGGCGGCGACGGTCTGCTCGCTGTTGCGGCCCTGCTCGCCGTTGCCGTGGGGAAGTGGTACGTAGATGGCGGGCAGTCGCGAGGCGGTGACCTCGGCGACGGTCATGGCGCCGGAGCGGCACACGGTGAGTTCGGCCACGGCCAGTGCCGCGGTCATGTCGTTGATGTAGGGCACGCCGGTGTAGTGCGTCATCTCCGGGAGCGGCTCGTTCTTCGGGCCGTAGGCGTGGAGGATCTGCCACCCGTCGTCGATAAGCTCAACACGGGCGTCCGCGACGGCGGCGTTGATCGAGGCCGCCCCCTGGGATCCACCGGTGACCAGCAGCACCGGTCGCTCGGGGTCGAGCCCCCACTGCTCGCGGGCGGTGCGGAGCTCGGCCTCGCCCGCCTGTCCCAGACCGGGGCGCACGGGTATGCCGACGACCTCGCCGTCGATCCCCGCCCCCTCGACCGCGGTGAACACCGTGGCACCCAGCCGGGCGCCGAGTTTGTTGGCCATCCCGGCCAGGGCGTTGGTCTCCAGGGCGTAGAGCTTGGTGCCGCAGGAGCGGCCGGCGAGGTAGGCGGTGGCGGAGACGTAGCCACCGGTGCCGAAGACCACGTCGATGTCGTTGTCTCGGATCACCTTGCGGGCCTGTGCCACGGAGCGCGACAGCTTGAAGGGCACCGCGAGCAGCTTCCACGGCTTGGACCGCGGGATGGGCACGGGCTCGATGAGGTGGAGTTCGACACCTCGGTCGGGGATGATGCGGGTCTCCAGGCCCTTAGTGGTGCCCAGCGCGGAGACGACCGCGCCATGACGGGCGTTCAGCGCCTCGCCGACGGCGAGGGCGGGTTCGATGTGGCCGGCGGTTCCTCCGCCGGCCAGCAGCATACGAAGTGGGGTAGGCATGGGGGTTCTCAGCGCCTCCTGTCGTTCTGGATGTATTCGACTCGGCGCGACCGGGACGCGGGCTGCGTCCTGGCGGCGGTGGCGTTTCTCGGGCCACCGACGCTACCAGGGCGTCTCGTGGCCGAGGAGCGGGCCGTCACCGGGGTGGCGCGGGGTGCGTCGCGACGCGACTGCGGCCGGACCCGCACCCCGGGGCGCAGGTTCTCTTCCGCCTCGGGCGCGGGTTCGCCGAGGAAGAGCACCCGGTCGAAGAGCGGGCGGCCGTAGCTCTGCATCGCGGAGACGGCCTCCGGCTCGTGACGTGCCACCGAGGCGAGCAGTCCCATGGAACCGATGGTGATGATCGCGGAGGTGCCGCCGGCGGAGATCATGGGCAGCTGGATGCCGGTGACCGGCAGCAGCCCGATGACGAAGCCGATGTTGATGAACGCCTGGGAGACCACGCTCATGGTCAGCGCCGCGGCGAGCAGCGCCTGGAACTGGTTCTGGGCTCGGCGGGCGGTGCGAATGCCGAAGAACGCCAGCGCCGCGAAGAGCAGGATGACCAGCGCGCCGCCCCACAGGCCGAGTTCCTCGCCGATGACGGCGAAGATGAAGTCGTTCTTGGCCTCGGGCAGGTAGAACCACTTGGCGCGGGACTGACCCAGCCCGACGCCGGCAAACGAGCCGTCGGCCAGCGAGAGGAAACCCTGGTGGCTCTGGAAGGCGGTCGAGCGGGTGTCGGAGAAGTTGCCCGTCAGCGCGTCGAAGTAGGTGTGGAAACGCGCGGAGCGGAAGCCGCCGCTGATGAACACGGCAGCGAGGCCGACGATGGCCCCGACCACGGCGATGACGATGAACTTCCACTGGATGCCGGCGAAGATGAGCGTGAACCCCACGACCACGGCTAAGGACATGGCCATGCCGAGGTCGCCCTGGGCGATGATGAGGCCGAACCACACCACGGCGACGGCGATGAACTGCACGAAGGGGCTGCGCACGGTGGTCTCCACGTGGCGTTTGCCGGCGAGGTGGCAGGCACCCCACACGGCGATGACCACCTTGGCCAGCTCGGAGGGCTGCAGCGAGAAGCCGCCCAGTACGATCCAGGACTGCGAGCCCACGGACTCGCGCCCGGTGCCGATCCCGGGGATGAGCACCGCGACCAGGAGCAGCAGGGTCAGCCACATGAGCCACGGCGCAGCCCGGCGGACAAACCGCAGCGGCAGCTTCAGCGCGACCCAGAACGCCACCAGCCCGATGGTGACCATCATGGTCTGGCGCGCGGCCTCGCTGAAGACGCTGCCGCCCTCGGAGACCGACGTGGTCATTGAGGAGGAGAACACCATGACCACGCCCAACCCGACGAGGACGAGCACGATGATCCGGATCATGAGGTAGTCGAAGCCCGGCTGACGGGACAGGTAGTCGTTGGTCCGCGCGACGTAGTCGCGCAGCGTGGGCCGCTCGGTGGTTGACGGGGTGCTCATCGATTCTCCTCGGGGTCTGCATCGATGCGGGCGGCTGCTGCCGTGAACAGGTCGCCGCGCTGGCCCATTCCGGTGTACATGTCCAGGCTGGCGGCGGCGGGGGCGAGGAGCACGGTGACCCCGTCCTGCCGATGGGCGAAGTCGACGAGTTCGGTCATGGCCTTCTCGGGTTCGGTCTCGTCGGTGACCAGCACCGGGATTCCCGGGGCGTGCTTCTCGACGGCCGCGGCCAACACTCCGCGGTCCTGACCGAGCAGGCCCACGGCGCTGAGCCGGTGGGCATGGGTGCGCAGGAGATCGTCGACCTCGGCGCCCTTGAGCTGCCCGCCGGCGATCCAGATCACCCGGTCGTCGAAGGCCCCCAGGGCGGCGTCCGCGGCGTGCGGGTTGGTGGCCTTGGAGTTGTCGATCCACTGCTTGCTCCCGCGGTGCACCACGGCCCCGCGGTGTCCGGCGACGCTGAAGTTCGCCAGGGCAGTGGCGATGGTGTCCGGCGCGACACCCTGGGTGCGGGCCACGGCGGCGGCCGCGAGGGCGTCCAGGACACCGGCGGGACCCGCCGGCTGCAGTCCCTCGGCGGAGCAGATGTCCACCGGTTCGCCGTCGATGCGGTCGGTGATCCGCCCGTCCACGACGCCGACTTGCCCTGGCTCGGGCTCGGCGACCGTGAAACCCACCAGGTTGGCGGGGTTCAGGCGCTCGACCTCGGCGCGCACGAGAGCGTCGTCGATCCCCGCGACGGGCCGGCCGGCCGTGAGCACACTGGCCTTGTCGGCCGCGTACGCGGCAAGCGATCCGTGCCAGTCGAGGTGGTCCTCGGCGAGGTTGAGCAGCACGCCGGCGTCCGGGCGCAGCTCGGAGGACCAGTGCAGCTGGAAGCTGGAGAGCTCGGCGACGAGGACGTCGACGCGCTCCTCGGCGCGCAGGGCGTCGGCCACGGCGGTGCCGATGTTGCCCACCGCCTGCGCGTGTTGCCCGGAGGCGGCGCAGTGCAGGGCCATGATGTCGGCCAGCATGGCCGTGGTGGTGGTCTTGCCGTTGGTGCCGGTGACTACCAGCCAGGCGCGCGGCGTCCCGAATACCTCGGCCCGGTCGAGCCGGTAGGCCAGCTCGACGTCACCGATGACCTCCACCCCGGCCCGTTCAGCCTCGGCGAAGATCTCGGAATCGGGGCGCCACCCGGGGGAGGTGACCAGCAGCGAGACCGATCCGCCGCGCAGCAGCTCGCGGGCGGACTCCGTGGCGATGACGCCGGGGAGCTGGGAACGGTCGTCGACAAGCACGACGTCGGCGCCGAGGGATGTCAGCAGTGCGTGGGTGCCGGTGCCGGAGACTCCCGCGCCGGTGACCAGGACGGTGCCGGTGCCCAGGATGTGCTCCATCACGGTGCTCCCAGCGAGGCGGTGGAACTGAGCCACTCGCCGTAGAAGATAGCCACGCCGCCCAGCGCGCCGAGCGCGGCGATGATCCAGAAGCGCACGACGACGGTGACCTCGTTCCACCCGCCGTTCTCGAAGTGGTGGTGGAAGGGCGCCATGCGGAAGATGCGTTTGCCGGTGGAGCGGAAACTGGCCACCTGGAGCACGACCGACGCGGCCTCCATGACAAAGAGCGCGCCGACGATGATCATGAGCAGCTCGGTGCGGCTGGCCACGGACAGTCCGGCCACGAGCCCGCCGAGGGCGAGGGAGCCGGTGTCGCCCATGAAGATCTTCGCGGGCGAGGCGTTCCACCAGAGGAATCCGACGCAGGCGCCGAGGCCCGCCGCGGCGAGGACCGCGAGGTCGAGGGGATCTCGCACGGCGTAGCAGCCGGCCTCGACCTCCACCTGGCAGGAGTTGCGGAACTGCCAGAAGGTGATCAGCGTGTACGCGCCCATGACCATGGCGGTCGAACCCGCGGCCAGTCCGTCGAGGCCGTCGGTGAGGTTGACGGCGTTGGACCAGGCCGCGATGAGGATGTAGATGAAGACGAGGAACAGCACCAGCCCCACGATCGAACCGCCGATGGCGAGGTCGATGGTGTCGATGTCCCGGATGAACGACAGGTTCGTCGAGCCCGGGGTCAGGCCGAGGTCGTCGGGGAACTGGAGGATGACCACGCCGAAGACGATGGCGATGGCCAGCTGCGCCAGCAGCTTCGCGGTCTTGTTCAGGCCCAGGTTGCGGCCCTTAAAAAGTTTGATGTAGTCGTCGGCGAAACCGGTGGCGCCCAGCGCGAGCGTCAGGCCGAGCACGATCCAGCCGGTGACGGAGAACCCGGAGCCGGTCGTCGCCAGGCCGTAGAAACCCTGGACCAGGTAGGCGATGGTGATGCCGGAGATGATGGCGATGCCACCCATGGTCGGGGTACCGCGTTTACGCAGGTGGGAACGGGGTCCGTCCTCGCGGATCTCCTGGCCCAGTCCCTCGGCGGAGAAATAACGGATGAGCATCGGGGTGACGAAGATGGCGACGAGAAACGCCACGATCCCCGCGATAATGATTTGAGTCACTTACTTCGCACCTTGCCCATGTTCTTGCCCGAGTTTTCTGTCCACAGTTGCGCTCACCCGGTGGGGTGGCACGTCGTCAGTCACCGTAGTCGGCTCACCTGCCCGCACTGCTCTGCCCCTCGCGCGTGTCCGAAAGCAACTCCGCCACGCGCCACAGGCCCGCGGAGTTCGAGGCCTTGACCAGCACCACGTCCGGTCCGCGCTCCTCACCGGAGAAGGGAGGACGCGTGGCGACGATCGTGTTCACCCTCTCCACGGCCTCCTCCACCCCGCCCGCGCGGGAGACGTCAAGGCCTCGTTCTGCGGCGGCCTCGGCGACCGCCTCGGTGAGCTCCCCCTCGCCCACCACCACGAGGTGGTCGACATTGAACTTGGCCAGCGACAGTCCGAGCTCGCGGTGCGCGGTGATCCCGTCGCCGCCGAGCTCCCCCATCGGGCCGAGGACGGCGATCGCCCGCGAGCCCGGGTGGGCGGAGGCCGTGTAGGCCAGGGCCGCCACGGCCGCGCTCATGGACTCGGGGTTGGCGTTGTAGGAGTCGTTGATGATGGTCAGCCCGTCGCGGCGGGTGGACACGTCCATCCGGTGGGCGCTCGCCGCGCGGTGCCCGCTGAGTGCGGTGGCCACCGTGGCCGGCTCCATGCCCGCCTCGATGGCCGCGGCCGCGGCGGCGAGGGCGTTGGAGACCTGGTGGGCGCCGAAGACCCGGAGTGAGACGGGGACGGGTGTGAATCCCGGGCCCTGCAGGGTGAAGGAGGCGCGGGCGACGTCATCGAGCTCCACGTCGGTGGCGACGTAGTCCGCTCCCGGCGCCGGCGGGGTGGCCGCGGAGTACGTGACCACCTTCGCCGAGGTCCGCCCGGCCATCGCCGCGACGAAGGGATCGTCGAGGTTGAGCACGGCCACTCCCCCGTCGGCCGCGGCGGGGAGGGACTCGACGAGCTCGCCCTTGGCGGTCGCGATGTTCTCTCGGGAGCCGAACTCGCCGAGGTGGGCGGAGCCGACGTTGAGCACCGCGCCGATCGAGGGCGGGGCGATGGTGGCCAGGTGCGCGATGTGCCCGATGCCGCGGGCGGACATCTCGGCGACGAGGAAACGGGTGCTCTCGTCGCAGCGCAGGACCGTGTAGGGGTGGCCGAGTTCGTTGTTGAAGGATCCCGGCGGTGCCACCGTCGGGCCCTCGGCGGAGAAGACCGCGTTCATGAGGTCCTTGGTGGAGGTCTTGCCGGCCGAGCCGGTGACCCCGACGATGCGCAGGCCGTGTTCCCGGGTCAGCCGCTCGGCCACCGCGCGGGCCAGAGCGCTGAGTGCGTCGACGACCGCCTGGAAGACCTCCCCGTCCGAGTCGCCGGCCGCGTCGACGATGACCGCGGGGGCGTCGACCGCACGGGCCGCCAGCACTCCCGCGGCACCCTTGGCTGCGGCGGCCGCGGCGAACTGGTGCCCGTCGACCTTGTCCCCCGGCAGGGCGACGAACAGGCCGCCCGGGGTGACCTTGCGGGAGTCGAACTCGACGAACCCGCTGACCACGGCTGCGGGGTCGGCGGCGTCGTTGAGCTGTCCGCCGGTGAGGTCGGCTATCTCTGCGAGTGTCAGGGCAATCATGGGGGGAATCCTCCGTGTCGATCCGTTAGTTCTGCCGGCCCGAGAACCCACGCTCGCGCAGGGCGCGGCGGACTTCCTCGCGGTCATCGAAGTGCAGCACGGTGTCGCCCACGATCTGGCCGACCTCGTGCCCCTTGCCCACGACGACAACCGCGTCGCCGGGGCGGGCCCAGTTGATCACGGCGTCGATCGCTTCTCGACGCGACGCCACCTCACTGATCTCCGCGCCCGTCGCCGCCTCGCGGGCCCCCGAAACCACGGCGGCGCGGATGGGGGCGGGTTCCTCCGTGCGTGGGTTGTCGTCAGTCACGACGACGAAATCCGCTCCCCGCGCTGATTCTGCCCCCATCAGCGGGCGTTTGCTGGAGTCCCGGTCCCCGCCCGATCCGACGACGACTCCGATGCGTCCGTCGACCTGGCCTCGCAGGGTGCGCAGGACCGCGGAAATGGCGGCGGGTTTGTGGGCGTAGTCGACGACCGCGACGAAATCCTGGCCCTCGTCGATACGCTCCATGCGCCCAGGAACCGCGACCTCGCCGAGGCCGCGCGCGAAGGCGTCGACATCCACGCCGACGCGGGAGGCGAGCGCCAGGGCGAGGGTCGCGTTGGCCACGTTGAAGTCACCCGGAAGGGGAAGATCGGCCGTGACGCGGTGCCCGCCGAGGTCGACCTCGATGACCTGCGCGCCGGTCGCGTCCTGGGAGACCTGCCGGCCACTGACGTCGAGGCCCTCCTGCCCGCGTGTTCCCACACGCACGCCGGAGCCGGCCCGCTCGGCCATGCGCTCACCCCAGGTGTCGTCCACGCAGATGGCGAAGTCCCGCGCCCGCAGCGGGGAGTCCGGGGCGAAGAACGCGGCCTTCGCCTCGAAGTACTCCTCCATGGTGGGGTGGAAGTCGAGGTGGTCCTGGGAAAGGTTGGTGAATCCGGCGACGTCGAAGTCCGCGCCGGTGACCCGGCCGAGCTCGAGGGCGTGGGAGGAGACCTCCATGACCACGTGGGTGACCTTCTCCGCGAGCATGTCGGCGAAGAGCGACTGCAGCGTGGTGGCCTCCGGGGTGGTGAGCTTGGTGGGGACCACGCGCCCGTCGATACGTGTTCCCGTCGTGCCGATCAGCGCGACTTTGTGGCCCGCCGCGATCAGTCCCTGTTCGAGCAGGTACGTGGTGGTGGTCTTGCCGGAGGTGCCCGTGACGCCGATGAGCGTCATCTCGCGGGAGGGATGGCCGTAGATCTCCGCCGAGACGTTGCCCAGCACGGCGCGGACGTCGTCGACGACCAGGATCGGGCGGCGCTCGTCGGTCTGGCGGATGATGCTCAGCCCGGCCTCGTCGGTGAGGATCGCGCCCGCCGCGGAGTCGAAGGCGTAGCTGGCGCCGTGCACCCGGGTGCCGGGGACCGCGGCGAACAGCCCTCCGTCGGCGAGCGTGGAGCTGTCCAGGCTGATCGAGGTGATCGTCTGCGAGGCATCCAGTGCACCGGCGCCCTCGATACGTGCCCCGGCAATCTGGGCCAGGTGGGAAAGAGTGACGTTCGGTGTCATGGGGGGTCGTCCTTCGCGGGGTGTCGAGGAGGGGTGAGGGAGCTAGGGAGCCTGCAGGATCAGGGTGTCCGCCGGCGGGGAGGGAGGGATGTTCTCCTTGTCGATCAGCCAGTTGGCTATGTCATTGAACACGGGGGCCGCCGACTGTCCGCCGGCGCCTCCCTCCTTGGTGCCCCGCTCGGGATCGTCGAGCATGATGGCCACGACAAAACGCGGATCGTCGGCCGGCGCGATCCCGGCGAAGGTGATCCAGTAGTCGCTGTTGGAGTAGGCGCCGGTGGCCGGGTCGACCTGCTGGGCCGTACCGGTCTTGCCGGAGGTCTGGTAACCCTCGATCCCCGAGCCGCCGGCGGTGCCCGACTGGGCTCCGCCCGCGGGGTCCTGCTGCATGGTGGAACGGAACATCTCGACGACCGTGCGCGCCGCCTCCGGGCTGATCACCTGCGTCGTCTCCGGCGCCTCCTGCTCGACGACGTCGCCGTCGGCGTTGGTGACCTGCTTGATGATGCGCGGTTCGATCCGCTCGCCGTCGTTGGCGATGGCCTGGTAGACACCGGCCATCTGCAGGGTCGTCCAGCTCATGCCCTGGCCGATGGGCAGGTTGGCGAAGGTGCCCCCGGACCACTGCTCCAGCGGGGGTCGCAGGCCGGCGGACTCCGCGGGCAGCTCGACGTCGGTGTACCGCCCGATGCCGAAGCCGTTGAGGTACTGGTCGTATTTCTCCTCGCCGAGGCGCTGGGCCAGCATGAGCGTGCCCACGTTGGAGGATTTGCCGAAGATGCCGGTGGTGGTGAAGTTCGTTCCCGAGTGCTGCCACGCGTCGTTGACGGTGATGCCCGCCATATCGATGGATCCCGGAACCATGTGCACCTCGTCCGGGGTGGTGAGGCCCTCGTTGATGACGGCGGCCGCGGTGATGATCTTGGCCACGGAGCCGGGCTCGTAGGGCAGCGAGATCGAGGAGTTCTCGAAGTCCTTGCCCTTCTTCAGCTGATCCTCGATGTTCTCGTTGGGGTTGATGGTGTCGGTGTTGGCCATGGCCAGCACCTCGCCGGTCTCGACGTCGAGAACCACGGCCTCGGCGTGCTGGGCCAGCGAGTTGGCCTTTGCCTGCTCCAGCTTCTGCTGGACAAACGTCTGCAGCTCCAGGTCGAGGGTGAGCTCCACCCGGGCGCCGTCGACCGGTTCGACAACGTCGCGCAGCGTGCCCGGGATGACCTGACCGGTGGAGGCGACGTCCTCGGTCGAGCGGCCGTTGACCCCGGCGAGCAGGTGATCGCCCGAGGCCTCCAGGCCGAACTGCCCCTGGCCGTCCATGGACACCCGCCCGAGGATGTTCTCCCCGATCGCCCCGTTGGGGTACTGGCGGATGTCCTGGTGGTCGGCGGCGACCCCGTGGAACTCGGCGGCGATCTCGGCCGCGACGTCGGGATCGACGTTGCGGACCAGCACCTCGTAGGTGGAGTCGGCCGTGAGTTTGTCCATGATCTCTTTGGGATCAACCTTGTCCGTGCTCGCGCCCGTGTCCTTGATCATGTCGGGAATGCGCTCCGACATGTCCTTCATCACCTTGTTCACGCGGTCGTTGAGCTCGGCGTTGATCTGCTCCGGGCTCATCGCGTCGGTGTTCTCGGTCTGCAGGAGTTCGGACTCCTGCTGCTGACGGAGCTCGTCACGCAGGACGTTCGGCGACACGGTCAGCGAACGCGCCTGCATGGTGTAGGCGAGCTGGTTTCCGGCGTGATCGGTGATCTCTCCCCGGCGGGCCGGTTCGACATAGACACGGGCGCGCTGCTCCTGGGCCTGCGCGGAGAGCTCTGGGCCCCAGGCGAGCTGCACCCAGGCGAGGCGGCTGATGAGCAGAACCGCGGCGACGAGGATGAACGCCACCACCAGGCGGGCGCGCCTGGTCATGGTGGTCTTCTGCGAAGGAGCGGCTCCCCCGGCTGCGGCGGAGTTGACGGCGCGGGCGCGCGCGGGCGACGGTGGACTGAGCGGCGCACTGCTGCGCCGCTGTCGTCCGCGTTCGTGTCGGGAGTTGGGGTGTGTCACTGCCCGGTGGTCACCTTCTAGTTGAGTGCGGGTGCGGCAGGAGCTCCGGGAGCCTCCTGCGCGGCGGGTGCTGCGGGTACTGCGGGAGCGGCGGGCGCTGCCGGAGCGGCAGGTGCAGCGGGGGTCGTACCGCTGCTGTACGGGGCGACACCTGCGGCCGGCAGCTGCTCTCCCTGCGGCACGGCGGGGAGATTGTCGCCGGACAGTTCGCCGGTTTCCTTGGGGTCACTGGAGGCCTGGCCGGGTCGGGCCGGGTCGCCATTGACGTCCAGCATAGGACTGACGATGCCGTCGGACGCCCGGTTCTCGGTGATGTCGCCGTTTTCTTCGACGGTGAGGATTCCCGGCTGATCCGGCACGACCATGCCCATCTCCCGCGCCCGGCGGGCGAGCTCTGCGGAGGACGAGACGTGCTCGAGGTCGCGGTTGAGGGTCTCGAGCTGGTTGGAGAGCTGCGATTCCTGGGCCACGAGGGAGTTGATGCGGAAGGTCTGCTGGGTGGCGATGCCCGACAGCCACATGGCGATGACGATGCCACCGATGAGCATGACGATCGCGATCGCGCTGACCTTGGGCAGCAGGCCCACGGCCTTGATCGGCTGGGTCCGGCGTCCGCGAACGGACACCACCTGCCGCGATCCCAGTCGCCGCGGGCTGGGCTGGACTCGGTCGTCCTCGACCGGGCGGCGGAGCGGGGTCGGCGTCGTGAGTCCCCGAGGCGGGGCGACCCGGGTCTGTGCGCTGGCCCGGGAGGGGGCACGGTCGAGCACGGCCGTGCCCGAGCGCTGCGCGCGGGTGGCGGCGGTGGTGAGATCGCGGCTTGCTCCCATGTTCATGGGTCCTTCCGGGGAGTTGTGCTGTCGGCGGGGTCGGCGGGTGGTGGTCGGATTGGCCATTTAGTTGTCTCCCCGTTCAGCGATGCGTTCGATGGCCCGCACCCGCACGGAAGCCGCGCGCGGGTTGTCCTCGATCTCCCGGTCGTTGGCCTTTTCCGCCCCGCGGGTTACCACGGCGAACTTCGCCGAGGTCCCCGGGAGGTCCATGGGCAGCCCGGGCGGCGTGGTTGACGTGGTCAGCGCGGTGAAGGCGGACTTGACGATCTTGTCTTCGAGCGACTGGTAGCTCATGTACACCGCCCGGCCCCCGACCCGCAGCCGGTCGGTGATGGCCGGGATGGACTTCTCCACCGATTCGAGCTCGGCGTTGACCTCGACCCGCAGGGCCTGGAAGGTCCGCTTGGCGGGGTGTCCCCCGGTGCGCCGGGTGGCGGCGGGGATGGTGGCGTAGAGCAGCTCGACGAGCCGCGCCGACGTCGTGAACGGCTGATCCTCCCGCTCGCGCAGGACCGCCGAGGCGATCTTCCCCGCGAAACGTTCGTCGCCGTACGTCTTGAGGATCCTGGCGAGGTCGCCGTGGCTGTACGTGTTGAGCACGTCCGCCGCGGTGATTCCCATGGTCGGGTCCATCCGCATGTCCAGCGGCGCATCCGCGCGGTAGGCGAATCCGCGGTCCAGCTGGTCCAGCTGCATGGACGAGACCCCGAGGTCGAACAGTGCCCCAGCGATCCCGTGTTCGCGGGCGATCTCAAAGATCTCTCCCGCGGGCGTATCGACGGCCCGTTCCAGGTCATCGAAGGTCGCATGCACTCCGATGAATCGGTCACCGAACCGGGCCAGCCGTTCGGTCGCCGCGGCCAGTGACGCGGTGTCGCGGTCGATGCCGATGACCCGTGCGTCCGGGAAGGTGGAGAGGAAGTGCTCGGTGTGCCCGCCGGCACCCAGGGTGCCGTCGACGATCACGGCCGTGGCTCCGGCGGATTCGACGGCGGGGGCCAGGAGCGCTGCCATGCGGTCGCGGAGGACGGGGACGTGTCCGTGGTTGACTGCGAGATCCTCGCTGAGTCGGTCCTGCTGTTCCGGTGTCATGCGTCCTGCCGCCTCCTTCCTGCGTCCGTGTGAGTGAAATTCGGCCCTCGGTGCCGGCAGTGGAGGCTGTCGGCCCTCGGGTGTCCGGGGTGCATATAGGGCCCTGCCCGGGGCGGGGATCTGATGTCGGGGAAGTACACCAGAGCATCCGCCCCGGACAGAGTCCTTACACACACTCCGTCGGTGACAACCCGGCTCTAGAGGAGCCCGGCCAGGATGTCGTCGTCGTCCGCCGCAGAGAACGCGGCTTCTGTGTCGTTTTGGTACTCGGACCAGGATTCGGCGTCCCAGATTTCGAGAAAATCCACCGAGCCGATGACCACACATTCTTTCGACAGTCCCGCATATTCGCGGTGTGCCGCCGACAAGGTGATACGACCGTTTCCGTCGGGACGCTGTTCATCCGCGCTCGCAGCGAGGTTGCGGATGAAGGCGCGAGCCTCCGGGTTGGTGCGGGACACCGCCGCGGCCTTCTTGGCCCGGGCGGCAAATTCCTCCCTCGGGTACACGGCCAGCGAGTGGTCCTGCCCCTTGGTGACCATCAGCCCGCCCGCCAGATCCTCACGGAACTTGGCGGGGAGAGTCAGGCGCCCCTTGTCGTCGAGCTTCGGGGTGTAGGTGCCGAGAAACATTCCCGGTCCCTCCCCTCCACTACGACGTCATCGGTCTGCACTTTGCGGTGACGTGTGGTGCACGTCTTTTCGATTGTCTTTTCTCGAGTGCCGGGTGAGGTTCGACCACGATCGGCCAGCCCCTCGTTCGCCACTGCGACCCACTTTAACCCACTATCACCCACCAGCACCACTCCCACACGCGCACAGATGTCCCCACAAAATATTTCCTGCAGGTCACGCGGGAGAAATTTGGTGGGGCGTGCTCCCCGACCGGTCCGTAGGTTATGTCAGATTCGCCCCTGGGGCCCCAAATCGCGTCATGGGACGCGTACGCACTACACGCCACTCATGCCCCTCCCTTTAATTGTCATACCTAGAAGAACAGGCGAGCTGCGCTTTCTCCATGCCGGAGTGCGAGGCCGCGGCCGGAATCAGGACGTGGGGCGAAGTGGGGCTCATCCCGGGATCCGGGGTGGGGCAAAGTGGAGCGAGGAGAAGAATGGGCCCAGGGTGCCGGGCGGTGGGCCCGGGAATGACAAAACCCGCACACCTCAGTGTGCGGGTAGGCAGACACCCTGCCGTCGACTCGGGCCCGGCGGGGGTCAGGGGTAACTTCGGGGCCTACTGGCCCTCGAACCGCTTCCGGAAGTTCTCCTCCATCCGGGAGCTGACCCCCGAGGAGTCCCCGGTCGACTGTCCCCCGGCCATCCGGGGCTGTGCGGAACCGCCCTGGGCCGGAGCCTTCGCGCCGCCGCCCCGCAGCGCCCAGATCCCCGCGCCGAACATGACCAGGAACCCGGCGATGCTCAGGGCGATGAACCACAGATTGTTCTGGGCGAGCGCGACACCGCCGATGAGCATCACCAGACCGACGACACCGATCGCCAGCGACTTGAGGTACGAGGTTCCTGACCCGAAGTTGAAGGTCTGTTCCTGGGCGGAGGAAGAACCGAATCGCGGGTCCTCCGCCAGCAGGGACTGCTCGATTTCACGGAGTGCCCTCTGCTCCTGCTCTGAAAGCGACACGTCATTCCTCCCCGGAACTGGCCTGGTGCGGCGTCTGAAATATGGACCGGAGACGGCCAGGCCGTCTCAGTGCTCTATCCGTTCAACGCCCAGCCTAACCGTATTGTTCCCAGCGGGACCAACACGGCGATTTCAGCCCCGGCATCACGCGACCGAGAGCCACCCGGCTTCCGCGTCCACCTCGGCGAGGAATTGCCGCGCGGCACTGAACAGGGCGAGCACGACCGCGGGGTCGGGCCGGGGAACAATCCCGTTGGCGACCCGGGACCGCAGGCCGGAGTACCGGGACAGCTCCCGCGACCACTCGGCACCGCGTTCGTCGACAAGCACGAGGCGCTCCCAGGCACTGGTGGGCAGACGCTTGCGCCGCGCGATCACCGGGGACGACGCGATCCGCGCGCCGGCCGTACGGAGGGCCGCCTGATAGGCGCTCTCCATGGCGAGCGCCCAGTCCTCGGCCTCGATGTAACCCTGCGCGTGTTCGATGAGGTCATGCGCGGACGTCAGGAAACGGTCACGCGCTCCCTCGCTGCGCCCGAAGCGGGTGGTGGCGGAAATGACGTTTCCCATGGTGGTCCTCCTTGTCGGATCCTGCGGGAGGCGACTGTCTCCCTGCGATGACCGGAACACTACGACCCCGCCCGGACACCACCGTCGATTCTATTCGAAATTGTGTTCGATTGGCCACCCCTCCCCCGGCAGGATGGCGCCGACGAGCCCGGTCGTGGTTCGATGGCAGGCGTGAACGTGTCCATTCGGCGAACCACCGGTTCGGAGTTCGCCCTCCTCACACCCCGTCTCGTCGACATCTACATCGACGCGATGGACTACCACCCGTCGATACGCGAATCCCGCATCCAGTCGTGGAAACGCGACCTCGTCAAACCCGGGTTCACCAGCGTCATCGCTGTCACGCCCGACGATGTCGTCGGTGTGGCCTACGGGTTTCTCGGCTCCCCGGAACACTGGTGGGACCGTCAGCTCCGCCGCGGAATGCGCGAGCAGGGGGTCCCGGAGGAGACCCGCGACGCCCTCCACTCCGGATATTTCGAGGTCGCGGAGATCCACGTCCGCCCGGGCCGCCAGGGAAACGGGCTCGGTCGCCGCCTGATCTCCGAGCTGCTGTGGAACGCGCCCGCGCCGCGAGCGCTCCTGTCCACCCCGGAGGTGGACGGAGAGGCGAACGGTGCGTTCGGCCTGTACCGGTCGCTGGGTTTCGCCGACGTCCTGCGCCAGTTCCGCTACCCCGGCGATGACCGCCCCTTCGCGGTCCTGGGGCGCGAGCTCCCCCTCGACTGAGCAGCGCCCCCGGGGCGGCTACGGGCCGGGTAGTAGGGTGGATCATCTACCGACGGCCGTGGTCCGCGGTCACCCCGATATGTAAGGACGATCCCTCCCGTGAGCTCCCAGAGCACCCCCGGCCCGCGCCCCGACCCGGCCACCATCGACTCCATCCCCGATGCCGCCCGCGCGCAGCTCGCGGCCTACATCGAGGCGCGCCGACCGGAGATCGACGCCATCGGCGCGCCCGTGACCACCGCGCTCGAGCATCTCGCGGACTTCGTGCTCGGGGGCGGCAAACGCATCCGACCCCTCTACGGCTGGGCGGGATTCGTCGGCGCCGGCGGGCTGGAGAACTCCTCCGAGGACCCCGAGGCGGTGCTCCGCGCCGTCAGTTCCCTGGAGTTCATCCAGGCCTGTGCCCTGGTCCACGACGACATCATCGACTCCTCCGAGACCCGGCGCGGGCGACCCACCGTCCACCGCGCGGTCGCCGCGGACCACCGCGACCGCAACCACCTCGGCGAGCCGGACCACTATGGGCTCTCCGCCGCCATTCTCATCGGCGACCTGGCGCTGGCCTGGGCGGACGACATGTTCGCCGACTCCGGCATCTCCGCGGCCGCCTTCGCCCGGGCCCGCGAGCCGTGGCGGGGCATGCGCACCGAGGTCATCGGCGGTCAGCTGCTGGACATCTCGCTGGAATCGAGTGGTAGCGAGGACATCACCCTCTCCCGCTCGGTCAACCGCTACAAGACCGCCGCGTACACCATCGAACGCCCCCTGCACATCGGGGCGGCGCTGGCCGGCGCGGATGAGCAGCTCATCTCCTCCTTCCGCGGCTACGGCCACGACATCGGCATCGCCTTCCAGCTTCGCGACGACCTGCTCGGCGTCTTCGGTGACCCGGCTCTAACCGGCAAACCGGCCGGCGACGACCTCCGGGAGGGCAAACGCACCGAACTGCTCTCCCTGGCCCTCGCCGACGCGGACCGCAGTGATCCCGCCGCTGCCGCCGAACTGCGCGCCGGGGTGGGCACCGTGGACGACCCCGCGGACATCACCCG
Source organism: Corynebacterium doosanense CAU 212 = DSM 45436 (assembly GCF_000767055.1). Classification (NCBI taxonomy): domain Bacteria; kingdom Bacillati; phylum Actinomycetota; class Actinomycetes; order Mycobacteriales; family Corynebacteriaceae; genus Corynebacterium; species Corynebacterium doosanense. The sequence continues at coordinate 1,897,143 of NZ_CP006764.1, forward strand.
GCTGGCGGACATCATCGCCTCCACCGGCGCGCCGGAGCAGATGGAACAGCGCATCGAGGAGCTCACCCGCTCCGGCCTCGCGCACCTGGACCGTGTGCAGCTCCCGGAATCGGTGAAGTCCACGCTGCACTCGCTGGCCATCCGCTCCACGGAACGTCGGACGTAGGAGCCACCCGCACATGAGCACTTCCGTCTCCCCCGGGGAAACCCACGCCACCACCCGGCGCGGCCACGTCGACCGCTGGCTGTCCGTCCTGCCCGGCCCCCTCCCGCTCGGCGTCGTCGGCGCGCTCCTGCTGGCTGTCAGCTCCCACGGAGCAGGTGCTACCCGCAACCGAGGCGGAATCCTGGAATGGCTCGACCTGGAGTTCCTCGGCTTCGGCCACGGGGCCGCGCTCATGGGTGCCCTCTTTTCCGTGGGGCTCATCGCCATGGTCCTCGCCTGGGTCCTGCTGGGCCGACGCGTGGTCACGGACCGGGACCGTTCAGATCCCGGCCGCCTCCGCGAGGCACGCACGACGCTCTTCGCCTGGTGCCTGCCCCTGCTCTTCTCCGCCCCCATCCTCTCCCGGGACGTCTACTCCTATCTCATGCAGGGCGCGATGGTGCGCGACGGATTCGATCCGTACACGGAGGGCGCGGCCGTCAACCCCGGCGCCTACCTGCTCGAGGTCTCCCACGACTGGCGTAACACCACCACCCCGTACGGCCCGCTCCACCTGTGGATCGGGGAGGGCATCACCACGCTGGTGGGCGACAACGTCGCGGCCGGGGTCGCGGCCTACAAGGTGGTGTCCGTGCTGGGTTTCCTGGCCATCGCCTTCGCGGTGGAGCGCATCGCCCGCCACCTCGGCGGCGACCCCACGATGGCGCTGTGGCTGGGAGTGGCCAACCCGGTCATGGTCTTCCACATGATCGGGGGGATGCACAACGAGTCCATCATGGTGGGTCTGGTCTCCCTGGGCCTGCTGGCCTGCCTCAACCGACGTTTCCTGCTCGGGGTGGCGCTCATAGCGGTGGCCGTGTCGTTGAAGGCGACCGCAGCCATCGCCCTGCCCTTCATCGTGTGGATGGCCACCTTCCACTTCTCCCGGACGCTCACCTACTGGCCGCGGCGCGTCGGTGTGTTCGTGGCCGCGGGATTCATCGGACTGGTGGAGACCATCGCCGTGGTGTGGGCGGTGACCTGGGCATCCGGTTCCTCGTGGGGCTGGCTCTCGGAGATCACCGGCAACTCCAAGGTGATCAACCCGCTGTCCAGCCCGACCCTGCTGGCGGAGATCGCCACCCCGTTCTTCCAGCTGTTTGCCCCGGACTTCGACTACAACGTGGTCATCGGCGCGGTCCGGCCGGTCTTCTCGGTGCTCATGCTGCTCGGGCTCGTGGCCACCTGGTGGTTCTTCCGCGGCGGCGACCGACGGTCGGTCATGGGCACGGCCGCGGCCTATCAGATCGCGTTCCTGCTCAGCTCGGTGACGCTGCCGTGGTACTTCGCCTCGTCGCTGTCCCTGGTGGGCACGTTCACTCCCCCGCTGTGGCTGGTCAAGTTCGTCACCGGCGCCTCCATTGTCGTGGCGCTGGCGTTCACCGGCAGCGGCAACCACCAGCTCTACAACCTGGTGTGGATCCTGGGCACGGCGGTCGCCGCCTGGGTGCTCACGGTGTACATTTTCCCGCTGGATGCCCACCGCCGGCCCGGTTTCTCCGGCGGCCCGGCCCCGGAGACCCGCGCGTCCTAGAACGCCATGGCCTGCGCCCGGCGGATGACCTCGCGGGCGCCGTGGCCGTGGAAGTTGTCGATCGGGCGCCCGGGCAGCGAGTCGTCCTCGGTGAACAGGAAGGTGAGGATCTCGTCATCGTTGAAACCGCCGTCGACAAGCACGGTGATCGTGCCGGAGGCGTACTTGTTGATGGTGCCGTCGTCATCCAGCAGCAGTGCCGGGATGCGGCGTTTGCCCTCGATGTTGCCGACCACGAGGCGGTGGGCAGTGAGAAGATCGCCCACCCGGGTGACCGGGACCCCCATGCGTTCGGCGAAATCGGTGAGCGTGAGCAGCTCGTCGCCGGAGGTGAGCTCGGACAGAGAATTGTTGTCATTCGGTGATGTCACCCCTCCCACCTTAGAGGTTCGCCGCCCGTGGGTCGGCTACCACCAACCCGGGGCCATCGGCCATACTGGTGGCCATGGCTGAACTCGCAGTTGGCGACGTCCTGGAGGGGCGCTACCGCATCGATCACCCGATCGCGCGCGGCGGCATGTCCACCGTCTACCGCTGTGTCGACCTGCGGTTGGGGCGCGCCGTCGCCGCGAAGATCATGCACGACCGCTTCGCCGACGACGCCGCCACCCGCGGGCGGTTCCGGCGCGAGGCCCGCGCGATGGCACAGCTCTCCCACCCCAACCTCGTGGGTGTCTACGACTTCTCCTCCGACGAGGGGATCTCCTTCCTCATCATGGAGCTCATCACCGGCGGCACCCTGCGTGAGCTGGTCGCCGAGCGCGGGCCGATGCCCCCGCACGCGGCCACCGCGGTCATGCGTGCCGTGCTCACCGGCCTCTCCGTCGCCCACTCCCAGGGCCTGGTCCACCGGGACATCAAACCCGACAACATCCTCATCAACGGCGACAACCGGGTGAAGGTGGCGGATTTCGGCCTGGTCCGGGTCTCCTCCGCCTCCGAGCACTCCACCAACGAGATCGTCGGCACCGCCGCGTACCTCTCCCCCGAGCAGGTCGACGGCTCGGAGATCACCCCTGCCTCGGACGTGTATTCCGCGGGCATCGTGCTCTTCGATCTGCTCACCGGCACCGTGCCCTTCACCGGGGAGACCCCGCTGGCCAAGGCGTACCAGCGCATCACCCACGATGTGCCCTCGCCCAGCTCGCGTATCGACGGCATCCCCCAGCTCTTCGATGAACTCGTCGCCACCGCCACCGCACGGTCGCCGGAGGACCGCTTCGCCGATGCCGGCGAGTTCCTCGCCGCGCTGGACGACGTCGCCGCCGAGCTCAACCTCCCCGCCTACAGCGTCCCCGTCCCGACCAACTCGGCCGCACACCGGGCGGCCGCGGTGCCCACGGACACGACGGGCATCATCGAGACCACCAACCTGGGAGCCGTCACCGGCCCCGAGCCGGAGAACGAGACCTCCGTGCTCCGCCCGGAGAATGAGACCAGGGCACTGGGTGCCGTCCCGCCGCCGCCGGTCCGGCCGGCCCCGGCGCCCCTGCCTGCGCCGATTCCCGCTCCGGAGCAGGACAACCGCCCCGTCGCTCAGCGCCCCGACGAGCCCGCTCCGGTGAGCAACCGCTCCGGTTGGCGGCTGTGGCTGGGCATCGCGGTTGCCGCAATCGTCCTGACGGCCGTACTTCTCGGCGGCTGGTGGTTCGGCTCGGGCCGATACGGCGAGATCCCGCAGGTGGTGGGCATGGACCGCGCCGCGGCCATCAGCACCGTGACCGAGGCCGGGTTCGAGACCACCACGGAGATCGTCTACGACGACGACGTGCCCGCCGACCAGTCCGCCGGCACCGATCCGGCCGGGGGTTCCAACCTGCTGCCGGGAGAGATGGTCACGGTGCTCATCTCGCAGGGCCGGCCGTCGGTACCCGAGATTCCCGCTGGCATGGGGGTCGAGGACTACCGGGCCCTCGCGGGAGAGCGCACCTTCGAGGTCGCCACCGGAGAGTCCGTCTACTCCGCCGACGTCCCCAGCGGCGCCGTCGCCGAGACCACCCCGCCCCCGGGCACGACCCTCGACACTGGCTCCACCGTCACCGTCCACCTCTCCAAGGGGCCCGAGCCCGTGGAGGTCCCCACCCTCACCGGCACCGATCTGGACGAGGCACGCGCGATCCTGGAAGGCTCCGGCCTGGTCATCGGCGAGGTGACCCCGCGGTTCGACAAGGACGTTCCCGGCGACGCGCTCATCACCACCACCCCGGGCCCGGGTGCCACCCTCACCCGCGGAGACAGGATCGACCTGGTCGTCTCCACCGCCGTCGCCGTCCCCGACGTCACGGGGATGACCCTCGTCGATGCCAAGGCCGCGCTGCAGGACGCGGGCTTCTCCGTGGCCGACACCCGGGACCCCGCCCTTGTCGGCGAATCCGAGGACACCGTCGTCGCCCTCGAACCCTCCGCCGGCACACTCACCGACCCGGAACGCGACCGGGACGTGATCGTCGTACTGCCCGGGCAGATCACCGTTCCCGACGTGACCGGGATGACCGTCCGCGAGGCACGGTCCACGCTGCGCGGTGTCGGGCTGGACATCAACGCGTCGGTCTTCGCCAACTCTCAGGTCATCTCCGGCCAGTCCCCGGCCGCGGGCACCCCGCTGCGCCGGGACGAGGACGTGCGGGTGCAGTCCCGCTAGTCGGCCGCCCCGGGCACACGACGACGCCCGGCCCCGAGGGATTCGGTGGGCCGGGCGTCGAAAAGCGGAAACCGCCTAGTTGCGCAGCATCTCCGCCACGAGGAAGGCGAGCTCCAGGGACTGCTGGGTGTTCAGGCGCGGGTCCACGGCGGACTCGTAGCGGCCCGGGAGGTCTACGTCGGTGATGTCCATCGCGCCGCCGAGGCACTCGGTGACGTCCTCGCCGGTGAGCTCGATGTGGATGCCGCCCGGGTGGGTGCCCAGCGCGCGGTGCACCTCGAAGAATCCCTGCACCTCGTCGATGATCTTGTCGAAGTGGCGGGTCTTGTAGCCGTTGGACGCGGTGAAGGTGTTGCCGTGCATCGGGTCGCACTGCCAGACGACCTTGTGGCCGGACTCCTCCACGGCCTTGACCACGGCGGGCAGCACGTCGCGGACCTTGTCGTGGCCCATGCGGGTGACGAAGGTCAGGCGGCCGTCCTCGAAGTTCGGATCCAGGCGGTCGGCGTAGGCGACGGCCTGCTCCGGGGTGATTGACGGGCCGATCTTGATGCCCACCGGGTTGGAGATCAGCGCGGCGAAGTTGACGTGGAAGTCCTCCAGGCCGCGGGTGCGCTCGCCGATCCACAGCATGTGTGCGGACTGGTCGTAGAGACGGGTCTCACCATCGGCGTCCTCGGACAGACGCAGCATGCTGCGCTCGTAGTCGACGAGCAGCGCCTCGTGGGAGGAGTAGATGGTGGAGGTGCGCAGCGACTCGTCGCGCACGCCGGCGGCCTCCATGAACTTCAGGCCGGCCTCGATCTCGTTGGCCAGGGCCTGGTAGCGGGCGCCGGCCGGGGAGGCGGCGACGAACTCGCGGTTCCACTCGTGCAGGCGGTTGAGGTCCGCGGTGCCCGAGCTGGTGAGCGCGCGGACGAGGTTCATGGCGGCCGAGGAGTTGGCGTAGGCGCGGACCATGCGGGCCGGGTCGTGCGCGCGCACCTCTTCGGTGGGCTCGACGCCGTTGACGATGTCACCCCGGTAGTTGGGCAGGCCGTTGGAGTCGAGGTTCGCGGAACGCGGCTTGGCGTACTGGCCGGCGATGCGGGCGATCTTCACCACCGGGGTGGAGGCGCCGTAGGTCAGCACGACAGCCATCTGCAGCAGGGTGCGGATGTTGGCGCGGATGTGCGGCTCAGTGTTGGACTCGAAGGTCTCGGCGCAGTCGCCGCCCTGCATGAGGAAGGCGCGGCCGTTGGCGACCTCCGCCAGCTTGGCCTTCAGCTCGACGATCTCGGGGGCCACGACCACGGGCGGGACGGACTCGAGGATCTTGCGGACATTGTCCGCCTGACCCTGGTCCCAGGTCGGCTGCTGATGTGCTTCCCGCGCCAGAACGGACTGGAAGCGCTGGTTCAGCTCGCCCGGAAGGGGCGGCAGGTCCGGAAGAACGGATCGGGGAATGTCAATTGTCCAACTCACAGAGTTATTTGTAGCACGCCCGGCCACCGGCTATCCACGCAGTACCTTATTTTCTCTACCCAACGGCATCGCCTCGTTGATGATGCGGAACTTCTCCACGTTGAAACGTGCGTCCACCAACGCATCGTGGTTGCCCGAGGGCACCCGGGGCAGCACCGGTTTCCCGGCCATGTGCCAGTACTGCTTGAGTTCGTTGGTGTAGCGCGGCAGCGCCCGGGGCATGCCGGTCATGTCGCCGAACAGCTGGGCCAGGACGACGTGGTCGTAGGCTCCGACCCAGGCCCACAGGTCCACCGGCCCGGGTCCGGCGGTGAGAAAGTCCACGAGCTCGGCACGGATCGTCTCCAGCGACCTCCACTCGGGCGCGCTGGGACTGGGCAGTTTTCCCAGCACGTTGTCGCGCACCCACTGGCCTGCGCGGGAGGAGTCGAAGTCCGTGGAGACGGCGTAGTACTCCCGCCCGTCCTCGGCGACCACGCCGATCGAGACCAGCTCAATGGTCCGGCCGTCCTCGATGAATTCCGTGTCGTAGAAGTAGCGCACGCCGGGTCCCTTTCCCCGCTGGAAGTGTTGTCGAAAGCCCAGCCTATCCCCCGGGTGGCGGCCCGTTCACCGCGGTGCACATATTAGAGTGAAGTTCTGTGAACTCCACCCTGCGCCTCCCGCGGTCCCCCGTCTGGCTCGTTGTTCCGGTGCTGTTGACGGCACTGGTCCTCGGCGCCTGGATCGTCGACCGCGACTCGCCGATGGGGCTGCAGTACCACATCGACACGGATGTCTACCGCGAGGGAGCGGCCGCGCTGCTGGCGGGCCAGCCCATCTACGACCTGGAATACCATGTCTTCGGCATCAACCTGCCGTTCACCTATCCGCCCCTGGCGGCCCTGGTGTTCACGCCCTTCGCGCTGGTTCCGCTCCCCATCGCCGGGCTGATCCTCAGCCTCGTCTCGCTGGTCTGCCTCTGGTGGACCGCCACGCTCGTGCTCTCCCACCTGGGCGCGGATCGCCCCCGCGTTCTCGCCCTGTGGCTGCTCCCCCTGCTCGGCCTGCTGGAGCCCGTCCGCGAGACGGTGGCTTTCGGGCAGATCAACCTTGTCCTGCTGGCTATGGTGGCCACGGATGCGTTGTACCGCTCCGGGCAACGTTTATCGACGGGCGTTCTCGCCGGCATAGCCGCCTCACTCAAACTCACCCCGGCGGTGTTTGTGGTGTATTTCCTCGTCCGCCGGCAGTACCGCGCGGCCGCCGTGATGGTGGGATCCGCCGTGGTCTCTACACTGCTGGCCGCCGCCCTGACCCCGAGGTTGTCGTGGCAGTACTTCACCGACACGCTGGCCAACACGTCCCGCATCGGCGACCCGGACTACCTCACCAACCAGTCCGTCTTCGGGCTTCTGGCCCGGGTGACGGGTCCGGCGGCCGCCGACCGGTTGTGGCCGGTCGCCGTGCTCGCCCTCTTGGCGCTCGCACTCTGCGCGGCCTGGCGGGTGCGCACCAACGCCCTGTCCACCCTCGCGGTGGTCAGCCTCATCGCGCTGCTGGCCTCGCCGGTGTCCTGGTCCCACCACTGGGTCTGGGTGGTGGTTCTCGCGGCGGCCTGCTGGCAGGGCTCCCGCTGGCTCGGCGCGGCCGTCTTTGCCGCGGGCGTCATCGCGCCGCACTGGCTGATGGGTGAGCAGCCGTGGTCGTGGTGGGAGCAGTTGCTGGGCAACGCCTATGTGCTGGGCGGGGTCGCGCTGCTGGTGCTCGCGGTGGCCGCGCCCGGCCGGTGGGGTGCGGCTAGCGGCGCACCAGAGCGGACCCGCTGACGCTCGGTTCCTGCCTGCGCGCCCACAGTCCGTGGATGGGCGGCGGGGCGATGGTCCACCCCAGCACCGGCACCCGGGCCAGAGCCCAGAGCGCCAGCCCGCCGAGGAACGAGATGGCCACCGCCGCCGTCATCCAGAAGTTGGTCGAGGCGATCCAGTGCCCGGCCTCCGCAGTGACCGGGACCTGCAGGCGGAACTGGGTGAAGTGGTAGACGAGGGTCAGGGCGATGGGGTGGCCCAGGTAGACCGGCAGGGTGTTGCGGCCGATGAACTGCAGCGACTGGGAGACCACCGAGATCTTTGACAGCAGCACCGCGATGGTGATGCCGGCCGGAAGCATGAGCACGTGCGTGGACAGTCGCACGAGAAGTTCGATCTCGGGGACACCCACCGTCGTTGCACCGGGCAGCGGCCAGGGAATGCTCATCTGGGTGCTGCCGACGATGTGTGCCCAGGCGATGAACAGTGCCAGTCCCGCCAGGTAGGCCGACATGGTCCCGGCCAGGCAGAGCGGGGTGAAGACCCGTCCGGAAAAGCGGGTGATCATCGGGCGCAGGAAGGCGCCGAGGAAGAAGATGGGCAGGTAGAGCACCGCCTTGCCGATCATGTGGAACTCCAGGTGCAGCGGCAGCGCCACCACGGGCACGAGGCTCGCGGCGATGGCCCACGGCACCGGTAGTTTCCTCGTCAGCCACAGTGCGATGTTGAACAGCACGAGGGCATAGAGGAACCACGCCATGTTGACCCCGAAGACCAGGGCCTTGAGGTAGTCCATGGCGGGAGGCATGGGCGCCTGGTGAACCAGGAGGTACTCACGGTTCTTCAGGTAGGTCTCCACCGGGACCCAGACGAGGTAGGGAACGAGGAAGAACCACAGGCGACGGGTGAACAGCTCGAGGAAGCTGAACCGGAAGATCTTGGTGGCGAACAGCCCGGAGATCAGGAAAAACAACGGCATGCGCAGGGGGTCGGCCATGGTGTTCGCCAGCGCCAGCGGGGAAAGCTCCGCCTCGGGCACGGCCATGGAGACGTGCAGGAAGATCACACCGAGGATCGACAGGCCCTTGGCCACGTCGGGCCACGCCATTCGGGTGGCCGCAGCAGTCTGGGACATGGCCACCCTCCCCTGTTGAAATTTCTCCGCGCCCCGCACAAAAACGCACGGAAAGCTACCTGAATGCCGCTGCCTGCGGGCAACCTTCAATCCATCCTAACCAGCGTCGCGGCACAAGGAAAAAGAGCACCTACTTCGCCGGCGTCTCCAGCCGGCCACCGGGCTGGGCGCCGTCGGGATAACCGTTGCCCTCGGCGAGGGACTTTTTCACCTCGGAGGCGTAGATGTCCACATACGGCTGTCCGCTGAGCTCGGCGATCACCTGCATGACGTGATCGGTGAACGGGCGGGTCACCTCGCGCGAGTCCGGGGTAAAGCCATGCTCGATCGCCCAGGCGTGGGGATCGATCGCCTCGCCGATCTTGATCCTGACCTTCACGGGGCGCAGGATCCAGGACCCGATGGGGTTGGCCTCCCGGGTGCCGATCATCGCGACGGGGATGACCGGGGCCCCGGTCGCCATGGCGATGCGGGCGATGCCCGTGCGACCGCGGTAGAGACGGCCGTCGGGCGAGCGGGTGCCCTCCGGGTAGATGCCGAAGATCTCACCCGGGTCGAGGACCGAGCGGGCGGCTCTGAGGGTGGCGTCACCGGCGTCCGCGGACTCCCGGTCGACGGGAATCTGGTTGACCGAGGTGAAGAAGAACCTCTGCATCCGGCCGACGAGGCCCGGGGTGGTGAAGTACTCGCTCTTCGCCGGGAACCGCAGCTCCCGTTTGAGCATCAGGGGCAGGTAGAGCGAATCCATGACCGCCAGGTGGTTCGAGGCTACGATGGCCTGGCCTTCCTCGGGGATGTTGTCCAGGCCCTCGGCCTCCACCCGGTTGAGGACGTGGAGTCCCGAGCCGATCGTGTACCGGTAGAATTCCCACCAATTCAGGGCCATGCGGTGTTTCTCCTCGTCTTCGGGGGCGTTGCCCGGTTCAGGAAAGCCGCGAACCAGGCAGAAGTTGACGTGCCAGATCTGCTACGCCGATCATACCGGCGGATCCGCCCAGCACCGCGGTGGCCACCCGAGGCGCAGGTCGATGGCCGCTGCCGACCATCGAGCCGGTCATCACCGAACACGCCCGGTCGAGGTAGAGGTCGGCGTCGCTGGCCACTCCCCCGCCGATGACGATGAGTTCCGGATCGAGAAGGTCCGCGACAAACGACAGGCCCAGCCCCAGCCAGTCGGCGAACTCCGCGAGCACCGCCACGGCGAGGGGATCGCCGAGCCGGGCGTCACCGACGACGGTCGAGCCGGTGACGTCGGCGCCGGTGCCCAGATCCTTGGCCAGCTGCGAATTCGGGAAGCGCGGAGCGAGTTCCCGGGCGGTGTCCACGAGCGCGGTTCCGGAGGCGTAACGCTCGAGGCACCCCTTCTTGCCGCAGGAACACAGGCGCGCGTCCGGCCCCGGTACGACGGTGAGGTGGCCGAACTCCGGGGCCGTGCCGAATGCCCCGCGGTAGATCTCCCCGTCGAGCATGAGCGTGGCCCCGATCCCGGTGCCCACGGCGAAAAAGACCCAGGTCCCGGCACCCTGTCCGGCGCCGTGGCGGTATTCGCCCCACGCGGCGGCGTTGGCGTCGTGCTCCAGGCGCACCGGCAGGCCGATCCTGTCGGCCAGAATGCTGCGCAGCGGCGCGTCCCGCCAGGGCAGGTGCGGCGCGAACCGCAGGTTCTCACACTGCGGGTCGAGAAAACCCGCCACCGCGAGGCCCACCGCTCCGACGTCATGACGGGAACGTAGGTCCGCCACCAACGCGACGATGGCCTCCTCGGCCTCCGAGCTGACCCGGGGCGTGGCGACGGACACCGTCTCCACGAGCCCGCCCCTCGCGTCGACGACGCCGGCACGAAGATTGGTGCCGCCGATATCGAAGCCGATGGTCAGGGCATCCGGGTGGGGGGTGGAGTTCATGGTTCCTCACATACTGCTGAGACGTGTCGTGCCGTCCTGCGAGGATATACCCAGCGCTGGACCAGGCCCGACTACGGGCCGGTGGTCAGTTCCCGGAGCCTGGCTCCGAAACGCCCCCAGGTCCACAGTGAAGACACGTATCGACGCCCCGTCTCCCCCATCGCCGCGCGGCGGCCGGGGTCAGCGAGCAGGGCCGAGATCGACCGGGCGATCTGCTCCCGGCTGCGCCCGCTGACCACTTCTCCCGCATCCGCGTGCACAGCCTCCGGCGCCCCGCCGGAATCACCGGCGACCACGGGGACCCCGCAGGCCTGGGCCTCCAGGTACACGATGCCGAGCCCCTCGACGTCCAGACCCGCTCCCCGCGTCCGCGCGGGCATGCTGAACACGTCCGCCGCGGCGAGCACGTCCCGCATGTCCTCCCGCTCGAGTGCGCCGGTGAACACCACCCGATCCCCGAGATCGTCGGCGAGGCGACGCAGGCGTCGCTCCTCCGGGCCGGTGCCGACGATGACGAGCCGCGCGTCCGGGAACTGCCGGTGCACCTGGGGCAGGGCTGCGATGAGCTGGTCCTGGCCCTTGCGTCTCACCAGCCGGGAGATGCACACCACCAGTGGTTCGTCGCCCCAGCCGAACCGGTGGCGGGTACGGGCCCTCTCCTCGGCGGAAGCCGGGTGGAAAAATGCCGAATCCACCCCGGAGGGCAGGTGGACGTACTCCGGATGCGCGCCGAAGGCCGGCTCGATGCGGCCTCGGGTGTAGTCGGAGATGTAGGTGACGGTGTCCACGTGGTTCCCGATGCGTCGCAAAGCCTGCCGGGCACCGGGCGTCATGGACCAGCCCACCTCGTGGCCGTGGGTCGACGCGATGATGGTCCGGGCTCCGGCCTTCCGCGCGGCGGGAGCCATGAGGCCCAGGGGCGCGGCGGCGCCGAACCACACGGTCTCGATCCGGAACTCGCGGATGATGGCACTCATCGCGGCCTCGGTCGCGGGAGTGGGGAGCATTACCGATCGCGGCCAGCGGATGATCTTCCAGTCAGATGCCGCGTCGTAACGGGCCGCGGCCGCGGGATCCTGGGTGGAGGCGAAGACAACCACCTCGCGGGGATCCAGGGTGCCCACAAAGTCCCGCAGATAGGACTGGATCCCGCCCACGGTGGGGGCGAAATCGTTGGTCACCAGCAGGGTCCGGGACATGTCCGACATCGAGCCAGCCTCCCCGCCCGGGCTAGTACCGGGCTGCGCCCTGGAACGGCATGGAGTCTACCGAGACCACCTGAACGGGAATGCCGTAGTCCGAGGCGTGGACCACCTGACCGTTGCCGATGTACATGGCCACGTGCGTGACTCCGGGGTAGTAACCCACGATGTCACCCGGCTGGAGCTCCGCCCGGGACACGGGCGTGCCCCCGGCGAGCTGTGCCTGGGAGGTACGCGGGATGGACTTGCCCTCTTGCTGGTACGACCAGAACATCAGTCCCGAGCAGTCGAAGGCGTCCGGGCCGGCAGCACCCCAGGAGTACGGGGCACCCAGGCGGGTGAGCGCGGAGGCGACGGCGCCGTCAGCACCGACGCCGGCGGTGTTCGGGGTGAGCGGGTTGTCCTTGTTCTGCCACCTGGACAGCAGGGCCGGGTCAAGCGCGTCGACCTGGGACTGGACTGCGGCGACCTGCTCCTGCAGGGCGGCCTGCTGGGCGGCGAGATCTGCGCGCTGGGCCTCGAGCTCTGCCTGGTGGCGTTCGAGATCGTTATGGGCGGTCTCGGCCTCACGCTGGTTGTTCGCGAGCTGCGAGCGAACCCACGCGGCCTCCGCGACGGCGGCGTTCGCCCGCGTGGCCAACTGCCCGGCCTCGACATTGTCGGACTTCAGCTGGGAGAGTTCCTCGCTGGCGTCATCGGCCAGGACTCCCATGTAGGAGACCCGGTCGATCATCGACTGCGGGTCCTCGGCGCGGGCCGCGTTGGTCAGCGGGTCGACCACCACACCGCGGTAGGTCGCCGACGCGAGATCGTCAAGCTTCGACTGGACCGCATCCTGCGAGGCGCGAGCCGCATCCGCGAGCGCCGCAGCGCCTGCCGCCTCTTCGTCCAGGCGAGCCAGCTCTGCACCGGCACCCGCCGTCGCCGCGGTGGAGGCATCGACCTTGAGCTGGGAATCCTCGATCAGATCGCCAGTCTCGTCGATCTGCTCCTCGAGGGCGAGCACCTGCTCATTGGCCGCGGCCGACTCGCGGGAGAGCTCCTCCATGTTGGAGATCATGGTGTCCACGTCGTCCGCACCCGCGGAAGCGGAGATGAACGAGGTGCCCCCTACGGCGGTGGCGGAGAAGGCGGCGACGACGGCCAGGGAACGTGCACGGGCAAAGCGGAGGTGAGGCTTGTTCAAGAATCTGACTCTCTGAGGAGCGGCCCGGGCCTGGGGAGGCGGGCGGCGCGGGGACCAGCAGCGATGAGCGGCGCCGGTGCATTCACGGATGATCGTACTTCACACACCGGGCACGCGCCAGCAGGGCCCGGTGGGCGAAATGGCCCCCTCACCTCGCCGATAAGCGGAGGTAAGGAGGCCATGAGGCCTGGCGGCCGTGGGAGCGTAGTCTCAGCGGCCGCGCAGACTAGAAGCGGAACGCGGAGTGGATCGGCATGTAGTCGATCGGGCGCTCGGTGACGGGGGAACCGGAGTTCAGTGCGTCGATCATCATGCCGTTGCCGGTGTAGATGGCCACGTGGGAGGCGCCACCGTAGTAGGCGATGATGTCGCCCGGCTGCAGGTCGCTGATGGCCACCTGCTGGCCGGCAGCGGCCTGGGCCTGCGAGGTACGGGGGATGGTCTTGCCGGACTGGGCGTAGGCCCAGGAGGTCAGACCGGAGCAGTCGAAAGCGCTGGGGCCGGCTGCGCCGTAGACGTAGGGGGCACCGACCTTGGAGCGGACGGCGTCAACGACGGCCTGGTTGCCGGAGGTGGGGGCTGCAGCGGTGACCGGGGCGGCAGCTGCGGTGAAAGCCTCGACCGCCGGAGCGGCCTGGCCTGCGAGAGACGGGATGTACTGCTCGACGCCCGGGATGTTTGCGACACCCGGGATGTTTTCAACGCCCTGAACCTCGACACCGAAACCGGTGCCGGGAACGGCAACCTCGGCGGCGGAGGCGATACCGGGGGTAAGAACGCTCATGGTGGCGACCGCAGCGGATGCTGCGGCGATACGGCGGGTGGTGCCGGCGTTCTGACTACGGTGCTTGGCCACGAAAAAATCTCCAACTCATTTGTTTGCCGACCGGGCTGCTCGAGGAGAGCCTCCGAGAGGAAGCTCACCCTTAGCCACTCGCGGTACCCGGATCGGGTTCCGCTCGTATATCCCAGTTCCCTCGGCCCGTCCCCATTGCCGGGACGATGGCCGAGAGAGTTCGGCATTACTGTTCAGTTCGGACTGCGGGACCCTGTGGCTATCCGCAATGTCTCGAATAGGTTACGAAATTGCAACAAACATGTCCAGCCGCAGGCTTCGTTATCAGTCCGTAATGCAATGGAGACCATTCCTCCACCATTGGATCGGCCCATTTGCACGGTCAGTGACGAGGCCTCACTTGGCCAGCAAAAAGCCGCTGACCGGAGCGTTTGGCGCCGCCCGCGCGACCAGCTCGGCACGCCACCCCAGGCGACGGGGACGCCAGACGACGTTGATGTGTCCTTCGTCACATGCTTGACCTATGTCCCCGGAACAGCAAAAATCCCCGCCGTCACGCTGGTGCGTGAGGGCGGGGATTTCTGGCTGATCGACGCGGCTGCTGTTAGTCCAGGAAGCCGTTGCGGCGATCCTGCTCGCGGTTCGCCTCGGTGAGGTTCTCGAACATTTGATGCTCCTCGTGGGCGTTCTCGTCCACGTGTGCCTGACGCTTTGCAGCGATGGCGTCGGAGTCGGGCGAGAACCAGCCACCGTGCGATTGGGAGTCGGCCAGGCCGAGCTCGTTGAGCTGCTTCGGAACCCGGGCGCCCGCGTACTCCAGCGGGATCGCATGACCGTGGGCGTCGACCTTGCCCAGGGGCTGGTGGATCTCGATGAACGCGCCGTTGGGCAGCATCTTGATCGTGCCGGTCTCGATGCCGTGCTCCAGCACCTCGCGGTCGTTGCGCTGCAGGGAGACGCAAATGCGGTAGGTGATGAAGTACGCCAGCGGCGGGAGGATGACCAGGCCGATGCGGCCGAACCACGTCATCGCGTTCAGCGACACCTGGAAGAAGTGCGCCACGTGGTCGTTACCGCCGGAGATGGTCACCAGCGCGAAGAACGTGATGGCCATTGCGCCGATGCCGGAACGCGTCGGGGCGTCGCGGGGGCGCTGCAGCAGGTTGTGGTGCGCATCGTCGCCGGTGGCCCACTTCTCGATCCACGGGTAGGCCATGAGCAGTCCGACCATGGCGCCGGCCACGAGCATGACCCAGAACGCGCCCGGGATGGTGTAGTTGCCCAGGTAGAGCTCCCACGCCGGCATGACTCGGGCGAGGCCGTCCGTCCACAGCATGTACACGTCAGGCTGGGAGCCCGCGGAGACCTGCGAGGGGTTGTACGGGCCGAGGGTCCAGATGGCGTTGATCGTGGTGAGACCGGACATCAGGGCAAGCACGCCGGCGGTGATGAGACCCATGCCGATGGCCTTGGTGGCGAACACCGGCATGATGCGGATACCCACGACGTTGTTCTCGGTGCGTCCCGGCCCGGGGAACTGGGTGTGCTTCTGGTACCAGACCAGCAGCAGGTGGGCCGCGATGAGCGCGAGGATCAGACCCGGGAGAACCAGGACGTGAAGGATGTAGAAGCGGTCCAGCATGAGGTCGGACGGGAAGTCGCCGCCGAAGATCGCCCAGTGGAGCCAGGTGCCCACGATCGGCAGGCCGATGATGATGGCCGACATGATGCGCAGGCCGACGCCGGAGAGAAGGTCGTCCGGGAGGGAGTAACCGAGGAAGCCCTCGATCATGCCCATGAGGATCAGGGTGCAGCCGATGATCCAGTTGGCTTCACGCGGGCGACGGAACGCGCCGGTGAAGAAGATGCGGAGCATGTGGGCGACCATGGACATCATGAACATCAGTGCGGCCCAGTGGTGCATCTGACGGATGAACAGTCCACCGCGGACCTCGAAGGAGATGTTTAGTGCGGTGGCGTAGGCGCGGGACATCTCGACGCCATTGAGCGGGAGGTATCCCCCGTCGTAGATCACTTTGGTGATCGACGGGTCGAAGAAGAGTGCCAGGTAGACACCGGTCAGCAGCAGGATGATGAAGCTGTAGAGGGCCACCTCACCGAGCATGAACGACCAGTGGGTCGGGAAGACTTTGTTGAGCTGCGGGCGAAGCAGACCGGCCACGGTGTAGCGCGAGTCGATGTTGTTCGCGGCAGCCGCCATGCGGTTGTCGGGTTTCTTGCTCATTAGGACTTACGCTCCCAGAATGCCGGGCCGAGGGGTTCGATGAAGTTGCCCTCGGCGATGAGATAACCCTCTTCGTCGATCGTGATCGGGAGCTGCGGCAGTGCGCGCGCGGCGGGACCGAAGATCGGCTTGCCGTGCTGCAGAGCGTCGAACTGCGACTGGTGGCACGGGCAGAGAATGCGGTTCGTCTGCGCCTCGTAGAGCGAGGTCGGGCAGCCGATGTGGGTACAGATCTTCGAGTACGCGTAGTAGTCGCCGTAGTGGAAGCTCTCCTGGCCCTCACGCTCGATGACACGCTCGGCATCACTGTTACGCAGGCGGATCAGCATGACAGCATTTCGCGGGCCGTGAATTGAGTGCATGTGGTTCTCGTAGGCGTGCGACTCCGGGTTGTACCGGTCGCCGTCGTTCACGTCCTCTTCGGCCAAGGGGTACACCGTCTCCATCGCACCGGAAGAGAGGTCTTCGGGGCGAACGCGAACCAGTCGGCTCAGACCGGCAGTGGTGAAGTGAGTGCCGCTCTCCCCCTCGTACTTCTCGGCGATGGTGCCGATGTCACGGGCGAGGTAGAGCTTGACGCCCTTCTCCTGCAGCGTCCAGCCGGAGGTCCACAGCGTGCCGTCTCCGTTGTAGTCGAGCTCGTGGGCGCGCCACGGGTTCTTGATGGCTCCGCCCAGGGGGGCGACCACGACGAGGCCGAAGAGCAGACCGGCACCGCCGAGCAGACCCTTGATGGCCGTGCGTCGACCCAGCGTGGAGGTGGTCCAGGCGTCGTTAAGCAGTGCCGTCACGGTGCGACGGTCGACCTCGTCCGACGGGCCGTCGTGGCGCCGCTGGATGGAGATCTCCTCGGGGATGAACCCCTTGACGTAGAGGTTCACGCCCATGCCTAGGGCGAGGATGGCGATGCCAGCGGTGAGGCCGAGCATCGGGGTGTAAAGGGTGTGGAAGACGTGGCCCTCATCGCCGAGCGCACGGTAGTGCCACGGCCAGAAGAGGTAGGTGGCCAGGAATCCCAGGGCCGCCAGGATGGAGATGGCCAGCCAAATGGCGACGCCGTTGGCGGCACGCTTCTCGTTGGGGTCGTTCTCCACCGGCCACCGATCCTTACGGAACGCTACGGTGACGCCGTCCATCTCGGTGCCGAGAGCGGCCAGTTCGGCCTGGCTCATCGACGCGAGTTCTTTCTCCGTGTAAGTCTTCTTCACGTCGTTGCTCATGAGCGCGATCCAATCCACATAGCTGCTCCGATAAGAGCGGTGATACCGATGAGCCACATTGCCAGCGCCTCAGAGACGGGGCCGAGGCCACCCAGGCCCCAGCCGCCGGGGCTGCTGGTCTCCTTGGAGGACTTGATGAAGGCGATGATGTCCTTCT
Source organism: Corynebacterium doosanense CAU 212 = DSM 45436 (assembly GCF_000767055.1). Lineage (NCBI taxonomy): Bacteria > Bacillati > Actinomycetota > Actinomycetes > Mycobacteriales > Corynebacteriaceae > Corynebacterium > Corynebacterium doosanense. The sequence goes on from NZ_CP006764.1 coordinate 1,914,619, forward strand.
TCTCGTCCGCCGTCAGCTGGCGATCGGAGAACCGGGGCATGTTCTGCGGGCCGGTGAGCATGGCCTGGTAGATCTCCTGCTCGTTCGCGGGGTCGAGACCCGGGGCGTACTTGCCGGAGGACAGCGCGCCGCCGCGACCGGTGAAGTTGTGGCAGGACGCGCAGTTCAGGCGGAAGAGCTCGGAACCGCGGGCGACGTCGCCGGCCTGGGTCTGGCCGTCGTAGTTCGCGCCACGGAGTTCCTCCATGGCGATCGAACCGTCTTCGTTGGTGACCAGGCCGGGACCGCCACCGTTGGCGGCGACGTAGGCAGCGAGTGCCAGGGTCTGCTGCTCCGTGTAGCGCGGGGTCTTGCGCTCCGCCTGCGCGTCGTTGGACATCATCGGCATACGGCCGGAGTGGACCTGGAAGTAGACGGAGCCGGAACCGACTCCGACGAGAGAGGGCCCGCGGTCCTGGACGCCCTGCAGGTTGGCGCCGTGGCAGGTGATGCAGGCGACATCGTAGATGTCTTTGCCCTCCTGGATCATCGCCTGATCGTCGAGCTGCGCGGTGGCGACCTGGGCGTCGGGGGTCAGCGCCGTAGCGAGGACGCCGGCACCGGTGAGCCCGACCGTCAGCGCGGCTGCGCCTGCGGCGGTCTTGCGCATCTTGCGGCGACGACGGGACTGCTTCACCGCGACAGAGGCTGTGCCCTGCTCTGGTGCGGAGTTGGAATTGGTATCCATCGATTTCCCTTGTGTGCTGTGAAGGTGGAGAAGTCAGTGTCTGGCCTGGGCCGGCGAACCGGGCCCGGGGTGAACTACTGAATCAGGTAGAGGATGGTGAAGACGCCGATCCAGATCACGTCGACGAAGTGCCAGTAGTAGGACACGGCCATGGCGGCGGTGGCCTGTGCCGGCGTAAACTTCGACTTACCCACGCGGAGGAGGATCACCACGAAGGCCAGGAGGCCGCCGATGACGTGGGCCATGTGGAATCCGGTGATGATGTAGAACACCGATCCGTAGACACTGCCCTGGATCGTAATGCCCTCCCGGATCATCTCGGAGTACTCGAAGCCGACCAGGCCGAGGAAGATCACGCCCAGCGCGATCGTCGCGGCGTACCACTTTCGAAGTCCGTATACATCTCCCTTCTCAGCTGCGAAGACGCCGAACTGCGAAGTCACGGAGGAGGCGAGGAGGATCGCGGTGATGATGGCACCGAGAACCACGTTGAGATGGGCGGTATGTTCCGCCCAGTCGCCTGCCTGGCCGTTCGCACGCGACGTGAAGTACATCGCGAACAGTCCGGCGAAGAACATTAATTCCTGGGACAGGAACACAATGGTGCCGACACTGACCATGTTGGGTCGGTTCAGTGCGGGCACACGCTGTGGTGCTGCCATGCTTGGGTTAGTTACTGCGCTCGTCACGCATAACAGTATGGCGGGAATGTGCCCAGAAGTCACCTTGACTACCCCCGAAGATTTTCCATCCCGCGTCGGCTCACCTGCGGTTTCTGTAGATTTGCGTCCTCGGGGCAGTTTTTTTTGGGTCGTCCGGAACTTTTCCCCCGGCTGTCCGACGCGTGAATCGGAATCGTCCCCGCTGGTCAGCGCTTCCACGGTCCCCCACCGCTCATCGCGCATACTCTGGCATTCATTCTAGCGCCTGCGCCGCGCCCACTTGGCAGGTTCGGCGATGTGCCCAAAGAGATTGATGTCACTCTCTTTTCGGCGGCACCCTCACCGTCACCAACTTTTGGATGACCCCCACCTCGGACAGGCCCCCGAGGCATTTCTCGCAACGACCCTGCCCCTGCGCGACACAACGTGGTCACTCCAACCTGACATGGGAAGCAGAAAACCCGCAGCTCCACGGGGGAAGCGGCGAGTTCTTGAGACAGGAGGCAAGTAATTAGTGCTTTTCCTTCGGCAGGCCGTACTGCAGCGAGAGCATGGTGCAGGCCCAGACGAGCATGATGGCACCGAGGGCGATCATCCAGAAGTAGAAGAAGATGATGCCGTAGCCGAGCACAGCGATAGAGACGGCCATGGCGAAGGGCCAGATGGAACTGGGCGAGAAGAAGCCGAGCGTTCCGGCTGCGTCTTCGACTTCCGCCTCCTCGAAGTCCTCGGGGAGCAGATCCATGCGGTTGGTGGTGAACTGGATGTAAGCACCCAGCATCATGGCCATAACGAAGGAGAGCAGCAGCGCCGGCCCTCCGGCCCATTCCATGCCGTAGAGGTAGGCGTCATCCTGGACCCACATGGTGCCCAGAATGTAGATGACGGTGACCACGCCGAGGAAGGCTGCGATCGAGAACATGACTTTTGCACCGGGACGCATTTTCTTTTCTCCTTATTTCTTGATGCCGTGAGGTGAAGAGCGGGGAGCTATGCGCCCAGCTGGACTGCGTTGTCGCCGTCGCGGGTCTGGCGGTCGGAGTTGAAGGGCTGGGTGGTGGTGGCGAAGGGCTCTTCGCCGATGGCGGCGAGCGCCTCCGAGTTGGGTGCGTCCGGGTTAGCGGTACGGAACTCCATGTACTCGGTGAAGGCCTCCGGGGAGACGACACGCAGCTCGAAGTTCATCATGGCGTGGTAGGTACCGCACATCTCGGCACAGCGGCCGACGTAGGCACCAGGCTCGATGGACTCGATCTGGAAGGCACGCTCCTGCTGGTTGGACTCCGGGTGGGCGTACACGTCGCGCTTAAACAGGAATTCGGGGACCCAGAAGCCGTGAGAGACGTCTCCAGAGGCGAGACGGAATTCAACCGGGGTGTTGGCGGGGAGGACCATAACCGGGATCTCCTCAGTCGTGCCGAGGGTCTCAATTTCGTTAAAGTTGAGATACGACTGATCGCCCATCGACTCGCCATGGATCGGGTTGGCATTCTTCATGTCTTCGGGATCACGAGCAGACTCCTCTGCGAGAGCTTGGCGCTCCTCGTCAGTACCGACGTACGCTTGGCCGTTCGGCATAAGATTCCCCGAAACGTCAGCGTAGCCGAATTTCCAGTTCCACTGGAACGCGGTGACGTCGACTGTGACCTCGGGGTTCTTGTCCAGAGCAATGACCTTCTGCTGCGTCTGCACCGTGAAGAAGAACAGGGTCATGACGATGAGGATAGGAACCACCGTCAGCACGAGTTCGAGCGGGATGTTGTACTGCAGCTGCCGCGGGAACTCACCCTTGCCACGCTTCTCCTGGGCCTTACGGTTCCAGGAGAAGATGGCCGTGAGCATAAGGCCCCACATGATAGCGCCGATGGTCCAGGCTGCGAGCCAGACCCACACCCAGAAGTTGTACATCGACTGGCCCTCAGGGGTCACCGGATCCGGCCACCCCATATCGAGGATGTTGGCCATGCCCGAAGGCATTGCCACGTCACAACCGACCAGGGCGACGGCGCCCAGGACGATGGATGCGCCGAAACCGGCCTTGCGGGCGATTCCGCGCTTCATTCGCTGTTCCACGTGTGTCTGCCTTCCTGTCCACACTCATGTGAATGCCGTGCTTATGCATTCCTACCTTTGCAGGATAGTGGATGAACCGCGGAACTTTCGCTTTGTCGGGGAGCGGGATTTTCCCCGGCCACCGATATCCACCCCGCGGGTTGGCCGGGGTTTCCCAGCCCCGTTGCAGGTGGCGGCGAATGACGGAGGAAACCGGTGGCAGAGGCCTGTATTCCAATTCACAACCCCTCGCCCGCCCCATCATCCGAAAGTTTGCACCTATTCGGGGATCGAGTGCCCCCGCTCCCCCATCCCACCCATCACCACCCGGCCATCCGCGCAGGCTCGGAGTGCCGTTACTCCGATCCGCCCGCCCGGATCTAGAGTGTGGGGAGCTGTCCGACGACGGTGGCGGCTCCGCCATTCGCCGACGACCTTATATATAAGGAGTACTTCCACTTCATGTGCGGCCTAGTAGCAATGCTGACCTCCGGTGCCACTGCCGGCGACTACACCGATGCGATGAGCAGTGCCCTGCCCTGCATGCGCCACCGCGGCCCCGATGCCGCAGGTACCTGGCACGACGATGACGCCCTGTTCGGCTTCAACCGCCTGGCCATCATCGACCTCGAGCACTCCCACCAGCCGCTGCGCTGGGGCCCGGAGGACAACCCGGAGCGCTACGCCCTGGTCTTCAACGGCGAGATCTACAACTTCATCGAGCTGCGCGAGGAACTCCAGGCCGCCGGCCTGACGTTCCACACCGAGGGCGACTCCGAGACCATCGTCGTGGGGTTCCACCACTGGGGCGCCGAGGTCGTGCAGCATCTGCGTGGCATGTTCGCCTTCGCCATCTGGGACACCGAGACCCGGTCGATGTTTGTCGCGCGTGACCAGTTCGGCATCAAGCCGCTGTTCTACGCCACCACCGAGGCCGGCACCGTGTTCGCCTCCGAGAAGAAGTCCATCCTGGAGATGGCCGACGCCATCGGTCTCGACCTCAGCCTTGACCGTCGGGCGATCGAGCACTACGTCGACCTGCAGTACACCCCGGAACCGGAGACCCTGCACTCCGCGATCCGCCGGGTGGAATCCGGCTGCACCGTCACGCTCTCCCCCGGCGGCGAGGTCGTTTCCGAGCGCTACTTCACCCCGAATTTCCAGGTCACCTCCGTGCCCAAGGGCGGGGAGCAGGAGCTCTTCGACCGGATCGCGGCCGCGTTGGAGGATTCCGTCGCCAAGCACATGCGGGCCGATGTCACCGTGGGCAGCTTCCTCTCCGGAGGCATCGACTCCAGTGCCATCGCGACGCTGGCCAAGCGCCACAACCCCAACCTGCTCACCTTCACCACCGGTTTCGAGCGCGAGGGTTACTCGGAGGTCGATGTCGCCGCGGAGACGGCGGAGGCGATCGGGGTCGAGCACATCGTCAAGATCGTCTCTCCCGAGGAATACGCCGCGGCGGTCCCCAAGATCATCTGGTACCTCGATGATCCGGTTGCCGATCCATCCCTGGTCCCGCTCTACTTCGTCGCCGAGACCGCCCGTAAGCACGTCAAGGTGGTGCTGTCCGGTGAGGGCGCCGACGAGCTGTTCGGCGGCTACACCATCTACAAGGAGCCACTGTCGCTCGCGCCCTTCGACAAGGTGCCGTCCGCCCTGCTCAAGGGCCTGAACACCCTCAGCCGGGTGCTGCCCGAGGGCATGAAGGGCAAGTCGCTGCTCGAGCGTGGCACCCAGCCCATGGAGTCCCGCTACTACGGCAACGCGCGCAACTTCAATTTCGAGCAGCTGCAGCGGGTCATCCCCTGGGCCAAGCCCGAGTGGGACCACCGCGAGGTCACCGCCCCGATCTACGCCGAGTCCGCGCGCCTGGGCATGGACCCGGTGGCCCGGATGCAGCACCTGGATCTGTTCACCTGGATGCGCGGCGACATCCTGGTCAAGGCCGACAAGATCAACATGGCCAACTCCCTCGAGCTGCGTGTCCCGTTCCTGGACAAGGAGGTGTTCGAGGTCGCCCAGACCATCCCGGCGGATCTGAAGATCGCCAACAACACCACCAAGTACGCGCTGCGCAAGGCCCTGGAGCAGATCGTCCCGCCGCACGTGCTGCACCGCAAGAAGCTCGGGTTCCCCGTGCCCATGCGCCACTGGCTCGCGGGTGACGAGCTCTTCGGCTGGGCCCAGGAGCAAATCAACGCCTCGCAGACCGACGACATCTTCAACAAGGCCGCGGTCCTGGAGATGCTCGACGAGCACCGCGCCGGCGTGTCCGACCACTCCCGTCGCCTGTGGACCGTCATCGCGTTCATGATCTGGCACGGCATCTTCATCGAGAAGCGCATCGACCCGCAGGTGGAGCAGCGCGACTACCCCGTCCAGCTCTAGAAGAACGGCGCTTATCGACGCCCGTATGCCGCCCAGGCTGCGGGCGTCCCGCCATTTCCGGGTGAATAAATCGGCTGGTCCGGCCGCCGCGGCAACATAAAGTTCCCAGTTCTGACCCGTTCCCGCCACTGAAGGATCACCCGTGAAAACCACCCTCCGCCTCTCCGCTCTGGCCTGCGCCCTGGCCGCCTCGGCCGCGCTCGCCGGCTGCTCTAACGCAGACGACACCACGACGCTGCGCATCGCCGCCTCGTCAACCCCGCACGCGGAGATCCTCCAGCACGCCGAGGACGCGGGCATGCTCGGTGACACCGATCTGGACATCTCCATCATGTCCCGGGCCGCGGAGGGCAACATCGCCGTCTCCAACGGCAGTCTCGACCTCAACTACCTGCAGCACACCCCGTTCTTCGACGACTGGGTGGCCGAGAGCGACGTGGAGAACCTGGTCAACCTCGGCGACGTGCACCTCGAGCCCCAGTCGATCTACTCCCGCGACCTGAAGTCGGTGGCGGACATTCCCGACGGCGCGCAGATCCTCGTCCCCCAGTCCGGCTCGGACTACGCCCGGGCGCTGCTCATCCTGGAGGACGCCGGCCTGCTCACCCTGGACCGGAGCGGGGTGGCGAGCCTTTCCGCGCTGACCGACGCCAACATCGCGGAAAACCCGCGGAACCTGAAGATCACCGGCGTGGAGGACGATGTCGTTCCCCACGCCATGGAGGACCCCGATGTCACCGCCGCGGTGATGAGCTCCAACTACGCTCTGCAGGCAGGCATCGTCGACTTGGCCATCTTCACCGAGTCGGCGGAGAACAGCCCGTACGGCAACATCGTGGTCGCCTCCGCGGGCTCGGCCGATTCGGCGGAGGTGGCCGAGCTCATGTCCGCGCTGCAGTCGCCCGAGATGGCCGAGTGGATCCGCGCCGAATACGACGGGGTGGTCATCCCGACCCACTAGGAGGAGACGTCGAAAAGCGAGCTACCAGCCGATGGAGGCCAGGTACTCCCGGGAGTCCCGGATGCAGTCGAACGGGTCACGGCCGTAGGTGAGATCCTGCTCGATGAAGAAGAACTCCGCGCCCGCAGCCTGCGCCGCGGGCAGGAGATCCGCCCAGTTCATGTTGCCCTGGCCCACCTCGGCGAACTCGATGATGTTGACGAACTTGTCGTAACCCTCCATCACCCTGCCCTCGGTGAACAGGTCCATCGCCTCCTGCGGGAGCGAGGTCACCCGGTAGTCCTTCACGTGGATGAGGCGGCACACGCCCGAGTACTCCTTGAGCATGTCCAGGGGCGCCATGCCGCCGCGCTGGACCCAGTGCAGGTCGACCTCGAACTGGAGGTTCGGCGCGACCCGGCGGACGACGTCGAAGATGCGCTCACCGTTGGCGTATTTGTGCAGGTCAACGTGGTGGTTGTGGTAACACAGGGTGATGCCGTCCGCGGCGAGCTTGTCCGCCCACGGCCCGACTTCCGCGGCCCACGTCTCGGTGGCCTCCAGCGACACCATCGCGTCGAAGGGCATCATGCCGATGCGCACGAAGTTGACCCCCAGGCGTCGGCAGTCGGCCACGATCTTGTCGTAGTGCTCCTGCAGGTTGTCGCTGTTGGCCATGGGGCCGGGCTTGAGCGCCACGGACAGCGCACCCACGGCGATCCCCAGCTCTCGGACCCCCCGCTTGAGCGCGGCGGTGTTCTCCTCGTCCATGGGGATCTGGGACACCTCGACGGAGGCGATGTCCAGCTCTTTGAGTTTCTCCAGGACCGGGTACATGCCCTCCTCGGCGACCTGGTCCTTGAGCATCATCATCTGTACGCCCATGTCAGCCATCAGGAACGCTCCTCAAACTTGCCCTCTTCGCGGATCCGCTTGTTCAGTTCCTCGAGGTAGGTCTTCTCGTCGAAATCGGTCAGGTCGATCTCCTTGCCCGTCCAGGAGGACAGGTGGATGCTGTTGGCGAGGCGGACGGCGTGGATGCCGTCGGCACCCGGCGCGAGCAGTTCTTCCTCGCCGTTGATGGCGGCGGCGAAGTTGCGCAGGACCTCGGCGTGCTGCGCGCCCCACTGGGACTCGTATTCCGTGGTCTCGGTGGTCATGTAGAGGTCGATGTCCATCTGGCCGGTGAAGAGTTTCTTCACGGCCTCCATGTCCATGTCCCGGGAGAGCACCTGCTCGTCCTCCTTGAGGCGGGTGATGGTGACCTTCTGTGAGTCCTCAACGACGATCTTGCCCCGGTCCAGGAGAATCTCCAGGCGGTCGGTGCCGACCATGTCGTGCGTGGCGGTGATGAAGGTGCCGGTGGCGCCGTCGTCGAAGCTGACCAGCGCAATGACCTCGTCCTCCACGACGATGTCGCGGCGGAATCCGTACTGGGCCTTGGCGAAGACGGACCGGGGCACGCCGCACATCCACTGCCAGAGATCCAGCTGGTGGGGCGCCTGGCTGACCAGCACGCCGCCACCTTCTCCTCCCCAGGTCGCGCGCCAGTCGGACTGGTCGTAATAACCCTGCGGACGCCACCAGTTGGTGATCAGCCAGGAGGTGTGGCGCAGTTTACCCAGCTCACCGGAGTCCATGATCTCCTTGATGTCCTTGTAGAGCTGGTTGGTGCGCTGGTTGAAGAAGACACCGAACTTGAGTCCGGGCGTGGTCTCTGCGATGGAGATGAGTTCCCGGGCCTGTTTGGTGTACAGACCGACGGGCTTCTCGACGAGCGCATGCACCTCATTCTGCAGTGCATAGATGCCCATCTCGGGGTGCAGGTAGTGCGGCACGGTGGTGACCACGGCGTCGACCTCGCCGGAGGTGATCATCTCCCGGTAATCCGTGAAGAACGGGACCCCGAGTTCGTCGGCACGCTTCTTCTTCTCCGGGGATCTGCTGCAGATGGCCCCGAGGGTCATGCCCTCGATGCGGTTCTCCTCCAGCAGGTTGGCGTACATGCCACCCTGGGCGCCCAGGCCGATGATGCCCAGGCGAACATCGTTACTCATGTGTGCTCCTTGTGTGGTTGTCTGACCAGTAATAGATGGCTTTGGCGATGCCCAGCGAGGCCATCGCCTCCTTCGGTCCGATCCAGAAGGCCCCCGGACGGTCCAGCTGTTCGTAGAAGTCCCGGGTGAGCAGTTCGTGACTCACCCCCCAGTAACTCCTTCCCTCCGTGTCCTGCGTGCGCTCCTGGTAACGGTCGACGCGGCCGTCCTTCCAGGTCACGGTCAGTCCGTCGCTGAGCTCGACGAGCGCCTTCGCGGTGTCGATCTCGATCTCGACAGCCCGGTGGCGGGAGTTGGTCAGCGTGCCGTAGAAGCTCGTGCGCACTACGGTGTCGTGGGTGAAGTAGGCGTGGGCCGTGTCCTCCACGTCGACGACGTCGCCGTACTTGTCCGTGGAGACCATGCCCTTGACGTCGGTGACCGGGCCGAGCAGCCACTGCAGTAGGTCGAGCGTGTGGATCGCCTGGTTCATGAGCAGTCCGCCGCCCGAGCGGTGCTGCTGTCCGCGCCAGGGTTTCGCGGTGTAGTGGCCTGGGGTCCGGGTCCAGACGACCGAGGCGTACGCCCCGTTGACGTTACCCAGCTCCCCGGAGTCGAGCAGGCGGCGCAGCTCGCGCGAGGAGGCGTTGTACCGGTTCTGGTAACACACGCCGACCTTCGGTGCGTCGGGGTTCTCCGCCAGGTAGTCGAGCAGCCGCCGGGCGTGCTGGAGTTCGTTGGCCAGCGGCTTTTCCACGATGACGTGGACACCCGGCGCGAGCGCCTCGAGCACGAGGTCGACATGTTCGTCGTGGGGCGTGGTCACGTGCAGGACGCCGATGTCCTCCTCGGCCAGCAGGGTGGTGAGGTCGGAGTAGGCGTTGGCCCCGGTGCGGGCGGAGGCGTCCCGGGCGGCGTCGGGGTTGCTGTCGGCGACGGCCACGAGTTTCAGCCCGAGCTCGTCCGAGAGCGCGTCGACGGCCTCGAAGTGCACGGTGGCCACGTCTCCGCAGCCGGCGAGGGCGATGTTGGTCATGTCTCCTCCGTTCCTACTTGTATTCGGCGTCGACGGAATCGAGGATGCCGGTCAGCGCGTCGTATGCGCTGGTCCACAGGTCGGGGCCGCACAGTCCGCCGAACTCGTCGAAGTCGCCGAGGTGCGGTTCGATGGAGACCAACCCGTCGTAACCGGCGTCCCGGAGGTGCGCCAGGAGCTCCGGGTACTGGCCGGCTCCCTGCCCCGCCGGGGTGATCACTCCGATCGGATGTGTTCCCGGTGGGCACGGTCGCGTCCTTGACGTGCACGTAGTCGACGTACTCCCCGACCACAGGCCAGGCCTCGTCGAAGGGGCGAAATCCCGTCTGCACGTAGTTGGCCGCGTCGTAGATGGACCGGTAGTTAGGCGAGTCGATGGTGGCGATGAGGTCCCTGACCCGCTGGGGGGAGTCCCCGTAGATTCCCTTCTCGTTCTCGTGCAGGAGGATGACATCCCCCACCTCCGCGAGCTCCACCATGGCCCGGGTGCCGCGGATGACTTCGTCGCGGTGGTCGGCGGGGTTGTCCCCCTCCGGGATGAAGAAGGAGAACATCCGGATGTAGCGGGTGCCGAAGTATCTGGCCACCTCGACGCCGTGGCGGGCGCGCTCGAGCTGTTCCTCGAAGGGGTCGGTGATGAGGATCTTGCCCAGGTCGGACCCCACGGACGAGAGGGTGATCCCGGCCGCGTCCAGGGCCCGCTTGGCCTAGGCCAACTGCTCCGGGGTCTGGTCCAGCACCTTGGTCTGCCAGGCGCTGCGGTACTCCACATGCCGGATGCCCAGCTTCGTCAGCAGGGCGATCTGCTCGTCGAGCTCGTGGGCGATCTAATCCGCGAATCCGGTGATGGTGAACATGTGTTTCCTAACTCAATCGCTGGGCCGAGGTCATTGGGATTACTTTTTGACCCTACCCACCCAGACCCCACCGAGGTAGAGAATCTTTGTTTTCACCCCCGCAGTTTCCCGGGCCCGTCCGGCGCCCCTCTGCGGGGAAACGCTCCCGCCACCGCGGCTTATCGACGCCCCATTCGCCCACCCACCCCACCCCCACGGAGCAGCAACTTCTTGCCGCCCGAGAGGCACCGACCTACTCCCCCAGAACGACTGCTGGTGCGGGGATCACCTCAGAAAGGCCCTCCGGTCGCGCCGGCCGCCCGGCCGTCGCAAGCTCGAAATATTGTTTCCCCACAGAAATTTTACCCCCCGTACATATGCGACCGCGACACATATTTGTCAAATGGTATCAGAATTCATACTTTCCGTGTTCAAATTAACACCAGGTTAATTCCCTAACCGTCCAGACCCCCCGGAGGTTCCCCTTAAGTACTGCGATCCCCACCACTACCCCGACCACCGTCGAACGCGACGTCCGCCCCTTCGGTATCCGCGACAAGGTCGGATACATGTTCGGCGACTTCGGCAACGATTTCACGTTCCTTCTCCAGTCCTCGTTCTTCATGCTCTTCTACACCAACGTCGTGGGCATCACCCCTGGCCACGTCGGTACCCTCCTGCTTGTCGCTCGCATCGTCGATGGATTCACCGATGTCGGCATGGGCATCATCGTCGACCGGCTCCCCAACAAGGCTGCCGGGTTCCGCTTCAAACGCTGGATCAAGTGAATCGCCATCCCTGTGGCCGTGGCCTCCGCGCTGATGTACGCGTCGTTTGTCGCCGACTTCGACTCCTACGGAGCAAAGGTCACCTGGATGGTGGCCACCTACTTCCTGTGGGGCTCCGTGGCCTACACCGCCATCAATATCCCCTACGGCTCCATGGCCTCCGTCATCTCCGCTGACCCGGACGACCGCGCGCACCTCTCGGTGTGGCGCTCCACCGGCGGCACCCTAGCCAACATCGCCATCACCACCGCGCTGCCGCTCATCGTCTACGTCTCCAACGAGGCCGGCGTCTCCGTCCTCTCGGGTAACCGCATGATGTGGTCGGCCGTCGGCTGCTCCGTCCTCGCTGTCATCTGTTACGCACTGCCCTACTCGCTGGTCACCGAACGGGTCGTCCGGACAGAATCGGCCGAGGAGACCCACGTCGGCATCGGCGCCATGCTAGGTTCCGTCATTTCCCACCGCGCCCTGCTCGGTCTCATCGTCGCGGCGCTGTGCCTGCTGCTGTCCATGATGTTCCTCATGGGCATGCTCGGCTACCTGTTCCTCGACGTCTACAACGACGGTCGGCTGCAGTCGCCCGCCTCCCTGCTGGGCATGGCCCCTTCGCTGGTGCTCATCGTGTTAGCCCCGATACTCGCGCACCGATTCGGCAAGGCCGAGGTCGGCATCGTGGCCATGCTCATCTCCGGCGTCCTCATGCTCGTGGCATACTTCCTCAAGATCGACAACCCCTGGGTCTGGATCAGCTTCTATGCGGTGGCGACCTTCTGCATCAGCGTCTTCAACTTCCTCATCTGGGCACTGATCACAGACGTCATCGACTACCAGTAGGTTCGCACCGGCTCCCGCGATGACGGCACCGTTTACGCCGTGTACTCCTGGGCCCGCAAGCTCGGCCAGGCACTCGCCGGCTTCCTCGTCGGTGCCAGCCTGGCCTGGATTGATTTCGACTCCACCCTGGCATCTTCCGGTCAGGCCCAGAGCCAGGAAGCGATCGACGGTATCTGCATGCTGGCCGACGTCGTGCCCGCCGTCGGCACGATCCTCGTCGCTCTCGCGCTGCTCTTTCTCTACCCGCTGAAGACAAAGAAGGTCGACGAGAACGTCGCCATCCTCCAGGCTCGCCGCCCCGGTGGATGATGCCGAGATCGAGACTCTCTAACCCCCACACGCGACACACAACGCCCCCTCCGCCTGTTCAGGCGGAGGGGGCGTTCGCAGTGACGCGACAGCGTTCTAGTTGAACGAGTCTCCGCAGGCACAGGAGCCGCCTGCGTTGGGGTTGTCGATGGTGAAACCCTGGGACTCGATGGTGTCCGAGAAGTCCACGGTGGCACCCATGAGGTAGGGCACAGACATCTTGTCCACGACGAGGTTCACGCCGCCGATGGTGTCGACCTTGTCACCGTCGAGGGTGCGGTCATCGAAGTACAGCTGGTACCGGAGGCCGGCGCAGCCGCCGGGCTGCACGGCGATGCGGAGCGAGAGGTCGTCGCGGCCTTCCTGATCCAGCAGCCCCTTGGCTTTAGCTGCGGCGGCTTCGGTGAGAACGAGGCCGGTGGCGGATGCGGATGCGGGTGCGGTCATGATGTTGTCTCCTTCTGCTTTCCTGCTGGGCCGGTGCGCGGTGTCTGGTCAGACATGCGGCCGGTGAGGCGGGATTCTTCTTCTGGATCGGTGGCGAATGTACGACGTTGTCCGAATTCGACTATACTCCCACCCCGGGACGGGTGTCAGCTCCCCTCGCGGGGGAATCCCCGACGAGCAGCGGCTGTTCAAACCCTTCAACACGGACTCGAGCCCCCGCATTCCCGAACCGGACCTTAGGCCTTGTAACCTGGTGAATGTGAAACTTCCGTGGCAGAAAACCGAGAACTCCGCCGGCTCCGGCTCCACCCCCGCGTCCGCCCTCATCGGCGAGACCGAACAGTCTGAACGGACCGGACATGCCGGCCAGCCCCGGCCGAAGGGTTACACCCCGCCGAAGGCCAGGCCGACGCCGAAACGCCGCGAGCAGGAGATCGAGCGCGGAGTGATCCGCGACCCCCATCGCCAGACCCCGGCCACCGCCGGCAAGCGGCGCAAGGAACTCAAGGCCTCCATGTCGAAGGAGGAGTGGAAGGAGTACCGCCGCAAGGAGCGCGCCGAGTCACAGGAGCGCAACCGCGCCGAGCGCGAGCGTCTCGACTCCGGCAAGGTGCTCATGGCACGGGACCAGGGAGCGGAGCGCGCCTTCGTCCGCGACTGGGTGGACTCGCGCCGATTCTTCAACAACCTGTTCATGCCGTTTGCGCTGGTGATGCTGCTGTCGCTGTTCATCTCCACGTTCTCGCCGACCCTCTCCACCATCATCACCTCGGTCATGATGGTGGCCATCGTGGCCTTCTTCATCGAGGGATTCATCATCGGCCGCCGCGTGAACAACGCGGTCCGGGAGCGTTTCCCGGAGACCTCGGAGTCCAGCTGGCGGCTGGGCTTCTACGCCTATTCCCGAGCCACCCAGCCGCGCCGCTGGCGCACCCCGCGCCCCCGGGTTGAGCTCGGCGCGGACGCCTGATTCCTCCGCGAAGAGAAACTGGGGCCACCGTGGATAACAACGCCGCAATTTTCGCCGACATCCCCGCGCCGGACGCGCTGAGCGCCGACCGCATGCGGGAGATCCTGCTGTCCACGCCCCGGGGCCTCTCCTACGGCCGCCTCGTCGAGGTCGGCGCGTTGGCGGCCTCCTGGCAGGCCAGCGTCCCGCCCGCGCCCATCACCCAGGCCCGGACCGTCATCTTCGCCGGTGACCACGGCATCAGCGGATCCGACATCTCCGCGTTTTCCCCGTCGGCCTCCGTGGAGATCGCGGAGGAGATCCAGGCTGGCGGCGGCCCGGTCCACGTCCTGGCCCGCGCCGCGGGTTCGGCCGTCCGGCTGGTGGACATCAGCCTCGACCGCGAGGCCTGGGGTGACGAGCGGGTCTCCCGCTCCTGCCCACCCATCGACCGCGCGGACGCCATGACCGCGGAGGATCTCCACCGGGCGCTGGAGATCGGTCAGCGGGTAGCCGACCAGGAGATCGACGCCGGCGCCGACCTGCTTGTCCCCGGTGATCTCGGGGTGGGTCTCACCACCGTCGCTGCTGTCGTCATGGGTGTTCTCACGGGCACCGAGCCGGTCGCGGTGGTGGGTCCGGGCTCCGGGACCACGGATGAGATGTGGAAGCGGAAGGTCACGGTGCTTCGCGACGCCATGTTCCGCGCCCGCGGCCTCCGGCGCGAACCCCTGGCGGTCCTGCGCACCGTCTCCTCCCCCGACTTCGCCGCGCTCGTGGGATTCATCGGCCAGGCTGCCTCGCGGCGCACGCCGGTGCTTCTCGACGGCGCCCCCGTCACGGCCGCGGCCTTCGTCGCGGACCTGCTCGCCCCCGGAGCCCGCGAGTGGTTCATCGCCGGCCAGCTCTCCCCCGAGCCCGCGCACCTGCTCGCGCTCCGTGAACTCGGCCTGACTCCACTGGTGGCGCTGAACATGTCCACCGGGCAGGGGACCGGCGCGCTGACGGCGCTTCCACTCATCGCCGCCGCCTGCGAGCTGGCCGCCGACGAGGCAGCGGCCCACGCGGGAGCGCGGGCCGTCGCGGAGGGCTCGGCCGAGGTGGAGCTGGACAGCGAGCTGTAGGTCCCCGGCGAGGGGGTGTGCAGGGGGGCGTCGATAAGCCTCCCGCTACACCAGCTTGTGCTGCCAGCCGTGGGTGTCCTCGACCGTGCCACGCTGGATGCCGGTGAGGCGCTCGCGCATGGCCATGGTGATCGGGCCCGGCTCGCCGCCGCCGACGACAAACTCGCCGTCTTCGCCGAGAACGCGGCCGACCGGAGTGATCACGGCGGCGGTGCCACAGGCCATGGCCTCGGTCATCGCGCCGGAGAGGGCATCGGCGCGCCACTCGTCCGTGGAGATGCGCCGTTCCTCGACCTCGTAACCCATGTCCCGGGCGACCTGGAGCAGGGAATCGCGCGTCACGCCCGCCAGCAGCGAGCCGGAGAGCGAGGGGGTGACGATGCGGGCGTCCTCGCCGGAGCCGTAGACGAACATGAGGTTCATCCCGCCCATCTCCTCGATGTACTTGCGCTCGATGGCGTCGAGCCAGACCACCTGGTCACAGCCCTTCTCCTCGGCCTGGGCCTGGGCGATGAGCGAGGCCGCGTAGTTGCCCGCGAACTTCGCCGCACCTGTGCCACCCGGCGCCGCGCGGACGTACTGCTCGCCCAGCCAGACGGAGACGGGCTTGACGCCGCTCCGGAAGTACGCGCCGGAGGGGGACGCGATGACAAAGAAGGTGTACTGGCTGGCGGGGTGGACGCCGAGCGAGATCTCGGTGGAGATCATGAAGGGGCGGATGTAGAGCGAGGCCTCGCCACCCGCGGCGGGAACCCAGGCCTGGTCGGCCTCGACCAGCTGGCGGACGGCCTCGATGAAGTCCTCCTCGGGCAGCTCCGGCATGGCCAGACGCTCGGCGGAGCGCTGCAGACGCCGGGCGTTCTCCTCCGGGCGGAAGGTGGCAATGGAGCCGTCCTCCTGCCGGTAGGCCTTGATGCCCTCGAAGATCGCCTGGCCGTAATGGAACACCGAGGTCGCCGGATCCATCGCGACCGGCCCGTACGGGCGCACCCGCGCATCGTGCCACCCGCGGTCCGCAGACCACTCGACGGTGACCATGTGGTCGGTGAAGTTCTGACCGAAGGCAGGATCAGCCAGTACCGCCTCGCGCTGCGCGTCGGTGGCGGGATTCGGGTGCTGGTCCACGGCGAAGTTGAGAGTCATGGCCTACAACCTACTCCGCCCCCGTCCGCCTCCGGTTAGGCTGGCGACCTATAAATACCCTGACGACCAAAGGAGATCACCGACCATGGCGAAGAAGAACTCCACGGAAACCCCGACCCTGCCGGCCCGGGGCAGCCTGCCCGAACTCAAGCTGGGCAAGAAGGCCCCGAAGAACGTCGACGTGCTAGTGATCGGGCTGTTCAGCGGCGAGGATTCGGCGGAGCTCCCCGTCACCCCGTTGCTCGCGGAGGACGCGCTGCGCTCGGTGTACGACTCCCTCACCGCCGTTGGCGCGAAGGGGGCGCTGGGCGAGCTCACCCGCGTGCCCGCCCCGACGGACTCCGGCGCATCCTCCGTTCTCGCCGTGGGCCTCGGGGATCCGGAGGAGCTTGACGACGAACTGCTGCGCCGAGCCGCCGGCTCCGCCGCCCGCGCCCTACGCCCGGGCACCAGCGCTGCCGTGAGCCTCAGCGCCCTCGGCCTGGCCCCCGTCGTCGAGGGCCTCATCCTCGGCGGATACAGCTACCGAGGCCTGCGCTCCGAGGAATCCGGATCGAAGCCGGTGAAGATCACCGTGCTGGGGGACACCAAGAAGGACAAGACCGAGTTCGTCGCCGCCCAGGTCACCGCCGAGTCCGTGGCCTTCGCCCGCGACCTGGTCAACACCCCGTCCTCCCACCTCTACCCCGAGTCCTACGCCGCGGTGCTCGCCGCCGAGGCGGAGGTGGCGGGCCTCGAGGTGGAGATTCTCGACGACAAGCAGCTGACGAAGCAGGGTTACGGCGGCATCCTCGCAGTGGGCAACGGCTCCGCCCGCGGCCCCCGCCTGGTCCGTCTCACCTGGTCCCCGAAGAAACCCGTCACCTCGGTCGCGCTGGTGGGCAAGGGCATCACCTTCGACACCGGCGGAATCTCCATCAAACCCGCCGCACGGATGGAAAACATGATCTCGGACATGGGCGGTTCCGCCGCCATGGTGGCCGCGGTCATCGCCGCCGCCCGCCTCAACCTCCCGGTGTCGGTCACCGCGACCCTCCCGCTGGCGGAGAACATGCCGTCCGGCACCGCCACCCGGCCGGGCGACGTGATCACCCACTACGGCGGCATCACTTCGGAGGTGCTCAACACCGACGCCGAGGGGCGCCTGGTGCTTGCCGACGCCATCGCCCGGGCCAGCGAGGACAAGCCGGACTACCTCATCGAGACCGCCACCCTCACCGGCGCGCAGATGGTCGCCCTGGGCACCCGGACCGCGGGTGTCATGGGTTCGGACGACTTCCGGGACCGGGTCGCCGAGACCGGGCGGCTCGTCGGTGAGAACGCCTGGGCCATGCCGCTGCTGGAGGAGCAGGAGGACGAGCTCAAGTCCCCGGTCGCGGACATCCGCAACGTGCACAACTCGCGCAACGGCGGCATGCTCTTCGCCGGCCTCTACCTCTCCCGCTTCGTCGGCGAGGGCATCGAGTGGGCGCACATCGACGTCGCCGGCCCGTCCTTCAACGACGGCGGCCCGTTCGGTTACACCCCCAAGCGCGCCACCGGCGTGCCCGTGCGCACGGTGATCCAGCTGCTGCGCGACCTCTCCGAGGCGTCCTAGGAGTACGGGTTCTCGCCGCGCTCAAACTTCGCGCGGCGCTCGGCCGCCTCCTCGCGCTTGCGCAGGATGCGGTCGCGCTCGATCCGGGCACGCATGCGGTCCGGGTAGCCGGTCTCCTCGACGTCGTACACCGGAACCTGAAGGAGCTTGGCGACGGCGTCGATCCCCTTCGGCCCACCGATGCGTCGTCGGGTGAATTCGCCCGTCTCATCGACCAGGACGACGGACATTTCATTGACCACCGTCTCGGGTTCGATGAAGGCCTCCACGAATGCGCGGCCCGTCACCCAGCTGGTGAGCGCCTGCGCGTCGACCTCGCGGATGGTCTCGCCGGGAGCCCGGGGTGGCTTCAGGGGTGATGGCGAACTTTTGCGTCGAAAAGGGTTAAACACGAGCACAAGTGTAGGCCCGCAAATTATCACGCGGCTGCAGCGCCCCTGCTAGTTGCGTGCGCCGAGGCTGATATAAGCATCATCGGGGTCGACGCGGTACGCTTGGCCGCGTTACCCACCGTTTTACTTATGACTGTCGAGGAGTCTGAAACACATGGCCTACTCCGTAGAAATGCCCGAGCTGGGCGAATCCGTCACTGAGGGCACCATCACCCAGTGGCTGAAGGAAGTCGGCGACACCGTGGAGGCAGACGAGCCCTTGCTCGAGGTCTCCACGGACAAGGTCGACACTGAAATTCCCTCCCCGGCTGCGGGCGTTCTCCTGGAGATCAAGGCGGAGGAGGACGACACCATCGACGTCGGCACCGTCATCGCCATCATCGGCGAGGAGGGCGAGGATTCCGGCTCCGCCTCTTCCGAGGACAAGGACGACGCCCCGGCTGAGGACGAGGCTCCCGCCGAGGACGCCAAGGAGACCGAGACCGAGGCCAAGCCCAAGGCTGAGCCCAAGAAGGGCTCGGGCGGCACCGCCACCGACGTGCAGATGCCCGAGCTCGGCGAGTCCGTCACCGAGGGCACCATCACCCAGTGGCTCAAGCAGGTCGGCGACGAGGTCGAGGTCGACGAGCCGCTGCTCGAGGTCTCCACCGACAAGGTCGACACCGAGATCCCCTCCCCCGTGGCCGGCACCATCGTCGAGATCCTCGCCGATGAGGACGACACCATCGACGTCGGCGCCGTCATCGCCCGCATCGGCGACGGCAACGCCGCCACCGACAACGAGGCCGAGGACTCCGACACCTCCTCCGAGTCTTCCGAGTCCTCCGACGAAAAGGAAGAGCCGAAGAAGGAGGAGCCCAAGAAGGACGAGAAGCAGGAGGCTCCCAAGGCCGAGGCAAAGAAGTCCTCCGGCGGATCCGCCACCGACGTGCAGATGCCGGAGCTCGGCGAGTCCGTCACCGAGGGCACCATCACCCAGTGGCTCAAGCAGGTCGGCGACGAGGTCGAGGTCGACGAACCGCTGCTCGAGGTCTCCACCGACAAGGTCGACACCGAGATCCCCTCCCCCGTGGCCGGCACCATCGTCGAGATCCTCGCCGATGAGGACGACACCATCGACGTCGGCGCGGTCATCGCCCGCATCGGCGACGCGGATGCCGCATCCGAGGAGGCCACTGAGGCCACCGAGCCTGCAGAGTCCGAAGAGGAGCGCGACGTGCCCTCCGAGGAAGCGATCGAGGAGGCCGAGTCCAAGGACGAGAACGCCACGGTCGACGAGGCTAAGAAGGATCCGAAGGCCGAGGAGGCTGAGGAGCCCAAGAAGTCCCCCGCCGCCGAGAAGTCCGAGGAGCCGAAGAAGTCCTCGGCCACGGAGAAGATCGACAACAACGGCAACGTCCCTTACGTGACCCCGTTGGTGCGCAAGCTGGCCGACAAGCACGGTGTCGACCTCAACTCCATCGAGGGCACCGGCGTCGGCGGCCGCATCCGCAAGCAGGACGTTCTCGCCGCCGCTGAGGGTGGCAGCGCGGAAGGCTCCGCGGAGCAGGCCTCCGGCAAGTCCACCGACGCCCGCGCCAACTGGTCCACCAAGTCCGTTGACCCGGAGAAGGCCGAGCTGATCGGCACGACTCAGAAGGTCAACCGCATCCGCCAGATCACGGCGGAGAAGATGGTGGAGTCCCTGCAGACCTCCGCACAGCTCACGCACGTGCAGGAGGTGGACATGTCCAAGGTCTGGGACCTGCGCAAGTCCAACAAGCAGGCTTTCGTGGACAAGCACGGTGCCAACCCGACGTTCCTGGGCTTCATCGTCAAGGCCGCCGCTGAGGCGCTGGTCTCCCACCCGAACGTCAACGCGTCCTACAACGCGGAGACCAAGGAGATGACCTACCACGCGGACGTCAACATTGGCATCGCCGTGGACACCCCGCAGGGTCTGCTCGTCCCCGTGGTCAAGAAGGCACAGGACAAGTCGCTCGTGGAGATCGTCAAGGACATTGCCGATCTCGCCGACCGCGCCCGTAACCGGAAGCTGCGCCCGGACGATCTCACCGGTGGCACCTTCACCGTGTCCAACATCGGTTCCGAGGGTGCCCTGCTGGACACCCCGGTGCTCACCCCGCCGCAGGCAGGCATCCTGGGCACCGCGGCCATCGAGAAGCGCCCGGTCGTCGTCACCGAGGACGGCGCGGACGCGATCGCCATCCGCTACATGTGCTACCTCCCGTTCACCTACGACCACCAGGTCGTGGACGGCGCGGACGCCGGCCGGTTCATCACCACGATCAAGGATCGTCTGGAGACCGCCGACTTCGCCGCTGACCTCGAGGTCTAGCACCGCCTGAACCGCCTCCTCCTGCCCCGTCTGGCGGGGGGAGGCGGTTTTTTCGTGCCCGAATTATCCCGGAAAACCCCGCACCGGGGCATTCGACAATTTTTGTTTTTGGGGCACTGTATATTCGGGACTATCCCCCGTTCTCCCCACCACGTTGAAGGAGCATCTCTTCAGATGACACTGCAACCCGTTAGCGACGGCGTCGATTTCCTCGCCCGCCATCTCGGACCGAACCGCACTGAGACCGAGGACATGCTCGGCGTCGTGGGCTACGACAGCCTCGACGCGCTGGTCGACGCGGCTCTTCCCGAAGCGATCCGGCAGGAGAACGCTCCCGAGCTCCCGGCAGCCCTCTCCGAGCACGTGGCACAGGCCCGGCTCAAGGAGATGGCCTCGAAGAACGTCGTCCTGAAGTCGTTCTATGGGCAGGGTTACTCCGACACCATCACGCCCCCGGTCATCCGCCGCGGCGTGGTCGAGGATGCGGGCTGGTACACCGCGTACACCCCCTACCAGCCGGAGATCTCCCAGGGCCGGCTGGAGGCGCTGCTCAACTACCAGACGATGATCCAGGAGCTCACCGGGCTGCCCATCGCCAATGCCTCGCTTCTCGACGAAGCCTCCGCCGTGGCCGAGGCCGTCGGCCTCATGTCCCGCTCCGTGAAGAAGGGCCGCAGGGTCATCCTCGACGAGCGCCTCCACCCCCAGGTGCTTGCCGTCGCCGCCGAACGCGCCCGGGCCATCGAGCTCGAGGTGGAGATCACGGACGTCACCTCCGGCCTCGTCGGCGAGGATCTCGTCGGCGTGGTCGTCGCCTACCCCGGCACCGAGGGTGACATCGTCGACCCCACCAAGGTCATCGAGGACATCCACTCCCGCGGCGGTCTCGCCGCGGTGGCCACCGACCCGCTCTCCCTGCTGCTGCTGAAGTCCCCGGGTTCGCTGGGGGC
Organism: Corynebacterium doosanense CAU 212 = DSM 45436; assembly: GCF_000767055.1. Lineage (NCBI taxonomy): Bacteria > Bacillati > Actinomycetota > Actinomycetes > Mycobacteriales > Corynebacteriaceae > Corynebacterium > Corynebacterium doosanense. Next base: position 1,936,170 of record NZ_CP006764.1, read on the forward strand.
CGACATCGTGGTGGGCAACTCGCAGCGCTTCGGTGTCCCCCTGTTCTTCGGCGGCCCGCACGCCGCCTACATGTCCGTGACGGACAAACTCAAGCGTCAGATCCCGGGCCGCCTCGTCGGTGTCTCGATCGACGCCGACGGCCGGCCCGCCTACCGTCTGGCACTGCAGACCCGCGAGCAGCACATCCGCCGCGAGCGCGCTACCTCGAACATCTGTACCGCGCAGGCCCTGCTGGCCACCACCGCCTCGATGTACGCCGTCTACCACGGCCCCGAGGGCCTGAAGCGCATCGCCGAGCGGGTCCACGGCCTGGCCAGGTCGTTCGCCGCCTCGGTCCCCGGCGTGAAGCACGGACAGTTCTTCGACACCGTCGCCGTGACCGCCGAGGGCCGGGCGCAGGAGATCGTGGACAAGGCCGCGGAGGCGGGTTACCTGCTGCGCGCCATCGACGCCGACACCGTCGGTGTGTCCTTCGGCGAATCCGCCACCGCGGACGACGTCGCGGCCCTGGCCGCACTCTTCGGTGCGCAGGAAACCGTGGAAGGCGAGGGCGTGCTCACGGGCGTCGTCAAGCGTGACGACGCCGCACTGACCCACCCCATCTTCTCCCAGATCCACTCCGAGACCCAGATGATGCGTTACATCCGCATGCTGGGTGACAAGGACCTGGCGCTGGACCGCACCATGATCCCGCTGGGTTCCTGCACGATGAAGCTCAACCCCACCGCGGGCATGGAGACCATCACGTGGCCAGAGTTCGCCAACATCCACCCCTTCGCCCCGGACTCCCAGACCGCGGGTTGGCGCGAGCTCATCGAGGAGCTCGAGGAGTGGCTGGCGCAGATCACCGGCTACGCCAAGGTGTCCGTGCAGCCCAACGCCGGTTCCCAGGGTGAGCTCGCCGGGCTGCTGGCGATCCGCCGCTACCACGTCGCCAACGGTGACACGCAGCGCGACGTCTGCCTCATCCCCGCCTCCGCCCACGGCACCAACGCCGCCTCCGCGGTGCTGGCCAACCTCCGTGTCGTCGTGGTGGCCACCGCCGAGGACGGGTCGATCGACCTTGCGGACCTGGACGAGAAGATCGCCAAGCACGGCGAGCAGCTCGCCGCGATCATGATCACCTACCCCTCCACCCACGGCGTCTTCGAGGACACCGTGCGTGAGGTGTGCAAGAAGGTGCACGACGCCGGCGGCCAGGTCTACGTCGACGGCGCGAACATGAACGCCATGGCCGGGCTGGCGAAACCGGGCGAGTTCGGCGGCGACGTCTCGCACCTGAACCTGCACAAGACCTTCACCATCCCCCATGGCGGCGGCGGCCCGGGTGTCGGCCCCGTCGGCGTCGGCGCCCACCTCATCCCCTACCTCCCCGCCGACCCGCTGTCGACGGATCCCTCCGCGGAGCTGCCCGGCGACGTGGGCGTGCCCGTCACCTCCACCAAGTACGGCTCCGCCGGCGTGCTGCAGATCCCCTGGTCCTACATCGCCATGACCGGCGCGGAGGGCCAGGCCAACGCCACGGCGCACGCCATCCTCGGCGCGAACTATCTCGCGGCCCGCCTGCGCGACGCCTTCCCGGTGCTCTACACCGGCAAGAACGGCCTGGTCGGCCACGAGTGCATCCTCGACCTGCGCGCCCTGACCGACGCCTCCGGCGTGACCGCCGCCGACGTGTGCAAGCGTCTCATCGACTACGGCTTCCACGCACCGACCCTGGCCTTCCCCGTCGCCGGCACCCTCATGGTGGAGCCGACGGAGTCCGAGGACCGCGACGAGCTCGAGCGCTTCATCGAGGCGATGCTGAGCATCCGCGCGGAGATCCAGGAGATCATCGACGGCAAGGTCGCCTACGAGGAGTCCGTGATCAGGTTCGCCCCGTACACGGCACACGTCATCGCGGGCGATGACTGGGAGCACCCCTTCACCCGCGAGCAGGCCGCCTTCCCGGTGACCTCGCTGCGTCAGCGCCCGAAGTACTTCACCCCGGTGCGCCGCATCGACGAGGCCTACGGCGACCGCAACCTCGTCTGCTCCTGCCCGCCGCCGGAGGCCTTCGAGTTCGACACCGATTCCGCCGACGAGCTCGAGGACGTCGCGCGCGACACCTCGGACGTCCCCGGCCGCAAGGGCGCGGGCGCAAACGCCGGCGACCCCACCAAGTAAAGGAGAATCCCTCATGTCTGACCTGCGCAACAGCCCCCTGCATGACATCCACGCCGAGCTCGGCGCGAGCTTCACCCCCTTCGGGGAGTGGAACATGCCGCTGAAGTACGGCAACGAGCTCGACGAGCACAAGGCCGTGCGTTCCACCGCGGGTGTCTTCGACCTGTCGCACATGGGCGAGGTCCGCGTCACCGGGCCCGACGCCGGTGCGTTCCTGGACTACAGCCTCATCTCCACGCTCTCCACCGCGAAGATCGGGCAGGCGAAGTACTCCATGATCACCGCGGCGGACGGTGGAATTATCGACGACCTCATCACCTACCGCCTGGGCGACAACGAGTTCCTCGTCGTGCCCAACGCCTCCAACACCCCTCCCGTGTGGGACGCGCTGAGCGAGCGCGCACAGAACTTCGACGTGGAGCTGACCAACGAGTCCCTCGACACCGCGATGATCGCCGTCCAGGGCCCGAAGGCCGAGGAGATCGTCCTGCGCCTGGTCGCCGACGGCGACGCCGCCACCGTGCGTGAGCTCGGCTACTACCGCTGCGCCCAGCTCACGGCCGGCGGTCACGACGTCATGCTCGCCCGCACCGGTTACACCGGCGAGGACGGCTTCGAGCTCGTCCTCCCAAATGAGGAAGCCGTCGATCTGTGGAACCAGGTGATGGCCGTCGCGGGTGACTTCAACGCTATCCCCGCCGGCCTGGCCGCGCGTGACTCGCTGCGCCTGGAGGCGGCCATGCCGCTCTACGGCCAGGAGCTCTCCCTGGACATCACCCCGGTGGAGGCCGGGATGGGTCGGGCCTTCGCCAAGAAGGAGGCGGACTTCGTGGGCAGGGACGCCCTCACCGGCCGTGAGCCCAGCGTGGAGATCGCCGCGCTGACCTCCGAGCAGCGCCGCGCCGCCCGCCCGGGCGCGGAGATCTTCCTCGGCGACGAGAAGATCGGCGTGGTCACCTCCGGCCAGCCGTCCCCGACGCTCGGCCACCCCATCGCACTCGCGCACATCACTCCCGAGCACGCCGCCGAGGGCACCGAGGTGGAGATCGACGTCCGCGGCAAGCGCCTGCCCTTCACGGTGTCCCCGCGCCCGTTCTATAAGCGCGAAAAGTAGTTCCCCAGCACTTATACTTCCCCCTAAGTTCGTCTACCTCAGAAAGGCCTCCACCATGGCTACCCTTCCCAACGACTTCTCCTACTCCGAGGACCACGAGTGGATCAACGCCACCGGCGACCTCTCCGGCAAGACCGTCCGCGTCGGCATCACCTCCGTCGCGGCTGAGCGCCTGGGCGAGGTCGTCTACGCCGAGGTCCCCGAGGTCGGCGACCAGGTCACCCACTCCGAGAACTGCGGCGAGGTCGAGTCCACCAAGAGTGTCTCCGACCTCTTCTCCCCCGTCACCGGCACCGTCACCGCCGTCAACGAGGCCGTGGCCGACGACTACTCGCTCATCAACGCCGACCCCTTCGGCGAGGGTTGGCTCTTCGAGGTCGAGGTCGACGAGGCCGGCCCGCTCCTGACCGCCGAGGAGTACGGCGCAGCGAACGGCGTCTAAGAAGACTCTCCCCGGCAACCACACCGCCGCACCCCTCACCCCAGGGGGTTGCGGCGGTTTGTTTCATCGGCGGTACTATCGCACTCATCATGACTGCCCCCCGAGATCCCTTTTTTCCGGCCCACCAACCCATCCGCGCGGACGCCCAGACACCCCTGGACGTGCAGAGGATCGGCCTCATCGACTACCTCGACGCCTGGGACCTGCAGGCGGAGACGGCCCGCCGGCGCGCGGCGGGTGAGATCGGGGACACCGTCCTCGTCGTGGAACACCCCAGCGTCTACACGGCCGGCAAACGCACCCAGCCGGAGGATCGTCCCACCAACGGCCAGCCGGTCGTCGACGTCGACCGCGGTGGGCGGATCACCTGGCACGGCGAGGGCCAGCTCGTGGTCTATCCCATCATCAAACTCGCGGAACCCGTCGATGTGGTGGACTACGTCCGTCGATTAGAAGAGGCGATCATCCACGTGGTGCGCGGCTTCGGCATCGACAAGGCCGGGCGTATCGACGGTCGTTCCGGCGTCTGGGTGCCGGGGGCGGGCGGCGAGTCCCCCCTGCGCGACCGGAAGATCGCGGCCCTGGGCATCCGCATCACCCGCGGAGTGACCATGCACGGCCTGTCGCTGAACTGCGCCAACACGCTGGAATTCTACGAACCCATCGTGGCGTGCGGGATCGACGACGCCGACGTGACCACGCTTTCCCTGGAGCTGGGGCGCGAGGTGGGCACGGCCGAGGCCGCCGACCCGCTGCTCTGGGCGTTGGACGAGGTGCTCAGCGGGCGGATGACCGTCGCGGACCACTCCTTCGGCTCGGCACCGGACCCCTCGAAGGGGTTAGGTGGGAAGAAAAGAATTACCTAGTAGGTTGGTAGGTAAGTAGACCCTCCCCGATACGAGAAGATACGGTTTGTTTTTGTGACTATTGCACCAGAAGGACGCAGGCTGCTGCGCATCGAGAAGCGCAACATCCAGACCCCGATCGAGTCGAAGCCGCGGTGGATCCGCAACTCCGTCAAGACCGGGCCGGAGTACGAGGAGATGAAGAGCCGCGTCAAGGGCTCCAACCTCCACACCGTGTGTCAGGAGGCGGGCTGCCCCAACATCCACGAGTGCTGGGAGTCCCGCGAGGCGTCGTTCCTCATCGGCGGTGCGTTCTGCACCCGCCGCTGCGACTTCTGTGACATCGCCACGGGCAAACCCACCGAGTACGACCGGGACGAGCCACGTCGCGTGGCGGAGAACATCCGCGAGATGGACCTCAACTACGTCACCGTCACCGGCGTGACCCGCGACGACCTCGACGACGAGGGCGCCTGGCTCTACGCCGAAACTATCCGCCGCGTGCACGAGCTCAATCCGCACACCGGCATGGAAATCCTCACCCCGGACTTCTCCGGCAAGCCCGAGCTGCTCCAGGAGGTCTTCGAGACCAGGCCCGAAGTGTTCGCGCATAACGTGGAGACCGTGCCGCGCATCTTCAAGCAGATCCGCCCCGCGTTCAACTTCGACCGCTCCCTCGACGTGATCAACCAGGCCCACAAGTTCGGCCTGATCACCAAGTCCAACCTCATCCTCGGCATGGGCGAGACCAAGGACGAGGTCTACGAGGCGCTTTCCCACATGCGCGAGGTGGGACTGGACATCATCACCATCACCCAGTACCTGCGCCCGGGGCCGAACTTCCACCCCATCGACCGCTGGGTCCGCCCCGAGGAGTTCATCGAGTACCGCGACGCGGCCGAAGAAATGGGCTTCACGGTGATGTCCGGCCCGCTCGTGCGCTCCTCCTACCGCGGTGGCCGCCTCTACGTTGAGGCAATGACCAACCGCGGCTTCGACATCCCGCAGAATCTCGCGCACCTCGCAGAGACATCTGGGGGCGCGACCTCCCAGGAGGCCTCCACCCTGCTGGAGAAGTACGGCCCCTCGGAGGAGCATCCCGTCGGAGCCTTCCGCAGGTAGATCACCGCTTATCGACGTCCCCCCGCGCACGCACCCGCCTCGTGCCGGGGGGTTTGTCGTCACCGAAAGGACCTCCCCCCGCCGTCATGAGTGGTTTTCTAGATGCAGCAGACCTCCACCGGAGTTTCGCCCACGCGGACACCGGCCGCGTCGAGGCGCTGGTGGCCGAGCTGCGCCGGCGTGGAATGCCGCTGTGGGACACGGACTCCGACCGGGTGACCTTCGTGCGGCAGGTCCCCGGGGCGCCGGACGATCTCGGCGTGCACGTGCAGATCAACCGGGTCACGGACAAACACCTGTACTCCCGGGGGCTGATGGACCGCATCCCGGGCACCGACCTCTGGGTACGCACGCTGCACCTCCCACCCACCGCGAGAATCTCCTACGGTTTCAGCGAGTTCACCGGGGAAGCCCCCACCACCAGCCCGCGCCCGGGCCACCACCGGGCAGCCACACTGCCCGACCCCCTCAATCCCCGCCCGTTCTCCGCCCTGATCGGGCCCTTGGCCCCGGCGCAGGAGGAGTGGGACGATCCCCGCGACCCGCTGGGACAACTCAGCGAATCAGTGGTGCAGACCCCGCTCGGACCGCGGCCGACGTGGCTGTATCTCCCCGAAGACCCGGGCCCGGCGGAGGATCTTCCGCTGCTCATCGTCTTCGACGCCGAGGTGTGGCGCGACATCCATCCTCTGCCTCGGGCCCTCGACAACGCGGTCGCGTCCGGGCGTCTGCGTCGCATGGCGGTCCTCGGCGTGCCCATGATCGACCACGCCGACCGGATGGCACTCCTCGGGGCGCACGAGGGATTTCTCGATGCCGTGGCCGGTCCACTGACCAGCTGGGCCGAGGACCACGCCGCCACCAGGGGCGTACGGCTGACGGAACGGGTCGTGGCCGGTCAGAGCCTGGGCGGAACCACCGCGCTGTCGCTGATGCTGCGTCACCCGTCGGCGGTGGACGCGGTCATCGCGCAGTCACCCTCGCTGTGGTGGGAGCCGGACGCGGACGTTTCTCCCGCTTCGCTCGGGGAGCGGGAGCGGGACTGGCTGACCTCCCGCTTCGACCGGGCGACGCCGACGAAGACCCGGGTGCTGCTCTCGGTGGGCACCCTCGAAACGACCAGCGTCGCCCATGTCACAGAACTCCACGTGCTGCTGTCCAGCCGGGGAATTGCCTCGGAGTTCACCGCGGTCACCGGCGGCCACGACTTTCTCTGGTGGCGTGGAGAGCTCCTGCGTTCCCTGTCCGCGCTCGTTCCTCCCGTCAACGGCGCCTGACGGCGCACGGGGAGCGTTTTTTCCGAGTTTCCCGGCGAATACCCTAAGGTAGGGGCCATGGCGAAAGACAAAGACAAGGGTTCCACCGCCGCCTCCAAGGTTGCCGAGAAGGCCGCCAAGAAGGAGCAGCGGCAGGCCAAGCGCACGCAGCGCAACAACACCTGGAAGCAGATGTGGGAGGCGTTCAACCTCCAGCGCAAGCAGGACAAGAAGCTCATCCCGCTCATGCTCCTGGTGCTGCTGGGCACCATGCTCGTCTTCTTCCTGCTCGGCCTCCTCTGGGGTGGCCAGTGGTGGATGCTCGTCATCGCAATCCCGCTCGGCGTGCTGCTGGCCGTCCTGCTGTTCACCCGCCGGCTGGAGTCGTCGATGTACGACCGCGTCGCTGATCAGACGGGCGCCGGCGGCTGGGCGCTGGAGAACATGCGCAACACCATGGGCGTTGCGTGGATCACCAAGACCGGTGTCGCGGGAACGACGCAGATGGATGTCGTCCACCGCGTGGTCGGCAACCCCGGCGTCGTCCTCGTCGGCGAGGGCAACCCCACCCGCCTCAAGCCGCTGATGAAGCAGCAGGCCAAGCGCATCGACCGCGTGCTCGCCGGGGTGCCCGTCTACGAGGTCTTCGTCGGTGACGACGAGGAGAAGGACCAGGTTCCGCTGAAGAAGCTCCAGCGCCACATGCTGAAGTTCCCGCGCAACTACAAGAAGGACGAGGTCTACTCCCTCTCCGCCAAGCTCGACGCCATCGACGCCACCACCGCCCGGCAGGCCGGCCTGCCCAAGGGGCCGATGCCCAAGCAGGCGCAGAACATGTCCGGCATGAACCGCCGCATGCGCCGCGCCCAGGAGCGCCAGGGCAAGTAACCCGCCCCTCTTCGCCAGGCCCGCTCCCCATCCACGTGGGGGGCGGGACTTTTTCTGTATCCTCCCCCACCATGAGCATCGATCTGAAGAAGGATCTCCCCCACCTCTACCGACCCGGTGCCCGGGACTTCGTGGAGGTCGATGTCCCGCCGCGGACGTACCTGGCCATCGACGGCGAGGGTGACCCCAACACGTCCGCGGCCTACCGGGAGGCCATCGAGACGATCTACCCGGCGGCCTACGCCGTGCGAAAGGCGTTCAAGCAGCGCACCGGCGACGCCTTTGTCGTCGGCCCGCTCGAGGCCCTGTGGTGGGCGGAGGACCCGGCGGACTTCGCCCGCGGCAACAAGGACACGTGGAAATGGACCCTGCTCATTCCGCTCCCGGACGAGGTGGCACAAGAGGACATGGCTGCGACGGGCGTCGAGAAGCGGGAGATCCGGGAGGGTCGGTGCCTGCAGATCCTGCACATCGGACCCTATGACGCCGAGGGGCCGACGCTGCACCGGCTGCACCACGAGGTCATGCCCGCGCAGAAAGTGACCTTCAACGGCGCGCACCACGAGTTCTATCTCAGCGATGTGCGAAAGACGGCGCCGGAGAAGCTGCGGACGGTGCTGCGCCAGCCGGTCAGGCCCGAATAACGGCGGTGCCGGTGCCGCGGTCGTGCATGCCCCGGCCGTCGACATCCACCATCGCGGCGGGCAGAACAAACATGGTCAGAAGCGTGCGCACGGCCGCGCGCCAGAGGCCCACGCGGGCACCGGCGACGTCGACACGCGCGACGCCCAGGCGCAGGACCGCCATACCCGGGGTCCGGGCAAAGAGCCAGCCACCGATGATGCCGATGACCACCCACACCAGCAACGTCAGTGTCGCGGTGTCGCCGAGAGCGTTGGTGAACATGTTGATGAAGGCGGCGATGATCCAGGAGATGAGCCAGTCGATCGCGACCGCACCCGCGCGCCTGGCCACCGAGGCCATCGACCCGGGCCCGGATTCGGGGAGACCAATGATCTTGCCGGGCCAAAAAGCTGCTTCACCACTCGCCCGCGTGCTGTTCACCATGACTGACAGCGTAACGCCAGCGCCTTTGCCGCGGAAATACACGCCCCGTACCCGATAAGCCGACAGATAGTCGCTACCATGTAGGACATGCCCCCGCTGCGGCGGAAACCAACAGAGAAGTACGCCCACCAGTTGTCGAAACCCCAAGGAGACCCGCGTGGCATTTGAAAACATCAAGGAAATCGTCCAGTTCATCCAGGACGAGGACGTGCAGTTCCTGGACATCCGCTTCACCGATGTCCCCGGAACCGAGCACCACTTCACCCTCCCCGCCTCTGCCTTCGATGAGGAGGCGGCCGAGGCTGGCATGGCGTTCGACGGTTCGTCGATTCGCGGCTTCACCACCATTGATGAGTCGGACATGACGCTGCTGCCGGATCCGGCGAGCGCGTACGTGGATCCGTTCCGCGAAGTCAAGACGCTGAACATGCAGTTCTTCGTCAACGACCCCTTCACCTTCGAGCCCTTCTCCCGCGACCCGCGCAACGTGGCTAAGAAGGCCGAGGAGTACCTGCAGTCCACCGGCATTGCGGACTCCGCGTCCTTCGGCATGGAGGCGGAGTTCTACGTCTTCGACAAGGTGAGCTACGCCGCGGACGTCAACCAGGCGTTCTTCCACGTCGACTCCGAGGAGGGCTGGTGGAACCGCGGCGAGGAGACTAACCTCGACGGCTCCCCCAACCTGGGCAACAAGACGCGTGTCAAGGGCGGCTACTTCCCCAACACGCCGGTCGACCAGACCCAGGAGGTGCGCGACGCCATGGTGCAGCGCCTGCTCCAGGTCGGCTTCGACGTCGAGCGTTTCCACCACGAGGTGGGCACCGGTGGGCAGAACGAGATCAACTACCGCTTCGACACCCTTCTGCGCGCGGCCGATGACCTGCAGACCTTCAAGTACATCATCAAGAACACCGCCGCCGAGTACGGCAAGGTGGCCACCTTCATGCCCAAGCCGCTCGCCGGTGACAACGGCTCGGGCATGCACGCCCACCAGTCGCTGTGGAAGGACGGCAAGCCGCTGTTCTACGACGAGTCCGGCTACGGCGGGCTTTCCGACACCGCCCGCTATTACATCGGCGGCCTGCTCCACCACGCCCCGGCCGTGCTGGCGTTCAGCAACCCGACGCTGAACTCCTACCACCGCCTGGTCCCCGGTTTCGAGGCCCCGATCAACCTGGTGTACTCCCAGCGCAACCGCTCGGCCGCCGTGCGCATCCCCATCACGGGCAACAACCCCAAGGCCAAGCGCCTGGAGTTCCGCGCGCCGGACCCCTCGGGCAACCCTTACCTGGGCCTGGCCGCCATGCTCATGGCGGGCATCGACGGCATCAAGAACCGCATCGAGCCCCACGCCCCGGTGGACAAGGACCTCTACGAGCTCCCGCCGGAGGAGGCCAAGTCCATCCCCCAGGCCCCGACCTCCCTCGAGGCCGCCCTGCAGGCACTTCGCGACGACCACGAGTTCCTCCTCGAGGGCGACGTGTTCACCGAGGATCTCATCGACACCTACATCAACTACAAGGTGGAGCACGAGATCATGCCGACCCGCCTGCGCCCGACGCCGCTCGAGTACGAAATGTACTTCGACGTCTAAAAAGACGCTTCTCGACGGCCGCTGCAACGCCCTCCCGCCTCACGGCGCGGGGGCGTTCCGTCATCTCCGGGGGGCATGGCCTGCGCGGGGCCCGGCAAGCTGCTTCAATGGGTTGTTATGGACAGCAAAACCACCCGGCGCAGGACCGAATCCGCGGCCAACTGGGCACACGACCACCCGGTCCTGAAAAACCTCGCCCGCGCGGGTTATGTCGTCACCGGCCTCCTGCACATCCTCATCGGCCTCATCGCCGTGCGCATCGCCACCGGTTCCGGCGGCGGGGAGGCCTCCAACAGCGGCGCACTCGCGCAGATCGCCTGCGCCCCCGGCGGCCGGATCGCGCTGTGGGTCGCCGCGGTGGGGCTGGCTGCGCTCGCCCTGTGGCGCTTCGCCGAGGTGCTCATTGGCCCGGAGATGAAGGACCGCGCACGAGGAGCGATCCTCGGGGTGGTCTATCTCTTCCTCTCGATCACCGCCGGCCGTTTCGCCGCCGGGGGCTCGAGCTCGGACGGTGACAAGGCCTCCGGGACCACAGCAACCGTGCTCCAGCAGTCCTGGGGCGTGCCCGTGGTGATCGCCGCGGGACTGGTGATCACCGGGGTCGGCGTCTACAGCCTGTACAAAGGGGCGACGAAGAAGTTCCTGGAGGAGATCGAATCGCGGGCTGCATCCGGTGACGTCGGCAGCGCCATCGTCTGCGCGGGTGTGGTAGGATACATCGCCCGCGGAGTCGCCTTCGCGGTGCTCGGTGGCCTGGTGGTCTGGGCCGCGCTGAGCAATGACCCGGAAAAGGCCGGCGGCCTCGACGCGGCACTGCGGTACGTGGGCCAGCAACCGGCTGGCATGATCCTGCTCATCATCGTCGGTGTCGGGCTCGCGCTCTACGGCGTGTACTGCATCGCACGGGCGAAGTACATCGACGAGTAGTGGCCAGCAATTCCCCGTAACCTAACTCGTTCAGCTACACGGACTCCAACGGCTCAACACCCATCCAGAGGCCGCGGAGGTGCAACTATGGATCGAGGTTGACATTCCACACTCCTACCCGACAAGCCCGCTGGGGTGAAGCAATTCATTTACATACCTAATACTTTAGCCCAAACAACTATGGCCGATCTGAGCAACTCAGCCGACGGCGCTCTGCTCCTCATCGGCCAGACAGAAATCGTCGTTCACTTTGATGATGAGTGCAATCGTCAACTTCAGCACAGTGATGTAGGTATCGAAGTGGGGGGCCTCGCCGCGGCCATTCGCTTGCGCCCCATGCACGTACTTGTTTCGTACCTGGGGCCCGTTAGAAGAATCAACCAAATTGAGGACGTAGTTAAAGTATGCTGATTCAGCTTCAGTGAGCAGGGAAGACCGGCGGCTTACCCAGCCCTTCTCTTCCATTGCACCAACTTCTGCACGACCTGCTGCTGAAAGGTGGAAATAGTTCACTGCTTCAGTGGCGAACAATGACTTGAGTATGCGGAGCTGTTGCAAGTTCGCAATACACAGCTGCTCGTTCAAACGCTCGACGATACCGAGGCTGACGAGACGATCAACCGTGCTTTTCTGAAACTCGTGCAGATCCCCATACAAGACGTTATTGTTCACAATTAGTTCGGCGAAGTTATCCCCGCTTAGACCATCCCGGACAGAACGTAGACCCGATTGATCAGAGAAAAGCGCGTGAACTATTCCGCTAATCTCATTGCCGGGCGACTGGTAGATATATTTGCCGGCTACAAGGCTCGGCACTTCCCTGTACCGGACCGGTTTCGAATCGATAGCCAAGAGCTCCGGATCAAGCTCCCCCTCCTCTACAAACAGCGCAAACTGTCTCACGACGCCATCCAACTCGGCAAATAGATGTCTAATTTTCTCTAGATACGTCGCCTCTCGCGAAGATCGCGTAAACGAAAAATTCTGGACATTGAATTCCTCTGCCAAGTATTCATTAAAGAACCAGGCGATGACATCCTCCAAGTCGATCCCCCTGCCCTTCAAGTAATGGAGATAAAAACCCGTCTGGAGGAGGGTAAGATGCTCTTTAGACCGAAACGCTACCCCTGTTCGATAGTCTTTCACTCCCGTCGCCCCGAGCATCCGTTCGAAAACACTGAGCTGCGCCGGATATGAAGGTAATGTCAGTACCGCCTGAAGGTCGGCAAACTCAAAAAGGTGTAGAAAATTGTTAAGTATGCTCGGGTATTCAAGGGTCTGCTCCAACCAGCTATTGCTGTACGTGAACCTAGCAGATATTCCATCAGAATCGTCTATTTCCACCACAACCGGGTCATCTTGATCAGCGGAAATGTTTACCGCCACGCCCGTCTTATAGCCCCTCGAGTTCTCAAAAAGTTGTTCGGTCAACTCAGCACCTCGATGCTGAGCCTGGAGTCTTAATTTATTATCGATCCCAGTTGTTTGTTCCGACTCCGACGGCGCAGTCTCGATAAGTCTCATATAGTTGAGGTTTGCTTCGGGGCTCGCGATGTAGCTCTCGAGTAGGTCGCGCACCTCTTTCGGCGTGATACTGGTTGGAAGATGAACTTTTACAGACGTACCCGCCTCCAAATATTTTCGGATCAGATGTTCTGCATTCTCCGAGGAGGAAAGTAGCTTTTTATGTACCTCTGCCGGGTACGCGGATACGAGTTTCGCGCATGCTAGCAATTGGCCGATGTGGATGCCCGCGTTACCGAGCGCTGACAACATAACGTCGGGGCTGCACCTGTCGTACGCCTTGTTTCTCCCGAGAAGGTCGAGTAGATCATCGCGGTATTCGTAGTCGATGTCAGTAACGATGCTTGCACAATTGGCGTCGTTGACCGTGTTGAAGAATCGTGCAATCGCACTATTCATTTTCCGCGCAAGATTAACTGCGTTCGTACGATCTTCTTCCGTGAATGCCGACGGAAAGAGACCGTTGTCGATGTACTTCTGGACATTGTGGAGTTCGATCGCGTCCTTAGCTGAAGTCAGCGTGTCGTTAACCTTGAATTTTTCAATGACCTCAGTCACTCGATCCATGTGCGCCCCGGCCGCTAGGTCGTGCGTCCCATAGAACCTCACCCGTCGGAAGCTTTCGTCCAATTCCATCGATTAACTCCGATCCCATCATCTCGCTGTACAGCCACGCACAACTAACAGGAGTCGGACCGCATGGTGTGAACAAACTGTATCAGCTGTCGAGACAACATCATCCCACGATGAACCCGTCACCGCGTCTAGTTTAAAGGGCCGAGAAGCTTGGGCTTTGGCGGGCATGAGTCGTTCTTTCTGCAGCTATCCGCTACAGCTGGGCCTTATTCAGACCCCGCCCATCATCTATGCAAGACGACTCAGGGGAAAATTTCCGGGAATAGAACTCGGGCCTGGACATCCTCACATCTCAAAACTCCGAAACCCGATCGCCGCCTCCACGCCAACTTTCTCCCCCAACCCCTTCGCCATGGCGGGAATGAACTCCGCCGGCTTGGGGTGATCGGGAAGATCGGCCAGGTATTCCTTGTGCGCCTCCAGTGAGGCCACGCCCTTGTCCAGCGCCTCGCCGGTGACGTCGACAAACGCGTCAACCTCGTCGTCACCGTAGCCGCCGATGAGCAGCCGCCCGGCGGACCACGGCTCCAGCTCACCTAGCTCCTCGCGGAAGATCCACCGCGTGCCGGCGTCGCGGATGGCGTCGGCCGTGGCCAGCCCGACCACCCGGTGATCGACGTGGTTGATGCCCCAGGAGACCTCGACCTCGAAATTGGTGGCCACCACCACGTCGGGTCGGATCTTGCGGATGTGCCCGGCGATGGCCCGGCGCAGTTCCAGGCCCTCGACGAGGTGACCGTCGGGAAAGTCCAGCACGGTGAGGTCGCTGACGCCGACGATGTCGCAGGCGTCGCGCTGCTCGCGTACGCGCAGCGGGCCGACCACCTCGGGTTCGCGCTGCATCCCGGCCTCACCGGCGGTGAGCAGGAGGTAATTCACCTCGATGCCCGCGGCGGTCCAGGCGGCAACGGCCGTCGATACGCCGTATTCCAGATCATCGGGGTGCGCGACGACGCAAAGGATCCTCTTCACGCCGTCCGGGTTCAGTTCGGTAGCCATGTCCCCTACCGTAGCGATGGTGGACCTCACCCTCACCGCGCTCGACACTCCGGACCTCCCCGCGATCCGCCGTGTGCTGCACAAACACCGGCTGGCGCCGTCCGGCATCTTCCTTGCGGGATCGCTTATCGACAACCGCCCGCTCACCTTCGAGTCCTCCTACCTCGGTCCGGAGGCCACGAGCTTCTACGGGCAGATCTTTCAGGCCGAGCCGGGCCCGCAGCTGTGCCGGCTCGTGTTTGAGCTGGCCGTCGCCGGGCCGCTGCTGGTGAGTGTTTCCCCCGGGCCGCCGCACCTGGTGGTCTGCGGCGACGGCATTGACGTCCGGGATGTCACGGACGAATCGGTGCCGCCGTGGTTGGAGGTGGTGGCGGTCGTCGATACGCCGTCCGAGCTGGAACGGGCCTTGACGGGTGAGTGGGGGGAATTTCGGTCGACGTTCGGGGATCGGTACTGGGGTTAGTTGCGTTTGGTGAATCCCAGACGCGGCGTGAACCCCTCCGGGCGCTTGCGCTGGGCCACGGCATCGGCGATGAGCAGGCGGAACTGCGGGTCCT
Source organism: Corynebacterium doosanense CAU 212 = DSM 45436 (assembly GCF_000767055.1). Lineage (NCBI taxonomy): Bacteria > Bacillati > Actinomycetota > Actinomycetes > Mycobacteriales > Corynebacteriaceae > Corynebacterium > Corynebacterium doosanense. The sequence goes on from NZ_CP006764.1 coordinate 1,951,309, forward strand.
CGACGGGCAGGTGGGTGACGGAGAACCAGCCGACCTCGGAGGATTCGTCGTCGCCGGCCACAGCGTCCTGGTTGCCGGTGGGGGAAAGACGCAGAACGGTGGCCATGTAGGTGGCCCGGTCGCCGTTGACGTGCACGACCTCCTTGGTCGCGCCGACCCCGATGAGGGCGTCCACCCGCGCCTCGATGCCGGTCTCCTCCAACACCTCGCGCACGGCGGTGACATGGGGTTCCTCACCCGGCTCGCAGATCCCGGTCACGGGAGTCCACTTGCCGTTGTCCGACCGGCGCACCAGGAGCACCTCGGGAACGGCCCAGATGGAGTCGTCGGTGGAGTCGCGCAGAACGATTGCGGTGACCGACGGAATCCACAGGGGGTCATGTCCGATCTTCTCGCGGAGGCGGACGATGAACTCCGGAATGGGCATGAGAAATTCCTTCTGGTCGACAGGGGTTGGGCGCGCCCAGTTTAGCCGCCCCGCTGGGTTAGACTGACCGCCATCATGTCGATCTCACCGAGCGAGCCTCGCACCCCCCGCCTCGAGGATCAGGCAGCCCTGCCCACGGCGATCGCCGGAGACTCCGCGCAGCTGCTCACCCTCACCGACACTGAGGTGTTCTACCCGGACCCGGCCCCCGCCACCTCCTCGCGCGTGGTCAAACGTGACCGTCCGCGGTGGCGTGCCGCCGGGTGGGTCGCCTACCCCGTCGTGGTGCTCGCGCTCGTCGTGTCGGGAGTGCTGCTGACCTCCTACGGGGTCGACGACCTGGCCAACCAGCAGACCGCCACGGACACACCCCGGACCGTGGCTGACCCACCGCCGCCACCCAGCGAGGCCCAGCAGGTTGACGCCGCCCGCTTCGACCCGGGCATGGTCACCATCTCGAGCACCGGCATCGGCGACACCGGCGTCCGCATCGTGGGCGAGCTCACCGACGTCGCCCTGGCCAACCCCAACACCTTCAGCGAGCACATCGCCGGCGTGCTCACGGACGCGTGTGTCAACAATCTCCATCTGACGACGTCAGACAACCTCCTCGTGGACTTCTGGGGTTTCTGTTTCGCCTCTCTTCCGCCGGAGGCCATCTCGGAGTCGCTGACCTACGCGGTGGACAACGACGTCACCAGCCTGAGCTTCCAGACGTTCCCCGCGCAGGAAAACCAGCGGCGCATCTCCTACGTCTGGCAGGTCTCCGACCCGGCGGAATACGACCGCATCGTCGAGTCCTGGGAGGACATCGACCGTCCCCGGGGCGTGGACCACGTCCTCTTCTCCATCTACGGAACCGACGCCATCTCCGACCGGATGACCTACGCCGACCTCACCGAGGACGGCCTCAAGGTCCAACAGGCGGACGAGAAGTCGGGCGAAGAGAACTAGGCGCTCTCCACCGGCAGCAGCCGGGCGTCGGGGACGACCTGCGCGATGATCTCCCGAATCTGCGCCATCGACGCGTACGCGATCGCGCCCGCCGGGGCGGAGATCCCGTCCCCGTTGCACTCCGGGGAGCCCTGGGCGTCCTCCCTGGTCCCCGATACCAGGCCGACGACGGCGGTGTGGCCCGCCACGCCCGCGGTGACGGGCCCGCCGGAGTCGCCGCGCTGCGCGCACAGGTAGGCGGTGTCGCCGACCGTGCGCACCTCCGCATCCGTCTCCGGATCCACCATGATGTAGTGCTCCCCCCGCAGGCCGAGGTCACCGCAGGTGATGCCCGTGGTTCCGCCGATCTTGCACGCCTGGCCCGTCGCCTCGGGAGGCAGGTTGGCCAGCACGGTGTCCACCGGAGGCTCACCGCCTGTGACCATCGGGCGGCCGGGGTTGAAGATCTCCACGATGGCGACGTCGGGAACCCGGCCCTCGTCATCCGGAGCGGGTGCCTGATCCAGACCCGAGTAGATGACCCGGCCGAGTTCGACGGTGTAGTCGGCCATCGTCGAACCGTCGCTCGGCCACAGCAGGTCACCCACGCTGCCGCAGTGCGACGCCGTGACGGCGTACATCCGCCCGTCCGCGCCGTCGAAGGAGAACGCGGCGGTGCATTCCGTCGCGGAAAAGGAGACCCCGGGCTGCGGGTACTCGGTGGTGAGGTGGAACGTGGAGCCCGGTGCCCACGGGGAGTACGCCGGGGTCACGGGCGCCTCCGACGGCGCGACGGTCTCGGCCGGGTTCGCCTCCCCCTCCGCCTGCACCTCCGGGAGCACGGCCGAGGCCGACGCATCACCGGGATGGGTCACTGCCGCCGGGGTGGGTTCCCGCAGAATCCCCAGGGACGCCACTCCCGCGACGGCCGACGAGGCCAGGACGACGGCGGCCAGCCACGGCGCGAGGGAGCTACTGGTCGTCGGACTCATCCGAGTCCAGCTCCCGTTCCCTGCGCTCCTGCCGCTCCTGTTCGGCCTTGAGCTCGCGGGCGAATTTTTCCGGGTCGAACTCCTGGAAGTATTCCGGCCCGCCGAAGAACTCCTGTCCCATCAGTTTTCCTTTTCCGCGGCGTGTTTGGCGATGAATTCCTTCACGGCCTCGGCATCGTTGGGCAGATCGACGACGAATCGCTCGCCGCCCTCGATGCCCGCGAAACGCTCCGGCACCGCCGGGAAGGAACCGATGGCCTCGGTGATGGTGTCGGCGAACTTCACCGGCAGGGCCGTCTCCAGGACGATGATGTCGGTGTTCGTGACATCAAGGTTCTGCCGGGCGACGTGGACACCGTCGGCCGTGTGCGGGTCGATCAGCGTGCCCAGGTTCTCGTGGGCGTGTGTGATCTCGCGCAGGCGATCCGCGTGGGTGGAGCTGCCGGAGACGATGCCCAGGGAGTCGATGGCCTCGGCGAAGTTGGGGTCCTCCCCCAGGTCGAAGCCACCGGTGGGAACCTTGACGGAGAACAGCTCTTCGATCTCCCCGGCGTCGGACTCGAGCAGGTCATAGACGAATCGTTCGAAGTTCGACGGGCGGCTGATGTCCATCGACGGCGAGGACGTCACCTGCGAGTCCACCCAGGCGGAGCCCGTGCCGTAACGGCCGGTGCCAAAGAAGGTGGCCAGCGTGTCGTTCTCGTTGTTGGCCACGATGATCTTGTCGATCGGCAGGCCCATGAACTTGGCCACGTGCCCGGCGTAGGCGTTGCCGAAGTTGCCGGTGGGCACGGTGAAGGAGACCAGCTGGTCGTTGGTCGAGGTGGCCTTGAAGTACAGCGCGAAGTAGTAGGCCACCTGCGCGAGGATGCGGGCGAAGTTGATGGAGTTCACCGCGCCGACCGAGTACCGGGACTTGAAGCCGGCATCAGCGTTGACGGCCTTGACCAGGTCCTGGCAGTCATCGAACCCGCCCTCGACGGCGATGTTGTAGATGTTGTCGTCGTCCAGCGAGAACATCTGGGCCTGCTGGAACGGCGTCATCCGACCGGCCGGGGTGAGCATGAAGACGTTGATGTTGTCGCGCCCGCGCATGGCGTACTCGGCGGAGGAGCCCGTGTCACCGGAGGTGGCGCCGAGGATATTGATCTTCGCGCCGCGGCGGGTGAGCACGTACTCGAAGAGCTCGCCGAGCAGCTGCATGGCCATGTCCTTGAACGCGGCGGTCGGGCCCTCGGAGATGTGGCCGAGGAGCACGCGGTCGTCGAGACGCGAAAGACGCACGATCTCGTCGGTGCCGAAGGCCTCCGCGGTGTAGGCCCGGCGCGCGATGTCCTCGAGGTCCTCGGCGGGGATGTCGTCGATGTAGAGCTTGAGGATCTCCGCGACCAGCGCCGCGTAGCCGTCGGTGTCGAACACCGTGCGCAGGGATTCCAGCTCGGCGCGGTCGACGTCCGGGTAGGCGGTGGGGATGTAGAGACCACCGTCGGAGGCGAGGCCGGACATGAGGATGTCGGTGAACTTGGCAGCGGTCTGGCTGCTGTCGCGCGTGGAAATGTAGTCCATGGGCATTCACCCTACCGGCGGGGTCCCGGAAAGACGGGGACTAGGGTTGCCAGTTATGACCGCTACCCCGCCTGTGCCTGACCCGCGGGAGCGCCTCTCCCGCAAAGCCCTCATCGTCTGGGGAGCGGCCGTGCTGTTCTACATCGTCGCGGTGGCCGGGCGCACGTCGTTCGGCGTCGCGGGAGTGGACGCCATCGACCGCTTCGGGGTGGACGCCTCGCGCATCGCCGTGTTCACCGCCGTGCAGCTGGCCGTGTACTCCTTCTCGCAGATCCCGGTCGGCCTGCTCGTGGACCGCTTCGGCTCGCGCAAGGTGCTGGTCGCCGGCGCCCTGATCATGGGCGTGGGCCAGATCATCCTCGGGCTGACCGGCAACTACTGGGTCGCCGTGCTCGCGCGTGTGCTCATCGGCGCCGGCGACGCCACGGCCTTCCTCTCCGTCATGCGGCTGTTGCCCTACTGGTTCCCGGCGCGGTTGACGCCTCTGTTCGGTCAGCTCACGGCCGGCCTGGGCCAGCTCGGGCAGTTCGTCTCGGCCATCCCATTCCTGGCGCTGCTCGGCGCGCAGGGTTGGACCACGTCGTTTGTCACCCTGGGGGCGGTGGGCATTCTCATCGCCATCGCCGCGGGACTGGCCATCCCGCCCGAGCCTGCCCGGGACGAGACGGCTCCCGCCCCGGCGAGGTTCGGCGAGACTTTATCGACGGTCGTGCGTCACCCACTCGCCTGGCAGGCCTTCTTTGTCCACGCCTCGGGCATGCTCAACCAGATCGTGTTCACGCTGCTCTGGGGCGTGCCGCTGATGACCCTGGGCATGGGCCTTTCCGGTGCGGAGGTCGGCGTGGTGCTGCTGTGCAACACCATCGCCACCATCTCGGCGGGGCCGATCCTCGGCGCAATCTCACAGCGTGCGGGCCGCCACCGGGACCTCGCGGTGGTGGCGCTCTCCTCCATCATCGGCATCAGCTGGCTGGTGTTCCTCCTCCCGGATCAGCCGCGCACCATGCTGGCCGCGGTGGTCATCAACATCATCATGGCGTTTTTCACCCCGGTCTCGAACTTCGGTTTCGACAACATCCGCGCGCGTATGGACCGGCGCATCATCGCCACGGCCACCGGCCTGGGCAACATGGGCGGGTTCCTCCTGGCCATGGTCGCCGCACAGCTGGTCGGTTTCTCCCTCGACGCCACTTCCGCGGGCGCGGGCTACGCCTGGTCCGACTTCCGCTCCGCCTGGTTCATCGTCCTGGGTATCTGGCTGTTCGCGGTCGTGGGAATCCTGGTCAGCCGGGTGTTCATCGCCCGCTGGGAGCGGGGCCAGAGCCGCGTCCGGGTCGTCGACGAAAGCTAGATGGCCGCTTATCGACGGCCCTTGCCCAGCTATTTTGACTTGCCCATCGGCCGTCCGCTTCCCTATCGCTTCGGATGCCTGTATCCTGGGATGCACTGGAGGTTAGGAACGACGTTCCTTTCCCTGAGGTGAAGAGGTCTACCGGACAATATGCGCCGGTAGGCCTCTTCTTTGTGTCACCGAACCTCGGGCTTGTGGTTGAGAATCTGACTCACGGTGCTCGTGCCTGTCAACCAGTTTCTCAGCACTGGGTCGATGCTGCCGACCAGATCAAAAGCGTCGTTGGCTCGGTCATCGACATCGACGTTGAGCAGGCTGTCCATATGAGAGACCCGATTGCGCAAGAGATGAAGATGAGCGACGCGCCAGTAAGTTTTTTGCCCATCGGGATCTTCTGCGTGCGGGAATGCCGCAGACAAGGATTCATTCCACATGCGAAGCCGGTTCTGGTTCCTCTGGTCTTCCTGGCTCATATTTGGAGCATGGTTTGGAAGCAGGTCCTTCCACATACCAAACATGGTGTGCGCGAGCACGTCGTCATGGGTGAGCTCGTCGCCGTGCCGTGGATGCCCCGGAGGTCGAATTGTTAGGGCCTTTTCTGCGTCATGGTGAGCTCTCTTTCTCTTGTCTTCAACCAGGGAACGAAGCGGGTTTGCAGGCTCATCCAGCAACCAGCTCGTTTCCTGTGCCCTCGCTTCATTGTTCCAAAGCTGAAGTTGTTCGTCGATGGAGTTTCGGAGCATGACTTCGGTCAATCCGAGCAGTTGCTGCACGGACGCGGTGAGTTGCACACTCCAGCGGTAGAGGTTGAGGGCGGCTTTCTTATTCCCTCCGGCCTCTGCAAGGTACGGCTCGAGACGTGCTGCGCCCAGGTGTTTGAGTACCTTGTCCCGCGATTCGGGCTTCATTCGCTAATCATGACACACGCTGCGGTACGACACCTGGCGTTACGCCACCCCTACTCCGGCTCCCCCACCAGGTACTCGGCGATGTCGGCCGGGTTCTCAAAGAACTCGCGGGTGGCGCGGACGGATTCGAGGTCGTCGAAACGTGTGGGCATAATCCCGGCCTCGTTGATCTCGATGATCTCCGCGCCGGGCAGCGCCGGGAGGATGGCGGAGTGGGTGGCGATGAGAAACTGCGCACCGCGCTCCGCTGCCGCGTGGATCTCTGCGAGCAGGGCCATCTGCCGGATGACGGACAGGCCGGCCTCGGGCTCGTCGAGAAGGTAGATACCGGGCCCGCCGATGTACTCCCCCAGCAGGTCGAAGACGGCCTCACCGTGGGAGCGTTCGGCCACCGGGTTCTGCAACCCCAGTCGGGCGCCACGGGCGATGGGTGAGTCCGCTCTCTCCACGAGGCTCGAGTGGGTCTCCGCGGTGAGGTAGAACCCGCCGATCATCTGGTCGGCGCGGGCAACGAACGCTCCGCGGGGGACCCCTTTGCCGTTGAAGCCGAACCGTGGTCCGCCGCCCTCGGGGAAGGCCAGGGCCGCGGCGATGCCCTCGAGCAGCGTCGACTTGCCCGCCCCGTTATCTCCGGTGAGAAACGTGACCGGTGCCCGGAAGTCCAGCTGCCCGCGGGTGATCAGGTTGCGGATCGCGGGCAGCTCGCGGGCGTAGTCGGCCAGCCATTCCGGATGACGGACGCGGATCGAGGACAGCAGCATTATCAGCGGCGCCCGCCGCGATCCGGCCCGCCGAGCAGTTCCGCAATGAACTTCAGGGCCGCATCGCTGCCTGCGGAGGGCATCGGCCGCTCCGGGCCGGGCGTGCGCGGTGCCCGGGCGTGCGAGGGATCGCCGGCGGAGGTGATGGACAGTGTGTTCTCCGTGACCTCGACCCGCGCGTCCGCGGCAATGCCCGCAGTGCGGGCGGCCTCGACGAGGGCGGCGAGGTCGGCGAAGGTGGAGTCGGCCAGGTCGAGCGAGAGATGCAGAGCCATGAGAGAAATTCCTTTCAGGGAAGTCGGTTTCGCCCCACGCTAGCTACCAGCGCGCCACGGGAGAACCGTTCGGCCCGGATCTCAGGGAAAGATCCGGGCATTCACCTACGCATGCTCGTGCGAGGCCGCCTCGCCCCAGAAGATCTCGTCGACGACGTTGCGCGCCCGTCGGGTCAGCCGCAGGTAGGTCTCCAGGAAGTCCTGGTAGTTGGTGGCTCCCCAGCCGGCGGCGCCGGAGACCTTCATGAGGTCGGGCCCGGCGGCCGGCAGCTGGTCCTTACGTTTGCCCTTGACCAGCACGATGGCGTTGCGGGCGCGGGTGGCCATGATCCAGGCGTCGCGAAGCGTGGTCACCTGCGCCGCGGTGATGATGGCCGGGTCGTCGATCTCCTCGAGCACGTCGAGGATCTCCAGGGTGGAGGTGTTGTGCAGGCCGGGGATTTCGTGGGCGTGCTCCATGGTGAGCAGCTGCACGGTCCACTCGATGTCGGTGAGCGCACCGCGGCCGAGCTTGGTGTGCGTGGTGCGGTCCGCCCCGCGGGGCAGGCGCTCGTCGTCGACACGCGCCTTGATGCGCCGGATCTCCCGGATCTGGGCCCGGGTGGCGCCGGCCTCGGGGTAACGGAACTGGTCGATCATACGCAGGAAACGCTCGCCCACCTCCGCGTCACCGGCGGCGAAGGAGGCCCGCAGCAGCGCCTGAACCTCCCAGGTCTCGCCCCATTCGCGGTAGTAACGCTCGAAGGACGCGATGGTGCGCACGACCGGGCCGGAGCGCCCCTCGGGCCGCAGCCCCAGGTCGACTTCCAGGGCCGGATCCGCCGAGGGTTTCTTCAGCCTGCCGCGCAGCCCGTCAATGATCGACGCCGCCCACGCGATCGCCTCCGAGGCATCCACCCCGTCGAGCGGCTCGGCCACGACCAGCACGTCGGCGTCGGAGCCGTAGCCGAGCTCGCTGCCGCCGAGCCGACCCATCCCGATCACGGCGATGCGCGCGGGCGCCTCCTCCCACTCGTTCTTCATCTGGCTGGCGCGGATCTCCGCGAGCAGCGAGGCCTGCAGGACGGCGATCCAGATGTTGGACAGCTCCTCGCAGACCCGGGGCACGTCCATGAAACCGAGGAGGTCGGCGCAGGCGATGCGGGCGAGGTCGAAGCGTCGCAACGCCCGGGCCCTGGCCACGGCCTTGTCCGGGTCTTTGTGGCGTTTCGACGCCGCCACCAGCGACGTGCTCACCTGCCCCGAGGGCGTGTCCAGCAGCTTCGGCCCGGAGGTGCCGTCCGAGAGCAGCTTCACCACGTCGGGCGTGGAGATCACCAGGTCAGCCGTGTACGGGCTGGTGCCCAGGATCTTCATCAGCCGCTGGGCCACGATGCCCTCGTCGCGAAGCGTGCGCAGGAACCACGCGTTGTCGTGCGCCGCCTCGGAGAGTTTGCGGTAGTTGAGCAGGCCCGCGTCCGGGTCGGCGGTATCCGCCAGCGCTGCCATGAGCGTGGGTAGCAGGATGGCCTGGAGTTTGTCCTTGCGTGTGCCCCCGGAGGCCAGAGCCGAGAGGTGCTCGAAGGCGCGTCCGGGGTAGCGGTATCCCAGCGCGGCGAGCTGATCCCGGGCCGCCTCGGGGGATAGCCGGAGCTCGTCGATGCTCATGGTGACCACGGAGTTGAGCAGCGGGCGGTAGAAGAGCTTCTCGTGCAGCCCGGAGATCTTCAGGCGCACGTCCTTGAGCCGGCGCCGGACGTTCTCCACCGCGGAGTGTTCGGGATCGGCGCGGTAGCCGGCCCCCGCGGCCAGCCATTCCCAGGAGGCCGCGTCGTCCGGCTCCGGCAGGGCGTGGGTGCGGCGCATGCGCTGCAGCTGCAGGCGGTGTTCCAGCAGGCGGAGGAACTCATACGCCTCGATCATCGCCTGGCCGTCCTCGCGGCCGACGTAACCCCCGTCCACCAGCGCCTTCAGCGCGTCCGTGGTGGCCAGCGGGCGGAGAGTGTCGTCGGAACGCCCGTGCACCATCTGCAGCAGCTGGACGGCGAACTCGACGTCGCGAAGCCCTCCCCTGCCCAGCTTGAGTTCCCGCTCCTTGAGGTCGTCGGGCACGTTCTCAATCACCCGTCGCCGCATGGCCTGGACGTCCTCGACGAAGGACTCGCGTCTCGACGCCTCCCACACCATCGGGTTGAGCGAGCGCACATACTCCTCACCCAGTTCCCTGTCGCCCACCATGGGGCGCGCCTTGAGCAGGGCCTGGAACTCCCACGTGCTGGCCCAGCGTTTGTAGTACGCGACGTGGCTCTCCAAGGTGCGCACCAGCGCGCCGGACTTGCCCTCCGGACGGAGGTTCGCGTCCACCTCGAAGAAGGCCGCCGACCCAAGGCGCATGAACTCGCTGGCCACGCGTGTGGCCTTCGGCGTGGCGGGCTCGGCGACGAAGATGACGTCCACGTCCGAGATGTAGTTAAGCTCGCCCGCGCCGCACTTGCCCATGGCGATGACCGCCAGGCGTGCGTCGGGCTCATCCTCGCCGTAGACCTCGCGGTTGGCCACGGTGAGCGCGGCGTTCAGCCCGGCGTCGGCGAGTTCCGTGAGCAGCGATGTCGTGCGTTCATAACCCAGCTCCGGCTGGCCCTCGCCCCGGCCGCGGCGGGAGGCGTAGGTGCCGGCGAGGTCGTGGGCGGCGATGCGCAGGATGAGCGAGCGGTAGGCGTCGCGCAGCGTGTAGCGGTCCTGCGCGGCGTCGAGCATCGCCGCGCGCATCTCCTCGGCCTCGGGCACGTCGTCGGCGAGGGTGCGCCACAGCTCCGGGTTGGCCACCAGGTGATCCCCCAGGGCCGATGACCCGCCGAGCAGCGCGAGGGTGCGCACGCGGAAAGCCTCGTTCTCCCGCATCATGCGGTCGAACTCGCCGTAGCTGTCGCCGAGGGCCTCACCGAGGCGCCGCAGGGTGTTGAGCGCGAGGTTCTGATCGCCCGCCCCCGCCAGCGTCCACAGCAGGTCGACGGAGTCCTCGCCGGTCCAGCCCAGCCACTCCAGGTCGGTGGCCGCGTGCCGGCCGGTCAGCCCGAGGGAGGCCGCGGAAGGAACGGTGCTGCGTGAGGGAGTCATGGCGGGTTACAGCTCCAGAGCCGAGCGGATCTCCACGCCGGTGATCTGCTCGGTGTAGCCGTGCCACTCATCCCACTTGGAGCGCAGGAAGAACTCGAAGACATGCTCGCCCAGGACCTCGGCCATGAACTCGCTCTTCTCCATCTCCCGCAGCGCCTGGTCCAGGCTCATGGGCAGGTCACGGTAACCCATCGCGCGACGCTCCCGGCGGGTGAGGCTGGTGACGTCGTCCTCCGCCGGATCCCCGAGTTCATAGCCCTCCGCGATGCCCTTGAGGCCGGCGGCGAGCACACCCGCGAACGCCAGGTAGGGGTTGGCGGCGGAGTCCAGGCTGCGCACCTCCACGCGGCGGGAGACCTCCTTGTCCAGGCGGTACATGGGCACCCTGACCAGCGCGGAGCGGTTGGAGGCACCCCAGGTGGCGGCGGTGGGTGCCTCGTTGCCGAACTGCAGGCGTTTGTAGGAGTTGACCCACTGGTTGGTCACCGCGCTGATCTCCGGGGCGTGGGTGAGCACGCCGGCGATGAACTGCCGGGCCGTGTCGGAGAGGGAGAACTCGTCGTCCGGGTCGTGGAAGGCGTTGTTGTCGCCCTCGAAGAGCGAGAAGTGGGTGTGCATCGCGCTTCCCGGGTGGGCCTGGAAGGGCTTGGGCAAGAACGTCGCCCGCACGCCGTCGCGCATGGCCACGGCCTTGATGAGGTACCTGAACGTCATCACATGGTCCGCCATCGCCAGCACGTCGGCGTGGCGCAGGTCGATCTCCTGCTGGCCCGGCGCGGCCTCGTGGTGGGAGAACTCGGTGGCGATGCCCACGTCCTCGAGCGCGCGCATGGCGCGGCGGCGGAACTTCGGCACCGGGGTGTGGGCGGCCTGGTCGAAGTAGCCGCCGAACTCGGTGGGTGCCATCTCCAGGGGGAAACCCTGCTCCTTGAGCAGGTAGAACTCGATCTCCGGGCTGGCCTGGCAGGTGAAGCCCACGTCGGCGGCCTTCTTCGCCTGTCGACGCAGAATCTGCCGCGGATCCGCCTGCGAGGGGTTGCCGTCCGGCATGACGATGTCGCAGAACATCCGGGCCGTGCGCAGATCCGGGTCCTCCTCATCGAAGGGCAGCAGCTGGAAGGTCGAGGGGTCCGGCAGCAGCAGCGTGTCCGACTCGGAGATGCGGCTGAAACCCTCGATGGATGAGCCGTCGAATCCCGCGCCCTCCTCGAAGGCACCTTCCAGCTCGCTCGGGGACATCATCACGGACTTCAGCTGCCCGGCGATGTCGGTGAACCACAGCCGGATGAAACGGATATCTCGCTCATCGACAGCGCCGAGGACGTGCTCCTGTTGGGTGTTCATGGTTGTCACCTTACGGGTTCGCGGGCGGGTCCCTCCGGCTGTCTTTCGAATAACTTCGGTCGGACACTTCGTGCCCACCAAGTGTCCGACCGAAGCTATTCGAGAGATGGCGCAGGGACGCTGCGCACACGCACCGGCCAGGTCCGGGACGTAGAATCCGAGGTGAGACGAAGACCCGAGCATCTACCTGGAGGCAATCGCCATGGTCACCACCTTCCTGGAAGTTGAAGTCAAGTTCGCCGTGGACGAAGAAACCTCCGTCCCGGACCTCACCACACTGCCCGGCGTGACCCGCGTCGACGAGGCACAGGTGCACAACCTGTCCGCCATCTACTACGACACGTCCGACCTGCGCCTGACCCGCGCCAAGGTGACGCTGCGTAGGCGCACCGGCGGCAAGGACGACGGCTGGCACCTCAAGCTCCCCGGCGAGCAGGGCCGCATCGAGCTCGCCGCGGAACTCACCGAGCCCGTGGACGGCCAGTACCGCGTCCCCGACGACCTGCTCACGCTGATCAGGTCCATCGTCCGTAACCGCGAACTCGTGCCCATCGGGCAGGTGGACAACACCCGCACGGAGACGCTGCTGCGCGGCGAGGACGGCCCCGTAGCCGAGTTCTGCGACGACCGCGTCACCGCATGGTCGCTGCTTCCGGGCGGATCGAGCACCAGCTGGCGCGAGTGGGAGCTGGAGCTCGCTGGTGAACTGCCGGGCACGGAGGAGGGTCAGGACCTCATCAACTCCGCCACCACGGTGCTCATCGGCGCGGGGGCGCGGAAGTCGAAGAGCCCCTCCAAGCTCGTCGCCGCCCTGGGCGACTCCGTGAACTCGGCGCCGCTGCCCGACTATCTCACCGGGCACAGCGAGGATGACGCCGCGGCCGGCGTGGTCCGCGCGCTGTCGGCCAACCGCGACAAACTCGTCGCCCTGGATCCGCGGGTGCGCCGCGACGAGTGGGACTCCGTGCACCAAATGCGCGTGGCCACCCGCGAGCTGCGCAGCCACCTGCAGACCTTCGACGGGGTGCTCGCCGGCGAGCGGGTCGAGTGGCTGCTCGCCGAGCTCAAGGAGCTCGCCGGCGTGCTGGGCCTGGCGCGCGACGCCGAGGTCGTGGAGGAGCGTTTCGTCTGGCTGCTGGACAATGAGGACTCCGGCACCGTCACCGACGAGGACCGTGGGCGCATTCTCGCGGCCATCCGCAAGGAGTACGAGCGGGCGCACCGCCGCGTCGTGGCCACGCTGGATTCCGAGCGCTACCTCCAGCTGCTCGAGGACATCGATGCGCTGCTGGCTGAACCGCCCGTCGTCACGCGCGAGGACAGCAGCGTCGAGGATGTCATGGCGGAGCACCTGGACGCGGCCTTCAAGAAGCTGCTCAAGCGGCACAAGCGGGCCGTGGGCAACTGGGACAACGAGGATCTCACGCTGCACGAGCGCGAGGAGTACTTCCACGACATGCGCAAGGCGGCGAAGAAACTGCGCTACGCGGCCGAGGCCGTGGGTTCGGCCACCGGCATGAAGACCGGGAAGATCTACAAGGCCTGCAAGCAGATGCAGTCGGTACTCGGCGACTTCCAGGACTCCGTGACCAGCCGCGACAAGCTGCTGGCGATGTCGCAGGCGGACCGCAGGAAGGGCAACGACACCTTCGCCTACGGCCTGCTCTACCAGCGCGAACGCTACATCGGCCTGGAGTCGCTCGAGGAGTACTCGGACGCGTACGCCAAAATCGAGTCGGCGTACCGAAAGCTGCGCAAGTAGCTAGTTTCGCTGGTCTCCGGTGCCCCAGTTGTCGTCGGCCTCATCCTCGGCGTCGGCCTGCTTGTTGCGGGCCTGGGCGATCTTGAGGGCGTCGCGGGCGGCGGACTCCGAGTCGTAGGGGCCCATGCGGTTGGACCAGGAGCCTTCCTTGCCCTGGGCCACGTCGCCGGTCGAGGGATCGAAGTACCACTGTTCGTCAGCCATTGTCAGTCACCTTTGTGCGTCGGGGATTGGTCAGCCCAGAATACGGCAGATCGGCCGGGCGGTAATGTGGGGCTTTCATTACCGCCACCTGAAGGAGATCCACCCACCATGCCGCACTGGCCGACCTCCGACATTCCCGCCGCTGACCGGGCCCGCGAGCAGTTCACCCTCGACCACGGCGCCGTCGCCGAGCACGTCGCGGTCGCTCCCTCGACGTACCCGGTCATCGGTGAGCACGTCGACCACTACCGCGGCACGGTGATCATGGGCGTGGGTTCGGCGCAGGTGGCGGTGGCCGTGCGCCGCACTGACGACGACGCCGTCACCGTGAAGATCCACCGGGCAGACGGCTCGCAGGTCAGTGACTCCATCTCCTCGGGCGAGATCACCCGCCGCGCCGCCGAGCAGTTCCCCGGCATCGACGAAGCCGGCAGGCCGACCAATCCCCCGGTCCCCGAGGGTGGGCCCGCGGCGCAGCTCGGGGGGATCGTGCACGCAATGGTCGGGCGTCAGCTCCTGCCGCGGGATACCGCGGGCATGGACGTCACGGTGATCTCCGAGGTTCCGCCCGGGCCGGCCCTGGGAGAGGCCGAGGCGATCGACGCCGCGTTCGCGCTCGCGCTGCAGGCCGACGCCGAGGACCTCTCCGACGCGCCGCTGCGTGCCCGCCTGGCCGAGCTGTGCGCGCAGTCCGCGGAGCAGTTCTCCGCCCGCCCTCTGAGCCAGGCGCGGTTCACCACCGCGCTGCGCTCCGCGCCGGACTCGCTGTCCGTGATCGACTACGCGGACGGCTCCCTCACCCAGGCCCCGCACCCGGCCGCTTCACCCGTCCGTGTCTTCGCGCTCCTGGCGCCCGCCGGCGACGGTGATGACGGGGAGCGCGGTCGCCGGGAGTTCCTCGACGACGCCTGCCGCGCGTTCGGCACGGAATCGCTCCGTCTACTTCCCGACGCCCGCGTGCGCGTGCTCGACTGGCTGCGCGCGGTGCACAAGGTCCACCCGGACGTCGCCGCCCCGGAGACCGGGGAGGCCGACACGTGGCTCAGCTACTTCGACAACGAGACCACCCGGGCACAGCAGGTGGCCGTGGCCCTGCGCTCCCGGCGCGTCGGCGACGTGTGGGCCTTCCTCGCCGACTCTCAGCGCGAGACCGCCCGCGTCACCGGCCTGGACGGCTCACTCGCTCAGCTGGCACTGTCCCGGGGCGCGCACTCGGCACGCTCGGCGGGACCGGGTTCCGCGCTCTGCTTCGTTCCGGCACCCACGGCCGACAACTTCGCGGCTGACCTGGCCGCAGATGGGCTCACCGTCCTGGAGCTGCCCCGCGGCGAGGCGGCCCAGCTGAGTTAGTCCGCCGGCCAGGCGAAGTCGACCGTCCGGGTCTCTGGATCCGCGGTGGTCAGGGTCACCTTGACGCCGGTGCCCACCTCGGGGGTTCCCCGGGTGGTGCTCAGCACGGGCGGATCGGTGAGCAGGATGCGGGCGGAGTCGGCATTGGTCTGCAGCACCACCGCGTCGAAGTTCTCCCCCACCCAGGGTTGCAGGACCGTGGCCTCGGTGAGGTCCATGGCGGCGCGGTCGACCTTGCTGGCCAGGGCGCCGGTGCGCTCCATGGACTCGAGCACCGCCGCGTGGCGTTCGGTCACCCAGGAGGGGGTCTCGGTGCCCGCGGCGATGGCGAGGCAGTGTTCGGTGGCGAAGCGGTCCACGAGCCGGCGCAGCGGTGCCGTGACGTGGGCGTAGTAGCCGCCGACACCCGCGTGCACCTCGGCGTCGCCTGCCTCCACCGAGCCGTAGCCGGAGCCGCGCAGCAGGGCCTGCGCCTCGCGCATGAGCGCCATGCCGCGCGGGGTGTCGGCGTCGACACCCTGGAGGAAGGCGCCCACGGGTTCGTCACCGATCTCATAACCCAGCGCACGGGCCTCGACCCGGAATTCCGCCACGGAGCGCGGGCTGGCGGGGCGCAGCGTGCGCAGCAGCCCGTGCCCGGCGGCCTGCATCATCTGTCCGGCGACCATGCCGGTGAGCAGGGAGATCTCGGAGTTGTAGTCCATGATCGGCGGGCGCGGCTCGATGATGAGTTCGTAGCGGCCGTCCTCGTCGCGCACGACACGTTGCGACGGCATGCGCAGGTTGATCGCCTCGCGGCGCAGCGAGGAGCGCTCCCGCAGCCTGCCCACCTCGGGCAGGTACTCGATGGACGGGTGAACGTCGCCGGCCCGCAGTTCAAGATCGACGCCTTCGTAGTCGAGCCGCTCCCGCGAGCGCACCAGCGCGCGCTCGACGTGCGAGCGGGTGACCTCCCCGGCCTCGTCGAGGTCGAAGGTCCACAGGACCGCGGGGCGGTCGACGCGCGGCAGCAGCGAGGCACTGCCCTCGGACAGCGGCCTGGGGTGCAGGCGGGCGGGCTCATCGGGCAGGTAGATGGTCTGCCCGCGGCGCAGGGACTCCTCCTCCAACGCGCTGCCGGGTTCGATGAACGCTGCCACGTCGGCGATGGCGTAATGCACGCGGAAGCCGTCCGGGGTGCGCTCGATGTGCACGGCCTGGTCGAGGTCCTTCGAGCCGGGCGGGTCGATGGTGACAAATTCGATGTCCCGGGCGTCGCGCCGCTGGTCCGCGAAGCGGTCCGTGGCGTGTGCGGCGGCGTCGACAAGTTCCGGGGAGAAGTCCGTGGGTACCTGGAATTCCTCGGCGATGGCCCGGTAGTTCAGCTGTGCCGCAAAGAGTTTCATGGCTCCCCATCTTGGCACTGTCCGCGCGCCTGCGGGGAAGCGACCCTGTGGAAAGGGCGAATGAGTGGGCCTGTAAGCCGGATTCTGTGCCCTCGCGGGGAGGGCGGTGAACATCCATCTGGACGCACCATTGCTGGGCGCCTCAAGCAGCTACCTTCGGACTCGGGCGGGCAGCCCTCGAACGCCCGATCTGGCGCGCACTGTGTGCGAGCCGTTTTGCCTTGCTCCCGGTGGGGTTTACCTGGCCGGCGCAGTCACCTGACGCCGCCGGTGCGCTCTTACCGCACCCTTTCACCCTTACCTCCCCCGGCCCGAAAGCTGAAGGAGGCGGTCTACTCTCTGTTGCACTTGCCCTCGGGTCGCCCCGGGTTGCCGTTAGCAACCACCGTGCCCTGCGGAGTCCGGACTTTCCTCGACTCCCGCCTGCCCCTGTTGCAGGGGCGGTTCGGAAAACGCCGCGATCACCCGGCCCACTCATTCGCGGGGGATACGTTACACCTAGAGGAATGAAGTGTCGTTGACCCGGCGCACCTGGACGGGCACGATGGCCTCTTCACCCAGGTAGTCCACCACGGACACCGAGGCGAGGTCGAGAAACAGCCGCGGGAACATGCCCTCGCCCGCGCCGAGCGCGGAGGCGAGGATGGCCTTGATGGGGTTGACGTGGCTGACCAGCGCCACGGTCTTTCCGTGGTGCTTATCGACGATCTCCCCCACCGTCCGTTCCACCCTGGCGTAGACGTCGGCCAGTGATTCTCCCCCGGGGGGAGCCAGCGTCGGGTCTCCCAGCCAGGCGCGGTGTCCCTCGGGGTCACGCTCCTGGGCCTCGGCGAAGGTCATGCCCTCGTACTCGCCGAAGTCACACTCGATGAGCCCGTTCTCCACCTCCACTGTCGCGCCGGCGGCGGCGGCGAGGGCCTCGGCCGTGGCCACGCAGCGGCGCAGCGGGGAGGTGAGAATGAGGTCGATCTGCTCGCGCCGGCTGACCGCCGCGGCCGCCGCCTCGACCTGTCGGCGGCCCAGATCCGTGAGTTCGGCGTCGCGCAGCCCGGCGTACTGCTGGGCGGCGGACATGTCGGTCTGGCCGTGGCGCACAAGCACCACGCGCGTGGGCGTGGAGGTTCCCCCGCACCACTCCGCGGCCTTCGGAACTGCGGCGACCGGCTTCTCCCCGATGATGCCCTCCGGCGCGCCCTTCGCGGAGGCGTCCATGGCCACGTTGGACAGGGCATCGGCCTGTTTGTTCTGCGCGCGCGGTATCCACGTGTAGTTGACCGCCTTGAGCTTCGCGGCCAGGTCACGCGCCTCGAGGGCGAGCTTCTGCATGTCGGGGTGTTTGATCTTCCACCGGCCGGACATCTGCTCGACGACGAGCTTGGAGTCCATGAACACGTAGGCCTCGTCGGCGCCGAGATCGACCGCGGCGCGCAGGCCCTCGATCAGCCCGCGGTACTCCGCGACGTTGTTGGAGGTCGGCTCGGAGAAGGCGTAGGCGATTTCTGCGAGGACCTGCTTGGAGGAGGCGTCGATAAGCACCGATCCGGAACCGGCGACCCCGGGGTTTCCGCGGGAGCCGCCGTCGGTGTAGACGAAGACCTTCATGAACGCACCAGGAACGACTCACAGTTCGGGCAGGTGGGGAGCTCATTCTCCGGGGCGAGGTTGATGCGGGAGCGGTCAGCGGAGGGCAGCTGGATGAAGCAGCCGCCGCAGACCCGGCCGTTGAAGGCGGCCACGCCCACGTCGTTCTCGTCCTGGCGGTCCTCGTAGGCGGCGATGACGTCAGCCGGCAGCTGCGAGCGCAGCTCGTCGGCCTTCTCCCGGGGGTTGATGTTCGCCGCGGCCTCGTTGGCGGCCTCCGCGGCACGCGCGGCGACCTCCACCTTGCGTTCGAGGTCAGAGACGTGCGCGCCGTGGACGTCACGGTTGTTGCGCAGCGCGTGGATCTCGTTGTGCGCTTCCTTGAGCTCGTAGTGGATGTCCGTCAACCGCGACTTGGTGGCGTAGCGGTCGTGCTCGAGATCCTTGCGGCGGTCGGGATCGGTCTCGGCGGTGAGCTGGGCCTTGTCGTCGCGCTCGCGGCGCTGGAGTTTGCGCTCGTCCTCCTGGATGCGCAGGATCTCCGTCTCCATGTCGTCGACGGCCAGCTGCGCGGACCCGGCGGCCTCGCGCATGCGCGCCAGCTCACCCTGCAGGCGCTCGTATTCCTTCTGCTCGGGCGTGGTGGAGTCGGCGCCCGCGTTCAGCACCCGCTCGGTGGTGGCGAGTTCGAGGAGGACGTGCTGGAGGGAACGGTCGAGTTTCATGCCTCTAGTTCTACCTTTCCGGGTGGGCGGACACAGTCCACGGGTCGGTGCGGATGTCGATGATGTGTGTGTCGACGCCCGTTTCCCGCGCCACGATATCGCAGGCCTGGGACGTCCACGGGAATTCGCTGGCCCAGTGGGCGGTGTCGATCACCGCGGGCCCTCCGGCGCGCAGGTGCTCATCGACGGGGTGATGGCGCAGGTCGGACGTGACGTAGACGTCCACCCCGAGCTTCTGCACGTCGGCGAGGAAGCTGTCGCCTGAGCCGGAGGACACGGCCACCTTCTTCACCATTTGCTCGGGGTCACCGGCCGCACGCACGCCCCAGGCGGTCTCGGGAAGGGCGTCGGCGACCTGCTGAGTGAACTCCCGCAGGGTCATCGCCTCGGGCAGCTCGCCGATCCGGCCCAGGCCCGGCGCGGTGTCCAGGGGCTGGTCCGGGGCCATCTCGGTGATGTCGAAGGCGGGCTCCTCGTAGGCGTGCACCTGGCGCAACCGTTCGGTGAGGGTCCGACGCAGCGAGCGCGGGGCCACAAACTCGACGCGGATCTCCTCCGCGCGGTGGAGTGTGCCCACCTCCCCCTCGGTGGGGTCCGCGCCCTCGCCGGGGAGGAACTGGCCCGTGCCGGTGAGGTCGAAGGAGCAGGCGGAGTAGTCGCCGATGGCCCCGGCACCGGCGTCGAAAAGCGCCTCCTTGACTTTGTCCGCGTCGGCGGGAGGGACGTGCACACCCCACTTGTCCTTCGCGTCCAGCAGGATCGGCTTGATGGGCCGGCCAGGCGTGATCCCCACCAGCTCCGCCAGTCTGTCGGAGACCCCCGGGCGCGCCGAGTCGGCGTTGGTGTGGGCGGCGAAGAGCGCGCAACCCCCGCGCACCAGCGTGTGGATGACCTTGCCCTTGGGCGTCGAGGCCGCCACCGAGGTGACCCCACGCATGAGCAGCGGGTGGTGCACCACCAGCAGCTGGGCGCCCGCGGCCACCGCGGCCTCGGCCACCGCCTGCGTGCAGTCCAGTGCGAAGGCCACGGTGGTGACCTTGTCCGCCAGATCGCCGCAGATCAGGCCCACCGCGTCCCAGTCCTCCGCGAGCTCGGGCGGGTAGGCGTTGTCCAGGACTCTGACGATGTCGGAAACGTGAAGGCTCATGCCGCCCGAGTCTACTTCTGGCACCCTGGGAGCAATGAGTGACTTTCTTTCCGGCGCCCCGGTTCCCGCCGGCCGGCGCATCATCCTTCTCGACGTCGACGGCACCCTCATCGACTCCTTCCCCGGCATCCGTGCCGGCTTTTTCCACGGCCTCGACGAGGTGGGTCACCCGCACCCCGCGGAGGAGTTCACCGCGAAGATCGCCGGGCCGCCGATGGAGCAGACCTACGCCTCGCTGGGGCTCAGCCCCGAGGAAACCAGCCGGGCCTTCGACGCCTACATGGCCTTCACCCGCGAGGGTGGCTGGTCCCGGGCGGAGGCGTTTGCGGGCGTCGATAAGCTTCTTCCGTGGCTGAAGGACGAGGGTTTCTACATCGCCACGGCCACGAGTAAGGGCGAGAATTTCGCCCGCGCGATCCTCACCGAGCTGGGACTGCTGCCGCACATCGACTTCCTCGGTGCGGCCCAGGAGCGCGGCGAGCGCCGGGAGAAGGACAAGGTGATCGCCTACGTGCTGGACAGCCTGGAGCTGCACGACCGCACCGGCGACCTCCTCATGGCGGGCGACCGCCTGCACGACATCGAGGGCGCGAAGGCCCACGGCATCGACACCGTGGCCGTGACCTGGGGCTACGGCGCGCCGGAGGAATGGGACCTGGCCCGCTACGTGGCCAAATCCACTGACGAACTGAAGGAGATCATCCATGACTGGGCAAACTGACCCGACCATCGACGTCGTATGCACCGGTAACATCTGCCGCTCCCCCATGGGCGCGGTCATCCTGCGCCGCAAGCTTGACGACGCCGGGCTCGAACACGTCACCGTCACCTCCAGCGGCATCGCCGACTACCACGTGGGCAACCGCGCGGACGAGCGCGCGCTGCTCGAACTCACCGACGCGGGCTACGACGGCTCCGCCCACCGCGCCCGCCAGGTCGACCAGGACACTCTGGATGCCGACCTCATCATCGCCATGGCCACCCGCCACCGCGACGAGCTTCTCGAACTCGGCGCGGACGCCGACAAGATCCGCCTCCTGCGCGACTTCGACCCCGCTTCCGGCGAGGACGAATCCGTCGCCGACCCCTACTACGGCGGACCGGCGGAGTTCACCCGTACGCGCGAGCAGATCGAGGCCGCGGCCGACGGCATCGTCGACTGGGCCAGGCAGCGGCTGGGACACTAACCGAAAGTTGGATAGACTCGCCCCTGTGAGTAGCACCCCTCGTCAGCGATCCGCCGGCCCGCCCCTGTGGCGCAAGTTCCTCTCCCCGGGCTGGGTCCTGGCCTGCGTCTTCATCATCATCTTCTCGTACTTCGCCTTCACGCTGCTCGCCCCGTGGCAGCTCAACAAGGACGAAGCGATCGTCGAGCGCAACCACCAGATCGAGGCGGCCTACGAGGCCGATCCCGTCCCGGTCCAGGGCCTGCTTGACGACGCCACCTTCACCGAAGACGAGCAGTGGACCCGCGTCGTGCTCGAGGGAGAGTTCCTCACCGACGACGAGGTGCTCCTGCGCCTGCGCCCGGTGGAGAACACCAACACCTACCAGGTGCTCACCCCGTTCCGCCTCGACTCCGGCGACGTCGTGCTGGTCAACCGCGGCTACGTCCCCACCGGCGGCAGCAACACCGTCCCGGAGATCCCGGCTGCGCCCCAGGGACGCGTATCGACGGTCGGCATGGCGCAATTGCCGGAGGGCCGCGGAGACCGCGCGCCGCTCAACGAGCAGGGATACACCCACGTGTACACCATGAACCCGGAGCTCATCGGCGAGCTCACCGGGGAGCAGCTCGTCGACGGCTACGTCCAGCTCAATTCCGACCAGCCCGGGGTGATCAACGCCATTCCCATTCCCATGCTGGAGCGCGGCTCCCACCTGAGCTACGGCTTCCAGTGGCTGACTTTCGGCGTCATGGCCCCGCTCGGGTTCCTCTACTTCATCGTCTCCGAGGTGCGCGAACGCAGGCGGGTGCGCGAGGAGGACCGGGAAATGGACGAGGAGATGACCAGCGCGCCCGAGGAGGAGGATCTCTCCACCCACCCGGACGCGAAGGTCGTGCAGCGCTCACGCACGGTGCGTGACCGGTACGGCGACGCCAACACCGATCACTACTCCAAGTACGCCAAGCGCCTGCGGGAGCGTTAGTCCCGGCCCTCGAGCAGCTCCGCGGTTTCCTTGGCGCCCACGGCGGCGCCGCTGGTCTGCGGAACATCGTCGGCCGGCTCGGCCGTCTCGATGAGCGCGGGCTCGGCCACGGGCGGATGCGCCGGGGTGAGGTAGGACTCGGCGTCGGTAGCCGCGGTCACCGTGAGGAAGTGCAGGTGCGCCTCGTAGCGATCGATAACGTCGTCGATGATCTGCTGCCGGTTCAGGCCGACCAGGTCATAACCCTCCGAGCCCGTCTGGCTGAACACCTCGAGCCGGTAGTAGGCGTCATCGGTCTGGACACGGCGCCCGCCGTAGGACGGGATCGGGGTGCTCACGGGCGCGACCATGTACTGGAACCGGCGCTGCCCCTCGATGTCGACGATCAGCGCGTGGGTCGGCAGTCCGGTGGCGTCGTCGACGCCGTCGATAAGCGCCGTCTGGTAACCCAAGCGCTCGAACTCGCGGTGAACGTCGGCCAGCGCGGGCTGGATCGTGGAACCGATGAAGTCCGCGACCGTGTCCTTCGACGGGTAGGAACGCATCCGGGCGAGGCGCTGACGCCACGTCTTGTCGGGGGCGTTGCCGCCGTCGAAAGCGCTGGAGTGGTGGCGCAGGCGTCGGCCGTCCATCTCCGCACGCTCCATGCGCAGAACCTTGAGGAAGGAGGCCATGATCAGGTAGGCGATGACCGTCACCGGTAGCGCGAAGATGAGGGTGGCGTACTCCATGGTGGTCACACCACCGGCGTAGAGCATGGCCACGGTGAGCAGTGCGGTGAGCAGCGCCCAGAAGACTCGCAGCCACTTCGCCCCGTCCTGGCTCGGATCGGGGATGGTGGAGGAGAAGTTCGACATGACCATCGCGCCGGAGTTGGCGCTGGTGAGGTAGAACAGCAGGCCGGAGAGCGTGGCCAGGCCGACGAGGAACGTCGCGCCCGGGAACATCTCCAGCAGCGAGTACCAGCCCTGCTCCGGGGAATCCATGGCCAGCTGCGCGAACTCCTCGTTGCCGTTCAGCACCTCCCACATCGCTGAGTTGCCGAAGGTGGTGACGATGAGGAAGTCACACAGCACCGGCACGGTGATGGCAGCGATGACAAACTCGCGCAGGGTGCGCCCGCGTGAGATACGCGCCAGGAACAGGCCCACGAACGGGCCCCAGGCCAGCCAGAACGCCCAGAAGAACAGGGTCCAGCCCGCCATCCAGTCGGAGCCGCCGGGTTCGTAGGCCATCGTCTGCAGGGCACGCCCCGGCAGAGTGTTGATGAACCGGCCGATGTTCTCCACCATGGCGTTGAGCAGGAAACCCGTCTTACCCGTGACGATGATGTAGAGGATCATCGCCGCAGCGCTCCAGAGGTTCAGCTCGGAGATCAGGCGCACGCCCTTGTCCACGCCGGAGTAGCAGGCGGCGATGGTGATGAGCACGGCCACCGCGACGAGGGCGATCTGCAGGCCCAGGCCGTCGGGAAGCCCGAAGAGGTGGGAGAATCCGACCGACAGCAGCACGACGCCGATACCCATGGAGGTGGCGACGCCCATGACGGTGCCGACCAGGGTGACGATGTCGATCGCGTCGCCCGCCCGGCCCTTCACGCGCTTGCCCAGGAGCGGGTAGAGCGCGGCACGGATGGACAGCGGCATGCCCCAGCGGAACGCGAAGTAACCCATGGCCATGCCCAGCAGCGAGTACATGGCCCATCCGCCGATCCCGTAGTGGAACATCGTCCACACCACGGCGTCACGGGCGGCCTCGGCCGAGCGGGGATCCGCGTCCGGGGGCGTGATGAACTGGGTGATCGGCCCGGTGACCGAGTAGAAGAGCATGTCGATGCCCACGCCGGCGGCGAACAGCATGGAGACCCAGGTGAACATCCGGTACTGCGGTCGGGAGTGGTCCGGGCCGAGACGGATCGTACCCATGCGGGAGATCGCCACGCCGACGACAAAGGTGATGACGATGGCGACGGTGAGCACGTAGTACCAGCCCAGGCTGGAACCGATCCACCCGACCACCGTGCCCATGGTGTCGAAGGCGTGGTCCGGCCACGCCATCGCCCACACGGAGAACGCGACGATCACCGCGGCGCTGATGATCAACACAGCCCAGTTGACCTGGGGTTTGTCGAAGGTCAGTGCGCCCCGGGAGAGTTCATCCCCCGACGCCGGGGCCCGGTTGACCCTCCTGCTCTCCTCGCGGGCGGAGCGCTCCCGCCCGCCGAGTTCCTCGCGGTTGACCGGTGAAGACTGCTGGCCGTCTGGGCTGCTGTTCACACACGTTCCTTTCTGTAGTTCTCAGACATCGCACGTATCCGAGGCAGTGATAAACGCCCCGGCCCGCCTTGCGGGGCCGAGGCGTCGCGCCTCCCGTAACTCCGCGCACTCAGGCGGTCCGGGGCGCCACTTCATCTCGTGGTCTGCGCTTGCCCGATCTGGGCGCAGCGACTCCATCACAATAGTAGTATTTAACTGTCCTGGCAATTGGAGAAAGCTGGGAGGCAGTCAGGCCATCTCCGCGACGTTCGGCCACACCAGGCAGTGGACGAACGGAAAGACACCCGCCGACTGCTCGGTGGGTGCCTTGGGGTTGGTGCGCCCCGACGGGTTCGAACCGCCGACCTACTGGGTGTAAACCAGTTGCTCTTCCAGCTGAGCTAGGGGCGCGGGGGGGCATCCGGACTGGCCGAAATACCTGGGCAACGTTAGCACGCGCCCGCGGCCGGCTGAAAAGCCGTCCGGCTAGCGTTTGGTGCCGCTGGGGACCAGGCAGGCGCCCTGGAAATCGCGGATCCGATCGGACTTGGTCTGCACCAGGCCCGCCAGCTGGGCGGACTCGTTCACCTCGCCCGGCGCGATGGCACCGTCGTTTCCGGCCGCCGGGCTAAGGAGCCAGATGCGGCCCTCCGGGGACAGGTTGCGACCAGCGTCGACAAGCCCGTCGACGAGATCGCCGTCCGCGGCGCGCCACCAGAGGAGGACAACATCACACAGCTCGTCGGTCTGGTCGTCCAGAAGTTCTTCGCCGACCACGTCTTCGACGGCCTCCGAGATGGAGGCGTCGCAATCGTCGTCCCATCCGAGCTCCTGAACGATCATCCCGGATTCAATGCCGAGACGGTGTACGAGATCCTGGGCCGTGTCATCATTAACGGCGCCGGGGGCGTCAACCACTGTGTTTGTCCTCCTAGTTTGTCCCCGATGAGCGGGGGTGAAGTCTGCGGGCACCCGCCTCAGAAGCGGGTCCAGCGTCAGTTTAGTCGCTCACCGGTCATTTTTTGACACCAATCGGGGGAAGGGCCGGCTGGGCCGACCAGCCCACGCACAGTATTACCAAAACTAGTATCGTTGTCCTTAATGATGTGCCCACGGCGTTCACCTGCAAGGAATCACGCCAGACACGTCGCCACCACGAACCTGGTTGCCCCTCAGGAGGTCACACATGACTGAATCCCCAGACACCCACTATCCGCTCATCCGCGACGGTGTTGCCTCATACCTGCACGACAACGATCCGGAAGAGACCCGCGAGTGGATGGACTCCCTCGACGGCCTGCTGGAATCCTCCAGCCCGGAGCGCGCTCGCTATCTCATGCTGCGCCTGCTGGAGCGTGCCACCGCCAAGCGTGTCCCGCTGCCGTCGCTGACCTCCACGGACTTCGTCAACACCATCCCCACGACGATGGAGCCGGAGTTCCCGGGCGACGAGGACATTGAGAAGCGTTTCCGCCGGTGGATCCGCTGGAACGCGGCCATCATGGTGCACCGCGCACAGCGACCGGGCATTGAGATCGGTGGCCACATCTCCACCTACGCCTCGGCCGCCCCGCTCTACGAGGTGGGCATGAACCACTTCTTCCGCGGCAAGGACCACCCGGGCGGTGGCGACCAGATCTTCTTCCAGGGCCACGCCTCCCCGGGCATGTACGCCCGCGCCTTCCTCGAGGGTCGCCTGTCCGAGGATGACCTCGACGGCTTCCGCCAGGAGGTCTCCCGTGGCCCGGGCAACGGCATGCCGTCTTACCCGCACCCGCGTGGCATGAAGGACTTCTGGGAGTTCCCCACCGTGTCCATGGGCATCGGCCCGATGAACGCGATCTACCAGGCACGCTTCAACAAGTACCTGCACGACCGTGGCATCAAGGACACCTCCGAGCAGCACGTCTGGGCGTTCCTCGGCGACGGCGAGATGGATGAGGCGGAGTCCCGCGGCTTCCTGCAGATGGGCCCGCTGTACAACCTTGACAACCTCACCTTCGTGGTCAACTGCAACCTGCAGCGTCTCGACGGCCCGGTCCGCGGCAACACGCAGATCATCCAGGAGCTGGAGTCCCACTTCAAGGGCGCCGGCTGGAATGTCATCAAGGTCGTCTGGGGCCGCGAGTGGGACGCGCTGCTGGAGAAGGACGAGGACGGCGCGCTCGTCGAGATCATGAACAACACGCCGGACGGCGACTACCAGACGCTCAAGGCCAACGACGGCGCCTGGGTCCGTGAGCATTTCTTCAACCGCGACCCGCGCACGAAGAAGCTCGTCGAGGACATGACCGACGACGAGATCTGGGGCCTGCGCCGCGGCGGACACGACTACCGCAAGGTCTACGCCGCGTACAAGCGAGCCATGGAGACGAAGAACGGTCGCCCGACCGTCATTCTCGCGCACACCATCAAGGGTTACGGCCTGGGCCACAACTTCGAGGGCCGCAACGCGACCCACCAGATGAAGAAGCTCACGCTGGACGATCTCAAGGATTTCCGCACCAAACAGAACATCCCCTTCACCGACGAGCAGCTGGAGAAGGATCCCTACCTGCCGCCGTACTACCACCCGGGTGAGGACTCCGACGAGATCAAGTACGCGCTGGAGCGCCGCAAGGAGCTCGGCGGATTCCTGCCGGAGCGCCGCGAGAACTACACGCCGCTGGTCGTCCCGGACATCGACAAGCTCAAGTCCGTTCGCAAGGGTTCAGCCAAGCAGCACGTGGCCACCACCATGGCGCTCGTGCGCACCTTCAAGGAGCTCATGCGCGACAAGGAGCTGGGCAAGCGTGTCGTGCCCATCATCCCGGACGAGGCCCGCACCTTCGGCATGGACTCGTGGTTCCCGACCCTGAAGATCTACAACCCGGACGGGCAGAACTACGTCCCGGTCGACCACGACCTCATGCTCTCCTACCGCGAGGCCACCGACGGGCAGATCCTGCACGAGGGCATCAACGAGGCCGGCGCAACGGGTTCCTTCACCGCGGCCGGCACGTCCTACGCCACCCAGGGCGAGGTCATGGTCCCGCTGTACATCTTCTACTCGATGTTCGGCTTCCAGCGCACCGGCGACGTCATCTGGGCGGCCGCCGACCAGATGGCCCGAGGTTTCCTCATCGGTGCCACCGCCGGGCGCACCACCCTCGCGGGTGAGGGCCTCCAGCACATGGACGGTCACTCGCTCATTCTCGCGTCGACCAACCCGGGCGTGGTCTCCTACGATCCGGCGTTCTCCTACGAGGTCGCGCACCTCATCCGCGAGGGCATCGACCGCATGTACGGCGCGGGCCGCGGCGAGGACGTCATCTACTACCTCACCGTGTACAACCAGCCGACCCCGCAGCCGGCGGAGCCCGCGGATCTCGACGTCGAGGGCCTGCACAAGGGCATCTACCTCTACTCCCGTGGAGAGGAGGGAGGCGAGAACGAGGTCTCCCTGCTCGCCTCCGGCATCGGCATGCAGGCGGCGCTCGGCGCGCAGAAGCTGCTTGCCGAGGACTTCGACGTCAAGGCGCACGTCTACTCGGTGACCTCCTGGACGGAGCTCGCGCGCGACGGCCAGCACATCGCGGCCGAGCGCATCCACAACCCGGCCGGCGAGCACCCGGAGCCGTTCGCGACGACCCAGCTCAAGCAGACCCCGGGCCCCTACGTGGCCACCTCGGACTTCGCCTCCGATCTGCACGAGTCGATCCGCGCGGTCGTCCCGGGCCAGTACATCACCCTGGGTGCGGACGGTTTCGGTTTCGCCGACACCCGTCCCTCCGCCCGCAGTTTCTTCAACATCGACGCCGAGTCGATGGCGGTGGCCGCGCTCATCGGTCTGGCCAACGAGGGCAAGATCGACATCTCGGTCGCCCAGGAAGCCGCGGACAAGTACAACGTGGCGGATCCGACGAAGGCTTAGTTCGCTTCTCGACGCCACCCCCTCGCCCCGCTTGACAGCAGGGGCGAGGGGGTTTTCTCTGCGCTAGTCTCGGTAGCCATGACCGACTTCAGCTATCCCGTCATCGCCTACAACACCTCGGCCGAGAGGGCCTTCGCCGCGATCACGCAGCGCAGCGACATGGACGTCTACCTCGGTGGCACGGGCCCGCAGTCGACCTGGTCGCCCGGCGACAAGGTCCTGTGGAAGTCCATGCCCGGCGACGAATTCGACGATCTGGACCAGGAGGTGCTGGCAGTCTCCGCCCCCTCGACCCTCGAGTTCACCTGGCACACGATGGGCACAGTCTTCGACGACGCCACCCCGGAGGAGGACGAGGAGCGGACGGTCGTGCGTTACGACATCGAGGAGCTGGACATGCCCGGCGCGGTGAAGATCACGCTGACCCATTCGGGTTTCCAGTCCGAGCAGTCCCGGATGTACCAGGGGATCTCGCAGGGCTGGGTGATGATCCTGTGCTCGCTGAAGACGTTCCTGGAGTCGGAAATGGCCCGGTCCAGCGACGATTCCCGTTGAGTGATTAACCTCACAAACCCGCCCGGGCCCGGCAAACCCCCTGCTAGAGGTTCACACTATGGAACCCTAACTTAGTCACGCCTTACCTTATTTATGCAGGTTAGAGCCCTTTTTCGGTTGCCGGGCCGGAGGTCCTGGGTCATAATTGCAGACATGAGCAACTACACCGTTCCCGGACTGACCGAAGAAAACGCCAAGACCCTCATCACCGAGCTCCAGGCCCGGCTGGGAGACTACAACGACCTCCACCTCATCCTCAAGCACGCCCACTGGAACGTCGTGGGCCCGAACTTCATCGCCGTCCACGAGATGATCGACCCCCAGGTCGAGCTCGTCCGCGCCTACGCCGACACCGTCGCCGAGCGCATCGCCACCCTGGGCGGCGAGCCCGACGGCACCCCCCGCGGCCTGTCCACCGACCGCTCCCCCCTCGCCTACGACGTGCAGAAGGGCTCCACCAAGGAGCACCTCGAGGCCCTGGACAAGACCTACGTCGAGGTCATCGAGAACGTCCGCGGTTCCCTGAAGACCTCCGGCGAGATCGACGCCGTCACCGAGGACATCTTCATCGGCCAGGCGGCCGAGCTGGAGAAGTTCCAGTGGTTCGTCCGCGCCCACCTCGACAACGCCTAAGCGTCACCCGCCTCACCGGCCCGCTCCCCCGTTTTCCGGGAGGGCGGGCCGTCGGCCTGTCCAGCCGGTACCCTGGCCGGCATGAGCGACGGACCGATCTTCAACGCCGACCGCAAACACGCCATGCGCCACGTTGACCAGGCGTTGACGGACGGTCGCATCGACATCGAGGACTACGACGAACTCACCCGCGCGATCGCCGACGCGGACAGCAGGAGCACGCTCGACGCCATCATCGAGCGGTCACAGACGCTGTCCACCACCGGGGTGTCCGCGGCGGTCCCGGCCACGACCACCGCGGAGCATCCGTCCGTCTGGTTCAGCAACATCCGCCGCGAGGGCCGCTGGACCGTCACCGACGGTTCGACCTTCACGGCATACGGCGGGGAGGTCCTCCTCGATCTGCGCGAGGCGACCGCGACCGCCCCCTCCCTGACGCTCACTGCCAACGCGTACGGGGGCAACGTCTGCATCATCGTCTCCCCCGGGGTCGAGGTGGTCAGCCAGATCAACACGGTCATGGGTGAGACGAAGGACAAGTCCGCCCCCGCGCTCCCCGGCGCCGCGCGGGTGACACTCACCGGTACCTGTGTCCTGGGCACCGTGAAGATCATCTCCCTCGAGCAGGGCCAGCGCGTGCCCTTCGGCTTCCTCAGCCTCTAACCCAGGGTCTTCAGCAACCGGTCCAGCGCGGAGTTGATGATGCCCGGCACCTCCAGCGGCAGCATGTGCCCGGCATTCTGCGCCACCTGGAACTTCGCGTCGGGCCACAGCTCCAGCAGCTTCTCCGACTGCGCGGAGGGAATGACGTAGTCCTTCTCCCCCACGATGACGAACCCGGGGACGCCCGCGAGCCGGGAGGCCGCGCCGACCTCCTCGTGATACTGCAGGTCATCGAGGAACCCGATGAGGGTCTCGGTGGGGGTCTCCGCGATGAGGGCCGCGTGGAAGTCGATGAGATCCTTGTCGGTCTCCCGCATGAAAAACGCCATGGAGAGAATCGGGGCGAGTAGGCCGTTGACACTCTGGCGCAGGGGCCGCGCCCGGTCGGGGTGGCGGGAGAACAACGTGGCCATGCCGGTGACAAACCTGGTGTCCAGGATTGTCGCCAGGCCCGCCCCGGCCATGGGCTCCACGGTGGTGGAGACCTCGACGAGCCCGGCGAGGCGGTCGATGACGTCCTCGCGCATCCGGCGCACCACCGCGAGTGAGACCGGTCCGCCCAGCGAATGCCCGAGCAGGACCAACCGCCCGGTCATGGCCCGTTCATCGATGACCGCGAGCACGTCGTCGGCCGCGGAATCGATGGTGCAGGCCTCGATGGGCACGTGCTCGCTGCGTCCGTGACCCCGCAGGTCCACCAGCAGCAGGCGCACGTCCGGCCACTCGGCCATCATGTATTCCACCTGCAGGTAGAAGGACTCGGATGCCAGGGTGAAGCCGTGGACAAACACGACGGTGGTCTCGGCGTCGACGGGGCCGTACTCGTACCAGGCGATGACGCTGCCACGCGACGTCGAGAAGCCTTTTCGGGCCTGCGCCAGGTGACGGGTGCGGCTGCGCGACAGGTGATTCTTCCGCCCGAGGGCGAGCGCGCGCTGCGCGTAGTTGCCGATCTCGCCGGGGGCCTCGCGAATTCTCTGTAGCGGCAGGTGCGGTCTCATACGGGGCTACCCTACAGCGCTAGGCTGGGCGACTATGCAGTTGTCTAATTCGCTCTCCGACCAGCTCGCGGCCCGGCTCGCCCAGACCGAGGAGCCCGTCACCGATGCGTCGACCCTCGCGCGCATCGCGGCTCTGATCGAGAAGATCTCGGGCACGGACGCCCAGACCGTCGAAGCGCACCACACCCCCGAGGATCTCGGGCTGGGGTCACTCGACCGCATCGAACTGATGGTGCGCGTCGAGGACACCTTCGGTGTGCGTATCGACGAACACGTGGCCGCCGACCTGGCCACCGTCGGAAAGCTCAGCGAGTACATCGATCAGCAGGTCACTGACGCCGAATAGTCGCCTGGAAGCCGTGGTCGTCGGCGAGCGACTGCAGTGTGTGATCGAGTTTCTCGAGCTCCGCGACGGTTCCGGTGAGGACCTGGCGGCACCGCACTGCGTAGAAGAGTTCCTCGGTGCGGTCGCGCTCCCAGCGGGTGAACCAGTCGGCGGCGACGAGGTCCGTGCCCGGCGGGACCTGGGCAGGCTCGCTGCGCAGGCAGGATTCCATGGCTCGCTCGACGTGCGAGCGCAGTTCCCGGGGCATGCCGGAGACACTCAGCACGGCGGTGCGGGTGGCCGGAGGGGTGTGTCGAGCCCGCCAGGTTCGGGCGGGCGCGTGTGAGAGAGTGGTGGTCACGGCGTGGTTCCTTTCGGAAGGAGGCGGGCACCGTGAGACGGTGTCCGCCCAAGACGAGGGTCGTCTTCCCCAACGGCCTCGATCTTGCCTACGCGGGACATCGGTGAACGAGTCCCTTGCGACGCACCCGATTCTGGTCCCCCTCCAGTCACACCAGCAACCCTAAAGGTGCACTTAAAGCCCCCATTTGGTGAAGCTGAAGTCGAGCTTGAAGGAACGCGGGTGGGGCGGGGGCAGCCAGCTCACAACGAGATGACAGCTTTCCCCCACATCACACACATTCGTGTGTCAACATACGCGGGTGAAGAAAACACTCATCGCGCTCGTCGCCGTCAGCTGCGTCAGCCTCTCCTCCACTGCCACTGCCACCGCCGTCGCCGAGCCCGCGCCCCAGATCGGGTTCAGCTCCGTCGCTTCCGAAACCGGACAGGCAGAAGTGTCCGACACCGTCCCCAAGCTGGCCGAACCCACCGGGCAAGACACATCCGGCGAGAGTGACGAGGACGGATCCTCCGACGCCTCGATCATCACTGCGGTCGCCGTGATCGGCACCCTGGCGCTGGTCGCCGCGGCCGTCGGAGGTGCGGCATGGGCCATCTACGAGCGCATCATCCCCAACCCGCTGCCGGGTATCATCCCCACCAAGTGGGTCCCCGAGCCCTTCCAGCCCGCCCCTGCCCCTGCTCCGGCTCCCGCTCCGGCACCGGCGCCCGCACCCGCCCCCGCTCCGGCACCCGCGCCCGCTCCCGCACCCGTGCAGGCCCGCACCAACGCCCCCTACTACGCCAACTGCACCGACGTGTGGAACCGCCTCGGACGCAGCATCTACCGGGACGACGCAGGCTACCGCGATGCCCTCGACCGCGACGGCGACGGCGTCGGCTGCGAGAGCCGCCCCCGCTAGTCCCCTCACCGACCCCGCCCACCCGGCGGGGTCTTTTCCTGTCGCGGGCAGAAACCCGGCAAGCTCCGCCACCCGTGGTCTACTCTCACCGGTATGAAACTCCGCCTGCGGTCCGCGCTGACCGCGACGTGCGCGGCCCTCGCCTGCGCAACCATGTCTGTGCCGGTGGCTTCGGCCCAGCTGTCGTCCCAGTCGTCCCTGCCCTCGCTGTCCTCCAGCCAGGCCACTGAGTCCGGCGAGGCGGCGACCACCGGCACCTTGGGCAACGCGGATATCCGCACGCTGCCCAGCGGTCGCACATTCCTCGTGGTCAAGCCCCAGAACTACGACCCCGCGCAGACGTACCCCGTCATCCTCGCTTTCGGCGGATGGAACGTCACCCCCGAGCGCATGATGCGCGACACCAGGATCGACGGCGCAGCACCGGACGCGGTGGTCATCTACCCCGCGGGCATCGACAACGCCTGGGCTGGCGCCCCCTACGCCGCCACCTCGATCAACCAGGATGTGGCGTTCATCCGCACAATTATCGACGACGCTGCCAGCCACTACTCCGGCAACGCGGACGAGGTCTACGCGGTCGGCCACTCCAACGGTGGCGGCATGGCGGCCGCCCTCGCCTGCCACGCACCGGAGCTCGTCGACGGCATCGCCACCGTGTCGGGCGCGTTCTATGACCCGACCGTCCAGGGCTGTAAGTCGGCTGCGGTCCCGGCCCTGCTCATTCACGACACCGCCGACGGCGTCATCTCCTATGAGGGCGGGGTGCGCCACGACGCGCCGTACCAGGGTGTGGAGAAGGTCTTCGCCTCCTTCGGTACCCGGAACACCTGCGACATGTCCACGCTGACGGAGCGGGTAGAGGGCCCGGCCACCGTCGTGACCCCCGCGGGGTGCCTGGCCCCGACCCAGCTGCTGCGGATCAGCGGCTACGGCCACGGCTGGCCGGCAGTCCCGCCGGCAAGCGCCACCGTCGCCACGTTCTTTAACTCTCTGTAGCTCCCCGGCCCTTGCGCTCGAGACGGTCGAGCAGCTCGTCCATGAGATCGTCGTCGGCGAGCACCTTGTTGAGGATCTCGTCCGTCGTTCGGCCGTCGCCGGTGGTCTCGGCGGCGTCGGCGTCGTAGTAGTCGTAGGAACCGCCGCCGAGGTCCATGCCGAAGCCCGACGACTCCTCCTCCTGCACCTGCTCAAACTCGGAGGTCAGCGCGTCCATCATCTCCTCCGGTGACTGATCGTCGAGCACCGGGTTCTTGCGCTGGCGGCGCTCCAGCGCCTTCTCCATCTGCCGGTGACGCCAGGCGCGAACCCGCCGCGGCTCAATCTCGCGGGCCACCTTGCGTGATTCCCGCTCCGCCTTGGAGACAGCCCGGTTGACCGGCGCCCACTCGGAGTCGGTGTCGATGCGCCAGCCGGCCCAGTAGCCGTAGAGCGTCAGCGCGATGCCCAGCAACGGCCCGAGCACCATGCCGTAGGCGAGCAGATCGAAGGCGTTGCACCCGAGGACAACCAGGGTCACCGCCACGGCGGGGATCACCGTGGGGGTGTTGTTGCCGAACACACCTGGGATGCGGCCGGTGACCACGTCGCGGATCATGCCTCCGCCGACGGCGGTGAACACGCCCATCATCACGCAGGAGAGAAACGGCAGCCCGAAGGACAGGGCCTTCACACATCCCGTCGCGGCCCACAGCCCGGAGACGATAGCGTCCCCGTGCACCTGGACCTGCTCCCAGGCCCGGCCCTTGAAATACACGAACCGCGCGATGAGTGAGCCCATGAAGGCGAGCAGCAGGTATTCCGGGGTGGCCATCGCCGCGACGGTGCCCTGGTTGATGAGCACGTCGCGGATCATGCCTCCGCCGAGGGCGGAGAACAGCGCGATGAAGAGGAATCCGACGATGTCGAATCCCCGCTGGCGGGCGATGGTCCCGCCGATGACCCCCATGAGCAGGACGCCACTGACATCCGATACGCGGTACATCAGGAGAATCTGCGGATCGACACCTTCGACGTTCATGCCCCCGAGTCTAGGAAACCGGGTGTCAGGTCCGGGCGTTGAGTATCTCGACGACCCGCAGCGGCGTCACCGACTTGGGCATACCCGCGTCCTTGCGGGCCTTCTTCATCGCGGACACCTGGTCGGCGTCGGCCGCCAGGGCCTCCCGGAGCTCCCATACCTCATCGGCGCCGGCGACCCCAACGGGGAAGAGTTTCGGGCGTTTCCTGGCAACGAGCTTCGCCGCCGTGGCCGGGCCCACCCCGGGCAGTTCCTGCAGGGCCTCGAAAAGCTCCAGTGCTGCGGTGACCTGCTTCTTCTTGGCCTTGAACAGGTGGGTGTCGTCACCCACCTCGGCCAGGAGCTCGGCGTAGGTGTCCGAGTACAACAGGTCCGCCACCACCTGGCGGGTGAATCCGCGACCGCCGTGCAGGTAGGCGGCCATGAGGTCGTCCGCGGTGAACCGGTCGGTGGACGGATCCTCCACCAGGCGGTCGAAGCGCGCCTCCAGCCGGCCCGTGTAGGCGGTGAGGAGCTCGACAGCTTTCTCGTGGTCGTCGATAAGTTTCATGCCCGCAATCTTAATGGCCCGTCTTCACTGCCTGGGCAATCGGCGCGTCGCCGTCGTGGAAGAAGATGGTCTTGCGCACGGCCTCGGGCTCGTCGAGAGCGGCCGCGATGACCTGGGCGACGTTGCCGCGGGAGGTCTCCGGGACGTCGAGGTCGGCGCTCTCACCGGAGTTGTCCACGGTGATCATGCCGGAGGGCTCGTCGAGGTTGAGGGCCGACGGGCCGACGATGGTGTAGTCGAGGCGGGAGTTCTTCAGGTGCTCGTCCGCCTGGGACTTCGCGTTGTAGTAGGGGTACATGCCCTCGTCCTTACTGACGCCGGGCACACGGCCGTCGACAAGCCGGGAGTTGAAGTAGGAGACCATGACGTAACGGTTGACCTGCGCCTTCTCCGCGGCATCCATGGTGCGGATCGCGGCATCGCGGTCAATGGCCCAGGTAGCGTCGGCGTCGCCGCCGCCCGCACCGGCCGCCCAGATCACGGCGCCGGCGCCGCGGAACAGGTCGACGAGCTCATCCTCGCTAAGGGAGGCGATGTCGGCCACGACGGGCTCGGCACCCGTGTCGCGGATGTCGGCGGCCTGCTCCTCCTTGCGGATGATGGAGCGAACGGTGTGCCCGGCGTCGATAAGCAGCGGAGCGGTACGGAGCGCGACCTTGCCGTGGCCGCCGATGATGATCACTGTGGACATGTTTTCCTCCTCGTAGGTTGTGCCACCCACGGTAGGTATCCATGAGCGATCTTGCATGAGCCGGGGTTCACCGGGTGCCGTCGGGGAGCGACACCGTCACGTTGGTCGCCTTGATGCCGGCGGTGGCGACGGAGCCGACCTCCAGCCCGAGATCCCGGACCGCTTCCGTGGAGATGAGGGAGACCACGCGGTAGGGACCACACTGAAGTTCGACCTGGCTCATCACCGTGTCCGAGGTGATGCGGGTGACCAGGCCGGTGAGCTGGTTGCGGGCGGACTGAATCTCCTGCGATGCGGGATCGCCGAGCGCCTGGTCCCTGGCGCGTTCGTTGGCGAAGGCGGCGAGGGAGGCACCGTCGACGCCGCCGTCGGTGGACTGCAACTTGCCCTGGCTGACCCAGCGGCGGACGGTGTCGTCGGAAACTCCGAGGAGGATGGCGGCGGTCTTGATCCTGATGGCGGGCATACCCCTATTGTTGCAGTTCGCTCCACACCGCGTCGTTGGTTTCGGCCCACAGGGGTTTCGCCCAGTCCCCGAAGTCCCGGTCACTCAGCGCGATCATGGCGACGCTTCTCGACGGCACCACCCACAGATACGTCCCCGCCATCCCGAAGTGGCCGACAGTCTCCGCCGGCATGGTCGTTCCCGTCCAGTGGGGTGACTTCTCCCCCCTGATCTCGAAACCCAGGCCCCAGTCGTTGGGTTTCTGCATCCCGTAGCCCGGCACGATGCCGCGCAGGCCCGGGAACTGCACCGTCATGGCCTTGCGGGCGGTCGAGGGGGCGAGAAGTTTCGGGTCCAGGAGTTCCGCGGCAAACTTCGTCAGGTCCGCCACGCTCGAGCGCGCCTCATGCCCCGCCGATCCCCACAGCTGCGTGTCCGTCATCCCCAGCGGTTCGAAGACACCGAGCCGGAGGTACTCCGCGAACGACATGTCCGCCTCCTGCGCGACCTTCTCTGCCAGCCACTCGTACCCGGCGGAGGAATAGATGCGCCTTTCACCGACGGGCTTGGGGTTCTCCCGTGAGTCGAACGCCACCCCGGACGCGTGTGCGAGCAGATGCCGCACGGTGGATCCCTCGGGCCCCAGCGGCTCGTCGAACTCCAGCGCCCCCTCCTCCACCGCCATGAGCACACCGTAGGCGCTCAGCAGCTTGGTCACGCTGGCCAGCTCGAAGACCCGGTCCACGTCCCCGACGCTCGTCGTCCCTTTTGCGGTAATCACCGCCGCGGCGTGCTTATCGACGGGCCACTGCCCCACCTTCTCCAACGCGGTTTCCATGCTCATGCTGGCCAGGGTAGCGGCCGTCCCGGACTTTGCGTTCGATTCGCACATTTGTTCTAACTGGGGTAGGGTGGGTTGCAGACAACGTCATTGCATCGTGATTCGGGGGAATCATGTACACCTCACCTGTCCTGACCACACACCACGAAAAACACCCCGGGGCCTACTACGCCACCGAGGCAGACCACCCCACAGCACACCTCGCCCACCAGATCCGCCGCAGCGAATACCAACTCTGGACCACCCTGCTCCCCGACGAGGACGCCGACTACGACCTCGCCGTCACCGCCATCCACCGCCTCACCGGCAAAGGCCGCTTCCAGATCGGCAACGCCCTCGCCGCCGTCCACCGCCTCACCGAGCTACCCCTGGTACGCGAAATCCAGGACACCACCCACCGCCTGGACCTCTCCCGCCTGATCGCCATCGACAAAGCCCTGTGCCTGCTCACCGACGAGACACTCCTCGCCCTGATCGACACCAGACTCGCCCTCTATCTCCTGCCCACCCGCCTCAACCAGCTACTACCCAGCGCGGGGCAGATCACCGCACGCATCCGCGACTGGATCCGCCTGCTCGCCCCCACCCTCGACGTGGACCACACACCCGATCCCCCCGCACCACCGACGTTTTCCGCCCACCACGGTGATGACGGGCGTTCCTACCTCAACCTCGACGCCCCCACGGACGTGGCCCTTATCATCGAGGCCGCCCTGCGTGCCCGGGTCGCCGAGGCCGGGTGCAGTGAGGCGGAGGCGCTGCGGGATCTGGTCACCGGGGCTGCCCGGGTGCGGGTGGTGCTCAACCTCTACCGCGCCCACGACGTCGAGGATGCCCCGGCGTACGTCTTCGGCGCGGGTTGGCTGACACCCCAGGTCAGCA
This sequence comes from Corynebacterium doosanense CAU 212 = DSM 45436, assembly GCF_000767055.1. Taxonomy (NCBI): domain Bacteria; kingdom Bacillati; phylum Actinomycetota; class Actinomycetes; order Mycobacteriales; family Corynebacteriaceae; genus Corynebacterium; species Corynebacterium doosanense. The sequence continues at coordinate 1,989,306 of NZ_CP006764.1, forward strand.
ACGCCCTGGCTGACACCGCCACCCAGGTCCGTGACATGGACAAGGTCGCCACAAAGGTGGCGGCGGGGTATCAGACTCCGGAGGATATCCGGGCGTTTGTCGTCGGTCGTGACGGTACGTGTCGGGGTCCGGGGGACAACCGCAGTGCGGCGGATGCGCAGATGGATCATTCCGTGGACTGGGCCGCGGGTGGGCCGACGTGTGCGGATAACCTCGCGTCCTTGTGCGCGCACTGTCACAACATAAAGACGGATGGGCGGATGTTTCCGGTGCGGTTGCCGGAGGGGGAGATTGTGTGGTTGTTCGAGGACGGGACGTGGGTGCATTCGGTGCCGGAGGGTCCGTTGTCGGCGAAGGCGAGGAACTGGGTGCAGACCCTGGGTCAGCGCATCACCCGCCGTCGGGAGCACCACCACGCCCCCGACCGGGAGCAGGAGGAGGGCCCGACCGAGCAACCCGAATTCTAGGAGGGCAGCACCAGAATCCGGCCCTTCAGCCCGCCGGCCTCGAGCTTCTCGTGGACCTTGCGTCCGTCAGCGATGGTCAGTCGCTGATCCACCCTGCCCTCAAGCTTGCCCGCAGCCAGGAGCGAGTTCATCACCCGCGCGGCCTCGGCGAGCACCGCCACGGGCTCATTCGGCAGGGCGAAGCCGTACACGGTGTGGTTGGTGAAGAACAGCGACTGTACGGGAAGTGTCTCCTCCTCCGAATCGCTCGCGGTGACCACGATTCTCTCGCCCGGCGCGAGCGCGTCGAACGCGGGTGCCAGCGGCATTTTTCCGGAGGTGTCCCACCAGAGATCCACTTTTTCGCTCAGATCGGAAGGCTCAAACCCGTGGTAGTCGAACACCTCAGAGGCGCCGAGCGACCGGACCCACTCGTGGTCGTCGGGTGAGGCGGTCGCGACGACGACGGCTCCCATGGCCACCGCCACCTGCACCACCGCCGAGCCCACCCCGCCGGCACCTCCGCCGACGAATACCCGCTCGCCCGGTTTAAGGTCGGCGTAGCGCTGCAGACCAATGCAGGCGGTCGCCCCACCGTGGAGAACCACCGCGGCATCCTCCGCGCTCACGTTCTCGGGGAGGTGGTAGAGCCGCTCGACGGGAACCGCCACACGCTCGGACCAGGCGCCGGGCCGACCGCCGTAACCGAGCGAGTTCGACCAGACGCGGTCGCCCACGGTGAATCCCGTGGTCCCTTCGCCGACCTCTTCCACCACACCGACCAGATCCCGGCCGATGACCTGCGGATACACCTGCGGGGTCGGGTACAACCCGGTCCGGACGTAGGAGTCCGCGATCACCCCCTCGGATGCCTCCATCCTCACCAGGATGTCGGTCGGTGCGAGTACGGGATCCGGAATCTCGCCGTAGGAGATGACGTCGGGGTCCCCGGTTTCAGTGACGTAGCTGGCTTTCATGCGCGCCACCCTAGTCACTTCTCATCCAGCCCCCACCCACGGATGTCCCGGGCCTGGCCGACGTGGCGCTCCTGGACCCGCCCCAGAAACTCGATGCCTCCCTCGGAGCGCACGGGCAGGTCGAGGGTCTCCTCTGCCTCCTTGCCGCGTCGGAGTTGGCGCATCCGGAGGGATTCAACGTCGAGAATTATTCCGAACACCACGATGATGTTGGCGATCCACAGAGCAAACAGCGCCGCGATGACCGTGCCGAGCGCCCCGTAGGAGCTGATTCCGGTGAGATAGCGCAGGTAGACGGTGAAGAGGAGCCCCACGACGATGATGCCGGCGGTGGCGAAGGTCGAGCCCACGGAGAGCAGGCGGAAGCGCGGCGCCCTGATGTTCGGGGTGAAGTAGTACATGACGTCGATGATGAGCATGAGCAGAATGACGATCACGGGCCAGCGCACCCACCGCCACACCGGGAGGAATTTCTCGGTGAGGAACTGCACCACACCGTCGAGCCCGAGCGGGGTGGCCACCGGGACCAGCAGCGTGTCGATGATCGGCTTGTTCAGCATCGCCGCCGCGAGGACCAGCACCATTCCGACGACCAGCATGGCCGTGACCAGGAACATCGAGGCCCACAGGCGGACGATGTTGCGCCCCTCCCACACGCCGTACGCCTCGTTCGCGGTCCGGGAGAAGGCGCGGACGTAGGCGGAGGAGGACCACAGGGAGATGAACACGGCGACCACCAGGCCGATGATTCCGCCGGCGGAGGATCCCACGACCATGTTCACCACGTCGCGGACCACGCTCTCGTATCCGCCGGGGACGAAGGTCTGGATGAAGTCCGTGGTCAGCTGTTCGACGAGGTCCCGGTTGTTCGCCAGAATGAGCGTGGCAATCGAATAGACCGACAGCAGGGTGGGTGCGAAGGCGAGCACGGAGAAGAAGGTCAGCGTCGCGCCGCTGTCCTGCCCGCGGCTCTGCCAGAACGAGGCGATGGACCGCCGGATGACGTACCAGCGGTCGGACATCGTTATCGAGGTCTGGATTTTCGTCGACACCGTGCCGATCTTTCCACAGCCCCCGGGAAATCGACGCTTATCGACGTTTGTTTCCCGCTCACTGCCGACCAGCCCGTGCGATACTGACTGCCATGACGAATCCGTTCGACAACGGCCCGGTCATTCCGCTGGAGTGGAGCTCCGCCGACTCGTCGCAGGTTGACCCGGTCTCCGCGCGCGAGCGTCTGCAGAAGTACCGCCCCACCACGAAGAAGAAGGTGTGGGCGTGGGTCTCCGTGGTGCTCGGGGGATTCATGCTCGTTTCCGCCCTGTTCAGCCCCACCTCCTACGCGGAAGGCAGCACGGTGGGCAGCGTCGTGGGCGGGATCGCCGTCAGTCTGGGAATCCTCCTTCCGGGGGCCTACTGGCACTACCGCAATCGGACCGACCAGAGGACGATCGCCGAGTGGCAGCGCAGTCGCACGTCCCACGAGGAGCTGCGCAGGGTCCTCCGGGGTGCGGAGCTCGAGCTGCTCGGACGCCAGAGTGAGGTGCCGATGCTGTCGAAACGCCGGTGGGAGATCGTGATCGTCTGCTCCCTGGCGCTGTGGATGGCCGGCGGTCTGATGCTGCCGGGCGCCGCGGCCTAGGCCTCCTCGTCGCCCAGGAGGTGAGCCGCCGCCCGCTCCGCGATCATGATGGTCGGCGCGTTGGTGTTGCCCGTGGTGATGAGCGGCATGATCGAGGCGTCCGCCACCCGGATCCCACTGAGTCCGTGAACCCGGAAGGTACGTGGATCGACGACGGCGAGTTCGTCGAGTCCCATCCGGCAGGTGCCCACCTGGTGGTGATAGGTCACGGCCGTGGAGCGCACGTAGTCGATGAGGTCCTCGTCGGAATCTGACACCTCGGGCCCCGGGTAGATCTCCTCGGGTTCCCACTCCCCCAGCGCGGCGGTACGGCCGATCTCGCGACACTGGCGCACGGAGGCGGCGAGGGCGCGGGCGTCCTCCTTGTCCCGCAGGGCGCCGAGGTCGACGTTGACGGGGTCGTCCTCGCCCGGCCCGCTGAGGGTGACCGAGCCGCGGGACAGCGGCCGGACGAGGCCTGCCACCAGGGAGAATCCGTTCTCGGGGCCGGTCATGTCGTCGAGGAAGTACATGGGTAGTGAGAAGTTGATGGGTTGGGTGTCCGGCACGGCGAGGTCGGGGTCGCTCTTCCAGAACAGGTGGGTCTCCGCAGCGGCCACCTCGGGCGGGGGAACCTCGCGGGCATGGGTGGTAAAGATGACCGGCGACAGCAGGTGGTCGTGCAGGTTCCTGCCCACCCCGGGGAGATCGTGCACCGGGTCGACGCCGACCTCCGCGAGCTCCTCGGCCGGGCCGATGCCGGAGCGCAGCAGAATCTCCGGCGAACCCAGCGCGCCGGCGCAGAGGATCGTCTCGGCGGCCTCGAGGGTCTTCACCTCTCCGTCGTGGCGGAACTCCACGCCGGTGATCCGGCCGTCGGCGACCAGGAGGCGCAGGACATGGGAATCGATGTAGATGCGCAGGTCGGGGTTGTCCATCTCCGGCCTGAGGTAGGCGTGCCAGGTGTTGAAGCGCTTGCCGTCGCGCACGTTGAGCTGCATCTTCGATACCCCGTCAACCTCGCCGGTGTTGTAGTCCTCGTTGAGTTCGAGGCCCCACTCGACCGCGCCGTCGAGGATGGACTGCTGGATGGGGTTGAGGTCGAAGTCGCTCGTGACGTCGAGGAACCCGTCGCCGCCACGGCTGTCGGACCCGCCGCCGCTGTAGTTCTCGATCGCCTTGAACACCGGGAGCACGTCGTCGTATCCCCACCCCGGGCAACCGAGGTAGTTCCACGTGTCGTAGTCCTGCCGCGGCCCGCGCACCCAGATGGTGGCGTTGAGCGCGTGCGAGCCGCCCATGACCTTGCCGCGCGGGAGGTTGAGGCGGCGCCCGTGACAACCCTCCTGCTCGGTGGTGACGTAGTTCCAGTCCTCCGGCCCGCGCCAGAGCGCTCCGGCGGCGGCGACGTCGGCGATGATCGGATTGGTGTCCTGGCCGCCGGCCTCGAGAATCGCGACGGTGTGCCCGGCGTCGAGAAGCTGCTTTGCGACGACGTTGCCCGCCGATCCCGCGCCGACGACGATGTAGTTCAGCATGTTGAGAGGCCTCCCGGTGTGATGTGGATTACTTTCCCCATCATGCTCCGGGCCGGGCCGCCCCGGCTGCGCTCAGAGCGCGCAGTTACTTGGCATCGGGTGCACTACCGCGCGGCCAGGGTTTCCCGCGCACGGCCTCGACCCCCTCGTTGAAACGGCGCAGCAGCGCGACGTACGTGGCCAGATCCTCGTCGGACCAGTCGGCGACGATGTCGGCCACGGATCCACGCCTGCCCGCAAATTCCTCGCGCAGCAGCCGCAACCCCTCGGCGGTGGGCCGGTGTTTGCGGGCCGGGCCGCCGACGGGATCGGGGATGCGGTCGATCAGGCCGCGCCTCATGGCGGCGGCGACCTGGCGGTGGACCGTCGATACGCCGAGGTCGAAGGCGTCGGCGAGCTCCCCGACCGTCATCGGCCCCTCGGCGTCGAGCCGGGCGAGGAGGACGGCGGCACTGCGGTCGATGAGGTGCTCGCGGCCGTAGGGCGCGGCCCCCTGGAGCGCGTGACGGGACAGCAGCATGTGTTCGTAGACGAGGTCGGCGAGCTCGGGGCGTTCCATGTGCCCCATTGTGCCCGCTCCCCGGCGCGCTGAGTAGGGTCGATTGCATCATGCAATTTGCATAGTGCAATCTACCCTCGGATCGATCAGCGAAAGACTCCCCCGTGACCTCCAGACTCATCACCCCCACCTTTCTGCTCTCCTGGCTGGTCAACTTCGTGCAGTACCTGCTCTTCTACCTGCTCGTCACCACCACGGCGCTCTACGCCGTCACGGAGTTCGCCGCCTCCGAGGCAGCCAGCGGGCTCGCCGCCAGCTCTTTTGTCATCGGCGCCACCATCGCCCGGCTCTTCTCCGGCTACGTCACCGACGTCCTCGGGCGGCGCCCCGTGCTGCTGGGCTCGGTCGTCGTGGTCGTCGTCGCCTGCTGCCTCTACTTCCCTGCTCACTCCCTCCCCCTGTTCATCGCGGTGCGTTTTCTCCACGGTTTCGCCTACGCGTTCGCCAGCACCGCGATCATGGCCGTGGTCCAGTCCGCCATCCCGCCCGAGCGCCGCGCGGAGGGCACGGGTTACTTCGCGCTGAGCTCGACCCTGGCCACCGCGGTCGGCCCCGCGCTGGGGCTCTTCCTCGTGCGTTCGTACTCCTACCCCGTCCTCTTCACCGTCACCCTGGCCACGTCGGTGGTCGCACTCCTGCTCGCACTGTTTGTCCGCATCCCCCGCGCACCCCGCGCAGAATCCTCCCGGTTCACCCTCGCCGACATCGCCCACCCCGCGGTCGTGCCCATCGGCCTGTTCATGCTGCTCGTCGGCCTGTGCTACTCGGGCGTGATCACCTTCCTCAACGGCTACGCCGACCAACGGGGGCTCAGCACCGGCGCGGGTCTGTTCTTCCTCGCCTACGCGGCGATCATGCTGGTCATGCGTTTTGTCCTTGGCCGGTTGCAGGACAGCCGCGGCGACAACGTCGTCATCGGCCTCGGGCTGGTCAGCTTCACCGTCGCGCTGGGCATCCTCGCCGTGGCCCGGGCCGACTGGCAGGTCGTCCTCGCGGGCGCCCTGACCGGGCTCGGCTACGGCACGCTCATGCCCGCCTGCCAGGCCATCGCCGTGCGCCTGGTTCCCCCGGAGCGCCTGGGCACGGGCATCTCCTCGATGTTCCTGCTCATGGACGTCGGCCTCGGCGTGGGACCGGTCCTGCTCGGCGGTCTGGTCTCCGCCTCGGGGTACGGCACCATGTACGCGCTGCTCTCCGGCGTGTCCGTCCTCTCCGCCGGGTTCTACGTCGCCGTCCATGGCCGGTCAGCGGCCTCGGGGCGCTAGAACATCGATTCCCAGGTAAGGTTCTGACCCATGCGTATGTCTGTCATCGGCACCGGTTACCTCGGCGCGACCCACGCCGCCTGCATGGCGGAACTCGGCCACGAAGTCATCGGCGTCGACGTCGACGAGAGCAAGATCGCCCTGCTCTCCGACGGCAAGGTCCCCTTCTACGAGCCTGGTCTGCCCGAGATCCTCGAGCGCAACCTCACCGAGGGTCGCCTCCGGTTCTCCACCGACTACCGCGAGGCCGCGGAGTACGCCAACGTGCACTTTCTCGGTGTCGGCACGCCGCAGCAGCGCGGTAGCTACGCGGCAGACCTGACCTACGTCCGGGACACCATCGCCACGCTCGTTCCCCTGCTCAAGGGTGATCACCTCATCCTGGGCAAGTCCACCGTCCCCGTCGGCACCGCCGCCGAGCTGCAGGACCTCGCGGACCTGCTCGCCCCCGAGGGCACCACGGTGGAGATCGCGTGGAACCCCGAGTTCCTCCGCGAGTCCCACGGCGTCGACGACACCATTCACCCCGACCGCATCGTCGTCGGGCTTCGCGACGGTTCCCCCGCCGAGCCCACCGTCCGCGAGATCTACGCCTCGCAGCTCGCCGAGGGCATTCCGTTCCTGGTCACCGACCGGCAGACCGCCGAGCTGGTCAAGGTGTCCGCCAACTCCTTCCTGGCCACCAAGATCAGCTTCATCAACGCGGTCGCCGAGCTATGCGAGGCCTCGGGCGCCGACGTCGTCGCGCTCGCCGACGCCATCGGCCACGACGACCGCATCGGCCGCAAGTTCCTCGGTGCCGGCCTCGGCTTCGGCGGCGGCTGCCTGCCCAAGGACATCCGGGCCTTCATGGCCCGCGCGGGCGAGCTCGGCGCGGACCAGGCGCTGAGCTTCCTCCGCGAGGTGGACACCATCAACATGCGCCAGCGCGACCGCGTGGTGCAGTTCGCCAAGGACACCTTCGGCGGCTCACTCCTGGGCCACCGGGTGACGGTCCTGGGCGCGGCGTTCAAGGCCAACTCCGACGACGTGCGTGACTCCCCCGCCCTCAACGTGGCCGGTCAGCTGTCCCTCTCCGGCGCGGCCGTGAGTGTCTTCGACCCGCAGGCCATGGCCAACGCCCGCAAGGTGTTCCCCACCCTGACCTACGCGGACTCGCTCACCGACGCGCTCTCCGGCGCCGAGCTGGTCATCCTTGCCACGGAATGGCAGGAATTCCGGGACATGGACCCGCAGGAGGTGGGAAAGGTCGTCGACAAGCCCAACATCATCGACGCGCGCAACGTCCTGGACCCGGTGCAGTGGCGCGACGCCGGCTGGAACATCCGCGCGATGGGGCGCACGCTGAGCTAGCGGGCCTGCCACGCGAGCCAGGCGCTGATGAACTCACGTTCGTTGTGCCGGCCCTCGTCGGTCTCGTCCTCATGCATGGCTCGCAGGATCTCCTCGAAGGAATAGTCCGGGTCAGGGACCTCCGGTTCCGGACTCTCGCTTTTCGACGTTTCGCTGCGCCCCTTCCTCCCCCGCCGCGTGGCCGACCGTGCCAGGTGTGCGATCTGGCGCGCCGTCATGGTCGCCGGGGCAAAATCCGGGTCCGTGCCCAGCGTCCAGCCGAACCAGTGTGAGGCGATGGCCAGACCCGAGCCCACGAGCAGCCCGAGGATCATGCCCACGGCCTGCATGTCCGAGTGGTGGAAGACCGCGCACACCGCGGCGGCCGCGACCGCGGGAATCACGGCGAGCTGATTGCCGCCGAACACCTGCGGTCGGTGGCCGGTGACCACGTCCCGGATCATCCCGCCGCCCGTCGCGGTGAGCACGCCCATGAACAGGGCCGAGAGGACCGGGAGTCCGAACGTCAGCGCCTTGGTGGCTCCCGTGACGGCCCACGAGCCAGCGATGATCGCGTCCGCGTGTGCAGAAACCCGGTCCCACAACGGCCCCCGGAAGTGGAACAGCCAGGCAATCAACGCGCCGGAGAACGCGAGGATGAGGTACTCCGGCGAGGCTACCGCGGCGACGGTGCCGCGCTGGATCAGGGCGTCGCGCACCATTCCCCCTCCCAGTGCGGAGAAGAGGGCGAGGAAGAAGAATCCGATGATGTCGTACTCCTGCCTACGCGCAACCGTGCCACCGACAACCCCCATGAGGAAGACGCCGGTGATGTCGATGTAGCGGTAGAGGGCCTGCACCCCGGGTTGGGCCTGCTGGGGATCGAGGAGCTGGGGAAGAAAGTCGAGGGTCACGGGCCCCATGGTAGGTACCGCATACAGAACACCCGCACCCCCCCGGTAGCCGGGAAATGCGGGTGTGCGGTTCGGGAGGGAGTTACTTCGGGCCGCCGGCGGGCTCGCGGGCTGCGCCGAGTTCGCCGTCGATACGCAGGAGTCCGGAGCCGTCGTCGCCGACGATCTTGATGCGGTCGATGATGGTGGACACGGTGTCCTCCTCCTCGATCTGCTCGTCGAGGAACCAGTTGATCAGCTGGCGCGAGTCCAGATCGCCGACCTCATCGGCGACACGGGCGATCTCGCGGATCTGCTCGGAAACCTTCTGCTCGTGGGCGTACGCGTGGTTGAACGCGTCGAGCGGGGACTTCACCGCGAGGTCGGGAACCTTGAACTCGCCGAGCTCGGGGCGGTAGCCGAGGGCCAGAAGATGTCCGGCAAACTTCTCCGCGTGCACACGCTCCTCATCCGCCTGAGCCTCCATCCACGTCTTCATGCCCTCGAGGCTGAGGTCGTCGAGATCGTAGGAGAGCTGGGTGTAAATGAGGGCCGCCTCGTATTCGTGAGTGACCTGGTCGTTGAGCAGTTTCAGGAGCTTTTCGTTGATTTTCATGGCCCCGAGTATAACTGCGCCCCGCTCAACCCCGCCACCATAGAATCTCTGGCCAGGGTTTTCCCGCAGAATCGGAATCTGGCCGCCATCCTGGACCACGCCCCACCCGGCAATGGAGGCTGGCAATACTTAACCCCTGGAGGCCTGCCTTGACGAATCCCCCGACACTCACCGACTACGCCCCGCGCCTGGCCAACCGGCTGCTCGCCGGCGCGGGCCTGCTGAGCCTGTCCACCGAGCGCATCCCGGCGCTGTCCCACGGTCTCACCGCTAACGGGGACCTCAGCGTCACGTGCCGGGAACCGGACGTCGCCCACCTCCCGGACTGTGAGATCGAGCTGCAGATCAGCAAACAGGCCCTCGAATGGGACACCACCATGGCCATCGCGGCGCTGCACGGCAGAGCCCGCATCCACTGGACTCCCGGCGCGGGCCCCACCCGGACCGGCACCCTCCGGTTGACGGAGCTTGTCCTGCACTGGCCCGCGGGTTCCACGCGCATCGGCCTGGACCGGGTCGATCCGGAGACCCGCCCGCCCGACGAGCTGGCCGTGCACGAGGCCGTTGCCGCCGTCGGACGCGGGCGGCTCAGCACCCTCCAGGAAATGGTGCACCTCGGGCTGTGCGAGGGTATTTTCCTCAGCGACTCGCCCGCCCGCTGTGCTGTCACCAGCGCCACCGGACCTGGATCGGCGACGCGGACAGTAGCGGAGTCATGGTGGTGAGCACGACCTGCGACCGGGTGATCACCACCCTGGTGTCCCTCGCCGCCCTCTCCGACCGCTCCGACAATGAGGTGGAGCTGGCGCGCTACCTGGCCGCGGGTTAGAGCACCGCCGTAGCTGCCACGACACTCACCGGCGCAAGTACCAGCCCGCACAGGACAAACCGACCCCAGCCGATGCGCAGCCCCTGGCGCCCGGCCTGCTCCGCCCAGAGCAGCGTGGCCAGCGTCGCCCACGGGGTGATGACCGATCCCGCATTGACCCCGATGAGCAGCGCCATCAGCCCCTCCCTCGACCCCAGGGCCGGCTCCAGCGCGAGGTAGGCCGGGATGTTGTTCACCACGTTGGCCAGCACTGCGCCGCAGGCAGCGACAGCGAGGGGGGCGTCGATGAGCGAGGCCACGGCTCCGGTGACCGCATCCAGCAACCCCAGCCGGTGAACCAGCGCCGCCACCGCGGTGAGCGCGAGGGTGAGAATGAGTGAACCCCACGGCACCAGCGACAGGCGCAGACCCGACCGGTTCCATCTCGCGGTCAACCCCAGCGCCACCGCCGCGGCCGCCCCGGCGCTCACCCACACGGGGAGCGGAGACAGGAGCGCCCCGAGCAGCACCGCCAGGAGCAGGGAGAACATCACGGCCGGCCTCGTCCACCGAGGCCGCTCCGCCGCGCGTCGCTCCCCCTGCGGCCCCACCGGCGTCAGCCAGGGCACGATCGCCGCCACCGCGAGCAGCACCAGCGCAGCCCGCCATGAGGCCGACACAAAATCCGCCGTGCCGGAGAACGCCGGTGTCTGCACCGCCAGCAGGTTGGTGAGGTTGGAGATCGGCAGCAGCAGCGATCCGAGATTCGCCGTCCACACCACCGTGAGCGCCGCGCGCAGGGGATGGAGCCCCGCGGACGCGGCCAGCTTCAGTGCGATCGGGGTGAGCAGGATCGCGGTGGTGTCCAGCGAGAAAAAGACGGTGGACACGACACTGGCGCCGAAGATCAGCACCCAGGTGGCCACCGCTTCTCGACGCCCGTTGCCCCGGATCCCCAGGCCCGCGCGCAGCGACCCCAGCAGAATGTCGAAGGTCCCCAACCCGTCGGCGGCGTTGACCACCACGGCCATGAACGCGACAAAAGCCAGCACGGGAACGACCCGGGCGCCATAGTCCGCGAGCGCGTGCAGGTCGGTGGCCGCCAGCGCCCCCAGGGCGAGGACGGCCACCACGGGAAACACGAGGGAGGTGACGGCGGGCTTCACGGGAACCGAGTGTAAACCCGGGAGGGGAAATCTCTGGTGGGGCCAGCGGGGCTCGAACCCGCGACCAGCGGATTATGAGTCCGCGGCTCTAACCGACTGAGCTATAGCCCCGCCGGGGAGTATATCCACCGCCCGGACGCGCTCCGGCCTGAACCCCCGGATACGTATCGTGGGCGCCGTAGACACCCTGACCTGAGGAGGCAGCCATGAGCAACCCGCAGACCAACCCCGAGACCCAGACCGCCGATTCCGCAGTGATCCGGGGCGACAACGACACCCGCTCGGGCCGTCGGCTCGGAATGTGGATCACGCTCCTGGTGGTCCTGCTCGTGCTGCTGGGAATCCTGTGGTGGTGACTCGCGGGGAGGTAGTTCTCCCGCGGGGAAGGGTCGGGCCGGGGCGTCGATAAGCCGGAACGCATCCGGCGGGGTGAATTTCCACTATCCTGGGCGGAGAAATTAGCCGTGTCGGAACCGCCAGGAGGACCACCATGACCACCCCGAACCCCCCCGCCCCCCAGGAAGGCAATGAAGCCGTCGACCCGCGCTTGGACACCCGCGACCCCGTGAGCCGCGGCCACGAGAACCCCGGCATCGGCAAGGCCAACAGCGCCGGCCCCTCGGGAGAGGACGACGGCACCGCCGACCGGAAATGGTGGTGGATCATCGGCATCGCGCTGCTCCTAGTCGCGGCGTTCCTCTTCTGGTGGCTCACCGGCGGCGGGGCGGACAACCCGCAGGAGGAGCAGGAGGCTCCCACTCAGGTGACGGCCACGGAGACCCCCTCGCCCACCAGCTGACGCACCCCTTTTTAGTTAATTCTGGGAGAACTCTCAGAATTCGGGCGCGCACCGGTTGCCGGGTGGCGGCGGACGAAGGACAGTGAGGTCATGAGCCATACTCGTCGTCGATTCCTCCAGTCCGCCGCCACCACCTCCGCTCTTGCGGCCGCGGGCCTATCCACCGGAGCCCGGGCCTCCGCCCAGAGCTCCCTGGACAACTTCCCGGGTTCCTCGTCGCCTGAGCCGGTGACCATCCCCCTCGGCGAGCTGCCCTTCCTGCACGGCGTCGCGTCCGGCGACCCGCTGCCGAACACGGTGATGCTGTGGACCCGCGTCACCCCGTCCGCCGAGGCCATGCCCGGTTCGGGAATCGGCGAGGACGTCACTCTCGCCTGGGACGTCGCACGGGACGCGGAGTTCGCGTCCGTGGTCGTCAGCGGCCGGGTGGTGGCCACCTCCGCCGCCGACCACACCGTCCACGTCGACCCCTACGGCCTCGACGCCGACACCACGTACTTCTACCGCTTCACCGTCGTCGACGGCCCGTACGCAGGAAAGGTCTCCCCCGTCGGCCGCACCGTCACTGCGCCGCCGCTGGACTCCTCGCCCGATTCCCTGCGCTTCGCCGTCTCCTCCTGCGCAAACTGGGAGGGAGGTTTCTACACCGCGTACGGCGACATGGCGCGCCGCGGGCGCGACGGCAAGCTCGATTTTGTGCTCTTCCTCGGCGACTACCTCTACGAGTACGCCAGCGGCGGATTCTCCGGCTTCGGCCCCTACCGGCTACACGAACCGGCCCACGAGATCGTCTCCCTGGCGGACTACCGCACCCGCTACGGGCAGAGCCACACCGACCCGAACCTTCAGGCCGCCCACGCGGCCCTGCCGTGGATCGTGGTGTGGGACGACCACGAGACCGCCAACAACTCCTGGCGCGACGGCGCGGAGAATCACGACCCCGCGACCGAGGGCGACTGGGGAGCCCGCCGCGCCGCCGCCATGCAGGCCTACTTCGAGTGGCTGCCGGTGCGCGCGACCAACCCCTCGCAGGGCGGGCACATCTACCGCTCCTTCCAATTCGGCGACCTCGCCGACCTCGTGGTCATGGACCTGCGCACCTACCGCGACAAGGAGGCGCAGACTCTGCGCCTGGACCAGTTCAACGATCCCGGCCGCACCATGCTGGGGTCCGAGCAGTCCGAATGGCTCAACGCGAAGATCGCCACCTCGGATGCCGCGTGGACCATCATGGGCAACTCCGTGATGTTCTCCCCCCTCAACCTCATCACCCTGCAGGAAAATCCCGACACCAGCTCCATCGTCGACTTCCTGGGCGAGCACCGCATCGAGGGCATCCCGCTCAACGGCGACCAGTGGGACGGCTACTCCGCGGAGCGACGCCGGCTGCTGGACACCCTGGGAAACCAGGGGTCCAAGGTGCTGTTCTGCACCGGGGACATCCACACCGAATGGGGCCACGTGATCAACTGGAACGGCCGGGAGATCGGGGCGGAGGTCGTGTGCGGGTCCATCACCGCGGCCAACGTCAACGAGTTCATCAAACTGCCCGAGGACAACCCGATCTCCCACCTGGGCGAGGAGCTGCTCCGCCTAGCCAACCCGCACCTGCGCCACGTCGACCTGGACGCGCACGGGTACGCCACCGTCTCCCTGGACCGCCGGGGAGTGGACGCGCAGTGGTTGCGGGTGGCCGGGATCGCCGACCCGAATTCGGGCGTCGGCGTCGGACATGCGTGGCGGTGGAACTAGGCCCGGGGTTGACCGGGGACTAACCCCGGCCGAGCACACACCTGTCCGGGTTGCCGGGAAACACGCAGCAAATTGTAATTTCCGCGAAAGGTCATGCACAAAATGCCAATGAATCCTTCTGTTATCGTTTCTTAATCAGTTATTCTCGACAATTGTGCAGAGTGGAAACTTAGCGTCAACTAAGGTAATGACAAGTTCCGGGCTTTACCACCCGCACCGGTTCCTCTCGACCTTCTGCAGCGGCACCATCGCGCTCGTCGCGTTCGTGTTCCTCCTCCACCCGTTTCCCGCCGACCCCGACGTCGTGGTCACCGCTTTCGACATGGGGGACAACTTCCGTCGGGGTCAATTGCTGGGCAAAACTTCTGCCGTCGCCAGCACTCTCTTCGTCCTGGTGGCCGCAGGGTTCAACTGGTGGCTCCTCTACCAGTGTTTCCGGGAGTTCGTCCGAGCGCTACGCTCCACCGGCCTGGCGGCGATCACGGCCCGGGGCGGAGAAAGCTCCCTGCACGCCGTGCCGCTCGCACTCACCCTCAACGTTCTGGTCAACTCCGTCGTCTGCCGCACGATTCTCCCGCTGTCGGAGGGCGTGATCCAGGTTCTCATCAACCTCAGCCTCGTGGACCTGGGCTTCAGCGTCGTGGCCACGATGAGTCTGTTCGCCCGTTCCTGCTACCGGTTCCTCCGCACCCGCCGCTACTCCTCGCTGTCGTCGAACAATAATCTCCACCTGGCGGCCTACGCACTCTCGCTGCAGGGAATCGGCATCCTCGCCTGTGGCCGCCCGAGCGCCGTGGCTGCAGTCAGCGCCTCCTCCCTGCCCATCGCGTACGCCCGCCGCGGCCGCCGGGATCGTCAGCATGGTGGCCGTCGTGTGGGGCACCCTGAGCATCGCCCGTCGGGGCGTCACGTTCTACAACTCGGGAATCTTCTGGCTCATCGTCCCCATCCTGACCACGCAGTCCATCGTGCTGACCTCGGACAGGCACCCGGGTGGCGTACTGTCCGCAGCCCCGGCCCCGACCTTCTCCACCGACAGTCTCCTGCTGAACTCGGGGCCGTTCGACGTCCTCATCGTTGAGGCCTTGCTGTTTGTTCTCTGCTTCATCCTCGCAATGACACACCCCGTCCACCACCGCCACCTCGATGGGATGACCGAGCCCAGCCCGCAGCCTTTCTCATTTCGTTGCCCGGCGTCAATTTCGCCCTGTTGATCGCCTATGACCTCCAGGCATCACTGCTCCCGCTCCACCGTCCCGCTTTCGGCACCCCCACCTACTTCGCCCTGGGGCTGGTGGCCCTGTTCGCGGTCGCTTCGTCCGTCACCGCGACGGCCATCCTGCTGTTGAACGCGCGGCCGGGTACCACGATTCGCCCCTTACCTGGCGATTTGCCCGCACGTAGTAGCGGTGGCTAAAGTATGAACCCGTTGCACGGATCAGTTTCCACTGAAACGCGCGGCACAATGTATTCCTCCATAGCTCAGTTGGCAGAGCATTCGACTGTTAATCGAAGGGTCACTGGTTCGAGCCCAGTTGGAGGAGCAACATCAGAGAACACCCCGGTCAAATGAACTTCTGACCGGGGTGTTTTTGTGTGCCCTACTCCCCGCGGTGGATCCGCAGGCCGCTGGTGATCAGCGGGATCTGCAGCGGCAGGCGACCCAGAGAGACCAGCTGCCGGTACCAGGGCCGGCGGCGCCAGAGCCATGCCATGTAGATGTTGCCGGGCCACACACCCAGGGAGAGCACGGCGGTGGCCAGCCCGCCCTGCCTCCTGGTCGACGGATTGGTCAGCAACGCGGCAGTGGCCAGCTCCGCCACCCCGGAAGCGTAGGTGTAGAAACGGCGGGAGCCCGGAAGCTGGGGAGGCACCAGGGAGTCGAAGGGGTCGGGCCGGAGAAAGTGCAGCGCGCCGGCGACGCCGAAGATTCCGGTGAGTACGCGGTGAGGGATGGTCATGCCGCCGACGCTACGTGAACCGGGCAGTAAAAAAGCGTGACGACGCTGACGTCGTCACGCTTTCCGGCACCGGGAGCTACGGGGTGACGGAGCCGCCGGTGACACCGAGGGTCTCACCGGAGGTGTAGCTGGACTCGTCGGAGGCCAGGTAGACGTAGGCACCGGCGAGCTCGACCGGGTGGCCGGCGCGACCCAAGGGCGCGTGCTGGCCGAAGCCCTCGATCTTCTCCTGGGGCTGGCCGTGGCTCGGCTGCAGCGGGGTCCAGATCGGGCCCGGCGCGACGGCGTTGACGCGGATGCCCTTGGGGGTCAGCTCGGTGGCCAGGCCCTTGGACAGGTTGTTCAGCGCGGCCTTGGTCATGGCGTAATCCAGGAGCGTCTCGGACGGCTGGTAGGCCTGGATCGAGGTGGTGAAGATGATCGACGCACCGGGCTTGAGGTGCTCGAGGGCAGCCTTGGTGACGTAGAAGGTGCCCATGAGGTTGACCTGCATGGTGCGCTCGAACTGCTCGTCGGCGATGTTCTCCAGGCCCTCGGCCCAGATCTGTCGCGAGGCGTTGTTCACCAGGGTGTCCAGGCCGCCGAGGGCCTTGACGGTCTCGTCTATGAGCTTGCGGGCGTAAGACTTGTCGGCGATGTCACCCGGGTAGGCGAAGGCCTTCTGGCCGGCGTCCTCGATGGCCTTGATGACACGGTCGGCGTCGGCCTGCTCGCTGGGGAGGTAGGCGATGGCGACGTCGGCGCCCTCCTTGGCGTAGGCGATGGCCGTGGCCGCACCGATGCCGGAGTCACCACCGGTGACCAGTGCCTTGCGGCCCTTGAGCCGGCCGGTGCCCTGGTAGGTGTCGATGCCGATGTCGGCGAGGGGCTCCATCTCGATGCCCAGGCCCGGTTCCGGCTGGGTCTGCTTCGGCGGATCGACCTTGTCAAAGACGGTGCGGGGATCACTTGCTGCGGGTTTGTTGATCATTGCTTCTCCTCCAGGTGTTGCGGTCGGCGGCCATCCTCTCGGCTGGCCACGGGCCCCAAGATACACAAATAAAGATTGCCGAATGCCTGGGTCGCCGCCGCGGCGAAGCGCCCGCCAGAAAGCCCCGTACGTATGCGGGGTTCCTGAATTTCCTTAATCCCCCGGAAGAAAAGGGACACTTCTCGACGAACTCCCCACCCGAATCCCCGAAAATAATCCATACTTCTCAGCGGAACAGGGGCGATATTCGACACTCCCGCAAATCGCGCGGAGGGAGTTTTATCGGTCGGTCACTGTCGGGTAGCCGGGAGATCTTCCAGGGGCGGCCGCGCTCACGAGCGAAAGCGCCGACAGCGCGATCACCCCGCTTCCGGGGCGCTCGGGATCCGGCGCAGCAGCCCCGGCTCCCGCGGGGTGGGAGAGGGCGGGCGCATTCGGGCGCTGTCGTGCCACCGCCACCACCCGCCTCTCGCCCAGGGTTTTCGCTGATCGCCGGCGCGCAGAGGGTCGCGCCGGCAGGAGTGAAAGGTAATTTATCTCACTCCGGGCGCGGTGGCGAGGGCTAGGGCTTCTCGCCTCACTCTCCGGGGGGAGACCACTGGTCGAAGGTGTCCGAGCCAGCGGGGTACTTCTCCAGCTCGACCTCGTCGTTGTCGAACGCGTCGAGCACCGGCTGGAGCACCTCCCAGGCCCGGGCGGCGGTTCCGGCCGGCACCTCGCGGCGGTGATCCCCCGCCACCAAGGCGCGGACCACCCGGGCATAGGGGCTGAGGTGTCCCTCGTGGAGTTCGGCGACCGCCTCGAGGGGCTCGTGTTTCTCCACCCCGAGTCCGGCGGTGACGTGCATCTGGATGTGCAGCACGTCGTCGAAGGTGATGACAATCCTGGTGCGGGGTCCGTCCGCCACGTCCGAGGGGAGGTAGGTGATGGTCAGGTCCTTGCGCTCGGTGCCGAACGCCTTGCCGGAGCGCAGGCGCACGGGGACGCCGCGCCACCGGTCGGTGTCGATATCGATCTGCACCTGGGACAGCGTCTCCGTCGTGCTGGACTCGTCGATCCCCTCCTCGTCGGTGTACGCGGGCACCCGGTGGCCGTCGATCTCGCCGGCGGTGTATTGGCCGCGGCGGGCGTTCGCGGGGTCGGCGCTGGCGTGCTCCAGCAGATCCGCCACGGACTCGTCCCCACCCACCGCGAGGATGTGCATGACCACCTGGATGAGGTGGGACTGGTGCATGTCTCGGGTGGCGCCGGTGGAGTCATAGAATCCGGCCCGCCCCTCGAGCGCGAGGGTCTCCTCGTAGACGAAGTCCACGCTCTCCACCGACTCAGCCCGGAAGCTGTCCAGCAGCGGGCGGTTCAGGGCCAGCAGACCGATGAGCGAGGAGACCGCGGACTGCTGGAGGAAGTGGTCCACCCGGTAGAGGTGGGACTCGTCGACGACCTTTAGGGCGCGTTTCTCCACGTCCGCGGCGCTCGGCGCATCGGTGCCGATGGGCTTTTCTATCGCCAGGACCGTGCCTACCGGCAGCTCGACCGAGCAGAGCGCGTCGATCGTCGAACCCGCCACCGACGGCGGCAGGGCGCAGTAGATCACCAGTCTGGTCTCCGGATTCGCCTCGCCGATCACCCGGGCGAGCTCCTTGTCGTCGGTGGCGTCCGCCTCGATGAACCGGGAGTTCTTTGCGAGCCGCTCCCCCACGGATTCGTCCTCCACCAGCTCCGATTCCTGGACGGCGGAGCGGATGAATCCCGGGTAGTCCTCCTGCGGGGTCGTGCCCACACCGACGATGTCGATCTCGGCTTCCGGGTGGACGGCGAGGAAGTTGGCGGCTCCGGGGATGAGGAGTCGGCGGGCGAGGTCGCTTGCCCCGCCGAGGATGAGGAGGGTGGCTTTCTTCGTCATGCCGGCCACCCTAGTGAGTTCTGCGCCTCGGGGCGCTGGGCCGATGGCTAGGGTGGGGTGACCCCGGACACCACTGACTGAGAAAGGCGGCCCTGCCGCATGCCCTCCACTCCCCTCGAGGACTATGCCCTGCTCTCCGACACGCTGACGGCCGCCCTGGTCTCACGCGAGGGCAGCGTCGACTGGCTCCCCATGCCGCGCTTCGATTCCCAGTCCGTCTTCACCTCGCTCCTCGGGTCGAAGAAACACGGGCACTGGTGCGTGCGCATCGTCGACGGCGAGGTCATCTCCCGCTCCTACCGGCCCGACACCTTCATTCTGGAGACGGTGTGGAAGGGCCCGGAGGGCGAGGCGGTCGTCACGGACTTCATGCCCATCGGCCCGGGCCACCCGGGGGCGGAGGACGCGTCCCCGGAGCACAACCGGCACGACCTCATCCGCCAGGTGCGGTGCACCTCCGGGACGGTGGAGGTGGACACCACCCTGCGCCTGCGCTTCGACTACGGCTCGTCGACCCCGTACTTCGAGAGGTTCGCCCACGACGACGGGACACCGGTCCTGCGCGCGGTGTCCGGGCCCAACGCGATCCACATGATGGGCCCCGAGCTCGCCGATTCCTCCGAGGACGTGCCGTGCCACTCCACGGCTCTCCGTCTCTCCGAGGGGGAGCAGGCGGAATGGGTGCTCACCTGGTTCTGCTCCTTCGATCCCGTGCCCCCGGGTGCGGACTACTCCTCCAGCGTCGAACAAACCGAGGCCTTCTGGACCCGGTGGTCCTGCACCGACGACATCGGCGGCCGCTACAGCGACTACGTGCGCCGCTCCCTGCTCACGCTGCGCGCCCTGACGGACTACTCCACCGGTGGAGTCGTGGCCGCACCCACCACTTCCCTGCCCGAGGAATTCGGCGGCGTGCGCAACTGGGATTACCGCTACGTGTGGCTGCGTGACTCCGCACTGACCATCGAGGTGCTCGCCCGCGCCGGCTTCAGCAACCGCGCCGAGCAGTGGCGCGACTGGCTGCTGCGCGCCATCGCCGGCGACGCGTCCAACCTGCGCATCATGTACGGGCTCGGCGGCGAACGCCACCTCCCCGAATTTTCCCTGGACCACCTGCCCGGATACGAGGATTCCGCGCCGGTGCGCGTCGGCAACGAGGCCGCCGAGCAGTACCAGGCCGACGTGGTGGGCGAGGTCATGGTCGCGCTCGAGGTGCTGCGCGATTCCGGCCACGAGGAGTTCGAGCTGAGCTGGGACATGCAGAAGGCCCTGCTGGAGTTCCAGGACGCGCGGTTCGACACCCCTGACCAGGGACTCTGGGAGATGCGCGGCGAGCCCGACTTCTTCACCCACGGGAGGGCGATGATGTGGGCGGCCTACGACCGGGGGATCAGGGCCGTCGAGAAGCATGGCCTGGACGGACCTGTTGATCACTGGCGTGCGCAGCGCGACCGCCTCCGGGCGGAGATCATGGAGAAGGGCTGGAACGAGGAGATCCGCTCGTTCACACAGAGGTACAGCAACGCCGAGGTGGATGCGTCCCTGCTGCAGCTGGCCCAGATCGGTTTCGTCGACCACGACGACCCGAAGATGATTTCCACCACCGAGCGCATCGAGTCCGAGCTGCTCGACGAGCACGGATTCCTCCACCGCTACCGCACCAACGGCGACGACGGCCTGACCGGCGACGAGTACCCCTTCCTCCTGTGCACGTTCTGGCTGGCGGAGCAGTACGCCCGCTCCGGTCGCCTGGCAGACGCGGAGGAGGAGTTCTGCCGGGTTGTCGATGTCGCCACGGACCTCAAGCTGCTCTCCGAGGAGTACTCCACCGAACACGGCCGGCTGGCGGGCAACTTCCCGCAGGCGTTCTCGCACCTGGGACTGGTGCGCGCCGCCGTGACCATCGACGACGTGAAGAACAGGCAAAGCTAGGTAGGCTGTCTGGGCAGCAGACGTTGCCCAGCCTTCTATCGGGAGAAATACCACTCATGATTCAGTTCGTTGTCGGCGCGGCCGCCGGATACGTCTTCGGCACGAAGGCGGGCCGGAAGCGTTACCACCAGATCCGGCAGGGCGCGGAGACCGTGGCCAACTCGCCGCTGACCCGCCAGGTGGTCTCCTCGGCGCGCAAGACCATCGCCAACCGCATTGATCCGCAGCCGCGCATGCGTGAGGTGAAGAACCTCAACCGCTCGGAGCGCATCGAGGGCCAGGCGATCCTCGAGCACGACGAGGACTAGAAACTGCTGTTCAGGAGCCGCTCCAGTTCGGCGCCCGGCGGCCGGTCGTCGAACCCGGTGCCCGACTCGCGCTCGACCCAGTCGATCACCTCGCGCCAGAGCCACAGTTTGTGGCCGCGCAGGTTGTCGAACATCGGCGGGAAATCCTCCCGCTTCGTCCACTTCCGCACCGTCTCCCGCTCGATTCCCGTCAACGCCGACAGTTCCGGCACCGACACCACCCCGGGTGAGACCCGCACCACCCGGACCCCGTCCACGGCGTGACGAAGCTTCTCGACGGCCCGTTCCACCACTTCCGGCGCGGCCGCCTCATCCGCGGCGAGCACGGTGAGGGTGTCCACCCCCTTGTGCCGCGCGAGCTCACCGTCGGTGAACGCCTCCGCCAGGCCCGCGAACTCGTCGTCGCCCGCGTGGATGCCGCGCAGGTGCAGGGTGATCTCCACACCCGTCAGCGGAAGGCCCGGTCGTTGAGTTCCCGCCTGGCCTGCTCGAGCGCCACCAGGTCCGAGAAGAGGCTGTTGTAAGCCTGCTCGTCGTCGGAGGGGCGCATCCGCTGCAGCCGGGCCTTGAGCTGGGAGATCTCGTTGCCCACCCGCTGCTCCTGCAGGCGGGAGAGCACCTGGTCGGCGTAGGCGGGCATGTCGTGGTCGCTGATGATCTCCTCGACGGCGAGCTCGGAGACGAAGTTGCGCCCGGAGTAGTCGAGCATCTCCCCCGCCACCGAGGAGATCCAGTCCACCCCGCCGGACCGCGCGGCGCTGAGGCCGCCGGCCGCGGTGATGGCGGTGCGCACGGCGCGGTAGGCGTCGTTGGTGAAGGCGTCGTCGGCGAGGCCGTCGAAGTAGGTGCCGGCGGCCTCCGGTTCCTGCAGGGCGAGCTTGATGGCCTCACGCTCCGGCCAGAGCCGGGGGTCCCGCGGGTTCGGCGGGATGACCATGGCGGTGTCCTGCGTACTGGTCGAGGACGCCTGGTCGAACCGGGTGGCGCGACCGAAGCGCTCCTTCTTCTCGGTCTTTGGTTTCTTAGCCTCCTCGCGCACCTGGCGCACGATCTCGTCGGGGTCGGGCCAGCCGACCCAGCCGGCGAGCAGGCGGGCGTATTCGGTGCGCAGTACCTGGTCGCGGATCCCGGCGACGACGGGGATGGCGCGGCGCAGCGCCTGCAGGCGCCCCTCGGGAGTGTCGGTGCGGTACTCGTTGATGAGCGAGTCGATGACAAACTCGAACATGGGCACACGGGAGGCGACGAGGTCGCGGACCGCGGCGTCGCCCTTGTTCAGGCGCAGGTCGCAGGGGTCCTGCCCCTCGGGTGCCACGGCGACGAAGGACTGGCCGGTGAAGTCCTGGTCCCCCTCGAAGGCACGCATCGCGGCCTTCTGCCCGGCCTCGTCGCCGTCGAAGGTGTAGATCAGCTCGCCGCGGAAGTAGGAGTCGTCGAGCATGAGCCGACGCAGGATCTGCAGGTGGTCCCCGCCGAACGCCGTGCCGGAGGACGCCACCGCCGTGGTGATGCCGGCGGCATGCATGGCCATGACGTCGGTGTAGCCCTCCACCACGACGGCCTGGTGCGAGGCGGCGATGTTCTTCTTGGCCAGATCGAGCCCGAAGAGCACCTTGGATTTGTGGTAGAGCATCGTGTCCGCGGTGTTCATGTACTTGCCCATGGGATCGTCGTCGAACAGCTTGCGCGCGCCGAAGCCGATGACGTTGCCCGAGAGATCCTTGATGGGCCACAGCAGCCGGCGGCGGAATTTGTCGATCGGCCCGCGCCTGCCCATCGTCGACAGGCCCGCGGCCTCGAGCTCCGGGAAATCGAACCCCTTGCGCAGCAGGTGTTTGGTCATGGAGTCCCAGCCGTCGGGCGCGTAGCCGCACTCGAAGTGGAGGATGATCTCCTTGCCGAACCCGCGCTCGAGCAGGAAGTTGCGTGCCACGGCCGCCTCCGGGGTCTCCAGCTGCTCCCGGTAGTAGGCGTGGGCGGCCTTGTTCGCGGCGATGAGCCGCTGGCGGGTGCCGGGTTTCTCGTTGCGGGCGCCGGTTGATCCACCCTGGTAGTTGATGTGGAAGCCGATCTTCTGGGCGACCGTCTCCACCGCCTCGGGGAAGGAGAGCTGCTCCATCTCCATGAGGAAGGAGAAGACGTCGCCGCCCTTGCCCGTGGAGAAGCAGTGGTAGTAGCCGCGGGCGGGGCGCACGTGGAAGGACGGGGTGCGTTCGTCCTTGAACGGGCTCAGGCCCTTGAGCGAGTCGGATCCGGCGGGTTTGAGCTGGACGTATTCCCCGACGATCTCGTCGATGGCGGCGCGCTCACGAATAGCCTCGATGTCGCTCTCCGGAATACGTCCCTGTGCCATGTGGGACAGACTACCGCGTCTGGCAAACCACACCCCGGGGTTATCCACAGGCCCAGCAGGTCCGGTTCTGTGAACGGGGGGTGGCCGTGAGACGATGGAGTCATGGCCGAAGGAAAATCCCCGCTGAAGAGGGCCGGCGCCGCGATCGGCGGGCTGCTGCTCGCCGTCGTGGCCGGATACCTCGGGCTCGACCAGGCGCAGGAGCGCGGCTCCGGAACGGACAGCTCCGGCACCTGTGCCCTGGATTCCCTTCCCGACGAGGCGGAGGAGACGGCCGCCGACATCAACGCCGGCGGGCCCTACGACTTCCCCGACAACGACAACCAGCGCTTCGGCAACTACGAGGGTGTGCTTCCTGACCAGGATTCCGGGTACTACCGGGAATACACCGTCGTCACGCCGGGCCTGGATCACCGCGGGCCGCGCCGGATCGTCACCGGCGGCGGCACGGAGGAAGACCCCGAGACCTGGCACTACACCGATGACCACTACGAGTCCTTCTGCGAGATCCCCGATGCCGACACGTAACTCCGCCATTCTGCTGACCTCCGAGGTCGGTTCCCGCGGGCAGTTCTTCACCGCCCTGGCCTCCGCGCTGCGCCTGCCCGACCGCGGGCACCGCCCCGCCCCGACCAACCTCGACGACATGGCCGACCTGCTCCGCGAGACCCACGTGGACAAGGTCATCTGCAGCCACTGCTCCCTGGACCATTCGGACGAGCATGCGCTGCGGCAGGTCTTCGACGACCTCGGCATCGCGTGGGTGCGCTGACATGGACTGGGACAGCATCGGGGTGTCGGATTCACCGCTCATCGACGTCGCCTCCGACGCCCTCGCCATGGGCGAGCCGTCGTGGCCCCGCGGCTACCAGCGTTACCGCATCGTCCGCACCTGGCAGTCGCTGATCCTGGCCTCGGAGGGCCTGGGCCCCACCGAGCTGTACCTGGAGATGCCCACCGCCCAGGGCTGGCTGACCGCGCAGGTGCGCAACCAGTGGCAGTTCGACCTGCTGAGTACGCTCTGCCGCTCGCTGGTGACCGCGCAGTGGCCGGACACCCCGTTCGTCGTCACCGCGCCCGCGCCCTTCAGCGCTCCCCCGCCACTGACCGACGGGCAAGTTATGGCAGCGGCCATCGGCGTCCCCGTGCCCGGCCGCAGCTCGGAGGCGCTCCCGGTGACACCCCTGACCGCCCGGGAGCTCGCGTTCCTCCACGGCGGCGGCGCGCTTGACCCGGTCATTCAGGCCCGACAGGAGATGGGTTTCCACCACGTCGTGGTAGATGCCCCGGAGGTGACGTCGCTTATCGACGACCGCCTGCCTACCCCATGAATCCAGCGAGCCCCGCCGACTGCTGAGCCACCCGCTCCAGCCGGGACTCCGTCATGGACGCCATCTGGTCGATGATCACGCGGTGACGCTCGCGATCGTCCGCAGCGTTCTCAAACCAGGCCCGGAACATCGGATCCAGCCCGCCGGCGCCGCTGGCGTGCAGGTAGTCATGCACCCGGAAGATGCGCTCGCGCTGGCGGTCCTGACGCTGCTTGTGGCGGGGTTCGTCCATGACGTAGAGCACGGCGATCGACTTGAGCAGCACCACCTCGGCGCCGGCCAGGCTGGGCACCACCAGCGCGCCGTTCTCCCTGCCCAGGGGGTCCGGCCCGGTCGCCGCGAGGGTGGCGGAGACGCTGGCGCCGACGAACCGGCCGACCAGCTCCGAGGTCAGCCTCTTGAGGTCCACGTAGCCCTGCAGGCTGCCGTCGAAATCCGCGGCGGCCGCGACGATGGGGAGCTCGCGCAGGGAGGCGGCGGCGTCGAGAAGCTCCTCCACGTTGCCGCCGAACGCCTGCGCGCCCTTCTCCGCCAGCGACACCAACTCGACTAGGTCCCAGAGGACCTTGAGGCTCACGCGGCCGGAGACGATCCCGTCCTCGACGTCGTGCACCGAGTAGGCGATGTCGTCGGACCAGTCCATGACCTGGGCCTCGATCGGCGGGCGGGCATCGGAGTGGCCCTCACGGACCCAAGCGAGAATCTCCGCGTCCTCGTCGTAGGCGGAGTACTTCCGGTTCTCCGAGCCGTCTGGGTTGGTGCGGGTCACCGGGTACTTGCACGCCGCGTCCAGGGCGGCGCGGGTGAGGTTGAGGCCAAGAGACTCGCCACCCGGCCCGAGGATCTTCGGCTCCAGGCGGGTGAGAATCCGCAGTGTCTGCGCGTTGCCCTCGAAGCCGCCGCAGTCCTGCGCGACCTCGTTGAGCGCCAACTCGCCGTTGTGGCCGTAGGGCGGGTGCCCGATGTCGTGGGTCAGCCCCGCCATCTCACACAGGTCCGGGTTCAGGCCCAGGCCCGATCCGATGCCCCGGGAAATCTGCGCTACCTCCAGGGAATGGGTCAGGCGCGTGCGCGGGGTGTCGCCGTCGCGGGGGCCGACGACCTGCGTCTTGTCGGCGAGGCGTCGCAAAGCCGCCGAGTGCAGCACCCGGGCCCGGTCCCGGGAGAACGCGTCCCGGTTGTCCGGTTCACCGTCACCGAGCTGGCTGGACTTGGGGCCTTCCGCCCCACGACGCTCGGTGTCCGCGGCCGTGTAGTCGTACACATCTCCTCATTTCCCGGCGCGGATGTGCTCATGCCGCGCCCTTCTCGACGGCCGGAGAGCCCCCTCGCACCTCCGCAAACTGTCCTCCACCCTATCCGCCGCGCGTGCCCCGGCCAGCAGGAACACGTCGGCGACCAGCAATCCGCCCACCTCATGGGCGAGAGTGAGCCACCACTGTCTCACGGGGAACCGCACCGGGCAGTACGGCGTGGGTGAGACCACCGCGTCCAGGCCCACCGAGCGGAAGATCTTCTCCGTGCGCAGCGCGTGGTGGGGATCGGTCACCGCCACCACCCGGCCGGGGTTTTGCGCGGCCAACGCCTCGGCGGAGGTCCGGGTGTCCGACCCCACCTCCAGCGCGGTGATCCGGTCGGCGGATATGCCCTGCTCGAGGAGAAAGGTGCGCGACACCCCGGCCTCGGCGAACCTGTCCCCCGGCAATGACCCACCCAGCGTGAACACCTTCGCCTCCGGCCAGCGGCGGGCGAGGTCACGGGCGTGCTCGAGCCTGCCCAGCAGCTGGCGCGAGGAACGGCCGTCGTACTGCGCGGTCCCCAGTACCGCGACCGCGCCCGGGTTCTCTCCCGCGTCCCGGCGCCGACGGGCGTGGACGAGGATGCGCAGCGGGTAGGCGGCCGGGGCGAGGGCGAACAGGAGGCGTTTCATCGTGAGTCAGTATGCCCGCCCGGTGAGTAGAGTTGTGCCCATGAATCCGAAGTGTCGATCCTTCTCCCTCGCCCTGTGGTCCGTCGCCGCCGGCGGCCTCATCACCGGCATCGCCGGTGTCGCCACCGCCCCGTTCGCCGCGGCCGCCGACCTGCAGTTCTCGGCCCAGGCCACCTCAACCCAGCTGCGGCAGCCCGTCACCGACGATGCCGGTGTGCTCTCGGCCGCGGATGTCTCCGCCATCGAGGACGCCATCGCCCGGCTGCAGGACGAGAAGCAGCTCACCCTGCGGGTGGTTTACCTGGACAGCTTCGGCGGCCAGACGCCGGAGCAGTGGACCCGCTCGGCGGTCGACTCCTCCGGCGGGGGAAACATCGGTGTGTTCGCCGTCGCCACCGGGGACCGCCAGTACGGACTCCTGGGCGGCTCCGCCTGGAGCAACTCGGATCTGGACGCCTTCGACGCCGGTGCGCTCGACGCGCTGCGCGCCGGCGACTGGGCCGGGGCGCCCGTCGACGGCGCCGAAGCCATTCTCGGCCAGGGGGAGGTGTCCGGCGAGTCCGCGGCCTGGCTCGGCGCGGGTGGTGTCGGAGCCGTCGCCGCCGGCGGTGGCCTGTGGGCCTATTCGCGGCGACAGAGCAAGAAGCAGCGTGGCGATGCCCTGGCCACCTCGCGGGAGCTCGACCCCGCTGACACCCGGCAGATCGCCTCGCTCCCCGTCGACACGCTCCGCGCGCGCAGCGAGGAGGTCATCGTGGCCACGGATGAGTCCGTCCGCGCAGCTCAGGAGGAACTGCAGGTCGCGTCGTCCGAGTTCGGCCCGGAACGCACCCGTCCCTTCCTCAAGGCGCTCAACGCGGCGAGCTCCGCCCTACAGCGGGCATACCAGACCCGCGCGCAGCTCAACGACTCCATCCCGGAGACCGAGCCCGAGCAGCGGGCCATGTACACCGACATCATCTCCAGCTGCGGCCAGGCCCAGCAGGCGCTCAACGAGGAGTCGGGGCACTTCGCCGAGCTGCGCAACCTGCTCATCAACGCGTCCGCCAAGCTGGACGAGCTCACCCAGCGCACGGTCGATCTGCGCGCCCGCCTCGAGCCCGCCACGCAGACCCTGGCCGCGCTGCGCACGAACTACTCCCCCGAGATGCTCACCAGCATCAACGACAACGACGACATGATCGACGAGGCCCTCGACCACGCCGAGTCCTCCCTCTCTCAGGCCAGGGCCCTGGAGGCGAAACCCGCCGGCCAGCAGGGCGGGCTGATCGACGCGATCCGCGAGTCCGAGCGGGCCATCGCGCTCGCCGACTCCCTGCTCCAGGGCATCGAACACGCCGAGGCCAACATCTCGTCCGCGAAGACCAGCCTGCCCGGGCTGATCGCCGAGGTCGAGGGTGAGATCGCCGAGGCCGCGCAGCTCAAGGCCCGGGGCACGAGCCAGGGCGCCGCCGTGAACTGGCCGGCTCTCGACGCCGCCGTCGCCGAGGCACAGCGCGGCCTCACCGAGGCCCGTTCCATCATGGACGCGGACCCGCTGAGTGCCCACAGCAACCTCATGGAGATTGACTCGCGTCTCGACGAGCAGCTCGACTCTGCGCGGGAAACCACCCAGTCCCAGGAACGACAGCTCGGACTCTTCGACCAGCAGCTGTCCGCGGCGGTCTCCCAGCTGCAGGGTGCGGAGGATCTAATCGCCTCCCGCGGCCGTCTCATCGGCTCGCAGGCCCGCACCCACCTCGCGGAGGGGCAGCGACTCGCCGCGCAGGCGCAGACCCTGCGCCTGCGCGACACCCGTCAGGCCACGGAGTTCGCCCGCGCGGCCGGCACCGCGGCGCAGTACGCGGCCAAGTCTGCAAACGACGATGTTCGCGCCTACCAGCGTCGACAGGCCGCGCAGACCAGCGGGCAGCTGATCCAGGGCATGGTCATCGGCTCCATGCTCTCCGGCGGCGGCCGCGGTGGTTTCGGTGGCGGATTCGGCGGCGGTTTCGGAGGCGGCGGTGGCGGCTTCAGCGGTGGGGGCGGCGGCGGAGGCTTCCGCGGCGGCGGATTCTAGATCCGGGTCTCCCGCTGGGGAGCGTCCACTAGGACACATCCCCAGGTGAGGAAGACGGCGTCGAGTAGCGGTAGTGCGACATCACGCCGCACCTCCACCTTCCCGGACAGCTGCGGGCGGATCTCCGCCACCACCCCGGTGGCGGTGCTGATGTCGCGCCGCTTGCGCCAGGGATTGCGCCGCGCCAGGACGTAGGTGCGCCCCTCGCAGTCGGCGTGCAGGATGGTCACGGTCAGGCCCTGCTGCCGCAGGCGCATCGAGCCGTCCGTCGAAGTCAGCTCGAACCGCGTGCGCCCACGCTCGAGCGGGACTCGCTGGCCGTCCACGTGCAGCACGGAGTCGGAGACGTGGGCGATCACTGAGCCGTCGTCGGCCAGCAACTCGTCGCCGTCCCAGACCCAGTGCTGCATCAGAGAATCCAGACCAGAACTGCGACGAGCGTGAGCAGCAGCATGCTGACGATCAGCGCGATACCCGCGTTGGTCTGTTTTGCGTCGAGGATCAGCCGGGCGAACCAGCTCAGCGCGATGGCCTCCTCCTCCGTGGGCTCACCCTCGCCGTCGAACTCGACGATCGCCCTGCGCACGCCGCGGTGGGCCCCGGTGAACTGACCGAACTTCTCGCCGGCCGCGTCCTCGATGACCCAGTCCTTGGAGGTCTCCCCCACCAGGTGGAACGAGCGCTCGGCGACGGTGGCCTCGACCAGGGAGCCGCGTTTGAGGTTTCCCCGGGCGCGGAACTCGCGGCCGTCGGGAAGTGTCATCGAGGCGCCGGACTTCGGGTCGACGTCGAGCGCCCACTGCTCCTCTCCGACCGTGGCGGTGCTCTCCGTGAAGACTGCGAGATCACGCACCCCGTCCTCCTCCCGGAGGATCGGTGCACGGGGGTCGGAGCGGTCCCAGCTTGTGTAGCGCATCAGCAGCCGATCAGGCGCTGCGCGAGGTAACCCTGCAGCTCTGCCAGCGGGACGCGGACCTGCTCCATGGAGTCACGCTCGCGGACGGTCACGGCGTTGTCCTCGAGGGAGTCGAAGTCGAAGGTGACACAGAACGGAGTGCCGATCTCATCCTGGCGGCGGTAACGGCGGCCGATGGCCCCGGAGGTGTCGTAGTCGATGTTCCAGAACTCGCGCAGACCGTCGGCCAGCTGCTGGGCGGGCTCGGAGAGCTCGGGTTTCTTCGACAGCGGCAGCACGGCCACCTTGACCGGCGCGAGGCGGCGGTCGAGCTTGAGCACGACACGCTTGTCCACGCCGCCCTTGGAGTTGGGGGCCTCATCCTCGTGGTAGGCGTCGATGAGGAAGGCCATCATGGCACGGCCCAGGCCGGCGGCCGGCTCGATGACGTAGGGGATCCAGCGCTCGTCGTTCTCCTGGTCGTAGTAGGAGAGGTCGTCGCCGGAGCCCTCGGAATGCACGCGCAGGTCGTAGTCGGTACGGTTGGCGATGCCCTCCAGCTCGCCCCACTTGGAGCCGGCGAAGTTGAAGGCGTACTCCACGTCGACGGTGCGCTTGGAGTAGTGCGAGAGCTTCTCCTGCGGGTGCTCGAACAGGCGCAGGTTCTCCGGGCGGATGCCCAGGTTGATGTACCACTGGTGGCGGTCATCGATCCAGTGCTGGTGCCATTCCTCGTCGGTGCCGGGTTTGACGAAGAACTCCATCTCCATCTGCTCGAACTCGCGGGTGCGGAAGATGAAGTTGCCCGGGGTGATCTCGTTGCGGAAGGACTTGCCCGTGTTGGCGATGCCGAAGGGCGGCTTCATGCGGGCGGTCGTCATGACGTTCTTGAAGTTGACGAAGATGCCCTGCGCCGTCTCCGGGCGCATGTAGTGCAGACCCTCCTCGTCGGCCACGGGGCCGAGGTAGGTCTTCATCAGGCCGGAGAACTCGCGCGGCTCGGTCCAGGAACCGGGCTGACCCGTCTCGGGGTCGTTGATGTCGGCGAGGCCGTTGGCCGGCGGGTGGCCGTGCTTCTCCTCGTACGCCTCCAGCAGGTGGTCGGCGCGGTAACGCTTGTGGGTGTGCAGCGACTCCACCAGGGGATCGGAGAAGACGTCGACGTGCCCGGAGGTCTCCCAGACCTGGCGCGGCAGGATGATGGAGCTGTCGATGCCGACGACGTCCGCGCGGGAGGTGACCATGTGGCGCCACCACTGGCGCTTGATGTTCTCCTTGAGCTCGACTCCCAGCGGGCCGTAGTCCCATGCGGAGCGGGTG
This sequence comes from Corynebacterium doosanense CAU 212 = DSM 45436, assembly GCF_000767055.1. Lineage (NCBI taxonomy): Bacteria > Bacillati > Actinomycetota > Actinomycetes > Mycobacteriales > Corynebacteriaceae > Corynebacterium > Corynebacterium doosanense. The sequence goes on from NZ_CP006764.1 coordinate 2,020,040, forward strand.
CCGCCGTAGATTTCTCCGGCCGGGAAGACCAGTCCTCGGCGCTTGCAGAGGTTGACGACGGTATCGATCACAGACGCAGCCATGGGGGTTTCTTCGACTCCTAGACAATGGGGATTCGCTCAGCGGTGTCCTGATGGCGTCTCCGCCGGACCGCGAGGCAGTTGCTCCCACAGTGTAGCGCCCCTGCTGACACGGGCAGAGGGCGCGGCGGGGCAACTAACCGGCCCGCAGGAAACGCGGTAGGGCGTGACATGGGGCCCTGTCAACCCTTAAAGTAGGACAACCATATAGTGTTTGTACTGGAACTGAACGTCCGGGCTCCGCCGCGCCGCCGGGGTTTCGCTCCTTCCATATCCCCGCTACCGTGGAGTTTCATCACCACGAGACCAGTGTTTAGCAGGCAGACCACCGCCTGAGAACCGAGAAGAGGCACAATGTCAGAGCCCAACCCCGGCACCGCCGCCATCGAGTGCGCCGCGCTGGTCATTAGTGCACTGGACTCTGAACAACGCCTACAGATCATTCTCAAGCTGGCCGAACGTGACCACGTGGTCCACGAACTCGTCGCGGCGCTGGGCAAGTCGCAGCCCCTCATCAGCCAGCACCTGCGGGTGCTCAAGCGTGTTGGCCTGGTCACCTCGACCCGCGCCGGCCGCGAGGTGGCCTACCACCTGGCGGTCCGCGAGGCCGCCGATATCATCGATCTGGCCAACCGCGTGGGGGTCACCGCAGCGGCCGGCACCGTCGACGAGCTCGACGCCCGTCGCTCGTCCCCGTCCCACCAGGTGGACAACTCGGACAATGAGCAGGTCTCGGCGGTGACCGACGAGTCCGCAACTGGAGGCAAGGCCGCCATCGCCGGGCGCGCCTCCGACGACACCCTGGATATGCCGGGCCTCATCCCCGAGCTTCCCACTCCCCCGATTCCGCGGATACGATAGGCCGGTCACCCCGCCCGTCCGACCACGTCCGTGAGGTCTGCCCATGCCGCCCCTGCATTCCGCTAAACCCCGGGTGGGCGTGCGCAACACACGTCAGCGCACCGCCGTGGTGGAGCTGCTGGACACTCTCGACGGGTTCCTGTCGGCGAAGGACATCCACCGGCGTCTCGACGCCCTGCACGCCGACGTGGGCCTGACCACGGTGTACCGCACCCTGCAGTCGTTGGCCGAGGTGGACGCCGTGGACGTGCTGCACATGGATTCCGGGGAGACGCTCTACCGGGCGTGCCACTCCGACGATCATCACCACCACCTTGTGTGCACCCGGTGCGGGCGCACGGAGGAGATTGACGGCGGGCCGGTGGAGGCGTGGGCGCAGGACGTGGCCACGCAGTACGGCTTTCAGCTCACCGGGCACGACACCGAGGTGTTCGGCATCTGCGGTTCGTGCGCGAAAGCGCAGGACTAACCCACCACGGTGCCGAAGAGCACGCCCAGCACATAGGTCAGCCCCGCGGCACCCAGGCCGATGGCGAGCTGGCGAAGGGCCCGGGGCAGCGGCGGCTTCCCGGACAGCAGGCCGGTGACCGCGCCCGTGAACATCAGCGCGATGGACACGAGCACGAGGGAGACGACGGCCCCGGCCGCCGATCCCATCCCCAGGATGAACGGGATGATGGGGATGAACGCCCCGATGCCGAACGAGAGGAACGAGCTGCCGGCGGCGGTCCAGGACTCACGGGACGCGTCCGACCTGGCCTGCTCCCCCGAGGACAAGGCCTCGGCCGAGGCGCCTCCCGCGGTGGCGAACACCTCCTGCGCCCGCTGGTCCGCCTCCTGCGCGGACATGCCACGGGCGCGGAACACCAAGGCCAGCTCGTTGGTGTTGACGTCGACCTGGTCGATCAGCGTGTGTGCGTCGGGGTTGGGCGTGGAGGCCTCGAGCAGCTCGTACTGGCTGCGCACGGAGATGAACTCCCCGGCGGCCATGGACAGGGCTCCGGCAAGCAGGCCGGAGATGCCGGTCAACAGGACGGCGTTGGTGGGCATGCCCGTGCCCACGACACCGATCACCAGGGCGACGTTGGAGACCAGCCCGTCGTTGGCGCCGAAGATGGCGGCGCGGAACCCGCCGGAGATGCGCTCGCGTCCCTGGGCGGCCAGGGCGCGGACGACCTCGGCGTGCATGCTTTCGTCGGCGGCGATGGAGTCCGGGGCGTCGTCGTCGGCGAGGTAGGGGTTGTCGGACTCCGCGCTCTGCATGAGCGCGAGGACAAAGACGGAACCGAAGTGCCTGGCCATGAAGGCCATGATCCGGGTGTTAAGCCCGGGCTGGACGGGCATGCCCACCTGATCGCCGAGGCGGTCGTGCCAGTAACGCTCGTGGCGGGACTCGGCGTCGGCGAGCGACTCGAGAATCTCACGCTCCTCGCCGGTGCGTTTGCGGGCGAGCTCCCGGTAGACGGCGGCCTCGGCGCGCTCGTTGGCGAGGTACCGACGCCAGCGGTTGATCTGCTTTCGGCTCGGCACCTGGGTCATTTCGTACCTCCGAAACGACGGTCGCGGCGGGCGTATTCCTGGACGGCGTCGAACATGTGCTGCGGGGTGAAGTCCGGGAACAGCACGTCCTGGTAGACCAGCTCGGCGTAGGCGGACTGCCACAGCAGGAAGTTCGACGTGCGTTTCTCTCCCGAGGGGCGCAGGAAAAGATCGACGTCGGGCATCTGCGGATCGTAGAGGTACTTCGACACCAGCTGCTCGGTGATCTCGTCGGGTCGCAGGTCACCGGACTGCACGTCGGCGGCCATGGCGCGGATGCCGTCGACAAGCTCCGCGCGGCCGCCGTAGTTCACGCACATGGCAAACGTCATCCGGGTGTTGTCCCTGGTCATCTCCTCGGCGGTCTCCAGCTCCCGGATCACCGAGCGCCACAGCCGCGGCCGGCGTCCCGCCCAGACGACACGCACACCCTTCTCCCGCAGCATGTCGCGTTGCCGGCGGAGCACGTCGCGGTTGAAGCCCATGAGGAAACGCACCTCCTCCGCGCTGCGCCGCCAGTTCTCCGTGGAGAAGGCGTAGGCCGAAAGGTAGGGGATCTCCAGGGCCAGACAGGCGTCGATGGCGTCCATGAGCACGGCCTCGCCTCGTTTGTGGCCTTCCGTGCGTTTCATTCCCCGGTCGGTGGCCCAGCGACCGTTGCCGTCCATCACCAGGGCCACGTGCCGCGGGAGGAACTCGCGCGGGATCGACGGGGGGTTCAGTGCCAGGGCTTGCGGGTTAGTCACAACCAACCATTGTGCCACTTCACCGCTGCTCCATGACCTTCAAGCTGGACAACGTGGTTTCCAGATGCCACTGGAGGTGCGCGACCGTCAGCCGGTGGGCCTGGGCGCCCAGGTGCCCGCCCCCTTCGGCGGCGAGAATCGCCTCGGCCGCGGCGACGTGCCCGCCGGCCAGCAGCCACATGAGGTGAAGCGTCTGTTCGTCGATCTCCGCGCTTCCCGACGGCCGGCAGTTCAGGCAGGCGGCGCCGCCGACGCCCGGGTGGAAGGCATGGTGTGGCCCCGGGGCCTGGCAGGACGCGCAGTCGAAGAGACTGGGGGCCCAGCCCTCGGTGGCCATGGCCTGGAGGAGGAACGCGTCGAGGACGGCCACCGGGTGGGCGGAGACCTGCATCCGGGCGAGGGCGTCGACGACGGCGTCGAAAAGCGCGGGATCCTCCCCGTGGGCCGCCACCCGCTCCGCGGTCTCCAATACTGCCGACGCCGCGGCGTAACGGTCAAAGTCCTCGATGATGCCCGCGCCGTAGTACGCGACGGTGTCCGCCGAGGTCAGCGTGGCCAGATTGCGGCCGGGGTAGAGCTGCACGTCCAGCCGCACGAAGGGCTGCAGACGGGAGCCGAACCGAGACCTGGCCTTGCGCACGCCCTTGGCCACCGAGCGCACCACGCCATGGCTGCGGGTGAGCAGGACGACAACCCGGTCGGCCTCCCCGAAATCGTGGCTGCGGACGACGACGGCCCCGTCCCGGTAGGAACCGCCACGCATGTCAGAATCCCAGGCGGCCGAGCTGCTTGGGGTCGGACTGCCAGTTCTTCAGCACCTTGATGCGCAGGTCGAGGAAGATGTTCCGGCCGAGGAGCTCGATGATCTCCTTGCGCGAGCGCTGGACGATGGACTGCAGGCGTCGCCCGCCCGGGCCCTCGAGGATCTTCTGCTGGCCGGGGCGCTCGACGTAGATGATGGCGTAGATGTTCAGCCGGTCGCGGCCCTCGGGGTCGTCGAACATCTCGTCCACCTCGACGGCGACGGAGTGCGGCAGCTCCTCCTTCAGCCCGGAGAGAGCGGCCTCGCGGATGAGCTCGGAGATGCGGGTCTCGGTGTCGTCGTCGGTGAGGTGGTCGTCCGGGTAGAACTTCGGGCCCTCCGGCAGCTGCGAGACCATGACGTCGATGAGCTCGTCGATCTGCACCTTCTCCGTCGCGGAGACGGGGATGACCACGGGTTTCTTCTCGTCGCCGCCGAGCAGCTCGTAGAGCGCCATGAGCTGCACGGCCACCTGGTCACGGCTGACCTTGTCCAGCTTGGTCACAATGCCGATGATCGGCGTGCTCGGCGCGATCTCGCGCACCGCGTCGACGATCCACTTGTCGCCCGGGCCGATCTTCTCGTCGGCGGGGATGGTCAGGCCGATGAGGTCGACGTCGGCGTAGGTGTCCTTGACCACGGCATTGAGGCGCTCACCCAGCAGGGTGCGCGGGCGGTGCAGACCGGGCGTGTCGACGACGATGACCTGCGCATCGTCCCGGTGGATCAGGCCGCGGATGGGGTGGCGCGTCGTCTCCGGCTGATCGGCGGTGATGGCGATCTTCGTGCCCACGATGGCGTTGGTCAACGTCGACTTGCCGGTGTTGGGGCGGCCGACGAAGCTGACGAATCCCGAGCGGAAACCCTCGGGGGTGTCGGTGAAACTGGGCACAGGACTCCTTGGATGTGGTGCACGGACTTGCAGGTCAGCCTAGCACCGCACCGAGGTATTACCTGACCTGTGTGACCTCGAAGGTGCGCTGCGGCGCGACAAACGCCTCCTGCCCCCGGATGAGCTCGAGCTCCAGCGACTCCGTCTCGAAGGTGACCCCGAGCAGTTCGAAGACACTCGCGGCCGTCTTGCCTAGGGCGTCAGCGACGTCGCGGGACTGCAGGTAGTGGCCGGTGAACAGCGCGGCGGTGACATCGCCGGAGCCGTTGCGTTTGAAGGGGATGTACGGGGTGGCCACGAGCCACACGCCGTCGTCGGTGGCGACCATCATCTCGATGGTGTCGGGCTCACGCTCCGGGCGCAGGACACTGGTGACCAGAACTATCGACGGACCCATCTCCCGGGCCGCCTCGGCAGCCGCGATGGTGGACTCCAGGTCGCCGGCCTCCCGGCCGGTGAGGAAGCCCAGCTCAAACTGGTTGGGAGTGATGATGTCGGCCACCGGCACGACCTTGTCGCGCAGCAGCACGGGGATCTCGTCGGCGACGAAGCAGCCGCTCTTGGAGTTGCCCATGACGGGGTCGCAGGCGTAGATCGCGTCCGGGTTGAGTTCCTTGACCCGGGCGACCGTGTCCACGATCGCGTCGGCGATGTCCGCCCCACCCTGGTAGCCGGAGAGGACCGCGTCGACCTCGCCGAGTTTGCCCAGCTCATCGATACCCCGGATGACGTCGCGCACGTCGTCGGCGGGGATCATCGGCCCGCCCCACTTTCCGTAACCCGTGTGGTTGGAGAAGTTCACGGTGAAGACCGGCCAGACCTCGTGGCCGATGCGCTGCAGCGGGAAGACGGCGGCCGAGTTGCCCACGTGCCCGTAGGCGACGGACGACTGGATGGAGAGAATGTTCATGGCTACATATCGTGCACCCCTGCGCGCCGCGGCCGCGCAACGGGGGCGGGTTTTATTCTTTCGGCTCCCCCACGGCGGGAATCCCGCCGCCGGGGACCTGCTCGTTGAGCGCCTTGCGGTCGGCGGCAGACGGGAACGCGCCCGGCCCGGTGGGCTTGGGCTGGTAGGACACACCTTCCCGGGAGAGGGCGTCGTACCAGTCCGCGAGGATCTCGTTCTGCAGGGCGAACATCTCACGCTCGTCGTCGGGCGTGGCGTGGTCGTAACCCAGCACGTGCAGGCAGCCGTGGACGGTGAGCAGCGCGAGCTCGTGGCCCAGGCCGTGGCCGGCGGCCTCGGCCTGGCGCAGCGCGAAGGACGGGCACAGCACGATGTCACCGAGCAGCGACGGTCCCGGGTCGGCCGCGTCGGGTCGACCCGAGCCGCCCCGGACGATCTCGTCCATGGGGAAACTCATCACGTCAGTGGGGCCCTCGAGGTCGAGCCAGCGCACGTGCAGGTCCTCGATGGTGGGCTCATCGACGCAGGTGATGGTGAGCTCGGCGTCCGGATGGATGTCCATGGCGCCGAGCGCGTGGGAGGCCACGGAGACGAGCATCTCCTCGTTGACCCCGGCGAACCCGGATTCGTTGAGTACCTCGATGCTCATCTAGCTCTTCTCCTCGAACAGGTCGTAGGCGTCGACGATGCGGCCGACCAGCTGGTGGCGGACGACGTCGGTGGAGGCCATCTCACAGAACTCGATGTCCTCGACCCCGCGGAGGATCTCCCGCACGACACGCAGGCCGGACTGGGTGCCGCGGGGCAGGTCGACCTGGGAGACGTCGCCCGTGACCACCATCTTGGCGCCGAATCCCAGGCGGGTGAGAAACATCTTCATCTGCTCGGGCGTGGTGTTCTGCGCCTCGTCCAGGATGACAAACGAGTCACTGAGCGTGCGTCCACGCATGTACGCCAGCGGCGCGACCTCGATGACCCCGGCCTCCATGAGCTTGGGGATCATCTCCGGGTCGAGCATGTCCCGCAGCGCGTCGTAGAGCGGGCGCAGGTAGGGGTCGATCTTGTCGCCGAGGGTGCCCGGCAGGAAACCGAGCTTCTCCCCCGCCTCCACGGCCGGGCGGGTGAGGATGATGCGGCTGACCTGCTTGGTCTGCAGGGCCTGGACGGCCTTTGCCACGGCGAGGTAGGTCTTGCCGGAGCCGGCGGGCCCGATGCCGAAGACCACCGTGTTGTGGTCGATGGCGTCGACGTAGGTCTTCTGCCCCAGTGTCTTCGGCCGGATGGTCTTGTCGCGGCGGGAGACGATGTCGGAGCCGAGCACCTGGGAGACGGACTGCGGCGCCTCCACGGCGATGATCTCCACGGCGCGTTTGACCGCGTCGGGCGAGATGACGTGGCCGCGCCGGGCGATGGACTCGAGCTCGGTGAGCACCTTGCGCGCCCGCGAGACCTCGTGTCCGGGGCCGCTGATGCTCACCACGTTGCCGCGCACATGGAAGTCCGCGTCGATGAGGTTGTCCAGGGTGCGGAGGTTGGCTTCGTTGATGCCCAGCACTCCGCTGGCGTAGCGAGTGTCCAGCTCGACCTTTTCTCTGAGATCGGCGGTCACACCGGATAGTTCTGCCACAGGTACCTTTCGTCGGCTTTTCCCCGAACCTTACCAGCGCGAGGTCAGCGCACCGAGGGCACTGAGCGCCACCATCGCCGCCGACGCTGTGCGGTAGACCTCCGGTCCCAGGCGCACGGGCGCGGCCCCCAGCTGGGCCAGCTCCTCGTCCCCGATCCCGCCCTCCGGACCGACGAGGAGGAACAGCTCGTCCACGTCGAGGTCCACGTCCCGGATCCCGGTGGTGGCGGCCTCGTGCAGGACCAGCGCGGTGCGGCCCTCGATGAGCGCGGCCACCTCGCCGGTGCTCAGCGGACCGGTGATCTCCGGGATGCGTGAGCGCCGCGACTGCTTCGCGGCGGCCGTGGCCGCGTCGCACCACTTGGCCAGCTGTTTCTCCGCCTTCGCGCCCCACTTGGACACCGTGCGCTGCGACTGCCACGCGACAATCGCGTCCGCCCCGGCCTGCGTGGCCAGGTCCACAGCGAGCTCCGAGCGCTCGGACTTGGGGATCGCCTGGATCACCGTCACGCGCGGGCGCCGCGGCTGATCCTCGCCCCGCGTATCGACGCCCACCTCAAGGTGGTCCCGGCCTTCGGCCACGAGGATCTCCCCACTGACCCAGGACCCGCGGCCGTCGATAAGCTTCACCCGCTCACCGGGAACCAGCCTCTTGACGGTGACCGCGTGGCGCCCCTCCGGCCCGGTGACCGTGATGCGGTCGCCACCGAGGTCGTCGGCGATGAAGACCGGCAGGCTCATCGGCGGAAGCGGCCACGAAACTTGGAGAAGAACCCGCCGTCGCGGCCGTGGGCGTCCTCGTCATGCACGGAGGCCGACTCGTCGCGGACGTTGCGGATCTCCTCCAGCAGCTCGCGGGTGCGCTGATCCAGGTCGGTGGGGACGACGACGTCGACGTGCGCGGTGAGCCTGCCGGAGGCGTCGGAACGCAGCCGGGGCATGCCCTTGCCGTCCAGAGTGATCTGCGCGCCCGGCTGGGTCCCCTCGGGAACCTCCAGGGTGAGTGTCTCCCCGCCGAGAGTGGTCACCGCGAAGTTGGTGCCCAAGGCGGCGTCGACGGCCGGGACCCGGACGGTGAGGTGCAGGTCGTCGCCCTCGCGCTGGAAGACGGGGTGGCGGTCGACGTTGATCTCCACGTAGAGGTCACCGGCCGGGCCGCCGCCGTGGCCGACCTCGCCCTGGTCCGCCATGCGGATGCGCATCCCGGTGTCGATGCCCGCGGGCACCGCGACGGTGAGGTCGCGGTTCTTGCGCACGCGGCCCTCGCCGTCGCAGCGCGAGCAGGGATCGTCGATCACTTCGCCGAAGCCCTGGCACACGTGGCAGGGCCGCGAGGTCATGACGTTGCCCAGGAAGGAACGCTGCACCTCCTGGATCTCACCGGAACCCTGGCAGTTCTCACAGGTGTGCGGCTTGGTCTTCGACTCGGAGCCCGTGCCGTGGCAGTGGTCGCACAGGACGGCGGTGTCGACCCGGATGTCCTTGCGGACCCCCTTGAAGGCCTCCTCGAGGGTGATGCGGGTACGCAGCAGGGCGTCGTTACCCGGCTGTACACGCGAACGGGGGCCGCGCGGCGCGCCGCCACCACCACCGAAGAATGCCTCGAAGATGTCGCCGAACCCACCCGAGCCGCCGAACCCACCGGGGGCTCCTCCGCCACCCTGCTCCATGGGATCTCCACCCATGTCGACGATGCGGCGTTTCTCCGGATCGGTGAGCACCTCCTGCGCCACGGAGATCTCGCGGAACTTCTCCGCCGCCTCGTCCGTGTCGTTGACGTCAGGGTGGTACTTGCGCGCGAGCTTGCGGTAGGCCTTCTTGATCTCCGCGTCCGACGCGTCCTTGCTCACTCCGAGAATGCCGTAATAATCACGAGCCACAGTAACTGGGTTTCCTTTAGTCAGTAATCACTTGTTATTCGCCGGAGAGGATCCTACCGACATAACCCGCGACAGCCGAGACCCGGGAAATTGTTCCCGGATAGTCCATGTACGTGGGACCCACCACTCCCAGGCCGCCGAGCGTCGTTCCCTCGCCACCGTAGGCGGTGGCCACCACCGAGGTCGAATGCAGCTCCTCGTCCCGGTTCTCCCCGCCGATGTGCACGGCCACGTCCCCCAGCGCTGGGAGGTCGGCCATGAGTTTGAGCACCACCACCTGCTCCTCCAGCGCCTCGATGATGCCCGGCAGGCTCGCCGTCGACTGCCCGCGGGTGAGGTTAGAGGCGCCGGCCATGATGAGCCGGTCGCTCGGCTGTTCCACCAGCGTCTCGATCAGCGTCGTCGCCGAACGCCGCACATGCTCGGCCATGTCCGGGGGCACCGCGCCGGCGAGCTCGGCCAGCGAGTCGGAGGCATCCATCATGGTCTTGCCCTGGAGCGCGGAATTGAGCAGCTCGCGCAGGAGGTGGACCTGTGAATCGTCGATAAGCTCGAGTAACTCGACGTTGCGCTGATCCACCCGGCCGGTGTCCGTGATGAGCACGAGCAGCAGGCGCCGGGGGCTCAGCGCGACCACCTCGCAGTGTTTGACCCGCGCGTTCGTCAGCGTGGGTACCTGGATCACCGCCGCCTGCCGGGTGAACTGGGCCAGCAGCTGGACCGCGCGTTTGAGCACGTCCTCCAGGTCGACGCCCTCCTCGAGGAAACTCATCACGGCACGCTTCTCGGGCAGCGACATCGGCTTGACCGACTGCAGGCTGTCGACGAACGCCCGGTAACCCTTCTCCGTGGGGATGCGCCCCGAGCTGGCGTGCTGCTGCATGATGAAACCCTCGGACTCGAGGACCGCCATGTCGTTGCGGATGGTTGCCGAGGACACCGGGAGGTGGTGGCGCTCCAGCAGTGCCTTCGACCCCACGGGTTCCTGGCGCGAGATGAAATCGGCGACGATGGCACGCAGCACCTCCTGGCGGCGTGCGTCGGCAGTTCCGGCCATGGCTGGCACTCTCCTCCCCTGTTTGCTATTTGGCGAGTGTAACCACGCGCCGGGGTTCAGACCACCCTCACCCGCGGTCCGAAAGACCTACCGAACGAGGCCCGGGAGGCGGTGCATGGGCCTTTCGGTAGGCACTCAGGTACACCCCGAGGTTGCACCGGCTACCTGTGCCGCAAACCTGCGGCCTCGGCCACGCGCGGACCCCATGACCTACCGAACAAGGTCCGGCGCACCACCCGGACCCCTTTCGGTAGGCACTCACTCACCCCACCCTCCCCGCTCACGCAGCCAACGCGCGGACGTGAAGGTCTCGTGCCACTCCCACACGCCGCTCGCCTGCCGCCCGCTAGGTTCCTCGCCGCGCACGAGCCCAAGCACTTGCTCGACGATGAGGTCGGAATGCTCATCGACACACGTCGCGGAGTATCGAAGCACCCGGTAACCGCGGCAGACCGCGTAGTTCTGTTTCCACCGGTCCTGGACGAAGGTCCGGGCATTCTCCACGCCGCCACCGGACTCGCCGGGATCAGTTCCCACAGCATGGTGGGTGTAGGAGTCAATCTCGATGAGAGTCCGGTGCCCCAGGACTTCGCCGTCGTATCGGTAGGGCCCGAGCTGCACGTTCTGCCGGATCTTCAGCCCCGCGGCACGCAGATCCTGGAAGATCCGTCGCTCGGTCTTGCTGTCTCCGCCGACGGCGCTGCCTGCGATGATCGCCCGGAAAGTCTTCGGTATCCGCGGGTGGGCAGCCAGGTCCTCGGCCAGGCGCGCCTCGCCGGTCTTGCCCGGATAACTCTCGGCAAGCAGCTCGCGTGCCAGGTGGGGAGCCCGCTCGTGCGCGCCGATGGCCGCCCGCAGCACGGACACGACCGGCAGCCCGTCCACGATCTCCGCCGCCACATTCTGCGCCTGCCGCACTTCAACCATGCCTTCGAGAGTCCGCGAGCGTCCCCGGCTGCGTTCCACCACCGCGTCCGCCGGAAAGGTGTGTTTCTTGCCCAGATGGATCTCGGCGGCGGTCACCCCGGAAAAAATTATCGACGGATGCCCCAGCACAATCGCCCGCAGCCGCTGATCGCGTCTCACCGGAGCCGTGCAGTAGACCCCTTGTGCCGCCTGGAACAGCTTCTTGTCCCGGACCGCCGCAGCGATCCCACGCGCATTCCACCCCGCAGCGACCAGCTCACGCCTGGTCTTCAATTCCCCCATACCGCAAGAATCTAGCGCTCCTCGGCGACGAGTATGTCGGCGATGATGCCGTCGATAAGCAGCCTTCCCGCATCGGTCGCCGCGACCCGGCCACCCGTGACGGCGAGGGTCCCGAGCTGGACATGCTTATCGACGGCCCCCTGCCCGGCCTCATTGATCCAGCCCAGGGGCACGCCCTCGGCCAGTCGCAGGCCCAGCATGAGCGCCTCGGTGTGCAAATCCGCAGGTGAGAGGGTTTCGCGCTCCTGGATCGGCAGGCGCCCCTCCCCCAGCTCCGCGTAGTAGCGCGCGGGGTGTTTGACGTTGTAGAAGCGCTCCCCAGCGACGAAGGAGTGCGCACCCGGGCCGGCGCCCCACCAGTCCTGGCCGCGCCAGTAGATGAGGTTGTGCTCGCACTCCCCGCCGGGTCGGGTCCAGTTGGACACCTCATACCAGGAGAAACCGGCCCCGCGCAGGCGCTCGTCGATGATGGCGTAGCGGTCGGCATAGACGTCGTCATCCGGCTGGGGAAGTTCGCCGCGGCGCACCTTGCGGGCCATCGCCGTGCCGTCCTCGACGATGAGCGAGTAGGCGGAGACGTGGTCGACCTCGGCAGAGAGGACGTGGTCGAGGGTGCGGCGGACGTCGTCGTCCGTCTCCGTGGGCGTGCCGTAGATCATGTCCAAGTTCACGTGTTCGAAACCCGCGGCCTTCGCCTCCCGAGCGGCCGCGACGGGGCGGCCCGGAGTGTGCTGGCGGTCGAGGACCCGCAGCACGGCGGCGGAGGCGGACTGCATTCCCAGCGAGATCCGGGTGTATCCGGCCTTGCGCAGACCGGCGAAGAAGGCCGGTGAGGTGGATTCCGGGTTGGACTCCGTGGTGATCTCGGCGCCGTCGACAAGCCCGAAAGAACCGCGCACGGCATCGAGAACCCGGGAGAGTCCCGCCGCCCCCAGCAGCGAGGGGGTGCCGCCGCCGATGAAGACCGTGTCCGCCGCCCGGCCCACCTGCGCGGCGCCCAGCTCCAGCTCCTTCTCCAGCGCCACCAGGTAGGACTCGGTCGAGGCCGCCGAGCCCAGTTCGCCGGGTGTGTAGGTGTTGAAATCGCAGTACCCGCACCGCGTGGCGCAGAACGGCACGTGGACGTAGACGCCGAACTTTTCTCCAGACATATCTTGCAGGTTAACCGCACGGCACGTCCGCCCCAACGTGTAACGTATGGCTATCCGCGACAGGCGGCCCGAACTCCCGGCGCACCCATGGAAAGGATCGATCCGTGCCCGACCCTGACAGTTGTCACCCCCGACCCCACGTTTGCCGTGAGGAAGGGGGAACGCGATGCTGAGCGGCATTCTCCTGCTTCTGGGAGGGATCGTGGTCATCGGCCTGATCATCGCGTGGAATGCGTTCCACGTCGCCCAGGAATTCGCCTACATGTCCGTCGACCGCCAGGAGCTGCGTGCCGCGGCCTCCCACGGCGATGAGCGCGCGGCGGCGGCGCTGAAGATCACCCAGCGGACCTCGTTCATGCTCTCGGCGGCGCAGCTGGGCATCACCATCTCGGGCCTGCTGGTCGGTTTCGCCGCGGAACCGCTCATCGGCCAAGCCCTGGGCCAGATCTTCGGGGTCTTCGGCGTCCCGGTCGCGCTGTCCGTGGCCATCGGCACGATCCTGGCGCTAGTTGCCGCGACCATCGTGCAGATGATCTTCGGTGAGCTCTTCCCCAAGAACTACACCATTGCCGCGCCCTACTCCTCGGCGCTCGCGCTGGCCCGACCCACCACCACGTATTTGCGCCTGTTCGGCTGGCTGGTGCGTTTCTTCGACTGGTCCTCGAACACCCTGCTCAAGCTGTTCGGCATCGAGCCCGTCGAGGACATCGACTCCACGACCGACCGCCACGACCTCGAGCATGTCCTCGACGACTCCCGCTCCTCCGGTGAGCTCGACGACCGCACCTACATGGTGCTCGACCGGATGCTGGAGTTCCCCGAGAAGGACGTCGATCACGCGATGATCCCCCGCTCGCGGGTCTCCGTCCTCACCCCGGAGACCACGGTGGGTGAGGCCCGGATGGAGATGTACCAGTCCCACACCCGCTTCCCCGTGGTCGACGACGAGCACGAACCCGTGGGTGTCGTGCACGTCCTCGACGTGCTCGACCCCGCGCTCAGCGGCGATTCCCTGGTCTCCGAGGTCATGCGCGAGCCCGTCATCGTGCACGAGCTCATGTCGCTGCCCGACACCGTGGCCGCGATCCGCGAGGCCGACGACCAGATGGCCTGTGTCATCGACGAGTACGGCGGCTTCGTCGGCATCGTCACCATGGAGGATCTCGGCGAGGAGGTGCTCGGCGACATGTACGACGAGCACGAGGACCCCGAGACCGAGGAGATCACCGCCACCCACTCCGACCAGTGGGTCGCCGACGGTGACACCCCGGTCGACGAGGTCGAGCGTGCGGTCGGCTACGACCTGCCCGACGGTGACTACGAGACCCTCTCCGGCCTGCTGCTCAGCGTGGCGGGCGGGCTTCTCGACGAAGGCGAGACCGTCACCCTGGACCTCAAGGCCCTGCCGGGCGACTTCGTCGACGACGCCGACGATCTGCCCTCCCGCTCGCTGAAGGCGGACATTCTCGAGGTCGAACGCAACGTGCCCAGCGAGATCCGCCTGACCCTGGTCGACCCCGACGCGGAGGACTACGAGGTCCAGAGCCCGCTGGACGGCGGCTCGACCGCGGTCTCCCGGATCCGTCAGCACCGCTCCACCACCGGGAAGGAAAACTAAATGAGCCACTGGTATGTCGCACTCCCGGTGACCATCGTGGTCATCATCGCCTCCGCCTTCTTTGTCATGGTGGAATTCTCCATGCTGTCGGCGCGCCGGCACCGCATCGAGGAGCAGGCCGAGCACTCCAGCTCCGCCCGGGCCGCCCTGCGCAGCCTCAACGAACTCACCGTCATGCTCGCCGCCGCTCAGCTGGGCATCACCGCGGCGACCTTCGCGCTGGGTGCCATCACTGAGCCGTGGATCCACCACGCGCTGACCCCGCTGTTCGAGCTAAGCGGTCTGCACCCCGGGGCGGCCAACGTCATCGCCTTCCTCTTCTCCCTCTTCATCGTCACCTTCATCCACCTCGTGGTGGGTGAGATGGCGCCGAAGTCCTGGGCCATCGCCCACCCGGAGCGGGCGCTCAACCTCATCGCGGTGCCCGCCCGCGGGTTCGTGGCCATCTTCCGGCCGCTGCTGCAGTGGATCAACCGCATCGCCAACCGTCTCGTGCGGCGCGCGGGGGCCGAGCCCATCGACCGGGCCGCCGCCAAGGGTTACGGCACGGAGACCCTGCACCACCTCGTGCTGCACTCCGCGGAGTCCGGGACGCTGGACAAGGACTACGCCGAGAACATCGAGGGTGTCATCGCCCTGGAGTCCAGCGACATTGGCCAGGCCGTGCGCGAGTACGGCTCCCCGTCCGTCGAGGTGTCCTCCGACGCCACGGTCGGCGAGGTCCATGCCGCCGCGCGCCGCCACGGTTACCTGCGCATCCTGCTCACCGACCCGGACTCGCCCATCCCCAACATCGTGCACATCCGCGACACGATGCTGGCCACGCCCGAGGAGCGCGCCGACAAGTTCGCGCACGAGCCGCAGCGCTGCGACTCGTCCTGCTCCATCCAGGACGTGCTCGACCTCATGCGTGACAAGAACGAGCAGCTCGTCGTCGTCATGGAGGACGGCTCGGTCCTGGGCACGATCACCTGGGACGACATCATGAACCAGCTCTGGCCGGAGATCGAGGAGAAGCTCGCCCGCTAGGAAAGAACGTATCGACGCCCGTTTCCCACTCATTGTGGAAAACGGGCGTCGATAAGTTTTTTAGGAGGCGAAACCCCGGGTGGCCTTCTTGGCGGCGACCTTGGCCACGATGCGGTCAATGCGTGCGCGCTCCGCGAGGAACTCCGGCGGATGGGTGCCGTGCATGGTGCGGGCGAAGGCCGGGTGGGCGCCGGGGACGGACTCCAGCCAGCCCTGGCCCGCCGCGGTGACGAGGTGGCCCGTGCGGGCGAAGAGGTGCGGCAGCGAGACGGCGTCGAGATCACGGGCGACAAGCTCGGTCTGCTGGAGGACGTAGTCGACCAGTTCGGTGAGGTGCTCGACGACCAGTTCTGTGCGGTCCTCCAGCGCCTGGGCCATGTCGTGCAGGGCGAGGGGGACCTCGGAGGTGGGGTGGAGCTCGGCAAGGCCGCGGGCGTCGAGCAGCTCGGGCTCGGGGAGACGGTTGTCCTCGGACGCTGCGGCCGAGAGCAGACCGGCGCGCACGCCCGAGGTCAGCGCCTGGCGCAGCCCGATGAGCTCACCGACGATGCGGCGGGAGTCGTTGCGGGCGTCGACGACGATCTCGTCGAACTCGGCGAGGCAGTCGGTGGCGAGCTCGCCGTCGTAGTCGCGGACCGCCTCGACGAGGTGCTCGATGTACTCGGCCACCTCGTCGCCGATGTTGTAGATCTCCTGGGTGAGTTCACGGTGCCGGAGCTCTGCGGCAAGTTTCTGCATCGCTTCAGCTCCTTTCCCGCCTCACGATTTCAATCCTGACGAGAGCAAACCTTAAGCCGTGGGCTGTGAGTTCCCGGTACGGCGCGCCGGGGAACTTCACAGGTGGGAAACAACGACCCCGGCCCCCATCCTCTCTCAGTGAAGAGGGCGGGGGCCGGGGAGAAGAACGGGAACCTAGCGGGTGCGGTAGAGCTTCTCGATGTCCTTGGCGTAGGTCTCGAACACGACGTTGCGCTTGACCTTCATCGTCGGGGTCAGCTCGCCCTCGCCCTCGGTGAGGTCGCGGTCGAGGATGCGGAACTTCTTGATGCCCTCGGACTTGGACACCGTGAGGTTGACGCTGTTGATGGCGTTCTGGATCTCCGCCTGCAGCTCCCGGCCGGCCGCGAGTTCCTTGACGGACTTCGAGGCGGGGATGCCGTGGGACTTCTTCCAGCGGTCGAACTCCTCCTCGTCCAGCGTGACCAGCAGGCCCGGGAAGGGCTTGCCGTCGCCGACGACGAGCGCCTGGGAGATGAGCGGGTGCTCGCGGAGCACCTCCTCCATGGGGGCGGGGGAAATGTTCTTGCCACCCGCGGTGACGATGAGATCCTTCTGGCGGCCCGTGATGAAGATGTGGCCCGTCTCGGAAATCCTGCCCAGGTCACCGGTGCGGAACCAGCCGTCGTTGAGCGCCTCGGCGGTGGCCTCAGGGTTGTTCCAGTAGCCGGCGAAGACGCCGCCTCCCTTGATGCAGAGCTCGCCCTCCTTGTTCACGCGGGCCGCGAAACCGTTGAGCGGCTGACCGATGGATCCGATGACGGGGTCCTCGTAGTTCACCGCGCAGGCCGCGGTGGTCTCGGTGAGGCCGTAGCCCTCGTAGACCGCAACGCCGGCGCCGCGGAAGAAGTGCAGGAGTTCGGAGTTGATGGCGGAGCCGCCGGAGATGGCCACGCCAACCTCGTTGCCCAGGGCGGTGCGGAGCTTGGAGTAGACGAGGCGTTCGAAGAGTTTGCGCTCCGCCTTGAGCCGACGGCTCGGTCCCTCGGGGGTGTCCTGTGCCTTGGAGAAGTCGATCGCGACCCGCTCGGCACGGCGGAAGACTTCGGCCGCAATGGGGCTCTTGCCAGCGGCCTGGTTGTAGGCGCTGTTACGCACCTTCTCGTAGACGCGGGGGACACCGAGGATGAGCTCCGGGCGGAACCTGGCGAAGGCGGTGGTGAGCGTGTTGGTGTCCGACCAGTGCGCCTGGGTCGCGCCACCGACGATGACGGCCAGGGTCACCGCGCGGGACAGCACGTGCGCCAGCGGCAGATAGGTGATGGTGCGACGGCCCGGGCGGGCGAGGGCTGCGACCTGGTCGTTCATCAGTGCGCGGACCTCGAAGATCCAGTTGTAGTGCGTGAGTTCGCAGCCCTTCGGGCGGCCGGTGGTGCCCGAGGTGTAGTTGATGGAGGAGACCGCGTCGTGCTTGATGGCGGCTACTCGACGGTCGACCTCAGCCTGGTCACCGGCGCGGCCGGTGAACTTCAGGGTGTTCACGGCGTCGGAGTTGATCTCCAGCACCTGGCGGAGCTTCGACTTGGATCCGGCGAGCTTGGGGGTGCCGTCTTCCTGCAGGAGCAGGTGATCGAACTTGTCGGTGTGCTCGCGGGTCTCGGTGATGGCCAGCACCGCCCCGGAGTCCTCCACGATCCACTCGATCTGGTGGGTGGAGGACGTGGGGTAGATGGGCACCACGATGCCACCGGCGCACCAGATGGCGAAGTCGATGAGGTTCCACTCGTAGCGGGTCTCAGAGAGCAGGACGATACGGTCGCCCTCCTCGATTCCCAGGGCGATGAGGCCCTTGGCGACCTCGTCCACCTCTTTGACAAATTCCTTGGCGGTGACGTTGACCCAGTCGAAACCCTCCGGGCGGATGAAGAGGACGGAATCCGGGCTCTCCTTGGCGAACTGGCGGAGCGCGGTCACACAGTTGTCATCTTCCGGGATCGTGAATCGCGCGGGCGCCGAATAGACGGTATCGCCCTGATAATCGCTGATCTCGATCGGAACAGTCGTGCCGGTGGCTAGCTTAACTTCAGACATTTGTGATCCTTGTCCATCGGTTTCAGTAATCTGGCTCTCAGACTCACTGTGCGGTTCTGGGTGATTCTACCCACACTATGACTTTTGCCAACGTAGGCGATCGGCGGGGGCGATGTACACAAAACGGCGATACTTTTGGCACGATTGGTACCCGTGACTTACATGGACAAGCTCCGGGACCTCGCAGACGACTACGCCATCTCCACCGAGTACACCGACAACTCGGGTAACACCGTCAGCGCCAGCCAGGACACCCTGCTCAAACTTCTCATCGCTCTGGGTGCCCCCCTCTCAGAGGGGGCTGACGAGCAGGAGCTCACCGAGGCGCTGCGCCGGCGTCGGCAGCGCGCCGCGACCCGCCCGCTTCCTCCCACCGTGGTGAGCACGGAGTCCGTGGAGACGGGATTCCTCGTGCACGTGCACGACGGGGCACCGGCGAACGTGCACATCGAGCTGGAGGACGGCGGCACCCGCGAGGTCTACCAGGACGAGAACTGGACCGAACCGGTCACCGTCGACGGCGTGACCTGGGGCGAGGCCAGCTTCCATATTCCGGGGGATCTGCCGCGGGGTTACCACCGGCTGATCCTCGACTCGGACGACCTGCACGCCGAAGCGGCCCTCATCATCACCCCCGCCCGTCTGGAGACCACGGCGAGCTACCTCAGCGATCCCCGCTTCGGCGTGATGGCGCAGCTCTACTCAGTGCGTTCCTCCGGGTCGTGGGGTATCGGGGACTTCCACGACATGGGAGAGCTCGCCGCCACGCTGGCCACCACGATCGGCGCGGACTTCCTGCAGGTCAACCCGCTGCACGCGGCGGAGCCCTTCCCGCCGGTTGAGAACTCCCCCTACCTCCCGTCCACGCGTCGGTTCACCAACCCGCTGTATCTCCGGGTGGAGGACGTGCCGGAGTACACGCAGCTGGCGGCCTCTGCCCGGGCGGAGATCGCCGAGATCGCCGAGGAGCTCGGCCAGGCCAACACCTCGGCAGACAAGATCGAACGCAACCCCATCTACCAGGCCAAGCTGGACTCCCTGCGGGAGATGTTCTCGGTGGAGTTCACGCCCGAGCGCCGCGAGGCCTTTGAGGCCTACCAGCGGGAGGAGGGCGAGGGCCTGGCCGCCTTCGCGGAGTGGTGCGCCGACCGGGAGCTGGAACAGGTGTGGGCGAAACGTCGACACGCGATTACCCCCGCGCGGGAGGATCTCGCGGAGTTCCACCGGTGGCTGCAGTTCCTCTGTGACGAGCAGATGGGCCACGCGCAGCAGCGGGCCACCGAGGCTGGGATGGCCATCGGCATCATGACGGACCTCGCCGTCGGCGTGCATCCTGGCGGCGCCGACGCCCACACGATGAGCGACTGGCTGGTCCAGGACGCCTCCGTGGGCGCCCCGCCGGACCCGTACAACCAGCAGGGACAGGACTGGTCCCAGCCGCCGTGGAACCCGGAGGCGCTGGCCGAGGAGGGCTACGCCCCCTGGCGGGAGATGCTCTCCTCCGTGCTGCGCCACTCGGGCGGCATCCGCGTCGACCACATCCTCGGTCTCTTCCGGCTCTTCTGGATGCCGCGCATGGAGGATCCCTCCACGGGCACCTACGTGCGCTACGACCACGAGGCCATGGTCGGGGTCCTCGCCCTCGAGGCCGAGCGCGCCGACGCCGTGGTCATCGGCGAGGATCTGGGCACCTTCGAACCGTGGGTCCAGGACGTCCTCGCCGACCGCGGGGTGATGGGCACCACGGTCCTGTGGTTCGAGTCCGACGACAACGACGAGCCGCTCGCCGCCAGCGACTACCGCAGGCTGTCGCTGTCCTCGGTGGGCACCCATGATCTTCCCCCGACGGCGGGCTACCTCGAGGGCGAGCACATCCGCCTGCGCGACGAGCTCGGGGTGCTCACCACGGACGCCGAGGAGGAGGAGAAGGAGGACGTCGAGTGGCAGTCCAAGGTGCTCAACCGGCTGTCCAAGGACGGCTACCTCGCCGGGACCGCCGCGGAGCGCACGGACTTCACCGGCCTGGGCCGGGACGAGCGCGGGGAAACCGCCGACCTGCTCGTGGGCCTGCACCGCTTCATCGCGGCGACCCCGAGCGCGCTCACGGTGACCAACCTCGTCGACCTGGTCGGCGACAGGCGGGTGCAGAACCAGCCGGGCACAAACGCCGACGTCTACCCCAACTGGTGTATCCCGCTCTGCGACGGCAACGGCGACGCCGTGCTCATCGACGATCTTGCGGACCTCGAGCTGGTTCGCCGGGTCGGAGAGGCCTCCAGGCGCTGACCGGCCGGCCTAGAACAGGCTGGCGACCCAGCCGATGACGATGACGGCGAGCAGCGCCCAGAGGGACTGCGTCACCCGCGACTGCGGGTACTTTCGCCGGGGTTTGGGAAGCTTCTGATCCTGCTTGCGCAGCTCCTCTGGGTTAGCCATAACATCTAACCCTAGTCGTGGTCTCGGCGTTTCCCTCTTCGGGTCGTGGCCATCCGGATGCCGGTGTCGAGGACCCACAGCAGCACCCAGGCCCCCACTCCCGCCACGGGCACGAGCAGCCCGAGGGTGGCGGCGAGCTGGATCCACAGGGGCAGTCCGATCAACCAGTCCATCAGCGCTGCTCCTTCGCCGTCCGTGTGGCCACGGGCCCACGCCGGGCCGACAGTGCGTCGGCATCACGTTCCCGGCCGCACGGGCACAGCAGCACCCTCGGTTCCCGGATCGCTCCGGAGTGATGCGGGGAGGGGCACAGCAGGGGGTTGGTCATGCTGAACCACCTTAATGAACACCCGCGCTCGCCTAGGATGATCACCCATGAGCGCACCCGTGTCCGTCAGCTGCCCCGCCGGCGAAGTCACCGGCATCTCCTACGACGACGGCACCGACCGCTTCCACTCCATCGCCTACTCCGAGATCGACGACAACTTCGCCGACGCCCGCAAGCGCCCAGCCGGCGAGGAGATCGACGCCCGCGTGCCCCGCCCCGAGTCCGTCGCGCTGACGGTGCTGCGTCCCGGAGGCACGACCTCGGGGGCGGATCTGCCGGTCATCGTCTACATCCACGGCGGCAGCTTCGAGACGGGCAGCCACGAGGACCCCCGCTCCCCCGGCGCGGGCTGCGCCGACTCCGGGGCCGTGGCCGTGCGGGTCGGCTACCGCACGGGCATCGCGGGCATGGCGAGATTCCGCGGCGACGAGCCCGCCCACCACCGCGCGATCGACGACTGCCAGCTCGCCCTCGAATGGGTGCAGAAGAACATCGAGGACTTCGGCGGAGACCCCACCAACGTCACCCTCGTGGGCCAGTCCGCCGGGGCGTCGATCGCCCTGTGGCTGACCCGGCGCGATCACTACCGCGGCGCGTTCCGACGGGTGCTCGCCTGCTCCCCCGCCTTCCCGCGCCGCGGTTGGGAGGACCGCACCGGGCTCTTCCGCACCTTCCTGGGCAAGCCTCTGACCCGGGACTCCCTGCGCCGGCAGCCACCCGAGCGCCTCGACCGCGCCTACCGACGCCTCAAACGCACCCTCTTTCTCGACCTCCCGCTGGGCCCGTTTCCCCTGCAGCCGGAGGAGATGGCGGAGGTCGACCTGGTGGTGACGTGCACCCGCGACGAGTTCTACGACATGCCCGCCGCCCGGGTCATGGACAAACGCGGCAACGGCCACCTCTACACCCGGGTCATCGCCCGCCCCATGGGCATGACGGGCACCTATCGCAGCTGGCTGGACTCCACCCGCGAGGTCGCACCCGGGAAGACGGCGTCGAGGCTGGTGGGCGACTCGATGATCCGCCGGTGGACGCAGTATGTCGCCGACGGTGCCCCGGGGCGGGTGTGGCTGGCGGAATTCACCGGCACCCCGCAGCACCCGGCCGTCCACTGCGGCGAGTTGCCGGCGCTGTTCGCCGCCGAGGGATACGACACAAATTTCCCCGTGCACCGCTGGCTGATGAACTTCGCCCATACGGGTGAGGTCGGCTGGCCGGAGTACTCCGAGGGCAGGCAGGCGATGGAGATCTCGCTTGTCGACGGTCGTTTCACGCCCACCGTCGATCCCCTCCGGATCGCCCGCCTGGCGTTTCCCGATCCCTACCGCGACTAGCTGGCCGTGCGGGCGAGCTCGGCGCGCAGGCGGTCGTCGCCAAGCTCCTTGACCAGCCACGGCGAGAACGCCGGCGGAGCGGCGTCGACCGCAGCGAAGAGCTGGTCGGCGGCGATCCAGAACGACGAGTCGACCTCGTCGGGGTGCGGGTTGAGCGGGGAGTCGTCGCGAAGCGAGACGACGTAGACGGGGCAGATCTCGTTTTCGACGATCCCGGAGGAGTCGGTGGCGCGGTAGGAGAAGTCGCCCAGCACCTCGCGGATGTCCGTGAGGTTGTCCGGGTCGATGCCAAGTTCCTGCGCGGCGCGGCGGCGGATCGCGTCCGGGGTCGATTCCCCGGGGCCGGGGTGGCCGCAGAAGCTGTTGGTCCACACGCCCGGCCAGGCGATCTTGCTCAGGGCGCGGCGGGTGAGCAGGACGCGGCCGCGGGAGTCGACGAGGTAGGCGGAGAAGGCGAAATGAAGCGGGGTGTCGTCGGTGTGGACGGTCGCCTTGTCCGCGGTGCCCGAGGGTCGGCCGTGGGCATCGGCGAGTACGACGTACTCGTCAGACAATGAGGCTGCCCTTCCAGGTGACGTTGCCGAAGGTGAACTCGGCGTTGCCCAGGTTCGATCGGGTGACGTCGAAGGTGTACTGCAGGTTGGTCGTCGCGCCGACGCCGAGCGGCCGGTCGAGCGGGATCTGCAGCGGCATCGCCCCCTCGGGGACGTCGGTCTCCAGCAGGTCGACCTCCTCCATGCGGCCACCGGTGTTGTAGCGGAGGACGGGCTGGCCGAGGGATTCGGGCGACAGCGGGGCGTCGTTGTTGTTGGTGACCGCGACGTTGACCACGGTGCCGCCGTAGTTCCCGGGGTTGGTTCCCTGGAAGTGCCAGGTCACGCCGTGCCCCGGATCCTCCACCTCGCCGTAGGGCTCGTCAGCGATGATCGGCGCGGTGTCGTGCGCGTCGGCGGTCGGGGTCTGCGAGGTGGACACGCTGAGCGAGCCACCGGGTGAGACCTGGTCGGCCGGCTGGACGCCCGAGCAGGACGAGAGCGCCAGCGCGAGGGCGGCTGCGACGGGGACCATGAGCGCCCGGGGCCGGGGAGAAAACTGCACGGTGGAGACCCTTTCTTCGAGGTCGGCAGAATACTCCGGCGAGTGTAGTCTGTGGCGACGAGCGTGAGAAACCTGCTCTCCCGCATGTCCCTTCTGAAAGTGAATCACCCCGGAAACGTGTCACCCCTCGTCAAGATCCTCCGCAACACCTCCAGCCTGTGGCCGTTTTACCTGGGCATCTTTCTCGTCGCCGTCCTCGGCGCGGGACTCGGCCTGATCACCCCCTTCCTCATCAGCGACGCGACCGACACCATCGTGTCCTCCCTGCGCGGGGAGACCGACGCGGCCGACGCCACCCGCACCATTCTCTGGCTCGCCGGCGGCCTCCTGCTCGCCGAGCTGGCCTACACCGTGACCACCAACGTCGGCGGCTACTACGGCGACGTGATGAGCTCCCGGCTGCGCCAGATCCTCTCCACCCGCTACTACGCCAAGCTGCTGGCCCTGCCGCAGAAGTACTTCGACAAGCAGGTCACCGGCACGATCATCGCGCGCCTGGACCGCTCCATCACGGGCATCACCCAGTTCCTGCAGTCGATCTCCAACAACTTCCTGCCCATGATCATCCAGGTGGTGGCCATCCTGGTGATCACCTCGTTCTACTACTGGCCGCTGACGAACCTGCTGCTGCTCGTCTTCCCCGTCTACATGTGGCTCACGGCGCTGACCTCGCCGCGCTGGCAGCGCCTCGAGGGCGAGAAGAACGAGCAGGTGGACCTGGCCAACGGCCGGTTCTCCGAGACGGTGAGCCAGGTCAAGGTGGTCAAGTCCTTCGTCGCGGAGGTCCGCGAGCTCGACTTCTTCGGGCGTCGCTACGGCCGCACGGTCGAGGTCACCCGCCCGCAGTCGCGCTGGTGGCATCAGATGGACGTGCTGCGCGGCGCGGCGATGAACATCATCTTCTTCGGCATCTACCTGGTCATCTTCCGCCGCACCTTGAGCGGCGACTTCTCCATCGGCGACATGGTCATGCTCATCCAGCTGGTCAACATGGCCCGCCAGCCGGTGCACATGATGAGCTGGATCGTCGACTCCGCGCAGCGTGCGATCGCCGGCTCGAAGGACTACTTCGCCGTCATGGACGAGGACTTCGAACCCACTGCCAACACCCAGCTCATCGCCGCGACCAGGGAGACCGGGGTGCCGGAGCTTGTCGACGCCTCCCCGCAGCCCCTTCGCCCCACCCCGGACGAGCCGGTCATCGAGCTCTCGCACGTCACCTTCGCGTACGAGCCGGGCAAACCCGTGCTCAGCGACGTGTCCTTCACCGCGCGGCAGGGCGACAAGATCGCGCTGGTGGGGGAGTCGGGCGGCGGCAAGTCGACCGTGGTCAACCTCATGCTCGGCCTCTACCGCGCCACCGGGGGTTCCATGCGCCTGGCCGGGCATGACGTCCGCGACCTGGGCGTGGAGGAGATCCGCTCCTCGGTCGGCGTGGTGTTCCAGGAGTCCTACCTCTTCTCCGGGTCGGTTGCCGACAACATCGCCTACGGCAAGCCGGGCGCGTCCCGGGAGGAGATCGAGTCCGTGGCCCGGCGCGCCAACGCCCACGACTTCATCATGGCCTTCCCCGACGGCTACGACACCGTCATCGGCGAGCGTGGCCTGCGCCTGTCCGGCGGGCAAAAGCAGCGGGTGTCCGTCGCCCGCGCGATGCTCAAGGACGCTCCGATCCTCGTCCTGGACGAGGCCACCAGCGCCCTGGACAACAAGGCCGAACGTGCGGTGCAGGCGGGTCTGGACGAGCTGATGAAGGACCGCACCACGCTGATCATCGCGCACCGCCTCTCCACCATCGCGGACGTGGACACCATCGTCACCCTCATCGACGGCCACGTCGGCGAGGTCGGCTCCCCCGCCGAGCTCGCTGTCTCCGGCGGCGTATACGCCGAGCTCCTACGCCTGACGGCCTCGAGTTCCGCGGCCGACCGCAAGCGGCTGCGTGAGTTCGGCTTCGTCGGCGACGCCCCCGTCGTCTCCGGGGAGGAGGACGACGAGGACGAGTGGGAGCCCTCCGCCGGAAGCTAGGGTGGGTGGCATGGATTTTCCGACTCTCGAGCAACTCAAGGCACGCACCACCCGCAAGTGGACCGTCTACGACGAGGACATTATTCCGTTGTGGATCGCCGAGTCCGACTTTCCCACCGCCCCGGCGGTCAAGGCGAACATCACCCGCATGGTGGAGCAGGAGGCCTTCGGTTACACCCCGGCCTCCTCCGACCTTCCCGAGGCGCTGGCGGACTTCTACCAGCAGCGTTACGGCTGGCGCCCCGACCCCACCAAGGTCCGGCCCGTGCCCGACGTCGTGCGCGGCATGGTGCTCGCCGTGCAGCACTTCACCCGCCCGGACTCCGAGGTCATCGTCCCCGTCCCCGCCTACCCGCCCTTCAACGAGCTGCCCGAGGCAGCCGGGCGCGGCAAGGTGGAGATCGGCTCCGAGGGTGGCATCGACCTCGCCGAGGTCGCGGGAGCCTTCAAGGCCGGCGCCGGGTCGATCCTGCTGGCCAACCCCAACAACCCCTTCGGCTACGTCTACGACGAGGACTTCCTCCGCGGGCTGGTGAACATCGCCGACAAGTACGGTGCCCGGGTGATCGTGGATGAAATTCATGCGCCGGTGGTCCTCGACGGGGACCACGTGGTCGCGGCGTCGATAAGCGAGACCGCCGCCGAGGTCTGCCTCACCGTCACGGCCACGTCCAAGGCCTGGAACATCGCCGGGCTCAAGTGCGCGCAGATGATCTTCACCAACGACGCCGACATGAAGACGTGGAGCTCGCTGACCGGCGTGAGCAAGGACGGCACCGGCACGCTGGGCATTTTCGCCGCCGCCGCGTGTTACCGCGAGGGCGTGGAATACCTCGACGAGCAGATCGACTACCTGCGCGACAACCTCGACTGGCTCATGGAAGCGCTGCCGGCCGCGGTCCCCGGGATCCGTCTCGTGCGACCCCAGGCGACCTACCTGCTCTGGCTCGACTTCAGCGACACGGCCATCGGCGAGCTCGAGCAGCCCGCCGCCTGGCTGCGCAAGAACGCGCGGGTGGCGCTCAACGAGGGCACGACCTTCGGCCCCGGCGGCGAGCACCACGCGCGCCTGAACTTCGCCACCAGCCGCGAACTGCTCACCGAGGCCGTCGACCGCATGGCCAAGGCTTTCGCCGCGGCGTAGGTTCTCCCTCATGACCACCGAACCTGCCGAACTGCTCGCCCGCTCCCGCTTCTACGGTGCCAAGTCCGAGCCCATTGACGCCGTCGCCGTCGTCGAATCCGCACCCGCGCCCGGCGGCAGGCTGGAGTTGTGGGAGGTCACCCACGGACAGGTGACCGACACGTACCAGATGCTTGTCGACGACTCCGGTGAGGACGTCCTCGGCCGCGAGGACGTGGCCACGGAGTACGGCCGGCTCCTCGCCCGGGGTGAGGCCCCCGGGTTCGGCACCGTGCACGGCACCGCCCCCCTCCGCGAGGGGGACACCGGCCGGGCACTCAAGGGTGAGCAGTCCAACACCTCGCTGCTCTTCACCGACGCGGACGGGTCCGGATCGGTGATGGTCAAGGTGTTCCGCAAGCTCGAGGACGGCCTCAGCCCGGACGTCGAGCTGCTCAGCGAGATCCCGGACTGCCCGAACATCGCGCCGGTGCGTGGATGGATCACCCACGACGGCGTGACCCTGGCGATGGTGCAGGACTTCGTCGCCGGCGGAAGCGACGGCTGGCAGAGCGCCCTCGACGTCGCGGCCGCCGGGGAGTCCTTCGCCGACGAGGCCAGGGAGCTCGGCCGGGCGATGCGCACCGTGCACGAGCACCTCGCCCGGGCATTCGACACCGTGGAGGTTCCCGCCGCGGAGATCGGCGAGCGGCTGTACCGCCAGGCCGAGGAGGCCGCCCGGCGGTTCCCGTCGCTTCTCGAGCACCTGCCCGCCGCGCGGAGCACCTTCGAGAAGCTGGACGGGAACGTGCCTGTCCAGCGAGTGCACGGCGATCTCCACCTCGGTCAGGTGCTGCGCACCGCCGACCGCTACATCCTCATCGACTTCGAGGGCGAGCCCGCCCGGCCGCTGGCGCAGCGCCGGCTGCCGGACAGCCCGCTGCGCGACGTGGCGGGCATGCTGCGCTCGCTCGACTACGCAGCGCATTTCCCCGTCACAGACGGCCCCGGCCTCTCCGACCCGGCCGCGTGGGTAGCCGAGGCCGCTAGCGCGCTGCTCGAGGGTTACGGCACCTCGCCTTCCCCGCTTCTCGACGCATACCTGCTGGACAAGGCGCTCTATGAGGTCGGTTACGAGCTCAACAACCGCCCCGACTGGGCCTGGATCCCCGCCGACGCCGTGCGCCGCATCACCGGCTAGCCGGCAAAAAATTAGTGACTCAGTACACGTCAAGGTAATCTGACCCGGACAATTCACAGCCACTTCCGAACGGGGTATCAGACACCATGTCCACCGCACTCACTTCCGGCGACGCCGGCGCCTCGAGGAAGGGGCACACCGGCATCATCATCGCCACCTCGTTGATGCTGTTCTCCATGTTCTTCGGCGCCGGAAACCTCATCTTCCCGCCCCAGCTCGGCGTCAACGCCGGCGAGAACTTCTGGCCGGCCATCCTCGGCTTCCTCGGCGCCGGCGTCCTCCTGCCGGTCCTGGGCATCATCGCCATCGCCCTCTCGGGCAACAGCGTGAGCGACCTGGCCCGCCGGGCCGGCGTGGTCTTCGGGATCGTCTTCCCCATCCTCGCGTACCTCTCCATCGGCGCGTTCTACGCCCTGCCCCGCACCGGCGCGGTCTCCTTCGAGATTGCCATCACCCCGCTCACCGGCTGGGAGGGGCTCGGCGCCTCGGCGATCTTCAACCTCGTGTTCTTCGGCGTCTCCCTGGTGCTGTCGTGGAACCCGAACACCATCGTCGATTCCCTGGGCAAGTTCCTCACCCCGGTCCTGGTTGTCCTGCTGCTCGTGCTCATCGGCATCTCCATCTTCCGCTTCGACACGATCTCCCGGACCCCCACCGAGGACTTCGTCAGCAACCCCGCCGCCACCGGCCTGCTCGAGGGTTACCTCACCATGGACGCCATCGCCTCGCTGGCGTTTTCCATCGTGGTGATCTCCTCCCTGCGCCACAAGGGCCTTGGCGAGGGTAAGCCGCTGGTCAAGGGCACCATCACCGCCGGCCTCATCGCCGGTGCACTGCTCGCCATGATCTATGTCGGCCTCGGCGTGGTCGGCCGGGTTCTCCCCGGCGCGGAGGACCTCGAGAACGGCGCCGGGATGCTGTCGGTCGCGGCCAACGCCACCATGGGCTTCCCCGGCCAGATTCTCTTCGCCGTCATCGTGCTGCTGGCGTGTCTGACCACGTCGGTGGGCCTGATCACCTCCACCTCGGAGTTCTTCGAGTCCCTCGTCCCGGGCCTGAAGTACCACTTCTGGGTCGTGCTGTTCTCCCTGGCCGCCACCGCGATGGCCACCCTCGGCCTGGAGACGGTGCTCGCCGTCGCAGCCCCGGTCATCGGCTTAATCTACCCGCCGGCGATCACCCTGATCTTCCTGGCGCTGCTGGAGCCCGCCCTGCGCGGCCGGATCCACTTCTACTGGACCTTCCGGATCGCCATCTGGGTCGCCGTCATCTGGTCCGCACTGAGCACCCTGCAGTCCCTGGGTTGGGGCGCCTCGGTCATCGACCCGATCGTGTCCTGGGCTCCCCTGCAGAGCGCGTCGCTGGGCTGGGTCCTCCCGACCGTGATCGGGCTGATCATCGGCCTGATCCTGGACGCCGTGCGCCCGCATGAGCCGGCTCCGGCTCCGGCGGCGACGCCCGAGCGCGAGGCCGCCGCCCTCTAGACGGACGCGGGATTTTACGTAGGGTGGGCTGATCAAGCCCACCCTCTTTCTCGTTTTCTAGGAGCACCGGTACCCATGAGCGACCGTCAGCCACTTTCCCTCATCGATTTCTGCACCATCTACGACGGTGAATCGGCGGGTAGGTCGATGCAGCGGTCGGTGGAGCTCGCCCAGCAGGCGGAGTCCCTCGGGTACTCCCGCATCTGGTACTCCGAGCACCACAACATGGGCAGCATCGCCTCGTCCGTCCCGGCGGTGCTCATCGCCCACATCGCCGCCCACACCTCGACGATTCGGCTCGGCGCCGGCGGCGTCATGCTGCCGAACCACTCCCCCTACGTGGTGGCGGAACAGTTCGGCACCCTCGCCGAGCTGCATCCCGGGCGCATCGATCTCGGCCTCGGCCGCGCCCCCGGCACGGACATGAACACCCTCGGT
This sequence comes from Corynebacterium doosanense CAU 212 = DSM 45436, assembly GCF_000767055.1. Classification (NCBI taxonomy): domain Bacteria; kingdom Bacillati; phylum Actinomycetota; class Actinomycetes; order Mycobacteriales; family Corynebacteriaceae; genus Corynebacterium; species Corynebacterium doosanense. Next base: position 2,049,719 of record NZ_CP006764.1, read on the forward strand.
CGTGCGTTGCGACGAGACCCCCAGGCCGCCGAGCACTTCCCCGAGGACATCCTCGAACTGCACGGCTACCTCTCCGGCAACTCCCGCATCCCCGGCGTCAGGGCCGTCCCCGGCGACGGCACGAACGTGCCCCTCTACATCCTCGGCTCCTCCATGTACGGCGCGTCCCTCGCCGCCCAGCTCGGGCTGCCGTACGTGTTCGCCTCCCACTTCGCCCCCACCCACCTGGAGCAGGCGACGAAGCACTACCGCGAGAACTTCGAGCCCAGCGACGTCCTCGACGAGCCCTACTGCATCGCCGCAGTCAACGTCATCGCGGACGACACCGAGGAAGGCGCGGCCGAGCAGCAGCGCAAGGTGGTGCGTAACCGCGTGCGTTCCATGATCACGCGCACCGGCGCCTCCATCACCGACGCGCAGCTCGACGGTCTGGTGTCGTCCCCGCAGGGTCGCCAGATCGCGGACATGCTGCGTTTCACCGCGGTGGGCACGACGACCCAGGTGAGGGACTACCTGGAAGACTTCGTCAAGCTCGCGGGCGCGGACGAACTGATGATCTCCCCCCAGGGCCCGAGCAACGATCACGCACTGGCGTCGATCCGCCTGCTGGCCGAGGCCTGGGAGCTGGACCCGGCGAAAACCGCCGGAGCGCCGGGCACCTGGAGCTGACCCTCCGCCCCCCGGCCACGTGTGTGGTCAAGAGGATCCTTTAGTACCTACTTCTCCGGCTATCTGAGAAATACTCATTTTTAGCACGGGAAACCTCTATGCTACTTTCTGTAACTATAGAGAGACTGTTCGCGATAATGGGCTTCACCTGCGCGCATGCCGAACACCCGAGTACTGAGGAAATAAGGACACCATCGTGAGTCCCATCCGACCATCACAGCAATACGAGGCCATCGCCGATCATCTGCGCACCGCCATGCGCGAAGGGGAACTCAACCCCGGCGACATCCTCCCCTCCGAGGCGCAGCTCTGCGAGAGCTTCCACTCCTCACGCGGCCCCGTCCGCCAGGCCATGGCCACCCTGCGCAACGAGGGCCTCATCTCCTCCGGCCGCGGTCGCCGCTCCATCGTCCTCGAGGCCGCCGAGACCGAGTCCTTCGACGCGATTCTCTCGGCGACCTCCTGGTTGAGCAGCCACGGCATCGAGCCCGGCTCCCGGACCCTGCTCGTCGCCCGCCAGCCGGCCCCGGCGGACATCGCCGCAAAACTCGAGATCGGGGAGGGCGAGCCGGTGGTCTCCCTGCACCGCCTGCGCCTCGGCGACGGTGAACCCGTGCTCGTCGAGCGCCAGCACTTCCGCATGGAGTACGGCCGCCACATCCTCGGGATGGACACCGACCATGAGTCGATCAACCGGGGGCTGCAGCAGGCCGGACTCAACATCAACAACATCTCCCGCACCCTGAGTGTCATCCCTGCCCCCGACGATGACGCGCAGCTGCTCGAGCTGGAGCAGCCTTCCGCGCTGCTCCAGCTGGAGATGCGCACGTTCACGCACGCGGGAACCCCCGTTGCATGCATGGACTACCGCTACCGGCCCGACCGCATCTCCATGGGAATGAACAACACCAGGGGCAACCCCTCCCCCCTATGGGTGAATGTCCACGTGTGAGGTTATGATCCCTCGCATGATTTTGCGCAAGGCCTTGGCCTGCGCCGTAGGCGCGGTCAGCGTCACGGCGTTGGCGGGTTGCTCGGCGGGTTCGACCGCCACTCAGATCGGACGTGAGCCCGGATCGGGTCTCGTCGTCGCGGCGTCCATCGCCCCCTCGTCGCTCGACTTCACCGCGGCGGGAGGTGCCGCCATCCCCCAGGCGCTGATGGGCAACGTCTACGAGACGTTGGTAACCATCGGCGAGGACGGACAGATCCAGCCGGGTCTGGCCTCGTCCTGGGAGGTGTCCGACGACGGGCTGACCTACACCTTCCAGCTGCGCGAGGGGGTGACGTTCTCCAACGGGGACGCCTTCACCGCCGAGACCGCGGCCTTCTCCGTCACCAACGTGCTGGAGAACTGGACCAACGGGCTGAAGTCGCAGATGGCGGCGGTGGCGTCGGCACGGGCCGTCGATACGCATGTTCTCGAGGTCACGCTGGACCATCCCTCCAGCCGCTGGCTGTGGTCGATGGCCACCCTCACCGGCGCGATGATGACCCCCGGCGGCATGGACGAACTGGCCACCAACCCCGTCGGCACGGGGCCGTACACCGTGGAACGTTTTGTCCCCGGGTCGTCGGTGTCCTACTCGGCGCGGCAGGACTACTGGGCGCAGCCGGCGGACCACGACGCCTCGATCCGTTACTACGCCGACGCCACGAGCTCGGTCAACGCGCTGCGCACCGGGGACGTCGACGTCGTCTTCGGCATGCAGGCCCCCGAGCTGCTGGACACCCTCCCCGACGAGTTCGGCGTCGAGGTGGGAACCACCAACGGCGAGGTTCTGCTGAGCATGAACAACGCCGCAGCCCCCTTCGATGACGTCCGCGTCCGCCGGGCCGTCGCCCACGCCATCGACCGCCAGGCGGTCAGCGACGTGGTGTGGCAGGGCCTGGCCGTGGACACCGGAGGCGCACCCGTCCCGCCGACCGACCCCTGGTACACCGGCGAGAACTACGCCCCCTACGACCCGGAACTCGCCCGCGAACTGCTGCGCGAGGCCGGGTACTCCGAGGAGCACCGCCCCGAGGTGACCATCACCGTGCCGTCGCGTCCCTACACGGAGAACGTCTCGGAACTGGTGTTCTCGCAGCTTCGCGACGTCGGTTTCGACATCAAGCTGGAAACCGCCGAGTTCCCCGCCGTGTGGCTGTCGCAGGTCATGGGCGCGGCGGACTACCAGATGTCCGTGATCTCCCACGCGGAGGCGCGGGACATCCCGACCCTGTTCGGTACACCCGAGGGTTACCTGCGCTTCGACAGCCAGACCGTGCGCGACGACCTCGCTGCCGCGGACTCCGCCGGCTCCCCGGAGGAGCAGACCGCAGCCATGGAGTCGGCCGTCGCCCACATCATGGACGAGGCCGGGGCGCTGACGCTGGTGAACTTCCCCAACATCGTGCTCACCGCACCCGGGGTCACCGGCGTCCAGCCCACCGCGGTCACCGACACCATCGACCTCCGCACGATCGAGAGGAACGGCGAATGACCCTGCCCGCCATCGGACGGGTGCTCCTGCGCTACGTCCTCAGCCTGGCCGTGGCCTCCGTGCTCATCTTCGCCGTCATGCGACTGATCCCGGGCAACCCCGCGCGCATCGCCCTGGGCACCTCCGCCACCGACGCCGCCGTGGCCCAGCTCTCCAGTCAGCTCGGCACCGACCGCCCGCTGCTCACGCAGTACTTCAGCTGGATCGGTGGCCTGCTCACCGGGGACTTCGGCATGTCATTGTCGAGCAAGACCAACGTCACGGCGCTGATCATCGACCGCGCCCAGGTCTCGCTCATCCTCTGCGGCGTGGCCATGATCCTCTCCCTGCTCATCGCCGTCCCGCTGGGCATCCTCACCGCGCGACGCACCGGACACGCCGACAGCACCGTTGTCTCGGCACTGACGCAGCTGGGAATCGCGGTGCCGAGTTTCCTCGCGGCGATCATCGCCATCGCGGTGTTCTCCGTCGGCCTGGGCTGGCTGCCCGCCAGCGGATGGGTGCCGCCGAACGTCGATTTCCCGCGTTTTGTCTCCCACCTCGTCCTCCCGGTGGCGGCGCTGACCCTGGTGCAGGCCTCGATCCTCACCCGCTACGTCCGGGGCGCGGTCCTCGAGGTCATGACCGCCGACCATCTGCGTACCGCCCGGGCCATCGGGCAGTCCCCCCGCGAGGCGCTCTACCGCCACGGCCTGCGCGGCGCGGCCCTTCCCGTGCTCACCGTCACCGGCCTGCAGCTGACCAGCCTCATCGTCGGCGCCGTGGTCATCGAGCAGGTCTTCCTCCTGCCGGGCCTGGGATCCATGCTGCTCAGCGGTGTCTCCACCCGCGACATCCCGGTGGTGCAGACCATCGTCATGCTGCTGGTGCTGTTCACGCTGACGGTCAACCTCGTCGTCGACGTCGCCTACCGCCTCCTCGACCCCCGGCTCCGAAAGGCGACCTCCCGTGCGTAGTGCCTCGCAGCTTTTCCGCCGCCTCCCCGCCACCGGCTGGATCGGCCTCATCATCGTCGGCGTGGTCGTGCTCGCCGCCCTGATCTCCCTGGTGTGGACTCCCTACGACCCCGTTCGTGCCTTCCCCTCCGACGCCCTGGCCCGGCCCGGCGCGCAGCACCTGCTGGGCACGGACCGCTACGGCCGTGACCTGCTCTCGCGGATCATGAAGGGCAGCCAGATCACCCTCTTCGTCGGCCTGGTCGCCGTCACGGTCTCCGCGGTTCTGGGCACCGTGGCCGGCATCGCCGCGGGCATGCGCGGCGGCTGGCCGGCCACCGTGACCATGCGCGGCATGGACATCCTCCTGGCGTTTCCCGCCCTGCTGCTGGCGATCGTCGCGGGCGCCGTCTTCGGCACCTCCACGCTCAACGCGATGATCGCCATCGGCATCGCCGGCATCCCGGCCTTCGCCCGCGTGGCCCGCGCCGGAACGCTCCAGGTGATGACCCAGGACTACATCGACGCCGCCCGCATCTCCCGGGTCCCCGCCCCGGTGATCGCCTGGCGGCACGTCCTGCCCAACATTGCCGGCATGCTCATCGTGCAGGCGACCGTGGCCTTCGCCCTGGCCATCCTCGCCGAGGCGGCCCTGTCCTTCCTCGGCCTGGGCACGCCTCCCCCGGAGCCCTCCTGGGGCCGGATGCTGCAGTCCGCGCAGGCTTCCCTCGGCTCCGCCCCGCTGCTGGCGCTGTGGCCCGGCGCGGCCATCGCCCTGACGGTGCTCGGTTTCAACCTGCTGGGCGACGGTCTCCGCGACGTCCTCGACCCGAGAGGGGTCCGCAATGCTTGAGGTTTCCCTCCTGTCCATCGAGGGCATCCTCCGCGACGTCTCCCTGCACCTGGGCCCGACCTCCCGGCTGGGGCTCATCGGCGAATCCGGCTCGGGCAAGTCCATGACCGCGTTGTCCATCATGGGTCTGCTGCCCCCGGTACTGCGCGCCACCGGCTCCGTCACCTTCGAGGGTGAGGAGATCCTGGGGATCCCCGACCGTCGCATGCGCCGGCTGCGTGGCAGCCGCATGGCCATGGTCTTCCAGGAGCCCATGACCGCGCTCGACCCGCTGATGACGGTGGGCCGCCAGGTGGCCGAGGCGGCGGAGGGGTCGGCGGCGGCCGTCGAGAAGCTTTTCGACGACGTCCAGCTCCCCCGCGAGCGTATGAGCGCCTACCCCCACGAGCTCTCGGGCGGGCAGCGCCAGCGTGTGCTCATCGCCATGGCCATCGCGGGTGATCCCGACGTACTCATCTGCGACGAACCCACGACCGCGCTCGACGTCACGGTCCAGGATCAGATCCTCTCGCTGCTCGAGCGCCTCGCCGAAGAGCGCACCATGGCGCTGCTGTTTGTCACCCACGACCTGGGGGTCATCGCCCGCATGTGCGACGAAGTCGCCGTCATGCGCGACGGCCGCATCGTCGAACACGGCCCGACCGCCACGGTGCTGCGCTCACCCACGCACGAGTACACCCGCGCGCTGGTCGCCGCCTCGCTGCCCGGCGCGCCCGCCCGGGTCCGCGAGACCGGGGAGGACGTCATCGTCATCGACCACGCCTCCCGCGTCTACGGGGAAAGAACGGCGCTTGACGACGTCTCGCTGCACGTGGCCCGCGGCGAGCGCCTCGGCATCGTCGGCGGCTCCGGCTCCGGCAAGACCACCCTGCTCAAGATCATCGCCGGGCTCGACTCCCCCACCTCCGGAACCGCGACGGTGGACGCGGGCGTGCAGATGGTCTTCCAGGACCCGCATTCCTCCCTCAACCCGCGCATGCGGGTGGGCCGCTCCGTCGCGGAGTCCTGCCGCGGCGACCGTGAGCGTGTCCGGGAGGTGCTCGCCGAGGTGGGCCTGCCCACCGACGCCGCCGAGCGTTACCCGCACGAGTTCTCCGGCGGCCAGCGCCAGCGCCTCTCCATCGCCCGCGCCGTCGCGCCGCGCCCGGAGATCCTGCTCGCGGACGAGCCTGTCTCCGCCCTCGACGTCTCCGTGCGTGCGCAGGTGCTCGATGTGCTGGAGGAACTTGTCGAGGACTACGGCCTCACCCTCGTCTTTGTCTCCCACGACCTCTCGGTGGTGCGCCAGGTGTGCTCCACCGTGGTGGTCATGCACGAGGGCCGCATCGTCGAGCACGGACCCACCGAGGAGATCTGGGCAAACCCGCAGCACGAGTACACCCGCACGCTGCTGCAGTCAGTGCCCACCCTCTAGGACCTCGAGCTCGCCGGCGGGGTCGAAGACCAGCTCGACCGACCCGCACAAATCGGCCAGGGCCTTGACCGGCCCGAGCAGCACGTGATCCTCCATCAGCCGGGCGCCCACCGGGCCGTCGGCGGTGTGCAGGGTGACAAAACCCATGCGGGGGATCTGCAGCAGGTTGCCCACGGCCATGGGGACGACCACCCCGCCGCCGGCCCGCATGTCGTCGGTGACGGCGAGGGAGTGGTGCAGGCGGCCGTCGATAAGCGGTGTCTCCGGAAACCAGGAGGCGGGCTTCGGCGGCGTCCGGCGCACGTGGCCGGCGTCGATGCGGAAGTCACCGGTCTCCGCCACGGTGCGGGTGACCGCGGTGGGAAACGGCGCGCGCTCGAGCATCGGCTGCAGCTGCGTGCGCCCGGCATCGATCTCTGCGGCAATCCAGTCGGCGGGAGTCATGGCCGTAGGATAACCGCCATGAACATCGTTGTCGTGGGATCCATCAACGCGGATGTCACCGTCACCGTGGCGCGGCATCCCCGCCCGGGGGAGACGCTGCTGGGCAGCGGAAACCCGGTGACCGCCGGCGGGAAGGGTGCGAACCAGGCGGTGGCTGCCGCGCTGCTCGGAGCGGACGTCGCGCTCGTCGGCGCGGTCGGTCGCGACGCCAATGCCGTGCCCGCGACCGCACGCCTGCGGGAGTCGGGGGTGGACATGAGCGCCGTCGCGCAGACGGACGAGGTCACCGGCATGGCCATGATCACGGTCGCCGATGACGGGGAGAACACCATCATCGTCATCCCCGGTGCCAACGCCACGGTGGACGCGGGCTACGTGGAGTCCCATGCCGGGCTGATCTCGGGGGCCGACATCGTGCTGCTGCAGGGCGAAATCCCCGCCGACGGGTTCGCCGCCGCGATCTCCCTCGCCACCGGCCGGGTCGTGGTCAACCTCGCGCCGGTCATCGACGTCGCCCCCGATGCGCTGCTGCGCGCGGATCCGATCATGGCGAACGAGCACGAGGCCGACCTGATCCTCCGGATGCTCGGTGCCGAGCCGGCCTCCGAGGACCCGTACGATCTGGCGGCGGCGCTGCTGGAAGCGGGGTTTTCGTCGGCGGTTCTCACCCTCGGGGCCGAGGGCGCGCTGGTGGCCGACACCTCCGGAATCGAACCGGTGCCGACCCCGCGCGTGACCGCCGTGGACACCACCGGGGCGGGAGACGCCTTCGCCGGCGCGCTGGTGCACCGCCTGGCGGAGGGCGACACGCTTGTCGACGCCGCGCTCTTCGCCGCCCGGGTCGGCGCGTTCGCCGTCACCCGGCACGGGGCACAGGCGTCCTACCCCGGGCCGGGGGATGTGCTTCCCGCGGTGGAGTGAGCCCGCGCGTTCTCCGCACTCACAAACCCGGCCAAATTGGCTCGGCGAGGCACTCGTTGTGAGTGGCTGGAACGAACAGAGCCTGCGAAAGCGCCCCCACGTTCTACGCACTCACAAACCCAGCCAGATTGGCTCGGCGAGGCACTCGTTGTGAGTGGCTGGAACGAAAGTCCTAGCTGGCGTACCAGCGCGTGAGCACGTTCACGGCGAGGGAGTTCCCGCGCACCAGGCAGTGTTCTTCCGCTCGTTCAACCTGGAAATCGAGGCCGTCGATCACCGCGGCCTCGTGGTCGTTGAGAAAAGCATGCTCATAGGAATCAGATGCCTGCATGACCGACACGGTACTACACGGCTGTAACTTCAGTGGGGGTTCCGGGATCCCGGTCGACCGGCTCGGGCAGCGGGATGCGCCGCATCACCGCCGCGTAGATCGCCCCGGTGATGTTGTGCACGACCGCCGCGACGGCACCGGGCAGCGCGGCCTCCGGGCTGAAGAACCGGCCCGACATCCCCGAGGCCAGTCCCGCGGACTGCGTGCCCACCTCCACGGCGATGGTCCGGTTGGAACGCTCGGGCTGGCGCAGCAACCTGCCCACCCCGTAGCCCAGCGCATACCCCAGGACGTTGTGCAGGATCACGGCCACGAAGACCACGGGACCGACGGCCGTGAGCGCCGCATTGTTCACCGCCACCGCGGGGAAGACGACGCCGCCGATGCCGAGGATGGACACCGCCGGCAGGATCGCGGAGACCTTCTCCACTCCCCGGTCGAAGAACGTGCGGATGAGCAGCCCGCCGATGACGGGCAGCAGCACGGTCTGGAGCAGCGACCAGGCCATGGCGCCGGCGTTGACGTCGGTCTGTGCGCCCGCCAGCGCCAGCATGAGCATCGGGGTGACGATGGGTGAGAGGACCGTCGATACGCTGGTCATGGTCACGGAAAGCGCGACGTCGCCACGCGCGAGGAAGGTGATGACATTCGAGGACGTGCCGCCCGGCACCGAACCCAGCATGAGCAGTCCGACCGCAAGTGCCTCGTTGAGCCCCAGCACCCGGGCGACGAACACCGCGCCCAGCGGCATGATGGTGAACTGCAGGATCACCCCGAGCAGCACCGGCCAGGGCCTGCGCGCAACGTCCTGAAAGTCCGGAAGGGTCAGCGTCAGGCCCATGGCGAACATGATCACCATGAGGAAGTACGTGATGTACTGCGACATGGGCACGAACGGGGCGGGGAAGAAAAATGCGATGGCCGCGCCGATGAGGATGAACGCGGGAAACGCCAGTACGGACAGCAGCGCCGATCCGGCGGAGGGGTTCTCGGACGACATGAGGCGCGACGCTCGCTTCCTGGAGGGGGGCGGGAGAGTGGCCCTCACCCTAGTTACCCGTGAGCCAGCTCATACAACCGGGTGAAGATCGCTTCCCCGTCCCGGCGCAGCCCGTCGTGCTGGTGCTCCCCCGACTCCCAGACCCGCAGGTCCTGGAAGTGCGCTGCCGTGTCCAGCGAGAGCTCTCGGGGCACGAAGATGTCGACGGTGTACACCGCGGCCGCGCACACCGCGTCCGAGGTGGCCAGCACGGACAGGTCGTAGGGCGCGGCCCAGTCCTCCACCTCGGCCAGCTCGTGGGCCGCGGCGGCGAAGGGCCGCAGCGCGGGATCCTCCTCGAACTGCCAGGGGAAGATGTGCTCGCCGGTGAGGTAGCTGCCGGATTCGGCGAACTCGGGGAACTCCTCCCGGACGCGGTGCGCGGACCATGCGGTCGGCCCCGGCACGAGTCCGCCGTAGATGGATTCGTGGATGACGGCGTACAGGGGCGCGGCCTCGAAGCTCAGGCGGGTGGACAGCTCGGCCAGGAAGTCACCCCGCAGCTGCCCGCCCGGATGGAAGGGCTCCTCCAGCAGCGCGGCCAGCGCGGCGAACCCGGTCGCGCGCCCCAGCTCGATCCCGATGGTGCGAAAGCGCCGCGAACTCAGCACCTCTCCGGTGGGCAGCTTCTCGACGCCCGTGTCCAGCCGTTCGATCACCCGGGCAATCTGCTCCTCCGCCCACGGATAGGCACGGTAGAACTCGCGGTGACGGTGTGCCAGCTTGGTGTAGCTCGCCCGGTAGACGTCGTCGATTCCGCACCCGGTGGCCGGCAGCCCGCCCGTGAAGTAGGCGTGGCCGATGGCCTCGGGGTGACGCGAGAGGTAGGCGGTGATGCAGAAGCCGCCAAAGGACTGGCCGAGCACGTCCCACTGCTCCACGCCGAGGTGTCGGCGCAGGTCCTCGGCGTCGGCGACGATGTGCGGGGCTCCGAGAAGTCGCAGGTGGGCGGCGTCGACAGGCGAGAAACGATCGATCCGGCCCGACCTTCCCGTGCCGCGCTGATCCAGCAGCACCACGCGGTAGTGACGCAGCGCAGCCTTGAGCCAACCGTCGATCTCCAGGGGGCGCGGCGCGGGGAATCCCGGGCCGCCCTGGAGATAGAGAAGGAAGGGCAGCGAGTCATCCAGCGAGACCTCGCGGGCGTAAATGTCCAGGGTGTCGGAGGCGGGGTCGGAGCGGTCCCAGGGGACGGTGAAATGATGATCGCGGAACATGAACCCCGATGATGCCCGTATCCTTGCTGCATGAGCAACCTTCTGGAAAACGGCGCCCTGACCATCTCCGACAATGGCGCGCATGTCGTGCGTGCCGACACCTCCACCGGCGACCTCCTCTACCTCTCCTCGACTACCGAGCGCGGCGACGGCGTGGCCATCCGCGGCGGCGTGCCCCTCATCGCGCCGTGGTTCGGCACCTACCTCGGCGAGCAGCAGCACGGCTGGGCCCGGCGGGAGGCCTGGAACGTCGAGCCTATCGACGGCGGTTTCCACGCCATCCTCGAGCGCGACGAGATCGTCTTCGGGCTCGACGCCATCGGCGGCGACGATGAGCTGCGCCTGCGCCTGACCCTGGAGAGCACCGCGGACGAGTCCAAGCGAGTGCAGTTCGCCTTCCACCCCTACTTCGCGGTGTCCGACATCGACGACGTGAGCATCGAGGGCCTGGACGGCCTGGGCATGGTCGACCGGGTCGACGGCGCGAACGAGAAGGTCGACGGCGACATCACCTTCGACGGCATCTACGACTCGATCATCCTGGGCACGCCCGAGGTGCGCATCGTCACCCCGGAGCGCACGCTGACCATCACCTCCGACGGTGCCGACTCCACCGTGGTGTGGAACCCAGGCCAGTCCAAGGCCGACAGCATGGAGGACATCGGGCCCAACGAGTGGCGCAAGTTCGTCTGCGTGGAGCCCGCCATGCTCGGCGCGGACCAGGAGGGGGTCATGCTCTCCCCCGGTGAGATCAACACCCTGGAGATGGTGGTCAAGGCCTCGGCCAACTGACTTCCGGAATACCTCGACCATGGTTGATCGACCACAAGGTGCCCAGGAGGCCCAGCTGCGCCTGGTCCGCCGCACCGCAGAGCTGGGCCTGAGCCTCTCCGACCCGGCGGCCCTGACGGACACCCCGACGATGGTGGGCCCCTCCCGCTCGGCGATCCCGCACACCCGCCCGACCAACAACTACCGCATCTACCGCTCCATGGATCTCACCTCCCACGCGTCGGTCACGGCGCAGAAGGTGTTCCTCGCCTGCGTGAGCGCCGCGGTCGTCGGCATCGCCCTGGGTTTCGACCGCCCCGACTGGGCCGTGGTCTCGGCGATGCTCATGCTGCAGTGGGGCCCCGACCGCACCGCCGGGCAGATCCGCGGCATCCACCGACTGATCGGCTCGCTGCTGGGCATCGGGCTCTTCGCCGTCTTCCACCTGCTGCAGTTCCACGGCTGGCAGCTGCTCGTCGCGCTGGCGGTGTGCCAGTTCTTCGCGGAGGTGTTTGCGGTGAAGAACTACGCGTTCTGTGTCATCGCCACCACCCCGCTGGCGCTGCTCATGGGCAACGCGGTGACAGACCCGCTCGGCGAGGTGGTTGTCTCCCGCACGGTGGAGGTGCTGCTCTCGGTGGTGTTCACCTCCCTCGCCCTGTGGCTGTGGCGGCCCGGCGCGGTGGCGCGCGAGCACTCCCGCCTGGTCGGCCGGGCGTTCGGCCAGATGGGCGCGGTCCTCGGCGGCCTGGCCACCGGCACCCCGGCGGAGTCGGCGAACACCCGTCGTGACCTGCAGTATGAGCTGCTCTCCGAGCGCCGGGCCATCCAGGCGCTGGCGGAGGCCGACCATGCCACCGCCGAGGCCCGCTGGGCCGATCACCTGCTGGTTCAGCGCACGGGGTATCACCTCATCGACTTCTGCAACGCCAACAATGACCGCGAGGTGTCCCTCGCCGAGTTGGCGGAGCTCGCGGATCACGTCCGGGTGGCGAAACAGCGCCGAGCCGACGACCCCTTGGCCGAGGCGAAGGTGTGGGCAACGAGGCGTCGATAAGCCATTGCAAACCGGGTAATCCCTGCGCACAGGAACTGTGACGTTGTCGCCATAAGTTGGGTATGCCCGGGAATTCATGAATAGTGGCCTAAGTATCACTTTCTATGAAAGGCCAGACTCTTGGCGGCACAGACCAATGCTTACCCCGACGATCTGCACCCGGGGCTCGTTCCCGGCATCAGCGTCGACCAACAGCGCAACCGATTCGGGCTGGACCGCGGTCTCTTCGTCGTCACGGCCCTGCTGATCGTCGCGTTCATCGCCTGGGGGCTGATTAGCCCGGCGTCCGTCGGCAACGTCGCCGGCACCGCATTCTCCTGGGCGATGGAGAACGCCGGGTGGCTGCTCAACATCGTCATGATCCTGGGCATCATCATCATGATCACCGTCGCGCTCTCGCGCTTCGGCAGCATCACCCTCGGCCCGGACGACGAGAAACCGGAGTTCTCGCGCTTCTCCTGGATCGCCATGATGTTCGGCGCCGGCATCGGTGTGGGCATCTTCTTCTTCGGCCCCTCCGAGCCGCTCAACCACTACCTCGTCCCGCCGCCGCACACCGCGCCGGCCGGTTCCGAGGAGGCCCTGCACCAGGCCATGGCCCAGTCACACTTCCACTGGGGCCTGGCCGCCTGGGGCCTGTATGCCCTGGTGGGCGCGGCCATCGCGTACTCCACCTACCGACGCGGGCGCGTCAGCCTGCTCAGCTCCGTGTTCCAGCCGCTGCTGGGGTCCAAGCCCAATGATCACGTGCTGGGCAAGATCATCGACGCGGTGGCGATCATCGCCACGCTCTTCGGCACCGCCGCCACCCTGGGCCTCTCGGCTGTGCAGATCGGTCAGGGTGTGCAGATCATCTCGGGCATCGGCCAGGTGGGCAACACCGTGCTGGTCGTCATCATCGCCATCCTCTCGGTCGGTTTCATCATCTCCGCGGTCTCGGGCGTGTCCCGCGGCATCCGGATCCTCTCCAACGTCAACATCTCGCTGACGATGCTGCTCATCCTCTTCGTCTTTGTCTTCGGCCCGACACTCTTCCTGCTCAACCTCATCCCCTCGGGCACCCTCGCGTACCTCGACGGCATGCTCGACATGATGGGCAAGTCCCTGTCCTGGGGTCCCGAGACCGTGGAGTTCCAGGCCGCCTGGACCGCGTTCTACTGGGCATGGTGGATCGCCTGGACCCCGTTCGTGGGCATGTTCATCGCACGTATCTCCCGCGGCCGTTCCATCCGTGAGTTCGTCGTCGCCACCATGGCCGTGCCCACCGGCATCCTCATCCTCGCCTTCACCGTCTTCGGTGGCACGGCGATCACCTTCAACCGCGACGGCGTCGAGGGTTTCGACGGCACCGCCACCGCCGAGCAGGTGCTCTTCGCGCTGTTCGACCAGCTGCCGCTCTCCCAGATCACCCCGTTCATCCTCATCGTCGTGCTGGCGATCTTCTTCATCACCTCCGCCGACTCCGCCTCGACGGTGATGGGCACGATGAGCTCGAAGGGTGATCCCAACCCCAACAAACTCGTCGTGGTGTTCTGGGGCCTGTGCATGGCGGGCATCGCCATTGTCATGCTGCTCGCCGGCGGCGAGGACGCACTCTCGGGTCTGCAGAACCTCACCATCCTCATCGCCCTGCCATTCTGCGTGGTGCTGCTGGCCATGATGGTGGCCTTCATCAAGGACCTCTCCACCGACCCCGTGGCCATCCGCCGCTCGTACGCCCGCACCGCTATCGACAACGCCGTCGTCCGCGGCCTGGAGGAGCACGGCGACGACTTCGAGCTCGCCGTCGCGCAGGCTCCCGAGGGTCGTGGCGCTGGCGCGGACTACGACTCCACCGCCTCGGAGGTCACCGACTGGTACCGCCGCACCGACGAGCACGGCAACGTCGTCGGTTACGACTACAACACGGACACCTGGTCCGACGGCTGGAGCGACCCGGCCGCCGACAAGTCCTAGCTCCCCCTTTGCCCGCCCCGCTACTGGGGCGGGCATTGTCATGCCAGAAGGTTCCCACGCGTGTCGACGCCTCTCCCCAGCCTCCTGCCCGGCACACCCCCTAACGTGCCTAGGCATGACCCGTTTTCTCACCACCGCCGCGCTCGCGTTCGCGGTCTGTTTTCTCCTGTTCCTCCTGCTCTCCGGTGTCGCCGACCTCCGCATGCTCACCGCCATGACGGTCCTGGCACCCCTCGGCGTCGCGCTGACCACCAGCATGCGGCGTTCCTTTCGTGGGCTTCTCGACGACGCCCACCTCGCCTCCGCAACGCTGACCACCTCGTCCGTGTTCGCCATGACCGCGGCGCTGTTCCAGAGCTCCGGGCGATTCAACCTCGCCGCCGCACTCCTCGCACTCACCGCAGGGGCGCTGGCCGGAGCTGTCCTGCACCGCTCACTACTGGTGGAGCGGCCCGCCGGGATGGTTCCCGCGGCCGTGTTGGGCGGGGTGCTCGGCGGGGCGACGCTCATTGCGGTGGGCGGGCAGACGATCGTCGGATTCGCTGCCGCTCTCACGCTGCTGGCCGCCGCGTCGGTCACCGTCAGTGCGGCACGGGGTGAGGAACCGGTGGAGCCTGCCCCTGAGCGCGAACTCGTGTCAGCTCGGTGAGTCTGTTCGCCGGAAGTTCACCCGCAGGGCACCGCGATGACTGGTACAGACCGTAAATTCAGCTGGGTACAGACTGTCAACACCGGAATCGAGTTCACACCCATGTCCCGCATCGCCCGCGCCCTCCCCCTCGGCGTAGCCCTCATCACCGCCGCCACCTTGGCCACCCCGATCGCCTCCGCCGCCCCTGCGGGAGTGGTGATCAACGAGGTCAGCCCGGACCAGGAGTGGGTGGAGATCGCCAACCCCGGCACCAGCGACGTGGACGTCTCCGGCTGGACGCTCATCGACGACAAGGCCGACCGCACCCCCGTGAAACTGGCGGCCAACACGATTCTCCGGCCGGGCGAGCGGCTTCAGATCTATGTCGAGGGTGCCACCGTCACCCCGGACGGTTCCAAAGGTTTCGGACTGGGCAAGGCGGACGAGATCACGCTCTCTGACACCTCTGCCACCAAGGTCGATTCCTACAAGTGGACGGAAAACCCCGGCACGACCAGCTACGGCCGGGTCCCCGACTTCACCGGAGACTTTGTTGTCACTGCCGCTGCCACGCCCGGTGCACCCAACGGCGAGGCGGCTCCCCCGCCGGAGGATCCCACCTACGTCGACTCCCCCGTGGTGATCAACGAGGTCGAGTCCAACGGCGACGCGGTCGGCGACTGGGTGGAACTGGCCAACACTGACACCATCAACTCGATCGATATCAGCGGCTGGACCATCACGGACAACGATGCCGCCCGCACCCCGCTCACCATTCCTGCGGGCACGTCGATCGAGTCCGGCGGGTACGCCTCCTTCTACACCGACAAAGTCGAGGGCGGCTTCGGCCTCGGCGGCAACGACTCTGTCATCGTCCGCAACGCCGACGGTGCCATCGTCGCGGAGACCACCTGGGACGGCCACGCGCTGACCTCCTGGGGCCGCGTCCCCGACAAGACGGGCGACTTCGCCGTCACCGGCGCACCCACCCGCAACGCCCCCAACACCGCGTCGGGCACCGTCGACCCGGTCGCCGACAAGCCCTGGCCCTACGACCCCCAGGAGATCACCAACCTCGCTCTCGGGTCTGACTTCAACACCGACGACATGTCCGGCATCGACGTCGATTCCCATGGCCGCGCGTGGATCGTCAACAACGGCAACGGCACCCTGCACGCCCTCGACTATGACCAGGCCACCAAGACCTGGGAGACCTCCGGCAAGTGGACCCTGGCCTACCCGGGCGGCGAGGCCGGAGCTCCCGACGCCGAGGGCATCACCATCGGCGAGGACGGCGCTCTCTACGTCGCCACCGAGCGCAGCGGCGCCGCCAACAGCATCTCCCGCCCGTCCGTCCTGCGCTTCGAACTGCCCAAGTCCGGGGACACCACGCTGACCGCCACGCACGAATGGAACCTGGCCGAAACCATCGGCGCAGTGTCCGCCAACGGCGGGCTCGAGGCCGTCGAGTACGTCGGCGGCGGGGTCTACGCCGTCGGCGTCGAGGCGACGGGCAACGTGCACTTTGTCACCCTCAAGCGCGACGGCTCCCACGCGCTGGTGCAGACGCTGGCCTCCGGCTTCCCGGGCGTGATGGCCCTGGACTTCGCCGGCAACAAGCTGCGCATCCTCTGCGACGAGGCCTGCGAGGGTGCCTCCGTCATCGCCGAGAAGACCGGTGGCACCTGGGCAGTGACCTCGGAAAAGCAGGCCCGCCCCGCGGGAATGGGCAACTTCGCCAACGAGGGATTCGCCTCCTTCACCAGCGACGGCATGACCCAGTTCCTCTGGGCCGACGACGCCAACACCGAGGGCACCTCGGTGCGCTACGCCGAGACCACCAAGGCACCCACGGAGGACAACGGCCTCTCCTCCGGTTCCAGCTTCGGCCCGTTCGCCGCACTGGTCGCCGCGGTCGGTGCCGTCGCCGCCCTCGCGTTCTTCGGACTCAACGCCGCCGGGCTGCTGCCGGCCGACCTGAACGCGATGATCGAGCAGGCCCGCGCAATGCTGAGCTAGTAAGGCAGAGAAAAACCCGCTTCCGGCCAGTGCCGAAAGCGGGCTTTTTCTTATCCCTCGTCCGTGGACAGCGCCGCGACGAAGGCCTCCTGCGGGACCTCCACCGAACCGATGTTCTTCATGCGCTTCTTACCGGCCTTCTGCTTCTCCAGCAGCTTGCGCTTACGGGAGACGTCGCCGCCGTAGCACTTGGCCAGCACGTCCTTGCGCAGGGCGCGAATGTTCTCGCGTGCGATGATCTTCGCGCCGACCGCCGCCTGAATGGGCACCTCGAACTGCTGGCGCGGGATGAGTTCGCGCAGCTTCTTGGTCATCTTCAGGCCGTAGTAGCGCGCGTCATCGGCGTGCACGATGGCGCTGAAGGCGTCGACGGGTTCGCCCTGGAGCAGAATGTCCACCTTGACCAGGTCGGCCTCCTGCTCGCCGGCCTCCTCGTAGTTCAGCGAGGCGTAGCCCCTGGTGCGGGACTTGAGCATGTCAAAGAAGTCGAAGATGATCTCGCCCAGCGGCATGACGTAGCGCAGCTCGACGCGGTCCTCGGAGAGGTAGTCCATGTTCTTCATCTCACCGCGCTTGGACTGGCACAGCTCCATGGTCTGTCCGACGAACTCGGACGGCACGATGACGGTCATGTTGACGATCGGCTCGAAAACCGCCTCGTTCTTGCCCTCCGGCCACTCGGAGGGGTTGTGCACGTGTTTCTCCTGCCCGGACTCGTGCACCACCCGGTAGGAGACGCTCGGCGCGGTGGAGATGAGGTCGAGGTCGAACTCGCGCTCGAGGCGGTCGCGGGTGATCTCCATGTGCAGCAGACCGAGGAATCCGCAGCGGAAGCCGAAACCGAGGGCCACGGATGTTTCCGGCTCCCAGGTGAGCGAGGCGTCGTTAAGCTGCAGTTTTTCCAGTGCCTCGCGCAGCGCGGGAAAGTCGCCCTGGGAGATGGGGAACAACCCCGAGTAGACCATGGGGTTGGGGTCCGCGTAACCGGTCAGGGGCTCGGTCGCGCCCTTGTTCGCCCAGGTGATGGTGTCGCCGACCTTGGTCTCGCGCACGTCCTTCACGCCGGTGATGATGTAGCCGACCTCGCCCGGGCCGAGGCCCTTGGTGGGCAGGGGCTTGGGCGAGACGACGCCGATCTCGAGGATCTCGTGCGTCGCGCCGGAGGCCATGAGTTCGATCTTCTGGCGCGGTCGGAGGGTGCCGTCCATCATGCGGATGTAGGTGACCACGCCGCGGAAGGTGTCGTAGACGGAGTCGAAGACCAGGGCGCGGGCGGGCCCGTCCAGTTCGTATTCCGTGGTGGGGGCCGGGACGAGCTCGCAGACGCGGTCCAGCAGCGCGGGGACTCCCTCGCCGGTCTTGCCGGAGACACGCAGAACGTCCTCGGGCTCGCAGCCGATGATGTAGGCGATCTCCTCGGCGTACTTGTCCGGGTCAGCCGCCGGGAGGTCGATCTTGTTGAGGACCGGGATGATCTCCAGGTTCTTGTCCATGGCCAGGTAGAGGTTCGCCAGGGTCTGTGCCTCGATGCCCTGGGCGGCGTCGACAAGCAGGATCGCACCCTCGCAGGCCTCCAGTGCGCGGGAGACCTCGTAGGTGAAGTCGACGTGGCCGGGGGTGTCGATCATCTGGAGGACGATCTCCTCCCCCTCATGCCGGCCGGAGCGCGGGACCCACGGCAGGCGCACATTCTGCGCCTTGATGGTGATGCCACGCTCGCGCTCGATGTCCATGTTGTCGAGGTACTGGTCGCGCATGTCCCGCTCCGCGACGACCGCGGAGAGTCCGAGAATGCGGTCGGCGAGGGTGGACTTGCCGTGGTCGATGTGCGCGATGATGCAGAAGTTCCGGATCTGGGAGAGATCCGTGAACGTCTTCTCCGCGAAGTTGTTTTTCATGTAAGCGCGCCCCTCATATGTACGTAACCTGGGCCAGTCTACAAGGGCCGTCCCGGCGGGCTCACCCGGGGACGGCGAGGAAAAGGTTGCGGAATTACTTTCCGGAAACTTCGGTTCGTGGGTTGATCACACTCCGGTGGCTCACTAGTGTCTACACCAGTGCGTAGGGTGGCGAAACTCGTCGGCACCCGGCATTCACACCACCTAGGCAGACGGAACCCACCACATGTTTTTCAGCGGGCTGAAGGCACATGAAAAGGCCGGCGACCCGGAGCAGGATCTCTCCCGCTCCCAGCGCCCACGCCGTAGATTCTTCCTGGGTGGACGTTCTCGGGGCTCCCGGGGCTCCACGGACCATCCGAAGGACACGCTCAAGACGCTGCGCGATCGGCTGGGTCTCACGGAGATCGGGCCGGCCGAGGACAGCGCCGAGGACCACGAATCCGCCCCCATCATGGCGTTTCCCGCCGACGAGAAGGCCCGCGCCCTCGCCTACGCGCCGGACATCGACGGCCAGGTCGAGGCCGGCGAGATCGCCTGGCTGTGGGTGCCCGCGTACGGCCCGGACAAACCTCCGGCCGAGCGTGCGATGGTCGTTGTCGGCCGGGCCAACCGCGAGGATGTCCTCGGCCTGCTCATCTCCCCCGAACAGTGCCACGACGAGGAGCACAACTGGCTGGCCATCGGCCCGGGCGGCTGGAACCCGTCGGGAGAGACCTGCTGGGTCCGGGTGGACAAGGTGATCCAGGTGCCCGAACACTCCGTCCGCCGCCAGGGTGTCCTCCTCCCCGAGGCGCGCTTCGACCGCATCGCCCGCGTCCTGCGCTCCCGCTTCGGCTGGGTATAGCTTTTTGATCCCCGGCCCCGCGGCTGCTAACGTTTAGCAGGTTGTTCACCGCACGAGCCGAGCATCTGTCGGGACGGGCAGGACCTTGGGCTCGTTTATCAGCACAGATGCCTGCATTTCGGTCGTGCGGTGAGTCGCAAAAGCAATTCATTCGACTATCAAGAGGTAATTCAGATGGCAAACATCAAGCAGCAGAAGAAGCGCGTTCTCACCAACGAGAAGGCCCGTCAGCGCAACCAGGCAGTCCGCTCCGCGGTCCGCACCGAGATCCGCAAGTTCCGTGCCGCCGTTGAAGCTGGCGACAAGGAAAAGGCTGCCGAGCAGCTGCGCGTCGCGTCCCGTTCGCTGGACAAGTCCGTTTCCAAGGGCGTGCTCCACCGCAACAACGCGGCCAACAAGAAGTCCAACATGGCTTCCGCGCTCAACAAGATGGGTAAGGAAGAGGCCTAAAGCTTCTTTCCCGCTTATCGACGCCCCCCGGCGCACCTTTTTGCGAAGGTGCACCGGGGGTTTGTTGTTGGGTGGTGCATGTTCACTCCCGCATCACCCGTAAGAGGGTGACGCGGGGAAAGTTCCCCATTGGCGGTGGCAACCGACCGTCCAGGGTTTAGGCTGTTGACGTTCGCACAGCATTGTTAGCCCGCCAAAACCCCGGAATTTCCCAGGAGACCACGCCATGACCAACCCCTTTGACGCCGCCCAGACCCCGGATTCGAACCTCGAACCGACCTCGGGCAGCTCACCCTACGGCGCGCAGCAGTCGTACCAGTACCAGCAGCCGCAGCAGTTCCAGTCCACGCCGAACGTGCCGGCGCAGTACAACTACGCTCAGGGCACGGGCTACAACCCGAACCAGGTGGCCGGTACCGCACCGAAGTCCAAGGTCATCGCTGCTCTGCTGGCATGGTTCCTGGGAACGATCGGCGTGCACAACTTCTACCTGGGCAACAACGGCCGCGGTGGGCTTCAGCTGGGCCTCACCGTTCTCGGCTGGGCGACGTCCTGGATCTTCGGCCTCGGGCTGATTCTTGTCGCCGCCGTCGGCATCTGGGCCTTCGTGGAGTTCATCATGATTCTCATCGGCAGCGGAAAGTTCACCACTGATTCCCGCGGTGTGCCGCTGGACTAGGTTCCGCACAGTCGATGCCGGTGCCCCTTCTCTCCGAAGGGGCACCGGCTTTTTCCTGCTCCAGGCTCGGCCCTACCCCACCAGCCCCAGCACGCCGCGGCCCACGAGGACGCATCCGGCGAGGATGAAGAAGGCGCCGGCCAGGACGTCGATAAGCCAGCCGGCGCGAAGAAGCCTGGTCCGGACGGTGTTGGTGGACACGAGCATCGCCATGGCGCTGAAGAGCACGAGTGAACTGGCGGACAGGGCGAGGATCACCACCACCGCCGTGAGCGGCGACGGGTCCGCGGGCAGCGCGGGCGCGATCAGGGCGGCGAGGAAGAGCACGATTTTCGGGTTCGCCAGGTTGGTGGCCAGTCCCTTGCGGAACGACTGACCGAGTGTCCCTAGTCGGGACACGGATTCCGCCATGTCGGCGGGCGGGTTGCTGCGGTCGCGCAGCCCGCCGCGCACCATGTTCTGGCCCATCCAGACCAGCCAGGCGCCGCCGACGATCTGGACCACGTCGATCATCTGCGGGAAGGCCGTGAGCAGGGCCGTCGCTCCGAGTACGGTGATGCTCACCCACATGAGCACGCCGACATGGATGCCCAGGATCGTCGCCAGGGCGTGGCGGCGCGACCGGGTGGCCTGGCGGGTGATGAGGATGACGTCGGGGCCGGGCGAGGCGGCCCCCACAAGGTTGAGAAGTACGAGCGCTCCGAGTGCGGCCGGGGTCACTCCGCTTCACCGAGGCGGCCGAGCAGGTCCTCTCGTCCGAACATGCGGGCGCTGTCCACGGCGGTGGGGTGGCCGGCGCGGGGGTCGGCACCGGCGTCGATGAGCACGTCGACGACCTCGTCCTCCTTCTTGAAGATCGCCCCGGCCAGCGGCGACTGCCCCCGCTCGTTGAGTGCGTCGGGGTCGGCGCCCACCTCGATGAGGCCCTTGACCAGATTGGCGTGGCCGGAATAAGCGGCGAGCATGAGGAAGGTGTTGCCCTCCATGTTCCGCAGGTTCGCGTCCACGCCCTGGCGGATGTACTCCACCAGGTCGACGTTGCCGCTGCGGGCCATCTCGAACAGGCGGATGACCAGTTCCTGGACGTCGTCGGGCAGGGGTTCCTGGGTGGTGTCAGACATGTTGGCCAGTTTATCCTGCCAGCTCCGAGATCCTCCGCACGGCATTCTCCACGGCGAAATCGGCGTCGCCACCAGCACCTTTGGCGCGGGCGTCGAGATCCGCGACGATGATCACCGCCTCGCTGACGTTGTCCCCGCTCCAGCGCCGGGCCACCGACATGGTCTTCTCCACCACGAAGGGGTGCATGCCCAGGGTGCCGGCCAGCTGCTTCGCGTTGGCACCCCGGGTGGTGTACAGCCGGGCGATCGCGCCGACCTTGGAGCCGAGCGCCGCGGCGAGCGCCACCGGGCTGGCCCCGAGCTGCAGCGCGCGACGGGTCGAGGCCAGCGCCTGCGCCGTCTTGCCCGCCACGGCAAGGTCGGCGATGTCGAAACCATTGACCTCGGCGACCCCCGCGTAATAGGTGCGCACGTCTGCCTCGGTGACGTCGCCGCCGGTGTCGGCCACGAGCTGCGAGACCGCGGACGCCAGCTCGCGCAGGTCCGAACCCACTCCCTCGAGCAGTGCGTGGACGACGTCGGGCGTGGGCCGCACCCCGTGGGAGCGGAACTCCGCCATCGCCCAGCCGGGCAGGTCCTTGCGGGCGATCTTGTCCACCCTGTGCACCACGCAGGCCTTCTCGAACTTCTTCACCAGCGCCTTGTTTCGCCCTCCCCCGGTGTGCTGGATGAGCATGTAGATCCCCGGCGCGGGGTCGACCGCGGTCTGCAACAGGAGCTCGGTGGGTTCCTTTCCGGCCAGGTCGGTGCCGGTGAACACAAGGATCCGGTCCTCCGCGAACAGCGAGGGGCTGGTGAGGTCGATGATCTCCGATGTGGTGATCTCCCCCGCGCGCACGAGCGTGACCTCGGCGTGCGGACCGATCTGCTCAATGAGCTGCCGGCGCACCCGTTCCGCGAGGAACTGCTCCTCGCCGAGGATGAGGTGGACCTGTTCGACTGCCATGGGTGTCATAGTAGCCACCTAAAATCTCCCGTCCGCAGCGTGCTGCGTGCCGTCGCGGTGCAGGGTGACCGGGCCGTCGCGGTTGGGGTACAACACGGGCACGCCGTCGCGGGTCACGGTGGGCCGGTCGGCGGGCTCGCCGCGTGCGTCCTCCACGATGATGAGCTGCGTCCCCGCCGGTACTGCGCCCACGTCCTCCTCGCCGGCCACGGTGGCGGTGTGCAGCTCACCCGGGTCGATGGTCGGTGAACTTATCGACGGCCACGCCAACCACACCGCGCCCAACGCCACGCACCCGGTTGTCAGCAGCACCCGCCGGCTGACCAGCCCGGCGATCACCCAGCCGTAGACCAGCAGCACGGTCGCCGGCGCCGCCGCGACGCTCACCAGCGGCAGGGCGGCGCACACCCGCGCCACGGTGTGTATCCACCAGGTCAGTGGGGTGATCAGCCACAGCACCGGTACCTCCCACGGCCCCGGAACGAGCGAGAGCACGGTGGCGAGGAGCCCGAGCACCGTCACCGGAGCGGCCGCGGGCGCGACCAGGACGTTGGCCAGCACGGACACCAGGGACACCTCCCCGGTCATGAGCGCGATGATCGGCATGGTCACCGCGTCCGCCGCGATGGCCACCGCCAGCGCGCGGGCCAGGACGGGTGGCAGGCCCGCGGGCATGAGGGGGCGGGCGATCACCGGCATGAGTGCGACAATCCCTGCCGTCGCGGCCACGGACAGGGCGAACCCGAAATCCACGGCCAGGCCTGGGTCCACGACAAGCAGCACCAGCACCGCCACCGACAACGCGTGCACGGGCTGCATCCTGCTGGAGGCGATGACGGCCACCAGTCCCACCACCCCGGTCACCGCCGCCCGGAGAATGGACGGCTCCGTCCCCACCAGACAGACGTAGGCGAGGAGTGCCCCGACGGCCGCCGCGACCTGGACCCGCGGCCCCAGGCTCAGCGCCCGGCAGAGCAGCAACGCCGTCGTGGTTACCACGGCGACGTTGGCCCCGCTCACTGCCGAGAGATGGGACAGGCCCGTCTGCAGGTAGAGATCCGTGCTCATGTCGCTCTGCAGCGAGGTGTCCCCCAGCGTCATTCCCGGGATCAGACCGCGGTGTTCCCCGGGGACATGGGCAGACACGGACTCGGCGAACGCCCGCCGGACCGCCCCGGCGAATGCGGCCACACCGGCCGGTTCCCCCACGGGGGTCACCTCGCCGTTGGCGACGAGCAGTCCGAGCCCCGGCCGTCCCGAGGGGCTCAGCCCCGCCGCGACCGTGACCGGGGTGCCGGAACCCAGCTCAAGGGCTTCGGGATCCTCGGTAAACACCGGCAGAAGGCCGGGATAGCCCGCGACGCGGACCTCGAGGAGGACCGACCCGGAGCTGGTCACGGACGGGGCGCCCGTGACGGCCGCCGGGAACTCGGGCGGGGCGGAGAACGCCTCCGCCACCCGTCGGCGCACGTCGCCGGCCCCGACCACGAGCAGGCCCACCGACCCCGTGAACAGCGCCTGGCCGTGCTCGCGCAGCAGCAGAATGAGCACGGACACGGCCAGAATCACCGCATACGCCGGAAACGATTCGCGTGTCAGCAGCAGAGCAATGAGTGCTCCCCAGCACGTCAGCGCCGCGGGGAGCAGACGCAGTTCGCTCACCCGGGTACACCCCCGGGGAAGGCGTCAGATCTCGCGCGGCTCCCCGGGCCTGTGCTGCTCCTCCTGCAGGCGCTGGTCGCGCTCCCACTTTTCACTGCTGCTCGATCCGGCAGTGGCCATGCCCGCGCCGAGGGTCGGCGGGGTGGTGATCCGCCCGGAGGAGGCGGCCCAGACAAGGTCGAGGATGAGCGCGATGCCCACGACGATGAGGATGACGGCGATAACCAGGGACAGGGTCGAGTCCTGCAGTCCGACGAGCACCACACCGATGATGAGCAGGGTGAAACCGAGAATGCTCTCGATGATCAGTCGGAACCACATATTCGACATGGGCGGCGCTCCTAGTGTGCATGTGAAAATACCTTTTTATTCACCCTACAGCGTCACGTGATCTTTGATGGCCTCGAACTTGGCGGGGCCGATCCCGGAGACATCCATGAGCTGCTCGATCGAGGTGAACCCCCCGTTCTGCTCCCGGAACTCGATGATCGCCGCCGCCGTCGCCTCCCCCACCCCGTCGAGGGTGCTCAGACCCGCAGCGTCGGCGGAATTCAGCGACACCATGCCGCCCGCCGCCGCTCCAGCCGAACCAGCCGAACCAGCCGGTGGCGCCGGTGCCGCGCCTACGGCCGGGACGACGATCTGCTGCCCGTCCACCAGCAGCTGCGCCTGGTTGAGCGCGGCCGGGTCCGCGCCCTCGAGCAACCCGCCTGCGGCGATGATCGCATCGGCCACCCGCGCGCCCGGCTCGAGGGTGACCAGCCCCTGGACCACGACGGCCCCCACCACGGAGACGACGATGGTGCCCCCGGAAGTGGCGGCTTCCGGCGCCACCGCAGCGGGTGCGGAGGCTGCGGGAGCGGAGGGAGCCAACGCACCGTCACCCGTGCGGAAGAGCAGGTGGGACAGCATCAGGCCGACGATCACCGCCAGCACACCCGCGGCGATGATCGCCGTCCGGGTGCCGATGGCTATGCGCGGCGGCTGGTCGGGAAAGGAGATGTCGAGGCGGGTTTCTTCACCGGTGGGACGGACGAACTCACCGAGGCGACTGGCCACACTGTTGCTCATGGCTCACAAGCTAGAACCCCGGCGTCGCCACCGCAGACCCCCCTGTGGACAACTACTCCGCAGCGTCCGTTTCCGCGGATTCATCCACAGGCGCCTGCGCGAACACGGCCGAGACCCCGACGGCGCCGACACCGGTGTGCACGGCCAGGACCTCGGACATCGTGGTGGAGAGGAAGCTGGAACCCTCCGGCAGGACGTCCTCGAGCAGCTCCTGGAGGTCACTCGCCGCGTCCGCTGCCTCGTTATGCTGGATGGCCACAAAACACGCCTCTCCCCGGGCGCTCTCCGCGACGAGCTCCACCAGCTTGGTGAAGGCCTTGGTCTGCGTGCGGGTCTTTCCCACCAGCTCGAGCTTGCCGCCCACAATCTGCATGAGGGGTTTGGTGGCCAGGGTCGCGGCCGAGAGCATCGCGGTACCGGCGGACATCCTTCCGGATCGCCGCACCCCGTCGATGCGGTGCAGATACACCCAGGTGGCGGAGCGTTCCAGCGTATCGACGGCCGTGGCCAGGCATTCGTCGTGATCCGCCCCGCTGTTCGCCCGCGTCGCCGCCGCCATCGCCGCCGCGCCGATGGCCATGCCGGCCGTTCCGGTCTCCACGACCTGCACGGTGTCGTCGAAGACCGCCGCCGCGGCCTCCGCCGCCGAGTGGGTGGAGGAGAGAGCGCTGGAGAGGTGCAGCGCCACGACGCCGTCGTCCCCACCCCGCTCGAGCTGCCGCGCGTAGGCGGCCACCAGTTCCAGCGTCGAGAGGCCGGACGTGCTAGTCTCCACCCCGTCCTTGACCTCTTTGCTCATGACATGGAGGTCGAGCACGGTGATGTCCAGCTCGTCGACGATCTCCTGCGGCAGGCCGGAGGAGGAGTCGGTGACAATTCTGACGGCCATCTAGAGTTCCACCACTCCCAGGTTCCACCCGTCCAGGTACCACTGCGCATCCACGGGTGCGCCGGGGTCGAACCGGGCTGCCGCGGTCTCGAAGCGGGGATCGTCTAGCGCGTCAGCGGAACCCGGGGTGTAGGTCGGGCGGGCCGTGAGCACGGCGAAATGTGTGTTATTCAGCGTGCTGAGCATGGGATACATGTCCGGGGAGAACCCGAGCAGCGAACCGGTGAGGGCGGAGATGGTGCCGCCGTGGGCGACGACCAGGACCGTCGAGCCCTCCCATTCCGGGAAGGAGGTCATGAGTTCGTCGATGACCGGGCGGGCGCGTCGCGCGACGTCGATGCGTGATTCTCCGCCGGGCGGTGCCCACTGGGCGTCGTGACGCCAGGCTGCGCGCGCACCGGGGAACTGCTCGTCCACCTCGGTGTGTCCGAGGTCCTGCCACTGCCCCAGGTCGGTCTCGCGCAGGCGGGCATCGATCTGCAGGTCGACGCCGATGAGGTCCGCCACCACGCCGGCGGTGTCGGCGGCGCGGGAGAGGTCGGAGGAGACGATCCGGGAGATGCCGGCGGCCCGGAGGCAGTCAGCCACCTGGCGGGCACCCTCCCAGCCCTGCTCGGAGAGACTGGTGTCCAGGTGGCCCTGCATGCGGCGCGTGGCATTGTGGATCGTCTGGCCGTGGCGCAGCATGATGAGTCGACGGGACATCGGTCTTCTACCTCGCGGGAGTTCTAGTACTCGTCGTCGTCCTCGACTGGACCGTCGCCGGCCAGCGGGATCTCGTCGATGGATCCCACGGTGCGGGTGTTGACGTCATCCGAGAAGTCGCTCGACCGGGTGAAGGAGTCCACACCCTCGATGGTGATGAGCGGGGTGTCGGCGTAGAGGCGGTCGAGGCCGTAGAACTCGCGCTCCTGGGCCCGCTGCACGTGGACGATGAACTGACCGTAGTCGAGCAGCACCCAGCGGTTCTCCCGGTGACCCTCGCGTCGCAGCGGCTCAAGGCCGGCCGCGGTGAGCTGATCCTCAACTTCTTCCACGATGGAGCCGACCTGGCGGTCGTTGGAGGCGGAGACGACGACAAAGACATCGGAAATGCCCATGACGTCGGAGACGTCGTAACAGGCGATGGATTCGCCCTTTTTCTCATCGGCGGCGCGGGCGGCGATCGCGGCGAAGTTGCGGGCGGAGTCAGAGGCGGTCAATGAAGTGAGGTCCTTACTGTCTTCCATGACGGGGAGTTGCTGAGCAGAAAACTCTCCCCAGTCTTGCACGAAACCCAGGTTATTTCCTAGTTGTCCGGGATCGTCGGCGGCGCGTAGAGGCTGTTTTTGGCGATGTACTGAACCACCCCGTCGGGAACGAGGTACCACACCG
The DNA here is from genome assembly GCF_000767055.1 of Corynebacterium doosanense CAU 212 = DSM 45436. Lineage (NCBI taxonomy): Bacteria > Bacillati > Actinomycetota > Actinomycetes > Mycobacteriales > Corynebacteriaceae > Corynebacterium > Corynebacterium doosanense. The sequence goes on from NZ_CP006764.1 coordinate 2,077,399, forward strand.
GCAGACCGGACATGGCCCGCTCGCGGCAGTCGGTGGAGGAAATGGCCATCGCGGGGACGTCGATGAGTTCCACCAGCTTCTGCTTCTCCGGCGGGAGCATGTCCTCGCTGAGGGTGTATCCGGGCCGCGTGACACCCACGAACGTCGCCTCGTCGAACATCGCCTCCCACTCGTGCCAGGAGAGGATCGACCCCAGGGCGTCGGCGCCGGTGATGAAGAAGAATTCGGCGTCCGGATGAAGCGCACGCAGGTCCCGCAGCGTATCGACGGTGTACGTCGGGCCATCCCGGTCAATGTCCACCCGGCTGACCTCGAAGCGTGGGTTGGACGCCGTGGCGATCACGGTCATGAGATAGCGGTGCTCGGCGGGGCTGACCTCTTTCTCGGACTTCTGCCAGGGCTGCCCGGTGGGCACAAAGATCACCCGGTCGAGCGCGAAGCGGTGGGCGACCTCACTCGCCGCCACCAGGTGGCCATGGTGGATCGGGTCGAAGGTTCCACCCATGATGCCGATGCGTGCGCGCGTGCTCATGCGCTGGGAGTCTACCCGGCCGGCCGTCCCCGCACCGCGCTCTACTAGTACCGGACCTCGTCCACCCAGGAGCCGAAGGCGTCGACGACCTGGTTGTCCCAGGGGCTCGGCGCGAGGAAGTACCGGCCGTGGTTGCCGCCGTTGCCCTGCGATTCGCGCAGCGTCTGCTCGGAGGTGTCACACACGCCGTCCTGGGGCAGGCAGTAGTTCACGCGGTGGTCGGTGGCGGCCACGGAGACGGAGTTGACGGGCAGCGAACCGATCATTCCGCCGGCCCCTCCCCCGGCGACGCCGACGGTGGACCAGTCACCGGCGCGGGTCATGGGGTTGCCCAGGTAGATCACTCCGGCGAGCTGACCGCGGCGGGCCAGCTCACGCTCGTGCTCGGCGACGACCATCGCGCCCTGCGAGTAACCGGTGAGCACGTACTGCGGGGCGCAGCCGGTGCGGTTCTGGTAGTCGTCGATGCCGCGCATGACCCCGTCGCGCCCGGCCGTGACGGACTCGGTGAACTGACCGGCGGCGGCGAGAGTGACGTTGACGGCAGGGATCGCCAGGTCCGCGGCGAGGCGGGCCCGGGCGAGGGTGCCGTCCGGGATAGGCACGTTGGGATCGGGAAGCGCGGGATAGGCCGCCGGGTAGTACGAGGGGTCGAGGCCGATGACGTCGACGTCCTTCATCAGCGAAGCGCCGCCGTGGGTGGCGGCGTAGCGGCTCTCGGCGGTGCGCAGCATGGCGCGCATGGTCTCGCCTTCCCATCCGTTGCTGGTCCGGGGCCCACCGGAGTAGCTGGTGGGGGCCACCTGGGTCTGGCCGGAGCCGCGGGCGGCGACGACCGCGACAGCCGGGCAGCTGTCCTGGGCGGCGGCTACGGGTGTCGCGATGGTGGCGGGAGCGACGGCGGCGGTGACAGCGGCGGCGAGGGAGGCGAACAGGGCGGGAAGCGAGCGGGTCACGGCGGGCTCTTTCGGGGAGGTGACAAACGACCGGGGGGCAGGAAAACCTGGGTAATCCTAACCCCCCGCCGCCGATCCCGCTGGCTAACTGTCTTCGCTGCTCACCCACCCGGCGAACGTGTCCGCGACCAGGCCCGCGGACGGGTCCTCCGCGTCCTCGGCGTAGTACTCGGGGTGCGTCCCGCCCGTCGCGCCAAACTGGCCCGCAACGGTGTCCGGGGAGAGGTCGCAGACGATGTCCCGGGGCAGGCAGTAGTTGATTCTCCGGTCCACTCCGGACTCCCGTGGCCAGCGATCACCCAGCGCCGTGGCCATTCCGCCGCTGCTCACCCGCTTACCCACGATGCTCGGATCGCCCGGCCGCAGCAGCGGATTACCCATGTAGATCACGCCGCGCAGCCTCCCCTGCTCCGCAAGCTGCTTCTCGACGGCCGTGAGCACCATTGCGCCCTGTGAGTATCCGATGAGCACGTAATCGGGGGCGCAGCCGGTGGCCTCCTCCCAGGCCTGGAGGTACCCCGGCGTGCCCGACACGCCCCGGCGCAGCGAATCGTCGAAGGCAGTGGCCGCCGTCGAACTGATCTCCACCGGCGAGCGGGACGACAGCACCGAGCTGGCGCGCTGCGCGAAGACCGCGGCGTCCACGTCCTCCCCGTCCTGGATCAGTTCGGGCAGGGGCATCGCCGCCGGGTAGACGGAGTTGTCCAGGCCGATGACCGGGACGTTGGTCATGAGCTGCTCCCCGGTGCGCCCGAGGTGGCGGGCGGAGGCCGCGGTGATGAGGCCGGAGATGTTCTCCGCCTCGTAACCGTTGGATTCCCAGCGTGACTCCGGCGCGTAGCGCATGGGGGTGAGCTCGTCGTTCTGCTCGCTGCCCCGGGCGGCGACCACGGCGACCTCGGGGCAGGCTTCCGTCTCCACAGCCGCTGCCGCAGTGCGCGGAACCACCAGTGAAGAAAAGACCATTAAGCCAGTCAGCAGGACTGCGCGATTACTCATTCTCGTGACATTAATGTGCGGTTTCCTGACACGGTCAGTGAAACCCGTGGAATTCAGCTGATATTCGTTTTCTGAGGTGCTGCCGGGGGGACTGCTCCCCGATAGTCGAGAATTCAGGGCCGGGCTGAGGCACAGTATCCGTACAAAGACCTTTTGCGGACAGAGAAATGAACACCCCCGGTGCTGGACCAGGTCAGGCGACGTTCGCGCGCGAGCACTTTCTTACCCGGGGGATCGTTAATCTGTAATCGATCAGCCTCGGCGCCGATGACGCTGTCACCATACATCCGAGTCCGCAACCATGACCGGCTCAATTTCAGAGACGGAAAAGGAGTAGAAATGGCAAGGACCACGACGTTCTCGCAGGCCACCGACTACCGGAAACGGGGCGAGGATCTACCGTATCGCGCGCCTCGTCATGCCGACCCGGCCGCTCAGGAACACGTGCCTCAGTGGCGTGCAGGCATGTTCTCCATCGCCCATCCCTTGCCGACGGGTTTCGAGTTCAAATCGTTTGACCTCGAGGACTCCCCCTGGATCCTTGGCCGCTACCGCGGGCTCAAGAGTTTTACACCCACTCCGTCAGCGGACAGACAGGACCCGGCGGTATTTACCCACTACACCGAGGCCAAGGCCTGGTTTGGTGCGAGCCTCATCAACGCGGTCCAGGCGAACTCGGTGGACCCCTACCGGGACGGCGGTGTAGCGTCGCGCCACCTCAAGAAACTGATCGCGGACAACACCACCGAATCGAAACCCGATTCGCTCCTCCCGGGAGGAGCGATCTGCCGACGACTTCTGGCGGACGATCCCGATCGCCCCCTGCATTATCATGCGACCCGGGAAAGCATCCTTCAGTTCATCACCGAGCACGGGGAGGAAACCCGGACTTACCTGGACAATTCTGACTTCTCCGACGCTTCTCTTCTGACGGGGGCGAACTACACCTATCTCGATTACCTTCTGCGCTACAGCCGCGAGGGACTGAAGCAGGGGGCCACTTGCGCGGAGATGCTTGAGTGGTTCGGAACCTATGCGCTCACCTCCGGTTCGTGGCTCGGCAAGTCCTCCGCCAACGATTCCGCTCTGCTTCAACTTCAGGCGATCGAATACGTCCAGTTCCCGCACCACGAGACCGCGGCAACCACTGGCAGCAAGGACTACGACCACTACCTTGTTTTCCATGTTGTCGCGGAGAACTGCGATGACCTGCAGCTGGAGGCCATCTCTCGCGCTCTGGATCGCCCCAGGTCGAGCCCGGGTGCCACCGCGGTCAAGGAATTCGACTGGCACGGCACGCCTACGGCCTCCCCGCGCGCAGGGAGGCTGGGGAACTTCCAGCTCCTCAAGAACATCACCTGCATCGCCGAGTATCTGCTCAACTCGGACGATCTGGCCGGTGCCACACAGACCTTCTTCATGAACGACGGCGGTTACCTCGTACCCGCGGGAAAACCGGCCCCGACTCCGGAGGATTCCGATTCCGGCAGGAAGCAGATTGACCGGGTCCAACGTCATCGAAGCGTGGTCGCGATCCCCAATCGTCCCATCGCCTCCAACCCCCAGCTGTGGCCCGATGCTGCTCACGAATCGGACTCGTGGACCAGGGAAGCATCCTGGGCCTGGCAGCTGGCCACCGGAGCGGATCAGTACCACGACAGAATCCCCTCGCAGTCCCGCCTGAGCTCAGAGTCGGAATCCGTGGACGACATCGAGGACTGGCATATCGCCACCGTCGATTCCGGGGTCGCGGCGGTCCGGACCAACACCTACTACACCGGAAACCCGAAGATCACCCTGCTGGCCTCGACCAGATTCGTCGACATTCTCCTACTGAACATGCGCACGTTCACCGCCCTCAGTGCCCTCAGCGCCATGCTGAACCAGAAGCAGGAGTTGAGCGCCATCACCCTCGGTTCCTCGAAGGCCCTGTCGGAACGTCTCACCGACCTCAACGAGGCCCAGATCGAGTTCGCGGAAATCCGGAACGTGCTGTGGACCGAGACCATCCCGCGGAGGTCGACCGGCACGGCGATTCTCCACGGGCTGCGCGACACCAGTGGAGTTCGCCGCATGTACGAGGACGTATCCGACGACCTCAATCTTCGCTCCGACATCTACAGCAGCATCTACCAGCAGATCACCGCAAAGGAGCGGGAGCAGCAGCAGGACGTCGATAAGGCACGCCAGGAGGCCAAGGACGAGGCCAGGAACACCCAGAACCTGCTCCTGGGTGCCATCGGTGTCGTGGTCGGTGCTCCCTCCATCGTGGAGATGGCCGGGGTCGAGCCGGGCCTGACCGGTCTCCTGTGGACGATCGGCATCGCACTGGCGCTGGCCGGTGCTTTCTTCCTGTGGCTGCGCTGGTCGGCTGCCCGGCACTCCACCGAGGGAGTTAGGCCCGAGTCTGCCCCGTACCCTCCAGAATCCACTTCGTAGAGGTCAGCTCCGGCAGCGCCATCGGCCCGCGGGCGTGGAGCTTCTGCGTGGAGATGCCGATCTCCGCGCCCATGCCGTACATCTCCCCGTCGGTGAAGGCGGTGGACGCGTTGATCATCACGGCCGCGGCGTCGACACGGTCAGCGAAGGTGCGGGCGGTGTACGCGTTGAGCGTGGCGATCGCCTCGGTGTGTCCCGTGCTCCACAGCCTGATGTGCTCGGTGGCTCCGTCGACGCCGTCGACGATCTTGGCGGCGATGTCGAAGGAGAGGTACTCCTCGCCCCAGTCCGTGTCGTCGGCGGCCACGATGTCCTCCGCGCCGATGGACGCGAGCTCGTCGACATCGCCGTGCACCGTGACCCCGGCGGCCTGCAGAGCAGCGATGATGCGGAGTTTCTCGGGATCGGGCAGCGAGGCGTCGATAAGCACCGTCTCCGTGGCGTTGCACACCGAGCAGCGGCGGGTTTTGCCGTTGATGACCATGTCGATGGCCGAGTCGACGTCCGCATACGCGTCGACGTAGAAGTGGCAGTTTCCCGTACCCGTCTCGATCGCGGGGACGGTCGCGCCGGTGACCACGGCCTCGATGAGCCGCGCGCTGCCGCGGGGAATGACCACGTCGACCAGGCCGCGGGCGGTGATGAGGTCCTGCACCGAATCGTGGGTCTCGCAGGGCAGGAGCTGGACGATCTCCCGCGGCAGACCGTGCGCCGCACAGACATCCTGAAGTATCTCCACCAGCGTCGTGTTGGATTCACGCGCGGACTTGGAACCCCTCAACAGCGCGACGTTGCCGGACTTCAGTGCCAGCCCGAACGCGTCGACGGTGACGTTGGGGCGGGCCTCGTAGACCATGCCCATGACGCCGAGGGGAACACGGACCTGACGCATGAGGATGCCGTTGTCCATGCGTCGACCCTGGATGATCTCCCCCACCGGATCATCGAGGCTGCCCACCTGGCGCAGCCCGTCGGCGATGCCGTCGATGCGGGCCTCGTCCAGACGCAGGCGGTCGATGAAGGATTCCGCCATGCCCGCGTCGCGGCCGGTGGCGATGTCCCTGGCGTTCGCAGCCAGGATCTCCTCGCGCCGCTCGATGAGGGTTTCTGCGGCAGCGCGCAGCAGGGTGTTCTTCTCCGGCGTGGGCAGGGCCGCCAGGATCGGGGCGACCTCCTTCGCGGCATGTGCCTTGGCCAGGACCTCGTCGCGCTCGGACTGGGGATGATCGTTCATGGGCCCATACTAACGTGCCCCGCGACGCGGAAAACCCACCGTGGGGAGTTCCCCTCGGTGGGTCTGAGCGTGGGGCTGTTAGCTGGCGCGGACGCTGAACTCCGCAAGATCGCTGCGGTCCTGGCCATCGAGGTCGATCTCCCAGTTGAGCATCCCGTCGTCCTCCTCGAGGCTGACCTCGTCGATGACACCCTCGGGGTGGCGCTCGAGGGCGTCGGTGATGGCGTCGTCGATGGTGACGGTGGCCTTCTGGGCCTCGAGGACATCGTCGCCGTCGTTCTCGCGCTCCTCCTCGGTGATGGCGCCGTCGGCGTTGACCACCAGGTCGAGCACGTCCTCGCCCACGACCACGTCGACATCGAAGGTCTCGTCGTTGTCGTCGCGGTCGATCGCGGTGATGATGCCGTCGGCGTACTCGGCCTTCACTGCGGAGATCGCGGCGAATGCCGGGTCAAGCTCGCCCTCGCGCACGGCCGAGCTGGTCTCGGAGGCGGCGGAGGATGCCGAGGCCTCGGACGCGGAGCTCGTGGCGGAGCTGACGGCGGAACCGGCGGAATCCGTGGCGCTGGCGGCCGCGCTGGTGGCGGAGCCTGCGGCATCGTTGGCGGTGTCGGCGGCGTCCGAGCAGGCTGCGAGGGCGAACGCGGTAGAGACCGCGACGGTGGTGGCGAGAATGCTTCTACGGATGGTCATGATTGTCCTCCTGTATTAGTTGACGCTTCCCTGTCCACCATAGGCAAACTTTCGGTGACCGTGGGGTAACCGAAAGGTGTCTGAGAGATTTCCGGGGCGTCAGTAACCCGCCTCGACGTCGACCTCGGTGGGCATCGTCTCGCCCCGCTCAAACGCCGCGGCGTTGGCGATGACCTGCTCCCCGATGAGCATGCGCGCCACCTCCGCCGGGGCGGCGATGTGCGGGGAGATGAGCACGTTGTCCATGGCCCACAGCGGGTGGCCCTCGGGAAGCGGCTCGGGATCGGTGACGTCCATGGCGGCGCCGGCGATCTGGGCGTCGTTAAGCGCCTGCACCAGGTCGTCCGTGTCCACCAGGGCCCCGCGCCCGACGTTGACCAGCAGGGCGCTGTCTTTCATCAACCGGAACTTCTCCGCGTCGACGAGCCCGCGGGTCTGATCCGTCAGCGGCATGGAGAGCACCACAATGTCGGTGCGGCCCCACACGTCACCGGCGGAGTCGAGCGCGAATGTCTCGTCGGCTCCCGCCACCTCGTGGCCCGAGCGGTTGACCGCGATGGTGCGCACGCCGAAGGGGCGCAGCATCTCGATGAGCTCGCGGGCGATGCCGCCGGCGCCGAACAGGGCCACCGTCTTATCCCGGAAGAGCCACTGCTGGGTGGCCTCCACCTTCTCCTTGTGGGCGAAGGAACCGGCAAGGGCGGTGGCCTTGAAATGGTGGAACTGCGCGATGATGAGCCCCAGCGCCACCTCCGCTACCGGCCGGGCGTAGACGCCGGCGGCGTTGGCCCAGCGCACCGAGGGGGTCATCACTCCCCGCGCGATGAGGTGATCCACCCCGGCAAAGGGCCACTGGATGAATCGAATGCCCTCGGGGAGCGGGTCGGGGAAGTCGCGGGGCCGGCCGTTGAAGATGAGGAAGTCAGCGTCCGCGGGATCCGGAACGTGGGTGTGGCCCGCCTCCTCGACCTCGGCGATGACCTCGTCCCAGCGTTCGGGGTGCATGGTGAATTTCATGCGGGCCAGGCTACCCGCGCTTACCCGTGCGACACCTCACACGCGGGAGGCGTAGTTGGACAGGTAGTCCGCGTGGATGACCGCGCGTCGCTGCTCCACGGGCAGGTCGGCGGTGTTCCTGCCGATCATTCCGGCCAGTACATCCGCGTCGTAGCCGACCTCGCCGCGGCCGATCGCCTCGCCGTTCGGACCGATCACCTCGACGATGTCGCCACGGTGGAATTCGCCGTCGATACCCGTGATTCCCACGGGCAGCAGTGACGTTCCGCCGCGGGTGACCGCCCGCATGGCGCCTGGATCGATGCGCAGCACGCCTTCGGCGTCGGCGGCGTAGAGGGCCCAGAACTTCCAGGCGCTGAGCCGCTTGTCTGGGCGGGGGTGGAACACCGTGCCCACGTCGTCACCGGCGAGCGCCGGGGCGATGTTGTCGGCGCTGGTGAGCAGGACCGGCACTCCCCCGCGGGCGGCCAGGCGCGCGGCCGAGACCTTCGCCGCCATGCCGCCGGTGCCGAGCGGGCCACCGTCGCCCGCCAGGACCCCCTCCAGATCCTTGCCGGAGCGGACCTCGGAGAGGAAGCGGGCCCCGGGGTCGGAGGGATTGCGGTCGAAGAGCCCGTCCACGTCGGAGAGCAGCACCAGCGCGTCGGCGCCGATGAGGTGGGCCACGAGCGCGGCCAGGCGGTCGTTGTCACCGAAGCGCATCTCGCTGGTGGCCACGGTGTCGTTTTCGTTGATGATGGGGATGACCCGAAGTTGGCGGAGCCGATCGATGGTGCGCTGGGCGTTGCGCGCCCGGTCACGGTCGCCGGTGTCCCCCGCGGTGAGCAGGATCAGTGCGACGGTGCGCTCGAACCGCTCAAAGGAGTCCGACCAGTTGGATGCGAGCTGCACCTGCCCGACCGCGGCCGCCGCCTGTTTGGTGGCCAGGTCTTTGGGCCGGGTGACCATCTTCAGCGGCTTGCGCCCGGTGGCGATGGCGCCGGAGGACACCACCACCACGTCGGAACCCGCGGCCATCCTGGCCTCGAGCGCCTCGACATAACGGTCCATCCGCACGCGGTCGACCCCGCCCGAGGATCTGGTGAGCGAGGAGGATCCGAACTTGACCACGATCTTCTTCGCACCGGCGATCTCGGACCGCAGCTCAGCCTCGCTGCGGTAGAGCGGCGTATCGACGCCCTCCCCACGCTCCTGTCCAGTCACGACCGAGCTAGCCCTGCCAACGTTCGCGGTCGGCCTCTTCGCCGTTGCCGTAGTCGTATTCGTCGATGAGCCCGCGCCTGGCCTGCGAGGCGCGCTTGCGCTCGGCGGCAGAGACACGGTCGTTGCCCTGCAGGCGGGCGTCGAAACCTCGGCCGGCCATGGTGGGATCACCCGCGGTCATGGGCTCCCACTCGAAAGAGATGTAGCCGATGGTGACGGTGGCCCCCTCCTCGGCGCCGGCCTTGAACAGGGCATCCTCCACGCCGAGGGTGGCCAGGCGGTCCGCGAGGTAGCCGACGGCCTCCTCGTTCTCGAAGTCCGTCTGTTTGATCCAGCGTTCGACCTTCTCGCCGGTGACGAGGTAGCCGCCCGGCACGTCCGGATCCTCGGTGACTTCGAACTCCTTGACGTTCTTCTTGCGGCCCTTACCGGCACCGGCATCGACAGCCTTGGGCCGGATGATGGTGTTCTCGGTGTCCTTCTTCGCCTTGGGCCGGCGCTTGCGGTCCTTCTTCACCATCTCGAAGAGCGCGAACTTCAGCTCCTCCAGCCCCTGGCGGGCCACGGTGGAGATGATGAACACGGGCCAGCCGTACTTCTCCTCCAGGTCAGCCTTGACAAACTCCGCCAGCTCGGCGGCCTCGGGCACGTCGGCCTTGTTGAGCACGATGACACGCGGCCGGTCGCGGAGGTCGCCGAGGCCGGTGTCGTCGTCCAGCGCGGACTGGTAGGCGGCGAGCTCAGCCTCGAGGGCGTCGATGTCACTCTCGGGATCACGCCCGGGTTCGTTGGTCGCGGTGTCGACGATGTGCGCGAGCACCGCGGTGCGTTCGATGTGGCGCAGGAAGTCCAGCCCCAGCCCGCGGCCGTCAGAGGCGCCCGGGATCAGCCCGGGCACGTCGGCCATGGTGAAGGTCTGGTCGGCGACGTTGACCACGCCGAGGTTCGGCTGCAGGGTGGTGAACGGGTAGTCCGCGATCTTCGGCTTGGCGGCGGAGAGCACGGAGATCAGGGAGGACTTGCCCGCGGACGGGAAGCCGAGGAGCCCGACGTCCGCCATGGACTTGAGCTCGAGTACCAGATCCCTGGCCTCGCCCTCCTCACCCATGAGCGCGAAGCCGGGGGCCTTACGTTTGTTGTTGGCCAGGGACGCGTTGCCCAGGCCGCCGTACCCGCCCTCGGCCGCGATGAACCGCGTTCCGGGGATGGTCAGGTCGGCGAGGGTCTCACCCTTCTCGTTCTGCACGACCGTGCCGACGGGAACCTCGATGATGAGGTCCTCACCGCGGGCGCCGTGGCGCCAGTCGCCCGCACCGTTGCCGCCGCGCCCCGCCTTGATGTGGGGGCGAAAATGAAAGTCGAGGAGGGTGTGCACCTGGTCGGACACCTGGAGAATGATGTCGCCGCCGTGTCCGCCGTTGCCGCCGTCCGGCCCGCCCAGGGGCTTGAACTTCTCGCGGTGGACGGACGAGCAGCCATGGCCGCCATCGCCGGCCTGCAGATGCAGGACGGTGCGGTCTACGAACTGAGCCATGAAATCATTCCCTAAAAAGTGTGGTCACCAGCCGGTGCGTGGTGGGTTGATGATATCACCCGCGGCGTTGGCCGAGGTAGGCCGGAAATTGCCGCGGATGACGAAGACCCCGGGCGGCCCGTCAGGGCACCCGGGGTCTCACGCGATCGAACTACCTAGGCGGTAGCAACCTCGACCTGCTCAGCGGCAGGAACGATGTTGACGATGCGTCGGTTGCGCTTGATGCCGAACTCGACAGCGCCAGCCTCGAGAGCGAACAGGGTGTCGTCGCCACCGCGGCCGACGTTCTCGCCCGGGTGGAACTTGGTGCCACGCTGGCGGATGAGGATCTCGCCGGCCTTGACCTGCTGTCCGCCGAAGCGCTTCACGCCGAGACGCTTGGACTCGGAATCGCGACCGTTGCTGGAGCTGGATGCGCCCTTTTTGTGTGCCATGGTGTTTTCCCTCCCTTAGCTTCTACTTGATGCCGTTGATCTTCAGGACCGTCAGCTTCTGACGGTGGCCCTGACGACGCTTGTAGCCGGTCTTGTTCTTGTACTTGAGAATGTCGATCTTCGGGCCCTTGGCCTGCTCGACGATCTCGGCATCGATGCTGACGTTAGCCAGATCCTCTGCCTTGGACTTGACGTCGGCGCCGTCGACGAGCAGAACCGGGGCGAGAGCCACGGCAGAACCCGGCTCGCCTTCGATCTTCTCGACCTTGACCAGATCGCCTTCGGCAACCTTGTACTGCTTTCCGCCGGTCTTGACGATTGCGTACATGGTGGGTCACCCCTTACCTAAACTCGTTAACAGCCCCGAAAAGCGACGGGCCTGCATGGACACTATTTCTATGATGTTTCGGGCGACCGCGGGCACTTCCCGAAAGGAGGTACGCGGTCGGCTCCAAAACAGCGACTGTCAAAGAGTACCCCGTTCCGGGCCCCTTCTCCAAAACGCCTCAACTAACGGCGCGACGAGCTCCGTCGGGTTGCCCGTCGGCGCCCCCGCGAACCGCGGGAGGAACCAGTCTCCGGCTCGGGACGCTTCTCGACGTCCGTGTGCACCGGTTCCTTCACCTCCTGGCGAATGTCTTCCCGGCCGGCCGCCGCGCGGCGGCGAACCGCACGTCGACGACCCCGCGAGGAACGCGTGGGCTGCTCGTCCCTGGCCGGGGCATCCGGCGTCTTCCGGGAGACCTCGGTGCGCTTCTGTTCCTGCGCCTCCGCCTGCACCGACTCCGTGGGAGCCTCGGCGGTGCCGGTAGTAGCAGTGGTTGCAGTGGCGCGGCGTCGGCGCGGTGACTTCTCCGCCCGGTTATCGGTATCTGCTTCCCCTCGCTCCGGACGTCGGTCGGAGCGGGAGTTCCCACGGGTCTTGCGGCGTCGGCGGGGCGAGGAGTCGAACTCCTCAAGTGCCTCGGCGAAGGACTTCTCCCCGGTCTCGGCTACGTAGTCGGCATCGGAGGGCTCGTCCGGGTCAAGCTCGCGGGCCGTCTCCACCGCTTCGGCGGCGATGCGCTCCCACTCACTGACCGGCTCGGCATCCTGCGGCTGCGGCTGCTCCTGCTGCTGCCTCTCAGAGGAGGTGTCCCGGTCCCGGCTTCCCCGGCCGCGCCCGCCACCGCGGCGACCGCGGCGCTTGGACGTGCGCTTTTCTCCGGACTCCTCGTCCCGGTCGTCCCGGTCGTCCTGCTCCGTGGCGTCGGAGGTCTCCTCCGGGTCGCCCAGTTTGAGCACCGAGTCCGCCATCCGCTCGAGCACGTCCTCGGAGTCGCCGTCCTTCTCCTGGCGGTTGTCCCGGCCGGGTCGCTCGGCAGGAGCGTGGTGCTCGGCAGGAGCGTGGTGCTCGTCGCGGTCGACGGGATCCTCGTGGAAGATCAGTCCCGTGCCCTCGCAGTGGTGGCACTCCGTGGTGAAGGTCTCCACGAGTCCGGTGCCGATGCGCTTCCTGGTCATCTGCACCAGGCCGAGCGAGGTGACCTCGGAGACCTGGTGGCGGGTGTGGTCGCGGCCCAGGGCCTCCTTGAGTCGGCGCAGCACCAGGTCCTGGTTCTCGGGCAGGACCATGTCGATGAAGTCGACGACGATCATTCCACCGAGGTCACGCAGCCGGATCTGGCGGACGATCTCTTCCGCGGCCTCGAGGTTGTTCCGGGTGACGGTCTCCTCGAGGTTGCCGCCGGCGCCGGTGAACTTGCCGGTGTTGACGTCGATGACGATCATCGCTTCGGTCCGGTCAATGATGAGGTAGCCGCCGGAGGGCAGCCACACCTTGCGCCCCAGCGCCTTGTGGATCTGCTCGTCGACACGGAAGTGCTCGAAGGCGTCCTGTCCGTCGTGGTCGCGGCGGTCGTACTTGACCAGGCGATCCGCCAGGTCCGGCGCCACGGACTTCACGTAGGAGTGCACGGTGCTCCAGGAGCGCTTGCCGTCGATGACCAGGGAGGCGAAGTCCTCGTTGAAGAGGTCGCGAACGACCTTGACCAGCATATCCGGCTCTTCGTAGAGCGTGACCGGGGTGGCGCCCTTGGACTGCTTCTCCTTGTCTGCACGTTCCTGCACGTCCTCCCAGAGGTTGTGCAGGCGCCGGACGTCGGCGGCGATGGCTTCCTCGGGGACGTTCTCCGCGGCGGTGCGGATGATGGCTCCGCCCTTTCCCGGGATGACCCGACCGAGGATGTCCTTCAGCCGCTTGCGCTCCGGCGCGGGCAGCTTGCGGGAGATTCCCGCGCTGCGCCCGCCCGGGACGTAGACGAGGAAACGCCCGGGGAGGGAGATCTGGGTGGTCAGGCGCGGGCCCTTGTGGCCGAGGGGATCCTTGGACACCTGGACCAGGATCTGGTCCCCGGACCGCAGCGCCTGTTCGATTCTGCGGCCGCGTCCGCCGAGGCCGGCGGTCTTCCAGTCGACCTCCGAGGAGTACAGCACGCCGTTACGCCCGGTGCCGATGTCGATGAACGCCGCCTCCATCGAGGGCAGCACGTTCTGCACCCGTCCGAGGTAGATGTTGCCGATCATCGATGCCTGCGACTCGGTGGTGACGAAGTGCTCGACCAGCAGGTCGTCCTCCAGCACGCCCACCTGGGTGAGGGTGCCGCCGCCGTCGTGACGCGGTCGTTCCCGCACCACCATGGTGCGCTCGACCGATTCCCGGCGCGCGAGGAACTCCGCCTGCGAGACGATGTGTTTTTTGGTGCGCCCGGATTCGCGCATCTCGGTGCGGCGCCGGCGCTGGGCCTCGAGCCGGGTGGATCCCTTGATGGCCACGGGTTCGTCGACCTGGGGGGTCTCCTCCGCCTCGGGCTCAGGCTGCGGCTCCGGCTCGGGCTCGGGGGCGGACTGCTTCTTCCGGCTCTGCGCCACGCGGTGCCGGGTCCGACGGGAACCCCGCTTATCGACGCCCTGCTCAGCCGGCTCCGTTTCCTCCGGGCTCTCCGTTTCCTCTGCATCCTCCGTCTTCGCACCAGGGGCGACAAACAGCGGGGAGAACGCGGCCTTGTCCGCGTCCCTGGATTCGGGAGCTTCGGGCACTTCGAGTGCAGTGGTCTCGTCCGGCTCGACATCCTCGGCAACCACATCCGCTGCAGTCAGGTCCTCGGTCAGGTCGGCCTTGACCTTCTCCTCGATCTGGTGGATCTCGTTGTCGACATTCTTGCGCACACGCTCGCGCAGTTTGTCGTCCTCCTCCACCGGTGCCGGGGTCTCCGACGCAGCAGGGGCGGGTTCGGGGGAATCCACGTTCTCGTCGGAGGTCCCGTTGTCGACCGCCTTCTTGGTGGCCTTCTTCGTGGCCTTCCTGGTGGTTTTCTTCGTCGTCTTCTTGGCCGCCTTCCGCGCCGGCGGGGCGGCGGGGGCGAGCGAGTCGAGCAGCTTCTCGGTGTCCGCGCGCGTCAGGGACGACTGCGCGACTTTCTTCTCCCCCAGGTCGGCCAGGGCGGCGATGAGGTCCTTCGAGGACACGCCGAGCTGTTTCGCCAGTGCGTAGACGCGCACGGATTCACCGAGCTGGGAGCGGTCGAAGTCAGCGGCGGCCTGCGTGATGGGGCTGGCCGGCGACGTCTTCCGGGTGGTTCTGCGGGGCTTTTTCGGTTCTGCGGTCGATGCCACTATGTCTCCTTAACTGCCACCGCCGGGGGCGGGTCGGGCGACCGGTGCACGGGCCCCCGGGCGCTGGTATCTCATACCGCCGCCGCACAGGAGCGTCACCGATCTGCGTCGTCGCCGACAGCAGTGTGGTTTCTGGTTGCTCTTCAAGTCTTGTCCGCGGCGGCCGGATGCCGTCCACGACATCGCCCATTGTGGCACACCTGCCCACCGCAGGCCGATTGGACGCCCGCCCTCCCGGGCTCGGGCCGGAACTCTCCGGAAGACTGCACGGAGATATCGCCCCTCCCCGGGGCCGACGGGGATCAGGCGGCGGAGAGCAGGAGCTCGAGGGATTTCAGGGTGTACTTCTCCGCCGATGCTTCCCCGGCGACGGCGGCCTCGACCACCGCGCCCTCGATGACGAGGACCACCAGCTCCGCACGCAGCCTCTCGTATCCGACCTTGTGCAGCGCCTGGGCCAGGTGCTCCAGCGCCCGTGTCCGCTGGGCCTGGAGGTTCTCCTGAAGGGTGGTGGATTCACGCACGCAGTCCATCTTCACGCCGACCCAGCCGATGAGCAGGTCGTGGTGACCCGGCAGGTAGATGTCCAGGAGAATCCTGGCCGCCTCCGCGCTCGAGAGCTTCTGCCCTTCCGGCAGGTCGGCCACGATCGCCTCGGCCCCGGCGTCGAGAACTTCGCCGTGCACCTGGAGGGCATGGATGAGCAGTTCGTCGCGGGTGTTGAAGTAGTACCCGATGGATCCGACGGGTACGGAGGCACGCGCGGCGACCTGACGGTGCGTCACCCCCTGGAGCCCCTGGGCGAACATCAGCTCGATGGCTGAATCCAGGATGGACTTCCTCTTCTCGATGGCGCGGGCCTGCCGGGCACGTCCGCCTGTCGCCACCGTGCGCCCCTTCCCCTCTGAACTCATGCGCATAAACTTATTGGGCGAAGTGGGCATAATCAATTCGCCCCGCCGGATCGGACCGCGAACTGCGACCGCCCCCTATGGATGAGGGGGCGGGAAGGTGCGGTGTCGGGTGACCTAGGCGTTGGGGAACCAGATCCCGATCTCGCGCTCTGCGGACTCGGGGGAATCGGAGCCGTGCACGACGTTCTCGCCCACGGTCAGGGCGAAGTCGCCGCGGATGGTGCCGGGCGTGGCCTTGGACACCGGGTCGGTGCCGCCGGCGAGCTGACGCCAGGCGTCGATGGCCCGCTCACCCTCGACAATGCTCGCCACCAGCGGCGCGGAGGTGATGAAGTCGACGAGCTCGCCGAAGAACGGCTTGTCGGCGTGCTCCTCGTAGTGCTTCTCCGCCGTGGCCCGGTCCGTGGTGCGCAGATCCAGCTCGACGAGCTTGAGACCCTTGCGCTCGATACGGGCGAGAATCTCACCGACGTGGCCGTTGGCCACACCGTCGGGCTTGATCAGGATCAGGGTGCGTTCAGTCATGCGGGTGACTCTACCCAACGGTTGACCGTTTCGTGCGGCTACAGACGATCGATGTCGGCGCGGGCCTGCCCGGTTGATGCGTGGCGCGACCACAGGCGGTACTGCTCGATCGCCCCCGGGCGATTTCCGTCGGCAACCATCCGTCGCAACGTGTCCTCCTGCTCCGGGCTCAGGACGAAGGTGTCGGGCTCCACCTTCTTCGCCTGAGCCCGGAATCCCAGGACGAGGAACACACCCGCGCAGACGACGGCGGCCACCGCGAGGCGTGTGTCGCCCGCGGTGAAACGGATGGCGATGGCGAGCAGCGAGAAGACGACAGCCAGGGCGAAGTAGACGATGCGCATGACCAGCAAGTTTAACCGGCCCCGTTCGGTGACGCATCAACAAGAGTAGGATGAGGGCCATGTCCAACACCGACGACCACCCGGAGGAACTCGCTCTGGGAACCGACTCCCCCTCGTGTGCCGACGGAGCGAAGGTGGAGATCATCACCTCGCGTGACGTGCCCCTCGGCGGCCCCCGTGCCATGACCGTCAAACGCACGCTCCCCCAGCGACAGCGCTCCCTCATCGGCGCGTGGTGTTTCGTCGACCATTACGGGCCCGACGACGTGTCCCTCACCGGCGGCATGGACGTGCCCCCGCATCCCCACACCGGACTGCAGACCGTGTCCTGGCTCTTCGAGGGGGACATCACCCACCACGACTCCGGAGGAAATCACGCCGTCGTCGTCCCCGGGGAGGTCAACCTCATGACCGCGGGCGCCGGGATCTGCCACTCGGAGGTCTCCACCCACTCCACCGCCACGCTCCACGGGGTTCAGCTGTGGACGGTCCTGCCGGATTCCGCCCGGCAGGGCGAGCGGCGCTTCGACCACCACGCACCCGAGCTGCTGTCCTTCGACTGGGGTGAGGCGCTGGTCTTCCTGGGCGAACTGCTGGGCGAGCGCTCCCCGGTCTCCACCTTTACCCCGCTGGTCGGCGCGGAGATCCGTCTGCTTCCCGGGGCGACGGCCACCATCGACGTTGACCCCTCCTTCGAGCACGGCCTCCTGGTCGATGCCGGCGACATCGACCTCGAGGGGGTCACGGTCTGGCCCTCCGAGCTCGCCTACACCGGCACCGGTGAATCCCGCCTGCGCATCCGCAACAACGGCGACACCCCGGCCCGGATGATCCTCCTGGGCGGCGAGCCGTTCACGGAGGAGGTGGTCATGTGGTGGAACTTCATCGGCCGCGACCACGACGAGATCGCCCGGTACCGTGAGCAGTGGGAGCGTGGCGACGACCGCTTCGGCGTCACCCGTGGCTACATCAGCCACGACCCCACGGGATTGGACAGGCTTCCCGCGCCGGAACTGCCCCATTCCCGGATCCGCGCCCGGACCAACCCGGATTCCGTCGCCCGCCCCCACGAAAGGATTGATTCATGAGTGTCACCCGCGAGACCGGCGCCTTCGTCATCCACGACGACGGCGCGACAGCCGGCCGCACCGAGTTCCTCGACCGCGGTTCGGAACGTATCTTCTATCACACCGAAATCGGCGAGGAGTTCGGTGGACGTGGGCTGGCTTCGCAGCTTATCGACGCCGCCCTCGACGCCACCGCCGCCGACGGCCTCGACGTGGTCGCGGTGTGCCCCTTCGTGCGCGGCCGGCTGGAGAAGCACCCCGAAGTGTTCGGCGGATCGTGGCGCAGGCCATCGACAAGTGATCTGGAATGGCTTAAGGAGCAGAAGTAAATGAACAACCGTCCCCCCGAAGAAACATCGAGCGGGTCCTACCCGGAGCGGATGGAGCACGGTCCGTACCTGGACAAGTTCTTCCCCGAGGTCTACTCCGCGCTGGGCAAGGCCAATGGCCAGCTCAAGCGGATCTACCAGGACGTAGATCTCTCCCCCGATCTCATCGAGATCGCTCTTGTCCGGGCGAGCCAGCTCAACGGCTGCTCGGCGTGCCTCTCCATCCACGTTCCCCGCGCCCGGCGCGCCGGGGTCAGCCAGAACAAACTCGACGTGCTCGCCTCCTGGCGGGAGACCGACGCCTTCACCCCGCACGAGCGGGCGGCGCTGGATCTCGCGGAGACCATCACGCTCATGCCCGCGGGGATCCGCAAAGCGGCCGCCCCGGTCAAGGCGATGGAGATCTTCACCGAGGAACAGGTCGCGGCGCTGGAGTGGGCGATCATCATGATCAACACCTACAACCGCATCTCCATCTTCTCCGGCCACCCCCCGGCGTCCGAGATCTGAGTTCGTCCTGCGAGAACCCTGTGACCGGGTTAGGGTTCCGGTGCCAAAACCCTCACCGACCTTAACGGGGTATCTCCACATGATCTTCTCCCGCCGCCGCGCCACCACCGCTATCTCGGCAGCCACCGCATTCACGCTGCTCACCGGACTCGCCACCGTCCCCTCCGCCCACGCCGCGCCGGTGAGCACCGTGGATGACGTCTTTCTCGGAGTCGGCGCCGACGAGACCGAGGCGCTGCTCAACTGGACCACCTACGGCGTGGCCACCGAATACGTCGAGTTCGCCCCGGCCTCCGCTGCCGCGGGTGAGCAGTTCCCCGCCGACACGGCCAAGCGCGTCACCGCCGAGCGAGGATCGCTCACCATCGAGGCGCTGCGCTACTCCATGTCGGCGCAGATCACCGGGCTGGAAGAGAACACCGAGTACGTCTACCGCATCGGCTCCGACGAGCGCGGCTGGACCAAGACCCACACGTTGACCACCGGTGACTTCGGGGACACCTGGGAATTCAGCGTCTTCGGCGACCCGCAGATCGGCGCCTCCGACGACCAGGCCAAGGACGGGGACGGCTGGCGAGCGGCCACCGCCGCTGCCGCCGAGCACCCGGGCACCTCGATGTTTGTCTCGGTCGGCGACCAGGTCGACTCCGTCTTCGACGGCCTGACCCAGCAGGCGGAGTACGACGAGTTCTTCAACAACGACGAGATCTCCCGCTACCGCACCGCCGTCAACCGCGGAAACCACGACGCCCCGTCGAAGGCCTACGGCGAGATGTTCGACCTGCCCAACACCGACGCCAGCGGCCTGGCACCGTACAACTACTACTTCGAGCGCAACAACACCCTGTTCGTAGCGCTGGACACCAACGCCGTGAGCCTCGCGGGCCAGAAGCAGTTCCTGCGTGACACCGTCGCGGCCCACGGCAAAGACAACGACTGGATCGTGGTCACCTACCACCACTCCACCTACTCTTAGGCGTTCCACCAGGCCGACCCCGTGGTGCAGTACTACCGGAAGAACATGGTCGACGTCATCAGTGAGCTCGGGGTGGACGTGGTCCTCTCCGGCCACGACCACATCCACACCCGTTCCCACCTCATGAAGGGCAACACCCCGGTCGGCGCCGGCGAGCCGACCGGTCCGGGCGATGTCCTCCATCCCGAGGAGGGAGAGGTCCTCTACCTCACCGCCAACACCTCCTCGGGCTCGAAGTCCTACTCGTTCGCCACCTTCGACAACCCGGGGTACACGAGCTACTCGGACATCACCACGATGGCGCAGTCCGACGAACGTGGCCTGACCGCGCCGTCCACCGCATACTGGATCCAGGACCGCACCCCGGACTACACGCAGGTGGAGGTGACCCCGGACACCATGACCCTGACCACGTACAACGTCGCCGACGGATCCCAGGTGGACAAGGTCACCCTGAACAAGTCCACGGACAACGACCCCGGCACATAACCGTCGACTGGCTCCACGCTCTCCTCGGCGGGCGGCCTAGGCGCCGTTCTCGCACTGGTGGCGGCCCTCGGCATCGGGGCGATCGTCGCGCTGTTCGGCCCGCGCATCGCCGACCAGCTGGGCATCAAGCTCCCCTTCTGAGACCACCTCTCGGCCCACCGGCGCTGACGGGCCTGCAGGGTAGGCTCACCCTCCATGAGTGAGATGCTCCGCCCCGACGGCTCCCCGATCCGCGTCCTCGTCGTCGACGACGAGGAGGCCCTCGCGGCACTGCTGTCCTCGGCGCTCAAGTACGAGGGCTGGGAGATCCACACGGCGGGCAGCGGGATGTCGGCCCTCCGGCTGGCCCGCGAGGTGGACCCGGACGTCATCCTTCTCGACGTCATGCTGCCGGACTTCGACGGTTTCGAGGTGCTCCGGCGCCTGCGCCGCGAGGGCAGCACCGTTCCCGTGCTCTTCCTCACGGCCCGCGACGCGGTGGAGGACCGGGTCACCGGGCTCATGGCCGGCGGCGACGACTACGTGGTCAAACCCTATTCCCTGGAAGAGGTGGTCGCCCGGATCACCGCCCTGGTCCGACGCGCCGGCATCGCCGAGCTCGCGGCGCCGGAGGCGACTGTTCTCACCGTGGGAGATCTGGAACTGAACGAGGACTCCCACGAGGTCCGACGCGGCGGCGAGGAGATCCAGCTCTCCGCCACCGAGTACGGGCTGCTGCACTTTCTCGTGGTCAACGAACGCAAGGTGCTGTCCAAGGCGCAGATCCTCGACCGGGTCTGGGGATACGACTTCGGCGGGCGATCGACCGTCGTCGAGCTCTACATCTCCTACCTGCGGCGCAAGATCGACCAGGGACGCCCGCCCATGATCCACACCCTCCGGGGTGCCGGGTACATCCTCAAACCCGGCGAGTTTTCGTGACCGGGCGCTCGGTGCCGCTGCGGCGACGCTTGGCCGCGGTCGTCGCGGCGGCCGCGGCGCTGGTCATTATTCTCACCGGGGTGGCGTCGCTGCTCGGGCTGCGCGAGTCCCTCCTCCACCAGGTGGACATCCGGTTGGAACGGGCCACGTCCGCCCCGGCCTTCGACGGCCCCGGCGGCGGTCCCCCGGGCGGGGGCGAGGACCTCAATCCGCTGAATCTCCCTGGCCAGGAGGTAGGGACGGTCCTGCTGCGCGACCAGTCGGGCTCCGGGATCGTCACGGACCAGTTCGCCGTGGGTGAGCTGAGCGAAGCCCAGGCCGACACCCTCCGCAGCATTCCCGCCGACAGCCGGCCCCGCACGGTGCGCCTGCCGGACCTGGGCAGCTACCGGGTGGTCGCGTGGAACGATGCCAGCGGGACGTCCGTCACGGGCATCCCCCTCAGCAGCGTCAACGCCACCCTGCGGGCCGCGGCGGCCCGTCAGGCCCTCATCGGCCTCGCGGGTCTGGCCGTCATCTCGACGCTGTGCGCCTGGCTCATCCGCCGCGAGCTGCGCCCCCTCAACGAGGTCGCCGAGGTCGCGCGCAGTGTGAGCGCCACGCCACTAGACCGCGGGGAGGTGCAGCTGACGCCCCGGTCGCGTATCGACGACACCGCCACCGAGGTCGGCCAGGTGGGCCACGCCCTGAACACACTGATCTCCCATGTCGAGGGTTCCCTCCGCGCACGCCATGCCTCGGAGCAGCAGGTGCGCAACTTCGTCGCCGACGCCTCCCACGAGCTGCGGACCCCGCTGGCCTCGGTGGCCGGGTACACCGAGTTGCTGCGCACCCACGACCTCAGCCCGGAGGACAGCGCGGCCGCTCTGGGCAGGATCTCCGCGGAGTCGCGCCGCATGGCCGACCTGGTGGAAGATCTCCTCCTGCTGGCACGCATCGACGCGAGCCGCGCCGAGCAGTCCACCCTCGTCGACCTCGGACAGGTCGCCGCCGATGCGGTCATGGATGCGCACGCGGCCGGCCCGGACCACCGGTTTGAGCTGGACATTCCCCTGGACGAGGCCGGCCAGGCACCCGACTTCCTCGTCTCCGGCAACGAGGCCCGACTGCGCCAGGTGATGGGCAACCTGCTCACCAACGCGCGCATCCACACGCCGGTGGGCACCGTCACCACGGTGTCGGTGCGGGCGAAGGACACGGAGATTGTCTTGACGGTGTCCGACAACGGGCCCGGGATCCCCGCCGACCTGCTGCCCCGGGTCTTCGACCGTTTCTCCCGTGGTGACGCCTCCCGTCAGCGCACCTCCGGCACCTCCGGCCTGGGTCTGTCCATCGTCGCGGCGATCGTGCGTGCCCATGGGGGCACGATCACCGCGTCGTCTGACCACGGGGCCTGTTTCACGCTCCGGTTTCCCCGGGCCCACCGGCCAGCATCGACGGGGCATTAGCCCCCGGCATCATGCGGCCGCCCATTCCACCCGGGCCCATCATCTCCCCGGAGCTCTCACCGGCGACGACCGTCGCCTCCCCCGCCCCGTTGACGGTGAACGTGTAGGTCTCACCCGCGGTGAGCGCGGCGCCGGAGACGATCACCGATCCGACGTTTGCGACGGCGGTGTACGTGGCCACCACGGCCCCGCTGGAATCGGCGACCTCCAGCACGTCACCCTCCGACAGCTCGGTGTCGACGGCTACCCAGCCCTGCGCTGATTCCGTCGTGGGAGACTGTGCCATGCCCGCGGCCCCGGCGGCGATGAGGGTGCCGCCCGAGATGTCCAGACCGGTGTCCACGTCGATGGATCCGTTGCCGCCCTGGACAGGCCCGTTGACCGTGAGTGTCCCACCGGTCATGGTGGCAGAGCCGTTGGAGTCGAGGCCGTCACCGCCCGTGTTCAGGGTGGTGTCGCCGCCGGAGACGGTGACGATGGCCTGCCCGGTCCCGTCGGCGCCGACCGAGCCGTTGATGGCGTCGTCCGTCGAGGTGACGTCGACCGTGCCCCCGGCGAGGGTGATCACCGCGCCCTCGATGCCCTCGTTCGACCGGGCCACGACTTGCGATCCGTCTTCGATTGCCACGGAGAGATCACCGTGCAGTCCGTCATCGGCGGCGTCGACGGTGACGTCCGCGCCGCCTAGAAGAACATTCTGCGCGTTGATGCCGTCATCCCCGGTTGAGGTGAGGTTCAGCGTTCCCCCGGCAAGGGTCACCGTGCCTGTCTCGGCGGTCTCCGTGTTGTCCGACTTCAGCGCGTGGCCGACGCTGTCCACGGTGACCTCCCCCCCCGCTGACCGTGAGGGAGTCCTTGCCGCGGATGCCGTCGTCCGCCGCGTGCACGTCGATGCCCCCGGACTCTATGACCACCGCGTCGTTGCCCGAGACGGCGTCGCCGGCGTTTCCTGTGACGCTCAGCGCGCCGCCGCCGGTGATGGTGAGGTCGGTGGCCGAGAAGAGGGCGGCGTCGGCGTCACCCTCGGTGATGTAGGTGGCGGCGTCGGTGAGCGAGTTCGAGGTGCCGTCCGCCAGCGAGACAACCGCCGAGCCGGCGCTCAGGACGGCGAGCGCGGAGCCGGTGTCGGAAGTGATGGACGCGCCGTCGAGGATGACCGTGACGGCGTCGTCGTCCCCGGCGCCCACCACGACCTGGCCGGCGAGTTCCCCGCTCAGACGGTAGGTGCCGGCCTCGGTGATGGTGACCACCCCGTCCTGCGTGCTCACCCCTGGGGCATCGGTGGTGGCGATGTCGCCGGCGAGGGTGATGGTGGACGCGTCGCCCGCGGCCACCGTTTCCGGTGTCTGCAGGGTGGCCCCGGCGGTGGAGCATGCGCTGAGCATTCCGGCGGAGAGAACAGCGATGAGCGAGGTGGAGAGGATGTTGCGCATGGGAGAGGGACCTTTTCTTAGACGAGGTGGAGGGTGCGGCGCATCGTGGCCGCCCATTTTTCGGGGTGAAGTTCGGGGTGCAGGGCGGCCATGCCGACCCCGTACTTGGACATGCGGGTCTCCCGGTGCCCCAACGCGCTGAGCAGGCGATCGAAGCTGGTCGGCCGGGTGCCCCCCTTAGTCTCCACGACCGCGATGTTGTCCAGCGCGACCTCGTCGCCGGCGGTGGCGAAACGCACCCCGAGGTCGAGAGTCGCCCGGGCGCCGTCCCCGGGCAGGTACAGGGTGGTGCGCTCGTAGCTGGTGGTCAGCACGGGTTCCAGCGGCCCGGTCAGCACGATGCCCTGGGAGGAGAGACGCGTGTCGACGAATCCCTGCGCCGATGCGGACAGGGGCACGGAGCCGTCGTGAAGCTGTCTGACCTTGTGGGTCATTCCGCGCCCGTCACGCGTCTTGACCTCGAGGTACTGCTCGCCGGTGGAGGCGTAGGTGCGGATGCGCACCTTGAATCGGCGGCGTCGTTCCAGGCCCGCGAGGTGGTAGGCCTGCAGATCGGGGGTGTCGAGGTAGAGCGAGGAGTAGCCGCCGGAGCGCTGACCGGCGATCTCCAGGACGGAGCAGTCGCCGAGGTGTGCGCCGAGTTCGGTGAGTTCGTCGAGGGTGAGGAGGTACTTGCGGTCGACACGCGACTGGCGCGCGGCGGCGTCGTTGAGCGTGGACAGGTCGATGGCGGGGAGGTCGTCGAGCCAGGTCATCGGACGCTCCATTCGCTCACGGGCTCGGCGGCCGGGGCGTGCGCCCGAGCACGCCGGCGCATGTGCACCTGCACGACGGTGAGGTCCTTGACCAGGTCGAGGCTGACCACCCTCGCGCCGAGAATCTCCGCGTGGAACATCGAGGCCAGGTGAGCGGTGAGCTCGGCTGGGTCGGTGAGCGCCCGGTCGACGGTGACGCTCATGCGCTCCGCGTCCTGCTGCAGCAGCCTCGAGTCGAGCACCGAAAAGCCCGCCACGAGCGCCGCCATGAGCGCAAGCGGGAGGTAGGAGCCGGAGGTGGCGCCCAGCCCGCCGATCAGGCCCAGAACCAGGGCGGCGAAGTAGTAGGCCACCTCGGACTGGCTGAGCTCCTCCGAGCGCAGGCGGATGATGGACAGCAGGCCGAAGAGTCCGAGGCCTAGGCCGGCGGCGACGGTCGAGGTGGCCAGCACGGAGACCACGCCGAGGATGCCCAGGTTGATGATGAGGTACGCCATGGCCATGTCTCCCCGGCGGTGGCGCGGGAGGTAGACGGCGAAGACGAGCAGGCCGATGGCCAGGGCGTCTGCGGCGAGATAGAGGTAGGAAGACACGAAAAACTCCTTAAACGAATGTGTCGGTGTGTGGACTGACATTCATTTAAGGAGTCGTACTTATGAGTGCTCACCCGCTGCGGTGATGAGTTTCTGATGCGTGGGCGGCGAAGCTATGAGCCGGGTTATAACCCCAGCGTGCGGGGGTCTTACTTGTCGTCGTCGGACGGCTCGCCCGTGCCCAGGTGCTGGGTGACCAGCATGCCCCGCTTCATGCGCTCGGCGATGTCCGTGCGCAGGGTGAGGACAGACCACCACACCATGATGAACATGCCGACGATGAACATCAGCGACCAGTGCACGAAGAACCCAGCGATGAAACTGATCACCTGCAGCACCATGACCGCCTTGAGTCCCCAGGGCCTGCGCTGCACGAAGGCCAGGAGGAAGTGCGCCGCGCCGAGCGCGACGACGGTTCCCCAGTTCAGGGGGGTCCAGTAGCGGCCGGAATCGATCTGCAGGATCACCGTCAGCGCGAGGAAGATGGTGATGGACTCGAGAACGAGCGTGCCGGCGAGCACGCCGCTGAGCGCCTTAAGCGGGTCCTTGACCGGGGTAGCTCCCGGCCCGAGGGGGCCGTATTCCTGAGGGGTCTCGGTCACTGGGGATCCTTTCCGAACATGGCCCGGGCGTCACCCGCGGTGACCACCGAACCGGTGATGACGATGCCGGAACCCGACTGGATGTCGGCGTCCTCGGCCAGCTCCACGGCGAGGTCGTACGCTCCGACGAGCGTATCGACGACATGCACACGCTCCTCGCCGAAGATGTCGCGTGCGGTCTCTGCCAGATCGTAGGCGTCGAGCGCCCGCGGCGAGGAGTTCTGGGTGATCACCACCTCGCTCAGGTGCGGCTCGAGTTCCCGGAGGATGTTGGCGGAGTCCTTGTCGCCGAGCACCGCGACCACGCCGATGAGTCGGGAAAAGTCGTAGTCCCGTTCGAGCGCCGCTCCCAGCGCGCGGGCGCCGTGGGGATTGTGGGCCGCGTCGACGAAGGTCGACGGGCTGTTGCGCACCCGCTCGAGCCGGCCGGGCGAGCTGGCCCGGGCGAATCCGGCGCGCACGGTCTCCAGGTCGAGGGACCGGCCGGGCCCGGCGCCGAAGAGCGCCTCCACGGCAGCCAGGGCCATCGCGGCGTTTTTCGCCTGGTGCTCGCCGGCCAGCGGCAGGAAGATCTCCTCGTAGTCCCCGCCGAGGCCCCGCAGGGTGAGCATCTGCCCGCCGACGGCGATGGCCGAGGTGACCACACCGAACTCGGAGCCGGCGCGGGCCACGGAGGCATCGACCTCGACGGCGCGCTCGAGGATGACCCCGAGGGCCTCCGGCTCCTGCTCGGCGACGACGGCGACGTTGTCTGGCGGCGCGAGCAGGTCGTCGGTGTCCCAACGGGACTTGATGATGCCCGCCTTCTCCCCCGCGATCTCCTCGATTGTCTCGCCCAGGTAGTCGGTATGGTCCATGCCCACGGGCATGATCACCGCGACATCGGAGGAGATGACGTTGGTGGCGTCCCACCGGCCGCCCATGCCGACCTCGACGACCGCGACATCGACGGGTGCGTCGGCGAACGCGCTGTAGGCCATGGCGACGAGCACCTCAAAGGTGCTCATCGGGTGCTCCGACTTCGAGTCGACGAGCTCGACGAACGGGGCAATCTCGTCGTAGATGCGGACAAAGTCCTCCGGGTGGATCGGCTCACCGTCGATGCCGATGCGCTCGGTCACGGACTGCAGGTGCGGGCTGGTCGTGCGCCCCGTCCGCCGGTGGAATGCGCCGAGCAGGGACTCGATCATGCGCACGGTGGAGGTCTTGCCGTTGGTGCCGGCCACGTGGATGGATTTGAACGTGCGCTCGGGGTTGCCCAGGAAATCCAGGAGCATCTCGATGCGGTCCAAAGTCGGGTCGATCGCCGTCTCCGGCCACCGCGCGTTGAGCGCCTGCTCCACCCGGGCGAGCTCCGCGCGGTGCTCATCGGTGACGGGGCGCGCGATGACCTCGGGGTTGTGCTCGTGCGACTCTCCGAGGTTCAGCGTGAGCCCGTGCTCCTCGACGCTGATCTTGCCGAAGCCGGTGTCTCCCGGCTCCCTCTCCCCGGCCAGCACGGCCTCGGCAGCGGCCTCGGCCTGGCTCTCTTCCAGCGCGGCGCGGATGCGCTCGAGCGCGTCGTCGGGTTCAGCCACTTACTTCAACCCTTCCAGCCGGGCGGTGATGCGGTCGGTCTCCTCGCGGGCCAGCTCCTGACGCGCGCGGATCTTGTCCACGACGGCGTCCGGCGCCTTGGCCAGGAACGCCTCGTTGCCGAGCTTCTTGCCGGTGTTCTCCAGCTCCTTCTGCGCGGCCGCGAGCTCCTTCTCCAGGCGCGCGCGCTCGGCGTCCTTGTCCACGGTGCCCGAGGTGTCCAGGGCGACCCCCACGGTGGCCCGGGACAGGCGCACCTCCAGGGAGGCGGACTCCTCGAAGTCCTCCTCCGGAGCTACGAGCCTAGCGACGCTGCGGATCAGCGTCTCCTGTCCCGACAGATCCGCCGCGGCAAAGTCAATCTGCGCCGGGACCTTCTGGGAGGGCTTCAGGCCCTGGTCGGCACGGAACCGGCGCAGCTCGGTGATGAGCTTGATGGAGTCGTCGATATGCGTCTGTGCCGTGGTGTCGGGCTCCGCACCGCCGTTGGTGTCGTCGACCGTGGGCCACGGCGCGAGCGTGGTGGTCTCCTCCTCCGTCAGGGTGGTCCAGAGGACCTCGGTGACGAACGGCATGGCCGGGTGCAGCAGGCGCAGCACCACGTCGAGGACCCGGCCGAGGACGATCTGCGTGGAGGTGCCACGTTCGGTGACCTCGTCGCGCGGGATCTGGGTCTTGGCGATCTCCAGGTACCAGTCGCAGAACTCGTTCCAGGTGAACTGGTAGAGCTCCTCGTTGGCCTTGGCGAACTGGAAATTCTCCAGGTGCGCGTCAACCGTCGCGCGGACCTGCTCGAGGCGGTCGAGGATCCAGCGGTCCGCGTCGGTGAGCGTGTCGCGCGCCGGCAGCTCGTCCACCGCGGCGCCGTTGAGCAGGGCGAACTTGGTCGCGTTGTAGAGCTTGGTGGCGAAGTTGCGCGAGCTCTGCGCGTGATCCTCGCCGACGGGCAGGTCGGTGCCCGGGTTGGCGCCGCGTGCGAGGGTGAAACGCAGCGCGTCGGCGCCGTAGCGCTCGACCCAGTCCATCGGGTCGATGCCGTTGCCGAGCGACTTGCTCATCTTACGGCCGTGCTCGTCGCGCACCAGGCCGTGGAGGAAGAGGTCGTGGAAGGGAACCTGGGGGCGGCCGTCCGTGCCCTCGCCGAGGATCTCCGGGGTGATGGTGGAAGCGAAGGTGCCGAACATCATCATGCGGGCGACCCAGAAGAAGAGGATGTCGTAGGCCGTGACCAGCACGTTCGTGGGGTAGAACTTGGCCAGGTCCGGGGTGGCGTCGGGCCAACCCATGGTGGAGAACGGCCACAGCGCGGAGGAGAACCAGGTGTCCAGGACATCGGGGTCCTGCTCGTAGCCCTCGGGGGCCTGCTCGTCGGGTCCGACGCAGACGACCTCGCCGTTCGGGCCGTAGAAGATGGGGATGCGGTGGCCCCACCACAGCTGGCGTGAGATGGTCCAGTCGTGCATGTCGTCGACCCAGTCAAAGAAGCGCGGCTCCATCGCCTTCGGGTGGATGGTGGTGTCGCCCTCGCGGATGCCCTCTCCGGCCATCTGGGCGAGCTTGTCCACCTTGACAAACCACTGAAGGGACAGGCGCGGCTCGATGGCCTCGCCGGAGCGCTCGGAGTGGCCCACGGAGTGCACGTAGGGGCGGATCTCCTTGACGATGCGCCCCTGCTCGGCCAGCTCCTCGCGGATCGCCACGCGGGCCCCCTCGCGGGTCAGGCCGTCGAAACGTGTTCCGGTGTCGGCGATCCGGCCGGTCTTGTCCATGATCGTGGGCATGTCCAGATCGTGGCGCTGGCCCATGGCGTAGTCGTTGGGGTCGTGCGCCGGGGTAATCTTCACGGCGCCGGTGCCGAACTCGGGGTCGACGTAGTCGTCGGCGATGACCTTGAGTTTCAGGTCATTGCGGAAGGGGTGGTCGAGCTCCTGGCCCACCAGATCCCGGTAGCGCTCGTCGTCCGGGTGGACGGCGATGGCGACGTCGCCCAGCATCGTCTCAATACGGGTGGTGGCCACGACGAGGTGCGGCTCGTTGTCGTCGAGCGATCCGTATCGGAAGGACACGAGCTCGCCGTCGACGTCCTTGTACACGACCTCGATGTCGGAGACCGCGGTCTCGAGCACGGGCGACCAGTTGACCAGGCGGTGCGCCCGGTAGATCATGCCCTGGTCGAACAGCGCCTTGAAGATCGTCTGCACGGCGCGCGACAGGCCCTCGTCGAGGGTGAAGCGGTCGCGCGACCAGTCGACCGAGTCGCCGATGGCACGCATCTGCGTCTGAATGGTCCCGCCGTACTGCTCCTTCCACTCCCAGACCTTGGAGATGAACTCCTCGCGGCCGTAGTCGTAGCGGTCCTTGCCCTCGGTCTCCTTGAGCATCGCCTCGACCTTGGTCTGCGTCGCGATACCCGCGTGGTCCATGCCCGGCAGCCACAGCGTCTCAAAGCCCTGCATGCGCTTGCGGCGGATGATGGAGTCGATGAGTGTGTGGTCCAGCGCGTGGCCCATGTGGAGCTGGCCGGTGACGTTCGGCGGCGGCAGGACGATGGAGTATCCCGGCTTGTCGCTGGAGGCGTCCGGCGTGAAGTAACCGCGCTCGACCCAGCGCTGGTACAGCGCGGTCTCGTGCTCCTTCGGTTCCCACGCCTTGGGGAGCTCGTCGGCGCGGTTCTTGCCCAGGTTCTTGTTCTGCTCAGTCACCCGGTTCACTATAGCTGGCCTGCGTCTAAGGCTTGGGGTCGCCCTGGGCGGGTTCGGGCCGCTTATCGACGTCGCTTCCCACCCCATTGTCGGCTATCCCAGCAGGTCCCCGACCGCCTCGCGCTCGGCGCGCAGCTCGGCTACGGAGGCCTCGATCCGCTGGCGCTGGAAGTCGGAGAGCTCGAGGCCCTGGACGATCTCGTATCGGCCGTCCCGGGCGATCGTCGGGAAACCCGCGATGAGCCCTTCGTCCACGCCATAGGAGCCGTCGGACACGACCGCGGCGGTGGCCCACCCGTCGGAACCCTGCACCCAGTCGCGCATGTGGTCCACGGCGGCCGAGGCCGCGGAGGCGGCGGAGGAGCTGCCGCGGACGTCGATGATCTCGGCGCCGCGCTTGGCCACCCGGGGGATGAACTCGTCGGTGTACCAGGACTGATCCACATCGACTGGTGAGCCCGCGACCTCGGCGAATGTGAGGTCCGGGAACTGGGTGGCCGAGTGGTTGCCCCACACCGCGACTCGGGAGAGGTCGCCGACCTGACAGTCGAGTTTCTGCGCCAGCTGACTCAGCGCGCGGTTGTGGTCGAGGCGCATGAGCGCGGTGAAACGCTCGGCGGGTACATCCTGCGCGTGGTGGGCCGCGATGAGCGCGTTGGTGTTGGCGGGATTGCCCACCACCACGACCTTGATGTCGGAGGCGGCGTGCTCCCCGATGGCCTTGCCCTGGGGGCCGAAGATCCTGCCGTTCTCGGCGAGCAGGTCGGCGCGCTCCATACCTTTACCGCGGGGTTTCGCGCCGACGAGGAAGGCGGCGTTGGCGCCGTCGAACGCGGTGTCCGCGCTGTCGGTGACGGTGATTCCACACAGCAGCGGGAACGCGGAATCGCCCAGCTCCATGGCCACGCCCTCGGCGGCGCGGGTGGCGGCGGGAATCTCCAGGAGGGCGAGCTCCACGGGTACGTCCTTGCCGAAGACGTCTCCGGACGCGATGCGCCACAGCAGCGAGTAGGCGATGTTGCCGGCGGCGCCGGTGACGGTGACCTTTACGGGGCGGGACTGGCTGGATTCGGACATGGGTGCTCCTGTTCATCGTGACGGGCACCGTGGGGTGTCGTGCTGTCCCAGGTTCCCTGGCTCCCGGCGGTGCGGGCAGTGGACACCACCCGATTCTACCGCCGCCCCGGGATGCGGTCAGGGGCTTGTGAAAGGGAGCACAGCCGCCGGGCCACCCCCGCCATCGCAGACTTTTGCGCCAGAAAACGGGTACCCGGGGGCAGCGCGCGGCCCCGGTACTATCCTGAAGCGCCGGAATCGTGCACGATAAAGGCGGTAACAGCCCTCCCGCCTGCGGTCCGCGGGTCCGGGCGGACGAGGACTCGAAGCACCGAACGGGGTGAAGTACATGGAACGGCCTGGCTCTGCACAATCACCTCACAACAGCGTCGATACGCCCACCTCCGTTTCCCCTGCCACCGTGATCGATGTGGCGATCTCCGAGTTCGCCCGCTGCGGATTCGCGGATGCCCGCCTGGACGCCATCGCACGGGATTCCGGGATGTCCAAGCGCATGATCCACTACCACTTCGGTGACAAACGTGGCCTCTACGTGCAGTCGGTGCTCCGCGCGATCCAGCTGATGCATCCCCCGGAGGAGGAGCTCCAGCTCGATTCGGGCGTGCCCGTCGAGGGGGTGCGCAAGCTACTTGATGTCCTGTACCGGCAGTTCACCGGCAACCCCGACGCGATCAAGCTGCTGGTGCTGGAGAACGTCATCAATGAGACGACCCCGGAGGAGTTTGTCTCGCTCCGCGACGGCTCCACCATGACCTTCCACCTGGACCGGCTCCTGCTGCTGGGCCAGGACTCCGGCGCCTTCCGCCCGGGCATCTCCTCCTTCGACGTCTACACGCTGATGACCTCCATCATCTTCAACCGCGAGATCGGCCACTCCCTGACCCGGAAGCTCTTCGGCGTTGACCTGCACGACGAGCAGAACACCGAGGGCCTGCACCACCTGCTGGTGGACACGGTGCTGGCGTTTCTCACGTCCAACATCCCTAGCTCGGGCCAGCCCAGCTACCTCACCCGACAGGCGGCCAGCGAGGACAGCGCGGAACCCGCCGATGCCCTCTACAGCGAGGGGTCCTCACTCCGCGGCGGTCTATTTCTCGACGAGTAGGGGCACGCTTGTCGACGCCCCGGTCAACCACCCCGCGGCGTCGCATCAGCACGCTTGTCCGCACTAAGCCGACTTCTCGTCCTCGCGCTCGACCAGCTTCGGCTCCGCCTCGCCCCTGACCGATGCGGCGGTGACGACGACCTCGGCGATGTTGTCCTGATCGGGCAGGTCGTACATGACCGGCACAAGCAGCTCCTCCATGATGGCGCGCAGTCCACGGGCTCCGGTTCCGCGGGCCAGGGCCTTCTCCGCGATGACGTCGAGGGCGTCCTTGTCGAAGGACAGCTGAGCGCCGTCCATGTCGAAGAGGCGCTCGTACTGCTTGACCAGGGAGTTCTTCGGCTCCGTGAGCACGCGGACGAGCGATTCCCGGTCGAGGTTCTCCACGGTGGCCACGATGGGCAGGCGGCCGATGAATTCGGGGATGAGGCCGAACTTCACCAGGTCCTCGGGCAGCACCTGGCTGAAGAGGTTCTGCGCCTCGCGGTCTTTGGCGGATTCGATCTCCGCGCCGAAGCCCAGCCCTTTTCGTCCGACACGCTCGGCCACGACCTTCTCCAGCCCAGCAAAGGCGCCCGCGACGATGAAGAGCACGTTGGAGGTGTCCAGCTGGATGAATTCCTGGTTGGGGTGCTTGCGCCCGCCCTGCGGCGGGATCGAGGCGACGGTGCCCTCGAGGATCTTCAGCAGCGCCTGCTGCACGCCCTCGCCGGAGACGTCGCGGGTGATGGACGGGTTGTCGGACTTGCGGGAGATCTTGTCCACCTCGTCGACGTAGATGATGCCGCGCTGGGCGCGCTCCACGTCGTAGTCGGCCGCCTGCAGGAGCTTGAGCAGGATGTTCTCCACGTCCTCGCCCACGTAACCGGCCTCGGTGAGGCTGGTGGCGTCGGCGATGGCGAAGGGGACGTCAAGCATGC
The DNA here is from genome assembly GCF_000767055.1 of Corynebacterium doosanense CAU 212 = DSM 45436. Lineage (NCBI taxonomy): Bacteria > Bacillati > Actinomycetota > Actinomycetes > Mycobacteriales > Corynebacteriaceae > Corynebacterium > Corynebacterium doosanense. Next base: position 2,110,379 of record NZ_CP006764.1, read on the forward strand.
GGGCGAGGGTCTGCGCGAGGTAGGTCTTGCCGGAGCCCGTGGGCCCGAGGAGCAGGATGTTGGACTTGGCGATCTCCACCTCGTCCTCCACTCCCTTGCGGCGCTTCTTGGGCGCGTCGGATCCCGGCGCCTTCTCCGCGCGGACACGCTTGTAGTGGTTGTAGACCGCCACGGCCAGGGTGCGCTTGGCGGCGTCCTGGCCGATGACGTACTGGTCAAGGAACGTGGAGATCTCCGACGGGCGGGGCAGCTTCGCGTCGCGGGGCGAGCGGGTCTCCCCCTCCGCCTGTCCGAGTTCTTCCTCGATGATCTCGTTGCACAGCTCGATGCACTCGTCGCAGATGTAGACACCGCCGCCGGCGATGAGCTTCTTCACCTGCTTCTGGCTCTTCCCACAGAAGGAGCACTTGAGCAGATCGGCGCTTTCTTGCATACGTGCCATAAAAGTGTGGGTCTCGCTTTTTCATAGACGACTGGTGAGTCAGGTTTGATCCCTCACTCTAGTGAACGGGTCAAGTCAGCGGCGGCGCGGACACGGCGGCTGTGGATGAACAACCGCAGAGCGTCACTTCTGCAGCGCGGCGCGGGCCTTCTTCAGGGCCTGGTTGATTCCCTTGTGCAGGGGTGCCTCCGCGGCGTCGCGCGGGTGCACGCTGGCACGCAGTCCCAGGTAGGCGATCTGGTCGGCGGCCTGGTTGAGCGGGTCCCCCGAGTGGCCGAGCACCCGCCGGATCTCCACCGGGTGCGCCTTGCGGGCTTCCCGGTGCGCCTGGTCGAATCGGGTCAGGCTGCCGGCGCTCACTCCCCGGAACCGCCTGCCGCGCGCACCGGAGCGGCGCACGTGCTCCACCGCCTCGAGCGCCGCCATGGAGTCGGACTCCACCACCACGGAGGTCGCGCCGATGCGCAGCGAGTACTTCAGGGCGTGGGAGATGGCGTCCAGCTCCAGCTCGTCCACGGACACGGGCGTGCGTCGGGTGCGCAGCTGGTAGTCACCGTTGTCGGCCACAAAACACGTGCTCCCGATCGAGCGGGTGTCAGAGGAGGCGTCGCAGGAGACGGTCACCGCGCCGCCCCTGCCCTGGGTTCGGGCACTGTTGGGCAGCCACAGCGCGGGGCGTTCGCTCTCCTTAGGCGCACGTCGCCGGGTGCCCTTCATCAGGGCGGACTTCTTCCTCTGCATGAGCGCGGAGGCCTTCTTGGTCGCCCGGTTCTGCTCGACGAACGAGCCCGTTACGTCGAAGCCGCTGCGCTCCAGGAGGTTGAGCAGGGTGACGCGGCGCCGGCCGGTGACCACCCACGATTCCTCGGCGGAGACGTTGAATTCCGCCAGGACGTCGTGAAGCTCAGTGAGAATCGCGGGATCCGGGTCGGCCTCGGTGGTGGAGTTGTCGCGCACGATCTGGCGGCCGGGTTTGTCCCGGGCCACGATGATCCAGCCGTTGAGTTCGACGGGGCCGCCGCCGCGCCAGGGTTTCTCCCACCGCGCGATGGCCACGTGGATGCGCCGGCCGACCTGCTCGGACGTCGGTTCGCGCACGGCGTAGGTGCGTGATTGTCTGCCCGTCAGGTCCGACAGCGATAGGGACTCCATGGCTACCCAGTAAACAGCATCGTGCTCAGCTGATGATCATTCCCGCTTCGCGCAGCCGATCAATGTACGCGTCGCCGAGAGCGGATGCCGGCGTGAGCACCCCGGCGCGCTCCGGCAGCCCCTCGCCGTCCAGCAGCGTCAAGGCCGCCTCGGAGATCATCAGCGCGGTGCCCTCGTAACCCGGGTCCAGCTCGAGCTCGATGTGCACGTGCTCGTGTTCGCGGGTGTCGAGGGTGAACCGACCCTTTTCACGATCGCTACTCGACGGCCCCTCCCCCGGCTTCGGCAGGAAACGACCCGCCACGTTCCTGCCCGCCTTCGAACCCAGCAGGGCCGCGCCGGCAGCGAGCCCGGCCGTGAACACCGCGGTCTTCACCGGCCCACCGACGCGCTGGTACTCGGAGTAGGTGAAGTCGCGGCCGTAGTCCAGCACCTGGGCGGTGCGGCGGATCAGGCGGGTGTTGTACTGCGCCATGAAGAACGGCGCGAGCCCCTTCTTCACCCCGGGGGCCTTCATGTCCTTGTCCGAGGAGTATCCCGGCGAGAGGGCGTAGGGCGACTCCGCTGCTTTGCGCTGTTCGCGATCGAGTTTGTCCATGCTGTCGAAGTTGTCCAGCGCGGACGCGATCGTGCCGCCGGACATGCCGCCGACGAGGTTGGACAAGACCATCTCGACGTCGCCGAGCTTTCCGTCCTGCTTCTGCCAGAGCCGGTAGAGGGCCAGGTCGCTGGGGACGGAATCAAATCCGCAGGAGTGGATGATCCGCGCCCCGGACGCCCGGGCAGTCTCATCGTTGTCGATGATGGAGTCGCGCACGAACAGCACCTCGCCGGCCAGGTCGAGGTAGTGCGTGCCAGCTTCGGCGCAGGCACCCACGAGTTTTCGGCCGTAGGCGTTGTAGGGGCCGACCGTGGAGATGATCACCGCGGCGGACTCGGCGAGCGCGCGCATGTCGTCGGCGTCGTCCGCGTCGGCAGTGATGATGCTCCACCCGGAAGTCGTGCCGGGAAGGGAGGCGCGCACGCCGCGGAGTTTGTCCTCGTTGCGCCCGGCCAGGGCGACCCGAGTGTCGTCGGTGGCGTTGAGCGCCACGTACTTCGCAATGAGTTTGCCCACGAAGCTCGTGGCGCCGAAGATGACCAGATCGTTCTCGCGTGATGGTGCGTTGCTCATGTGCGCCGATCGTACGGCTGAATTTAAGGGCAGGAGGGTTCCTCCAGGATCGCCCTGCTCAAGCGCGAAGCCTTCTCTCGCCTCGTCCTGGCAATTCGCCGTCGACACTGTGCCACCCCGCGGTGACGGTTGCGGCCATCGGGACCGTCTCGCGTGTCGACGCCGTGTCCAACGTGAATTAAATTCGCGGGCGTTCCGGCCACGGTGCGCTATGTTCAATCCCGACCTCATAACGCACAGAGAGCCCTCACCAGCCGACTGAGTCGCCACCCTACTCTCTGCTGCCCCCTGCTACCCCGGAGCCCCGGCGCGTCTGCTGCAGCTTTCCTCTTTGAACGAAAGTCTCCTTAAGTGGATATCCGTCAACTCATCGACTCCACCCGCATGTCCGGGTACCAGTGGTTCATCATCCTGATCGCCGCCTTCATCAACGCCCTCGACGGTTACGACCTCGTCGCCATGGCGTTCTCCTCCAACGCGGTGGTCGAGGAGTTCGGCCTCTCCGGCGCGCAGCTCGGCTGGCTGCTGTCCTCCGCGCTCATCGGCGTGGGCGTCGGTGCCTTCGTCCTCGCCCCGCTGGCGGACCGCTTCGGGCGCAAGCGCCTCATCGTGGTCTCCCTGGTGATCAACATCGTCGGCCTCGCGCTGACCGCCCTGTCCGGCACCTACGCCGAACTGCTCATCTGGCGGGTGATCACCGGCATCGGCATCGGTGGCATCCTCGCCTGCGTCACCGTGCTGACCTCCGAGTTCTCCAACCTTCGCTTCCGCGGCCTGGCCATGAGCATCTACGCCTCCGGCTACGGGCTCGGCGCCACCCTCTGCGGCATCCTCGCCGCCAACCTCATTCCCGAGCACGGCTGGCACGCCGTGTTCACCTCCGGCGCGATCCTCAGCATCGTGGCCCTGGTGGTGACCATCGTCCTGGTCCCCGAAACCCCGGAGGCCCTGGCCGCGCGTGGTGAGGACGAGAAGGTTCAGGCCCTGGCGCGTCGACTGGGCAAGACCACCGCGGACGAGACCGTCACCGTTTCCGCGCGTGACACCGCAGACAAGGTCCGCGTCGCCGAGGTGCTCACCCCGCAGTTCCTCCGCACGACGCTGCTGCTCTGGCTCGCCTTCGCGCTGGTCACGTTCGCCTTCAACTACGCCAACCAGTGGACCCCGCGCCTGCTCACCGCCGAAGGCCTCACCGCCCAGCAGGGTGTGCTCGGCGGCATCATGCTCTCCTTCGGTGGCACCATCGGCTCGCTGATCTTCGGTGTGTTCACCACCCGGGTCCGCGCCCGCACGGTGCTCATCGGCTTTGCGCTGCTGTCCGCGGTCGTGCTCGTGGTGTTCATCTCCTCCACCGCGATCCCGGGCCTGATGTTCGCCACCGGCATCGCCGTGGGCATGCTTCTCAACGGCTGCGTTACCGGCATGTACACCATCACGCCGGCCTCCTACCCGTTCCGCCTGCGCGCCACGGGCATGGGCACGGCGCTGGGAATCTCCCGCATCGGCGCCATCCTCGGCCCGGTGCTGGTGGGTTATCTTGTCGACGCCGGCTGGACACCCTCCGCGCTGTACAACGGCGCGGCCGTGATCATGGTGCTCGTCGCCGCCACGGTGTTTTTCCTTCGCCGGGGCGGGGTGGAGGCGGACATTCGGGGCTAGAATCACGACGATGACCGGTGATAACGCTGCCCTCCGCGCGCGCATTGAATCGACCGTCGGTGCCGATGAGACCGTCTGGTTCCGTCCAGACGGCTATAACTCGGTGGCCCTCGCGATCATTGACTCGATTTACTCGATCGGTGTGAGGTACGGCGGTGTCGTGAAGGTGGTGGAACGATATTGCGATGCCCGTCGTCAGGAGTCTGGTGAGAATTGGAGCGCCACAGCAACCGACCTCCGGGAGGCCTTCGACCGATGGGGCGGTGTCGACGCTTTCATCGAGATCACCAACAACCATTGGCGGACGTCCAGTGCACCCGGCGCCCCGCATAAAGCGGAGGCGGTGCGCCAAGCGGCTGCGCTCCTCGCGGACCATGGTCTGGAAACAGCCGAGGACATCCGGGTGCGGTTTAAGTCTCGGGAGAGCCGTGTATCCGCGGACTTCGTCAAGGCATGGAAGAAGATACCTGGTCAGCGAAGCGGGCTGTCGTGGAACTACTTCCTCATGCTCGTGGGCCTGCCCGGCGTGAAAGCCGACCGGATGATCGTCAGGTTCGTCACGGACGCGGTCGGCCGGCCGGTCTCACCGCTCGAGGCCTCGGCACTCGTCGAGGAAGTTTCTCAGGAACTTGATCTCAACCCCACTCACGTTGACCATGCACTGTGGCGGTTTCAATCCCACCGGGAGTGGATAGACGACGCAGCTAACCCAGCGCCGGAAACACCTCATCCCTGAGGAGCGGGGCGAGGCCCGCCGCAGATCCGTTGGGCAACACCCAGCGGATTTCTTCGATTTCGGCTGAGGGGCCGTCGATAAGCATGGACGGGTGGGTGAACACCGTTGCCTCCACGGTTTCGCCGGGTTCGTTCGCCGCCGCGGACGTGAAGGTGCCCAGCATGGTAAGCGAGTCGATGCCCAGGTCAATGCCGAGTTCTTCACGCACCTCGCGGACGGCGGCCATGGGCATCGTCTCCCCCGGTTCGGGTTTGCCGCCGGGGAACATGAAGAGTTCGGTGCCGCGTTTGCGCACGGTGAGAACTCGGCCGACCTCGTCACGCAGCACGACTGCCGCTACGGAGATGCTCATCCCTTGAGGTAGTAGTCGACGGCGTCGGGGTGCTTGGCCAGCGGCGTGACCGTGACCTTGAGGAACGCGTACAGGGGCAGGCCCTGGAGGGTGCGGTGGAGTTCGTCGTGGTCGTCCAGATCAAAGATGGAGTAGTTCGCGTTCTCCCCGACCACCCGCCAGATGGCCTTCATGACGCCGCGTTCCTGCAGCTCGACACAGTAGGCCTTCTCCCTGGCCAGGTAATCCGCCTTCACCTCCGGGTCCAGATCCGGGGGCAGGGCGGCGTCCATTCGGGCGAGAAACAGCATGAGGCTCCTTGGTTCACGGATGAAGCCACCACCCTAGCGCCCTCCGGTCGCGTGCTCCAGCAGGAAAGAGCTACTCGACGCCCTCTGCGACCTCGAAGGGCGCCTGGGTGACCTCGCGGACGGAGTCTACGGTTTCACCCTCGGCTACCTCGATCAGCGTCAGTCCCTGCAGGGGATCCACGGCGAAGACGGCATAGTTGGTGACGACGAGGTCCACACACTTTGCTCCGGTGAGCGGGAGCTTGCACACCTCAAGGACTTTCGAGCTCCCGTCCTTGGTGGTGTGGTCCATCATGAGGATGACCTTCTGCGCACCGTGGACCAGGTCCATCGCGCCGCCCATACCCTTGACCATCTTCCCGGGAATCATCCAGTTGGCCAGATCGCCGAACTGGGACACCTCCATGGCACCGAGGACGGCGACGTCGATGGCGCGGGAGCGGATCATGCCGAAGGAGTCGGACGACGAGAAGAAGGACGATCCGTGGGCCTCGGTGATCGTCTCTTTCCCCGCGTTGATCAGCTCAGGGTCGAGCTCGCCCTCCGTCGGGTAACGCCCGATGCCGAGGATGCCGTTCTCGGAGTGCAGGACCACCTCAAGATCCTCGGGCAGGTAACCCGGGATGAGCGTCGGCATCCCGATGCCGAGGTTGACGTACTGCCCGTTCTCCAGCTCCCGGGCGACACGCTCGGCCATCTGCTGCTTTGACCAGGTCATTACCTAGCCCTCCTTCTCGGTCAGGGTGCGCTTCTCGACGCCTGTCTCCTGCGGACCGACGACGACCACACGGTCGACGAAGATCCCGGGAAGATGGACCTCGTCGCCCTCGATCTCGTCGACCAGTTGCTCGACCTGGGCGATGGTGACTCGGCCGCTCATCGCCGCGTCCGGGTTGAAGTTCCGGGCGGTCTTGCGGAAGACCAGGTTGCCGTACCGGTCTGCCTTATGCGCGTGAACCAGCGCAAAATCAGCGCGGATCCCCTCCTCGAGAACGAACAGCTCCCCGCCGAACTCGCGGGTCTCCTTGGGCGGGGAAACTTCCGCAACGGTTCCGTCGGTGTTGTACCGGGAGGGCAGGCCGCCGTCGGCAAGCTGGGTTCCCACCCCTGCCTTGGTGTAGAAGGCCGGGATGCCGTTGCCGCCCGCGCGGAGTCGCTCCGCCAGTGTCCCCTGCGGGGTGAACTCCACCGTGAGCTCCCCGGAGAGGTATTGGCGGGCGTACTCCCGGTTGGATCCGATGTAGGAGCCGATGGAACGGGAGATCCGTCCGTCCTGCAGCAGGAGACCGAGGCCGAAGCCGTCCGTGCCGAGGTTGTTGGAGATCACGGTCAGGTCGGTCGCCCCTTGCCGTCGGAGAGCCTCGATGAGGCCCGCGGGAATGCCGACCAGCCCGAACCCGCCGACGGCTACGGAGGCACCGTCAGAGATGTCGGCGACGGCTACGTCGATTGAGTCAATGGTCTTGTCCAACATGATGGCTACGCTAGCAGCCGTTCACTCAACGCACAAGGGTTCACAAAGCGAACTTGGTGGCGTAGGGTCGAACCCATCACTGCGAAACCGCGAGGAGGCCCACCATGCCAGGAGACGACACCACCACCGTCCAGTCTCTGATCAGAGGACTGGCGGTCATCAGGTCATTCAGCGCCACGGCGCCACGGCAGACGCTCGCCCAGGTCGCCGAACACACCGGCCTCGCCCGGGCGACGGCACGACGATTCCTCCACACGCTCGTCGCCACCGGATACGCCGCCACCGACGGATCAGACTTCTGGCTCACCCCCCGGGTACTCGAGCTCGGTTACAGCTACATGTCCGGGCTGACTCTGCCGTCGATAGCCCAGCCGAGGCTGGAACAACTGTCCCGGGTCGTCGACGACTCCTCCTCCATGTCAGTCATGGACGGCCGGGAGATCGTCTACGTCAACCGCGTTCCGGTCCGCCGGATCATGACCGTCTCGATCACCATCGGAACCAGGTTCCCGGCGCACGCAACCTCGATGGGCAGGGTCATGCTCGCGGGCCTCAGTCCGGAACAACGACGCGACTACCTGTCCACGACCGAGCTCGTGGCGCTGACCCCGGCCACCATCGTGGACAGGCACCGGCTTTTCGACGAACTCGAAACCGTCAGCCAGCAGGGCTGGTGCATTGTCGACCAGGAGCTTGAACCGGGGCTTCGCTCGGTGGCCGCCCCAGTGTACTCCCCCTCCGGCGACCCCGTCGCCGCCATCAACATCTCCACCCAGACCGCGGTCCACAGCCTCGACGAGCTGCACTCCCGCTACCTCCCCGCAATTCTCGACACCGCCCAGATCATCTCCGACGACTACGCGTCCACGAGACTCCTCTGACCGAAAGGCCCTGATCCACATGAACGACATGAGTAACCACGACATCGTCCTCTGCTCTCCCCTGCGCACGCCGGTCGGGCGCTACGGCGGGGCGCTGAAGGACGTCCCCGTCCAGGAACTTGCCGCGATTGTCGTGCGCGAGGTCGTCTCCCGCACGGGCATCGACCCCGCCCAGATCGACGACCTCATCCTCGGGCAGGCCTCCCCGAACGGTGCCGCCCCCGCGCTCGGCCGTGTCGTCGCACTCGACGCCGGCCTGGGCGATTCCGTGCCCGGCATGCAGCTCGACCGCCGCTGCGGCTCCGGGCTGCAGGCCGTCGCCACCGCCGCCGCCCACATCCAGTCCGGCGCCGCCGAGCTCATCATCGCCGGCGGCGCCGAGTCCATGTCACGCACCGAATACACAGTGGACGCCGACGTGCGCTGGGGCACCAGGGGCGGCAACCTCACTTTCCGTGACCGTCTCGCCGAGGCCCGTGAGACCGCCGGCGGCAAGGACCACCCGATCCCGGGCGGCATGATCGAGACCGCCGAGAACGTCCGCGCCGAGCACTCCGTCACCCGCGAAGCGCAGGACGACATGGCGTATAACTCTCACATGCGCGCGGTCGCCGCCCAGGACAGCGGCCTGTTCGATGCCGAGATCGTGTCCGTACCGGTGCCTCAGCGCAAAGGCGACCCGATCATCGTTGACCGCGACGAGCATCCGCGCCGGGAAACGACCGTCGAGAAGCTGGCGAAGCTTCGTCCCCTCATGACCGCGCAGTTCGGGGACGACGCAACCGTCACCGCAGGAAACGCCTCCGGCCAGAACGACGGCGCCGCGGCCATGATCGTGACCACGCGTGCCAAGGCCGCGGAACTCGGCCTCACGCCCGCCGCGACGTTCCGGGGCTGGGCCGTCGCCGGAGTCGCGCCCGAAACCATGGGAATCGGCCCCGTGAGCGCCACAGCGAAGCTCTTTGACCGCCTCGGGCTGACCTTCGACGACATCGACCTCATCGAGCTCAACGAAGCCTTCGCTGCCCAGGCGCTCGCCTGCCTCGACGAATGGGGCATCTCTGCCGCCGACGAGCGGCTCAACCCGGTGGGTTCGGGCATCTCGATGGGTCACCCGGTCGGCGCGACCGGCGCCCGCATGCTGGTCACCGCGTCCCACGAATTGGCCCGCTCCGGCAAGCGGCTCGCGCTGGTGACCATGTGCATCGGTGGAGGCCAGGGCCTCGCAGCCGTCATCGAGAGGGAGAGCTAGTTGATCCTGCACCACGTCTCCTACGGGGCCGGAAACCCCGGCAACCCGATTGTGTTCCTGGGATCCATCGTGTCCACCACCGCGATGTGGCTTCCACAGCTCGACGCGCTGTCCGCACACCGCCACGTCATCGCGCTGGATCACCGAGGCCACGGCAAATCAACGGATCCTGACGTGGAGCCTTTCGCCACAACTATCGACGACCTGTGCACCGACATCCTGGAGACTCTCGATGCCCTCGGCGTGCCGGGCTTCGACGTGGTCGGCCTGTCCCTCGGTGGAGCGCTTGCCCAGTACCTGACCGCGACGTCCGGCCGGGTCGGTCGGGCGGCCTTCCTCTGCACGGCCCCGTACTTCGGCGGCGAGGAGAAATGGCGTCCACGCTCGGAGCTCACCCGGGCCGAGGGCATGGCCCCGATGCTCGACGGGGTGATGTCACTCTGGGTCACCGAGTCCTTCAGAGAATCCCGCCCGGCCACCGCTGACTGGTACCGGGACATGATCCTCTCCACCCGCGGCGTCGGTTACGCATCCTGCGCCGACGCCCTGGCCGGCTGGGACTTCCGCGACCGCCTCGGCGAGATCACCGTTCCCGTCCTGACGATTGCCGGGGAGGAGGATCAGTCCACCCCGCCCGCGGCGCTCCAGACGATTGCCGACGGCGTAGGTGGCGAGGTGACCTCCGTGGTGGTCTCTCCCGGCGCGCACGTCCCGACGATCGAGGCGGCAGACCAGGTCAGCGAGGCGCTGCGGGACTTCTTCCGCGCGTAGCTCGCGTCCGGGACCGTTCAGCAACTATTTCTGCGGGCTGCTCTACAGGTCGAACGTGGGGAGATCGAACCCGACGTACTGCTGCGCCTGGTACCTGCGGCCGGCCTCGGTGGCGAGCATCGCCTCGAGTTCAGCGAGTCGGCGCCGGTGCTGGAAGTGGCCCTGTTCCGGAACGGAATGCAGCATGGCGCTCATCCAGTAGGAGAAGTGCTGTGCCCGCCACACACGCGGGACCGCAAGCGCCGAGTAGTTCCGCAGTAGGTCGTCGTTTCCCGTCTTGATCGCACGGACCAGGCCCGGCGCGAGAACCGACACGTCCGCGACCGCGAGGTTGAGGCCCTTCGCGCCGGTGGGCGGAACGGTGTGTGCGGCGTCGCCGGCAAGGAAGAGGCGGCCACGCTGCATCGGGTCGGTCACCGCGGAGCGGAAGCGCAGAACTGACCTGTCAAAGATTTCGCCCTCGGAAACGGTGAGGCCTTCGCCGTCGACACGCGCGTGGAGCTGCCCCCAGATCCGCTCGTCAGACCAGTCCTCCACCTGGTCGTTCGGGTTGCACTGCAGGTAGTAGCGTTGGACGGACCGGGAGCGGGTGGAGATCAGCGCAAAACCTTCGGGGTGGGTCGCGTAGATGAGTTCCTTCTGGGTCTGCGGCGCGTTAACCAGGATCCCGAACCACGCATAGGGGTACTCGAACTTCGTGCGCTCGGAACCCTCGAGTTCCAGGATCGGGGCACGGTGCGGGGAACTCGAACCGTCACCGGCGACGATGTAGTCGGCGGTGATCGTCTCCTGCATGCCGTTTTCCGCCGTGTAGGTGATGGTGACCTCATCACCGTCATAACCCGTCACCTCGTCAACGGTGGTGTCAAACAGCAGCTCTCCGCCGTCTTCGATCCGCTGCGCGATGAAGTCCCTGAGGTACTCGTGCTGCGGGTAGACCGCCATGTGGTGGCCGGTGAGACCGAGAAGGTCGATGCGGGTGCGCCTGCCGTTGATGGAGATGTCGATCGCGTCGTCGATGTCCGCCTCCCGGTCCATGCGCTCACCGATCCCTGTCTCACGCATGAGCCTCATGGTTCCCTGCTCAAGCACGCCCGCGCGCACCGTCTCCTCCACCTCTCGCCGCGAGCGGGATTCGAAGACGACGGACTCGACCCCCTGCCGGTGGAGAAGATGGGCGAGGGTGAGGCCGGCTGGTCCGGCACCGATGATGGCCACGGAAGTGTGGGTCATGGGAGGACTTCTCTACTGGCCGTTCACGGCGGCGTCGAGCAGCTTGAATCCGTGGTTGGAGTTGGGTACCCCCGCGTAGACGGCGGTGTGCAGCAGCACCTCGCCGATCGTGTCGGCGTCGACTCCGGCACGGAGTGCAGCCCGGATGTGCATGTCCAGCTCCCCGTCGTTTCCGACCGCGGTGAGAATGGCGATGGTGAGCAGTCGACGCTGCGTGTGGTCCAGCCCGTCCCGCTCCCAGACATCGCCCCAGGCCGTGCGGGTGATGAAGTCCTGAAACTTCTCCGTCACCTCGGTCTGCTTCTCGACGGCCGCATCGACGTGGGCGTCCCCCAGCACCGCTCGGCGGTTCTTCATTCCGGTGTCGTAGGCCGCTGCGCGGCCCATGTCGTAATTGCTCATTCTGTGCTCCTCATGGTCTCCAGTAGTCGGTCGGTGAGTTCGCCCGCACGGCCCGTGTGCACCGCGGGATCGGGGTCGACGCCGTGGTCGCGGAGCAGCACGTCAAACCGGCCCTCGGCCAGGGCTGCCGCGATCTCGTCACCACTGACACTCGCGGGCAGCGAATCTGCCAGGATTGCACCGTTGGTGGCTGCCAGGTTGGTGCGCATGGCGCCGGTGTTGACCTTGATGCCGTCGAGGCTCGCGTGCAGGCGCGCGACGGCGGAGGCGGTCACCGCCGCCAGATCGCGGATCGTCTGCCATTCCGCATGCCAGGACCCGATTCCGCGCTGCAACTGGACATCCATCGAGGCGAACATCGTCGCCGCATACCCGGGCGCACGCCGCGCATATCCGGCGGCGGCAACAGCCGCGGCGGGGTTTGCCTTGTGCGGCATGGCCGACGAACCCCCCGGGCTCGCTTCCTGCAGTTCCCCCACCTCAGTAGCGGAGAGGAAGATGACATCCTCGGCCACCTTCCGGCACTGGCCCGCGAGTTTCGCGAGTGCTGCGGCCAGGCGGACCAGCGGGGCCCGGTCGGTGTGCCACACCACCGGGTTGCTCCGCAGACCGAGCTCGGCGGCAAGGGCGTCGTGAAGCTGAAGTCCACGGCTTCCGGCCGCCGCCATCGTCCCGCTCGCACCGGCGTACTGGACCGGAAGACCGAGGATCTCCGCCGCCAGGCGTTCGGCCGCGGCGTTGATCGCGTTCGCCCAGCCCGCGGCGATGAGACCGAAGGTGGTCGGAGTCGCCTGCTGGCCGAGGGTTCTGGCGATCATCGGGGTGTCGCGGTGCTGGCGGGCGAGGTTCACCAGTACCGCCGTCAGTTCTCCCGCATCCTCCCGTAGCTCGGCGCCGTACGTGCGCAGGCAGAGGACTAGCGCGGTGTCGACGGCGTCCTGGCTGGTGGCACCGAGGTGGATGCCGCGGGCATCGATCCCCGACTCCTTCGCCCGCGCCTTCAACTGTTTCACAATCGGGATGGCGGGATTGGCGCCGGCTGCCGACGCCCGGGAAATCTCTTCGACATCCAGGTGGTTGTCCCCGTAGTCGCCGAAAAGCCGGCTGAGCTCACCCGTATGGGCGGCATCAATCGCGCCGGTCTCGGCCGCTGCCCGCGCCAGGGCGTCCTCGAACCGGACGATGGAGCGGAGGAAAAATTCGTCGCTCAGTGGCCCCAGGGCGGACGGTGATCCGGCGGCGAGGTCGGAGTAGGTGTTGCGGGAGTAGGTCATAGGGCCATTACACCCTGAAGAACGGAGTTTCGGCTTCCGGGTCTTCCGACTGCACCTGAACGTCGAAGCGGTAGCCCCCATCCGTTGCCTCCGCGACGAGCAGGTGGCGACGAGGTTCGTCGACAAGCTGGTAGACGGGATCGGCCTCGTTGGCGTCGGCGTTCTCCGGGAAATACATGCGGGTGTACAGCCGCTCGAGCATGCCGCGGGCGAAAATCCCCACCTTGAGGTGCGGCGCCTCGTCCATCACCTCCGCGGGCACGATGGTGGTGAAGGTCACCGCGCCGTCGCGGTCAGCGAACCCGCGACCCAGTCCCCGGAAGCCCTTGTCCGTGGCAGCGTCGCCGACGCGTGGGTCGAGTGGTGAGTTGTAGGTGCCCTCGTCGCCCGCCTGCCAGATCTCCACCATCGCGTCCGAGATCGGGTGGTTCCCTCCGTCGCGAACGACGACGGTGACCTCGACCTGATCCGAACTGGTCTCACCCTCGTGGGCGATGATCTCTGCGCCGGGATTGACCAGGCCGATGTGGACGTAGGGGCCGACCGTCTGTGACGGGGTGATGCCGAACTCCACCTCCGACTGATCCTCCTTGTCGGAGACGGGGTAGCGGTACTCGTTGTTGTGGTCTGAGTCGATCCTCATGAGGTGTCCTTCGTGGCTGTCGTAGCTGGTCTATTCGAATGGTGTTGAGTCGTCGCCACGAAGGACGATGTCGAACTTGTAGGCCATGTGATGGTTGGGTTCGGTCGCGTCGTAGTCGAAAGTGGAGATCATCCGGTCACGGGTGGATTCAGGCACGGCATTGAAGATCGGGTCCTGGAAGAACATCGGGTCACCGGGGAAGTACATCTGCGTCACCAGGCGCTCGGTGAACTGGCGTCCGAACAGGGAGAAGTGGATGTGCGCGGGCCGCCAGGCGTTGTGGTGGTTGCCCCAGGGGTAGGCACCCGGGAGGACTGTCAGGAAGCTGTAGTAACCGTTGTTGTCCGTGAGCACGCGGCCGACACCGTTGAAGTACGGATCCAGCGGTGCCGGCCAGGAGTCGTTTTTGTGGCGGTAACGTCCGGCGGCGTTGGCCTGCCAGATCTCCACCAGCGTGTTGGGAACGGGCCTCTTGTTGAATCCGAGAACCTGGCCGTGCACCAGGATGCGCTGTCCCACCGCTTCCCCGTCGTTGACCTTGGTCAGGTTGTTGTCCACGCCCCCGAGATCCCGCTCACCGAACACGGGCCCCGTGAGCTCGCCGAGACGCTCCGGCATCATGATCAGTTTGTTGTTGGGGTTTCGGAGAATGGTTGTTCGGTACTGGGGAAAACGCAGCGGTGCCCATTCTCCCGTGGTGTCGGCATTGTGCCGCTTACCCAAGTTGTCACTCATGATCGACGCTCCTCAATCAGCCAAGCCGAGGTTCCCTCGTGCTGCGAGCTGCCCCGCACTTTCGGCGAGGCAGTGTTCTACGTCTCACCATAGGCGTTTGTCTTGCCACCAAAAAGAAATCGTCCACTATTTCACCAGGCGAACACAATTCCGATCACCCCCTAGGTCTTGAACAGGGCATACCTAAACGACCCCCTAACCAAAGGGGGTGCACCACCACCCCCGGGAAGCCGGGCACCGGCACATCATGAGCCTCACCGCCGGTCCGAAAAACATGGTTCTAACTGCAGATTATCCATTCTCCGACTTTTCCAGCCCTCCGGGACGAATCTTCCGCCCCAAATTTTTCGGGCCGTGCCTGCTCAGCCGCCCCAATTTACCCAGGGATCCGGCAACCGGAGGGCACGCCTGTTTGAAAGCGCCCGGAGAGGCCCTATTCTTTCCCGTAATCCGGAATTAACTCAGCTCATATTCTCATGCAAAATTTTGCTGGGTCACCGGTCGGCGCCTGACACGAAGTGACGGCGCTCCCACATTCCCGACCCAACCCTATGAAGGGCCGTGCCTGAATCCCATGAGTACTTCGACTTCTCCGGCAACACGTAGCTCACTGATCGTGACACTCCTGTGCTGGTTCGCCATCCTGCTAGACGGTTTCGACCTCGTGGTCCTGGGCGTGACCATCCCCTCCATGCTGGAGGACGAGGGCTGGTCCTTCTCCCCGGCCGACGCCACCTTCGTCAGCACGGTCGGGCTGTTCGGCATGATGGTCGGCGCCCTGACCATCGGCACCCTGACTGACCGTCTCGGGCGACGCCGCATTCTCATCTGGTCGGTGGCCTTGTTCTCCCTGTTCACCCTGGGCCTGGCGTTCACCGAGAACGTCATGGTCTTCGGCCTGCTCCGATTCCTCGCCGGCGCAGGCCTGGGCGGGGCTCTGCCCACTGCGATCTCCCTGGTCACCGAGTTCAGGGGCGCCAAGAAGGGCGGGTCCGCCTCAACGCTCCTGATGACGGGCTACCACACCGGGGCCGTGGCCACCGCCCTGCTCGGCATGTACCTGATCCAGCCGCTGGGCTGGCACGCCATGTTTATCGCGGGCGCCCTCCCGGCGATTCTCCTTATCCCCGCCATGCTCCTCTGGCTACCCGAATCCCCGCAGTACCTCCACGCCAAGGGCGACACGGCCAGGGCTGAAAGGATCGCGGCAGACTACGGACTCTCCCTGGAGAGCGACATCGATCGGGCCCACAAGGACGAGGTCGAATCCGCCAACTCGGTTTCCGCACTGTTCAAGCCCACATTCCGTCGCAACACCATCATCATCTGGGTCACGTCGTTCATGGGCCTGCTGCTGGTGTACGGCACCAACACCTGGCTCCCGCAGATCATGCGCGGAGCCGGATACAACCTGGGCAGCTCCCTGTCGTTCCTCCTCGTCCTCAACCTCGGCGCCGTCATCGGACTCCTCGTCGCGGGTCGCATCGCCGACCGGATCTCCCCCCGGACCACGGCACTCTTCTGGTTCTTCGGGGCAGCCGTCCTCCTCGGCCTGCTGTCCATCAAGATGCCCGTGGGCGCGCTCTACGTGGTCCTATTCCTCACGGGCGTCTTCGTCTTCAGCGCCCAGGTGCTCATCTACGGTTTCGTGGGGGAGAACTACCCCTCGAAGGTCCGCGCGACCGCTCTGGGATTCTCTGCCGGCATCGGTCGCCTGGGGGCTATTTCGGGCCCGCTGCTCGGTGGCGTTCTGGTCTCCTACGGTGTTGCCTACCCCTGGGGTTTCTACGCTTTCGCCGTCGTCGCACTCATTGGTGCCCTAGTCTTCACAGGATCGAAGACTCTCAACAGGCATTAGGAACAATGACGTACCCCACCGCGCTGAACGATGCCCTCCACCGTGCCTCCCGGCGCGGCGGGGGCGCCTTGATCTACGTCGATGTCTCCCGATGCGGGATCGCCGCGGTGCACGAGGCCGTCGATCAGCTGCGCGTGGAGTACGAGTTGAACGAGGTCTTCCTGCTCGGGGACACCCAGTCGGACACACTTCCGGACCCGGACAAACACTCCGTCTTCGTCATCTGGAACGCCGAGCGCCTCCGCGATCCCGGAGCGGTTGAGCGACTCGCGTTTCACGGCCCGGCCCTGGTGGTCCTGTTCAGCACCGTTTCTCTGCCCGTCGCAGCCACCGCCCGGATAGTCCTGCCCCCACTGGATGCCGCCGGGGTACAGGAGCTGGCATTGACCCAGGTTGGGGCGCGTATCGACGCCTCGATCGCCCTCCACATTGTCCGCCTCACCGACGGCAATCCCGACCGTGTCGCTGAGGTCCTCGCGGAGGTCTCTCCGGAACATTGGCGGGTCCCCGACCCCGCCGTTCCGGTCCCTCGACGGTGGCGCGAGGATCTGGAAACCCGGCTCCCGGACGCTTCCCTGACTGCTGTTCTGCGGGCGGTGGCCGTTGCCGGGGATCCCGTTCCCCCGGGCCTGGTCGAATTCCTTGTTCCCGGCTCGCAGGACACCCTGGATAAGGCAATTTCCCTGGGCCTGTTGCGAGGTAATGCACAGACAGGGCAGCGCTCGGTCGTCTTTCAGAGGGCGACCGACCGCGCCGTCGTGCTGAGTGACGCGCCCGTGTCAGTGGTCCGGGAATTGCATCTGCTCTCCGCCGACTACTTCCACCGCGAGGGCAGACCACTCGATGCGCTTCGCCAGCGCCTCCTGGGCTGCGGGCCAGATGCGCAGGAGCCGTTGCACGATCTGATCGGTTTTGCCGAGCAACTGAGCTCGGAGGGTCGCTGGCAGGAAGCCGGCATCGCGTTTGCCGACGCCGCCGCCTCCACCACCTCAGACGAGAACTCAGACTGGCTCCGGGTCCGGGCCATCGAGGCGATGATCGCCTCCGGTGACCTACCACGGGCGAAGATCCACCTGTCGGGGGTGCGCCACCCGTCGTCCCGGTTGGACTCTGTGCGCGGACTTCTCGAGCTTTACCAGGGCCACCGCACCCAGGCCCAGACCCTGCTCACCTCCGCCGGTGAAAGCTCTCCGGAGGACGCGGTCATCGCGGCTCGAAACGCCATGCTGGCTCTGGCCGACTGGGACCCTCGGGGCATGATCCAGTGGAGCGCCAGGCACAGGGCGCATACCGGCGCCGGGGTGCCCCTCGGCAACGTGGCCTTTGTCGAACGGGTCGCTCACGCTGCCCTGCAGGAATCCGCTCCGCCGGAGGATTCTTCCCGGGACTCGTCGGCGCTGCACCTGCAGGGACGGGATCTTGCAGAGGGCTGGCTTAACCTGACCAGGGATGATCCTCTCGCTGCCCGGGAACGACTGGAGCGCCGCCGCACGGCACTGGGATCCGAGGCCTTCTCCGCGTGGCAGGACGCCTGGCTCGCCAGAACGCATCTCGTCCTCGGGGACACAGCTGCTGCCTACCGTGCCGCGGAGGCTGGACTCACTCGCGCCGAGCAGTTCGGCTTCCGCTACCTCGTCCCGCTTCTCCTGTGGACCGCCACACAGATTGCCGTATCCCGCGGTGAGTTTTCGCTGGCCAGAAGTTACCTCACACAGCTTCCGCAGGACAACGACGCCCTGGCCATCCAGCGCATCCCGGCGACGATGTGCCGGATCTGGTTCCACTCCTATTCTTCGAATCTCCCGGCGGCCCTCGAACAGGGCCGGGCCCTCGAGGGACTGAGCGCACACACTGACATTGGCCAGCCGGGATTCTGGCCGTGGGAAGACCTGCACGCCACCAACCTCGTGCGCGCGGGAGAACTGGACCGAGCCGAAGAGCTGGTCTCGCAGGCGATGTCTCGCGCACAGGCCTCGCCGAACGGGGTTCAGTCGGTGATCGCCAAACTCACCGTCCCGGAATCACTCATCCAAATCGCCCGTGGTGACGTGAAGGAGGGCTTGGCCGGCTTTGACCGGGCCCTCGGGCTTCTCGACAACCTCCCCCTCCCCTACTACCGAGCCCGAATTCTCCTGGAGTACGGGCAGGCCCTGCGCCGCCAGGGCCTGCGCAAACGCGCGGACGACAAGTTCATCGCAGCCTCCGCCCTGTTCCATTCCATGTCGGCCACCGCCATGGTGGAGATCACCGAGCGCGAGCGCCGAATAGGCGGGATGGGGCGACGCCTGGTCAAGGCCGATGGTCTAACACCCCAGGAATTTGAGATCGCCCAGCTCGCGGCAGCAAAAGCCACCAACCGGGAGATCGCCCAGGAGCTCATGCTCTCGTCGAAGACGGTGGAGTATCACCTCACCAACGTCTACCGGAAGCTGCACATCAAGTCGCGTACGAACCTACCTGGGGCCTTGCTGGCCTATGAGCGCCCGGAGCCGCAGCAGTAGCTCCCGCAGTCTCTCGTCGGTGTGCGTACCCAGCCCGACGACGACACCGGAGCGGGTCGTCGACGACCAGTAACTGCCCAACCCGTCAACCCCGAACCCTGCCGCCCGGGCGCGGGCGACGGCGCTGGCTTCGTCGGCCACCTCGATGACGGCGTGCAGACCACCGTCCATGGCCATCCCCTCGGGAAACACCTCCGCGAAGATCCGCCGGCGGCGGTCATAGTCCCGTCGCATCCGGGCGGTGTGGCGCCTGACTCCGTCGTCGGCAAGGAAGTTGCTCATCGCGTCCTGGACGATCCCGGACACCGGGGTGGCCAGCTCCGCCACCTGATCGCGGATGCGCTCCGGAACGATGACGTACCCCAGACCGATGGCCGGGCTCAGCGTCTTGGCGAAGGACCCCAGCATGGCCACCTGCCCTCCCGGATCCAGCGCCACGAGCGCAGGGTGGGCGCGGCGCAGCTCGGAGTCGTAGTCGTCCTCCACGACAATCGCTCCGGTCGACCTGGCCCACTCAAGCAGCTCAAACCGCCGGGCCGCCGACATCTGCCGGCCCGTCGGATACTGGTGGTTCGGCATCACCAGCACCACGGACGGCGTGGCGGCCGCGAGGTCATCGATACGGATTCCTTGGGCATCGACACGCGTATCGACGACCTCCCTACCCATCGCCCGCGGCACACGGTGCAGCATGGGATAACCGGGGTCCTCCACCGCGATCCGCCCGGGCACGGCCACGAGCAGTTGTCGCAGCCCGTCCCTCGCACCGGAGGTGATGAACACGGCCGAGGGGTCGACGACGACGGACCTGGTCGTCCGCAGATGCTCGGCGATCTGCTGCCGCAGCCGCAGGTTCCCCGGCGCGGGGTACGCGCGGGGCTCGGCGGCAGCACGGCGCCACGCGGAACGCCAGGTCGTGCTGGTCAGACCGAGGCTGTCGGGGACGCCGGGGCGCAGCAGGGCCGGGGCGTCGGAACCGGTGCTCGCGGGCGTGGCCACGACCGGGGTGGTGGTGGCGCCGGGCAGTTGCGGGTTGACGCGGGTCCCGCCGTTGTCGGCGACGAGGTAACCCTCCCCGACCAGTTGTTCGTAGGCGGAGACGACCGAGCCGCGCGACACCCCGCGCTGGGCGGCGGCCAGTCGGCTGGACTCCAGGAGGTCACCCGGCTGCAGCACGCCCGAGGTGACGCGCTGGCGCAGCTCGGCGGCGATCGTGCTGGGAATACTCACGGCGGGTGGTCCAAATCTCTGGGCAGAAAGTGGACTTCATCGTAGACCAATAAGGCGAGTTGAATGATCACCCATGACCGACAACAACGAAACCAAGATCAGCGCCATGGCTGCCCTCAACGGCGGCGTCATCATGGACGTGGTGACCCCCGAGCAGGCCCGAATCGCCGAGGACTCCGGTGCCAGCGCCGTCATGGCCCTCGAGCGTGTACCCGCCGACATCCGCGCCGAGGGCGGTGTCGCTCGGATGTCCGACCCGGACCTCATCGACGCCATCATCAGCGAGGTCAACATCCCGGTCATGGCCAAGGCGCGCATCGGCCACTTCGTCGAAGCGCAGGTGCTGCAGGAACTGGGTATCGACTGCGTCGACGAGTCCGAGGTGCTTTCCCCCGCCGACTACGTCAACCACATCGACAAACGTTCCTTCTCCGTCCCGTTCGTCTGTGGCGCCACCAACCTCGGCGAGGCACTGCGCCGCATCAACGAGGGCGCGGCCATGATCCGCTCCAAGGGCGAGGCCGGCACCGGCGACGTCTCCGAGGCGACCAAACACATCCGCGCCATCACCGCGGAGATCCGCGGGCTCAGCGCGCTCAACGAGGACGAGCTCTTCGTCGCCGCCAAGGAAATGGCCGCGCCCTACGACCTTGTCGTCCGAGTAGCGCGCGACGGCCGGCTGCCGGTCCCCCTCTTCGTCGCCGGCGGCGTGTCCACGCCTGCCGACGCCGCCATGATGATGCAGCTGGGCGCCGACGGCGTGTTCGTCGGCTCGGGCATCTTCAAGTCCGGCAACCCCGAGGCCCGCGCCCGCGCCGTGGTCAAGGCCGTGCAGAACTACGACGACGCAAAAACCATCGCCGAGGCTTCGCGTGGCCTGGGAGAGGCGATGGTGGGCATCAACGTCAACGACCTGCCCGCCCCGCACCGCCTCGCCGAGCGCGGCTGGTAACGCCCGACAGACCACAGAAAAACCGTGGGCCCCGCCAAACAATGGCGGGGCCCACGGGCGTCGGCAAGCGAAAAACTACACGTTGAGCTTGCGGTAGTCGAAGACCTGGTCGACGATGCCGTACTCGACGGCCTGCTCGGCCGTGAGGATCTTGTCGCGGTCGGTATCCTCGCGGATCTGCTCCGCGCTCCGGCCGGTGTGGCGCGCCAGGGTGGTCTCCATCTGGTGGCGCATGCGCTCGATCTCCGCGGCCTGGATCTCCAGGTCAGAAACCTGGCCCTGGGTGCCCTGGGTGGCGGGCTGGTGGATGAGGACGCGGGAGTTCGGCAGCAGCGCGCGCTTGCCGGGGGCGCCGGCCGCGAGGATCACTGCGGCGGCGGAGGCGGCCTGGCCGAGGCACACCGTGGAGACGTCGGGGCGGACGTACTGCATGGTGTCGTAGATGGCCATGAGCGCGGTGAAGGAGCCACCGGGCGAGTTGATGTACATGGTGATGTCGCGGTCCGGGTCCTGGGACTCCAGCACCAGCAGCTGCGCCATGACGTCGTTCGCGGAGGTGTCGTCGACCTGGGTGCCCAGGAAGATAATGCGCTCCTCGAAGAGCTTGGAGTACGGGTTGGTCTCCTTGGTGCCGTACGAGGACTGCTCGATGAACGAGGGCAGAACGTAACGGGATTCAGGCATGCGTGCGTTGTTCATGGGTAATCTCCTTTATCCCTTAGTTGCTGATGTCGCCCTGGGCGTGGGTGATGACGTGGTCGACGAGACCGTATTCCTTGGCTTCCTTGGCGGTGAACCAGCGGTCGCGGTCGGAGTCCTTGGTGATCTGCTCGAAGGTCTGGCCGGTGTGCTCGGCGATGAGCTCGGCCATCTCCCGCTTGGTGGCGGCGAACTGCTCGGCCTGGATCGAGATGTCGGCCGCGCTGCCACCGATGCCCGCGGAGGGCTGGTGCATCATGATGCGCGAGTGCGGCAGCGCGAAACGCTTGCCCTTGGTGCCGCCGGAGAGCAGGAACTGCCCCATCGAGGCAGACAGGCCCATGCTGTAGGTGGCGATGTCGCACGGCGAGTAACGCATCGTGTCGTAGATGGCCATGCCCGCGGTGACCGAGCCGCCGGGCGAGTTGATGTAGAGCGAGATGTCGCGGGTCGGATCCTCTGCGGTGAGCAGCAGAATCTGCGCGCACAGCTTGTTGGCGATCTCGTCGTCGACCTGCTGGCCGAGGAAGATGATGCGCTCGCGGAGCAGACGCTCGTAGACGGAATCGCCCAGGTTCATGCCACCCGGCGCGGTCATCTGGATCTGATCACTCATCGAATTAAATCTCCTGAGGTTTGTCGGTTCTGGCTATGGCCACAATCCTACTAGCGCCTCGCGGGGATTCGCTCCCCTGTTCGCTATCAGCGTCGCACCGCTAATCGACGCCTCCCTACCGCTTCTTCTTGGCCGACACCCAGACGTCGATCTCGGCCACGACCGGGGCGTTGCCGGCGTCATCCAGGTAGTCCACCTTGACCGTGACCAGCTGCCCACCGGTCTCCGGGGTGAGCTCATCGAAGTTGGGGAAGTCGGCGGTGGCGGTGACGGTCAGGCCGCCCGTGGACTTCGTGGGGTACTCCGCGCGCATGCCCCGGGGGATCCACCGGTGCGTGTCCGGAACCGAGACCTCGCAGAGCAGGCCCATGGCGGCTTCCGCACCGTTAAGCGCGGCGATGACATGGTAGGTGCCGATATGGTTGCGCACTCCCCACCAGTCGCCGATGCGCACGACGGCCTTGCCGGGCTCGGCCTCCTGGAAGCGCGGGAGCACGGTGCGGAAGTAGGGGGCCTTGAGCGAGAAGGCTGCGGAGAAGAACGCGCGGCCCCTGGCGGTGTCGGCGTGCTTCTGCCAGAGCTTCGCGATGGCGTTCGGGCGCGGGTTGGTCTGGCGGGTGGTTGCGGTATCCATAGGTAGGGAGCGTACCCAGGATGTGGACCGCGCGGCCCGGAACGCGGAAAATGGGCCCGATCCGCCGCCCCCCGCCTATCGACGCTCCCCGCCAGCCGGTTCCGCCTCGGACTGAGCCCAGAACGTCGGCAGCAGTCGCCCGAACTCCTCCGCCTCGTCCATGGGCAGCGAGTGGGTGCCGTTCTCCCATACCGTGACCTGCGCGCCGGGGAGCAGCTCCCGGATCCGGTCGGCGGCGTCGGCCCCACTCAGGGACTGCTGGCCGCCGAGGTCCAGCCGCACCGGCGCGGTGATCGCCTGCCACTGCTCGTCAGTCAGCTCCTTCGGCAGGGGCAGCGCGGCCGCGTATCCCGTGGAGGCGGCGTCGATGAGCTCGACCATCAGCCCTCCGTCTCCGCGCACGTCCTCCGGACTGGTCCCGCCGATCTCGGCCAGTGCGCGGTCGCGCCACGACTGCGGCAGGGGGAGGGAGGACACGGTCGCCCAGAAGTACGTCGACAGTGGCATCGAGTCCGCGACGACGACCGGCTCAAGTAGCTCGAGGCTGGCGACCCGGTCGGGGTTCAGGCTCGCGAAGGTCGCCGCGACCGCTCCGCCGAAGCTGTGCCCGACGACGTGGGCACGCTCGATGCCCAGTTCATCGAGCAGTTCCACGTACACTCCGGCCTGGTCGGCGGTGTCCTCGAACGCCACGGTCTGCACGGAGAATCCGGCATCGCCGAGCGGGTCGACGGCGATGATGTCGCGCTCCCCTATCCAGGCCGGGAGATTTTCCACCCACTGCGCGGCTCCGGAAGATCTTCCCGGAAACAGCAGCACTGGTTCGCCCACTCCGTCACCATCCCACCCCAGGTAGTGCACGGTTCCGTGACTGGTCTCCACCTCCCCCTGTTCCGGCGCTTCAGGCAGTTCCGCGAGAAGATCCTCGTAGGCGCGCGCGTAGCGCTGCTCGGCCTCGCTGTCCTCCCACTCGCCCACCTGCGGACCGCTGGAAAGCCACCCGAGCCCCGCCCCGATGAGCGCCAGCACCACCAGCACCACGATGATCCACCTGGCAGCCTTCACGTTTCCCCCCGACAATACGGTCGTATTTTTTAATCAGAATACAGTCGTATCGTTAGACTGTCCACATGTCAGCGCAGAACTCCGACCGACGATCCGCCGTCCTCGCAGCCGTGTGGGGAGTGATCGCCGAGCGGGGCATCGACGGGGTGAGTTTCCGCAGCGTCGCCAGAGAGGCGGGCGTTTCGACAGGCCTGGTCCAGCACCACTTCCCCACCCGGGCCGACCTCATCCGCGAATCCGCCCGGTGGATGATCGACTCCGCCAGTGCCAGCTACCCGGCCACCCGAGACGTCGACGACGACACGGCCGTCACGGAGCTTCTCACCCACGCGCTGCCCTCGGCCTCGCAGAGCCCGCGTGGTGTCGGGATCTACTACGCCTTTCTCGCCACCGCCGCCACGGACGCAGTGGTCAGGGAGGTCCTCCGCGAGGCGAAGGACGGTGCGCGCGACGAGATCGCGCGGCGACTCAGAATCGGCACGTTGGAAGCTGCCGCACTCCTGGCCCTGTCCGACGGATTGGTGCAGCAGGCCTACCTCGGAGCCATTTCGCCCGAGGCCGCGGTCTCCGTCATCAGCAGGGAGGTGGAACGCGCACGAAAAAACCCGCCACTGGAGTGACGGGCTTTCCTGACGGCGGGAGACTAGCTCTCGTCGCCCTCGATGATGTCGTCATCCTCCGGCTCCTCGCCGAAGTACTCGGACGGGTCAACGGAGTTGCCCTCGGAGTCCTCGACGGTGACGCGGCAGATGGCGGCGGCGAGTGCCTTGCCGCGGCGCACGTCGGCGAAGAGGTTGCCGATCTGGTTGGCCTGCTGCAGCTGCTGGACGAACTGCGACGGGTCCATCCCGTTGGACTGCGCGGTGAAGAGGATGTGGTCGGTCAGCTCCTGCTGGGAGACCTGCGGATCCTCCTCGTCGGCGAGTGCGTCGAGGAACAGCTGCGTGCGGACGGATTCCTCGGCCTGCTCGCGGGACTGCTTGTCGAATTCCTCGCGGGTGGTGCCCTGGGCCTCGAGAAGGCCGGCGAGGGCGTTCTCGTCGTGGGCCATCTGACCGAGGATCTGGTGCAGCTGCTGGTGAGCCTGCTCGTCGACGACGGACTCGGGAACAGCAACCTCGGTCTTGGCCAGCGCGGCCTTGAGCACCTCGTCGCGGATGTCCGCGGCCTGCTTGCCCTTGCCCTGCTCGGCGAGCATGGTCTTGGTGTTCTCGCGCAGCTCCTCGACGGTGTCGAACTCGGAGGCCTCCTGGGCGAACTCGTCGTCGAGCTCGGGGAGCTTGCGCTCCTTGGTCTGCTGGACGGTCACCTTAATGGTGGCGGTCTTGCCGGCGTGCTCGCCAGCCTGCAGCTCAGCCTCGAACTCGGCCTCCTCCTCGGACTTCAGTCCGCGCAGTGCGCTGTCCAGGCCCTTGATGAGGTCGTCGGAGCCGAGCTCGTAGGACAGACCCTCGGTGGAGGCCTCGTCGATCTTCTCGCCGTCGATCTCGGCAGCGAGGTCGATCACGGCGAAGTCGCCGGTCTTGAGCTTGCGCTTGGTGTCCTTGAGCTCGCCGAAGCGGGCGCGGAGGTTGTCCAGCTCGGTGTCCACGGCGGCGTCGTCGATCTCGATCGCCGGGACGGTGACCTTGATGTCGGAGAAGTCCGGCACGTCGACCTCGGGGCGGACGTCGACCTCCGCGGTGAACTCGACGAAGTCGTTGTCCTCCAGCT
Source organism: Corynebacterium doosanense CAU 212 = DSM 45436 (assembly GCF_000767055.1). Lineage (NCBI taxonomy): Bacteria > Bacillati > Actinomycetota > Actinomycetes > Mycobacteriales > Corynebacteriaceae > Corynebacterium > Corynebacterium doosanense. The sequence continues at coordinate 2,136,117 of NZ_CP006764.1, forward strand.
TCGAGATGTCGATGGCCGGCTGACCGATGACCTTGAGGTCGTTCTCCTCGCAGGCCTGCTGGTAGCGGGTCGGCAGCATGTCGTTGATGACCTGCTCGAGGATCGGGCCACGGCCGTAACGGGCGTCGATAAGCTGCTTCGGCGCCTTGCCCTTACGGAAGCCGGGGATGGACACCTGCTGAGCGATGGCCTCGTAGGCCTGATCGATCTCGGGCTTGAGCTCGTCAAACGGAACGTTGACGGTCAGCTTCACGCGGGTGTCGTTCAGCTTCTCGACGGAAGTCTTCACTGGTAAGTCTCCTGGTTGTCGTGATTAATACGGATTTGTTTAAGTCTAAGAGCCCGTTCCCGGGCCCCGTACGTCGGGGCGACAGGATTTGAACCTGCGACCCCCTGCTCCCAAAGCAGGTGCGCTACCAAGCTGCGCCACGCCCCGTCCGGCCCAGGGAAAATGCTCTTTCCCGGATCGTCCGGCTTGCGAGTCTAGCGGGCGACCGGATTCCGCGGTGCAACCGGGGTGCGACCGGCAGGCCGGAACGCGCAAAACCCGGCCACGGGGGCCGGGTTGAGGTGTTACGTGGAGGGAATGACGGGAATCGAACCCGCGTCTTCAGCTTGGAAGGCTGAGGTATTAGCCACTATACGACATTCCCACAGGCCATTATCTGGCAGCGAGACGAGCTTAACGCATGAGTGCGCCGGAAGGAAAACCGCCTTCCGGAACTTTCGCCGGCCGCGGAACGTTGTTCCGGTAGACAACTTTCCATCAAGTACGAGCGACAGAAAGTGCACTCCCGTGGGCTCACTCATCATCATCATCGCCATTGCTGTGGGTGCCGGCGCCTGGATCTCCGGCCGAAGCACCAAGAAGAACACCGCCCAGCTTGAGCAGAACCGGGCCGCCGACGCCCGCGCCGACGCGCAGCGCTGGACCGAGCGTCTGGGTAGCCAGGTGCTCAGCCTCTCCGGCACCGACCAGGCCTCCACCCAGGCCATGGCCGATGCCTCGGAGCGCTTCAATGCTGCGAACTCCGCGCTGTCCACCGCGCAGACGACGAAGGAGTTCCTGCTCGCCCGCGAGTCCGCGCTCGAGGGCCTGCACTACGTCAACGCCGCCCGGGAAATCATGGGCATGCCCGCCGGCCCGCAGCTTCCCGAGCTCGAGGGCCAGCGCCAGGCCGGCCGGGTCACGGAGCGCCGCACCATCGAACACGAGGGCCAGACCCTCACCGCGTCACCGGTGGCCACGGATGACGCGCAGCACTACTACCCCGGCGGCAACGTCGCCGGCCGTCCGGTTCCGGCCGGCTGGTACTCCAGTCCCTGGTGGGGACCCGCCCTGGCCACGGGTATGTGGAACATGTCGTCGGTGATGATGTTCTCCATGATGTTCTCGGGCATGGCCGGTGCCCCGAGCGCCGCGGCCTTCGAGTCCGGTTATGACGAGGGATTCGCCGACGCCGGTGGAGACATGGGCGGCGACGGTGACTTCGGCGGCGGAGACATGGGCGGCGGTGACGCGGGCGGAGACGGCGGCGGTTTCTTCGACGGCCTCTTCGGCGGTGGCGATGGCGGCGGAGACGGTGGCTTCGGCTTTGACTTCGGTTTCGACTAGCCCCTGCTGATCACCACGACAAGACCCCCGCAGCGTCCTCTTCCCAGAGGTGCTGCGGGGGTCCTGTGCTGAGCGGGGGCTACTCGGCCGGAACCTCCGGGGCGACGCCGGAGCGCTCGTACTCGGCGAGGATGTCGATGCGGCGCTGGTGGCGCTCCTCCTCGGACCACGGCTGCTCCAGGAAGGCGTCGACCATGGCGAGCACCTCGTCGCCGGTGTGCATGCGCCCACCGATGCCGATGAGCTGGGCGTTGTTGTGCTCGCGTGCGAGGCGGGCGGTCTCCACGGACCAGGCCAGCGCACAGCGCGCACCCGGCACCTTGTTGGCCGCGATCTGCTCGCCGTTGCCCGAGCCGCCGAGGACGATGCCCAGGGAGCCCGGATCGTCGACCGTCTTGCGGGCGGCGTCGATGCAGAAGGCGGGGTAGTCGTCGGCGGCGTCGTAGGTGTAGGCACCGCAGTCGACTACCTCGTGGCCCGCGGCCTTGAGGTGATCGGCGATGAGGTTCTTTGTCTCGAATCCGGCATGGTCTGCTCCAAGGTAAACGCGCATGGGGCCTAGGTTAGCGGATTTCGGGTCGCGGCAGCCCTCCCCCACGTAGGGTGAAGGAGATTCACGATTCCCCCGCCCGAAGGAGCTGAGCCGCACATGGCCGACGACAGCACCCTCCCCTTTGAGGACTGGGCCGGCACCTTCAAGATCCTCGGCGACCCCTCGCGGTTGCGCCTGCTCACCGCCATTCATGCCTCGGGCCAGTACGTCTCCTCCGTGACGGAGCTGGCGGAGGCCTCCGGGTTGAGGGTGGCCACGGCCTCGGCGGCGTTGCGGGCGATGGAACGCAACCAGACGGTCGGTTCCCGCCGCGACGGTCGGAACATCCACTACGCCATCGTCGATACGCACGTCCACGAGCTGCTGCACTGGATGGGTTCTGGCCACGGGCACTGACGGCCCTGATGCCCTTAGCGCAGCACAAAGCCCCTGCGTCCCGGATCGGGGACGCAGGGGCTTGAGACGAGTCCTGGAGTGGACTACTTGGCGGTCTCAGCTGCCTCGGGAGCCTCGGTGGAGGAACCCTCGATAGCGGAGGAGCCCAGGTCCAGGCCGGTACCGATGGTCTCGATGATCGCCTTGGCGAGGCCGAACTGAGCCTCGAAGATGCCGGAGATGCCCTCGAAAAGGTCGTTGAACTGATCAGCCATGATGTGTCCCTTCAGATGATGTGCCGCAGGGTTTCCCGCGGCCTGCAATCAGTCTGACAGAGCCATCGCAGCCGATCTATCTCCTTTGGTATCCCACTTGCGCCGCTAGTTCTGCGGCATTTCCGTGCGGGGGCGCTTCATCTCGAAGAAGTACGGGTACTCGCCCAGGAGCGAGCAGGCGTCGAAGATCTTGCCCGCGTCCTCGCCCTCGGGGAAGCGGGTGATCACGGGGCCGAAGAACGCGTTGTCGCCGAACTGCACGACCGGGGTGCCGGAGGGCTCGCCCACCGCGTCGACGCTGGACTGGTGGTACTTGGCCAGGTCCTCGTCCATCTCCTCGGAGTTGGCCAGGTCTGCGTAGGAGGCGTCCAGTCCGACCTCGTCGAGCGCGCGGGCGATGACCTCGTCGTAGGCACCGAAGCCGGTCTTTCCGCCCTCGCCCTGGGTGTGCACGATGGTGCCCATGGCCGTGTAGAGCTCGTCGATCTTCTCGGGGTGCTCGTTCTTGACCTTGGCGAACACACGTGCCGGGCCCCAGTTGGCCTTCATCTTGTCGGCGTAGTCCTCGGGGATGTCCGCGTCCTTGTTGAGGATGGAGAGCGACATGGGGATGAACTCGAGGTCGATGTCACGCACGGTCTCCACCTCCTTGATCCACCGGGAGGTCTTCCAGGCGAAGGGGCAGGAGACGTCGAACCAGAACTTCACTGACTGTGCCATGACAGATCCTTCTTTCCTTAAGGTTTCAATAAATCGTTTCCTTGCCCCACCCTAGTGAAATTCCGGGAATGGCTACCCTGGCATGCATGACTTCACTCAATCTCACCCATGTCGAGGCCGAAGAGCGATCCACGCTGATCGACGTGAGCCACTACGCCATCACCGTCGACCTCACGCAGTCGACCGAACACTTCACCTCCGACACGGTCGTCGCCTTCACCGCCCGCGAGGCCGGTTCGACGTTCATCGACCTCCGTACGGCCACCATCACGGAAGCGCTTCTCGACGGCGCCGAGCTCGACGTCTCCGGTTTCACCCCGGACAAGGGCCTCGAGCTTGCCGACCTCGCCGCCGGCGACCACATGCTCAAGGTCACGGCCGAGATCCCCTTCTCCCGCACCGGCGAGGGCCTGCACCGCACGGTCGACCCGGCGGACGACAAGCCGTACTTCTACACCCAGTTCGAGACCGCCGACGCCAAGCGCATGTTCGCCTGCTTCGACCAGCCGGACATGAAGGCCACCTACGACATCACCGTCATCGCCCGTCCCGAGTGGCGCGTGATCACCAATGAGCCCACCACCATCTCGGAGCAGGACGGGAAGGCTGTGCACACGGCGTCGATTAGCTACCCTCTCTCGACCTACCTCGTGGCCATCTGCGTGGGCGAGTACGCCGAGTTCACGGACACGTGGCGCGGCGAGCTCACCCACCACGACGAGACTCCCGGCGATCAGCCGACCTCGCTGGAGGTGCCGCTGGGGCTGTACGCGCGGGCGTCGATCGCCGAGCATCTCGACACCGAACGCCTGTTCACCGAGACCAAGCAGGGTTTCGACTTCTACCACCGAAACTTCGGCATGGCGTACCCCTTCACCAAGTACGACCAGATCTTCGTGCCCGAGTTCAACGCCGGCGCCATGGAGAACGCCGGGTGTGTGACCATCCGCGACGAGTACGTGTTCACCTCCAAGGCCACGCACTACAAGTACGAGCGCCGCGCCGACACGATCCTCCACGAGCTCGCGCACATGTGGTTCGGCGACCTGGTCACCATGAAATGGTGGGGCGACCTGTGGCTCAACGAGTCCTTCGCCACCTGGGCCGCCGCGATCTCCCAGGCCGAGGAGACGGAGTACGACACCGCGTGGGTCACCTTCGCCAACGTGGAGAAGGCCTGGGCCTACGCGCAGGACCAGCTGCCCACTACGCACCCGGTGGTCACGGACGCCTCCGACATCGAGACGGTGGAGCAGAACTTCGACGGCATCACCTACGCCAAGGGCGCCAGTCTGCTCAAGCAGCTGCAGGCTTACGTCGGGCGCGAGGAATTCTTTGCCGGGGTGCGCCGTCACTTCGCCGCCCACGCCTGGTCGAACGCCACCTTCGACGACCTGCTCGGCGCGCTCGCCGAGGCCTCTGGCCGCGACCTCTCCTTCTGGGCCGATCAGTGGCTGAAGACCACCGGCATCAACCACCTCGCCGCGGACTTCGACGTCGAGGACGGCAAGTACACCCGCTTCGACCTGGTGCAGACCGGGGAGACGCCGCGCACGCACCGCCTGGCCGTCGGTGTGTACTCGCTTATCGACGGCTCCGTCCAGCGCACCCGCCGCGTCGAGCTCGACGTCTCCGGCGAGCGCACCTCCGTCACCGAGCTCATCGGCGCCGAGGCCGGCGACCTGGTCATCCCCAACGACGAGGACCTCACCTACGGCCTCATCGACTTCGACGAGGACTCCCTGAGATTTGTGGTGGAGAACATCGACAAGATCGCCGATCCCATGGCCCGCACGCTCGCCTGGTCCGCCACCTGGGAGATGACCAGGGCCGGCACCATGCGCGCACGTGACTTCGTGGGGCTCGTGGCCCGCGGCGCGCGCCACGAGAGCGAACTCGCCGTGCTCGAACGCATCCTCAACCAGGCCACCGCCGCCCAGCAGCGCTACGCCGACCCCGCCTGGGCCGCCGAATCGACGCTGCTCACCGACACCCTCCTGGCCGGCGCCCGCGACTCCGAGCCGGAGACCGCGATCATCTTCGAGCAGGCCCTCGTGCACGCCGAGCTCACCGACGAGGCCGCCGCGTACCTGGAGACCCTGCTGGATTCCGACGACGCCGACCAGCGCTGGCGCGCCACCACCGCACTCGTCGCCCGCGGCGACCGCCACGCGACCCTCGTCACCGAGCAGGAGCAGCGCGACCCCTTCGCCTCCGGCCGCCTCTCCGCCATCCAGGCCCGCGCCGCCGCGCCCGAGGCACAGGTCAAGCGCGAGGTTTGGGACCAGCTCGTCGAAGGCTCGCTCTCCAACGTCGAGGCGCGCCACTCCATGGCCGGCCTCGTCCACGTCGGCCACGACGAACTCCTGCAGCAATTCAATGCCGAGTTCTTCACCGTGGCGCCGAAGATCTGGGCCGAGCAGTCGGGCGAGATGGCCCAGCGCACCCTCGCTGGCCTCTTCCCCGCGTGGGACATCAGCGAGGACGGCGTCGCCCGGGCGGAGTTGTTCCTCGCCAGCGCAGAGGGCGGGCTGCGTCGCCTGGTGGCCGAGCGTCTCGACGGCGTCGAGCGCGCCCTTCGCCTGCGCAAGGTGGACGCGCGGTAGGTGGGGGCAGGTTCGGCCGGACTATGCCGTGGCATAGTTTGGCCGGCCTCTGACCTGCGGTTGAGCACTATGCCGTGGCATAGTTTGACCCGATTCGGGTCAGGTGAGTCCACACGCGTGGACAACATCGGGTGTCCAGACGTCTGGACGAATCTTGTTCGCAAGATTGAACGGACCCACCCTTCGCGACTATGCCGTGGCATAGTTCGGCCCGCTCGGGGCTGGGTGAGTCCACACGTGTGGACAGTTCTCATCGCTTCTCATCGTCCAGACGTCTGGACGGATCCTCCCCGCAGGATCTGCTTGCTGCGGAGTGCGCGACTATGCCGTCGCATAGTTCAGCTCTCTCCGAACCGAGTCCACACGCGTGGACAGCTTCCATCGTCCAGACGTCTGGACGATTCTGCTGCGTTTGGACTTCTCTGACCAGCGGTCTGCCACTATGCCGTGGCATAGTCCGACATTCTCTGAACCGAGTCCACACGTGTGGACAGCATCGAGTGTCCAGACGTCTGGACGAATCTTACCCCACAAGATCGAACTGACCCACGAACCGTAACTATGCCGCGGCATAGTTCGACCCGCTCCGACCGAGTCCACACGTGTGGACTCCCCTACTCCACCGCGCCGAGCAGCGCCTTCGCGTACGCCGAGTGCAGCGACTCGTTGTCCGAGGGCTGGTAGAGCCCGGCGAGCACGTCGCGGTAGAGGCGCTGGAGCTCCGAGCTGCGGAAGTACTGCGCGCCGCCGCACGTGCGAATCGCCAGTTCGACCGCGTCCTTGGCCGCCTCCGTCGCAGCGTTCTTGACGTTAGAGAAGTAGAGGAACCACTTGCCCCCGTGGTCGATCTCACCGAGCCGGTCGACGTCCTCGGTCAGCTTCTCGATCTGCAGCACCGCCTGGTCCATGAGAATCCCGGCCGAGGCGATCTGCCAGCGGATGTCGGGGTCGAGGGAGTACGGCGCTTGCTTGACCCTGCTCATCCGGGACGTGGTGATCTCGGCGGCCAGGGCCACGGCGCGCTCCCCGATCCCAGCGTAGACCGAGGCAAGGAGCAGCTCGAAGGGGCCGAAGATGCCAAACACGAGGGGGTCCGGGTTGGGACCGATCGGGGTGTGCGTCCCGATGTGCTCGGGGCGCAGGACAACCTCATCCAGCTTCGTCGTGTTGGACTGCGAGGCGCGCATGCCGAGCGTGTCCCAGTCGTCCTTGACGTCGATACCCTCCGCGCCGCGCTCGAGGAAGCCGAAAACGAGCTGGTCATCGGGGGTGCGGGCGTGGACGAGCAACTTGTCCCACACGGGTGAGAGCGAGGTGAAGATCTTGGTGCCGCTGATCCGGTAGCCGTCCCCGTCGGGGGTCGCGGTGGACGCGGAATCGAACAGTACGGCGTCGTTGCCGGCCTCGGAGATACCGAACGCGAAGATCTCACCCTTCACGACCGCGTCGAACACCCAGTTCAGGGAGTCCGTGCCGCGCAACCACATGGTGTACGCGACGGCGACAATCACGTGGTGCATGTTGATGCCCAGTGCGGTTGCCGGGGCAGCCTGAGCTAATCGACGCTGCGCTCGCGAGACCTCCTGGAGGCTGAAGCCCAGGCCCCCGAACTCCTCGGGCACCAGCATGCGCAGGTAGCCGGCGTCGCGGAGCTCCGCGAGGTCCTCGGTGAAGAACTCGTTGCGTTCGTCGTAGCCGGCGGCGCGGCCGCGGATGCGTTGGAGGAGGTCGTCGGTAAGCAGCTGTTCGGCGGTCATGCGCCCCAGCCTATCCCCGTCAGACGGCCTCGAGGGCCGTCCGGATGTCCGCCAGCAGGTCCTCGACGTCCTCGATGCCCACGGAGAGGCGGACGAGCTCGCGGGGAACCTCCAGCTGAGAGCCGGTGGCGGACTGGTGGGTCATCACGGCGGGGATCTCCACAAGCGACTCCACGCCGCCGAGGGATTCCGCGAGGCAGATGAGTTTGGTGTTGGTGCAGAACGCCAGCGCCGCCTCCGGGGTGTGGAAGCTGAGGGAGATCATGGCGCCGAAGCGGTCCATCTGGGAGGCGGCGGTGGCGTGCCCGGCGTGGGACTGAAGGCCCGGGTAGTGCACGGCCTTGACCTTGTCGGAGGCCTCGAGCTCGCGGGCGATGCGTTCAGCGTTGTCGCAGTGGCGTTCCATGCGCACGGCGAGCGTCTTGATGCCGCGGGTGGTGAGGTAGGCGTCGAAGGGGCTGGCGATGGCGCCGACTCCACCCTGGTAGAAGCGCAGTTGCTCGTCGAGAGCTGAGTCGTCGGTGATGACCACGCCGCCGATGACGTCGGAGTGCCCGCCCAGGTACTTCGTGGTGGAGTGCACGATGATGTCCGCGCCGAGATCCAGCGGGCGCTGGAGGTACGGGGTGGCGAAGGTGTTGTCGACGATGAGCTTGGCCGAACCCTTGATCGCCGCGACGGCCCGGATGTCGGTGATGTTGAGCAGCGGGTTCGACGGGGTCTCCAGCCAGATGAGGGTGGTCTTGTCGGTGATGGCGTTTTTCACCGCGTCGACGTCGGTGGTGTCCACGACCGTGTAGTCCACGCCCCAGGGGCCGAAGACGCTGTCGATGAGGCGCCAGGTCCCGCCGTAGGCGTCGTTGCCCAGGACCAAGTGGTCGCCCGGGCGCAGGAGGATGCGCAGGATCGTGTCGGTCGCCGCCATGCCCGAGGAGAACGCCACCCCGTGCGCCGCGCCCTCGAGCGCGGCCACGGTCTTCTCCAGGGAGTCGACCGTGGGGTTGGCCACCCGGCCGTACTCGAAACCGCCGCGCAGGTCGTTGGGGCCGTTCTGGGCGAAGGTGGTGGAGGCGTAGATCGGGATGTTGATGGGCCCGAGGTGGGAGTCGGGGTCATATCCGGCGTGGATGGATGCGGTGGAGAACCCGGACTTCTGGTCGGCGCTCATGTGCTGATCACTCCTTGTCGGTGGCGGACTGATCCACCACACTAGACCAAGCGGTACAGCAGCCGGTCAGCCTGCGCGAATTTAATTCATGCCTGAGTCCACCGGGGGATCGGTACGGTGTAGAGCGATGAATGCGAACACCTTCTTCCTCAGTCAGAACTCCGACACCCCCCTCACGGGCACGAGCTCGGACACCGTCGACACCGTCACCAGCTGGTGGAACAGCACGGATGCCCAGCAGTGGCTCATCGCCACTCCCCTGCGCATCCTGCTCATCATCGTGGTAGCCCTGCTCGTCCAGTGGGTGGGCAGGCGGCTTGTCGACAGAGCGTCGAAAAGCAACATCGAACGCGGCGGGAGAAAGAAACCGCGGACCGGCCGGTTCCGCACCAGGGCCGCCGGGCCGACGGAGGAGGTTGATCCGCGCATCGCTGCCATGCGCAAGTCGCACGAACAGCGTCGGCGCTCGCGGATCCGCACGTTGGCGTCGGTGGCCAAGTCGGCGCTGGGCATCGTCGTCTGGATGTGGGCGGTCCTGGCGATTCTCTCCGAGATCGGCGTGAACATCGGCCCCATCATCGCCTCCGCCGGCGTGGTGGGCGTGGCCATCGGTTTCGGCGCGCAGTCGCTGGTCAAGGACTTCCTGGCCGGCATCTTCATGCTGCTCGAGGACCAGTACGGCGTGGGCGACACCGTCAACGTCAGCGAGGAGATCACCGGCGACGTCGAGGACATCTCCCTGCGCATCACCACGATCCGCGACATCGACGGCACACTCTGGTACGTGCGCAACGGCGAGATCCTGCGCCTGGGCAACCTCTCCGACGAGTACTCCATCGCCCGCATCGAGGTCCCCGTCGCGCTGACCAACGACACCGAGAAGGCGTGGGACACGATTCTCCAGGCCATCACCGAGGCCACCGCCAATCCCGCCATCGCCGACGGCATCATCGACGAGCCGGAGATGAACGGCCTGACCACGATCAAGACAGACCATGTGGTCTACCGCGTGTCCATCAAGACGCTGCCCGGCAGGCAGTGGGACGTGCAGCGTGTGGTGCAGTCCAAGCTCATCAACGCCCTGCGCACCGCGGGCGTGCAGATGCCCTACCCGCGCGGCATCGGTGCGGCCGCCTACTCAGCCACGGAGGAATAGACCCCATGACCAGCGACACCATGTACGACGCCATCGGTGGCGAACCCACGTTCCGCAAGCTCGTGCGTGGCTTCTACGCCCAGGTGCCGGATGACGACATTCTCGGCCCCATGTATCCCGAGGACGACATGTCCGGCGCCGAGGACCGGTTGTTCTGGTTCCTCTGTCAGTACTGGGGCGGGCCGCGCACCTACCAGGAGAAACGTGGCAACCCCATGCTGCGCAAGCGCCACTTCCCCTTCGAGATCGACTCCGCGGCCGCCTTCCGGTGGCTGGAGCTCATGCAGCGCTCCCTCGACCAGATCGACGCGGAGACGATCAACGACGAGCAGCGCGCCGCCATCTGGAACCACATGGAACGCGTCGCGTACATGATGATCAACAAGGACGACTGACGCTTCTCGACGCTGCGTCCACCAGTTCGCGGCGGTAGCATCTCCGCCGTGCCCCGCCCCAGTGCAGTCCTCGACGTCCTCCGTTCCTTCGGGGCCCTCGGGCTCACCTCCTTCGGCGGGCCGGCCGCGCACCTGGGGTACTTCCGCACCGCCTTCGTCGAGCGCCGGACGTGGCTGAGCGACCACGCCTTCGCGGACCTGGTCGCCGTCTCCCAGTTCCTGCCCGGCGCGGGCTCGTCCAAGGTGGGCATGGGCCTGGGTTATCACCGCGGCGGCTGGGCCGGGATGGCGCTGGCCTGGATCTTCTTCACCCTCCCCTCGGCACTCGTGCTGGGCGCCTTCGGCCTGTTTGTCACGGGCACGGGCATCGACCCGGAATCCGGGTGGATCCGGGGGCTGCTCGCCGTCGCCGTCGGGGTGGTCTTCCACGCGGTGTCCGGCATGGCCCGCTCACTGGCCTCCACCCCGGTCACGGCCACCATCGCGGTCGCCTCGGCGCTGGCCGTCTTGCTCGTCGCCCACTCCGCCATCCAGGTCACGGTCATCGTCGCCGCCGGTGTGCTGGGGATGCTGCTGCTACGCACGCAGACAAAGGTGACGGAGCCGTCCCCGGAGACCCTCCGCCCCGTCCCCCGGTGGGCGGGCTACGGCGCGGTGGCCCTCTACTTCGCCCTGCTCGCGGGCCTGTGGGCTGGAGCGCGATTCGTGGGCGGCCCGGTGCTCACGCGGGCGTACGCCTACTACGAGACCGGCGCGCTGGTCTTTGGTGGCGGGCACGTGGTGCTGCCGCTGCTGCAGGCGCATGCCGTGGGCGGGCAGTGGATGAGCGAGGCGGAGTTCCTGGCCGGGTACTCGGTGGCGCAGGCCGTGCCGGGGCCGCTGTTCACCTTCGCCACCTACCTCGGGGCGGTGGACGGAGGCATCTCCGGGGCCGTGCTGGCCACGGTGATGATCTTCCTGCCCTCTGCGCTGCTCATCGTCGCGGGAATGTATTTCTGGTCGCGCTGGCGGCACTACCCCCTGCTCAGAGCGGCGTTCGCGGGCATCAACGCTGCGGTGGTGGGCCTGCTGCTCGCCGCACTCTACGACCCGGTGTTCACCCACGGCATCACCGGCCCGCGATCACTCGCCGTGGCGGCGATCGCCTGGCTCATGCTCGCGGTGTGGAAGCTCCCGCCCTGGTCGGTCGCCGCGTTCGGGGCGCTCGCCGGATGGCTGCTGCTCTCACTGCGGGGCTAAAGCGCCAGCACGTTGCCCAGCCCCGTCGAGCGGTAGACGGTGCCGAAGGGGGCGTCGATGCGCACCCACCGGCCCGCGGTGGAGACCCGCAGGTGGCGCGGGATGTCCATCGCGGCGCTGAATCCCGGGATAAGGCCCAGGGACGTGCAAGTGAACACCATGCGCATGGGCACCTCCACGCTGTGGCCGCCTCCCTCGACGGTGATGACCGTCTGGTTGAGCAGCGAGGCGGGCGGTCCCATCGGGCCGGAGAACTGGCGCGCGAGATTCCGGCCGTCGTCGGCGAGCTGGCGCACCACCGTCACCGGCAGCGTGTCCACGAGCTCGAACCCCGTGGCCGGCGGCAGCGCGCCCGGCCAGTTGGGGTCGCGCGCGGGCCCGATGGAACGCGCGTCGGTCTGCACCGAGTTGAGCAGGTCGGACGCGGCCACGACCGCACCGTCCCGGGACACCGATCCGGTGATGCGGCGCGAAGCGGTGACCTCGAAGGGTGTGGTGACAAAGACGTCGATGGAGTCGTCGACAAGCGTTCGGAACCTTGCCGACGCCGCGGCGTCGAGCCCGACCGCGCGACCCAGCAGGGAGATCAGGCCCGGCCCACCGGAGCTGACCTCGAGGGACTCCATAGGCACTAGAAGATGTCCCCGTATCCGGAGTCCTCGAGGTTGTCCAGATCCACCAGACCGTCCTCCTCGACCTCGGCATCCTGGATGTCCTCCGGGGGCTTCTTCTCCGGCGCCTGCGTGATGATGCCGATCTCCGCCTTGGTCAGCTCGCGCGGCATGAGCGTGGACATGTCGATGGCCACCTGCACCGTCTCCACCACGCAGGCCAGGCGCTTCTGCCGGTCCTTGATCTCCTGGCGGGTGACAAACGACGTCGTGCCCACCTCCACCGCCTGCGTCTCAATGTGCACGTGCGTGGTGTCGGGCTGGATCGGCCGGAAGTAGTCCGCCTCGACGCGGCGCACGAACACGTTGAACTCCAGTCCGCGGGAGAAGAAGAAGTGCTCGCCGTATTCCAGGCGCGCCTCCTGGGCAAACTCCAGGTAGTTCGCGTTCATGATGTGCCCGTGGCGGTCGAAGTCGGACCAGCGCACGGGCAGGGTGGTGTAGTGGACGGCGCCGTCGGAGTCGTTGTTGTCTGCAGACATAATTGTCGAGATTTCCGTTCGTCTATCGAGGTCCTGGTGAGCAGATCACCACTCTATACCTTTTAGTTTGCTGTACCTCACTGAAACCGCCGGGGCAGCTCCGGTTCTCCCAGGACCAGCATGAGCCGGTTCGCCCAACTGAAAAATGCGACACAGTTCACCGCATCAATCACCGACGCAGCATCGAGCCCGGCGGAAGAGAGCTTGTCGACGTCCTCCCCACCCATTCGCGGAGGTGTCGCCGTCAGTTGGAGCGCCACATCGCGCAGGGCGTTCCACTGCTCGCTGCCGAGATCGGAGTGCTGGCCAGCGTCGATAAGCCTGGTGATGTCCTCGGACCTGCCGGACTCCTCCTCCGCGCGGCCGGCGTGGACCGAGGCGCAGTAGACGCAGCCGTTGGCCATGGAGGTGACGGTGGCGGCGAGTTCGCGCTCGGCGCGGCCAAGGCCACCGTCGGTGTTGTAGAAGATGTCCAGGTCCGTGAGCGTGCGGGCGCGCAGGGCGTCGGGGTCGCGGGCGAGCAGGCGGAAGTAGGGCATGTCGACCCGTCGTGGCTGGATCATGGCGTTGACCTGTGCCTCGGTGAGCTCGGATTTCTCCACCGGCTCGACCCAGGGTTTCCAGCCGAGGGCGTGGTTGACGAAGGCCCGCGGGCGGGCGATGTCCGGCTCGGGGGCGTCGGGCCAGGCGAGTTCCGGAAGCGTCGGGGTGCCCTGCGTCTTGCTGGGCGTGGCGCCGGCCAGCGCGTCGAGACCCTGGATGACACGCAGCTGGAAGCACAGGAAGCTGATCAGCTGGGTGAGCGAGACGATCTCGTCGGCCGTCCACCCGGCGAGTTCGAGGTGGCGGATCACACCCGGGCGGCTGTCGCGGGGATGGAAGACGAGCAGGTGCGCCACGTCGAAGGCCGCGGTGAGCCGCTCCCCCAACCCGAGGCCGGCGTGGCTGACCTGGGGGCCAGGCTCGGAACGTTCGCGCAGGTCGGGCTCGCGAAACTGGCCGTAGGGGCCGTGCGCCTGGCCGGCGCGGATCGCCTCGGTGACGGCGTCGACGAGGGTGGGTGCGGCGTCGTCGCCAAGCAGATCGGAGTAGAACTCCGCGGCGCGCGGCTGTGCGTGCAGCCCGGCGACGTAGGCCGCCACCGCGTAACGCTCGGTCTGGGTGAAGCCACCGGGTGAGGCGGGTTCGAGCAGCGCCTCGAAGCTCTTCTGCGCGTTGGCCTTGGCGTCCGGGCGTAGGTCCCGCAGCTGTGTCGGCCCGCTGGCCAGGGAGTTGATGATGTCGGTCACGAAAGGTCCTTTCACAGTCCGAGGTTGAGGGAGCCGTCCCGGTAGTTCGAACCCGGGATCGAGGCGATGAGTTCGGCGGTGAACTCGCTCTGCGGGTGCGCGAACACCTCGGCGGTACGGCCGGATTCCACCTGCTGGCCGTGGTTCATCACCGTCACCGTGTCGGAGATTCCCCGCACCACGGAGAGGTCATGGGAGATGAACACGTAGGTCAGGCCCAGCTCCTCCTGCAGGGAGGCGAGCAGGCGCAGGATCTGTGCCTGCACGGTGACGTCCAGTGCCGAGACGGCCTCGTCGAGCACCACCAGCTCGGGCTCGAGGATCAGCGCCCGGGCGATGGCCACACGCTGGAGCTGGCCGCCGGAAAGTTCCCGCGGGCGGCGCGGCAGGTGCTCCGGCCCCAGCGCCACCAGGCCGAGGTAACGCTCCACCTTGGCCGCGATGTCCGACCGGGAAAGCTCCAGCTCGCGGGCGTAGTTGCGCAGTGGCTCGGCGATGATCTGGCCGATGTTCTGGCGGGGATCGAGCGAGGAATACGGGTTCTGGTAGACGAGCTGCACCTGGCGGCGCAGGCGCCGTCGACGAGACGGGGAGAGTTCGGTGACCTCCACTCCGTCGATGCTGATGTGTCCCGCGGTGGGTGTGCGGAAACCGGTGATCGCCCTGCCCAGGGTGGACTTTCCGGAACCCGACTGGCCGACGATGGCATGGGTTCTTCCCCGCGGGACGGCGAAGGAGACGTCGTCGACCGCGAGGAAGTCAGCGCCGAATCGTTGGGTGACCCCGTCGACGATGAGCAGCGGCGGCTCCTCGGTGTTCGCCGGCGTGGCCCGAGGGCTGGTGACGGCGGCAGACAGCGAGGGGGCGTCGGCCAGCAGGCGGCGGGTGTAATCCTGTTGCGGATGAGTGAGCACCTCGGCGGCGACGCCGGATTCGCGCACCTCGCCCTTCTCCATGACAACGATGTGGTCGGCGCGGTCACCCGCGACCGCCAGGTCATGGGTGATGAGCAGGATGCCCAGGCCCAGCTCCTCCTGCATCTTTTCCAGCAGGTCGAGGATGACCTTCTGCACGGTGACGTCGAGGGCGGAGGTGGGCTCGTCGGCGATGATGAGGTCAGGTTCCGGGGCGATGGCCGCGGCGATGAGCACCCGCTGTTTCATGCCGCCGGAGAGCTCGTGCGGGTACTGGTCGAAGCGCGCCTCCGGGCGATCGATGCCCACTCGTTCGAAGAGTTCGATGGTGCGGGCCCGGCGCTCGGCGGCCGAGCCGCGGCCATGGAACGCCAGGGCGTCGCTGACCGCCTGCCCGACGGTCTTCACCGGGTTGAGGGAGTTTCCGGGATCCTGCGGCACCAGCCCGATGCGGGCGCCGCGGAGGGATTTCCACTCCCGCGGAGAGAGGTTGGTGATCGGGCGGCCGTCGAAAAGCACCTCACCGGAGTCGATGCCGGCATTGTCCGGCAGCAGGCCGATCACCGCGCGGGCGGTGGTGGACTTGCCGGAGCCGGACTCACCGACGATCGCCGTGGTTTTGCCGGCGAATACCTCGAGGCTGACGCTGTTGACGGCGGCGACGTTTCCGGCGCGGGTCTCATACGAGACGACCAGGTCCTCGATGCGCAGCAGTGGTTCGCTCATGTCATGCCTCCCTTCGGATGGAACGGCTGAGGTGGTTGGCCGCGAGCACGACCAGGACGATGACCAGACCCGGAAGAACGGTGAGCCACCAGGCGGTGGCCATGTAGTCGCGGGCGTCGGCGATGAGCAGGCCCCATTCCGGGGTCGGCGGCGGGGCACCGTAGCCGAGGAATCCGAGGACGGAGAGCTGCAGGATCGCCGAGCCGAACTGCAACGCAGCCAGCGCGAGCACCGGGGTCAGCGAGTTGGGCAGGATGTGGCGCAACAGCACCTGGGACCGTGTGCCGCCGGACCCGTAGGCGGCCTCGACGAAGTCCGCGCCGGCCACGCTGATGACCTGCGAGCGGGCCATGCGGGCGAAGGTGGCCACCGAGGTGATGCCCACGGCGATGGCGGCGTTGATCGTGCCGTAGCCCAGCAGGATGATCACCGCGAGGCTCAGCAGGAGGGCGGGAACGCTGAGCAGGACGTCGACAAGCCGCATGATTGCGGTGTCGACCCAGCCGCGCAACGAGCCGGCGAGCAGGCCCAGGAGCGTGCCGAAGACGATGCCGACCAACACCGCGATGAGCGCGCCGAGCAGGGTCTGCCGGGCTCCGTAGACCACCCGGGCGTAGAGGTCGCGGCCGACGGAGTCGGTGCCGAACCACTGCTCGCCCGAGGGCGGGAGCAGGGCGACGGTCTCGCCCGAGTACGGGCTGTGGCCGGTGAATAACCCGGGCACGAGCGCCGCGAGGACGGCGAGGCCGAGCACGATGATGCTGAGCACCACTCCGGGCGAGGTCCACGGGTTGCGCACGCGGGCGCGCCTTCTTCTCGAGGTGGTGACGGCGCTTACAGGGGTGGTCATGAGGTCGCCCTTTCGGTCCGGCGCAGGCGCGCATCGAAGACGGGGTAGAGCAGATCGACGAGCAGGTTGATGAGGATGTAGACAAACGCCGCGATGACGACGATGGCGAGCATGACCGGGGTGTCGCGGTTGGCCACGGCCTGCACGGTCATGCTGCCGACTCCCGCCCGGCCGAAGACCGCCTCGGTGACCACGGCGCCGCCGACGAGCTCACCGAACAACAGCCCCGCAATGGTGAGCACGGGGAGCAGACAGTTGCGCAGCACGTCGCCGAAGAGGATGCGCAGTTCCCCGGCACCGCGGGCGCGCACGGCGGTGACAAACGGCTGTGCGCTGACCTCGGTGATCGAGCGGATGAGCACCTGCGCCAGCGGGGCCGCAATGGGCACGGCCAGGGTGATCGTGGGCAGGATGAGGTTCTGCGCCGGGGAGCCGCCGATGACGGGGACGAGTCCGAGGCGGAAGGAGAGGAACTGGATGAGCACGATGCCCAGCCAGAAGCTCGGCAGCGACACCAGCAGCGAGGGCAGGGACTGGAAGAAACTGCGGATGACATTCACCCGGCCGATCGAGGCCAGCACGGCGATGAACAGGGCGAGCACCACCGCCAGCACGAAGGCCGACACGGCGAGGGTCAGGGTCTGCGGCAGGTTCTCCGCCAGCAGCGTGGACACAGGCGTTCCGCTCTGCACCGAGTAGCCGAAGTTGCCGGTGAGGAATCCGCCCAGCACGCTGAGGTACTGGACGATCAGCGGGTCATCCGCCGCGTAGGCGTCGCGGATGTCGGCGATCTCCCCGGCGGAGAGGCCGAGGTCCGGGCTGGCGTAACGCGCCAGGACGGCGTCGCCCGGCAGCGCCGAGAGCAGCAGGAAGGACAGGGTGAAGGTGACAAAGAGGACGACGGCCGCCTGCGCGACCCGTCGGAGGATTCTGCCGGTGCTCATCTAGGACAGCTCCTTCTTCAGTTCGGTGTCGATGGAGGCCTCGTAGAAGCTCGCCCGGCCGACGGATTCCGGAGCGAAGCCGCGGACGTAGGGCTGCAGCCCGTAAACCACGGGTTCCTCGAACAGCGGCAGCATGTAGGCCTGCTCGGTGAGGTAGTCCTGCACCTGACCGGAGGCGGCCGCGCGGTCCTCCTCGCGGGGGCTGGACGCGACCTTCATGAGCAGCTCCTCCAGCACCGGGTCCCCGATCTCCTCGGTGCCGTCCACCAGCGTCGCGTTGAGCAGCTCGTTGCGGTTGGCGGAATAGAGGTGGGACTTGATCACGTCGTAGTCTGCGCGTCCGACCATGGTGTGGCGCACGGGGATGGTGGTGAAGTCCTTGGACATGGCGTCCTGGGTGGCCTGGTCGCCGGGGTTGAGGTGGATCTCAATGCCGATCTCCCCCAGCTGCTCCTGGATCATGGTGATCACCTCGCGCGAGCGGGGCTGCGGGATCGCCTCGTTGACGGTCAGCGACAATCGCTGTCCATCCTTCTCGCGGATGCCGTCGGCACCGGGGGTCCAGCCGGCGTCGTCGAGTAGCTCTCTGGCCCTGTCCGGGTCGTGCACGTACCCGCCCTCCTGTTCCTTGTAGCCGCGGGCGGTGCTCGACAGCGCCGAGGTGGCCAGCGGGTAGGAATCGGAGAAGAGGATGCGTTTGATGTTCTCGCGGTCGACGCCGGCGATGATGGCCTGGCGCACGCGGATGTCGGCGAGCAGGGGGTTCTTGAACCGGAAGTTCAGGCTGTTGTTCACGCCGTTCGTCGGGGCGGAGACGATCTGCAGTCCCTGCTGGAGAAGATGCGTCTCGACGGGCGCCTCGATCTGCCGGGCGATGTCCGCCTGCCCCGCCACCAGCGCACCGGTGCGCACCGATTCCTCGGCGGCGAGAACGTAGTGGATGTTGTCGAGCTGCGCGCGCCCCTGGTGCTCACGGGCGGCCGGTGCCCAGTCGTAGTCCTCCCGGGCGGTGAGAGTGAGCTCCGTGCCGAGCTGCTCGTCGGCGATGACAAACGGACCCGAGCCGATGATGTTCGTGGCGTTGCCCGGCGCGAACTGCTCGTTGGCGAACTCCAGGCTGGAGTCGGCCAGGAGGCTGGCGTTGAACGTGCTGGTCGCCTGAGCGAATCCCGGGGCGGGGGCCGAGAAGTGGAAGCGAACGGTGTCCTCGTCGACGACCTCGCCGTGGTCGTAGTTGGTGATCTGCTCCGAGGCGGTGAGTTTGCGGGACTTGTCGCCTTTGCCGTAGAGGTCGAAGTTGGCCACGACGTTCTCCGGGGTCAGCGGGGTGCCGTCGGAGTAGGTGACGTCCGTGCGCAGGTCGAAGGTGTACTCGGTGGCGTCCTCGTTGACCTGCGGCAGGTCGGTGGCAATCCACGGGCTGAGCTCGAGGGTGTCCGGGTCCTGGTAGAGCAGCCGGTCGCCGATCTGGTTCATGACGTTGCCGTTGGGGTAGAAACCGGCTGCCGGCGGGTAGAGGGTGGTGAAGAAGATAGGCTCCAGGTAGGTGAGCGTTTGTTCACTCTCCTGGGTGTCCTCACTCGGGGTGCTCGTGCACGCCGCGAGCAGGGACGCGGCGGCGGCCGCGGCGATCACAGCCATGACCAGGCGTGTTCTCGTGCGGTGTGCTGGGTGGCGGGGTTGCCCGTTCATCTTCGGTCGCCTTCCTGGGGATCGTTCTGAGGTGGCGTGCGGCGCGGGTGAGGTGCGGGCATCGCAACTGAAGAGCGAGAGTAACACACTGCTAGACTGATCAGTATATTTTTACAGACCGCATGGTCTGTTTCGTCGAATCGTTGAGGAAGTGCTGCCATGTCCCCCTCCCTTGCCGTCGTTGGTATGGGACCCCGCGGAATCTCCGTCGTGGAGAGACTCGCCGCCGCGCTGAGCGGACAGCCCCCGGCCGAGCTCACCCTGCACCTCATCGAGCCGAGCGAGCTCGGAGCCGGGGAGATCTGGCGCACCGACCAGACCCGGACGCTGTGCATGAACACCCTCGCCGGCGCAGTCACACTCTTCACAGAGCCGGGCGCGTCGGTCACCGCTCCGGTGGTCGAGGGCCCCATCCAGTACGACTGGATCCGACTGCTCCGGGGTGACCGGGACGGCGTGCCCGCCCCCGCCGCCGAACTCTTCGACCGCTTCCCGCCCGCGGATGACACCCTCGAGCGCTTCCGCGCCGAGATCGACGAGACCCGGCCGGAATCCAACCCCTCCCGCGCGCTCTACGGCGAGTACCTGCGCTGGGCGTATGACACGGCGCTGGCCCTGCTCCCGGACTGGGTCCGGGTGCAGACCCACCATGCGCAGGTCACCACCGTGCGCGCCGAAGGATCCGCCGACGTGCTCACTCTGGATGACGGCACCGAGATCACCGCCGAGCAGACCGTCCTCTCCCTGGGCTGGCTCACCCCGGCGGACACCGCGGAGGAAGAGTCCTTCTCCCGGTCTATGGAGGAGCATCCGGACCTCACATGGATCCGCCCCGCCAACCCGCTGGCGCAGAACCTCACGGACATTACTGCCGGCGAGGACGTCCTGGTCCGCGGCCTGGGCATGGGGTTCTTCGACGTCATGGCCCTGTGCACCCTCGACCGCGGCGGAAGGTTCATCCCGGACGACTCGGCCCGCTCGGGCCTGCGCTACGAGGCCTCCGGCGACGAACCGCGCTTCCTCATCACCTCCGGCCGCGGCTACCCCTACCTGCCCAAGTCCGAGTACCGCTCCCTTCCTCCCGCCGCGCGCCTGACCAGGTTCCGCGAGGTCGCCGCACGCATCTCCGCTGAGCACCGCGGGTCGGCGTCCATCGACTTCGGCACCGAGGTCTGGCCCGCGATCGCCCGGGACGCCTACGACGCGTTCTACCGGACCGTCGCCCGCGTCGACCCGGGCGCGATCACCACGAGCCTGGACGAGCTCCTCTCGGCCATCGACGCCGCCGGGCACCCGGACGAGCTCCCCCAGGCTGTTGCGCCCCACCTCATCGACCCCGACCGCGTCCTCGACCTCTCCCGGTGGGCGCATCCCCTCGCGGGGGTCCGGGAATCCACCGACGAGCTCACCGAACGCATCGCGGCGAGCATGAAGAACGACATCCGGCATGCGGTGCTGGCCAGGGAGTCCCCGCTGAAGAATGCCCTGTGGGAGATCAGCGCCGCCCGCAAACCCTCGCAGATCCTCGGCGCCGAGGGGCGCTTCACCTTCGAGTCCCGGCGCGGGGAGTTCGCGGCGATGATGGCGTTCGGCCAGATGGCCGGATCCGGCCCGCCGCTGTTTCGCACCCGCCAGCTGCTCGCGCTTGTCGACGCCGGTCTGGCCAGCTTCATCGGCGCGCGCCCCTCGGCAACCGTCCGCGACGGCGCCTGGGAGGTCCGCTCCCCCACCACGGGCGACACCCCGCACCGTTCCCGCACGCTGGTCGACGCCTGGATGCACTCCCCCGACATCCGCCGGCCCGGGGATCCGCTCACGCAGTCGTTGCTCGCCGCCGAACGAGCCCGGCCGTTCACGCTTCTGGGCCCGCAAGGTGAGCCCGCGCCGAGCGCCTCCCCCGAGGTCGACGCCACCACGCGCAGGCTGGTCGGCGCCGACGGTGCACTGGATCCGCGCATCCACCTGCTGGGAATCCCCACCCACGCCCAGCACCCGGACACCACCATCTCCCCCATGCCGGGCACGGACCCGCTCATGCTCCGGGAAACCGACGCCGCGGCGGTCGACGCGCTAACCCAGCTGGGCCTTAGATAACAGAAACCGCCCGACCCCCTCGGCGAAGCGGGGTCGGGCGGTCTCGGCGTCCGTGGGGACTAACGCGCCAGCTTGCGGTGGGTGACCGCGCTCGGGCGGGCAGCCTCCTCGCCGTAGCGGGCGATCTTGTTCTTCTCGTAGTCGCCGAAGTTGCCCTCGAACCAGTACCACTTGCCCTCTTCCTGGTCGCCCTCCCAGGCGAGGATGTGGGTGCAGGTGCGGTCGAGGAACCAGCGGTCGTGGGAGATGACCACGGCGCAGCCCGGGAAGTTCTCCAGGGCGTTCTCCAGCGAACCGAGGGTCTCCACGTCCAGGTCGTTGGTGGGCTCATCGAGCATGATGAGGTTGCCGCCGAGCTTGAGGGTCAGCGCCAAGTTCAGCCGGTTGCGCTCACCGCCGGACAGCACCTTGGACGGTTTCTGCTGGTCCGCGCCCTTGAAGCCGAAGGCGGAGAGGTACGCGCGCGACGGCATCTCGTTCTGGCCGACCTTGATGTAGTCGAGTCCGCCGGAGACGATCTCCCAGACGCTGAGTTCCGGGTCAAGGTTCTCGCGGTTCTGGTCGACATAGCTGATCTGCACGGTCTCGCCGACGACGACGGAACCCGCGTCGGGCGACTCCAGGCCAACGATCGTCTTGAACAGCGTCGACTTGCCGACGCCGTTCGGGCCGATGACGCCGACGATGCCGTTACGCGGCAGCGTGAAGGACAGGGCCTTGATGAGCGTGCGGCCGTCGAAGCCCTTGACCAGCTCGTTGACCTCCACGACCTTGTTGCCCAGGCGCGGCGGGGTGGGGATCTGGATTTCCTCGAAGTCGAGCTTCTTGTACTTCTCAGCCTCGGTGGCCATCTCCTCGTAGCGGTCCAGGCGTGCCTGGTTCTTCGACTGGCGGGCCTTCGGCGAGGAGCGGACCCAGGCGAGCTCGTCCTTGAGGCGCTTCTGCAGCTTCTGATCCTTCTTGCCGGCGATCTCGAGGCGCTCGGCCTTCTTCTCCAGGTAGGTGGAGTAGTTGCCCTCGTAAGGGAAGAGCTGACCGCGGTCGACCTCACAGATCCACTCGGCGACGTTGTCCAGGAAGTAACGATCGTGTGTCACGGCGAGGACGGCACCGGGGTAGTCCTGCAGGTGCTTCTCCAGCCACAGCACGGACTCGGCGTCCAGGTGGTTGGTGGGCTCGTCGAGCAGCAGCAGGTCGGGCTGGCTGAGCAGCAGCTTGGCCAGTGCTACACGACGTCGCTCGCCACCGGAGAGATGGGTCACCGGGGCATCCGCGGGCGGGCAGCGCAGCGCGGCCAGGGCCTGGTCGATCTTGGAGTCGACCTCCCAGGCGTCAGCGGCGTCGAGCTCCTCCTGGAGCTTGCCCATCTCGTCCATGAGTTCGTCGGTGTAGTTGGTCGCCATTTCCTCGGCGATCGCCTCGAAGCGCTGCTTCTTGACGACGATCTCGCCGAGGCCCTCCTCGACGTTCTCGCGCACGTTCTTCTCCTCGTTGAGCGGAGGCTCCTGGAGGAGAATGCCGACGGTGGCGCCCGGGGCGAGGAAGGCCTCGCCGTTGTTGGGCTCGTCCATGCCGGCCATGATCTTCAGCAGCGAGGACTTGCCCGCGCCGTTCGGGCCGACGACACCGATCTTGGCGCCCGGGTAGAAGGCCATGGTGACGTTATCGAGAATGAGCTTCTCGCCGACAGCCCTGCGTACCTTTTTCATCGTGTAGATGAATTCCGCCATGTTTCCCCTTTATCGAGTACAAAATACGTTCTCACAAAGGGTACACCAGCGCATTTAGAACGGGGCAGTGTCTCCGCCCGCACCGGCCGAGGCCAGCTCGCGCTCATCCTGACGCCCGCCCGGGGTGTTCGTCCCGCGAGTGTCCGGCAGCGAATTCTCCGCGCCCTCCGACTGGCCGTAGAGCGGCGGCTGCTTCCGGGCCAGATCCTCGCTGTTCGGGAGCTCCGGCACGCCCAGGCCCTCGACGCGGTGCTGGGCCACGTCAGTGCGGCGCGAACTGGCGACGTACTTGGACAGGTCCAGTCCGAGCCGGTCGACCTTGAGCACGATCTTCTGTCGTCTGTTCGTCTTCGTCTCCCCCGCTTCCTGGGTGGTCTCCTCCCACTCCTGGGTGACGATGCGCCCGGTGGCGACCACGGCCATCCCCTTGGTCAGGGAGGCGGCGGCGTTTTCCGCGAGCTGGCCCCAGAGTTCTCCGTTGATGAACAGGTGGTCGATGTCGCGCCAGCCGCTGGGCTGGTTCTCATCACGGATGGAGCGGCTGGCGGCGATGCGGATCTCGCAAACGTAGTTGCCCGTGGGCGTGGCGCGGAAGTTGGGATCGGCGGTGAGGTTTCCGGCAATGGTGACGGGGTACTGGGGCATGAGGATCTCCTGAGATGTTCGGGAAGAGGCGGGTGTGTGGGGACACCCCTGACCCTGCCCCACCGCCGGCCTCAGCGCCTCTGGCCAGCGGAAAACCTGTGGATAACCGCGCCCGGACGCACGTTGTCCACAGGTCCAAGTGGTGTTACTGCTCGCGGAACCCGTCGGTGTAGTAGTCGGTCTGCTGGTTCGACTCGCCGGAGTGGTAGCGCTGGAGCATGCGGTTGTACGCCTCGAACTCGTCCAGGTCCTCGGCATGTTCCTCAGCGGCGGGTGTCTCCTCGGCGCGTCGCTGTTCACCAGCGTCGAGACGCGCGTCCACCTCGCGCTCGGTCACGCGTTCGTCGAGACGCCATTCGACCGCCAGCCAGATGAAGGCGAAGGTCAGCGGGAAGGACCCGAAGGCCCAGGCGATGCCGCCGCCGTTCTTCTGATCGCGCAGCAGGTCCGGATGCCAGGGCAGGTCGAGCCCGCGGTAGAACTCCTCGCCGAGAATGACGTTGAGCTGCATGAGATAGACGCCCATGAACAGGTGGATCGGCATGGACGCGACCAGCCACGCCAGGCGGATCGAGGCAGGCCGGCGGCCCGGGATGTGGTCGGGGCCGACCATCTCCCAGAAGTACATGTACCCGGAGACGAGGAAGACGGTGTTCATGACCACGTGGCCGGCGTGCTCGGAGATGGCGAACTCGTAGAGCGGAATCACCAGGTAGAGCACGTAGAACAGCGCGACGAACTGGATGAGGTTGACCCACGGCGTGGTGATCAGCCGCACGAAACCGGAATGGGTGAAGGCCTCGGCCCAGTCGTGCGGTGTCGCGTGGCCCGGCTGTCCGGGTTCCCACACCGTCTTCACCAGCGTCAGCGGCGCTCCCAGCGTGAGGATCATCGGCACGACCATGGAGAGCAGCATGTGCCCGACCATGTGCATGGAATAGGTGGCGGGCATGTTCATGCCGATGCCGGAGCTCACCGTGACAAAGAGCGACAGGCAGCCGGCCAGCCACCACACCGTGTACGACGTGCGCCACGGCTTGCCCTGGCGACGCACGCTGCGCACGCCGAGCAGGTAGAACACTGCGAGCAGGAGGGCGATCACGCCGAAGAGGATGTCCACCCGCCACATGGTGAACACATTGAGGAACGTCGGCTCGCGGTGGAGGTCATAACCCAGCTGCACCTGCATCTGCGAGAGGTCGGTGTTGCGCGGCGGCGGGGGCGGGGTGCGGCCCATGGTGACCGCGATGCCGGTGACCACAGCCATGAGCACGATCTCCCCGACGGCCAGGCGCAGGAACGCACCCGGGGTCCGGCCGAGCTGGGGAATGGTGATCTGCCGGTGGGCGAAACCCACGACGGCGAGCAGGATCGTGCCCACGATCTTCGCCGCGATGATCAGCCCGTAGCGGGTGGTCAGCAGATCGGCGGGCTGGATGCGCAGCAGCGCCGAGACCACCCCGGACAGCGCGATGGCCACCAGCGAGAACAGGGCGACGGCACTGTAGCGACGCACCGCGGTCTGCATCTCCGGGCCGAGCCGACGACCGTGGGCCAGCAGCGCCATGAGCCCGCCGATCCACACCGCCATGAACACGATGTGCCACAGGTAGGCGTTGGTGCCGTAGTCGTGCGAGCCCCCGGAGGCCGCGTGGCCCTCCATGCCCAGCGGGAGAATCATGCCCACCGCCCCGAGCAGCAGCACCGGCTGCGCGCCCCAGCGACCGAAGACCAGTCCGGCGACGCCGACCACCGCGCCGATGACCGCGCACAGCAGCCACACGGCACTGGTGGCCACCTGGTCCACCGCGGTGCCGAAGGCCGACGGATTGAGGGCCTGGACGAGCGGCGTGCCGGAGACGTCGGAAAGCACCATGGGAACCATGAGCAGGGCCACCAGCGCAAACAGCAGAGCGCAGACCGCGCCGGTGCGCGCGGCGATGTGTCCGTCGACCGTCAGCGGCGCCGACCCGAGTTGACCGTCCCGAGCCCTGGGCGAGATGTAGAACGCCGAGAACATGAAGGAGCCGACGGACAGCGCGGAAAGAATCCACGCCACCGCACGGAAGAACGGCAGGCCGAAGGTCGTCGCAAAGCCCGGATCCGGAATGCCCAGAACAGCAAGCGATTCGCCGAGGAAGGAGTACCCGATCGTGCCGCCGACGAGCCCGGCGACAACGACGGCGAGTGCATAGATCGGCCACGTGGCCCTGGCAGTGCTCGTGTTGGGATTTTCGCTTGTCGACGCCCGTTGCACCCTCATTGTTGACATGGTCCCCAGCCTAAACCCTCGGGCGGGGCAGCCCTAAGCCAGTCGTGCGTTAGACTCTCATCCGCGCGTGCAGCGCAAGGCCTCCATAGCTCAGTGGATTAGAGCAACCGGTTTCTACCCGGTCGGTCGCGGGTTCGAATCCTGCTGGGGGCACCACAGATTTAATATATTTGTACGTAAAATCGGAGCTCCCAGAAGCTAAGATCGAGATGGCGGGCAATCAGTGGGTGACTCCCCCGGTGAACCGCCATCCGATCAGGCATGACACCAGTCCAGGAGCGGCCGACGGAGAACATCGCCTACCAGTACGCGGAAGGCAAAGCGACGCTGGAAGAACTGAAAGCGGCGATCCGGGCCGAGAAGGACGGAGCGGCCAAGACGAAACGGACCGACGTGCCGGACGTGACGCAGGACAGCTACAGCGAGCCGACGGTCAGCCGATCGGTTCTGGTCCTACGGACGCGGGGCAAGATCGACGAGGCGACGTTCGACGAGATTATGGACGCCTAACCCCCACCCCGGACGGGCACGAAGCGCGTCAGCCCGCACACCTCCAACGATCGTCGCTACTGCGTCCTGCGTGCACCATCGCGCCCCATGGTGCACACACCTCACCCAACGCACGTGCGCTGCTCTATCGCGGATCTGGGAAGTCTCCCTCTGGTCGTCAACGGCGGATAGCCCGCGGGTTCGCGCCCGCACTCGCTGACCTTCGATTCAGCGCTTCAATACGGCGGCATCAGCGTGCACTGGGCGAATACATCCCCAACAACCGGCCGACCTGCATTTCCCCCAAGAGCGGTTCATGCCACCTGCAGGGGCCCAGCAAATGGAGCCCCCACGCAGTTGGACTGGTCCCCGGAAGTTGGACTGAGAAATCAGACCCCGACTCCCAGGGAGCATTTTCATGCGTGCACAAAGCACACTCACCGGGCAGCAACGAACCCGGCTAGTCGACCTATTCGAACAAGGACATGGCTACAAGGCTGCAGCAAACCGCCTCGCGGTGGGCAAACACGCCGTCCGGCGTCTCTTCCAGCGGTGGCAACTCCATGGCACGCTGAGCCTCGTGGAGAAACCAACCAAACAGACCTATTCCTTCGAGACGAAGAAGGAAATCGTCGACAGGTTCATCGCCGGAGAAGCCAAAACAGCACTGGCCGTTGAGTTCCAGCTATCCTCTCCTGACCTCGTCAGGAAGTGGGCAGGGCTGTGGCGGGCCGGCGGTGACGACGGTCTTCGACCTAAACGTCGTGGCCGACCGAAACGGTCACCGGCACCCGAGCCGCTAACCCGCGAGGAAAAACTCCTCCGAGAAAACCAGCTGCTCAAGGCGGAGAACGCCTACCTAAAAAAATTGCGGGACTTGAGGGAGCAGGGGCACGCCTAAAGACACAGGTGATCGCCACCCTCAAGGATGACCACGCCCTTACAGACCTGCTCACCGTAGCTGGTATGGCGCGTTCGACGTTTTACTACCACCATGCCCGGCTAGACAGCCCGGACCGGCACGCCGAACTCAAGGCCTGCATCACCAGGCACTTCACCGCCGCGAAGTCACGCTACGGGTACCGCAGAATCCGGTTGATGCTCCACCAAGATGGGTCGATGGTGTCGAGGAAAACGGTGTGGAAGCTGATGAACCAACTCGGTCTGAAGTCAAAGGTCCGGGCGAGGAAGGCGTACTCGTCCTACCGAGGGACTGTCAGCCAGGTTTGTGACAACGTCCTGAAGCGTCAGTTCACCCCGGGCACTCCGAATGCAGTGTGGGTCAGTGATGTCACGGAGTTTCGTGCCGGTGCGCAGAAGGTTTATCTGTCGCCGATTCTTGACTTGTACGACCGGTCGATCGTGTCGTATTCGACGTCGACGTCACCGTCGACAGCGTTCACGGCACAGTCGCTGACCGCGGCGTATCAAACCCTGACCTCGCCGGCGACGCCGTTAGTTCACACGGATCAGGGTTTCCAATACCAGCATCAAGTGTGGCGTCGTGTACTGGCGAAACACGGCAGCGTGCAGTCGATGTCCAGGCGGGGTAACTGCCATGACAATGCGATCGTCGAGAACTTCTTCGGTCACTTGAAGTCGGAGATGTACCACGGTGAGCGTTTTGAGACTGTTGATCACCTAGTTGAGGAGATTGGTGAGTACATCCGTTGGTACAACGAGGATCGTGTGCAGGAACGGTTGAAGGGCCTGACTCCGATGCAGTATCGAAATCAGGCCCTTCAGTCCCAGCCCGCCTAGGATTTAACTAGTCCAACTATCGGGGACCAGTCCACTTCGGGGGCTCCATCATTGGCTGGGCGGTTAACCCAGAACGTCCTGCAGGGCGGCTTCGACGGCAAGCTCCGGCAGAGTCTCGGCGTAGCCGTTGGCCACCGCCGAGGCCTCGTTCGCCGTCGCCTGCACACCGGCGACGTCCCCGGTGGCCAGCTGCGCGCCCGCC
This sequence comes from Corynebacterium doosanense CAU 212 = DSM 45436, assembly GCF_000767055.1. NCBI lineage: Bacteria > Bacillati > Actinomycetota > Actinomycetes > Mycobacteriales > Corynebacteriaceae > Corynebacterium > Corynebacterium doosanense. The sequence continues at coordinate 2,164,737 of NZ_CP006764.1, forward strand.
TGCTCGGAGTAACGGGCGGCATCGGCCTGGGCCGACGCGACCTCCTGGTCAAACTCGGCACGGAAGTTCGGCTCTTCCACCGGCTCCGTGTTCTGGTCGAGCCAGGCCTGCGTCGCTGCCTGATCCTGGCCCAGGGTGCGGAAGTCGGTGTCGTGGCGCTCCGTGCTCTCGGCGAGCTGGAAACGCTGGTTGACCTCGCCGTCGGGAATGCCATAGGCATCCTGCAGCGCCACGTCAGCGGGCTGCGCGCGGCCGATCGGCCCGTAGGACTCGGTGGTGATGCCGATGACCTCGCCGTTGACCGGGTCGAAGTTGATTCCGCCGGAGTCGCCACCCTGGTAGTTCACGCCGGTGTGGAACACGGAGTTGCGGGTGCGCATGAGCTGGACGCCGCAGGAGCGGCCCGAGGTCGCACCGTCCTTGCAGATCGTCTGGCCGGCGTTGTCCACGCTGAACTGGCCGGGGGCGAGATCCGGGTAGTCGCGGATGCCGGTGAGCACGACCGGGTCGCCCGAGGGCGTTCCGAACTGGTCCACGGATTCCGAGGTGCGCGAGGTGCTCACACCCGGGTTCAGGGTCACGGTGGCCCAGTCCGCGCCGGTGGCGGTGCCCACGAAGTCACCCACGAGGTCGCCGGTCTCCGGCAGCTCCAGGACGTAGTGCTCCCGGGTGCCCACGGCGTGGTTGCCGTCCTGTTTGGGCACGTAGACCTGATCGGAGGGCACGAAGGCGTCGTCCATGGCCGTCACGCAGTGCCCGGAGGTGACCAGGATCGGCGCGCGGGTGCCGTCCGCGCGGAGGATGGTTCCGGTGAATGCCTGGGAACACGAGCCGGAGTCGAGCTCCACGGGCATGCCGTCGTCCGCGGGGGTCAGCGGTTGCACGCGGATCGGGGCGCCCGGGGCCACGGTCGCGGCCTCGGCAGCGGTCGGTGCCAGCACCGACAGTGCGAGGGCGCCGGCGGCGGCCATGGCGGCGGGCGACAGTGGGCGGAAAGTTCTGGAGCGCATGTGGAGATCCCCTTCGTTGACGGGTCGTGAATCAGTGCCGTGACCGGACCCTACCTACCCGCCTCCTGCGCCGCTTCGGGCACACCGGATCAGGGGCGACACGGGCGGCCGGAGGCCTCCTCCACGCCGGGCAGGCGCGCGTCGATTAGCGTGGGTCGCACACCGTCGAACCTGAAAGGGCCGCAAGAACATGGGTCTCCCCTCCCCCGCCCCGAACGCACGCGCGCTGGTCACCGGCGCCTCCCAGGGCATCGGCGAAGCCATCGCGCGCCGCCTCGCCGAGTACGGCCACAACCTCATCATCGTCGCCCGCCGCGAGGACGTGCTCACCCGTCTCGCCGAAGAACTGCGGGAGGCCCACGGCGTCACCGTCGACGTGCACGCCTGCGACCTCAGCATCGACGAGGAGGTGACGGCGCTTATCGACGCTCTTTCCGACGTCACCGTGAACATCCTCGTCAACTCTGCGGGCATCGCAAGTTTCGGCCCCTTCGTCAAGCAGGACTGGGAGTACGAGACCAACCAGTTCAACCTCAACGCCACCGCGGTGTTCCGCCTGACCAACGCGGTGGTGCACCCCATGGTCGCCCGGGGCGAGGGTGCGATCTGCAACGTCGGCTCCGCGGCGGGCAACATCCCCATCCCCAACAACGCCACCTACGTGTTCACCAAGGCCGGGGTCAACGCCTTCACCGAGTCACTGCACTACGAGCTGAAATCGACGGGAGTGCATTGCACCCTGCTCGCGCCGGGGCCGGTGCGCGACGACGTCATCCCGGAATCCGAGAAGTCCATCGTGGACAAGGTCGTGCCCGACTTCCTGTGGACCACCTACGACTCCTGCGCCCACGAGACCCTCGCGGCGATGGCCCGGAACCGGCGCCGCGTCGTGCCCGGGCCACTGTCGAAGGGCATGGACTTCGTGTCTACCTACGCCCCGACCGCGCTGCTCAGCCCCATCATGGGCAAGTTCTACTCCAAGATGGGTTAGACCTACAGTGAACAACATGACCGACGACACCCCCGCCAAGAACAACCGCCTCGTCTGGGTTGACCTGGAGATGACCGGCCTCGACCTCGAACGCCACGTCATCGTCGAGGTCGCCGCCTTGGTCACCGACGCCGACCTCAGCATCATCGGCGAGGGCGTCGACCTCGTCGTGCACGCGACCGAGGACGAGCTGGCCCAGATGGACGACTTCGTCACCGACATGCACTCATCCAGCGGACTGACCGAGAAGATCAGGTCGTCGAAGGTCACGCTCGCCGAGGCCGAGGACGCGGTCCTCGCGCTCATCGCCGAGCACTGCGACCCCGAGCACCCCACCCCACTGGCCGGCAACTCCATCGCCACCGACCGCTCCTTCATCCGCGAACAGATGCCGCGCCTGGACAAGGCCCTGCACTACCGCATGGTCGACGTCTCCTCCATCAAGGAACTCGCGCGACGCTGGTACCCCAAGGCCTACTACAACCAGCCCGACAAGGGCATGGCCCACCGCGCGCTCGCCGACATCGTCGAATCCATCCGCGAGCTCGACTACTACCGCCGAGCGATTTTCGTCCCCGCCCCCGGCCCGGCCTCTGAGGAGGCCCGCGAGGCTAAGGACGGCGCGACCGAGGCGTTCCGAGAGTGGCTGTAACTGCCTCTCTCACCTGCGGTTTTTGTGAATCGCGGGCCTTGCGTTAATCTGAGACTCGCTGCTTTTCGAGGCGGCAATGGTGGCTGTAGTTCAGCTGGTAGAGCACCAGGTTGTGATCCTGGGTGTCGCGGGTTCGAGCCCCGTCAGCCACCCCCAACATCAGGGTCGATCGGACGAGCGCTTTAGAGCCGCTTATCGGATCGGCCCTGATCCTTTTTAGATTCGCCTTTAGTTCAGAGGCGAGTCAGAATGCGTACGCTAGTTCCTCAATAGGTCCGTGATCTATGCTTTGAGTTCTTCCCGCAGTGGGAAACCCCACTAGATTCTCCACTTCACTCTATAAGGCTCTCTCCCAAATTCAGCACCCCAAGTAATAATGGGTAGGTCGAACCCATCGAGGTAAGCACACCGTGTTTAGAGCCCCCGCGGCCATCGTCGGCTATTCTATCTCTCCATGACGAAGGATTATCCGGTTGAGGTTTATCATCCTGGCGCAGGAAAACTCTGGTGGGAACTCACGAAAGAGGACGGAGTGGCAGGCGCCTGGGGCGTGAAACCAAGAATGGCATCCTGGCTGCGCTGGAACGTCGGAATTGGAGAGCGATTCACGACTCGTCAACTCCGGGAAGCACTGGGTTCCGACCATGAGCATTTCCAGCGGCGCCAGAGAGAACTTCGAGACTGGGGCTGGAAATACCTTTCTTCCAATGAAGAGCCTGCTCTTGGCGAGGACTGCATCCTCGAAAAATATGGATGGTGGCCCGGCGAAAGCACAAAAGCTCCACAAACCGCTATCAGCGGTAAAGTTCGGCGGTTAGTATTCGAGCGTGACGGGGGTCGGTGTGTACTTTGTGGACGCGCCGGAGGGGAGCCCTATGAGGACGGTTCTGTTGCTGTCCTCACTGCGGGCCATGTGGTCCCGAATGCACTGGGCGGGCGTTCAACCTTAGATAACCTCCGCACTGAATGTGGGCGATGCAACGAAACCGCACGCGCTGATACCGGCTCGGTCGCCGACCCCGGGGCGGTCACGCAAAGTGTGAAAGCACTCAAGAAGTCAGAACGCCTCGAGCTCTTGGAGTGGATTCGCCGGGGCCAGCGATCAAGAACACGACTCGACCATGTGTACGACGACTATCGGCTCGGCGGGCCTATCGTTCAAGACGCAGTGAGAGAGTACCTGGAGAGCGTCGAATCACGCGAAGTCTAGGTCCGTCTTCTCGAATGCCACTCGGATCGCGTTGCCAACCGCTTCAGCGACAGGTGGCGGGAATGCATTTCCAATCTGTCGACAGGCCTGAGTTTTTCGCCCCTGTATCTCCCAATCGTCAGGGAAGCCTTGTATGCGAGCGAGCATTTTTGGCGTCATCCGAGGTTTCCCGGCAAACCCGGGCCCTGGGGGCTCGTCCGCAATTGTATTTCCAATGACGTTCATCTCCAGCCACGCCTTGCGCGCCCGCGTCGGCCCAAGGTCGGGGCCACCATGCTTCTTTGAACCTCCAACAAGGGTAGGAGCAATCCTATTCGCTTGCTTCGCCCAGGCATGCGCACTTTCCCAGCCATTCTCAGCCATTAGGTCCACCACCGTCTCCCCGACGGTCGGGGCTGTTTCCGGGTGTTTCGTCGGCCACTCAAAATTGGCCCAGTCATTTTCTCGGAGGGCGACAAGAATCGCCCTGGGGCGCAGCTGAGGAACACCGTAGTCGGCAGCCCTGACGAGTCTCCATTCACCGAAGTAGCCGCCGGTCGCCAGTTTCTCAAGTATCTCAACGCGGTATTCGTCAAACTTGGGGTCGAGGAGACCTCGCACGTTCTCAAGCATGATCCCCCGCGGCTTCATCTGGAGGACAAGCTCGATAGCTCGGGCGAACAGGTCGCGTTCGTCAGCTTTGCCAAGCTGCTTTCCGGCTACTGAAAAAGGCGGGCATGGCACCCCGCCCGCAAAGAGCGCTGCACCGTAGAGTGACTTATCCGGCTCCCACTCGTTTAGGTCTGCCTGGATGACGTTCCACTCTGGACGGTTGTGCCGCAAGGTGGTTACAGGCCAGGGCTCGATTTCCACGAGCGCGGCGTGATCAAAGCCCGCCTTTTCCAGGCCTAGAGCTTGCCCGCCTGCGCCAGCGCAAACCTCGACCGACGAATACTTCGACATTATTTCCTTTTGGGCTCTTGAGTGTTGTGTGCTCGCAATGATAACAACGGCTCGGACACAATTTCGCATTGATCGAACACTCGTTCGTTAACCTGTAGCGCGCTTACTCGTCGGTAGGCTCGGATGACTGGCCGAGCCTGTGCAAATTGCCCACTGGGCCCCTAGGCCGCAACCTAGCCTCCCGCCTTTTGCCGCGTCGCGGCAACCCCAGTGACGACTAGCCCACCTGTACGAATTCCGCATCAAGCCAAATTGGATCGCGGCGCCGCGTTGTGGCCGAACAAAACAGACGCGACTGGCGCATGTCCGCCATTTTCGACTCCGCCCACCGGCGGCGGACGTCGCTCGTGTCATAGCGGTGAAACATACATCGGGCGCGTCCCCTCGTTTTCTGACGCCACCAACTCCCACCCTAAAGATTGCCAAAATCCGTCCGACGCCTCAGCCAGCGCGAGCAATTGGCGCTGCGGGTACTGCTCTGCTACCCAGTGGACCACAGCTGTTCCTATGCCAAGACCTCGATGGGTGGACCTGACGTCGATAAATTCAATCCCAATCACGTCAGGGCCATTCAATGGCAGGCGATAGGCAGCGCCACGCCAGTAGCCCCTACTACCCTTCAAGTCCAGGTCGAGTAGCGCAGCTTGCTCACCACGATCGCGTACCATGTACCACTCATGGTCTTGAGGTAGTTGACTTTCCCCCAGCCAATGCTGTCGGAACTCATAGTCGTCTGAGATCTCAGGCCACAACGCCGTTGGATCGACGATGGGATGGAAAGTAAGATTCACGCGTTCACCTTACCGTCTTTTTCGAACCGGCCCCAGCCGGTACAATATCTCGCGAAACGGTCGAAAATAGCGCAGCCAGTAGTAGCCATTTCGTGAGACCATCCCCCAGTACTGATGGACCGTCGGCGGCCTTAACCTGTGGTCACCACGGCCGGGCTGCATAGTTGCTAGATTCGTCGGCATAGCCCACTCAGACTGGCGTTAAGATCCGCCCAGTGGTGATCACCAAGTTTTACCGGGCATTTCTTTTCGCACAACCGCCACGCTGGGCCCGTCTAACGAAGCTCCGTTAGTAACTGCGATTGCACGCTACTGAGTAAGACGACAACTCGTCGACTGTCGGCCAGTCCGCGGAGCGCGTGGTCGTCGGCCCGGCCAACGCCCGCGCACCCTGTGCGTATACTCGCACGAGTGAATCTTCTCCAGGCCCCTTCCTCCATCCTCCGCAGCGCACAGAAGTCCGCCACCAGGATTCCCCAGAACCTGACTGCTTGGGCCATGCGCTCCCCGGAACGGCTGCGCCGCACGATGAACCTGTGGCCGCCGCTGGCCGGCTCGGGCATCCGGATCACGCACATCAGTGAGGACTGGCGCACGGCACGCATCGACCTCAACCTCGCGGTCTGGAACGCCAACATGCACGGCGCAGCCTTCGGCGGAACGCTCTACGCCACCACCGACTTCCTGGTCGGCACGGTCCTCGCCCGCGTGCTGGGCAAGGACTTCGAGGTGTGGACCCGCACCGGAACCTTCCAGTACCTCGCGCCCGGCCGTGACGGCGCGTACCTGGAGGTGGAGATCACCCACGAGTTGGAGAACTGGGTGCGCGAGACCATCGCGGAGGACGGCTACTGCAATGTCCCCTTCACCGCGGTGATCAAGAACCGCGACGGCTCCGTGGTAGGCATCGGCCAGCAGAGCCTCCACGCGCGCCCGCGTGGCGGCGGAAAGCGCACAGCCGCTCCGCAGCAGGCGACGCACGCCAGCGGCATCGTGCTCGAGTCCCTGGCCACCACCCTGATCTGGCACGTGTTCAAGGATCAGCCGGAGATCTCCACGGTGCTCATGTCCGAGCAGCGACGCATCCCCGATCCGCGGGAACAGATGCGCCACGTGTGCGAGCAGGTGCTCAAGCAGTCCGATCGCACGCGCGAGGACCTGCTGGCACTGGATATTCCGGAGGAGTACCTGCCGGCGGTCTAACGACTTTCCGAGCCGAATTTGCTAGTGCGAGGGCGCTCGAGCCCATAATGCGCATTGTCCAGGGAGCTAATCTGGATGCGATTTTGCATCCTGCAGTCAGACAGCTTGAGTTCGACTCCCGCAGTCCGTCATCTAAGGCGATTGCAAATTCGGTGCTGTTAATAGCTGCCAACGCCGGGCGATGGAAAGAAAAGTGAGGTAGTGGTTATCTCTCACGTTGGAGGTCGTCCGAATCCTCGATTCAGCTTTGAAAACTACCGTCGGAGCACAGGTGGCGGTGACAATATCACCCGGGGCGCTCAGGTGGGCCCGGCAGAAAAAGTTTTCGGAGTAAGAAAACAAGATTCTTCTAGGTTTCCTCGCAGAACATAGAACCGTGCACCCGTACTCTTCCCCCAGCTATGCACCCGATACAAGCGAAACGATTGGGCGAGTTCTTTGCTCGCTGCTACTTCTGAAGCAGTGACAAGGAACGGCCAGTTTCCGTCAAGCTGTGTAGTTTTCACCTCGATGTGAACGGGCGACCCATCAGCTTCAAATCCCAGAATGTCGTAGCCTAAGCCGTCTCCTTGGGTTACCGAGACATGTTCAACTCGCTCCGCAAGGTCGTCGCGGCCTTGTTTCGACAGCGTAGCTCGGACGTGGGCGACCACAGCAAGTTCACCTGCGAGCCCAAGCGACCTATTGCTCGCCTCTAAAGATGCGTAGTCAACTTTCTGACCCCGGCGTTGCCTAACGTTACCGAGCGGCTGGAGACTAGGCGCGTCAACTTCCTTTAATTCAACGGGCTGCTCCGAGATTGCTTTCAACGCTTCTCGCGACACTAATTGTTCAATTGGGTTGAGAAGTAACTCGCGCTCAACCGCGGGCACGAGCGCTTTTTGGATATGCGGTAACGGTTTATATCCTATGAGGTACGGGTAGCCCAGCTGCTGCATTACTGAACTAATGTTCTGAGACTTGAATTCGATTGAACCCCTACTCCGGCCTTCAAGTTGCGCCCCAAGGCCTCTAAGGTAGTCCTTTGGTGCCAACCTGTTTCCCTGCAATGCCATCTTCAAAGCCGCGATATACTCACGCGCAAGGATTTGATTTTCGTATGCTGTCCAATCGTTACTCATGACGTGAGCATACCTGCTCTCCCGAGATCTTTTTCATGCTCTTTGGCATGGCTCTCGATGTCTCACCGGTGATCAGAGAGTGGGCCCTCAGAGTCAAGACGCCACCGCGAGGCATCCACAGCACACCACACCAAAAGCAACCCCACGGCCCACACAATCAACCCTGTCGACCCGATCATCCCGGTCAGCGCATGGTTTTCTCGCAACCAAATCACCGCGGCCAGAAGCGCAGCTCCCCCGACCTGTGTTCCTCCAGCACCCCAAGAGACTCGACGCGCGACCGAACTAATGCACTCGAGTACCCCCGAGGCAAATAGTGTCCCCGCGAAGATCCACAAGACCACCGCAGAGTGGATAAGAGGGTCGTCGATAAGCAGCACCGGTGCCACCATCCCGGCCAGCAGAACCGTCGCGCCCTGCGCGGTCAGCCAGGCCGCGCCCGGGACGGCTTTCCTGCGTGCGAATTCCGCCAGCCAGACCATTACCGCGCCGGAGAGGATGAGGGACACGAGGATGACGGTGGCGGCGATCGTGGCCACGACCTCGGCGTCGCTGCCCGCGGCCCAGAGCAGACCCCCGGCAAGGACCAGCATGATGGCCGCGCGTAGGGCGAGGGCAATGACCAGTGGGCGTCTCAGAACGCTCATGACGCCATCTCCGCCAGCAGCTCCTCCGAGCGCGCCTGGCCGGCAAGATCACTCATGCCGCCGGTGACGAGCACCTCGTCGGTCCCTGCGAACCGGGTGATCTCCTCCAGCCGGGCGCGGACCTGCGCGGGCGTGCCGTACACGGAGGTGGCCAACGAGTCGGCGACGCGGGTGCGCTCCCGCGCCGTCAGTTCAGGCATCTCGTCGATCAGCGGAAGCGCCTCGAAGGCGCCCGTGCGCCGGGCCAGTACTCCGGCGACGTGCTGCGGCAGCAGGAGATCGCGGGCTGCCTCCTCGGTGTCGGCGACCGCGATGTCCAGCGAGATGAGCGAGCGTCCGGAGGGGTGCTGTCGGCGATAACCCGCCAGGCCCTCGTGCTCCGCGCGCACGAGCAGCGAGGGGCCGCCGACGATCACGCCGAGCCCGAGACGCGCGGCCAGCGAGATGGAACGAAACCCGGCGAGCACGTAGACGTCCACCGAGCCGGACTCGGGACGCGACGTCACCTCGGCCTCTCCGCGCAGGTAGGCGAGGAACTCCCGCAGATCGTCCTCGAACCGGTCCTTGAGCTCGGTGGGATCCCCCTGGCGCAGCGCGTCACGCACCGGCTGGGTGAAGCCGACGGAGTTACCCACGCCGATGTCGATGCGCCCCGGGTGCAGGGCGGCGAGCACGCCGACCTGCTCCGCAGCGACCAGCGGCGGGTGGTTCGGCAGCATGATCCCGGCCGTGCCGACCCGGATCGTCGAGGTTGCCTCGGCGACGGCCAGCGCGAGCATGGCGGGCTGCGAACCGGGGATGCCCGGCACGCCGTGGTGCTCGGCCACGAGAAATCGTTGGAAACCCAGCGCCTCCACTCGGGCAGCATGGGCGGGAACCCGTCGTAACGCGTCGGCGTCCGAGTCGCCCGCGATGCTCTGGGCGCGATCGAGCGTCGAAAAGCGCATCAGGACTCGTCGGCCTGCCAGTCCTCCCAGGACGCGTTCCAGGAACCCAGACCGTCCCAGTAGTCGAGCTCGCCGCCGATGGTGTTCTCGATGATCACAGGGTCGCCGCGCTTGACGGTGTTCTGGAACCAGGACGCCGCCTCCGGGGAGACGTTGACGCAGCCGTGGGAGGTGTTGCTGTTGCCCTGCGCGTAGACCGACCACGGCGCGGAGTGCACGTAGATGCCGGAGTAGGACAGCTGCGTGGCGTAGTCGACCATCGTCTCGTAGCCGCCCTGGGAGACCGGTAGGCCGAAGGTGGCGGAGTTCATCATCAGCTGCGGGCTCTCGTCGCCGACGACGTAGGTGCCGTTCGGGGTCGCCCACTGGCCGGTGTTGCGCCCCAAGGAAACGGGGATCGTGCGCAGGAGCTCGCCGTTGCGGTAGACCTCCATGGTCTTCGTGTTGTCGTCCACGTAAGCGCGCACGTCGTCACCGATGGTGAAGTTGGTGGCGTTGTCGTCGGATCCGTAGACCCCGCCGCCCATGTTCACGCCGTAGAGATCGGCCTCGACGGTGACCTCGGTGCCGGGCTCCCAGAACTCCTTCGGACGCCAGCGCAGATCGGTCGGGCCGACCCAGTTGAAGTCGCCCTCGGTGTCGTTGGAGGTGGTGATGGTGATCGCCTTCTCGACGGCCTCGCGGTCCGTCGGCGCCGACCCGAAGACAAACATGATCGTCTGACCGATACCCACGGTGGAGTCCGGGACGGGCGAGAGCGATACGGCGGTCTGCGCGGCCGGCGTGGAGGTCTGGAACTCGGAGGTGGTCGTGGTGCCGTCCTTAGCCGTGGCCGTGACGGTGTACGTGCGGTTGAAACCGAGCGGCTCGGCGGTGGTCCAGGTGCCGTCGGAATCGATCTCGGACTCGACCTCGCGCCCCTCCTCGTTGACCATGCTCACCGTGTCCAGTCCGTCCCCGGGAGCGGTCACCGTGACGGGCTCACCCGGGCTGACGTCGGTGGCACCGTCCGCGACGGACACCTCGGGGGTGTCGGGCTTATCGACGTCCGCCTGCGCCGCGTTCGTCTGCTCCCCCGATCCGCCCGTTGCGTCCCCGATGGTGCAGGCCGAGGCGGTCGCGGTCAGCGCGAGCAGCGCCAACCCGGCAACACACTTCTTGACCCCGATTGTCAGACCCGATTTCGACAACGCCGATTCCCTCCAGAAAACCCCCGGTAGCCCGCTTCAAACGGTGGCCGAGGTGTGACACTTGAAAGGCCAACCATAACCCCGCCGGGCACAAATAGTGACCCTCACACCGGCTCCGTCACCAAATCGTTGTACGGAGGGGCCCCCGCGGGGTGTGCGCGGGTGCGAAAAAGGGTTATGCGCTGGCGATTTTCCATATCGCCACCGGATCAGTAACATACATTCTCGTTGCAAGCGAGAGTTTGCAACACCGGCCGAGAAGTTTTCGGCCGAGCGCCATTAGCTCAATTGGTAGAGCAACTGACTCTTAATCAGTGGGTTCGGGGTTCGATTCCCTGATGGCGCACAGCTCACCCCCGACAGGCTCCGGCCTGGCGGGGGTTTTGCCTGTCCCGGCAGGCGTTCTATTTACTTCTTCAGCGGGATCTGCTCGCCGTCGTCCATGAGGCGGTGCTTGAGCTCCGAGTCGGGGTCGATGACGGCGATGTCGTGGCCTTCGTCGCGAAGCCTGCGCATGGCCTCCTTGATCATTCGTCGGCCCATCTTGTTGGACTCGATCAAGTTGGACACGTCGAGCACGACGCGCCCGTCCTCGAAGTCGTACTCGCTGAGCACCCGGAGGATGGATTCCGCGCCGGTGAAGTTCACCAGGCCCTGGACCTTGACGATTGTCTCTTCCCCGTTGTGGGTGATGCTACGCACGGCCTGGGACCCGGCGCGGTTCTCCGTGGACATGAGGTGCATGCCCATGTCCTTCGACAGTGCCTCGAAGATTTTCACGCCGCGGGCGGAGTTGCCGTTGACGTCGATGCGCGGGGACAGCGTGGCGGCGCCGAGCTGGCCCGGGAGCATGCCGATGACCGCACCGGACACTCCCGACTTGGCGGGGATGCCCACCCGCGCCATCCAGCGTCCGGCCGCGTCGTACATTCCGCAGGACGCCATGACGGCGAGGGACTGGTGGCAGACTTCTTCGTCGAGAAGCCTCTCCCCCGTCACGGGCTGCACGCCGCCGTTGGCGAGCGTCGCGGCCATGACGGCCAGGTCCTTGATGGTGACCTTGATGGAGCACTGGCGGGTGTAACTGAGCACGGCGTCGTGCGCCTCGTCGGCGATGACATCGAAGCTGCGCAGCATGTGCGCGAGGGAGAGGTTGCGGTCCGCGCCGGCCATCTCGCCCTCGACGGCGACCTCGTCGACCTCGAGCTCCCGGCCCGCGAGCCGGGAGAAGAACTCGCGGATGACCTCGACCCGGTCCTCCACGGTGGAGCCGGTGCCGTTGATGATCTGGTTCACCGTGATCGCGCCGGCGTTGATCATGGGGTTGTCCGGGCGGTTGCCCTCCTCCTCCAGGCTCATGGCGTTGAAGGCCTCACCGGAGGGCTCCATGCCCACGACCTCACTCACCGCGTCCAGGCCGAGGGTCTGCAGCGCGAGCGCGTAGGCGAAGGGTTTGGACACCGACTGGATGGTGAACTCCACGTCGTCGTCACCCGCGGAGTGCAGGTTGCCGTCCATCGTGCACAGCGTGACGCCGAGCCAGTCGGGGTTGGCCTCCGCGAGGATGGGGATATAGGTGGGCAGCTCTCCTTCGTTGTTGTCGCGCACCCCGTCGAGGAGGTCGGCGAGGTAGTCGGGAATGAGCTGGTCCATCGTTCACGTCCGTTTCTTGTTGCTTGAAGATCATCGTTTCGGCCTCCCAGCACACTACTTGCCCGCCTGGCTACCATGGCCACCATGACTGAACCCCGGTCGACTCCCCGAGCGGTGACCATCTACGACGTCGCCGAAAAGGCCGGTGTCTCTGCATCGACGGTGTCCCGGGCATTCTCCCGGCCGGAGCGCGTGTCCTTCGACACAGCGGAGAAAATCCGCTCCGCCGCCGACGCGCTCGGTTACGGCGCGAAGCTGGCCACGCGCTCCGGGGACGTGCATTCGCCGCGGCCCACCACGGGCACGCTGGGACTCGTCGTGGCCGACGCGATGAACCCCTTCTTCCAGGAGATCCGCCGGGGAGCCGACCATGCGGCGAGCATCGAGAACGTCGTGGTGCTCACCGCGGACATCCGGGAGTCCGCGCGCCGCGCCACCCTCGCGGTGGCCCGGATGACACCGCTTGTCGACGCCCTGCTGCTCGCGTCGTCCCGGCTCTCCAACGGTGAGATCCAGAAAATCGCCCGGGGCCTACCCACCGTGGTGATCAACCGCCCCGTCCCCGGTGTCCCCAGCGTCGTGGCCGACAGCTACACCGGCACCATCCGCGCCGCGACGCACCTGCACGAGCAGGGCGCGAGGACGATCACCTACCTCGCCGGGCCGGAGGACTCCTGGACCGACAGCATGCGCTGGCGTGCGCTACTCGACGTCACGGGCCACGCCCCCGCCGGCGGGGAGCCGCTCACCAGATTCTCGGCGACGGAGACACCACCCCGGTTGAGCAGTCTGGAGGTGGACCGGATTCGCTTGGACGAGCCGTCGATACGCGGCGGTGCCCGGGCCTTCTCCCTGTGGTCGCGACAGCGCTCGGATGCGGTGCTGTGTTTCAACGACCTCGTCGCCATCGGTTTCATGGCCGAGGCCGCGCGCCAGGGCGTGGACGTGCCGGGGGATGTGCTGGTGGTGGGTTACGACAACACTCAGATCACCACCCTGGTCAGCCCGACGTTGACCACCGTTGCCGGTCCGCTGCGTTCCGTGGGGAGGGTGGCGGCGGCGAACGCGCTGGCGCTGGCGCGCGGGCTGAAGACCCCGATGACCCGTCCGCGGGTCCTGCCCACCCGCCTCATCGTGCGGGAATCCTCCACCCGCCTGCTCCCTGGGTGACGGGGAGGCAACTTCCTGCAACTCGTTGCGCGTGACGTCCGACGCGGCCGACACTCTAGGTATGAGTACGTCACACGCCGCCCATCCGGACCGGTTGCTGCCGGCCGATCCGGGAACCCGGGACATCGCCCGTCGTCTGCTCGCCGGCGTGGAGGATCTGCCGATCATCTCCCCGCACGGGCACCTCGACCCGACGATGTTCACCACCAATGACGCCTTCCCCGATCCGACCACGCTGCTCATCAGCCCGGATCACTACCTCACCCGCGTCCTGCACTCCGCCGGTCACGAGCTCTCCGAGCTCGGCGTCGGCGGGCACGAGGCGGACCCCCGGGAGGGTTGGCGCATCTTCTGTTCCAATTTCGACCTCTACACCGGCACCGCCACCGGCTACTGGGTGGAGCAGGAGTTCGAGCATGTCTTCGGCATCAATCCCGACCGCATCTCCGCGGAGAACGCCGACACAATCTACGACGAGCTCGCCGAGATCCTTGCCCGGCCGGACTTCCGCCCCCGCGCGCTCGCCGAGGAGTTCAAGCTCGAGGTCCTGGCCACCACCGACGATCCGCTCGATGATCTCGCCCCGCACAAGGAACTCGCCGCCGACCCGACCTTCACCACCCGGGTCCTGCCCACCTTCCGCCCCGACGCGTACACCGAGATGTACAAGCCGGAGTTCGCCGACAAGGTGCAGCAGCTCATCGACACCGCCGGCGACGGCCAGACCGGTTTCGAGGGTTACCTGCGGGCGATGCGCTACCGTCGGCAGTACTTCATCGACGCCGGCGCCACCTCCGCCGACCACGGCACCCACGACGCGGACACCACGCCGCTGACCAACGCCGAGGCGCAGAAACTGCTGGACAAGGGGCTGCGCGGCGAGGCCACCTTCGCCGAGGCGCTGGCCTTCGAGGCCAACATGACCTACCGCTTCGCGGAGATGAGCCAGGACGACGGCCTGGTGATGACCCTGCATCCGGGTTCCTACCGCAACCACTCCACCTCGGCTTTCGAGAAGTACGGCGCCGACATCGGCCACGACATCCCCTTCCAGATGGAGTACACCCGCCCCCTGCAGCCGATGCTGTCGGCCTTCGGGGAGAACAAGGACTTCCATTTCGTCATCTTCACCATGGACGAGACCACCTTCTCCCGAGAGATCGCGCCCCTGGCCGGCTACTACCCCAGCGTCTACGCCGGCGCCCCGTGGTGGTTCATCGACGAGATCGACGCCATGAACCGCTTCCGCCAGGCCACCACCGGCACGATGGGTTTCTCCCGCTATTCCGGCTTCATCGACGACACCCGCGCGTACTGCTCCATCCCGGCGCGGCACAACACGTCCCGACGCGTCGAGGCCAACTACCTCGCCCGGCTCGTCGCGGAACACCGCATCACCGAAGACCGCGCCGCCGACATCATCGTCGATCTCATCGACGCCTCACCCAGGAGAGTGTTCAAGCTGTGACCCCTTCCACCCGACCCCTCAACCGGACCACCTACGACGCCGCCCCCGCGGCCCCGGTTCGCCTCATCCACCTCGGGCTCGGCGCCTTCCACCGCGCCCACCAGGTCTTCTACACCGTGAAGGCCGAGGCCGACCCCTCCGACCCGGAGTGGGGATACTGCTCCTTCACCGGGCGCGGCCCCAGCATGGCGGAGAAACTCACCTCCCAGGACGGGCTCTTCACCCTGGTCACCCGCTCCGGCGACGGCGACGAGTACGACGTCATCGAGGGCATCGTCGAGGCCCAGCCGGCAAACAACGTCGCCCGACTGCGCGAGCTCATGGCCTCCAAGGATCTCGCCGTGGTCACCATGACCGTCACCGAGGCGGGCTACCACCTCACGCAGGGCCTGGAGATCAACACGTCCAGCTCGTCGGTGGCCACCGACATCGACGCGCTGCGCGGCGACCATTCCCGGATCACCTACCTGGGCACCGCCGCCGGCAAGCTCGTGCTCGGTCTCAGCGCGCGCCGCGATGCCGGCCTCGGCGGCATCGCCATCATGAGCTGCGACAACATCGCGTCCAACGGCAACACCGTCCGCGCCAGCGTCCTCGGCCTCGCCCGCGAGGTGGACGAGGAGCTGGAGGAGTGGATCGAGGAGAACGTCACGTTCCCCTCCAGTTCCATCGACCGGATCACCCCGGCATCGGCGAGCGAGCTCGCCCGCGACGTCGCCGAAGCCACCGGCTACGAGGACGTCGCCCCCGTGGTCGCCGAGCCCTTCGCCAGCTGGGTCATCGAGGGGGACTTCCCCAACGGTCGCCCCGCATGGGAGCGCGCCGGGGCACAGTTCGTCGAGGACATCGAGCAGTTCGAGAACCGCAAGCTGTGGCTGCTCAACGGCTCGCACTCGCTCATGGCCTACTACGGGCAGTTGCGCGAGCACGACACGGTCGCTGAGGCGATCGCCGACGCCGACGTCCGCTCCCGGGTAGAGACCCTCTGGGACGAGGCCGCCCGGCACCTCACCGCGGACGGGCTGGACATCTCCGGCTACCGCGCCGCGCTCATCGAGCGGTGTGAGAACCCGCGCATCCGGCACAACCTCGCGCAGATCGGCATCGACGGCGCCACCAAGCAGCGCATGTGCGCCGTCGCCATCATGAACGCCGAACTTGGCGCGGGTCGCAACGGCTCCGGCTCGGCCTTCTCCATCGCCGCCTGGATCGCCTTCGTCCTGGGCAACGAGAACGCCGCGAACATCAACGACACGCGCGCCTCGGAGATCGACAAGGCCCGGCGCGCCGGTCAGCCCATCCGGGCCCTGGTCGCCGTGCTCGACGAGGACCTCGCCGCCAACGAGAGCGCTCTGGCCACCATCACCGGCCACGTCGAGGCCCTGACCAGTTAGTTCCGGCCCCACCCCCCGGCAAGCGGGCGGGCCGCACCTTTCTCTCCCCCTAACTGAATAAGCCTCACCCCGGCGGCCTGCACCGCCGCCCCTCGTAGAACGGGAGTCCGCCGTGACCACCACCTGCAACACCCCAGCAAACCCAGTCAGCCCAGTCAGCCCAGCAAAACCTGCCGCCGACCGGCAGCTGCCGGGGCACAAGGTCCTCACCTACTCATTCGGCGACGTGGCCAACAACCTGTCGTTCATGATGACCTCGATGTTCCTCACGGTCTACATGACCGAGATCGTCGGCCTCAGCGCGGGCATCGCGGGCGCGATCTACGGAATCACCAAGATCTGGGCGGGTGTCGCGGACCTCATCGCCGGGCAGACGGTCGACCGCATCAACACCCTCTGGGGTCGGCTGCGCCCGTGGCTGCTCTTCGCCTCCACCCCGCTGGTCATCGCGTTTTTCCTGCTCTTCTCGGTTCCCTCCGGCCTGAGCTCGACGATGGCGCTGGTGTGGATCCTGCTTTTCGACGCCCTGTTCCAGCTGTTCTACTCCTTCACCAACATCCCCTACGGCTCCCTGTCCTCGGCCATGACGCAGAACCCGGTGGATCGTTCGAAGCTGGCGGGCACACGGTCCATCGCCGGTGCCATCACCGGCGTGGGCCTGATTTTCCTGGTGGCCCCGCAGTTCAAGGACACCACCGCGGACAACATCCGCATGCACTTCACGCTCATCATGATCGCGCTGGCGGTCCTGGCCGTGATCCTCTACGTCATCTGCTTCCTCAACTCCAGGGAAACGGTCCCCCGTGGCCAGGGCGAGATCTCGTTCCGTCGCACCTTCGCCATGCTGCGGCAGAACAAACCCCTGCTCATCCTCTGTTCCGCCGCCTTCTTCCTGCTCGGCGCGATTTTCACGGCGAATGCCATCGGCATGTACGTGTCCCTCTACATCGTCGGCGGCGCCTCGTACATGCCGTGGCTGATGCTGGCCAGCACGATCGGCACCATCGGCATCGCCTCGCTGGTGCCCACCATCACCGTGCGTTTCGGCAAACGCAACGGCTATGTCCTCTCCGGGCTGGTGCTGCTCGCGGGCTACGCGCTGGTGTTCTTCATGCCCGAGAACCCCCTCATCGTCGCGCTGATGGCCTGGCTGCTCATCGGCATCGGCACCGGCGGCACCAACGCGCTGATGTTCTCCATGCAGGCGGACACCGTGGACTACGGCGAGTATGTCGCCGGCATCCGCTCCGAGGGCGGTTCCTACTCCATCCTCTCCCTCATCCGGAAGTGTGGCCAGGGCCTCGGCGGCTGGCTCGGCCTGTTTGTCATGGGCGCGTTCGAGTACGTCTCCGGCGCGGAGGCCCAGACCGCCCGTGCCATCGACGGCATCCACATGGCGGCCGGTCTCGTCCCCGCGGTCATGGCGCTCATCGCCATCGGCATCATGCTGGCGTACCCGCTGACCCTCGACGAGCACGCCCGCGTGATCGAGACACTCAACGAGCGTCGCACCCAGGACCAGATCGCCGACTCCGCCGGCGTGGACATCGAGCGGGTCCGGAACATCGAACCGGTCGGCGACCGCCGCTCGACGCTGCTGCGCCACTCCGACAAACCCAACCCGCCCATCGTCTCACTGTTCGGCCAGCGCGGTTCCGGCGCCACCTCCATCGCGCCCATGGTCGCCGAGATGCTCGGCGTGGACTACATCGAGCAGAAGTTCAGCTCCGAGCAGCTGACCACGGTGGCCAGACGCGACCTCATCAGCGACTCGAACTTCGACTGCTGGCTCCGCGCGGTCTCCGACGGCGGGCTGCAGTCCGGCGACCTCGGCGGTGCCTCCGATCTCTCGGCGAACCACAATCTCGCGGAGGGCAACACACTCGAGGTGCTCTCCTCCGTGGACAACGGCGGCGTCCTGCTCGGCCGCAACGGCGCCCTGGTGCTCGGCCACGCCGTCGGCGCGATGCACATCCGACTGGTCGCTCCGCTGGACATGCGCGCCGAGCGGGTCACCCACCAGACGGGCATCACCTTCGACGAGGCGGTGGACCAGTGTCAGACCGAGGACCGGATCCGCACGGAGATGGCCAACCGGCTCTACCGGTGGAACCCCAACCTGGACGAGTACTACGACCTCACCATCAACACCGCATCCATCACCTACAAGCAGGTGGCGGAGACCATCGTCGCCCTGTACCGCTCCAAGTACCCCGACAACATCGCCGTCGCGCCCAACACTCCCGCGCGCCCGGACGAACTGACCGCTCCCGAGAACGAACCTCGCCTGGAGGACAAGCTGTCGGGCAGACCCGTCGGCCATCCCGACGGTCCGGGCGCCGGGTAGGCGCGGGTGCGTGCACCACGACCGTCGATAAGCCACCGAAAGGACACCTGAACCATGACCGACCACACTGCTCCCCGCCACATCGTCCTCATGGGCGTGTCCGGGGCCGGGAAGTCCACCATCGGTGAGCTTCTCGGCGCGAGGCTGGGGCTGCCCTACATGGACGGCGATGACCTGCACTCGCAGGCGAACATCGACAAGATGGCCAACGGGATCCCGCTGACCGACGAGGACCGGTGGCCCTGGCTCACCGACATCGGCGACTGGCTGCAGGAGCACGCCGACGGCGGCATCATCGGCTGTTCTGCCCTCAAACGCACGTACCGCGACGCGATCCGCATCGCCGCGCCGGGCGCCGTATTTGTGCACGTCCACGGCGACTACGTGCTGCTGCGCTCGCGGATGGAACACCGGCCCGGGCACTTCATGCCCAGCAGCCTGCTCGATTCCCAGATGGCGATCCTCGAGCCGCTCGCCGAAGACGAACCCGGCGCGGTCTTCGACATCGCGGATCCACCCCGGGTGCTGGTGGATAAGGCGGAGAAATGGCTGACCTCGGGGAATACTGCGGGGTAATCTCGAAGCCATGCGCGCACTCATCATCGTCGACGTCCAGAACGACTTCTGTCCCGGCGGCAGCCTCGCCACCGCCCGCGGCACGGAGGTGGCCCGGTTGATCGCCAACTACCTGCCCTCCGAGCTCGCGGAGTCAAACGACTACGCCGCGGTGGTCGCGACCCAGGACTGGCACATCGACCCGGGCGAGCACTTCTCCGAGCAGCCCGACTACGTCGACTCCTGGCCGGTGCACTGCGTCGCGGAGACCCGGGGAGCGGCGCTGCACCCGGCGCTCGACGAGTCGCTCATCGACGCCCACTTCCGCAAGGGCCGGTACGAGGCCGCCTACTCCGGATTCGAGGGCACCTTCGGCGACGAGCTGCTCGCGCCCTGGCTGCGCTCCCGCGGGATCGAGGAACTCGACGTGGTGGGCATCGCCACCGACCACTGCGTGCGCGCCACAGTGCTCGACGGGCTGCGGGAAGGGTTCAGCGTGCGGGTGCTCACCGGCATGTGCGCGGCGGTGGACAACAGGCGTGGCGACGCCGCCCTCGACGAGATGGACGGGGCCGGCGCGGAGCTGGTCTAACACGTCGCGGGGGAAAAGTTCGACCACGGTTCATCGGCCACAATGTGCCTGGTGGGTAATCCACCACGTGGTCGACCAACCGTGGTCGAGGTTCTGAGCGCGGGGCGACCTAGATGTCGGTGCGCTGGGCCAGCAGGCGCTGGATCTCCTTGATGTCGCGGCTCTTCTTGTTGCTGCGCGCGACGGAGAGGGCGATGATGCCAGCGACGGCGACGCCGATTCCGATGAGGACCTTCTGCACGTTCGGGTCCTGGAGCTTCGCGTTGGCGCTGCGCTTCGCGTCGTCGGCGATGTTCTTCGGCTTGCTGCGGTCGGCGAGCTCGTCAAGGGTGCCGGCCAGCTGGCGGCGGGTGCGCTCGATGTCGCGCTGAATGTCGTCCATGTCTCGTGCCACTTCAAGTACTCCCTGGTGCTTGGTTTTGGTGTTCTAGTTCGAGGTTGCGTAAAGCAGTGCTTTATCCATCACAGGTTACTTTAACCACTATCGTTCTCGCACGTGGTGCATACCCACGCCAAGGTCCGAGGCGCTAGGGTCGGAGAGCATGACTGAACCCACCAGACTCAATGTGGGCGACACCGCCCCGGCCTTCACCCTCACCGACGACTCCGGCAATCAGGTCTCCCTGTCCGACTACGCCGGCAGCAAGGTGCTGGTGTATTTCTACCCCAAGGCCAACACCCCGGGCTGCACCACCGAGGCCTGCGACTTCCGCGACTCCATGGAGCAGCTGAACTCCCTCGGCGTGGACGTGCTGGGCATTTCCCCCGACCCGGTGGACAAACTCGCGGCCTTTAAAAAAGACCACGACCTCAACTTCCCGCTGCTCTCCGACGAGGACAAGACCGTGCTCACCGAGTGGGGCGCGTACGGGGAGAAGAAGAACTACGGCAAGGTCGTGCAGGGCGTCATCCGTTCGACGGTGCTTATCGACGAAGCCGGCACGGTCGAACTGGCCAAGTACAACGTCAAGGCCACCGGGCACGTCGCGAGGATCCTCAAGGACGTGTCCTAGGGCGTCTCACTCCGCCACGAACTGGCACACCGCCACCGCGTAGTCCCCGTCGTGGGAGATGCTCAGGCTGGTCTGTGGCGTGCCGACGCACCGGGCCACCTCCCCGCGCAGATTCAGCGCCACCCTTCCCCACCGGTCCGGGATGACCTCCACCTCAGAAAAATCCACGTCGTCGAGGCCCATGAGGGGCGGGGACCCGTAGAGCGACTGCGACCACGCCTTGATGAACGCCTCCTTGGCCGCCCACCGGCCGGCCAGGTGCAGGGCGCGGTCCGGTTTCGTCTCCACCACCCGCAGCTCCTGGGCCGAGAAGACCCGCTCGAAGGTGGAGCCCGGCAGAGCGAGCTGCTCGCGGAAACCCGGGATGTGCACCAGATCGATGCCGACGGCGGGAAGAGTCATGAAATCGATTGTCCCCCACTTCCGGCAAAGGGTGGGGCAGACAGGCGTCGATAAGCGCCGTAATTGTGCGCCCGGGGAGACTTGAACTCCCACGTCCGAAGACACTGGAACCTAAATCCAGCGCGTCTGCCAATTTCGCCACGGGCGCGTGATCGCCGTTCAGCATAGTGCCCGCCGAGTCGGCCGCGACAATCGACCGCCCCCACCCCGAGGCCAACTTTTGTACTACCGCGGTTATCATGGCGGGTGTGAGAGACCACGACGACGTGCCCTCGGGCGACGGGCAGCCCACCCCGGCGCCGCGCGTCCGTGTCCGGGCCTGGCACATCATCTTCCTCATCCTCGTCGTGCTGGCCACCCTCGCCCTGGCCTACTGGCAGTGGTCCAGGTTCCAGTCCGGCTCCGGCACATTCCAGAACCTCGGCTACGCGTTCCAGTGGCCGCTCTTCGGCATCTTCGCCGTCTACGCCTACCGGATGGGTCTCAAACTGGAGAATCAGGCCGCCGAGGCGCAGACGGAATCGGACGACCCGGACTTCATCTACCAGGCCGATCTCCGGGAGTTCGGCGACAAGGTGACCACCATCGACGAGGATTTCCTGCCGGCGCGGCCGCAGCTGGACGTGGAGACGTTCAACGAGATCAACCAGCCGCGTCGCATCCGGCACGACCAGACCCAGAATCACGAGAAGGACTGAGAGCAGCATGACCACCCCGAATACCTCCGGCAGCACCCCGACCCCCGCAGCGACGGACAGCCCGGC
Organism: Corynebacterium doosanense CAU 212 = DSM 45436; assembly: GCF_000767055.1. Classification (NCBI taxonomy): domain Bacteria; kingdom Bacillati; phylum Actinomycetota; class Actinomycetes; order Mycobacteriales; family Corynebacteriaceae; genus Corynebacterium; species Corynebacterium doosanense. The sequence continues at coordinate 2,186,799 of NZ_CP006764.1, forward strand.
CCACAAGGTTCATCCCGAGCGCAAGCGCCGGGTGCGCACCGCGCTGACCCTGTTCTCGGTCACCGCGTGGGTCACCGGTGTGATGCTGCTTCTGCTGGTCACCCGCATGGTGATGGAGTACCTGCTGCACATGGCCATCCCCTCCTGGGCGACGTGGATCGCCATCCTGCACGGCTGGGCCTACCTCGCGTTTGTGCTGGCCACCCTGAACCTGGGCCTCAAGGCACGCTGGAAACCCGCCGTGTGGGTCATCACCGCCATCTCTGGCGTGATCCCGCTGCTGAGCTTCTTCGTCGAGCACGCCCGCCGACGCGAGGTCACGGCGAAGTTTCAGCTCGACCGGGCGTAACTCAGCTGCAGGTGGCCGTCGGAAGCGTGGCTCCCGCGAGCTGGGTGGCCATCATCGACGCCATCGCCTGCGCGTCGCCGTACTGCCCAGAGGCCGGGATGGCCGTCAGCGCGACGGCGATGTCCCCGTTCGGGCCGGCGAACCGCCCGAACTGCCGGACCTGGTAGCTGCCGGACGGATCCGGCCCCCAGCCGCCCTTGAACCTCGCCCCAGGCAGCTGGCCGATGCCGTAGGTCTGATCCGAGTTGACCTGGCCCATGAGCTCGAGCACGGGTGCCGATCCCGCCACACACGGCAGGTTTGCCGCGAACGTCGCCTGGGACGACGGGCTCCACGCGGTCTGCCCGAACACGGAGAACTCCGGCCGGATCTTCACGGTGTTCATGGTCACCGGCGCACCGCCCTCCGCGAGCACCTGGTCCGCCGCACCTGCCGGGAGGGAGAGCCACAGGGTCTCCGCCGCCTCATTGTTCGAGGCCGTGATTGCGGCGGCTGCCGGAGCGGTGAGCGACGGATCCTGGCGCAGCGCCGCGATGGCGATGGGCACCTTGCTCGTCGACCACGCCGGGTAGGCGGTGTCGTCGCCGGCGCTGGTGACAGTGACCCCGTCGGAGACCGCAATGCCCGCCGTACCGTCGAACGCGGCGACGGCCATGTCTACCGCGGACTGGAGCGCCTGGGCCGTATCTGGAGCGACGCTTGGCGACGCCTCCTCCGACGCGCTCGCCGGCGGAGCCACCGCGGGACTGCCCGGGGAGGTCGCCGCCGGCGCGGGGTCCGGCGCCACTGCCTCGGTCGAGACCGTCTCCTCCGGCACCACCGGCTGCCCCTGCTCCGAACACGCGGCGAGTGCCAACGCCGACGACGCCAGCAGCGTCACGCCCAGAACTCTCAGCTGCGAGCTCATGAGATGACCACCACAGCATTGTTGCCGCCGGTACAGGTGACCGTGGAACCGGTTTCGCGGCAGGTCATGGTGTAGGTGATATGGGTGACCGGGCTGTACGCGTTGACGGTCACGTTGGGGTTACCGCCCGCGGAGTAGCTCTCGTAGAAGGCCCCGAATACCGCCTGGGAGAACTCGGGGGAGGTCACGCCGTTGCCCGGCGCGCCCGTGGTGTAGCTGCGGGGCGCGGGCGCCGGTTCGGACGACGGCGCAGACGCCTGCGTGGTGGTCTGCTGCGGCACGGTCAGGGAAGGCTGTTCCGCAGCCTGCCGTGCGGGCACCCCGAGCCTCCAGCCCAGCACCCCCATAGCCGTGACCAGCAACAGCACGGCGATCGCCGATCCGGCGTTCAACCAGGTCGAGCTTCGGGAGGATCCACCCACCGCAGTGGACTGGCCCACCGGCTGGCCCGGAGCCTGCCACTCGGGCTGTGCGGGCTGCTGCCAGGGCGGAGTGCCGTCTCCGCTGCTGGGCCAAGGGTTTTCCCCGGGGTTCATCTCATCACCATCATTCGGTCTGATGCCTGTAATTAGTGTCGGACTTTGACTATTCCATAATTACGCCGCACCAGAACACTAACGTGGGGATTTACCCCTTATTCGCGCTCAACTCCGCGATAGTCCCCACCAATCCGGTCAGCGCTTTTCCACGGTGGGACAACGCGTCCTTCTCCTGCGGGCTGAGCTCCGCGGAACTGCGTCCGGTCCCGGCCGCATCCTCCTCGGCGGGCACAAAGAGCGGGTCATAACCGAACCCGTTCGCCCCGGATTCCTCCCGCAGCAGTCGGCCTTCCCACCGGCCCTCGGAGACAAACTCCTGCCCGTCCGGGGTGACCAGTGCACACACCGAGACGAACGCGGCTGCGCGGCGCTCGGCGGGCACGTCCCCCATCTGGCCCAGCAGCAGGGCGTTGTTGGCGGCATCGTCACCGTGCGCCCCCGACCAGCGGGCGGAGAGGACCCCGGGCATGCCGTTCAGTTCCTCGACGGCGAGGCCGGAGTCGTCGGCCACGGTGACCAGCCCGGTTTCCCGGGCCCCGGCGCGTGCCTTGATCAGGGCGTTGTCGGCGAAGGTGCGCCCGTCCTCGACGGGTTCGTCGTAGGCGGCGACGCTGCGCAGCGGCACAAGTTCCACCCCGGTGACGTCGTGCGCGGCGAGGATGCGTTCGAGTTCCGCGAGTTTCTTCGCGTTGTTGGAGGCAACAAGCAGTTTCATCTAGGCCCCCAGGGCGGCGATCTGGAGGGCGTGCAGCTCGCGGGTGCCCTTGTCGGCCACGTCGAGCATGGCATTCAGCTCCTCGCGCCCGAACTCGCCGTGCTCGCCGGTGCCCTGGATCTCCACGTACTTTCCCTCGGCGGTCATGACCACGTTGAGGTCGACCTCGGCACGGGAGTCCTCCTCATAGGGGAGGTCAAGGCAGATACGCCCGTCGACAAGCCCGACAGAGACCGCCGCGACGGGTTCGCGCAGGGGCCGACCCGGGACCACGCCTTTCTCGGTGAGCACGGCGATGGCGTCGGCGAGGGCGACGTAGGCGCCGGTGATCGACGCGGTGCGGGTGCCGCCGTCGGCCTGGAGCACGTCGCAGTCGATGTTGATGGTGTTCTCCCCCAGCTGGGAGAGGTCGACGGCGGCACGCAGGGACCGGCCGACCAGGCGCCCGATCTCGTGGGTGCGGCCCTTGACCTTGCCCTTCATCGATTCGCGGGGCATGCGCTCGTGGGTGGAGCTGGGGAGCATGGCGTATTCGGCGGTCAACCATCCCTCGCCGGAGTCCTTCTTGAAGCGGGGCACGCCCAGCTCGATGGACGCGGTGCACATGACGCGGGTGTTGCCGAACTCCACCAGGACGCTGCCTGCCGGGTTCGAGGTGAAGTTCCGGGTGATGCGCACGGGGCGCATTTCGTCGAGTGCGCGGCCGTCGAAACGGAGGAAATCGGTGGGTTCAGTCATGCGCACCACCCTAGCGGGGCGCTGCTACGCGTCGAAGACCATGCCCGCCTGGCCGAGCACGATCTCGCCGTCGAACTCCGCGCGGGCGGCGGCGACCGTCGCCTCGACATCCGCCCAGGGCTGGATGTGCACCAGCACCAGGGTCTTCACCCCGGCCTCGCGGGCGGCGCGCCCTGCGTCGGCGCCGGAGAGATGCATACCCTCCGGCCGGCCCTCGCTCGTCGGCCCCCAGCCTGCCTCACAAAAGAAGTAGTCCACTCCGCGGGCGGCCTCGACCAGGTTGGTGGAGACTCCCGTGTCACCTGAGTAGCAGAACGAGCCGGTCCCGCCGGTCTCCTCGACCCGCATGGCGTAGGTCTCCACCGGGTGGGCGACCCGGTACGGGGTGATGCGCACCCGGTCGAGGATCTCGGTCTGCCGCTCGGACCAGGGGCTGAACGCGAAGGTGTCGGACATGTCGTCCACGCCGTCGGGATCATCGGAGCTCAGTCGCCCCAGGTGGACCGGGGTGTGCGCGGGGCCGATACAGAGGTTGCGCCCCTTGGAGGGGGCGTCCGGGTGGAAGCGGCGCCACACCATCAGGCTGGGGAAGTCCAGGCAGTGGTCGGCGTGCAGGTGGCTGAACACCACGTGCGCGTCGGTCGGATCCTGGTGGACCTGCAGGTTGGCGAAGGTGCCGGGGCCGAGGTCCATGACGACGCTGGGCGCATCGTCCACCGAGATGAGGTAACCCGAGGCGGGGTTACCCGGAGCTCCCACGCTGCCGGAGCATCCGAGAATGGTCAACTGCATGCTGCACACTCTGCCACGGGAAAGTAATTAAATCGACTTGACCCCAGGGTCGAACGGACCCGGTCAGTAGGCCGTGGAACTCACCCCGGAAATCCCCGGGCCCAGGAACCGGGCGGCCAGGGCGGCGAACTTCTCCGGGTCCCCCGTGGACTCGAAGATCCGGGTGGGCGGATCCCCGGCGGCGTCCTCGGCCAGCAGGTCGAGCTGCGTCAGGGTGCGCAGCACGTCCTTGGCCGTCTCCTCCGCGGAGGAGACCAGGGTGACGTTGTCGCCGATGGCCAGCTGGATCACGCCGGAGAGCAGCGGATAGTGGGTGCACCCCAGAACGAGCGTGTCGACGCCCGCGTCCTGCAACGGTGCCAGATAGGCCTCCGCGACCCCGAGGATCTGCCGGCCGGAGGTCACACCCTGCTCCACGAAGTCCACGAATGCCGGGCAGGCCGCGGTGCTCACGGTGACGCTGGGGTTGAGCGAGAAGAGGTCCTGGTAGGCGCCGGAGTTGATGGTTCCCACCGTGCCGATCACCCCGACCCGGCCGTTGCGGGTGGTGGCCATGGCGCGGCGGACCGCGGGGCGGATGACCTCCACGACGGGGACGTTGTAGCGCTCGCGGGCGTCGTGGAGAAACGCGGCGGTGGCGGTGTTGCAGGCGATGACCAGCATCTTGCAGCCCCGCTCGACCAGGTCGTCGGCGATGCGCATGGCGTGCGAGCGCACGTCGGCGATGCGCTGCGGGCCGTAGGGCCCGTTGGCGGTGTCTCCGACGTAGATGATGGACTCGTGCGGGAGCTGGTCCATGATCGTGCGGGCGACCGTCAGCCCGCCCACGCCGGAGTCGAAGATTCCGATGGGGGCCAGGGCTGACGGCTGGGGTGCAGACTCGGACGCAGACTCAGTAAAGCTCATGCCTGACACCCTAGGCTCCCCCTCCGCGGCGGTCATCGTCCGGTGTTGCGGGTGCGTGCCTGCCTGCGGGCCTTCAGTGCGGGCGGGTCGTCCGAGGTGATGCACAGGCCGGCGAGCACGCCGCCCACCGCGCCGAAGAGGTGGCCCTGCCACGAGACGCCCGGCGTTCCCGGCAGCAGGCCGAAGACGAGCCCGGAGTAGAAGAACCCCAGCAGCGCCCCGGTGATGATCTGGGAGAGCGAGCGGTTGAAGATGCCGCGCACGATGAGGTACGCGAGCCAGCCGTAGACCACACCCGAGGCACCGATGTGGTTGGTGCCTTCGCCTCCCAGTAGCCACGTCCCCACTCCGGCGACGATGACCACGATGACGGTGACCTCCCAGAAGACCCTGCGCCCGGAGAAGCCGATGAGGAAGGCGAACACCGCGCCGGGGACGGTGTTGGAGGCCAGGTGCTCCAAGTTGGCGTGCAGCAGCGGCGCGGTGATGATGCCCAGCAGTGAGGAGGGGTCCCGGGGATGGATTCCGAAGTTGTTGAGATCAACCGGGATCACCCAGTCGAGCGCGAACACCGCCCAGATGGCCGCCACGTAGAGCAGCGCAAAACGCACGCCGCCGCTGAAGCCGCCGCCGGGGTTGTGCCGCGACACGGGCGCCGCCCCGGGGCCGGTGGGGACGGGGTACTGGACGGGACCGCCGGGCATCTGCCCGCCGAGATTGCTGCCGTACCCGGGCCGCCGGGGATGGGGCTGGGAGTAGGGGTTGTTCACGCTCATGGGTAGTGCCTTACTGCCCGCAGGGGCCGGTTAGTCGCCGATGAGGGCGGAAAGGAGGCTGTCCTGGTTGAAGGCCAGCCATTCCACCAGGTTGTCGCGGTCCTCGGCGGGCATGTCCTCCGTCTCCTTGCCGGCCGCGAGGTAGAGGCGCAGGTCGTTGAGGCCGGCGATGAACTGGTGGGCCTCGCGCTCGGACAGCGTGATCTCCACGGAGCTGTCCGGCCCGGTGGCCTGCCCCACCACCTGCAGGTTGCTGAGCTTTCCGGCGATGATGTCGGCCTCGTGCAGGCTGCGCAGCAGCGCGTTGTCCCCGTCGTACTCCTCGTCGCCCTCGCGTTCGAAGTCCGGCAGCAGGCGGGCCAGCGAGGGATCGGTGGGTGCCTCCTTGTGGCCGGTGGGCATGTCCATCATTTCGGCCAGCTCGTCCTTGGGCGCCGAGCGGGCGCGTTCCATGAGGGCCTCGGCGACCCGGGCGGCGAGGTTGCCCAGCACCTCCCTCTCCATGGGGTCGAGGGTGGTGGTGAACTTCGGCGTCCGGATCAGGGATTTTTTCGCTTTCCACGGTTTCATGGCTGTTCCCGCTCCCCTCTATCCGGCCTGCTGCATGGTGGCCCACAGCCCGGCGGTGTGCAGCTTCTTCACATCGGCCTCGACCTTGTCCTTCTCCCCCGAGGAGACGACGGCCTTGCCTTCGGTGTGCACCTGCATCATCAGCGCGTCGGCGCGTTTCTTGTCGAATCCCAGCACGGTCTGGAAGACGTAGGAGACGTAGCTCATGAGGTTGACCGGGTCGTCCCACACGATGCACATCCAGGGAAGGTTCGCGGCGGAGGCCACGTCCACCTTGATCTCTTCGTCGAGATCAGGCGTCGCCATCGGCGAACCCATCACGGGGGTGTCTGAGCTCATCATCATGGTGCCCTAGCCTAGCCAACCCGAGGGAAGGCGGCTTATCGACGTCGATACGCACCTCTCCGCGCCCGGGCACCCCCGCCCCCGTGCGCGGGGACTAGAGTTCATGGGGTGACTGAAGCCACTTCCGACGTGTCGCGGGAACGCTCCACCTCCCTGCTGACCGACAAATACGAACTGACCATGCTGCAGGCGGCCATGCGGGACGGCACCGCGGACCGGCAGTGCACCTTCGAGGTGTTTGCCAGGCGCCTGCCCAACGAGCGTCGTTACGGCGTCGTGGCCGGCACCGAACGGGTCCTCTGGGCGGTGCGCGACTTCGTCTTCACCGAGGAGCAGCTCGCCGACCTCGACTTCCTCGACGACAGGACGCTGGAGTATCTGCGCAACTTCCGCTTCTCCGGGGACATCGACGGCTACCGCGAGGGTGAGCTCTACTTCCCGTACTCCCCGTTGCTCACCGTGCGTGGCACGTTCGCCGAGTGCGCGGTCCTGGAGACGGTCATCCTGTCGATCATGAACGCGGACTCCGCCGTCGCCTCCGCGGCCGCGCGCATGGTGATGGCCGCCGACGGCCGCACGATCATGGAGATGGGTTCGCGCCGCACCCACGAGTACGCCGCGGTGACGGCCGCCCGCGCCGCCTACCTCGCCGGATTCGGCGCGACAAGCAACCTCGAGGCGGCCTACCGCTACGACATCCCCGTCTCCGGCACGTCCGCCCACTCGTGGACCCTGCTGCACGTCAACGAGGACGGCTCGCCGAACGAGGCCGCCGCGTTCCAGGCGCAGATCGACACCCTCGGGGTGGGCACGACCCTGCTCGTGGACACCTACGACATCACCAAGGGTGTGCAGACCGCCATCGAGGTCGCCGGCACCTCGCTCGGCGGCGTGCGCATCGACTCCGGTGAGCTCGCGCCCGTCACTCGCCAGGTGCGCAAGCAGCTCGACGAGCTCGGCGCCTTCAACACCCAGATCGTCGTCTCCTCCGACCTCGACGAGTTCGCCATCGCCGGCCTGCGCGGCGATCCGGTGGACGCGTTCGGCGTGGGAACCTCCGTGGTCACCGGCTCCGGCGCCCCGACCGCGGGCATGGTGTACAAACTCGTGGAGGTCGAGGGCCACCCGGTGGCCAAGCGCTCCAGCGGCAAGGTCACCTACGGCGGGGCCAAGTCCGCGGTGCGCCACTACCGCGGCAGCGGCGTGGCCGTGGAGGAGATCATCTTCCCCCTCAACGCCACCGCGCCGGACTCCGGCCAGCTGCGCCAGGCGGTCCTCACCGTCCCCCTCATGCGCGATGGCGAGGTCCTGGACACGGTGCCCACGCTCACGGACTCCCGCGAGCACCTCGCACAGCAGTTGAAGACCCTCCCCTGGGAGGGCATCGCCCTGTCCCGCGGCGAGCCGGCCATCCAGCCGCGTTTCGAAGGCTTCGCCCCGCTGAACTGACGGGAACATTCCGCCGGCCCCCGGCATTTGACCGGTAGGGCTGGCGTACCACCGAGGAGGTGACACATGAGCGACAACCGGAGCGACATCCCCGACCTGGCCGCGGACCTGGGTGAAGCACCCACGTCGGACGAGCTGGGCCTCCCCCCGTTGGAGGCGCTTCTCGATGCTTTTCCCGCGCCCGACGCCGACACCTTCGAGTCGATGATCGACGTCGCCGTCGATCCCGCCACCGAGGATCCCGGCGCGGATCTCATTCCCGACGACGAGCCCGGGGCGGGTTACCCCGACCCCGTGCCGGTCGAGGACGCCCCGTGGGACTCCGACCTCGGCATGACCGATGATCCGGCCACGGACCCCGCCGATCTCCCCGACCCCTCTGATGACGACCCGCTCGCCGGGTGGGAATAGGCCACGGTGACACGCATGTCTGACAGCCTCAGCATCGAGCGCGAGCGGGAACTCATCGCCTTGGCCCAGCAGGGTGATCACCGGGCGTTCGCCGAACTGGCCCGCGACGCCCAGCGGCGCATGTGGGCCGTCGCCCTCGCCGTGACCGGCAACCAGCACGACGCGGAGGACGCGCTGCAGAACGCCCTCACGGCGATCTGGAAGAACCTCGACCGCTTCGAGCCGCGCGCCCGCTTCTCCACCTGGGCGTACCGGATCACCTCCAACGCGGCGCTGCAGGTCGTGCGCTCCCGGCGCGAAACCCTCGACCCGGATGCCGGCCTGGAGGAGGCGTCCACGGAATCGGCAGTCGATTCGCAGGTGACCTCCGCGATGGTGGTGCGCACCGCCCTGGCACAGCTTCCCGACGACTTCCGCCAGGCCCTTGTCCTGCGCGAATACGGCGGGCTGAGCTACCAGGAGATCGCCGAGCAGCAGGCCATCCCGGTGCAGACCGTGAAGTCCCGCATCAACCGGGGCCGCACGCAGTTGCGCGCGGCCCTGGTGGAGCTCGGGGTGGACGGGGGCTGACGCCCCCGATCAGTTAGAAACCGTAGCGCTCGAGGTTCTTCTCGATCTCAGCCTTGTTGACCTTCGAGGCGTCATCGGCAGCATCCGGTTCGTAGCTGGAGATCTCGAAGAACAGGGTCATGTTGTCGTCGGGGTAGAAGATGCGAATATCGGCCTTCTGCGTTCCGTCGTCATCCACGCTGGCCAGGCCGATCTCCGGCTGGTCGCCAGAACTCTCCTGCAGGACATCGAACCCGTCGGGTGCGCCCGAGTTCGCCTCGTCGTAGGTCTTCTTCGCGTCATCTCCCGTGAAGACGTAGAAGCTGCCGAGGTATCCTTCGACCGACTTGTCGTCCTCCATCGTGCACCACGTGGCGGTCTCCGTCAGGTAGTCCTTGATGGACACGGGGATCGTGCTCGAGTTCTCCGTCGTAGTTTCTCCGAAGCAGTTGTCCGTCGCCTCCGTCAGCTGTGCCGGGACGACGGCCGCGATGTCAGGGCGTTCCGAGGCGAGGAAACCGTCCCCTGTCGTAGACGTCGATGCCGAGGTCGATGCTGCGGCGGAGCTCGACCCCGCCGCGCTCGTGGCCGACTCCTCGGAGGTGACGGTGGTCGTCGGCTCGGCCACCTGCTGCTCCTCCCCTCCTCCCCTGTTCAGGGCCCAGATTCCGCCACCTACAACCAGGAGCGCGGCCACGGCCGCGCCGCCAATGAGCAGCCCGCGGTTCGAGCCATCCGAGGTCGACTCCGAGCTCGGCACCGACGCCTGCTGCTGGGCGTAGGGATCCGCCTGGTGGGCCGGCTGGACCCGCGTCTCCGGCTGGGCCTGATTCTGGTGCTGGGGCTGCTGGGGCTGCGGCTGACGCGGGGTCTGGGCGCCGGCGTTTCCCGCGCCGAAAGCCGTGGCACCGGCAACACCTGCCGCCCCTGCCGCTCCCGCGGCGGGTGCGTGGGCAGGGGGCGTCGATACGCGCCGTTCTTCGTTGTTCGGCGTCGACTTACCGGAGATGTCGTGGCTGAAGCCAGCCATCGTCGCGGTCAGTGCGCCGCGGCAGACCACGGTCTTCGGGTCGTCGAGGGTCATCACCCGGCCGAGCTCACCCAGCCGGTTCTGCATGTGCGGGATGCGGGAGGAGCCGCCGGTCATGTAGATCGGGGTCGTGGCCGTGTCCACCCCCGCCTGGTCGAGCGCGGACTTGGTCAGCTCCACGGCGCGGGAGACGGCGCCGTCAATGACGTGGTTGAACTCGTCCCGGGTGAGCAGCAGGTCGCTCTCGCCCTCCGGGGTGGACACGGTGATCGTCGCCGAGGAGGTGTCCGAGAGCATCTCCTTGGCCTCGCGGATGTTCTGGTCCAGCGAGTGCATGGTGGAGATGGGGGCGGACTTCAGGTAGTCGGCCAGATCGGGGTCGTCGTGGCCGACCTGCTCCAGCACCCACCGGAAAAGAAGGTTGTCCACGGTGCGGCCACCGAGCGAGTTGTCACCCTTGGTGGCCACGACCTGGAAGTTTCCTCCCGCGTCCGCGCGCAGCACCGCGATATCCAGCGTGCCGCCACCGAAGTCGAAGACCGCGACGTGCGAGCCGTCCGCGATGGAGGACTGCGAGGCGTAGTGGATCGCCGCCGCCCGGGGCTCGGAAATGAGACGGATCGCCGAGCGTTCGACCCCGGCGTATTCCGCGGCGGCGACGAGCTGGTTGATGGAGTGCACCGACCACGCCTCGGGGTGCGTGAAGGTCACCGAGGCGGGTTTGTCCCCGCCGTGCTGCGCGGACGAGCGTTCCACCACGGAGCGCACGACGGAGCCGATGACCGTGGGAACCGGCACCTCGCGACCGCCGAGCTGCATGACGTCGTGGTCGATGTAGCGCTTGGGCGAGAGCGCCAGGCGCTGCGGATCGCGTCGGCCCAGGCCGATGGCGGTGTCACCCACGGCGAGGGAGACGGAGTCCGACCCGGAATCGGACTCGAGGAACACCGCAGACGGCATGAGGTTCGACCGGTGGGACAGTGCCACCGACTCCACCGCGTCCGTCATCGGCGACGTGTGCGCCGCCGCTGTGTTCGACGTACCAAAGTCAATGGCTAGATTCCACGGGCGAGACACGATGCAAACCTCCGAAGTCAAAAGGGTGAACTAACAGTAGGGCGATCTGAAAAACAGAATATCCCGCACAGACGCTTCTGTGCCGGGTGAGCGCACAAGTTAAGGTCCGGCCGAGGGGATTTTGTTCCCGTCCGCCGTCATCCCAGTTCCCGGTACCAGCGCTGCATTTCCTGGATCAGCCGCTCCCGGGCCTCATCCTCGGCGGCGGACAGGGGAAGCATCGCCATCTGCTGGAGCTCTCCGAGCTCCTGGTCCAGCCGCGCCCGGATCTCCGGCGTCGCCGCATCGCGCGGGAGGCCGACGGAAGCCGCGGCCGAAGCGGCGTTGATGGCACGGCGCAGCAGCGGAAGCAGGCGCGAGTCCGGCGTGGAGCTGAAGGTGTCCCGGTAACTGCGGTACAGCATGACCAGGTTGATGGCGGGCTGCGCCAGCGTCACCGACTGCACCCAGCGCACGTGCTCGCGGTTCGGGTGGGAGGTGGACAGCTCCGCCAGCTCATCCAGGACCCGGACCGCGCGCTGGAGCACGGCGTAGTACCTCACGTCCTCGACGAGGACCCTGGTCAGGGTGTCCACCCCGGACACCTCGCGCATCCATCCGGCGAGGGCCACGGCGCCGCCCGACGCCGCAGCCGCGCGGCCGGCCATGACCCCGTACTCCCCCACGGTGTCCAGCAGCCGGTTGCGCTGTTCGGCGGTGAATCCGGGCACGATCCGGCCCGGGTCGTCGAGTTCAACCACGTCCAGCAACTGTTCCCGGTTGAGCGGGGCCAGGCTGGCGAGCTCGCGGGCGAGGTCGTTGGTCACCCGGCCGGTGAACGCCGACTCGGCCAGCAGGCCCGACAGGGGGATGACACGGTAGACCGCACCCCCGAGCTCCTTCTCGATCCTCCCCGAGTGCTCGCGGGCGAAGTCGAGCGGATCACGCTCCCCAAACGCCCCCTCCCCGAAGGAGTCCGCCCGGGAGAGCACGCTGACCAAAGTCAGCGGGGTCATTCCCAGCTCGGAGAGGAAGGCTCGTTCGTCCTCGCGGGGAGCGGAGTCGGAGAGGAAGACCACGGAGTCGGCCCATTCACTGGCGCGCCGGGTGTCGGAGGCGCCGTCGATAAGCATCCTTCTGGTGCGCTGCTCATTCTCCACCGTGAGGGTGGCGGTTCCCGGGGTGTCGATGAGCCCGAGGGGGCGCAGCTGCGCGTTGGGCAGGAACTGGTGCACGTGGCTCACCTCGTCGAGGGGCCTGCCCAGGTCGGTGAGCGGGCCGTCGCGGAGCGGCACGCGGCTGACCTCCCCGTCGAGACCGTGCACCTCGGCGCGGGCGGGCGCCCCGTCGGAGTACAGGCTCACGGCCATGGTGCACTCGAGTGAACCGGTGGCCGCGATGTGGTGCTGGGTCAGGGCGTTGACCAGGGTGGACTTGCCCGCCTTGAGCCTGCCCACGACGGCGACACGCGGGGGTCGGTTGACCATGTCCCGGAGCTGCTCGGCGATGTCGGTGAGGTCGCCGCCCGCCGAGCCGAGCGCGTCGCAGCCCTGGCTCAGCAGGGTGGTCAGGTGGGCGACGATCCCGCTCTTGAACGCTGTGTTGTCCTGGTCTGGGTGGGTCACTGGGGTGCTCCTGCCGGGGTGTCACGGGTGGGTGCGGGTGCGGGCGCACGGAGCGTATCGACGTGCCCGTCCAGCTCCCGAATGGTGGCGGTGACGATGTCGAGGTTCTTGTTCAGCGTGGCCACCCGCGCCTGCCGCTCGGACTCGGAGTCCCGGGCGACGGTGCGGGCCTCGTCGATCTTCAGCTGCAGCTCCCGGCTCCGGGCCTTGAGGTTGCGGCGGTGGCTCATCATGATCTCGGAGCGCGCGGTGGTGATGACCATGTCCATCATGCGCACGGTCGACGCCTTCACGGTCGCGGTGGTCTCCCGCAGCCACTGCTGCAGGTGCTGCTTACCGTTGCGCATGGCACGGAAGCCGGCGTTGACCCCGATCCACGCGGCGCCGGCGAGAGGCGCGAAGGGGATGACCGCGGTGAGCAGGCCCGCCCCGACCATGCCCATGGTGAGCATCGAGGGATCCAGCAGGTCCTTGGTCTTCTTCGCCACCTCGGGGCCGGAGACCTCGCGGGGGCCGATGGACTGCAGCACCACGGCCATGACGGCGTCGCGGGTCTCGGCGTCGTCGGGGAACATGCGGTGGGTGTGGTCGGAGATCTCGTTGAGTAGCGCGGAGACGGTCTTGTCCATGACGCTGACCAGCTCGGTCTCGATCTGGCTGGTGAACACCTGGGGTTTCGCGCGCAGCACGCGCAGTCCCTCGGAGTCGATCCGCCGCGACCAGGCCTGCCGCAGCAGATCCAGCTCGCCGTCGAGGGTGTCGGTGATGCGGTTGCGGGTCAGGGCGATGTCGCGCTGGAACAGCTGCTCCCATTCCCCGGCCTGCTCGCGCAGCCGCTCCAGCCCGGCCCGCTCGTTCTCCAGCTCGGCCACCGCGGCCGAGGAGTCGGTGTTGATGGCGATGTCCTCGCTGATCGAACCCCTGATGCGGTGCAGCGCCCCGCGGGCGGCCTCCACCCCGGCCAGTTGCCCGCTACTCGACGGATTCTCCAGGTGGCCGCGGATCATCCTGCGCAGCTCGGCGATGCCGGAGCGTTCCTCCAGCTCGGCGCGCCGGGCGGGGTCGTCGGCCTGCGCAGCATCCACGGCCCGCAGCGACGAGACGCCGATGACCGGCAGTCTCACCCCGACGTGTTTCTCGATCAGACGTTTGTCGTCCTCAACGATGTCGCGCCAGCGGCGCAGGTTCTTGTCCGTCTTGGTCACCACGACGATGACCCCGCCGGTCTGGGTGCGGGCCCGGTCGAGGATGTCCATCTCGGGGGCCGTGATGGGCGTGGAGGCGTCGCAGACCATGAGCACCAGCCCGGCGCGGTTGGCCTCCTGCAGTGCGGCAGTGACGGCGTGTTCGTCGAGGCCGCCCACCCCCGGGGTGTCGATCACGGTGACCGCCCCGAGGTCGTCGAGATGCATCTCGATGTCCACGGCCGTGGGGATCAGGGCAATCTTCTCCTCGTCCCGGGAGCGCACCATCCCGGAGACCGACTCCTGCGTGGCCCACGTGACAATGTCCCCGGCGTTCGCCGGATCCCTCCGGTCCCCGCGGACCAGGGCAATCCTCGGCGCGGCGTCCGCCGGGATCTCCGGATCCACCCGCACCCGGATCGGCGCCGAGGTGCAGGTGAGCACGTCGACGGGCAGCAGGTTGCGGTGGCCGACCAGGGCATTGACCAGCGAGGACTTTCCGCGTTTGATCTCCCCGATGACCACCACGGTCCCGGCGCGGAAGGTGGTGTCCATGAGCTCCACGGCGTGCTCGGCCGTGCGTTCCATCCCGTACCGACGGATGATCTGGGTCGCCCGCTCGACCGATTCGCGGGGGCTCCGGCGCGTCTGCGCCACAGGTCTGGTCATCGTTGCCCTTTCTTCTCCCACCGACGAGGTGACCGCGGGACGTTGCCGCCCATTGTTTCCCACCCCAGCCCCGCCCGCACGGTGATGAGGGGGGAAACTCCTCGCAACACAGGTGTATTTGCAGTTAAAACATTAGATCACAAAAAATTTACGGGAACCCCGGAACATTTTCCGTCCCCCCGCATTTAACGTGTGACAGGACAGCAGAACGGTCCTGCGGAATACTCAAGACCACCCCCACTTTGAGCGGAAGGAACTGCCACCATGTCCAGCGAGAACACCCTCAACCAGAACTCCAACGCACAGTCCGCAGCAGGCTCCACCGAGAACGTCGTCAACGGCCAGGTCCTCGGCTCCGCCGACACCGACTTCGACGGCACCCAGGACACGATCTTCGTGGACACCGACGCCGACGGCGTCGCCGACGCCCGCGTCCAGGACACCAACAACGACGGTGAGGCCGACTACGGGGAGCTCGACACCGATGGCGACGGCGTCGTCAACACCGCCGTGGCCGACACGGACCGCGACGGCACCATCGATGTCGAGAGCCAGGACCTCAACAGCGACGGCCTGCTGGAGACCACCGTTCGCGACACCGACGGCGACGGCCAGATCAACCGCGCCGAGATCGACACCGACGGCGACGGGGTGGCCGACACCGACCTCGTCGACCTCGACGACGACGGCCTGGTCGACGCGGTCCTCGTCGACACTGACGGCGACGGCAAGGACGACACCCGCATGTACGACTTCGACGGCGACGGCACGCTCGATTCCACCGACGGTGTCGAGGCCAACCTCTCCGACGCGCAGCGCCAGCTCGGCGAGCAGGGCCTGGGCACGGACTTCACCCAGGGTGGCGAGGCCTCCGCAGCCACGTCCGCACCGGCAGCTGCTCCCACCGCCCCCCAGGAGAGCCCGGCTGAGACCCCGGCTCCGGCCGAGACCCCCGCTCAGGCCCCCACCGCCCCGCAGGAGACCCCGGCACCGGCCCCCGAGCGCGAGGAGGCACCCGCCCCCGCTCCGGAGGAGAACCCCACCGGTTCAGCTGCCCCCGCCAGCGCAGAAGTTCCCGCCGGCGGAGTGGAGATCGACCTCAACGCCGACGGCCTGGCCGACGGCATCGGCCTGGACCGGAACAACGACGGCAACTTCGACGAGATTCAAATCGACACCAACGCCGACGGCCAGCTCGACGAGATCATCAGCGACGAGAACTTCGACGGCCAGGTCGACCGCATCGACCAGGACACCGACGGCGACGGCGTGGTCGACCAGTTCTTCATCGACACCAACAACGACGGCCGCGCGGACGAGCAGCACACCGACACCGACGGTGACGGCACCTCGGACGAGATGATCATCGACACGGACCACGACGGCTACGGCGACGTCTTCGCGGTGGACACCGACGGCGACGGCTACTCCGACACCGAGGAGGCCATCACCACCGAGAACCTCGCCCCGGAGCTCGGCACCATCGAGACCTACGACAGCGCCGGCGAGTACACCGACGAGGTCTAGTCTCCCCCCCCTCCCTACCCGCCCGCCTCCCTTCCCGGGAGGCGGGTGCTTTGCTGTCTCCGGGATAGACTGACCGGTGATGAGCGACGACAGCACGGACGAACCACTGAACATCTCCACGGGGGAGCTTCTCGACGCCGCGGTCACCGCCCTCGGCGGCGCGCGCCGCGAGGGCCAGGTGGCCATGGCCGAGGCCGTCACCGCAGCCCTCGAGAAGGAACGCCACCTCGCCGTCCAGGCCGGCACGGGCACGGGCAAGTCGCTCGCCTACCTCATCCCCTCGATCCGTCACGCGCAGAACACCGACACCACCGTGGTCGTCTCCACCGCGACGATCGCGCTGCAGACGCAGCTCGTCGAGCGGGACCTTCCCCGCCTGGCCGACGCCCTGGAACCCGTCCTGCACCGCCGCCCCACCTTCGCCATCCTCAAGGGCCGCTCGAACTACGTCTGCCTGAACAAGGTCTCCCGCGGCGACCAGCCCCCGGAGGCGGAGGCGCTCATGGAGGAGGAGGACCTCTCCTGGCTGGGCAAACACGTCAAACGGGTGCACGAGTGGTCCAGCGAGACCGAGACGGGTGATCGCGACGACCTCGAGCCGGGCGTGCCCGATCTCGCGTGGAAGCAGGTCTCGGTGACCTCCTCGGAGTGCCTGGGGGCGTCGAAATGCCCGCACGGCGAGGAATGTTTTGCGGAGATGGCCCGCGCCAAGGCCCGCGACGTGGATGTCGTGGTCACCAACCACGCGATGCTCGCCATCGACGCCCTCGCGGACGTGGACATTCTCCCCGTACACGACGTGGTCATCATCGACGAGGCCCACGAGCTCGACGGGCGCATCACCTCGGTGGCCACCAGCGAGATCGCCCCGCGCACCATCAGGATGGCGGCCAAGCGCGGCGAGAAACTCAACGCAGCCGGCAAGGACACCGCTCTGGAGAACCTCGCCGAGGATCTGGACATGATGCTGCGCACCCGCGAACCCGGCCGCTGGGTCACCCTCGACGACACCTCCCGGGCCGCGCTGGGCGGGCTGCGTGACGGTCTGTGGGCGCTTCGCGACGCCATTGCCCGCGCCCCCGACGGCGAGGCCGCCAGCGACCCGGACCGCGCCGCCGAGCGCCAGAACCTGGCCAATCACCTGGGCGACCTGCACGACGCCGTGGTCCGCATCCTGGGTGTGTTCGGTTCCGAGGGGGAGGCGGACGCTTCCGAGGCCCGCGAGGTGGTGTGGCTGGAGCGCTCGGACCGCTACGGCGACACCCTCGCCGTCGCTCCCCTGTCCGTGGCCGGGCTGCTTCACGACCGCCTCTTCGGCGACCAGACCGTGGTCCTGACCTCGGCGACACTCACCGTCGGCGGGCGGTTCGACGTCCTGGCCGCCAGCTGGGGCATGCCCAAGGGGCAGTGGGACTCCCTCAATGCCGGCACCCCCTTCGACCCGAAGAAGGCGGGCATCCTCTACACGGCAAAACACCTGCCCACTCCCGGCCGTGAGGGCCCCGCCGAGGAGACCCTCGACGAGATCGCCGAGCTCATCACCGCCGCCGGCGGGCGCACCCTCGGACTCTTCTCCTCCCGGCGGGCGGCGCAGCAGGCGGCGGAGGCGCTGCGGACGAGGCTGCCCTTCGACATTCTGCTGCAGGGGGAGGATTCGACCGGCGCGCTCGTCGACAAGTTCACCCGCAACGAAAACACGTGCCTCTTCGGCACCCTGAGCCTGTGGCAGGGTGTCGACGTCCCCGGCCGGTCGCTGTCGCTGGTGCTCATCGACCGGATCCCCTTCCCCCGGCCCGACGATCCCCTGCTGCAGGCGCGCACCGAGGCGGCCACGGCCGCCGGGCGATCCGGGTTCATGGAGGTCTCCGCCACCCACGCGGCACTGCTCATGGCGCAGGGCGCGGGGCGGCTGCTGCGCTCGGTCAACGACCGCGGCGTGGTCGCCGTGCTGGACAATCGGCTGGTGACCAAACGCTACGGTTCCTACCTGCGGGCCTCGCTGCCGCCGTTCTGGGAGACCACGGATCCGGCCACCGTGCGCGCCGCGCTGAAACGCCTGGTCAAGCAGTAGCGGGCCGCAGGGCCACCACGGTGACGGAGTCCGGGGCCACCTCGGTGAATCCGGCGTCCCGGACGATGACGGCATCCTCCCGGGCGGCGAGCTCGCGGAACTCCTCTGCCGGCAGCTCCCTCACCTGCAGCTCGAACCCGGTCCGCGCCCAGGCCTGGATCTCCCCGCGGTCCATGGCGGCCGCCAGCAGCATGGAGCCGTGGCCGACCTGCGCCGCGGCCTTGCCCGTGCTCATGTCCAGGTCAGCGTTCAGGGCGATCAACGCGATCGCGGGATCGACCGGTGCGGTGCTGCGCGGGTCCTTCTCCAGCTCGGTGCCTTTGATCTGGAGTTTGCCGAGGTCGCGCGGCACGTCCTCGACCGGCGACGGCACGAACGCCCGGGCGCATGCGCCGTTGACTTCCACCGTCACGCCCGGCAGGCGCTGGACGTCCTCCCACTGTTTGTTCCGGCCGCGGCGGGCGATCTTGCGGATGAGGTGGTCGTACCAGTCGGTCAGGCCGGTCCGCCAGTCCGCGTCGGTCACGGCGCGGCCATCAAGACACACTGAAACCACCGCGCGGGCCGCGGCCTCGAGCAGGCTCGTGCGTTCCGGCGGGTTCGCCTTGGGCACATGCAGGGCGATCTGCATCGCCTGCACGGTCTCCGGGCGCTGCGTGTCCTCGCTGTGGCCGTGGCCGACCCGTTCCGCCAGCAGCTCGTGGGCCTGCGTCAACAGTCCCCGGTCCACGTCGATGGTCACGGGAGCAGCTCGGGGCGGCGGTAGGTGCCCGCCTCCACGTCCGAGGAGTCGACCTCGTGACGCGGGATCCCCAGGATGTAGAGCACCTCGTCGAGGAAAGGGTGGTTGACCGAGGTGTCGGCGATCTCCTTGAGGGCGGGCTTGGCGTTGAAGGCGATGCCCAGTCCCGCGGCGGAGATCATGTCGATGTCGTTGGCGCCATCGCCGACCGCGACGGTCTGGTGCATCTGCAGCCCGGAGTCCTCGGCGAACTCCCGCAGGAGCTCGGCCTTGGCAGCGCGGTCGACGACCGGGCCGGTCACCCGGCCGGTGAGTTTGCCGTCCTCGATCTCCAGGGTGTTCGCACGCACGTAGTCCAGCTCGAGCTCCGCCGCCAGGCCGTCCAGAACCTGGCTGAATCCGCCCGAGACCACGGCCGTGCGGTAGCCCATGCGGTTGAGGGTGCGGATGGTGGTCCGGGCACCCGGCGTCAGCTCGATGGCCGCGGCGACCTCGTCGATGACCGAGGCGTCGAGGCCGGCGAGCGCCCTGACCCGCTCGCGCAGGGACTGCTCGAAGTCCAGCTCGCCGCGCATCGCCCGCTCCGTGACCTCCGCGACCTCCTGCTCCCGACCGGCGTGGGCGGCGAGCATCTCGATGACCTCGCCGGTGATGAGCGTGGAATCGCAGTCGAAACACACCAGGCGCTTCGAGCGACGCGCCAGGCCGGCGCGTTCCATGGCGATGTCGATGGAGTTCTCGTAGGCCACCTCGGCCAGTGCCTTACGCACGTTCTTTGCCCCGCCCGGCTGGTAGTTGGGCACGGAGACAAAAAGTTCCAGGCCGGTGACCGGGTAGTCCGAGATGCCGCGGATGCGGTCGATGTTGACCCCGAAATCCGCCAGGGTCCGGCCGACCCGGTAAATATCCTCCGCGTTGACCGGGTTGCCCAGCAGCACCACGATGTGGGTGGAACGCGGGCGGGCACCGCTGGTCGCGTCGACGTCCGTCTCCACCGTCACTGCCTGCCCGTAGCCGCGCAGGCTCTCCTTCAGCCCGTCGCTGATGCGCTCCACGCGGGCCGGATCCAGGCCCACGAAGGCGGCCAGTGAGATGCGCCCGCGGAAGATGGCCTGCTCGACGTCGAGAAGCTGCACCTGGTTGGCCGCGAGCACCCGGAAGAAGGTCGCCGAGACGCCGGGCGAATCCGGACCGGACGAGGTGATGACGGCCGATTCCAGGCCCTCCCGCAGGCTGACGGTCGGGGCCTGGCTGAGGTCGGGGTCGAGGTCATGCGTTAGTTCGCTCACGCCTGACATTCTGGCACGGGTGTCCGGTTCCCTCGACGCGGGGTCCGCGCTCCGGGTTGGGCACACACAAAACCTCCCACCCCGAAAGGATTCGGGATGGGAGGAAACGTGCCGTTCAGCGGTGGCCAGGGCCCTACTGCTGGACGTGTGCGTGGCGGGAGGAGTCGCCCTCGGGGTTGGTCCGGGAGACCTTCTCGCGCGGGTCGGCGTCGTGGCCGAAGTGGGCCTCGCGGCGCATGCGCTCCACCATGTGCGGGTAGTGCAGCTCGAACGCGGGGCGCTCGGAGCGGATACGCGGCAGGGAGGTGAAGTTGTGGCGCGGCGGCGGGCAGGAGGTCGCCCACTCGAGGGAGTTGCCGTAGCCCCAGGGATCGTCGACCGTGACGACCTCGCCGTAGCGCCAGGACTTGAACACGTTCCAGACGAACGGGATGACCGAGGCGCCGAGGACGAAGGAGAAGATGGTGGAGATCTGGTTGAAGATGGTAAAACCGTCGGAGTCCAGATAGTCGGCGTAGCGACGCGGCATGCCCATGTTGCCCAGCCAGTGCTGGATGAGGAAGGTGCCGTGGAAGCCGATGAAGGTGAGCCAGAAGTGGATCTTGCCCAGACGCTCGTCGAGCATGCGGCCGGTCATCTTGGGGAACCAGAAGTACACGCCGGCGAAGGAGGAGAACACCACGGTGCCGAAGAGCGTGTAGTGGAAGTGCGCGATGAGGAAATAGGACTCAGCGAGCTGGAAGTCCAGCGGCGGGGAGGCCAGCATGACACCGGTCAGGCCACCGAACAGGAACGAGGACATGAAGCCCATGGCCCAGATCATCGGGGTCTGCCAGGTGATGTGGCCCTTCCACATGGTGCCCACCCAGTTGAAGAACTTCATGCCGGTCGGGATGGCGATGAGAAACGTCATGAAAGAGAAGAACGGTAGGAGAATCGCGCCGGTGACGAACATGTGGTGCGCCCAGACGGCCATGGACAGCGAGCCGATGGCCAGGGTGGCGAAGACGAGGCCGATGTAGCCGAAGACCGGCTTACGGGAGAACACTGGAACGATCTCGGAGATGACGCCGAAGAACGGCAGAGCGAGAACGTAGACCTCGGGATGGCCGAAGAACCAGAAGAGGTGCTGCCACAGGACCGCGCCACCGTTGGCGGAGTCGAAGATGTGGCCGCCCAGCTTGCGGTCGTAGAGGACGCCGAGGGCGGCGGCCAGCAGCAGCGGGAAGATCATCAGAGCGATGACCGAGGTGGTGAAGACGGTCCACACGAAGACAGGAAGGCGGAACATGGTCATGCCAGGTGCACGCATGCACAGGATGGTGGTGACCATGTTGACGGCGGAGGCGACGGTGCCCACGCCGGTCGCGCCGACGCCGACGATCCACATGTCCGCGCCGATGCCCGGGGTGTGGACGGAGTCTGCCAGCGGCATGTACATTGTCCAGCCGAAGTCAGCCGCGCCACCGGGGGTGAGGAAGCCGGAGAGCATGGCCACGCCACCGATGGTGGTGATCCAGAAGCCGAAGGCGTTCAGACGCGGGAAAGCCACGTCCGGGGCGCCGATCTGCAGCGGGAGCACGTAGTTGGCGAAACCCCAGACGATCGGGGTGCCGAACAACAGCAGCATCACGGTGCCGTGCATGGTGAACAGCTGGTTGAACTGTTCGTTGGACAGGAACTGCAGGCCCGGGGAGAACAACTCCGCACGGATCAGCAGAGCCATGAGGCCACCCAGGAAGAAGAAGCTGAACGACATGATGATGTACATGATGCCCAGCTGCTTGTGGTCGGTCGTGGTGAGTATTGTCCAGGCCTTTGAGCCTGTACGGCCGTTGCCCGTCGGCTCGGGACGATCTGGCGCGACGTAATCGTCGAGCCTGGGCGCGACAGCGGTCATAGGTTCCTCCTGACTACAGACGCGCCGTTCCCCCGGCGCGTCTCGATGATGTATCGCCTCACTGTAATACGTGGGAGCGACGCAATTCCAGTCCATGTCCGGACTGGAGACACAGTCCATCCTATCCTCTGCCCCCGCTTTTCACGATGGTTACTCAGATGCTGGCGGCGATCTGTCCGCGTTCACCCCGATAAACACCAGCCCACAGTGACGCACTCCACATTTCCCCGGCCCACCGCGCCGGCGCCTCCCCCGCACGACCGGCCCGACCCGCCCCCTAGTTGAGTAGTCCGAAAGGATGAGGGCTGGGGAAAGCGCCTATACGGTCGGCACAGAACCACTTCACCCACAGCAGCGGAGGCTTTTCCCCATGATCAAGATGACCAGGTTCCTCAGGCGTGTGCCGGGGATCTCCCACACGGAATTCGTGGAACAACACGAGACGGTGGGGGCGGCGTCGATACGCTCCTTCGCCGCCGACGACGGCCGGATTCTGCGTTACTCGCAGTCCCACCCGGCCACCGAGGGCGGGGACATCGACGGCGTGGACTACCTCTGGGCCGAATCCCGAGACGTCCTCGAGGAACTGCTGTCCTCGGAGACCTACCGCACCCGGGTACTGGCGAAGGAGGAGGCATTTATCGACGCCTCATCCACCCTCTCCCTCATCGGCGAGGTGACCGACGTCGTCGGAGATCCGACCACCGAGGCCACCGCCGTGGCACCCCTGGCCGATTCGCCGGACGTGTTCGGGCAGCTGCCGCGGGGGATCAACCACCTGGGCCTGACGGTTCCGGACCTCGACGCGGCCGCGGAGTTCCTCCGCGCCGCCTTTGACGCCAAGTTCGCCTACGACGGCCTCACCCCCGAGGACGATCCCCGCGAGGGCAAGGAGACGGAGCGCCAGCTGGGGCTTCCCTCGGGGGCGAAGATCCGGCGTCAACGCATGATGCAGATCGGGTACGGGCCGAGCATCGAGATGTTCGAGATCGACTCACCCGTGCAGCAGCAGCCGGCGGGGCTGGCGGATCTCGGGTGGAACCACGCGTGTGTCTACGTCGACGACATCGAGTCCTCCCTGCAGCGCGCGGTCGCGGCGGGTGGCGACGCGCTGTCCGGGACGCACCCGAACTCCGCCCACGAGGACACCGAGGGCAACGCGAGTGTCTACGTCCGCGCGCCGTGGGGCACGCTGTTTGAACTGCAGACCATCCCGGGCGGGCACTGGTACGACGAGTCGGCGGAGATCCACGTGTGGACCCCGCCGGCGCGCGCCTGAGCCTCTAGAACTCCCAGTCGTCGTCAGTGGTCTCCTCGGCCTTGCCGATGACGTAGGAGGAGCCGGAGCCGGAGAAGAAGTCGTGGTTCTCGTCGGCGTTGGGACTCAGCGCCGAGAGGATCGCCGGGGAGACCTTCGTCTCGTCAGCCGGGAACAGGCCCTCGTAGCCGAGGTTGTTCAGCGCCTTGTTGGCGTTGTAGCGCAGGAAACGTTTGACGTCCTCGGTCCAGCCGAGCTCGTCGTAGAGGTCCTCGGTGTACTGGATCTCGTTCTCGTAGAGATCAAACAGCAGGTCGAAGGTGTATTCCTTGAGCTCCTCCTGCCGCTGCGGGCTCTCCTCGCGCAGGCCGACCTGGTACTTGTAGCCGATGTAGTAGCCGTGCACGGCCTCGTCGCGGATGATCAGGCGGATGATGTCCGCGGTGTTGGTGAGCTTCGCGTGCGAGGAGAAGTACATGGGCAGGTAGAAGCCGGAGTAGAAGAGGAAGGACTCGAGCAGCGTCGAGGCGATCTTCTTCTTCAGCGGATCGTCGCCCTCGTAGTAGGAGAGGACGATCTTGGCCTTCTTCTGCAGGTTGTCGTTCTCCTCCGACCAGCGGAACGCGTCCTTGATCATCTGGGTGGAGGCCAGGGTCATGAAGATGTTGGAGTAACTCTTCGCGTGCACCGACTCCATGAACGCAATGTTGGTGTAGACGGCTTGCTCATGCATGGTCTTGGCGTCGTCGAGTAGCGACACCGCGCCCGAGGTGCCCTGGATGGTGTCCAGCAGCGTGAGGCCGGTGAACACCCGCATGGTGGTTTCGCGTTCCTTGTCGGTCAGCTTGTTCCACGCCGGGATGTCGTTGGACACGGGGATCTTCTCGGGGAGCCAGAAGTTACCCGTGAGCCGCTCCCAGACCTCGGAGTCCTTGTCGTCCGGAACTTCGTTCCAGTTGATGGCTTTGACGGGACGGCTGTGATCCGTGAGGTACGAGTCGTAGTCGTGGTTCTCGGTGGCGACGCTCAAGGTGATTCACCTAACTCAATCTGACATCGGAAGGGGCTGTGACCTGCCGCTTATCGACGGTCTTCCCACACTTTCTGGGAGCCGGAACAGGTTCGCGGCTTCACCAGGGCTGGAACCGTCAGTGTACCCATGACTCGTGCACTCGGCTTAGTCCCCCGGCCCAGTCCCCCCGCGCTGTTCCTCGGGGATTCCTCCCCGACTTTGTGTTCTCATCCGGAACAATTCACCCCCGGATTGTATGATCTTTTGTATATGCCCTCCCCGGTTCTCGGGTTGCCCGCACACCCCCGTGCACCGCGCATGCGAGGTCACCATCAGCCGGCCGCCCTGGCCGGTCAACGAAAGGACACGTGGCTGACATGCCCGGCGACATCGTTTCTTCCCCAGCCACCCCCCTCCTCACCACGGTCCTGGACGAGCTCGGCCGGGAGATCATCTCCGGTGTCATGCCCGAGGGGTACACCTTCACCCTGCAGACCATCGGCGACCGCTTCGACATCTCCCGCACCGTCGCCCGCGAGGCGATGCGCGCGCTGGAGCAGCTCGGGTTGGTCAACTCCTCGCGCCGCGTGGGCATCACGGTGCGCCCGCGCAACTCCTGGGCCGTGTTTGACCCGGCCGTCATCACCTGGCGGCTGCAGACCGACTCCGAACGTGACGCCCAGCTCCACTCCCTCACCGAGCTGCGCATCGCCGTCGAGCCCATCGCCTCCTACAACGCCGCCGCCTCGGCGACTCCCGCCCAGAAGGACGAGCTCCTGGCCCTGGCCACTACCATCCGCGAGCTCGGGGAAGGCACGCAGGGGGCGTCGTCGGATTTCCTGGCCGCGGACATGCGGTTCCATGCGCTGCTGCTCGAGGCCTCGGGCAACGAGATGTTCACCGCGCTGAGCTCGCCGCTGCTCAAGGCGCTCTACGGCCGCACCGAGTTCGGGATGCAGCCCGAGGTTCCCGCCAGCGAGGCGCTGGACGCCCACGAGAAGCTGGCCCGGGCGATCCACGCCGGTGACTGCCGGGCCGCGGAGACCGCCTCTCGCGAGCTCATTTCCGAGGTCCGCGAGGCGCTGGAGCCTGCGCAGGACTGACCGAGGCGACAAACGCCGTGCCCGTCTCCCCAGGCATTCCGGGGGCGGGCACGGCGTTCGTCGATAAGCGTCCTACAGCATGCAGGAGACGCAGCCGTCGACCTCGGTGCCGGCGAGCGCCATCTGGCGCAGGCGGATGTAGTACAGAGACTTGATGCCCTTGCGCCACGCGTAGATCTGCGCGCGGTTGATGTCGCGGGTGGTCACGTCGTCGCGGAAGAACAGCGTCAGCGACAGCCCCTGGTCCACGTACTTCGTGGCCTCGGCGTAGGTGTCGATGATCTTCTCGTACCCGATCTCGTAGGAGTCCTGGAAGTACTCCAGGTTCTCGTTGTCCATGTGCGGCGCCGGGTAGTACACCCGCCCGATCTTGCCTTCCTTGCGGATCTCGATCTTGGAGGCGATCGGGTGGATCGAGGCCGTGGAGTTGTTGATGTAGGAGATCGAGCCCGTCGGCGGGACGGCCTGGAGGTAGGCGTTGTAGATGCCGTGCTCCATGACATCGGCCTTGAGCTGCGCCCAGTCCTCGGCACTCGGCGTGTGCACGGTCGACGCGTCGAACAGGGCCTTGACCTTGTCGGTCTTCGGGGCGAAGTCGGCCGGGTCGTAGCGGTCGAAGAACGCTCCGGAGGCGTACTCGGAGGTGGCGAAGGAGTCGAAGGTCTCGCCGCGCTCGCGGGCGATGGTGTTCGAGGCCTTGATCGCGGCGAACATCACCGCGGCGAAGTACGCGTTGGTGAAGTCGAGGCCCTCCTCGGAGCCGTAGTGGATGTGCTCGCGGCCGAGGTAGCCGTGCAGGTTCATCTGGCCCAGGCCGATGGCGTGGGAGTTGTTGTTGCCCTCGCGGATCGACGGGACGGAGTCGATGCTGGTCTGGTCGGCGACGGAGGTCAGGCCGCGGATGGCGGTCTCGACGGTCTTGGTGAAGTCGGGCGAATCCATGGTCAGCGCGATGTTCATCGAGCCGAGGTTGCAAGAGATGTCGTTGCCGATGGTCTCGAAGGAGAGATCGTCGTTGAGCTCGGACGGGGTGTTGACCTGCAGGATCTCCGAGCAGAGGTTGGACATGTTGATCCGGCCCTGGATCGGGTTGGAGCGGTTCGCCGTGTCCTCGAAGAGGATGTAGGGGTAGCCGGACTCGAACTGGATCTCCGCGAGGGTCTGGAAGAAGTCGCGGGCGTTGAGCTTGGACTTGCGGATGCGGTCGTCCTCGACCATCTCCCAGTAGTGCTCGGAGATGGAGATGTCGCCGAAGGCCTTGCCGAAGACGCGCTCGACGTCGTACGGGCTGAACAGGTACATGTCGTCGTTCTTGCGGGCCAGCTCGAAGGTGATGTCCGGGACGACCACGCCGAGCGACAGGGTCTTGATGCGGATCTTCTCGTCCGCGTTTTCGCGCTTGGTGTCCAGGAACCGCATGATGTCGGGGTGGTGCGCGTTGAGGTAGACCGCGCCGGCGCCCTGACGTGCGCCGAGCTGGTTGGCGTAGGAGAAGGAGTCCTCCAGGAGTTTCATCACGGGGATGACACCCGAGGACTGGTTCTCGATGTGTTTGATGGGCGCGCCGGACTCGCGGATGTTGCTCAGCAGCAGGGCGACGCCGCCGCCGCGCTTGGACAGCTGCAGCGCGGAGTTGATGGAGCGGCCGATGGACTCCATGTTGTCCTCGATGCGCAGGAGGAAGCAGGAGACGAGCTCGCCGCGCTGCGCCTTACCGGCGTTGAGGAAGGTCGGGGTGGCCGGCTGGAAACGCCCGCCCATGATCTCGTCGACGAGGTTCTCCGCCACGGCGGTGTCACCCTCGGCGAGGAAGAGGGAGGTCATGGCCACGCGGTCCTCGAAACGCTCGAGGTAGCGGTTCCCGTCGAAGGTCTTCAGGGTGTACGAGGTGTAGTACTTGTACGCGCCGAGGAAGGTGTGGAAACGGAACTTGAACGCGTAGGCGCGCTTGTACAGGGACTTGATGAAGTCGAAGTCGTACTGGGCCAGCACCTCCGGCTCGTAGTACCGGTTCTCCACCAGGTAGTCGAGTTTCTCCTCCAGATCGTGGAAGTACACCGTGTTCTGGTTGACGTGCTGCAGGAAGTACTGGTTGGCCGCCTCCCGGTCCTTGTCGAACTGGATCATGCCCTCGTCGTTGTAGAGGTTGAGCAGGGCGTTGAGGGCGTGGTAGTCGAGCTGGTCGCGGTTCGGGCTGTTCGGGCTGGACTGTCCGAGGACGGTGGTGGTGCTCACGGTGGGAGGGGCCTTTCTCATGGCGGGGAGGACGGTGCGTGTCGACGTTCGTGCGTGGCGCTTATGCCGGCGAAGGATTCAGTCCCAGGTGCTCCGCCCGGGACAGCAGGTTCTCCCGGACGATGCGCACGTCCTCGTCGTTGCCGAAGAGTTCGTAGCGGTAGACGTAGGGGACCTGGCATTTCCGGGAGATGACCTCGCCGGCCTTGCCGTAGTCCGCCCCGAAGTTGGTGTTTCCCCCGGAGATCACGGCGCGGATGAGGCTGCGGTTGTGGGTGTCGTTGAGGAACCGGATGACCTGGCGGGGAACGGGCTGGCTGTTCTCGTGACTGACGGACGCCCCTCCCCCGTAGGTGGGGCAGACGAGGACGTAGGGCTCGTTGACGGTGAGCGGCTCATCGCTCAGCCGCAGCGGAATACGGACGCTGGGCAGCTGGAGCTTATCGACGAACCGGCGCGTGTTCTCCGTGACCGAAGAGAAGTACACGATCAACATGCAGGGGCCCTGATTCTTTTCTCCACCACGCGGCGACCGCGCGGTGGTTGGTGGAGCGGGTGCTTCTGTTAGGCGACGCGCGCGGCGAGCGCGGAGATGCGCTCGGGGCGGAAGCCCGACCAGTGATCGCCGTCGACGGCGACAACGGGAGCCTGGAGGTAGCCGAGCGCCATGATGTAGTCGCGGGCCTCGGTGTCGACGGAGACGTCGACGAGCTCGTAGTCGAGCCCGGCGCGGTCGAGGGCCTTCTTGGTGGCGTTGCACTGGACGCAGGCGGGCTTGGTGTAGACGGTGATGGCCATGGTGGAAGTCCCTCGCTGAAGATGGTGGCGGGCGACCCTCGGAACAGGGGCGCTACTTGTATTCTTTTTCGCTGTGGTCAACGCCCGGTGGGTGAATTACATCCCGCGTTGGCCTGTCCCGGTAGACACTATACTTTGTGCCCGGAACCCGCAATACGCACTACATATAGTAGTTACATGGGTGGTATTCCCAGTACGCGAGTTCGGCCCAGCCTACATATTGAATTGCCCGCGCCGCCTCGGCCCGGCACCGAATTACACGGGCGGAAGTTGTCCTGCGGAAAGTGCTGTTCGCCGGCCGCGAGGGGCGCTAAATGTGACAAACACCACACTTTCGCCCGCCTCCCCCAAGTCCTTCGAATTCCTTCCTTCGGAAAGTTGGTCAATCACCTTGTGTCCGACGGAAGCTTTTCGAAAGATCGCGCCGAACCCAACTCCACAGATACGAAAAAACCGCCCACCGACAATGTCGGTGAGCGGTGACGGGAGCCTGGCGGCCCCGGATCCGGAACTAGCCCTGGCGGGCCTTGAAGCGGGGATCCTTCTTGTTGATCACGAAGACCTTGCCGTGGCGACGGACAACCTGGGCGCCCGGCTTGTTCTTCAGCGACCGAAGCGACTTGCGAACCTTCATCGGGCGCTCCTTTCTTATCTGCGCGACGTTGACTTTCGCCGGCTACAACTCCCGCGAAAGTAAAGACCGCGAAAAGCCTGACGACGGCTGGCAGAGTAGCCAGCCATGACACGAGGGGAAACCTTACCCCACACCGGGCCCTTCCACCAAAACAGGAAAACCTCACGTCCACGCCGGACAGCGCACTACGCTGGGGCGACATGAATCCCGACGCCGCCAGCACCCAGGCCCACATCATCGCCGCACTAGGGACCCGTCCGACCAGGGACCCCGGGGAGGAGATCGCCCGGCGGGTCGATTTCCTCGCGGACTACCTCGCCACCACGGGAGCGAAGGGGTTTGTCCTCGGCATCTCCGGCGGGCAGGACTCCACGCTGGGAGGCAGGTTGGCGCAGCTGGCCGTCGAGAAGTTTCGCAGCGACGGGGCGGATGTCGCGTTCTGGGCGCTGCGCCTGCCCTACGGGGTTCAGTCGGATGAGGCGGACGCGCAGGTCGCGCTGGAGTTCATCCGGCCCGACCACAGCCTGGTGATCAACATCAAAGACGCGACCGACGCGGCCGAGCGCGACGCCGCGCGTGCGCTGGGGCAGGCCGAGCTCAGCGACTTCAACGTGGGCAACATCAAGGCCCGCCAGCGCATGATCGCCCAGTACGCCGTCGCCGGGGAGAAGGGCCTGCTGGTCATCGGCACGGACCACGCGGCGGAGAACGTCACCGGGTTCTTCACCAAGTTCGGCGACGGCGCCGCCGACCTGCTGCCCCTGGCGGGTCTGAACAAACGCCAGGGCGCGGCCATGCTGGAGGCCCTCGGCGCGCCGGAATCGACGTGGCTGAAGGTGCCCACCGCGGATCTCGAGGACGACCGGCCGGCGCTGCCCGACGAGGAGGCGCTGGGCGTCACCTACCGCGACATCGACGACTACCTCGAGGGCCGCGCGGTGTCCGGGCAGGCGAGCGAGCGCATCGAGCAGCTGTGGGCGAAGGGCACCCACAAGCGCCACCTGCCGGCCGGGCCGGACGACCAGTGGTGGCGCGGCTAGAACCGCGCGGCTATCCCAGGATCTCCAGGGTCTCCCGCGCCGCGTCGACGAGCGCGTCGCCGTAGCTCGGGCCGTGGGAGGCGGCGTGCACGGCCAGAGGGTGGAGCTGGTGGATCGGGGTGTGGGTGAGCCAGCCGCCCGGAAGCGGGTTGACCTCGGCGTACCCGGCGCGGATCTCCGCCAGGTGGGGAGCACCGAAGAGCGCAAGCATGGCCAGGTCCGTCTCCGGGTGGCCGCCGTGGGCCGCGGGGTCGATCATCACCGCGCCCTGCTCGCCGAAGAGCAGATTGCCCGACCACAGGTCGCCGTGCACCCTGGCCGGGCTGACGTCCCAGCGGTGCTCGCGGATGAGAGCGCAGGCACGGCGCACGGTCTCCAGCCCGTCGGCGGAGAGGTTTCCCACCCGCTGGGCCTTCTCCGCGAAGGGCAGAACCCGCTGGTCGGCGTAGAACTCACCCCAGCTGTGCGCGGGTGTGCACTCCTGGGTCTGCGTCCCGATGTAGTTCGGCCCGTCCCAGCCGGGCGGCGGGGAGCCGAAGGCCTCGGCACCGGCGAGGTGGATCCGGGCGAGCTCACGCCCGGCCTCCCGCGCGGCCTCGGCGGTGGGGCGCACCGGAGCGACGCGTGTGGTGGTGATCTGGTGTTCGTCCGCCGAGACCACCTCAGCTACCGCGTCGGAGGCCTCGCGCAGCCAGCGCAGGCCGGCGGCCTCGGCGAGCGCGGACTGCGGTTCGTCGGGATTCTTGGAGAAGGTCTCTGCCATCAGCGAACGCGCACCGCCGTGCGGCCGGAGAGCTTGCCGTCCATGAGGTCCGAACCTGCCTGAATGACCTCGTCCAGGCCAATGACGGTGGTCATGTCATCCAGAACCGCGGCGTCGAGCTTCTCCGCGAGCAGATCCCACGCGCTCTGGCGCAGCTCCAGCGGGGCGTCGACGGAGTTGACGCCGGCGAGGTGCACGCCGCGGAGGATGAAGGGCATGACGGTGGCGGGCAGGTCGACACCCTGGGCCATGCCGCAAGCGGTGACCACTCCACCCCACTTGGTCTGCGCGAGGATGTTGGCCAGGGTGGTTGAGCCGACGGAGTCAACGGCACCGGCCCAGCGTGCCTTCTGCAGCGGCTTGCCCTCCTCGCCCAGATCAGCGCGGTCGAGGATGTCGGAGGCGCCGAGTTTCGTGAGGAACTCGGCGTGCTCGTCCTGACGTCCGGTCACGGCCACGGTGGTGTAGCCCAGCTGGCTGAGCAGGTGCAGCGCCACGGAGCCGACGCCGCCGGTGGCACCGGTGACCAGAATCTCGCCGTCCTCGGGCTGCACCCCCTGGCGCACGAGTGCATCGACGCTGAGCGCGGCGGTGAACCCTGCCGTGCCCAGAGCGCCGGCCTGCTCAGCGGTGAACGCCGAAGGCAGCGCGATGGTGGAGGAGGCGTCGATACGCAGCTGCGGGGTGTAGCCGCCATGGCGCTTCTCCCCCAGCCCGGCGCCGTTGAGGATGACGGAGTCGCCCGCCGAGAAGCGCTCGCTGGCGGACTCCACCACGGTCCCCACCGCGTCGATGCCCGGGATGAGGGGAACCTGGCGGGCGATGGACTTGTCGCCGCGCAGCGCCATCGCGTCCTTGTAGTTGAGGCTGGAGTGGGAGACGTCGATGAGCAGATCCCCCGCGCCCAGGAAGGAATCGTCGCCGCTGATGTCGCGGAGCTCGGCTTCGTAGTTGTCGTTGAGAACAATGCTGTTGGTCATGCTCGCCAGGGTAGGCGCACCGACGGGGATCAGGCAGCCCCCACCGTCCCGCAGACCACGAGCACGAACCCCAGCAGCTGCAGCGAACCGCGGATGAGCTGGAACACGTCCCAGCGCCGCCGCATCTCCAGGAACCCCTCCGGCGCCTGCTGCTCGCGGATCCGGCCCGTCCGGATGTTGATGGGCACGTTGCCGGCGATGGTGACCACCAGCGCGACGACGAGCACCACCGCCGCCACGACGAGCAGCGGCGACGGCTCCCGGCCGGCCAGTATCCCCGCGAGCACGGCCGCCGCCGTCATCCCCACGGGCATGACCCGGCCGAAGGTGCGCAGCAGTCCCTTCTCCATGACCAGCTGCGCGTCGGGTTCGAGCCTGCGGATCACCGGGTGCACGAGCGTGGCGGAGGCGAACTCCGCGCCGCCGACGAACCCCGACACCAGCACCGTCGCCACCGCGAGCGCACTCACTGCTGCGCCAGCCAGTCAGCGAAGGACGTCGGCGGGCGCCCGAAATCGCGGAAGAAGTCGGTGGTGTCCGTGACGTCGCCGTGGGTGTCCATCGTCTGCATGATGCCCAGCGGCCTGGTCATCTTTCCCCCCATCACCGTCGCGTTGAGCATCTTCATGAACCACAGCGGCATGACACGCACCGCCTGCTCTTTACCCGTAACCGCCCGGGCGTACTTATCGACGGCGTCCCGCAGCCCCATCGCCTCGGTGCCGGCGACGTCGTAGACATGGTTGTCGCCGTCCTCCGCCACCAGCGCCCGAGAGGCCGCGGCCATGACGTCGTCCGCCGCGATGGGCCGGACGGGGTGCGGCTGTTTCCCGATGAGCACCGGCTTTCCGCCCCGGAGAAACTGCGCGAGTGTCTCGTTGATGAAACCCAGGCGCAGGACCGTGGCCGGCACCACGCCGGTGAGGACGTGCTCCTCGCCGCGCACCTTGGCCTGTTCCCAGTGGTACGTGGCGTAGGCGGGCTGGGAGTACATCCCGGAGATGAGCACGATGCGCCTGACCCCGGCCGCAGCCGCGGCTTTGGCGACGGCTTTCACGCCCGTATCCTCGACGGCCGCGGCGGTGGCCTTGTCGTGTCCGCCGTTGACGCAGATGAGGACCCCGTCCATGTCCTCCAGCGCCGCGGGCAGTGTCTCGGGCCTGGTCATGTCGGCCCGAGCTGTCTCCACCGTGTCCGGAAAGGTATCTTGAGCGGGTTCGGTGCGTGTCAGCGCGCGAACGTGGTGACCGTCCGCAGCCAGTCGTCTCACTGCGTATCCGCCCAGGTAGCCGGTGCCCCCGAAAACAGCGATGCGTGCCATGTGTCCCTTTCACGTCGGTACTGGTCCCAATAGATACTGCTACTATCCACACCCTTCTGCAAGAGTAAACCACTAAAGTGAGCACATGTCCACAATGAAAATGGCGGAGCTGTCCAGGCGATCCGGCCTCAGCGTCCCGACCATCAAGTACTACCTGCGCGAGGGCCTGCTCGAGCCCGGGCACCGCACCGGAATCAACCAGGCCGCCTACGACGACTCCCACCTCGACCGTCTGCGCCTCATCCGGGCCCTCTCCAAGGTCGCCGGGCTCCCCCTGGCCAAGATCCACGAGATCATCGACGTCCTCGACTCCGACTCCTCCATCGAGGAGGCCCTCGCGCTCACCCAGGACGCCCTGGTGCAGAAGGCGGGGCCAGTGCCCGAGGGCAGCGCCGACGAAGTTTCCGCCGATCCCGAATCACAGGCGCTGCTGGAGAAACTCATCGAGGCCCGCGGCTGGCCCCACGACCCCTCCTCCCCGGCCCACCAGGCCGCGGCCCAGGCGCTGTCGGAGCTCCGCGCCGAAGGGCTGGACTCCGTGCTTGACCGCGTCGACGAGTACTCGGCGCTCGCCGACGAGATCGCCCGCCTCGACCTCGACGCCATCGCCCGCGCCGACGACCCCGAGGACACCGTCCGACTGGTCGTCCTCGGCAGCACCCTGCGCCGCCCACTTCTCGATGCCCTCATCCTCATCGCCCAGCAGAAGGCGTCGATCCGTACGTTCGGCGGAGGGCCGGGCAACTAGCTGCTCGCGGAGTTGACAGGGTCAGTGCTCCACCACCACGCCCTCCGTGGAGATGAGCCCGCTGTCCCCGTCGATCCGGAACGAGTTCTCCCCCACGGAGCACGTGAGGTCGAGAGCCTCGTCCACCTCGCACCTCACCGAGCCCAATTCGAACCACTGGCCGCGCTCCAGCGTCACCTGTGCGGGTGGAACGCCCTCGAACAGGGTGTAGCGCACCCCGGTGTCACTCACGGAGACCGCCGACGGGGCCTGATCCGCGAACGGCGGAACACTGATGTCAGGAACGTCCGGGCCCGCCACCCCCAGGCAGGTAGCTCCCTCGGCGTCGAAGAAACACTCGCGCGCCCGTCCGTTCGCGCTGGGGTACTTGAACACGTGGCCGTCGCCCGGGCCACGGAAAGTCTCCGGGTCGACCCGGTTCTCCGGGGCGCTTTCGGCCGAGGAGGTGATCGGGGTGACCTGGGGCAGGGACGCCCGCTCATCGTCGACACCACACCCCGTCACCCACAGGGAGCAGACACACAGGGTCGCCGCGCTGGCGGTTCGATAGCTCATACTCCAGAGATTAGGCACGAAACGCCCGACAAGACGGCGTTTGTTGCTTCCCTGTGCAACGGAAAATCCCGCCTCGGAAAGATACGAAGCGGGATGAACAGTGGAGCTAAGGGGATTCGAACCCCTGACCCCCACACTGCCAGTGTGGTGCGCTACCAGCTGCGCCATAGCCCCGTGATCCGGCGGACACCCGCTGTTCACTGAGACGAAATAGTAGGCCACTCGGCTGCGCCAGACCAAATCACCGCTTCGCCGGTCGGATGGGCGCCGTCGGATCCGCCACTCCATCCGACCAGCTCGGCCGTGCGTTGGACTGCAGCAGACCGCGTGCATCCGACCAGACCCGCCGCCGGCCCACGCAGCAAAACGCACCCCACCCGGAAGGTGAGGTGCGTGTGCGAAAAAGTGGAGCTAAGGGGATTCGAACCCCTGACCCCCACACTGCCAGTGTGGTGCGCTACCAGCTGCGCCATAGCCCCGCATTGCCATCAGGCAACGTGGATAAAGTTACCCGGCGACATCGCCCGCGACCAAATCCGCTGGCCGCGGGCGATCCGTACCCGGAACTACTGGCCGACCACCTGGGAGACCCACTGGTTCATGTCCTGGATCTCGATGTCCTTGCCATCCTGCAGGATGCGCGGCGAGGACACAGTGCCGGTCAGCTCTTCCAGCTGATCGCCGTTGTCCTGGCCGACGGTCTTGGCCTGGCTGACATCGCCTTCGCGGATGGCGTCGACGGCGTCGCCCGATCCTTCAAAGGCCTTGGCTGCCTCGGCGAACTGCTCGGGGCCCCACTGGTTGTACACGCTCTTCTGATCCTCGAAGAGGAGCTGGCGCAGGTTGAGGTAGGCGTTGGTGTCACCGGCCTCGGCCAGCGGGAGCACCGCGGCGAGGGCGTGGGTGGAGTGCCCCTCCGCGCCGTCATCCATGAAGTTCAGCGGGTGGATGTTGACGATGAGGTTGCCGTTCTCCACCTCATCGAGCATCTGCTCGTCCGTCGCGAGGGCGAGGTCGGCGCAGTAGGGGCAGGAGAAGTCCTCGTAGAGGGAGACCTCGGGGGTGCCCTCGGCGACGTCCGCGGCGGAGAGGGTGACCACGCCGTCGGCGTAGTGCATTTCACCGGAGTACTCGATGGATGCGCGGTCGGCGAGGTCGGAGGTGCGCTGGTTGTTCGCCTGCCACACCACCAGGCCGATGACGACGGCGGCGATCGCCAGAACGGCGAGGATCACCCAGAGGAAGTTGCCGGAACTCTTGGCCTTGGGGTCCGCGACGCTGCGTTTGGACGGGCTGGAGCTGCTCATGGAGGTTGTTGTCCTTCTCTTTTCTACGTTGTGCTGCGCGCCCGCCCCTCGGTGAGGCAGCGCGGTTACCCGTCTAAGGCTATCAGCCCGGGATCAGGGCCAGACGGACCATTTCGTGAACGGCCGGTACATCGTCCAGGTCATGAGCGCGATGTAGAAGAGGTCGCGACCGATGGTCTGGGCGTACTGGAGCGGGTAGTTCATGGCGGCCGACTCGGCGCTGAAACACCCGCAGTTGAGTTCGATGCCGCGAGCCCAGGCCTGGGCGATGCCGATGACAAACAGGACCAGGACGACGTTGCCTACGAGCGCGCTGTTGCGGAGGAAGACACCGAAGAGTAGGAACAGGCCGCCGGCGAGCTCGAGGGGCCCGATGAGGTGCGCCAGGCCGTAGGCGAAGTCGTTGGTGAAGATGTCGTAGGCCTGGATGGCCTGGGCCATCTCCATCTTGCTCTCGAAGATCTTGAACAGGCCCGCGACGATCCAGATGTAGGCCATGTAGAAGCGTGCGACGAAGCTGATGAGGTCGAACACCCGGGTCCGGGTGTCTGCTACCGGGGCCGTAACCGTGCGGGAGCCGGAATTTTCAAGGATTGCCATGCGGGCCAGCCTAAACCATCCCTCCGGCCCGCGATAGTCGGCCACGGGCCCGGTTTACGCGTCCAGCACCTCCGAGACCAGCGCCTCCGCCTCGTCCTGCACCTGCTTGAGATGCTCCTCACTCTTGAAGGATTCGGCGTAGATCTTGTACTTGTCCTCCGTGCCGGACGGCCGGGCGGCGAACCAGGCGTTCTCGGTGGTGACTTTCAGTCCGCCGATCGCCGCGCCGTTGCCCGGAGCCTCGGTGAGCTTGGCGGTGATCTCCTCCCCTGCCAGCTCCGTAGCCGAGACCTGCTCCGGGGACAGGGCCTTGAGCACGGCCTTCTGCTCGCGGCTGGCCTCTGCGTCCGTACGTGCATACGCCGGCGCCCCATACTCCAAAGCGAGTTCCGCGTAGCGCTGCGAGGGCGTCTTGCCGGTCACAGCGGTGATCTCCGCTGCGAGCAGGTCGAGGATCAGCCCGTCCTTGTCGGTGGACCAGACGGTGCCGTCGTGACGCAGGAAGGAGGCGCCGGCGGATTCCTCGCCGCCGAAGCCGACGGAGCCGTCGATGAGTCCGGGGACGAACCACTTGAAGCCGACGGGAACCTCGACGAGCTCGCGCCCGAGAGCGCCCACCACCCGGTCGATCATCGACGAGGAGACCAGCGTCTTGCCCACGGCGGTGGAGTCGGGCCAGTTCGGCCGGTGCGCGAAGAGGTAGTCGATGGCGACGGCGAGGTAGTGGTTGGGGTTCATCAGGCCTGCGTCGGGGGTGACGATGCCGTGGCGGTCCGCGTCAGCGTCGTTACCCGTGGCGATGTCGTACTTGTCCCGCCCGCCGATGAGCGAGGCCATGGCGTTGGGTGAGGAGCAGTCCATGCGGATCTTGCCGTCGGTGTCGAGTGTCATGAACCGGAAGGTGGCGTCGACGTCCGGGTTGACCACGGTGAGGTTGAGGCCGTGGGTCTCGGCGATGGCTCCCCAATAGTCCACCGACGCCCCGCCCATGGGGTCGGCACCGATGTGCAGGCCGGACTCGCGGATGGCGGCGATGTCGATCACGTTGGGCAGGTCGTCGACATACGCGCGCAGGTAGTCGTGTTTGACCGCGCGCTCATCCAGGACGCCGGACACGGATACCCGCGCGACTCCCTCAAGCCCGGCGCGGAGGTATCCGTTGGCCCGCTTCGCGATCCAGCCGGTGGCGTCGTTGTCGGCCGGCCCGCCGGAGGGCGGGTTGTACTTGAAGCCGCCGTCGCGCGGCGGGTTGTGCGAGGGGGTGATGACAATGCCGTCGGCACGCTCGCCCTCGGCGGCACTGAGGTTGTGCGCGAGGATGGCGTGGGACACCGCCGGGGTGGGGGTGTAGCGACCCGCGGCGTCGACACGCGTCTCGACGCCCGCCGCAAGCAGTACCTCCAGTGCCGTGATCATCGCCGGCTCACTCAGCGCGTGGGTGTCGCGTCCGATGTAGACCGGCCCGCCGATGCCGTTGTCGCGGCGGTAGTCCACGATCGCCTGCGTGGTGGCGAGGATGTGCTGCTCGTTGAAGGCGTTGTCCAGGGACGATCCCCGGTGGCCGGAGGTTCCGAAGGCGACCTGCTGCGCCACGTCCTCCGGGTCGATCTCCCGGGTGTAGTACGCGGAGACGAGCTCGGCCACGTCGATGAGGTCTTCGGGGCGGGCCGGTTGTCCGGCGCGGTCGTGTGCCATGGCGGTGTTCCTCACAATCGGGGTTCTGGGTTCGGGGCCCATTATCGGCGCACTCTCGGGCGGGCGCAGAAAACCGCGGGTCCACCCCCGCGCGGGGGCATGTTAAGTATCCGAAACTACCCGTGCCCATGTGACGCACGCTACTTTTTTCCCATGACTGAAAGCCTGAACTCCGCGCTGGGGACGATCTCCTCGGTGGTCTGGGGACCGTTCGTACTCATCCCCCTGCTGCTCGGCACCGGCCTCTACCTCACCATCCGCCTCGGCGGGCTGCAGTTCCGCACGCTCGGACGGGCCATGCGCCACGCCTTCTTCGACGGCGACGAGGAGGGCAACGCCGGAGACATCTCCAACTACCAGGCGCTGACCACGGCACTCGCAGCCACGGTGGGTACCGGCAACATCGTCGGCGTGGCCACCGCCATCTCCGTCGGCGGCCCGGGCGCGCTGTTCTGGATCTGGGTGACCGGCCTGCTGGGCATGGCCTCGAAGTACACCGAGGCCTACCTGGGCGTGCGCTACCGCGTCGTCGATGACAAGGGCAACCAGTTGGGTGGCCCGCAGATCTACCTCAAGCGCGGTATTCCGGGCGGCTTCGGCGCCGCGCTCGCCTTCCTCTTCGCGCTCTTCGCCTCCATCGCGGCCTTCGGCATCGGCAACCTCACCCAGGGCAACTCGGTCGCGGCGGGCATGAAGGACACCTTCGGGGTCGACCCCTGGATCACCGGCGTGATCATGTTTGTGTTCACAGGCGCGACCCTGCTGGGCGGCATCCAGGCGATCGGCAAGATCACCTCGGCGTTTGTCCCGCTGATGATCGTCATCTACGTCGTCGGCGGCCTCGTCGTGCTCTTCCTGCTCGCCGACCGCCTTCCCGCGGCCATCGCCCTGATCTTCACGGACGCCTTCACCGGCACCGCGGCCCAGGGTGGCTTCGTCGGCGCGACCATCATGCTCGCCGTGCGCTTCGGCGTCGCCCGCGGCATCTTCTCCAACGAGTCCGGCATGGGCTCGGCCGCCATCGCGGCCGCCGCGGCGAAGACCTCACACCCGGTGCGTCAGGGCCTGGTCTCCATGACCCAGACCTTCATCGACACCCTCATCGTCGTCTCCATCACCGGCCTCACCATCGTCGCCTCGGGTGTGTGGGACCAGGGTGCCGACACCGCGGCCACGATGACCTCGGCCGCCTTCACCACGGCGCTGCCGGGACAGTGGGGCGGGACGATCGTCTCGGTGTCGCTGATCTTCTTCGCCTTTTCCACCATCATCGGCTGGGCCTACTACGGCGAGCGCTCCCTGGTGTCCCTGGTGGGACAGTGGTCATCGCTCCCCTACCGCCTGCTCTTCACCGTGGTCGTCTTCCTCAGCGCCATCACGGAGATCGAGACCGCGTGGCTCTTCTCCGACATCGCCAACGGCCTCATGGCCCTGCCCAACCTCATCGGCCTACTCATCATGTCCGGCCTGGTGGCCCGAGAGACCAGGGCGTATCTCAAGTTCGACCCGAAACTGAAGAAGCCGAAGCTCAGCGTCGAGGAGTTCACTGCGGCCCAGATGCCGAACTGGAAGTAACATCACCCTCCGTGTTCGCAGAAGCGCTACTCGTCGGCCTCGGTGCCGCGCTCGGCAGCATGATCCGCTGGGCGCTCACCGAGGCCGTCGGCGTTGATCTCCCGGCGATCCTCGCCGTCAACGTGCTCGGCTGCGCGCTCATGGGTTTCTTCCGGCCGGGACCGTTCTGGGGTACGGGTTTCCTCGGCGGCTTCACGACGATGTCAGCCTACGCCCTGCTCACAGCCCAGCTCCCCGCTCTCCAGGCCCTCTGTTACACCCTGCTCACGGTGTTCGGCTGCGTCGGCGCCGCACTGCTGGGGCGCCGACTGTCCCGGGGGCGCGCGCGATGAGCCCCACCATTGCCGCCCTGGTGCTGGTGGCCGCGGGCGGGTTTTTCGGGGGTGTGGCCCGGTGGTCGCTCACCCGGGTTCTGCCGGCGCATCCGGCCACGCTGGCCGCCAACGTCATCGGATCGGTGATCCTCGGCGTCGCGGCCGGCTCTCCGGGTGTCATCCCGCTCATCGTGGGAACCGGGGTGGCCGGTGCGCTGTCGACGTGGTCGAGCTTCGCGAATCAGTTGGCGGAGCTCGTCGAGAAGCGTCGGTGGTGGGAGTTCACCCGCTATCTCCTGCTGACCCTCGCGCTGTGTGTCGTCGCCGCATGGCGCGGGACGATCTGGGCACAGCGCATCTGGGGTTAACCGTTGTTCTCGGCCTTGCGCCGGATGAGATCCAGGGCGATGACCCCGCCGATGATGGCGGCCCGCACGTGGCGCGGGGCCTCGGGGTCGAACTGCACCGAGTAGGTGCTGCGTCCGAGAAGCGCCTTGCCGAACCCGGACCACTGGCGGGAGACCCGGGCCGGAATCCGGTCTCCGAGACGGAACTCGAAGTCGAAGCCGAGGACGTTGCCGTTCATCTCCACGACGGTGCCGTCCGCGAGGTGCATGTCCACGCTGGTGCGGAAGACGGCGAAGCGTTTGCGCAGGTGCGCCAGGGGTTGGCCGTGCGGGTCGGAAAGCTCGAAGGTGTCGCGCACGAGGTTCATCGAGTCGGCCACGGAGAGCACGGGCTCGCCGCTGACCTCGGTGACCGTCAGCGCCCGGGAGCCCCGGAGCATCCGGGAGGCCAGGGAACCGGTGGTCTCCACGATGCCCACGGGTTGCCCGTGTTCGTCGGTGATCTCGAAGTTGTTGCTCATCATCGAGGTGACCTGCTGCATGAGCAGGATGTTCTGATCCAGTAGCCCGTTCATGGCGGTGCTCCTATTCCGAGATGGCGTCGAGCGCCGGGGTCTTGGCGGCGCGGTTGGCGGGGAAGACCGCGGCCAGCAGGCCCACGACGACCGAGCCGGCCAGCACGATGCCGATCAGCGGCCAGGGAATCACCGGATCCTCGAGGCCCTCGCCGGAGAGCACGGTGATGAAGGCCCAGCCGAGGCCGAGGCCGATGAGCACGCCGGCGATGGCGCCGAAGACGGCGATCTGCACCGATTCCAGGGTGATCATGGTGCGGACCTGACCGCGCAGGGTACCCACGGCGCGCAGCATGCCGATCTCCTGGCGGCGCTCGATGACCGAGAGCGTCAGGGTGTTGACGATGCCCAGCACCGCGATGATCACCGCCAGCGCGAGCAGCGCGTAGAGGATGTTGAGCATCTGGGTGATGGCCATGTTGGCCTCGCCGGCCATCTCCTCGCCGGTCATCACCTGGACCACGATGTAGGGGGCGACGGCTTCCTCGAGGTTGCTGCGCACCTCGGACTCATCCAGCGATCCGTCCCCGTTGGCTCCCATGAACGCCGGGCTGATCATCTCTGCGGGCAACACCTTGAGGGCGTCCGCCTCCGAGATGATGTTGTGGGCGAACAGGGAATTCTCGCGGTAGATGCCCACGAGCTCGGTCTCGGCCGCGTCCGGGCTGACGCCCGGGGCGGTGACCTCGTAGGTCTGACCGACCTCCCAGCCGTGTTCGGCGGCGAACTTCTCGGAGGCGAGCATGCCGCCGTCCGAGATGTCCGAGTCGCCCTCCTTCATGTCGAAGGTGACCATGTGCGCGGGGTTGCCGGAGACGACATCGCTGGCGCCGACACCGGGGGCGTAGTCGTAGGTGAACACCCCGTCCACGGCGACCTGGGCGTTCGAGTACGTGATCACCTCACCCACGCCGTCGGCCTCGGCCGCGGCATCCGGGACCTCCGCAGGAATGGGGAAACTGCCGTTGGTCGGGCCCATGAGGATGTGCTCAGCCGCAACGTCGTTCTCGATGGTGTCGGCGATGGACTTCTGCATGGTGGAACCCAGCATGCCGATCGCCGTCACCAGCGCGACTCCGAGGGCGAGGGCGAACGCCGTCGTCGCGGTGCGGCGCGGGTTGCGGCGGGTGTTGGTGGAGGCGAGCTTGCCGATCGAACCGAAGGGCAGGCCGATGACCCGGCCGAAGGTGGGCACCACCGGCAGTGACAGCGCCGGCCCGGCCAGGAAGAAGCCGATGAAGATCGACAGGGCGCCGACTCCCACCGCGATGGCGCGCTGAGTGGTGGACCAGTCGGTGAGGGCCGCACCTATAGCTGCCGCGGCGATGCCGACGACCAGGAGCACGGCTCCGAAGATGGTGCGCACGGCGAGGGGCTGGCTTGTCGACGACTCGCTCGAGCGCATCGCCTCCACCGGCTCAATGGCGCCGGCCCGACGCGCGGGAGCCCAGGCGGACAGCACGGTGACCACGGTTCCCAGGACCACGGGCACGAGGATCGCCGCCGGGGAGAGTCCGAGGCCGGAGTCCGGCAGTGCCATCTCCTGCGCCGACATGACCGCCTTGATGGCTGCGACCAGGCCGATTCCGGCGATGACACCGATGACGGAGCCGATGAACCCGATGATGGCGGCCTCGAACGTGACCGAGCGGGTGATCTGGCCGCGGGACGCACCCAGCGCCCGCAGCAGTGCGAACTCCTTGGTGCGCTGGGCGACGATCATGGAGAAGGTGTTGGCGATGAGGAAGGTGCCCACGAGCAGGGCGACCAGTCCGAAGGCGATGAGGAAGTAGTTGACGAACGACAGCGCGGACTGGATCTGCTCCGAGATCTCGTCGGCGAGTGCCTCGCCGGTTTCCACCTCGAGATCCGGGTAATCGGCCGACAGGGCGTCGACAAGCTCCTGGGGCGAGGTGGAGTCGACGGCGTCGACGATGAGCTGGTCGACCTGACCACCCGGCGTGTAACGGTCCAGGTAGGACTGCTCGTCCATGAGGCCGATGAGGCTGCCGCCCTGGTCGAGTTCGGTCTCGTAGAGGCCGGAGACGGTCATCTCGCGGCGCTCCATCGGGTCGACGACGAGCAGCGTGTCACCGACGCCGACCTCGAACTTCTCGGCTGCCGCGGCGTTGATGGCCATCTCTGCGTCCCCGGACGGCTCCTCCCCCTCGACAAGCTCGGGGGCCTGGCCGACGGCGTCGTCGCTGGGGTACCAGACCGACAGGGTCTGCGTGCCCGCGCCGGTCTGCAGCGGCTCCGGATTGTCGGCGTCCCCCTTGGCCATGACCACCGTGGTGCTGGCGGTGATGTTGACGTTGTTGACGAGCTCGTTTCCGACGATCTCGTCGCGCTGCTCAATCGTCGGCCCGCCGGAGACGACCGCGTCCACATCGTCGTAGGCGCTGCTCACCGCCGAGTCGAAGGTGTTGGACAGCGAATTGGTGAACATGAAGGCGCCCGAGATGAAAGCCGTGCCGAGCACGACGGCGAGAACCGTCAGCGCCAGGCGCAGCTTGTGGGCGGCGATGTTGCGCAACGAGACGTTGCGCATGGTGTTTTGTGCCATGTGTTTTCCTAGCCCTCGATCCCGGCCATCATCGCGTGGATCTTCTCCATGGTGGGCTCGCGCATCTCCTCCACGATCTTGCCGTCCGCGAGGAAGATCACCCGGTCGGAGTAGGACGCGGCGCGGGCGTCATGCGTGACGATCACCACCGTCTGGTTGTCCGAGTCCACCGCGGTGCGCAGGATGTTGAGCACTTCCGTCGAGGAGTTGGAGTCGAGGTTGCCCGTCGGCTCGTCCCCGAAGATGATCTCCGGACGCGACACCAGCGCACGCGCGCAGGCCACCCGCTGCTGCTGACCGCCGGACAGCTCCGCCGGCCGGTGGGTGAGGCGGTTGATCAGACCCAGGCGCTCGGTCACCTCGTCGAACCACTGCTTATCGACGTCCTTACCCGCAATATCGCTGGGCAGCGTGATGTTCTCCCGCGCTGTGAGGGTGGGCACCAGGTTGAAGGACTGGAAGATGAACCCCAGCCGGTCGCGCCGCAGGGAGGTGATCTCCTTGTCGTTGAGCCCGGTGAGATTGGTGTCACCGATGAACGCGTCGCCGGAGGTCGCCGAATCCAGGCCGGCCATGGTGTGCATGAGGGTGGACTTGCCGGAACCTGACGGGCCCATGATCGCGGTGAACTCATTGGCGGCGAACTCGACGGTGACGTGGTCGAGGGCCGTGACGGCGGTGTCGCCGCTGCCGTACTGCTTGAACAGGTCCACGGAGCGGGCTGCCGCGCGGCGGGCGGGTTGTTGCGGCTGAGGGACGGTGGGGTCAGCGGCGGTCGAGGCCATGTGAGGTTCCGATCGTTGAGGTTGATACACGACATCGCGTTGTCCGCGGCCGTGCAGGATGATCCGTTACTGCAACGAACCTACCGACGCGGAGGAACTCCGCGCATCGGGGTCTCCCCTGACTTTGCCCCGAGAGGGTGAGATGCGGGACACCACCGGGGGCGGTGGCCTAGTATTCGCCTATGGATACTCATTCACCGGGCCCGCGCCCGGGTGTCGACATCAAACCCCGTTCCCGCGACGTCACCGACGGCATCGAAGCCACGGCCTCGCGCGGAATGCTCCGTGCCGTGGGAATGGGTGACGACGACTGGACCAAACCCCAGATCGCCGTCGCCTCCTCCTGGAACGAGATCACCCCGTGCAACCTCACCCTCTCGAAGCTGGCCCAGTTCGCCAAGGAGGGCGTGCACGCGGCCGGAGGG
The DNA here is from genome assembly GCF_000767055.1 of Corynebacterium doosanense CAU 212 = DSM 45436. NCBI lineage: Bacteria > Bacillati > Actinomycetota > Actinomycetes > Mycobacteriales > Corynebacteriaceae > Corynebacterium > Corynebacterium doosanense. The sequence goes on from NZ_CP006764.1 coordinate 2,231,574, forward strand.
TACCCGCTGGAGTTCGGCACCATCTCCGTCTCTGACGGCATCTCCATGGGCCACGAGGGCATGCATTACTCGCTGGTCTCCCGCGAGGTCATCGCCGACTCCGTGGAGACGGTGATGTCGGCCGAGCGCCTCGACGGCTCTGTCCTCATGGCCGGATGCGACAAGTCCATCCCCGGCATGATCATGGGCGCAGTGCGCCTCAACCTCTCCTCCGTGTTCCTCTACAACGGCTCGACCATGCCCGGCAGCGCCCGCATGGAAGACGGCACCGAAAGGGAAGTGACGCTTATCGACGCCTTTGAAGGCGTCGGAGCGTGCCGCGCCGGCAAAATGAGCCAGGCCGATCTGGACTCCATCGAGCGATCCGTCTGCCCTGGCGAGGGCGCCTGCGGCGGCATGTACACGGCCAACACCATGGCCTCGGCCGCCGAGGCCATGGGACTATCCCTGCCCGGCTCCGCCGCGCCCCCGGCCATCCACCGCAGCCGCACCGAATACGCCCGCAAGTCCGGCGAGGCGGTGGTGGGCCTGCTCGAGCAGGGGATCACCGCGCGGGACATCGTCACCCGCGCCTCCCTGCTCAATGCGCTTGCCGTGGTCATGGCGCTCGGCGGCTCCACCAACGCCGTGCTCCACCTGTTGGCCATCGCCAGGGAGGCCGAGGTCGACCTCACGCTCGACGACTTCAACGACGTCAGTGACCGCGTCCCCCACCTGGGAAACCTCAAACCCTTCGGCGAGTACGTCATGAACGATGTCTTCAAGATCGGCGGCATCCCCGTGGTCATGAAGGCGCTTCTCGACGCCGGCCTCATCGACGGTTCCTGCCTCACCGTCACCGGCAAAACGGTTGCCGAGAACCTCGCGGGAATCAACCCGCCCGACCCCGACGGCAAGATCCTCCGCGCACTGAACGACCCCATTCACGCCACGGGCGGCCTGTCGATTCTCAAGGGATCCCTGGCCCCGGACGGCGCGGTGGTGAAGACCGCCGGCTTTGACGCGGAGCGTTTCGAGGGGCCTGCCCGGGTCTTCGACCGCGAACAACCCGCCATGGACGCCGTGCTCAACGGCGAGCTGAACAAGGGCGATGTCATCATCATCCGCTACGAGGGCCCGAAGGGCGGACCGGGAATGCGCGAGATGCTCGCCATCACGGGCGCGATCAAGGGAGCGGGCATCGGCAAGGACGTCCTGCTCATCACCGACGGGCGCTTCTCCGGCGGCTCCACCGGCCTCTGTATCGGTCACGTCGCTCCGGAGGCAGTGGATGGTGGGCCGATTGCTCTGGTCAACGACGGTGACCTCGTCACCGTCGACATCCCCACCCGCACCCTCACCCTCCACATCGATGACGAGGAACTCACCCGCCGCAAAACCGAATGGACCATCCCCGACAACCCCCGACTACACGGAGTCCTAGGCAAATACGCCAAACTCGTGCACTCCGCCGCCGAAGGCGCCGTCCTCTACTAAAACCCCCACACCACCCCAGCCCCCCTGGGCTGGGGTGGTGGGGTGTTTCCGGGCATGGCAAAAAAGGGCCTGTGCGCCACCCCTGAGGATTCTCATCCGTCCGGGGTGACCCACAGGCCCTCACTGCTATGTAGTTGTTGTTGTTTTAGGTCGGCGGCAACTTACTCTCCCACACCCTCCCGGGTGCAGTACCATCAGCGCGGGCAGGCTTAGCTTCCGGGTTCGGAACGGGACCGGGCGTTTCCCTGCCGCTATCAACCACCGACACACACATGGAACACCACCCCAACCGGGGCGATCACCGTAGACCACATGTGCCGTGTCAGACACTGCATAATGAACGCGAGCAATAACCTTTTTTTCTGCCCCCAACAAGCGTGGGAGATCATGCGTGCAGCAGAACCACCACCACCCCACCAACCGGGGGCGGCAGATGTTGTTAAAAACTATTGTGTTTGAAGTCGGTGCATTAGTACCAGTCACCTCCATGGGTTACCCCACGTCCAGATCTGGCCTATCAACCCCATCATCTATAGGGGACCTCAAAAGAAACCTCATCTCAGAACAGGCTTCCCGCTTAGATGCTTTCAGCGGTTATCCCTTCCGTACGTAGCCAACCAGCAATGCCCCTGGCGGAACAACTGGCACACTAGAGGTACGTCCGTCCCGGTCCTCTCGTACTAGGGACAGCCTTCTTCAAGTTTCCACGCGCGCGGCGGATAGAGACCGAACTGTCTCACGACGTTCTGAACCCAGCTCGCGTGCCGCTTTAATGGGCGAACAGCCCAACCCTTGGGACCTACTCCAGCCCCAGGATGCGACGAGCCGACATCGAGGTGCCAAACCATCCCGTCGATATGGACTCTTGGGGAAGATCAGCCTGTTATCCCCGGGGTACCTTTTATCCGTTGAGCGACACCACATCCACTAGTAGGTGCCGGATCACTAGTCCCGACTTTCGTCCCTGCTCGACCTGTACGTCTCGCAGTCAAGCTCCCTTGTGCACTTACACTCAACACCTGATTGCCAACCAGGCTGAGGGAACCTTTGGGCGCCTCCGTTACATTTTGGGAGGCAACCGCCCCAGTTAAACTACCCACCAGGCACTGTCCCCAACCCAGATCATGGGCCAAGGTTCAGGTATCCAATCCGATCAGAGTGGTATTTCAACAACGACTCCACCACCACTGGCGTGATGATCTCTAAGTCTCCCACCTATCCTACACAAACCGAACCGAACACCAATACCAAGCTATAGTGAAGGTCCCGGGGTCTTTTCGTCCTGCCGCGCGAAACGAGCATCTTTACTCGTACTGCAATTTCACCGGGCCTGTGGTTGAGACAGCAGGGAAGTCGTTACGCCATTCGTGCAGGTCGGAACTTACCCGACAAGGAATTTCGCTACCTTAGGATGGTTATAGTTACCACCGCCGTTTACTGGGGCTTAAATTCTCAGCTTCGAACACCACAAGGGTGTCCTAACCGGTCCTCTTAACCTTCCAGCACCGGGCAGGCGTCAGTCCGTATACATCAACTTCAACGTTTTCGCACGGACCTGTGTTTTTGATAAACAGTCGCTTCCCTCTATTCTCTGCGACCACCACCAGCTACCAGCCGTCAAGACTGTCACCAGCAATGGCACCCCTTCTCCCGAAGTTACGGGGTCATTTTGCCGAGTTCCTTAACCACAGTTCACCCGACCGCCTTAGTATTCTCTACCTGACTACCTGTGTCGGTTTCGGGTACGGGCCATATGTGCACATCGCTAGAGGCTTTTCTCGACAGCACGGGATCACCAACATCAGACCATGAGGTCCTACGCATCACGCCTCAGCCTTGATGGTGTGCGGATTTACCTACACACCGGCCTGCACGCTTGCACCACAATCCACTAAGTGGCTCGGCTACCCTCCTGCGTCACCCCATCACTTGGCTACTACCGGATCAGGCCCCACGCACGCACACCACCTGCCCCACCCGAAGGCGGGGCTTGGCGGTGATTATGGGTGGTTAGTATCCCCGATTCACCATGGTCGCACACATACGGGTACGGGAATATCAACCCGTTATCCATCGACTACGCCTGTCGGCCTCGCCTTAGGCCCCGACTCACCCTGGGAAGACGAACTTGACCCAGGAACCCTTAGTCATCCGGCGGTAAGGATTCTCACCTTACACTCGTTACTCATGCCTGCATTCTCACTCGCACACAGTCCACCCGCCCTCACGGTCAGGCTTCACCCCATGCACGACGCTCCCCTACCCATCACACCTTTGGTGTGATGCCGCGGCTTCGGCGGTGTACTTGAGCCCCACTACATTGTCGGCGCACAACCACTCGACCAGTGAGCTATTACGCACTCTTTCAAGGGTGGCTGCTTCTAAGCCAACCTCCTGGCTGTCTTCGCGATCACACATCCTTTTCCACTTAGTACACCCTTAGGGGCCTTAGCCGGCGATCTGGGCTGTTTCCCTCTCGACCATGAAGCTTATCCCCCACAGTCTCACTGCCGTACAACACTTACACCGGCATTCGGAGTTTGGCTGACATTGCTAAGATGGTAGTCCCGCTCAATCAACCAGTAGCTCTACCTCCGGCAAGCTCATACGACGCTGCACCTAAATGCATTTCGGGGAGAACCAGCTATCACGGAGTTTGATTGGCCTTTCACCCCTACCCACAACTCATCCCCTCAGTTTTCAACCTAAGTGGGTTCGCGCCTCCACAACCTCTTACAGCTGCTTCACACTGGCCATGGGTAGATCACTCCGCTTCGGGTCCAGGACATGCCACTCAAACACACTAATTAGTATTCGCTTTCGCTACGACTACCCCACAACGGGTTAACCTCGCGACATGCCGCTGACTCGCAGGCTCATTCTTCAAAAGGCACGCCATCACACACAAGAGGTGCTCTGACGGATTGTAAGCACATGGTTTCAGGAACTATTTCACTCCCCTCCCGGGGTACTTTTCACCATTCCCTCACGGTACTAATCCGCTATCGGTCACACTGAGTATTTAGGCTTACCGGGTGGTCCCGGCAGATTCACAGCAGATTCCACGAGCCCGCTGCTACTCGGGTAAACACCAACCCCCCACACCTGGCCTTCATGTACGGGACTCTCACCCTGTTTCGTGGGCCATCCCAGACCACTTCCACTAACCACGCGCAAAAAAAGGGCACACCGTCGGGTAACCGGTGAACAATGCTCCCCACAACACCACGCATGCAACCCCTACCCAGGTATCACACACACGCGGTTTAGCCTGATCCACGTTCGCTCGCCGCTACTAGCGGAATCATTATTATTTTCTCTTCCTACGGGTACTGAGATGTTTCACTTCCCCGCGTAACCCCCGAACCACTATGAATTCATGGAACGGTGACACCCCATAACAGGTGCCGGGTTTCCCCATTCGGACATCCTCGGATCAACGCTCAGTTGGCAACTCCCCGAGGCATAACGCAGCCTCACACGTCCTTCATCGGCTCAGCATGCCAAGGCATCCACCATGCGCCCTTAACGAACAAACACAAAAACTTGTCCGGGCAACACACACAAAATCACACAAAAAGAACAGAAAAAAACACACACCAACCACACCCACCACCACACCAGGGCAGCAGGTGCCAATCAATGAAATGCTCGCGTCCACTATACAGTTCTCACACAACACACCCCACCACCAGCCCACCACCCCACAACCCCCACCAAGGAGGATCAATCTACAGAGCAGTAACCGACAGCACGGTCCACGGGAACACACACACGTGTTGTCCCAGACACCCGACAGCATGCCAACGCACCATTCAATTATTTGTCTCCTCCACCACCGGGGCAGACGCACCACACACGGAAAGAACCGTTCGTGCAGCTTCCACTGCCAGAAAACCATGTGGCAGGTGCACACTCGGCAACCTCAACCACACCCCACACCAGCCGGGAAACTACCCGACCCATGGGGAAAAACTACTATCTCAAAAATCTCCTTAGAAAGGAGGTGATCCAGCCGCACCTTCCGGTACGGCTACCTTGTTACGACTTCGTCCCAATCGCCGATCCCACCTTCGACCACTCCCCCCAGTAAACTGGTTGGGCCATGGGCTTCGGGTGTTACCAACTTTCATGACGTGACGGGCGGTGTGTACAAGGCCCGGGAACGTATTCACCGCAGCGTTGCTGATCTACGATTACTAGCGACTCCGACTTCATGGGGTCGAGTTGCAGACCCCAATCCGAACTAAGGCCGGCTTTAAGGATTAGCTGAACATCACTGCATCGCAACCTGTTGTACCGACCATTGTAGCATGTGTGAAGCCCTGGACATAAGGGGCATGATGATTTGACGTCATCCCCACCTTCCTCCGAGTTAACCCCGGCAGTCTCTCATGAGTCCCCACCATCACGTGCTGGCAACATAAGACAAGGGTTGCGCTCGTTGCGGGACTTAACCCAACATCTCACGACACGAGCTGACGACAACCATGCACCACCTGTACACCGACCACAAAGGGAAAGACCATCTCTGGCCCGGTCCGGTGTATGTCAAGCCCAGGTAAGGTTCTTCGCGTTGCATCGAATTAATCCACATGCTCCGCCGCTTGTGCGGGCCCCCGTCAATTCCTTTGAGTTTTAGCCTTGCGGCCGTACTCCCCAGGCGGGGCGCTTAATGCGTTAGCTACGGCACAGAAGACGTGGAAGCCCCCTACACCTAGCGCCCACCGTTTACGGCATGGACTACCAGGGTATCTAATCCTGTTCGCTACCCATGCTTTCGCTCCTCAGCGTCAGTAACTGCCCAGAGACCTGCCTTCGCCATCGGTGTTCCTCCTGATATCTGCGCATTTCACCGCTACACCAGGAATTCCAGTCTCCCCTACAGCACTCAAGTTATGCCCGTATCGCCTGCCCATCCGGAGTTGAGCCCCGGAATTTCACAGACGACGCGACAAACCACCTACGAGCTCTTTACGCCCAGTAATTCCGGACAACGCTCGCACCCTACGTATTACCGCGGCTGCTGGCACGTAGTTAGCCGGTGCTTCTTATCCAGGTACCGTCACCCCGAAGGGCTTCGTCCCTGACGAAAGGAGTTTACAACCCGAAGGCCGTCATCCCCCACGCGGCGTCGCTGCATCAGGCTTTCGCCCATTGTGCAATATTCCCCACTGCTGCCTCCCGTAGGAGTCTGGGCCGTATCTCAGTCCCAATGTGTCCGTACACCCTCTCAGGCCGGATACCCGTCGACGCCTTGGTAGGCCATTACCCCACCAACAAGCTGATAGGCCGCAGGCTCATCTCGTACCGAAAAAACTTTCCACCACACCCTTACGATGCAGTCCTATCCGGTATTAGACCCAGTTTCCCAGGCTTATCCCGAAGTACGAGGCAGATCACCCACGTGTTACTCACCCGTTCGCCACTAATCCACCCAGCAAGCTGGGCATCATCGTTCGACTTGCATGTGTTAAGCACGCCGCCAGCGTTCATCCTGAGCCAGGATCAAACTCTCCACAAAAGAATGCAGAAACATTCAGACGCATCAAAGAGTCCAAACAACTGACAAAAAACAATCAAAAAACAAACATGAACCACCAAACATGATCCACGCCCACAATCCACGCAGGGATGAATCGACGAGACAAACCCCCACACGAACCGCTACACCACACCCCGGGCCAAAAGCCCGAGAGTGGTAGGCGCATCACAGAACATGATCAACCATCCATGTATCACCAACCACCAACCAAACCCCGTGACAGAAGGGACAACATCAGTCGGTGGGGCAACCACACGAACATTCATGGTCAACCACACGCCATGCACCCACCCCACACCACCCCGCACAACGGAAGCGGTGCCGTGGTAAGAAAAAACAAATAAAGTACATTGGCACACTATCGAGTTCTCACACAACACCGGTCACCACACTCACACCGCACACGGCGATGATCGCACTGCCGACCAAAGATTTTTCTTCCACATCACCGACAACCATCAATGGTCCGGCGATGTCACCAGCGGGTGTTTTCCTCTCGCCGCACATCCGGGGACTGTCGTTCTCTGTCCCGGTGGGGCGCTGTCGGTCTCGCTGACCTGAACTAAGTTACCCACCACCCCGACAAAACACAAACCCCCACCACAACACACGTTTTTGAGTGTCGTGGCGGGGCCAGTTCCCGGCTACTGCTCAGTTCCCACCAACCGGGTGACGTCGGCCCCCAGCCGCTGGAGGTTCTCCACGAACCTCGGGTAGCCCCGGTCAATGTGATAGACGTCGTGCACGATCGTCTCCCCCTCCGAGACCAGCCCGGCAAGTACCAGTCCGGCGCCGGCGCGGATGTCCGAGCTCCAGACCTCAGTGGAGGAGAGTCTCTCCAGTCCGCGGATCACCACGTGGTGGCCGTCGACCGAGGCATCAGCGCCGAGCCTGAGCATCTCGTCGACGAAACGGAACCTGGACTCGAAGACGTTCTCGGTGATGACGCTGGTGCCGTCGGCGACGGCCGAGATGCCGATCGCCATGGGCTGGAGATCCGTCGGAAAGCCGGGGAACGGGAGCGTCTGGTAGTCCACCGCCGTGGGCCGACGGTCCATCCGCACGCGGAAGCCGTTCTCGTAGGTCTCCACATCCGCCCCGGCCATCCGCAGTTTCTGCAGCGCGAGGTGGAGGTGGCGGGGAGCGATGCCGCCGACCGTGATGTCACCCTGGGTCATCACCGCGGCATACGCCCAGGTGCCGGCGACAATCCGGTCGCCGATGACGTCGTGTTCCGTGGGATGGAGCTCGGAGACACCGGTGATGGTGATGGTGGAGGTACCCGCGCCGTCGATGCGCGCACCCATGGAGACGAGCATCTCGCAGAGGTCGATGATCTCCGGCTCACGTGCGGCATTGTCCAGCACCGTCGTCCCCTCGGCGAGGACCGCGGCCGTGAGGATGTTCTCGGTCGCACCGACGGAGGGGAAGTCGAGTTTGATGTTCGCGCCGCGGAGGGTTCCGGCTTCCGCGACGACGGCGCCGTGGAGGATCTTGGTGGTGGCGCCGAGTTTCTCCAGGCCCGACTGGTGCATGTCCAGGGGGCGGGAGCCGATGGCGTCGCCACCCGGAAGCGCGACGACCGCCCGTCCGCACCTGGCGGTGAGCGGGCCAAGCACGGCGACGGAGGCCCGGAACTGTCGGACCGCGTCGAAGTCCGCGTTGGGAGAGACCACCGCGGGCGTGGTGATGCGCACCGTCGAGCCGTCGATCTCCACCTCGCAGCCGAGGCCGCGCAGGACGTTCTGCATGAGGGGGACGTCGAGAATCCCCGGGCAGTTGTTCAGCGTGGTCGTGCCCTCCGCGAGCAGGGCCGCGGCCATGAGCTTGAGCACGCTGTTCTTTGCTCCGTCAACCTTGACCATGCCGCTGAGGCGGGCGCCACCTTGAACTCTGAATCGATCTTTCACGCGCCCCACACTAGCCCCTGTCAGGGAAGGGCGCCGATGCGCCTGGCGGCATTCACGGCTTCGTACCTGGTGTGCGCGCCGAGCTTCCTCATCACGGAACGCAGGTAGGACTTCACCGTCTCCGCGCCGATCCCCATCTCCTCCGCGGCCTCGACGTTGGTATGTCCGAGGGCGACACAGGAGAGGACATCGAGCTCGCGTGCGGAGAGTTTGGTGGACTGCTTGACCCGCACCGGGGAGACCATCTGGTCACAGAGGATTTCCAGCTCTCGACGAAGCGACTCGTCCTCCACCCGGTTCGCCAGCATCCGCAGCTTGGAGTGGGTTGACCTCACCTGCTCCCATTCGGCGCCGTTCATGACCCTGCCGTTCTTGCCCACGGCCTTGCCACCCTCGGCGCGACGCAGGGAGGAGTTCACCGCGAGGTCCTGCTCCAGGGTCCGGGCCGTCATGGTGACTTCCTCGATGACCTTGTCGCCCAGGCGCACGGGCGAATGGACGCCCACGTAGAGGACGCCCCGGATCTCCCTCTGCACGATCACGGGGACGGCGACGATGGAATGGAGAGACTCGTCCTGGACGGCCTTGTCGTACTCATGAGAGATGAGGTTCGCCCGCACATAGTCGGAGACACCGACCGCGCGGCGGGTGGTGACCACCCGGCCGCCCACTCCCGCCCCCGGTTCCATGATGAGATTCTGCAGTGCGGGGGTGCGAAGCCCAACCCAGTGGGTGAGCTGAAGCCGGTTATCGGAAAGCAGGGTTCCGTACATGGTCACCGGGATCCCCGTGGCCGTCTTTAACGAGGTCAACGCCGCGCGGATGGCCTCGTCGTCGTCCTTGATTCGCTGGGAATCCATGTCACACTCCTCGATCGGGTCTACCCCGTGCAGGTGTCCCCGTCGGGGGGCGATCCGCTGGTCTTTATGGTGTTCTCCCTACATCGTAACGGGCGGGCGGGGGTAAACAAAAAAGGACGCGGCCCCCTGTGTCCCGGGTGGCGAGGTTCACATGCGGGAGCCTGCGACGGTTGACTAGTCAAACCCCGCCGCAATCCGGCCACTGAACGTCACGGTCTAATCACTTTAGACCACTCTGTCTCTAACGAGGGTGTAGTGTGGGTGCGGAGAAATACATTCCACACTCAAGGGAGGCCATCACGATGGCAAAGATCAACGACAACATCCTCGACCTCATCGGCGGCACGCCGCTGGTCAAACTCAACGGCATCGTCAAGGACGACGACGTCAAGGCCACCATCCTGGCCAAGCTCGAGTTCTACAACCCCGCCAACTCCGTCAAGGACCGTATCGGCAAGGCGATCGTCGACGCCGCCGAGAAGTCCGGCGAGCTGAAGCCGGGCGGCACCATCGTCGAGGGCACCTCCGGCAACACCGGCATCGCCCTAGCGCTGGTCGGCGCCGCGCGCGGTTACAACGTCGTCCTCACCATGCCCGAGACGATGTCCAACGAGCGTCGCGTGCTGCTGCGTGCCTTCGGTGCGGAGATCGTCCTCACCCCGGGTTCCGCCGGCATGCAGGGTGCCCTGGACAAGGCGAACGAGATCGTCGCCGAGCGCGACAACGCCATCCTCGCCCGCCAGTTCTCCAACGAGGCAAACGTCCGGGTCCACTACGACACCACCGGCCCGGAGATCTGGAACGACACCGACGGCCAGATCGACTACTTCGTCGCCGGCGTCGGCACCGGCGGCACCATCTCCGGTGCCGGCAAGTACCTCAAGGAGCAGAACGCCGACATCAAGAACATCGCCGTCGAGCCCGCCGCCTCTCCCCTGCTCTCCGAGGGCAAGGCCGGCCCGCACAAGATCCAGGGCCTGGGTGCGAACTTCATCCCCGAGATCTACGACCGCAACGCCGTGGACGAGATCCTCAAGGTCTCCAACGAGGACGCCGTGTCCGTCTCCCGCAAGCTGGCCACGACCGACGGCATCCTCGGCGGCATCTCCGCCGGCGCCAACGTGCGCGCCGCTCTCGAGGTGGCCAAGCGCCCCGAGGCCGAGGGCAAGACCATCGTGGTCATCATCCCGGACTTCGGTGAGCGCTACGTCTCCACCATCCTCTACGAGGACATCCGCGACTAGTCTGCCGCCGGGCTAGCGACACTCAGGGGGACGCCTTCCATGGAAGGCGTCCCCCTCCCGCATATGCCCGGGGCATCAGGGATCGGGAGGCTTTTCGACGCCCGTTTCCAGCCTGAATTTAAAAAATACCGGCACATAAAGCCACTACTTCTCCGCTGCTAGGGTGAACCGCATGAATATCCTGTCGATGATCCGCGAAGATCTGCAGAACGCCCGCGTCCATGATCCCGCGGCCAGAGGCGACGCAGAAAACGCCATCGTCTACTCGGGGTTGCACGCGATCTGGCTCCACCGGGTCACCCACCGGCTCTGGACCCGGGGGCTGAAGGCACCCGCCCGCATCCTTTCCCAGATCACCCGGTTCCTCACGGGCATCGAGATTCATCCGGGCGCGACGATCGGCCGGCGATTTTTCATCGACCACGGCATGGGCATCGTCATCGGCGAAACCGCGGAGATCGGCGACGACGTGATGCTCTACCACGGGGTCACCCTGGGCGGGCAGGTACTCACGCAGACCAAGCGGCACCCCACCCTGGAGGACGGGGTCATTGTGGGCGCAGGAGCCAAGATCCTCGGCCCCATCACCGTCGGTGCGGGCTCCTCGGTGGGAGCGAACGCGGTGGTGACCAAGGACGTGCCGGCAGACTCGATCGCCACCGGTGTGCCCGCCAAGATCCGGCCACGCAAGAAGGATGAGAACCAGCATCTGGTGGATCCGGACTGCTACGTCATCTGACGCGAACATAAAAGAACTCGCTGACGGGAGAGCCCGTCAGCGAGTTTTTTATGTGCGTGGGTGTTACTGAGCCACGAGATCCTGGTACTCCTCGTTCTTGGAGAGGAAGTTCTCCACTGCCGAGCAGGACGGGGTGATCGTCTTGCCCGCGGAGCGGGTGTCATCCAGCGCCTCGCGGATCAGCGGGCTGGAGAGCCCCTGGCCACGGAAGTCCTCGGAGACGACGGTGTGGTTGAAGTCGCGGACATCGCCGTGATCGGTGTAGGCGGCGAAACCTGCCTCGGTGCCGTCGACCTCGATGACGTAACGGCTTCCTGCCTCGTCGTGTCGGACGGTGCGGTTGTTCTCGGTCATGATTGAGCTCCCTTGCTTACTTGTCGGTGGTGGGGTCGGTGGGGTTGGCGTCGTCGGCGCTCTGCACGTTCACCTCGGTGGGCTCGACGTCGGAGAAGGTCTCGTCGCCCTTGAGCACCTCGTCGGCGTTCTCCGTCGAGGTGGTGTCGGCGTTAACCTCGGCGTCGGCCTCGGGGGCCGGCTCGGTGGCGGGCTTGTTCTCGGCGTCGGCGTCCGCGCTCTGGAACTTCACCTCGGTGGGCTCAACCTTGGAAAAGGTCTCGTCACCCTTGAGCTTGTTGTCCGCATTCGCGCCCAGCGGGGCCGGGGCCTTGCGCTTGTTGTTGGCGACGAAGTACGCCACGGCCGAAGCCACGGCAGCGATAAGGGTCGCGAGGGAGAGCTTGCCGAACCAGCCCAGGCCCTTCTTGTTCCGACGCTGGACTCGCTTCGCCGCGGTCTTGCGGGCCTTCTCGGCGCGCTTGGCGGCCTTCTCCGCCTTACGACGGCCGCGGCGGCTCAGCTTCTTGCCGTCCGAGCGCACGTCCTTGAGAAGCGCGCTGCTCTTCTTGCTGGCCTTGTCCAGGCCCTCGCGGGCCGACTCCGCCGCGTTGTCCGCGACCGGGCCGTAGGCCTCCGCGGCATCAGCCAGCGAGGCGTAGGCCTGCTGCGCCTTGCGGTCGCTGTAACGCGACCAGGCATCGTAGGCCGACTTGGCGCCCAAGAGTGCGATCTGCAGGTTCTTTGCGGTACTCATCATTCTCACTTTCCACGTGCGGGTGATTCTGTAGTCCCCCAGAGTAGCGGGATTCTGAGGCGCCGTGGGCTGCGGGGCGCACAGCCCGCACGCAAAAAGATCAACCCCCAGCCGAAGGGCTGGGGGTTGATCTTCACTTCAACAAGAAGTGGCCAGAAGCGGGGTCGAACCGCTGACCTTCCACTTTTCAGGCGGACGCTCTACCAACTGAGCTACCTGGCCAGAAAATACTGTCGCTGAAGAAACAGTGATTTCCAGCGACCCTGACGGGACTTGAACCCGCGACCTCCGCCGTGACAGGGCGGCGCGCTAACCAACTGCGCCACAGGGCCATATTTTCTTGTTTCTGTGCTCAGGGTTGCTCCTTTGCACGAGAGGTAACCTTACACATCTCCCACTCTGGCAAACAAATCAGCAGGTGGAGCGACAATTGCGGTGGGAATGCACAAACGGCGCCGAGGTTGTCTGAACTGACAACTTCGACGCCGTTTTGGCATTGGCGACCCTGACGGGACTTGAACCCGCGACCTCCGCCGTGACAGGGCGGCGCGCTAACCAACTGCGCCACAGGGCCATATTCAATAATCTGGAGGTACCCGGAAAGTAACTCCGTACCCCCAACGGGGTTCGAACCCGTGTCGCCGCCGTGAAAGGGCGGTGTCCTAGGCCTCTAGACGATGGGGGCCCAGTCGACTTTCACCGCACGAATCTCCGGCTCAGTTTCGACTCACTAAAACTTAGTCGAGCGCCCCCCGTTCTCCAAAACACCACGTAGCCTAGGGTTTCGCGTTTTTTCCGATACGGTGGGGCGGTATATCATGGCCGAGAAGTTCAGCGCCGTCACCACCCCGGGGAGAGGACCACCCATGACCGAGCAGACGCACGATGACACGTCCTGCCACGCCGACACCCACGGCTATCACGAGAACAAGGCCCGCTACCTGGCCAGGATGCGGCGCATCGAGGGCCAGGCACGGGGAATCCACCGGATGATCGACGAGGACGCGTACTGCATCGACATCCTCACCCAGGTTTCCGCCGTCACGTCGGCCCTGGAGAACGTCTCCCTCGCGCTGCTGGAGGACCATCTCGAGCACTGCGTCACCAATGCCGCCCGGGAGGGGGGTGTCGTCGCCGAGGAGAAGGTCGCCGAGGCGATGGCGGCCATCCGGCGGCTGGTGAAGTCCTGACAAACCCCCTGGAAAAACGACACCACCCGCCTGCGAGGCGGGTGGTGTGGTGGTGGGCCCTCCGGGGCTCGAACCCGGGACCTGCGGATTAAAAGTCCGTAGCTCTACCAACTGAGCTAAAGGCCCAACGGTCAACAATCGTAGCGGTTGACCCTCCGGAGCCTGAAATCACCGGGCCCGGACACACCGACGCCGCGCCCCCGGCGGAAAAGGCAGGGAACGCGGCGTCGATAAGCGCCGTTATTTTAGGCCTTGCGCATCGAACCGGTCTCGTTGAAACGGTTGTGGAAGTCGAACGCCTTGGTGAGATCGTGCGGGGTGTGGCCGCCGACCTTGTTCGCGGCCTCGACGTACTCCTCGAGCTGCGGACGGTAGTCCGGGTGCGCGATGGAGATCATCTTCTCGACACGCTGGCGCGGAGCCAGGCCACGGAGATCGGCGTAGCCGTACTCGGTGATGATGACCATGACGTCGTGCTCGGTGTGGTCGATGTGCGAGGCGAAGGGAACGATCGCGGAGATCGCGCCACCCTTGGCCACGGACGGGGTGATGAAGGAGGAGATGTACGCGTTACGGGTGAAGTCACCCGAGCCGCCGATGCCGTTCATGACGCGGACGCCGGTGACGTTGGTGGAGTTGACGTTGCCGTAGATGTCGGCCTCGATGAGACCGTTGGTGGCAATGAGCCCCAGACGGCGGATGACCTCGGGGTTGTTGGAGGTCGCCTGCGGGCGCAGGATGATGTGCTTGTTGTAGAAGTCGGCCTTCTCGTTCATCCGCACCGCAGCCTCGGGCGAGAGAGCGAAGGAGGTCGCGGACGCCATGGACATCTTGCCGGCGTCAATGAGATCCAGCATGCCGTCCTGGATGACCTCGGTGTAGGCGGTGATGTTCTCGAACTTGGAGTCCAGCAGGCCGGACATCACGGCGTTCGGTACGTTGCCCACGCCGGACTGCATGACGTAGTTGTCGTAGGTCAGACGACCGGCGGCAACCTCGTCCTCGAGGAACTGCAGGAAGTTCTCCGCGATCTTCTTGGAGATGTCATCCGGCTCGGTGAAGGGCGAGTTACGGTCCGCGCTGTCGGTCTCGACCACGGCGACGACCTTGCTCACGTCGATCTTGTGGTACATGTCACCGATGCGGTTGCCCACCTTGGTGATCTGGATCGGGGTGCGGTCCCACAGCTCCTCGGGGGCGTAGATGTCGTGCATGCCCTCCAGGTCGAGCGACTGCCAGGAGTTGACCTCGAGGATGATCTTGTCGGCCTTGGCCGCATACTCGACGTTGTTGCCCACCGCGGAGGACGGGACGAGGGAGCCGTCCTCGTTGATCTTCACACACTCGAGGATGGCCACCTGCATATCACCGAAGAAACCCTGCTGGACCTGCTGGCCCAGGTGGGAGAGGTGGATGTCCGAGTAGAACGCCTCACCCTTGTTGATCTGGCTGCGCAGCTCCTTGTCGGAGTTGTACGGCGTACGGAAGTTGATGGCCTCGGCCGCAGAGAGCACGGCGTCGGTCTCCGGGCCGGTGGAGGCGCCGGTGAAGACGTTGATCTTGAATTCCTCGCCCTTTTCGTGCGCGGCCTTCGCGTTCTCGGCGATGGCGGCCGGCAGCGCCTTCGGGTAGCCGGCGCCGGTGAAGCCGGACATGCCGACGTTGTCGCCGTTGTTGACGAACTTGGCGGCCTCCTCGGCGGACATGACTTTGTTCTTCAGCTCGGAATTCAGGATGCGATCAGACATCTGGTGAGTTCACCTCTCGTGTAAGGATTTGTGACGTGCAGTACTGCTCATCCACTGTAGACGCGAGCGCGATTGCTCGCGATAGTCCCTGCTCAATCACCCGCGGTTTCTTCTCCAGCCAGTTTTGACGGCAAAGTGATCCGCCTTTCCTCCGGCTGCGCCCGACGCTCCCGCGGCACCCCGGTCTCCGTGCCGCGCGCCCGATCCCCGGTTCCCGCACCACGTTCGGTTTGGGCGAAGAACCCAGACCAGGGACAATGAGGCCCGTGACTGTCTCCACCCCGGCCTCCCCCGCGGACCCTCAGCCCCACGCCCAGCGCTCCCTCACCATCGGCTCCCTCACGGTGAACTCCCCCGTCGTCCTCGCGCCGATGGCCGGGGTGACCAACGTGGCGTTTCGCACGCTCTGCCGGGAACAGGAACAGGCGCGTACCGGGACGGTGTCCGGGCTCTACGTCTGCGAGATGATCACCGCCCGGGCGCTCGCGGAGCGCAACGAAAAAACCCTGCACATGACCACCTTCGGCATGTCCGAGGACATCCGGTCGATGCAGCTCTACACGGTCGACCCCGAGTACACGTTCAAGGCCGCCCGGATGATCGCGGAGGAGGGCATCGCCGATCACCTCGACCTGAACTTCGGCTGCGCGGTACCCAAGATCACCCGCCGCGGCGGCGGCGCGGCCATCCCGTTCAAACGCAAGCTCTTCGGATCCATCATCGCCGCCGCTGTGAAGGGCGTGGAGGGGACGGACATCCCCGTCACCGCGAAGTTCCGCATCGGTATCGACGACGAGCACAAGACGCATCTCGACGCCGGCCGCATCGCCGCCGAAGAGGGCGCGTCCGCCGTGACGCTGCACGCACGCACCGCCGCCCAGCGCTACTCCGGTGACGCGGATCTCGGGGAGATCCGCGCTCTCGTCGAGCACCTCAGGGGATACGACATTCCGGTCCTGGGCAACGGCGACATCTTCGCCGCCTCCGACGCCCGGACGATGATGGACGCCACCGGCTGCGACGGGGTCGTCGTCGGGCGCGGCTGCCTCGGCCGCCCCTGGCTGTTCGCCTCCCTTGGCGCCGAACTCCGCGGTGAACCCCTGCCCCCCGAGCCGACGCTCGGCGAGGTCACGGACGTCATCTACCGCCACGCCGAGCTCCTCGCCGAGCACATGGGCGAGGAGCACGCCTGCCGGGACATGCGCAAACACATGGGCTGGTACATGCGGGGATTCCCCGTGGGCGGGAAGATGCGCGCGGAGCTGACCAAGATCTCCTCGCTCGCCGATCTCCGCGAGCGCCTCGCGCCCTACGCGGACTCGCCAGAGCTCGCCGACGACGCCGACGCGCCGCGCGGGCGCCAGGGTTCCCCCGCCAAGGTGACGCTTCCCGACGGCTGGCTCGACGACCCCCAGGACAACGCCCGGGTTCTCGACGGTGGCGGGGACATGAACAACGGAGGATAAATATGTGCGCATAAGTGAATCTGGTGCACCGATGACCTAGGATTCCCCATATGCGCACCGCCTACCGCTCCGATCTGGATGAATTCGCACAGGATCTCATCGTCATGTGCGATACCGTCCGCGAGGCGATGGCTAAAGCGTCCAATGCGCTGCTGCGGGCCTCCCTGCAGGAAGCCGAGGACGCGCTGTCGATGATGGATCCCCTCGAGGACCTCCGCCAGCGCTGCAAGGAGCGTTCCATCCAACTGCTCGCGCTGGAGGCCCCCGTCGCCAGTGATCTGCGCCAGGTCATCTCCTCGATCTACATCGTCGAGGACTTCGACCGCATGGCGGCCCTGAGCATGCACATCGCCAAGTCCGCCCGCCGGCGTCACCCCGATCTGGTGATCCCCGCCGAGCTCCAGGCCGAGTTCTCTCGACTGGTGGAACTGGTCGACGCCATGTCGGGCAAGACCCGCGAGCTGCTCGTCAATCCCGATGCCGACCTGGCCCTCAGCCTGTCCACGGACGACGACGAGGTGGACGGGCTCAACAACAGCCTGCTCACGCGGCTGACGCGCCGCGAGGGCGAGTTCCCCACCCGTCAGGCGGTGGACACCGCGCTATTGCTGCGTTTCTACGAGCGCTGGGCGGATCACTGCGTCAACGTCTCCTCCCGCATCGTCTTCCTCATCACGGGTCTCATGCCGGACCAGTACGAGATGGACCGGCTCGGTGTGGATCCCGAGGAGGACATCAAACGTCGGTTCGAGGACCAGCGCAAACGCGGCAGCAGCCAGTACCGCTAGGGCCTCCGGCTGCCCCCGGGGCGGCGTATCAGACCAGCGGCCGGAGCCTCACCGGCCGGGCTGACCAGCCACCGACGGGATGAATCTCCCGCGCCGCGTTCTCCTCCCCCGCGGGCAGAACCTCCGCGCGCGCGAGGAGCTCATGGACGAAGCTGTGCAGCTCGACCATGGACAGGGTCTTTCCGGGACACACGTGTGGCCCGACACCCCAGACCAGATTGTTTCCGGCGTTGCCGTGCGGGTCGAAGGCGTCCGGATCGGCGAAGACGCCGGGGTCACGGTTCGCACCCGTCCAGTGCAGCCGGACGCGGGTGCCGGCGGGGAACTCCTCGCCCTCGAGTTCGACGGGGCAGGTGGTCACCCTCCGGTTGGAGACGAAGGGGTCGTCGATACGCAGGAACTCGTCGATGATGGCCGTCATCTCGGCCTCGCTCACCCCGCCGCGTAGCCGGTCCTGGATCGCGGGCATCTCGGCGAGTCCGTGGAGGATGACGCCGATGGAGTAGGCCATCGACGAGAGGTCGCCGCCGGTCCAGTTCCGGAGAATCGACACCACCTCGTTGAAGCTCAGCGGTCGCCCGAGCGAGTCATCGGCCACCAGCTGGGCGGTGACGGTGTCCTCCTCCCCGATCCCGCCGACCACCTCGTGGATGATGTCGTCGTAGGCCTTCGCCACCGCGGCGGTGCGCTCCAGGTCTCCCGAGCGGGTCGCGGCGTTGTTCTCCAGTACCCAGCCCAGCAGGCGATCCTCCATGGCGACGGGCCAGCCGAGCCAGTCGATCATCGCGCGGACCGAGAACACCGCGCCGAGGTCCGTGACTGCGTCGAGTTCCACCTCGGCGTCGGGGAGGCGCTCGTCGATGACACGGGCGGCCGTGGCCGCGAAGTCGTCGGCCAGTCCGCCGACGGCATCCGCCGACAGGTAACGCTCGATCAACCCACGAAACGCGGCGTGCCCGTCGCCGTCGAGCCCGTTGGGCAACTGGAGGAAGCGGGAGACGGCGGAGCTGTACGTTTCCGGGTCGCGGGCCGCGGCGACGACGGCGGCGTGGTTGACGAGGACGACCTCCGGTCCGCTGCGCGCGGCCGAGCGGCCCTCGGCATGGAGCAAGTCCGCGTACTCGACCGGCTCACGGTTACTGAGGTTCTGGGTGTTGATCGCCATGTGCCCCACCATAGGACATGCGAGGGGCCCTGCCCGCGCCGTTGAGGGCGCGGGCAGGGCCCGTCGGACAATCGGTGTCCGGGTTTAGCCGAAGCGGCCGGCGATGTAGTCTTCGGTTTCCTTCTGATCCGGGTTCTCGAAGATCTTCTTGGTGTCGCTGAACTCCACGAGGTGGCCCGGCTTGCCGGTGGCCTCGAGGTTGTAGAAGGCCGTCTTGTCGGACACACGGGCAGCCTGCTGCATGTTGTGCGTCACGATGACGATGGTGAAGTCCTTCTTCAGCTCGTGAATGAGGTCCTCGATGGCCAGGGTGGAGATGGGGTCGAGCGCGGAGCAGGGCTCGTCCATGAGGAGAACCTCGGGCTCGACCGCGATGGCGCGGGCAATGCAGAGACGCTGCTGCTGACCACCGGAGAGGCCGCCGCCCGGCTTGTCCAGACGGTCCTTGACCTCTTCCCACAGGTTGGCGCCGCGCAGGGAGCGCTCCGCCACCTCCTTGAGTCGCTTCTTGTTGGACTCGCCGGAGAGGCGGAGACCGGCGACGACGTTGTCCTCGATGGACATGGTCGGGAAGGGGTTGGCCTTCTGGAAGACCATGCCGATGGTGTTGCGCACGGCCACGGGATCGACGCCCTTGCCGTAGATGTCTTTGTCGTCGAGTTTGATCTCGCCCTTGACGTAGGCACCGGGGATGACCTCGTGCATACGGTTCAGGGTGCGCAGAACGGTGGACTTGCCGCAGCCCGAGGGGCCGATGAAGGCGGTCACTGCCTGGGCGGGGATGTCGAGGTTGACGTTCTGCACGGCGTGGAAGTCACCGTAGTAGATGTTGACGTCGTTGAGAGTGAGTTTGTTGGACATGATTCTCCTGAGTGTGGTGGAACGGCTGACGAGCGACGCTGGCGTCCGGCTGGCTAGCTCTTGACGGAGTACCGGGCAGAGATGATCCGGGCGGCGATGTTGAGGAGCGCGATGATGAGAACAAGCGTCAGGGCAGCGCCCCACATCTTGTCGATGGTCGGCGCGGTGGTACCCGACTTGTACATGTCGAGCATCATGAGCGGCAGGGACGACTGCGGGCCGCTGAACATGTCGAGGTTCAGCGTGCGGGTGGATCCCACGAGGATGAGGACCGGTGCGGACTCGCCCATGACGCGGGCGATGGCGAGCATGACACCGGTGACGATGCCCGAGAGCGCGGTGGGCAGGACGATCTTGTAGATCGTCTTCCACTTGGGCACGCCCAGGGCGTACGAGGCCTCGCGAAGATCCATGGGAACGACGCGCAGCATTTCCTCGGTGTTGCGGACCACGATGGGGATCATCATGAGGATGAGCGACAGGGTGACGGCGAAACCGGAGCGGTTGAAGCCCAGGGTGGAGATCCACAGCGCGTAGATGAACAGCGCGGCGACGATCGACGGGACACCGGAGAGGATGTCCACCATGAAGGTGGTGATTCGTCCGAGCCAGCCGCCCCGGGAGTACTCGACGAGGTAGATGGCGGTGAAGATGCCGATGGGCACGGAGAAGACCGCCGCGACAATGGTCTGCATGAAAGTACCCACGATGGCGTGGAGCGCGCCGCCGCCGGCCATGAAGGTCGGGGTGGTCCCCTGATCCTCGGTCCACCAGGACAGCGTGAGGATCCGGCCGAGGCCGCTGGAGAGAACCGTCCACAGCACCCACACGAGCGGGACGAGGGCGAGGAGCATTGCTACCCACACGAGCACGGTGGCGACGTTGTTGACTGCCTTGCGGCTGCCGGAGATGTCGCTGAAACCCTTGCCGGTGGTGGCCAGAGGCGTGGTGTCTGAGCTGAGAGGAGTTGACATGTTTTTTCTCGCCTTCCTTTACTTGACCAGCGAGCGGGCGATCGTGTTGACCACAAACGTCAACAGGAACAGCACCAGACCGGCGGCGATGTAGGCACCCGAGGAGATCGGGTTATTGAATTCGGGGGCCGCGTTGGCGATGGCGGTGGCGAACGTCTGGCCACCGTCCATGAGGGACCAACGGAAGTTCGGCGAGGGAGAGACGACCATGTACAGCGCCATGGTCTCACCCAGTGCACGGCCCAGGCCGAGCATGGAACCGGAGATGAAGCCGGACAGGCCGAAGGGCAGGACCGTCATGCGGACGACTTCCCAGCGGGTGGCGCCGAGGGCGAGAGCTGCCTCGACCTGGCCCTTGGGGGTCTGCACGAAGACCTCTCGTGCGGTGGAGGCGATCACCGGGAGGATCATCACCGCAAGGACGATGCCGCCGGTGAAGATGTTACGTCCGGTGGCCAGCGAGGGAGAGAGTCCCGCGTCGTAGGAGAAGAGGAAGAATCCGCCTGCCCAGCCGGTGAGCCACTCGTAGAAGCGGGTGAGGAACGGGCCGAGGATCTGCCAGCCCCAGAGGCCGTAGACGATGGACGGAACCGCGGCGAGCATGTCGACGAGGTAGCCCAGCGGCTTGACGGCGCGCTTCGGTGCGTAGTTGGAGAGGAAGATGGCGATGCCCAGTGCCACGGGCATGGCGATGGCGAGGGCCACCAGGGAAATCAGGATGGTGACACCCAGCAGGTTCGGGATACCGAACTGCATTTCCTCGAGGTTGTTGGTCTGCCACGCGCCGGTGTAGGTGAAGAATCCCCAGAGCCCGCCTTCGTTGCGGCTGAGGGCCGGCCACGCGCTGTAGACGAGGTAGAGGCCGATAGCCGCGATGAGCACGGTGATGATCGTGGCGGAAGCGGTGGAGAGGAATTCGAAGACCCGGTCGCCGGGGCGCTTCACTGCGCCACCCTTTTCGGCTTCGATCTTCTGCGTGGTCGGGTCTGCGTGTTCGTCGCGGTGTGTGTCCACCGTCGCCTGGGACATGGAGATCACGTCCTCATCGGGCTCACGAGGGCTACTAGCCATTTATTCGTTTCCTTAACAAGTTGGCTTTTTCTTGACAACCGGGTCGGATGTCCACGTGGTCGCACCCCCGGAAACGTTTTGTCGACGTTCCGGGGGCGCGGGTGCGTCCCAGCCCCAAGGGCGGCGGACTGCGCCGGCCCGGATGATCCGGGCCGGGCGGGGTGTTACTTAGGCGCCTTCGCCGATGGCTGCGACAGCCTCGACGAGACGATCGCGGTGCGAGCCCTCGACCGGGATGAAGCCGATCTCGGCCAGTGCATCCTGGTTGTTCAGAGCGACGGTGAGGAAGTCCTTGAGGCGGTTCTGGACGTCCTCGTCGTAGCCTGCGGAGCAGACGATCTCGTAGGTGGTCAGGACCAGCGGGTAAGCGCCTTCCTGGGTCTGCGAGAAGAGAGCCTCGGTGTCGACGACCATGTTGTGGCCCTCGTTCTTGAACTCGAGGCCCTCGAGAGCGACGTTGACGTTCTCAGCGTTGAGCTCGGTGGCGCCGGAGCCGAAGTCGACAGCGGCAATGCCGAGGTCGTTCTGCAGGGCGAAGCCGTACTCGACGTAGGTGATGGCGCCCGGGACGTTCTTGACCTGGGTGGCCACACCGTTGGAGCCGTTGGCACCCTCGCCGATGGCGTTGGGGAACTGCTGGCCTTCGCCGTCCCACTCGCCGGCGGTGGCGAGGAACTTCTGGAAGTTCTGGGAGGTGCCGGACTCGTCGGAACGGTAGACGACGGTGATGCCCTGATCCGGGAGCTCGGTGCCCTCGTTCTCGGCAGCGATGGCCTCGTCGTTCCAGTTGGTGATCTCACCCTTGAAGATCTTGATCAGGGTGGGGACGGAGAGGTTGACCTTCTCGACACCGTCAAGGTTGTAGGCGATGGCAACCGGGCCGATGACGAAGGGGAGGTGCCATGCCTCGTTGCCGCCACAACGCTCGGTTGCCGGGGCGACCTGATCCTCGGACAGCGGGGAGTCGGAACCAGCGAAGTCGACCTGGCCAGCGACGAAGTTCGTACGGCCGGAGCCGGAGCCGGTGGGGTTGTAGGCGAGGGATGCGCCGTCGACGGACTCCGCGTAGGTGGTACCGAAGATCTCCATGGCGTTCTGCTGGGAGGACGCGCCCTCGGCAACCAGCTCGCCGGAGGTGCCGGAGAGGTCGCCTTCGGCGGCGGAGGACTCGCCGTTGGAGGAGGAGGCGCCGTCCGTTGCGGAGTCGCCACAGGCGACGAGAGCGGCGGAACCAGCGGCGACAACGCCGAGGATGGAAGCGGTACGCTTGAAGTTGCGGATCACAGGAAAACCTTTCCGGTTTTTGTAAAGTTACGGTGTAGTCCGAGCAAAGTCCGCCCCCGAGACGGGGGCCAGTGACAGGTACCTGGCAGGTCGACCGAAACCGCACGACAGACCAGTCCTGTTGCTCACAGGCAGCAAACTTAGGTCTGGCACGTTAACCGCAATGGTCGCATTTGGTTAACACCTAGTTAACACTTCGCTACTCAATCTGAACAGCCTCATTTCCGCAGGTGAATCACTTTCGCTTCACACGAGGTTCCGACAAAATGTGATCACTATTACAAGTTGGGGTTGAGGGAATTACCAGAAACGGCGCACGCGGCCCGGAATCTCCACACAGTTACCCATAAACAACGTGTTCCTCCGCGACCGTAAACCCGAGCTTCTCGTACTGACGCACCGCCGCGGCGTTGTCATCCTCGACGTAGAGGATCACCTCCCGGGCACCCCCGGACACGAGATGGGCCAGCCCCATGGACACGACCACCCGGCCGAGACCCCGGCCCCGGTACCCGCCGGCGAGCCCGACCACGTACACCTCCCCGTGGCGATGGTCGGCGGACTGCCATTTGGTCCAGTGGAAACCGGCAAGGTCCGGATCGTTCTCCCCTTCGGAACCTCGGTGCCACAACAGGAGGACATCCTCGTCCGAGTACCACTGCGCCTCCTGCGCCCGGTGCAGGCGGTCCAGATCCCACCCGCCCTGCTCAGGGTGCCAGGAGAATGCGTCGTTGTTGGCGTCCAGCCAGGCCTGCTCAACCACGTCCCTCCCCCACCGGTCACTCGACTCGGCGACGCTGAGGACCTCATATCCCTCGGGCACCCGGGCGTCGGCCCCGGAGAGATCCGCCCCGGCCACGGCCATGACCAACAGGCGGCGTTTCTTGGACAGCCCCATGGCGGCGGCCAGCCCACGGGCGGGCGGCAGGTTGCCGTGTGCCCAGATCCCCACGGAATCCTGCTCGTCCCGCAGCCGCAGCACCAGCTCCCGCGCGATTCCACGACGTCGGAAATCCGGGTCGACACACAGCTCCGCGTCACCTCCGGCAGCCGCAGCGACGGCAACCACGCGGTCGTCGATAAGCACCACCAGGTGACGGTGCCCGAGGCGTGCGTCGGTGACACCACCGACGAAGCTCTCGGAGAGCGGCTCCACTCCGTCGGTCTCCGCCACGCGGGTGAGAAGTGACTGCACTTCACGGGCGCGGTTCTCCTGCGACGGCAGATCAATCCGGTCAAAGTACGCGGTAGACATGCGCACCACTCTATCGGGTAAGAATGGACGGGTGAGTACCCCAGAAAGTACCCGACGTCGCCTCAGCTGGCGGACCGCCTCGGTCGCCAGCGTGGCCGGTGTCGCCGTGCTCGCCTGGGTGGTCGACAGCGTGGCCGCCACCCGGGTGGAGGCGCGGATCTCCTCCGCGGTGGAGAAGTCCGCGGACCTGGACACCAGCCCCGACGCCTACGTCGGGGGCCAGCCGTACCTGCTCGCACTGGCCACCAACGAGATCCCCACCATGAGCGTGGAGTCGCTCGACATCAGCGTGGAGGGGCTCGGCATCGTCAACGCGCGCACCGAACTCAGCGGCATCGACGTCACCCCGCGGCAGGTCGTCAGCGGCGACCTCGCCGGCGCCCCCGCGGAGCTGTACAAACGGGTGATCTCCCTCGACGGCGTCGCGTTCGGGCAGCTGCTGGGCATCACCGACCTGGACATCTCCAACCCGTACGACATCTCCCCCGGCGGCGGGGTGGCCTCCGAGGCGCTGCTGACCGGCACTCCGGAAGGATTCTCCGAGCCGGTCTCCGCCCTGGTCAACCTGCGTCTCGACGGCCCGATCTTCCGCATGAGCGTTCGCGAACTCGTCTCCGTGCCGCCGGGACGCGAGGCGGACGCGACCGCCGCCTTCACCTTCACCATGGACACCCGCCATCTGCCGCTGTCCCAGCAGGCCGCCATGGTGCAGATGAGGGGCGGCTCCATCATGTTCGAGACCGAGCGGCAGAACATCACCGTCGAACTCGCGGACCTAGCGCCCCTGGACACCGGGGATGCCGGCGACCCGGAGACGGCCGCCTGGGAACAGGCCGAACCCGACAACTGACCCGGTGGCTAGTCTGGTGGCCATGAATTCCGACAACGAACAGGCCCACCAGCCGAGCAATCTTCCCGACACCCCGGCCGACGCCGCCGCCGCGGCGAGCAACTCGCCGCTCAGCGGCAACGACGCCGTGAACCTGGCGTCCGAGCAGTCGAAGTCCACCGCGCACCGCAACATCCCGCCGCTGGACCTCGGCCCGCTGCCCATCCCGGACGACACCGCGAACCTGCGCCAGGGACCGAGCCTGCACGACGCGCTGCTCGCGCTCCTGCCGCTGGTCGGCGTGTGGCGCGGCGAGGGCCAGGCGACCGAGAACGGCGAGCAGTTCAACTTCGGCCAGCAGCTCATCTTCTCCCACGACGGCGAGGACTACCTCAGCTACGAGTCCCGCATCTGGCGTATCGACAACGAGGGCAACCCCACCGGCCCGGACCAGCGCGAGACCGGTTTCTGGCGCATCTCCGAGAAGGACGAGATCGAGGCGTTCTTCGCCCTGTCCTCGGGAGCCGTGGAGATCATGTACGGCCAGCCCTTCAACGAACGTGCCTGGGAGGTCAAGTCCGCCTCGACCATGGTCACCGAGCGGGGGCCGAAGAACCACGGCCCGGGCAAGCGCCTGTACGGCCTCATGCCCAACAACGATCTCGGCTGGGTGGACGAGCGCTCCGTGGGCGGCGGGGAGCTCACCCCGCACCTGTCGGCCCAGCTCAAGCGGATCGCCGGCTAGGAGCGATCAGCTGAGGGCGGCGTCGACAAGCTCCCGCACCTCGTCGTCGAGCGGCCCGCCGGGCAGTTTGCGCCCGTCGAGCCTGCGCACACGCACGGCCATCCGCGTCGAGCTGACCAGCCACACCGATTCCGCCTCGAACAGGTCCTCGTAGGTCAGCTCGCGGGTGCGGCACCGCCATCCCCTGGCCTCCGCGAGCTCGAAGATCGCCGCCTGCGTGGTGCCCGCGAGCACCCCGGAGCCGCTCGGGGGTGTGCGCAGCTTCCTGCCCGGCTTGACCACGATGACACTCGAGGTAGCCCCTTCCAGCACCTTTCCCTCCGGCGACTCGAGGAACAGCACGTCCTCCGCGCCCTGCTCGCGGGCCCAGCGCAGGGCCGCGGCGGTGTGTGCGTAGGAGAGGGTCTTCGCCCCGCCCGGGAACCACTCCGGGGTATCCGTCAGCGTGTATCCCCGCGTCGTGGTGACCACCTTGACCCCACGCTCGCGGAGTTCGCAGGTCTCCGGGGACAGCCCCTGGACGATGACCCACGCGGTGGGCAGCCCCGACGAGGCGCGCCCGTGGGAGTACGTCCACGTGCAGCGGGCCTCGGCGTCCCCGTTCGTGGCCGACCATTCCGCGGCGGCCTCGGCGGTCGCCCGCTCCCACTGCCGCGTATCGACGTCCGGCAGCCCCATCGCCCGGGCCGAGGCGGTGAACCTGTCCAGGTGGCGGTCCATCTTCACCGCCCTGCCTTCGCGCACGAGCAGGGTCTCGAAGACGCCGTCGCCGCGGGTCACGGCCGCGTCATCGAAGTAGAGATGCGGGAGCGCCGGATTGTGCCTTCTGGCCGATCCCCCGAAGGGCTCGAGGACATAGATCACCGGATCCGGTCGGCGGGTGGCCGGTGCTGAAGCTGACGTCACAGGGGGGTATCCGTTCATCATGTGGGCGCGCTGGGGGTTCGCCCTTGAATTATGCCCCCGGTTTAGCGTTACCATCGAACCTGTGACTGATCCGACGAATAACCTGCCCGAATACTCCTCCCCGCTGCTGCAGCGCCCCGGGGCGGTCGAGTTGCAGGACACCAACCCGCTGCTCGATGCCCGCGGCGTCGCCTGGCACTACGGCGACCCGCTCGGGGAGCAGCGGCCGGTCGACGACACCGGCGTCGTGGTGGACCGGTCCCACCGCCGGGTTCTGCGGGTCAGCGGCGAGGATGCGGCCACGTTCCTCAACACGCTGCTCTCGCAGAAGCTCGACGATGCCCCGGAAGGTTTCTCGGCTTCCGCCCTGGACCTGGACATCCAGGGGCACATCCTGCATCACGCGGACGTTTCCATCGTGGACGGCACCCATTATCTGGACCTGCCGTCGACGCAGGGTGACAGCTTCGCGGGTTTCCTGCGCCAGATGGTCTTCTGGTCCAAGGTCGAGGTGGAGGACACGGACCTCGGTGTGCTCACCGTCCTCGGCGGCGGCGAGCTGCCGGAGACCGGGGCCGCGGTCACCCGCGAGGTGGACTGGGTGGGGCCCGCACGCACGGATCTGCTGGTGGAACGCGGAGAGCTGGGCAGGGTAGTCGATACGTTCGGGGACGCCGGATTCCGCCTCGCCGGACTCATGACGTTCACGGCCGAGCGGGTCAAGGCCCTGGAGCCGGAGCTCGCGGCAGACCTGGATGACAAGGCCATCGCCCACGAGGTACCCGGGTTCATCGGGCGCGGGCAGCACGCGAGAGCCGTTCACCTCAACAAGGGTTGCTACCGGGGACAGGAGACCGTCGCCCGCGTGGAGAACCTCGGCCGCTCCCCCCGGCTGCTGGTCCTGCTGCATCTCGACGGCTCCGCCCCGCAGGATCCCGTGGCCGGGGATGAACTCGCCGTCAACGGCCGCAGGGTCGGCCGGCTGGGCACCGTGGTGCACGACCGGGACTTTGGCCCCGTGGCCCTGGGACTGGTCAAACGCAGCGCGCTCGATGCCGGTCAGCTGAGTGTCATCTCCCCCGATCGACCCGAGGTCTCGGCCGTGGTCGACCACGACAGTCTGCCCGTGGACGAGGGAGAGAAGGCGGGGCGCGCGGCCATCGACAGGCTGCGCTCCGGCCGGTAGTTTCCGACCGTATGCCCGGGTGAGCACCCCGGTGCCGCATTTCTCACGGTGATTGGCTAAGGTGTGTGTCAGGATTACACCACAAGACAGTCGATGGGCCCACCCGAATTCCCTGGTTCGGCCCGAACACCTCAAGGGGGTCAGGCCTATGGGTCGCGGACGCGCCAAAGCCAAACAGACCAAGGTTGCTCGCCAGCTGAAGTACAACACTCAAGACATGGACCCGGATTCGCTGCTGAAAGAGTTGGCCAGCCGCAAACCGGAACCTGTCTGGACCAACGATGAGGGCCGGGACTCCGACCCCTGGGCAGACGACAACAGTCGCTGATCCCGGCTCATCCGCAGAAAATCCCGCCTACCGCCTCCCCTCCCGGGTGACGGTGGCGGGATTTTCCGCGTTCCCCCGCGGGGCAATTACTGATGGTGACCGGTGAGCACGGCGCGCGCCGTCTCTCCCTCACCCGCGGAGCGCACCGTGCCGAGCTCCCAGGCGTGGATGTGCCGGGCGGTGAGCATGGCCAGGGCGCGGTCGCGGTCCTCCGGCGCGACGATGGCCACCATGCCGACACCCATGTTGAAGGTCTTCTCCATCTCGACGGCCGGCACCTTGCCGATCGACTGGATGGTGCGGAAGATCTGCTGCGGGTTCCACGTCGCGCGGCTCATCTCCGCGACGAGGCCCTCCGGGATGATGCGTTCCATGTTGCCCACGAGTCCGCCACCGGTGACATGACAGAACGTGCGGGTCTCGCACTCGTTGGCCAGCGCGAGGCAGTCCCGCGCGTAGATCCGGGTCGGCTCGAGCAGCTCCTCGCCGAGGGTGCGGCCGAGCTCCTCGATGTGGCCGTCCAGCGGCAGGCCGGCGTTCTCCAGCAGAACGTGGCGCGCGAGGGAGAAGCCGTTGGAATGCAGGCCGGAGGACTCCATGCCGATGATGATGTCGCCGTCGCGGACCTTCTCCGGGCCGAGCACCTCGGCGGCCTCGACGACGCCGACGGCGGTGGCCGAGACGTCGTAGTGGTCGTCGGCCATGATGCCCGGGTGCTCGGCGGTCTCTCCCCCGAGCAGCGCGCAACCCGCCTGGACACAGCCCTCGGCGATGCCGGCGACGATCTCGGCGACTTTCTCGGGCACGACCTTGCCGATGGCGATGTAGTCCTGGAGGAACAGCGGCTCGGCGCCGCAGACGACCAGGTCATCCACACACATGGCCACGAGGTCGATGCCGATGGTGTCGTGTTTGTCCATGGCCTGCGCGACCGCCAGCTTGGTACCCACACCGTCGGAGCCCGCGGCGAGCAGCGGATCCTCGTACTTGCCCAGGGCGAAGAGCCCGGCGAACCCGCCGAGACCGCCGCGGACCTCGGGGCGGGTGGCACGTTTGGCGTGGCTCTTGAACAGCTCGACGGCGGCGTCGCCGGCTTCGATGTTGACGCCGGCGGCGGCGTAGGAGGGGCCGCAAGTGTTCTCGGTCATGGTCTGGTTACTCCTTCGGGGCGGCAGCGGGGACGCTGGTCGCCTGGATCCGGCGCACGGCGTCGGCGTTGTGGTTGTTGTCGGGCAGTCCCAGCGGGTACTCGCCGGTGAAACAGGCGGCGCAGAGTTCTTCTCCGGGCTGCTGGGAGGCAGCGATCATCTCCTCGGTGGAGACAAATCCCAGGGAATCCGCCTCGATGGCGCGACGGATGGACTCCGTCACCGACTCGCCGTCGGAGCCGCCGATGTTGGCGATGAGCTCTCCCGGGCTGGCGAAGTCGATGCCGTAGAAACACGGCCACTTCACCGGCGGGGAGGCGATGCGCACGTGGATCTCCGCCGCGCCGGCCTCCCGGAGCATGCGGATCAGCGCGCGCTGGGTGTTGCCGCGCACGATGGAGTCGTCGACGACGATGAGGCGCTTACCCTCGATGACCTCGCGGACCGGGTTGAGTTTGAGGCGGATGCCCAGCTGACGCAGGGTCTGCGAGGGCTGGATGAAGGTGCGCCCGACGTAGGCGTTTTTCATCAGCCCCTGCGCGAAGGGGATGCCGGACTCGCGGGCGTAACCCACGGCGGCCGGGGTACCGGACTCGGGAACCGGGATGACCAGGTCGCCGTCGGCCGGGAAGTCACGGGCTAGGCGACGGCCGATGTCGATGCGCACGGCGTTGACGTTGCGTCCGCGGATAGTGGAGTCCGGGCGGGCGAGGTAGACGTACTCGAAGACACAGCCACGGTAGGTGGTCTCGGCGAAGCGCTCAGAGTTCACCCCGGTCTCGTCGATGGTGATCAGCTCACCTGGCTCGATCTCGCGGACGAAGGAGGCGCCGACGATGTCGAGCGCGCACGTCTCGGAGGCGACGACCCAGCCCTTCTCCAGCCGGCCGAGCACCAGCGGGCGCACGCCGTGCGGGTCGCGGGCGGCGTAGAGCGTGTTGCCGTCGGTGAAAGTGAGGCAGAAGGCGCCGGTCAGGGTGGGCAGCAGCTGCCGGGCGGAGTCGATGACGCTGCGACCCTCGTCGACGCCGCCGGCGAGCAGCGCGGCCATGACCGCGGTGTCCGAGGAGGAGCCCTGGCCACTGACGTTGGCGTTCGGCTTGATCAGGCCCTTGTCCACCGCGCGTTCCAGCAGCTCGGTGTAGTTGAGGAGGTTGCCGTTGTGTCCCAGCGCGACGTCGGTGCCGTCGGGCGCCGTACGGAACATGGGCTGGACGTTGTCCCAAGAGCCTGCACCTGCCGTCGAGTAGCGGGTGTGGCCGATGGCCACGTGGCCCGACAGTGCGGAGAGGATGGATTCGTCGAAGACCTGGGAGACGAGGCCGGATTCCTTGAAGACCACGATGCGGTCGCCGTCGCCGACGGCGATGCCGGCGCCCTCCTGCCCGCGATGCTGCAGGGAGAACAGGCCGAAATAGGTCAGCTTCGACACTTCTTCCCCGGGTGCCCAGACGCCGAAGACGCCACACTCCTCGCGGGGCTCCGTCTCGTTCTGGTCGTCGAGATAATCAGCAGGCAGTTCCTGGATGCTCACGGACGTTCACCTTAGCCGCTCACCCGATACCGCGGCTAATGCGCGACGAGCGGGCCGAACACCGGCAGCCACTTCGACACTTCCGCGGCGCGCGACCCGGACACGTCGAGAAGCCCCCGATCGAGCGCCTCGGCGAACTTCAGCCGTCCCGTGGCCATGAGCAACCACGTGTGCGCGTCCGTCTCCACGACATTCGGCGGGGTTCCGCGGGTGTGCCGGGGGCCTTCGATGCACTGCACCGCGACGAACGGCGGGACCCTCACCTCGACGGAATGGCCGGGCGCGTCCTGCGCCATGAGGCGCGCGGTGGCCCGTACCGCGGCGGCGATCTCGTTCCGGGAAGGCTTGTCGACGCCCGTCTCCAACCACTTCCCCACCACGGCCACCGCCTGCCGGGCCTGCGCCGGGTCCAACTTCTTAGCCATGCCGCAATGCTAGTGGGTTAAGGTTTTCCCCTGTCAGCTACTTCCCACCCCTGTCGAAGGATCAGCCCCAGAACATGGCTCACACGTCCAAGTCCCCCAGCATCACCCTGCGTTTCATGGCCGCCCCAACCGACGTCGTCCAGCCCGACATGCACGGGGTATCCGGCGGACGAGTTCTGGAATGGATCGACAAGGCCGCCTACGCGTGTGCGGTGAGCTGGGCCTCGACGTACTGCGTTACCGCCTACGTGGGCCACATCCACTTCACCAAGGCGATCCCCTCCGGCCATCTCGTGGAGGTGCGGTCGAAGATCGCCATGACGGGCCGCTCCTCCATGCACATCGTCAACGAGGTGTACTCCGCCGACCCGCGCGAGGGTGTGTTCACCCGCGCCTGCGACTGCCTGGTCATCTTCGTGGCCAAGGATCCCGCCACCGGCCGCGCGACCCCGGTGCCCTCCTACGTTCCGGAGACCGAGGAGGAGAAGCGCGTCGAGGAGGCGGCGCGCATGCGCATCGACCTGCGCGGGGCCATCCAGACCGAGATGGAGAAGCAGTCCTACGACGGCCCCTCCGAAGCTCCGCGGCTGGTCACCCGCTTCCTGGCCAAACCCACCGACGTCAACTGGGGCGGCAAGGTCCACGGCGGCACCGCCATGGAATGGATCGATGAGGCCGGTGTCGCCTGCTCCATGGAGTGGTCCGGTGAGCACACCGTCGCGGTCTACGCCGGCGGCATCCGCTTCTACCAGCCGATCGCCATCGGTGACCTCATCGAGGTCGACGCGCGCATCATCCGCACCGACGCCCGTTCCATGCAGATGTCCGTGCACGTGCGCGCCGGCGACGCCCATCGCGGCCGCGCCGAGCTCGAGACCGCAATCCACGCCACCGTGACCTACCTGGCCATGGACGTGGACAACCGGCCGCTGCCCGCCCGTCAGTTCACCCCGCGCCTCGAATCCGACGTGCGCCTCGCCGAGCACGCGCAGGTGCTGCGCGATCTTCGCGCCAAGTACGCGCCCATCCCGCTGGTTACCCCGGTGACGCCGAACCACGTGGATTAGACGATACTTTTCGGGGTTTTACTAGCCATCGAGACTTCGCCACAACCAAAGAATGCGCTTAGCATTCGATAGAAGTTGGTTCCGGGCATGATCAAAACCCCAACCCTACGGACAAGCCAGATTCAGACAGATAGATTTTCGTAGCGATTTAAGTGGTTCCGAAGCTTATACCCCCACCTCAAAGAAGCGCCCCATTAGGTTCGACCCAAGAAAACGGGGCCCTCCAACCACTGAAACACTCAAAATGCAGGCAGTTGATCCGGAGCGGTTAATCCCCTCATGACCATATTGATTCACAGATCCGCAGAAAGTGCGCAACACCTAGAGATGGACGGGACCATCCGTTCACGAACGACCCCAGAAGCTTGTCTTCCTGCAAGTCCACTCTTGGCCACGTAGTCAAAAAGCTCTATATATCCACGTATGGACGCTGAGGAAACTAAACCCTCCAATAACCTTGACCAAGCACAGTATCGTTACCACGTTAACTCGTGCCTGTCTATCTTTACGTGCGATTAGAACACGAAAGTACTAAGTTCCCGAGATATCGACTCGGGCGGCATCTAGATCTTGCAGCCGCTCCCCATCAATTCTACTGTGATAAGCACCGCACAAATCACATTGCGCGGAAAACGTAAGACCTAAAGGGAGGAAAATTTATGAAGACGCAGCCGAGACACCTCGCCTCATTCGCGTTTCTCATTTGCGCCTTCTCTGTTGGGTTTTCATTTGGATATAAAGGCGGAGATTTGACCCATTTCGACGAATGGGCTAGTTTTCTCGGTTTTACCTTGATCGTTTCAATCATGGCTGCCGCCTTGGTGTGGATCGTTGCGACGGCGATCCTCGGAACCCGATCGAAGAAAATTCACCCGCACGCAATCAAGGATCGATCAGAATAATCAGTGCATCTCGAGCCACTACAGCTATCACACTTGCCTCCGCAGTCCTGATCGGTGCCTCATCTCCCGTCTCTGCGACGTAATCTCAGCACCTTGCTCCAGAAAACTTCATCTCTGCACAGCAAGTCAGTACCGCCGAAGGACAAGAACTTGTCGAAGCGGTTGAGAATGCAGTCACGAGTGGTCAAACAATCACGCTGCACACAGATTCCGAAAATCTCGATTGGCAGCGCGCCGCTGCAACTGAGATCAACGGCGAAGCGTTCGGATCAGTCCCCCTCAAGAATGAGGGGAACGAGTGGTCAAATCTGTCCGTGCGCCTCGGAAATGAGGGCGAGGTTCGCGACTATACCGAGTCACATTTCTACCCCATTTCAGATACGAGCGGGCGGGTAGCCATTTATCAAAACGGTGAATTGGCCTCCGGCGAGGTTCACCAGGCCGAAAAAAAGACCACCTCAACCCGGGGAATCCGGGATGCAGTCGGCGAACTCAATCGGTGCCTTTCAGCGGCAGGCATCCCTACCTGGATAGTGGCAGGGGCCTCTGCAGCATGCTCTGCAGTGGGTGGATGGCTCGGAATTCTCTCATGCTATGCTGCAGCAGGCGTGGCAAGTGCTACGGTGGGCTACTGCGCTGGCTCCGCAGCGAGAAAGCTGTAAACTGATCGCTCCGGCTGCCCCGTATCTCCGTCTCTCTATTTAGGTATATACCGCACCGCCCGTCAGGGTGATCGCTAGAAAAGGCTTGATTCCGACAATTCCCCGGATTCAAGCCTTCTGGTGTTTCTACACTCGGGCGGAGTTCGCCCCGGTCGTGTGCCTGAAAAATCGGGAAGGGTGGCTGACCAGGCGCCGATAAGCCCCGCCATCGGCAGTTTTGTTTCGCCGGAGTCTCGGCCCCACTGATCTTACTCGCTGGGATGCCCAGCTCCGCGGCGCGCGATGACGACGTCCGCGTAATCTGTGGACGTGACCACAACGACTCAGAGGGCGGACTCGGGGAGCGGTGCGGGGAACTCGTCGGCGTGGACTCCGGAGGGGTCAAACGTGATGCCCTTGCGGGAGCCCTTGAGCACATGGAGTGGTCACGCGAACACACCGTCGCCATCTACGCCGGCGACCTCATCGAGGTCGACGCGCGCATCATCCGCTCCTCAAGTCCGACGTGCGCCTCGCCGAGCACGCGCAGGTGCTGTGCGATCTTCGCGCCAAGTACGCGCCCATCCCGCTGGTCACCCCGGTGACTTTGAACCACGTGGATTAGGTTGAGTTCCGGTTTTCACAGGGCCCCAGCTAATGTTTCCCATGTGAACATTGTGAAACTAGTGACTGCAGTGGTGTGTGCCGGGATCTTGTGTGCGCCGACCGCTTCCGCGCAGGGTGCGGGATCCGCCTCCACCTCCACCGATTCGGGCTCGAGCCTCATCGACACGGCCGCCGTGGTGTCCTCCGGATCCAGCCTCTCCTCCGACACCTCCCTCAGCTCTATACCGGCGCTGATCAGCGGCGAGCTGGCCGAAGGAGAGTGGGGATCCGCCCTGTTCGGGGGACTGCCCTCCGTGACCGGGTCGGCGCTGAGCTCGGGCCCGGGGTCGAGCAACACCGAGCTCACTCTTCCTGACCCGGAGCTTGGCGACGTCCGCCTCGTGGACACGCGCCACGTCACGGGCGACCAGTACGAGTTCGACGTCTATTCCTCCGCCATGGACCGGATCATCACCAACGACATCCTGCTTCCCGGGGGTCCGGACAACACATCCCCGCGGCCGACGTTCTACCTCATGATGGGCGCCGACGGTGCCGCCGGCGGCTCGGCGTGGGCGGAGTCGACGAACTACGAGGAGTTCTTCGCGGACAAGAACGTCAACGTGGTCACTCCAATCGGCTCCATCTCCTCGATGCAGACGGACTGGTACTACGAGGACCAGGCAACGGGCACCAACCGCTGGGCGACGTACATGACCTACGAGCTGCCCCACATTGTGGACACCTACTTTTACGGGTCCGGGCGCGACGCGATCGCCGGGATCTCCATGTCCGGCGGGCCAGCGCTCAACCTCGCGGCTCACAGCCCCGAGCGGTTCAAGGCGGCCGGATCCTACTCGGGATGCCCGTCGACCCTGGGAATTGGCGGCTACCTCTTCACCACCCAGGCGGTGGAGATGAACGGCGGCAGCGCGACCAACATGTGGGGCCTTCCCGGCAACGAGGCCTGGGCGGCGAACTCGCCGGCACTCAACGTCGACAAGCTCCGTGACACCGCTGTGTTCATCAGCGCGGCCCACGGTATCCCGGGGCCCATCGACGGGCTCGAGGGGTCCAGCCGACTCCGGCCGATCTCGAAGATCGAGATCGCGTCCTTCGCCTGCTCGACCTACTTCGTCGACCAAGCAGACCAGGCCGGCGTGGACGTGGACTGGTACCCCATGACCGAGGGCCACCACTGGTGGGGCATGTTCGAACACCAGATGCGCACCAGCTGGCGCACGATCGGGCCGGCCCTCGGGGTGGAGTAGGGACGCGGCGTCGAGAACAAGACAGAAGGAG
Source organism: Corynebacterium doosanense CAU 212 = DSM 45436 (assembly GCF_000767055.1). Classification (NCBI taxonomy): domain Bacteria; kingdom Bacillati; phylum Actinomycetota; class Actinomycetes; order Mycobacteriales; family Corynebacteriaceae; genus Corynebacterium; species Corynebacterium doosanense. Next base: position 2,267,859 of record NZ_CP006764.1, read on the forward strand.
CCGACCTCAGCGTGAGGGCGGCTCCTTTTCGTCTGACGGTAGCTACTCCACCACGGAGTTGGCCCCGACTGCGTGCCCGAAGAGATCGGGGAGCGTGGCTGACCAGGCGTCGACAAGCTCTGCCACGGTGAGCACCGTCTCGCCGACACGGATCTCACCGGAGTCGTCGGTGGTCCCGATAGCCGCGGCCGGGATACCCAGCTCCGCGGCACGCGCGATGACCGCGTCCGCGTGGTCGGTGGCCGTGGCGACGACGACACGCGACGCTGACTCCGAGAGCAGCGCGGTGAAGTGGTCCTCGTGAACTCCGCTGAGATCGAGCGTGATGCCCTTGCGGGAATCCTTGAGCATCTCGAAGACCGCCTGGAACAGGCCGCCCTCGGAGACGTCGTGCGCCGCGGCGACGGCGGCGTCGGAGGCGAAGAATTCCGCGAGCTTCATCTCGTCGGCGAGATCGACCCGGGGCGGAAGGCCGGACAGCCCGCCACCGCTGACCTGCTGCCAGATGGAGCCGCCGAACTCCTCCTCGGTGTCGCCGAGCACGATGAGTGTCTCGGGCTCGCCGGTGGCGCCGCCCGTGTGGCCGATGGCCGCGGCCACGTCATCGATGACGCCGAGCACGCCGACGACTGGGGTCGGGAGGATCGGTTCGTCGCCGGTCTGGTTGTAGAAGGAGACGTTGCCGCCGGAGACGGGGATGCCCATCTCCACGGCGCCGTCGGCCAGCCCGTGCACGGCCTCACGGAACTGCCACATGACGTCGGGGTTCTCCGGGGAGCCGAAGTTGAGGCAGTTGGTGATGGCCACCGGCGTCGCACCGGTGACGACGACGTTGCGGTAGGCCTCGGCCAGCGCGAGCCGCACGCCGGCGTGGGGGTCGAGTTTGGTGTAGCGCCCGGAACAGTCGGCGGAGACGGCCACGCCGCGGCCGGAGGTTTCGTCGATACGCAGCACACCCGCGTCGGCGTGTTTGGCCTGCACGGTGTTGCCGCGCACGTAGCGGTCGTACTGGTTGGTGATGAAGTCGCGCGAGCACAGGGCGGGGCTGGCCACCATGTCCAGCAGGGCACGGCGCAGGTCGGCGGGCTTTTCGACGCCCTTTTCAGCCTGAAGCTCGTCCTGCCACGAGGGCCGCGCGTAGGGGCGCTCGTAGACCGGCGCCTCGTCGGCGATGGTCGAGGGCGGCGCGTCGAGCACGATTTCGCCGCCGTGGGTGATGACCAGGCGATCGGTCTCGTCGGTGACCTCGCCGATCTCGGCGACGGTCACCTCCCAGCGGTTACAGATCTCCAGGAACTTCTCGACGTTCTCCGGGGCGACGACGGCGCACATGCGCTCCTGCGACTCGGAGGCGAGGATCTCGGCGGCGGTCATGGTGTCGTTGCGCAGCGGGACGGCGTCGAGGTTGACGCGCATACCGCCGTCGCCGGCCGCGGCCAGCTCGGAGGTCGCGCAGGCCAGGCCAGCGCCGCCGAGGTCCTGGATGCCTACGACGACACCCGCGTGATAGAGGTCGAGGCAGCACTCAATGAGCATCTTCTCGGCGAAGGGGTCGCCGACCTGGACGGCGGGTAGCTTGCGCTCGGCGCCGTCCTCGAAGGTGTCCGAGGCTAGGACGGAGACGCCGCCGATGCCGTCCAGACCCGTGCGGGAGCCGAAGAGCATGACCTTGTTACCCGTACCCGAGGCGAAGGCGAGCTTGAGGTCCTCGACCTTCAGCGTGCCCACACACAGGGCGTTGACCAGCGGGTTGCCGGCGTAGGAATCATCAAAGACGGTCTCGCCCCCAATGTTGGGCAGGCCCAGCGAGTTGCCGTAGCCGCCGATGCCGTGCACGACGCCGGGCAGCACACGCGTGGTGTCCGGGGCGTCCGCCGGGCCGAAGCGCAGCTGGTCCATCACGGCGATGGGACGCGCCCCCATGGCCATGATGTCGCGCACGATGCCGCCCACGCCGGTGGCCGCACCCTGGTAAGGCTCCACGTACGACGGGTGGTTGTGGCTCTCGACGCGGAAGGTCACGGCGTTGCCGTCCCCGATGTCGACCACGCCGGCGTTCTCACCGATGCCGGCGAGCAGCTTGGAGCTCATCTCCTCGGTGATGGTCTTGCCGAAGTAGCGCAGGTGGGTCTTGGAGGACTTGTACGAGCAGTGCTCAGACCACATGACGGAGTAGACGGTGAGCTCGGCGTCGGTCGGGCGGCGTCCGAGGATCTCGCGGATGCGCTGGTACTCGTCGTCCTTGAGTCCCAGCACCGCGTAGGGCTGCTCCAGCTCCGGGGTGGTGGCCGCAGCCTCGACGGTGTCGTTGTGGACGGTCATTAAGGGGTGCTCCTCTAGGCGGCGGTGGTGAGGCTGGCGATGGCGGAGGCGAACAGGCCCAGGCCGTCGGTGGACGGGCCGGTCAGTGTCTCGATGGCGTGCTCGGGGTGCGGCATGAGGCCGACGACCCGGCCGTTCTCGCTGGTGATCCCGGCGATGGCATTGAGGGAGCCGTTGAAGTTGTCCGTGTACCGGAAAACCACCCGCCCCTCCTTCTCCAGCTTCTCGACGGTCTCCGCCGACGCCTGGAAACGGCCCTCACCATGCTTGGCGGGCACATAGATCTGCTGGCCCGGCTCGAAGGTCGAGGTCCAGGCAGTGTCGGTATTGACCACCTCGAGGTGGGTATCGACGCAGTGGAAGTGCAGGCCCTCGTTGCGGGTCAGCGCACCGGGCAGCAGGCCGGCCTCGGTGAGGATCTGGAAGCCGTTGCAGATACCCAGGACGGGCATGCCCTTGTGCGCGGCCTCGACGGTCGCCTTCATCATCGGGCTGAGCGCGGCGATTGCTCCGGAGCGCAGGTAGTCGCCGTATGAGAAGCCGCCGGGAACGACCACGGCGTCGATGCCGGTGAGGTCGGTGTCGCCGTGCCAGAGTTCGACGGCCTCGGCCCCCGCGTATCGGACGGCACGCAGCGCGTCGACGTCGTCAAGCGTTCCCGGAAAGGTGATCACACCAATTCGTGCGCTCACTCGGACACCTCGATCTCGTAGTCCTCGATGACCGTGTTGGCCAGCAGCGTGGAGGCGATGTTCTCCAGGTCGGCGCGGGAGACGGAGTCGTCGACCTCGAGCTCGAAACGCTTGCCCTGGCGCACATCTGACACGCCCGAGACGTTGATGCGGCCCAGGGCCCGGATCACGGCTTTGCCCTGCGGGTCGAGGATTTCCGCCTTGGGCATGACATTGACAACTACACGAGCCATAGTGATTCCTTCTTCGGTTTCCCACTGAGCTGAACTGACCTGATGGACTTGCGCCCTACTCTATCGTCCACCCGGGGAGGCCACCTAGTCGCCGGTGGCAGCCCCATCGCCCGGCAGGGAGACGTCAGACCAACCCCCCGGGGACTGCGCGTGAAGAGGTGGTGAATTCCAAGCAAATCCCCAGGTCGATTTCAGACTCATCCAACATGGCTTACATAAATGGTTTACAACAAGTGGGTAACAGTCCTCCTACCAAGGGAACCCCCACGTGTCTCTCCTCTCCACCCGCATGACGGCCCGCGCCGCGCTCATCGCCACCTTCGCCACCACCTCCACCGTCCTCGCTCCGCTGGCCACCGCCGCGCCGGACGGCTCGAACATCGTCATCTCGGAGGTGTACGGCGGCGGAGGCAACAACGGCTCCGTCTTCGCCAACGACTTCGTCGAGCTGTACAACCCCACGAATGCGCCGATCAACGTGGCCGGGTGGGTCATCCAGCAGCAGTCCGCTGCCGGCAACCGCGGTTCAGACGTCACCCTGACCGGCACCATCCCCGCTCGGTCGCACTACCTGGTCGCGGGTGCCGCGGGCTCCAACGCCACCGCTGCCCTGCCCGCTCCCAACGAGACCAGCAACCTGGCCTTCTCCGGCACCAACGCCTCGGCGGTTCTGTTCAACGGCCCCACCGTGGTCGACAAGGTCGGCTGGGGAAACGCCACGAACGTCGAGGGCGCGGCAGCCCGGGCGACCACCAACGCCACCTCCGTCGCCCGCACCAACCCGGCCATCGACACCGACAACAACGCCGCCGACTTCGTCGTGGGCGCGCCGACCCCGCAGGGCACCTCCGGGGGCACCGGCCCCACCGATCCGACCGATCCCACCGACCCGACCGATCCCGTCGAGCCTGGCGCGATCACCCCGATCGCCCAGATCCAGGGCACGGGCGCCACGTCCCCGCTGGACGGCCAGAGCGTCACGACCGAGGGCGTGGTCACCGCCGTGTACTCGGACGGTGGAAAGAACGGCATCGTCATCCAGACCGGCGGCACCGGCGCCGAGACCCCCGCCGCCTCGCCCGCGATCTTCGTCTACCTCGGTAATGGCGGGGTCTACCCCACCATCGGCCAGTCCGTCACCGTCGCCGGCCGGGTCGCCGAGTTCAACGGGGTGACCCAGCTGACCGGCCCGACGATCACGCCCCGCGCCGCGGCGCTCGAGCCCGTCACCCCGCTGGCCATCGACTACCTCCCGAACGGCGACGAGGCGCGCGAGCCGCTCGAGCACATGCTTCTCCAGCCCACCGGCGCCCACACAGTGACCAACAACTACCAGCTCAACGCCTTCGGCGAGCTCGGCCTCGCCCCCGGCGAGGAGGCCCTGCGCCAGCCCACCGACGTGGTCCTGCCCGGCGCGGAAGCCCAGGCGCTGCAGGCGGAGAACGATGCCCGCGTGGTCACCCTGGACGACGGGCGCACCCCGAACTACACCACCAAGGCCCAGGACGTCCCGCTGCCCTACATCTCCCAGGACAACGGTCAGACCATCAAGTCGATCCGCACCGGCGACGCGGTCTCCTTCCAGCACCCCGTCGTGCTCGACTACAGCTTCGAGCTCTGGCGCTTCCAGCCCACCACCCCGGTGACCGGCGCGACGGCCGGCGCCGACCTGCCCATCTCCTGGGAGGATTCCCGCGCCGCCGAGCTGGGCGCCATGGCCGGGGTCGCGGGTGACTACTCCATCGCCTCGTTCAACGTGCTCAACTACTTCACCACCCTGGGCAAGGACAAGAACTGCCGCTCCTACAACGACCGCAACGGCACTCCCGTCACGGCCAACAGCTGCGACGTGCGCGGCGCCTACACCGAGTCCGCGTTCAACGACCAGCAGGCGAAGATCGTCAACGCCATCAACACCATGGACGTCGACGTGCTCGGTCTCGAGGAGATCGAGAACACCGCCACCGTCTCCGGAGACGCCTCCCGTCGCGACGAATCCCTCGCCGCACTCGTCGAGGCCCTCAACGCCGCCGCCGGTTCCGAGCGCTGGGCCTACGTCGAGTCCCCGGCTCAGGTCGGCCAGGACGAGGACTTCATCCGCGTCGGCTTCATCTACAACCCGAACACCGTCGAGCCCGTCGGCGACTCCCGCATCTTCAACGACCCCGCCTTCACCGGCACGGCGCGCCAGCCCCTGGCCCAGGAGTTCCGCCCCGTCGGCGGCGGCGAGTCCTTTGTCGGCGTGACCAACCACTTCAAGTCCAAGGGTTCCGTCACCCGCGGCGACGCCGACACCGGCGACGGCCAGGGCAACAACCCCAACATCCGCAGGGCTCAGTCACAGGCGCTTATCGATGCCCTGTCCGAGCAGTCCGACTGGGCCGACGCCCCCGTCTTCCTCCTCGGCGACCTCAACTCCTACTCCCGCGAAGACGCCATCCGCACGCTGGAGGCCAACGGCTACACCAACATCAGCGGCGTCCACGACAACAACGAGCCGACCTACCAGTTCGACGGCCAGCTCGGCTCCCTCGACCACGCCTTCGGCAACGCCGCGGCCATGGGCCTGATCCAGGACGCGCGGGTGTGGAACATCAACGCCGACGAGTCCATCGCCTTCGAGTACTCGAGGCGCAACTACAACGTCGTCGACTTCTACGACGACTCGCCGTTCCGCTCCTCCGACCACGACCCCATCAAGGTCGGCTTCAACCTCGGCGACACCCCCGACGACGTCGAGGTCGAGGTCATCGCCGGCGAGATCGAACCCGGCAAAGACTTCGCCGTCACCGCTCCCGAGGGCTCCGTGGTCACCGGGCTTCCCGACGGCTGGACCTCCACCTACCGCGACGGCCAGATCATCATCACCGCCCCCGCCGACGCCAAGGACGGCGAGACGGCCACCATCCGCATCACCTCCGGCGACCGCGTCGTCGCCCAGGGCACCATCACCGTCACCGCCGACGCCCCGGTCATCGACCCCGAGCACATCGACGCCGACATCAAACCCGGCAAGACCGTCGCCATCGACGCCCCCCAGGGCTCCGTGGTCACCGGGCTTCCCGACGGCTGGACCTCCACCTACCGCGACGGCCAGATCATCATCACCGCCCCGGCCAACGCCAAGAACGGCGACACCGCCAACATCACCGTGACCTCCGGTGACCAGATCGTCGCCGAGGGCACCATCACCGTGACCAAGGAAACCCCGGGCAAGGGCAGCTCCGGATCCTCCTGGAACCCGCTGCGCGGGTTCTTCGACTGGCTGGCGAAGCTGATCGGCGGGTTCTTCGGCCGCTTCTCAAACTCCTAGTCTAGACGAGGGTAGACAGTGGCCGTGGCCCCCGCATCGCGGGCGGCCACGGCCGCTGCCACGAAATCCCTCGCCGTCTTGTTGTCGGAGAGGTTGCGTCCGGAGATCGACAGGCGGATGGAGTTGCCCTGCCCCGCACCCCGGGTGGCGGCGCGGATGATGCCGCGCCGCCACCACTTCGCGGCGCCGAAACCCTCGCCGACGGAGAGGTTGCGGGCCTGATGGAAGGTGCCGTCGACGAGGTTGTGCACGCCCTTCGTCGAGGCGGCCAGGCGGAAGCCGAAATCCGGCAGCACCTCGAGCGTGCCGGGTGACATCTGCCAGCGCGGCGGGGCGAACACCTCGGTGGCGAAACCCAGGCTGTCCATCTGGCGGGTCGCCCCCTTGAGCCGCAGCCGTGCCTCGTGGGCATCGAGGGTGGCGAACTCCGCGCGCCGCCCCTGAGCCGGTTTGTCGAAGCCGTTGAGGATGAGCGGGCGGTCGTCGTCACGCATCTTTTCCAGCCACGCCCGGGTGGCCTTGTCCTTGGCGAGGTGCCAGGAGCCGTCGATATGCGGTGCCACCAGCAGCGATACCGGGATTCCCTCCGCGTCGAGGGTGGACACGAGCTTATCGACGTCCCCCCTCGTGTCCGAGAAAATCGACGACACGGAGACAAGGAGGCGGCCAGACATGACCGCGATTATCCCACGGCCACGCCCACCTGTCATGCGGTACGGCCCGTGGCCTTGTTCACCGTCCACGCGTACTCGAAGGCCGTCTCGCGCCACTTCTCGTACCGCCCCGACACCCCGCCATGACCGGCCGACATCGCCGTCTTCAGCAGGAACTGCCCACCCGTCGCCGTCTCCCGCAGCTTCGCGATCCACTTCGCCGGCTCCACGTACAGCACCCGGGTGTCGTTGAGGCTGGTGATGGCAAGAATGTCGGGGTAGTTCTGCTTCGCGACGTTCTCATAACCCGAATACGACGCCATGTAGTCGTACACCTCCGGATCGTGGAACGGATCACCCCACTCGTCCCACTCCGTCACCGTCAGCGGCAGCTCCGGCATGAGCATCGACGTCAGACTGTCGACGAACGGCACCACCGCCTGGATCCCCCGGAACTTCTCCGGCGCCATGTTCGCCACCGCCCCCATGAGCATCCCGCCCGCGGAACCACCCTCCGCCACCAGCATCTCCGGCGACGTCAACCCCCGGTCAATGAGGTCATCCGCCACATCAATGAAATCCGTGAACGTGTTCTTCTTGTTCAGCAGCTTGCCCTCGTCGTACCAGCCCCGACCCATCTCACCACCGCCACGCACATGCGCCACCACAAACATCATCCCGCGATCGAGCAACGACAACCGCGAGATCGAGAAACCCGGATCCGTCGACGACTCATACGCGCCGTACGCGTACAGCAACGCCGGCTGCGCCCTAGACGTGTCTAGGTCCTTTCGGTGCACCACCGACACCGGAATCTGCGTCCCGTCCGCCGCCTGCGGCCACAACCGGTACGCCGTGTACTCCTCCGGGTCATACCCGCCCCGGACCTCCTGCTCCTTCAACACCGTCATCGCACCCGTCGCCACCTCATAATCCAGCACCTGCGCCGGCTGCGTGAACGAGGTGAAACTCAACCGCAGCACCGGCGCATCCCACTCCGGGTTGCCGCCGATGCCCGCGGAGTAGAGGTCCTCGGAGAAGGGGATCTCAGAGAATTCCCCAAAACCCCTAGTCTTGTCTAGGGGCATGACCGCGATCCGCCCGATCGCGCCCTTCCGGTAACCGAGCACGATCTGGTTCTCATACGTGTCGACCCCCTCGATGCGCGTCCCCGGCTCATGCGCCACCAGCTCAGTGAGCTCACGCAGCGGCGGCAGCTCACCCACCGCGCACTCCCCCACCGCAAAATCCGGGCCTGTCGCGTTATGGGTGACGATCCACCGATCCTCACCCGCGACCACCGCGTGGTCGACGGAGTACTCGATGCCCGGTTCGCGGGGCCATAGGAGCTCAAATCCCTCCTCCACCCCCTCGACTAGACAGACGCTGGTCTCCGAGGTGATCTTCGACGCCGACTCGATGATGAGGAACTTCTCGCTCCGGGTCCCACCGACCCCCACGGTGTATCGCTCATCCTCCTCGCGGTACACAAGCACGTCCTGCTCCTCCGGCGTGCCGATGCGGTGACGCCACACGGTGTCCGGCCGCCAGGCGTCGTCGACGCGCTGGTAGAAGAGGTACTCCTCACCCGCCCAGGTGGCGCCGTAGAAGATGCCGGTCAGGCGGTCGTCGAGAAGCTCACCCGTCTCCAGATCCTTCACGAAGAGATCGAAACGTTCATCACCCTCCGTGTCCACCGAGTACGCGAGGTAGCGGCCCGATGTCGTCACCGATGAGGCGCCGAGCGCGAGGAAATCGTGACCCTCGGCCAGTTCGTTGAGGTCGAGGATGACCTGCTCGCCCTCGGGGCGGCCGGTTTCCGGGATCGTCAGCGGGGTCCACGGATCACTCCCCTCGTCTAGACGAAGGCGGCAGGAGAGACCGTAGCTCTTGCCCTCCTCGGTGCGGCCGTAGTACCACCAGTCCCCGGCGCGCACGGGTACGGACATGTCAGTCTCTTTGACCCGCGACTTGATCTCCTCGTAGATGTTCCCGGTCATCTCGTTTAGAAGAGAGGTGTTCGCGGCGAGGTAGGCGTTCTCCGCCTCCAGGTAGGAGATCGTCTCGGGCGCGTCCTTGTCGCGGAGCCATTCGTAGTCGTCGACAAATTTCCGCCCGTGGAACTCGCGTACCACGGGCTTTTTGGCGGCGAGGGGAACTGTTGCGTGGGGTTCAGACATGGCCGCCATGCTACTGGCGCGCCGCGATGGCCTGTGCGGAGAGGTTCTTGATGGGGTGGGTGTTCCTGGTGGGCGGGTCGTCGCCCCGGCGGTGGAGGATGCGGCCGTGTTCCCGCTCGACCCGGCCGTTGCGGGGTGGGGCGTCGGGGTCGTCGTCGTTGCGGGCGTTGCACCGGCGGCAGAGTTTGGTCATGTCGCGGACGTTGGTGAATCCGCCCCGGTTCCAGGCTCTGATGTGGTGGTTCTGACTCTCGGTGGCGGGGGTGGTGCAGCCGGGGCCCTCGCAGAGGATGGATTCGGCGTCGAGTAGCGCGCTCTGTTTCGGGCTGGCCAGTCGTCTAGACCTGTAGAGGTTGACGGGCCCGGCGACGGGGTCGTAGAGGCCGACGACGTGATGGTCGTCCATGAGCTTGGCGACGAGCTCCGCCCCCGTGATCGTCGTCCCGTCGGTGAGCGCGAAGACGCAGTCGTCGCCGTCGTCACGCAGCAGCTTCGCCCAGTCACCGATGCCGACGACCACGTGCGGGGTGATCGTCTCGACGGCCCGGCCACCGCTCATCGCCGCGTCGTACATCGCCTGCTCGTAGCTCAGCCGAGGATCGGCGGCACGCAGCCGGCGGGCCGACTTCTCCCACCCCGCCCGCAGAGCGGCGATGTCGCGCTCAGGGCCGTAGATGGTGAGGTTGCGGCAGCCCTTGGCGTCGGTGTTCTTGCCGCCCTTGACGGCGCGGCGGGCGTGCGCCATCGCATCCGCCCCCTCGACTAGACGATTGCGGGAGCGGACGATGGCGACGGCGGCGCGGTTGATCTCGTCGACCGTCCCGCGCAGGGCGAGAAGCTCGAGCCGCAGGGCCCACTGGTCACCGTCGAGTAGCGAGCGGGCGTTCTTGTCGATGACGTGCAGTGCGTCGAGGCTGAAGCCGGCCTCGCGGGCGGCGTCGATGCAGGCCTGCTGCTGCTTCCGGGAGCGGGTGGGGCCGTAGAAGGTTTCGGCGAGGGTGCGCCAGCGGCCGGCCAGCGAATTGGTGATGCCGCAGGCCAGCAGGTCGTCCTTGGACATGCCGCTGATCGCCTCGAGGAAGTCGATGCCCTGCGACTGCAGGGTGCGGAACATGTCGATGAGATCCATGCCCCGGAAGTTACGAGCCGCCGACCCCGGCGGACAGTCGGCCCTGTGGATAACCGGGTAAAGGGGCGTCGATTAGCGGCAGTCCCCAACCCAGTAGCAGAAGCGCTCGCCGGAGAGGCGTTCATATGCTTCGATGTATCGGTTACGGGTCGCCTCGACGACGGAGCCCGGCAGGGCGGGCGGCGGGGTGTCGGAGGACTTGTCCCAGCCCGACTTCGGGGAGATCAGCCAGTTGCGCACGTACTGCTTGTCGAAGCTCGGCTGCACGTCGCCCGGGCGGTAGGACTCCGCCGGCCAGTAGCGGGAGGAGTCGGGGGTGAGCACCTCGTCGGCGAGCACGAGGTTTCCATCGGCGTCGAGGCCGAACTCGAACTTCGTGTCGGCGAGGATGATGCCCTTCGCCTCGGCTAGACGAGTGGCTTCGGTGTAGATGCGCAGGGTGGCGTCGCGAAGTTCCTTCGCCCTCCTCTCACCTAGACGAGAGGAGACGGTGGAGAAGGGCACGTTTTCGTCGTGATCCCCCAGCTCCGCCTTCGTCGCCGGGGTGAAGATGGGCTCGGGCAGCTGCGAGGACTCGACGAGCCCGTCGGGGAGCTGGACGCCGCAGACGGAGCCGTGCTGCTGGTATTCGGCGAGCCCGGAGCCGGTGAGGTAGCCGCGGGCGACGCACTCGAAGGGCAGCATCTCCAGGCGTTTGACCACGAGGGCGCGGCCGAGGACTTCCTCGGGGATGCGGGGGTCGTCGGCGGGGCCGGCGAGGTGGTTGGGGAAGTCGATGTTGTCGAAGAAGTACACGCTCATCGCGGTGAGGATCCGCCCCTTGTCGGGGATCTCCGGGGTGAGGACGTGGTCGTAGGCGGAGATGCGGTCGGTGGCCACCATGAGCAGGTGGTGGTCGTCGATCTCGTAGAGTTCGCGGACTTTTCCGGCGGAGAGGTGGTTGTAGTCGGACAGCTCGGGGCGCATGTGGGTGCAGTCTAGACCCGGTGGGGGGTGGGCGGGGAATTTCAGGGGGTTCAGCGGGCCCGTCCCGGGGATGTCGGTGGCCGCTGCCCCGGCCCACCCCTCGTCTAGAGGATGTCGCCGGGGCGGTACTTCGCCGCCTGGGGGTACTGCCCGACGAGATCGCGCACCCGCACGAGCATCCGCGCGACCTGGCCCTCGGCGTCGCCGATGAAGGCGTGGCGGTCGGCCAGGGCCCTCTCCAGCTCGGCGGCGCCGAGCGGGAAGGCGGGGTCGGCGGCGAGACGCTCGACGAGGTCCTGTTCCCCGCCGTTCTCGCGCATGTTCAGGGCGACGGCGACGGCGTGGCCCTTGATGATCTCGTGGGCCTCCTCCCGGCCCTGGCCCGCGCGCACGGCGGCCATGAGCAGCCTGGTGGTGGCGAGGAACGGCAGGTAGCGCTCGAGTTCCCGGTCGATCATCGCGGGGAAGGCCCCGAACTCGTCGAGCACGGTGAGGAAGGTCTCGAACATGCCGTCGATGGCGAAGAACGCGTCCGGCAGCGCGACGCGGCGCACCACCGAGCAGAAGACGTCACCCTCGTTCCACTGCTGGCCGGCGAGGTCGGCGGACATGGTGAGGTAGCCGCGCAGGATGACCTGCAGGCCGCCGACCCGCTCGCAGGAGCGGGCGTTCATCTTGTGCGGCATGGCCGAGGAACCGACCTGGCCCTCCTTGAACCCCTCGGTGACGGTCTCGTTGCCGGCCATGAGGCGGATGGTGGTGGCCAGCGAGGACGGCCCGGAGCCAAGCTGCACCAGCGCGGAGAGGGCGTCGAAGTCGAGGGAGCGCGGGTAGATCTGGCCCACCGAGTCGAAGACCTTGCGGAAACCCAGGAAGTCGGCGATGGAGCGCTCCAGGCCGGCGAGTTTGTCCGTGTCCCCGCCCACGAGGTCGAGCATGTCCTGGGAGGTGCCCATCGGTCCCTTGATGCCGCGAAGCGGGTACCGGTTGAGCAGTTCGTCGATACGCTGCACGGCCACGAGCATCTCGTCGGTCGCCGAGGCGAAACGTTTGCCCAGCGTCGTCGCCTGCGCGGCGACGTTGTGGGAGCGCCCGGCCATGACCAGGCTCTGGTAACGCGCGGAGTGCTCGCCGAGGCGGGCGATGACGGCGACGGACTTGTCGCGGATCAACTCCAGGGAGCGGAAGATCTGCAGCTGCTCCACGTTCTCGGTGAGATCGCGGCTGGTCATGCCCTTGTGGATGTGCTCGTGGCCGGCGAGCGCGTTGAACTCCTCGATGCGCGCCTTGACGTCGTGGCGGGTGACCCGCTCGCGCTCAGCGATGGAGCCGAGGTCGACGCGGTCCGCGACTCGCTCATAGGCCTCGATCACCCCGTCGGGGATGGTGATGCCGAGCTGACGCTGCGATTTCATCACCGCGATCCACAGCTGTCGCTCGATCTGGATCTTGGTCTCGGGGCTCCAGATCTCGGCCATGCCGACGGAGGCGTACCGGGACGCGAGGACGTTGTCGATCTTTTTCTTGTCAGCCACGGTGCAAGAGTACCCCGAGGCGTCGGCACGCCTCACGTGCCTCGTCGGCGGGGCCGCACAGCGAAAGGCGCACCCAGCCGTGGCCGTCGACGGGGTCGAAGTCGACGCCCGGCGCGACCGCGACCCCTATCGTCTCGACGAGGGAGGCGGCCCAGGCCTCCGAGTCCTCCGTGACGTCCGAGACGTCGACCCACAGGTACAGCCCGCCGTCGGGCTCGGCGAAGCGGGTGAAGCCGATCGTCCTGAGCTCCGCCAGCAGCACGGAACGGGTCTCGGCGTACCGCGCGACGTGGGCGTCGAGCTCCGCGCGTGCCTCGGCGCCGAAGGCCTCGCGCCCGGCGATCTGGCTTATCGACGGCGCGCACAAGGCAATCGACGCCTGCAGGTTATCCATCCGCGCGACGAGTTCCTCCGGGGCAATCGCCCAGCCGACCCGCCACCCCGTCATGGAGAAGTACTTCGACAGGGTGCCCACCACGACCGCCTGTGCGGAGAACTCGCGTGCCGACGCCGTCGGCCGACCGAAGCTGATGCCGTGATAGTCCTCGTCGGAGATGAGCACGCAGCCCTTCTCCTCACACCACAGCGCGATGCGGCGCAGCTCATCCGGGTCGATGATCGTGCCGGCGGGGTTGTTCGGGCTGGTCACCATGACCGCGGCCGGCACCTCGTCCAGCGCCTCGAGCATGCCCACGGTGGGCTGGAACCTCGTCTCCTCCGAACACACGAGATCGACCACCCGGGCACCGATCGACTGCAGCACGTTGCGGTAGGCCGGGTAGCCGGGCCGCGGCAGCGCTACCGTGTCGCCCTCCTCCAGGACGGCGAGGAAGGTGTCCAGAAAGGCACCGGAGGAGCCCGTGGTGACGATGACGTTGGCGGCGGTCGTCGATACGCCGTACGTGGAGGAGTGCCACTGCGCGATGGCCTCGCGCAGCGGGCGATCACCCACGACCTCGGTGTATCCCAGCGACTCCTCGTCCAGGGCACGCCGGGCGGCCGCGCGTACAGGCGCCGGGCGGCCGCGCGTACAGGCGCCGGCGCGCCGGTCGTGGGCTGGCCGGCGCAGAGCATGATCGTCTCCTTGCCCTGCGCGCGGCGGCGGTGGACGAGGTCGAGCATCTGCATGACGCGGAAGGGGGCGACGTCGCCGCGCTGCGACAACCTGGTCATACGGTGATCTCGCCGGCGATCGCGCGGGCCGCGATGTCCGAGCGGGTGAAGCCTCCGGGCAGGTCGATCCCCTCGACTAGACGATAGGTGTGATCGCGCGCCTCCTCGAGCGTCGCGCCCTTGCCCAGGACGGCGAGCACGCGGCCGCCGGCGGAGACGTACCGGCCGTCCGCACTGGCGGTGCCGGCGTGGAGGACGGCGGTGGGGTCGTCGAGAAGTTCCCCGGTGAGGGGGTCGCCCGTGCGCGGGGAGGCGGGGTAGTTGTGGGCGGCGACGACGACGGTGACGGCGTAACCGTCCTCCCACTCCAGCTCCCCGAACTCGGCGAGCTCGCCGCGGGCGACGGCGCGCAGCACCTGGCCGAGCGGGGACTTCAGGAGGGAGAGCACGGCCTGGGTCTCGGGGTCGCCGAAGCGGGCGTTGAACTCGATGACCGAGGGACCGTCCGCGCCCCACGCGGCGCCGACGTAGAGCAGGCCGAAGTAGGGCTGGCCGCGGCGGACCATCTCGGCGGCGACGGGCCGGGCGACCTCGTCGACGATGCGCTGGACGCCGCCGTCGGGAAGCCAGTCGAGGGGCGCGTAGGCACCCATGCCGCCGGTGTTGGGGCCTTCGTCATGGTCATAGGCACGTTTGTGGTCTTGGGCGGGCAGCAGCGGGACGACGGTCTCGCCGTCGACGAGGCAGAACAGCGACACCTCGGGCCCGTCGAGGAAGGACTCCAGCAGGACGGGGTTGCCGGCGGCGAGGACGGAGTCGACGTGTGCGCGGGCCTCGTCGATGGAGGTGGTGACCACCACGCCCTTGCCGCCGGCGAGGCCGTCGTCCTTGACCACGTAGGACGGCCCGTAGCCGGCAAGGACGGCGTCGATGTCCGCGGCCGTGGCGCCGGGCAGGATCTGATCGGCGGAGGCGGTGGGCACACCCGCGGCCTGCATGACCTCCTTGGCGAACTGCTTGGAGCCCTCGAGCTGGGCGGCCGCGCGGGAGGGGCCGAAGACGTCGAAACCCGCCGCCCGCAGCACGTCGGAGACGCCGGCAACCAGGGGGATCTCCGGGCCGATGACCACCAGGTCCGCGGCCACCTCGCGGGCCAGCTCCGCCATGGCCTCGCCGTCTGAGATGTCACCGGCGTGGCAGGTGGCCAGCCGGGCAATTCCGGCGTTGCCCGGGACCGCGTGGATCTCCTCCACCGCCGGATCGAGGGTGAGGGAATGAATGATGGCGTGCTCGCGGCCGCCGGACCCGATGACAAGGATGCGCATGTTCGGTGATTTTAGTCTGTGCCCGGGGTGCCCGACCGGTTAGGCTGGCACGCATGAGTAGCGTCTTCACAAAAATCATCGACGGCGAGCTGCCTGCCCGTTTCGTCTACCGCGACGACAAGGTCGCGGCCTTCCTCTCCATCGAACCCATCCGCTACGGACATGTGCTCGTCGTCCCGGTGGAGGAGGTGGACCGGTGGACCGACGTCGAACCCGCCACGTGGACCCATCTCAACGACGTCGCCCAGCACGTCGGCCGCGCGATCATCGAGGTCTTCGGATCGGCCCGCGCGGGTTACCTCATCGCTGGTTTCGAGGTCCCCCACGCCCACATCCACGTCTTCCCCGCCGACGACATGGGCGGCTACAACCTCGCCGACACGATCCCGGCCGACCAGACCGATCCCGAGAAGATGGACGACGCCGCCGAGCGCCTGCGCGCCGCCCTCGACATGGGCGATCTCTGAGCTGGTTGACCTGGGTTCCGCACCGCGGAACACTGCCACCCTTCGCACCCCTGGACGGCCGCACCCCGGTCATCGTCCTGCACGGCCTGCTCGGCTCGCCGGGCAACTTCGCCCCGACCATCGCCGCGCTCGGCGACGTGCCCGTCCTCGCCCCCGCGTACGGGCGGCACGGGACGGCGCTTATCGACGACTGCCTGCACGAGCTCCGGCCCGTCTTCGACGCCGCCACCCTCTCGTCTAGACGAGGGGTTGTCGACGTCATCGCCCACTCCTACGGCGCCCTCCTCGCCCTGCGCCTGGCCCACGAGTTCGACGTGCGCACGCTCGTCGGCGTCGGCCCGGCGTGGCGAGGGGTGGCGTTCTCCCGCTCGGAGGGGCTGCGCCGGGCCGTCGGCCGGGTGGCGGGTCCGGGTGCGGCGCAGCTGCTGCGCCGCACGCCTTTCGAGGTGTCCGAGCCCGCGGGGACGCGAGTGGTCTCGCTCGTCTCGTCGGGTGACCGGGTGGTTCCCCGCGCCTCCTCGGCGCTCGGCGAGGTCATCGTGCTGCCCGACCCGGTGCGCCACGGGCACCTGCCCGCTCAGGCGGAGGCGATAGTCAGCGCTCTGCGGTGGCGGGATTGAGCAGGCGCGGGAGCCGGATCCGGAATACCGTGCCCTCGCCCTGCGCCGAGGTCACCACGATGGTGCCGCCGTGCTGTTCCACCAGGGATTTGACGATGGACAACCCCAACCCCGAACCGCCGCCGGCGCCGCGGGTGCGGGTGCGGGAGGCGTCCTCGCGGTAGAAACGTTCGAAGATGTGGGGGATCGCCTCGGGGGAGATGCCACGCCCGTCGTCGATGACCTCGATGACCGCGTCGCGATCGGCCGTCGATAGGCGAAGCTGCACCGTGGCCTCCTCGCCGCCGTGGCGCAGGGCGTTGCTGATGAGATTGATGAGCACCTGGTGCAGGCGGTCGCGGTCGCCGTTGACCACGGGGGACTCCAGGACGTCGTTGACCACGGTGATCTCGCGCCCCGCAAACGCCGCCCGGGCCGAGCTGCGCGCGGACATGACCAGTTCCAGCAGGTCGACGGGCTTGAGCTCCAGGCGGGAGCCCTCGGCGCGGGTGAGCGCCAGGAGGTCCTCGACGAGCAGTTTCATCCGCCCGGACTCCTCCTCGATCTTGCCCAGCACCTTGTCGGCGTCCTGCGTGGCGCCGGAGCGGTAGAGCTCTGCGTAGCCACTGACGCTGGTCAGCGGCGTGCGCAGCTCGTGGGAGGCGTCGCCGATGAAGCGGCGCATCTGCTCCTCCTTCTCCCGGGAGGTGTCGATGGAGGAATGCAGCCTGGCCAGCATGATGTTGAGGGAGCGGGACAGCTGCCCGACCTCGGTCTCCGGCGACCAGTCGGGGACACGCCGGTCGAACTCCCCTCGGGAGATGGCCCGCGCGGTGGACTCAACCTCTCGGAGCGGGGCGAGGGCACGCCGGATGAACCACGCCCCCACCAGCGCCATGATCACCAGCACGATGAGCGAAATGAAGATCTGCACCGCCATCAGCCCCCCGAGCATGGCGTCCTCTCGCTCGAGCGACTGCGCCACGATGGTGACCCCCAGTGGGGTGGCCACACCCATTGCCCGCCACTCGACGTCCTCCACGGACCCGGGCAGGGAGCCGACGGTGGTGGGCCCGCCCTCGATGTCGACGCCGCCGAAGTTCGGCCGGGTGTCCGAGGCGTTGATCCACTGCTGGTTCCCGCTCGGGTCGATGCGCAGGACGGCGAACTCGCTCGGCGGGCCCACGACGGCCGGCGCGCTCTGATAGATGTCCGGGTCCTGGGTCCACCCGCCGACGCTGGCGGTGAGGTCCGCGTCCACCCGCTGGAGCAGGACCTCACGCATCACGGCGGTGGTGGCCAGGGCCGACGCGACCAGGCCCACCGACGAGACGACGATGATGATGACCACGAGCCAGGTCTGCAGGTTGACGGCCCGTCGACCTGCCCGCTTGCCGCCGATCCCGCTGCTACCGCCGGCCTCGCCGGTGAACACGGGGGGTGTGTCGGTCACTTACTTACGCGGGGTGCGCAGGACGTAACCGACACCACGCACGGTCTGGATGAGCGGCGTCTCCCCGGTGTCGATCTTGCGCCGCAGGTAGGAGATGTAGGACTCGACGACGTTGCCGTCGCCGCCGAAGTCGTAGTGCCACACGTTGTCCAGGATCTTCGCCTTGGAAAGCACGACTTCGGCGTTGAGCATGAGGTAGCGCAGCAGGTTGAACTCGGTGGGCGAGAGTTCGATGACCTCGCCGGCCTTGGTGGCCTCGTGGGTCTCGTCGTTGAGGGTGATGTCGGCGTAGCGGATGGTGGCGTCGCCGGTCTCCTCCTCGGCGATGTTGCCGCGGCGCAGGATGACGCGCAACCGGGTGATCACCTCCTCGAGCGAGAAGGGTTTGGTGACGTAGTCGTCGGCGCCGATGGTGAGGCCGTGGATGCGGTCCTCGACGGCGTCTTTGGCGGTGAGGTAGAGGACGGGGCCGTCCAGGCCCTCCTCGCGGAGCTTGGACAGCAGCTCGAAACCGTCCATGCCGGGCATCATCACGTCGAGGATGAAGGCGTCGGGCTGGAAGGAATGGGCCAGCTCCAGGGCCTTCTGGCCGGAGGACGCGGTCTCGACCTCAAAGCCCTGGAACTTCAGGCTGACGCTGAGCAGGTCGACGATGTTGGGTTCGTCGTCGACGACGAGGACCTTGACGGGAGCGGTGGTTTTTTCAGGCATGACGCCCAGTAAACACCCCCGCCATCCCCACGCACTGGATTATTTCTGGACGTTTGCTGTTAGACCGTCACCACTGCGCCTGGTCGGGGTCGAGCCCCTCCTCCCGGGCCTGCGCCTCAATGAGTTCCAGCAGGTAGTCGGCGTTTCCGTGGTACGTCTGGCTGAAACGGTCGTCCTGGACGTACATGCGGGCGAGCAGGACCTGCCGTCCGCGGGGGACGTCGTAGAAGCGGGCCACGGACGCGCGGTGCGCCTCGACCAGCCGGGCGGCGTCGTCACTGCCCGGGGTGACGCCGCGGGAACGGGCGTCGGCCAGTTCGGCGGCAAACGCCTCCATCTCCTCCTTCACGGCGCGGAAGTCCGCGGGGCTCATCTGCTGCTGGACCTGCTGGGCCTGGCCCCACTCGGGCGTGCCTCCCCAGCGCTGCTCGGCCTCCTCGGCGTATCCGGGCCAGTCCTCGCCGAACGCCTCGATCTTGTCGTTCATAGTCATGGTGTCTCCCCTTTCCAGGAGTTCGTCGACTGCGTGCATCATTGCCCGCAGGTGACCGGCCCTCTCCCCGAGCACCGTCCGCTGCCGCCGGAGCGCCTCACGCGCGGACCCGGGTTCGTCGAGGATGTCCGCGATCTCCCCCAGGCTCAGGCCCGTGCCCCGGTAGACGAGGATCTGGAAACCCCGCTCCAGGTCGTCGTCGGTGTAGAGCCGGTAGTCGGACGTGGTGCGCCAGCCGGGCTGGAGCAGTCCCACGGCGTCCCAGTGGCGCAGGGTTCTGGTGCTTATCCGGAGTATCTCGGCGGCCTCGCCGATCTGATGGTCGGTCACGACCCCCACCTTCCTGGTTAACGCGGTGTTAAGGTCAAGCCCCATGAACGATATCGATCTCCGCGTCGGCGTGATCCTCTCCGCCGAGGAGTTCCCCGAGGCCCGCAGACCCGCATGGAAGCTGCTTATCCACGTCGGCCCCCTCGGCACGCTTCGATCCTCGGCTCAGATCACCCGCTATCCGCGTGAGGAGCTGGTGGGTCGGCGCGTGGTGGTGGCCGTGAACCTCGGTGAGAAACAGATAGCGAACTTCATCAGCCAGTGCCTCGTGCTCGCCGCGGTGGACGACGAGGGGACACCGTACCTGCTCGGGGTGGACGAGGGCGCGGAGCCGGGGCAGCGGGTGGCCTGAGCGGCCAACAAAAAGTGGTGGCCTCCAACGGAGACCACCACCAATCAGATGTCCGTAGGTGGAGGACGTATCCAACGAATCCCGCGGCGCTTGTATCCCCAGATTACGCTGTGCGCTGTGCCCAATGCAAGCGCTGCACCGCTCGCCGAAGTTCAACGTTCACTAAGCATTCCCCGATTTAGCCGGTACCTAGCTCACCACTCTGGCGACCCTGACCGCGCGACTCAACTGTATGCATGGAACGCAGACGTTTCAGCTCGCTTTATGCTGCCGATCCATTTCGCAGAGGTTTCAATCCGCAACGCCGTGAATGAGGCTCTTTCCGAGGTCTACGGTGACAGGTGGCCTTGGGTCGAAGCCTTCGAGAACAGTCTCCCTGAAGTGAGAGGCCGCAACTTCAAACCGCGGGAGGAACTCAAGCGAGTCCGCTCCCGCGAGGAGTCGACGGGAAAAGTTATTGCCGAGTTGAAACTGATTTTTTGGGTGCGCATGTTCGACTCTCGCCATCATCATCGTCTGTGGCAGCCGCATATCGCCGCGGTGTTACCCGACGCCGCGATTTCAGATCCCGCCAGCCTGCGAGAGAATGTGAAGACCCGGCTCGATCGTCTGCGGGTACTGAGAAATCGGCTCTCGCACCATGAACCCATTTTCGACCAGGACCTCGAAGCATATTTGACGCATTCTCTCGAACTCGTCGGATACAGATCTGCGGCAGTGCGGGAATGGGTGGCGTCTCTGGAGTCAGTTTCGTCCGCTCTCGGCGAGAAACCCTAGGAGTTCCTCCCCCGCGCCGCCACCCGCCACGTTCCGCCGTCGACGAGCTGCACCTCGTCGACGAGGTTGAGCACCGGGCAGACGTGGTTGGGGATGACGTCGAGCTGCTCGCCGAGCTCGGGAAGCTGCCCCGGGAAGGTCACGGTGGCGTGGTGCTCGGACAGGGCGGTGACCCGCGCGTCCGCGTGGCCCCGGATGCGCGCGAAACCGGTCGCCCAGGCCGGACGGTCGGAGCCGAGGATCTTGGAGCCTGAGTCGAGGATGACGTGTCCCAGATCGTCGCGACGCGAGACCACCGTCGCACGCACCACCAGGGCGATGTCCTCCTCGCTGCAGGTGCCCAGCTCGAGCTGCTGGGCATCATTGAAGACGTAGACGCCGGGGCGGATCTCATCGACGCCGGTCGATTCCCGCGCCGAGGGCGTGGACCCGCCGGAGAGCAGCAGATCCCGCCCGATGGCGTCTCGGGCCGCGGCGAGCACCCGGGCCTCGTCTGCGGCGGCCGAGACCTGCGCGCCCGGCGCATAGGAGTGCCCGGGGAAGGTGAACAGGCCGCGCAGCCTATCACCCGCGGCCTCGGCAACCGGGACCGGATCGATCGAGCCGGAGCGGTGGTGGCCGGAGTCGAGCTCAATCATGAACTCGACGTTGTCCGGCAGACCCACCCGCTGCCAGGCGTGCACGGCCTCGCGGGAATCGACACCGACGCGGACCCGGGAGGACAGCGCACCCAGGCGCTGTGCCAGCTCCGGAATCGGCCACAGCGGGTAGGCGATGAAGAGGTCGCCGGCGAAGTCGAAGACCTCGGCCTCCCCCACCGTGGCGACCGTGAGCCCGACGGCGCCCGCGTCCAGCTGCATGCGGGCGATCTTGGGGATCTTGTGTGTCTTGACGTGCGGGCGCGCCGGTGTGCCCACCGACGCCATGCGGGTGACGTTCTCCCTCACCCGCGCGGCGTCCACCAGAACGAACGGTGTCACAGGAAGCGGTTCTTCTCGATCGACGCCGCCGCCCCGATGTGCTTGAGGTTGGCCTTGGCCAGGTTGGCCATCTTGCCGATGCCGCCACCGAAGACCGTCTTGGCCGCCGAGCGCGAGAAGCCCATCATCATGTCCCACGTGATGTTCGGCGGGATGGACAGGGCGTCGGGATCGGTGACGACGTCGAGAAGCACCGGGCCGTCATAGGCGAAGGCCTCCTTGATGGCCTTGTCCAGCTTCTTCGGATCCTCCACGCGGATGGCCTTGATGCCCACGCCCTCGGCGATGGCCGCGAAGTTCACGTGCTCGTGATCGGTGCCGAAGTCCTCGAGGCCGGCGACCAGCATCTCCAGCTTGACCATGCCGAGCGAGGAGTTGTTGAAGGTGACGATCTTCACCGGCAAGTTGTGCAGCTTCACCGTGAGCAGCTCGCCGAGCAGCATGCCCAGCCCGCCGTCGCCGGAGAAGGTGATCACCTGGCGGTCCGGGTTCGCGGCCTGCGCGCCGATGGCCTGCGGCAGGGCGTTGGCCATGGTGCCGTGCTTGAAGGAGGCCACCTCATCACGCCGACCGTTGGGCGTGATGTACCGGGCTGCCCACACGTTGCACATGCCGGTGTCCACGGTGAAGATCGCGTCCTCGGCTGCATGCTCGTCGATAAGCGAGGCCACGTACTCCGGGTGGATCGGCTTCACCTTGCCGGCCTTCTTGGTGTAGTTCTCCACCACACCGTCGATGAGGTTGGCGTGGTCCTTGAGCTGCTTGTCCAGGAAGGAGCGGTCCTTCTTCGCCTCGACGTGCGGGAGGATGTTCTCGATCACCGCTCCCACGTCGCCGACGACCGGGTGGGTGACGGTGGTGCGGCGACCAATGTGCGCGCCGTCGATGTCCACCTGCGCCACGTTCTTCGTGGGCAGCCAGTCCTGGTACGGGAAGTCCGTGCCCAGGAGGATGAGCAGGTCAGCCTCCCGCATGGCGTTGGAGCAGGCACCGTAACCGAGCAGGCCGGACATGCCCACGTCGAAGGGGTTGTCGTACTGGATGTGCATCTTGCCGCCGAAAGCGTGGCCGATGGGAGCCTTGATCTTCTCCGCCAGCGCGAGAACCTGCTCGCGGGCGTCACGCACACCTTCGCCGCAGAAGAGGGTGACGGAGTCGGCGTCGTTGATCGCCTGCACCAGGTCGGCGGCCTCGGCCGGATCCGGGAAGACGATCTGACGGCCCGTGGCGATCTTGGAGTTCATGAACGTGTCGTCCGTCGCCTCCTCCTTCGACACGTCGCCGGGGATGACGATGACGGAGACACCGTTGCCGGCCATCGTCGACTGGATCGCGTTGTGCAGGACGCGGCTACCCTGCGTGGCGGAGTTGGCCATCTCGACATAACCGGAGCACTCCTGGAACAGCTGCTCCGGGTGGGTCTCCTGGAAGAAGGAGGAGCCGATCTGCATGCTCGGGATGTGCGAGGCGATGGCGAGGACCTTGGCGCCGTTGCGGTGGGCATCGTAAAGCCCCTGCACGAGGTGGGTGTTACCCGGCCCGCAGGAGGCGGCACACACGGCGAGGTCGCCGGTGGTGAGGGAATCCGCGCCGGCAGCGAAGGCCGCGGCCTCCTCGTTGCGCACATGGATCCACTCGATGCTCGAGTCGGCGATCGCGTCGGTAATGGGGTTGAGGCTGTCCCCGACCAGCCCGTAAATACGTTTAACACCCTGCTTCTCCAGGGTCTTGACCAATTGCTGTGCGAAATTCTGAGCCATGTCCGCCAGTGTCCCCTTTTTCGGCTGATCTCGCCACGACGGCCCGGGCAGGCGGAACTAATGACCTACCGAGTGGCCTTCCGAACCCTTCCCGAGGCCCCTTCGGTAGGTCCCTGGGTACACCCGCACACCCACAGCGTCCGCACTCCCGGGCCGAACTAATGACCGACCGAGCCCCTCCCGCGGACCCCTTCGGTAGGTCATTCCGTCCGCACCCCGCGCCCGCATCCCTGGCCGGACGGGGAAACTCTTCGTAGACTCCCCCCATGACTACAGAATCAGCCCGGCGCGGCCAGGTCGCGGCCTGGGCCATGTGGGACTTCGGTTCCGCGGCCTTCAACGCGGTGCTGGTGACCTTCATCTTCTCCGTCTACCTCGTCGACTCCGTGGGCGCGGACGTCTCCGGCCCGATCACGTCGGCGCAGTATCTGTCGGTCGCACTCGCGGCGGCGGGTCTGGCCGTCGCCGCGATCACGCCGATAGTGGGCCAGCGCGCGGACATCACGGGCACGCGTCGAAAAGCGCTCGGAACGTGGACGTTCATCACGGTCGCGCTCATGGCGGCGCTGGTGTTCGTGCGTAACGACGCCAACTGGTACTTCTTCCTCGGCCTCGCCCTGCTCACCCTGGGCACGGTGACGTTCGAGTTCGCCGAGGTCAACTATTTCGCCCAGCTGAACCAGATCTCCACTCCCGCAACAGTCGGCCGGATCTCGGGCTTCGGCTGGGCCGCGGGATACGTCGGCGGCATCATCCTGTTGCTCCTGTGTTTCGTCGGGTTCGTCTCCGGCGAGGGCGACACTCGTGGCCTGCTGGGCATCCCCGTCGCGGGCGGGTTGAACATCCGGTTGGTGGCCCTGTTCGCCGCCGTGTGGTTCGCTCTCGCAGCGCTGCCGGTGCTGTTCAAGGTGCCGGAGATCGCCCCCTCCGGCGAGAAGGCCGGCACGATCCCGGATTCCTATCGACGCCTCGTCCGCGAGCTCAAGGAACTCTGGCACACCGACCGCCGCTCCGTACGGTTCCTCATCGCCTCCGCGGTCTTCCGCGACGGCCTGGCCGGCGTGTTCACCTACGGCGCCATCCTCGGCGTCTCTGTCTACGGACTCCAGCCCGCAGACGTGCTCATCTTTGGAGTCGCGGCCAACATCGCGGCGGCGCTCGGCGCGGTGCTCGGCGGGCTTATCGACGACCGGCTCGGCCCCAAACCCGTCATTCTCGGCTCCCTGTTTGCCCTGGTGGTCGTGGCGGTGGCCCTGTTCTTCGCCCACGGGGCACTGGCGTTCTGGATTCTGGGGCTGTTTCTCTGCCTATTCGTGGGGCCGGCGCAGTCGTCGTCACGCTCCTTTCTCACCCGCGTCATCCCCGAGGGGCGGGAGGGGCAGATGTTCGGCTTCTACGCCACCACGGGCAGGGCTGTGAGCTGGCTGTCGCCGATCGCGTTCTTCGCCCTGGTCTCGCTCGGCGGGGGTGACGATCGCTGGGGCGTTCTGGGGATCGGGCTGGTCCTGCTCGTCGGGGCGGGGCTCATGCTCGGGGTGCGGGACGCAGTGCGGGTGTGAGTCACCCGTACATCGGTTGTCATCGCCAGGATGGCACCGGACACTGCCGTGGGCTTCCTGCGAATACGCGACTTCTTCCTGACGTTTTCCATGTTCGGGACACTATCCAGTCAGGGAATCGGAGAGGATTTTTCCGGGGAACTTTCCCCTCCGTCAGTCCTCCCGGACCGACGAGAATAACTATCCTTGCCGGCATGACTGACTACGACGAGGCGGCTGCCCTGAAGGCCAGCGACATCCGACCCACGTCGGCGACCTGCAACCTCTCGGCCTTCGAGAACTCCGCGCTCGGCATCGAGCCGGGTATGAAGTTCGAGCTCAACATCGAGTGCGAGCCCGACGAGAACGGCGAACCCGTCGAGGTCACCGCGGACTGGGTTGCCTTCCCCGGGCGGTCCTGGAAAGAAATGGAGAAGATCCAGGTCGAAGGTGAAGAATGTTTCCTGGAGGCTGGCTCTCCCGAGCTTTCCATCTATTGCGACTACACCCACTTTCGTATGGGTCAGCTCACCCTGCGCGTCGGCCCGCTCGAAGACGGCCACGTTCAGGCGCATCTTGAAGCCACCGAGGATGTGGACGGCCTCGGCCTGGACAGCTTCTCCCTCGACGTCCGCGCCCGGTTCCTCGGCGTCTACGGCAGCGGGTCAGTGTCCGACCTCATTGACCTCGAGGGCCTGGAATCATCGGGAAACGGACACTGGGTTCCGGTCTACGACGCCTTTCGGGATTCGGAGAACCGATAAAACATCCAGATCACAAAGACGATAAACGGGAGAATCAGGTGCGCCACCACCCACAGGATGACCCGGGGCACTGAGCTGCCCACGCTCAGTTCCCTGTAGATCATCACGCCGGTGAGAAGTGACCAGAGCAGGGGAATCGCGCTCCACACGATGTCGTAGGCCGCCGGAAGTTCGATCATGCCGACAAGGTATCGCAATTTTCCACGCTCTACCACCGTCAAAAAAGTTGAGCTGGAGACGAGACTTGAACTCGCAACCTACGCATTACAAGTGCGTTGCGCTACCAATTGCGCCACTCCAGCAGTCGCGTCGTCGTGAAATGACGCAGGGGCACAGTCTAACGCAGTCGCCCGGCGCGGCGACGTGGCACCGTCGATAAGCCTCTGTGGCGGGGAACCGTTAGGATGCCCCTTCGAAAGGGTGGTGCACACGTGGGAGTTTTGTCTAGGCTGAGCGAGATTCTGCCGGGTTCCGGTCGCTTATCGACGATCGACACCGCCCGCGCGGCTCCGCCGCCCTCCCCCCTGGCTCCCATCAATCTGCAGGACCCGTCACAGGTCGCGGGTGTGATGTCCATTGCCGCGCGCATCGGCGACATCCTCGTCGGTTCGGGCACGGGAAACCGAGACGCCCAGGCGCAGGTGCGGGCCGTGACGTCCGCGTACGGGCTGATCTACTGCCACATCGCCATCACCATGAACACGATCCAGCTGTCGGCGTCGGTGGGCACGGGGGCGAACAAGCAGCCCGTGCAGGTGTTCCGCGTGGCACGCACGCCGACGACGGACTTCTCCAAACTCGCCGAGGTGGACCGGCTCATCCGCTCCATCCAGTCGGGTGCGACCGGGCCGGACATCGCGGAGAAGATCCTCGATGAGCTGGAGGCGCGCCCTCGCGGGTTCGGGTTCCGCACGGCCATCTGGGGCTGGGCGCTGCTCGGCGGGGCCGTGGCGATCCTGCTCGGCGGTGGGCTGTTCGTGGCGGCGGTCGCCTTCGTCGCGTCCTTTGTCATCATCGGGCTCAACGAGGTGCTGGCCCGGCGCGGGCTGCCGGACTTCTTCCTCCAGGTGCTCGGGGGGTTCATCGCCACGCTACCGGCGGCGGTGATCTACGAACTCGCACAGCAGTTCGGCATCCAGATCCGGCCGAGTCAGATCATCGCGTCCTGCATCATCGTGCTGGTCGCCGGCCTGTCCCTGGTGCAGTCGCTGCAGGACGGGATGACCCACGCCACGGTCACGGGTTCGGCGAGGTTCTTCGACACCATCCTCATGACCACCGGCATCGTCGCCGGCGTGGCCATGGGTATCTCCGCCGCGGGCATGTTCGACATCGACCTGCCTCCCATGGAGGCCACCCCGCCCCCGAACTTCACCGGGGCGCTGGTCATGGTCGCGGCCTCGGCGGTGATCTGCGCCGGCTTCGCGGTCGGCGTGTACGGGGAGCGCTCGGCCATCGCGGTCTCCATGGCCGCGGGCATGCTCGGCGCCTCCACGTTCCACCTCATCTTCCTGCCGCTGGGCATGGGAACGGTCATGGCCTCCGGCGCGGCCGCGGTGGCCATCGGCCTCTCCGGTGGTCTGCTCGCCCGCCGGTTCCTCATCCCGCCGCTGATCACGGCCATCGCGGGCATCACCCCGCTGCTCCCGGGTCTCATGCTCTACCGGGCGATGTACGCGCTGCTCAGCGAGCAGACCCTCGTGGGATTCACCAACCTCTTCCTCGCGCTCGCCATCGCAGGCTCCCTCGCCGCCGGCGTGGTCCTGGGCGAGTGGATGGCACGGCGTATCCGCCGCCCGCAGGACTTCCGGCCCTACGCGGCGCTGCGCCGGGCCGGGCGATTCTCCTTCCAGACGCTGGCGCGTCGGCAGAAACCCGTCAGGCCGGCGCAGACCTCCCGGCGGTTGAGGAAACCGCGCGGCGGTAGCGTAAACTGACAGAGCTAATAACCTGCTAGAAACCTCGTCAGAAGATCAGGAGTCCACCGTGCCACCGAAGGTCCATGACACCCGCCCGAGCGCCGAAGAGATCGAGGCCATCGAGACGGAGACCGCCGTCAACGCACGCCGCATCGTGGCCACCTACGCCGAGGACTACTTCGACGGTGTCACCCTCATGTGCATGCTCGGGGTCGAGCCCGAGGGCCTGACCCACAGCAAGGTCGCCGAGGAGGTCAAGGCCGAGGAGGCCCAAGCAGCCAAGGAGCCGGCGAAGACGGCCGCCAAGAAGGCCACCAAGGCCACCGCGAAGAAGACCACCAAGACCGCGGCCAAGAAGACGGCCGCCAAGAAGACCACGAAGACCACGGCCAAGAAGGCCACGAAGAAAACCTCCACCAAGACCACGAGCGCGGAATAGGGCCTGGTGCTTCCATGAGCGGCGACAACGATTTTGTGGTGGTCGCGAACCGGCTGCCGGTGGATCTGACCCGGAACGCCGACGGCTCCGAGTCGTGGACCCCCTCGCCAGGCGGGCTCGTCGCCGCTCTGACCCCCGTCCTCTCCGCGAACGAGGGCTGCTGGGTCGGCTGGCCGGGGACACCCGACGCCAGCCCCGAGCCCTTCCACACGGAAGACGGGGTTCTCCTGCATCCCGTCTCCCTCACCGAGGCGGACTACCGGGACTTCTACGAAGGTTTCTCCAACGCCACCCTGTGGCCGCTGTACCACGACCTCATCGTCTCCCCGGTTTACGACCGCTCCTGGTGGGAGAGCTACCGCGACGTCAACCACCGCTTCGCCCTCGAGGTGGACAAGGTCGCCGCCGAGGGCGCCACGGTGTGGGTGCAGGACTACCAGCTCCAGCTCGTGCCCGGCATCCTGCGGCAGATCCGCCCCGACCTCACCATCGGGTTCTTCCTGCACATCCCCTTCCCCGGCCCGGACCTGTTCCGCCAGCTGCCGTGGCGCGAGGAGATCGTCCGCGGCCTGCTCGGCGCGGACCTGCTGGGGTTCCACCTGGAATCCAACGCGGCCAACTTCCTCGACCTGCTGCGCCACGTGTCCATCCCCGTGGAGGGAACCGCGCGCACCCGGGAGGTGCAGGCGTTTGCCACCGGCGGTGACGGGCGCCGGGTGGGCGTGGCGGCCTACCCCATCTCCATCGACCCGTCCTCGCTGGGCCACTCCGACGAGGCGGCGGTGGCACAGCGGCGGGGGGAGCTCGGCGACCCGGCGACGGTCCTGCTCGGGGTGGACCGGCTCGACTACACCAAGGGCATCCTGCAGCGGCTGACCGCTTTCGAGGAGCTGCTCGAATCGGGCGCGCTGGACGCGCAGGACGTGGCGTTCGTGCAGGTGGCAACGCCCTCACGGGAGCGGCTGGAGGAGTACCGCCGCGCCCGCTCCGAGGTGGAGGAGGCGGTGGGGCGCATCAACGGGCGGTTCGGCGCCATCGGCCGGCCCGTCGTGCACTACCTCCACCAGGCGCTGCCGAAGCGGGAGCTGCGCCACTACTACTCGGCGGCGGACGTAATGGTGGTCACGCCCTTCAAGGACGGCATGAACCTCGTGGCCAAGGAGTACGTCGCCTGCCACCCGGACGGCTCGGGGTCGCTCGTGCTCAGCGAGTTCGCCGGCGCCGCGCAGGAACTCACGCAGGCGAACCTCTGCAACCCCTTCGACTCGGAGTCCGTCAAGGCCGCGATCCTCCAGGCCATCCAGGGCCTGGCCGCCCACCCCGATGTCATGGCCCAGCGGATGTCGGTGATGTACGAGCAGGTCACCACCCACGACGTGGACGCCTGGGCCAACGCCTTCCTCTCCTCGCTCCGGGACGCCCGGCGATGAAACGGGTCGCGGTCATCGCCGGCGCCCTGCTGCTCAGCGCGTGTTCCCCCGCGCCCGCCGACGGCGAGCGCCCCGTGGAGGGCACGACGTGGTCGGCGACGGACATCTACCTCTCCCCCGACGCCCCCTCCGCCCTGCCGGCCAGCTCCGCCGGGGCGGTGACCCTGGTCATCGGTCGTGCGTCGGCCACGGGCAACACCGGCTGTGCGCCGCTGCAGGCAAAGGTCGAACTCACCGGTGAGCGCCTCGTGTTCGACGAGGTGCACTACGGGGAGGCCTCCCCCACCTGCCCCGAGCTCTCGCGCGGCGTGCACGACACGGTGACGGGGCTCATCCACGACGCCGCCGCGTTCTCGGTGGACCGTCGCGGCCCCTCGGAGATCGTGCTCACCGCGGAGACGGAGGCGGTCGACCGGCCGTCGATACGCTTCCTGGGACTGTAGGTTGGGGCGCATGATCACAGCCGCGACCGCCCAGAACCTCCTCGTCGTCTCGGATTTCGATGGCACCCTCGCCAGCTTCTCCGTCGACGCCGCCGACGTCCCCGTCAACGCCCGCTCGCTCGCCGCCCTCACCCGCCTCGCCGGCCTGCCCGACACCCACGTGGCCGTGCTCTCCGGACGCCACCTCGAGGGCCTCATGCAGGTCTGTCACCTGCGCGCCCCGATCGCCTTCGCCGGTTCCCACGGCAACGAGTCCTCCGTGGCCGGTGAGCCCACCGAGGCGCAGCAGGAGGCGCTGGACTTCGTGGACCGGCAGCTCTCGGAGATCCTCGACGAGCCCGGCGCGTTTGTGGAACGTAAACCCTTCCAGCGGGTCGCCCACGTGTTCCGCCTGGCGCAGGAGGACCCGGCGCGGGCGCAGGAGCTGCTCGCCCGCGCCGCGGCCATCGACCCCGGTGAGACCCGCATGACGGCGGGCAAGCAGATCCTGGAGTTCTCGGCCACCGATGTCACCAAGGGCACCTGGCTCGCCGGGGAGCGCGAGCGGGTCGGCGCGGACGTCACCGTCTTCCTCGGCGACGACGTCACCGACGAGGACGGCTTCCGCATCCTGGGCGGCTCCGACGTGGGTGTCAAGGTCGGCGGGGGAGAGACGTCGGCCGGGGTGCGGGTAGCGGGTGTCGAGGAGGTCTCGGACTGGCTGACGCAGCTTGCCGACGACCGTTCCCGACACCTCGGTTTTCCGAGGGACACCCGCGCCCGCTTCGAGTGGGTCGCCGCAGGCCTCAGCTCGGTGGTGTTCCAGGTCACCGACTGGGACGCGGCGAGCTCGTGCGAGGGGTGGTCGGCACGCGACGTGGTCGACCACCTGGCCACCTGGTTCCCGGAGGCCATCGGCGCCGAGGCAGTGACGGGTGAGCCGCTGGAGCAGTGGTTCGGCCTGGTGGAGTTTGTCCGCGAGCGCCTGGCGGAGAACGAGAAGCTGGTGCGCAGCGTGCTCATCACGGACATCTTCCTGCACACCTGGGACCTGGCCACCTCGCAGGGCCTGAGCGCGCCTCTCGACGAGGGCTTCGCCGCCAGCCTGCTGCGTGCCTTCGAGTCGACCGACCTCAGTGCCGACGGCAAGTTCGCCGAGCCGGTGCCCGTCGCGGAGGGGGCCTCCGTGATGGACAAACTCATCGCCCAGTCCGGTCGCCGGCCCTAGCTGGCTGGCGGGCCCACCGTTCGTCCGGGCAGGAACCGCGTCTCCAGGATGCGGCGGGGGGTCCGCGTCTCGGCGGTGCCGGCGATGAGTTCACCGAGCATGTCCCCCGCGGCCGTGCCCTTCGCCCGCATGGGCTGACTCACGGTGCTCAGCCCCCTGTTCACGGCGAGTGTCACCCCGTCGAAGCCGGTGACCGACAGGTCTCCCGGAACGCTGCGCCCCTGCGCGCGGGCGAAGTCGAGCACGCCGAAGGCCATGGAATCCGTCGTGCACAGCACGGCCGTGAGGTCGGGGTGGCTGGTGAGCAGCTCTCGCGCCCCGTCGACCGCGGTGACGTGGTCATTGTGGTGCCGCACAACCACGGGCACCTGCGCGGGGTCGATCCCCGCCCCGGCGAATTCCGCGAGGGCGCCCCGGATGCGGCCGCGCTGCACGTGCAGGTCGGCGCGGTCGATGGCGGAGGGGTTGACGGGGCCGTCGAGACGCGTGCGGCTGAGGCGCTTGGCCAGGATGCCGATGCGGGTGTGCCCGGCGGCGACGAGCGCGGCGGCCGCGGGGCGGATCGCCGCGTGGTCGTCGATGCCCACGAAGGGCAGATCGGGCAGGTCGTAGGGCTGGTCGCAGACCACGATGGGCAGGCCGGTGGCGCGGGCCGCGGCGAGGTTGGGGTCGTCCGCGGCGACGGAGTAGACGATGAACCCGTCGACCACCGCGCGCTGAACGAGTCCCCGCGCGTCGTCCGGGTCTTCGTCACCGGGGCCAACGGGCACCAGGGTCAGGGACGTACCCGTGCCGGCCGAGGAATCGGCGAGACCGGCGAGGAAGTCCACCGACGCGAGGTCCTCGAAGGCGTAGGACAGGCGTTCGGTGAGCAGGACACCGACGCTGCCCGCGCGGCGGGTGCGCAGAGACCGCGCCGTGGGGTCGGGCCCCGGGTAACCGCGCTGGGCTGCGGCCGCGAGGATGCGTTCACGCAGGGCCGGGGAGAGCTGGTCGGGGTGGTTATAGGCGTTGGAGACGGTGGTGCTGGACACCCCCAGTTCGGCGGCGAGGGAGGCGAGGGTGCCCCGGCTGCGCGCGCGAACGGATTTCATGGGGGCACAGTCTACGTCGGTCTTTGCCGGCGGGGCATTTTCAACTGGTTTTCATGTTGACAATTATTGTCAATAAGGAGAAGGTGGTGCCCATGAGAACCCGCGTCCTGGCTGTCGCCGCCGCCCTCCCGCTGGCGGCCTGCTCCGACACCCCGCCGAGTGCCGACGTGGTCGCCTCCACCTCCGTGTGGGCCGACGTGGCCTCGGCCGTGCTCGCCGACACCCCCCTGTCCGTCACCGCCATCGTCGAGGACAACGCCATCGATCCGCACAGCTTCGAGGCCACGGCCGCCGACCTGGCCACGGCCATGAACGCGAACACGGTCGTCGTCGGCGGCGGGAGTTACGACGCCTGGCTCTACGAACCGCTCGCCGGGCGCAGCGACGCCACCGTGATCCACGCTCTGCCCCTCGAGGGACACGAACACGGGGAGCACGGGGAACATGAGGGCCACGAGGAGCACGACCACGAGGCCAACGAACACGTCTGGTTCGACGTCGACGCCGTCGAGGCCGTCGCCGGGGACATCGCGGCCCACGCCGGCACCGACGCCGGGCCAGTGACCGCGGACCTGGCTACGCTGCGCCAGCAGCTCGGCGGGCTCACCGGCGCGACCGTCGCCCAGACCGAGACCGTCGCGGACTACCTCATCGAGGACTCCGGCCTCACCGACGTCACCCCGGCCGGCTACCGGGCGGCCGCCCGTAACCACGCCTCCCCGGCCGCCGGGGACCTGGCCGCGTTCCTCCGCGCCATCGACGACGGCGGGGTCGACGTGCTCATCCACAACCCGCAGACGGAAACGGATCTCACCGCCTCGATCCGCGACGCCGCGGACAAGGCCGGCGTCCCCGTGGTGGAGATCGCCGAGATCCCGCCCGCCGGCGCCAACTTCTTCGACTACTTCCACCGGGTCGTCGATGATCTGGAACGGGGGGCGGCCTGACATGCTCGTTCGTTTCACCGACGCCGCCGTCGACCCCCTCTGGTCCGGGCTCAACCTCACCGTCGAACCTGGAGAGTTCCTCGCCGTCCTCGGCCCCAACGGCGTGGGCAAGTCCACGCTGCTCAGCACCGTCCTGGGCACCCGCACGCTCACCCACGGCCGGGTCGAGGCGCCCGCCCGCATCGGGTTCATCCCGCAGCAGCGTCTGTTCGAGCGCAACCTGCCGCTGCGCGCCCGCGACCTGGTGTCCCTGTCGCTCGCCCACGGCACCCTGAGCCACCGCAGCCCGAAAAGAGCGCAGGTCGACGCCCTGCTCGCCGAGGTCGGCGCCGACGGCCTGGCCGATCTCCCTGTGGGGCGGATGTCGGGCGGCCAGCAGCAGCTCGTGCGCCAGGCCCAGGCCCTGGCGAACGACCCCGAACTGCTGCTCGCCGACGAGCCGCTGCTGAGCCTGGACGTGGCGCGTGAGCAGGCGACCGTCGCCAAGCTGGACGCGCGACGCCGGGAACGCGGGACCTCCGTGATTCTGGTAACCCACGGGATCAATCCCGTGCTGGACGTCGTCGACCGGGTGCTCTACCTCGCGCCGCACGGGCACACGCTCGGCACCGTGGCGGAGGTCATGCGTACCGACGTCCTTTCCGACCTGTACCGGGCCCGCGTCGAGGTCGCGCGCGTGGGCGATCGACTGGTGGTGATCTAGATGCTTTCCCAGACCCTCGAGCTGCTGGAGTTCGACTTCGTGCGCCAGGCGCTGCTCGCATCCGCGCTGCTAGGGCTGCTGTCCGGGGTGATGACCCCGCTGATCGTGCTGCGGCGCATGAGTTTCTCCGTCCACGCCACCAGCGAACTCGCGCTCATGGGCGGGGCCGCGGCACTGCTGCTGGGTGTGAACATCGGCCTCGGCGCGGTGGTGGGGGCGATCGTGGCCGCGATCGTGCTCGCTGTGCTGGGCTTTCGGGGTCAGCAGGATTCGTCGATAGGCGTGGTCATGAGCTTCGGTCTGGGACTGGCGGTGTTGTTCCTCTACCTCTACCCGGGCAACTCGTCGACCGCGATGTCGCTGCTCACGGGCCAGGTCGTCGGCGTCTCCGGCGCCTCGACATGGGCCCTCGCCGCGGTGACCGCCGTGGTGGTCGGGGTGGTCGCGCTGCTGTGGCGCCCGCTGCTCTTCGCCTCCGCCGACCCGGAGATGGCCAGCGCCGCGGGGATTCCCGTGCGGGCGCTGTCGGTCATTTTTGCCGTGCTCATCGGCCTGGCCTCGGCGCAGTCCGTACGGATCGTCGGTGCGCTGCTGGTCATGGCGCTGCTCATCACTCCCGGCGCGGCGGCCGCGCAGATCGCCTCCTCCCCGCTGCGTGCCGTGGCGTGGTCGGTGCTGTTTGCCGAGGTCGCCGCAGTCGGCGGCCTGCTGCTCTCCCTGGCTCCGGGGCTGCCGGTGAGTGTGTTTGTCACCTCCATCTCCTTTGCCATCTACCTTCTCTGCCGCGTCATCGGCGGGCGCCGGAGGGTGTACCGGGACGAGGTCACGGCCGCGCACTACTCAGATTCGGAGCACCACTAGGCTGATCGGCCATGGGCTATCACGTGGACAGGAAGAAAATCGGCGAGCGCTCCTACGTCCTCGTCTCCCCCGACGAGGCCCCGGCTTCGGCGCTGCTGCTGTTCTTCCACGGCTCCCAGCAGTCCGGCAACGTCGCCCGCAACTTCACCGCCCGCACCTTCGACGACCTCACCGCGCGCGGCGTCGCGGTGGCGTACCCCAACGGCGTGGCCAACCACTTCAACGACGCCCGCCTCGACTACGACGAAAAGACCCGCAAGCTGGGCATCGATGACGTGGGTTTCACCCGAGACATCGTCGCGGAACTTGGCTTATCGACGGTCTTTGCAGCCGGATTCTCCAACGGCGGCCAGATGGTGCTTCGCCTGCTTCACGACGCCCCCGGCCTCCTCTCCGGCGCCGCCACCATCGCCGCGTCTCTGCCCACCGACGACAATCTGCTTCCCGACCTGGGAACTCCAGTGCCCACGCCCCTCCTGATGATCCACGGCACGGGCGACCGCATCGTCCCCTACGAGGGCGGCCGCGCGGGCACCGCCAACCAGCGACGTGGCACGGTGCGATCCGCCGTAGCCGCGGCCGAGTACTTCGCGCAGGCCAACGGCTCCGCGGAGCACTCCGTCACGGAGGCGGACGGTTTCCGTATGGACAGGTGGGACGGCGGCGCACCGGTGCAGTTGATCACCGTCGAGGGAATGGGACACCTGGTGCCCGCACCGCACGACGTCGATGAGCGACTCGGCCCGGGCACCAGGGCCTTCGCGGCCGCCGACGTCATCGCGGACTTCTTTGAGTTGTGAACTATCCAGTTTTGCAGTGTGATTTGATTCATATGCTGCAGGTGGATTCCTGGAGCACATTCCGGGATAGCGCCACTGCTGATCCCTCTGAAGAAAGAGATCAGTAATGAGCGTGCTGAAACATGCGTCGATATTCGGCTGTGCCGCGGTCCTGGCCCTAAGCCTCGTCGGATGCTCCTCCGAAGAGGCCGCGCCTTCCACTCCGACCACCATGGAAACCACGACCACGCCACCAGAGAAGCTGCCCGGTGTCGGCGAACCCGTTGAAGCCGAGGGCGTGACCCTGGCTGTTCTGGAGGTCTCGGAGACGGCCACGCTTCCACTACTCGAAGACGGGGTGAAGGCCGAGACCGCGGCGACCGAGACTCGCTCTGCTGAATCCGGCACAAAATTCGTCTCAGTGGTGACCGAGGTGGAAAACACCGGGACTGAGAGCTGGGATCTCACCTGTGGATTCGCCGTCCAGGCCAGCCTCTTCGATCCCGACGACCGCCGCTTCGACCCCGTCGAAGACCTGTACCGGATTCCGGGAAACCCGGAGTGCAACGACCACCTCAACCCGGGCATGAAGGACCAGATGACCTGGGTGTTTGAGGTCCCGGAGACGATCAAGGCCGAGAAGTTCGGGTTCGCCGACCCCGAGACCCACTACGACGACTTCACCTTCATCGACCTCACCACCGTCACCGGCGACCTCACCCCCACCAGCGAGGTGCCCGCGCAGGAGCCGACGGAGGCTGCGACGACCGAAACCTCCGCCTCCATCGCAGCGGAGCCCGAGAGTTCAGAGCCGACTTTCGTCCGGTGTCTGGCCGATCTCACCATCTATGCGTTGTACTCGGACGGCTCAACCCGGATCACACCCTCATGTGAGAATGATCCCGCCGTACAGCGAGCTGCGCGCGCCGAAGGAGTCTGTGGCGGCCTCTACGCGCCCGAAGGCACTACTGCGGAGGAGTACCTGGACCTCTGCGGAGTCCCGATTCGCACGAGTCCTCCCTCCGCTCCCGAATCCGTCGCTCCGGTTTCCCCCGTTGCTCCTGAACCCGCCAACGGGAATACACCCGGTCAGTAGCGCTCGACTGTGCCTTGGTGCGAAGGTCTGTGCCCACCGGGGTTTTTAGATAGACAAAACACCCACCGCGGCGACCATGGAGAATTAGGATGACATTTCATGGTCACCTCGCGTCCCGTCGTCGGCGCCACCACCCCACCCACACCAACCGTGTTCGAGCGCCTCACGCGTCTGGGCGTCACCGTGCTGGGCGCGCTGCCGGACGCGGTCCTCTCCCGCATCGCCGGCACGCCGACGGAGATCGACGGCCAGCGCCTCGAACCTGAGGTCCAGGCCGCGCTCCGCATTCTGCATGCGCTGCCCGAAGAATCGTTCGAGGATCTCTCCCTGGACAAGGGCCGGCGTCAGATTGACGTCGAGGCCTGGCAGTTCGGTGGCCGGCCGGTGCCGGTCGGCGCGGTGCGTGACCTGGAGATCCCGGGTGCCGACGGCCCGATCCCGGCGCGGCTCTACCTCCCGGAGGCAGCCGACACCGATACCCCACTCGCGGTCTACTTCCACGGCGGCGGCTTTGTCCTCGGGTCCATCGCGTCCCACGACCCGGTGTCGCGGTTTCTCACCCACCACGCCGAGGTCGCGGTGCTTTCGGTCGGCTACCGCCTGGCACCGGAGCATCCCTTCCCTGCGAGCCACGAAGACGCAGTCGCGGCCTACTCCTGGGCCGCGGCGAATACGGGGAAGCTCGGCCTGGCACCCCGGGTCGCCGTCATCGGTGACTCCGCGGGCGGCAACCTCGCCGCGATCGTGAGCCTCGCGGCCCGCGACCGGGGCCTGCCCCTTCCCGTTGCACAGATTCTGCTGTCGCCGTGGCTCGATCTTGCTTCCGACCGGCCCTCGCGAACGCTGTTCGCGGACGGGTTCTTCCTCACCGCGGCTCAGATCGACTGGTACCGCGACAAGCTTCTGGAAGACCCGGCCCTCGCCACCGACCCGCGGGTCTCACCCCTCCACGCGGATGATCTCTCCGGCCTGCCACCGACGTTGTTCGGATACGCGGGATTTGATCCCATCAGGGACGAGTCCCGCGCCTATGCCGCCCGTCTGCGGGAAGCAGGCGTCGAGGTTGACGAGGTGTTCCTTCCCGGCCACGTGCATCCCTTCTCCAACGTGCTCGGCGCGGGACGGACCGGGAAAACGGCCACCCAGGAGATTGCCCGGAAGCTCGGAGAGCTCACGGCACGTCGATAAGCGTGGCCTGTCCGAAGAAGTCGACCTCATGCCGGCAGGCACGCAGGTACGCGACGGCGGCGGCGGAACGCTGTTCCGGGGTGGCACCCGCGAGCAGGCGTTCGGTGGCTTCGATCGCTTCCGTGGTGGCGGCGCGGAACTGGTCGTCGTCGTACGTGGAGAGCCACTGGGTGTACGGGTGACTGTCATGATTCTGCGCGTGCAGGTCGGCGCCGACGTGGGCGTACATCCAGAAGCACGGCAGCACGGCCGCCACTCCCGTGAGGTGTTCGCCGCGGGTCTCCGCGCGCAGGAAATCGGTGTAGGCGCGGGTCACCAGCGTCGGCCGGACCACGTCCGGCACACCCCACCGCTCCTGCATCTCGACCTCCGCCGCCACGGTCTCCGCGACCATGCCGGACCACATCCGGCGATCCTCTGCCCCGGACGCGGATGCCGCGAGAGCAGCCAGCGCTCCCGAGTAGATGTCGAGGTAGTAGCTGTCCTGCGCGAGGTAGAAACGGAACTGCTCCTCGGGCAGGGTGCCCGCGCCCAGGTCGGCGACGAACCCCTCGTCGAGCTGCGCCAATGAAACGCCCGAGGCCCGCCACAACGCCTCCGTCCACGGCCCGGCGGCGGCCACGGCCGGTTCCGCCGCGCTCCCGCCCAGCTCGGCCGGGTCCGTCCACCGCTCGGGCAGGTCGAGAGCTTCCTGCTCCTGCCGTGCGGCGGCCGCGTATCGACGCCCCCTGTGCCCGTGGTCGATGGGCCCGTTGCCACTGCCCACCTGCAGTTCCTCTCCGAACCTCAGCGCCTCGTGCACCCAGTCAGTCGCCCAGCGCACTGCGGTCTCCGGGTCCTCACCGCCCGCCAGCTGGGTGGCCAGGGCGGACGAGAGTGAGCAGCCCGTTCCGTGCGAGGCGGTCGTCCGCACGACGGGCGAGGGAACGTGGACGAGGACCCCGCGGGCGTCGATAAGCGAGTTTCCCCGGTCCTCACCGGGGAGGTGGCCGCCCTTGGCCAGTACCAGGGCCCGGGTTCGTTCCGCCAGCTCCCGGGCCTGCCGGTCCGCCTCCTCCCGGGTCTGCGCGGGCTCGGCCTTCGTGAGCATGGCCAGCTCGTCGAGGTTGGGGGTGATCACGCTCGCCCGCTCGAGCAGGCCCGCCGAGACCCCGGAGGCGAGGGTGTCCCCGGAGATGGCCACCATCACGGGGTCGACGACCACGGGAATGTCCCGGCCCAGCTCATCGAGCCATTCGACGACCACCCGAGCGCAATCCTCGTCGGCGAGCATGCCGATCTTGACTGCGTCGATCTCGACGTCGTCGGACACGGCGAGCAGCTGTGCCCGGAGAAAGTCCGGATCCGGGGTGTGCACCTCGCGCACACCGTGGGTGTTCTGCGCGACCAGGGAGGTGACCACGGCCATGCCGTAGCCCCCCGCGGCCGCGATCGACTTCAGGTCGGCCTGGATGCCGGCGCCGCCGGTCGGGTCGGTGCCAGCGATGGACAGTACGCGGGGAATGCTCATGGTCACGCCTCTTTCAGTTCTCGGGCTGCCGCCTTCGGGTCGGCGGCGGCCATGATTGCGGACACCACGCAGGCGCCGACAGCGCTGGTGGATCGAACATCGTTGATGGTCTCGGCGGTGATGCCACCGATGCCCACGGCGGGAATACCGTGCTCGGCTGCGCGCGTTGCGAGCCGGTCGAGCCCCTCGATACCCAGGGCTGGCCCGGCATCGAGTTTGGTGGAGGTGGGAAAGACCGGCCCGATCCCGAGAAGATCCGGGCGGGTCTCCGACATGACTGCGGCGTCGACCTCGGCCTCCGTGCCGGCCGACAACCCGATGAGCAGGTCAGGGCCGAGCGCCTCCCGCGCCTGGGCCACCGACCCGTCCGCCTGGCCGATGTGCACGTGGAAACCGTGTCGGGCGGCGAGGTGAACCCGGTCGTTGACAAACACGGGCACCCCGGCCGGGCGGGCGATCTCGCCGACGGCCAACAGGAGGCGGGTGAAGGTCTTGTCGTCGATAAGCTTGTCCCGGACCTGGACCACCGTCACGCCCCCGTTGATGGCCTCGGCGACCACCGCCGGAACCCGGTCGACGCCGCCTGCCTGGGCGGAATCGGTGACGAGGTAGAGGCTGTAGTCGATGCTCATTCCCCCTCCTCGATCTCGCAGAGTGCGGGCAGGGCATTGGAGCCGTTGTACAGCGCGTCAATCCAGGCGTTGCGGAAACTACCGGGGCCGGCGGAGACCTTGGCCGCCAGAGCCCCCGCGCCGGAGAAGGCCACGTGGGCGGCCGCGGCCCCGTCGTACGGGTTGCCGGCGGCGACGCAGTAGGCTGCCGTGACCGCGCCGAGGGAGCAACCCGTGCCGATGACCAGTGCCATCAGCTCGTCACCGCCGGTGATCCTGGTGACCCGTCCCCCGGAGACGATGATGTCGGTTGGGCCCGAGATCGCCACGACCCCGCCGGTGAGCGCGGCCAGGGCGCGCCCCGCCTCGAGCGCGGACTCGGGATCGTCCGTGGAATCGACCCCGCGCCCGCCCTGGGCGTCGCTCCCCTCGTGGGCCACGTGCAGGTTGCGCACCTCGGAGGCATTGCCGCGGATCACCGTGGGCTTCTGGTCGAGCAGCTCCACCGCGAAGCGGGTGCGCACGCCCAGGCCGCCGACGGCCACCGGATCCAGCACCCAGGGAATGTTGCGCCTGCGGGCCTGGGCGACCGCCGAGCGCATGGCCTCGAGGACCGGCGGATCCGGATTGCCGACGTTGATGAGCACCGCATCTGCGGCGGCCGCGAACTCGCCTGCCTCCTCGGGGTGGCTCACCATCGCGGGTGCGGCCCCTGCCGCGAGCAGGACGTTGGCGGTGATTTCCTGAACCACCGAGTTGGTCAAACAGTGGACCAACGGTGCAGAGTGCCGAACATCGTCGTGAATTTCTTGAAAAACCGTGCGCGAAAAAACCACAGTCACATTCCCTTCGCCAGTGCGAACTAGAGCAGGTTCTACGGGTCTGATCTCAGCCCCCGGTCATATGCGACCGGGTGCACCCCGTGTGAGTGATTTCGACGATAGCAGAAACCAGGGGCGTGACGGCAAGGTTCTGCCCCTCCTGGGGGTAGCCGGGCCGCCGGTACCCGACGACCTGTCGGGTGACAGTCCAGACATCTGGACGACCGTCCACTATCAGGGGTGCCTCGGCTGGGAATTTGCAATGCACCACGCACATCGGTCCTGCGCATTCCACGCTGTCCACATAAATTCACGTTTCCCAGAGAGAGGTACCCGTTGTGAGCAACCCCTACGATCCATCCGGCAACGACCCGGGCGGCCAGCAGCCCTACGGTCAGCAATCCAGCGGCGATCACCCATACGGTCAGAAGTCCTACGGCCAGGACCCTTACGGCCAGCAGCCTTACGGCCAGGACACCTACGGGTACGCTCACAACCCCCAGAACCAGCAGTATGCGGCCGCGCCCGCCGCTGGAAAGTTCGATGCCGTTCAGAGCATCAGCTACGGATTCAAGGCGTTCGTCGAATCCTGGACCACCTGGGTCGGCGCGTTCGCGCTCCTCGTCGTAGCCACGATCGTTTTTCTCGGCATACTGATGGTCCCGCTCTTCGCCATCGCCGCGGCGCCCAGCGACACCAGCGCCGATGTTCCGATGGATAGTGCCCCGTGGCGTGGTGGAATTCGGATCGGTGTCTGGTCAGTCGCAGTGATCAACGAGTTCCGTGGGTTGATCATAACCACTACCGGTGTCGAGGGCTTGTTGCTTGGCGGCGATGACGGCTCGGAGCTCAGCCATCGAGGTGTCTGACAGGTAGCGGCGGCCGACTTGCCATTCGTCGTGTTGGTCGATGACCACCGAGGTTGCCAGCCGTAGGAACGCGGCCGGGTTGGGGAAGATCTCCACGACGTCAGCACGGCGCTTGATCTCCTTGTTCAGCCGCTCGATCGGGTTGTTGGACCAGATCTTCTGCCAGTGCCCTTTCGGGAATGCGGTGAAGGCCAGCACGTCGGTCTTGGCCTCCCGCATCATCGCTATGACCTTGGGGAACGAGTCGGCGAACGTGTCGGTGACCTGGTCCCACTGTGCGGCCACGTCAGCGGGGTCGGTGTGGGCGAAGATCGTCTTCACGGCGGCGGTCACCGCGGGGGCGTGCTTGGACGCGACAGCGCCGTGCAGGTTGCGCATGAAGTGCACCCGGCAGCGCTGCCACGCAGCCCCGACGAACTGCTGCGCCACGGCCGCTTTCAGGCCCGCGTGGGCATCGGAGATGACCAGGTGCACCCCGGTCAGGCCGCGGGCCTTGAGCGAGAGCAGGAAGTCCGACCAGAACTCATAGGATTCGCTGTCCCCGACGGCGGTGCCGAGCACTTCGCGGGTGCCGTCGACGGAGACTCCGGTGGCCACGACCAGGGCGTGCGAGACCACGTGCGCACCGATCCGAACCTTGCAGAACGTGGCGTCGGCGAACACGTACGGGAACTGGGTGTGCGCCAGCGTGCGGGTGCGAAACGCCTCCACCTCGGCGTCGAGGTCAGCGCAGATGCGAGAGACCTCGGATTTGGAGATGCCGGTGTCAACGCCGAGTGCGCGAACCAGGTCGTCGACCCCGCGGGTGGACACGCCGTGCACGTAGGCCTGCATGATCACCGCGTACAGGGCCCGGTCGACCCGGCGGCGACGCTCGAGCAGGGCCGGGAAGAACGAACCCGAGCGCAGCTTCGGGATGCGGGCCTCGATATCACCGGCTGGCGTGGAGACCGTCTTGGTGCGGTGCCCGTTGCGGTGGGTTGTGCGGCCCTCTGAGCGCTCGTAACGGTCGGCCCCGATCTTGGTGGCGGCCTCGGCCTCGATCAGCGCTTGCAGGCCGGCACGGACCAGCTCGGCGAACATCGCCTGCGGGTCCGCGGACAGCAGTGCATCCAACTGGGCGTGTACGCCAGAATGGGAGTGGGT
This sequence comes from Corynebacterium doosanense CAU 212 = DSM 45436, assembly GCF_000767055.1. Taxonomy (NCBI): domain Bacteria; kingdom Bacillati; phylum Actinomycetota; class Actinomycetes; order Mycobacteriales; family Corynebacteriaceae; genus Corynebacterium; species Corynebacterium doosanense. The sequence goes on from NZ_CP006764.1 coordinate 2,310,607, forward strand.
CATCGCGTGGTGTGTCCTTACTGTGAGCTACTTGGCGGTAACTCATTGACCACTACGCGATGGCCAACCCCCTTGGCGGGCCAACACACCGCTGTCAGCCCAAAGCCCAGCCCCCAAACCCCACCACTCCAAGGGACTTACCCTTCCGAGTCGGCCGGCCTCGTGATCTTCCTCATCCTGGCGACGATTCTCTTCATTGTTTTTTGCGTAATCTTCCAGCTCAACGCAGCACGCAACGCCGTCCAGGTCGTCCAGGGAGAATCCATCACCCTGCGCGACTTCTGGCGTCTCGACGGCCTGGGCACCCCCATCCTTGTCAGCCTGGTCATCTTCCTTCTCGCCTGTTTAGGCGCGCTGGTCGCCGTCGGAAGCATCGTGGTCGCCGTCGTCTTCCAGTTCGCGTACGTGGCTGCGTTCGCCTCCCGCCAAGCGACTGTCGGTTCGGTCCTCGGATCCTCGTGGGAGGTCTTCAAGAACAACGTCGACCAGGCGATCCTGCTGTTCATCCTCTGCTACCTGCTTAATCTCGCGGGTGGCTTCGTCATCATCGGCATGGTTGTGACCGCACCGGTGGTCTTGCTGGCGCAGGCGCACGCCTACCTCGTCGGTATTCAGGCTCCGGTCAAACCCCGAACCTAAACAGAAAAAGGTGTTGCCCGGCCCGATTTCCCGGACCGGGCAACACCCGTTTCGGCGGGAGGACTAGCCAGCCACCCGGCGCTGCCGCGCGAACTCACTGAGCACCACGCCGGCTGCGACGGACGCGTTGAGTGATTCCACCCAGTCCGTCGTGGGCACGGACATGATGACGTCGCAGGTCTCGCTCACCAGGCGGGAAATTCCCTTGCCCTCGGAGCCGACGACGATGACCACGGGATCCGTGCCGCCGTCGTAGGTGTCCAGGGTGTGCTCGCCGCCGGCGTCGAGGCCGACGACCTGGTAGCCGTTCTTCTGGAACTCTTTGAGCACACGCACGAGGTTGGTCTCGCGCGCGACGGGCAGCCTTGCCGCGGTGCCCGCGGAGGTGCGCCACGCCACTGCGGTGACCGATGCCGAGCGACGCTCGGGGATGATCACGCCGTGGCCGCCGAAGGCCGCGGTGGAGCGGATGACCGCGCCGAGGTTGCGGGGGTCGGTGATGTTGTCCAGGACCACGAACATGCCCGGGTTCGGGTCGTCGTTGGCGCGGGCGATGAGGTCGAAGACGTCGTCGTACTTGAACGGCGGGATCTCCAGGCCGATGCCCTGGTGCAGCGTGCTGCCGGTGAGGTGGTCGAGCTCGGGGCGCGGAACTTCGCGCACGATGATGCCGCGGGCGTTGGCCAGGTGCACGGCCTCGGTGAGGCGGTCATCCGCGCCCGTTCCCTGCGCCACCATGAGCGACAGGGCGGGAACGTTGGCGCGCAGGCACTCGAGAACCGGGTTGCGGCCGACGACGAGCTCGGTGGTGGATTCCTTGATGTGGCGTCCGGAGTCGCGGCGTTTGCGCTCCATCTTCTTCTTGTACGCGGCGTGGTACTCACGGTCCTCGGCCTTGGGCGTCGCGCCCCTGCCGGCCAGGCTGCGGCGTCCCTTGCCGCCGGTGCCCTTGGTGGCACCCTTCTTGTTAGTCTTGCGCACGCCGTGACGGTCGTGGCTCTCGTTTCTTGCCATGCTCTTACTTCCTTATTTAATTGACCACTGCGGGCCGTCTGCCGTGTCGGTGACCTCGATGCCCGCGGCCGCGAGCCTGTCGCGGACGGCGTCCGCGGCAGCGAAGTCCTTGTCCGCCCGCGCCTGAGTGCGCGTGTCCAGTTCGGCCCGGATCAGGGCGTCCAGGACATCATCGCTTCTCGACGACCCCTCGCCCCCGAACCGCTCATCCAGCGGATCTACCCCCAGCACCTTAGCCATGGCACGCACGTTTCCGGCAATCCGGCGTGCCTCGTCCTTCTCCCCGGCGGCGAGCGCGGTGTTTCCCGCGCGGACCTGGCCGTGGATTTCCGCGAGTGCCCGGGGAACGGCGAGGTCGTCGTTCATAGCCTCCACGAACCCCTCGGTCAGCTCGCCCGGCTCTGGGGACCCGGCACGATCGACGAACTCCTCGATGCGGCGGTAACCCTGTGCGGCCTCCAGCAGCGCGGACTCCGAGTACTCGAGCACGCTGCGGTAGTGCGCGGAGCCGAGGTAGTACCGCAGCTCGACGGGCCGGACCTTCTCCAGCAGGGCGGGGACGCTGAGCACGTTGCCCAGGGACTTGGACATCTTCTCCCCGGCCATGGTGACCCAGTGGTTATGCATCCAGTAGTTGGCGAACCCGTCCCCGGCCGCATGCGCCTGGGCGATCTCGTTCTCGTGGTGCGGGAATTGCAGGTCCAGGCCGCCGCCGTGGATGTCGAAGGTCTCTCCCAGATACCAGGTGGCCATCGCCGAGCACTCGAGGTGCCAGCCGGGCCGGCCGTCACCCCAGGGGGTGGGCCAGCTCGGCTCACCCGGTTTGGCGGCCTTCCACAGGGCGAAATCCTGCGGGCCACGTTTGCCGCGGTCGTCGGTCTCGCCCTGCTCCATCTCCTCGACGCGGTTGCCGGAGAGTGTTCCGTAGTCGGATCCTTCGGCCCTGACCCAGGCCTGGACGTCGAAGTAGACGGAGCCCTGCGCGGGATAGGCGTAGCCGGCGTCGATAAGCCTCTTCATGTAGTCGACCATCTGGGTGACATGCCCGGTCGCGCGGGGTTCGACCGACGGAGGCAGGACGCCGAGGAGATCGTAGGCGCGGGTGAATTCGCGCTCATAGGTGGAGACCCATTCCCACCAGGGGCGACCGTTGTCGGCGGCCTTGGTGAGGATCTTGTCGTCAATGTCCGTGACGTTGCGGACGAAGGCGACGTCGTAGCCCAGCTCGAGGAACCAGCGGCGCAGGATGTCGAACGCGACGCCGCTGCGCAGGTGGCCGATGTGCGGCTGGGCCTGCGGGGTCGCACCGCAGAGGTAGATGGACGCGTGCCCCTCTCGTACGGGCACGAAATCGCGCGGGGTGCGGGTGGCGGTGTCGTAGATCCTCAGAGTCACAGTGATCCAGTGTACGGGTGCTTGTGGGGACTTCTCCCCATACCTCTTTGCCGGTGGAACGAACGGTGTGAGACTTCGTTTCAGTCGCCAACAGGAGTCACCCCCACACCCTGACAAGGAGCCCACCCTCATGAAGAAGACCCGCCTCATCGCAGCCGCCTTCGCCGCTTTCGCCGCCGTCTCCCTGACCCCCGCTACCGCAGGAGCGGCCACCGCCGACTCCGAGGTCTCGATCTCCTCGGAGGGCTCCAGCCTCCCGTCCGGCCCGTACAACACCCGCTTCGCCTGCGAGTACGCCCACCAGAACGACGCCCTGGCGGCCATCTTCCCGCCGCGCTACGACTGCATCAACAACGGCCCCCGCTACTACTACGTCCCCGTCATCGGACGTTTCATCGGTTAGAACCCCGCTCCTACACGGCCGGCCCCTCACCAGGGCCGGCCGTTTCATTGCGCCGCAACAACCAGCGCGCTGGCGATCGCCGCGCGACCCTCGCCGGAGCCGGTGAAACCCATCTTGTCGGTGGTCGTCGCGGAGATGGACACGGGCGCGCCGAGGATCTCCGAGAGCACCCGCTCGGCCTCCTCGCGGCGCGGGCCCATCTTCGGGGTCTGCCCGATCATCTGCGCGGAGACGTTGCCGATGGTGAAACCCTCGCGCTCGAGCAGCTCGCGGCACTCACGGAGCAGCTGCGCTCCGGCGACGCCGTCGTATTCGGGGCGCCCGACACCGACGAACGAGCCGAGGTCGCCGAGGTTCGCCGCCGAGAGCAGCGCATCGACGATCGCGTGCGAGACGACGTCGCCGTCGGAATGGCCTTCGCAGCCGTCAACCCCGTCGAAGAGCAGGCCGGCGATCCAGCAGTCGCGCCCCTCCTCGATCTGGTGGGCGTCTACGGCGGTGCCAATTCGTGGGATCAAGAGTCTGCCTTCCGGGGAGTGTGTTCAGCCTGGTCGATGATTGCCGTGGCCAGGGTGAGGTCGATGGGTGTGGTGACCTTGAAGGCCAGGGCATCACCCGGCACACACGTGACCTCCGCGCCGTGCCACTCCATGAGCGAGGCATCGTCCGTGGCCACGAAGGACTGCTGCGCCTCGGTGAAGTACGCCCGGTTCGCCTCACGCAGCGCAGCGAGATCGAAACCCTGCGGGGTCTGCACCGCACGGAGTCCCGCGCGGTCGGGCGTATCGACGACCGTCTGTCCCGCCACCCGTTTGATCGTGTCCGACACCGGGAGCACGGGGATCACGGCGGGCGACCCCTCGAGCACAGCCCGGGCGACCCGCGCGATCATCGCCGGCGGGGTCAGGGCTCGGGCGGCGTCGTGGACGAGCACCACGGCATCGTCCTCCCCGATGGCCTGTAGGCCGGCCCAGATGGAGTCGGCCCGCTCGCCGCCGCCGTGGACGAGACGGACGGGGATCTGCGCGCGATCCAGGCCGCTGCGCCCCAGCACGGCGGCAGCATCGCCCTCCATGTCCGGGCTGACCAGCACGATCACCTCGTCCACGCAGCCGGTGGCGATCATCGCCTCGACGGAGCGCTCCAGCAGCGTTCTGTCGCGCAGGGGAACGAAGGCTTTGGGGGTCTCCGCGCCCAGCCGGGTACCCCGTCCGGCGGCGGCGACCAGGGCGATGACGGGCCGACCCATGGTTCTACTCGTCGTCGTCGTCGAAGCTCACGTCCGCCAGGACGACGTCATCGTCGAACTCGGGCGCGGGGACGTCCACCAGGCCGGCGGCGCGGTGGCGCTCGATGGTCTCGTCGACCCGGATCTTCAGCTCGGCGACCTTTTCCTCGTCCACCGGCTCAGCCAGCGCGAGTTCGCCGACGAGGATGCCGCGGGCCTTGCCCATCATGCGCTTCTCACCTGCGGAGAGGCCGCGATCCTGGTCGCGGCGCCAGAGGTCACGCACGACCTCGGCCACCTTGTTGATGTCGCCGGATGCCAGCCGCTCCTGGTTGGCCTTGTAGCGCCGAGACCAGTTGCCAGCTTCCTCGACGTCCTCCTCCCGAAGGACGGAGAAGACCTTCTCTAGGCCCTTGACACCGACAACGTCGCGGACACCCACGAGCTCGGTGTTCTTGGTGGGCACACGAACCTGGAGATCGGAGTGGAGGATCTTGAGGACGAGGTACTCGACGGATTCGCCGCCGATCTCGCGGGTCTCGATGCCGGTGATCCTGGCTGCACCGTGGTGCGGGTAAACGACAACTTCGTCGACCTTGAATTCCATTGTCACTCCTTCGTGGGGCCGTGGGTAGGGCCTCACCGTTGATGTTCGGGCACCGCGGCCACCTGCCGGGACACCGCCGCTGGCAGGGGCCAGAAAAACACAGTTAGGCCCTGGATCATACCACCGGGCGAGGTACCCTTCCCACTCAGCCTGGGGCGGCACCCGACGAGCAATGAGCCGAAAGTTTGCCCCGTCCACCCCCGCAGCTGCGGGTGGGCGGGAGACTGACTGTGTACCGGCCGGTCCGAGAAGCTAAGGTGGAGGGCTGTATAGCAACCTTTAAGAACCTCAATGTTGGAGGACAAGTCGTGAAGTCCCTGAAGCCGGTCGCTCGTCGTGGCGGCACCATCTCCGCCGCAGCCCTGTCCGCGCTCGCCCTCGTGGCCTGCTCCGCCGGCCAGATCACCCAGACCTCCAGCCAGGTCGCAGCGGTCGACGGTGCCACCGCCGGTGACCGGGCCACCGGCGTCGCCGTCATGGACGTCAACGTGCTTCTCGACGAAAACACCGGCGAGGCCGCCCTCAAGTTCACCGCCACGAACCAGGACCCCGAGGGCGAAGAGGTCACCCTCGAGTCCGTCACCGTGGGTGGGCAGGAAGTGGAGCTGGGCAAGACTGAGCCGATCGCCGCGAACTGCAGCCTGGTCGCCGACTTCGCTGACGGCATCAAGGCCCTCCCGCAGGACGAGGACAACTGCATCCAGTACGTGGTGACCTCCCTGGAGAACCAGGACTTCGCCTATGGCGGCGCCGTGCAGGTGACGTTCAACTTCGACAACCTCGATCCCATTGAGGTCAACGCTCCCGTCGTCGCCCCGGGCCTGCCCGCCGGCGAGAACGAGACCGACTACACGGGCGGCCAGAGCAACACCACCCACTAGTTTCTCCGCCACTGACCCGCCGAGCCCTCTCGGCGGGTTTTTGCTGTTCAGAGCACTCGCCACGAGCCCTGTCCACCCCACTGTCTAAGGTGTGCCCCATGGCCAAGAAGACCCGCGTGATCCACACCTGCTCCGAGTGCGGGTACTCCTCCCCCAAGTGGCTGGGGCGATGCCCGGAATGCGGGTCGTGGGGCACCCTCCAGGAGTCCGCCTCCGCGTCCTCGGCGGGGGTGGCGGCGACGGCCGCTGTGTCCGGCGCTGTGCCCAAGGGCCTGACCCCGCACACGCCTGCGACCCCGATCACCCGGATCAGCGCCGCCACCTCACGGTCAGTTTCCTCCGGCATCGGTGAGCTCGACCGGGTTCTCGGTGCCGGCGTGGTGCCCGGTTCGGTCGTCCTCATGGCCGGTGAGCCGGGCGTGGGCAAGTCCACGCTGCTGCTGGAGGTCGCCGCCAGGTGGGCGCAGCAGAAGGATGTCGACGGCGAGGGAACCCGCACCTCGCTCTACGTCACCGCCGAGGAATCCGCGGGCCAGGTGCGTTCCCGCGCCGAACGCACCGGGGCGCTGATGGACACGCTCTACCTCGCTGCCGAATCCAACCTGGACATCATCTTCGGCCACGTGGAGCAGCTGAAACCCAGCCTGGTCATCGTCGACTCCGTCCAGACGATGCACGCCGCCGGAGTCGAGGGCGTCGCCGGCGGAGTGGCCCAGTCCCGCGCCGTCACCGCCGCCCTGACCACCCTGGCCAAAACCACCGGGATTCCCATCCTGCTGGTGGGCCACGTGACCAAGGACGGCAACGTCGCCGGTCCCCGTGTCCTGGAACACCTGGTGGATGTGGTGCTCAACTTCGAGGGCGACAAGCAGTCGAGCCTGCGGATGCTGCGCGGCATCAAGAACCGCTTCGGCGCCACTGACGAGGTCGGCTGTTTCGAGCAGACCGCCGAGGGCATCCGGGAGGTCTCGGACCCCTCCGGTCTCTTCCTCTCCCACCGGGGCCAGACCCCGGACGGCTCCGCGGTGACGGTGGCCATGGACGGCGTGCGGCCGATCCTCGCGGAGGTGCAGGCGCTGACGGTCGACCCCGTGGCCAAGAACCCGCGGCGCGTGGTCACCGGCCTGGACGCCAACCGCGTCCCCATGGTCCTGGCGGTGCTGCAGGCTCGCGCCGGCCAGCGGACCAACGACAAGGACGCCTACGTCGCCACCGTGGGAGGCATGAAGATCACCGAAACGGCGACTGACCTGGCGGTGGCGCTGGCCACCTGGTCGTCCCTGCACGAGACTCCCCTGCCCCAGAAGACCGTGGTCATCGGCGAGGTCGGCCTGGCGGGGGAGCTGCGCCGGGTGCCGAACCTGGCCCGACGGCTGCAGGAGGCGGCGCGGCTCGGCTATGAGCGCGCCGTGGTTCCGGCCGGGGAGAAGATCGCGGTGAAGGGGCTACGGGTGACGCAGGCGTCGACGTTGGCGGAGGCGATCGCGGCGGTATCGAGGTAACTCACCCGGCTGCCTCGTGCAGCCTGCGCGCCAGCCTCGCCAGGGAGAGTTTCACCGCGTCATCACCGGAGACGTGGAAGTCGAAGGGCATCCGGGCCAGCCAGCAGGCAGCCTCTTCCGGGTCATCGACGCCCGTGGTGAACTCGCAGTGGGTGTCGTCCACGGCCCGAAATCGCCCGGCCAACCTGGGCATGCTCTGCTCCACGTCGGCGAGCGGGGCCGAAACGTGCACGGTGAACGGGTGCCGCCAGGCGGTGGGCGGCACGGGTTCGTCGAGACGCGCCGCGGCATCCTCTGCTCCGACGCGCGGGGTGAACTGCCAGGTCCCCACCTCGGCGCCGCCGAGTCGGTCGACCCGGAACGTGCGCCAGTCTTCCCTGCCCAGGTCATAGGCCACCAATTTCCAGGTCCCGCCGCGCATGACGAGGCGATGTGGCTCGACGTTTCTTTCGGTGAGAGTGCCGAACCGGTCGCGGTAGGTGAAGGTCAGCCGACGTTGCCTGCGGACCCCGTCCGCGCAGGTCAGCAACGCGGTGGCGTCGACTCCCCCGCCCTGTTCCGGGACCAGGGAGGACTCCCGCAGCGCGCCGAGTCGGGCACGGAGGCTGGCCGGGATGACGGCGTCGATCGTGGACAGGGCCCGTAGTGCGGCCTCCGCCTCGATGCCGGAGTCGTGGCGGGCCGCTTTCATTAGGGCCAGGGTGACGCTGACGGCCTGGCCTTCGTCGAGAAGCAGCGGCGGCATCACCTGGCCGCGGCCGAGGAGGTATCCGCCGCCGGGGCCGCCGTCCGCCTCGATGACGTAGCCGAGAGCGCGCAGCCGGTCGATGTCCCGCCGGATGGTCCGCGAGGTCACCCCGAGCCGTTCGGCGAGATCGGCGGCGGTCCAGCTGCCCCGACTATCGAGAAGGCCCAGGAGCGACAGTGCCCGGGTGGTGGGATCGGTCATGGCGGTAAATCTAGGACAGAATCTGTCCGCCGTGGATGTGAGTCTGTGTGCGCGGCCGGAAAAACTCCGGTTTCAACGAATCCAAGGAGACCTCATGGGATTTCTCACCCCCAATGCCAGTGGAGAACTCGACGTCCTGAAGACCTACGCCCTGCAGCAGCTCGCGCAGATGCGCACCACGGTTCATGGCCTGAGCGACGAGCAGGCCAACAGCACACCCACCGCGTCGGACCTCAGCCTCACGAGCCTGCTCATGCACACCGCGGAGGTGGCCGTGTTCTGGTCCGCCGACGCTGCCTCTGCGCCGAAAGAGCCGGAGCTGCCCACGGACATGCAGGACCATTCGCTCGATGAACTGGTGGCCGATCCCCGGGGCCTCACCGCGGCTCTCGACTACTTCGACCGTGGGGTCCGCTATGCCACGGACAACCTCGACAAGGTCTCGGACCTGTCGGCACCCGTGCCCGTTCCTGAGGCCCCGTGGTATCCGGACGATCTGGAGTCCTGGGAGGCCCGCTGGTGCCTGTTACACCTCTGCACGGAGATCGCCCGCCACGTCGGCCACGCCGACATCATCCGGGAGACCATCGACGGCAAGGGGAGCTACGAGCTCAACGACCTTGCTGAGGCCGCTGACGCCGATTAGCGCACGTTGAAGGTGTGCGGCTCGGAGGGGTTGTCCCCGATGACGGTGTGCAGCAGGTAGCTGCCCGCGGGGACGGCAGCCCGGTCGTCGCACTGCTCGGGCGCAGATCCGGTGCGGGACCAGACCGCCTCGAAGAATCGCTCTTCGCCGGCCTTGAAGGTCTCCTCGCCGGTCTTCACCGAGGGGAAGCAGTCGATGTCGGACCAGATGCGGGCATTGGTGGTGAGGCTGTAGACCTCGAAACGCAGCACCTCGTCGTCGAGGTTGACTTTGCAGTCCGAGCGGGTGGGGTTGGCCACGGTCATGTAGAAGGTCGGGCGGGCGCCGGCCGGGTAGGTGGCCTGGTCGCTGCTCGCGGAGATCTCCAGGTCGTCGAGGGTGCAGCCGTCGCCGCTGGCCGCGGTGGTGGTCTCGGACTCGCTCTCCGTGGCGGATTCCGTCGTGGAGGTCGTGGAGGTCGTGGAGGTCTCCGAGGACGCGGACGTCGTAGTAGTCGCGGTAGCCGCCGCAGACGTGGTGGTGCTGGCGGCGGCCGCATCGGTGTTGCCGGAGTTGTCGGAGCCACCCGAGCGGGCGAGAGCGCTGAGCCCCCAGACGAGCAGCGCCACGACGATGAGCACCACGACTGCCGCGGCGGCGCGGCGACGCTGGTAGATCTCTTCGGGCAGGCGCTGGTTGCTGGAGTTCGTCACGCCGACAACTTTATTCCGTGCCGGCCCTTACCTGGGCTAAGGAGCGGCGGGCGTGTCTGGATTGATCGTCGCCACGGTCCGCTGCTCATCCACGCCGCCGTAGGTGGCCACGGTCTCCACCGCGCCGGTGTCCTGCCGGTACCGGGCGGCGACCAGGCCGACGGTCCCCTCGGCGGACTTCTGCCCCAGCTTGGGCATGCGCTGGATCAGCTGCGCCGCGGTTTCCGCCGCGTGTCGACGCTCGAATTCAAACGACTTCGTCTTGCCCTCATTACGTGCCACGAGGATCGACGGCGCCACGCGCTCGATGAGAATCCGCTGGTGGTCATCGGGCAGGTCGCCGCCGTCGAGAGCTTCGACAGCGGCCGCCACCGCACCGCATCCTTCGTGGCCGAGCACGATGACCAGGGGGACGTCGAGGGAGTTCACGGCGTAGGACACCGAACCCATGACCTCCTCACCGAGGATTTCCCCGGCGGTGCGCACGACAAAGATATCGCCGAGGCCGGCGTCGAAGATGTGCTCCACGGGCACGCGCGAGTCCGAGCAGGCGAGAACCACGGCGATGGGGTTCTGGCCCAGACGGAGTTTCTCGCGGCGGTCCTTGTCCATGTTCGGGTGTGCCAGATTGTCCTGGACGAAGCGCTCGTTGCCTTTGCTGAGTCGCTCCCATGCCTGTGCGGGCGTCGGTTGCAGTGTCATGGGGTTCATTGTTGCACGTACCTATATCAGCGGTAGGTAGACTGCTGCGGACGATGAACTCCTCACCTCTCGCCGACGCTCTTCTGCCCTGGTACGACACCCACGAGCGTGACCTGCCGTGGCGCGACGGCCGGTCGACCGCGTGGGGTGTCCTGCTCAGCGAGGTGATGAGCCAGCAGACCCCGGTCAATCGGGTGGTTCCGCTGTGGGAGCAGTGGATGCAGCGCTGGCCCACCTCGGCGGATTTCGCGGCCGCCGGCACGGACGAGGTGCTACGCGCCTGGGACCGGCTCGGCTATCCCCGCCGGGCGCTGCGCCTGCTCGAATGCGCACGCGAGATCGTGCGCCGCTTTGACGGAGAGGTGCCACGGGACGTCGATACGCTCCTGAGCCTGCCCGGAATCGGTGAATACACCGCGCGGGCCGTGGCGTGTTTCCACTTCGGGCAGAACGTTCCGGTGGTGGACACGAATGTGCGGCGGGTCTACCGGCGCGCGGTGGACGGGCAGTTCCTGCAGGGGCCCGCGAGCAGGCGCGAGCTTGCCGAGGTCGCGTCCATCCTCCCCAACCACCCCTCACGCGGGCCGCGGATGTCGGCCGCGCTCATGGAGCTGGGCGCGCTGGTCTGCACCGCCCGCTCGCCCCGGTGCGATCAGTGTCCGCTGCTGGATCAGTGCGCGTGGCAGCTCGCCGGCTGCCCCGAACCCTCCGAGGAGGAGACCCGCTCGGCGAAACGGCGGGTGCAGAAGTTCGCCGGCACCGACCGTCAGGTGCGCGGGCTCATCATGGCCGTGCTCCGCGACGCCGACGGGCCGGTTCCGCTGGGAAAGATCGACGTGGTGTGGCCCGACGCGGCACAGCGGTCGCGCTGCCTGTTCTCGCTTATCGACGACGGCCTGGCCACCCAGGACAGCGACGGTCGATTCCGCCTGCCGGGCTAGTTCTCTTAGCGCCAGCGACCGCGGTAGTTGAGGCCGCCCGGCAGGTTCACCCAGACCCCGCCGCGGGAGTTGAACGTCACGGGCCCGACCTTGGTGGAGGCGGAGGCACCCGATCCGGAGACGTTGATCCAGCTGTTTTTTCCGACCTTCTTGCGTGAGCGGTACGTGATTCCCACGGTCATGCCTTTCTTCCGGCGAATGTTGGCTCTCACTCTACCGCCGGCGCCGTGGTGCCCCCGGGGTTGGGTTCTTTTCAATTTCGCTTAAGAATCATCCGGCATTCCGTAGTATCGCCAATCAAACATCACGATCCTGTATCTTTTGTGAAACAGTTCTCTCCCCAAGGTGGTCCCGCACGTGCTCAAAAAGACCCTCCCATTCCTGCTCGCGGCGCTTCTCGGCTCCACCGGTGTGGCCGCTGCGCAGGAACCCGATGCAATGTCCTCGCTTCCCGCCCCGGCCTATCCTGCGGCAACTCCCGCGCAGCTTTCCAGCGGGGCCGACTGGGCCTCCTCGAACGCCCTGATCACCGGTTCCGGGCCACTGTTCGACCCGGCTGATCCGTTCTACATTCCCCCGGCCGACCTGCCGTCCACCCCAGGCACCCTCCTGCGCACCCAGCCAGCCCCCCACCTGCTCAACATCGCCGGACCCACCCTTCCCGGGTACGCCGAGAAGATCCTCTACACGTCCACCACAACCCACGGAGAGACCGTCGCGGTCTCGGGGTACGTCATCGAACCCGCCACCAGGTGGGCCGGCGAGGGCCCCACCCCGACGATCGTCGTCGCCCCCGGCACCCGCGGCGCCGCGGACTCCTGCGCCCCGTCGCGCACCGCCGGACTGGTCGGCGCGGCCGATCCTGCCGGCCTCACGGCCAACGTCAACTACGAGTCCCCCTTCCAGTACGCCGCCAGCTACTACGGCATGCGCGTGGTGGTCACCGACTACATCGGGCTGGGCACGCCGGGTGTGCACACCTACGTGGACAACACCGAGCAGGCCCACGCGGTCCTCGACGCCGCCCGCGCTGGTCTCGCCGCCGCGGAAGTTCCCGCGGACTCCCCCGTGGGATTCTTCGGTTATTCGCAGGGTGGCGGCGCCGTCGCCGCCGCCGCGGAACACGCCGCCGCCTACGCTCCGGAGCTCAATATCAAGGGCACCTACGCCGGGGCTCCGCCAGCGAACCTCGAGGCGGTTCTCCAGGCCGTCGACGGGTCCGGGATCGTCGGCGTGTTTGGCTACGCCATCGCCGGCTACTCGGACCGTTACCCGGAACTGAAGCAGGTTCTCGACGAGAAACTCAACGACCGCGGCAAGGCCTTCGTGGCGGAGAACGCCAACAGCTGCATCGTCGACTCCGCCCTCCAGTGGGCACTGACGGACACGAGGCAGTTCACGGTCACCGGACAGTCCATGTCCGAGGTGGCCTCCGAAGATCCCGTCATCTCCGGAATCTTCGCCCGGGAGAGCCTGGGCAAGACCGCCCCCACCGGCCCCATCATGTTGGGCAGCTCGCCCGTGGACGACATCATCCCCAACCACCAGGTCCGCGCGCTGGGCAACGTCTACTGCAGCGCCGGCAGCGCCGTGTACTTCAACGGCAGCCCGCTGGGCAGCCTGACCAGCAGCGTCCCGCTGGGAGCGGATCACGCTGCCGGCCTGTTCACCGACACGCCCAGGTCACTGAACTTCCTCATCGACCGGTTCAACAACCAGCCCGCGCCCAGCAGCTGCGGTTCCTTCTGACTCCCGGCAAACAAAATGGCTGGGGAGCCGTCGAAAAGCGGCGGCTACCTGGCCGGGGCGAGTGCCGCATCTGAGTTGCGCAGATAGTGCTCGACCGCGAGGCGGTTGATGGCGGAGCGGCTGACCACGCCGACGACCACGCCGGTGCCGGGGTCGACCACGGGGATCTTCTTGATGCGTGCGTCGGAGAGCGCCGCCACCGCGTCGGCCACCGATGCATTCCTGTCGATCGTGCGCACGTCGTGGGTCGCCAGCCTCATGACATTCACCGAGCCCAGCTCAGCCATGGCCTCGGTGAGGTCGTCGTCCGCCGCGAAAGAGTAGATCGACGTGGACGAGGGTGCCGTCGCCGAGAGGTAACGCATGACGTCGCCGTCGGAGAGGAATCCGGCCGCGGTGTTGTCCGCATTCAGCACCGGAGCACCCGAGATCCCGCGCTCGGAGAAGGTCTGCAGCGCGGCCAGGACCGTCTGGTCGGTCGAGAGCGCGTAGACGTCGGGGCGCATGACGGACTCGACCGCGCCGTCGACGTCCTTCGCCCGGGCGGGTTCCCGGGTCTCGGTGACGCACGGCCGGGTCGAGCGGTGGGCCAGGAACGCGAGGATGATGCCGATGACGGACACGGCGACCACCAGGGCCACCGCGCCGTGGAACCCGGTCAGCAGGGAGTCGAACTCGTCCCTGCCGGCGGTGATGTTGGCTGCGGTCAGCGCCCCGTAGAGGCCCGCGGCCAGGGAGGTGCCCACGCAGCCGGCGATCTGGAAGCTGGTGGACACAACGGTCACGCCGTGGGCGCTCGTCTCCCGGTCAAGATGGGACAGCGCGAAGGTCTGTGACGGGCCGACGACAAAGGCCGTGGCCAGGACCGCAGGGATGTAGAGGACGGCGAACAGCACGATGGACGAGTAGCCGGCGGCCACACCAACCAGGGTGACAAACACGGCCATGACCAGGAAACCGGCCGGGATGGACCAGCGGCCGCCCGTGCGGTCGAACAGCTTGCCCGCGACCGGTCCCATGAACACGGTGAGCAGGATTCCGGGGGCGAGGGCCAGCGACGCCCCGAGCGGAGCCATGCCATGTGCCGACTGCAGGAACAGCGGGATGACCACGTTCATGGCGAAGACAAACATGAGGCCGAGCATGGTCATGAGCACGCCGAGCACGAAGGGAATGCTGGCGAACGGGCGGAGATCGATGAGCGGATGTTCGATGCGGCGCTGGCGCAGCACAAACGCCCACAGGGCGACCAGGCCGACGACCCCGGAGATACCGGCGTAGAGCGCCGATCCGCCGAAGGCCGCGGAGACACCGTAGAGCACACCCACGAGTCCGAAGGCGACTAACAGGAACGAGACGATGTCCAGGACCGGTCGTCCGAGTTCGGCGACATTGCGCAGGACGACGGCGCCGGCGACGAGCACGACGAGCGCCAGCGCGCCGAACACCCACAGGAGGGTGGTCCACGGCGCCACGGTCAGCAGCACACCTGACAACACGATCGCCAGCGACGGGCCGAGCGTGGTCATGGCGGCCATGATGCCCATGTTCATACCGAGCTTCTCGCGCGGGGACATCGCCAGCGTGATGTTCATGCCGATCGGGGTGAGCAGTCCCGTGCCGATCGCCTGGAGCAGCCGGGCGGCCAGCAGGACGCCGAAGGTCGGGGCGAGCGCGCCGAGAATGGAGGCCACCACCATGATCGCCACGACGCCGCTGAAGAGCACCCGTGTGGGGAAGCGGTGGTAGAGAACGTTGGAGACCGGGACAAACACGGCGGCAACCAGCAGATACCCCGTGGTCAGCCACTGCACGGTGTTCACGTCGACGCCGAAGTCACGCATGATCGGCGTGAAGGCGACGTTAAGGAAGGTCTCGTTGAAGGTGGCCAGAAAGGCGGCTGCGGCCGCCACGGCAATCATGGCCTTCGCACGCCCGGAGGAGTGCGTAGGGATGACGGGGGAAGATGACATGGAGAGGTGGTCCTGACGTCGGCAAAGGTGGTAGATCGACCGTGCCGTGTCTGAGGCTCCCTGCGTACAGGCCTCGCGTGTCGTGTCATCGATTCAGTTTGATGGCCCGGAAGGGTCGGCTCGGACAATAGCAGGTCACACCATTGACTCCAAAACGCCCCGCACTCTCGTGCGGGGCGTTATGGGGCTCTCACCAGGACTTACTGGTATCGCCGGGGACTACTGGGGCTGCGGCTGAGCTCCGCCGGCGGCGGGGCCCTCATCGTCCCAGTCATCCCAGTCCCTGCTGGACCGGGGGTCCTGGTCCACGGCGCCGTCGGTGCCCGATGTGGTGGGCACATCCGGCGTCACCGTGTCCGGTCCCGCCGAGGGCTCGATGTCGCGGACGGTTTCCGCAGCCTCGGGGGAGGTCTCGGAGAAGGTGCCCTCGGGCAGCGGCTTCGGGCGCGGGGTGAAGGTCAGCTTCGCCTCGTCGGTGGCCTTGGACTCGCCGTCCCAGTTCTCCACGTCGACCGTGATGATCTCGCCGGCACCGAGCTCGCCGTAGAGGATCTTCTCGCTCATGACATCCTCGATCTCGCGCTGGATCGTGCGACGCAGCGGGCGGGCACCGAGCACCGGGTCGAAGCCCCGCTGGGCGAGGAGGTTCTTCGCCTTGTCCGTGAGTTCGATGTCCATGTCCTGCTCACCCAGTGCCTTGGAGGTGCGGGCGATGAGCAGGTCGACCATCTTGACGATGTCCTCGCGGTCGAGCTGCTTGAACACCACGATGTCGTCGATACGGTTGAGGAACTCGGGGCGGAAGTGCTTCTTCAGCTCGTCGTTGACCTTGTTCTTCATGCGCTCGTACTGGGCGTCGGCGTCCGTGGCGCTGGAGCCGGAGAAACCCAGCCCGACGGCCTTGGAGATGTCCGAGGTACCCAGGTTCGAGGTGAAGATGAGCACGGTGTTCTTGAAGTCGACCACGCGGCCCTGACCGTCGGTAAGCCGGCCTTCCTCGAGCACCTGCAGGAGGGTGTTGTAGATCTCCTTGTGCGCCTTCTCGATCTCATCGAAGAGCACCACGGAGAACGGCTTGCGACGGACCTTCTCCGTCAGCTGGCCACCCTCCTCGTAACCGACGTATCCGGGGGGAGCACCGAAGAGGCGCGACGCGGTGAACCGGTCATGGAACTCGCCCATGTCGATCTGGATCAGCGCGTCCTCCTCGCCGAAGAGGAACTCGGCCAGGGCCTTGGACAGCTCAGTCTTACCCACACCGGACGGGCCGGCGAAGATGAAGGAACCGGAGGGACGCTTGGGGTCCTTCAGGCCTGCACGGGTACGGCGGATCGCACGGGAGACGGCCTTGACGGCGTCCTCCTGTCCGATGATGCGCTTGTGCAGCTCCTCCTCCATGTTGAGCAGGCGGGAGGATTCCTTCTCGGTGAGCTTGAACACGGGGATGCCGGTCCAGTTGCCCAGCACCTCGGCGATCTGCTCGTCATCGACCTCGGCGATGTCCTCGAGCTCGCCGGAGCGCCACTGCTGCTCCTTCTCGGCGCGCTCCTCGCCGAGCTTGCGCTCGGTGTCGCGCAGGCCGGCGGCCTTCTCGAAGTCCTGGTTGTCGATCGCCGCCTCCTTCTCGCGGCGGACCTCGGCGATGCGCTCGTCGACCTCGCGGACGGAGTCCGGGGCGGTCATGCGCTTGATGCGCATGCGGGCGCCGGCCTCGTCGATGAGGTCGACGGCCTTGTCCGGCAGGAAGCGGTCGTTGATGTAGCGCGAGGACAGGCTCGCCGCCGCCGCGAGGGCGCTGTCGGTGTAGGACACGCGGTGATGCGCCTCGTAGCGGTCACGCAGGCCCTTGAGGATGGTGATGGTGTCCTCGAGGCTGGGCTCGTCGACCTGCACCGGCTGGAAACGACGCTCGAGAGCGGCGTCCTTCTCGATGTGCTTGCGGTACTCGTCGAGAGTCGTCGCACCGATGGTCTGCAGCTCGCCGCGGGCCAGCTTCGGCTTGAGCAGGCTGGCCGCGTCGATGGCACCCTCGGCGGCGCCGGCACCGACGAGGTTGTGGATCTCGTCGATGAACAGGATGATGTCGCCGCGCTGGTTGATCTCCTTGAGCACCTTCTTCAGGCGCTCCTCGAAGTCACCGCGGTAACGGGAGCCCGCGATGAGCGAGCCGAGGTCGAGGGAGTAGACCTGCTTGTCCTTCAGGGTCTCGGGCACCCGACCGTTGACGATGTCGACGGCCAGGCCCTCGACAACCGCGGTCTTGCCCACGCCGGGCTCACCGATGAGCACGGGGTTGTTCTTGGTACGACGAGAGAGCACCTGCATGATGCGCTCAATCTCCTTCTCACGGCCGACGACCGGGTCGAGCTTGCCTTCCTTGGCCGCCTGCGTGAGGTTGCGTCCGAACTGGTCCAGGACCAGGGAGTTGGAGCGGTCGCCGCCCTGCCCCTGCGGGCCGCCACGACCTGCGCCGGCACCGGCGCCGACCGGTCCACCGGCACTCGCGCCTGCACCACCGCCGGCGTTGCCGCCCTCGGGGTTCTGGCCCTGGCCACCCTCGTAACCGGAGAGCAGCTGGATAACCTGCTGGCGCACACGCGGGAGGTCGGCGCCGAGCTTGATGAGCACCTGCGCGGCCACGCCCTCGCCCTCACGGATGAGACCGAGCAGCAGGAATTCCGTGCCGATGTACTTGTGCCCCATCTGCAGGCCCTCGCGCAGCGCGAGTTCCAGCACCTTCTTGGCGCGCGGGGTGAAGGGGATGTGCCCGGTGTGCGGCTGGGTGCCGCGGCCGATGATCTCCTCGACCTCGCCGCGGACGTCATCGAGGTTGATGCCCATCGACTCGAGCGCCTTGGCCGCGACACCCTCACCCTCATGGATGAGACCGAGCAGGATGTGCTCGGTGCCGATGTAATTGTGGTTGAGCATGCGCGCTTCTTCTTGAGCCAGAACAATGACGCGACGTGCCCGGTCGGTGAATCTCTCGAACATGAGCTACTCCCTAAAACAGTGTCGATCCTAAGTTGTCTCCTACTCTAACGCCGAGGGTGGACGTTGCCTTCGCACTTCAGAACCGACGCTGCCAGTTTTCCGGTGTTCATGCTGGCAGGAGGCATGTACGCCGGTAGCGAACACCGGGTTGGGGACACTTTTCGACGCTCATTTCCACCAGTTCCTAACTCGCCCGCACCCCGATGTCGACGCCGTCCGCCCGGTCGCAGCCCAAGGACCAGCCAGTGTCCCCCGCGATCCCGGCCGTGTTGGTAGCGCATCGCCAGTCCTCGAAGGCCAGGGCAGCGATATTGCCCGTGCCCTCGGAGACGTGATCCAGGTAGTAGTCCATCACCCTGATCGCCTCGGCGCACGAGATCTCCCCCTCCTTGACCACCAGGGGTCCGAAGTCATATGACTTGCACTGGGTGCCCGGCAGGACCTTTTCGTCGGAACCCTGCGACTCCGGGCAGGCCATGACGTTATCGACGAAGCCTGCCGGTGCGCCCTGCTCACCGAGCCACACGCGGTCGTAGCACCGGAATCCGGTGGGGGTCTCTCCCGCGTGCTCGATCTTCGTCCAGCTGCTGCCGACGAAACGGAAGTGGTTGACGCTGTCCGTCTGCGCCTGTCCTCCGATGGCCCACTGCCCGTCACAGAAAGCGACGTGGGTGATGCTGGAAAACCCCGCCGCCTGGAAATCCGCCGGGTCGCAGCCGCCGGCTGCCTGCCGCTCGGGCGCCGGCTGCTCATTGCTGGCCGGGTCGGTCGCTGTCACGGTTTCGACGCTGGTGCTCGGGGTTTCCGAGGACTGGATGCTGGTGACCACCACGCTGGAGGACGCGGTTCCGGTGGAACCGTCCTCCGTGCCCGAGCACGCCGAGAGGGCCGCCATTCCCAGGAATGCCACGGCCGCGGGAATCAGTTTCTGCGTTGATTTCATGATTTTCAGCTTGGCACAACCCGTGAAGAAAGACCCCGAGTACGGGGAGAATTCCCCCGTGGTGGCGCTAACAGGGGCTCTGCGCCTCGGAGACGTTGTTGAGGATGCGGGCGTTGCGGTACGAGGGGTCGGCCCCGGCCGCGTAGAAGTCCGCGCACAACCGGTCGAAGTCACGTCCGTAGTCCACCACCACGGGGTAGATGGACTGCCCGTTGATGCTGCCGCGCAGAGAGGGGCAGGCGGCCGGCCGGTACCACTGGGCGCCCGGGTGCTCGGCGAGGAGCTGGGAGATCCTCGCCTGCGCCGCGCCGGTGCCGTCGTCGACGACGGACTCGATGATCATCACTCCTCGCCCGTCGCACTGCGGGGTCGTGGCCCCGCCGGAGACCGAGGCCGAGGCCGCGGAGGACGTTGAGGACGTCGACGGGGCCGCCGGCGACGATTCAGCCGGCACCATTTCCGTGACCGTTGCCGCGGAAGTTTCCTCCTCGGAGGTGGCCGGGGAGGACACGGGTGCGGAGCTGGTCTCGGGGGCCGAGCTGGCCTCGAAGCCGGGCAGCATCCGGGAGGACAGGAGCACTGCCGCTAGGGCGAGGCCGGCCGTCGCCAGCAACGCGGCGATAACGATGAGAATGACGACAACTGTTCGTCGTCGAGAAGATTCCGCCATGGTGGTCAACTGCCCGTCTGTGAAAGAAATGAATGGAGCCGGATGAGGAAAATAGATTGCCTCATATCTATCACTATTCAGTGCTAATCTCCCCCTATCTGTCTACATCACCACCACACGATCTGAGGTTCGGCTACGCATGGCTGATCAGTCCCCCACCCCCGCCCCACCACTCCGGATAGACGATCTCATCGGCGGACACCGGGTGATCTGGCCAGGAGACCAGATCACCGTCGGCCGTTCCGGTGACTTTCCGGTCGGCGCGGACGATCGGTACCTGCACCGAATCCTCTTCCAGCTGTGGCATTCCGGGCACGGATGGATGATCACCAACCGCGGTTCCGCGATCCCGCTGACCGTGGAGGTCCGCGGCGCGAAGAGCCTGAGCAAGACCGATCTCGGCCCCGGCGGCGTCATGCCCATGCCCGCCGGAGCGTCCGTGATCACGTTCTTTACCAAGGAACGTGCCTACGAGCTCAACGTGGACATTCCGCTGCACGGTTTCACCCGGCCGGCACCCCCGCGGCCCGTCGCGCCCCTGGAACCCACCTACACCCGGCACGACCCCAACCTCGAGCAGAAGCAGCTACTCGACGCCCTGTCCCAGCCCCTGCGCTCCCGCCCCGGCACCACGGATGCGGACATTCCGCGCCCCAGTGAAGTGGCGGAGCGCCTGGGCTGGACCGTGAAGAAGACGGAGCGCAAGATCGACACGCTCTTCGACAACCTCGAGGAGGACGGGGAGCGGGTCTACAAACCCAAACACGTCTTCCTCGCCCACTACGCCCTGCGCGCTCCCCGGAACTGACTCGCCCGCGCGGGGAAAATCCCCCTGCGAAATGGCGCAGTTCCGGGCGGACGCAGGATAATCAACGTCGATTAGCACCCACCCATACACACAGGACACACACATGGAATCTCCCAGCAGCTTCATCTCGACGCTTCGCGAGCGTCATGGCTTCACGGACGTCGAAGAGATCGGCCGGGGCGGAATGGGGGTCGTCTACAAGGCGCGTGACCCGCATCTGGACCGTTATGTCGCCGTCAAGCAGCTCGGGCCCGAGCTCATCGCCGACGAGGCCGCCCGCGCCCGGATCACCTCAGAGATGAAGACCCTGGCCCGGGTGTCCCACTCCGCCGTGGTGTCCGTGCACACCTCGGGGATCGCCGACGACGGCAGCGCCTACTTCATAATGGACTACGTCCCCGGCTTCAACCTCTCCGACCTCATCCGGGAGCGCAAGCAGCAGGGCCGGGCCCTGAGCGTGGAGGAGACCGTCGGATACCTGCAACCGGTGGCCCTCGCGCTGGACCACCTGCACCTCAAGATGAGCCCGCCCATCATTCACCGCGACGTCAAACCCGCGAACATCCTCATCCCCTCCGGGGGCGGGTTCGAGGCGCGCAGCCTGCTCACGGACTTCGGCATCAGCCTCACCGAGGACGACACCCGGCTGACCTCACTGTCCGTGGTCGCCGGCACCGAGCGCTACATCGCCCCGGAACTTTTTCCCGGCCAGTCGCACGGCAGCGACGGCACGCGCGCCAGCAAACCAGACTCCTCGAGCGACAACTACGCCCTCGCGCTCGTGGCCCTGGAGATGCTCACCATGCGCTCGCTCAAGGACACCATGGACGAGCAGCAGTGGACCAGCTCCGACCGGCCCTTCCCCCGGCTGGAGGACATGGGGCTCTCCGAGACCGACGCCTCCGGGCTGAAGGCGCTCGAGGAGGTCTTCCGCAAGGCGCTGGATCCGACCCCGGCCTACCGCTACTCCACCGCCAACGAGTTTGTGCAGGCACTCGCCCGCAGCGGCGAAGGCTGGGCCGTGGACAGCGTTCCCGCCCCCGGCGTCTCCGGGCGTGCGGACGCCACCACCGCGTCCTCCATCCCCTCCGCCGCCACTGGTTCCTCCCGGGCCAACCCCTTCGGCTCCGGCGCGGCCCCGGCCAATCCTTTCCGGAACGGTTCCGCCAGCCCACACAGTGCGTTCAACCAGCAGGCACCGGCGTATCAGGGCGCCCAGGCAGTGCAGGCAGGGCCGGGCGCACCGTTCGGTGCACCGGTCGCACAGTCTGCCTACCCCACGAGCCCCGCGCAGTCCGTCAGCTATCCGGTCGGCGCCCGGCAAGGCCGGAAGAAGGGCTCCTGGGGCGTCGTCGCCGCCCTCGGTGCGGCAGTCGTGGCGCTCGCGGGCGGTGTCGGTTATCTCGCCTACTACGTCAGCAGCCACCCCTCGTGGGAGGGCCCCGAGGCCACCATCGCGGCCGCGTTCCCCGATGCCGTCCCCTCGCTCCAGAACGGCAACGGCTGGGACGGCGGGCCGTGTTCGCCGGGAACTGCCGAAGCCGGGGAAACCGCCCGCATCGTCTGTGAGGGCGAGAACGTCACGTCGGCGTTCATCGACTACGGCTCCTGGGAGGCCCGCGATGAAGCCCTGTCCGGCGGCTCGGACCGGGTCGGCTGGGAACTGAAGGAATGCTCTGTGGAATCCGCGGATCTCGGATCGGGTTCCTACAGCCTGCTGCCCGGGGATCCGAAGGCCCGTTTCGGGGTGCTCGTCCAGGGCGACACCGCCGCTGACGCCCGCCTGGAGGTGCCGGTGTGTTGACCCCCCGCCTCGTCTCCCAGCTGCTCACCGCGCTGATCGTGCTGCTCGCACTCACGGCCGCGTTTTTCACCGTGATGCTTCTTCAGGCCCGCTCCGGGGTGGCGGATCACCAGGCCTCCCCGACCCGGCACACCGCGGAGGCAGCACCGGCATCGAGCGCAGAGAGCGCCGCGCCGGGTTCCGCCCAGGCCCAGCCGCAAACCCAGGCACAGCCGCAGGTAGTCCAGACGGCAACCGTAACCCAGCCCGCACCCGCCCCGAGCGCGAGTTCCTCCCTCCCCGCGGGCCTGACCGCCTCCGGCTGGAGCGACAACTCGACCACCCGCTGCGCCGGCGGCGAGACCCTGCGGTACGCGGGTCGCGGAGGCGGCAACTGGGTGACGGTCTGTTCCTCCGGCGGCTCGATGACCTACCGGGGCAACGTCTTCGACGGTTCCCTCACCCGCGCCGTCGACACCGGGGACTCCAACCCCGGCGCGGGCCAGTTCACGGTCCCCGCGGATCCCAGCACCATCGTCATCGACGGTTCTAATCTCTACGTCTATCAGGGCGGAGACGTGGTCTCCAACGCATACTTCTCCGAGACCTACATCGGCGGCTAGCTTTCCGCTTCTCGGCGCGTCCCCACACCAGTCCCGGTGCAAGAGATCCGGCCCCCACCTCGCTACAAGGTGGGGGCCGGACTCTGTTTACGCGGCGGCGGGGTTTAGACGAGGACCGCTTCTTCCTCGGTGCGCCCGGGGCCGTCGAAACGGTTGACCGCGTCGTCCTCACGCCGGCGACGGCGGGAGTAGGTGACGATGACCGAGATCACGGTCGCCGGCAGCGCGAAGAGCAGCAGGCTTATGATCATGCCCGACCAGTAGGTGGCGTCGAAGATCCCGTCGCTGGCCCGGACGAACATGTCGCGTGCGTAGCTCAGCGGGTGCAGGACATGCAGCGCGCGCAGCGGGCCCGGGGTGGTGGCCAGCGGCCAGATGCCACCGAAGGAGAACAGCCCCAGGGCGTACAGGGACAGGCTGACAATTCCGCCGACCATGCGCCCGAAGATGATGCGGGAGCACTGGAAGATGGCGGCACCCGTGACGGCGATGACGGCGAGGACCGCGATCATGGCCGGCCAGTTCGCCGGGCTCCAGCCGTTGAGGGTTGAGATGAAGGCGAACAGTCCGAGGATGATGAAGTTCGAGACGGAGAGCAGGCCCAGGCCGGTGAGGACCGGCAGGATGCGGCTGCGGCCGATGATGTGCGGCAGCAGGATGGAGAGGATGGCCATCATCATGGTGCCGAAGACCAGGATCAGGAGGATCGAGACACCGGAGTCGATCTTCTTCACGGTCGGGTTCGCCGCGTCGACCACGGTCTGGACCGGGTTCTTGTTGGAGGTGGTGAAGTCGATCGGCTCGCCGAAGTTGTGCGAGGAGGTCTGCACGTCCACGATGCGCGGGGCCTGCGCAGCGCCGTCGACAAGCCCGGTCCGGAGCTGGCCGGTGCCGTCCTTGAGCTGGGTCACGCCGTCGCCAAGCTGGACGCTGCCGTCCTTGAGCTGGATCGTGCCGTCCTTCAGGGTGACGGTTCCTTCGCTGAGCTGACGGGCACCGTCATTGAGGCGGGTAGCACCGTCGTCGAGGCGGGTGACACCGTCCATCAGCTGAGCAGTGCCGTCGGTGAGCTGTCCGGTGCCCTCGACCAGGCGCTGGCTGCCGTCCTGCAGCTGGATGACGCCGCTGAGGTAGGGGGCGGAGGGGTCGGAGAGGTTGTAGTAGAGCTCTCCGGTGCCCTCGCGGAGCCTGCCCAGCTGCGAGACCATGTTCGTCGGGTTGGCCGGGTCGAGCTGTCCGGTGATCTCCGCAATCTGATCGGCCTCGGCGTTGAGGCCGGCGGCGCGCAGGACCGGGATGGCCTGCTTCAGGGAAGGCGTCGCGCCCTGGACCTGCGTGAGCAGCGGGATGAGCTTGTCGGTCAGCTGGACCACACCGTCGTTGATCTGTCCGGCGCCGTCCGCGAGCTGCGCGGTGCCGCCGCGGAGAGTGCCCAGGCCGTCGTTGAGCTGGTTGGCTCCGTCGTCGAGCTGGAGCGCGCCGTCGTTGAGCCGGGTGGCACCGTCGCTGAGATCGGCGACACCGGTGTTGAGTTCCTGCGTACCGTCGTAGAGCTGGCTGGCGCCGTCGTTGAGTCGGGTGGCGCCGTCATCAAGCTGGTTGATGCCGTCGGAGGCCCGGACCACACCGTCCTGGAGCTGCGTCATGCCGTCGTCAACCTGGATGGCACCGTCTGAGGCGCGGTCGAAGCCGTCGCCGAGGGTGTTCAGGCCGCTGAGCGCCTCGGAGGCGTAGGACTCCGTGACCGATGCCTGGATGGCCTGCTGGATCTGGGGCACCAGGCCGCTGGTGAGGATCGTGCCGTTGCTGCCGTTGTAGTCGTTGTAGGTCATGTGGATGTTCGACTGCTCGGGGTCCGCGGTAGTGACGGAGACCGTCTTCTCGGAGAAGTCCTCCGGGATGGAGACGATGAAGAGGTACTCACCCGTCACGAGGCCTTCCTCGGCCTCCTCCGCGTTCGTCTCGGTGAAGTTGAGGTACTCGGTGGCCAGGAGGTTCTCCGTGACCTGGTTTCCGATCTCCTTGAACTCCCCGCGGTGTTCGGCGCCCACATCCTCGTTGACGACCGCGAGCTTGACCTCGGGGAGGTATTTGGTCGGGTCCCACATGGCCCACATATAGGTCAGTGCCACGATGAGGGGCAGGATGACCGCCACGACGATGACGGTCCTGGGGATCCAGGAGCGGGAGATCCAGCCGGGGCGCTCGCCCGAGCGGGCGCCGTCGCTGACTGCAGTACTGGTTGACATGGGGCGGGGCCTCCTGGTGTTTCACGTCCCATCCCTTAGAGGGGGAGATGGTGACGCTGTCGAAATGTGTCGCTTTGGGGCCGGGCCGAAAGGGCCGTTCCCGTCCGCTGTGTCCGCGGTTCCGTGATGTGAAACCGGGCCGCCACAGGTTGTGACTCGAACCACACGCTACACAACTATGCTCCCGAACAAATGTATTTGGCTGAGAAAAGTTTGCCCCCGAATGGGAGCGGGGGCATCGAAACCGACACGTCCATACCGGCCTGACCAGTGCTATTAGAGCGATAGGCGATATTCGGACCGTGCTGGAGGCGCGAACCTGAGAGCGGTGCGACGTGCTGAGCAGCAGTCTCCACGCAAAGGAACCCCCCTCCCCACCAGGGGTCGATCCGAGTCAGCGCTCACGCCGCTCAGCAAATTCCGAGATCCGGACGTTTGCTGGGGCTAGGTATCAGATACCCCCGGTTTCGGGCAGGTGAACTCCCCCGGGGCGCGGCTACTCAGCGATTCTCAGGCTTCACCGTGGGAAAGAGCACGGTCTCCCGGATGCCGTGACCGGTAAGTGCCATGAGGAGGCGGTCGAGCCCCATGCCCGTGCCCGCCGTCGGCGGCATGGCCTGCTCCATCGCGGAGAGGAAGTCCTCGTCGAGCACCATCGCCTCGTCGTCGCCACCCGCAGCCAGGCGCGCCTGGTCCTCGAAGCGCTCACGCTGGATCACCGGGTCCACCAGCTCGGAATAGCCCGTGGCCAACTCAAACCCACGCACGTACAGGTCCCACTTCTCGGTCACACCGGGCTTGCTGCGGTGGTCGCGGGTCAGCGGGGACGTCTCCACCGGGAAGTCCTTGACAAAGATCGGGCCGTGCAGCTGATCATCGCAGAGCAACTCCCAGATCTCCTCCACAAGTTTGCCGTGGCCCCAGCCGCCTGTCTTGGGCACCTCGAGCCCGATGACATCCGCGATGGCCTTGAGCTCGTCCACCGACGTTTCGATGGTGACCTCGGGCTGGCCGGGGAACTTCCTGGCCAGCGACTCGTTGAGGGAGGGATACATCTCGATGGTCTTCCACTCACCCCCGAAGTCGTACTCGGTGCCGTCGAAAAGCGTCACCGTCGTGGAACCAAACACCTCCGTGGCCACCGCCTGCACGAGCTCGCGGATGGTGCGGGCACCGTCCTCGTAGGTGCCCCACGCCTGGTAGGTCTCCAGCATGGCGAACTCCGGCGAGTGCGTGGAATCGATGCCCTCATTACGGAAGTTGCGGTTGACCTCGAAGACCCGCTCCAGGCCGCCGACGACCGCGCGCTTGAGGAAGAGCTCCGGCGCGATCCGCAGGTAGAGGTCGATGTCCAGGGCGTTGGAGTGGGTGACGAACGGACGGGCCGCCGCGCCGCCGTGCAGCGTCTGCAGCATGGGGGTCTCCACCTCGTTGAAACCCTCGGACTCCAGGTGGTGGCGCAGCGCGCGCATCACCTTGATCCTGGTCATGGCGTTCTTCCGCGCCTCCTCACGCATGATGAGGTCCGTGTAGCGGTGACGCACCCGCTGGTCCTCGCTCATGTCGGCGAAGGCGACGGGCAGCGGGCGCAGCGCCTTCGCCGCCATGTGCCAAGAGCTCACCATGACCGAAAGCTCGCCGCGCCGGGACGCGATGACCCGGCCGCGGACGGAGACGATGTCACCCAGGTCGGTGTCCGACTTCCAGTTCGCCAGCGACTCCTCGCCCACCTCCGCGAGCGAGAGCATCGCCTGCATCTGCGTGCCGTCACCCTCCTGGAGCGTGGCGAAACACAGCTTGCCCGTGTTGCGCTGGAACATGATGCGCCCGGCGACGGCGACCTCATCCTGGGTCTCCTCGCCCGCCGCGAGCACTGTGACGCCCTCCGGAGCCTGCTCCCCCTCGGCGACGACGGCATAGCCCGCGCGCAGATCTTTCAGGCTGGTCGTCCGGTCGACGATCACCGGGTACGGCTCGTGCCCCTCGGCCAACAGCTTCTCGCGCTTGTCGCGCCGGATGCGCGACTGCTCGGAAATGCTGGGGGTGTTCTGCTGCCTGTCCTGGGGTTTCTTCTGCTCACTCACGGTGTCCAAGGGTAGCACCACGCGTATCGACGGCCCGTGGCCACGTCAAGCCATTGCGCCGGGCTCCACCTCTCGGCGAGAATCGACGAATGGTCTCCGCGAGCAACACCTCGTCCATCGCCACCTCGACCGGCCGCAGCTGGGAGGACTGGGTTTCGCTTCTCGACGCCCGCTCAGCCCGCCTCCTGGATCACACCGCCATCGCCCGCCTGGCCCTGGAGCTCATGCCCACGGCCGCGCCGAATGAGGAGTGGTGGGCCCAGGGGGTCGCCGTGGCCTACGAGCAGCACGCAGGCCTGCGGGTTCCCGGGCAGTCCTGCGCGGGCGACTTCCGGGCGTCCGCGTCCCGCACTCTCCCCACGGACCGGGACGGCGCCGTCGCCGCGTGGCGCGAGCGGGTGGGTGATCTCACCGAGTTCAGCGACATTCCCCTCGACGGGGAGCCCACCGAGTCCCGCACGGAGAAGTGGTCCTACTGGCGCGCCCGGCTGGCCGACGGCTCCCGGATCACCGTCAACGCCACCGACAAACAACCGGGCAAGGCCGTCCTCAGCGTCGAGCACGCCGGGCTGTCCTCCGCGGAGGACGGCGAGCAGTGGCGCTCACATTGGAAGGCCCTGCTGAAGGAGCTTGCGCCCCGGAGTTAGTTGATCAGCCAGTCGTTGGGGCTGAACAGCTCGAAGTGCACGCTGGCCGGCGCCTTCTCCGCCGGCAGCTCCTCGATGCCGTCGCGGATGGCCTGGAGGAACACGTTGCCGCCGCAGAGGTAGACGTCCGCGCCCGAGAGGTCGTGCTCGGCGACGGTGACCAGGTCGCCGTCGTTGCGGAAGCGTGCCTCCACGGTCAGGTTGGTCAGGGACTCGGCGAGCTCCTCGGTGTGCGCCTGCTGCGCCCAAGTCTCGGTCGCTTCGTCGGCGTGCACGTAGAGCACCTTCCGGTCGTCCTCGGTGGCCGCGAGGTGAGCGAGCATGCCCACCATCGGAGTGGAGCCGATGCCCGAGGACATGAGCACGACGGGCCGGTCCCCCTCCTCCAGCACGAGGTCGCCCGCCGCGAGGCTGGCCTGCAGGCGGTCGCCGACCTCGACGTGCTCGTACAGGCGGTGGGAGACCTCGCCGTCGATCTGCACGGCGATGCGGTAGGCGGAGGCGTCGCCGCCGATGATCGAGTACTGGCGCAGCTGCCTGGCCCCGTCCTCTAGCTCCACACGCACGGACGTGTACTGCCCGGGCTGCGGCTCGCTGAGGTCGCCCTCCAGCGTATAGGTGTAGACGCGGTCGGAGAGCTGCTCCTTCGCGGTGACGGTGACATCGCGGAAGACGTCGCCATTGACAACCCCGTCGGAGGCGTAGAGGTCCTTCTCATGCTTGATGAGCACGTCGGCCATGAGCCAGTAGACGGCCGACCATGCCTCGCCCACCTCCGGGGTGACGGCGTCGCCGAGCACGTCGGCGATGCCCGCCATGAGGTTGTCATGAACGATGGGGTACTGGTCCTCGCGGATGCCCAGCGAGACGTGCTTGTGGGCGATGCGGTCGAGCAGCATGACGGGATCGGGGGCGTTGTCGTCGACGAGCATGGTGGCGAACGTGGCGACGGACGCCGCCAGCGCCTTCTGCTGCTCGCCCGACTTCTGGTTGGCGCGGTTGAAGGTGTCGCGCAGCAGCTCCGGGTGAGCCGAGAACATCTTGCCGTAGAAGGAGTGGGCGATCTTCTCGATATTCTCTCCGACCGCGGGAAGGGTGGCCTTGACCAGCTCCTCGTGCTCGGGACTGAGGTGGCGTGCCTTGGTGTCGGGTGTGGAGGTGACGAACATGGTGGAGTTCTCCTTCTCGGAAGGTGGGTGGATGTGCCCTCCCCGCCTTCTCGGCGGGGAATAACTACGACACTAACCGTGCTAATTGCCCACGCCTTCCACCGGGGGGCTCACTCCAGGTTCTTGAACCCGATCCCCATCGGCGCACCCGCGTTGTCCAGCAGCCGCACGCCGCCGACGGTGGCCGCGACCAGCAGTCGGGCATCACCCTCCTCGGGCGCAGGGCCAAAGTCCAGTCCCCGCAGCTCCAGGTACTCCGGCTCCACCCCGGCCGCCGCCAGCACCGAAGCCGCCGCCTCAAGCACCCGGTCGGCGCCGTGCTCGGCCGCGTGCGCGCCCGCCGTGAGCGCGGCCGACAGCGCCAGCGCCTGCTCCCGGGCCTCCTCGGCGACCCCGGCATTGCGCAGCGACACCGCCAGACCGCCCGGCATGCGCACGGTGGGAACGCCGTGGAGCTCGACCCCGAGGTGGAGGTCGGCAATCGCTCGTCGTAACGCGACCGTCAGCTCGTAGTCCTTCTCCCCCACGATGACGTCGCTCGGGCGCAGCGCGCCGAGCAGGGCCACCAGGCGGGTGAGATCCCCGGTCAGGGAAGGTTCCAGCCCGCCGGAGAACTCGACCATGACCCGGGGCGCGCCGGCGGGCCAGAGGTCGGCGTCCGTGACCCGCCACACCACGTCCACACGCTCGCGGGCGAAATCCTCGGGCACGTCCTCGCCCTGCCAGGCGACCACGACGACCGCGCGGGGCAGCAGGGTGGCCGCGCGGATGAGGGAGATGTGGCCGGCATGGACGCCGTCGCGAAGCGGGACCAGCACGACGGGGCGCCCGGTCTTGCGCATGGCCGAACCGAGCATGCGGATCCGCTCGAGGGAGTCAATGACGGTGGCCCGCCCGAATTCGAAACTCATGGGGCTAATTGTCTCCCATGGCCCACAGTTCCACGTCGTGGGCCCCGGTTTGCTCCGCAGCCCGGCGCGCCAGATCCCGAAACACCCGCGCGGTGCCCGGATCCTCGATGGCACGCTGCTGCGCCGCCATGCCCGCCGGGCCGCGGACCGGGTCGAGCGGGCGTTCCTCGCCGAATCCGCCGATGATCTCCAGGGCACGTTCCTCGTTGCCGATTGCCTCGGAGAGCAGGAGGAAGGCGTCGTTGCGCAGGGTGGCCTCGAAGCTGCGGTAGGTCAGCGCCGCGGCGAGGCGCAGGCGCTGCGTATCGGGCACCATCAGGGCCTGGCCGCCGAGCTCGCCGACGAGCAGCTCCACGATGGTCTCCCCCAGTTCATCGGCCGCGCCGACCGCCCACAGGTCGTCGGTGAGCGGGTGCGCCGCGCAGACCACGGCTCCGGAGGTCTCCAGCGAGTCGAACACCTGCGTGCCGTGCCCGGCGGAGGTGTGCAGGAAGATCTGCCCCGGGCGCGCCCGCGCGGACATGCCCTCGATGACGTCCTCCAGACGATTGTCCGGCACGGTGATGACCACGAGTTCGAACTGCGTGGCGTCCTCGACGTCGGAGAAGTACGTGACGTGGTGACCGATCTCGCGCAGCTGGGGGCCGAGATCGAGCAGCTCGGTGTCGTCGGCGAAGATCCCCGCGTTGAGGCGGGGCGCCCTCACTCCTGACCCTCGCTGGATTCCTTCCTGAGGTTCTTCATCAGGTCGGCGACGGAGACGCCCGTGTTGTTCTCGTCCCGGCGGCGACGGCCTCCGCCGCGGGTGGGCGCGGGTTCGGCTTTTTCCGCTTCTCGACGGCTGTTCTCCGTGATCAGTGCGGACAGCGGATTCGTGCCCGACTGTCGGAAGTCCTGGCGTCCGACGCGGCCGGCGACGGCTTCCTCGCTGGGCGCCCCGGTGGGGCGGCGGTGCGAGCCGCCGGCGGGGGCTTCGCCGTTGTCGGGGACGACGCCGTGCTCGGCGGTCTCGGCGCCCGACGGCGTGAACGGGTTGGCCGGACTTACCGGCCCGCGCGTGGGCAGGCCCCGGCCCGAGGTCTCCTCGTCCACCGGCGCGGACGCGGCACGCGGGGTCTCGGGCTCCGGCGCGACGGGCTCGGGCTCGGGCGCGACCGGCTCCGGCACGACGGACTCGGGCTCCCGGGCGGCGCGTGCCTCCCTTTCGGAAGCCATCTCCTCAGCGACCCGCTGGTTGGCCGCGCGCGCCTCCACCTCCATGATGCGTTTGGCCTCGGCGCGGATGGCCTCGGGCTCGTAGTCGAAGCGGTAGCCGGAGAGCTCCTCCAGCTGGGCGCGCAGGCCGGCGATCTCCTCCCGCAGCTCGACGAGGATCTGGGTGTTCAGGCCCTCGTCCCCGGCGGCGGCCGGGTTGGCGGCGGGGGCGGCCTGCGCGCGCGCCTGCTCGAGCTCGGCGGCGTGCAGCTGCCGGGTGAGAGCGATCCGGGCGTCGGCGTCCTTGACCTGGGCGCGGTAGCGGTAGACGAGGAAGAACCCGATGATCGCCGCCCAGAGCGCCGCGAGCAGCGCAATCTTCAGTGCGTTGTTGCTGTCGGTGAACAGCATGACCACGCTGGCCAGGACCGCCACGACGATGAGAAGAATGAGCGCGGTCTGACCCGAGCCGCTCCCCGTGGCCTGTTCCTGCCCGTTGTCCTGGGTGTATTCACCGGCGAGGTTCTCTTCGTTCATGTGCACCACCTTAACTAACTGTTTGCCCGTCAAGGGGAGGCGGCGCTTCGCAATGTCGCTCGAGTACGACGCCGGCTACGGACAGCGCGAGCGATCCGAGCGCGGCGGCGAGGACGACGGGTGCCTCGTCCTGCGCGGCGGCGAGGATCCCGGCCTGCGGGATCACGTAGGTGGCCACCCCGCTATAGAGCCCGCCGAGCACCGCGCCGGTCCACGCCGAGGCCTTGCCCACGATCATCATCCGGGCCACGGTGATGGGGTCGAGCTGGGTGCGATCGAGCCCGATGTCTGCGCGCCTGACCAGGAGGATGAGCACCACGACCACGGCGACCAGCAGCCACACTGTCACCGCCCCGGCGGCGGGAATGGGCGGGAAGGAGCCGTAGAAACGCCAGGTGAGGATGCCGAACGCCGCCGCCAGGAAGACGAAGGTGCCGGCGAGCGCGCCGAGGGAGGTCCGGTTCACGGTTCCACCACCCGCACCGCGGCGACCTCGGCGGGAGGCAGCTTATCGACGATCCCTTCCACCGACTCCCCCGCCAGGGTCGCCCCCGGATCCGCGGCCAGCCAGGGCACCAGCACGAAGGCCCGGGCGTGCGCGTGCGGATGCGGCACGGTGAGTTCCTCGGTGTCGCAGTCGATGGGGTTGCCGGCGTCGTCGAAAAGCGCGACCACGTCCACGTCGAGCGTCCGGGGCCCCCAGTGGCGCACCCGCACGCGGTGGGCCTGCTGCTCCAGCCGCTGGCCGCGGCGCAGCAGCTCCAGGGGCGATTCGTCGACGTCGACGATGAGCACGGCGTTGAGGAAGTCATCCTGGTCCTCGACCCCCCACGGCGGGGTGGCGTAGACGGGTGATTCGGCGACGATCTGGCCGGCGAACTCCTCGGAGACCGAGCGCAGCAGCGCCCACTTGTCGTCCATGTTGGAGCCGATGGACAAAACGGCGCGCATCAGGCGTTCCTGAAGCGGGGCGAGGACTTGCGCGAGCGCCGGGCCACGACCGCGACGTCGGCGAAGCTCAGCGGGATGGGGGCGTGCGGTTTATGGATGGTGACCTCGACCGCGTGCAGCACGTCGTAGCGCGCGAGCGCCGCGTCGGCGATCTCCGCGGCGACCGTCTCGATGAGCTGGCGCGGCTCGCCCGTGACGGCGTCGTGGGCCAGCTGCGCGAGCTCGGCGTAGTTGACGGTCTTGGTCAGGTCGTCGGTGGCGGCGGCCTCGGCGGTGTCCAGCCAGCAGGTCAGGTCCACGGTGAAGGACTGCCCGTGCTCGGTCTCGTGCGGGAGCACGCCATGGTGGCCGTAGGCGACCAGGCCGGTGAGTTCGATGCGGTCTGCCATCAGTTTTTTCCTTTCCAGAGCGCGGCGACGTCGACGGCGTCGCGGGAGGCGGCCACGTCGTGCACACGCACTCCCCATGCTCCCAGGTGGGCGGCGAGCGCGCTCACCGCGTGGGTGGCCGGGTCGGGATCCGCCGCCATGCCCCGGTCGGTGCGCAGTTGGGCGAGGAATCGTTTCCGGGAGACGCCGACGAGGAGGGGGAAATCGCCGTCGATAAGCGAGGGCAACCCACGCAGGATCTGCCAGTTCTCCTCGGCGGACTTGGAGAATCCCAGGCCGGGGTCGATGAGGATGTTCGAGGCATCCACGCCGGCCTCGATGGCGCGGCGCGACAGCTGGGTGAGCAGCTCGGCCACGTCGGCGACCACGTCTTCGCCGTGATCCGCCACGCCCGAGGCCTCCCCGTAACCCCGGCCCTCGGGGGTGCGCCAGTGCATGAGGCAGACCGGAACCTGCGCGTCGGCCATGACCCGGAACATGTCCGGATCCGCGAGGCCGCCGGCGACGTCGTTGATCATGGTCACGCCCGCCTCGGCGGCGGCCGCGGCGGTGGAGGCACGCATGGTGTCCACCGACGTGGCGATCCCCTCCTCGGTGAGCGCCCGGATCACCGGGACCACCCGGGCCGCCTCGAGGTCGGCCGGGACGCGCGTGGCGCCGGGCCGGGTGGATTCGCCGCCCACGTCGATGATGTCCGCGCCCTCGGCCACGAGCTCTCGGGCGTGCGCGAGGGCGTCGTCGACGGCCAGCCACTTTCCCCCGTCGGAGAAGGAGTCCTCGGTGACGTTGACGATCCCCATGACCGCAGCGCGGCCGGGCGGGGTGAGATCTGCCAGAGCCATGACGGTCAGTCCCTGATGAGGCTGAGGACCTCGGCGCGCGAGGCCGCGGAGCGTTTGAACCCGCCCCGGACAGCGGAGGTGGTGGTCATCGCTCCGGGTTTGCGGATGCCCCGCATACCCATGCAGAGATGCTCGCACTCGATGACGACGATGACCGACTGCGCCTGCAGCTTCTCCTGGATCGCGTCGGCGATCTGCGAGGTCAGCCGCTCCTGCACCTGCGGGCGTTTGGCGTAGAGGTCCGCCAGCCGCGCCAGCTTGGACAGGCCCGTCACCCGGCCCTCCCTGTTGGGGATGTAGCCGATGTGCGCGTGGCCGTAGAAGGGCAGCAGGTGGTGCTCGCACATGGAGTAGATGGGGATGTCCTTGATGAGCACCAGCTCCTGGTGGTGCTCGCTGAACGTGCGCTCGAGCACCTCCGTCGGGTCCTTGTGCAGGCCGGCGAAGTTCTCCGCGTAGGCACGCGCCACCCGGGCGGGCGTGTCCTGCAGTCCTTCGCGGTCAGGGTCCTCGCCCACGGCGATGAGCAGTTCGCGGATGGCGGCCTCGGCGCGGGGGGCGTCGAAGTTCTCGGGGAACTCAACCTCGCTGATCATCGGTGCCCTCCTGGGTCGGGTCGACGACGCGCGGCATCTCCGAGGTCTCGTCGGCCTCGGAGATCTGCGCCTCCTCGCGGCGTTCCTCGTGGTCCGGGCGCTCGTTCTCGGGCAGCTGGAAACCGCGCGGCGCCGCGTTCTCGTCGTAGTTCTTCATCCCGGGGTGTTCGGCGTTCTCGGGCTTATCGACGTGTTTCTCCGGCGCGTTCGTCGGGGCAGCGTAGGGGTTGTCCTGGCCCTTAGGCGGCCAGCCTGGAACGGTCCAGTCCGCGGGCGGCGGGGTGCCCTGGTAGTGCGGCAGGTCGGCGCTCGCCGCGGTGGAGCCGCCGGATTCGGGGCGCTGGTGCCGCCCGCCGCTCTTCGTCGGCGGGCCCACCTTCTGCTGCTCCTCGGCGGCCTTCTTCGCCTCGAGCTCCTTCATGC
Source organism: Corynebacterium doosanense CAU 212 = DSM 45436 (assembly GCF_000767055.1). Lineage (NCBI taxonomy): Bacteria > Bacillati > Actinomycetota > Actinomycetes > Mycobacteriales > Corynebacteriaceae > Corynebacterium > Corynebacterium doosanense. Next base: position 2,345,741 of record NZ_CP006764.1, read on the forward strand.
GCTTCGCACGCGCCTCGCGGGAGGCCTCGAGCAGGCTGTACTTCTTGGGCGGCTCCTCGCCGCGCTCCCTGGCCAGCTCGACCGGGGTCTTCACCGGCTCGCGGCCCTCCTGGCGGGGGAACTCCTCCTTGAGGTCCGGGTAGATGTTGCCCACCGGCTGGGGTTCGATGTCGGTGAACAGCGCCTCCAGGTCCGGACGACGCAGCGTCTCCTTCTCCAGGAGTTTCTCGGCCAGGCGGTCGAGGTGGTCGCGGTGCTGCGAGAGGATCTCGTAGGCGCGCACATGCGCGTGGCGGATGAGGTAGGCAACCTGCTCGTCGATACGCTCGGCAACCTCCATGGAGTAGTCGAGGGTTCCGCCGCCGCCGGCGCCGGAGAAGGGATCACCCTGCTCCTGGCCGTACTTGATGGGCCCGAGCGCCGGGGACATGCCGTACTCGGTGATCATGGCGCGGGCGATCTTGGTGGCCTGCTCGATGTCCGCGGAGGCGCCCGTGGTGGGCGAGCCGAAGACAACTTCCTCGGCGGCGCGGCCGCCCATGGCGAAGACAAGGCGAGCGTAGAGCTCGGACACGGTGTACATGCCCTTGTCGTCCTCCTGCGCCGTCATGGCGTGGCCGCCGGTGCGCCCGCGGGCGAGAATGGTGACCTTGTACACACGCTCGATCTCCTGCAGCGCCCACGCGGACAGGGTGTGCCCGCCCTCGTGGTAGGCGGTGATCTTCTTCTCCTGCTCGGAGATGATCTTGCCGGAGCGGCGCGGGCCGCCGATCACGCGGTCGGTGGCCTCCTCCAGCGCGTCGGCGGTGATGATGGTGCCGCCGACCCGCGCGGTGAGTAGCGCGGCCTCGTTGACCACGTTGGCCAGGTCGGCGCCGGACATGCCCGCGGTGCGTTTGGCCAGCGAGTCGAGATCGGCGTCGGGGCCCATGGGTTTGCCCTTGGAGTGCACCTTGAGGATCTGCCGGCGCCCAGCCAGGTCCGGCGCGGTGACGGGGATCTGGCGGTCGAAGCGGCCCGGGCGCAGGAGCGCCGGGTCGAGGATGTCCGGGCGGTTGGTCGCGGCGATGAGGATGACTCCCTCACGGTCGCCGAAGCCGTCCATCTCCACGAGCAGCTGGTTGAGGGTCTGCTCGCGCTCGTCGTGGCCGCCACCCATGCCGGAGCCACGCTGGCGACCGACGGCGTCGATCTCGTCGACGAAGATGATGCAGGGCGAGTTCTCGCGGGCCTGTTTGAACAGGTCACGCACGCGCGAGGCGCCGACGCCGACAAACATCTCCACGAAGTCGGAGCCGGAGATGGTGTAGAAGGGCACGCCCGCCTCACCGGCGACGGCACGCGCGATGAGGGTCTTACCGGTGCCGGGAGGGCCGTAGAGCAGCACACCCTTGGGGATCTTCGCGCCGAGTTCCTCGTAGCGCGAGGCGTCCTGGAGGAAGTCCACCACTTCCTGGAGCTCGTCCACGGCGTCGTCCGCGCCGGCGACGTCCTCGAAGGTGTTGGTGGGCATGTCCTTGGTCAGCTGCTTGGCCTTGTTGCCGCCGATGCCAAACATGCCGCCCGCGCCACCCTGCATGCGGCTGATGAAGAAGAACAGCAGGCCGAAGAGGATGAGCATGGGCAGCAGGAATCCCAGCATGCTCATGAGGAAGGAGTCCTGGGTGACGTTGGTGTCGTAGTCGACTCCCGCGTCATTGAGTGCGGTGGTGATCTGCTCCGTCGAGCGCGCGGGGTACTGGGTGATGATCTCCGTGACCCCGTCGCGCTCGTCCACCGTGATCGGCTCGGCCAGGGTGATGCGCAGGCGCTGCTCCCGGTCGTCGACCTGCACCTCCTCGGCGTTGTTCGCCTGGATCTGTTCCAGGGCGACGGAGGTGTCCACCCGCAGGTGACCGCGGGTCTCGTCCGTCAGCGCGGAGAGCACGAACAGCGTGACCAGGACGACGGCCGCTACGAGGCCGATCTGGAGGATTCTCTTGTTCTTCATCAGTGAGGCAGCCACCGCGGCCCTTTCACGAGGACGCGGTGCATGACCTTTCAGCTCGGGGAACGGTGGTGGGTCGCCTCTTTAACGCCCGGCGCGGCGCAATCGTTCCAGCGAGTCTAACGCGGGGTTACTCGCCGCCGTAGACCCGCGGGTGCAGGGTGCCCACGTAGGGCAGGTCGCGGTAACGCTCGGCGTAGTCGAGGCCGTAGCCGATGACAAACTCGTTGGGAATGTCAAAGCCGACGTCGTAGAGGTCGACCTGGGCGGTCTGCACCTCGGGCTTGCGCAGGAGGGTGACCACCTTGAGCGAGCGGGGCTGGCGGCCGCGCAGGTTCTTCATCAGCCAGCTCAGCGTGAGGCCGGAGTCGATGATGTCCTCGACGATGAGCACGTCGCGGTCGGCGATGTCGCGGTCTAGGTCCTTGAGGATGCGCACGACGCCCGAGGAGGACGTGGAGTTGCCGTAGGAGGACACGGCCATGAACTCCATCTCGGAGGGGATGGACAGCGCGCGGGCGAAGTCGGTGAGGAAGAACACCGCGCCCTTGAGTACGCAGATGAGGATGAGGTCATCGTCGGCGTCCCGGTATTCCTCGGACACCTTGTCGGCGAGTTCCTGGATGCGGGTGGCCAGCTGGTCCTCGGTGATGAGGATCGACTCGACGTCGTCGCCGTACCGGTGCGGGGGGACGTTGAGATCCTTGTGAGTGTGCATGACATTCCTCTGCTTTAGGGCTCCTGCGGGATGACAGCCAGTTTGCCACCGATCCGCCGCACGTCCAACCGCCGCCCGGCCGCGTACCCGGCGGCCACTCCGCCCTGGCCGTGCCAGTCAGACACGAGCTTATCGACGCCCGTGACCACCGCACCCGTCACCGCAAACCCCTCCGCCCGCAGCCACGCCGCGATCCGCCGGCGCCGCAGCGGCTCCGGCTGGGCACCGAGCTCCAGGCAGTCGTCGGTGCCGGGCCCGGCGAGCTCGTCGAGCAGCGCGTTGTCCGCGGCCGTGCGCGCGGCGGCCTGGGCCAGGGGCGCGACGGCGTCCCCGCCGATGAGCTCCCCCAGCAGCGGCAGCACCTGCTGGCGCACCGCCACCCGTCGAAACGCCCGGTCCTGGTTGTGCGGGTCCTCCCAGTACGCCAGGCCCAGCTCGTCGCACGCGCCGACGGTGTCCGCCCGGCGGATGCCCAGGAAGGGGCGGTGGATCTGGCCGTTGCGCGCGGCCATGCCGCCGGGGTTTCCGCGCAGTGCGGCGAGCAGCAGGGTCTCGGCCTGGTCGTCGAGGGTGTGGGCGACGAGGACGGGTCGGTCGCCGGCGGCGTCGATGAGCGCCGCGTAACGGGCGGTACGGGCCTCGGCCTCGAGGTTCTTGGCACTGACCTGAACTTTTCTGATGTTTGCTGCTGCGCCGAGATCCCGCGCCTGCGCGGCCGCGCGCTGCGCGACCTGCGCCGACCCCGGCTGCAGCTGATGGTCGATCACCACCGCCTCCACGCGGGCGCCCTCCGCGACGAGCGCCGCGGTCAGAGCCAGGGAATCCGGGCCCCCGGAGAGCCCGACCACCACGTCCTCGTAGCCGCGGGCCGCGCGCCTGCAGGCGAGGAAGTGTGGGCTGCGCACTAGTGCTCCCGCAGCGCCGAAGCGAACTCGTCGAGGGCCTGCCGGCCTTCGAGGATGTCGGAGCCGTTGGAGAGCAGGGCAAAGGTGTACACCCGCCCCGACTGCGCCGTGACCGTTCCCACCAGGGCGTTTGTCCCCGTGAGCGTGCCTGTCTTGGCGCGCACCCAGCCGCGACCGGGCAGATCCGCGTAACGAACCTCCAGGGTGCCGTCGCCGTGCGCGACCGGCAGCGTACCCAGCAGCGGGCGCAGCCGATCGCCGGTGGCGGCCGCGGTGACCAGGTCGCTGAGCAGGCGCGGGGCGATGAGGTTGTGCTCGCTGAGTCCGGAGTTGTCCGCCAGCGTGGTGCCGATGGTGTCGAACCCGGCCTCCCGCAGCGTGTCCAGCGTGGCCCGCGTGGCCGCCTCGGGCGTGTTCCCCGCCCCGCGGTCGATGGCCAGCTCCCGGCCGATGGCCTCGGCCATGACGTTGTCCGAGTGCAGGTTGGTCTGCTCGATCCGCTCCTCCAGGGTCGGCGACTCGGTGGTGGCCAGTACCTGTGTGCCCTCCGGCGCCGGGCCGACGGCGACGGTTTCTGCGCCGAGGCGGGCGGCGAGCTCCGCGGCCACGTCGAAGGCCGGGGTGTGGCTGCGGGGGACGTCGCCGGTGGTCTCGCCGAGGCGTCCGCCGTGGATCATCGCCGGCTGCAGCGGGGCGATGTAGCCCTCATCGATGTTGCCGTCGACCCAGCCGGGGAGGTACTCGTCGCCGCTCCACACACTGGTGTCGATGCTCACCTGCGTCACGGGCCCGGGAATCTGTTGGGCCAGGGCGTCGATACGCTCCGGGGTCAGCCAGACGTCGCCCGCCGCCCGGATGACCACGCTGCCCGGGACCGGCCCGGCGACGACCTCGGTGGTCAGCGTCTTGTCCGGGTCCATGTGCAGGATTGCGGCCGAGGTGGTGAGCAGCTTCGTCGAGCTCGCCGGGGTGAGGGGGTCGGCCGGGCGACGCTCCCACACCGTCGCGCCGGTGGTGGTGTCGATGACCTTGCCGTGCACCGTGCCCAGCGCCGGGTTGTCCGCGAGCTGCTCCAGGGTTGCGTTGAGCGCGGCCATGTCGACCGGTTGCACGTCGGTGCCGGCCGGGGTGGCCACCGGCTCGGGCTCGGCGATGGTGAAGGGCTGACCGTGGTCGAGGCCCTCGTACATCTGGTGCACCTGCACCCCGACGACCGCGGTGGCGCCGACGGCCACGGCCAGCACCCCGCCGGCCACGCCGACTGCCACGTTTTTAGCTCTCATCGCCGATAACACTAGCGCGGGTATGCTTCAGTGGTTGATAGATCCCCCCTAGCGAAGGAGCCGTTCGAAGTGAGCAAGTCCGTAGAAGTCATCGTCGAGATCCCCAAGGGTTCGCGCAACAAGTACGAGGTCGACCACGAGACCGGTCGTGTCTTCCTCGACCGTTACCTCTTCACCCCGATGGCGTACCCCGCCGACTACGGCTACCTCGAGAACACGCTGGCTGACGACGGCGACCCGCTCGACGCCCTCATCATCTCCCCCGAGCCCGTCTTCCCGGGCGTCGTGGTCAACTCCCGCATCGTCGGCGTGTTCAAGATGACCGACGAGGCCGGCGGCGACGACAAGCTCCTCTGCGTCATCGACGACGTGCGCTTCGACGACTACCAGGAGCTCGAGGACATCTCCCAGTTCACCCTGGACGAGATCGAGCACTTCTTCATGCACTACAAGGACCTCGAGCCCGGCAAGTCCGTCAACAGCGCCGGCTGGGGCTCCCGCGAAGAGGCCGAGTCCATCCTCGACGCCGCCCTCAGGGCCTACGAGGCCGAGGGCCACAACGAAAAGGAAAACGTCGAGGAAGACATCGACGCCAAGACGGAGAACTAAGGGTTTCCCGTACGGTGGCCCCGACGATTGACGGAGACGTCGAGCTGGCTGAGCAGGCCATTGACCTTCTTCCCGCAAAGAAGGTCTCTGCGTTTTCGGTGGCAGCACTTGCCCCGGGACTGGGACTTCGCCTGGCTGCCGTCGGAGCCCCGCTAAACGGAACCTTTGAGATCGGTTCAATCAACAAAGCGATCACCGGCATGCTCTACGCGGACGCCGTCGATCGGGGCGAGGTTAGCGGGTCCACTGAGCTCCGGGAGGTCTTCGATCTCGGACTCACTCCCGCAGGCTCCGTGACGCTCGACGAGCTTTCACAACACCGCTCGGGCCTGCGTGACGACGTCCTCAACCCGCTGCAGCGCGCCCGAGTGATCCTCGATCTACTTCGGGCGAGGAACCCGTATCACGGGGACGTGGAGGACCTGGTCAGGAAGCTTCGTAAGGCTCGTTTGACTGCCCCGGTACCGACTTACTCGAACCTGGGTTTCGCAGCTCTTGGGCACGCAGTGGCACAGCGAACGGGCCTGAACTACGCAGAACTCCTCGACCGTTCGTTCCCTGGCCTAGACAAACGCGGGTCACACCCCGTTCAGGGTCGCGACGAGGCAGGGCGTTCGCAGGAACCATGGGACGATCTCGAGTTTTATCCAGCAGGCGGAATCAGCACTGACATCGGGGCCATGGGCGACTACGCCGGATCGCTTCTGGATGGCTCAGCTCCCGGCATGTCCGCCCTGACACCGACCGCGCGGTTCGATTCAGGCACCCACATCGGCGCGGGATGGCTGACCTCCCAAGTGGACGGGCATACGCTTACCTGGCACAACGGCGCCACCGGCGGGTTCAGCTCTTGGATCGGTCTAGACCGCCCCGCCAAGCGAGCGGTCGTGTTGTTGGGAGCCACATCCCATCCGATGGACACGACGGGCGAGCGACTCCTATTGGCCTGATCCGTTAGGGTGGCCTGCATGAAAAACGTCACCGTCACCGAAGTCCCCGCCGACGCTCAGCTCATCGACGTCCGCGAACCCGATGAATTCGCCGAGGTCCACGCCCGCGGCGCCGTGAACGTCCCGCTCTCGGAGTTCATGGAGCGCCACGGCGAGATCGACGACACCCAACCCGTCTACGTCATCTGCAAATCTGGCGGGCGTTCTGCGCAGGCCGCGCAGTACATGGAAGGCGCGCTCGGGATGGAGGACGTCATCAACGTCGAGGGTGGGACCCAGGCATGGGTCAGGTCGGGGCTGGCGACGGAGTAGGTCGGGGGCCTCGGGCTGGGGCTCAGGCTGGCTCGACTGGCCCAAAAGGCTATCTCTCGAATAGCTTCCTTCGGACACTTTGTGCCCACGAAGTGTCCGAAGGAAGCTATTCGAGAGATAGCAGGAGAGCCGCTCAGGCGAACGCCCGACGCCCCCCAAAACCCTTACGCCGACGCCCCAGCCTCCCGCCGACGCAGTGCCTCGAGAACCATCGGCACAAAATTGCCCCGCGCGAGATCCTGATAGCTGACCCGAAGCATCGTCCACCCGGCGTTGACGATGAGATGTTGACGCTGCGCCTCCTTGCGGGGAGACTGGTTATCCCCGTCGTATTTCACGCCACCATCGAATTCGACGATGAGCCAGCCGTTGATCACCATGTCCACCCGGAACGTGCGGTTCGCGACGTCGATACTCACTTGTAGCCGCACCGAGGTGATTTCGGGCAATTGGGCCTGCCGGAGCTGCTCCCTCCCCCAGGTTTCCAAGGGGCTCTCGCTCCCCTTCCTCGACATTGCGAGAAGATTGCGGACGCGGGTTTTACCGTGATACCTGCCCGAGCCGAGGATGTCGCAGTAATGGAGATCGTCGGGCCCGGGGATCACGTTTCGCAATGAGTCGATGGCTACGAGGGCTTCGAGTTCGCTGTCGCGGATGGCGATGTCCCGCACCGCACGCCAAGGCGTCGCCAGCCGGTAACCATCCAGGGCTGTGTATTCAGATTCTGGAAGCAGTGTGTTGAAGTAGCGGACGTTCTCACCCCACCGATCCATCGAGCTCGCCCTACGCTCCCCCGGAAGCAGCAGGTCAACCACGCCATCCGGCTCGATGCCGTGGACGCCGATGCCCCACAGCCGCGCCGCATGACGCCCGGTCACGACTGACGATCGGCAGGCGCGGGCAACCGCCGCGGCGCGCAGCCATTCCACCTCCCAGTCCCCCAGCCCGGCCACGACCCGGCGCGGAATCGCAACCTCCGGGGTGAGCAGCACATAATTGCTTGGCGACGCCCAGTAGTCGCCGTCCCCAGCTAACCTTGGCAGATAGACGAGTTCGTTGACATCAGGTGGCAGCTTCAGCGGCGGCAGCACAAGCCCCATGCCCCCTTAGACCCGCCCAACCAGCCCAAGGTTCCCCACCCAATTAGTGGGCCCATCCCCATAATTCGCGTCAGCCACAATAGCCCGGTACCATCAGCATCATGAACGCCATCCCCGATGCCCTCCTGGAGTCCCCCTCCTTCCAGATCGAGCGCCTGCGCCGCCGCACCCGCGATGAGGTCGAGCAGGCCCTGGCCACCAAGGACGCCACCCTGCGCGAGCATTGGGTGTTGGCCTGCCTCATCGGCCAGGACGCCGCCAGCCAGTCAGCACTCTCGGAGACCCTGGCCATTGACGCCTCGGACATGGTTCGTCTCGTCGATCAGCTGGAGTCCCACGGTTGGGCCAAGCGCGAGCGTGACCCGCAGGATCGCCGCCGCCAGATTGTCACGGCGACGAAGAAGGGCCGGAAGGCGCACGCGGAGCTCACCGAGCTGGTCACCGAGGCGGAAAACAATGCCCTGGATAGTTCGACGAATAAGCAGCTCAAGCATCTGCGCAAGCTGGCGTCGTCGATCCTCGATGCGGATGAGGTGGCCAGCTAGTGGTTCCCTGCCAGTACCTGCGCCGCGACGACGCGCCCGCGCCGCGCACGCTCTACGACATCCTCGCAGCCACCGCCCAGCGGTATCCGGATGCGGCGGCGATCGATGACGGCGAGATCATCACCTACGCCGAGCTCATGGAGACGGTCGACGCCTGGGTGACCGAGCTGCACCGCGCGGGCCTGCGCCGCGGCGACAAGGTCGGCATCCGCATGACGTCGGGCAAGCGCGACCTCTACCTCGCCATTCTCTCGACCCTCGCCGCCGGCGCCGCCTACGTTCCGGTGGATGCGGATGACCCGGAGGAGCGCGCGGAGCTGGTGTTCGGTGAGGCGCGTATCGACGCCCTGTTCACCGACGACGGTTTCCGCATGCTCGTCGAATCCCAGGAGCGTTCGGACACAGACCGCCCCCACCTCACCGACGACGCGTGGATCATCTTCACGTCGGGCTCCACGGGCAAGCCCAAGGGCGTGGCTGTGTCCCACCGTTCCGCGGCGGCGTTCGTCGACGCGGAGTCGGAACTTTTCCTGCGCGACAACCCGCTGGGCCCCGAGGACCGGGTGCTCGCCGGCCTGTCCGTCGCATTCGACGCCAGCTGTGAGGAGATGTGGCTGGCCTGGGGCCACGGCGCCTGCCTGGTACCGGCCCCGCGCTCGCTGGTGCGCTCGGGCATGGACCTGGGCCCGTGGCTGATCCGCCGCGACATCACCGTCGTCTCCACCGTGCCCACCCTGGCGGGGCTGTGGCCGGCGGAGGCGCTGGACGACATCCGCCTGCTCATCGTCGGCGGCGAGGCGTGCTCGCAGGAGCTCGTCGAGCGCCTGGCCACCGATGACCGGGAGATGTGGAACACCTACGGCCCGACGGAGGCGACGGTGGTGGCCTGCGCGCAGCACCTCCACCCGAATCTCCCCGTCGGGATCGGCCTGCCGCTGGCGGGCTGGGATCTGGCGGTCGTGGATACGCAGGGCCAGCCCGTGGCCATGGGCGAGGTCGGCGAGCTGGTCATCGGCGGCGTCGGGCTGGCTCGTTACCTGGATCCGGCGAAGGACGCGGAGAAGTACGCGCCGTTGGAGTCGCTGGGCTGGGAGCGCGCGTACCGCTCGGGCGACCATGTGCGCCTGGAGGTCGAGGGCCTGTACTTCGTCGGGCGCGTGGACGATCAGGTGAAGATCGGCGGCCGGCGTGTCGAGCTCGGCGAGGTCGAAGCCAACGTGGCGTCGCTGGACAATGTCTACAACTCCGCGGTCGCCGTGCAGACCACCGGCGGCGATCAGAAGGTGCTGGTCGGCTACGTCTCCCTCGACGATCCCGAGCTCGACTTCGATCACGCCGAGGCCCATGAGCGCCTCACCGAGACCATGCCCGCCGCGCTCGTGCCGCGCATCCATGTCATGGATGAGCTGCCCATTCGCACCTCGGGCAAGGTGGACAAGAAAGCACTTCCCTGGCCGCTTCCCGACGTCGGCATCAACGAAGACGCCGGCCTCACGGCCACCGAGTCCTGGCTCGCCGGGCTCTGGGTGGACAACCTCGGCGTCTCGGTCGACGGCCCGGACGCGGACTTCTTCTCCCTCGGCGGTTCCTCGCTGGCAGCGGCCACGCTGATCGCCAGCATCCGCGAGCGGGTTCCCACCCTCGCGGTGCGCGACCTCTACGACCACCCGCGCCTCGGTGCGCTGGCCGAACACGTGGAGAACGTCGCGGAGCTCTCAGGGATCGAACTTGGTGGGCAGGCGAGCGTCGAGAAGCGAGACGTGAAACCCGTCGGTGCCGGCACCCGCCTGGCACAGACGCTCTTCCAGATCCCAGCTATGACCATGGCAGCCACGGGTCCGCTGGCGTGGCTGCTGCTCATCAGCAACGTGGTGCCGGCGCCGTGGGCGATCGACACGCCGTGGTGGCTGGTCATCGCCATGCTGCTGGTCTTTGTCACGCCGCTGGGGCGCCTGCCCCTCGGTGCGCTCGGCGCGCGGCTGCTCACCCGCGGCATCACCCCGGGCGACTACCCGCGCGGCGGTTCCGTGCACCTGCGCATCTGGGCCGCGGAACGCTGGTCGGACGTCTCCGGCTCGCGCGAAATCGCCGGATCGACGTGGGTGAACAACTACGCCCGCCTGCTCGGCGTGCAACTGGGCGAGGGCGTCGACCTGCACTCGCTGCCGCCGGTGACGGGCCTGCTCACCCTGGGCAACCACTCGGCCATCGAGCCGGAGGTGGATCTCAAGGGTTACTGGCTCGACGGTGACATCCTGCACGTCGGAGCCGTCGAGATCGGGGCCAACGTGCGTGTCGGCGCACGCTCCACCCTGCTGCCCGGCACCGTCATCGGCGCGAACGCGCACGTCGAGGCCGGCTCCACCGTCGTCGGCGGCAAGGCCGTTAAGGCGGGTTCGCGCTGGTCCGGCTCCCCCGCGGTCAAGGTGGGCCGCTCCAAACACCGCTTCCCCGACCATCACCCGCCGCGTAGGCGCCACTGGGCGTGGATCTACGGCGCGACCTCGGTCGGCCTGGCGGTCCAGCCGCTGGTCTCCGTCGGCCTGGCCATCGCCGCGGTGCTCGGCCTGGTCACGCTGACGGGCGGCAACGTCTACGTCGGCGCGCTGCTGTTCGCCCCGCTCGGCGGGCTCATCGCCTTCGCGCTGTACATGGCGCAGACCTGGCTCGGCGTGCGGCTGCTCTCCGCGGGGCTCGCGCCGGGCGTCGTGCCCGTGCGCTCCCTGCGCGGTTGGCAGCTGTGGACCATCGAGCGCCTCATGGACGACGCGCGTACCAGCCTCTTCCCGCTGTATGCGGGCCAGCTCACCCCGTGGTGGATGCGCTCGCTCGGCGCGACGATCGGGCGCGACGTGGAGATCTCCACCGCGGTGATGATCCCCAAGCTCACCGAGGTCAAGGACGGCGCGTTCCTGGCCGACGACACCATGGTGGGCGGCTACGAGCTCGGCGGCGGCTGGATGCTCACGGGTGAGACGAAGATCGGCAAACGCTCCTTCGTGGGCAACTCCGGCATCACCGCGCCGGGCCGGAAGCTGGGCAAGAACTCCCTGGTGGCGGTGCAGTCCTCCACCCCGAAGAAGGCCAAACCCGGCGCGAACTGGTGGGGTTCCCCGCCGGAGCGCATGCGGCGTGTCGAGGCCTCGATCGGCGAGGGCGACGCCCTGACCTACCGCCCCGGCACCAAAGTGAAGGTGGCCCGCGGCGTCATTGAGACGATGCGCCTGCTCGCCCCCATGTCCTCCGCGATGCTGCTCGCCGGCGTGTTCTCCGCGATGCACTGGATCTACGCCCACTTCGGCCTCGCCGCCGCCTGGCTCACGGCCGGGCTGGTCTACATGGCCGCGGGCGCGATCGCCGTCGCGGTGTGTGTCGCGGCCAAGTGGATCTGCGTCGGGCGACACAAGCCTGGCGATCACCCCCTGTACAGCAGTTTCGTGTGGCTCAACGAGCTGCAGGACACGTTTGTGGAGACGCTCGGCGCGCCGTGGTTCTTCAACCACGCCATCGGCACCGGCGAGCACAACCTGGCCATGCGCCTGCTCGGCGCGAAGATCGGCCGCGGCGCGTGGGTCGAGTCCTACTGGCTGCCAGAAACGGACCTCTGCCACATCGGCCGCGGCGCCACCGTCGGCCCCGGCACCGTCGTGCAGACACACCTGTTCCAGGACCGTGTCATGAGCCTGGGCCCGGTATCACTTCTCGACGGCGCCACCCTCGCCGCCCACTCCGTCGCCCTGCCGGCCAGCGAACTCGGCGACGGCGCCACCGTCGGCCCCGGCTCCCTGGTCATGCGCGGCGACCGCGTGCCCGCCGCCACCTCCTGGCAGGGCAACCCGATCGAGCCGGTGCTGTAGCTGGTCCGTCCCAACAGCCCTAGATCCCGGAGCCTTAGGCATTCGCCCTCTAGACAAATAGAAGGCCTAACCCTGTCTAACCAAGTCCGACTCCCCTAGGGCCGCGCAGGGAATACTCCTCCCCCACCCCGGCGTTGAACCATGGTGAACGCACCCCGGATACGAAGGAGCACATCATGGCAAAGATCGTCATCGTCGGAGGACACGGAAAGGTTTCGCTGCTGGCGGAGCCGCTGCTGGTGGGAAACGGCCACGAGGTGGACGCGATCATCCGTAAGCAGGAGCAGTCGCAGGAGATCACGGACACGGGCGCGCACCCGGTCGTCCTGGACATCGAGAACGCCTCCATCGACGAGCTGGCCGGCGCCTTCGAAGGCGCCGACGTGGTCGTCTGGTCCGCCGGCGCGGGCGGGGGCGACGTGAGCCGCACCTACGCCGTCGACCGCGACGCCGCCGCCCACACGGTGGAGGCCGCCAACAAGGCGGGCGTGGACCGGTTTGTCACGGTGTCCTGGTTCGGCGCGCAGGCCGACCACGGCATCGACCCGGAGAACGACTTCTGGCACTACGCCGAGGCCAAGTACTCCGCCGACCGCTACGTGCAGGCCAAGGCGAAGAACTGGACCATCCTCGGCCCGAGCACCCTCACCGAGGACGACGGCACCGGCGCCGTGGAGATCGCGCTGCCGGACAGCAACGTCGAGCACGGCGAGGTCGCCCGCGCGGACGTGGCCGCGATGATCGCGGCGGTCGTGGAAAAGCCGGAGACCGCCGGGAAGTACATCAACTTCAATGGCGGCGGAACCCCGATCGACCAGGCGCTCGACGCCCTGAAGTAACACGCACAAAGCAGCGGCCCCCTTCTCACCAGGAGAAGGGGGCCGCAACTTTTGTCAGAACCTACGCGGCAGCGCGCCGGTTGCGCACTCCCCCGACCGCGATGAGCAGCGCGCCGACGAGCATCCACACGCCGAGCACGGTCCAGGAGTGCCCGCCGTGGTGGTTGTCGAAGTAGCTGATGGAACGCAGCAGGTAGCCGGCCGCGCCGATGGGCATGTACTGGCCGATCATGCCCCAGGGCTGCGGCAGCCACCACCAGCCGGTGGCGAGTCCGGACAGCGGGTTGGAGATGAAGATGGTCAGCACCGCGCCGAGGCCCACGCCGGCCATGCCGAGCAGCGATCCCAGGCCAGTGACCACGAGAGACGTCGCGGCGATGCCGCAGGCCAGGGCCAGCGCCTCGAGCCAGAAGTCGCCGGTGAGCACGCCGTAGCCGTGGTGCAGGATGGCGGCGACCACGAGGCCACCCAGCGCGGCGATGCCCAGCGCGCCGACGAGTTTGTGCCAGGGCTTGCCCTTGAACAGGGTGGTCATGAGCGCGGCGGAGATCATGCCGCCGAACGCCAGCGGCAGCCCGAGCGCGTTGAGCCCGGAACCCTGCGGATCGTCCTGGCTGTACGGGGCGACCTCGACCATCTGGACGTTGAGTCCCAGCGCCTGCATTCCGCCGGCGAGCTGCTGCATCACGGCCGGGTACGGCGCGCCGTTGCCCGCCGCGGTGTAGATGGTGGCCGTGCCGGTGGCGGGGTCCATGGTCAGGCCTCCGATGGCGTCTCGCTTCTCGACGGCCCCGCGCACCTCATCGTCCGAACCCACCGGGTCGAAGGAAAAGGCGTCGGGGTTGGCGGCGTTGGTGGCGTCGGAAAGCTGGGTGACCACCGGATCCGGCGCGGAGATGGCCACGGGCAGTTCGTGCGGGCCGGAGGCGAAGTTGGGGGCGAGGAACGCGAAGAGCATGAGCGCGATGACGCAGGGCAGCAGGAGGACGATGCCGGCGATCTTCAGCCAGTCGTTTCCTTCGCGGGACTCGCGCCCGGAAGCGGCGGGTGCCTCGGAGACAGGGGTGGACATGGAGGGGGCTCCTCGGTGTTGGACCAATCCGGAACGCTCTGTTCCGATAGCGTAGTGGAGCATAATGTTCCACTATCCCCGCCGCAACCCAGAGGTCCGGGCAGGTGTTATGGTGAAACGGAATGAAGCGTCCTGGTTTTCGTTCCGCTTATTGAACGCCCAACGGGTGGGCGTGTGATTGTTGATAGTAGGCGTCTTCCATCTCTTGTGGAGTGATGTATCCCAATGACTCGTGCAGGCGATGGTTATTCCACCAGTACACCCAGCGAAGGGTCGCGATCTCGACTTCCCCAACCGACGCCCACGGCCGGTGGGGATAGATCAGCTCGGTCTTGTATAGACCGTTGACCGTTTCCGCCAACGCGTTGTCGTAGGAATCGCCGACGGTGCCAACGGACGGATCAATCCCAGCTTGAGCAAGCGCCTCACTGTAACGAATGGACACGTACTGCGAGCCGCGGTCGCTGTGATGGACAAGTCCTTCAGCACGGAGATCACCTGCGTGATAAAGAGCATGCTCAAAAGCCTCAAGAGGCAGCTCATCGGTGCGCATGCTCGCCCTGGTGGCAACCCCGACAATCTTGCGGGAGTACGCATCGGTGATGAACGCGGTGTACGCAAACCCCGACAGGGTACGCACGTAGGTGATGTCAGCGACCCACAGCCGGTGCGGCGCTGACGCGGTGAAGTCACGATTGACCAGATCAGGACGACAATCCGGGACATCAGCCCGAAGCGTTGTGATCGGAGTGCGGCCCCTTCTGCGGCCTTGGATGCCGGCGAGTTTCATCAACCGTGCCGTCTGATCACGACCGATGTCCCAGCCGGCGCGCTGCATGGCCTTCCACATCTTGCGTACCCCGTACACGCTGAAGTTGTCCTCGAAGACTTTCACCAATTCGGGGATAAGCAGCGCGTCTGACAAGCTCCTGGCCGACGGGGCTCGTGTTTTCGCTGCTCGGTAGCCACGAGAGGTGATAAACCCACATTCTGTCTGCCTTAACGTGCGACAGATGGCCTCGACCCCGAAGCGATCGCGATACGTGTCGATGTATTCGATCATCTTCTGGTGGGACGGTCGAGTTCCGCTGCGAAAAAAGCTGAAGCGGTCTTCAAGATCTCGTTTGCCCTGCGCAGCTCTTTGTTCTCTTGCCGCAGACGCTTCAGTTCGTCGTCGACCGACTCGCCAGTGCTCCGCTGAACGTCGGGGGACGCTTTGACAGGTTTCAACCAGTTGTTGAGCGTGTGCGCCGAGACGCCGAGCTTCTCGCCGATCTCCTCCGCCGCCGCCCACTTCGAGCACCCCTCAAGCTCAACGAGCTCCTCGGCTAACCGCACCGCCTTGTCCTTGAACTCGTCACTGAACTTCCTAGGCATGGTCCAATCCTCCTCTAGAAACGATCGGAACTAAACCCAGGACACTTCAGAACGGTTCGCTCCACAACGTCGATAAGCCACACCCCGGGAGGCACAGCATGCGCAAGGACGCCCGCGCCAACCGTGCCGCCCTCCTCGACAGCGCCACCCGACTCATCGCCGAGAAGGGCGCCGACGTCTCCCTGCGTGAGATCGCCCGAGACGCCGAGGTCGGCGTGGCCACCGCCAACCGCAACTTCCCCGACCGGATCACCCTGTTCCGCGCGGTCATCGAACACGGCTTCGCCCGCCTGTCCGCCGTGCTCACACCGGATACCGCCGCCTGGGACGACGACCCGTGGCAGGCCTGGTGCGACACCATCCACGGGGTGCGCGACCAGAACCTCTCCGGCCTGGCCGAGGCACTCGTCGGCCACATCGCCCTGGCCCCCGAGGCCCTGGGGGACGTGAACACCAAACGCGGGCGCATCATCGCCATGGTCTCCGAGGTCTTCCAGTTGGGGGTCACCCACGGTTTCGCCCCGGCCGACCTCTCCCCCGTGCGCTTCTACCTGGGCCTGGTCACCGCGTCCCGGCCACTGCCGGCCCTGGCCAGCGCTATTGACCCGGAGGCGCGCGAGTGGCTCACCGACATCTACATCGCGGGCCTCAGGGCACAGGCGGCGGACAGCGCGCCTTAAGACGCGCGGTGCGGCTTCGCTTATCGACGCCCCCCTGCCCACCCTTTCGTGAATCTAAACCGCCCTCGCCCCGCCGTGGAGAGGGCCCGGGCGAGACCCCGCACGTAAAGTAAGCGCCATCATGACTGACCCGAAGACTCCGGCAATCCCTCCCGCAGCGCCCGCAGCGCCCGCGGGTGTTCCCGCTCCGCCGCAGGTTCCGGCACCGCCGAGCCAGGCTGCACCGGCTCCGGCTGCTCCCCCGGTCCCGACGCCGCCCGCCAGCGCGGCCCCTGCTGCTCCGTCGGTTCCCACCCCTCCCGGATCGACCCCGGCGGCTCCCCCGGCACCTCCGGTTGCCGCTGCTCCGGCAGTTCCCGCTCCACCTGCGCCTCCGGCACCGTCGGCTGCTCCGCCTGCTCCCCCGGCTCCCCCGGTTCCCGCGGCTCCGACACTAACTCCACCCAATCCCCCTCTCCCGCTCGGAAATTCGGGTGCTTTGGGTGGAGTTAGTAACCCGCCTCCTCCGCCCGGTTCGGCCACGGCCCCTGGCAGCTCGAAGCCCGCCGCACCTAGCGGAGTCAGCACACCACCGCCTGCCGCTGGCTCGTCACCGGCCACGACCAAGGCACCGGCAAAGTCCACCTCCGCCAAGGCCACCACCCCGGAGCCCAAGAAATACGGCCGCTTCACCGCACGTCAGTGGATCATCGGCTCCGTCCTCGGCCTGCTCGCCCTCATCGCCGCCGCGGCGCTGGTCGCTGTGGCCACGCGGTGGCTGCTGTCCACGGGACCTGGCGCGGACTTCATCGCGCGCTACCCCGGCCACCCGGAACTTCCGGAGGACACCCCGGTGGGCCTGCCCGCGTGGCTGAGCTGGCAGCACTTCCTCAACATGCTGTTCATCGTGCTCATTCTCAAGTCGGGCCTGCAGATCCGCAGCGAGCGCCGTCCGGAGGCCTACTGGACCCCGAAGTTCGGCAACGGCAAGAAGATCAGCCTGACCACGTGGTTCCACCAGGCGGTGGACATCTTCTGGGTGCTCAACGGTTTCATCTACATCGTGCTGCTGTTCGCAACCGGCCAGTGGAAACGCCTGGTTCCCACGACGTGGGACGTCTTCCCGCACGCGCTGTCGGCAGTCCTGCAGTACCTCACGTTCGACTGGCCCACGGAGAACGGCTGGATCCACTACAACGCGATGCAGCAGCTCACCTACTTCTTCACCGTCTTCATCGCCGCCCCGCTGGCGATCATCACCGGTCTGCGGATGAGCACGCTGTGGTCGGCGAAGTGGACGCGCCTGAGCCGCGCGCTGCCGTTGAAGATCACCCGCAAGGTGCACGTCGGCGTGATGGTCTACTTCCTCGTCTTCGCCGCCATCCACGTCATTCTGGTGACCTTCACGGGTCTGCTGAGCAACCTCAACCACATGTACGCCGGGCGCGGATCCGCCGACCCGACCGAATACGCCCACGACTGGACCGGGTTGATTGTCTTCCTCGTGTCCGTCGCCGTCATTGCTGCTGCGGCGTACTTCGCCCGGCCGGTGGTTCTGGCGCCCGTCGCCAAGCATGGCGGCGAGGTCACCGGGCGTTAGTCGCCGATCTGCTCACCAGCTGTCTAACGGCGGCATTGCCTCGAGACGGACCGCCTCTAACTCCATTCCAGAAGTTGGCTCGCTGCGATTCGGATGAGATCTCCCTGGTCCTCGTCGGACTTTGTAACTCTCTCGACGAAATCAATCGCCTCCTGAGGGCATTGCGGGCTAATGCTTATTTCCCCAATACCGAGGTACGTCACGCAGAGCAGGAAGGCCGTCCTTTTGTTTCCGTCGACGAACGCGTGCGCCTTGGCAACTTTAATGAGCAGGGCAGCTCCACGGCTGTAGACGTCCGGGTAGGCAGGCTGTCCGATGACAGATTGGAATACCGCCCCAATTGCGCTTCGGAGCGCTGCTTCGTCACGCAAACCGAACCCAGCGAAGGGTTCATCCCGCGACGCGCAACCCCGGTTTATCTCGAGTGCCTCCCGCACCAAAAGAGACACCATGACCTGTTCCCGGTCCATCAGATGAGCGCAAGGCCTCGCAGTACCTCACGGTGCGTGATCTCCGCCTGTCGACGGACTCGGGAAAGTTCATCAGCACTAAACGGGGGCAGAGTCGCAGGGGCATCCGGCTTGGGATCTTCACCCCACATCCGCTGGGTAAATTCCTTGCGGATATCGGTCTGCTGAATGACCACCGAGCAGGCCGCCTCGGGCGGAAGATCTCCGCGCGCGTTTTGCCATGCAGGACCGTGGCTTTGATCGGACAACCCGTCTGCCCCGAAAGCTGCCACACCCTCATAGAATTCAACAACGTTCGCGATAAGCTCACGCTCATAATCGCCAAGGTTGTCCGAGCTTCCAGTGTCGATGGAGTCGATGCGATTGCCGGTCGAGCGACTGTGCTGGCGCAATTCCGGACTTACCGGGCCGTACTTCCACGCTTCCATGGGTTGCGTGAACAGCGGCTGGCCAACCCACGTGGAATGCCAACCTTGGGCGAAGTAGCAGAGCTTGTAAAGTTCGATTTTGGTCAGCCCAGGCCGAAGCTGGACGATGCTCTGAGCGACATCGAAAATGGTTGCCATCTGCCCTCCTCCCGTCGGTGCCAGTCTTTTCTATGGATTCCCCAGCATAAGGGATGCCCAGTCAAGAAAGATAGCCTTGCAGAGAAGTCAGCAAGCCCGTGCGCGTTTACACTCACGAATCCCCACAAAGGCGCTCG
Source organism: Corynebacterium doosanense CAU 212 = DSM 45436 (assembly GCF_000767055.1). Classification (NCBI taxonomy): domain Bacteria; kingdom Bacillati; phylum Actinomycetota; class Actinomycetes; order Mycobacteriales; family Corynebacteriaceae; genus Corynebacterium; species Corynebacterium doosanense. Next base: position 2,364,727 of record NZ_CP006764.1, read on the forward strand.
GCAGCCGAAAACAGCCCCCGCCCCTCAATCCGGGCGTTAGTCGCCGATCTGCTCGCGGCCCCGCTTGACGATCAGCGGATCCGGCTCCCCCACGACCTCGTGGTCCTTGTTGGTGTACTCGAACTTGGACAGGATGTAACGCATGGCGTTGATCCGGGCGCGCTTCTTGTCGTTGGACTTGATGGTGATCCAGGGCGACTCGTCGGTGTCCGTGTAGCGGAACTGCTCTTCCTTGGCGTTGGTGTAGTCGTCCCACTTGTCCAGGGACGCGAGGTCCATCGGGGAGAGCTTCCACTGGCGCACGGGATCGACCTGACGGATGGCGAAGCGCGTGCGCTGCTCCTTCTGCGTCACAGAGAACCAGAACTTGGTCACGGAGATGCCGGAGCCCAGCAGCATGTTCTCCAGCATGGGCACTTCGCGGAGGAACTCGGCGTGCTGCGACTCGGTGCAGAAGCCCATGACACGCTCGACACCCGAGCGGTTGTACCAGGAGCGGTCGAAGAACACGATCTCACCGGCAGAGGGGAAGTGCTGGATGTAACGCTGGAAGTACCAGGAGGTGGACTCGCGTGGCGACGGCTTCTCCAACGCCACGGTCCGCGCTCCGCGCGGGTTGAGGTGTTCGTTGAAACGCTTGATGGTTCCACCCTTGCCGGCGGCGTCGCGGCCCTCGAAAAGAATGATGTGCCGCTGGCCAGTCTCCTTGGTCCAGTTCTGCCACTTCAGCAGCTCGATCTGCAGCTTGCGCTTGACCTGCTCGTACTCGTCGCGGGACATGCGCTCGTCGTAGGGGTACTGCTCACGCCATGTCTCCACGGCGGTGCCGTCCGGACGCAGGAGGACGGGATCATCCTCGTCTGAATCATCCACTACATAGCCCTCGGTTTTGGCGAGGTCGAGCATTTCCAGGTCATCTTCGCGAGTGTCAGCCATGGGGAGAACTCTACCCGCGCAGGGTGGTCGCGCGACTCGAAAAATGCCCACCTTGACCACCCCTCAGACGTAGGACGCTCCCCCGAGTGACACACGCGGTCCCGTCCCGCGTTGGACACTGCTCCGCTGACGGAGCGCACGGCTATTAGACGCACTCATTTTTTATTAATCCGTTGAGTTCGGAGGGTTGAGCGCGAGCATCCTCAGACTATTTTCGCCCCGATTCGCCGGCCATTCCCGTTCACCTTCCAGCGGTTTGTAACACCCGGATTGTTCTCACCGATAGGTTTCAGCAAATGAGTCATACCTTTCTGACCTCGGCTTAGCTGGGAGTCCCTGGCACAACCGGGAAGCCCAGACGGGCAGCGGGCGAGAGGTAGCTACATAAACACGGCTCCACCAGGTGAATTTGAAGTGAATACCACCTAACGGTAATCTTCACTCTAACTTGATATACAGACCAGGGATTCCTCAGTTTCGCGATTAACCGACGCAGCCAGGTCCCCTGGGCTCCGAAAGAAAATGAGACGACATTCCATGCAATTCCGAACGCTTTCTACCCGGGTTGCCGCCGCTGCGGCCGCTTCGCTCCTCGCCGCCTCCGGGATGGGAGTCGCCAGCGCGCAGTCATCCACCCCGGCGCTCTCTTCCGGCCCAGGCTCATCTGCACTGCCGCAGTTCTCGTCGCTCCCCCCTGCCACCCCCGGTCCGGGCACGCAGATGGTCACGTTCGGCGATTCCTTTGCTGCCAACGGCGGCGCGGGCGGAGGGCGTTTCGTCCCCTCCGAAACGCCGTCGCGTCCCAACTGTCGCACCGACAATGAGAACTGGCCGCACGTGGCGGCCCGTACGGCCGGGCTCCAGCTCGCGGACTACTCCTGCAACGGCACCAGCTACCTGCTGCCAGACTACGTCGAGGCGGCTATCGCTCAGGGTGACCTCGGTTACGACACCCGCCAGGTGGCCATCATGTTCGGCATCCTCGATGTTCGCGTCATCGGCGACGTCGCCTACAGCGCGACCACCCACGGCCAGGACCTGCAGTACTCCGCCTACGTCTCCGGTCTGAACGACACCGTCAACCGCATCCGTAGCGTCGCCCCCAACGCCAAGATCACCATGGTCAGCTATCCGCGCCTGATCGACAACGACTACCTCTGCACCGGTACGTTTGAGGGTGTCCTGCCGGCGGGTTCGAGCCAGCGCGGGCCGAACGTCTTCATTCCGGGCGGAACGCACGTGGAGTCTCACTTCAGCCAGGTCATCGGCGACACTGCGGCGCGCATCGGCGTCAGCTTCGTGGACCTCTACTCGGCCTCCAGCGGACATGGGCCGTGTTCCGATCCGTCCCAGCGTTGGGTGAACATGTACCAGCGCGCGAACCCCGACTCTGTGATGACCAATCACCCCACCGACTTCGGGCACCAGGAGATGGGCCGGCTAGTCGGCGCGAGCCTCTAACTACCCAGTCCGCATACCGCATCCCCCGGCGAAACATCTTCGCCGGGGTTTATGCTGCGAACCCTGGGATGTACCTTCCCCGCCCAAGGTCGTAGGCCGCGGCTACATCCGAACTAGCGCCCTGCGGGCATGCAAAAACCCCGGCCCAACGGGCCGGGGTACTGCTTCATGCCTTCACGGCATCAACTGCAATTAGTTGATGAGGCCGATCAGGTCAGAGATGCCGCCGAGTGCCTTGGCGAGGGGCTCCACGAACTCGGTGACGAGCACGCCGAAGTCGAGAACGGCGGAGCCGTCTTCGAAGGAGGAGAGCTCGAAGACGGAGGAGGTGGTCAGGTTGTCGAAGATATCTGCAGACATGTGTGTGTCTCCTTGAAAGACGTGGCATTCAGAATGGGGGGTGGAGCTTTTTCGGTGGTCAGGCCGAGTTCACAGGGCGCAAGCCTCGAGCCATTCCACCGAATGGGGTGAAACTAGTTGATGCTGCCGCCGAGGCTGCTGAACCAAGCGTCCGGATCGGTGGCATCCTCGCCACGGCTGGAGAGCTCGTCAACGCCAGCGAAAACGTCGCCGAGCTCGGAGCTCAGGTATTCGCGGCCGCCGTCCTTATCATCGCCGAAGAGGAACTCGTTGAGGCCGGAGAACACATCGCCCCAGCCCTCCCAGGTGGTGACGAAGTTGTCGATGTGCAGGACGATGGTGTCGAGGTCGAAAGGCATAGTGTCTCCTTCAGAGAAATTCCGACCCAAAGTTGGTTCCAGGCCGGATATGCAGGTTGTACGGACACCCCCCTTGGGCGTCACAGAAAATAAGTATGCCAGAGCTTCAGAGATCGTCAAGCGGAAAATAACATTCACTGCATGTCTGGCAGGTGTTACCCAGGAACCGATCTCGTAACCTGCCATTCACTTACGCGACCTGACCAGTGGATATGCACTCTACCTGAATGCCGTTTCTTAACATTAGATAAAAGTCTACTGGCCAGTCCGATAAGTATATAGACACCTTTCATCAGCATTAACCCCGGGAATAATTCGTATAAGCACCCTATTTCGGGGGAATAGGCGGAGTTGAACGGCGTCAAAGTGTGATTTTTCGCTCGACGCGGCAGGCGCTTGGGAGCGGCGTCGATACGCAAAAAACGCCCCGGCGGACACTCGCGAGGAGTACCGCCGGGGCGCAGCGCAGCCTGGTGAGGGCTGGCAGGGCACGAACTACATGCCCATGCCACCCATCTCATCCATGCCCGGTGCCCCTGCACCAGCCGGCTGCGGCTTGTCAGCCACGACAGCCTCGGTGGTGAGGAACAGCGCGGCGATGGAGGCAGCGTTCTGCAGGGCAGAGCGCGTGACCTTCGCCGGGTCGAGGATGCCGTTGGACATCATGTCGACGTACTCGCCGGTGGCCGCGTTGAGGCCCTGGCCGGCCGGGAGGTTGGAGACCTTGTCGGCCACCACGCCCGGCTCGAGGCCGGCGTTGAAGGCGATCTGCTTGAGCGGAGCGCCGAGGGACTGGCGCACGATCTTCACGCCGGTGGCCTCGTCACCCTCGAGCCCGAGGTCACCCTCGAGCACCTTGGCGGCCTGCAGCAGCGCCACGCCACCGCCGGGGAGGATGCCCTCTTCCACGGCAGCCTTGGCGTTACGCACGGCGTCCTCGATGCGGTGCTTGCGCTCCTTGAGCTCCACCTCGGTGGCGGCACCGACCTTGAGCACTGCCACGCCGCCGGCCAGCTTGGCCAGGCGCTCCTGCAGCTTCTCGCGGTCGTACTCGGAGTCGGAGTTCTCGATCTCGGTGCGAATCTGCTTGACGCGGCCCTCGATCTGCTCCGGGGTGCCGGCGCCCTGGACGATGGTGGTGTCGTCCTTGGTCACCACGACCTTGCGGGCGGTACCCAGCAGCTCCAGATCGGCGGTCTCGAGGGAGAGGCCGACCTCCTCGGAGATGACCTGGCCACCGGTGAGGATGGCGATGTCCTGCAGCTGCGCCTTGCGACGGTCACCGAAGCCCGGTGCCTTGACGGCGACGGACTTGAAGGTGCCGCGGATCTTGTTCACCACGAGGGTGGACAGGGCCTCGCCCTCGACGTCCTCGGCGATGATGAGCAGCGGCTTGCCGGACTGCATGACCTGCTCCAGCAGCGGGAGGAGATCCTTGATGTTGGAGATCTTGCCGGAGACCAGCAGGACGTAGGGGTCCTCGAGCACGGCCTCCTGGCGCTCCGCGTCGGTGGCGAAGTAGCCGGAGATGTAACCCTTGTCGAACCGCATGCCCTCGGTGACCTCGAGGTCGACGCCGAAGGTGTTGGACTCCTCCACGGTGATGACGGAGTCCTTGTTTACGGAGCCATTGCCCACGGCGTACATGGCGCGGGCGATCTGCTTGCCGATCTCGGGGTCAGCCGCGGAGATGCCCGCGGTCTGGGCGATCTGCTCCTCGGTCTCCACTTCCTTGGCACCGGAGAGCAGCGCCTCGGAGACCTTGGCGGTGGCGGCTTCAATGCCACGCTTGATGCCCATGGGGTTGGAGCCGGCCGCGACGTTGCGCAGGCCCTCGGAGACGAGTGCCTGGGCGAGAACGGTGGCCGTGGTGGTGCCGTCGCCGGCGACGTCGTCGGTCTTCTTGGCCACTTCCTTGACCAGCTCGGCACCGATGGACTCGTACGGGTCCTCGAGCTCGATTTCCTTGGCGATGGAGACGCCGTCGTTGGTGATGGTCGGGGCACCCCAGGCCTTCTCCAGGACAACGTTGCGACCCTTGGGGCCGAGGGTGACCTTGACCGCGTCGGCCAGGGTGTTCAGACCCCGCTCAAGACCGCGGCGTGCTTCCTCATCAAAGGCGATAATCTTGGACATGAGTTGGTTTGTTCTCCTCGTGCGTTGTCGGTAACTGTCGTAGACGACACTCTTAACGTCCGCCTGCAAGTAGGGCGCCCGCGACGGACGACTGGAGAGTGTTGACCAGTCTCACCCACTCGACTGAAATTTTCTGGCACTCAAATGGAGCAAGTGCTAACGCCCATTTTTAGCACCTGACCATTATGAGTGCAAGACAAAACGCCGTTACCGTGCGCTAACGTGGTCGTCATGACCACCGAACAGACGCACCCCCTTGTCGATAAGATCCATTCCGAGCGTGGCCGCATCTTCGACCAGCTCTCCCAGATCGTCGCCTTCGACTCCGTGCACAACCAACCGGGCCACGAGGACGACAACACCTCCGCCGCCCACTGGGTCCGCGACGCCTTCACCGAGGCCGGTCTGGACACGGAGCTCATCCCCACCTCCGACGGCTCCGTGCTCGTCCGGGGCACGAGGCTTATCGACGCCTCCCTGCCCACCGTTCTCCTCTATTCCCACTACGACATAGTGCCCACCGGCGATCACGCCGCCTGGCAGTCCCACCCGCTCACGCTCACCGAGCGCGACGGCCGCTGGTACGGCCGCGGCGCCGCGGACTGCAAGGGCAACCTGGTCATGCACCTCGCCGCCCTGCGCGCCGTGGAGAGCGAGGGCGGGCCGAAGGTCAACGTCACGGTGATCATCGAGGGTTCCGAGGAGCGCGGCGGCGCCGGCCTCGACGATCTCATCGAGACCCGCCCCGAACTGTTTCAGGCGGACGCGATCCTCATCGCGGACACGGGGAACGCGGCCGTCGGCAAGCCCACCCTGACCACCTCCCTGCGCGGCGGCGCCCAGGTCACCGTCACCGTGGACACGCTGCGCACCCCGGCCCACTCGGGCATGGTCGGCGGCGCGGCGCCCGACGCCGTGGCCGCGCTGATGCGCCTGCTGGATTCGCTGCGTGACGAGACCGGGGCCACGCGTATCGACGGCCTGGATACCTCCGCCACCTGGGACGGAGAGCTCTACGACCCGGAGACCTTCCGCTCCGACGCCGGCGTGCTCGAGGGCGTGGAGCTCTTCGGTGGCTCCGACAACCCGGCTCACCTCATCTGGGCGCGACCCGCGGTGACCGTCACCGGCTTCACCTCCACCCCGGTGTCCGAGGCGGTCAACGCCGTGCCCGCCACCGCGAGCGCGAAGATCAACCTGCGTGTGCCGCATCCCCTGGACTCCACCGCCACGGTCGAGGCGCTGGTCAGGCACCTGGAGAACCACGTGCCCTGGGGCGCGCACCTGTCCGTCGAGGTCGACGACATCAACCCGCCGTTCGCCACCGACACCTCCTCCGCGGCCGCGCAGACCCTGAGCTCCTGCCTGGCGGAGTCCTACGGCGAGGACGAGGTGGCCCTGGTCGGATCCGGCGGCTCCATCCCGCTCGCCAAGGGCCTGCAGCGCGCGGTGCCCGGCGCGTCCATCGCGCTGTTCGGCGTGGAGGAGCCCCTGAGCACCATCCACTCCCCCAACGAGTCCGTGGACCCCTCCGAGATCGAGCACCTCGCGGCCGCCGAGGCCCTTTTCCTGCTGCGCTACCAGGGGCGATAAAGAAAAATTGTGATTCAGGTTGCAGCGATATGTGATCTGGATTACCGTCGCTCCCGTGAACACGAACATGACTCTCCTACCGGCTGCCGCCCGGGCACTCGACCTACGCGTACTACGCGTAGCCCGAGTACTCAGGGCTACGCAGCCCGTCGCGGTCTAGTTTTCTCCGGCCCGCGCCGCGCGGGTCAGTAGTCCTTAGTCTCCCCCGAACCCTCATCTCCCGGTCGGCCCCCATTGCCAGTACAGAACTCGCAACACTAAGGACGCACAGAATCATGTTCCAGGAAAACCACTCCTTCTACACCACCATCACCACCGCCCCCACCACCACCGATCCCCTCCAGGACCGCTTCGGCGCCGGGCACCGCCTGCCCCGCGGCCTGCGTGAGGAGGCGGACGGCATGAGCTGGTCGCTCTTCACCGCGATCTACTGCCCCGCCCCGGAGGTCCGCATCGCGCACCTCGCCTCCGAGAAGCTGCGCGGGGGCAAGTTCCGCTACACGGGCGAGGTCCTCGAGGTCTCCAAGACCCGCGCACCGGAGACCCGCACCGCGGAGATCGAGACCACCGGCGCCATCTCCGCCCTCACCCACATGCTGGCCGAGAGCGGACGCTACGTCGAGATCCGCACCTTCCACCAGAGGCGTATCTTCGAGGCGACCGTCACTTTCATCGAGGTCGCCCACCAGAACGACCATCACCACACCGCCTGGGCCGTCGGATTCGGGCCGACCCCGGACACCTCCATCGCCGCCGCGCTCTCCTCCGGCGCGCAGCGCATCCACGGCTAGGCGCCCCGCGCAGAGCGCCCATATATAACTGTCAGTTAATTCTCCGGCTTTCGCCGGCTGCAACTTCTGGCTAAGGTGGACGATGTTAGCCACGCCTACCCCCGTGGCGCCCACACACCCACGGAATGCGCGTCCTCCGCGCACGGTGAGGAAAGACGAAGGTTCGCGAACGGCCCTTTATGGCGGTGCACCCTCGAGTGCGTGCCCGAGGAAAAGACGTGGTTTCGGTTGTCACCTACTCCCGCTCTGTGCAGTGCGCGTCCCGAGAAGACGGCGAACGAACTACGCCGCCCACCAAGACACTCGAGACCACAAGGGGAGCTGTAAAAGTACGTGCTCATTCTGCTCTTCGCACTGATCCTCACCGCGGTCGTCGCCCCGCTGCTCATCCGCTGGCTGGGCCAGCTCGGTTTTGCGCTGCTGGCCCTGGTGCCCGCGGCGGGATTCGGCTGGGTCATCTCGCTGTTTTTCCGCGGGACCTTCGCTGACGGCGGTGCACTCACCGCCGACTACCCGTGGATGCCGGAGGCCAACCTCGCCCTCACCCTGCGGCTGGACTCGCTGGCCGCGCTGTTCTCCCTCATCGTGCTCGGCGGCGGCGCGCTGGTGCTCTTCTACTGCTGGGGATACTTCGACTCCAACCCGGTGAGGCTGTCCAAGTTCGCCGCCGAGATGGTCGCCTTCGCGGCGGCCATGTACGGCCTGGTCATCTCCGACAACCTCCTGCTCATGTACGTGTTCTGGGAGATCACCTCGGTGCTGTCCTTCCTCCTGGTGGGCTACTACGGCGAGCGGGCGAGCTCGCGCCGCTCCGCCGGGCAGGCGCTCATGGTCACCACCCTCGGTGGCCTGGCCATGCTCGTGGGCATCATCCTGCTGGGCCGGCAGGCCGGCGTGTGGACCTTCTCGGCCATCGCGGACTTCGATGCGTTCACCCAGACCCCGTTCATCCTCCCCGCGGTGGTGCTCATCCTCGCCGGCGCGCTGTCCAAGTCCGCCATCGCCCCGGCGCACTTCTGGCTGCCCGGCGCGATGGCCGCCCCGACCCCGGTCTCCGCGTTCCTGCACTCCGCCGCCATGGTCAAGGCCGGCATCTACCTGGTGGCCCGCCTCGCGCCCGACTTCCACGTCGTGGCCGGCTGGCACCTCACCGTCATCTCCGCGGGCGTGTTCACCATGCTGCTCGGCGGCTGGATGGCGCTGAAGCAGAAGGACCTCAAACTCATCCTCGCCTACGGCACGGTGTCCCAGCTGGGGTTCATCATGTCCGTCATCAGCATCGGCTCCCGCGACGCCCTCCAGGCCGGGCTGGCTCTGACCTTCAGTCATGCGATCTTCAAGGCGGCGCTGTTCATGGTGGTCGGCGCCATCGACCACTCCTCCGGCACCCGCGACATCCGCCACCTCTCCGGCCTGGGCAGGCGCCAGCCGCTGGTGGCGGCCCTGGCGTGGATCTCCGCCCTGTCCATGGCCGGTGTCCCCCCGCTCGTGGGGTTCATCGCCAAGGAGTCCGTCCTCACCGCCGTCATGGACGAGCCCCTGCTGGTGGGCATGCCCCGCAACCTGCTCATGGTCGGGCTGGTGGCCGGTTCCATCCTCACCATGGCCTACGCGCTGTTCTTCCTCCACGGTGCCTTCGCCACCAAGAAGCTGGACCACCCCTCCGGCGGCGGCATCTCCTCGGCCGTGGAGAAGATGCACCACATCGGCCCTTCGCTGTGGTTCTCCCCCGCCCTGCTCACGACACTGACCGTGGGCCTGGGTCTCTGGGTGGCGCCGCTCGACGCCATCATCGAGGTCCACCTGGACAACGTCACCCCGCTCGCCCCCGACGCGAAGGCCACCCACCTGGCCCTGTGGCACGGGTTCACCATCCCGCTGCTGCTCACCGCGGTGATCATCGCGGCCGGCATCTTCATGTTCCTGCAGCGTGACGTGGTGGCCAAGGCCCAGTTCGACGCCCCCGCGCTGGGTTCGGCGAACCGGGCGTACGACCTGGTGCTGGACACCCTGCGCCGGATATCCTGGCGCATCACCGCGGAGACGCAGCGCGGCTCGCTGACCGCCAACGTGGGTGTCATCTTCGGCGTGCTCATCCTCCTGCCGGGTATCGCACTGCTCGCCGGCGCTCGCACGGACGTGCGCATGGTGCTGTGGGACAACCCCTGGCAGGCCGTGGCCGCCGCGATCTCCATCGCCGCCGCGCTCACCGCCGCGGTGGTGGCCAACCGTCTCACCGCGATCGTCGTCGTCGGCGTCACCGGCTATGCCAACGCCCTGATCTTCGCGCTCCACGGCGCCCCGGACCTGGCGTTGACGCAGGCGCTGAGCGAGACCATCGTCATGGTCATCTTCGTCCTAGTGATGAGGAAACTGCCCGCCAGCGCCGACCTCAAGGTCAACGGCCAGTCCAACCGCCTGCGCGCCTGGCTCGGCGCGGCCACCGGCCTGACCGTCACGGTCGTGGCCCTGTTCGCCATGAACGCCCGCACCGCCACCCCGATCAGCACGGTAATCCCGGACCTGGCCGAGGAGATCGGCCACGGTGCCAACGCGGTCAACGTCCTGCTCGTGGACATCCGCGCCTGGGACACCTTCGGCGAGATCTCCGTCCTGGCCATCGCCGCCACCGGTGTCGCCTCGCTGATCTTCCGCAACAACTCCTTCACCCGCGAGTCCCGCCGCCCCGTGTTGCGCGCCCGCGGTCGCCGCTGGCTCGCCGCGGGGATCGAGACGGAGAAGGCGCAGAACCGCTCGATCCTCGTGGACATCGCCACCCGGCTGCTCTTCCCCTCGATGATCGCGCTCTCGTTGTTCTTCTTCTTTGTCGGCCACAACGCCCCCGGTGGCGGCTTCGCCGGCGGTCTCGTCGCCGCGCTGGCGCTGTCGCTGCGCTACCTCGCGGGCGGCCGCGCGGAGTTCTACGAGACCCTCCCGCTCGACCCCGGCAAGGTGCTCGCCGGCGGCCTCCTGCTCTCCGGGCTCGCGGCGGTGCTGCCCATGTTCGACGGCAACCCGCCCCTGTCCAGCTACTACTGGTCCTGGGAGGACGTGCCGCTCATCGGTTACTTCTCCCTGCCTTCGGCGCTGCTTTTCGACGCCGGGGTCTACGTCATCGTCCTCGGACTCACCATGCATGTCCTCGAGGCGCTCGGCGCCCAGCTCGACCGCGAAGAGGATATGCGCAAGCAACGCGCCCGCGACCGGGCTCGGTCGATGGCGCGGGAGGCTGCACACCGGCGTCGACAAGCCAAGGACGCCAACCCGGCCGCGCCCCTGCCGTCCGCACCACGCGCAAGCCACATCGCCACCCTCGACCCCACAGTGAACGACACCGACGGAAAGGAGACCACCTAAATGGAAGCCAACCTGGTTCTTCTCCTCGCCGCCGGCACACTCATCGCCGTGGGCGTCTACCTCACCCTGGACAAGGTGCTCACCCGCGTCCTCATGGGCATCCTGCTGCTGGGCAATGGCGCCAACCTTCTCATCCTCCAGGCCGGTGGATCCGCGGGTTCGCCGCCCATCATGGGCCGCACCAGCGAGGTTTACGGGGCTCATTTCGCCGACCCGCTGGCGCAGGCGATGATCCTCACGGCGATCGTCATATCCATGGCCATGAGCGCCTTCATTCTCACGCTCATCTACCGCCAGTACCGCTACCGCACCGCCGACATCGTCGAGACGGACACCGAGGACATCGCCATTGCCATCGCCGCCCGCTCCAACGTCCCCTACTTCGCCCCGGACCACGACGCCTCCGACGACCCCGCGACCGGCCGGCCCACCAGCGAGGGCGACAGCTTCGGCCCGAAGTCCTTCGAGGAGCCCGTGAAGGAGGCCGACGATGAGTGACCTGGTGGGCAACTACGCTCAGTTCCTCGTGGACTACATGCCCTATCTCATCCCGTTGCCGATCCTCCTGCCGGCGCTCGCAGCGGCGCTGGCCGGGCTGCTCAGCCCCCACCTGCACCTGCAGCGCGCCGTCGCGCTGTCCACCCTGCTGGTGCTGCTCGTCCTCGCCGTCTCCATGGTGATCGTCACCGACATTGAGGGCATCCAGACCGTGCAGATCGGCGGCTGGGACGCCCCCGTGGGCATCACCCTGGTGGCGGACCGGCTGGCCGCGCTCATGCTGGCCGTCTCGTCGATCGTTCTGTTCTGCGTCATGTGGTACGCCATCGCGCAGGGCATCCGCGACGGCAGCAAGGACGAACCGGTCGCCGTCTTTCTGCCCACCTACATGCTGCTGACCATGGGCGTGAACCTGTCCTTCCTGGCCGGTGACCTGTTCAACCTCTACGTCGGCTTCGAGGTCTTCCTCGTCGCCTCCTACGTCCTGCTCACCCTCGGCGCCTCCCCGGCCCGCGTGCGCGCCGGCATCAATTACGTCACCGTCTCCATGGTGTCGTCGATGATCTTCCTGCTCGGCATCGCCGCCGTGTACGCGGCGGTGGGCACGGTGAACATGGCGCAGATCGGCCTCCGGATGGAGGAGGTGCCCGACGGCACGCGCGCCGCGATCTTCGGCACCCTGCTCGTCGCGTTCGGCATCAAGGCGGCCGTGTTCCCGCTCGACGCCTGGCTGCCGGACTCCTACCCCACCGCGCCGTCGCTGGTCACCGCCGTGTTCGCCGGCCTGCTCACCAAGGTGGGTGTCTACTCCATCATCCGGATGCGCTCGACCATCTTCACCGACGGTTTCTTCGACGACCTGTTCATGTGGGCCGGCCTGGCCACCATGCTCGTGGGCATCCTGGGCGCGATGGCGCAGAACGATATTAAACGTCTGCTCTCCTTCACCCTGGTCAGCCACATCGGTTACATGCTCTTCGGCATCGCGCTCGGCTCGGCGCAGGGCCTGTCCGGCGCGATCTTCTACGCCGTGCACCACATTCTGGTGCAGACCGCCCTGTTCCTCGTCGTCGGCCTCGTCGAGCGCCAGGCCGGCACGACCAACCTGCGGCGTCTGGGTTCGCTGCTCTACACCGCCCCGGTGGTGGCCCTGCTCTACCTCATTCCGGCGCTCAACCTCGGCGGCATCCCGCCGTTCTCCGGCTTCCTGGGCAAGATCCTCCTGCTCCAGGCTGGCGCGAACGAGGGCGGCTGGCTCTCCTGGGTCCTCATCGGCGGCACCGTGGTCACCTCGCTGCTCACGCTGTATGTCATGGTGCTGGTCTGGTCCAAGGGATTCTGGCGCGACCGCAAGGACGCCCCCGAGGGCCAGATCGCCGACGCCCGTCCCGCCCCGCTCTCCGACGTCACCGAAGAGGTGGAGTTCACCGACCGCAAGGACCCGGGCCGCATCCCCTTCGGCATGCTCGCCTCCACGGCCACGCTGGTGGCGGCGTCGACAGCCATCTCCGTCATCGCCGGCCCGCTCTCCGGGGTCACCGACCGCGCGGCCGACTCGGCGCAGGACTCCCGTATCTACCGGGAGGCGGTGCTTGGCGACGACTACTCCCACCCCTCCCGTTCCCTCCATCAGGAGCGCCTGGACAGCGGCTCGGACACCCTCACGTCGCGCGATCACCCGCTCCCCGAACCCGAACCGGTCACCCAGGAGGCGCCGTAAATGTTGAGTCGACTCGGCAACAGACTGCACTGGCCCTACGTCCTGTGGATCGTGGTCATGTGGTGCCTCCTCATGGGCGAGGTGACCTGGGCCAACGTCTTCGGCGGCCTGGCCGTCGGCCTGGTGGTCATCCTGGCGCTCCCGCTTCCCGATTCCCCCACCGGCGGCATGCGGGTCCACTGGGGTCGCCTCCTGGTCTTCCTGGTGAAGTGGTTCGCGCAGCTCCTCTCGTCCTCGGTCAAGGTGGCCTGGCTGGCGCTGCGCCCCGCTGAACCCCCGAAGACCGCTATCATCCGCATGCCCATGCGTGTCTCCAACGAGCTGGTGCTCTACCTCGCCACCGTGGCCTACAACCTGCAGCCGGGCGGGTCGGTGTCGGACATCGACATCGCCAACCGCATGTGGACGGTCCACCTTCTCGACGTCGACGACGAACGCTCCCTGCAGCGCGAGGTGGACAACATCGCCCGGCTGGAGCACAACATGATCCGCATCTTCGAAGCGAGGCGTCAGTGAACCCCGACATCTTCAACCTCATCCTGATCATCCCCGGGGTGCTCATCGCGGCCGGCATGCTGATCATCACCTGGCGCATCGTCGTCGGCCCGAACTCCATGGACCGCATGCTCGGCCTCGACGGCTTCATCGCCATGTCCCAGTGTGGGCTGGCCGTGTACATCTGCTGGACCTTCGACACCAGCGTGGTCAACGCCATGCTGGTCATCGCCCTGCTCGGCTTCATCTCCTCGATTGCCGTCGCCCGCTTCCGCAAGAGAGACGAGGCCTGACATGTCCCTGATCCTCGACATCATCTCGCTGGTGCTCATCATCCCCGGCGCGCTCTTTGTCTTCTCCGCCGCCATCGGCGTGGTGCGTTTCCGCGACACCATGTCGCGTGTCCACGCGATCACCAAACCGCAGACCACGGGCCTGATCCTGGTGATCCTGGGTACCGTCATCCACATCGTCAACTCCGACGACTTCACCGTCACCGAGAGCTCCGACATGGGCATGCTGCTGCTCCTGGTCATCTTCGCCCTGATGACCTCCCCGGTCACCGCGCAGCGCCTCGGCCGCATCGCCCGCCGCGAGGGGCTCTACGGTCCGAAGGACACCATGACACGTAACGACGCCCCCGCCGATAAAACCGTCCGGCGCCGGTAGTTCGTTTTCCTCGACCACGGTTTCCCGACCACTTGGTCGATCCGGGCTAAATGACCAAGCGGTCGAACAACCGTGGTCGAACAAACTGAGGGCCTACAGCCCCAGCGGCCCGCGGACCTCGTCGATGAACCCGACCGGGTCCACGCGGTAGTCCGCGCCACCGGGCTGCGCGGGGACTTTCAGCAGATCGGCCACCCGCTGCGCCTGGCGGGAGCTGCCGAGCACGGTCACCTCGGCGGCGATGTCGTTTAGCCGGGCGAGGGTGGTGGAGGTGGCGTCGATAAGCTCCTTCTTCCTTCCGCCGAGGAGGAACCCGGGCAGGAGGCGCAGGGCGCGTTCGTCGGGAAGCACGGGGTCGACGAGCACGAGGCGGGAGACGCGGTGCGGCTGCGTGGCGGCGAAGTCGCAGGCCACGAGTGCGCCGGGGCCGTGGGCGACGATGTCGACGCGGCGGATTTCCTCGCGGTCGAGGAGTTTCTCCAGCTCACCCATGACCGGGCGCGCCTTCACACCTGCGGGGAGGTGGTTGATGACGTCGGTCCAGGTGTCGGGGAGCCCGCCGCCGATGAGGATGAGCATGTCAGCGCTCCGGCAGCAGCTGGGTCATCTCGTCGCAGGTCGCGTCGACGACGGGCTTCCAGTCCCCGCGCAGGTCGTGCAGGCGACGCTGACGGGCGTAGCCGGCGCCGCGCTGGGAGAACTCGCGCACGAGCTCGAGCTCGGTGGCGCAGTCCAGCTCCCGGGCGAGGGGAAGGAGCGTATCGACGAGCTCGTCAAGCTCCTGCGTCACCCACCTCTCCTCCGTGTCCCGGGAGGTGACCACGAGCGCCTCCATGCCGTAGCGGGCCGCGCGCCACTTGTTCTCCGCCAGGTGCCAGGGCTGGAGCGTGGGCAGGGTCTCGCCGCGGTCGATCATGCGGTCGTAGTGCACCACCAGGCAGTGCGTCAGCGCCACCAGCGCCGAGAGTTCGCGCAGGTTACTCGTGGCGTCGGAGACCCGCACCTCGATGGTCCCCCACTTGGAGGCGGGACGGATGTCGAAGTGCATGGAGCCCGTGTGGTTGGTGACCCCGGAGGTGGCCTGGTCGATCTGGAACTGCTCCCACTCGGCCCAGGAACCGAACTGATACGGCATGCCGGCGGTGGGAAGCTGCTGGTAGAGCATGGTGCGGTTGGAGGCGTAACCCGTGTCGATGCCGTCCCAGCCCGGCGAGCTCGCGGAGAGCGCGAGCAGGTGCGGGTACTTGGTCATCAGGGCGTTGATGATGGGCCAGACGCGGTCCTCGTGGCTGATGCCCACGTGCACGTGCACACCCCAGATGAGCATCTGCTGCCCCCAGTACTGGGTGCGGTTGATGATCTCCGCGTAGGTCATCTTCGCGCTGACCGGCTGCTTGCGGAAGTCGGAGAACGGGTGGGAGCCGGAGCCCCAGAGACGCACGCCGAGCTCGTCGGCCCCCTCGCGCAGGGCGGCGACGTGCGTGGACAGCTCCGCCACGGCTGTGGGCACGCTGGTGTGGATGCCGGTGACCAACTCCACGGTGTTCTGCAGGAATTCGCGTTCGAAGTGGATGTCCGGGTGGCGGGCGTTGACCAGGTCGATGAGATTCGCGGCCCGCGGGACCAGGTCCCGGGTCTCCGGGTCGATGACGCCGATCTCCCACTCCACGCCGAGCGTGGGGTTCGGGGAGCGCTTGAAGTTCTCCGCCATCTAGATCTTCACGTCACCGATGAGCGCGAGAGTGATGTTGCCCGGCGCGGTCATCTCGGCGGGTAGCTCGTTGATGTTGGGTTTGACCACGGCCGGCACCCCGTTCTTCGTGCCGATCTCCTCGGCGAGCGCGTGGGCGGCTGCCTCGGAGGCGGCGTCGCCCTCGCGGTAGAAGACGGTGGTCTCGGTGAGCGTGACCTGCTCGCCCGGGAGGTTGCCGTGCTCGCCGACCTGGGTGCCGTCGGCACGCAGATCGTTGTAGATGCGCTCGGCCAGGCCGCCCTCGGTGGAGTTGTTCACCACGTTGACCTTGGTCTCACCGGCGGCGGGGGCTGCGCCGTTGCCGCCGGCCGGCGGAGTCACGCTGCCGTCGCGGTTGATCACGCCGCCGGGCGGGGTGGTGCCCTGCGCACTCTCGGGCGAGGCGGGCGCGGGAGCGCCGTTGCTGCTCGGCGCCGGCGCGGGCACGGCGGTGTTGCCGCTGGTCTGGTCCTGCGAGACCTGCGGCGCGGTAGCGGTGGTCTCCCCGCCGGCAGCCGAGGAGTTTTCCTCGCCGCCGCGGGTCAGGGAGTACAGGCCCCACAGGCCGAGCATGACGGCAACGGCGATGAGGATCATGGCCAGGCCGCGCAGCGGGAGGCCGGCGGCGGCTGCCCCGCCCTCGCCGCGGGAGGCGCGGTGGCTGCCTTCGGTGGCTGCGGCAGCGTCGGCGCGGTCGTCGATGGTCTCGTCGTACTGGTTGTCAGGATTCACATTCGTCACACGCGTAACACTAGTGCACGTTCGTCACTTTTCGACGGCAGCCCGCTCATCGGCGCGTCGATCCCGGATCCTGCGCAGGCGGGCGGTGAGGGTGGGATAGGCGGACATGGCTGCGGGGACGTCGATAAGCACGTTCAACCGCTGGTAGTAGCGCATCGGGCTCAGCCCCAGCTGCGCGCGGATCGCCTCCTCCTTCGCGCCGACGGAACGGGGCGCGCTGCGTTCGAATTCCAGGATGCGGGCATCGGATTCGCTGAGATCTGGCATGCCTAGACTGTAGGACATGTCAATCCGCCCCATCGTCATCCACGGCGACCCCGTACTGCACAACCCCACCGAGCTCGTCACCGAGAGCCCCGCGGAACTCGCCGAGCTCATCGCCGACATGCACGAGACCATGGACGCCGCCCACGGCGTCGGCCTCGCCGCCAACCAGGTCGGCGTGAACAAACGCCTCTTCGTCTACCACTGCCCCGACATGGACGGCCCCGACGGCACCGAGCTGGAGGACGGCGGAATGCGCCGCGGCACCATCATCAACCCCGTGCTGGAGACCAGCGAGATCCCCAAGACCATGCCGGAGGATGACGGCGAGGAGGACGAGGCCTGCCTCTCCGTACCCGGCGAGTCCTTCCCCACCGGGCGCGCCGACTGGGCACGCGTGACCGGCACCGACGAAAACGGCGACCCCGTCTCCGTGGAGGGCTACGGGTTCTTCGCCCGCTGCCTGCAGCACGAGGTCGGCCACCTCGACGGATTCGTCTACACCGACACCCTCATCGGCCGCTACAAGCGCCAGGCCAAGAAGACCATCAAGGCCAACGGGTGGACCGAGCCGGGCCAGACCTGGACCCCGGGCGTCGACGAGGACCCCTTCGGCCACTAGATGTCCCGCATCTTCCGCTCCGACGAGGTCACCGTGGGCGAGCGCGTGGTGGTGCGCCGCCGCCTCGAAGGCGTGTTCTCCGACGTCATCGGTCACGTCACCGCGCTCGACCCGCTGACGGTGCGCCCCCAGGAGGTGGGCGGCTACCCGTCCTCCCTCGACTCGGTGGTGATCCCTTCCGAGCAGATCCACGTCGTCAAACGCCTGTCCCCGCGGCGCATCCGTAACTCCGACATCCGCCACGTGGAGACGGCCTACGCGCGTGCCTTCCCCGGCACCGACCACGCCTGGACCTCCGACGGCCAGTGGCTCATGCGCGCCGGCGACGGCATCACCGAGCGTTCCAACTCCGCCACGCCCCTGGGCCGCTCGGCGGGGTTCTCGCCGGTGCCGCTGGACGAGATCGCCGCGTTCTACCAGGCCCGTAACCTGCCGGTTCGCCTGCATCTTCCGGAGCGCCTCGGCGCGTCCGCTCTCGGGTTGATTGAGGGTTGGTCGTTGTCGCCGGAGATCCTGGTGATGACCCGCTCGCTGTCCTCGCTGCCGCCGAGTGACGGCGAGGGTTTCTCCGTCGACCCCCAGCCCGACGACGAGTGGCTCTCGCTCTATCACTTCCGCGGCCGGGCGCTGCCGCCCGCGGCACTTGCTTTGCTCTCGGAGCAGATCGACGGCGAGATGGGCTTCGGCCGCCTGCGCCTGGACGGTGAGACCGTCGCCATCACCCGCGCCACCCTGACCACCTCCGACGACGAGCGCCTTTGGCTCGGCTACTCCGCGGTCGAAGTGGCAGAAGCTTATCGACGCCGCGGCCTGGGCACCCGCCTCGGCGCCGAAGTGTTGGCCTGGGGCGCCTCCCGCGGGGCTTCAGACGCTTATCTGCAGGTCATCGCCTCCAACACCGCCGGGATCTCGCTCTACGAGAAGCTGGGTTTCCTCGAGCACCACCGCCACCGGTACGCGACCCTCCGCTGAGGGCTTGCCAGAGTGGAAAGTCCCCGGCTATGGTTGCGGCCAGTTACTTTCCATTCCGGAAAACACTTTCTTCCGACAGGAGCACCCGCCATGTCCCAGCCCCTCTCTCCCGCCGAAGCCGCCGCCCGGCTCGACATCGCCGGTGCCCTTTCGCGGCGCACCCAGGTGTTCAACACCGCGTGGGCCAGCTACGCGTTCTTCGCCGCGGCCGCGACGATCATGGTCCTCGGCCAGTGGGCCACCGACAACTACGGTGTCCCGCAGACCCCCTGGCTCCTCGTCGGCCTGACCTGGAACACCATCGGCGTGCTGGTGATTGTGCTGGTCAACGCCCGCAGCTCCTTCGCCCGGCGCGGGTTCGGCCGCAACTGGTTCATTGCCCTGGGCTTGTGGATGCTCACCTTCCTCGCCGGCATGCTCCTGCCCGTCTCGCCGTTCCTCGCCCTGCTCTTCCCCGTCTACGCCGCGGTGGGCATCCTCCTCGAGGTTCGGGCGGTGAACCAGCCGTGAGCACCCACCCACGCGCGGAGCTCAACCCGGACTTCGCCAACCCCCTGCGCTTCTCGCTCATGGCGCTGCTGGTCAAGGTGGAGAGGATGCCGTTCAAGGAGGCACGCGCCTTCCTGGACACCTCCGACTCACAGCTCTCCAAACACGCCAGCGCGCTGGCGGATGCGGGCTACGTGAAGATCCACAAGTCCTTCATCGGCAAGACCCCCGTCACCGCCTACTCCGCCACCTCCGCCGGAGTGAAGGCGTGGGAAGCCCATCTCGACGCCCTGCGCAGCATTGTTGAGGGGGGCTAGTCTCACACGGAAAACAAGTCAGCCCCCGCACTCAGAGTGCGGGGGCTGACCGAGGTATCCGCACCGATCTACACGGTGCTCGATACCTGAACCATATACGCTTTGCCCATGGCCGACAAGCCCTCCCCAGAGGATGTTCTCTCCGCGTCGAGGTTTGCACCCTATCTAGCGGAGACCGATAACGATCACGAACTGGCGATGGAGCTCTATCGCTGGGGTGTTGAACTCGCCGGCTCGTGGCACTCGCATATTTCTTACGTAGAAGTTGCCGTTCGAAATTCGATCGACCGTCAACTCCGGCACTGGAACAGCCAGCAGACGCACTACGGATCCAGGCTAAGCGAGGAATGGACGGGCGAACACAACACCGCAGTCCCACTTCACCACATACTCGCTAGTGGCTTGGCGTCTGCCCGAATTTAAGCTTCCAAAGAGGTCGAAAGGCGAAGCCCGCGTCATCCGAGGTATGGGGTTTCTCCTTCTCACGAGGACGTTCTCGTTCACCTTCCCCTGGGGTCCTGGTCGCGGCTCTTCCTCAATCCGGGTGAGAGCTCCCCTAACGAGCAGCAGAAAGCCCTGTGGGATGACTGCCTGAAATACGCTTTCCCCTTCGCGAAGTATTCGGATCAGCGAGGGCAGATGCGAGTGGGACGAACGCTGGAGACTTTTCGGAAGCTTCGAAACCGGATCAGCCATCACGACAATCTCCTCCGGGTGCAAACAAAGAAGCGCCTCAACGAATCACTTGCACTCATCGGATCAATCGACCCCGGTTATCCAGAATTAATAATGCAGAGAAATTCCCTGCGTCGATTAGACCGCGAAGACCCCCGCCGGCGGCCGTAGCCTACTGACCTACGCCTTCCCCTTCATCGCGCCCGAGAACAGCAGCACCACCACCCCGACCACCGGCACGACAAAGAGCGCGGCCCGCAGCCCCTCGACCTCGGACAGCAACCCGATGAGCGGCGACGCCACCAGCCCGCCGATGCGCATCAGCCAGGACACCACGGTCAGGCCTGTCGACGGCCGCAGCCCCTCAATCTTGTCCGCCGTGGCCATGACCCCGGGAATGAGCGTGGCCATGCCGAACCCCGTGGCCACGAAGCCTGCCAACATCACCCAGGTCACCGGCACAGACAGCGCGACGCCGAAGCCCGCGATGATGAGTGCGCCACCGATCCGGGCGACGGCCCCCTGGCCCAGGCGGTCGATGAGCCCGTCGCCTAGCAGCCGCCCGATGAACTGCCCGCCGATGAGCGCGATGAACCCGAAGGCGGCCACCGTGGCCGACGCATCCGCCTCGGTGCGCAGGTAGAGCGCGGCCCAGGAGTTGGCCACGTCCTCGATCATCGCCGCGCCGATGCCCACCAGCGACAACGCGCCGATGAGCAGCACGACCCGGGCGTTCACGTGGTTGGTGGTCACGGGCGCGCTCGCGGCCTCGACCGGTGCGGTGTCCGGGCCGGGGAGGCAGTACCGGTAGGCGCCGAAGGCGAGGATGAGGACAAGGAGCGTCGATACGCTCATGTGCACCGCGCGGGAGGCATCCAGGGCGATGGCCGCGGCTGCCATGAGCCCGCCGACGACGGCGCCGAGTGACCAGACGGCGTGGAAGGAGTTGATGATGGAGCGGCCGTACCGGCGTTCCACGCGCAGGCCGTGGGCGTTCTGGCCGACGTCCGTCAGCGCGTCTGCGGCGCCGGCGGCGAACAGGGCGAGCGCGAAGGCCACCGCGGTCGGCGCGATGCCCGCGGCGAGCAGGGCGAACGCGGCGAACGCCGTGCCCACCACGGCGACGACTCGCGAGTTGAAGCGCCTGACCAGCATCGCCGCCAGCAGGCCCGCAGCCAGCGCGCCGGCCGGGAACGCCGCCACGGACAGCCCGTACACCGCGTCGCCCATGGCCAGGTCGGCCTTGACCTCGGGGTAACGCGGGGCCAAGTTGGCAAAGACGGCGCCGTTGGTGAAAAAGAGCGTGGCGACGCCCGCCCGCGCACGCCTCAGTTCAATCGACACCATTCGTGCGATCGTACCGGGGCCGCTCCTGCCGGTCGGATGGACGCGGTCTGCTGCAGACCAGCGCAGCCGCGCGTCGGTCGGATTCACTGCCGAATCCGACCGCGTCCTTCCGACCAACCGACCCGGACCAAGCCCCGCCGCCCCCGGTACGCTGTCCCCCATGCGAATCGCCACGTGGAACGTCAACTCGGTGCGCAGCCGCGCCGACCGCATGATCGACTTTCTCAAGCGCCACGACATCGACGTGCTCGCCGTCCAGGAGACCAAGGTCAGGGACGACAAGTTCCCCTACCTCGTCTTCGAGGAGGCCGGCTACCAGGTCGCGCACGTCGGTTACAGTCAGTGGAACGGCGTGGCCATCATCTCCCGCGTCGGGCTAGAGGACGTCGCCGACCACTTCCCCGGCCAGCCCGGATTCCACAAGGACCCCGCCAAACCCCAGGACGCGGAGGCCCGGGCCGTGGGCGCGACCTGCGGCGGCGTACGGGTGTGGTCGCTCTACGTGCCCAACGGCCGGGAGATCGGCGACCCGCACTACGACTACAAACTCGCCTTCTTCTACGCCCTCGCCCGCCACACCGAACAGGAACTCCAGCAGCACGAGAAACTCGTGCTCATGGGTGACTTCAACGTCGCCCCCCGCGACGAGGACGTGTGGGACATTTCCCTGTTCGAGGGCAAGACCCACATCACCGAGCCGGAGCGCGCGGCCATGGCCATGCTCGAGGACGCCGGGCTGCGCGAGGTCACCCGCGATCTGACCCACGAGCACTACACCTACTGGGACTACAAGTCCATGAGGTTCCAGAAGGGCGAGGGCATGCGCATCGATTTCCAGCTGGCCTCGCAGAAGCTGGCTGGCCAGGCGAAAGACGCGTTCGTGGACACCGAGGAGCGCTCCGGAAAGGGAGCCTCCGACCACGCGCCGGTGGTCGTGGAATACACGGACACCGGCAAGGACTACGACAACGTGAGGTAAGTTCGACCGGGTGAACATCAACCTCGACCAGAACACCTGGCAGGTTGTCATCCTGGTGCTCGACTACGCCATCAAGATCGCCGCGGTGGGAATCGTGCCGGAGGGCAGGCGGCCGTCGTCAAGCAATGCCTGGCTGCTGCTCATCCTCCTGCTGCCCGTGGTGGGCCTGCCCCTGTTCCTGCTCATGGGTTCGCCGTACATCAACCGTCGCCGCCACCGCATCCAGCAGGAGGCGAACGCGATGATCGAGGACGTGCACAACGGCACGCCCGACGAGCCGGAGAACGTCGACTTCGGCCCCGAGCTCAGCTCGATCCTCCACCTCTCGCGCGCGCTCACCGGCTTTCCGGCTGTGCTCGGGCACAACCGGGGCCTGTGGGCGGACTACAACCAGGCGATGCAGCGCCTGGCCGACGCCATCGACGAGGCCGAGGAATACATCCATGTGGAGATCTATATCACCGCGTGGGACGAGACCACCGACGTGTTCTTCCGCGCGCTGGAACGTGCCGTGGACCGGGGTGTCCAGGTGCGTTACCTCTTCGACCAGATCGGGTCGCTGAAGTACCCCGGCTACCGCAAGCTGGGCAAACGGCTCACCGAGATCGGGATCGACTGGCAACCGATGCTCCCGCTGGCTCCGTGGCGTGGCCGCTTCCGCCGCCCGGACCTGCGCAATCACCGCAAGATCGTGGTCATCGACGGCGACGTCGGCTTCATCGGCTCCATCAACATGATCGACCGCAGCTACCTCATGCGTGCCAACCGCCGGATCGGGCGCCAGTGGGTGGACTACCTCGTGGAGTTCACCGGGCCCATTGTCGCATCCTTCGAGTCGATGTTCGCCGTGGACTGGTACACCGAGTCGGGCGAGGCCCTGGACATCCGCCCGCCGCATGACATCGGCGGCCAGCCGGGCGACGCCAACGTGGTGCAGCTCGTCCCCTCGGGCCCCGGCTACACCACCTCGCCCAACCTGCGGGTGTTCACCTCGCTCATCCACCACGCCAAACACCGGCTGATCATCTGCTCGCCGTACTTCGTGCCCGACGAATCCATCCTCGAGGCCGTGACCACCGCCGCGTACCGGGGCGTGCGGGTGGAGCTGCTCGTCTCCGAGAAGGGCGACCAGTTCTTTGTCCACCACGCGCAGTCGTCGTACTACCAGAGCCTTCTCGAGGCCGGGATCCACATCTACCAGTTCCCCGAGCCCTTTGTCCTACACTCCAAGTTCGTCCTCGCCGACCCCGACGACGAGGGCCTGGCCCCCGTGGGCGCGTTAGGCTCCTCGAACCTGGACATGCGCTCCTTCGGCCTCAACTACGAGTCGACGGTGCTCGTCGCCGAGGGGGATCTCATCGATCAGCTGCGTCACCTGGCCGAGAACTACCAGGCCGTCTCCCGCGTGCTGACCCTGGCACGCTGGAACCGGCGCGGCTGGGCCAGGCGCTACGTGGACAACGTCGCCAAGCTCACGTCCGCTCTCCAGTAACGCTAATCGACGCTCGCCTGCCGGCCCGTCGCGCGCCACGCGGCACCCGCCGCGACGACGGAGAAACACGCCATCCCCAGTGCCATCGCCAGCCCGGCGCTGTCGCCGAGACCCATGAGTGGGCCGACCGCTCCGGCCGCGGTGAACTGGAAGAATCCCATGAGCGCCGCGGCGGACCCGGCGTGGGAGCGGACCTGCAGCTGACCCAGCGAGAGGGCGTTGGTCTGGATGAGGCCCTGGGTGGACACGCTGACAAACAGCAGCGCAAAGACCGGCCAGTGCGCCGGCGTGCCGGAGAGCATGACCGCCAGCAGGGTGAGCGCGGACGCGACGTAGACCAGACACGCGCCCCGCATGATCCGCCGGGGATCGACCATGTCGATCAGCCGGGCGTTGACCAGGTTGCCCACCAGCAGACCCACGGCGTTGAGGCCGAAGACCAGGGCGAAGACCCGCGGGGAGTAACCCATCTCGTCCTGGATGAGAAACGGCGAGGCGGAGAGGTAGCAGAAGAGGGTCATGAAGACGAAGACGACGGTGAGCAGGTAGCCGCGGTAGCCGGCGTTGCGCAGCACGTGGGCGTAGTTGCCGAAGACGTAGCGCGCCGTCACCCGTGAACGTTTCTCCACCGGCCGCGACTCCGGGATGACCAGCGCGGCGGCGAGGAGCTGGACACCCGCGAGGCCCGCGAGCACCCAGAACAGCCCGCGCCAGCCGAGCGGGGCGACGAGCAGGCCGCCCACCAGCGGGGCGATCACCGGGGCGAGCGTCTGGATGGACATCATCACCGCAAACGCCTTCGCCGCGGTGCGCCCGCCCGCGAGATCCGGGATGACCGCGCGGGAGACGACCATGCACGCGCCGCTGCCCAGGCCCTGGATCACCCGGGCGGCGATGAGAACGCCGATGCCCGAGGCGGTTGCGGCCAGCACAGCCGCCAGCAGGGCGACGACCGCGCCGCCGACCATGAGTTTCTTACGCCCCAGGCCGTCCGAGACGGGGCCGATGATGAGCTGGCCCACCGCCAGGCCCATGACAAATCCCGAGAGCGTGAGCTGGACCATCGGCGCGGTGGTGCCCAGGGACTCCGCGATCTGCGGCATCGCCGGCAGATACATGTCGATCGAGAACGGCGCCGACGCCGACAACAAGGCTATCGACGTCAGCAGCAGGGGCGAAAACCGGTAACTGTCCGGCTCAGGCGAGGTCATCACGCATCGCGTTTAAGCGTGAGCACCAGGCCCGCGACCCAGGCCACGACGGCCCAGAGGGCGAAGACCCCGAGCGAGGACCAGGAGGACCATTCGGTCCCCTCGAACGGCAGGTCCCGGAGGAAGTTGTTCATGTTCTGGAACGGCATGGTCTTGGCGATGTCGTCGCCCGCCTTCGGGATCAGGCGCAGGAACTGGTCGAAGCCGAGCAGCCAGATGATGGTGATGGCCACCGCTCCCGCCGTCTGCCTCACGAGCATGCCCAGACCCTGGACGAAGAGCACCGCCACCACCGTGGCCAGCGGAATGGCCCAGAGCAGGCGCTTGCCCGTCTCATCCTCGAACGGGGAGGTCAGATTCGCGGTGTCGCCCGACTGCAGGAGCTGGCTGACCAGGTAGGACAGCACCACCACGAGGAAGGAGATGACCGCGGCGATCACGGCGTAGAGCACGAACTTGGCCAGCAGCACCGGCCATCGGGTCGGCGTGGCCAGGAAGTTCTGCGGGACCAGCCCGAAGCGGTACTCGGTGGTGACCACCATGATCGCCTGGATGAGCAGGATGGGCAGGCCGACGGTGGTGAACGGCATGGTGAGCACGAATGGGCTCGCGCCCATGGACACCGCGCCTTCGGTGCCTGCCGTATCAACCGTGTTGCCGGCCGAGGTGATGATCGCCGCGACGCCGACGCTGATAACAAAGACCAGGCTAGTGGTCCACCAGAACGACGCGGTGGAGCGGAGTTTGGTCCACTCGGACTTGAGGGTGTTGAAGAACATCGTGCGGGGGTTTCCTTACTTCTCGTCCGGGAGGGCTGCCTTCGGCGCAGGCGCCGGCGCGGGTGCGGCCGAGTTGCCGTGGTACTGCACGGACCCCTCGGTCATCTGGAAGAACGCCTCCTCCAGGGACGCGGCCTTCTCCGACAGCTCGGAGAGCATCACGCCGGTCGAGTACGCCAGCGCGCCAATCTCGTCGGAGGAACGGTCCTGCACCAGCAGGCTCGGCCGGCCCTCGGAGTCCCGGCCCTCGGTGAAACCGATGCCCTCCTCGGTCAGGGCGGCGCCGAACTCCGCGAGGTGCTCGGCGCGCACCACCACCGTGCGGGTGGAGTGCTCGCGGATGAAGTCCTGCACCGTCGTGTCCGCGATGAGTTTGCCCTGGCCGATGACCACGAGGTTCTCCGCGGTCTGCGCCATCTCGGACAAGAGGTGGGAGGAGACGAGCACCGTGCGGCCCTCCCGGGCGAGCGTCTGCATGAGTCCGCGGACCCAGCGGATGCCCTCGGGGTCGAGTCCGTTGACGGGCTCGTCGAGAAGCAGCACGCCGGGATCACCGAGCAGTGCCCCCGCCAGGCCGAGGCGCTGCCCCATGCCCAGCGAGAAGCCGCCGGCCTTCTTGCCGGCGACGTCGCTGAGGCCAACCAGTCCGAGCACCTCGTCGACGCGGCTGACGGGGATGCCGTTCGCCTGGGCGATCCACTTCAGGTGCGCGGCGGCGGAGCGGTTGGGATGCACGGCCTTGGCATCGAGCAGCGCGCCCACCTCCGTGATCGGGCACCGGATGTCGCGGTAGTTGACGCCGTTGATCGCCGCCCTGCCCGCGGTGGGGTTGTCCAGACCGACGAGCATGCGCATCGTCGTGGACTTACCCGCGCCGTTGGGGCCGAGGAATCCCGTGACCACGCCGGGCTTGACCGTGAACGACAGGTCGTCGACTGCGCGCACGCCTCTGTACTGTTTGGTCAGGCCAACTGCTTCAATCATGGCACCAACAATGCCATACACCTCGGACTCCTACCGGAGGAGACCCAGCACGCGCTCCCGCAGGACAGGCACCGCGGCGGCGAAGGCGGGCAGTAGATTGCGGGTCTCCAGCTGGCTCAGCGGGACCCACGCGAGCTCGAGCGCCTCGTCGTTGTGGGTCACCAGTAGCCGGTCGCCGCCGACAGTCAGGGCGAGGACGCAGGTGTAACTCCAGTCGCCGCAGAGCTCCGGGCGTTCCGGGTCGGCCGCGAAGGGCCCGGCCGTGACCTGCGTGTCCAGCACCTCCACCGCCGCGGGGTCGACGGCGGTTTCCTCCACTGCCTCGCGCAGGGCGGCGTCGACAGGCGTCTCATGCGAGTCTCGGGCGCCACCCGGCAGGGCCCACGTCCCGCCGCTGGCCGTCCACGGCGCGCGGTGCTGCAGCAGCACCTCGGGCTCGTCACCGCCGGTGGGGCGCTGCGCCACGAGGAACAGGCCCGCCGCCCCGAATCTCCCCCACACCTTCGCACCGCGCGGAGCTGCGGACCATCCATTGCCGTCACCGATCATGCGACCCACCCTAGTTCCGCCCCGGCGAGCGTGGCCCCACCGGCGCGTGGCCTGGCACACACGGGCCCGGCCGCGTTATCCTGTCCCAATGACCCTTGACGGTGAGCGGGATGCTGTGACAGCACCTGACCCGTTGATCCCCGAGGGGCCGAGCGAGGACGCATGGCTCGACCGCGCCGGGGCCGATGTGCGCACCAACATCGGCGTGAAACGCGCCCGGTGGCGCAGCACGGTCTCCGAGGCCTTCTCCTCCCCGGTCGCCAGCGTGCGCAGGACCTACAGCTTCCTGGTCACCACGCCGGGCAAGATGTTCGCCGTCACCATCTTCCTCTCCGTGGCCATCTTCGCGGCCGGCTACTCCATGTCGGCCTCGGCCACCGAGCGCCAGGACGGCCTCGACGTCCTGCTCACCGAGACGGAGCCGCTGAGTTATTCGGCACACGACCTCTACACCAACCTCTCGTTGGCGGACACGGTTGCCACCAGCGGGTTCGTCCGCCCAGGCGTGGATTCGCAGACCACCCTGGACCGCTACTACGCCGCCATCGACCAGGCGTCGGTGGCCGCCACGCAGTCCGCCTCGGGCATCGACCCGAAGGACCCGGAGGTCGCGGAGCTGGTCACCACCATCCAACGGGAGCTGCCCGTCTACACCGCCATGGTGGAGACGGCCCGGACCAACAGCCGCATGGGCAACCCCGTGGGCGTGACGTATATGACCAACGCCTCCGGCCTCATGCGCGGCGACATCCTGCCCGCCGCCTCCAAACTCTTCCAGCTCACCGGCGACAACGTCGCCGAACAGCAGACCCGGCTGACCACCCCGCAGTGGGTCCCCCTCTCCGGCCTGCTGGCGGCTGTGCTGTTCCTCGTTGCGGCGCAGTGGTGGCTGTGGCGACGCACCCGGCGCCGGTTCAACCGGGGGTTCCTCGCGGCCACGGCGATGATGGTCCTGGCGATCCTCTGGGTCGGCGTGTCCAACCTGGCCACCTGGCAGACCGGCGGGCGCGGCTTCCAGGAGGCCTCGGGCCCGTGGGACTCGCTCACCAACGCGCGGATCCTCGCCCAGGAGGCCCAGACGACGGAGACCCTCGCCCTGCTGCGCCGGGAGACGGACGCCGAACCCACCGCGGCCTTCGACAGCATGTCCCACGCGGTCACCTCGGCCATCGACGACGTCGAGGCCGCCCGGGCGGAGGGCGTCAATCTCGACGGCTTCTCCTCCCCGGCCACCTCGGCGGACCGCCAGGCCGCGGATGTGCGCGCCGCGCTGGATGACTGGAGCGGTGCCTACGACCGTTACCTCGCGGCGCTGAGCGCGGGCGACTACGACACCGCCGCCTACCTCTCCACCACCACGTCGCTGGCCCCCGGCGCGGAGCCCACCACGGCGAGCGCGGCCGGTCGCCTGGACAACGCGTTGAGCGAGCTCATCGACGGTGCCCGCACGTCCATGCGTGCCTACATCGCCGACGGTCTCGCGGCCACCACGCTCGTCGCCACCGCAGTGCTGCTGCTGGCCTTCCTGGCCGTGGTCAGCCTGTGGCTCGGCATCCGCGCCCGACTGCAGGAGTACCTGTGACCCGCATCCGACGTTTCGCCCTGCTCAGCGCAACAGCCGCAGCTGCCGCTACCAGCGCCGTCACCCTGGCCTCCTGCGTCCCCGCTCCCCAACCCACCCCGAACCTCAACCCCGGCGCGCAGGCCGCGGGCATCGACGCGGACCGGCCCGAGGACCTGGGTTTCCCGCTCCCCGACAACTCCGAGATCGAGCCCGCGGGAGCCACCGCCGCGCAGACGTCGGGAGACGAAGTGCCCGCCGGTACCCTGCGCCCGCGCCCGCAGAACCTCAACGAGGCGATCCCGACCATCCGTCAGCGCGGCCGCCTCATCGTCGGCATCGACCAGTCCATCAACGGCCTCTCCTTCCGCGACCCCGTCTCCGGGGAGCTCAGCGGCTTCGAGGTGGCGCTCTCCCGGGAGATCGCCGCGGACATCTTCGGCAACCCGGACGCGGTGGAGTTCCGCTTCATCCCATCCACCGACCGCACCGCCGCCCTCGAGCGCCGGGAGGTGGACCTGGTCGCGCAGACCCTGTCCATCACCACCGGGCGACAGCAGGAGATCCAGTTCTCCGCCCCCTACCTCTCGTCCTCGACCCGCCTGCTGGTGCAGCGCGACTCCGGGATCTCCTCCTTCGAGGATCTGCCCGGCCGGCGGGTGTGCGCGGTCGGCGCGTCGACCCCGCTGGAGACCGTGCGCAGGGTCGCCCCGGCCTCGGACATCCTCAAGGTGGCCACCTGGTCCGACTGCCTCATGGCGGTGCAGCAGCGCCAGGCTGACGCCATCATCGCCGACGACGCGATCCTGCTCGGCATCGCGGACCAGGACCCCTTCACCGTCATCCCCGACGCCGTGACCGGCGAGGAGAGCTACGGCCTGGGCATCCGCCGCAGCACCCCCAGCGACGACGCCTCCGGGCTGGTGCGCCAGGTCAACTGGACCCTGGAGCGCATCCGCAGCGATGGCACGTGGGACAGGCTTTACGACGACTGGTTCACCGATTCGCCCCTCCGGGACGAGATGCCCGCACCCGTCTACGTCGAGGAGGAGGCCCCATGAGCGCCAGCACGGGAAAGACCGGAGAGGACTACGGCGAGGAGTTCGTCGGCACGGAGGCGGCGCTGTTCGACCCCTTCGCGGACGACGAGGACTTCGACGACGGGGAGAATGTCGTCGCCGAGGCCGTCAAGTACGAACCCCACGCCGAGCAGGCCGACCACACCACCGGCAGCCTCCGGCGGGACGCGCCGGATAACCCGGGCACCTCGGCCGTGGCCTTCGACCCCTTCGCGGACGACGACGAGGACGAGGACGACGAGGAGCTCGCCGGGGTCGGCGACATCGCCGGGCTGATCAAGGACCTCGGGGCGCTGCGCGATCACCGCACTGGCCGGGACGGGGCGTCGAGACGCGAAGACACCGCAGAGCGTGCCCGCCGGGAGGCGCTGTCGACCTTCCGTTCCCGCCACGGCGCCGAGCGCAGCTCCCGGCCGGTGGCCGACGGCATGGTCGAGCTGCCCTTCATCGCCCCGGCGCGCGCGGAGGACGCGCTCATGGACCCACACTCCGAGGCGAAGAAGCCGGGCATCGCCATGCCGCAGCTCAACCCCGGGGACATCGTCGCCGAGCAGTACGAGATCCTCGGCGTCATCGGCCACGGCGGCATGGGCTGGATCTACCTCGCGCACGACCACTTCGTCGCGGACCGGCTGGTGGTGCTCAAGGGCATGCAGGCGGAGAAGACGGACGAGGAGATGGCGGCGGCGCGGGCGGAGCGGGAGTTTCTCGCGGGGATCACGCACCCGCAGATCGTGAAGATCTTCAACTTCATCGACGACGAGCGCGTGGCCGGCGGCTTCATTGTCATGGAGTTCGTCGGCGGGCCGTCGCTGCGCGCGCGCCGCAACGCCCAGGACAATCACCTGCTGCCCATCGACGTGGCCATCGGCTACATTCTGGAGATTCTCCCGGCCCTGGACTACTTGCACTCGCGCGGGGTGGTCTACAACGACCTCAAACCGGACAACATCATCGTCACCGAGGACCAGGTCAAACTCATCGACCTCGGCGCCGTCTCCGGCATCGGGGCCTACGGCTACATCTACGGCACCAAGGGATTCCAGGCCCCCGACGTGTCCACGCACGGGCCGTCGGTGGCCACGGACATCTACACAGTCGGGCGCACCCTGGCGACGCTGACCCTGGACATGCCCCGCGAGGACGGCATCTACCTCCCCGGCCTGCCCTCGCCCACCACCGACCCGACGCTGCGCCGTTTCCTCTCCTACTACCGCCTGCTCCTGCGGGCGACGCACCCGGATCCCGAGCAGCGCTTCTCCTCGCTGGCGGAACTGGAGACCCAGCTCTACGGCGTGCTGAGGGAGGTCATCGCGCTTCGCGACGGCCGCTACCACCCCCAGCAGCATTCGCTCTTCTCCCCGCAGCGCTCGACGTTCGGCACCAAACACGTCGTCTTCCGCACCGACCAGCTCATCGACGGCATCGACCGGACCATCCGCATGACCTCGGACGAGGTCGTCTCCGCCATCCCCACCCCGCTGATCGACCGCTCCGACGTCGGCGCGGCCATGCTCTCCGGCTCCTCCTACGCGGAGCCTCAGGAAGCCCTGGAGACCCTGCGCCAGGCGATGCAGACCCCGGAGTACGAGGAGTCCGCGGAAATCCCCTTCGGCGTCGTCCGCGCCATGCTCGATCTGGGGCTCACCTCCCAGGCCCGCGCCTGGCTGCAGTCCCTCTCCGAACGCCTCGGCACCGACTGGCGCTACCAGTGGTATTCCGGCGTGACCAGCATGTTTCTCGAGGACTACCAGGCCGCCCAGTCCCACTTCAACCAGGTGCTCACCATCCTCCCCGGCGAGCCCGCCCCCAAACTCGCCCTCGCGGCCGTGGACGAACTCATCCTCCAGACCCGGGAGCTGCAGAACACCCCGCTTCTCGACGAGCGGGTCGCCCGCGCCACCCCCGCCCTGGACGGCAACCTCGCCGACCTCGCCAGGGAAATCTTCGAGAATTTCCCCGGCGACGACCTCTGGTCCCACGTCACGGACGACCCCAAGCTCCTGCGTTTCCACGCCATGCGTCTCTACGGCATGGTGTGGGCCTCCAACCCCACCACCGTCTCCAGCGCCTTCGGCCTCTCCCGACTGCTGGTCGCGGAGGGGCTCACCGAGATGGCGGTGCAGGCACTCGACCGGGTGCCCCAGGCATCCAGGCACCACCGGATGGCCAAACTCACCACGGTGCTCATGCTCATTTCCGACGTGCTCACCGAGTCCCGGATCAGGCGCGCGGCCCGGCGGCTGGAGGAGATTCCCACCAACGAGCCCCGGTTCATCCAGATCAAGACCGCCGTCATGTCCGCCGCCCTGGAATTCCTCCAGGAGGCGGGCGTCGAGTCGGCGGCGAGCCACAACACGCTCTTCGACTACCCCTTCACGCAGACCGGGCTGCGCAACGGTATCGCCAACTCGTTGCGACGGCTGGCCCGGCAGGCACCCTCAGCACAGCACCGCTACGCGCTGGTGGACATCGCCAACGCGGTGCGGCCGCAGACGCTGTTCTAGGATTCGGCCCCTGGGCCCCCGCCCCCGGGAAAAGCTTCGACCACGGTTTCTCGACCGCTTGGTGGATTGGTGTCATCCACATTGCGGTCGGGAAACCGTGGTCAAGAAACCGTGGTCGGGGTTTCGCGCGAGAGACCCCCTCAGCGCAGGTGCTAGACCAGCGCGTCAGCCTTCTGCGCGATGGCGAGCTCCTCGTTCGTCGGAATGACCAAGACCTTGATGGTCGAGTCGTCCGTCGAGATCTCCCGGGCGCGGTCGCCGCGCACGGAGTTACGCTCGGGATCGATCTTGACGCCGTAGTGCTCCAGGTCGGCCAGGGCCGCCGCGCGGACGCCGATGTCGTTCTCGCCGACTCCGGCGGTGAACGTGATGGCGTCCACGCGCCCAAGGGCGATCATGTAGGCGCCGATGAAGCGTCGCAGCTGGGTGACGTAGACGTCGAGAGCACGGGCGGCCTTGGGGTCGCCGCCCACGATGTTCTCCCGGAGATCGCGGAAGTCGCTGACGCCCGAGAGCCCGAGAATGCCGGACTTCTTGTTCAGCAGCGTGTCGATCTCATCGATGCTCATCCCCGCCTGACGGTGCAGGTGGAAGATGATTCCCGGGTCGATGTCGCCGCAGCGCGTGCCCATGACCAGGCCCGCGAGCGGGGTCAGACCCATGGTGGTGTCGATGGGGTTGCCGCCACGGACCGCGGACGCGGAGGCGCCGTTGCCCAGGTGGAGGATGATCTGGTTGACGTCCGCGGCCGGCTTGCCCAGCAGCTCGGGCACCTGCTGGGAGATGAACTCGTGGCTGGTGCCGTGGAAGCCGTAGCGGCGCACCTGGTTCTCCTCGGCGACCTCGGCGTTGATGGCGTACTGGGACGCGGACGCGGGAAGTTGACGGAAGAAACCGGTGTCGAAGACCGCGACGTGCGGGACGTCCGGGAGCAGCTTCCGGGCGACCTCGATGCCGTCGATGTTGGCGGGGTTGTGCAGGGGCGCGAGCGGCACCTGCGCGCGGATCTGCTCGACGACGTCGTCGTTGATGATCTTCGGCTTTGAGAACACCTGGCCGCCGTGGACGACGCGGTGGCCCACGGAGGAGATGTCCAGCTCGCTGGGGCCGCAGCCCAGACGGTTGAGCTCGGAGATCGAGAGCTCGAGGCCCTCGGTGTGGTTGCGGATGCACTGTTCCCTGAAGTGCTTGTCACCCTCGTACTTGATGGTGAGCCTGCCGTAGGGGCTGCCGATCTGCTCGACGAGTCCGGACACTAGCGGCGGCCGGGTGGCCTCGGCCTTGGGGTCGACGATCTGGAACTTGACGGACGATGAACCTGAGTTGATGACGAGAACGTAGGCCATTACTTGGCGCCTCCTGCCTGGATTGCGGTGACGGCTACGGTGTTGACGATGTCGGCAACCGTGGCGCCGCGGGAAAGGTCGTTGACGGGCTTGTTCAGGCCCTGAAGGATCGGGCCGACCGCGAGGGCCGCACCGGTGCGCTGGGCCGTCTTGTAGCCGATGTTGCCGGCCTCGAGGTCCGGGAAGATGAACACGTTCGCCTGGCCGGCGACCTGGGAGTCCGGGGCCTTCTTGGCGGCGACGACGGGGTCACACGCGGCGTCGAACTGCAGCGGGCCGTCGACCTTGAGCTCGGGGTTGATCTTCTGCGCGGCGGCGAGCGCCTCCACGGAGCGGTCGACGTCGGGGCCGGTGCCGGAGGCTCCGGTGGAGTAGGACAGCAGAGCCACGCGCGGGTCGATGCCGAACGCCTGGGCGGTCTGCGCCGAGACGACGGCGATCTCACCGAGCTGCTCCGCGGTGGGGTTGGGGTTGACGGCACAATCGCCGAACGCCCAGAGCCGCCCGCGCATGACCATGAGGAAGATCGAGGAGACGACGGATGCCTCGGGCAAGGTCTTGATGATCTGGAAGGAGGGCTTGATGGTGTGCGCGGTGGTGTGCGCGGCGCCGGAGACCATGCCGTCGGCGAGGCCCTTGTGCACCATCATCGTGGCGAAGTAGGAGATGTCCTCCATGGTCTTCTTCGCCTCATCGATGGTCACGCCCTTCTTCTTGCGCAGCTCGGCGAAATCCGCGGCGAACTCGTTCGCCAGGGGCGAGGTGAGGTGGTCGATGATCTCGGCCTTGGAGAGATCCAGGCCCAGCTCGGCCTCGCGCTCGGCGACGGCGTCCGGGTTGCCCAGGATGGTCAGCTTCACGACGTCGGATTCAAGCAGCTCGCTCGCGGCGGTGAGCACGCGGTCGTCGTCGCCCTCGGGCAGCACGATGTGCGCGCCGGCTGCGCGAGCCTTGGTGAGCAGTTCGTGCTGGAACACGCTGGGGGACATGACCTGCGTCGCGTCCGTCTCCAGCGCGGGGCCGATGGCCCAGGCGGTGCGCTCAAAGTCGCAGGCCTCGGCGATGACGGTGCCGAAGGCCTCGGCCTGGGAGACCACGAGGTCGACGTGCGGGCCCGGGCGGTCGTAGGAGATGACCACCGGGACGCCGAGGGCGGCCGCGACCTTCGCGTCGAAGGTCTGGTTTCCGGTGCCGACCAGCAGGCTGTTGCGGCTGTCGTCGAAATGCTCAAGGACGTCACCGATGGTGGTGCCCAGCTCAGCTACGTCGACGCGCGCGAGGTCGTTGCCCCGGGCGAATCCGTCAAGATCGAGCCCGTCAAAGTTTCGGCCGACCACTGTCAGCAGTACGGAGAGATTCTCGGTCATGGTGAAGGTTGTTGCCTTTCCTGATTTGCCTAATTTTATTTCGGCCCCGTTTCGTGAGTGATCAGGGGCACACTCTAGCCGCGAACAGTCTCAGCTTACCCGGGAAAGTTTTGCCCGTCGTAGCTTCGGCCCCTCGTGTGAATGAATGTGAGTCACCGCGCCGGTTTGCCGCAGGTGGGTAAGTACACTGTCGGGGGTTAGACGAGCGAATCCTTCCGCCAGCTCCGGGCCGGTTCCTGTGCCCGACTGGCGAGGCAATCCCTATGAAAGGCAGTGAGTTTCCTTCATGAGTTCCCCCCTGCGCATCGCTGTGGTCGGCGCCGGCCCGGCCGGCATCTACGCCTCCGACCTGCTGGTGAAGTCGGACGTCGACGTGGAGATCGACCTCTACGAGAAGATGCCGGCCCCCTTCGGCCTCATCCGCTACGGCGTCGCTCCCGATCACCCGCGCATCAAGGGCATCATCGCCAGCCTGCACCGCGTCCTCGAGCAAGAGGAGATCGAGCTGATCGGAAACGTCGAGGTGGGCAAGGACATCACCGTCGAGGAGATGCGGGAGTTCTACGACGCCATCGTCTTCTCCACCGGCGCCACGGCCGACAAGGACCTCGACATCCCGGGCATGGACCTGGAGGGCACGCACGGCGCGGGCGAGTTCGTCGGTTTCTACGACGGTAACCCCGACTTCAAGCGCGACTGGAACCTCGACGCGGAGAAGGTCGCCGTCATCGGCGTGGGCAACGTCGCCCTCGACATCGCCCGCGTCTTGGCCAAGACCGCCGACGAGCTGCACGTCACCGAGATTCCCGACAACGTCTACGAGCACCTCGGCCACTCCCGCATCAAGGAGGTGCACGTCTTCGGCCGCCGCGGCCCGGCGCAGGTGAAGTTCACCCCGCAGGAGCTCAAGGAGCTCGATCATTCCGAAAACGTCGAGGTCATCGTCGATCCCGAGGACATCGACTACGACGAGGCCTCCGAGAACGCGCGCCGCGAGAAGAAGGCCGTGGATCAGGTCGCCCAGATCCTCGAGGGCTACGCCATGCGCGAGCCGAAGGATGCCCCGCACAAGCTGTTCATCCACCTCTTCGAGGCCCCGACCGAGGTCCTGGGCGAGGGCGGCAAGGTCTTGGGCATCCGCACCGAGCGCACGGAGCTCGACGGCAACGGCGGCGTCACCGGCACCGGCACCTTCACCGACTGGGACGTCCAGCAGGTCTACCGCGCGGTGGGCTACCGCCCCGAGGGCGTCGAGGGTGTGCCCTTCGACCCCAGCGAGTCCGTCATGCCCAACGACGGCGGCCGCGTGCTCACCGAGCCGAACGGCGAGGCCGTCCCCGGTCTCTACACCACCGGCTGGATCAAGCGCGGGCCCGTGGGCCTGATCGGCAACACCAAGTCCGACGCCAAGGACACCACGAACATGCTGCTGGCGGACCACGCCGAGGGCAAGCTGCGCGAGGCGTCCAAGCGCACCCGCCAGGACGTGGCCGACTTCTTCGAGGGCAAGGGCCACCCCATCACCACCTGGGCGGGCTGGCACCGTCTCGACACCGCCGAGCGCGCCGCAGGTGAGGCCGAGGGCCGCGAGCGCAAGAAGATCGTCGAGTGGGATGACATGCTCAAGCACTCGGGCCCGCAGGATATTGTCTAGGACCCTCAAGGCTGTCCCTCTGGCGGAGATGACCCCGCTGGAGGTGCACCAGCTGTACAAGCTGCGCGTGGACGCCTACGTCTTAGAGCAGGCGACTCCCTACCAGGAGATCCAGGACATCGACGCCGCCGACTCCACCCGGCACCTCCTGCTTCAGGACGAATCGGGGGCGCTGCTCGGTTGCGCGCGCCTGCATCCCGCACAGGTGGCCGGCGAGGAGGTCACCCAGTTCGGCCGCTTCGTGCTCGTTCCCTCCGCGCGGGGTACCGGGGCGGGCGATGAACTCCTGCGCTTCGCCCTCGCCGAGGCGCGTGCGGACCGGCCCGTCTATCTCACAGCGCAGCTCGGCCTGACCGGCTACTACGCCCGGTACGGGTTCACGGAGACAGGTGAGCGTTACGACGACACCGGCGTCCCCCACCAGCCGATGATCCGCTACTGATCCTCGTCCTCGACGCTGGGCCCGATGAGCAGGAACGCCATGCCCAGCCCGTCGAGTTCGACGGAGAATCCCTGCAGGTCATCGACCCGGGTGATCTCCTCGCCGGTGGCCGCGTCGATGACGGCGTGGCGCACGGGCAGCTCCTCCGAGCGCACCGCTGCGGTGACGGCCTCGGTGGCGAAGTTGAGCACGGTGACCTGCAGCGGCGCGTCTTCGTCGTCCTCGCCCTCGTCGAGGCGGTGCACCATGACCAGCAGCCCAGGGTGGGAGACCTCGGGGACGTCCAGCTGGATGCCCAGGTGCAGCTTGTGCTCGGTGCGCAGGCGCAGCATCTCGGTGAGCTGGTTGAGGAAGGACTCGGGATCGTCCAGCTGCTCGGGGACCGTGCCATGCAGAATACGCGCCTTGGGAAGCCCGGCCTGGGACTCGGTGGCCTCGGGTGCGACGCCCATGAGGTCGATGGCACCCCGCTCGATCCATCGGGTATCGGTGCCGTCGATAAGCTCCGCCACCTCCTCCGAGGGAACCGTGAGGGCACCGACGAGGTCCCACGCGGAGAGCGCGAAGGCGCCGGGCTGCCAGGAGTTGTATGCCGCGAGCAGCAGGTGGGCGCGGCGGATCTGGGCGGCGCCGGCCTCGTCGATGTCGTCGAGCGTGCCGTAACCCAGCGCCGCCGCGGCGACCGTGGAGCTGGTGCAGGCGATGCCGTTGGTGGTGAAGACGCGGTTGTAGTCGATCCCGTTGCCGGTGAGTTTCTCGGTGAGGTCGCGGCGCACGGCCATGGCCAGCTGCGGGCCGGTGATCTCCTCGCCGCGGAACTCGAAACGTTCGTCGTCGGCGCGGGTCTCCCAGTGCACGAGCTCGTAGGTGAGTTCGTCGTGGTTCTGCAGCGCGTGGATGAGGCGCACCGGCTGGACGTCGGCCGCGAGCGAGGCGCGCAGCGTCAGACGCAGGAACTCGGTGTTCCCGGTGAGCAGGGCGTGCTGGTAGCCGGGGCGGGTGATGAAGTCGTAGGACAGGTCGGCGCCGTACTCGCCGGTGTCGTGGATGTCGTTGATGGTGAGGTTGAGCTCCTGGAAGGAGAATCCACCCACCTTGCGGATCATGCTGGCGATGAACTGGTTGGCGCCGACGGACAGCGGGTGGCCCTCGGACCAGGCGTGCTCGGCGCCGACACGCTTCTCCACACCCAGGAACCCGTTCGCGTCCAGACGCAGCGCGCTCGCCCCCAGATCGCCGAGCGAGTGCAGCGCATCGCCGATGACCAAGCGCATGCCGGCGAACGTCGGATCGAGCCAGTTGATGGTCGGCTGCCCCTCCTTGAAGTAGTGCAGGTAGACCCAGCGGCGCACGACCCCGTCGACGCCGAGCACCTCGCGGGTGGCGCTCCAGTTCGTCTCCTTGATGCCCGGCGCGTAGAAGATCACCCGCTGCAGGGAACCGATGATGAAACCGAGGTCTGCCAGCTCCTTCTCCGCGGTGACGCTGAGGTTCGCGGTGTCCATCCCCGGGGTGACCTCGGGCAGCAGGTGCCAGTGCTCCTGCGGGATCTCCACCATGTGGAAGATGCCGGGGTACTCCTTGTACGCCATCTCCGCGAGGCGGAAGTCCGCACCCTTACCCGTGTGACCGGGCACGATGTCGTCGATGACGATGCCGCCGGCCTGGTCGGCCACGTCGGTGAGGCGCTGAAAGTCCTCGTCGGTGCCGAAGGCCGGGTCGATGCGGGTGCTGATGCGGTCGAAGTGCCCGTCCACACTCGGCGTCGCCTGCCAACCCTCGAGGCCGCCGGCCGTCTTCGTCGGCCCGGTGTGGATGGCGTGCACGCCGATGGTGGAGAAAGCCTCCCAGAGTTCTTCGTCGGCGAGCGCCTCGAGGAAGGACTGGCCGTCACGGGTGATCATCGCCGACGGGTAGGTGGTGAACCACGTGGAGGCCTGGTTCAGAGCCCGGCGCGCGTCGGGGACGGCGTAGGCGTTGCGCCACATCCGGGAGCTGCCGGTCACGCCGCGCGCGAGGATGTCCGCGTCGCCGAGCATGGACTGGCGCTTGAGCCACTGCACGTAGGAGGGGTTGGATGCGTCCGCCGCGCGCGGGTCGGACAACTCGCGGCTGATCCTGCTGAACCCCAGGCTCGAGCGCGGGCGCTCCCGCCGGGGTCGGGCGGGGCGATCCTGCTGGTCAGGGGACTCCGGATCGAAATCAGCCACTGTTCCTCCACATTCACTAGCGGGCGAAAATTTGCGGCGCCGTCGACGGTGCCTCAGACCCGCCCGAGTATACGGACGCGGCTGGACACGTCCATTCCGGTCAGTGGTGGTGACGCGTATCGACGCCCCGTGCCCACCCCTCGCTCCTAGGCCAGCTGCGCCAGCAGGTCGCGCACGCGGCGGTCGATGTCGTCGCGGATCAGGCGCATCCGCTCCTCGCCCTCGATGCCCCGGGTGGACGGCTCGTCGGTCTCCCAGCGCTCCAGGGTTCCGCGGGCGTCCGGGGGAAGGGTCAGCTGGGCGTCGGTGCCCAGAATGATCACCCGGTCGGCGGTGCGCGCCAGCTCAGGGTCGACGGCCTTGGGGCGGGCGTCGGACATATCCGCGCCGAGCTCGGCCACCGCCTTGGCCGACTGCTCGTTGGTGTGGGTGCCCGGCCGGGTTCCGGCGGAGTGGATCTCCACGGTGTCGCCGGCGTGGTGCTGGGCGAGCGCCGCCGCCATCTGGGATTTTCCGGCGTTGCTCATGCAGACGAAGAGGACTGTGGGTTTCGAGGTCATGGGGTGGTCTCTTTCCTGGTCGGAAGGGTGGAGTCGTGGGGGAACATCTTCGGGCCCAGCCACTGGAGCACATACACCAGGGCGACGAGGACGGGAACCTCGATCAACGGGCCGATCGTGCCGGCCAAGGCCTGGCCGGACGTGGCACCGAAGGTACCGATGCACACCGCGATGGCGAGCTCGAAGTTGTTGCCGGCGGCGGTGAAGGCCACCGAGGCGGAGCGGGCATAGTTCAGTCCCACCGCCCGGGACGCCAGCAGCGCCACGGCGAACATGCCCACGAAGTAGATCAGCAGGGGCAGAGCTAGCCGGGCGACCGCCCACGGGTCCGCGGCGACGTATTCCCCCTGGAGGGTGAAGAGCAGAACGATGGTGAACAGCAGCCCCACCAGCGCCAGCGGGGAGATCGCCGGGAGGAACGTGTCCTCGTACCAGCGGCGTCCCCTGACACGCTCCCCCACGAGCCGGGACAGCACCCCGGCTGCCAGCGGGATGCCGAGGAAGACCAGCACCGAGACGACGATGGAGACGAAGGAGAACTCTGCCGCCGTGGTCGACAGCCCCAGCCAGCCGGGCAGAATCTGCAGGTAGAACCACCCGAGCACGCCGAACATGAGCACCTGGAAAATGGAGTTGATGGCCACCAGGATGGCGGTGGCCTCCCGGTCCCCGCAGGAGAGGTCGGACCAGATGAGCACCATGGCGATGCACCGGGCCAGGCCGACGATGATCAAGCCCGTGCGGAGCTCGGGCTGGTCCGGAAGAAAGATCCAGGCCAGAGCGAACATTATCGCGGGGCCGACGAGCCAGTTGAGCACCAGGGAGACGGCCATCAGGCGACGGTCCGCCGTGATCTCCCCGGCCCGGTCGTAGCGGACCTTCGCCAGAGGCGGGTACATCATCACCAGCAGCCCGAGGGCGATGGGCAGCGAGATACCGCCCACCTGCAGGGAGGCCAGCAGGTCGCCGACGCCCGGGGCCAGGCGGCTGAGCAGCAGTCCCACGGCCATGGCCAGCAGGATCCAGGCGGGTAGCAGCCTGTCCAGGAGGGAAAGTCGGGCGGGAGCGGTGGTGGACATCGTTCTTGCCATTCCTTAGTATCGAAGCTCGTCGATACTAAACTAGGTGGGGTATTGTTGCCTGTCAATACGAAAGTGGTGCCCATGACGATCCTCCCCGATCCCTCTCCCCTGGCAGCAACGTGCTGCTCGCTCGGCTCGGGCCCTCTCGACGAGCAGGAGTCAGCCCGCTACGCGGCGCTGTTCAAGGTCCTCTCGGACCCCGCCCGCCTGCAGCTGCTCTCCCAGCTCACCGCCGCGGGTTGCGAGCCCGCCAGCGTCACCGAGCTGGCTGCGTCCTCCGACCTGAGCCAGCCGACGGTCTCCCATCATCTGAAAAAACTCACCGAGGCCGGCCTGCTCACCAAGGTGCGCCGTGGCCGAACGATCACCCACCAGGTACGCCCCGAGGTCTTCGCCGAACTCCGCCGCGTCCTGCAGATGGATTAGCTTCCCAGCTCCCCCACTAGCCGCCCGGCCAGCGCCGCGGTCGAACCCACCGCGCAGCGCAGCTGAGTGCGCGCCTGCTCCAGCGAAAGCCCGGCGGGGAAATAGCCGGCCACCTCGGTGGCCACCCGGTCGCCGTCGCGCCAGGCCTTGGGCCAGGGTCTGCTGCGGTGCCACTCGTCCAGCACATCGTCCAGGGCTGCGGTGTCGGTGAAGGAGGCGTCGATAAGCCCGGTGACCACGAGGATCTCCTCCTCCGCGCCCTCCACGGCCACCACGAACGAGGCCGCGTCGAAGGTAGTGGTGATCTGCCCGTCCGGGGTGTGGCCGTAATCCCATCCCTCGGCGTCGAGCGCCCGGGCGATGAGCGCGTCACTGACGTTGTGCACGGTCATAGACCGCTGACCTCCCTGAACAGCTCGTTGATCTTGGCGCAGGACATGGCCGCGGCGGAATCGATCTGCCGGTCGGCGGCGCCGGATTCGAAGTCGTAGGCGCACTGCGCGGAGACGGTGACGGAGCCGTCGTCACGCACGCCGAACGAGGCGGTGGGCCAGTAGTG
Organism: Corynebacterium doosanense CAU 212 = DSM 45436; assembly: GCF_000767055.1. NCBI lineage: Bacteria > Bacillati > Actinomycetota > Actinomycetes > Mycobacteriales > Corynebacteriaceae > Corynebacterium > Corynebacterium doosanense. The sequence continues at coordinate 2,407,048 of NZ_CP006764.1, forward strand.
CTCCGCGTGCCAGCGACGCAGCAGCGTGCGGACGTCCTCGAGGCGTTCGATCGGGAGCGTTCCCGGCCAGTCGGCTCGGATGGTGAGCACGTCCGCACCGACGCTGATCCAGCACGTGACCTCGTCGAATTCGACGCCGGTGTCGCCGGATTCGGCGGTGAGGTACTCGATCTGCCGCGCCGACAGGACCCGGCGCACGCGCTGCACGCTCAGCGGCGGGGTGTCGGATTCCTCGGGGACCTGCACTAACGGGTCTCCACGGTGAGGTGCGACGCGGCCTCCCGGGCATTCTCGCGCGCCTGCTCGACGGTCTCTGCGGTGGTCAGGACCACGCCCATCTGTCGGCCCGCGTGCGCGGTGGGTTTGCCGTAGATGCGCACGTCCGTCTCCGGCACGGCGAGGCACTCGGCGAATCCCGAGTAGGAGACGATGCGCGAGGACTTCTCCGCCACCAGGTTCGCCGCCGCGCCCGGGCTGGTGAGCGTGACGTCGATGGGCAGGCCCAGAATGGCCCGCGCGTGCAGATCGAACTGGGAGAACCGCTGGGTGGCCAGGGTGACGGTGCCGGTGTCGTGCGGGCGGGAGGAGACGGAGGAGAAGTAGACGTCGTCGCCGGCGACAAACATCTCCACCCCATACACGCCGCGCCCGCCGAGCGCGTTGGAGATGCGCGCGGCCACCGAGCGGGCGTTGTCCCGGGCCGCCTCGCTCAGGTGCAGCGGCTGCCAGGATTCGGCCAGCACCCCGTCCTCGTGGCGGTGCCCGATGGGCTCGCAGAACCACGTGGCCAGCTCGCCGGTGGCGGGGTCGACGGAGCGCACGGCGAGGATGGTGATCTCGTCGTCGAAGTCCACAAAACGCTCGACGATGACCGAGTCCTCCGCACCCGGCTCGCGCACGCTGCGCCACGCACGTTCGATCTGCTCCGCGGAGTCCACCCGCACGTGGCGGCGTCCCCCGGAAGATTCGGCGGGCTTTGCGACGCACGGGAAACCAAGTTCCTCGAAAGCGGCCGCGAACTCTTCCAGGGTGGTGACCACTTCATAGGCGGTCGTCGGCAAGCCCAGCTCTTCCGCCGCCGTGATCCGCAGGCTCTCGCGGCCGGCGGTCAGCTCGCAGGCGCGTGCGGTGGGGACGACGACCGCGGAGCCGGCCTCCTCGATCTCCCGGAGCACCTCCACCGCGGTGCCCTCGATCTCGGGGACGACGAAGTCCGGGCGCACGCGGCGCACGAGGCTGCGCACCTGCTCCGGATCCGAGACGTCGGCGACGTACTGGTACTGGGCCACCTGGTGCGCCGGCCCGTCGGACTTGCGGTCCACGGCGTGGACCTCCAGGCCGAGGCGCTGGAACGCGATGGTCAGTTCCTTGCCGATCTCACCGGAACCCAGCAGGAGAACGGTGGTGGCGTTGCCGGACATGGGGGTGCCGATCCGGTCGGTCGGCGCGAGGGGGAAGGTCATTGGGTTCAGGCGTTTTCCAGTACGTCGTGGCGGATGATCGTCTGGTCGCGGCCCGGTCCGACACCGATGTAGGAGATGCGGCAACCGGACAGCTCCTCCAGGCGCAGCACGTAGGCCTGGGCTTTCTCCGGCAGCTCCTCGAAGGTGGTGCAGCCGGTGATGTCCTCGTCCCAGGCGGGCATGGTCTCGAAGATGGGGGTGGCGTGGTGGAAGTCCGACTGGGTCGGCGGCATCTCGTCGTGGCGCGTTCCGTCGACGTCGTAGGCGACGCAGATGGGGATCTCCCCGATGCCCGTGAGCACGTCGAGTTTGGTGAGGAACAGGTCGGTGAACCCGTTGACCCGGGAGGCGTAACGGGCGATGACCGAGTCGTACCAGCCGCAGCGGCGCTTGCGGCCGGTGTTCACACCGACCTCGCCGCCCACTTCTTGGAGGTACTCGCCCCACTTGTCAAAGAGCTCGGTGGGGAACGGGCCCGCGCCGACGCGCGTGGTGTACGCCTTAACGATGCCCAGGCTCGACGTGATCCGCGTCGGGCCCACGCCCGAACCGACGCAGGCGCCTCCGGCGGTGGGGTTGGATGAGGTGACAAACGGGTAGGTGCCGTGGTCGACGTCGAGCATGGTGGCCTGGCCGCCCTCCATGAGGACGTGTTTGCCGTCATCGAGACCCTGGTTGAGCATGGACTCGGCATCGACGACCATGGGCGCGAGGCGCTCGCGGTAACCCAGGAAGTACTCGACGATCTCCTCCACGTCGATGGCCTTGCGGTTGTACATCTTCACCAGCATCTGGTTCTTCACGTCCAGGGCGCTGGCGATCTTCTGCCGCAGGATCGACTCGTCGAAGATGTCCTGCACCCGGATGCCCATCCGGGCGACCTTGTCCGAGTAGGCCGGGCCGATGCCGCGGCCGGTGGTGCCGATCGCACGCTTGCCCAGGAACCGCTCCTGCACCCGGTCGAGGACCTGGTGGTACGGGGCCACGAGGTGGGCGTTGGCCGAGATCTTCAGCCGCTCGGAGGCGTTGGAGCCGCGGGCCTCCAGCCCGTCGATCTCCTCGAACAGCGCCTCCAGGTTGATGACCACGCCGTTGCCCAGCACGGGCACGGCATTCTCGGAGAGGATGCCCGCGGGCAGGAGCTTCAGCTCGTATTTCTCGCCCCCGACCACGACGGTGTGGCCGGCGTTGTTTCCACCGTTGGGTTTGACCACGAAGTCGACGCGACCACCGAGGATGTCCGTCGCTTTGCCCTTGCCTTCGTCGCCCCACTGGGCGCCGACGATCACGATTGCTGCCATAGTCTCTTCGGGTCTCTTCCGTTCAGATTCGTTTCGGGCATGCGGGAACACTTCCGCAGCCCAGACGGTGCCCCATCCTACCCCGACTGCCCCCGCCGCCCGCCGTCACCGGATTCCTGGGGATACTTGTACGGGTGTGACAATTCGATACGCATTCCCCGGATTACCCTGCCCGCATCTCCGCAAGATCCTAAAATTGCCCGTGCGCATGCGGCACGTTTCGTGCGCTACGCCAGCACGCACGTCTGTACCTCATTCCTCTCTGTCACATTCCCCGCAGTCCAGATGAAAGAAGTCAGCCCCATGAAGCGCTCCCTCGCTTTCACCGCCCGCCCGCTGCTCGCCCCCGCCGCAGCCCTGACCGCGGCCGCGACGCTCTCGGCCTGCACCAGCCTCCCCTTCGGCGGGGGAAACGAATCCGAGTCCTCCACGACGGTCACCGCCACCGAGACGGCCACCTCGGCATCCTCGAGCGCATCGAGCACCGCGTCCTCCAGCTCGTCTTCGTCGAGCGCTTCGAGCTCGTCGTCTTCCAGCGCCGCCGCCGCAGAGGGCCGCAATATCTCCATCTACGACGTGGAGGTGGGCAACTGCATCGCAGAAGAGACTGTCGCCACCGAGGGCCAGCTCCTCGCCGAAGATGAGGTCAAGGTCGTGGACTGCGGTGCACCACACCGCGAGGAGGTCTACCACGTGACCGACATGACCGAGACCGAGATTCCCCTGGACTCCGACTCCGCCGGCTGGGAGGACATCGGGATCGACTACTGCACCGACCCCTTCGAGACCTACACGGGCACGGACATCCTTCACTCCGACTACTCCTACTCCTTCTGGCACCCGAGCGAGGGTTCCTGGAAGCAGGGCGACAAGGAGATCGTCTGCCTGATCTCCCACGAAGAGGATCATTCGGGCAGCGTGAAGTCCTAGCCACCCAATCCTCGGCCCCGAACCCGCTTGCTGCGGGTTCCGGGTTTTTGCTGTCTGTTCCCCAGCTCCTGCACTGTGTTTCCCGTTCATTTCCGATGGTCACGGGGGCGGTGGTTGCGCCCGTTCCCCACCCCCGCGTTCCCCAGCCGGCCGCCCCCGAGCCGGGATGGAGACAACTTTTACCAGTCGGTTCGCTGCTCAGGGCGTAAATAGCTTTTAACCATTAATGGGCAGTTTTGATAGGGCGAATCAGATCCCGAATAGTAATTTCAACGCGCTGATATCTATTCGCGATTAGCCTGCTTCGGCCTCGGCGGCAGATCCATCCGCCAGCCTCCCCTCTCGAAAGTGCCTACAATGAACGCAAGACCCAGAATCCGACCTCGCCTGAGAATCGCGCTGGCCGCGCTGACCTCAGCAACACTCGCCCTCGCCACCGCCGCGGTTGTTCCGCAGAACCCCCTCGCCCCCGCTGCTCAGGCACAGACCCGTGGCGTGTTCAGCGACACCGAGAAAATCGAACGGGGCAACGCCACCGTGGCCGCGCTTTTCAACGGGAGCCCTGCCCCAGCCCCGGCTCCCGCCGACACGCAGATCTGGAAAGCGGTCACCGGCGAGAACAATGGTCTCAACGTCCAGCCTTCGACGTCGGGTGCCTGCGCCGTGACGATGCTCGGACAGACCACGTCCAACACATTCTCAAGCACCCCACTGGGCTCCGCCGACCTGACGAGGAACTACCTAGTCACCGAGGCCCGCTCAGGGATTTACCTCAGCAACTTGGCCCCGGACGCCGGATTCCAGATTACCCGCCCCACCAAGACCGGTGAGACAGCCGATCGCACCAACGGAGAGATCGAGGTTCAGGCCGGCTCTGTCGGCAACCTGAGCCTCGCGCTTGACGGCTGGATCGACACCCGAAACTCGGTTCCCGCATATGGCCATGTCCAGAACATCAGACTGCGGCTATCGACACCCGAGACCATCACCAACTTCCGCATGCTCATTCGCGCAGACGATCGGGCGACACTCCGCGAGGACACGACGTCCATGATGAACTGGAACGGCTGGTGGGCACCCGGTTACACGCAGGCCCCCTCGAGTGGTTTCCAGATAAGTTATCCCGAAATAAACGGGGTGAAATATATCCAGATAGCCGCAGCGAGCATTCCTGCCAACACATGGGCGACCGCTCAGTTCCAGGCTGACGTCCGCACCGCGGAGATCACCACCGACGCCCGATTCAACTCCTACAGTGCCGCCACGGCGAGCTTCCCGTACCACTGTTCCGCACCGAAGCCCTCGTTCACGCCCGGCGCACCCCATCGCAACGAAGCTTCGGTGGCAGTACGCAAAACTAACCTCGATCCGATGCCGGCCGGTACTACCTACGGGCTGCCCGACGGCTATACCCCGGAAACTGGGTGGGTGATCGCTGTCAACCCGGCTATCGGCGACGTCACGGCCAAGCCACCGGTTAACGCGTTGCCCGGGACCCATATCGATGTGCCCGTCCAGGCAATCTTCAACAACGCAGTGCTCAGCACCGGCGACGCCGATTTCACCGTCCGCGCAGAGGATGCGCCGGACAACGTCAAATTTTTCCCGACCTACGGCCATACGGATGCGCCCCGCGAAGAGGACACGCCGGTAGCTTCCCCAGCAAACCGCAGTGGAGGAGATTTCCCTGCCGGCACCACTTTCGCCGTGGAGCGTGACAGTCCGAAGTGGTTGAAATCGATCAACTCCGCCGACGGCAGCGCGGTGGTCAACCCGGGACACCTCGTCCTCGCAGGCGACTACACCGTCCAGGTTCGGGTGACATTCCCCGACACCACGACCGAAATCGTCCCCATGACCGTCACGGTCCCGCCCTTCCCGCAGCGGGAAGTCTTCCAGCCGGCCTATTCTCCGGTCTCCGTGGTTCAGGGAGGCACCATCAGCGCGCCCGCTCCTAAGGATGCGCCAGAGGGGACTACGTACGGACGCGGCGCAGGGGTCTTCGACGACCTGATCCTCGAAACCGACGGCAGCGGCAAGCTGACCGCCAACATGGATCCGGGCGACTACGAGATCCCGGTGCGAGTCCGCTACCCGGACGGCTCTCTCGAGACCATCTACATCACGGTGACGGTTACCGAAGAGCCCGGGTTGTCCTCCAACGACCAGTGCCTCGCCGCCGGCCTGCCACTCCTCCTGCTTATCCCGGTCGGCCTGGCCACCGAGCTGAACATCTCTGGACTGAGCCCGATCATCGACGAGATCGAGCGCCAGGCGGCACAGGTCAACGCCCAGCTCCAGCAGCAGGCGGGGATCTACAACCCGGAGGTCGCTCGGTTCGTCGAGCAGTACAACGATGAGATCCGCGCGGCCGCCCTCGTCGCCGCCGGGCTCCTGGTGGTGTCCTACCTCGCCGCGAGCTGTTCGCCCGACGGTTCCAGCACCTCCAGCACCTCGAGTGATCTGAGTTCGACCAGCTCCGACGACGGCCTGAGTTCGCTCAGCTCCCTCAGTTCGGAATAGCCCACCATCGACGGCGGCGGTGGGATGCCTGGTGCATCTCCCCGCCGCTGTTTTGCGCGGCGTAGCATGTCCCCACATGCGTCTTCTGTTCCTCAACTGCGGCAACGCCCTTCCTGCTGAACTCCGGGAGCGTATCGACGCCCACTCCAACCCACCCGTGGAGTTCCACGAGCTGCCGTTGATACCTTCGCGCGCCGACCTCCGCTTCCTTGATGAGGCTGCCCGCGAGGTTCTCCCCGTGGATCCGACTCCCTCGCTGGAGGAGATCGCCGCCCAGCCGGACGTGGAGCATCTCGGCGCGCCCAAGCCTCCTCCGCAGCAGCCCGCTGAGCTCCTGCGTGTGGTCGTGGCCGGGAGCGACGCGGCCCTGGGTGCTGTGCTCACCCGGATGATGCGGGGCGATTACCTGTGGGTCCAGGTGGGGTTTGTCCCCACCTCTCCGGGTTCTGCCGCCGCCATCAACTGGGGGTTGCCCGCCGAGCTTTCCCCCGCTGTCGAGCTGGCACTGACGGGAAGTCCCCTCCCGGTGCCGGTGATCCGGAACGACACCGGCACGGTCGTGGCCGGTTCCGCCTCCGTCACCGCGGCCGACGGTGGTGCCTTCGAAGGCGAGATCATCGTCGACGACACGATCCTGGTGAAGCAGCAGTCCCGACCGGGGGACGCCCGGTTCTTCGGCCAGTTCGGAGCGCGTCTGGTGCCCACGACCACGTCACCCGGGATTGCGGCTATCAGGCTCACCACCTCTCTGTCTCCGGCGCAGCCTGCCCGCGGCATTCGGGCCCGGCTGGGCGAGAGCATCGTGCGGTCGATCGGGCTGCCGCAGGCACAGTCGTGGATGGAGATTCCCGCGCTCAGGTGGCTGGTTTCTGCGGCACCCGCCCCTTCCGGAGGAGCAGATCCCCGGTCGCTGCTGAGCGGCCGGGCGCTGCAGTGCGGGGGAAACCAGATGCTCGTCACGGTCGACGGGATACCTGGGAAGCGACCGGTCGACCGGGTCACCTTCTACCGCCATCTCCGCGACCTGCAGATCGTTCGACACTCCTAAAATGTGTTCTAAATCACATGTAGCCGAATTGTTATCGAATCCCGGCCGGAAAGTGATTCACACGTGCTCCCGAACACACCGGCCCAGGCGCTTAAGCGCCCAGCCGCGCACCCGTCAAACCGCTAAAGATGCAGGTCGAACGGCTTTTCTTGCCGGGTAGCCCGCCAGTGAGCGCGCCCTATACCTATGCAAGCTGGAAATTTCCTTAAGTGTTTCCTGGGTAGCACCACTAGCACGAAATCGTCTGTGCACGCCGGAAAAACAATCTCTATGTTGGGCAGTGTCAGCCGGTGAGGACGCTTTCGCGTCGACCCGGCTACAGATTCAAGTGTTAGAACGAAACTGAACGAACTCTCGCTAGGAAAGGATCACCAGAACAATGGCTAACAACCGCGAAATCCGTGAACTCCTCGACGCCACCGCATACGACGTCGACGGCGACAAGCTCGGCAACGTCAACGAGGTTTACATCAACGACACCTCCGGCCAGCCGGACTTCGTCGAGATCAACCACGGCCTGTTCGGCATGGGCTCCTCCCTGGTTCCCCTGCGCGGCCACTCCCTGAACGGCGAAGAGCTGCGTCTCGCCTTCGCGAAGGACCGCATCAAAGATGCCCCGAACGTCGACTCCGACGCTCACCTCTCCAACGAGGATCAGGCCGATCTCTACCGCCACTACGGCCTGGACAACACCTCCAACGTCACCGAGTACACCCGCGACGAGCGCCGTGACGCCGGCGTTGCTGGCGCTGGCGTAGCCGGTGCAGGTGTCGCTGGCCACGAGGCCAACCGCACCGCTGAGTTCGAGCGGCGCGAGGACGAGGTCGTCGCCGACCGCGATCTAGACCGCGACCGCACCGCTGGTCTCGACAACGACAACGAGATCATCCGCTCCGAGGAGCGCCTCAACGTCGACAAGGAGCGCGTCAACGCTGGCGATGTCCGCCTGCACAAGTACGTCGTCCACGACACCGAGACCGTCGAGGTTCCGGTCGAGCGCGAAGAGGTTCGCGTCGAGCGCCAGCCCATCACCGACGCTGACCGCGCAAACTACGCCGGTGGCACCATCGGTGAGGACGAGGCTTCCGTGACCCTCCACGAGGAGCGCGTCGTCGTCTCCAAGGAGACCGTCCCAGTCGAGAAGATCGGCCTGGAGAAGGAGGTCGTCCGCGACACCGAGACCGTCACCGAGGATGTCGCCAAGGAGCGCATCGAGACCGAAGGCACCGACTTCGTCGAGCGTGTTGACGGCACCCGCAACCCCCTCGATCGCGACAACGACGGCAACGTCGACCGCGACGACCTGCGCCGCTAAGGTTCGTTAGAACCCTCGCGTAGGAAAGCTTCAGCCCCCGGCTTCGGCCGGGGGCTTTTGCCGCTCCCGTTCCCGAGTACGTTCGTCCCACACCTCCGGCGGAACCGCCGGCGTCTTCGACGTCGGAGCGAGTACCGCGACCGCGGACTCGCCCGACATGCCGCAGATCTGCAGCAGCTCGCCGATGATCGACCGGGACTGCGCAAGGATGGCGTACTCGGAGAGCACCGCCCCCTCCTTCCTCACCACGGACATGTCCGCGCGGGCGCCGAGGACCCGGAGCCGGTGCACGAGCCCGGGAATTTCCGACGCCTCCTCGACCGCCGACTTGGCCTCATAGAGCAGGCTGAGGTCAAGGGTGATGTCACTGAGTTCCTCGATGATCTCGATCTGCGCCTCTGACGCCGACTCCCGGTCCGCCACCAGCACGTGTGCCCGCCGCGCCAGCACCCGCACGTTCCGCACGCAGTTGTCCACTGGTTTAAGGATCCGGTCAATCGAACGGAGCCTGCGTCTCGACGACCACATCAACGGTGAGATCTGGCTCGACTCCCTGCCGGACTGGGCCGCGGACTGCATAGCGTCGATCGTGGACTGCGAACTCCGGACGTCGGTGAGCGCGTCGAAGATGACGTCCGCGTCGCCGTCGCGAAGCCCGTCGGAGACGTCGCTGAGCACCGACGCCGCCAGCGAGAGGACGTTGGACACCTCCTGACGGACCGTCGACAGCGCGGAGGTGGGGATCAGCGCCACGACCAGTAGGCCGATCGTCGATCCGACCAGCGCGTCCAGTGTCCGGTCGATGCCCGTCACCTCCGCGCCCGGCGGCATGATCGTGGCCACGAGCACCGTGCCGATGGCGACCTGGTTGGACACCAGCGGGGATTTGGAGAACAACGCCGCCACCGCCATGGCCACCGCGACCATGACGGCGATGTGCCACGGCTCCGTGCCCAGGCCCAGAAACAGCAGGTCGCCCACGAGCACGCCGAGGATGCAGCCCAGCGACATCTCGAAGGCTCGCTTCACCCGCTCTCCACTGGAGAGGCCGACCACGATGATGACCGTGATCGGCGCAAAGAACGGTGCCTGGTGGCCCAGGAAATCCTGTGCCGCCCAGTAGGCGATTCCGGAGGCGGTGGAGATCTGGATAATGGGCAGGATTCGTTTGAGCAGTCGTTTCAAGCGTGCCTGGAGGGAATGCTCGATGATCTCGAGCCGCTCCCTGGTTTTCATCCTCTGCTTCGGCATGACCACCACAGTAGCCCGCTAAATCCCAGGTTCGAGGGTGAGAATCAGCGGCTTAATCCCCAGCACCCCTCACCTCACGAATCCCACGGTGCGCCATGAACCTGCTAACCGCCCGAATCCGCGGCCTCTCGCAGATCTTTTTCATCTCCAGCCCCTGGACAGGACTCTTGATCCTGCCCGCAGTCGGGTACGCCTCTCCGCAGGCCGCCTTCCTCTTCCTGCTCGGCTCCGTCGTACAGACGGTCACCGCCCACTTCATGGGGCTTCGCGACGACGCCGCCGAGGGAATCCAGGGCTATAACGGTGCCCTCGTCGGCGCCGCCGCCATGGCCCACGTGGGCTTTTCCGGGGAGGCGGTGCTGCTGACGGTCCTCGGCGCCCTCGCCTGTGTCCCGCTCCACCAGCTGCTGTCCACGCTCTTTCGCAGCCGGCCCCTCGCTCACTTCGACCTTCCGGCGCTCACCGCCCCGTTCTGCCTCATCGCCACGGGCATTTTCACCCTCCTCCCCACGACAGGCGGGATTCCCCTGGTGATCAGCTCGGACCCCCTCACCGCGGTGGGCCTGGGCATCACCAACAGCTTCGCGGAGGTGGATCTGGAAGACGGTTGGATCGCCGGCGTGATCATCTTCGTGGGCCTGCTCGTGGGCAGCCGTGTCATTGCTTCCCTCGGGCTGGCGGGCGCAGTCATCGGCATTCTGGCCGGTCTGACTGTTCTGGGTCCGGAGCAGGTGTCCACCGGCATGCTCAGCTACTCGTCCCTGCTGGCTGCGGCCGGCACCGGCGCGGTGTTCTTAGCTGACCGCCCGCTGGCATGGAGGCTCGCCGCAGCATGCGGAGCGGGCCTGTTCACCGTCCCGTTTGTCCTCGTCCTGGGTTGGGCCGGCTCGCCGGTGCTGACGTGGCCTTTTGTCTTCGCCACCTGGATCGTCGTGGTTGTCGACCGGCTGGTGGAAAAGAAGAAGGGCGACACCGTCAATCTGGTGTCGCCCTCCGGCGCGAACGCGTAGCAACGGGCGTCGATAAGCCCGGTAAAACTACTTGGAGACGGACTTGCCCACGGAGTGCAGGTTCTGGCAGGCCTCGACCACGCGGTCGGACATGCCCTGCTCTGCCTTTTTCATGTAGGAGCGCGGGTCGTAGAACTTCTTGTTACCCACCTCGCCGTCGATCTTCAGCACGCCCGAGTAGTTCTCGAACATGTGGGTGACGATTGGACGGGTGAACGCGTACTGGGTGTCGGTGTCGACGTTCATCTTCACCACACCGTAACCCAGCGCCTCCTCGATCTCCTCCACCGAGGAGCCGGAGCCACCGTGGAAGACCAGGTCGAAGGGCTTGGCACCGGCCTCGAGGCCAGCCTTGGCCACGGCCGCATCCTGGCCCACGCGCAGGACGCTCGGACGCAGCTTCACGTTGCCGGGCTTGTACACGCCGTGCACGTTGCCGAAGGTCGCGGCCAGCAGGTAGCGGCCATTCTCACCGAGGCCGAGGGCATCGACGGTCTTCTCGAAGTCGCCCGGGGAGGTGTACATCTTGTCGCCGGTCTCGCCGGTGACGCCGTCCTCCTCGCCGCCGACGACGCCGATCTCCACCTCGAGGATGATCTGCGCCTTGCGTGCCTTCTCCAGGAGTTCCTGGGCGATCTCGAGGTTCTCGTCAAGGTCAATCGCGGAGCCGTCCCACATGTGCGACTGGAACAGGGGCAGCTCGCCGCGGTTGACACGCTCCTGGGAGATCTCGATGAGCGGGCGCACGTAGGTGTCCAACTTGTCCTTCTGGCAGTGGTCCGTGTGCAGCGCAACGTTGATGCCGTAGTGCTTCGCCGCCTCGTGGGCGAAAGCTGCGAGAGCGGACGCGCCGGCCACCATGTTCTTCACTGCCAGCCCGGAGCCGAACTCGGCACCACCGGTGGAGAACTGGATGATGCCGTCGGATTCCGCCTCCGCGAAGCCCTTCAGGGCAGCGTTGATGGTTTCGGAGGACGTGCAGTTGATGGCCGGGAAGGCGAAGCCGTCTTCCTTGGCCCGGTCAAGCATTCCGTTGTAGACCTCGGGGGTTGCGATAGGCATGTCAGCGAAAACCTTTCCTAGTGGGGGTTCTTCTCGCACGCCCCCGTGAGGGGCGCACCTCACGTTCCAGTATGCCCGCAATGGCGGGGCGGTGCCGGAGGTTCTTCCCAGGCCCCTGAACTATCGACGCCGCGGTGCCACCCCCCGCCCCACCGGGGGTCAGCTCAGCGCCATCGACAGCGGACCCACCACGGCCAGGCTGGCCGCCGCGGCCAGAGTCATTCCCCCGGCAGTGCGTTTGAGGCCGTACTGGATGATGTCGTTGGCGATGATCGCCGGCAGGATGCAGAACACGATGTTCTCCGCGCCGCCGAAGCGCACGCCGGTGAGTGAGACGGTGACAATCTACATCGCCGTGACCAGGAAGAACGACAGCATGGCTAGGACGAGGAACCGGTCCTTGCCAAACAGGGGTACCCGCCGGGCGTAGGGGGTGAAGATCAGCACGAGCAACAGCGTCGTGAGCGCAAGAACCACCAGGTACTGGGGGTGGGTGACGCTGGCGACGATCATGCCCATGGTGACGTAGCCGCCGGTGCGCAGCTGCCAGGAGCCTGCCGTGCCCTGCTGCAGCAGCAGCGCCGAGATCACCGAGACCGCCGCACCCGCGAAGAGCACGGTGGCGGGGCGGTCACTGACACCGAACAGCGACGCGGAGAGCGAGGTGGGCAGCAGCGTGGTGGTGAGCAGTGTCAGGGCCAGGCCCGCGAGACCTGCCGCCGGGACGAAGATGACCAGCGGGGTCAGGGTGCGGGACACGCCCTGCTTGACCAGGGAGTTGCAGATCATGCCCGGGATGATGATGCCCACCAGGGCCAGGGAATCGGAGGCACGTTCGTGGCCCAGGACCAGGTGGGTGCCCAGCATCCAGAGACCTCCGCCGACGATGCCGACGATGAGTCCGATGGCGAAGATCTGCCGGGGTCGGGGCAGCCAGATCTTGAGGATGCAGTAGCGGATGACCACGAAACTGATGAGCGCCACGGCGAGGGTGGCCAGCACGTCGAGGGGTTTGTACAGCGAGGCGGCCAGGTAACCCACGGCCAGCGAGCCGCCGAGGGAGACCTGCCTGCTGCGGAAGTAGAACACGCTGGCGACGATGCCGATGAGGAAGGTGAGGTGGGCGTAGTCCACGATGAAGGCGTAGCTGCCGAAGGCGTGGGTGCTCATGAGACGCTGACCTTTTCGCGCCGGTCGCTTTCCGAGAGGTGCTGTTGCAAAGTTGGGCGGAGAGCAGAGAAGACTCAGTTTCTCATTCCCTGATGGCCGCTGCGTGTGGGCGTTCTCAGGCCGTCTCGAAGACCCGGTTGACGATCACCGCGTCCGGGTTCGGTTGCCCGTAGGCAAACATCGTGCCTTGCCCTTTCCGCAATGAGTGCATCGCCTCCATCCCTTTCAACGTCCGATATGCAGATGTCCGGTTCTTAAACGCGCCTTTCGGCCCGAGGATCCGCTTCAGCCGACCATGGTCGCCTTCCAGGATGTTGTTGAGGTATTTCACCTGCCGGTGTTCCACTGTTGGCGGGCAGATTCCCTCTGACTTCAACTCGGCGATTGCCCTGGCTAGGGAGGGTGCTTTATCGGTGTTGATCACTCTGGGATACCCGGCTGACGCATTGGATCTGAGGGCCTTGGCCAGGAAACGCTTCGCTGCGGCCACGTTCCGCTTCGGAGAGAGGTAAAAGTCCAGGGTCTGGCCACCGGCGGTGATCGCCCGATAGAGGTAGCACCACCTGCCGCCGACCCGGATATAGGTCTCATCCACCCGCCAGGAACTGGCCTGCCAGTCAGGTACCTGCCGGTACCACCGTGTTTGCTTGTCCAGCTCAGGGGCGTATTTCTGCACCCAGCGGTAGATCGTGGTGTGATCGACCGGCACGCCCCGCTGAAGTCATCATTTCCTCCAGATCGCGGTAGCTCACCCCGTAGCGGCAGAACCACCGCACTGCCCACAGAATGATGTCACGGGGGAAATGACGACCGGAGAAGATACCCATGGCTGTGATTATTTCACGTCGCTCTTCCTACTGCCCCAACTTTGCAACAGCACCCACTCAGCGGCCCGGCGAGGACACCACAGAGCGTGCCACCGGAGATGCGGCCTGCCTAGGTATATTTAGGATAAACTCAGGCTGGGAAAAACCGGGCGAGCGTCCATCGTTTACTTTTGCGGTCGACGCTAAACCGTCACAGAATGACGGATTCCGCAGGTGGTATCACTGCGGGGAGTGGGAGAGCCGGGACGCCGCGTCTACGCCCGGGAGGCGTGCGCGTGGGCGTCCGCGCTCACTCGCGCCGCGGCCTCCAGCAGCATCCAGCCAGACAGCTGGACGGAGAGGTCACGTTCGGCGATCCGGATGACACCGACCGCCTCGGCTAAGCTGGAGGTGCCCAGGCCGTAGTTGTGGGGCAGGCGCGCGTCCGCGGTCCAGTTGGTGGCGAAGACGGGCAGCCCGTCGACCTCGAGGCGGTGGTTCCACACACTCGTCGCCGAGGCCAGGACCAGGCGCGCGGCAAGTTTCTTCGCCGCGCGGTTGGCCGGGGAATCAGCGGGCAGGCGCACCGCGACGTCGGCGAGGTAGCGCATGAGGATGCCCTTGAACAGCCCGCCGTCACCGTCGCCGGAGTCCCAGTCGATGACGCCGCCCGGGGTGGCCATGTGCACGGCGATGGCCTGGACGAGCTCGCGGATGCGGGTGATGAACCGCATCGATTCGTCGACCTTGTCGGCGTCGGCGATGCCGTCGATGGTCTCGCTGTAACCGAAGCCGACACGCTCGCGGAGCGCCAGCGCGATCTCCAGGCAGGCGCCGAGGGCCACGCCCTGGTTGTAGGGGTGGATGTTGCGCACGGTCTCGGGTCCGTGCATGCGCATCCGGATGCCGTCCATGATGAGGCCGTCGTCATTGATGAGGTTGTCGAAGATCCAGTCCACGATCCCGGCCGCCTGGTCGAGCCGGCCGGTTCGCGCCATCATGATGGCGCCGGGGCCGTTGGACGGGACGTTGAAGAAGGTCTCCCCGCGACGCCACGGCAGCACCCCGGTGGTGGAGTCGATGCCGGAGATGATGTCGAACTCCAGCTCCTTCGTGCCCTTGGGCAGGGGAACTTTCTCCAGGTCACCCATCCGGTGCAGGGCGAGCGCGAGCCAAGCCTTGTCGTCGTAGTAGCGGTTGCGGGTGAACTTGCCGTTGCGCACCCTGATGCCCCGGACGGTCTTTCGCAGGCGCTTACGCCGGTTCTTGGTGGAGTTGCGCGAGGCGGCGTCGACCAGGCAGTCGAGGTAGTGCGCCTGCCACCAGTAGTGCCAGTTGATGAAGAGTTTCTCCTTCATCACCGGCGGCCAGCTCACCACGGCGAGGTTGGTGCGGAAGTTTCCCCAGACCCGCGAAGCATGGCGATCGTTAATGGCGGCTTCAGCCAGGTCGGCGCGGTGCGCCCATTTCTCGTGCACGGTAGGGATTCTCGCTTCTCAAAAAAATCAGCAAACAAACAGTTGGATCATGATAACCCTTTTGTTCACCAACTGCGCGAGAAATCGGCATGCCGCCGCATCCATGCGTGCATTGCGATACCCGCGGCCACCCCCGCGTTGATCGAGCGCGTCGAACCGTACTGCGCGATGGAACATGTCATCACCGCCGCCTGCTGCGCGGCGTCGCTGACCCCGGGGCCCTCCTGCCCGAAAAGCAGCAGGCAGTCGCGAGGCAGTTCCGCCGTCTCCAGGGGAACGGAGCCGGGTGTGTTGTCGATGGCCACGACCTGCAGCCCCCGCTCCTGCGCCCAGGCCAGCAGCGCGGCGACATCCTCGTGGTGCGCCAGGCGCTGGTACCGGTCGGTGACCATCGCCCCGCGGCGATTCCACCTCCTGCGCCCGACAATGTGCACGGTGTCCACGGCAAACGCGTTGGCCGTGCGCACGACCGTGCCGATGTTGGCGTCGTTCTCGAAGTTCTCGATGGCGATGTGCAGCGGGTGCCGGCGGGTGTCGATATCCTCGACGATCGCCTCGCGCCGCCAGTAGCGGTACGCGTCGACAACGTTGCGCCGGTCCCCCTCGGCCAGCAGCTCCGGATCATAACGCTTGTCGACGGGCGCCTGCACACCCGGATGTTCCAGGGCCCAGGGGCCGACGCCGTGGCGGCCTTCGGCCCACTCGGTGGGCCCGGGGTTATTCGAGTCCAAGGTCGGCAAGGCCCAGGAGGAAGCGGTACTCGAGGCCCTCGGCGCGGATGATGTCCGCCGCGCCGGTGTTGCGGTCGACCACGGTGGCCACACCGATGACGTCGGCACCGGCGTCGCGAAGCGCGGCGACCGCCGTCAGGGGCGAGTTACCCGTGGTGGTGGTGTCCTCCACGACGAGCACCTTCTTGCCCACGACGTCCGCGCCCTCGATGCGGCGCTGCATGCCGTGGCGTTTGGCCTCCTTGCGCACGACAAACGCGTCGATAGCGCGGCCGTCGGCGTGCATCACCGAGGTGGCCACCGGGTCCGCACCGAGGGTGAGGCCGCCGACGGCGACGTAGTCCCAGTCCGCGGTGAGCTCGCGCAGCAGGGTGCCGATCAGCCGGGAGGCCTCGTGCTGCAGGGTCGCGCGGCGCAGGTCAACGTAGTAGTCGGCGGTCTTGCCGGAGGACAGGGTGACCTCGCCGTGGACGACGGCGAGCTGCTTGACTAGCTCGGCCAGGCGGGAGAGGCCGGCGGGATCTACTTCGGGGGCGCTCATGGCAGGCTCCTAGGTCGGGGGTTTTCGGTGTCTAGAACACTAGCGTTCGTCGGCGGCTTCGCCGTCATCAAAGATCGTCGGCCGGGCCTCGGTGGTGCGCAGCACCCGGATGGAATCATCGTGCGCGATGGGCGCGCCGTCGGCGATGGGGTCGATCTCATCCCCGCCGATGCTGCGGGGTTCGACCACCCCGCGCCCGCGCGCGGCGTGGCGGGTGGGAAGTTCCAGCGGCTCCTCGGGGCGCAGCACCGGGGGGATGTCGACGGCCTCCCGGGCCTCATGCTCCTCGGGGATGGGAGGCACGAGCTCGCGGGTGGGGGCGGCGGGCATGCGTCGCGACGGCACAAAGTCCTCCACCCGCAACGACAGCCCGGACCGGGAGCGCGGGGGCAGGACCCGCGCCGCGTCGGCCAGCAGCGCGAGCGGGGCCAGCATGCCCTCCCAGTCCTCGGCCGTGGAACCCCGCGCGGTCTGGGCCAGCACCCAGTCGGACTCCATCCACACCGCCGTGACCGGGGAGGGCATGAGATCCAGCGCGGTGTGCACCCGGATGTCGATGAGCCGCTGGACGGCGCCGGCGTCGGTGCCGAACGCGGTGAAGTCACCCACCTGTTCCACCTCAACGAGGTCGGTGGGTTCGGCGGTGCCGGAGTCGGACACCACGCCGCGGCGGAAGTCCGCGACGACGTCGCTGGCCGCGCCGGTGCGCATGGCCATGACGTTGGTTCCGCCGAGGTCCATGAGCAACATCTCGTGGCGGTACGCCCAGCCGGAGACGATGTCCTTAGCCGCGGCGCCGCCGGCCGCGGCCCCGCGCGCCCACTCGTCCACCAGGTAGTCGTCGGAGCGGATGAACTCGAATCCCCGCTCCTCGGCCCAGGCCTTACGTTCGCGGCGGGTGGATCCGGGCAGCTGCAGGCCCGAACTGCGGTGGGCGGTGGCGGGCCGGACGGGCTCGGGCCGGGGCTCGGGCTCCGGGATAGCCGGGGTCTCCGGCGTCTCGGCAGGTGCTTCCTGCACCTCCGGCTCGGCGGGCAGCTCCGGCTCCTCGACGACCTCCGCGTAGACGGGCTCCTCCTCGGCCGGGTCCTCCTCCGGCCCTTCCACGGTCGTTTCGGCCGCCTCGGGGGCGGGCGCGACCGGCTGCGGAGCAGCGGGGCGGCGGGTCTGGGCGTCGAGACGCCACAGCGCCGCAGCCCCGATGAGGGCGAGGATCGCGAGAGCTATCAGTACGTAGGCCATGGTCCTGCCACTTTAACCCGTGGAGCGTGCCCCGCTGGGCCGACGCGGTGCTACTCCGAGCGTTCGACGGGATTGTGTTTGTCCGCCGACCACTGCGACCAGCCACCGACGTAGTGCGCGGCACCGCTGAGCCCGGCGGATTCCATGGCCGCGATGGCCAGCGCGGAGTGGTTGCCGGAGCCGGAGTAGATGATCATGTTCTGCGCGGAGTTGATGCCCTCGGCGGCGAAACGCTCGAGGATCTCCGACGGGGTCTTCACGGTGCGGTCCTCGTTGAACAGCTCCTCGACCGGGACGTTGACGGCGCCGGGGATGTGGCCCGCCTTGAGGTCGAAACGCTCGCGTTTCCCGGCGTAGCGGTTGGGCTGGCGGGTGTCCACGAGCGGACCGGTGTGCTTCTTGACGTCGTCAAGCGTCGCCACCCGCATCGATCCCTCCACCGCGACGGCGTTGGACTCCATGGAGATGTTGCCGGGGCCGCCGACGACGTCGAAGCCCGCCGCCTCCCAGGCCGCGAGCCCGCCGTCCATGATGCGCACGTCGGTGAGCCCGGCCCAGCGCAGGATCCACCACGCGCGGGCGGCGAAGAGGCCGTGGCCCTGGTCGTAGACGATGACGGGGCGGCCGTTGCGCACGCCCCAGAATTCGAGGGAACGCTGCACGTCGGACAGGGCGGGCAGCGGGTTGCGGCCGCCGGCGGATCCGGGCAGCCCGGTGAGCGCGGCGGACGGGTCGCAGAACTGGGCGGTGGGGATGTGCTGCGAGCGGTAGCTGAGGTAGCCACCCTCGGAGTCCTTTTCCCAGATGGAGGCGAGGACGGTGTAGCCCTTGCCTGCGTGGACGGCCTGGTTGACCTCGGTGACAGACATGAAAGTCGACATGCGGGCCAGTCTAGGTCGACTCCGCCCGACACGCCCGCCTACGCTGATGCGCATCATGCTCCTGGAACAGTCCTTCACCCTGCCCACCTCCCACCCCATCCCCCGGCTCGGCCTGGGCACCTGGCTCATTCCCGATGCGTCCGTGCCGCAGGTCATCCGCGACGCCGTGGCCCTGAGCTACCGCCACATCGACACCGCGCAGGCCTACGGCAATGAGCGTGGCGTGGGCGAGGGAGTGCGCACGTGCGGTGTGGATCGCTCCGAGCTTTTTGTCACCACCAAGGTCGCCGCGTCGATCAAGGACTACGCCCGGGCCGTGGCGTCGATCGACGCCTCGCTCGACGCGCTGGGCCTGGACTACCTCGATCTTCTGCTCATCCACTCGCCCGGACCCAGCGGCGACGACGAGGTGTGGCGCGCCATGGAGGAGGCGCTTATCGACGGCCGCCTGCGCAACATCGGAGTCTCCAACTTCAGCGAAACGGATCTCCGGGCTCTGGCGGCCGGTTCATCGACCGTCCCGCACGTCAACCAGATCCGTGTTCACCCCGGCCACACCCCGGCAGCGCTGATGGACTACTGCGCGACGCAGGGGATCGTGGTGGAGTCCTACTCCCCCATCGGCAACGGTGACCTGCTCACGGATCCGCGGCTGATCGAGATGGCCGCACGCTACGGAGTGTCGGTGGCGCAGCTGTGCATCCGTTACACGCTGCAGCTGGGCACGGTCTGCCTGCCCAAGGCCAGGAGCGTCGGACATCTGCACGAGAACGCGGAGGTGGACTTTGAGATCTCCGAGGACGACATGGCCACGCTGTCGGGCCTGGTCATCGACGTGGATCTGTCCGGGCGGGACTAGTCCCGGATCACCACGGTGTGTGAGAAGTGTTTGATCACGGCGATGGCGGTGTCCACCGGGTAGTTCTCCTGCACCTCACCCACGACCGCGTTGACCGAGGCCAAGAGCGCGTCGGCCAGCGGCGGGGTGATCTCCTGCCGGTTCCACAGCTTGAGCACCACCAGGGAGATCTCCTTGTTGGTCATGTCGACCGGGATGGAGCCGAGGGTCTCCAGCACGTAGCGGGTGATCAGCGGGCGGGTGACCTGGTGCAGCGGCTCCCCGGTGAGGGGGTCACGTCCGCAGGTGCACCACGTGGTGCCGATGTTCGGCATCGTCCAGACCCAGTCGGTCTCCAGGGGCGTGCTGTGGTTACTCATGCGCGTCAGTTTAACCGTTGCGGCTGGCGGGCCGCTCACCATCGCTTCATCCAGAGAAAGATTCCCCTAGAATAGTTGCATGCGTGTCCAACTCTTTCCCGTCCTGGTCCTACCCGCCCTCGCCCTGACGGCCTGTGCCTCTGGCAGCGACTCCCCCGCCCCGGAGACGACCACCACGGAAACGACCGTGGCCGAACAGTCATCTGCTTCGTCTGAGACAGCCCCGCCCTCGAGCTCGTCGGCGTCGTCGAGCTCCTCGGCTCCCGCTGCTGACTCCGTCGTCTTCGAGGACGGCGGGGTCCGCTTCACCGCCAACTCACAGGAATTCGGCTCGAACGGTGAGGACACCCTCGAGGTCTCCTGGGAGATCATGAACCCGCAGGGCGAATGTGCCCCGATCTACACGATCATGGGACCCGGTGACCTGCTGCTCTCCCTGGATCCCGCCGTCAACGGCTGCTCGGGTTCGGACACCGAGTTGTTCTCCCCCATCGCAGAGATGCCTGCAGGCACGTACGAGGTGACCGTGGTGGATGCCGCGGGCGGTGTCAACGGCACCTTCCCCGTCACCTACGCTCCGTAGCTACTCCCGGACCGCATCATGCGCTCGCCGCTCATGCATCTCCTGAGGAGTGTTCCGGCACCGTGACCTACCATTTTGATCCCGGGATGAACCGCCCGGAGGGAAAGTACGCGTTTTCGGTCGCGGACGAGGATCAACGCTTCAGCGGGTACTTTTCCGTCGCCTATACGCCGGCGAGCTCTCACGCCGTATAACCCGGCGCGAGGTCGATGAGCCCGTCCGCTGCCAGCGATTCCAGCCAGTCCGTCAACCCCAGTGCGGGCGCGTCCGGTCCGACACTGACGGCGAGCACCCCGGCCGGCCCTTCCTCCACGCGACACCCGATCCCGAGCAGCGGGGACACCACGTCAATGCCGTAGGGCAGGATGCGCAGCGTGGAGTTCCCGCCGCGCACGGAGACGGCGTCGACGTGCCAGCGTTCCCCGACGAGCACACATTCCACAATGTCACCGAGGGCCAGCTCGGTGTCCAGCAGCGGGATGGAGTCGATGACAAACAGTCCCCCGCCGATGTCCTTCGCCGCCAGCTCCTCGGTGTCCACGCCCGGCGCGTCCACGCGGGTGAGGATCCTCACGCGTTCTCGCTGGCCAGCACGGTGATGTTGCCCGGCCCCGGC
The DNA here is from genome assembly GCF_000767055.1 of Corynebacterium doosanense CAU 212 = DSM 45436. NCBI lineage: Bacteria > Bacillati > Actinomycetota > Actinomycetes > Mycobacteriales > Corynebacteriaceae > Corynebacterium > Corynebacterium doosanense. Next base: position 2,428,217 of record NZ_CP006764.1, read on the forward strand.
TTGGTCTCCCCCACCTGCTCCGCGGGGATGACGGCGCCGCGGTCGGCGATGACGGACTCCAGACGCGCACCCGCCGGCACGACCACGTCCCCGAGCAGGAGGCTGCGGCGCACGACCGCACCCTTCTCCACCGTCACGCCCGGGCCGACGAGGCTGCTCTCCACCTCGCCGGCGATGATCGCGCCGGGGCAGATGAGCGAGGCGTCGACACGCGCGGCCGGGCTGATCCGGGCCGGGGTGGCGATGGTGAGGTTGGTGATCATCGGCCAGTCCTCGCTCTGCAGCGTGAGTTCGTCGCCCTCGATGAGGTCCATGTGTGCGCGGTAGTACGCGTCGATGGTGCCCAGGTCGCGCCAGTACCCGTCCATGCGGAACTCGTGCGTGGCCCGGTTCTCCACGAGCCACGGGATGATCGTCTCGCCGTAGTCCCCGAGCTCGGCACCGTCACTGCTGGTGCGCAGCTTATCGACGGCCTCGCGCAACGCCCCGACCGCAAACACAAATATCTCCGCGGCCACAACCTGTGACTCCGGATCCTCCGGCTTGTAGGCGTAGGACGTGACCCGCTTGTCGCCGTCGGTCTCGACCACGCCGTATCGGGAGGGGTCGGTGTCCACCTGCGTGGTCACGATGGTCAGGTCGCTGCCCAGCTCGCGGTGCTGTTCCAGCACGTCGCGGTAGTCCAGGCGGTAGAGGTGGTCGGCACTGAGCACAAGAACCTCGTCGGCGCCGGCGGCCTCCAGCTTGTCGATCTGCTGGTACAGCGCGTGCCCGTTGCCCTCGGAGAAACCGTCGTCCGCGTCCCCCTGGGCGGGCGGGATGATGCACAGGCCGCCGCGGGTGCCGTCGAGGTCCCACGGCCGCCCGCCGGCGAGGTGCTCGTTGAGATCACCGGGGCGGTACTGCTCGACCACCCAGACGTCGCGAAGCTCCGAGTGAACGAGGTTGGTGAGCGTGGCGTCGATAAGCCGGTAGTTGCCCGCGAGTGAGACCGCGGGTTTGGGCTGATGGTCGGTCAGCGGGGAGAGCCTGCTGCCGCGCCCTCCGGCGAGGATGAGCGCGACGGTGGCGGGCCTGGGGCCGAGGGAACTCATGCCGCCCAGTTTACAAATCAGTGCTCGCGCAGTGCCTCGATCAGCTCGTCCTTGTTCATGCTGGAGCGGCCCTCGATCTCCAGCTCAGAGGCGCGCTCGTGCAGCTCATCGACGGTCCAGTCCTCGTAACTGCCGGACTCCCCGCCCTTCTCGCCGACCTTGTCGCGGCCCTCGTTGGCGGCGGCGTTGGCGATGCGTGCCGACTTTTCTTTGCTGTTGCCCTCCTGCCGGAGCTTCTCGTAGAGCTCGCCGTCCTTGACCGACGGTCCGCCGGGCGTCTTCTCGGGGTTCTTGTCGCTGTTGGTCATGCCCGTCAGTTTAGGCTTGCGCGCATGGATCTTCTCCGGGAACTCATCCGCATCCCCAGCATCTCCCGCGACCACGACGGGCAGCGACGCGTCCAGGAGACCTGCCTCGACGCGCTTCCCGGGCTCGAGGTTCAGCGCTCCCGCGACGGCGTGCCCTGGGCGTTGGTGTCCACCACTCCGGCACCGGCCGTGCTCTTTGTCTGCCACACGGACACCGTCCCCGTCTCGGGCGACTGGTCCCGCGACCCCTTCAGCGGGGAGCTTATCGACGGCCGCCTGATCCACGGCCGCGGAAGCGTCGACATGAAGGGTGGGCTGGCGGCCGCGGTCAACGCTGTCGCCTTCGCCGCGCGGGAGGGCCGCAGCGCTGGTCTGCTCATGACCTCGGACGAGGAGATCGGCGCGCTGGGGGCGACGCAGGCGGCTGCCGAGCTGTCGTTGGCGCAGCCGCCCGCGCTAGTGGTGGTTCCCGAGGCCACGGACAACAAATTCTCCCGCGGCCACCGCGGCGTGGCGTGGTTCTGGGTCCACGCCCGCGGCCGTTCCGCGCACGCCTCCACGCCCTCCGAGGGAGTGAACGCGATCTCCCTGCTGAGCGAGCACGTCATCTCGCGCCTGGACACCCTCCCCGCCAATACCGATGCCTACCTGGGCACCGACACCGTGAATCTGGGAGCGATCAATGGTGGGCAGGCCCCGAACATGGTTCCCGACCATGCGGAGCTGACCCTGGATCTGCGCACCGTCGCCGGCACCTCCGGAATCCGGGAGTGGCTGGACAAGCTGCCCGGCGAATTCAGCGTGGACCAGGTCGTGGAACTGGCGCCGCTGCGCACCGACGCCGTGCCGCCGATCATGACCGAGTTCGAGGATCTGGGGCCGCTTCCCTACTGCACCGACGGATCCGTGCTCACACCGCTGATCGGCGACGCTCCCGTGATCATCTGGGGCCCAGGAGGCGGCGACCAGATGCACACCGTCGACGAGGTGCTGTCCGTCGCCTCCTATGAGCAGGCGGTGGCGAACTTCCGGCGGGTCGTGGCGGAGCTGGGGTAGGCGGGGGTTGGCTTATGCTTGCTCCCATGTCCAAACTCATCACCGTCGTCGGCGCGGTCCTGGTCCGCGACGGCGTGGTCTTCGCCGTGCAGCGCGGCCCCGGGAGAGCGCTGGAAGGGAAATGGGAGTTTCCCGGCGGCAAGGTCGAGCCCGGCGAGGACCCGCGCGAGGCGCTGACCCGGGAGATTCGCGAAGAACTCGGCTGCGACGTAACTGTGGGCGAGTTCCTCACCACCACCGAGTACGAGTACGACTTTGGCACCGTCATTTTGAGCACGTATTACTGCACCTTGGCCGCGGGCGAACCGCAGCTGAGCGAGCACACCGACAGCGTGTGGCTCCGGCCCGGCGCGCTGCCCGACCTCGACTGGGCACCCGCCGACATTCCAGCGGTAGCCCTGATTGCCGGCGCATGAACGAGTTCCCCTCCATCGCGCCCAATGTCGAGTACGGATTCCTCGACGCGCACGTCAACTCCGACCGACTCCACCACCCGTTGTTGGTGTCCAACACCGATGACTCGACGATGTACAAGGCCATCTGCGACGAGCTGGCGCGTTCGCAGTCTTTCACCTTCTCGGTCGCCTTCATCACCAACTCCGGCCTGGCCCTGCTCAAGCAGGCCCTGGTCGACTTCCGCGGCCGCGGCACCATCATCACCTCGACCTACCAAGACTTCAACGAGCCCAACGCGTTCCGCGAGCTTCTTAACCTCGACAACGTCGATGCCTACGTCGTCAGCGCCGATGATTCCGAGGGGTTTCACGCCAAGGGTTACCTCTTCCGCCAGGACTTTGGCCTGACCGCGATCGTGGGCAGCTCCAACCTCACCTCCCAGGCGCTGAAGGTTAACCAGGAGTGGAATCTGCGGTTTTCCGCCCTTGCCGGCGGGCACATCGTGGGGCAGCTCGACGCCGCGGTGGCCAAGCAGCGCGATCGGGCGATTCCGCTCACCCACGCGTGGATCGACGACTACGAAATCCGCCGTCGCCCACGCATCCTGCCGCCGCTCACCCGAACCAGCGCCCAGCTGGTGCCCAACCGCATGCAAAAGGCAGCGCTCGAGGCGCTTCGTGAGCTTGTCGACGAGGGCAAGAAGCGCGCCCTCATCGTCTCGGCCACGGGCACCGGCAAGACGATCCTCGCCGCTTTCGCCGCCCGCTCCGCCGCGCCGGAGAGGCTGCTGTTCATCGCCCACCGAGAGCAGATTCTTACCAAGGCCAAACAGTCTTTTCAGGATGTCTTCGACGCGCCATCCGAGGACTTCGGCCTCTACGTCGGCGGCACCAAACAGCTGGACAGACGCTACGTATTCGCGTCCTATCAGTCACTCATCCACGGCGACACTCTCAACGGGATTGATCCACGCGACTTCGACTACATCATCATCGACGAGGTCCACCGTGCGGGTGCCGAGAGCTACCGGCGCATCATCAACCACTTCAGGCCGGCCTTCCTCCTGGGGCTGACCGCCACGCCGGAGCGCACGGACGGCGCCAATGTCTTCGAGCTCTTCGACTACAACGTCGCCTACGAGATCCGCCTGCAAGAGGCGATGAGCGCAAAAATGCTCTCGCCGTTTCACTACTACGGAATCGCCGACTTCGAGGACGCGTGGGGGCGAACTGTGGGCGACGAGACGTCGATAAGTGATCTTCTTAGCGACGAACGAGTCGACTATGTCGTGGAGATGCTGCGGGTCTATGGCTTCCCGCGCGACGTGCGGGGACTCATCTTCTGCAGCCGCAACGAGGAGGCGGCGCTGCTCTCCGAGAAGCTCAACGAGCGCAGTGTCAACGACCGCGAGCTGCGCACCGTCGCGCTCTCGGGCAAGGACTCCGAGGCGGTGCGCGAGGCCAGCGTGCAGCGGCTGGAGGCGGGCGAGCTCGATTACATCATCACCGTGGACATCTTTAACGAGGGCATTGATATCCCGGCCGTCAATCAGGTCGTGCTCCTGCGAGGGACGCAGTCGAGCATCATCTTCACTCAGCAGCTGGGGCGAGGCCTGCGCAAGGCGGAGGGTAAGGACCACCTGCGGGTCATCGACTTCATTGGCAATTACGCCCGGAATTACCTCATTGCCATTGCTCTCACTGGTGATCGCACGGGAAACAAAAACGGGATTCGGGAGAAGACGCAGCGTAAGGCCGCCGGGATCGGGATGGGCGACTCAAGCATCAGCTTCGACCCGGTTTCTCAGCAGCGGGTGTTCGCGGCGCTGTCTAAGGCACAGCTCACTGGAAAGCGGCAGTTCAAGGAGGCAATTGCCGACCTCAGCCACCGGCTGGGCCAGGTACCCAGGCTCTATGACTTCGCCAGCTTCGACTCAATGGATCCGTTCACGATGGCCTCGAAATCCGGCGATTATTGGAGTTTGCTCGCCGACCTGAAATTCGTCGAGCGTCGGCCTTCCCTGCCGGAGGCTCAGCACCTGCGCTACCTCAGCACGGAGGTACTCAACGGGTTGCGCCCGCACGAGGCGTTGATTCTGCAGGAGTTGCTGGTTCGGCGGGTGATGAGTGCGGAGGAGATCCGCTCGTTGCTGGTTGCTCGGGAGACGACTGCTGGGGACGACGTCGTTGCTTCTGCCGGGCGAGTCTTGACCTCAGAGTTCTTTAACTCCCGCCGCCGGGCCGAGCTGGGCAACATCGCCTTTGTGTCTATTTCGGACGAGGGGTGGTCGCTGGATCATCGCTTCGCCGAGTTGTACTTCGCCTACTCGGCCGAGGGAGATCGCGGGTACACGGCGCAGTCCTTCCGACACCACGTCGACGATCTGCTCCGGACCTCGCTGTATCTCACCGAGTCGCAGCATTCCTGGACCGGCGATCTCGTGGTTGGCCAGCAATACGGCAGGAAAGACGTCTGCCGGCTGCTGCTGTGGGAGAAGAACGAAGAGTCGACGATCTACGGGTACAAGGTCGACCGCGTCACCTCTACCTGCCCGCTCTTTGTCACCTACGACAAGCATCCCGACGTCTCTGCCAGCACGATGTATCACGACGAACTCCGCAGCCCCTCCCTCATGGAGTGGTACTCCAAGAGCGGGCGAACGCTGCGCAGCAAGGAGCTTGCACCGATCCTGGGCAACCAGGTGGACCTGCACGTGTTTGTGAAAAAGAGCGATGCCGAAGGCAAGATCTTCTTCTACCTCGGGGAGGCGGAAAGCACGAACGCCAAGCAGTCCACCATAGCGGGGAAGGACGACGCGTCGCTCAATGTCGTCACCATGGAGCTAGAGTTTGACTCCCCCATCGAGCAGGGTCTTTATGACTACCTCGTCCATGACGGCGTAGTGGAAGCGGCCACCTAGCCGCTAGTTCTCGGTGGCTTTGTCCGGCTCCCTCTCCTTGCCCTTGCGCTGATACGCCATGATCAGCCAGACAACGCCGGCAGCGATCAGGACGTAGCCCGCTGCCGACATGTCGGTGGGGGTCTGGCTTCCGGTGAGGATGAGGACAATCCCGACGACGATAAACACTATGGGCAGGGTCATGCCCGTACATTTTACTTCCGGGCGGGAAACTTGTCGCAGCGACCGCGTCCGCTCGCCCTGCCGTTAGCGCAGGCCGGGGCGGGGCCGAGGAACCCCCGCCGGCTGGATCTACCCATAAGGACGAGTAGGTGATTCCCAAAAAGACGAGTAGAGCGTGCCCAAAAAGACGAGTAACGCTAAAGTCCCAGGTATGCCCTACCAGCCTCGCGCAATCGACCAGGCCCTGCTTGCTCTCCTCCCCGAGGCACCCGCCATCGCAATCGAGGGCGCCAAAGGTGTGGGCAAGACCGAAACCGCGCTCCAGCAGGCAAACCACCAGCTCTTCTTATACAACCCAGCGGATCGGATTGTGGCCGAAGCCGATCCGATGCTTGAACAGTTGCCCGACGGCACTGTCCTCATCGACGAATGGCAGAACGCTCCAGCAACCTGGGACGCAGTGCGGCGGGCCGTAGACCGCGGAGCTGCGCCGGGCAGATTTATTCTCACCGGAAGCGCTACCCCGGCCGCGGGAATCGATTCTCACTCCGGTGCCGGGAGAATTCTTTCGCTCCATATGCGCCCCATGGCCATCTTCGAGCGAGGTGGCCAAAAGCCCTCAGTCAGTCTGGCAGCAATGTTTGACGGCGATGCCGACATCAGCGGCACGAGTGCCGCCACCCTCTCCGACTACGTCGAGGCGATCGGCAGTAGCGGATTCCCTGGCATCCATCACCATTCCCCGCAGCTTCGGCAACGGCATCTGAATTCCTATATCGACCGCGTCATCGACCGGGATCTTCCAGGCGCTGGCTACGCAACCAGGAAACCCGACACCCTGCGCCGATGGATGGCCGCCTACGGAGCAGCTTCCTCCACCACCACTACCTATTCCGGGATTCTCGATGCCACCACGGCGGGTGATGGATCTCAACCCGCGAAAGATACAACGGCGCAATTCCGTGACCTACTCACGAGTATTTGGATTCTCGATCCCGTGCCCGCGTGGAACTCCCTGAGAAACCCGTTGAAGGCGATCCGGTTGAGCCCAAAACACCAGCTTGTGGACCCGGCTCTCGCACTCACCCTTCAACGGCTCGGCCCCCGGGACTTGACCTCCCAGCGCGGCAACCATCTGCTGGGCCCGCTCTTTGAGTCCCTTGCGACTCTCTCTGTCCGCGCCGCAGCGGCGGCCACCGGGGCATCGGTCAGTCACTTGCGCACGGCCAAAGGGTTACAAGAGGTGGACCTGATAGCCGAGAGCTTTGACGGCCGGCTAATCGGGTTCGAGGTCAAACTCTCCGTCTCGGTCAGCGACGCTGATGTTCGCCATCTCTTGTGGCTGCGCAGACAGTTTCCCGAGGACGTCGTCGACCTCGCAGTCCTCTACTCCGGGCCCGTGGCCTACCGACGGCCCGACGGGGTCGCCTGCATCCCGCTCGACCTTTTGGGTTCATAGAAGCAATCACCCGGCAGTTTGCACACGCGGCCTACCAGCAGACAACGCCTATTCAGCTCTCCCCATCACAAGAGTGCGGGATGGCCGGTCAGTTGAGCGCAATGTTCTGTTCGCCGGAAAGCACTTGACTCAATCGATCCTGTGCTCCACTGTGGCGTAACCACGTGAGCCCGTCCTGCTGGGATTTGGTGAGTGTGGCCACAACCTCGAAGGAGTTACCCACTGCATGGCACACATCGTTGTTCTCGCCACCGGAGGGACGATCGCGTCCACCCGAGATTCCTCTCCAGGCGCTACCGCCACAGAAGCCATCGACTCCCTTCTGAAGGAGGTCGACACTGGTGGTCACACCGTGACCAGCCAGGACGTGCTCACCACGGGTTCCTATCTCCTAACTCACCACCATCTGCGCATCATTGCGGAGGCGGTCAAGGCGACTCTCCAGCGCCGTGACGTCGACGGAGTCGTTCTGACCCACGGGACAGACACGATGGAAGAAACCGCGTACCTGCTGCACCTCGTTCACGACAGTCACAAACCCGTCGTCATCACGGGAGCGCAGCGGACACCGGACAGCCTCGGCGCCGACGGGGAGTTCAATCTTCGAGATGCCATCCAGGTGGCGGGCTCCCCTCAGTCTGCCGAGCTAGGTGTCGTGATCTGCTTCGCAGGCGAGATCCACCCAGCTGCTCGCACAAAGAAGCTTCATACCATCGCCCCGTCACCGTTCGGTGGTGTCGGCACCATCGGATACGTCGCCGAAGACGAGGTGAAGATCCGGATGACTCCGCGGCGATCACCCGCTCTGCCGTTGCCGGGTGTGAAGTTTGACGACACGCGCATAGATGTCGTCGTGTCTCATCCCGGCGCCGATGCCACACTCGCCCGAGCATCCGTGGCTGCCTCCGCTCACGGAGTCATCATCCTTGGCACGGGCGCGGGCAACGGCAACCACGCGCTGACCGAATGGGTGGCCGAAGCATCCGCCGCAGGAGTCGTCGTCGGTGTCTCCACGCGCGCTTTCGGCGGCCCTGTCCTGCCGCTTTACGGCAACGGCGGAGCAGCGGACCTGTTTGACGCGGGTGCCGTTTCGCTCGGAGACCTACCCTGGAGCCAGGTAAGGATCCTCCTCGCTTACCTCTTATCGGCCGGCGTCGACGTCAGCCCTGAAGCGCTCGCCGACTTCATCTAGAGAAAGGTTTGTTCACATGCCCAAGAGAATCACCGTCGCATTTGGCATCGACGTCGACGCAGTCGGCGGCTGGCTGGGGTCTTACGGTGGTGAAGATTCCCCGGGAGACATTTCTCGCGGTGTCTTCGCTGGAGAGGTCGGCGTTCCCCGCCTGGTCAAACTGCTGAAGAAATACGATCTGCCAGGCACGTTCTTCTGGCCCGGGCACTCGATTGAGACGTTCCCGGAGCAGTTCGATCAAACCGTGAGTGAGGGCTTCGAGATCGGTGTCCACGGTTACTCCCACGAGAACCCGCTGGCCATGACACGCGAGCAGGAAACTGACATCCTGGATTACTGCATCGACCTGATCACTAAGCGCACTGGCACCCGACCGACTGGTTATGTCGCGCCGTGGTGGGAGTTCTCCCACGTCACCAACGAACTGCTGATCGAGCGAGGCATCAAGTACGACCACTCGCTCATGCACCGCGATCACGAGCCCTACTACGTTCGTGTTGGCGACTCCTGGACCAACATCGACTACGACAAGCCCGCCTCCGAGTGGATGAAGCCCCTGGTCAGAGGCACGGAGACTGATCTCGTCGAGATTCCGGCCAGCTGGTACCTGGACGACCTTCCTCCGATGATGTTCATCAAGTCGAGCCCGAACAGCCACGGATTCGTCAACCCCCGCGACATCGAGGACCTGTGGCGCGACCAGTTCGACTGGGTCTACCGCGAGTACGACAACGCAATCTTCCCGATCACCCTGCACCCGGACGTCTCCGGGCGCCCACAGGTTCAACTGATGCTGGAGCGCCTGATCGAGCACTTCCAGTCTCACGACGGCGTCGAGTTCTCCACCTTCGACGCCATTGCCGACCGGTTCCTGGCCGACAACCCGCGTTCTTAAACTCGATGTGTGGTGCGTGTGGCGTCCAGCACGACTGGGCAGGGCCACTAGTCGCGGGCTCAGCGAACCGCCGCGACGTGGCCCGCTGCCTAGACGCGCTCGTAACGTCGGTGGCCGTCCGCCCACTCACCCAGGGATGGGTGGTGAAGAAACCAACAGGTGCCGCACGGCCAGTACAAACGCTTGATGGGCTCATCAAGGCCATCGCCCCACACGCTCGTCACCACGACTGGGCCGAGCTCGAACGCGCGCTACTTGAAATACCCACGCCCAGGCAACCGCGCGCCGAACAGGTGGATTGGCCCAAGCGCACGATTCAGAACCAGGAAGGTGCCTCACCGGTGCTCTCCCGCGTAACCCACTTGCCGGCCCATATGAAGCTCGCGGCCTTCGCCCTCGGGGTGCAGTCATGCGACACCAGCACCCGGGTATTCACAGCGTTGGACGATAGTCACTCACTCGGCGGCCACGAAGGCGTTGTAACCGGTTAGATTGATTTGAGGCTGGGCTTGAAATCCGAAAAGCAAGAGTGAGAAAGACCGGCCTTATGTTCGAGTTCTAGAACATAAGCTTTCGAAATCGCGGTCTTTCTCACTCTTGGTTTCTCAATTTGTAGGTCGCCCCACTGGCCCGGCCCAGACCTACTCCCCGGCCACCGAGCTGACGTCCAGCGAGTCGCCACCATCGGCGACGTCGACGTTGACCAGGTCACCGTCGCGCACCTCGCCAGCCAGCAGCTTCTTGGCCAGCGCATCGCCGATCGCCTGCTGGATGAGGCGGCGCAGCGGGCGGGCGCCGTAGGCCGGGTCGTAGCCGCGTTCGGCGAGCCACGACTTCGCGGCATCCGAGACGTGCAGGCTCAGGCGTCGCCCGGCGAGGCGCTCCTCCAGGTCCTGCAGCTGGATGCCCACGATGCCGCGCAGCAGGTCCTCGGACAGCGGGTCGAAGGTCACCACGTCGTCGAGGCGGTTGATGAACTCGGGCTTGAACTTGGCCTTGACCGCGTCCATCATCTGCTCCTTGGTGCCGCCGGCGCCGAGGTTGGAGGTCAGGATGATCACGGTGTTGCGGAAGTCCACTGTGCGGCCCTGGCCGTCGGTGAGGCGACCGTCGTCAAGCACCTGCAGGAGAATGTCGAACACGTCCTGGTGGGCCTTCTCCACCTCGTCGAAGAGCACGAGGGTGTAGGGCCTGCGGCGGACGGCCTCGGTGAGCTGGCCGCCGGCGTCGTAGCCGACGTATCCGGGGGGCGCACCGACGAGGCGGGCGACGGAGTGCTTCTCGCCGTACTCGGACATGTCGATGCGCACCATGGCGCGCTCGTCATCGAAGAGGAACTCCGCCAGTGCCTTGGCCAGCTCCGTCTTGCCCACACCGGTGGGGCCGAGGAAGAGGAAGGAGCCGACCGGTCGGTTGGGGTCGGCGATCCCGGCGCGGGTGCGGCGGACGGCGTCGGACACGGCCGTGACCGCCTCCTTCTGGCCCACGACACGCTGGCCCAGGACGTCCTCCATATGCAGGAGTTTCTCGGTCTCGCCCTGCATCATCTTGCCGGCGGGGATGCCGGTCCAGGCGGAGACGACGTCGGCGATGACGTCCGGGGTGACCTCCTCGGTGAGCATGGATCCGGCGCCGCGGCCCTCGGCTTCCGTCTCGGCGTCGGCGACCTCCTTCTCCAGCTCGGGGATGCGGCCGTAGCGCAGCTCGGAGACCTTGGCGAAGTCCCCGTCGCGCTCGGCGATCTCGGACTCGTTGCGCAGCTGCTCGAGCTCCTCCTTCGCCTTCTGCACGCGGTCGATCGCGCCCTTCTCGTTGGTCCAGCGGGCCTTGAGCTCGCCGAGCTTCTCGCGCTCGTCGGCAAGATCGGCGCGCAGCTGATCGAGGCGTGCGCGGGAGGCCGCGTCGGACTCCTTGGCCAGGGCGATCTCCTCAATCTCCAGGCGGCGCACGATGCGCTCGAGCTCGTCGATCTCCTGCGGCGAGGAGTCAATCTCCATGCGCAGGCGCGAGCCAGCCTCGTCGACGAGGTCGATGGCCTTGTCCGGCAGGAAACGGTTGGTGATGTAGCGGTTGGACAGCTCGGCGGCGGCGACCAGGGCGGAGTCCTGGATGCGCACGCCGTGGTGCACCTCGTAGCGCTCCTTGAGCCCACGCAGGATGCCCACCGTGTCCTCCACCGTCGGCTCACCCACGTAGACCTGCTGGAAACGGCGCTCCAGTGCGGCGTCCTTCTCGATGTACTTGCGGTACTCGTCCAGCGTGGTCGCGCCGACCAGGCGCAGCTCACCGCGGGCGAGCATGGGTTTGATCATGTTGCCCGCATCCATGGCGCCCTCGCCGGACGCACCCGCGCCGACGATGGTGTGCAGCTCGTCGATGAAGGTGATCACCTGTCCCTCGGAGGACTTGATCTCGTCGAGCACGGCCTTGAGGCGCTCCTCGAACTCGCCGCGGAACTTCGCGCCGGCGACCAGCGCGCCGAGGTCGAGCGAGAGCAGCGTCTTGCCCTTGAGCGACTCGGGTACATCGCCGCCGACGATGCGGCGCGCGAGGCCCTCGACGATGGAGGTCTTGCCCACGCCGGGCTCGCCGATGAGGACGGGGTTGTTCTTGGTGCGGCGGCTGAGCACCTGCACCACGCGGCGGATCTCGGAGTCACGGCCGATGACCGGGTCGATCTTGCCCTCGCGCGCCCGGGCGGTGAGGTCGGTGGCGTACTTGGCCAGCGCCTGGAACTGGTTCTCCGGGTCCTGGGAGGTGACGTTCTGCGATCCGCGCACGGACTGGAAGGCACCCTTGATGGCGTCGTAGGTCGCGCCACGTTTGATGAGCAGCTCGGACGCGTCCGTCTTGCCCTTCGCGATCGCCGCGAGCAGCACCTCGGTGGAGACGTAATCATCGCCGAGTTCACCGGCGAGCTTCTGGGCCCCGTCGAGAACGGCGAGGGCCTCACGGTTGAAATTCGGATTGGCCAGGTTCTGGCCTTCCGCCTTGGGGTAACCGTCGACAAGCGTCCGTGCCTCGCGGAGCACGGTCTCCGGATCGACGCCGGTGGCCTTGAGCACCGGCGCGGCGATGCCCTCGGGCTGATCAAGAATGGCGGCAAGCAGGTGCGCCGGGCGGATGTCCGGGTTGCCGTTGCCGGACGCGGTCTGCAGCGCCTGCTGCAGGGCTTCCTGGGTCTTGGTGGTGGGGTTGAACGAACTCATGGGGACGTCCCTTTCTCTGCTAACTGTCGTTTGTCACTGGGTACAACGTTAGCAAAGTTGAGTCTGTTCCACTCAGGGTGAAAATTTTTTGCTAATCGGCGGTTCCCTGCCCAGCCCGCCCCGCCCGCGACACCGGAACGACCGAAACGAGGCAAACCACGACGCCGAACAGCAGCACCGCGACGTAGGAATGCAGCTCGCTCATCCCCGTGACGCGGCTGAGCACACCCACGACCAGGGCCGTGACCAGCGGCACGAAGAAGCCGAGATAGGTCAGCGAGTAGAAGATGCCGATCAGCCCGCCCAGCTCAGACGGCGCAGCGAAACTTTCGGCCTCGGACAGGCCGGCGACCATCATGATGCCGTAGGCCGCGCCGAGCACGATCGCGGCGATGGACATGAGGATGAGGGAACCGGTCAGCGACGCGCCGACCGAGAGCAGCAGACCCACGAGCGTGACCAGCAGCCCCACCGCGGCGAGCGAGAGCCTGCCCCCGGAACGCGCGATGCGCGCAGCGGTCGGCTGGATGAACACGCCGGCCAGCATGGTGATGCACGCGAGGAAACCCAGGAAGGCCGTCACCCAGGGGAAGTTCAGGTGCGCCATGCCCGGGGTCGAGGCGAAGGCCGTGGTGGTCACGCCGAAGACCCACGGTGCCCAGATCACGATGGAGAAGAGGAAGCGGCGGGTGAACACCGCGTGCGGAACCAGCCGTCGGCTGACCGTCGTGCGCTCCTGCGTCTCCGGCACCCGCCACACCAGGGCCAGCGCGAGCGCGGTAAGGGCGATGTGGACGAGGTAGGGAATGAGCTCCGGCAGGGGCGCAAACTGCGCCACCAGGCCGGAGGCCAGGGGGCCGAGGCCGAATCCCGCGGAGACGGAGACCGTGGCCCGGCGCGGTCCGCTGCCCGGCTTGTCGTTGGAGAGCTGTTTGATCCACGCCGCGCCGGCCGACATGCCCATGCCCACGGACACGCCGATGATGATGCGCCCGATGAACAGCGGCCAGTTCCACCCCAGGGCACCCAGGGAGAGGACCAGGGAGCCGAGGATGGCCACCGCCAGGCCCGGCACCAGGACCGGGCGGCGTCCGCGCTGGTCGGAGTAGGTGCCGAAGACGAGCAGCGAGGGGATCAGGCCCACGGAGTAGATGCCCAGCATGCCGGTGAGCGAGGCCTCGCCGGCGGCGTGCTCCACCCGGTAGACCTGCAGCATCGGGGCAAAGAGGTTCGCGCCGAAGCCGATGGTGAACATGGCGAATCCGACGCGGATCCAGTCCGTGGGTTTAATGGCGTGGCTCACACTCATGCGGTCACGTTATCAAACTCTCCCCACCTATAGGCAGGTTACGGTGCGGTAACGTCCCGGCTGGCCCTCTCGGGCCCCGGGGCTATCAGTCCTTGGCCGGGGTCTCCGCGCGCTGGACAAACAGCGAGATGATCGCCGCGACCACGGAGATGAAGGCCGCGACCAGGAAGGCGGTCGAGGCACCGTCGGCGATTCCCGCGGCGTCGCTCTCCCCCGCCAGGTGGTCCGCCTCGACCGAGGCCGAGTACACCGCGATGAGGATCGCCGTGCCGGCCGCGCCGGCGAGCTGGAGCGAGGTGTTGAGGATCGCCGAGCCGTGGCCGTAAAGGTTGTCTGGCAGCGAGCTCAGCGCGGTGGTCATGAGCGGGGTGAGCACAAACGCCAGCGCACCGGAGAAGACGATGTGGCAGGCGATGACAAACCACAGTGCGGTGGTCTCGTCCACGGTGGACAACCCGAAGAGCGAGGCGACGATGAGCACGATCCCCGGGATGATGAGCGGGCGCGGCCCGACCGAGTCGAAGATGCGCCCGGCGATCGGGGAGAGCAGCCCCTCAAGCAGGCCGCCGGGGAGCAGCGCCAGCCCGGCCACCAGCGCGGTGACCAGGAGCGAACCCTGCAGGTAGATGGGCAGGAGGTTGAACATTCCCAGCATGGATCCGAAGAGTGTGAACATCACCGCCAGGCAGAGGGTGAAGTTGCGGATGGTGAACGGGGTGAGATCCAGCAACGCGCGGCCGGAGTGGACCAGCGTGCGTTGCCGCAGCACAAACAGCACGAACCCGACGATGCCCACGGCGAGCACGGCCATGGCCACAGTGGCGGCCTCCCCGCCGTCGAGGATGATGCCCACGGAGCTGAGCCCGTAGATGAGGCCGCCGAAGGCGAGCACGGAGAGCACCACCGACGGCAGGTCCAGCGGGGTGTCTTTGCGCTCGCCGATCTCGGGCAGCTTCCACAGGCCGATGAGGCCGGCGGCCGCCACGAGCGGAACCATGACCCAGAAGATCATGTGCCAGCCGAACATGGAGAGCACGGCGCCGGCGACCGTCGGCCCGAGCGCCGGTCCGACGGCCATGACCACGGAGATCAGGCCCATGATGGTTCCGCGTCGCGACGGCTCAATGAGTTTCATTGCCACGGACATGAGCAGCGGCATGATGATCGCCGTGCCCGCGCCCTGCAGGACACGCGCGCCGAGCATGACCGCGAAGGTCGGGGAGACGGCCGCCACCACGGTGCCGATGAGGAACGAGGTCAGCGCGGTGAGGAACACTCCCCGGGCAGAGAAACGGTCCAGCATCCAGCCGGTGGTGGGCATGATCACGGCCATGGTGAGCATGAAGCCGGTGAGCAGCCACTGCGCCGTGGCCGCGGACACCTCGAAGTCTCGCATGATCGAGGGCAGCGCCACCGCCAGGGTGGTCTCGTTGAGCATCATGACAAAAGCCGTGAACACCAGGACACCGATGACCAGGGCGGTGTTCGGCGCGGCCTGAACCGGGGCGGGGGAAACGGGATGCGACATGGCTACTTCCAGAAAACGTGGCGGGGTGACGCCTGGCGGCGAGAAAAGACAGTAAAGGGCCCGCCGACAATGTCGCGGCGGGCCGAACTACTGGCACATTCTAGCCCCTGAAAGGGACGTGTCAACCTTTGTCTACTCGGCTGGGGAGGGCGTCGATACGCCAGAATCTTTCACCGGAACCCACTTCAGGGCGAAGGCGACACCCAGCACCACCACCGCGATGAGCAGGGAGATCCAGCCGAACCCGGCGGTGAACCCGGCGATGACCATGATCGGGGCGAGGATGGTCATACCGATCTCGAAGGGCGCGAAGCCGACGTAAGCCACGCCGTATTCGTTGAGCGTGCCGGACTTGAGTTTCGGGTCGACCATCTTCAGCAGCGCGATACCCGTGGCCACGGCCGCGGTGGCCCAGCCCCAGCCGAAGAGGCCGCGCTCGAGCCAGGACTTGCCGAAGTAGATGGGCGACATGACAAAGAGGAAAAACACACAGAACACCGTGCCCAGGACAAAAAGCAGCACCAACGGGATCCAGTAATCGGCGATCGCCGCGGGAACGATGGAGGCGATGCCGAAGGCGATGAGGTAGTCCGTCGCCGCGCCGGAGATCGACGAGACCGTCTCCTTGTCCAGGTAGTTCGGGCGGCGGAACAGGCGCAACGCCACGCGCCCCAGCAGACCGACGACAAAGGACATGGCGAACAGCGGGATGGAGACGCTCGGCCAGAGGTGGTTGATGCCCTGGTTGGCCAGGTAGGCCACCAGCACGGTGAAGATGACAAAACCGCCGTGCAGGGCGAGCGGTTCAATCGCCGACGGGTTCGTGGTGGCCTTGCCTATCGACGGCCGGTCAGCCTCATTGGCGATATAACCCGAACGCAGATCCGCGGGCAGCTCACCCTGCATCTCGGTGGCCTTGCCCTTGCGGATTCCCCAGTTGGCCACGATGACGCCGCCGATGATGGCCACGAGCGTGCCGATGGTCGCGGATGTGAAGCCCAGCGAGCTCGCCGCCTCCGCGCCGACGCCCTCCAGCGAGGAGCCGACCGCCGCCGCGGTGCCGAAGCCGCCGACGAAGCCGACGGGCAGCATCATGCCGAACCAGCCCTCGGTGTCGAAGACCGGCTGAAACAGGTAGACACCCAGCAGGATGAAGATGCCCCACTGCGCCATGAACATGCCGGTGGAGTACGACCACATGTTGCGCGCACCCTTGGACACTGAGCCGTTGAGCTCCATGGAGTACGCCATCGACGCGAAGACCACGGCGATGAGCAGGGTCGTGTACGAGCCGATCTGGTTGGAGAAGTTGATCCAGCCGAGCACCTCGGGCCCGAACACCAGGCCGAGCAGCCCGGCGGTGATCGGGGCGGGCAGGAGCAGCTGCTGGAAGATTCGGATGCGGTTGCGCAGGATGTTGCCCAGGATCATGAGGACAGAGATCCAACCGACGTCGATCAGGAGCGAAAACGGGGTGTAGTCCACGGCCCGGATCCTTTCGTCGTTAGTGAAAGCCGGATTTCGTGGGTGAAAATCCGGCGAGAATATAGCGCACCTTATTCGACGAACCGGCAATCCCACTGATCGACGACCGGGCTAGGCTGGCCGCCGTGACCGTCCAGGAAGTCAGAGCCCTCATCATCGGCGCAGGCCAGGCAGGCCTTGCCGCCGCCCACGAACTCCGACGCCGCGGGTTCCGGCCCGGCACTGACTTCGTCGTGCTCGACGCCAACGAGGGCCCCGGCGGTGCGTGGCGACACCGCTGGGACTCCCTCACCCTGGGCAAGGCCCACGGCATCGCCGACCTCCCCGGCCTGGCCATGGACCGCCCCGACCCCGCCGTGCCCGCGAGCCGACTGGTCAGCGCGTACTACGGCGCCTACGAGGAACTCTTCGAGCTCGCGGTCGTACGCCCGGCGCGGGTCTCGCGGGTCTCGGACGCCTCGGGCCCGCTGGAGGTGACGCTTGCCGACGGTCGCACCTGGCGTGCCGACGTCGTCCTCAACGCCACCGGCACGTGGACCAACCCCTACGTGCCCTACGTCCCCGGCATCGCCGACTTCCGCGGAAAGCAGCTGCACACCGTCGACTACCACCGGGCGGAAGACTTTGACGGGCAGAAGGTGCTGGTCGTCGGCGGTGGGCTGTCCGCGGTGCAGTTCCTGCTGGAGCTCGAGGGCCACGCGTCGACGGTCTGGGCGACTCGCCGCCCACCCAACTTCACCTCCCGCGAATTCGACTCCGGCTGGGGATTGGCGGTGGAGGACGCGGTGCGCGAGCGGACGTTTGGTGGCGAGGCGCCTGCCAGCGTGGTGCGCACCACGGGCATCCCGCAGCTTCCGGACTACCTGGCGGGCGTCGAGCGCGGAGTGCTGGTCAGCCGCGGAATGTTCGACCGCATCACGCCTGGCGGGGTGGTCTTCGGCGAGGTGGTGGATGGGGCGGCTCGGGGGCTGGGGCCGTCGAGAAGCGAGACCCTCCAGGTGCCCGCCAGCTGGGATCCGTGGCCGGCGGGGCATGAGGAGGACGTGGACGTGATCTTCTGGAACACCGGTTTCCGGCCCGCGCTGCGTCACCTCGCGCCCCTGAAGCTTCACGAGCCCGGGAGCAGAGGGATCCGGATGTTCGACGAGGTCACGCCCGCGAAGGATCCGAGGGTGCTGCTGGTCGGCTACGGGTCGACCGCGTCGACGGTGGGGGCCACGCGCGCTGGGCGGCTAGCGGGGCGGAAGGCGGCTCGGTTCCTGGAGGGGCTTTAGGGCCTGTCTTTCGAATAGCTTCGGTCGGACACTTGGTGGGCACGTTGTGTCCGAAGGAAGGTATTCGAAAGTTAGCTGTGGGGCTCGGTTCGATTTGGTCAGCGCCTGCTGTACTATTCGGCGCATGCTGACCATTGCCTCCCGCCTCGACGTCATGAACCGGCTCGGCCGCGCCATGGCGGATCCGACGCGTTCCCGCATCCTCATGACGCTTCTCGACGGCCCCAGCTACCCCGCCGTGCTCGCCCGCGAGCTGGGTCTCACCCGGTCGAACGTCTCCAACCACCTCACCTGCCTGCGCGACTGCGGCATCGTCGTCGCCGAGCACGAGGGCAGGCAGACGCGGTACGTGATCGCCGACCCGCACCTGGCGGCCGCGCTCACCGCACTGGTGAACGTGGCCCTCGCGGTCGACGAGGACGCGCCCTGCGTGGACGCCTCCTGCACGGTGCCCGGCTGCTGCGGGGCGGAAGCATGAGCGCGGCATTGACCGCCGAACGGCGCACCACGCTGCACCGCCGGGTCCGGCTGATCGTCGGATTCACCATCACGTACAACGTCCTCGAGGCGATCGTCGCGATGTCGGCAGGCATCCTCGCCTCGTCGGCCGCGCTCATCGGCTTCGGGCTCGACTCCGTCATCGAGGTGCTTTCGGCCGCCGCGGTCGCCTGGCAGTTCACCCGGAAAGACCCGGAGCGCTGGGAGAGGATCACCGTGCGCCTGATCGCGCTGGCGTTCTTCGCCCTCGCGGCCTACGTCAGCATCGACGCGGTAATGGCGCTGGTCGGGCACGAGGGCCCGGACCGCAGCCCGCTCGGCCTGGGGATCACGGCGCTGAGCCTGATCATCATGCCGCTGTTGGCGTTTATCGAGGTCCGCACCGGGCGCGAGCTCGACTCGCAGAGCGTGATCGCGGACTCCAAGCAGCTCATCCTTTGCGTCTACCTCTCCGGCGCGGTGTTTGTGGGGCTGGTGCTCCACAGCCTGTTCGGCTGGTGGTGGGCCGACTCGGTCGCGGCGCTGGTCGTCGCGGTGCTGGCCGTGCGCGAGGGGCTGGAGGCCTGGGGCGGGGAGGTCGAGTCCCCGTTCGAGGTGCTGGAGGACTTCGACCGGGACTGACCGCGGGCTATCCTTCGAATTCCTTCGGTCGGACACTTGGTGGGCACAAAGTGTCCGACCGAAGGAGTTCGAAGGATGCGTGGCGGTGGCATTTTGATGACACGTCACCTACAGTGGCGGGCATGAAAGCCTTCGGATTTTTAAGCTTCGGCCACTACGCCCTCGGCAACCAGCCCGGACCCGACGCTCGGCAGGTGCTCAAGGACGGCCTGGCCATCGCGCAGGCCGCTGACGAGATCGGCGTGAACAACGCCTCCTTCCGCGTCCACCACTTCGCCCCGCAGGGCGCGGCGCCCATGCCGCTGCTCGGTGCCATCGCCGGGTCGACCAAAAAAATCGAGGTGGGCACCGGGGTCATCGACCTGCGTTACGAAAATCCCCTCTACCTCGCCGAGGAGCTCGCCGCCCTGGACCTGCTTTCCGACGGCCGGCTCGCCATTGGCGTGTCCCGGGGATCGCCGGAACCCGCCGAGCGCGGCTGGGAGTCCTTCGGCTACCGCGCCGATGCCCCCAACGGCTCCGACATGGCCCGCGCGAAGTTCGAGCAGCTTCTCGACGCCGTCGACGGCCACGGCGTGGCCAAGGCCGCCTCCGCCGAGCAGCAGTACCCGCGCATGTACCACGAGGGCACTCCCCTGCCCGTCTTCCCGCACTCTCCCGAGCTGCGTAAGAACATCTTCTACGGTGCCGGCTCCAATGCCTCGGCCATCCAGTCCGCCCAGGACGGCGTCAACCTCATGAGCTCCACGCTCGTCTCCGAGGCAGACGGCCGCACCCTCGGTGAGATCCAGGCCGAACAGATCCAGCTCTACCGCGACACCTGGAAGGAGGCCGGCCACGACTGGACCCCGCGGGTGTCCATCTCCCGGTCGATCTTCCCCATCCTCACCGACCGCGACCGGCAGCTCTTCGCCACCTCCGCGACCAGCTCGGACCAGATCGGCTCGCTGGGCGAGAACCGCAACGTCACCTTCGGACGCTCCTACGCCGCCGAGCCCGACGTGCTCATCGAGCAGCTCAAGGACGACCCCGCCATCGCCGCCGCCGACACCCTGCTGTTGACCATTCCCAACCAGATGGGCGTGGACCTCAACGTGTCCATCCTGCGCAACTTCGCCGAGCGCGTCGCGCCCGCGCTGGGATGGGTTCCCAACACCGATGGGCGGGTCGCGGGGTACGAGATCTAGGAAGCTTCTCGACGTGGCTTACCAACACGTCCGTCAAAGCTACGAAGCCCGGGCCAGCGAATACTCCGAACTCTTTGGCACAATCGACGCCACGGCCGCTGATGACCGGAAGGCCATTGCGGAGTGGGCTGCCAGCGTAGACGGAAATGCACTTGATGCTGGCTGCGGCCCTGGCCACTGGACGGCATTTTCCCATGAGCACGGTACCCACATCGAGGGCCTCGACCTCTCCCCCAGTCTCGTCAGACTTGCCTCTGAGCGATTCCCGAACCTGAGCTTCCAGGTGGGCAACCTCACTTGCCTACCCCACCGCGACAATTCACAGGGCGGGATTTTGAGCTGGTACTCCATAATCCACACCCCGCCAGCAGAGGTTCCTCAGATTCTCAACGAGTTTGCACGGGTATTGCGCCCAGGGGGCACACTCCTGATCGGGTTTTTCAACGGCGCTCGGGTAGAACCTTTTGATCATGCCGTGGTCACAGCCTGGTTCTGGCCTGTGCACGAGATAGAACGGGAGCTTCAGCGCGCCGGATTCGAGATTGTGAAAGCGCATCGTCGAATTGACGAGGGCTGCAGGCCGCATGGTTCTGTACTTGCCCGGCGCCGGAAAACGTAAGGTGGATGGTGTGAGTCTCCACCTCCACCCGGACATCCGCTCCGCAACTAACTCCTATCTCGCCGCTGCTGATCGCCTCCTCCCAGGGGCAATAACGGCCGCGGCTATCGGCGGCTCCGTCGCTTTGAGCGCTTACCGCCCGGGTTCAAGTGACATCGACATCGTCGCAGCCATTTCCGATCAATGGCGTGAGCGGCCAGATCTCATCCGAAGACTCCGTTTGCTGCACTTGTCCCAACTCCCCCGTCTCGCCGGGCGCACGCTGAGCGGCAAGGGCGCGAGTGCCTGCTGCAACACCTCGTTCCTCTGGGATTCCGAGCTTTCCCTCCCAGTCACCTCTATCCGTCCGATCGCGGCACATACTGGTGAGCAATTCACTGATCGGGCGGCTTTCGACGTCAATCCAGTGATTTGGCATCAACTCACCACGGGCGGCATCGTACTGCGCGGCGGCGACATCGAAACATGGGGCCTAAACCCCGAGCCAGAGAAACTAAAGCCCTGGACCAGGAAAAACCTGCTGCAGTACTGGAAACCGCTCATGGAGAAGACCCGCGGGTCCACCCTCCCGATCAGACCAAGCCAGGTGGAGTGGCGCCTTCTGGGCCCGGCGCGCATGCATGCCACGCTTCAGTCTGGCGAGGTCATAAGCAAGCTGGTTGCTACACAACATGCGCTCAATCAATTCCCTGAGCATGCACCAATTATTCGCGTGGCACAGGCACAGCTAACCGGAGAACGCAGGGCGAAAGCGCCGCCTCGGAGGCACTGGCGCAGTCTCACCGTGGACTGCATGGCCGCAATCATCAACGACGCAACAGAGATCCCGAGCGACAAGTAAAACCCAAGCCCCCGCGCGTTAGAGTGGGCACCATGTCCTTGCCCACCCTCGAGCCCGTCGGCGCGCTCCTGCGCGAGCACTCCGAGAAGTTCCGCGACCTCGTCCACGAGCAGCTCTTTTCCACCGAACTGCAGTCGCGCCAGGTCTTCCCCAGCTCCCGAGCCCGCTCGCACCTCGATCTCGCCCCGGCGCTGGCGTGGGTGCTGGAGCGCTCAACTATCGACGCCCGCGTGCCCGACGAGGTCATGCGCACCGCACGCCGCCTGGGACTGAGCCACCGCCGCCACGGTTTTCCCTCGGAGATCTACACGCCCTTCGCGGACATGCTGGTCCACGCCCTGCGGGAGGTGAACTTCCGCGCGGATCCGCAGCTGTCCGCCGGCCTCATCATCCCGGCGGAGACCATCATCCGGAATGTCTGCAACGCCATGCGCGCCTCGGCCAACACGGCCGACTTCGCCGGCGACCCGGCTGCCTTCGCCGCCTCCGTCACCGCGGTGCGCCGCATCAGTTCGCGCATCTCCGTGGTCACCCTCGACGCCGGGCCGGGCCTAGACTACCGCCCCGGTCAGTCCGTGCAGGTCACAGCTCCCTATTTGCCCGGACTGTGGCGCCGGCTCACGCCGGCGGGCACCGCGAACGCAGGCGGCGGGCTGGAGTTCCACGTCCAGGCCGTCTACGGCGGGGATGCCTCCGGCCTGCTCGCGGCCCCGCGCGTGGGCGACTACTGGACCCTCGGCGGCGTCGACGGTGAACTGGAGCTCCCCACCACCGGCGAGCTCACCATCCTCGCCTTCGGCACCGGCCTGGCCGTTGCCGAGTCCGTGCTGTTCTCGCTGGTCAACGAACCCTCACACCCTCGGACGCGGCTCATCGCCGCCGCCGAATACCCCGGCGAACTCTACGATCTCCCCCGCCTGCACCGCCTCGCCGAGTACGCGGACTGGCTCAGCGTCACCGCCGCGGTGGAGAACCCCGAAGACCCGTGGTGGTTGCCGCGGCCGGGCAACCCACGCCTGAGCAGCACCGACGTCAACGCGAAGCTCGTCGATCCCGTCGCACTCGCCGCACCGGGGATCACCCGCGAGATCATCGTCGCTGGTCCGGGCGAGAAGGTGGAAGGGGCCGTCGATAAGCTTCGGGCGTCCGGGGCAGAACACATCCAGACCGTCTCCTACGCCGCCCGGGGGCAGTGGGAGCGTTAGTCCTCGAGGATGGGCAGGGCCTTGCGCGCCTTGCGCACCTTCTCCGGATCGATGTCCGCGTAGATGATCTCGGGCTCGTAGCCGGCCTCGGCGAGGCGGACGCCATCCGGGCCGGCGATGATGGAGTGACCGACGCCCGTGGGGCCGGACTCCTGGCCACCCTTTTCCTCGCCGCCCGGGCGTGCCTGATCCGCGGCGACGACGTAGCTCACTGAGTCCAGCGCGCGGGCGGAGACCAGCGTGCGCCACTGCTCCAGCTTGCCCGGGCCGTCGGCCCAGCTCGTGGGCACGACGATGACCTCGGCGCCGTCGCGGGCGAGGTCCTTGTACTGCTCGGGGTAGCGGATGTCGTAGCAGATGGTCACGCCCACCTTCACGCCGTCGACCTCGACGGAAACCAGGTCGGAACCCGGACGAACGGTGTCGGACTCGCTGTAGTCGAAGGCGTCGTAGGTGTGGATCTTGTCGTAACCGACGTGGTGGCCCGCGCCCGTGACCAGGGCGGTGTTGCTCACGCGGTTGATCTTCTTGCCGTCGATCTCTCGGGTGTCGGCGGGCCGGAACATGCCGGCGACGATGACCACGTCCAGCTCCTGCGCCAGCTCCTTCAGCCCGGTGGCGAAGGGCCCGTCGAGCTCCTCGGCCTGGGTGTCCAGGCGCCCAGAGTCGAAGGCCTGGCTCATGCCCTCGGGAAGCACGACGACACGCGCCCCCTCCCCGGCCGCCTCACGAACGGCCCGCTGGGCGATGGTGAGGTTGTTGTTGATGTCGGACCCGCTGGTCACCTGCACGGCTGCAATCTTCATGCAGGCCACATTAGGACGATCGCACGCGATGTTCCACCCCTTTTTTGGTGGCAGCACAAAACCCCGGCGAACTTTCGTTCGCCGGGGCGGGTGGGTCCAGCGACTACTAGGCCGCCGGGGTCTCGGTCGGAGCCGGGGTCTCGGTCGGAGCCGGGGTCTCGGTCGGAGCCGGGGTCTCGGTCTCCTCGGAGGAGCCCTCGTTCTCGTCGGAGGAGAGGGAGGAGCCCTCACCCTCGGTGGAGGGATCCTGCTCGGAGGAGATGGTCTCCTTGATGCCGGGAAGGTCGAGGGCGGAGGAAGCCTGGTCGACGGCGGTGAGGCCGCCAAGCAGGGCGGTGATGACGGAGATGACGGTGGTGATGACGGTTGCGATACCCATTATGGAGCCTTTCAGTCGGCACACCCCGACTGTCGGGGCGTCTGAAAACAAGCATCTCCCGGGCACACCTCGCGGCACAATGTACTTAAGTACCCTCCTACTCCAACCCCGGTTGCAGCGCAGGTCAGAGGCCTCCGAAGGGCCGATCCTGTGGATAACCCCGCCTGTCCCGCGGCTGTCCACAGGGCCCCGGGCAAAATTTCTCCCCGCGCGCCAGACTTTCGCGCATGAGTTCCTTGTCCGTCACCACCTCCGCCGTCCCCGACCTCCTCGCCGCCCTGCGCCGGGCTCGACCTCCCGCGATGGAGACACCGCTTATCGACGCTCCCCGCACCCACCTCGCCCTCAGCACCGCCACCGCCTCCTGGGTGCGCGCAGCCCACCACCACGCCGAGTCCCGGGAGCTCCACTTTTCCGAGGCGCTGCGATTCCTCCACGCGGTGAGCCGGGCCGACGATCACCTCGCCGGGCGCCTGCGGTGAACGCGACAACCTTCTTCACCGCCGCCGCGTCCCTGCGTTCGGCGGCGGCCGTGGTCTCCGACGAGCGCGGTCGGGTCGCGGCGGAGACCCGGGCGCTTGCCGCGGTGGGCACCGGGGAGGCGCTCAGGGTCCTGCAGGAACGACTGCGTCGCCTGGATTCCCCGCTTGAGCAGCGGGAGACTCAGCTGCGCGGGGTGGCGGAAGTTCTCGAGCAGTCCGGGATCCTCGCCCGCGTCCTGGAGAAGGCGGTGGCAGTCCTCGAACCGGCCGTCGACTCCTCACCCACCGCCGCCGCCCTGCTCCGGCAACTCGATTCGATGGGCACCGCCCTGGACGTCATGTGCGCCCAGCAGATCTCCCGACTGTGCGCACCCACCGCTGACCCGGGCGGCCTGGGGTGGGCGGACTACCCTGACCTGGGTGTCGATGACCTGCACGAACTCAATCTGCTCACCGCCCCGGACACCGTGCGCGTGCTCGCGGCCGCGCACCCCGATCTCCGGATCCTGGAGACCCCGGACGGGGGGTTGGTCGCCGCGGTGGGGGACCTGGAGACCGCAGATTCCGTGATCACCTACGTCGCCGGCGTCGGCTCCTCCGATCCGACGGGATGGTCGGTTCAGGTGGATCGCACCCGCGACCTGGCCCGGGCCACCGGCGGCCCGACCGCGGCCGGTGTCCTGTGGCTGGGTTATCCCGCACCGGAATCGCTCGGCCAGGCGCTGCAGCACTCGCCGGCCCGGGCGGCGGGTCAGGAGCTGGCGGAGTTTCAGGCCGAGTTGGCCAGACGCCGCCCCGACCAGCAACGTTCCGTGCTGGGCTACAGCTACGGTTCGGTCGTCGTCGGCGAGGCAGCCCGGCGCGGTCTCGACGCAGACGACGTCATCCTGCTGGCCTCACCCGGGGTGGGCGTGGGGTCCGTGGCGGAGATGGAACTCCACGGCGAGAACCCCCGGGTCCATGTCTTCACCTCCCCCGGCGATCCCATCAGCCTCCTGACGGGGCCGCGGGGCGGGGTTCACGGTGTGGACCCGGGTTCACCCGGTTTTGGTGCCCGGCCCTGGGATCCGGGTGTCACCGGGGACCACAACAGCTACTTCGACAGCCCCGACTTCCTTGCCGCGGTCGGCGAGGCAGTGCGGGCACCGTGATCCCTGGCACCGTGACCCGGTCAGAACAGGCCGGTCGGCTTCTCCGCGTAGGAGATCAGCAGGTTCTTGGTCTGCTGGTAGTGCGCGAGCATCATGAGATGGTTCTCCCGGCCGATCCCGGATTCCTTGTACCCGCCGAACGCCGCGTGGGCCGGGTAGGCGTGATAGTTGTTGATCCACACCCGACCGGCCTGGATGTCGCGACCGGCGCGGTAGCAGGTGTTGGCGCTGCGTGCCCACACTCCGGCGCCCAGGCCGTAGTCGGTGTCGTTGGCGATCTTGATGGCCTCGTCGTAGTCCGAGAACGTCGCCACCGAGAGCACCGGGCCGAAGATCTCCTCCCGGAAGATGCGCATGTCGTTGGTGCCCTTGAACACGGTCGGCTCGATGTAGAAGCCGCCGTTGAGGCCGTCGATCTGGTTGATGTGACCGCCGGTGAGGGTCTCCGCGCCCTCCTTCGGGCCGATCTCCAGGTAGTCCGTGATCTTGTCCATCTGCTCCTGGCTCGCCTGCGCGCCCATGGCGACATCGGTGTCCAGGGGGTTTCCGGTCTTGATCTTCTTCACCCGGGCGACGGCGAGCTCGAGGAACTCGTCGGCGATGGACTCGTGCACCAGTGCGCGCGACGGACAGGTGCACACCTCACCCTGGTTGAGGGCGAACATGGCGAATCCCTCGACGGCCTTCTCGCGGAAGCTGTCGTCCGCGTCCATGATGTCCGGGAAGAAGATGGACGGCGACTTTCCGCCCAGCTCCAGCGTGACGGGGATGATCTTGTCGGAGGCGGCTTTGTTGATGATCTTGCCCACGGCGGTCGAGCCGGTGAAGGCGATCTTCTTGATCCGGTCCGAGCCGGACAGGGCTACGCCGGCCTCCTCGCCGAGACCGTTGACGATGTTGAGCACGCCGGCGGGCAGCAGGTCCTCGATGAGCGTGATCAGGTAGAGCAGCGAGGCCGGGGTCTGCTCGGCGGGTTTGAGCACGATGCAGTTTCCCGCGGCCAGCGCCGGGGCGATCTTCCACGCCGCCATGAGGATGGGGAAGTTCCAGGGGATGATCTGGCCCACGACGCCGAGCGGCTCGTTGAAGTGGTAGGCGACGGTGTCGTCGTCGAGCTGCGAGAGACGTCCCTCCTGCGCGCGGATGGCCCCGGCGAAGTAGCGGAAGTGGTCGGCGGCCAGGGGGATGTCCGCGGCCAGGGTCTCGCGCACCGCCTTGCCGTTCTCCCACGTCTCGGCGACGGCGAGCTTCTCCAGGTTCTCCTCGATGCGGTCACCGATGCGGTGCAGCACGAGGGCACGCTCTGCGGCGGAGGTCTTTCCCCAGGACTCGGCGGCATCCCACGCGGCGTCGAGAGCCTTCTCGACGTCCGCTTCCTGCGACCTGGCAACCTGGCAGAAGACCTCGCCGGTGACGGAGGTGACGTTGTCCATGTACTGGCCGTCGACGGGCGGGACCCACTGTCCGCCGATGAAGTTGTCGTAGCGCTTCTCGTAGCTCATCACCGAGCCGTCGGTGCCGGGGTTTGCGTAGATCGTCATGGGGTTCAGGGGACCTTTCGTCAATCACAGGTGCCGGTGGCCGATCGACCACGGGATCCCTGTCATTTTGCACCCCTAATCACTCCCCTGTCAAGGGTCCCCGCCTAGGACGCGCCCCGTCGACGGCGGTTCCACATGACCACGGCGGTGGAGCGTGGCACGTGGACGAGCTCCCGCCCGGCACTCCGGTTACCTGCCGCGGCACGCGCCTCGTCGAGTTCCGCGCGGACTGCTGCCAGCTCGTCGCGAAACCGGTCGTTCTCCTTGCCCAGCCGGATGATCTCCTTGATGCCCGCGAGGTTGACCCCCTCCTCCTGGCTCAGGCGCTGGATCTCCCGGAGCTGATCCACGTCGCGGTGGCTGTAGCGCCGCCCGCCGCCGGACGAGCGCTGCGGGGTGACCAGACCGATGCGGTCGTAAGTGCGCAGCGTCTGGGCGTGCATCCCCGTCAGCTCAGCGGCCACGGAGATGACATAGACCTCGCCCATCTCGGCCTCGACGGCGCTGTCCGGCAGGGCAGACTTCTCTGCTCCGCTCATGGTCTCACTTCCTCGTTAGGGTCACCCCCGAAGGGTGACGGTGGCTCAGTTTCCCGCCCAACCCGAGCGCGGGTTGAATCCCGAATCGCGCTCGGCCTGGGCATAGGTGCGCAGGGCGGAGGTAGCGGCGTCGTCCAGCTTCCCGGGGACCTTGACCTGGACGGTGACCAGGAGATCGCCGGCCTCGCCGCCGCGCTTGGGGATGCCCCGGCCGCGGACGCGGAGGGTCCGGCCGTCCGGTGTTCCCGCGGGCACCTTGACCTTCACGGGGTTGTCCAGGGTCGGCACGGTCACGGTGTCGCCGAGGGCGAGCTCCGCGAAGGACACCGGGACGACGACCTCGAGGTCGTCACCGCTGCGGGAGAAGACGTCGTCGGGACGCACGTTGACGTTGACGAACAGGTCGCCCGCCGGGGTGCCGTTCGGACCCGCCTCCCCCTGGCCCGCGAGGCGCACCTTCTGGCCGTCGATGACACCGGCCGGGATGCGCACGGTGATCGTCCGGCGACGATGCACGGTTCCCCGCCCGTTGCAGGTCGCGCAGGGATCAGGGATGTGCTGGCCGGTCCCGCCGCAGGTGGTGCAGGGCTGGGACATGCCGAACGCCCCGCGCTGCTCGGAGACGAAACCCGTGCCGGAACACGTCGAGCACGTAGTGGTCTTACCCGACTTCGAGCCGGATCCGTGGCACGTGGTGCACGGCGCCTCCCCGCTGAGTTCTAGCGGGATCGTCGTTCCCTTGGCGGCTTCCTTGAAGTCGAGGGTGATGTCGGTTTCGACGTCCGCCCCCCGCGTCGGCCGAGCTGCGCGGCCAGGACCGCCGCCGCGGTTGAAAATGCCACCGAAGATATCGTTAATGCCGCCGTCTTGAGAAAATCCCCCACGCGATCCTCCGAAGATGTCGGAGAAGTCGGCGTCGGTCTGCGGCCCGGGCCGGGACGACGACCGAAACCCGCCGGGAAAGCCGGCGCCTCCACTTCCACCGAAGCCGCCGAATCCTCCACCGCGGAGCATGGCCTTCAGCTGGTCGTATTCCTTGCGCTTCTTGTCGTCGCTGAGGACGTCGTAGGCGGAAGCGGCTTTCTTGAAACGGTTTTCTGCGGCGGTGTCACCGGGATTGTTGTCCGGGTGATTCTCGCGGGCGAGCTTGCGGTAGGCCTTCTTGATGTCCTCCGCGGACGCCGATGAGGCGACGCCCAGGTCACCGTAGAAGTCCTTGTCTGCCCATTCACTAGGTGCGTTCACTGGGCATCCCCTCCTTTCAGTCTTATGGGGTGTACTGCTGAATAAAGTTTGTTGGTCGCGTCAAAAATAAATATATCCAAGAAAAGCGGCGGCCCACCGGGGATCCGAGGGCCGTCGCCCCGAGGCGGCGAACACTGCTTCGCCTCCCCGGGGCGACGACCGCACCTTTCCTCGTGCGCCGCCGCCGCTGGGCCGGAGCTCACCACGAACTGACCGGTGAGCTACCTGCCCGCTGCTAACTGCCGGACTGCTCGCCGTCGGCGATGATCACCATCGCCGTGCGCACGACGCGGTCGCCGACTCGGTAGCCCTTGCGCAGGACCGTGCCCACGGCCTGCGGGCCACCGGAGGAGAGATCCTGCACGGCCTCGTGGATCTCCGGGTCAAAGGCCTCCCCCTCGGTGCCGAAGCTCTCGAGCTTCTGCCCCTGCAGGATGGTGGCGAGCTTGTCGCCGAAGGTCTTCAGCGGCCCCTCCTCCAGATCGCCGTGCTGACGCGCGAGATCCAGATCGTCGAGGATGGGGATCAGCTGCACCATGACCGAGGCCTTGGTGTTGTTGATGACGGATTCCCGCTCACGCTCGGTGCGGCGCCGGTAGTTGGCGTATTCCGCACTGACCCGCTTGAGGTCGTCCGTGCACTCGGCCAGCTGGGTCTCCAGGTCGGCGGTGGAGTCGGCCGGCAGCTGCTCGTCCGCGGCCGCGAGGACCTCGTCGGCCTTGGCGTCGGCCAGGGCTTCGGCGGTCTCGTCGGTGGTCGCCTCGGCAGCCAGCACCTCGTCCTCGTCCGCCCCGACCGAGGGGACGGTGTCGTCCTCGGAGAGGTAGGAGGGGTCGGGGCTGGTGGTCAGCAGGTCGTCGTCTTCGTCGACGCCCTGGGCCTCAGCAACCTCCGCGGCGAGGGTCTCCGCCTCGTCGGGGCTGATGTTCTGCTCGTCCGTGTAGTCCGGGTCGCCCGGGTTGGCGGGGTTAGTCACTACTTGTCACCGTCCTTGGTGTCTTCGGTGGAGTCGGCTGCCTCGTCCTCGACAACCTCGGCGTCGACGACGTTGGGATCGGTGGGCTCACCAGCGGCACCCGGGGTGGCGCCTTCGTTGGCCTGTGCCTCGTAGAGCGAGGTACCGGCGGCCTGGGCTGCCTGGCTGAGCTTCTCGACGGCGGACTTGATGGCCTCGAGGTCATCGCCCTTCAGGGCCTCGTCGACCTCGTCCGCAGCCTCGGTGACCTTGTTCTTGTCGTCCTCGGACAGCTTGTCGGCGTTGTCCTCGACGAACTTGCGGGTCTGGTACGAGGTGGACTCTGCGGAGTTGCGGGTCTCCTGCTCCTCGCGGCGCTTCTTGTCCTCGTCGGCGTGCTCCTCGGCGTCCTTGACCATGCGGTTGATCTCGTCCTCGGAGAGGCCGGAGCCGTCGGAGATGGTGATGGTGTTCTCCTTGCCGGTGCCCTTGTCCTTGGCGGAAACGGAGACGATGCCGTTGGCGTCGATGTCGAAGGTGACCTCGATCTGCGGGATGCCACGCGGTGCCGGAGCGATGTCGCTGAGCTCGAAGGAGCCGAGCAGCTTGTTGGCCGCGGCCATCTCACGCTCACCCTGGAAGACCTGGATCTGCACGGAGGGCTGGTTGTCCTCCGCCGTGGTGAAGGTCTCGGAGCGCTTGGTCGGGATGGTGGTGTTGCGCTCGATGAGCTTGGTCATCACACCACCCTTGGTCTCGATGCCGAGGGAGAGCGGGGTGACGTCGAGGAGCAGCACGTCCTTGACCTCGCCGCGCAGGACGCCGGCCTGGAGGGCGGCGCCGACGGCGACGACCTCATCCGGGTTGACGCCCTTGTTGGGCTCGCGGCCGGTGAGCTCCTTGACCAGGTCGGTCACGGCCGGCATACGGGTGGAGCCACCGACCATGACCACGTGGTCGACGTCGGAGACGGACATGTCCGCGTCCTTGATGACCTGGTTGAACGGGGTCTTGGTGCGGTCCAGCAGATCCTGGGTGATCTTCTGGAACTCGGTGCGGGTGAGCGTCTCGTCGAGGAAGAGGGGGTTCTTCTCGGAGTCGACGGTGATGTAGGGCAGGTTGATGGAGGCCTGCTGCGAGCTGGACAGCTCGATCTTGGCCTTCTCCGCTGCCTCACGCAGACGCTGCATGGCCATCTTGTCCTTGGACAGGTCGACGCCGTTGGAACTCTTGAACTTGTCGACGAGCCAGTTGACGATGCGCTGGTCCCAGTCGTCGCCGCCGAGCTCGTTGTCGCCGGCGGTGGCGATGACCTCGACCACGCCGTCACCGATCTCGAGCAGGGAGACGTCGAAGGTGCCGC
Source organism: Corynebacterium doosanense CAU 212 = DSM 45436 (assembly GCF_000767055.1). Taxonomy (NCBI): domain Bacteria; kingdom Bacillati; phylum Actinomycetota; class Actinomycetes; order Mycobacteriales; family Corynebacteriaceae; genus Corynebacterium; species Corynebacterium doosanense. The sequence goes on from NZ_CP006764.1 coordinate 2,459,936, forward strand.
CGCCGAGGTCGAAGACGAGGATCGTCTGCTCCTTGTCGCCCTTCTCCAGGCCGTAGGCCAGAGCTGCGGCGGTGGGCTCGTTGACGATGCGCAGGACGTTGAGTCCGGCGATCTGGCCGGCTTCCTTGGTGGCCTGGCGCTGTGCGTCCTCGAAGTAGGCGGGGACGGTGATGACGGCGTCGGTGACCTCGTCGCCGAGGTAGGCCTCCGCGTCGCGCTTGAGCTTCTGCAGGGTACGCGCGGAGATTTCCTGCGCGGTGTAGTTCTTGTCGTCGATGGCGACGGTCCAGTCAGTGCCCATGTGGCGCTTGACGGAGCGGATGGTGCGGTCGACGTTGGTGACGGCCTGGTTCTTGGCCGACTGGCCGACGAGAACCTCGCCGTTCTTGGCGAAGGCGACGACGGACGGGGTGGTCCGTGCGCCCTCGGAGTTCGCGATAACGGTGGCCTCGCCGCCCTCCAGTACCGATACGACGGAGTTGGTGGTGCCGAGGTCGATTCCTACTGCGCGTCCCATGATGGTTCCTCCTGTGTGGTGGGGTGTTCTCTATTGCTGTTTGTCGGGTTGAGACGTTCACACTCAACTTTCCCGAGCCACTCTAGCAAAGACTCTTGAGTGGGTGCGACTCAATCTCACATCCACTACAACGAACTTCCCGCAGGTTTGTTCCCGACTCGCGCAACTTTTCCCATATCTGCAGGTAACAACGTCGCAAAGCCTCCCGACGATCCGTCCACCCTTGAGTGAACTTCGCTCAACTTTGTCTAATCCCCCGGTCGCACTACCACATCCCGGCACTCGGTGGCATACTTTTTCTTCTCATGACTATCAACAACTCCCCCACGCCGCCCGAGCGCGCGTCCTCCGGAGCGGGCGCCTCGGCCCGCCGGGACCCCGCATCCGCCCGAGACTTCGCCGACACCATTCCCGACGCTGTGGAGGGCCGCTCCGAGCTGGCTCAGCCGCAGGCCCACCCCAAGGAACCGGCCGTCCACGCCGCCGACGAGAAGTACGACCGCTCCGCGATCCTCGGCCACGACGGCCGCGTGATCGCCGGGTGGGCGCTGCGCTTCATCGTCATCATCGCCGCGCTCTACCTGCTGGGGCGCCTGCTCGGCGCCGTGTGGGTCGGCCTCTTCCCGGTGATCCTCGCCATCCTCCTGGCCACGGTGCTGTGGCCCGCGACCCGATTCCTCCGCAACCACGGCTTCCCCGCGGCGCTGGCGTCGATCCTCACGCTGATCGTGTCCTTCGGCGCGATCGTCGGCATCTTCGCCGCGATGGCACCGACGGTGCGTTCGCAGGGCTCCCAGCTCATCGATCAGGCCCGCGCCGGTACCAACCAGATCGTGGCGTGGCTGCAGGACGGCCCGCTCAACCTCGATCTCGGGAGGTTCAACCTCGACGAGCTGATCAACAACGCCACCAACTTCCTGCGGGACCAGTCCGGCAACATCGCCACGGGTGTGTTCACCGGCCTGTCGGCGGCGACGTCGATCCTGGTCACGCTGTTCGTCACTTTTGTCATCACGTTCTTCATCCTCAAGGACGGCGACAAGTTCCTGCCCATGCTGCGCAAGTACACCGGCGCGAACGCCGGCTGGCACCTCTCCGAGGTGCTCACCCGCACCTGGCAGACGCTGTCCGGCTTCATCCAGACCCAGGCCCTCGTCTCGGCCATCGACGCCTTCTTCATCGGCCTCGGCCTGGTCATCCTGCAGGTTCCCATTGCGCTGATCCTGGCCACCGTCACCTTCTTCGCGGGCTTCATCCCCATCGTCGGCGCCGTGACCGCCGGTGCACTGGCCGTCATCATCGCGCTGGTCACGCAGGGTGTCACCAACGCGCTCATCGTGCTGGCCATCATCCTCGCGGTGCAGCAGCTCGAGGGCAACATCCTCCAGCCGGTGCTGCAGTCGAAGGCCATGAACCTGCACGCCGCCGTGGTGCTGCTCTCCGTGACCGTCGGCTCCACCCTCTTCGGCATCGCCGGCGCCTTCCTCGCCGTACCGATCGCCGCCACCCTCGCCGTGTGGATCCGCTACCACTCCGAGATGGTTTCGCTGCGCGCCGGTGAGATCACCGTCGATGACATCGAGATCGCCACCGCCAAGGGCCAGACCCTCACCTCCCGCGAGGCCTTCAACGCCGTGCGCGACCACCTCAAGCAGATCGCCGTGCGCCGCCGCCCCGCGGGTTCGACGGCCGCGAGCAAGGTGAAGGAGCCGGCTGTCGCCCGGGTCGCCGCAGAGCCGGACAAGGTCCAGGATCCGCATGGCCCGGACGGTTCCGGCGAGTGGCTGGACCAGCCCTACGACAAGGGTTCGGCTACGAAGTAGCCCGCTCGACACGCACCTCTCCCCCGGCGCGCTCGAACTCCTCGCGCGCCGCGAGCAGCAGCCGCGGGTCTGACACCAGGTCGATGATGACCTGGGCCAGGCCCGCGGTTGCGTCGTTGAGGCCCCTGATCCCGTCCTCTGAGCCGGCCCACCGAGCAAACTCCTCGGTGTGCAGGGCGACCCCTTCCGGCGCGATCTTCACCATCGGGTGGATCGCGGGCACGAGGTGGGAGACGTTACCGAAGTCCGTCGACGCGGCCAGCGATTCCGGTACCACCCCGGCGGGAAGCGCCCGGCGCCCGCGGGCGGACTGGGTCACGGCCCAGCGCACGGCCATGGTCTCGTTGTTGCGGACCGGCAGGCTCATCGGATGGGTGTCCCACGTCTTGTCCACGGACACACCGGCCATGAGGGCGGCTCCGTCGAGGACGTCGTCGATACGCGAGGAAAGATCCATCAGCGTCGCTGTCAGCGACGAGCGGACGTAGATGTCCATGCGGGCCTCGCCGGGGATGACGCTGGGGCGGCGGCCGCCGTCGGTGATGACGGCGTGGAGGCGGTCAGACGGTGGCATCTGTTGCCGCAGGAGCCCCATGCCCTGGTAGGCCAGGGTCGCGGCGTCGAGAGCGTTGCGACCCATGAAGGGCTGCGACGACGCGTGCGCGGCCACTCCGCGAAACGTCACGGACAGCGTGCGGCGGCCGACCCAGGCGTGGGAGGCGATGTCGAAGCTGAAGGGGTGGATCATCACGGCCGCGTCGACGCCGTCAAGCATGCCCCCGCGGATCATGTACTCCTTGCCGGAGTGCCCCTCCTCCGCGGGCGTGCCCAGGAACACCACCCGCGCGTCCGTGTCCCCGAGTGCGGCGGTGGCGGCCAGGAACGCGCCGACCCCGGAGGCCGCGATGATGTTGTGCCCGCAGGCGTGCCCGATGCCCGGCAGCGCGTCGTACTCGCTCATCACGGCGATGGTGGGGTGCGTCGCGGGATCGAAACCCTCGGACACCCGCTCGGCGCGCAGCGCGGTCTCGACCCCGTGGGCGCCGCGCTCCACGGCGAAACCACGCTTCTCGACGACCCGTGCCAGCGCCTCCGCCGACCGGCGCTCCTCGAACGCGAGCTCGGGGTGCGCGTGCAGGTCCAGCGCCAGGTCCCGCAGCTCCTCCGCGATCTCCTCGGCGGCCCGCGTCGTGTTCGACCACAGGTGGGACTGGCCGGGATAGTCCTCCGGGGTCCCGGAGGGCGGGGTCTCCGCCCTGGCCATGCGTTCGTGGATAGCGTGGTTGGTGGCGTCGAGAAACGCCGAGGAGGGGGTCAGGCTGCGCGGGGTGTGCGCCATGGAGCTCCTAGTTCTGGATCATGATCCCGGCTCCCGGTCCGAGCGGGATATCGACGTAGAACCACAGTGCCAGAAGAACCACCCAGGCGGTCCAGAAGGGGATGACGAAGGGGATCATCCGGCTCATCAGGGTGCCCAGCCCGGCGTGGGGTTCATAGGCGCGGAGCTGGCCGAGGATGACGATCATGAAGGGGTTGAGCGGGGTGATCACCTGGGTGGCGGAGTCGCCGACACGGAACGCGGCCTGGACAAAGGCGGGTTCGTAACCCAGCAGTGCGAACATGGGCACAAACACCGAGGCCATGAGCGTCCACATGCCCGAGCCGGAGATGATGAGCAGGTTGAGCACGGAGGCCAGCACGATGAACGCGAGGATGGCCGGGAAGCCGGTGAGGCCGATCGCCTCGAGACCCGCCGCACCCTGCACCGCGGTCCACGTGCCGATGCCCGTCCAGGAGAACAGCGCGACGAACTGGCCGAGGATGAAGGCCAGCACGAGGAATCCGCCCATGTCCTTGATGGCGCCGATCATCATGGTCACCAGATCGCCCATGCCCTTGACCGTGCCCACCAGGTGTCCGTAGACGATGCCGGCCACGGCGAAGTAGATGCACACGATGAACACGATGGAGTCCAGGGCCGGAGAGCTGGGGAGGAACCCGCCGCCGTCGTTACGCCACGGCGAACCCGCCGGAAGAAGCGCGACCAGCAGCAGCGCCGTCACCACGGCCATGGCGGCCAGGGTGATCCACAGCCCGCGGGTCTCCTCGCGGGTCAGTTCGGCGGAGAGATCGTCCTCGGCATGCTCCTCGTCCTCATCCTGGGCGACCTTGTCTGTGGTCACTCCCGTGCGCCACAGCCGCGGCTCGAGCACCCGGTCGATGATGAACCCGGCGATGAGACCGAGGACGACGGCGCCGGCCACGTTGAAGTAGTAGTTGGACAGGACGTTGACCTCGGTGGCCGCGGTGTCCGGGATCGTCTCCATGACCACGTTGGTGATGCCCGCGAAGAGTGCGTCGAGGCTGGTGGGGACCAGCGCGGTGGAGTAACCCGCACCGACGGCGGCGAAACCGCCGAGCAGCCCCGCCACGGGGTGCCTGCCCGCGGCCTTGAACACCATCGCGGCCAGGGGCGGGATGACCACCCAGGCGGCGTCCGCCATGACCGAGGCGGTCACACCAACCACGCCGACGGCGTAGGGCAGCACCCACTTACGCGCGCTGCCGAACAGCTTGCGCACCAGCGCGGCCAGCATGCCGGAGCGCTCGGCGATGCCCACGGCGAGCATGATGGGCAGGACCGTGACCAGCGGCGGGAAGCCGATGTAGTTCTCGCCCATCGTCGTGGTCAGCCACGTCATGCCCTCGCCGGTGAACAGTCCCCTGACCGGGGTGGACTCGTCGGAGCCGGGAATCTGGGCGGTGACACCCTGCCAGGACATCACCGTGGAGATCACGCCGGTGAGCAGGAACAGACCGAGGAAGAGCGTGAAGGGTTCGGGAAGTTTGTTTCCCACCCATTCGATGCCGCCGAGGACGCGGTCGAGGCGGCCGGCGGGCTCCTGCTCGCGGGACTGGTCTGTGGTGGATGCGACGGTGCTTGCCATGTGGGAGGCCCGGAGGCCTTTCGTGGTGTGGCCCGACGGGTCATGCTCGCCGGCGCATGGTTTTCGGAAAAACGTCAGCCTAGGGCACTAGGACACTGCCGGAGGAGCCGCAGAGCTGGCCCAGTCCAGGCGCACCAGTTCCCGGGCGAGCTCCTGGGCGCCGATATCCACCGCCGCAGACCAGGTCCGGTAGGCGGATTCATCGGCCCGGTCGCTGACCTGCTTGAGCAGGGTGACGGGGATGTCGAAGGCCGCGCCGATGCGCGCGACCGCGTAACCCTCCATGTCCACCAGGTCGGACCGCTCAGCGAGGCGCTCCCGGGTGACGGAGTCGTGGATGAAGGCGTCGCCGGTGGCCAGGCGCGCGGCCGGCAGGTGGGTGACGGGCAGCAGCTGGCGCATGTTGGGGATCGGGTGGCCGATCATCTCGGAGATGAACTCGTCCGAGAAGTCGTGCTGGAGGACCTCGTGGATCTCGTAGACGCCCGCCAGGCCGTCGCGAAGCGCGCCCGCGGTGCCCACGTTGACGATGCGTTCGGGCCTTTCGGGGCCCAGATCGGCCAGGTGCGTGGCCAGGGCGACGGCGGTGTTCATCGTGCCCACGCCGGTGACGAGCACGGTGGCGTCGGCGGGCAGATGAGCGGCTTCTTCGGCGGTGGCGGAGACAAACAGAATACGAGGCATGAGTCCGAGTCTAGGGACCGGCTGCGGCGGGGGGAACCCCGCCTAGCGGGGCACCGGGGCCGGTTCGGGGGCCTCGGGAGCCACCGTCAGGCTGTGCTCGGCCTCGCTCCGGGCCAGCTCAGCGGCGTTTCGACGCGCCCGCACGGTGCCCAGGGCAGAGAGGCTGACACCGGCCACGAGGATCACAGCGCGCGCGACCCAGAGCCAGGTGTCGTCGACACCCAGGGAGGACAGCACCTTGGGCAGGTTGAGCAGCACCAGCAGCATGCCCACGATGCCGCCGAGCGCCGCCGGGTTGATCCGGCTGATCAGCCACGCGGCAATGGGGGCGGCGATCATACCGCCGATGAGCAGCGCGATGACGGCCGAGAGGTTGGCCACCAGGTCCTCCCACAGGCCGAGGACAAAACCCAGGGTGGCGGCGAGGGAGACGAGGAACTCCGCGGTGTTGACCGTGCCCACGATCCGGCGCGGCTCGCTGCGCCCGAGGGTCATGAGGGTCGAGGTGGTCACCGGGCCCCAGCCGCCGCCACCGGTCGCGTCGACGAAGCCGCCGCCGAGGCCGAGGATCCCGAGGAAGGCCGCGGAGTGCGGGCGGGCCGAGTAGTTGCGTTTCACGCGTCCGCGGGAGAACCGCAGCACCAGGTTGATGCCGATGGCCGCGAGGATGATGCCCATGATGGGTTTGGCCGCCTCGGTGGACAGTGAGGACAGCAGGGTCGCGCCGAGAAACGCGCCGACCGCGCCGGGCAGGCCGATCTTCAGCACCACCTTCCAGTCCACGTTGCCGAAGCGCCAGTGGCTGATGCCGGAGGCGAGGGTCGTGCCCACCTCCGCGGTGTGCACGACGGCGGACGCGGCCGCCGGGGAGAGCGCCGCGAGGGTGACCAGGATGGTGGTGGAGGTGACGCCGAATCCCATGCCCAGGCCGCCGTCGACGAGCTGCGCGGCAAAACCAGCGATGGCGATAAAAATCAGTGTTCTCATGAGGAAACTGCCTGTCGGTATCGGGAGGAGACCACCGGGGCCAGGGCGGCCGTCAGTGGGGCGGAGATGGTCGAGCTCTCATTCAGCTGTGCGCGGGCCTTGTCCAGCAGCAGTCCGTCGGTGACAAAAAGGGGCATGACATGCACGCTCCGGTCACCGAGCTGCCCGAGGCCGTGTCCTTCCCCGGTGGCGGGGATGACCTCGACGCTTCGCCCGGTGATCCGGGCGAGCGTGTCCTGCAACGTGGTGTAGTCGGCCCGCGCCTGTATTCGCGAGGACCCGACCGGGTACAGGGCCAGGTCTTTCCCTTCCGGTACGCCCCGGGCCAGCAGTTCCGCGATTTCCGGTCCCACTCCGAGGGTGTCGGCGAGAACCAGTTCGCAGCCGGTCTCCTCCTGCGCGGCCGCCACCTCGGCGGGCACGTCCGCCCGCGCGTGATAGCCGGAGCTGAACAGCAGGGGCACGACCACGGCACGGTCGTATCGCTTCGCGACGGCCGTGAGAGTGTGTTCGCTGAAGTCCAGGTGGGCGTCGACCACCTCACAGCCCAGCTCCCCCGCCACCGCGCGCACGAGGGCGTCGATGCCCGCTTGCGCGTCGGCGTGCCGCGAACCATGCGACAACAGGATGAGGGGGAGCATGATGGTGCCTACCTCAGCCGCGTTCCCACAAATCCCGCGGCAAGGGTGTTGCCGGAGGACTTGTCGATGACGAGCAGGTTGCCCACGGCGCCCCGAGCCGCGTACTCCTCGACGGGAAGCTCCCGCGCCACCTCGACGGTGATGTGGGCGATCTCGTTGAGGGAGACGTTCTCCGGGTCCTCGTTGTCGCCGGCGGGCGAGTCGAGGTCGAGGATGCGGTCGACGGAGGCGATGCGGCCGCGCTCCAGGGCGGAGCCGTAACGCACCTTGACCTGCTGGCCAGGCTTGAGCACAGTGTCGGTCAGTGCCACCACCGTGGCGGCGAAGGACCGCACCGGCTCGGGGCTCGACCCCGCGGCGAGCAGGTCGCCGCGCACGAGGTCGATGTCATCGGCCAGGCGCAGCGTGACGGAGTCGCCCGTCCCGGCGGTCTGCACGGCGGCGAGGCCGTCTGCGGTGTCGATGTGTGTGACGGTGGTGGTGCGCCCGCCCGGCACGGTGACCTCGTCGCCCACGGAGATGGAACCGGCGTTGACCTGCCCGGAGTAACCGCGATAGTCGGTGGCGTGCTCGCGGATGACGTACTGGATGGGGAAACGGAAGTCGAGTTCCCCGGCGCGCCCGCCGCCGACGGGGAGGGTCTCCAGGATGCCCAGCACGGTGGGGCCGGAGTACCAGGGCATGTGCTCGCTCGCCTCAACCACGTTGTCGCCCCGCAGCGCCGAGATGGGCACGACGAAGGAGTCGGAGACACCCAGCTCCTCCGCCTTGGCCAGGAACGTCTGCTCGATCTCGCGGAAGGTGTCCTCGGAGTAGTCCACCAGGTCGATCTTGTTCACCCCGAGGATGACGGTGCGCACGCCGAGCAGCGACGCGATGGTGAGGTGACGGATGGTCTGTTCGACGACTCCGTGGCGGGCGTCGACAAGCAGAACCACCACCTGGGACGTGGACATGCCCGTGACCGTGTTGCGGGTGTACTGCACGTGGCCCGGGGTGTCCGCGAGGATGAAGGCGCGGGCGTCGGTGGCGAAGTAGCGGTAGGCCACGTCGATGGTGATGCCCTGCTCACGCTCGGCACGCAGGCCGTCGACCAGCAGGGAGAGGTCGAGGCCGTCGAAGCCGCGGTCGGCGGAGGACTGCTCCACCGAGGCGAGGGTGTCGGCGAGGACGCTCCTGGTGTCGTGCAGCAGGCGGCCGACGAAAGTGGACTTGCCGTCGTCGACGGAGCCAGCGGTGCACAGTCGCAGGGTCTCGCGGTCGGCGATGATCTGGCTGGCGGTCTCTATGGTCGGGGCACTCATCAGAAGTAGCCCTCCTTCTTGCGGTCTTCCATGGCGGACTCGGACAGGCGGTCGTCGGCACGGGTGGCGCCGCGCTCGGTGAGGGTGGAGGTGGCGATCTCGGAGAGCACCTCGTCGATGGTGGTGGCGTCGGAGTCGACGGCACCGGTGCAGCTCATGTCACCGACGGTGCGGTAACGCACCCGGCGGGTCTGCAGCTGCTCGCCCTTCTTCGGCCCACCCCACTCGCCGGGGGTCAGCCACATGCCGCCGCGGTCGAACACCTCGCGGTCGTGGGCGAAGTAGATGCTGGGCAGCTCGATCTCCCGCGCGCCGATGTACTCCCAGACGTCCGCCTCCGTCCAGTTGGAGATGGGGAAGACCCGGATGTTCTCGCCGGGGAGCTTCTCGCCGTTGTAGAGGCTCCACAGTTCGGGGCGCTGGCGGCGTGGATCCCAGCCGCCGAAGGAGTCACGCACGGAGAAGACCCGCTCCTTGGCCCGGGCGCGCTCCTCGTCGCGGCGCGCGCCGCCGAGGACGGCGTCGTAGCCGCGCTCGGCGATGGTCTCCACGAGCGGCACGGTCTGCAGCGGGTTGCGGGTGCCGTCCGGGCGCTCGGTGAGCTCGCCGCGGTCGATCCAGTCCTGCACCTTGGCCACGTGCAGGCGCGCGCCGGTCTTCTCCACGAGGCGGTCGCGGAACTCGATGACCTCGGGGAAGTTGTGCCCGGTGTCGATGTGCACGAGTTCGAAGGGCACGGCAGCGGGCTGGAAGGCCCGGCGCGCCAGCTCGAACACGACACAGGAGTCCTTGCCGCTGGAGAACAGCAGCCCGACCTTGTCGAACTGCCCGGCGACCTCGCGCAGGATGTGGATGGATTCGTTCTCCAGGTCCCGCAGGTGCGGGGAAAGAGTGTTGTCAGTCACAGTGAATAGTCCTTAATCGGTGTGCAGTCCGCACTCGGTCTTTGCGGACCCGGCCCAGCGCCCCGCGCGGGGGTCCTCGCCGGCGGCCACGGGCAGGGTGCAGGTGGCACACCCGATGGAGGGGTAACCCTGCAGCGTCAGGGGGTGGACGATGAGGTCGCGCTCGCGGATGAATGCATCCGTCTCCTCGAGCGACCAGGTGATGATCGGCGAGATCTTCAGCCGGCCCGTCTTGTTCAGCGACAGCGCGGGGGCCTCGGCACGGGTGGGGCCGTCGTCGCGACGCAATCCGTCAATCATGGCCACGTACGGGCTGAGGTGGCGCTGCAGCGGCTCGACCTTGCGCATCCGGCAGCACGCCGTGGGATTGCGGCGGTAGAGGTCCTTGCCGTACACGGAGTCCTGCTCGGCACGGCTGAGCACCGCGTGGGTGCGGATCAGGCGCGAGGAGGGATAACGCTTCTCGACGGCGTCCGCCACCTCAATCGTCTCGTCGAAGTGGTACTCGGTGTCGAGAAAAAGCAGGTCAGTGCCCGGGAGGTGCTCCTGCGCCAGCTCGGCCAGCACGGTGTTCTCCATGCTCATGGTGATCACCGTGGGTCCGTGGACATGCTCTCTGGTCCACTCAAAAATGGTCGCCGCGTCGGCGTGGTAGAGCTCGTCGGCGTAGCGCTCCACCAGATTCTCGTTGCGGGCGCGATCCTCGTCGCTCAGTGGTGCGGCGCTGTTCGGACCCTCCGGGCTGATGTCCGGGTCGCGGTACTGGCGGCTTCCGCCGCCCGACAGCAGATTGATGCTTGTCGTCATGTGTTCTCCTCTTTTCTGTCCGAGACCTCTTTTGTATCCGAGACAGTGTCCCCCTGCGAGGCGAGCCCCGCAGTGTGTCCGTGTTTTTCCAGGGACCGGCGCAGGGCCTCCTCGGTGGAGGGGGCCTGGGGGTGCTCCTGGGTGAAGTCGTCCTGCCCGTGGAACATCACGGAAAACACCCGCCGGCACTCCTGGCAGCTCCAGGCGAAGTCGCCCTCCTCGTCGGGAAAGAGCGCCATGCCACCGCAGTACGGGCAGTGGGTGGGGTGGTTGCGGTTGGGGTTCGGTTCCCGCCGGAAGGCCATTACTGGAGGTCCTCTTCGTCAGCACGCAGCAGCCAGTCGCGGAAGATCTCGCCGTCGGCGCGTTTGTCCTGGTAGTTGCCCACGACCCGGACCACGTAGTCGGTGAGCTCCGAGGACAGCACCTTGTGCCCGCGCAGCTTGCGGCCGAAGTTCGCGCCCTCGCCGACGGTGCCGCCGAGGTGCACCTGGAAACCCTCGACGTAGTTGCCGTCGGCATCCGACACCGCCTGGCCCTTGAGCCCGATGTCGGAGACCTGGGTGCGGGCGCAGGCGTTGGGGCAGCCGTTGAGGGAGATGGTGATGGGCGAGTCCAGGTCGCCGAAGCGCTCCTCCAGCTCGTCGGCCAGCTCGATGGCCCGGGACTTGGTGGTCACGTGCGCCAGCTTGCAGAACTCCAGGCCGGTGCACGACAGCAGCCCGCGGCGGAACTCACTGGGTTTGGTGTACAGGCCCAGGGCGTCGAGCTCGGCGCTGAACGGCTCGATCTGCTCCTGCTCCAGGTCGAGGAACAGCACCTCCTTGAAGGGGGTGTGGCGGATGCGGGTGACGCCGTACTTCTCCGCGATCTCGGCCACGGCGATGAGCTGCTCCCCGGACATGTGGCCCAGGGTGGGTTTGACGCCGAGGTAGAACCGGCCGTCGTTCTGCTCGTGCACGCCGATGTGGTCGCGGTCGATGAGGTTCGGGGCGGGATCGGGGCCGTCGGGAAGCGCGAAGCCGAGGTACTCGTCCTGGAGGACCTGCCGGAACTTCTCCGGCCCCCACTGCGCCACGAGGAATTTCAGGCGGGCGCGGTTGCGCAGGCGCCGGAACCCGTAGTCGCGGAAGATGCCCACCACGCCGGCCCAGACCTCGGGGATCTGCTCGAGGGTGACAAAGACGCCGAGGGAGCGGGCGAGCATGGGGTTGGTGGACAGGCCGCCGCCGACAAACACCTGGAAACCCGGGCCCAGCTCCGGGTGCACCACCCCCTGGAACGCCAGGTCCTGGATCTCGTGGGTGACGTCCTGGCGGGCGTTGCCGGAGATGGAGGTCTTGAACTTGCGCGGGAGGTTCTGGAACTCGTCGCGCGGGAGGTAGTCGTTCTTGATCACGTCGATGGCGGGCTGGCCGTCGATGATCTCGTCGGCGGCCACGCCCGCGACCGGGGAACCGAGGATGACACGCGGCACGTCGCCGCAGGCGTCCAGGGTGTCCAGGCCGACGGTGGCGAGTTTGTCCCAGATGGCCGGGGCATCCTCAATGCGCACCCAGTGCAGCTGGATGTTCTCGCGGTCGGTGAAGTCGACGGTGGAGCGGGCGTAGTCGCGGCTGATCTCGCCGACCACCCGGGCGCGCTCGGGCGAGGACTGTCCGCCGTCGAATCGGATGCGCATCATGAAGTACTCGTCGTGCAGCTCCGAGTTGTCCTTGCCCGTGTGTTCGCCGCCGAGGTTCTGTTTGCGCTGGGTGTACATGCCCACGAACTTCATGCGCGGGTAGAGATCGTCGGGAGCGATGGAGGAGAAACCCTCCTTCGAATACGTGTCGATGACCCGCTGCTTCACCGCGATGCCCGGATCCTCCTGCTTGACCTGCTCATCGTGGTTGAGCGGTGCCAGGCCGTCGACCTTCCACTGCCCCTCCGGTTTGGGGGCGCGGGCAGGCCTGGGCTTGGTGGTTGTGCTCGTCATGAACAGACAGCTCCTTGCAGTGGCGGTAATTCCTAGGCCCACAATCTAACGTACCGCTCAGTCTATGTCGCCCCCCACAGTCGGACGGGTCACCCCGCCCGGGTGGAGACGACCGGGGAATACGGTCGCTGCCTGGCGTTTCCGCCGGTTGTGCGCGGGTGAATAAAACGTTCCCGGTACGGCCCCGGGCGGCGGAGGGTGAATAATAATCGTCGATTAGCATGCGTGATACGGACAGAGCGCTACGATATCTAGACAGCACAGTCTATTAATCCGAGCAGAGAGGGCGGGGACGACACCATGGAGACAGCCACCGACACCGTGCGTATCGCCGTCATCGGCGCGGGCCCCGCCGGGTTGCGGGCCGCGGAGGCGCAGGCCCTGGCCACGGACCAGGACACCTTCGTCGACCTCTACGAGCGCCGCCCCGCCCCCTTCGGGCTCCTCGCCTACTGCACCTGCCCGCGCCTGCGGCTCCTGGGCAACATCGAGGTCGGCCGGGACATCGCCGTCGACGACCTGCACGATTACTACGACACCGTCATCGACGCCACCGGCCCCGCCGCCCGGGCCGTCCCCGCTCGGCGTGTCCACACGGACGGCGCGGCCGTCATCGAGCTGTTGCGCTCCCGGCATATCCCGTTCACCACCTGGGAGACGCCGGAGCGCTCCCGGGGCGAGGCCCGGTGGGAGGACATCGTCACCCGCGCCCGTGCCGTGCCCGTGTGCGATCAGTGAACCGCCCCGGGTGACCGCCACTTCCGCTCCCGGAAGAAAAGAAGCCCGCGTCCACCTCGACTGCTAATGTTGCCCCGTCAACTACCGACGTACCGCACAAGCTCAAGGATGCGACGTGGATCTCCTAAGAATTCTGGGGCGTTTTTCCCGGCCCTATGTCGGTGGCCTCGTGGCCATCGTCATCCTCCAGACCATCACCACGATGGCAACTCTCTACCTGCCCTCCCTCAACGCCCGCATCATCGACGAGGGCGTCTCCCAGGGTGACGTCCCCTTCATCTGGCGCATCGGCGGCATCATGCTGCTGGTCGCGTTTGTCCAGGTCATCTCCGCGGCCATCGCCGTGTGGTACGGCTCCCGCACCGCCATGGGTGTCGGCCGCGACATCCGCGCCACGGTGTTCGGCCGGGTCTCGCGTTACTCCGCCGAGGACATGTCGCACTTCGGTACCGCCACCCTGATCACCCGCGGCACCAACGACGTGCAGCAGGTCCAGATGGTGTACCTCATGGCCCTGAACTTCATGGTCCAGGTGCCCATCATGATGATCGGCGGCGTGGTCATGGCCGTGCGCGAGGACCCGGGCATGTCCTGGCTCGTGCTCGTCTCCGTGCTGGTCCTGATGGTCGTCGTCGGCGGCCTCATCGCCGGGCTCTTCCCGCTGTTCCAGTCCATGCAGACGAAGATCGACCGCATCAACGGCATCCTGCGTGAGCAGATCACCGGCCTGCGGGTCATCCGCGCCTTCACCCGGGAGGCCCACGAGACGGAGCGTTTCGACGACGCCAACCTCGACCTCACCGACCTCAGCCGGAAGATCGGCAACCTCTTTGTGCTGATGTTCCCCGTCATCATGCTGGTGCTCAACGTCGCCACCGGTGCCGTCCTGTGGTTCGGCGGCCAGCGCGTCGGCGACGGCCAGGTCGAGGTCGGCTCGCTGACCGCCTTCCTGCAGTACCTGCTGCAGATCCTCGCCGCCGTGATGATGGGCGCTTTCATGGCCATGATGCTGCCCCGCGCCATGGTCTGCGCCCGCCGCATCACCGAGCTGCTCGCCCACGAGCCCTCGATCCACGAGAGCCTGGAGCCCGAGCGCCCGGCACGCAACGAGGGCCTCGTCGAGTTCGAGGACGTCTCCTTCACCTACCCCGGCGCGGATGCCCCGGTCCTCGGCGGCGTGAGCTTCACCGCCCGCCCCGGCGAGACCACCGCGATCATCGGCGCCACCGGCTCCGGCAAGACGACGCTGCTCAGCCTCGTTCCCCGCCTGTTCACACCCACCAGCGGTCGCGTGCTTCTCGACGGAACAGACATCACCCGCATGTCGCGAAAGGACATCACCGACCGCGTGTCCATGGTCCCGCAGAAGCCCTACCTCTTCTCCGGCACCGTGGCCACGAACCTGCGCATGGCCAACCCAGACGCCACCGACGAGCAGCTGTGGGAGGCCCTGGAGACCACCCAGGCCGGGTTTGTCTCCCGCGACGAGGCGGGGCTGGACATGCCCATCTCCCAGGGCGGCACCAACGTCTCCGGCGGCCAGCGCCAGCGCCTGTGCATCGCCCGCGCCCTGCTGGCGGAGCCCAAGGTCTACCTCTTCGACGACTCCTTCTCGGCGCTGGACATGACCACGGACGCCAACCTGCGCCAGGCGCTCAAGCCGCGCTTCGCCGGAGCCACCGCGATCATCGTCGCCCAGCGAGTCTCGTCCATCATCGACGCCGCCCAGATCCTCGTCATGGAGGCCGGGCAGATCGTCGCCCGCGGCACCCACGACGAGCTGCTGGAGACATCGCCCACCTACCAGGAAATCGTCCACTCCCAGATGGCGGAGGAGCTGAACTAATGGCTACCGAATCAACCAAACCCGCGTCCGAGATGACCGAGGAAGAGATCCTCGAGCTGCAGGAGAAACTCGGCGGCGACGACTGGTCGGGCAGCGCCCCGCGCTCGGCGAAGAACTTCGGCCCCTCGGCCAAGCGGCTGCTGGGCATGCTCAGCCCCTACAAACTGGTCATGGCGTTCATCGTCCTGCTCGTGGTGGCCAGCGTGGCGCTCAACGTCTACGCCCCGCGTGTCCTCGGCCGTGCCATGGACGTCATCTTCAACGGCGCCATCGGCGCGCAGCTGCCGGCCGGCGTGAGCCAGGGCCAGGTCATCGAGGGCCTGCGTGCCCAGGGCGAGGACACCTTCGCCGACATGCTCTCCGGCATGAACGTCACCCCGGGCGTGGGCATCGACTTCGACCGCCTGGGCACGCTGATCCTCGTGGTCATCGGCCTGTACGTCGGCGCGTCCGTGCTCATGTGGCTGCAGGGTTTCATCCTCAACCGCATCGTCATGAACGTGGTCTACCGCCTGCGTGTGGACGTCGAGGCCAAGCTCCACCGCCTGCCGCTGAGTTACTTTGACTCCGGCCAGCGCGGCGACATCCTCTCGCGCACCACCAACGACGTGGACAACGTGCAGCAGGCCCTCCAGCAGGCGCTGGCGCAGGCCCTGCAGGCGATCCTCATGATCATCGGCATCACCGTCATGATGTTCACCGTCTCCTGGCAGCTCGCGCTCGTCGCCCTGCTGTCCATCCCGCTCACGGGCGTGGTCATCGGCGTGATCGGCACCCGCTCCCAGAAGCAGTTCAAGGAGCAGTGGCGTTCCACCGGCATGCTCAACGGACACATCGAGGAGACCTTCTCCGGCCACGAGGTGGTGACCATCTTCGGTCGCACCGACGTCGCTGCCGAGCAGTTCGCCGAGCGCAACGAGACCCTCTTCCGCTCCTCCTCGCTGGCGCAGTTCCTCTCCGGCCTGATGATGCCCATCATGCAGTTCGTCTCCTACCTCTCCTACGTGGCCATCGCCGTCCTCGGCGGCCTCAAGGTCGCCGCGGGCAGCATGACCCTGGGCGACGCCACCGCCTTCATCCAGTACTCGCGCCAGTTCAACCAGCCCCTCGCCGAGCTGGGCGGCATGATGCAGATGGTGCAGTCGGGCGTCGCCTCCGCCGAGCGGGTCTTCGAGTTCCTCGACGCCGACGAGCAGTCCGCCGACACCGGCACCGCCGCCGTCGAGGGCCGCGCCCGTGGCCTGGTGGAGTTCCGCGACGTGGACTTCTCCTACACCGACGAACCCCTCATCGAGGACCTCTCCCTGCGCGTCGAGCCCGGCCAGACCGCCGCCATCGTCGGCCCCACCGGCGCCGGCAAGACGACGCTGGTCAACCTCATCATGCGCTTCTACGAGATCGACGGCGGAAAGATACTTCTCGACGGCGTGGACACCGCCCAGATGACCCGGGAGCAGCTGCGTTCCCAGGTGGGCATGGTCCTGCAGGACGCGGTTCTCTTCGAGGGCACCATCATGGACAACATCCGCTACGGCCGCCTGGACGCCACCGACGAGGAGGTCATCGAGGCCGCCACGGCGACCTACGTCGACCGCTTCGTGCACGCCCTGCCCGAGGGGTACAACACCGTCATCGACCAGAGCGGCGGCTCCCTCTCCGCCGGCGAGCGTCAGCTGATCACCATCGCCCGTGCGTTCCTCTCCCAGCCGGCGCTGCTCATCCTCGACGAGGCCACCTCCAGCGTGGACACCCGCACCGAGCTGCTCGTGCAGAAGGCCATGTCGGCCCTGCGCAGCGAGCGCACCTCGTTTGTCATCGCGCACCGCCTCTCGACGATCCGCGACTCCGACCTCATCCTGGTCATGGAGTCGGGCCGCATCGTCGAGTCCGGCACCCACGACGAGCTGCTGGCCGCCGAGGGCGCCTACTGGCGCCTGCACCAGTCGCAGTTCGCCGAGGAGGAGTAGGGCGCGCGAGGGTTGAAGTTGGTTAACCTACCTGTTAGCGTTTCACTTGCAAGTGAAACGCTAACAGGTTGGAGCACTCCCATGACGCAGTCAGCTGTTGCGGAGTCCATCTTCGTCACCGAACTCGTACATTCCCAGGCCCGCCAGGCCGTTCAGGAGGGGACACCCCTCGGTACATCCCTTCCCCCCGAGCTGCGCAATGTCGTCAGGCAATTTGTTAAAGCCGCCTCCGAGGGAAAAACCGTGACTATCGGTACCCTCCCCCAGGAATTGAGCACTACCGAAGCAGCCCGGCAGCTGGGGATGTCGAGGCCGACTCTGATGAAGCTCGTCCATAATGAAGAAATTCCGGCCCACAAGGTGGGCAGCCACACCCGACTGCATCTGAAAGACGTTCAGGAATTCCAGAAGAATGAACGCCGACGTCAACTCGATGCTTTTGACAAGCTCCGCGAGATTGATGATGAGTTAGAGTCAGAGTCATTCTTTCAGAACTAGCCTCGTGAGGGTTCATGGCCTATCAATCAGTCCTCGTCGATGCGAACATCTGGGTGTCCCGAACCCTCTCCGACTGGATGTTTGCGTTCTATCGGGCGGGAGACACTCCCCTCTTCGATATCCAGTGGACCGAGGACATCCTGACGGAGGCTCGCTACCGCCTCCGGAAGAACAATCCCGCCGCCCCTTCTCGACCCCTAGACTTCCGATTCGACCACATTCGGAATGCACTGAAATACCAACGAATTCAGGGCTACGACATCCTGGATCAGGGGCATCCCGATGAGGGCGACTGGCATGTAGTCAACGCAGCCATCCATGGGAACTCCACCTACCTGGTGACGGACGACAAGACGTTTCTAGGGCTCCCCGATCTGGACGATTTCCCGTTCGAGGTCCACACTGCAGATTCTTTCTTCACGCTGATTGCAGACTCCTCTCCCGAGCGTCTTCGTCAGGCCGTGGAGGATCAGTGGAACTACTACTGCGAAAAACGCCCAGGAAATTTCAACCTGGTCAAGAATCTGAAGAACGCTCAGGCTCCCGAGTTTGCTCTGCGAGTCGGTTACGAGCTCCAGAACCTGTGATACTTAAGTATCCGATCTGACGTTTTGGGGCATCCCCCGCACCAATCAGCGGTACTTTTCGCGTCATGCACCGCAACCTCGCCGCCGCCACCCTCACGGCCACCGCCCTCGTCGCCCTCGCCGCCCCGGCTTCGGCCCAGTCCTCGTCCGCTTCCGCCCCGGTGACCAACGACGCCACCTGCGTCGGCCAGCCCGTGATCTTCCTCCACGGCACCGGTGCCTCGTCGAAGGACTGGAACAACGCGGCCGCCGCGGTGTCCGAGCAGGGCATGTGCCCGTGGACCATCGACTACGGCCGCTCCGGCGCCACCATCATGGCCATCGCCCAGGTCGGCGGCTACGGCGACGTGGACGACTCCGCCCGGGAGATCGAGGCCAAGATCGGCGAGATCATGGCCGTCACCGGGGCGGAGAAGGTCAGCCTCGTCGGACATTCCCAGGGCGGCACCCAGACCAAGAAGTACATCCAGCAGCTGGGCCACGCGTACAACGTCGACCGAGTGGTCACCCTCGGTGCCACCTTCCACGGCACGACACTCAACGGCTCGGCCGAATTCCTCGGCGGGCTGGTCAGGACCTTCCCCCTTCTCTCCGCCTTCTTTGCCTCCACGGGATCGCTGCAACAGCTCGTCGATACGCCGCAGGTCACCGCGCTGGATCAGTTCCCGGACACCGCGCCCGGCATCCTCTACACCGCCGGCTACTCGCCCTCGGATACCACGGCGACACCGAATCAGACCTCGATGCTCGCGGCCGGGCCCGGCGCAGACGTGGTCAACGTCAATGTCGAGACGCAGTGCGCCGACGCCGGACAGATCCCGCACCCGCAGCTCCCGTCGAGCCGGGCCAGCGTGAACCTCATCCTCTGGGGGCTCACGCGCACTGCCGGAGAAACTGCTCCCAGCTGTTGATTCCCCTGCGTGCGGGCCTTAGGATGTGGATACATTCCCCTACCTAAGGACGATCGCCATGAACCGCGCCCGCCGCTGGAGCACCGCCGCACTCATCGCCACCCTCGCCCTGGGCCTGGCCATCACTCCCGCCGAGGCCCTGGTGGGCACGCGCGGCCAGCACCCCGTCACCGGGGACCAGAACGCGCCGAGCTGCTACGCCGAGCTGACCTACCCCAACCTGCCCGTCGTCGTGGCTGGTCAAGAGACCGTGGTCTCCCCCACCGCCTTCACCGCCCCGGACGGCACACCCGTCACGGACCCTGCGGCGGCCGGATACAGCTTCTCGACGACCTGGCGCGACGAGGACGGCTGGGTCGGCGACTTCTATTCCGACACCACCAGCGCCGGGGCCGACGGCTCGCTCATCTTCTCCCCCGCGTTCGACCATGTCCCGGGGATCCACGAGGCCGGAATCGTCATCCACAACCCCTCCCTGGGCACGTCGGAGTACCAGCTCGTGCGTTTCGAATACGTGCGCGAGGGCCTGGGTGACGTCACCAACCCGCGTATGGACGCCGTCTACTACCGCGGGCTGACCGCCAAACCCGGGTACTCCTTCAGCCTGCGCCCCGAGATCTGGAGCCGGGCCACCGGGGATGAGCTCGCCGGCGTTCCGGCCGGGTACACCTTCCGGCTCGGCCAGCCGGATGCGCAGCGCGGCTGGAGCGTGCCCGGTTTTGTGTCGGTGCGTGCCGACGGCACCGTGGTCGCCACCCCCGGCGCCGGAGAATCCTACGCCACCTACCTCGTGCCCGTGATCGCCACCGACGGCGCGGGGCGCGAGACCACCACCGTCGTGGAACTCGAAGTCGGCGAGATCATCCTCAAGGGCCCCTTCGGCAACTACCCCTACGGTGAGTCGAGCGCGGCGTCGCTGTTCTCCGGCTCCTCGCGTTAGCCCCTGAGCACCTTCTCCATCTTCTTGCCCTTGGCCAACTCGTCCACGAGTTTGTCCATCATCCGGATCTGCCGCATCAGCGGGTCCTCCACCTCCTCGACGCGCACGCCGCAGATCACGCCGGTGATCTGGTCGGCGGCGTCGTTGAGCTGTGCCCCGGCGAAGAAGTTGCGGAAGTCGGTCCTGTCCGCGAGAGCTTCGTCGATCTCCGCATCGGTGTAGCCGGTGAGCCAGCGCATGACCTCGCGCAGCTCCTCCTCGGTGCGGCCCTTGCGCGCGAGTTTGGTGACGTAGTGCGGGTACACCTCGGCGACGGGCATGGTGAAGATCTTGTGTTCCATGCCGGCCACTGTATTGGTCGGATGGACAGGCGATGCATAGCAACGGCCAGGCCGGCCCGCGCGTTGGTCTTGAGAACGCCTTCTGAAAGCGCGCGGTCTCAGGAGCCCGCTCTCAAGACCAACGCGGCCTGTTTAGGCCTCACTCCGGTCTTGACAAGACCCCGAGCTCTCAGAAGGCGTGCTCAAGACCAACGTCGAAGATGGGGGCTTTCCCCGATGCACCGCGGCCCGACGGCGACCTAGAATCGGAAATCATGAGCAGTCCCTATGCCTTCCACAACCCGAACGTCCGCCTCAGCGACGAGGAGCGCCACGGCGCCATGAGCTCGTTGGGACGCGCCTTCGCGGAGGGGCGCCTGACCATGGACGAGTACGACTGCCGCTGCAAGGACATCACCGAGGCGCAGTCCCTCGCCGACCTCCAGGTCGTCTTCGCGGATCTCCCGCAGAACCCGCAGTCCACCGCGCTGGATCACCGGCCGGTGTACTCGGTGGCGGAGGTGCAGGCGGCGCGGCGGTCGTCGAGACGCACGCGGGCCGGTGTGATGGGCCTGACGACGGTGGGCACCATAGTCGCCACGCCGATCCTCGTCTCTGCTGTCGGCGGGTTGGGCGGACTGTTGGTCTTTCTCATTCCGACGGTGTTCATCCTGCTCTACGTAATGAAGGTCGGCCCGACGTCCTGGCACCAGCCTTCCCCGCGCCAGATCGAACGCGAGCGCATGCGCGAGATCCAGATCGCCAACGCGCAGCTCAACGCCGAGCGTCGCGCGCAGGAGGAGGCCCGGCAGGCGGAGATCCGGGCCCGGCGCCGGGAGCTGACGGGTGAGCTGACTAACGAGGCCATGGGGTTGGCGAAGAAATCGATAGACCGCTTTAAGAAATAGCCGCCCCCACGTGGCATGCTAGGTAAGCATGAGTGAGCAGGAGAATCCCGGGACGCCCGGCGAGCAGAAGCAGCGGGCAGGCGGGCGTCGAAAAGCGCCGGTCTTCGACCAGTCGAACAAACTGAAGAATGTCTTCTACGACATCCGCGGGCCGCTCGCCGAGGAGGCCGAGAAGATGGAGGCCGACGGCCACCTGATTCTCAAGCTCAACACGGGCAACCCGGCGATCTTCGGCTTCGACGCTCCCGACGTGATCATGCGCGACATGATCGCCAACCTGCCCACGTCCCAGGGCTACTCCACCTCGAAGGGCATCCTCCCCGCACGCCGCGCGGTGGTCACGCGCTACGAGATGATCGAGGACTTCCCCGACTTCGACGTCAGCGACGTCTACCTGGGCAACGGCGTCTCCGAGCTCATCTCCATGACCACGCAGGCGCTGCTCAACGACGGCGACGAGATCCTCATCCCCGCCCCGGACTACCCGCTGTGGACCGCCTCGGCGACGCTGTCCGGCGGCACGCCGGTGCACTACCTCTGCGACGAGGAGGACGGCTGGAACCCGTCCATCGAGGACATCCGCTCGAAGATCACCCCGCGGACCAGGGCCATCGTGGTGATCAACCCCAACAACCCCACCGGTGCCGTGTACAGCCGCGAAACTCTCGAGGGCATCGCCGACGTCGCCCGCGAGCACGGCCTGATGATCCTCGCGGACGAGATCTACGACCGGATTCTCTACGACGGCGCGCAGCACATCTCCATGGCCGAGGTCGCCCCCGACGTGCTGACCCTGACCTTCAACGGCCTGTCCAAGGCCTACCGCGTGGCCGGCTACCGCGCGGGCTGGCTCATCGTCACCGGGCCGAAGCACCAGGCCAAGGGTTTCATCGAGGGCCTGGAGCTGCTCTCCGGCACCCGCCTGTGCTCCAACGTGCCCGGGCAGCACGCCATCCAGGTGGCGCTCGGTGGCCGACAGTCCATCTACGGACTCACCGGCCGAGGCGGGCGACTGCTGGAGCAGCGCAACATCGCCTACGAGGGCCTGTCCGCGATCCCCGGTGTCTCCGTGGTCAAGCCGATGGGCGCGCTCTACGCCTTCCCCAAGTTGGACCCCAACGTCTACGACATCCACGACGACGCCCAGCTCATGCTCGACCTGCTGCGCGCCGAGAAGATCCTCATGGTCCAGGGCACCGGGTTCAACATGCCGGACAAGCAGCACTTCCGTGTGGTCACCCTCCCGTGGGCGTCGCAGCTGGAGAACGCCATCCAGCGGCTGGGCAACTTCCTGGTTTCCTATAAGCAGTAGGTCTTTTCGGAAAAGCAACAGTGAGAAAGGGCCCGGCCTTTTGCAATCAACACGGGCTACTGTGCAAAAGGACGCTTCCTTTCTCACTCCTGGTTTCTCACTCTTCACTAGGTCAGACCGCAGGATTGCCTGATCACCCCGCCAGCCCCCACACTGGAGCGCATGTCACTGCGCAACCGACTGAACTCCCTCGACGGCAAGAGCTACGGCGCCTACAAATCCCTCAAGGGCAGCCACGATCTCGGCCCGCTGACGCTGCACATCGACCGCGTCCAGTCGGACCCCTACGCGCCGCCGTCGCAGATCCGCGTCACCGCGCCCTTCGACCTCCGCACCGCCTCGGACGTCGCGGCGGCGGACGTGCTCACCCGCCGAATAGCATCGCGCCTCCCGCGGGATTTGCTTATCGACGCCCCTGGCCAGCAGATTCTCGAGCGAACCTCGGTCGCTTTCGACCGGGACGAGGTGGAGATCCGCATGGAGGCGGCGCTGCCCGCCCAGGGTCGACGCATCAAGGGCCGCGCGGCCGCGGACCTGCTCACGCAGGCCCTGCCCGACGCCATTGGCCGGGCGCTCGACGTCGACCCCGCCGAACTGCATGATGCGGCCCGCCTGAAGGTGGACCAGCAGTCCCTCCGCGATCAGATCCCCGGTGCCGGCCTGGTGGCGTTTGTCGCCGACGGCTCCATCCTGCCGCGCCGCTCGGGTGACAGCGACGAGCCGCTCCTCGATGCCGTGCGTTTCCAGTCCCCCGACTCCCTGCGCCACACGTTCACGCTGGACAGCGGCCGGGTGGTCACCGGCATGGGCGTGCCCGAGGGCATCACCGTCATCGCCGGTGGTGGTTTCCACGGCAAGTCGACCCTGCTGCGCGCGCTGCAGTTCGGCGTCTACGACCACGTTGCCGGCGACGGTCGCGAGTTCGCCGTCAGCGTGGCCGACGCCGTCTCGCTGCGGGCCGAGGACGGGCGCGCGGTCAACAGCGTGGACATCTCCGCGTTCATCAACGACCTGCCCTCCGGCGCATCGACCACGGCGTTCTCCACCCCCAACGCCTCCGGTTCGACCTCCCAGGCCGCCTGGCTCGTCGAGGCCCTGGAGGCCGACAGCTCCTGCCTGCTCATCGACGAGGACACCTCGGCCACCAACTTCATGATCCGCGACGAGCGCATGCGCCAACTCGTCCCCGACGACCGCGAGCCCATCACCCCGCTGCTGCACCGCATTGCCGGGCTGAAGCAATCGTTGGGAGTGTCCACCGTCGTGGTCACCGGCGGCACCTCGGCGTTTCTCGACGTCGCCGACACCGTCATCCTCATGGACGCCTACCTGCCCGTCGACGCGACCGCCCGCGCCCGCGAGCTTGCCGAGCCCGCTCCCCCGCTGCGCGGCTTCGACCGGCCCGATGCGCGAAAGCTGCGTATCGACGTCGCCGGCCGCAAGCCCCCGCAGGCCAAGGGCCGCCACACCATCCGTATCGGCCATGGCCACCTCGACCTGTCGGCCCTGGATCAGCTGGTCCACGACTCGCAGACCAGGGCGGTGGCGGGGATGCTGCCGTCGATAAGCGATGCATTGGAGCGGGGCGCGACGGTGCCCGAGGCCTGCGCCGACGCGCTGGAGAAGTGGCCGCCCGGTCGCTCCGGGCGCCTGGCCAGGCCGAGGCAGCAGGAACTGGTGTTCGTGGTGAGCCACCTGCGCTAAAGTCGGACCAATGTCCGCCGCTGCCTTCGCGAGTCTCCTCGCCATCTGGATCCCCACCATCATCGCCCCCGGGCCTGACACGGTGCAGATCCTGCGGCTGAGCATGAAGTCCAGGCGCGCCGGCGTGCTGTGCGCGCTGGGCATCTCGACGGCCATCGCGATCTGGATCGCCGCATCGCTGCTGGGACTGTCCGCGCTGGTCAACGCCTATCCCGCCGTATTGCGGGTGCTCCAGATCGTCGGCGGCTGCTACCTCGTCTACATGGGTGTGCAGTCCATCCGCTCGGGCCTCCGGCAGCGCGGCTCCGTGGTGACCCACGCCCCCGGCGTGGACGTCTCCGCAGGGCAGGCGTTTCGCATCGGCCTGTGGACCAACCTGTCCAACCCCAAGGCCGTGCTGTTCTTCGGCGCGATCTTCGCTCAGTTCATCCGCCCCGGCATGGGCGCGGGCTGGGCTTTCGCCATCTTTGCGACGCTCGTTGCCCTCGCCATCGTCGTCTTCACCGCCATGGCCCTCGGGGTCAACGCCGCGAGCCGCTTCCTCGGCCGGGCCGCGCCCTACATCGACATCGTCGCCGGCGTGGTGTTCCTCTGCGTGGCGGTGTGGATGATCTACGAGGGCGTCACCGGCTAGGTGAGCAGCTCGCCGCTCGGCAGCGTCACCTCGCCGGAGCCGGCGACGTAGAGGCCCAGGCCGTTCGCCCGGGCCAGGTCGCGGGAGCGTTCTTCTGCGGCCGCGGAGATGGCGTCGGCGAAGCGGGCGTAGACGCAGCTGGAGCCGATGATGTAACGCGTGGTGCCGGAGGCGCCGTCGATACGCGGCGGGAACTCGGTGCTGAGCTGCGAGAGCCACGGCAGCAGCGGCGCGGAGGTGCCGTCGGTGGAGGTGTAGTCGCGGTCCTCCACCCACTCCGTGGTGAGGTCGTACCAGTGGAGGAAGTCGGCGATGTCGCCGTGCGGAACCAGGGCGGGGTCGAAGACGGTTAGGACGGTCATCGGAAGTTGAGGTACGCCTTGGACGGGGTCGGGCCGCGCTGGCCCTGGTACTTCGA
The DNA here is from genome assembly GCF_000767055.1 of Corynebacterium doosanense CAU 212 = DSM 45436. NCBI lineage: Bacteria > Bacillati > Actinomycetota > Actinomycetes > Mycobacteriales > Corynebacteriaceae > Corynebacterium > Corynebacterium doosanense. The sequence goes on from NZ_CP006764.1 coordinate 2,485,313, forward strand.
GCCGAGCTTGCCCGTGCCGTAGGGCGTTTCCGCTGGCGAGGACATGCCGAACAACGCCAGCTGACCCACCTTCATCTCCGGCCACAGGGTGATGGGCAGATTGGCCACGTTGGACAGCTCGAGGGTGATGTAACCCGAGAAACCCGGGTCGATGAATCCCGCCGTGGAGTGCGTGAGCAGGCCCAGGCGACCCAGTGAGGACTTGCCCTCCAAGCGGCCCGCGAGATGCGCGGGCAGGGTGAACTTCTCCAGCGTGGAGGCGAGCACGAACTCGCCCGGATGGAGGACGAAGTTGCCGCCCTCTTCGACCTCGACCAGCGTGGTCAGCTCCTCCATCTCGAGCTTCGGGTCGATGTGCGTGTAGCGGGAGTTGTTGAACACCCGGAAGTAGCGGTCCAGGCGGACGTCGACGCTCGACGGCTGGACCAGGTCGGCGTCGAAAGGTTCGATGCCGAGGTCGCCGTCGGAGATGGCTGTGCGGATGTCGCGGTCGGAAAGTAACACGGCAGCCAGCTTACGTCAGGGGGTTTTTCTCGCGGGCTTCAGCGGTGCTAGGGTGTTGTTTGTGCAGGTAATGCTGCGCGAATGCCGGCGTAGTTTAGTGGTAGAACATCAGCTTCCCAAGCTGAGAGTGCGAGTTCGATTCTCGTCGCCGGCTCCACTTCGTGACATTTTTCCTTGTGCGGCCGATACTTCCTGTAGGGAGAGTCGGCCGCACTTTTCTTCTGCGCGGCCGCTCCTTTCCAGGATCCCGCATGACAGGAGAAGACCCCATGAAGATCGTCCCCGTCCTTGCCTCCCTCGCCTGCACCGCCGCCCTCACCGCGTGCTCGGACTCGCAGACCTCCTCCGCGCCGGCTTCCTCCACCGTTGCCACCGCCACTTCTCTGGCCGCCCCGACCGTGACCAGCACGACAGCCGCCCCCAGCACCGTGACGACCACCGCCGCACCGGCCCCCGCGCCCGCGAGCTCTGCCCCGGCCGACACCGCCACGCAGCCTGCATCCGGCAGCCTTCCCGTCGAACCCGTCGGCACCGCGGTGACCATCGCCGGTGAGCCCGCCACGGTGTGCATCATGGGCGACGGGTTCGGCACCAACGTCTGGGCAGCAAACACCGACACCAGCTGCGAATTCGTCAACGCGGTTTACGGCGTGCTTACCGACGGCCTCAACGCCACCGACGACAACCTGCGCGCCCACCTGCCCGGCCAGATCTCCGTCACCAGCCCGGTGACCGAGCAGGATTACCTCCTCAGCTGCACGCAGGTGGATAGCCGCCTCATCCGTTGTGCCGGTGGGCAGAATGCGGCGGTGTATATCTACTGACCATGGCCTTCAAAGACCTCTACGGCGCCGACTGCGCGCGCATCCTCTCCCAGGCTCTCGACCTCGCGGACTTCTCCGCAGACGTCGCCCAGCGCGTGCCCGACCTGGAGATGAAGGACCGCATCTTGTTCATCGCCACCTGTCTGCGCGAGCGACTCCCCGAGGACTACGTCGAGGCCCTCAACGGACTGACCAGCCCCGTCCCCGACGTCGAAGCCTGGGCCCTGGCTCCGGTCGCTCGCTTCATCGAGGAGTTCGGCCTGGATCACCCGGAGGCCTCACTGGCGGCGATCGCACGCCTCACCCCGCACTACACCGGCGAGTTCGCCATCCGGCCCTTCCTGCGCGAGCACCCCGAGCCCACCATGGCCGCGGTCCTCGAGTGGCGTCGCTCCCCCGACGAGCACCTGCGCCGCCTCGCCTCCGAGGGCATCCGCCCGCGCCTGCCGTGGGCCGCGCACTACGCCCCGTTCAAGCACGATCCCGCGCCGCTTATCGACGCCCTTTCCCCACTCATCGCCGACCCCTCCAAATATGTGCGCACGTCGGTGGCCAACAACCTCAACGACGTGTCCAAGGACCATCCCCAGCTGGCGGTGGAGACGGCCCGCGAGTGGCTGGAGCGCAGTCCGGTGCCGGAGACGGAGTGGATCGTGACCAAGGGGCTGCGGACCCTCATCAAACGCGGCGAACCGAACGCGCTGGAGCTGCTCGGTGCGGGCGCTTCCGAGCACGTGGCCATGGGAAATGTCTGTATGACGCCTCGCGATATAACTCTCGGCGAGCACGCGGTCATCGAGGCCGAGGTGCACAACGCCAGCGACATGACGCGCACCGTCATCGTGGATTACCGCATGCACTTTCTGAAGAAGAACGGCGAGCGCCGGCCCACCACGTTCAAGCTCACCAAGGTCACCGTGGCGCCCGGGCAGACCGCGAAAGTGCGCAAACGCCACGTCTTCCGGGAGGTGACCACGCGGGTCTACTACCCCGGGACGCAGGCGGTGTCGCTGACCGCCAACGGCAGCGAGAGCGAAGCCGTGGAGTTTCAGCTGCGGGTCCCGGACGAAAGATAAGCCACGAGAGCGCCCGTCTTTCGCAGGCGGGGGCGCGGCACGAAACAGGCGGCCTTGAAAAGGCCGTCGATAAGCGCGAAACTAGTTGCCATGAGCAAAGAAGATCTGACCCGCCCCGTTCCCGAGGGGCTCGCCGAGCGCGCGGCCATCGTCGGATCTGCCGAGGAAACTCTTACCGACGAGCAGGCGCGCGCGTTCATCGCCGAGCAGCTTGCGGGCCATGACTTCGACGGCAAAACCGCGTGCATCGTCATCCCGGACGGCACCCGTTCCGGCCCGCACGCGCTGATGATCCAGGCGGCGTACGACGCGATCGCCGAGCGGGCTGGGGAGATCACCATCCTCATCGCGCTGGGCACACACGCGGATATGTCGACGGAGGCGATCGAGAGACTCGTCGGGGGCCCGGCCGAGAGGTTCCCCAGGGCGCGGATCGTCAACCACGACTGGAAGAACCCGGCGGCGATCACCACCCTGGGCACCGTGCCGGCGGAGGAGATCAGCCGGCTCACGCAGGGGTTGCTCTCGGATCGGGCGATGGACGTGCAGATCAACTCGCTGGTCGCCGACGCGGACGTCAACCTCGTCATCGGGCCCGTGTTCCCGCACGAGGTCGTCGGTTTCTCGGGCGGCAACAAGTATTTCTTCCCGGGCTGCTCGGTGCACGACGTCATCGACATCTCCCACTGGGTCGGCGCGCTGATCACGGCCTCGCGCATCATCGGCACGTCCGGGATCACGCCGGTGCGTCAGCTCATCGACACCGCCTCCGAGATGATCGCGGGCGAGAAGCTGGCCATTACCTACGTGGCCACCGGCGATCGGGGCCTGCATTCCGTGGCGTTCGGCGACACGCAGTCAGCGTGGGCGGCGAACGCGCGGGTGGCTGCGCGGACGCATATAAAGTACGTCGAGAAGCCCTACCGGCGCATCGTGTCCAAGGTCCCGGAGATGTACGAGGACCTCTGGACCGGCGCGAAGGGCGTGTACAAGATGGAGCCGGTGTGCGCGGATGGAGGCGAGATCATCGTCTACGCGCCGCACATCACGGAGATCTCCGAGATGCACCCCGGGATCGCGGAGATCGGCTATCACTGCATCGACTACTTCACCAAGCAGTGGGAGCGCTTCAAGTACCACCCCTGGGGCGAGATCGCGCACTCCACGCACGTGCGGGGCCTGGGCACCTACGACCCGGCGACGGACACGGAGGAGCTGCGCATCAACATCACGCTGGCCACTCGCGTGCCGCGCGAGGTCTGCGAGGCCTACAACCTGGGCTACACCGACCCCGATTCGCTCGACTTTGCCGCGCTGTCGCAGGACCCGGACACCCTCGTGGTCGAGCACGCCGGCGAGATCCTCCATCGCCTCGAGTCCGAGCGCCCGTGACGCCCGAAGAGCTTATCGACGCCGTCTCCCACCACCTCCCGGCCTCCGGCCGCCTCGCCGTCGCCTACTCCGGCGGGGTCGACTCCGCCACGCTGTTGGCCATTGCCGTGCGTGTTCTCGGGCCTTCGCGCGTGGTCGGGGTCATGGCCGTGTCCGCGTCCCTGGCCGCGCGGGAGCGCGCCGCCGCCTTGTCGGTCGCGCGTGGTCTGGGCGTTTCCGTGGTGGAGCTGGAGACCGACGAGCAGTCCATTCCCGGCTACCGGGCCAACGACGTCGACCGCTGCTACTACTGCAAGGACGAGATGTTCACGGTCATCGACTCCTCCGACCTCGGTGTGGACGCGGTGGCCTACGGGGAGAACGCCGACGATGCGTTGCGGGTCGACCGCCCCGGCGCGGTCGCCGCCACCGAGCACTCCGTGCTGCGCCCGCTCGCCTCCGCCGGGCTGACAAAGGACCAGGTCCGCGAGGTCGCGCGATTCCTGGAGTTGCCCGTGGCGGACAAACCCGCCTCACCGTGTCTCGCCTCGCGCATCCCGCACGGCCAGGAGGTCACCCCGGAGAAACTCGCGCAGATCGAGGCCCTGGAGCTGGCCCTCTACGAGCTCGGCTTCTCCGACTCCCGGGTGCGCCACCACGGATCCATCGCCCGCCTCGAACTCCCGCGCGCCGAGATGCCGCTGGCACTCGAACACGCCGACGAGATCCAGGCCGCCGCCCTGCGCGCGGGCTTCACCTACGCGGCCATCGACCTCAAGGGCATACAGTCGGGCGCCATGACTCTGTCGATCCTCAACGCCCGCGGCTCCCTGTGAGCGAGAACGTCGGCGACTTCGCCCGCCTGGACACCGACCGGGCCCAGCGCCGCGGCTACCCCGAGGCCGTCTTCTGCGAGGGCAAGACCCCGGATCAGGTCGCGGCGATCGCTCAGCGTTTCGCGGAGACCGGGGACGCGACGCTGTTCACCCGGGCGTCCGCTTCGCATGCCGCGGCCGTGCTTTCCGTGCTTCCCTCCGCTTTTCATGACCCCCTCGCCCGGGTACTGGCCTACCCCGCCGAACCGCCTGCGCCCGCCGGCAAGTCCGTGCTGGTGGTCTGTGCCGGCACCTCCGACCTGCCCGTCGCCCGCGAGGCGCTGCACACCGCGCGCCACCTGGGCCGCGATACCTCGCTCATCGCCGACGTCGGGGTCGCCGGGCTGCAGAGAATTCTCGACGTCCAGGACCAGCTCCGCGCCGCCGGGGTCATCATCGTCGCCGCCGGCATGGACGGCGCACTCCCCGGCGTGGTGGCCGGCCTGGTGTCCGCGCCCGTCGTCGCCGTGCCCACCTCCGTCGGCTACGGGGCGGGCGCGGGTGGGATCGCTCCCCTGCTGACCATGCTCAACGCCTGCGCTCCCGGGGTCGGCGTCGTGAACATCGACAACGGCTACGGGGCCGGGCACCTGGCGGCGCAGATCGCTGCGCCGTAGGGGCGGCTGGCGTCGGTCGGATGGACGCCGTCGGATTCAGCAGTGAATCCGACCAACAGGGCCCTCTATCGGTCTGCATCCGACCGCGTCCATCCGACCAGCGCGCGCCGCAGCACCTCGGCCTCGGACACTCCGAGCGCCAACGCCGCCGCGCGCACGTCCTCGAACTCGGGCTGCGCGGTCATCACCTCGCCGTCGCGGGAGCCGATCTTCACGCGCACCGCGCACCCGTCCACGTCCACGGACTCCCACCTCCGCTCGAGCGTTTCCCGGGATACCTCGAAGTGCCGCACGCCGAAGGTGGTCGTGTGCCCGAAAAGTACGGTCTTCACCGCGTCCAGTCCCGGCTTCTCGACGAGCGCGTGCACCGTCATCGCGGGCCGGCCTTTCTTCATGTGGATCGGCGTGAGCCAGGCGTCAACGGCTCCGGCGTCGAGAAGCGTCGACAGCACGCCCGGCCAGAGGCGGGGGTCGAGGTCGTCGATGTTGGCCTCGGCCTGCACCAACGTCTCAGCCGAGGAAGCGTCAGAGAACAGCATGGCGCGCACGACGTTGGGTCTGCCCGGGGTGTCCTTCGTGCCGGCACCGACGCCGACGCCGGCCAGGACGCCGGCGGGCAGCGGGCCCGGAGAGGCGAAGTGGCGCAGCAGGGCCATGCCGGTCGGCGTGGCCAGCTCGCCCTCGCCGCCGGCGAGCACGGGCCAGCCCGCGGCAAGCTCGGCAACCGCGGGGGCGGGCACGGGAATGTCTCCGTGCGCGGCAGCGATGCGGCCGGACCCCAGGGCAACGGGGGAGGCGGACACCGAGGTCACGCCCAGCGACCGCAGGGCCTCGCACACCCCGACGACGTCGGCGATGGAGTCGAGTGCGCCGACCTCGTGAAAGTGGATCGTCTCAGGGTCGACGCCGTGTACCGTGCCCTCGGCGTCAGCCAGCCGGGAAAACACCGAGAGGGCCGCCGCGCGGGTATCGGGGTGCAGGCGGGCGTCGATAAGCAGCTGACGAATGGTGGACCAGGTGCGATGCGGGGGGTCGTCGACAAGCACCTCAACGGAGAGCTTCGAAGCACGCTGGCCCTGGCGCGACGTCTCAGAAACAGAGAGCGAGACGGAGCCGGGGATGACCGCGTCGACGGCCGGCTGGGGAAGGTCGGCGCCGAGGTCGAGAAGCGCGCCGAGGAGCATGTCCCCCGCGATGCCGGCGCTGGCGTCGATCCACAGATGCATGTCAGGAGCAGCGCACGATGGGCTGCGGGTCGTAGGTCCAGGTCTGGGTCTGGCGGTCGATGACATTGCCGCTGAGATCCGTGATCGTGCGGGTGTCCGAGGTGGTGAAACCCGGAATGCCCGAGGACGCGATGCAGTTGTCGCCGGAGAGGTTCTGCACCTGCGGCTCCGTGGTGGCCCAGCGGCCACCGTTGGAGGACTCGACGTTGACCTCCTTGACACCGAGGATCTTCACGGTGACGTCCCCGCCGCCGACGCTGGTCTCGATCCGGATGGGGTGGCTGTTGGTGTTGCGGAACACCAGGTCGATGCCGCCGTCCCAGATCGTCGCCTCGCGGCCCGCCGGGTAGCGGGAGATGTAGTAGCTGTGCGGCGTATGGGCAATGTCCTCGAGGCCGGCGAAGTAGCTGGCGTTGTACAGCGTGGTGGTGAACTGGGAGACGCCGCCGCCGACACCCTGCGCCGAGCGGCCGTTCTCGATGATGCCGCTGGCGATGTAACCCTGCGCGAGGCCGCGCGGGCCGGTGTAGCCGTTGAGCGAGAACGTCTCACCCGGGTTGACGATCGCCCCGTTGACCTGTGCGGCGATGGTGGCGATGTTGTGGCCGGAGTTCTCGGAGTAGCCGCTGGTGGTGAACTCGCCGATGACCTGGTCGAACGTGGCCGAGCGGGCCTCGTCGGTGGTGAACTCCGCCGGGTCCGGCTTGTAGGTGGCGTCCCACTCGCGCGGCTGCTCGCCGAGCACGCGGGCCGGGAAGTCCGCCATGGTGGCCTCCCAGTCGACGAGCGTGCCGTCGACGTGCGGGGTCACGGAGCCGTCCTGGTTGAGGCGGGCGTTCTCCGCCTCCGTCTCCGAGGCGGAGAGCTGCTCGCCGAGGATCGCGCCGGCGATCTCGGTGTTGACCTCGGGCACGATGCGGCCCTCGACGTTGGCGAAGGTGACGAACTCCCCGATCCGCTCCGGCTCGATCACCGCACGCACATCGTTGGACCCCTTGGCCGTGAGTGGGCCGGCGATCGCCGCGGCGACGGGGCCGTCGACGGCGGACTTGATCACGTCATCGTTGATCACCGGTTCGACCGGCTGCGGCTCCACCTCGATGCCCTCGGGGTTGAGCCAGTGCTCGCTGACCTCGGCGCTCAGCACCTGCGGGTCGACCTGCTGGCCGAGCACGGGGTCCACCGTCTCCACCTTGCCAGCGGCGATGGACACCGAGCCGTCGACGGGTTCGGTCCGCAGCTCGGAGGCGACCCGGTCGATCTGCGGGTTCAGCGCGGCCGCGTCCACCTGAGAGACCACTGCCACCTCGTGGGTGCCGAAGAGCCCGCGCAGGCGGGTGAGGGGGTTGGCCGACTCCTCGCCGGCCTGGTCCACGGTGGCGGCCCAGTCAATGGCCAGGCCGGATTCCGCGGGGACGAGCTGGCTGGTGCGCTCGCCGGCGGTGACGGTGACGGGCTGCGTCGCGGCGTCACCGAGCTGGGACTGCAGGGTCCGCTCGGCCTCGTCGTGGGTCATGCCGCCGATGTCGACGCCGCCCACGCTCGTGCCCCGGGGGACGTTGTCCTTGGTGGACAGGTAGTCCCAGGCGTAGAGGGCGCCGAGGATGACAATGAGGCCGACGATCACCCCGAGGGTGATCGTCGCGGCCCGGTTGGTTCTGCCTGCTTGACTCACACGCCCTAGGTTAACGTCTCACGGCGCAGGTGAGAGAACCGAGGCAGCTTAATAGCCTGCATAGACGAGCTGGAGTTGCACGTTGAACGCGGCCGCGTCGAGACGCTCGACCGGCAGCCGGCCCTCCCGGACCGCGAGCTCCACGGCGTCGATCGCCTCGACCAGCCCCACGCCCGAGGACCATAACGCCTGGTCAGCACCTGCGGAGAGCGCGGCGGCCACGGCCCCGGGCAGGGAGATCCGGTCGGTGATCGCCTTCATTCCCGACAGATCGTCGGTGTAGATGAGGCCGGTGAGCGACGCTCCGCCGGGGTACGAACCCGTGCGCAGCAGGTCGTAGGCCGCGGGATTGAGGGTGGAGGGCGTCTGGCCGTCGCCAAGCCCGGGAACGATCATGTGGCCCATCATCACCGCGGCGGGTGTCTCCGCCAGCGCCCGCGCGAAGGGCGGCAGGTCGTGGGTGATGACGTTGTCCAGCGGCGGGGTCACGGCGGCCCCGAGGTGCGTGTCGCCGGAGGCCTGTCCGTGGCCGGGGAAATGTTTGTACACGGGGGCGACGCCGGCGTCGCGAAGCCCGCGGGCAAACGCCGCGCCATACACGCCGGCCTGCGTGGGATCGGCACTGAAGGCGCGGTCGCCGACGACCTCGAGCCCGGCGGAGTCGATGTCCAGCACGGGCGCGAAATTCACGTTGATGCCATGCGCGCGCAGGCTCTGCCCGATGGCCAGGGCGGTCGCGGTCACTCCCGCCGGGTCCATCGTCCGGGCCATCTCGCGTGGCGACGGATAACTGCCCAGCACCTGCGCATGGCGCTGCACGCGTCCGCCCTCGAAGTCGATGGAGACCCCGAACGCACGCCCGGTGATCGCCCGGAGATCGTGGATGTTGCGCCACGGCTCAGTCAGAATCGCGGGATCTGCCCAGCTGGTGATGAAGATACCGCCGACGCCGGCGTTGAGCTTGGCCAGCGCGTCATCGAAGTTGACCACGCCGACGTGCAGCAGCGAGGCGATCTTTCCGCGCAGGTCCTGAGGGACCCGGGAGGCGGCAACGGTCTCCGGCGGCAGGGGCGGCCTGGCCGCGGCGGAGGGGACGGGCGTGGGTGTCGGCTGCGGGTTCGGGGTGGGCGTCGGCGGGGTCTGCTCGCGGGCGCAGGCAGCCAGCCCGGCGGCGACCGACGTCGCTGCCGCGGCAAGTACCGCGCGTCTGCTGACCATCCCGCCCCCTCATTCGTCGTGCCCCCGTGGCGATCACCGAGCCCGGGCGTGAATTCTAGCGAGAGTAATCGACGCTTACACTCGAAAGGGAATCTCCGCCCTCTACACCCGACCCAGGAGTAGTGCTCCCCGAGTCTTGTCTACCCAACCGACCTCCATGCTCATCGCCTACGACGGCTCCCGACGCGCCCGCCACGCCCTCGTCCGGGCCGCGGAGCTGCTGCGCCCCGACACCGTCGAACTCATCACCGCGTGGGAGCCGGTCACCCGCCAGACCGCCCGGGCGCTGGGCCGCACCGGGATGCCGCAGACCACCGTGGAGATCGACCCGGAGGGCGAGGGCACCGACGCAGCGCAGGCGCACGCCCTGAGCATCCTCGAAGACGGCGTGGAACTCGCCCACGAGCTGGGCCTGAAGTCCCGCGCGCACCTGGTGGAGACCTCCGGCACGACTTCCCAGGCCATCGTCGACGCCGCTAAGGAGCTCAAGGTGGATGTCATCGTCGTGGGCACCCGCGGGTTGTCCGGGGTGCGCAGCTGGTTCAACAGCTCCACGGCGGAGCAGATCCTGCAGAACGCCGGCCTGCCCGTGTTCATCGTGCCGCCGACGGGTTCGGACGGGCCGGAGTCGGAGGACTACTCCTCCGAAACGCCGCTCAGCGCGTTTTAGCAGCGCCTTGGCCTGGTAGGCTCCCGAAACATGGCGCTCGAATCTGATTCCCTCAACCGTCGCACCCTCGGCCCCGTCGTGGCCAGTGCCGTCGTCGGCGTCGCCCTCGGTGTCGTCGGTGTGGTGGGACTGGCCCTGTTCTCCGGTCAGAACACCGTGCCCCAGGGCAACGCGGTTCCCGCCGAACAGGCCGTCATGGGTAGCCCCGAGTACGGCACCCGCCAATAACTGCCCGGCATCGCGCCGTCTCCGGCGCCCGCGCGCACCTGCTCGGCTGGACGCTCATCGCCCTGGTCATGGCGGTGCAGCCGTGGGGTGAGGTGGCCGCGGACACCAAGCTCGACCTCATGGTCGATCCCGCGGGTTTCCTCGCCGGGGCCGCCTCGGCCTACTCCGCCGACTTCACCCTGGGCCAGCTGCAGAACCAGGCCTACGGGTATCTCTTCCCGCACGGCCTGTTTTTCCTGCTCACGGACTTTCTGCCCGACTGGGTCGCGCAGCGGCTCTGGTGGACCCTCGTCGTCGGCGTGGGTTACTCCGGTTTCCTCGTGCTGCTGCGGCGTATCGACATCGGCTCGCCCGCCTTCCGTTTCCTCGCCGCCGCGCTCTTCGCCTTCTCCCCGCGCACGCTCACCACGCTGACGGCCATCTCCTCGGAGACCTGGCCGGTCATGCTGTCTCCCTGGGTGGTGGCGGCGGTGCTCTCGCCGCGCCTGGACAGACGTGCACTGGTCGGGGCGATCGTGCCGGTGGCACTCATGGGGGCGGTCAACGCCTCGGCCACGCTGCTGGCCTGCCTGCCGGCGGGTATCGCCCTGCTGGTCAGGGTGCTCGCCGCGCGCGGCCGCGGTGCCGGGTTCGCCGGGCTGTGGCTGCTGGGCTGCGCGCTGGTCAGCGCGTGGTGGATCGGCCCGCTCCTGGTCCTGGGCCGTTACTCTGCGCCGTTCACGGACTTCATCGAGTCCTCCTTCGTGACCAACCGCTGGCTGAACCTCGCGGAGATCCTCCGAGGCACGACCAGCTGGGCACCCTTCGTGGACACCGAACGCACCGCCGGCGCCCTGCTGGTGCTGCAGCCGGTGTATGTCCTGGTCACCATGGCCGTGGCGGCGGCCGGTCTCGTCGGCCTGTGCCTGCTGCCCCGGCGCTCGCTGTGGCTGGTCATGCTCTTCACCGGGGTCGCGCTGCTCGGCGCCGCGCACGGCCCCTTCGCGGCCGGGTGGCTGGAGCTTCTCGACGGCCCCCTCGCCGCATTCCGCAACATCCACAAGGCCGACCCGCTGGTGCGCATTCCCCTGCTCATCGGCCTGGCCCACCTGGGCAGCCGGCTGTCCCTGCCCACCACCGCGGCCGACCTCGCCCACCCGAGCCGGCGCCACGCGGGCGCGGTGCTCGTCTCGCTCGTGGCGCTGGCCGCCGTCTCCCCCGCCCTCTCCGCGCGCCTGCTGCCCACGGGCACGTGGAACGAGATCCCGGACTACTGGCTGGAGGCCACGGCCTTCCTCAACGACAACGCCGCCGGCACCCGCACGCTCATCGCCCCGGAGACCCCCTTCGCCCGACAGGACTGGGGCTGGACCCGCGACGAACCCGCGCAGCCGCTTCTCGACGTCCCCTGGGCCGTGCGCGACGCCATCCCCCTGGTCGACCCGGAGGCGGTGCGCGGGCTCGACGGCATGATGGCCGTGCTGCACCAGCTCCCGGAACAGGCCGGACCCGCGCTGGTACAGGCGGGGATCGGGGCGGTGCTGGTGCGCCACGACCTGGAGAACGCTGAGCCAGTGGACGCCGAGGCGCTCGCGGAGTCCGTCCCCGGCGCGCGGGTCCACGGGTTCGGCGAGATCGAGGTGGTGCTGCTCGACCCGGACGCGGGCGCGCACACCAGCGACACCGCACCGCTGCGGGTGGCCGGCGGCGGCGAATCCGTCGCGCTGCTGGACACCCTCACCGAACCCGCCCCGCGCGAGCTCGTCGCCACCGATGCCGACGTGGTCACCGACACACCCCTGGCCGTCGCCCGCAACTACGGCACGCTGGACAATCCGGTCTCCGCCCCGCTGGCCCACCCCGAGGAGGGCGCGGACGTGCGCAACCGGGCGCGTGACTACCCCTCCGCCGGGCCGCTCACCCGGGTGGTCGAGCACGGCCTGCGGGTCTCCGCGTCCTCGTCGGCGGCGGACGCGACCGCCTTCGGCGGGGCTGACGTGGCCAAGTCGGTGACGGCGGGCGTCGACAAGCATCCCGACACCGCCTGGTGGCCCGCTCCCGGCGCGGCGAGCGGGGAATGGATCGAGCTGGCCGGGGACTTCGCCGGGCAGGAGCACGTGCGCATCACGGCGACGGACGACTCGGAGGTTACCGTCAGTTCCGGGGAGGCGGCCACGACCGTGGCGTTGACCGGCGGGGAGGAGGCCGAGGTCGTCGTGCCCGGGCCCGCGACCGGCGCGATCCGCGTGACCCTCGCCGGCCCAGCAGCGGTGGGCATCGCGGAGATCTCCGTCGACGGCCACCCCGCCGAGCGGGTGGTCACGGTGCCGGACACCTCCCCGAACGTGCGGCAGTTCCTCTTCCAGCGGCTCCTGGTGGACACCGGCGTGCTCGTGCGCGATTTCACCGCCCCGCGCGACATGACGGTGCGGCTGGATTCCGACGGACCCGTGCTTATCGACGACCAGGAGCACCACCCCGGCGACACCCTCGAGCTGCCGGCCGGACAGCACCGCCTGGACACCGAGGCCACCTGGGTCACCCTCACCGAACCCGGGTTCGCACCCGCGACCGGGGAGAACCTCTACTACTCCGGGCTCTCGGCGAACGAGGGGCTGCGCGCGCACGCGGGCGGCGTGGAGCTCGAGCCGCGCCGGGTCGGCGCCGGCATGCAGGGTTTTGTGCTGCCCGAGGGGGTCGAGGGCCCCGTCGAGGTGAGTTTTGCCGGCGAGCGCGCCTACCGCGGCTCGCTCATCATGGGCGGGGCGCTGCTCGCGCTGACGCTGCTGGCCTGCGCCGTGGTGGGCCTGTCCGGGCGCCGGGGGCGCGAGCGGGGCGAGCTTCCCGAGGGCAACCCCACCGCCACCATCATCGCCGGGCTGGCGGCGCTGTTTGTCGTGGCCGGCCCGGCCGGGCTGATCGCCGCGGCTGCGGTGGCCGCGATCCGTTATTTCACCCTCATCCGCGGGCCGTGGCTGGCGGCGGGGCTGGTGGCCGTCGCGGGAGCATGGCTGGCGCGCTCCCCCTGGCCCTCGCCGACCTACGCGGGCGACGTGGACGTTCTTCAGTGGGTGCTGGCCGCCGCGCTGGCCTGCTCACTGCCGGGCCTTCTGCCCCGCACCAACCGCGCCCCCGGGAGCTCGATGAACTCGTAGCTCAGCGCCGACACCACCACCGTCAGGGCCAGGGTGAGGGCAAAAACGAGCGGAAAATGCCCGGAGAAGTAGTCGATCCCGGTGAGGGGGAACACCACCGCCATGACGGGCAGGTGCCAGAGGAACACCGAGTAGGACCAGCGCCCGAGCGTGGTCATCACGGGCGAGGACAGGACCCTATCGCCCGGCGCGAGGGCCACGGGGACAACCACGCAGAACGCGAACGCCGCCCCGGCGAGGATGCGGCGGACGAACTCCCCCGGGGAAGGGTGGGTCAGGCCGAGGGGGCCGAACCACTCCTGCCCCGCCACCCAGGCGGTGAGCAGGGCGAGCGCCCACCACAGCCAGCGCACCCGGAAGATCCGGGGCACGCGGCGCCCCTCGTACTCCGCGGCGAGCAGGCCCACGGCAAACCAGCTGGCGTACGCCGGGGGCCAGATCTGCCGGTTGGCCACGCCGTCTGCCGGGGTGTCGGCGACAAACGGGAGGTAGGCCCACCCGAGGCTGAGCACGGCCAGGGCGGCGATCGCGGCCATCCGGCTGGCGGGCCGCAGACGTCGCAAAGCCAGCACCACCAGGGGAAACACCAGGTAGAACGCCGCCTCCACGCACAGGGACCACAGGTGCGTCAGGCCGCCGACCAGCCCGTCCGGCCAGTAGATCTGCGTCATCGTGAGGTTGGCCAGCACCTGTCGCCAGGTCATCGTCGTGGCCTCGGGAAGCAGCACCACCACGGTGACCACCAGCGCGAGGTAGGCCGGCAGGATGCGCCCGGCCCGCGATCGCCAGTAGCGCCCCACCTGCAGGCGCCCCGTGCCCGGTCCGTAGGAGCGCCACAGGAGGAAGGCCGAGAGGGCGTAGAAGACGGAGACGAAGAAGTCGAAACGCGCGAGAACGGAACCGACGGGCGATGCGGGGTCCATGCCGGTCTGGAAGGCCGCATGGGTGGCCACCACCCCGGCCGCGGCGACGAAACGCAGCCCCTCGAGGGCGGGCAGGTGCCGGTGGGCGCGGGAGGCCTGAGCGGCGGTGGCCATGAGCGCTCCCGTATCGTCGTCAACTGTTAGAGGTGACGCGATTGTATATGGAAGGGGTTCGCGTGGACACGACTGCCGCACCGCGCCTCCCACGCCGGCGGCTGGCCTGGCTGGGGGCCTTGACGCTGGTGGCGTTCCTCTTCGGCTCCTTCCTGGCCCCGATGGTCCTGTGGTTTCTCGAGCCCCTGCCCCGCGATGTCGACAACACCTACGTCACCGAATCCGCCCCCATGACCGTGCTGCAGGGCGACGAGGCCATCACCGGCACGGGCCACCTGGAGCAGCACGAACGCACCAGCCCAGGCGCGGACCGCAGCGAGGCCACTGCGCAGTCCGAGACCCGCGTGTTCCTCGGTGACGAACAGATCGGGCAGCTGCGCGAGGAGCTCACCGTCGACCGGGGCGCCACCTTCCCCGTCCCCGGCTCGCCGGCGCGGCAGCTGGTGGAGCTGGGTGGCACCAGCGCGGACTTCGAGAGTGAAGCGCCGGCCGGGCTGCGCCACTTCTTCCCCTTCGGCCCCGAGCGCCGTTCCTACGCCTACCTCGATCCCGTCACGCGCGACACCACCCCGCTGGACTTCGTCGACGAGGTGACCGTGGGCAGCGTCGAGGCCTACCGCTACACCCAGACCATCGAGGCGCAGCCGGTGGCCGGCGCCCTCGCGGAGGTGCTGCCGCCGCGCCCCGACCAGCACCCCTACTACTCCGCCACCCGCGACCTCCTCGTCGACTCCCGCACGGGCCGCATCCTCGACGTCGACGGGACCTATCACCTGTACTACGCCGCGGACGGCTGGGAGGCGCGGCAGACGTCGATCAGCGAGCCCGCCGCCGGGCGCACCATCTTCCAGCAGCACGTGACGTGGGACGAGGCGACGAAGGCGACGCGTCTCGACGACGCCGAGCACCTGAGCGCCATGCTGCGCACGCTGCAGGTCCTCGCGTGGATCGGCACCACCGCCGCCGTGCTGCTCGTGCTGCGCATGATGTACCTGGTCTGGAAGCACCGCCGGGCCCTCGCGGCCCGAGCCGCGCGGGAGCGGTCCTGAGCCGCGCCCTGCTGGTCGCGTGGGCCGTCTTCCTCGTCGGCGCGCTGACCCACCCGCTCCTCGCGCCGGGCGATCTGGCGCTGCGCGACATGCTCGTGCTCGACTCCCCCGCCCTGAGCCCCTCGGCCGTGGGTTTCGGCGACCTGCCCGCCCGCAACGCGCCCCAGGACGGGGTGCTCGCCCTGGTGGGATTGCTTGTCGACGCCTCGTGGTTCGCCCGCCTGCTCATCGTCGCCGGTGCCGGCACCGGCGCATTCGGCGCCGCGCGGCTGGCCCGGGTGGTCAATCCCCGCGCCTCCGCGTGGGCGGTGGCCGCGGCCATGACCGTGGCGGTGTGGAACCCCTTCGTGGTGGAACGCCTGCTCCAGGGCCAGTGGTCGCTGGTCATCGCCGCCTGGCTGCTGCCGCTCGTGGCCGCCGCGGCCCTGTCCGGACGGGTCTACCTGTCAGCCGCCACGGTGTTCGCCGCCTCGCTCACCCCGACGGGCGCGCTCATGGCCTCACTCGTGGCCGTGGCCACCGCCCGATCCTGGGCCGCCCGCGCCGGCCTCCTGCTCGCCGGGGCGGCGGTGAGTGTGCCCTGGCTGGTGCCCGGGTTCCTGGGGGCCGCGGACTCCCTCGCCAGCTCGGCCGCGGCCTTCGCCCCGCGGGCCGAGCAGTTCGTGGGCACCCCCGGCGCGCTGCTGGGCCTGGGCGGGATCTGGAACGCCGACGCGGTGCCCGCCTCGCGGGAGAACGGGTTCGCGCTGTTCGGGGTGGCGCTGGCCGCGGTGCTGCTCACCGCGTGGCGGCGCTGCCCCGCCCCGCTGCTGATCCTCACCGGCCTGGGCCTCGGCGGGGCGACGCTGGCCTGGCTCGCCCCGGAACTAATGGGCCTGTTCGTCTCCGAGGTTCCCGGCGGCGGGCTGCTGCGGGACTCGCAGAAGCTGGTGATGCTGGCCATCCCCGGCTACGTTGCTTTGGCCGGCCTGCTCAGCCGCTGGCCCGCCGTCGCCGCCCTGGCGCTGGCGCTGCTGCAGGTGCCCGACGCGCCCCGGGAGCTGCAGCAGCTGCGCCCGGTGGAGATCGCCGTGGACACTCAACTGGTGGAGCGGGCCGACGGGCGGGACGTCTACTTCCCCGGCCGCGGCACGCTTGTTGAGCTGGACGGGCGGGTCATCCTCGACCCCTATGCCCGGGCGCTGAGCAAGGTGGAGTCCGGCGAGCTGCGTGTCGATTCCCACGTCACCGACCTGCCCACCCGGCGTTACCAGGCCGTCGAACGTGCCTGGGCCGCCGGCGACCTCGGGTTGCTGGAACGCCTGGGTGTCGGGCTCATCGTCACCCCGGACGGTCAGGTCACGGAGACCGCCGCCGCGCCGCAGCCCACCCGCACGGGTGTGGCCCTGACGCTGTGG
This sequence comes from Corynebacterium doosanense CAU 212 = DSM 45436, assembly GCF_000767055.1. Classification (NCBI taxonomy): domain Bacteria; kingdom Bacillati; phylum Actinomycetota; class Actinomycetes; order Mycobacteriales; family Corynebacteriaceae; genus Corynebacterium; species Corynebacterium doosanense. The sequence continues at coordinate 2,502,214 of NZ_CP006764.1, forward strand.
TGGCTGGCCGTTGGCGCGTTGCTGACCTATTTAGCCACCCGGCGCAGCAGTTCCTCGAAACGCCGGCCGGTCTCCTCCCACGAGTAACCCGCCGCCAGTTCGCGGGCGGCCTCGCCGAGGGCGCGGCGGCGGGGTTCGTCGCTGAGCAGCACCCGCACAGCACCGGGAAGGTCCTTCGGGCCGTTGACCAGCACCCCGGTGGTGCCGTCGACGACGGAGTCGCGCAGCCCGCCGGCGTCGACGTAGCCGATGGTGGGCACCCCGTGCTGGGCAGCCTCGACGACGGCCAGACCCCAGCCCTCCTTGCGCGAGGGCATGAGGTGGATCGCGGCGCGGGCGAGCAGGGCGTGTTTGTAGTCCTCGGTGACCTGCCCATGGAAGATCACGCGGGCGTCCTGGGCGTACTCGCGTAGCTCATCGGCCCACCAGCCGCTGCCGATGACGTCGAGCACCACGTCGTCCGGCAACTCCCGGACCACGTCGATGGCGTGCTCGATCTGCTTGTGCGGGACCAGCCGCGACAGCGTGACCAGGTGGGTATGGCCGTCGTCCGCAATGCGCGGCACCTGCGCCGGGACCGGGTCGATGCCGTTGGCGATGATGCTGATGTCGCCCTCGGAGATCCCCAGCTCGGCGAGGTCCGCCCGCGAGGATTCCGACACCGTCACGTACGGCGCCCCGCGGTAGACGAGCGGGGCGACCCGGGACTCCAGGAACCAGCCGAAACGCCCGATCAGTCGCCCGGCCACCGGCCACTGCTCCCTGTGCCGGTGATGGGTGAGCAGCACGGTCGGCGCGCCGGAGATGAGGCGGGCAAAGAACGGGATGCCGTTCTGGGTGTCCACCACCACGTCGAACCTACGCAGGGTCCCCAGGCCGAGCCGGCCCAGCGCAAGCCCGCCGAGGGCGTTGAGGTACACGGTGTATTTGCCGCCCGAACGGGAGTAACGCACCCCGTTCCTCCTGCTGCGCCGGGGCGCGTCGGTGTGCCCGGCGGTGCGGTAGACCACGTCGTGGCCACGGGCCGCCAGGTACTCCCCGACACGCTCGAGGTAGCGCTCGGAGCCACCTCCCTGGGGGTGGGTCGAGTCGCGCCAGCACAACAGAAGAATTCTCATGATTTCCGCACCAGCCTAGACTTGGCTCCCGTGAATGCACCTGCCACCCGTCGATTAGCCACCCTGTCCCGGTCGTGGTCGCTGCTGCGCTCCTTCCGCCACGAGCAGCCGCGCCCGGATCTCTTCTACGGCGGCCTCGCGGAGGACACCGCACAACTGGTGGAGGCACTGCTTCTCGACGCCCGTGGCCACCACCTCGCCGGCCGGGCCGTCCTCGACGTGGGCGGCGGGCCGGGCTACTTCGCCGACGCCTTCGCCGCGCGCGGCGCCTGGTACGTGGGCCTGGAGCCCGACGTGGGCGAGATGTCCGCCGCGGGCATCGACGTGGCCGCCGCCGTGCGTGGCGACGGCACCGCCCTGCCCTTCGCCACCGACAGCTTCGACGTGGTCTATTCCTCCAACGTCGCCGAGCACGTGCCCGACTTCACCGCCATGGGTGATGAGATGCTGCGGGTGACCCGGCCGGGTGGCCTGGCAATTCTCTCCTACACCGTCTGGCTCGGGCCCTTCGGCGGTCACGAGACCGGCCTGTGGGAGCACTACGTCGGCGGCGAGTTCGCGCGCCGCAGGTACGAGCGGCGCCACGGACGGGCGCCGAAGAACGTGTGGGGCCAGTCGCTTTTCGACGTCTCCTGCGCCGACGGCCTGGCCTGGGCCCGGTCGCTGGAGCGCCGGGGGCTGGCGTCGGTGGAGCTGTGTTTCCCGCGTTACCACCCGTGGTGGGCGTGGTGGATGGTGCGTGTCCCGGTGCTCCGGGAGTTCCTGGTGAGCAACCTGGTGGTGGTTGCCCGGAAGCTCTAGGAGCCCTAGGAGCGCGAGAGCAGCAGGGCGTCGCCCTGTCCGCCGCCGCCGCAGAGGCTCACGCCCGCTTTGCCGGAGCCGCGGCGCTTGAGTTCGTAGGCCGCGGTGAGCGCGAGGCGGGCGCCCGATGCGCCGATGGGATGGCCGAGCGCGATGGCGCCGCCGTGGATGTTGCACTGCTCGAGCGGGTAGTCCAGCGCGCGCAGCGATTTCACGGCCACGGCGCCGAAGGCCTCGTTGATCTCGATGAAGTCCAGGTCCGAGGCCTGCCATCCCTGGCGGCCCAGGGCCTTGAGCAGCGAATCCGCCGGCTGCGCGTGCAGGGAGTTGTCCGGCCCCGCGGTCTGCCCGGCGGCGCCGAGCTCGGCGAGGTAGTCCAGGCCGCGCTCCTCGGCCCAGGACCTGCGGGTGAGCACGAGCGCTGCCGCGCCGTCGGAGATCGGCGAGGAGTTGCCGGCGGTGATGGTGCCCGACTCGCGGACGAAGGCGGGACGGAGTTTCGCCAGCGTTTCGACGCTCGTGTCCGGCCTGATCCCCTCGTCGGAGTCCACCACCACGTCGTCGCCCTTGCGCTGGGGAATGCTCACCGGGGCGATCTCCTCGGCGAAGACCCCCTGCTCGCGGGCCGCGGCGGCGCGGCGGTGCGACTGCGCCGCCACGTTGTCCTGCTCCTCGCGGGTAATGCTCAGATCATTCAGCGGCCCCTCGGTGAGCACGCCCATGGAGACCTTGTCGAACGCGTCGACCAGGCCGTCGACCTCGAGGGTGTCCTCGAGCTGCAGCCCGCCGTAGGGCGTGCCCGCGCGTGAGCCCTTGACCACGCGCGGGGCGTTGCTCATCGATTCCTGACCGCCGGCGACGACCACGTCGGCGTCACCGAGCTGCAGGAGGCGTGCAGCGTGGATCACGGAGTCCAGCCCCGAGAGGCAGAGTTTGTTGATGGTCTCCGCGGGAACGTTCCAGGGGATTCCGGCCTGGACGGCCGCCTGGCGGGCGGGGTTCTGGCCCGCACCCGCCTGGATGACCTGGCCCATGATGACGTAGTTGACGTCCTCGGGAGACACCCCGGAGCGCTCGACGGCGTTTTTGATGGCGTGGGCGCCGAGGTCCACCGCGGTCTGGGAGGAGAGGGCGCCGAGCAGCTTGCCCTGCGGGGTACGGGCACCGGCGAGGATGACGACGGGATCTGAGGCGTGGGTCATGGCGGGTGTATCTCCTAGAGGCTGGGTGGTGGCCCCGGGCTGCGGTTGGTCTTGAGGGCGCCTTCCTCAACCAGTCGGTCGAAAGAAGGCGCCCTCAAGACCTCAGGGGCCGATGTCCGGCGTGTGTCGGTCTCCCCGAGACCGCGCGCTTTCAGAACGCGTCCTCAAGACCGACACACGCCGCAGGCGGGGAACTAGTCGGCGTCCTCGATGCGCTTCTTCAGGTCGTCGAAGAGCTCGTGGATGCGACCCGGCACGCGGGAGCCGAGGTCGTCGAGGTACTCGGCGTTGTCCTCGATGGAGGCAGCCCACTGCTCGGGGGGAGCGGTGAGCGCCTCGCGCACGTCGTCCATGTCGGCGTCCAGGCCGGTCATGTCGATGTCCTCCGCGCGGGCGGTGTTGCCCAGGACGGTCTTGTCGGCCTCGACGCGGCCCTCGATGCGGTCGACGATCCACTTGAGCACTCGCGAGTTCTCGCCGAAACCGGGCCAGAGGAAACGCTTGTCGTCGCCGCGGCGGAACCAGTTGACCATGAAGACGGACGGCATGCGGTCGCCGCCCTTCTCGCCCATGTCGAGCCAGTGCTGCAGGTAGTCGCCGACGTTGTAGCCGATGAAGGGCAGCATGGCCATGGGGTCGTGGCGCAGGGTGCCCACCTGGGCCTCGGCGGAGGCGGCCGTCTGGCCGGAGGAGAGCAGGGTGCCGTGCAGGACGGCGCGCTCCCAGTCCTCGATCTCGGTGACCAGGGGGACGGTGTCCGCGCGGCGGCCGCCGAAGAGGATGGCGTCGAGCTTGACACCCTTCCAGTCGTCGAACTCCGGCGCGGCGGTCGGGGTCTGCGCGAGGGGCACGCAGTAGCGGGAGTTGGGGTGGGCGGCGTTGCTGCCGGACTCGGGGGTCCAGTCCTTGCCACGCCAGTCGATGAGGTGCTCGGGCTTCTCGCCGTCCATGCCCTCCCACCAGACGTCGCCGTCATCGGTGAGCGCGACGTTGGTGAACAGGGTGTTGCCCTTGTCGATGGTCTCCATGGCGATGGGGTTGGAGTCGTAGCTCGTGCCCGGGGCGACGCCGAAGAAGCCGTTCTCCGGGTTGACGGCGTAGAGGCCGTCCTCGCGCAGGTGCATCCAGGCGATGTCGTCGCCGACGACCTCGGAGCTCCAGCCCTCGATGGTCGGGGTGATCATGGCCAGGTTGGTCTTGCCGCAGGCGGACGGGAACGCGCCCGCGACATGGTAGGCCTTGCCCTCGGGGCTGGTGAGCTTGAGGATGAGCATGTGCTCGGCCATCCAGCCCTCTTCCTGCGCCATCTTGGAGGCGATGCGCAGGGCGTAGCACTTCTTGGCCAGGATGGCGTTGCCGCCGTAGCCGGAGCCGTAGGACCAGATCTCCTTGGTGTCCGGGAAGTGGGTGATGTATTTGGTGTCGTTGCAGGGCCAGGGGACGTCCTGCTCACCGGGCTCGAGGGGGGCGCCCACGGAGTGGAGGCAGGGGACGAAGGAACCGTCGGTGCCGAGCTTCTCCAGCGCCTCTGTGCCCATGCGGGTCATGATGCCCATGGAGAGCACGACGTAGGGCGAGTCGGTGAGCTGCACGCCGAGCTTGGGGTTGGGGTCGCTGATCGGTCCCATGCAGAAGGGCACGACGTACATCGTGCGGCCCTTCATCGCGCCGGTGAAGCGCTCGGTCATCTCTTCCTTCATCGCCGCCGGCGGTGCCCAGTTGTTGGTCGGGCCGGCGTCGGCCTGCTCCTTGGTGCAGATGAAGGTGCGTGACTCGACACGGGCGACGTCGGCCGGGTTCGAGCGGGCGAGGAAGCTGTTCGGGCGCTTCTCCTCGTTGAGTTTGATCAACGTGCCGCTCTCGACCAGTTCGGAGGTCAGCCGGTCCCACTCTTCGCGGCTGCCGTCGACGAAGACGACGTCCTCGGGCTGGAACATGTCTACGGCGGAGTTGATCCAGGCGATCAGATCCTCGTTTTCGGTCGGGGCGGTTCCCGCCAGACCTTTCACTGCTGTGGTCATTGATTCTCCTGAATTCGTTGAGCTACGCGGTACCCAGTTAGATCCCAGTGTCTTTGTGGGGAAAGTGTCGCACGCGACCACCGTTTCCCGGTAAAACCTGATAGCGCCAGAATATCGACTTGCACACCTCCGCGGGTAGCACTACGGAGGCCGGCCACGGGCCGCCGGTAATAATCGGGGGCCTCACCCGCGTTTATCCACCAAGTGACCAACAGGTTTAGGGCATAGGACACAGCAGGCCCACCCCCGGTCAGGGGTGCCCGCCACGCCCGCCGCCTCCCCAACCTCCCCCACCACCCCGCCCGGGCCCCACCCGCGACCGCCGGATATAAAGGTATGCCCTTTTTTCGCGGCCCCGCCAGGTCGACATTTCCCACCGCGCCCCGACCTCCACGCGGGGACACCACCGACTTCACCCCCGGCACGGCCAGTTGAGCAGTCCGGATATATCCAGCAAACACCCACAACCCACGGCGGGGGAATTGGTATCCGCCCACGTCGAGTGGACAATGGTGACCGATGAATAGCACTGACAACTCCCCCGAACTTTCCGGCATCGGGGAACTTCCCGCCGGCCGGCCCCCGCAGACCGACTTCACCGACGGCCTGGACTATCCCCGGCTCGGCTCGGTCACGTTCCGTCGCGGCACCCTGACCGACAACCAGGAGGCCACCTTCGCCGAGCACTGGCCGCGCCTGGGAAAGGTGCTTGACGACGAACTGATCGACGTGGATTCCTGGTTCGGACGCTCCGGCCACCCCACCATCCTGGAGATCGGCTCCGGCACCGGCACCTCCACGGCCGCGATGGCCCCGGTGGAGGCGGACACCAACGTCATCGCCGTGGAGCTGTACAAGCCCGGCCTGGCCAAGCTGCTGGGCGCGGTCGTCCGCGGGAACATCGACAACGTGCGCATGGTCCGCGGCGACGGCATCGAGGTGCTGGCCCGGATGATCCCGGAGAAATCCCTCGACGGCGTGCGCATCTTCTTCCCGGACCCCTGGCCGAAGGCCCGGCACCACAAACGCCGCATCATCCAGTCCGGCCCGCTGCGGCTGATCGCCACCCGGCTCAAACCCGGCGGGGTGCTGCACGTGGCCACGGACCACGCGGATTACGCCGAGTGGATCGACGAGCTCGTGCAGGTCGAGGATCTGCTGGAGTTCCGCGGCTGGCCGTGGGAGGATGCACCGCTGCTCACGGACCGGCAGGTGATCACCAAGTTCGAGGGCAAGGGTCTCGACAAGGACCACACCATCAACGAGTATCTCTGGCAGCGCACCGACGCGCCGAACCCCTAGAACTCATTTATTTAGGCCCACAATCAACTCCGAAATGAGCGTGACCTCGAAGTCATGAGCGACATTCACGAATCCGCCCACCACTACAACGCCGGCGCGCTCCCCGGGCCGGACGGCCTCCTACTGGTGTGGGACGCCCCCAACCTGGACATGGGCCTCGGCGCGATCCTCGGCGGTCGGCCCACCGCGGCGTACCGGCCGCGTTTCGACGCCATCGGCCGCTGGCTCATCGAGCGCGCCGCGGTCCTCTCCGCGACCACCGGGCAGGTCATCGAACCCGAGGCGACGGTCTTCACCAACGTCGCCCCGGGCGGCGCCGACGTGGTCCGCCCCTGGGTCGAGGCGCTGCGCAACGTGGGTTTCGCCGTCTTCGCCAAGCCGAAGATCGACGAGGATTCGGATGTCGACCCGGACATGCTCGCCCACATCCGCAGGCGTCGCGACGAGGGCACGCTGCGTGGCCTCGTCGTCGCCTCGGCCGACGGGCAGAACTTCTCCGCCACCATTGCCGAGCTCATCGCCGAGGGCCTGCCCGTCACGGTCATCGGATTTCACGAGCACGCGGCCTGGGCCGTCACGGACGAGAACATCTCCTTCGTGGACCTGGAGGACATCCCCGGTGTCTTCCGCGAGCCCCTGCCGCGTGTCAACCTCGACCAGCTGCCCGACGAGGGTGCCTGGCTCCAGCCCTTCCGCCCGCTCACCTCTCTGCTCAAGAGCAGAAACAACGATCAGTAGGAGTACCCGCGCACCATGTTTCTCAAGTGGGGATACTTCACGTACCGCTTCCGCAGGATCGTCCCGCTCGTCCTGGTCGGCCTCATCCTGCTGCTCTTCCTCGCCTTCGGCACCCGCCTGGGTGACCGGCTGAGCCAGGAGGGCTGGGAGGACCCGAACGCCTCCTCGACCACCGCCGCCGCCGTGGAGCAGGAGGTGTTCGGACGCGACAACTCCGGAGACGTCATCCTGCTCTTCGAGAGCCCCGAGGGCATCGCCGGCGAGCCTTACTTCCAGGCGTCCTACGACCACCTGCAGGCGCTGCAGGCGGAGCACCCGGATGAGATCGCCGAGGTGACCAGCTACTTCGACACCCGCAGTCCGCAGATGATCACCGAGGACGGCACCACCGCGTTCGCCGCCATCGGCCTCGCCGGCGACGGCGAGCAGACGCTGCGCGACTTCCGCGCCGTCGAGGACGCCCTCGTCCCCGACGACCTGCCCGAGGGCATGACCGTCGAGGTCGCCGGAGCCACCGCGGTCGCCGACGCCCTCGACGCCGGAATGGCGGAGGACATCTCCCGCGCGGAGGTTCTCGGACTGCCCTTCGTGGCCATCCTGCTGCTCATCGTCTTCGGCTCGGTCGTCGCGGCGGCGATGCCGCTGATCGTGGGCATCCTCTCCATCCTCGGCGCGCTGGGCATCCTCTCCATCTTCGCCGGCTTCCTCCAGGTCAACGTCTTCTCCCAGGCGATCGTCACCCTTCTCGGGCTCGGCCTGGCCATCGACTACGGCCTGTTCATGGTCTCGCGGTTCCGCGAGGAGATGGACAAGGGCCAGCCCATCGACCGGGCCGTGGCCGTCACCACCGCCACCGCAGGCAAGACCGTGGTCTTCTCCGCCCTCATGGTGGTGGTGGCCCTGGCCGGCCTGCTGCTCTTCCCCCAGGCCTTCCTCAAGTCCGTGTCCTACGGCGCCATCGCGGCCGTGTCGCTGGCCGCGCTCCTGTCCGTGACGGTGCTGCCGGCGCTCTTCGGCATGCTGGGGCGAAACATCGACAAGTTCTCCGTCCGCCGCACGAGCCGCCGCGGACGGCGCATCGAGGAGACGCTCTGGTACCGGATTCCCGCGTGGTCGATCCGCAACGCCCGGAAGGTCACCGTCCTGGCCGGCGGCGCGCTGCTGCTGCTCATGCTGCCTATCGGTGGCATCGCCTTCGGCGGGATCAACGAGTCCTACCTCCCGCCGACGCAGGAGACCCGCGTCGCCCAGGACGAGTTCAACGAGAAGTTCCCGCAGTTCCGCACCGAGCCGGTGAAGCTGGTCGTGCAGAACGCGGACAACACCCAGCTCGTCGACGTGGTCGTGCAGACCCGCTCCATCCAGGGCCTCACCGCGCCGATGTCCGCGGGTCAGACCGTCGACGGCACGACCGTCCTCTCCGCCGGCATCGCCGACCGCGGGGACAACGCCGACGTGATCGAGCAGCTGCGTGCCATCGAGGCACCGGAGGGGGTAGAGCTCAACATTGGCGGCACCCCGGCCATGGAGGTGGAGTCGCTGGAGGCGCTCTTCCACATGCTGCCGTGGATGCTGCTCTACCTCGTGGCCACCACCTTCATCCTCATGATCCTCGTCTTCGGCTCGGTCATCATCCCGGCCAAGGCCACCATCATGACGGCGCTCGGACTCGGTGCGACGCTGGGAATCCTCACCCTCATGTTCGTCGCGGGTGTCGGCTCCGGCCTACTCAACTTCACGCCCGGCCCGCTCATGAGCCCCATCGTGGTGCTCATCGTGGCCATCATCTTCGGCCTGTCCACGGACTACGAGGTCTTCCTCGTCTCCCGTATGGTCGAGGCCCGGGACCGGGGCGAGAGCACCGACCGCGCCATCAAACTCGGCACCGCCCGCACCGGCACCATCATCACCGCCGCGGCGCTCATCATGATCGTCGTCGCGGCGGCCTTCGCGCTCTCCGACATTGTCATGATGAAGTACATCGCCTTCGGCATGATCTTCGCCCTGGCCATCGACGCCACCGTGATCCGCATGCTGCTCGTCCCCGCGGTCATGCACCTGCTGCGCGAGGACAACTGGTGGGCCCCGGCACCCATCCGCCGCCTCTACGAACGCATCGGTGGTCACGCCGCCGAGCCCAGCTTCGACGATGAGGTGGAAACGGCCGTCGAGAAGCGTGACGACGACGGCGAGGTTGTCGATCTCGACTCCGTGTCCGTCGCCCCCGACACCCAGGCCGCGCGCGGCGGCAAGACCGCTGGCCAGGACACCGAACTGATCCCCTTCACGGAGCTGATGAAGCGACTGAACGAGGACCGCTGATGCGCCAGCGGAACCTGCTCCGCTGGCTGGCACCCCTGCTGATTCTCGTGGTGCTCGCCTTTTTCTTCCGTGACCAGCTGGACTTCATCGGCCAGGCGGTGCGTGAGCTACGCGACGCCCGCCCCGGCCCCATCGCCGTCGCGCTCGTCGCGTCCCTGGGTTCGCTGGTGGCCATGGGCGCGGTCATGCGCCTGCTGCTCGCGGCCGGAGGGGTCCGGGTGCCGCTTCCCGAGACCACGGGCATCACCCTCGCCTCCAACGCCTGGTCCACCACCATGCCCGGCGGCCCGGCCTTCTCCGCCGTCCTGACGTTCCAGGTGCAGCGCCGCTGGGGTGCCTCCATCGCGCTGAGCGGGTGGTTCGTGGTGATCTCCTCGGCGATCTCCACCATGTGGCTCATGCTCATCGGGGTGGGTGCGGTGCTGCTGGGGGCGGACATCGGGATCTGGTCGCTGATCGGCTCCCTCGTGGCCACCGCGCTGGTCATCGGCGCCGTGTACTGGCTGAGCGGGCACCCCCGCACGCTAGAATCCTGGGCCGGGCGGGTGCTGCCCACGGTCAACCGGGCCCTGCGACGCGAACCCGACCGCGGCCGCGACGCACTGCGCGCCCAGTTCGAGCACTTCAGCGCCGTGCGACTGACCCCGGCGGGGTTCGCCACGGTGTCGCTGTATTCCCTGCTCAACCGGCTTCTCGACGCCCTGGTCCTGTGGCTGTCGGTCTGGGCCGTCACGGGCGACCTGCCGCTGCTGGAACCGGCCCACAATCAGACCACACTCATGGGCGTGCTGCTCGCCTACATCACGGCGAAACTGGCCGGGTCGGCGCAGGTCACCCCGGCCGGCCTGGGAACGGTGGAGGCGGCGATCATCGCCACGCTGACCGCCACGGGAATGACGGCGGTGGACGCCACGGGGGCCGCGATCGTCTACCGGGCCCTGTCCTTCGTGGCGGTGACCGCGCTGGGGTGGATCGTCTACTTCGCCCGGTACGCGGGCCACGGGTTTTCCGGGCCGGAGAAGTAGCCGCCTGCCGGCCCCGTTACGCCGCGGCCAGGAAGAGGATCCCTTCGTATCCGTCTTCCCCGGGGTGGTGTCCCCTGCCGTGAAGCGCTGATAGCGCCCCCCTTCGACGGAGGAACACACAGCTTTCGCCCATGTTCTCAGGACTAAGTCAGGGGTGATGTTTGGCCCGGACCTCCCCGGCCGCCACGATCCGCCTCCCCTGGCGGCCACCGACCCCAGGTTCAGGTGAACCATGAGAACATCACTGCTCCGCCGCACCGGACACCTCCGGATCGCTGCCACCGCACTCGCATCCCTGACCGCCCTCACCCTCGGCGCGGGCATGCTCGCGGCACCCGCCACGGCGGCCTCAGCCGCCATCCCGCCGATACCCCAGGGTTACCCCATCGCCAACCTCTACGCCCCCTGCACCAACGCCTCCGCACAGGCAGAGGGGTACCCGGACTGGCATTACGGTGAAACCGGCCGCCGCTAACTCAGCGACGGCACGATCCAGTTCACCAACAGCACCGACCAGGCCGTGCCCTACACCGCCACGGTGGAGACGGGCACGAACCACAAAATCAGCGCCAACTCCGCGGCGGAGCTGCCCTCGAACTGGAACACCACCGCGAAGAGCGACATCGGCGCGCTGGCCTCCAACGGCTGGATCGATGGCGAGACCTTCGGCCCCATCACCCTCAATCCCGGCGAATCCTTCCGGGTCGAATATGGGGTCCTGGAGAAGGATTTCATCTCCATGTTCATGACCTGCGACAACGGCCACCTCCGCAACGCGGAAAGCGCCAGCGTCATCCGCGGCACGGTCCCCGCCGAGCGCTACGCCTTCGCCTATGTCATCCGCGCCGACGACAGCGTCGCCGACCAGGCTCTGGAGATCCCCTCCCGCGCTCAGGGCGCCAACAGCAAGCCCATCGACGGCACCTACACCAGCGTCAGCGGGCCCAGCCTCGAGCAGGTCGCCGACCCCGCCCGCGACCGGGTGGCCCCGCCGAACGAACCGCTGCGCCGCGATCCTTCCTGGCCGAAGCAGGGCCAGACATGCCGCCAGGGGGACAACCGTTGGTACCCGCTGGACGTCAACTCTGTCACCCCGGCCTTCCGCAAGCCCGGTTACTCGCAGGACTTCCTCAACTGGTCCAAGACCGACTACCAGTTCAACCCGGTCACGGACTTCGTCGTCGGCGCCGAGTTCAACGGCTACCTCAACTGGTTCGACCGCGACGGCCGTCTTCCCGAAGGCTGGCTCAACTCGGTGGGCACCGTGCAGCGCACCTACATGCCCGTGGGCACGCCGCTGAAGTCTGTGTCGCTGGCCCCCGGTGAGCGCGTGCGCGTCGAGTACGGCACGACCATGACGCGGGTGAACTACCGCGAGCTCCACTGCGGCAAGGACAAGACCTACAGCCTCGTCTCCAACTATCCCCAGGCCACCGCGCCCAGCGGCTTCTGGGCGGAGGCGGTGGTGACTTCGCCGAACGGCAGCACCCGTCGCGTGGACGTCACCCCCGACGACTACGCCAACCTCCCCGTCCCCACCCAGTCCAACATCTGACACCCCGAAGGAATCCCCACCATGTCTCTCCGCGCCACCGCCCTCAAGTCCACCGCCCTCTCCTTGGCCGCCGCCTTCAGCCTGGCCGCCTTCTCCGCCCCCACCGCCGAAGCACTCCCCCCGCGCGACATGGGCACCGCCAACCCGACCACCATCGGCGCCCGCTGCACCAACCCCGGCGACCGCGGCCAGACCATCAAGATCGTGCGCACCTACTTCGACGGTTCCGCGGGCACCTGGACCATCTCCAACTACAACGACACCCCGCTCCCGGTCACCCGTTCCATCAAGGAGACCAAGACCAAGACCTGGAACGTCTCCGCAGGTGTCTCCTTCCCCCTCCTGCAGCTGATCCAGTTCACCTTCTCCACCAGCTACACGGACTCCCAGTCGTACGAGGTCGGCGAGCTCGTCGGCCCGTACAACGTCGCCCCGGGCAAGAGCGCCGTCATGCGCGCCGGCTGGGTCGTCTCCGACTTCGAGGGCCAGAACACGGTCTGCGGCGCGAACCACACCTGGCAGGCCAACGGCGGCAACTTCACCGCCACCCTGCCGAAGGAGCGCCACGTGGAGATCAGCACCCGGGACAACGAGCAGTGGGGCGCGTAGCGCGGGCCAGGTTCGCCGGCGTTCTCCTCGCCGCTCTGGTTGCGGTGGGAACACCCGTGCCCGTGCCCGCGTCCGCGGCTCCCGGGTCCTTCGCCGGCGACTTTGAGCTGCCCCAGCGCTGGAACGACGACTACAAACCCGAGACCCGCTGTGGCACGCCCGGCAAGACCGGCACGTATGTCACCGCTTCTCGACGCTGGTTCAAACAGACCGATGCAGCCAGCGTGGCCAACCTGAACAGCGAGTCGATCCCCGTCACCCAGACCGTGAAGACCACCCGTACCCAGACCACGGAGACCTCCGCCAAGGCCAAGGGCGAGGGTGAACTGGCCAAGTACCTCACCAGCGCCTACGGATTCTCCTACGTCTATCAGGTCCACTGGTCCCTGAACCAGGTGGTCGGCCCGTACCAGCTTCCCCCGCACCGCGAGGGCCGCCTGGTCTGGGGTTTCACCATGCTCGACACCGACAACCAGGACGTGCGTTGCGGGGCAGATCAACTCTGGCACGCCACGGGCAAGCCCTACTACGCCTCGTCACCCGAGGCCCGGTACTCGGAGCTCCGACTGGATCCGGCGACCGACTACGGGTTCTGATCCCCGGCGCGGGAGTATGCGGCCGCATACTGCCGAAGCAACGACTGCGCACGTGCGCGCTATTTTCGGCAGCGGGGCAACGTTGGAGGGATTTCCGACTATGCCGTGGCATAGTGCGGCGGCGTTGCAGGGACTGCGCACGTGCGCACTTTCCCGACAGCAACAAGCACTGCAACAGCCAGCGCCAACTATGCCGCGGCATAGTCAGGCCCCGACGCAGGGACTGCGCACGTGCGCACAATGTGAAGTAGGGCCCTGCGCGGACAGGCCTCGAGTATGCGGCCGCATACTCCCGCGCCACAGCCAGGACTGCGCAAGTGCGCACTTTCCCGACAGCAATTGGCCCTGCATCAGCCAGCGCCAACTATGCCGTGGCATAGTGCGGCGCTGACACCCGGACTGCGCACGTGCGCAGTCTTTGAAGTATGGCCCTGTGCGGCCAGGCATCGAGTATGCGGCTGCATACTCCCCGCCCCGCGTTAGACTCTCCCCCGTGAACAGAACCACAGCCTTTTTCATGGACGCTCTCGCCATTGCATTGTTTGCGCTTCTCGCGCGCATGGCCCACCAGTCCGAAGAGATGCCCTTCACGTTTGCAGGGTGGCTGTCCACCCTGTGGCCGTTCCTCCTCGGCGTGGTTCTCGCCTGGGTGGTCATCGCCGCGCTGAAGTGGGACGGCGTCCGCATCGTGCCCGCCGGCCTCAGCGCGTGGATCATCACGGCCGTGACCGGGCTGGCCATCTGGGGCCTGAACAACGGCTCGGTCCCCCACTGGTCCTTCATCATCGTCGCGTCAGTGATGTCGGGCCTGCTCATGCTGGGTTGGCGGGCCGGCGCCATCCCGATCCAACGCCGCCGAGCCCGGGCAGCACGCTAGATGGATCCCCTGACGCTCGACATCGTCGCCACCGTGGTGGCGGCGGTCCTGCTCACCGTCGCCGTCGCGGGCACGGTCTACCCGGTCCTGCCGGGCTCGATCCTGGCCATCATCACGCTGGTGGGGTGGGCGTGGACCCTGGGTACACCCTGGGCGTGGGGAGCCGCCGGCGTGGGCATCGTCCTCGCCGCCGTCGGCATGGCCGCCTCGTTTGTCCTCACCGGCAGGACCATGAAGCGGGAGAAGATCCCCGGCCTACCCGTCACCGTGGGTGTCGTGGCCGGCATCGTGGGCATGTTCCTGCTCCCGGGCTTCGGGCTGTTCGTCGGTTTCGCCCTGGGCCTGTTCACCGCGGAGCTGGTGCGCCAGCGGGACGTCTCCAAGGCGACGCACTCGTCGTTGGCGGCCATCAAGTCCCTCGGCCTGGGCATGCTCATCGAGTTCTTCTGCGCTGCGCTCGCCGCCTCGGTCTTTGCCGTCGGCGCCTTCGCCCATTTCGCCTGAGGACGTGAAAAAGCGGCCGTCGACAGTAATCGTCGGCGGCCGCTTCCCGGTCAACCTAGAGCCCGATCATGTAGCCGATCTGGTTGCCGATCATGACGATCCAGTTGATGAGCTCGAAGGTGATGTCCAAAACGGAGCTGAGCATGGGGTGCTCTCCTAGCGGTATAGTCCAGCCGGCGGTTTGCGGCTCTTACTCTGAGAATATCTCGCCTTCGCCTCAGTTTGTTAACGATCCGGACTACATCGGCGAGATCGCATGTTTCTTGTCGATGTCCCGCTCCCGCTTCGTCCGCAGCTGCCGCAGGGCCTGACGCAGCATCACCCGGGACTGACTCGGCTCGATCATCGCGTCGATGTACCCACGCTCGGCGGCGACATAGGGCGAGGTCATGTTCTCGTCGTAGAAGTCCATGAACATCTTCTTCATGTACGCGCGCTGCGTCTGGTCCTCGATGGCGGCGAGCTGCTTGCCCTGGATCATCACCACGGCCGCGGCCGAACCCATGACGGCGATCTGGGCGGAGGGCCAGGCGAAGTTGAGGTCGCCGGCGAGGTTCTTCGAACCCATGACGGCATACGCGCCGCCGTAGGCCTTTCGCACGATGAGCGTCACCTTCGGCACCGTCGCGTCCACCGCGGCGAACGCGAGTTTGGCACCGCGGTGGATCAGGCCGACCTTCTCCTGCTCCACCCCTGGAAGGTAACCCGGCGTATCGACGACGAATACCAGCGGAATGTTGTACGCATCGCAGATCCGGATGAAGCGCGCCGCCTTGTCGGCCGCGTCGGCATCGATGCAGCCCGCGAGATGCATGGGGTTGTTGGCCACGAACCCGACGGAACGACCGTCGATACGCCCCAGTGCCGTGATGATGTTGGGGGCGAAGTTCTCCTGGAGTTCGAGGAGATCCTCGTCGTCGCCGAGCAGCGGCAGCAGGTCCATCATGTCGTAACCGGCGTTGGTGTCGTCGGGCATGAAGGCGTCGAGGTCGGCGTCGGCGGCGACCTCCTCGTCCGTGGGTGCAGCAGTCACGGGCGCGGGGTCGAAGCAGGTCAGGGGCATGTGTCCGAGGTAGTCGCGGACGAAGTCGAAGGCGTCCTCCTCGGACGCGACGACGGCCTGGACGTTGCCGTTGAGCTCCTGCTGGCGCGCGCCGCCGAGCTCCGCGGAGGAGATGGACTCGCCGGTGACCTCCTTGATCACGGCCGGGCCGGTCACGTACATCTCCGCCTCGCCGTCGACGGCGACGACGAGGTCGGTGGTGACCGGCGCGTAGACGGCACCGCCGGCGGACTTGCCCATCATGATGGAGATCTGCGGCGAGCGGCCGGAAAGCGGCAGCTGCCGGCGGGAGATCTCCGAGTACATGGCCAGCGAGGTCACCGCGTCCTGGATACGCGCGCCACCGGAGTCCTGAATACCGATGACGGGGCAGCCGATCTTGATGGCCATCTCCATGATCTCCACTACCTTCTTGCCGAAGGTCACGCCGACCGAGCCGCCGTAGACGGTCTTGTCGTGGGCGTAGACGCAGACGGGGCGACCGTCGATACGCCCGTAGCCGGTGACGACGCCGTCGGAGTAGATCGCCTTCGGGTCGCCGGGGGTCTTGCCCAGGGCACCGATCTCGGTGAACGAGCCCTCGTCGAGCAGCCGGCTGATGCGGTCACGCGGGGTGGAGCGCCCGGCCTCGTCGCGGCTCTTGCGCGCACGCTCGGAGCCGGGGTCACGCGCCGTCTCCAGGCGTGATCGCAGGTCGGCGAGTTTTTCCGCAGTGGTGCTCAAGCTACTTCCCTTCCAGGCGCTCTTCGATGTGCTTGGCGACGATCCCGATCGCCGGCTCGTCCGGCACGGCGAGATGGTCGCCGGGCAGCTGGACGATCTCCAGGTCGCCGACGATACGGCCCCAGCCGCCGTCCGGGTCAATGTGGGCGTAGCGCGGCTCGAGTTCGATGGCCCCGTCGTGCATCTTCTCGGAGCGGAACAGGAGCACCGGCACGTCGACGTCCGCCCAGCGGGAGAAGTCCAGCGCGCTGAGGATCTGGTTGTCCACGAAGCTGGCCCGCTGGTGCTCCAGCACGCCGGCGCTCAGTCCGTGGGCCGAGGCGTCGGTGGTGGCCAGGTACTGCTCGAGCATGCCCAGCACCGCGGACTCCCCGGCGGTCTCCAGCAGCTCGTAGGGCACGGGGAAGTCCAGGCCGTAGGTGCGCCCGGCGAACTCGGCGTAACGCTCCCAGCGTTTCTTGGTCTCCTCCAGCGTGTCCGGCGCGGGCTCGGAGGGCTGGGTGGTGTCCAGCAGGGCGATGAGCTGGACGTCGACGTCCGAGTCCTTGAGCTGCAGCGCGGTCTCGTAGGCCAGCGCGCCGCCGAAGGACCAGCCGGATAGGACGACGGGGTGGCCGTCAGCGTAGGTGCGGATGTCGTCGAGGTAACCCGCGACACGCTCCTCGAGCGGGCCCTCGACCCGCTCGATGCCGTAGACGGGCACGTCCGCCGGCAGGCGGCGGGCCAGCGGCTGGTAGACCACGTTGGTTCCGCCGGCGGGGTGGAAGACAAACACGGCGGGTTTGTCGGAGCCCTCCGGGCGTTCGCGCAGGACCCGGACGTTGCCCTCGACCTCGGTCTCCAGGCCCTCGCGGACCTGGTTGGCCAGGGGTTCGAGGGTGCCTGCCGCGCGGACCTCGGCGGCGGTGATCTCGATGCCGGAGCGGTCGGTGAGGCGCTCGGCGATGTCCGCGGCCTGCTGCTCGGTCAGCTCCGGGAGCGGGCTGGTCACGCCGGCGGCTGCGGCCCCGGTGATCATGGCCCAGGTGCCGAACACCATGCGCTCCGACGCGTCGCGCGGGGCGACCCCGACGCCCTGGGCGGTCTGGTGCTCGCCGCCGGTGGGCTTGTCCGCCGCCTTCTCCGGCTGGGGCACCACGGTCTCAGGTGTCGCGGCGGTCTCTCGACCCGCGACGGCGTCCTCCACGATGCGGACCACGTCGGCCACGGAGGCGTCGCGCAGCGTCTGCACCTGCAGGGGCGGGATCTGGAAGTCGTTCTCCACCCGGTTCTTGATGCGCATGCCCATGAGGGAGTCCAGGCCGAGATCGATGAGCGGGAGCTCGGAGGGCAGGTCGTCGACGTCGTATCCCATCGACTCGGAGACGATGGCGCGCAGCCGCTCCTCCACGGTCTGCCCGGAGTCCGGCTCCCAGCGCACGGCCTCAACCTCGCGGGCGCCCGGGATGGGCTCGCGGGCGGGCGGCGGGGTGGTGACCCCGGCGACGGTGGTCGGGGTCCCCAGGTCCAGGGCGGTGGCGAAACCCTCGGCGAGCAGGGTGGTGCGGTCCTCGACGACGTGGTGGACGGAGATGCTCAGCCCGCCCAGGCCACGTTCGACGATGGTGGTGAGCTCTCCCGCGGGCGGGAGGAAACCGGGCTCCTCGCTGACGATGAGGGTCGAGCCCGGGGTGACGGCCTCGGCGGCGTGTTCCATGAGCGCGATGGCGCTGGGCACGAGGTCGGCGTTGGTGACGAAGGCGAACTTGCCACCCGGCAGTGTGGTCCGGATCCCGGGGATGGAGTTCGCGGCGCCGCCGGAGGAGGGTCGGGCGTTGGTCCAGTAGCGGTTGGCCTTGAACGCGGTCTTGGGGACGGCGATCTCCTCGCCGGGGCCGAAGACACCCCGGAAGTCGACGTCCGCGCCGTTGACGTAGAGCTTGGCCAGCAGGTCGCGGATGCTCTCCGCCTCGTCGACCTTGCGTTTGAGCACGTAGAGCAGCTGCGCGTCGGCCTTGCCCACGGAGAACGCGGTGTTCATCATGCCCATGATGGACACGGGGTTGGGGGAGATCTCCACCAGGGTGTTGTGCCCAGCGGCGAGCGCCTGGGCGGTGGAGTCCTCGAACCACACCGGCTGGCGGGTCATGCGCAGGAAGTACTGGTCGTCGTGGATGACGCTGCCCGCGGGGTATACCTCGCCGCGGTCGACGGAGCTGTACACCGGAACGGTGGTGGGCAGGGCCGTGATGCCGGCGATCTCGGCGGCGAGGTCGGCAAGGATGGGGTCGAGCGCCGAGGTATGTCCGGAGCCCTTGACCTGGAGCTTGCGGGCGAACTTGCCCTCGGCCTCGAGGTGGGCGACGATCGCGTCGACGCTGGCCACGGGGCCGCCGACGGTGGTCATGCCCGGCCCGGCGTAGACGGCCGGCTCGATGTCGGCCAGCTCGGGGTGGGCCTCGTTGTACGCGCTCAGGTCCTCGCGGGTGAGTTCGACGACGGCCATGGCGCCCTCGGCGTCGGTGCCGGCGATCATGGCCTCGCCCTCGCCCATGAGTCGGGCGCGGTGGCAGGCGATGAGCATGGCGTCCTTGGCGGAGATGCCGCCGGCGGCGTAGGCGGCGCCGATCTCACCCATGGACATGCCCATGACCCCGGCGGGGCGCACGCCCAGCGAGGCGAGCAGGTCGGTGAGTGCGATCTGGATCGCGGTGATGGTCACCTGCGCGGTCTCGGTGGAGTAGGTCTGCTCGTCGTCGCGGATGATCTCGGCGAAGGACCAGCCGGACTCGAAGTCGACGTAGTCGTCGAGCTCTTCCAGGCGCGCCCGGAACAGCGGCGACATCTCGGCGAGTTTCTTGCCCATCTTGCGGTGCTGCGAGCCGAAGCCCGAGTAGACGAACACGGGTCCGACGGTGGCGGGTGCGTCCGCGGAGGCGATGCCTACGGAGACCTTGCCCTCGGCGACCTGGCGAAGGCGTTTGACTGCCTCTTCCACGGTGCCGGCGGTGACCACGGCGCGGGAGCGGCCGTGGTTGCGCCCGGCCAGGGACCGGGAGATCGCGGGCAGGTCCTCGTCGGTGCGGGATTCGAGGAAGTCGGCCAGGTCGGCGGCTGCTTGTCGACGTCGCGAGGGCAGCATTCCCGAGACCGGCAGCAGCGCCGAGTGGGGCTTCTCCGGGTCGATGAGCTGGGACTGGGCGTCGGAGGACTCGGCGGGGTAGTCGGCCGGATCGAACTCGGTGACGACGATGTGGGCGTTGGTGCCGCCGAAGCCGAAGCCGGAGACGCCGGCGACCTTGCGGCCGGAGTACTTCGGCCATTCGCGCGGGTCCTCGACGACCTCGAGGTGCTCGGCGTCGAAGTCGATGTAGCGGTTCGGGCCGGAGTAGTTCACGCTCGGGGGCAGGACGTCGTGACGCATGGCCTGGATGACCTTGACCATCGCGGCGGTGCCGGCGGCGGCCTCGGTGTGGCCGATGTTGGACTTGGCGGAACCCAGCAGGGTCGGGGTCGCGGGGCCGCGCCCCTCGCCGAGGACGGTGCCCAGGGCGGACGCCTCGATGGGGTCGCCGAGGATGGTGCCGGTGCCGTGGGCCTCGACATAGTCAACTGTCGACGGCTCAATGCCCGCGTCCGCGTAGGCACGGTGCAGCACGTCGACCTGGGCCTCCGGGTTCGGCGCGGTGAGGCCGTTGGAGTGGCCGTCGGAGTTCACGGCGGTTCCCTTGATCACGGCGTAGATCTCGTTGCCGTCGGCGATGGCGTCGGACACCCGCTTGAGGATCAGCGCGCCGGCGGCCTCGGAACGCACGAAGCCGTCCGCGTCATCGGAGAAGGAGTGGATGGCTCCGGTCGGGCTGATGACTCCCAGCTCACCGAAGGCCGTGGAGATGAACGGGGAGGCGAGGACGTTGACGCCTCCGGCGACGGCGACGTCGGAGGAGCCGTCGCGAAGCGAACGCACGGCCTCGTGCACCGAAACCAGCGACGAGGAGCAGGCGGAGTCCACGCTGATCGACGGGCCGCGGAAGTCGAAGGCGTAGGAGATGCGGTTGGGGATGATCGAGCTCGCCGTGCCCGTCAGGGCGTAGGGGTGCGCCTCGGCGGGGTCGGAGGAGATGAGCATGCCGTAGTCGTTGCTCGACGAACCGACCCACACGCCGACAGACTTGCCGCGCAGGGTGTTCGCCGGGATGCCCGCGTCCTCGAAGGCGTGCCAGGTCTCCTCGAGCATGAGCCGCTGCTGCGGGTCCATGTTCTCCGCCTCGAGCGGGGAGAGGCCGAAGAACTCGTTGTCGAACGCGGCGATCTCGTCGAGGAAGCCGCCGTCGGTGGTGACCAGCTCCATCTTCTCCCGCATGACCGGGTCGGAGGCGTACTCCGACCAGCGGCCGAGGGGGCGGGGCCCGGTGACCGTGCGGCCCTCGATGAGCACCTTCCAGTACTCGTCGACGTCCGGGCCACCGGGGAAACGCCCGGACATGCCCACGACGGCGATGTCGCGGTTGCCCGGCGTCTCGGTGGCACCCGCGCGTCGATACGTGTTCTGCGCCGACTCGCGCTCCGGCGCACCGTAGGCCAGGCGCTGGGCCAGCGCCGCGATGGTGGGGTACTCGTAGGCGATGGTGGCGTCGAGCTGGACGCCGAGCAGGTTCTCCAGCTCACCGGAGAGCACGACCGCATCCCGCGAGGACAGGCCGAAACGCTCCATCGGGGCGTTGTCCGTGACCGTGTCGAGCGGCTGGTCGGTCGTCTTGGCCACCCACTCCTTGAGCCAGGTCCGCAGCTCGCTCTCCCCCATCGAACTCTGACGTCCGGGCCTGGTGGCCTGCGGGTCCTGCGCGTCTGCCGTGCCGTGGCTGTCAGTCATGGATTTAAGCACTTCCTTGTGGTCGGCTGAAGAGATCTGCTCGCTGGGTGTCACGGTGGGATCGGGAAAAAGGGCCCGGGAGGCCCAGGCTTCGTCACACGTTACCGTGGTATATCCGGCCATTGTTTCAAATTGTTTCACCTTCCGGGCGGTCGGGTCGACCCCCGGGCGCTGCCGCGGTCGACATCGGTCCGAACGTGCCTTCCGCGCGGGGCGGGAAAACCCCCGCTGCCCCGCCGACGGTGTGGCGGGGCAGCGGGGGGACGGTGAGCGGGGTCAGGCCCCGGCGTTCTCCGCGAGGTACTTCTTCTGGTTCACCCGGCGCGCGATCTTGCCCGAGGAGGAACGGGAGATCTCGTTGGGGGCCATGAACCGGATCTCTGTCGGGCTCAGTCCGTGGATGGAGGAGACGGCGGAGCGGATGGCCTCCACCGCCTCGGCATCACCGGAGGCGTCGGCGTCATCGGCGCGTTCGACGAGAATGACCAGCTGCTCCACGTCCCCGCCCGGGACGGAGAAGGCGGCGACGGAGTCAGCGCGCACGTGCTCGCTGGCCTCCTGCACGGTGGCCTCGATGTCCTGCGGGTAGTGGTTACGCCCGGCGATGACCACCAGGTCCTTGAGACGACCGGTGATGTAGGTCTCGTTGTCGAGGATGACGCCGAGGTCGCCGGTGGCCATCCAGCCGGTGTCCGGGAAACCCTCCGCGCGGGAGCCCTCCGCCAGACGCTCCCCGAGGGTCTGGTTGAAGGTGGCGGCGGTGTCCTCGGGGCGGTCGAGGTAACCGGCGGCGTTGTTCTGGCCGTGGGTCCACAGTTCGCCGACGGCGCCGTCGGGAAGCTCGGCCTTGGTCTCCGGGTCGATGATGGTCAGCGCCTGCGGTCGCACCACCTGGCCGTTGGAGACGAAGGTGACCGCGGACGCGGAGCCCTTCTCCACCGGAACCGCCTTGCCCGCGGCGAGCTCGTCGCGGTCAAAGTGCTGGATGAAGGGGCGGGTGCCCGTCTGCGGGGTGGTGACCAGCAGCGACGCCTCGGCCAGGCCGTAGGAGGGGCGCATGGACAGCCGGTTCAGACCGTGCTGGGTGAAGAGGTCGGCGAAGTTCTCCACGGCGGACTCGCTCACCGGCTCGGAGCCGATGATGAGGCCCTCCACGCTCGAAAAGTCCTGGTCCGCGTCGGGCTTGCCGTAACGCACGGCCAGCTCAAGGGCGAAGTTGGGGACGACGCTGTAGACGTTGACGTCATCCTCGCCGCGGGTGGCCAGCTGGTCCGTCCACCGCTTGGGCTGCTGGATGAAGTCCCGCGGGCGCATGAGCTCCATGGGCAGGCCGAGGATGGTGACGAAGACGGCGAGGATGATGCCCATGTCGTGGTGCAGCGGCAGCCACATGGACAGGCGCAGGGGGGTCTTCAGGTCGACGGCGCTGAAGATCTGCAGCACGTTGGTGAGGATGGAGCGGTTGGTGAGCACCACGCCGGCCGGGGTGCGGGTGGATCCGGAGGTGTACTGCAGGAACGCGAGGTTGTCCACGGGCATTGTCGTGGCCATGGCCGCCATCTGCTGACCCTGGAGCGTGGTCATGGGGTTGACGTAGGCCTCCGCCAGGGAGTCCGGGAGCGAGTCGACGGCAAGGATGCGGGGGCGCTCGCGGGAGGGCACCTCCGAGAAGTGCTCGCGCACGGCGGCGGCGGACGAGCCGTTGGTGAGCACGACCTTGGCCTCGGAGTCACCGAGCACGGCCTTGAGGTGGTCGCCGTGGCCCGGTTCGTTCGGGTCGTAGAGCGGCACGGGGACCATGCCCGCATAGAGGGCACCGAGGAAGGCGAAGATGTACTCGGGGCTGTTGCCGGCGAGGATGGCGACGCGGTCACCCATCTTGGCGATCTGCTGCAGGCGTGCCGCGGTGGCCTTGATGCGGGTGTTGATCTCGGTGCGGGTGTAGTCCACCGCCGTGCCCTCGCGGGACTCGGAGAAGTCCCAGAAGCGCAGCGCGTGGCGGTCGCCTCCACCGGTGTGGAAGTCGCCCTGGTACATGAGCTCCGACATGCCCGCGAGCGTGAGCTGCGGGGCGAGGAGGAGGTCGCCCTCCGGGCTGAAGAACTGGCCGATTGCCTTCTCAATATTCATGGATGCTCCGTGACTCCTCGGTTGTCTCGTCGGCTGGTCGCGCCGGAATGTTTCGCTGCTAAATTTATCACCAGCGTGTCCCTCCCCGTTAGTCTGCCAAAAGTTTCCCGGTGTTACAGATGGGACAGGGGGGAGCAGGGGGGATTCGGGCCCGCGCGGCCGGAACAGGAATAGTGACAATCCGGTGATAATCTCGGACACCATGGCCTCTGTCACATTCGATCGCGTGTCGATCACCTACCCCGGCGCCGACCGCCCCAGCGTCTCCGAGCTCGACCTCGAGATCGCCGACGGCGAGTTCCTCGTCCTCGTCGGCCCCTCCGGCTGCGGAAAGTCCACCTCACTGCGATCCCTCGCCGGCCTCGAGCCCGTCAGCGAAGGCAAGATACTCATCGACGGCCGCGACGTCACCTCACTCGAACCCGGCGAGCGCGACATCGCCATGGTCTTCCAGAACTACGCGCTCTACCCCCACCTCACGGTCGCCCAGAACATGGGCTTCGCCCTCAAGCTGGCCAAGGAACCGAAGGTCACCATCGAGGCCAAGGTCACCGAGGCCGCCCGTCTCCTGGGCCTGGAGGAGTTCCTCGACCGCAAGCCCAAGGACCTCTCCGGCGGCCAGCGGCAGCGGGTGGCCATGGGCCGGGCGATCGTCCGCGAGCCCAAGGTCTTCCTCATGGACGAGCCGCTCTCCAACCTCGACGCCAAGCTGCGTGTGCAGACCCGCGCCGAGCTCGCCGCGCTGCAGCGCCGCCTGGGCACCACCACCGTCTACGTCACCCACGACCAGGTGGAGGCGATGACCATGGGCGACCGGGTCGCCGTGCTCCGGGAGGGCGTGCTGCAGCAGGTCGCCCCGCCCCGCGAGCTCTACCGCAACCCCGTCAACGAGTTCGTCGCCGGCTTCATCGGCTCCCCGGCCATGAACATCTTCGACGACGGCGCTGACCGGGTCGGCGTCCGCCCGGAAGCCATGCACGTCATCCACCCCGGCGAGCAGGTCCCGGCCGGGTGGCGCAGCTACACGGGTGAGATCGTCCTCGTCGAGGCCCTGGGTGCCGAGAGCTTCATCTACGTGGATGCCGGGGCCGGGGTCCGGCTGGTCGCCCGCGCGGGCGCGGCGCAGACCGCGGGCATCGGGGAGCAGGCCACCGTCGCCTTCGACCCGGCCGCGGCGCACCGGTTCGACCGGGAGACCGGGCGGGCGCTGGACCGGCCGTAGACGGCCCGGGAAAGAGCCGGGCCTAACCCCTTTCGGGGTGACCCAGACCACCAAAGATAAAAATTGTAACCACATTCACTAATGTCGTCGTAAACGTATGCCTATCGAAAGGTGAACACCCCATGACCATCTCCCTCTCCAAGCGCGTGGCCGGCGGAGTCATCGCCGCCGGCTTCGCCGTATCCATGGCAGCCTGCTCCAACAGCTCCTCCGACTCCTCCAGCACGGGCAGCAGCAACAACGCCAGCAGCAGCGCCAGCGAGGGCGGCTCCGGGTCCGACGAGGAGGGCCGCGGCCCCATCACCTTCGCCATGGGCGCGAACGACGTGGACAAGCTCCAGCCCGTCATCGAGTCCTGGAACGCCGAGCACCCCGACGAGGAGGTCACCCTCTCCGAGCTCGCCGGCGAGGCGGACTCCCAGCGCGAGACCCTCGTGCAGTCCCTGCAGGCCGGCAACGCCGACTACGACGTCATGGCACTCGACGTCGTCTGGACCGCCGACTTCGCCGCCAACGGCTACCTCGAGCCCCTCAAGGGTGACTACGAGGTGGACACCTCCGGCCTCCTGCCCGCGACCGTCGAGTCCGCGACCTACATGGACACCCTCTACGCGCTGCCGCAGAACACCAACGGCCAGCTGCTCTTCCGCAACACCGACATCATGCCCGAGGCCCCCGCAGACTTCGGCGCCCTGGCCGACTCCTGCTCCGCAGCCAAGGAAAAGAACGTGGACTGCCTGACCACGCAGCTCAAGCAGTACGAGGGCCTGACCGTCAACACCACCGGCTTCATCGAGGGCTGGGGCGGCTCCGTCCTCGGCGACGATGGCGAGTCCGTCACCGTCGACTCCCCCGAGGCCAAGGAGGGCCTGCAGGCGCTCGTCGACGCCTACGCCGACGGCGTGATCGCCAAGGACTCCACGTCCGCCACCGAGGAGGAGACCAACCTGGCCTTCACCGAGGGACGCACCGCGTACGCCATCAACTGGCCGTACATGTACACCAACGCCGAGGAGGCCGGCTCCGCCGTCGCCGGCAAGACCGAGGTCTCCCCGCTGGTCGGCAAGGACGGCGTGGGCGTGTCCACGCTCGGCGGCTACAACAACGCCATCAACGTCAACTCCGAGCACAAGGCCACCGCACTCGACTTCATGGAGTTCATCATCTCCGAGGAGAACCAGACGAGCTTCGCGGAGGCCTCCTTCCCGCCGGTGCTCGCGTCGATCTACGACGATGAGACGCTCGTCGAGAAGTTCCCCTACCTGCCCGCGCTGAAGGAGTCCCTGGAGAACGCCGCACCGCGACCGGTGTCCCCGTTCTACACCGAGATCTCCAAGGCCATCCAGGACAACGCCTACGCGGCGCTGACCTCCGGCAAGAGCGTCGACGACGCCACCGCGGACATGAAGTCCGCCATCGAGAACGCCCAGTAACACGACCGAGAAGTTCTCGACGGGCCACGTTTCCCCTTCCCGTGGAAACGTGGCCTCTTGTCGTGACCTGAAGGAGCACCCCACGCATGAATAAGGGAAAGCAGGCACGCTCAGCGGCCCTGCTCATCGCCCCCACGCTCGCCGTCCTCGCCGTGGTCATCGGCTACCCCGTCCTCCGCGCCATCTGGCTCTCCTTCCAGGCGGACAAGGGACTGGACCCGACCACCGGCATGTTCACCGACGGCGGGTTCGCCGGCCTGCGGCACTACCTCTACTGGATCACCCAGAGCTGCCAGTCCCCCTCGGGCAAGTCCGCCACCTGCGCCCCGGGCACCCTGGCGACGGACTTCTACCCGGCGCTGCGCAACACCCTGTTCTTCACCGTCGTCACCGTCGGACTGGAGACGATCCTGGGCATGATCATGGCGCTCATCATGGCCGGCGACTACCGCGGCCGCGGCCTGGTCCGCGCCGCCGTGCTCATCCCCTGGGCCATCCCCACGGCCGTCACGGCGAAGCTGTGGCAGTTCATCTTCGCCCCGCAGGGCATCATCAACTCCCTGCTGGGCACCTCCATCGCGTGGACCACGGACCCGTGGGCGGCGCGCTCGGCGGTGATCATCGCCGACGTGTGGAAGACCGCGCCGTTCATGGCGCTGCTCATCCTCGCCGGCCTGCAGATGATCCCCAGGGACACCTACGAGGCCGCGCGTGTCGACGGCGCTTCGCGCTGGCAGCAGTTCACGCTGATCACCCTGCCCCTCGTGCGCCCGGCGCTCATGGTCGCGGTCCTCTTCCGCACCCTTGACGCACTGCGTATGTACGACCTCCCGGCGATCATGATCTCCGGCTCCGCCAACTCCCCCACCGCCGTGCTCTCGCAGCTGGTGGTCTCCGACATGCGTGGCGGAAACTTCAACTCCGCGTCCGCCCTGTCCACCCTCATCTTCCTGCTCATCTTCTTCGTCGCCTTTGTCATGATCCGGTTCCTCGGGGCGGATCTGTCCGGCACGGAGGGGCAGCGGAAGAAGAAGGACCGGGCCAGGCGTCGAAAAGCCCTCCAGGAGGCCCAGTCATGAGTTCCGCCCGCACCGCCGCGATCTGGCACTACCTCGGGGTCGCCTTCATCATCCTGTGGGGGCTGCTGCCCTTCTACTGGATGGTCGTCGTCGCCCTGCGCGACAGCTCCCACACCTTCGACACCACGCCGTTTCCCACGCACGTCACCATGGACAACTTCCGCGACGCGCTGGCCACGGACAAGGGAAACAACTTCCTCGCGGCCATCGGCAACTCGATGATCATCTCGCTGACCACCACCGTCATCGCCGTCGCCGTGGGTGTGTTCACCGCCTACGCCCTGGCGCGCCTGGAGTTCCCGGGCAAGGGCGTGGTCACCGGGCTCATCCTCGCCGCGTCGATGTTCCCGGGCATCGCCCTGGTCACGCCGCTGTTCCAGCTGTTCAGCGACATCGGGTGGATCGGCACGTACCAGGCGATGATCATCCCCAACATCTCGTTCGCGCTGCCGCTGACGATCTACACGCTCATCTCCTTCTTCCGGCAGCTGCCGTGGGAGCTCGAGGAGGCCGCGCGTGTCGACGGCGCCTCCCGCGGCCAGGCCTTCCGCCTCGTCCTCCTGCCGCTCGCCGCGCCCGCGCTGTTCACCACCGCGATCCTGGCGTTCATCGCCTCGTGGAACGAGTACATGCTGGCGCAGCAGCTCTCCACCACCTCGACCGAGCCGGTCACCGTGGCGATCGCCCGCTTCACCGGCCCGAGCTCCTTCGAGTACCCCTACGCCGCCACCATGGCCGCGGGCGCGCTGGTGACGATCCCCCTGATCATCATGGTGCTGGTCTTCCAGCGCCGCATCGTCTCCGGGCTCACCGCGGGCGGCGTGAAGGCCTGATGCA
Organism: Corynebacterium doosanense CAU 212 = DSM 45436; assembly: GCF_000767055.1. Lineage (NCBI taxonomy): Bacteria > Bacillati > Actinomycetota > Actinomycetes > Mycobacteriales > Corynebacteriaceae > Corynebacterium > Corynebacterium doosanense. The sequence continues at coordinate 2,530,223 of NZ_CP006764.1, forward strand.
CTCCCGCCGCCGCGCCCGCCAGTGGGAGACGGCCTTCGGTTTCGCGCTGTTCTTCGCCATCGTCTCGGTGATCCAGGCCATCATCAACGTCCTGCGGCCAGACCCGCAGGTCTGGCCGGCGCTTCTCGCGCTGTTCTTCGTCTCCGTGGCGTTCTTCGCTTATCGACGGTGGCGTGGCCTGGTTTCCTAGGCCTGATTTCTTAGCCCTGGTTGATCAACCCGTGCGCCCAGTCCACGACCCACTGGTTCGCGGTCGTGCCGGGAATGACCTGCCCATTGCTCGCGTACTGCGCGTGCACACCGTTGGCGGCCAGCAGCTCCTGGGCTCGGCCCAGCCCGTTGCCGATGTCCTGGGGCGCGTCACAGATCGCGTCCGAGGGGGCACAGATCTCCTGGACCACGCCGTCCAGGGCGCCGAATCCACCCTCACGCGGGCCGCGCATGGACGCCCCCGGGGTGATGAACTGCACGAGCGCGTCGATCGGCTGCAACGCGATCTCCGCGCCGATGCCACCGAGCTCGACGCCCGGGTTCTGCCCGACACCGTTCTCGCGTCGACCGTCGGCGATCAGGGCGACACCGCGGACACGATCCGCCGGCACCGCGCCGTGGCCCGTGCCGATCTCGTTGGCCACGTCGCCGAGGATGACCGCACCCTGGGAGAAACCGGCGAGGATGAACTCCGTGGAGTGGCAGGTGTTGGCGATGTGCGCAAGTTCCCCGTTGACCTTGGCGGTGCCCTCGTTGCGGGAATCGTCGTAGGTCATCTCGCCCCGGGACTGCACACTCTGGAACTGCGCCGTGTACGGCAGGGTCCAGACCCGCACGTCGTTGATGTCGTAGGCCGCCTGCAGCGGCTGGGTGATGGACAGCATGAAGGACAGGGGGTTGGCCTGCGGGTTGAAGGGGTCGTCAGTGGCCGAGGACTCCCAGGTACCCGGCGCGGAGATGACCTCCACCGCCGGGCACCAGTCAGGCTCCTGCGGGAGGGGCTCATCGCCGGGCGTGCGTTCGGTGTCCTGTCCGGGCGCCGCACCCAGCGGGGAGTTCTCCGCCGTGCGCAGCCACTGGATGGCGCTGCCTCCGATGAGCAGCAGGACAAGGACGACCGCCACGACGGTCAGGGCTTTTCTCATGGTTCTTCGTACCTCTGGGTTCTTGGGGAAGAAAGGACGATACCCGGCGGGGTTACCACCGGGCTGGCCGTCTGATGCGAATTACCTGCTACGCGCAGTAGTTGTCCCGGGCAGACGTCTCGATGGCCCGGGTGACCTCTTCCACCGGGCGGTCGGTCCGACCCTGCTCGATGAGCTGGCCGGCCACGGCGCCCGCGGTGACGGAGGCGAGGGGGTCGTCCGAGCACACCGTCTGTGCGGTGCCCACGAGCTGAGCCTCGATGCCTTCGACGTTGATGCCGTCCTCGGCGAGGCCCGAGATGTACTTCTCCTGGGTCGGGTCAACCGCGGGTTCCGCCGACGGGATCGACGAGATCTCCCGCGCTCCCTCGTCCTGGGGCTGCGCCGAGGAGGACGCCGCCCGGGACGAGGAGGTCGAGGGGGACGAGCTTGCCGAGGACGAACCGCGATCCAGCGGGGCGACGGAGGTGGACGAGGAGTCCACGTCGTCGCTGGTCACGGTCGATCCGCCGCAGGCAGTGAGGGCGAGGGCGCCGGTGAGAACAAGGGCGCCGGCGAGGCGTCGATAAGCCACCGTCATTAGTTACCCCGCCTGACCGCACCGAACGTTTCAGTCAGCGTCCCGTGCTCGAAGGACTGCTTGTTGCCGCCCGCCAGGATATTCTCGGTGTCGGTGGTGGGCCAGCCCAGCTCACCCTGCTCCCACTTGGTTTTGCCCCACTCGTCGAAGATGCCGCCGTACAGGACGAAGTGGGCACCGGTCCGCGGGGACCAGTAGATGTTGCCGTGCTCGAAGGCCTGGAACGCGCCGCCGTTGATCTTGATCTCCTCGGAGGTCGGGTAACCCAGCACGGAGTTGGCGGTGTCCATCTCGCCGTACTTGGCGCCGATGGCACCGTGGACGATGAAGTGGGTCTTACCGTCCGGGTTGCGGGTCAGCCAGCCGTTCTGGAACTCCTGCACGAGGCCGCCGTTGATCGGGGTCGCCTCGGCCACCGGGTACTTGATGTCGGAGTTCTCCCAGCCCTTCTCACCCCAGGCCGTGAACATGTCGCCCGGGATGGCGTTCGCGCCGGTCTCCGGGGTCCAGTAGATGGAGCCGAACTCGAAGTGCACGTAGCGGCCCTTGCCGTCCGGGGTGGTCCTCTCACCGGTCTTGGGGAAACCGAGCCAGCCATTGGCACCGTCGAGAGAGGCGTACTTGGCGTTGATGGCGCCGAAGAGGGCGTGGGCGCCGGTCTCGGCGGACCAGTACGCGGTGCCATTGCGGAAGTCCTGAGCCTTGCCGCCGTTGATGTCGTACTCGTTGTTGACACACGAGCCGATCTGGCCAGCCGAGGTCACCCCCGCAATGGCACCGGTGGGAGCACATTTGCCCACACGATCCTCGGGGGCGAGCTGAAGCGCCTCCGCGATGGAGGGGAAAGCCTCGTTGAGTTCAAACTGCCAGTACTCCCAGGAGTGCACACCCGAGGGGCGGAAGTGGGACTCGACCTTGACGTTCTCCCTCTTCGCGCGGTCGACGAAGGTCTGCGAGGTCATGCGGGAGAGGACCTCCAGGCCGACGCCGGCGGCGTTGGCCGGGCCCTTGGCCGGGGAGTTCGGCTTGCCGAAGCTGTCCGCACCGTTTCCGGAGGAGACGTAGACGGTCATGTCCTTGAGGGCGCCGATGCCCAGCTTGGGGTCGTGGTCGATCCAGTCCTGGCTGTAGTTCGGGCCCCACATGCTGTTCGAGTTGTAGCCGCCGGCATCTTTCATGGCGGCGCCGATGGCCTCGGGCATCCCGCGGGAGCTGGTGTCCAGGTACCCGGAGAAGGAGCCCACGAAGCTGAACAGGTAGGGGTGGCGCTCTGCGAGGTTGATGGCCGAGGTGCCGCCCATGGACAGGCCGACGACCGCGCGCTTCTTGTTGGAGCGGAATCCGTTGTCCAGGACCGGAACGAGTTCCTTGGTGAGGAAGCTCTCCCACATGTAGTGCTTGCCGTTGTCGGGCTGCTGCCAGTCGGAGTAGAACGAGGACTCGCCGCCGACGGGGAGGACCACGTTGACGTTCTTGTCCGCGTACTGCTGTTCGATGTTCGTCTCGATGGTCCAGCCGTTTTCATCGTCGCGGGCACGCAGACCGTCGAGGGCCCAGAGCTCGGGGAACTTCTTGTCCTGGCTGGTGTGCCAGTCGCGGGCCAGGAGAATGTCCACCTGGACGGGCTTGCCCGGCATGACGGCGGAGTTGATGAACACCCGCACCTTGCGGTTGGTGATCCACTCGACGCGGTCGACGGAGACGCCGGCGGGAAGGGCGTCCACCTCGGGGTACGTCGTCTGGTACGGCGTGCGCTGAACAGGCTCGCCGGGGGCGACGGAGTCGGAGAAGCCGGAGCCGTTGCCCGCGCCAAGGCCGCTGGAGAGGCCCTGAGCGGAAGCCATCGGGGCTACGGGAACTACTGCGAGTCCGACGGCCACCGCCGACGGAATGGCCAGGGCAGCCAGGTGGCGGTTGCGGCGCGCGGTGCGGCGCGGGGAACGTGATGCGGAGTCGCGCATGGTGTTGTCAGTCCTCGTTGTTGGTGAAAGTGATGGTGCGGGCAGGGCATGGCGAAATGAAACATCGCCTGGTGTTCTAGGGCGTCAGGTGGCCTTCTCCCGGTGGTTCCCCGCCACCGGGTGAAAGCCGAACGCTTCTACAAGTTCTCTGTCGCTCCGTTGAGGCTTTCCTGTTACATCGCGTAGCGATACAGCCTCGAGCTGGCTCAAGTTTAAGTACAACTTGAGACTTTTGCCAGACGACACACCGCAAAACGCCGCCCCTCCCTGAAGGAGTGGCGGCGTTTCTCGGACGTGCAAGGTCTCAGATCACCAGGCGTTCATGGTGTCCAGGACGAGCCGCTTGGTATAGTTCAGCTGGTCGCCGAACTGGTTCCAGTTGTGGATACCCGTGGCCGGGTAGTCCTGGATGACGTTCTTGCCCTGGGCCTGGGCGTTGACACCGTAGAGGCGGGTCGTGGCGTTCGCGACGAGCTCCAGCGCGACACCAGAGGCGACGTGCTGCGGCAGGATGTTCTGGTCCGCCGGCGAGGGGATGCCCGAACCTGCAGAGATGTAGATGTTCTTGGTGTTCAGTCCACCCAGGTTGAGCAACGGGTCGTTCTCGAAACGGGACGAGCTGATGATCGAGCCGTACATGGCGTTGATGTTGAACCCGCCGGCGTCGAGGAGCGCGGCGCGGATCAGCGTCTGCGCGCCCGGGACGGTGGTGGCGAGGTAGCCCGAGAAGGACAGCGCCTGGCGGAACATGTCCGGGTGCTTCGCGGCGAGGTTCATCGCGGCGGTGCCGCCCATGGACAGGCCGGCGATGGAGTTGTTATCACGCGCGACGCCGAAGTGCTGCGCCAGGTAGCCCGGCAGCTCAGCGGTGAGGAAGGTCTCCCACTTGTAGTTGACCGGGTTGCGCAGGTCATACGTGGCCGGGCCCTGCCAGTCGGCGTAGAAGGAGCCGGCGCCACCGACGGGCATCACCAGGGTGATGTTGGAGTTGTTGTAGGTGGCGGCTGCGTTGACGTCATGAAGCCAGGCGTTGGTGTAGTTCGTGGCGCGCAGGCCGTCGAGCAGGTAGAGCGAGGCATTGCCGCCGCGGGCGGCCGGCTGGATCTGCACGGTGATGTTCTGGCCCATGGCCGGCGACCACACGTCGCAGCGCTGCACCCACCAGCCGACACCGTCCCACTCGCAGGCGCCGGTGCTGTCGGGGCGCAGCCACTCCCGGGGATCGGCGTGGGCCTTGTTGGGGGCGGCGATCATCATGGCGGCGGCCATGGCCACGGCGACGATGACGGTCAGCACGACCCGGTGGACGCGGTTGAGCCCGGAGATAGCGGACATATTTTTCCTCGCAGACGAGTATTCGGGAATTACCAAGGGCGACGAGCGCCAACAGGAGATATATCTTGCGGTTCGGCCACGACGTTACATCAGTCGTTATCGCATCGTGACTAAATCATGGTCGAATCCTAAACCATTTCCCGGCAAACGCACATTTTAAATGCACCGCGGGGGGTGGGCTCACCAGCGGTCGTCGATACGTGTCTCCGTCGGCCACGCCACCCGGCCCCCGTCGGCGTCGGTCGTCCCGGGGACTTCGTCGGCGGCATCCGGGTTGTCCTCCGCGGCCCGAGCGGCCTCCTCCACAGCCTTGATGGTGGCCTCGTCGAGGTGGTCGCGCGGGTCGCGGGAGATCTCCAGGGAGCGACCCTCTCCCAGCGAGTAGGCGATGTTGGCGAGGAACCGCTCGCGGCTCATGGGCTCACGCGACGTGGCCAACAGCTCGGAGATCTCCGGGGAGCGCAGCGCCGCGCGGGCGAGCATGGCTTCCTTCGGATCGATCCACGACGGCAGCCGGCCGAGGTCGGCGTCGGTGTCGGCGGCCTGCCAGACCAGCGGCAGCCACTTGTCGTGCCCGATCCTTCCCCCCTCCTCGCGCGGTTGACGAGCTGCCAGCGGCGAGGACAGGCCGACGGTGTCGAGCACCCGCAGGTCCAGCGGCGAGTTCATCCCGGTCATCCCCAGGTTGAGCAGGTAGACGGTGGTCGGGATGTCCCCGAGGTCGCTGTCGACACTCATGCGCTCGGCCCCGGTCCAGGAATAGGTGGCCGGATCGCGGGTGACGATGATCTGGATCATCTGGGCGGGGTCCTCCGCCATGGCCTCGTCCACACTGTCCTCCCAGTCGCCCACCGCGGGCGCCTTGAGGAAGTCCTCCGCCAGGCGGGGCGGATCCCCGGCCTCGCGGCGGGTGGCGTTGGTCCAGAACTCCCGCTCGTCGACGATGTTGAGCTCACCGGTCTCGTAGGTGTGCATGTCGATGCGGTTGGTGCCGTTGGCCATGACCACCAAGGCCCAGACCACGATGCCGATCCCGGCAAGCAGGAGGACGCCGTCTATGACCCACCGACGCGCGGCGAGATCCACGAGCGGCGCGACCGTGATGGGCAGCAGGATGGCGAACAGCGGCAGCAGCAGCATGCGACCGTGCATGAAATCCCCGCCCACGCGGATGACGTAGAGCAGGTGCAGCGCCCCGGCGCCGAACAGGACCGCGGCAGCCGCGGTGCGGGTCCGCGCGCGCAGCCTTCCCGCGGCCGGGGCTTGGAGAGCGGGCGCTGCGGCCGCGCGCCACAACAGCGCGGCCGCGACGACGACGACCAGCGCCATGGCCAGGAAGAGGTTGTAGGGGGTGGCCAGGTCCAGAACGTAGTCCCATCCCGCGCCCCACTCCGCGCCGGTGGCGGACTTGGCGACGGCCGTGTGCGGGGTCAGTACCCCGTAATAACCCATGCGGAAGATCTGGTACGCGGCCGGGACGGGCAGCGCTGCCGCGAGGATCCCCAGGCCGACCCGCCAGGTGCGGGCGGCGACCAACAGGAGGATCCCGGTCAGCGCGCCGTAGAGCGCGAGCTCCGGGCGCACCAGCCAGGACAGTCCACTCCAGAACGCGAGCGCATAAGGTGCCCAGTCCGCCGCGGCCCGCCCGTGCCGTGCGCCCCGGTCGGCGGGGCGGACCCAGGCGACCAGGAGGGCCCACTGCACGGCGAGCCAGAAGATGCTCAGGCCCCACTCGAGGCCGGAGGTAGCGAAGTCGCGGGCCGCGGGAATGGCCAGGTACACCAGGCCGCCGACGGGCAGCAGGATCAGCCCGGGACGGCCCCGGTAGAACCCGGCCGTGGCCAGGGCCGCAATGAGAAGCGCTGCGGTGGTGAGGATGAGGCCGAGCCAGAGGGCGATGGTCTCCAGCCGGGCGTCGCTGACCAGACCGACGACGTAGATGAGGTACTGCCAGAGGGTGGAGGTGTTGGTCTCCACCCGCTCACCGGCGTTGAAGACGGGGCCGTTTCCCGCGAGGAGATTGCGCACGGTGCGCAGGACGATGAGTCCGTCGTCGCTGATCCAGCGGCGCATCCAGCCGCCGACTGCGGCGATCGTCGCCAGGATGAGGGCGGAGGAGACGGCCGAGACCGTGGTGGTGGACTCCCAGCGCGGGACGTATCGTCCGCCGCTTATGTCATCCACATCGTGGGTTAAGGCCGTGCTCATTCGGCAAAGGTTACCAGAACGTTATGTTAACGCCGGGACGACGTAGACGGCCATGACAATACAAGCGAGCCAGGCCACCGCCAGGAGCTGGAGCACCCGGTCCTCCAGGGCGATCTCGTCGGGCGCGCCGCCCTCGCCACGGTCGACGTCCGCGGCGAAACGCAGGATGGCGATGATGAACGGCACCATGGAGATCTGGTACCACAGCGCCTCGGCTCCGTCGACGGACTCGGAGAGCTCGAAACCCCAGAGTGCGTAGGACATGACCACGGCGGTGGCCGCGAGGGTCCACACGAAACGCAGGTAGGTCGGGGTGTAACCCTGCAGCGACTTGCGGATCTTCGCTCCGGTGCGCTCGGAGAGCAGCAGCTCGGCGTAGCGCTTGCCGGCAGCCATGAACAGGGAGCCGAAGGCCGCCACGAGCAGGAACCACTGGGAGAGCACGATGCCGGCGGCGACGCCGCCGGCCATGGCGCGGAGCATGAATCCGGAGGACACCAGGGCGATGTCGATCACCGGGATGTGCTTCCAGCCGAAGCAGTAGCCCAGCTGCAACGCGATGTACACCGCGATGACGATCGCCAGCCCGGAGCCCTGTGAGGCCAGGAAGGACAGGCCGATGGAGGCGACGATGAGCAGGGCCGCCATGACGTACGCCAGGTTCTTGGGCAGCATGCCCGAGGCGATCGGGCGGAACCGCTTGGTGGGGTGCTCGCGGTCGGACTCGACGTCCATGGCGTCGTTGATGAGGTAGATCGACGACGCACCCAGGCAGAAGACCACGAAGGCCAGGAGGATGTCGAAGAACGTCCGGTTGGTGAACGCGTCCATGCCCGCTGCCAGCGGCGCGGCGACGACGAGGACGTTCTTGACCCACTGCTTGGGGCGCAGCGACTTGATCATCGCGTCGACGAGGTTCTTCGGCGGCTGACGCTTGCGGTTGGTGTCGATGCCCTCGGTGTGGGGCTCGGAGCTCAGGATCCCGGACGTGTCCTCGTTCGGAATGGGCTGGTTGACCTCTGTCACCTGGTCGTCCTTTCGATGTTCGTGACCGCCAGGGCGGTAGCCGCCCCGATGGTGGATCCGACGAGAGTGTCCGTCGGATAATGCACGCCGAGAACCATACGCGAGACCATCATCACCGGGATCCCCAGCAGGAAAACGGGAGACCCGGACAGCTGCGCGAGGGACACCATCGTCGCCGCGGTCGAGGTGGAATGCGACGACGGGAACGACAGGGTGGACGGGGTGGAGACTCCCACCCGGATCCGCGGGTCGGTCGGCCGCTGCCGGCGCACGATGCGTTTGATCACCACGGAGGCCGCATGGGAGAAAAACGCGGAGGCCCCCACGACCACCCACTGTCGACGCCGACGGCGATCGATCAGTGCGCCCGCGGCCGAGATGCCCATCCAGCCGAGGGCGTGCTCGCCGAAGTGGCTGAGCGTGCGCGCGGTCGGTACGGCCCCGGGCACCTCGAAGAGGGCCCGCTGCACCGCGACCAGGATCTCGGCCTCGGTGCGCTCGAGTGCCTTACTGGGCATCAAACACCTTCTTCCACTCACTGCGGCTGACCAGGTCGTCGAAGGAGCCCCGGTACTCGTCCTTGAGCTCGTCGAAACGCTCGACGATCTGCTTCTGCAGGGCGCGCGACTCCGAGACCAGCTGCTTGGCCAGGTCCCGGTCGCGCTTGCGGAAGGCCACGCCGGTGCCGCCCGCGGTGGTGACCGTGGCGGAGTCGACGCGCGAGAGCGTGAACCAGCGGGCCTCCTGCGCGGTGAGGTTGAGCTGCGGCGCGTGGTGGTGGGAGGTGTCCTCCTTGGCGACGAGGTGGCGCAGGCCGTGGACCAGCCAGGGGACCTTGCGGATCTTGCCCAGCCGGCCGCCCACGTCCTTCACGGGGACGCCGGGCGCACCCGTCGGGGAGGGAAGGTCGGAGGCGGTCTCGACCACGACGGCATCCGAGTAGTTCTTCCGGATCCCCTGGATCCGGGGAAGTGCCTGGTCCAGGTCGTCGAAAAGCCCGGCGGGGCCGGCGAGGAAGTCCTTCATGGCCTCGTTCTGAATGGCGAGGGTGCTGTATTCCATGCAGGCCACGTGCTTGAAGGTGGATTTCTGCACGGAGCGCACGATGCCCTCGGCGCCGCCGTCGTGGTGCAGGGCTGCGACGATGAGGCGGTTGCGCAGGTGGAAGTACGCCTGCCAGTCGATGGCGTCGTCCTTGTCCGCCCACGCCATGTGCCAGATGGCCGCTCCCGGCCAGGTGACGGTGGGGAACCCGGCGGCGCCGGCACGCAGGGAGTATTCCGTGTCGTCCCACTTGATGAACAGCGGGAGCGGCTGACCGATCTGGTCCGCGACGACCCGCGGGAACAGGCACATCCACCAGCCGTTGTAGTCGACGTCGACGCGGCGGTGCAGGTTGCGGGAGTTGTAGGCGTCCGGGTTCTTCTTGTCGCTGTCGTGGCCGAGGAAACCCAGGGGGTACTGCGCGAAGTCGTGATCGTAGACGGAGTTGTTGGCCTTGGTCCACATGAAGTCGCTGCGGTCGATGGCCTCACCCATGGTGCGCAGCTCCGAGCGCTCCTGCAGGTTGAGCATCTGCCCGCCGACGACGATGGGGCTGGCCGCGTAGCGCGCGGCCTGGACGGCGCGGGCGATGGAGTCGGGTTCGATGGCGATGTCGTCGTCCATGTAGAGGATGTACGGGCTCTCGGGCAGACCGGCTTCGCCGTCGCCCAGGGCCTCGAACATGATGCGGGAGTAGCCGCCGGAGCCGCCAAGGTTGCCCTGGCGGAACTCGTGGAACCGCTCCCCCAGCCTGGCCACGGCGTCGACGTAACCGGGCTCGTCGGCCGGGTGCTGGTTGCCCTGGTCGGGCATGATGACGGCGTCGATGATGGCGTCGATCTCCGGGTCGGAGGTCAGCGCCTCCAGCGCGGCGACGGCGTCGGCCGGCCGGTTGAAGGTGGGGATGCCCACGGTGACCCGCTTCTCGAAGGGCCCGACGGTTGAGCCGTCCGGCATCTGCTGCGCTCGGGGCGCGTGCGGGGCGCACCAGGCGGCTTCGGAGACGGTGGCGTCGGACTCGGCGGTGACGTCGAACCAGTACCAGCCGCCGTCCTCGAAGTTCTTTAGCGGCAGCGTGAAGGTGGTGGCCTCATCGGTGATGAGCCTCGACTCAACGGCCACGCGCGTGCCGTCGGACTTGGAGCGGTACACCGAGACTGCGGCGGTGCCCTGCACGTGCAGGTTCAGCAGGACGGTGTCCAGCTGCGACCAGCGGCGCCAGTAGGAGGCCGGGAAGGCGTTGAAGTAGGTCTCGAAACTCGCCTCCGAACCGCCGGGAACGCGGACGGAGAAGCGCTCCGACCAGGAGAGACGCTCCTTGTTCTGTCCGCTCTCGACGAGGTAGAGCATGCGCACGTCCTGCGGCTCTCCCTGTCGGGGGAGGAGGATGCGCTGGAGCACCTCGGGCGAGGTGGTCTCGGTGGTGGGGTCGGTCACGGCGTTCAACGGTGTCCCTTCAACTTCCTGGACGTGAGATGAGGCTTGCCCTGTCAGAGTAGTGCGCCGGGTGGACAGCCAGTAGTTGCCACGTCCCGCTTCTCGACGTTTTGCCGCCGCCCCGCCCCGGCGCACGGGAAAACCCGGGTCGGATCGTCGCTTTTCGACGATCCAGCCCGGGCCTCCTGCGGCGTGCGCCTAGGCGTTGACGGCCGGCGCGGACGGTGCGAGGTGCAGCTCGCTGACCAGGGCGCCGACGCGCTCGTTCAGGTCGGAGATCAGGGTGCTGATCTGCTCCTCGGTCATGCCGTCGGTGGCGGGCATGTCCCAGACCACGGCGTGGCGTCCACCCATGTCCTGTGCCTCGTGGGCGCCCAGGTAGATGGTCACCTCGGAGCTGTCCAGGACACGGCCGGCGTGGGCGGTCTCGGTGACGAGGTCGATGCCGCGGTGGCGGGCCTCGGCCTCGAGGCGGGAGTCGTGGGCGTTCTCGGGGTGGGTGGCGGCGGTGGTGACGGAGACGCCGTCGCCGGCTGCGGTGCGGGTCAGGGCCGCGGCGATCTCGGCCATGACACGGTTGTTGCGGTTGACGAAGACGACGCCGCGGCGGGGGGCCACGGTGCGCAGCGGGGCGTTGAGCACGATGTTCTCGAGGCGCTCGGTGACGTCACGCTCGACGAAGACGGGGACGAACTCATAGAGGGCGGCGGTGGACAGGTGCTGCCCGAGGACGGCGTCGAAGACACGGTCGATGTCGGCGACGGCAAGCTCGTGGCCGTAGCGGCGGTGAAGGTCGGTTCGGACGGTGGTGAGGGTCTGGTTGACGTTCATGATGCTCCTTGAAAGACTTTCGGATTCAGCGTGTGCGTTCAGGGCCGGGCGGCGGCGAGCGGGTTGCTGCTCGCGAGGAAATTCCGGGGCGGTTGCGTTGTGCAGGGTGATCGCTCCTTCGTTCTTCCAGTTCACTTCCGGCGGTTCATGCACCGTTAACCTTTTTGTTAACGGGAGCGCCGTTCGCTGTTTACGTAAAGTTAACTTACGGGCAGCGAGAAGTATTGTCAAGGCCGCACGCTGGGGAAAAGTTTTCGCCACATGGCGTTTTGGTAACTTTCGTGCCGTATGCAGGCGCTTCGTGAGTACACGTCAACTTTGTCAGTTGTTAACCTGACGTTCACCTAAGGCCGTTCGAACCCGCCCCGCGGTCACCCAACAAACCACCCCGACCACCGCCCCCAGCACCGCTCCGGCGAGCACGTCGCTCAGCCAGTGCACCCCCAGATACAGCCGCGACACCATGACGGCCACGGCCCAGATCCACACCGCAGCCCGCGCCCACCACCGTGCGCAGAGCAGGCTCACCAGCACCGCAACCACCGCTGCCCCCGCGGCGTGCCCGGAGGGAAAGGAATCCCCGGAGACCTGCCCCAGCTGAAATTCCGCCGGTGGGCGGGCGCGCCCGATCAGCGCCTTGAGCGCGTGCACCAGCCCGTTGGTCACCAGGATCGCGGGCGGAAGCACCCACCACTGCGCCCACTGTGGCCGCCGGCGGATCCCCTGCCCGAGGGCCAGCACCAGCGCATACAGCAGTAGGTAGGCGGGGCGGCTGAGTTCGCTGAAAGCGGCGATGAGTGGGGACAGGGCGTCGATACGCGACGCCACCAGCCACCCGAGCACCGCCGCATCCACGGTCGAGCTAGTGTCCGCGCTCCTGCTCCAGCGGAGTGCCGTCAACGAAGAACGGGGTGAGCGTGTTGTCGAACAGCGTCAGCGCCGAGGCGATGGCCATGTGCATGTCCAGGTACTGGTAGGTGCCCAGGCGGCCGCCGAAGAGCACGTTGTTCTCGCGGGCCTCGGCGGCGGCGCGGCGTCGGTAAGCCTCCACCATCGCGCGGTCCTCGGGCGTGTTGATGGGGTAGTAGGGCTCGTCGCCCTCGCGGTCGGCGAAGCGCGAGTACTCCTTCATGATCACGGTCTTGTCCGTGCGGTAGTCCCGCTCGGGATGGAAGTGACGGAACTCGTGGATGCGGGTGTAGTCGACGTCGGCGTCGTTGTAGTTCATCACCGGCGTGCCCTGGAAGTCGCCGGTCTCCAGGACCTCGGTCTCGAAGTCGAGGGTGCGCCAGCCGAGCGTGCCCTCGGCGTAGTCGAAATAGCGGTCCAGCGGGCCGGTGTAGACCACGGGCGCGTCCGGGGACTCGGCGCGCAGCTCGTCGCGCACGTCGAACCAGTCGGTGCCCAGGCGGACGTCGATGAGCTCGTTGTCCGCCATCTTCTCCAGCCATGCGGTATAACCGTCGACGGGCAGTCCCTCGTACGTGTCGTTGAAGTAGCGGTTGTTGAAGGTGTAACGCACGGGAAGGCGGGAGATGTTCGCCGCGGGCAGGTTCTTCGGGTCGGTCTGCCACTGCTTGGCGGTGTAGTCGCGGATGAAGGCCTCGTAGAGCGGCTTGCCGATCAGCGAGATCGCCTTCTCCTCCAGATTCGCCGCCTCCTTGGGATCCATGCCCTCGGTCTGCGACTTGATGAGCTCGCGCGCCTCGTCCGGGGAGTAGTAGCGGCCGAAGAACTGGTTGATCAGACCCAGGCCCATGGGGAACTGGTACGCGGTGCCGTCATGCATGGCGAAGACCCGGTGCTGGTAGCCGGTGAAGTCCGTGAACTGGTTGACGTACTCCCATACCCGCTGGTTGGAGGTGTGGAAGAGGTGCGCCCCGTACTTGTGGATCTCAATGCCCGTCTCCGGCTCGGCCTCGGAGTAGGCGTTGCCGCCGAGGTGGTCGCGGCGGTCGACGATGAGCACCTTCTTGCCCAGCTGGGTGGCGGCGCGCTCGGCGACGGTGAGTCCGAAGAGGCCGGATCCGACAACAAAGAGGTCATAAGTCATGGCAATCAGGCTAATCGACGCTCCCTGCCCGCCCCTCCGGCGAAACACGGCGGGCCGGTGGAAAACCATTCGCCCGGTTCGAAATTATGTCAATAAAATCCCACCAACAACTTGTGTCCGATATGAAACTTTGATGAACTGGGTTACCATGGGCCCCACGCGTGTTCTACCATGCTGAAAGAGCCGAACTCTTTTTCTTTCCCCTGATCTCTGAGGAGCCTCATCGTGCAGCAAAGACGCCGCATCACGTCGCCCACCGCGACGGGCGCACTCCGCGCGAACCCGACCGTCGCCGTTCTCACCGTGGCCGCACTCGTTGCCGCCACGGTCTTCGGCGGCAACTCCATCTACCAGGCACAGTCCGAGGGCGGGGACCCCATCCCCGTCGCCGAGCAGTCCGTCAACTTCGGCGAGTTCGACAACGTCGTCGTCGAGGACGCCGCCATCGCCTCCCAGGGCGGGCAGCCTGGCCCGAAGACGGTCAAGGAGTTCACCAGCGACACCCCTTTCAGCATGTTCGCCCTGACCTGGAACAGCGACGAGGACTTCGCGTCCTTCGTCCGCGCCGAGAACGCCGACGGCGAGTGGGGCCCCTGGTACGCCGCCGCCCCCATGGGTGAGCCGAGCGCCGACGGCAAGCGAGGCACCGACCTCATCTACGTCGAGCCGACCCAGCGCATCCAGGTCTCCGTCGCCGGAGTCGACCTCGGCATCACCGATGCCGACGCCACCCCTGCCGACGAGGCCTCCCTGGAGAACGTCCCCGAGGAAGCCCCGGTCGCCGGCGCCGGCATCAACCCCGAGTGGGGCACCGGCGGGCCGGACACGGCCGCAACCGAAGAAGCCGCGGCCGAGCCGCAGCCGCTCGACGAGACCGCCGACACGGACACCACCGGACTGGCCCCCATCGCCTCCAACTACGGCGACATCCAGCCGGTCGCCGAGGCCGAGGCTGAAGCAGAGACCGAGGACTCCGGCCCCATCTCCGCGGACAACATCGAGGCCGTCCTCATCGACCCGTCGCTGGACGCCGGGCTCAACGAGGGCAACATCGAGCTGGCCGCCACCACCGACGGCATGCCCAAGGTCATCTCCCGCGCAGGCTGGGGAGCCAACCAGAGGCTGAGCAACACCTACTACAACGCTCCGGTCAAGGCCGTCACCATCCACCACACCGCCGGCTCCAACAACTACTCGGAGGCCGAGTCCGCGGCGCTGGTTCGCGGAATCCAGACCTACCACGGCTCCACCCTGGGCTGGGGCGATGTGGGATACAACGCCATGGTGGACAAGTACGGCAACATCTACGAGGGCCGCGCCGGCGGTCTGGACAAGGCCGTCCAGGGCGCCCACGTCGGCGGATTCAACTCCAACACCTGGGGCATCTCTGTCCTGGGCAACTACGAGACCGCCCAGCCCGCCGACGCCTCCGTGCGTGCGGTCGGCCAGCTGGCCGGCTGGAAGGCCGCCGTCTCCGGGTTCAACCCGACGGGCACGACCTACCTCGCCTCGGACTTCAACTACAACGGCAACAAGTACGGCGTGGGCCAGGGGACGAACTTCCCCACCATCAACGCCCACCGCGACTTCCAGTACAACTCCTGCCCGGGCGGGAACCTCTACGCCAAGATGAGTTCCATCCGCTCCATCGCCTCGGAGCGTTACAACTCCATCAAGAACGGCACCCCGATCGGCGGGAACCAGACCTCCACGCCGAGCACCCCGGGTAACCCGGCCACGCCGACGACCACGAAGCCGGCCACCACCAAGCCGGCCACGACCCCGGCCGGAAACACCTCGCCCCTGGATCTCATCCGCAGGGCCCTGAACGGCGACGTTTCCGCGATCATCACCATCGTCGGCTCCATCGCGGCGATCCTGCTCGGCACGGCCGCCTCCAACGGCACCGGGAACGCCGGCACCGCACGCGCGGCGGGTGACGTCGAGATTCTCGACGGCCTGAAGATCTCCGAGCTGCCCCCCATCATCGACGGGCTCGTCTCCCTCACCGGTGACTCCGAGATCGAGCAGAAGTGGAACACCATCAACTCCGCCTTCGGCCCGGTCCTGGGCAACTCCAAGGGCGGCGTCTCCACCGCCGGCATCGGCGGCCCGACCCCCGAGGAGGCGGCGAACGCCCGCTTCGCCCTCTTCGACAACGGCATCATCGTCTCCGACGACGAGACCGGCACCCACGCCCTGTGGGGCGCGTTGGCCGATGCCTGGGCCGGCCAGGGTTACGACGTCGGACCGCTGGGCATGCCCACCTCCGACCCCGTCTCCACCGGCAACGGCGGCGAGCTGAAGGTCGACTTCGAGGGTGGCTCGATCACCTACGATCCGGCCACCAACAAGCTGCACATCTCCACGAACTAGGCAGCGGCCGGAATCGGCCCAACCCCTTCAGCAGGGGTTGGGCCGATTTTCTGTGTTATTCGTCCCCGGCCAGGTCGAAGGACTTCTCCACGGCTCGGTTCCAGCCGTCGACAAGCACGCCCCGGTCCACCTGGCTCATGGCCGGGCTCCACGAGGATTCGATGGGCACGAGCCCGGCGATGTCGCTGAGCGAGTAGTAGAGCCCGCGGCCGTACCCGGCGGCGAAGGCGGCGCCGAGCACGGTCGTCTCGATGTTCGCCGGGCGCTCGACCTCGATGCCCAGGACATCCGCCTGCAGTTGCATGAGCAGGTCGTTGGCGACCATGCCGCCGTCGACACGCAGGCGTCCCAGCTGCACCCCGGAGTCCGCGACCATCGCGTCCACCACCTCCCGAGTTTGCAGGCACGTCGCCTCCAGCGCGGCGCGGGCGATGTGACGCCGGTCCGCGAAACGCGTCAGCCCGACGATGACACCACGTGCGTCCGGGCGCCAGCGCGGGGCGAACAATCCGGAGAACGCCGGCACGACGTAGACACCCGCGGAATCCGGCACCTCTCGGGCGAGTGTCTCCGACTCCCCCGCGGTGCGCAGGATCCCCAGCTGGTCACGCAGCCACTGAATGAGCGAACCGCCCACCGCCACCGACCCCTCCAGCGCGTAGACGGGCTCCTCCCCCGCGACCTGCCACCCGATGGTGGTCAGCAGCCCATGCTCGGAGAAATGCGGCTGGTCACCCGTGTTGAGCAGCAGGAACAGGCCCGTCCCATAGGTGTTTTTAGCGTCGCCGGGCTCAAAACACGCCTGCCCGAACAGTGCGGCGCTCTGATCGCCCAGGATTGCGGCGATGGGCACTCCCGCCAGAGTCCCCCGGTGGCGGACGGTGCCGAAGTCACCTATCGACGCCCGGATCTCAGGTAGCACCGCCAGCGGGACGCCGACCTTCTCGCACAGCTCCTCGTCCCACGTCTGCGTGCGCAGGTCCATGAGCAGGGTGCGCGAGGCGTTGGTGACGTCGGTCGCGTGCACGGCGGGGCGCCCCTCGTCGCCACGCGCTCCCCCGGTGAGATTCCACAGCAGCCAGGTGTCCATGGTCCCGGCGAGGAGCTCCCCGCGCTCAGCGCGCTCGCGGGCGCCGTCCACATGGTCGAGGAACCACGCGATCTTCGGACCCGCCGGGTAAGAGCTGGCCAGCAGGCCGGTGCGCTCCAGCCACCTCTCGGGATCGCCACCACCGATCGCGGACGTGCGGGTGTCCTGCCAGACGATCGCGTTGTGGATGGGCCGACCGGTGGCCTTCTCCCACACCACGGCTGTCTCGCGCTGGTTGGTCAGGCCGAGTGCGGAGATGTCTTCGGGGGTGGCATCGATGTCGACCACCGCCTGCGAGACCACCTGGCGCACGTTCGCCCAGATCTCCGCGGCGTCGTGTTCCACCCAGCCCTGCCGGGGCATGATCTGCCGGTGCTCACACTGCGCGCTGGCCACCACCTCGCCCGAGCGGGTGATGATGACACACCGCGTCGAGGTCGTGCCCTGGTCGATGGCGGCAAGGAGTTCGGTCCGGGATTCGCTCACCCGCCCCATTGTGCCGGGGGTCACCGGCGGGGCGGGAATCCGGGGGTCAGAACCAGCGCTCGAGCACCTCGGCCACGCCGCCCTCGTCGTTGGTGGCGGTGACCATGTCCCCCGCCTCGAGCACCGACGGGTTCGCGTTGCCCATGGCCACCCCGAGGCGCACCCACTTCAGCATCTCGATGTCGTTGGGCATGTCGCCGAAAGCCACTACATCGTCGCTGCTCACGCCGTGGATCTCGGCCAGCCGGGACACACCCAGTGCCTTGGTCACTCCCGGCGCGGCGACCTCGATCAGTCCCTCGTTCATGGAGTACGTGACGTGCGCCTCCGTGGCAACGATGTGCGGCGCGATCTTGGCGTACATCTGCGGGGCGGTGAGGTGGTCGTTGCGCAGGATCATCTTCACGGCCGGCAGGCCGATGACCTCACTGCGCGAGGCCGAACCGAAGCCCTGCTCCTCCCAGGTGTGCAGGTAACCGGGGCCGATGACAAAGACATCCCGCGGGTCGTCGAGGGAGCTGACCCCGACACGTTCCACGGCGACGGCCACGCCGCCGTCGTTACGCAGTGCCCATTCGGCGGCCTCGAGCACCCCGGTCATCGCCTCGGCGGAGATCTCCCGGGCGGAGAGCACGGAGTCGGAGGCGGAGTCGTAGAGCACGGCACCGTTGGAGGTCACGCAGATGGGGCGGACGGGCAGCTGGTCCAGGACCATGCCCACCCAGCGGAAGGGACGCCCCGTGGCCAGCGCGACCTCGCAGCCGGCGTCGGTGGCGCGGGAGATGGCGTCGCGCAACCGGGGCGTGACACGGTCCTCGGAGTTGAGCAGGGTGCCGTCGATGTCGCTGACGATGAGGTGCGGCCGCCAGCCGTCGATAAGCGATGCCGTCATCGGCGTGCCCGCTCCTCCTTCGTCTTCTTCTCGATTTCCTTGGCCTCCTCCAGCGTCGGCGCGCCGCCGCCGAGGGACGCCGGGCGCCAGCTCTCGCCACCGGGGAAGGGGCCGTATTCGCGTTCGTACTCGCCGCGCGCCTCCTCGAGAAGTTCCTGGAGGGCGACCTTGAGGGCGGCGGTGCGCTCCACGGGGTCACCCGCCGGGTCGATCGGGGTGCCCACGTGCACCCGGACCGGGATCTTCTTGCGCCCCAGCTGGGCCTTGCCCCCCTTGGGCAGGATGCGCTGTCCGCCCCAGGTGGCCACGGGAATCAGGGGAACCCCGGCTTCGGCCGCGATGCGCACGGCTCCGGACTTGAGTTCCTTGATCTCGTAACTCAGGGAGACCGTCGCCTCGGGGAACACCGCGACCAGGTCACCGGCCTTCAGTCGAGCCACGGCCTCGGACACCGACGCGGTGCCCGCGGCCCGGTCGACAGAGAGGTGCTTCATCGAGCGCATGAGCACGCCGGCGACGCGGTGCTCGAAGATCTCCTTCTTGGCCATGAACCGCACCAGCCGGCGTCCGCGCAGGTGGGCGGGGATGCCGACCCACACCATGTCGAAGTAGTTGGTGTGGTTGGAGGCCAGGAGCGCTCCCCCGTCGGCGGGAATGTTCTCGGAACCCACCACGGTCACCGTCGTTCCGGAGGCGCGCATCCAGAGCTTGGCCAGCCGGATGAACAGGCCGCCGTAGGGGAACTCCCGCGATTCGGACGCGTGGCCCACGATGGCCCCGTACCCCTCGGGGACGCGGAACTGCCCGGCTTTGATGTACTTGGTCATGCCGGGGAGTCTACTTGCCCGGCGTGAGGATGTCCTCGCCCACGAACGGCCGCAGCGCCTCGGGCACGACGACCGATCCGTCCGCCTGCTGGTGGTTCTCCAGGATGGCTACCAGCCAGCGCGTGGTGGCGAGGGTGCCGTTGAGGGTGGCCACGGTCTGCGGCTTGCCCTCGGCGTCGCGGAAGCGGGTGTTGAGGCGTCGCCCCTGGTAGGTCGTGGTGTTCGAGGTCGAGGTCAGCTCGCGATAGGCGTTCTGGGTGGGCACCCACGCCTCGGTGTCGAACTTGCGCGCCGCGGAGGAACCGAGGTCCCCGCCGGCGACGTCGATGATCCGGTAGGGCACCTCGACGGCCGCGAGCATCTCGCGTTCCATCTTCAGCAGCTTCTGGTGCTGCTCAGTGGCCTCGGCCGGGTCGCAGTAGACAAACATCTCGAGCTTGTCGAACTGGTGGACGCGGATGATGCCGCGGGTGTCCTTGCCGTAGCTTCCCGCTTCTCGACGGAAGCAGCTCGACCATCCCGCGTACTTCAGCGGACCGTTGGAGAGATCGATGATCTCGTCCTTGTGGTAGCCGGCGAGCGCAACCTCGGAGGTGCCCACGAGGAAGAGGTCGTCGTTCTTCAGGCGGTAGACCTCGTCCTCGTGCTCGCCGAGGAAACCCGTGCCCTGCATGATCTCCGGGCGCACGAGCACCGGCGGAATCATGACGGTGAAGCCGTTCTCCCGGGCCTTCTGCGCGGCCAGCATGAGCAGGCCGAGCTGCAGGAACGCGCCGTCACCGGTGAGGAAATAAAAACGTGCGCCGCTGACCTTGGCGCCACGCTCCATGTCCAGCAGGCCGAGGGACTCGCCCAGGTCGAGGTGGTCCTTGGGCTCGAAGTCGAAGGTGGGCTTCTCACCCACCTCCTCCAGCACGATGAAGTCGTCCTCGCCGCCGGCGGGCGCGCCCTCGACGACGTTGTCGATGCGCAGCTGCAGCGCGGACATCTTCTCCTCGGCAGCTTTCTGCTCCTCCTCGGCGGCCTTGACCCGGGCCTTGAGTTCGTTGGAGCCCTCCAGCAGCGCGGGGCGCTCCTCCGGCGCGGCCTGGCCGATCTTCTTGCCGAAGGCCTTCTGCTCGGCGCGCAGGGAGTCGGCCGCGTGGATGGCCTCACGGCGGGCCTCATCGGCGGCCAGCAGGTCGTCGACCAGCGCCGGGTTAGCACCACGGGTGACCTGGGAGGCGCGGACGGCGTCGGGGTTTTCGCGGAGGAATTTCAGATCAATCACACCTGCAGACCTTACCGTGACCACGCCCGGCACGGTCGACCCGCACCCATCGTTGTGCAGAAACCTATAGACCGGTGATAACCACGCGGTCTAGGCTGATCCCCATGGCCCCGCCCGACTCCACGGTACTGCCCGTCCTGCCCGACGTCACCATCGTCGACGGCACCGTGCCCAAGCACGCGCAACTGCGCGACATCCTCAACTCCCTGGCGTCCACCACGCTCTCCCCGGGCGACATGCTCCCCGGGGAACGGGTGATCGAGGAATATTACGGCGTCTCGCGGATCACCGTCCGCCGCGCCATCGGGGACCTGGTCGCCTCCGGGCGGCTGCGCCGGGTCCGCAGCAAGGGCACCTTCGTGGCGCCGAATGCGCTGGTCTCGCGACTGCACCTGGCGTCGTTCTCGGCGGAGATGAACGCACAGGAGGTGACGGCGTCGTCAAGAATCCTCCTCTCCGCACGCGCCACCCCGCCGCTGCCCGTGGCGGAGTTCTTCGGCGCGGATCCCTCCACTCCGCAGATCCACCTGCGTCGCCTGCGGCTCGGCGACGGCGTGCCCTATTCCATCGACGACGGCTGGTACAACGCCGCCGTCGCCCCCGAGCTGCTGGAACGCGACGTGTACAACTCCGTCTACGCCATCCTGGACAAGGAGTTCGGCCACGCCGTCACCGACGCCGACCAGACCGTCACCGCGGTGTCCGCGGACCTGCAGACCGCGCCTGACCTCGACGTGGAGATCGGCACGCCCCTGCTGCAGATCGTGCGCACCGCACGGTCGCGGGATGTACCGGTCGAGTGGTGCTCGTCGGTCTACCGCACGGACCGGTACCGTCTGACCTCGCGGATCGAACGGGACGACATCGCTGACGCGCTCCCCTGACGTGACTTTCCCCCGCTCACCGGTGCACAATGGTCAGCATTATGAGCACTAGAGCCACCCTGCCGACGAGGACCCCGAGCAGCACCGCGTCCTGGCGATCCGCAACCGCCGTCCGCACCGCACTCGTCGCCGCCCTCGTCGGCGCCGCGGGTGTCGGCGGTTACGGGTTTGTCTCCCAGTCGGACGGCACAGGCACCGACTCCACCACGGCAGCGCCCGGTTCCTCCTCCACCGCCCCGGCTGTCGACGCCGCCCCGTTCACCACCGCCGCCGCCGGCGACTGCCTGACCTGGGGCGTGGCGGAAGGCACGGGCGAGCTGGAGAACTTCGAGCGCACCTCCTGCGACGAGACCCACCGCTTCGAGGTCTCCACCCGCGAGGACCTGGCCACCTACCCCGCCAGCGAGTTCGGCCCCGAGGCCGAGCAGCCTGGCGTCACCCGCCAGGCGCAGCTGCGTGAGGAACTCTGCCAGAGCGCCACGCTGCGCTACCTCGACGGGCGCTACGACCCGGCCGGGCGTTACTCCATCGCCTCTATTCTCCCGCCCGCGGAGAAGTGGGCCGCGGGCGACCGCACCCTCCTCTGCGGGATCCAGGAGACCGATCCCGGCGGAACCGTCGTCGAGACCAGTGGTTTTGTCGCACAGCAGGACCAGTCGCGGGTCTATCCCGCGGGTTACTGCATCCAGGTCGACGGCTCGCAGCAGCTCGCCCCGATCTACTGCGATCAGCCGCACCAGCTCGAGGCCACCTCCGTGGTGGACCTGCTCCCGGTGTTCCCGGAGGGCACCCCCAGTGTCGAGCAGCAGGACACCCACCTGCGCGATGTGTGCACGCAGGCCGCCATCGACTACCTCGGCGACGACGAGGCCCTCTACCAGTCGACGCTGCAGCCCTACTGGATCCCCATCCAGTCGGCTTCGTGGATCGGCGGCTCACACTCGACGAACTGCTACCTCGTGCACGCCAACCCCGAGGGCGGATTCTCGGAGCTTGTCGGCACGGCCAAGGACAAGCCGGCGCTGAAGATCAACGGCGCCCCGGTCCCCGAGCAGCCGGCCCGCGACCCGGTGCGTGCCCCGGCGCCCGCCTCCTCTGCGGCACCCACCCCGGCGCCCGCACAGTAGATGTACCGCGTCAGCGACGAGCGTTTCGACGAGCTCGTCGATGACGCCCTGGACAAACTTCCCGAGGCCGTCGTGCGGCGCATGGGCAACGTCGTCGTCCTGGTCCAGCCCTTCAACGAGGAGAACCCGGAGATCCTCGGTCTCTACCAGGGCGTCCCGCTCACCGAGCGCACCTTCGACCACACGGGTTATCTCCCCGACGCGATCTTCATCTACAAGGACACCCTCGAGCGCCACGCCGTCTCCGAGGACGATCTCGCCCACGAGGTGGAGGTCACCGTCTTCCACGAGGTCGGCCACTACTTCGGCATCGAGGAGCATCGGCTGCACCAGCTGGGTTGGGGTTAGCTTCTCGACGGTCGTTTTCCCGGCAGTCCAGACGTCTGGACTGCCGCAGCAGTGACCCCTAACTCAGTTCTCCTGCTGGGCAGCCCACTCGGCAACCTGTCGGGCGCTGTCCTCGGAGGACAGATCTTCCACCCGCATCATGATCGTCCACCGCACGCCGAACGGATCTTTGATGGAGCCATAGCGGTCGCCGGAGGCGAATTAGGCCACAGGTTCGCGCGGGGTGGCCCCGGCACTCACCGCCCGGTCGACGAGCGCGTCGACGTCGGGGGTGTACAAGCTGAAAGAGAAACAGGCGTCATCGGTGGAAGATTGAGGCACCAGCCCGTAGTCCGGAGT
Organism: Corynebacterium doosanense CAU 212 = DSM 45436; assembly: GCF_000767055.1. NCBI lineage: Bacteria > Bacillati > Actinomycetota > Actinomycetes > Mycobacteriales > Corynebacteriaceae > Corynebacterium > Corynebacterium doosanense. The sequence goes on from NZ_CP006764.1 coordinate 2,553,473, forward strand.
CGCCTCGCCCAGCTGGAGTCTTCCCGAGTCGAATCCGAGCTCGGCGTGGACGACCTGGCCGTTCATCTCCGTGACATCGATTACCTCGGCACCGAAGATATCGCGGTAGAAGTCGAGCGCTTCCCGGGCACCGGTCACGGCGATGAACGGGGTGAGGGACGTGTAGTAGTTCGGCCGGCCGTTGGTGGTGTGGTCCCCGGTGACGCCGGGCGAGGAAGTGGTCATGGGCATTAGGTTAGTGACTGTCCGGTCCGCCTGGATTGGAGATTCGCGACAACCACCTGACAAGGGCGGTGCCATGACGACGACCGGTGATTCACGGGGCATCCTCTTCCCCGGTCAGCTACCCGCCTTTGAACGGGTGGACGCGCCCGAAGACATCAGGGACCGGGTGGAGTGGTTCTGGATCCCCAGGTGGGAGCTCACAGACGGCGCCACCTCGACGCAGACGGTGCTCCCGTTTCCGGCGTCTCACCTCGTCGTCGAGCACGGGCACGTGAATCTCTACGGGCCGACGACCGGAATCAGCGTCCGCGTCCTTTCGGGTCACGACTGGGCATTCGGGATGCGGCTGCGTCCCGCGGGGCTAGCGGCTCTGACCAGCGAACCGGCCGAGTTCCTCGACACCTACCTGTCTTTCGCAGCCCCGGGGCTCCTTTCGCTGGTGACCACCCCGATGCGCGCGGGCGAGAACACCGCGGCGGTGCGGGCTGCCGCCGACTGGGTGCGCAGGGAGATTGCCGGCGCTGACGACACCGGCAGAACTGCGAACGCCATGGTGGATCTCATCGCCGCCGACCGCTCGATCACCAGCGTTGGCGAGCTGGCCGAGCGGATGAGGATGTCCGTACGCAGCGTGCAGCGGCTTTCGGCGAGGTACATCGGGTTGTCGCCGCTGGCGGTGATCCGCAGATACCGCCTGCAGGAGGCCGCCGTGCAGTTGCGTGCACGGGAGTCGGTAGCCATGGGCGACCTCGCCGCACAACTGGGCTACGCCGATCAGTCACACATGTGCGCCGATTTCCGCGGCGTTCTGGGTATCACTCCAGGTGAGTACCGCCGAGTTAAGGGGTAGGCACCGATCCTCGCGCGATACCCGCCGCTTCAGATCTGGTGATCCAGATCCGCCCAGCGCACCAGCTCCCACTTGCCGAACTCCCGCCCGCCCGGAGCGAGCACGATGAACCGGCAGTTGGCCAGGTAGCCGGCGAAGGCGAACTCGGGGTCGATCCTGGTGGCGTGCGTGGCCATGGTGCGGATCGCCGCCCCGTGGCTGACCACGATGACGTCGCGGTCCTGCGTCCCCAGCTCGTGCTCCTCGGCGATGGTTTCCAGCACCGGCTGATAGCGGCCGAGAATGTCGCTCAGCCCCTCGCCGAACTCGCCGGCCATGCGCGCCTCAGTGTCGCCGCGCAGCCAGCCGGCCGTCGCCACGGCGTAGGCGCGGTGGGCCTCGTCATCGCCGCGCATCTCCATTTCTCCGGCCGCAAGCTCGTGAATGCCCACGGTGGGATGCACGCGCAGCGCGCGCTCCGGAAGCCCGGCATAGGCCTCGACCGCTCGAGCCGCGAGCATGGCGGTCTGCTGGGTACGCAGAGAGATTCCGCAGTACACGGTGTCGATCCGCCCGAGGCTGCCCTCGCCGGCCCCGCAGTATTCGGCGAGCTCGGTACCCACGTCGGTGGCCTGCTGGCGGCCGAGGTCGGTGAGTTCCGCACCCGGCGGTTCGGTGTCCAGCAGCCGGTCCACGTTGGAGGTGGTCTGCCCGTGGCGCACGAGGATGATTCGTCCGGCCATCAGATCTCCTCCCCGCGCCGCGCGGCATCGACCCAGGCAGACGCGGCGTCGATACGCGAAAGATCCACCGACTTCGCCCGCGCCTCCTCATTTACCGAGGGCCAGGAGCCGAGGAATCGGATGTTCTCCGCGCGCAGCCACAGGGCGCGCAGGGCCTCGGCGAGCGGCTGGTCGTCGATGTGCCCGATGAAGTCCACATAGAAGAGGTACGTGCCCGGCGCGTCACGGGTGGGGCGCGAGGCGATGCGCGAGAGGTCGATGCCGCGCAGCGCGAAGTCCTGCAGCGACGCCACCAGGGTGCCGGGTTCGTGCGGGAGGGTGAACACCACCAGGGTGGTGTCGTTCCCGGTGCGCGGGGTGGGTGCGGATCGCTTACCGACGACCACAAACCGCGTGCGCGCGCCCCGGCGATCGGCCACCGAGTCGGCTACCCGCTCCAGTCCGAAGATCTCCGCCGCCCGGGCGGGCGCGGCCGCCGCATCGGCCTGGCCGTTCGCCACCATCTCCGCGGCCGCGGCGTTGGAGCTGGCCGGGAGAAACTCCGCGTTGGGGAGATTCTCCGCCAGCCACCGGCGCACCTGCTGGTGGGCGATGGGGTGGGTGGCGAAGGTGCGCACGTCGCTCAGCGCCGTGCCGGGTCGCAGCATGATGGAGAACGCGACCTCGAGTTCCAGTTCGTGGAAGATCTGGACGGGCTCGCCGCCGTCGACAAGCGCGTCATACGTGCCGGTCACGGCGCCGTCGACGGAGTTCTCGATGGCCACGACCGCGTAGTCCGCCTGACCGGAGCGCACGGCGTCGAGAGCCGCGGCCGGGCTGGCCACCGGGAGCGGCTGAATGCCCGTGGAACCGAACACCCCGCGCGCGGAAAACTCCGTGAGGGCGGCCTCCGTGAAGGTCCCCGCCGGGCCGAGATACGCCACGCTGAAAGTCATGTGCTCACCCTAACCCAGGCTCTATGGTGGTGCGCATGACGGAATCGATCACCGACCTCGCCCGCGCCCTGGAAAAACTCACCCCCGAGGAACACGGGTTCTCCTACATTGACCTGGACCGCGAACCCGTCGCCGAGGGCGACCTCAGCGGCTGGATCATCCCCGCCAAGGATCTTTACGACCTCAAGGGCATGCCCACCACCTTCGGCTCGAAGGCACGCACCCGTATGGCCGAGGAGACGGACCCCTTCATCGCGGCCTACGAGGCCCGTGGCGCACGCATCCCCGGCAAGTCCGTGTCCTCGGAGCTCGGCATGAGTGTCGACGCCGAACCCCGCGACTTGCCGGCGGTGGACAACCCCATCTGGCCCGGTCACACCCCGGGCGGCTCGTCCGGCGGGGCGGCGGTCATGGTGGCGCGCGGGCTGGTCCGCGCCGCGCACGCCTCGGACGCCGGCGGCTCCATCCGCATCCCGGCCGCGGCCTGCGGCATCGCGGGTTACAAACCTTCCGCCACCACCCTCGCAGTGCACGGCTACCTCACCACCACCGTCGCCGACCAGGCATTCCTGCATCAGATCACCCCGTCGCTCGACCGCAAGGTCCGCGTCGGCGTGCTCACCGAGCCGCTCATGGCCCAGACCGACGTCCAGGCCGAGTACCTCACCGCCGTGCGCGAGGCCGCCGAGAAGCTGGCGGCCGCGGGGCACGAGGTCATCCCGGTGGGCCCCTGGCCCGAGGCGTCGGAGACCTTCGAGCGTTTCAAGGACATCTTCACCTCCCGCCTGGTGGCGCTGGAGGACTACGACTACCTCGCCGAATGGCTCCGCGAGCGCGGCCTGACCGTGTCCAAGCAGCAGCAGGAGGAGTCGGAGGCCTACGCCTTCGCGCTGAAACCCCGGCTGGCGGAGTTCTGGGACGTTGACGTCATCCTCAACCCCACCATCTCCTGCGACCCGCCCGTGACCGGCGCGTTCTCCTCGTTGTCCCCGCAGGACAACTTCGAGGCGCAGACCCGCTGGGTGCCGTGGACCTCGCTGTTCAACATCGCCGGTGCGGCCGCCATCTCGCTGCCGTGGCCCGTGCCCGGTCGCCCTCAGCCCGCCGCGGTTCACCTGGGTTCACTGACGCTTACCGACGCCGAACTCCTCGCCCTCGCCCGGGAACTCCACGAGTGACTCCTCCGACGGTGGACCGCACCCGCGCCCGGTGGGAGATCCTCCTGGTCCTGTCCATCACCTTCGGCATGTCCGGACTGCGTTCGATCCTCCGGCTCACGGACTCGCTGCTCGCTCCGGAACCACTGAACCAGCAGCAGACCACCCCCAACGTCACCCAGTCCGCCATCCCCTGGCTCGACCTGGCGCTGCAGACCTGCAGCTCACTGGTGCTCTTCGCCTGGGGAGGCCTGGCGCTGTTCCTCCTCGCCGGCGACGGCTTCCGCATCCCCCGGCCCCGCTGGTCTGACCTCGGCTGGGGCGCGGTGCTCGCCGCCATCATCGGCCTGCCCGGCCTCGGGCTCTACGTCTTCGCCGTGCACGCCGGCCTGTCCAAGGTGGTCGTTCCCACCGGCATGGATCACGCCGCCATCGAGATTCCTGTGCTGCTGTTCAACTCCGCCGGCAACGCCTTCGGCGAGGAGATCGTGGTGGTGATGTGGCTGCTGACCCGCCTGCGACAGCTGGGATGGGGGTTGCCGGCTGCGCTCGCGGCGTCGTCAGTTCTCCGCGGTTCCTACCATCTCTACCAGGGGATATCCGCCGGATTCGGCAACATCGTCATGGGCCTGGTCTATGGATTGTTCTACGCGCGCACGCGCCGCGTGTGGCCACTGGTGATCGGCCACTTCCTCATCGACGCCGTGGCGTTCGTGGGTTACGCGGCCATCGGTGACCGCCTCGCGTTCCTCGGTTAGGTCCGGGCCGCGATAGGGTATTGCCCATGACTGATCAGGGAGGGCGCGGCGGCAGCTGGCGTGACGACGACCCCCGCCGACGCATCCCCCGCTCCGGCGACCCACGTGACGCCGGCGGAGACTTTGTTCTCGGCCGCGACGGCAAGCCGTTGATCGACCGCTACGGCCGCCCCGTCCGCCGCCGTGCCGCCGAACCACGCGCCGCCCGCCCGGAGCCGCGCCAGCGACCACCCCGGCGCGACCAGCAGGTTCCTCCGCGCCAGACCCCGCCGGCCAACGAGACCCGCTACTACCCGCGCGAGCAGCAGCCCCCACGTCCGCGACCCGTCCAGCAGCCGGCTCCGCAGCCCATGCCGCAGCGTCGCCCCGCGCAGCCCACCTACCGACGCGCCGACGACGAGCTCCTCCTCTCTCAGAGCCCCGAGGACCGGATGTCCCGCCGCGCGCCCAAGCCACCGCGCGCGCCCCGTCGTCGCCGCCCGGGTTGCCTGGGTTGCCTCGGCTGGCCGCTGGCGCTGCTGCTCGTGCTCGTTGTCGTGGTCACCCTGTGGGCCGATGCCCGCCTCACCCGCGTCGAGGCCATGCCAGACCAGCAGATCGGCAACACCGCGGGCACCAACTGGCTGCTCGTCGGTTCTGACTCCCGCCTGGGCCTCAGCGACGCAGACGTCGAGCGCCTGGGCACAGGTGGCGACATCGGCACCGGACGCACCGACACCATCATGGTGCTGCACATTCCCACCGGCCCCGGCGCTTCCCAGCTCGTGTCGATTCCCCGCGACAGCCTCGTCTCCATTCCCGGTTACGGCGAGGACAAGATCAACGCCGCCTTCACCTTCGGCGGGCCGCAGCTGCTCACCGAGACCGTGGAACAGTCGACCGGCCTGCACATCGACCACTACGCCGAGATCGGCATGGGCGGCCTAGCCAACCTCGTCGACTCCGTCGGCGGCGTGCAGATCTGCGCCGCCGAACCGATTCAGGATCCCCTGGCGAACCTCGACATCCAGGCCGGCTGTCAGGAGATGGACGGGCCCACGGCCCTGGGGTACGTGCGCACCCGCGCCACCGCCATGGGCGACATCGACCGTGTCATGCGCCAGCGCGAGTTCTTCGCCGCACTACTCGGGGAAATCACCGCGCCCGCGACACTACTCAACCCCGTGCGCATAGTCTCGCTGATCTACCACGGTTCCGGCACCTTCACCGTCGGCAAGGGCGAGCACGTCTGGCACCTCGCCCGCCTCGCCCTGGCGATGCGCGGCGTGGAGACCAACACGGTGCCCATCAGCGGGTTCCTCGACACCGACGTGGGCAACGTCGTGGTGTGGGATGAAACGGCCGCCGAGGAGCTGTTCGGCTCGATGCGTTAGTGGTGGGGGCGCTATGCCGTGGCATAGTCGGCGCGAGCCCCCGAGCCCTGCCGCGCACAAAAAGTGCGCACGTGCGCACTCATCACAGCGGGCTAATCAGTATGCAGCCGCATACTGGACACGCCTCTGAGCAGGGCATATCACCGGGAACGTGCGCAGCCTCGCAGCGCCCGATCACTATGCCGTGGCATAGTCGGCGCGAGCCCCCGAGCCCTGCCGCGCACAAAAAGTGCGCACGTGCGCACTCATCACAGCGGGCTAATCAGTATGCAGCCGCATACTGGACACGCCTCTGAGTAGGGCGTACGGCTGGGAAAGTGCGAAGTCCTGAAGTGCCCAATCACTATGCCATGGCATAGTCGGCACCTCCCGCGGATCAAACCGTGAGCAAAAAAGTGCGCACGTGCGCACTCATCGCAGCGGGCTAAACAGTATGCAGCCGCATACTGGACACACCTCTGAGCAGGGCATACCGCTAGGAAAGCACGCCGCCTCGCAGTGTTCGATCACTATGCCATGGCATAGTGCGCACGTGCGCACTCATCACAGCAGGCTAATCAGTATGCAGCCGCATACTCAATATCCCCCCTGAACAGGGAAAACCCGCCAAGAAAGTGCGCAGCTTCTAGTCGCCGTAGATGACCCAGTCGGGGTTCGGGCGAACAATTTGGCCCTGCTCGTCGTACTCGTAGAAACCGATGCCGTCGCCAAGCCCGGTACGGCCGCGGTCCATACCCTTGGCCTTGAGCTGTTCGGCGAAGGGTTTCATCTCGGCGTACGGGCCGCCCATGATGATGTGGTACGCGACGTTGAAGCCGACGATGTCAAACACCTCGAACGGCCCACGCGGTGAGCCGAGGGAGACCTTCCAGTCGTGGTCGATGACCTGCGGGTCCGCGGCCTCGGCCAGGTACAGCTTCGCGGCGGAGAACAGCCACGGGATCATCAGGCTGTTGATGATGTAACCGGGGATCTCCTTGTGGATGGGGAAGACCTCGAGGTTGATCTGCCGGGCGAACTCCTGCGTGTCCTCGAAGACCTTCTTATCCGTGAAGGAGGTGGCCATGACCTCACCCGTGTTGTTGCGCCACACGGTGTTGGCGAAGTGCAGGGCGAGGAAGCGCTCCGGGTGCCCGGTCGCCCCGGCGAAATCCGAGGGGCGCAGCGACGAAGTGTTGGTGAGCAGGATGGTGTGATCGGGAGCCGCGGCGCCGACCTTGGCCCAGACATCCTTCTTCAGCTCGAGCTGCTCTGGAATGGATTCGATGACGACGTCGGCAGACCCGACGGCCTCGGCGAGATCCGTCGTTACCGTAATGCGGGAGACCGCCGCGTCGTACTGCTCGTCGGTGTAACCCGCCAGATCGTTGCGGTAATGTCCGCGTATCCATTCCCAGCGCGCCGGCAGCTTGTTCAGCTGCTCCTGGCCGATGTCGTAGGCCACGACGTTCTTGCCGGCGAAAGCCGCCTGCATGATGATCTGCGAACCGAGCACGCCGGTTCCGAGGACAGTGACGTTGGTGAAGTTACTCATGCACCGGACGTTACTCTTTTGCGCGATCTGACCAAGTCAGCGTCGATGAGCTCGACATTCTTGCCGCGGGGCTTCGCTTATCGACGCCCCGTGCCCGACAATTACCGAATGGTCACCTGACGGGACTTGATGTTCTCCAGCTGGCGGCGCTCTTCAGCGGTGAGCTGCTCATCGTTCTTCAGCTCGGCCTCGATGGCAGTGTTCACGCGCTCGAGCTCGGCGTTGTACTCCTCCGCGGCCTTATCGGTGTCGTGCAGGTCAAAGACCGGGACGATGACGCCGTGGGTGCGGAAGACGCCGGCGAACTTGGTGTTCTCGCCCACGTGCAGGTCCCCGCGGGCGGCGACGCGTGCCAGGGCGGAGAGGAGGGCGGACTCATTGTCGTCGATACGCACCCACCGCAGGTAGGCCTTGCCGCCGCCCGGGTTGGTCCACCACGCGGAACCGGGGACGTTCGCGGTGACGCGGCGCGTCGGCGCGATGGTCTCGTTGGAGCGCTGGATCGCCTGCTGAACCTCGAAGGGGACCTGGCCGCCTTCGGGGGCCCACCAGTTGAAGTCGTCGTGGACGGTGATGTCCAGGGTGGTGTCGGCGTCGATGAGATCGGTGAGCTTGGGCTGGTTTCCGTCGGCGACGGTGGATTCGATGGTCTCACCCGGCGCGGCGTTGGCGGCCCAGTTCAGTGCGTAGGCGAGGTCGCGGCCGGGGTTGTGCGAGCGCTTCTGCACCTGCAGACCCACGAGTGCGTCGCCGCCGAACTGCTCGTCGCGCACGAGTCCGGCGCCGGCGCCGGGGAGCACGGTGCCCAGGGTGACGGTGCGGTCGCTGCCCTTGAGGGGCACGGTCGCGGTGCCGGCGGGGACAAATTCCTGCAGCGCGACCAGGTCGGCCTCGGCGGCGAGACCACCGAAGGGGCGGGGGTCCTTGTCCAGGGCCTCACGCTCGGCGGCGCGGGCGGCGAGTTTCGCCTGGCGGCGGCTCATGCCCTCGGGAAGGTTCTGGTCCTGCTCGTTCTTGCGGTTCTTTTTGGCCATGCGGCCTAATCTACCGAAGCAAGCTGCCCCAGCGTCTCAAGGGCCATCTCCGGAAAGTCGGTGGCGATGATGTCCGCGCCGACACGTTCCGCGAACCGGATGTCCGCGGGCGAGTTCAGTGTCCAGAGGTAGGACGGCAGGCCGTGCGCGCCCACCAGATCCGGGCGCACCCGGGCCGAGCTGAGACCCAGGCCGAGCGCCGTGGGTTCACACAGCTGGACGTCACCCGGGTTGTAACGCAGCTCCCACTGGCGGCGCAGATAGATGCGGTCCAGCGCCGGGGCGAGTTCCGCCATCCGGCGGATGGACAGGGTGGAGAAGGAGATGATGTGGATGCGTTCGTCCTCGAGCATCCCGGCGTAGATCAGTGCGCGCTGCACCTGTTCCTCCAGCATGCGGCCGTAACGCGAGGGGTGTTTGATCTCCAGGTAGAGGTGCTTGTCGCCCGCGTCCCTGATCATTTCCAGCATCTCGTCGAGGGTGAGGATCGACTGCGGCATTTCCTCGGTGCCGAAGTTCTGTTGCCGCAGCTGATCGAGCGACAGGGAGGACACCTTGGAGAACCCGCTGGACGTGCGCCCGAGCCTACGGTCGTGGTGGAGAACCACCTCGCCGGTCCGGCACAGCCGGACGTCACACTCGACGCCGTGGATCGGCAGCGCGAGGGAGTGCTCGAAAGCGGCCGGGGTGAGCTCCCGGAAGCCGGGTGCGATTCCGCGGTGGGCGACGATTTTCATGTGTTGGCTCCCGTGAGGTCTAGAGGGCGTTGTGCCAGGATTTGATGCGGCGCAGCTGGATGCGGTTCTTGCGTTGCGACGACCCGAGCTTGGCCGAGATCGTGTTGAGAATCCGGATCGCGTCGGTGATGTGCGGGCCCTTGTTGAGCATGACCGCCTCCGCCCGCAGCGCGTAGGCGGCGTCGGTGATCTCCGCGCGCGACGGCAGGCCCGACTTCGCCAGACTTTCCAGGACCTGCGTAGCCATGATGGTGGGAACGTGCGCGGCCTCCGACATGTTCATGATCAGCCGCGGCACCTCAGCGAGACGCTCGAAGCCGAACTCGACGGCGAGGTCGCCGCGGGCGATCATCACGCCGAGGTTCTCGTGGCGCATGCCCTCGAGCAGCACCGAGGCAAGAGACTCGTAGGCGGGGATCGTCTCGATCTTCAGCACGACGCCGAGGTTGCGGGCGCGCTCCCCCGCCTCCGGCCCGGATTCCTTCTCGATGGTGTCGGCGAGCTCCGCGAGCGTGGACAGGACGAAGGCCACGTCCGCGGCGTTGCGGATGAAGGAGACGTTGGCGATGTCCCCGTGACGGGCGACGAACTCGAAGGCGACGATGTCCTCGTCGGTCAGCGACGGCAGCGGCAGGACCGTCTGCGGGAGGTTGATCCCCTTGTACGCCCGGAGTTTGGTTCCACCCGGCTTAGCGCGGACCACATTAAGGACTACCCGCGTGTTTCCGGCGTCGTCGACGGACGATTCCCCGGCAACTGCCTCGATGGTGCCGTCGTCGAAAAGCACGGGCTGACCGGGCTCTATGGCCCGGACCGCCTCGGGCAGGGTGCACCCGATGACCATGTCGCCGGCGCTCGGGTCCACCGGCGTCGGATCTGTCGTCAGGGTGAGGGTGTCCCCCGCGCTGACCAGCAGGTGCTGCTCCAGGTCGCGGATGCCGGAGATCCGGGTGCGCTCGAAGTCGTGCTGGATGAGCGTGGAGTTGGACAGGTAGGCGTTCTGGTCTCCGGTGGCGAGCACGCAGCGCACCCCGTCGACATCCACGACCTCGGCGGCGGTGAACTCGCGCTTGGCGTTGCGGGTGTCCACGAGGGAGAGCACGTCGCCCTCGGCGACTCTGTCCAGCCAGCGGTCGTCGACAAGTACCGTCACCGTGGGCCGACCGGGACCGGCCGGCGGCTCGGGGGCGGCCTCACGCGGGCCGCCCGACTCAGCCGGGACCAGCCAGATCTTCGCCGGGGTGATCGTCTCGCCTACCTCGGTGCGCGTCACCCGGGCGCGCTCGACCGCCGGGCCCGGCGCGATGGCACCGGTGCGCAGCTTCGGACCCGCCAGGTCCATGGCCACGCGGATCCGCCTGCCCACGGATTCCTCAGCGCGGTGCACGTGCTCGATCATCCGGCCCCAGGCGTCGGGGCCGTCGTGGGCGCAGTTGATGCGGGCGACCTCCATGCCCGCCTCGGCGAAGGAGAGCACCAGGTCGGCGTCGTCCGCGGCCTCCGACGGCAGGGTGACCATGATGCGCGAATGAGTTCCCTCGGCATTGGGACCGAGCAGCTCATCAGAGTTGCGGTCGAGAATGTCGTCCGCCTCGTGGAACGCGTCGCGGACCTCGTCGCCGCCGAACTTCACGGGCAGGCCCAGGTAAGCGCCGACGACGTTGCGGGCAGCCTGGACGCGGGCCTTCACGGCCGGCTCCGTCGTGGTCAGCCGGGTCGCGCCGATGGCGGAAAGGCCGGCCTGCAGCTCACGGACGTCATGGTCGCGCAGTAGCGAGTAGTGGATGAGGTTGACCGCGCCCTCCCGGTGGCGGGGATGGACACGCTCGATAACCGCGGCTTTCGCCTCCGCCTCCGCATCGAGATCCGTGAGAATCGCATCCAGCTGGCCCAACATCGTGTGCAGTTGCTCGTCCATGCCCTCGCCGTCCTCGTTCACGCACGTCATTGTGCACCGCCGCGGTAAACGCGACGCTGGGTACAGATGAACGTCGCGCTAACACCTGTGTGCACTCACGTCCCGTTCTACCTGCATTCCTCCCGGGCGGCAGCTCCCCGGTGCAGGGGCGGGAAAGTTCTGCCAAGATGAGATCCATGCTTTCGCTGACGGACCGGTGGCACCGGGCACCGGCCCGCCGATTCGCCCTCCGGGCAGCCTCCTCGGGGCTGCATGCCGCGGCCCTGGCCCTGGAGATCTACGGCGAGATTCTTCCCGGGGTCCGCATGGCCACCGGTCGGCGTCATCTTCCCCAGAATCTCGGCGCGGGGCTTCTCGGCGCGGAGGCGGCCACCTGGTGGGCCATCTCCCCGTCTCTGCTTCCCCGCCCGTGGTGGGCGACGGCGGCGAATGTGGCCATCTGCCAGGGAGTCGGGCACGCGATCGGCACGGTGGCGGGATTCGCCCTGGGCACCGTCTTCGACGTCACGGGCCACCGGCCGAACCCGGACTTCACCCGCCGGGGCCACCGGATCCTCCACGCCGCCATGGGTCTAACCACCGCCGTAGCCGCCGCCTCCTCGCTGTGGCGCCAGGACGAGCAGGCCGCACTCGTCGATCAGCCCGGTCGCCGCGGCCGTTCCGAGGCCATCGCCGGGCTGGGGATCGGGACACTCGGTTTCGGCGCAATTCTGCTCATCGCCGAGGCCAACCAGTCCAGCATCACCCGGCTGGCCCTTCTCCTGCGCCGCTGGCTTCCCCCCGTGCTCAGCTGGCCGTTGTCCGCGACGGTGGTCACCGGGCTACTGGTCGTGACCTCGGACCGGGTGATCGTGCGCCAGCTCCTCAACAACGCGGCCCGGCGCGCGCAGGCACTCAACGACTACGTGTTCCCCGGCATCTCGCAGCCGCGCGAGCCGGAACGCAGCGGGTCCGCCGCCTCCCTGGAGCACTGGGGTGCGGTGGGGTCCAAGGGCCGGACGGTGCTCTCCGCCGGCCCACGCGCCAGGGACATCGCCGCCGCGACCCCGCTGTTGAAACACCAGGTCAAAGAGCCGGTCCGAGTGTTCATCGGCCTCACCGAGAACCGGACGGTCGAGGAGTCCGTCGAGCTGGCCATCCGCGAACTCGAGCGCACCGGCGCCGCCTCCCGGCGCGCGGTCGTGGTGATGTCCTCCGCCGGCTCCGGCTGGCTCTCCCCCTGGTCCATGGATTCGCTGGAGTTCCTCACGGGCGGCGACTGCGCGGTGGTGGCCATCCAGTACTCCTACCTGCCTTCTGCCTTCGCCTACGTCACCGACCGCGACTCCCCCGTGGCCTCATCGCGCCTGCTCATCCGCCGCGTCCGCGACTGGCTGGATGAGCTCCCCGAGAATTCCCGCCCCCGGTTGTACGTCTCCGGCGAGTCGCTCGGCGGTTACGGCATCGCGGACTCCTTCGGGCGCGACGAGTTGTTCTCGCTTATCGACGGCGCCGTCTTCTCCGGTGTCCCCGGTTTCACCGGCCTGCACCGCGCGCTGGTCACCAAACGCGAACACGGCTCCCCGGAGCGCCTGCCCGTGGTCGGCGGCGGAAGGCACGTGCGTTTCGCCGCGGTACCGGAGCACGTCCACACCGATTTCCGGGGGAACCCGTTCGCGCATTCGTGGCAGCGTCCCCGGATCGTCTTCGCCCAGCACGCCTCCGACCCGGTGGTGTTCTGGGACTGGCCGCTGCTATTCCAGGAACCCGACTGGCTGCGCGAGCCCGGCGCTCGCGGCATTCCCGCCCCGGAGGCGCAGCGGGTGGATGTCCTGCAGAGCATGCGGTGGGCCTTCTTCGTTACCGGCTGGCAGGTCGCCGTGGACCAGGTCGACTCCCTCGATCCGCCCGGCGGGCACGGTCACCAGTACCACCGGGAGATGCTCTATTACTGGCAGGCGGTGCTGGGAGAGGACGCGGCCTTCGAGCTCACCGAGGACATCGCGGACGAGCTCGAGCATTGGATCTACGCGGACTGCAAACGCCACGGGATCTAACCGAAGGTCAGCCCTGGAAGAGCTGCCAGATCGCCACTGCCATGATGATCACGCCCATGACTCCGACGAAGATCGTGTCGGGACGGTTGGCGTAGTGCTTGAAGGCCGTGGCCCTGCGGAACAACAGGCTGGGCACGAGGTAGACGAGGAACGTGATGAAGATGCCGCCGACGACGGAGATGAGGTCCATGATCGGCGGGTTGAGCACCGCGACCGCGACCGTGGTGAGGAAGATGAAGATGTTGATGCCGGCGTTGAGCGCCCGCGAGCTGATCTTCGCCGCGGCGCCCGGGGCCACCACACGCAGCAGGTAGGTCGTGCCCTCCTGGGTGCCCAGCATGTGGCCGTAGTAGGAGGTGGTGATCGCACAGATCGCGATGATCGGGGTGATCACCGCCAGGAACTGGGCGTCAGTGACGTTGGCCAGGTAGGAGAGCACCGGGATGTTCGCCGCGGTTGCCTCGTCCATGCCCTCGGCTCCCAGGGCGAGGGTGCAGGACCAGACGAAGAACATCGTGAACACGACCATCAGGGTCGACGCGACCAACTCGATCCGGGACACCTCACGCTCCGTGGCGTGGACGTCGCCCCCCTTGGCCTTCTGGATGTCCAGGACGAACTGGGACACCGCCGCCATGTGGCTGAAGGAGAAGACGAGGATCGGGAGGATGAGCAGCAACGACTTCCAGATCGGGGTGGCGGACTCGTACGCCATGAAGCTCTCCAGGTCCCACTGCGGAATCAGGTAGAGCGAGACCGCCGCGAGGGTCAGCAGCAACGGGTAGACCAGAATGTTGGCCAGCCACAGCATGGCCTTCTTGCCCAGGGCGAAGGAACCTGCCAGGACCCCCACGCAGATGAGTGCGAGCAGCAGTCGGTTCAGCTGCGGCAGGCCGAGCTGATTGACCAGGAAGCTGTCCACCGTGTTGGTGATGCTGATGCCGTAGATGAGCACGATCGGGTAGATGGAGAACCAGTACATCAGCGCCGTGACGGCTCCGCGCTTGCGGCCGGTCAGAGAGGTGATGACCTGCAGGACATCCAGCCCCTTGATCGGGGAGGCGCTGACGATCCGGGCGTAGGCGCGATGTGAGAAGAACACCAGCGGGCCGATGAACAGCGTCGCCGCGACCAGGGGCCAGAAGCCGAAGCTGCCGGCGTCCAGGGGGAGGAACAGGATGCCGGCACCGACCGCGGTGCCAAAGAGGGTGATCACCCAGGACAGGAAACTTCCGTCGGGCTTCTGCGTACTGTCGGACTGTTTGAACTGGTCCTGCTCGGCCTCCGTGAGGTTGCCGAGCTCGAACTGGTCACGGGACTGGCGGAGATGCTCGTCGCTGTGGAGCTTCGGCAACTGGTCGCCGGAACCGGCTGAATCTGCGGAGTCTGAACTCCCGAACACAGTGGACATCGTGAAACCTCTTCCGGGTCAGAGCATGGGCTGGTGTGCCACCATCCCCGCCGACGGTGGTGGGCCGGCGAGGATCTTTCCGTCAACGATACGTAGCTCGCATTCTTCGGAGACAGTAGACCCACGTCACATCACCGGCGGGCCTACGCTCCGCCGGCAAACGCCCAGCTGTTACCCACCCGCACCGGCGAGCCGGCCCGCTCCACGTCGTCCACCCGCAGCCATCTCCCCTCGACACCCTCGGCGTCCAAGCGCACGATCAGGTAGCCGTGCGCGTCGAGGTTGACGTGCTCGAAGTGCGGGTTGTTCGCCAGCACGTGGCGCTCCGCCGCCCGGGAGACCGCGCTCCCGGTGGGCAGGTGCAGGGCGTCGTCGAGGTTCGGTGCGGAGACCGAGGAGCACACCAGCTCGGCCCCGATGACCCGGCCGCGGTGGCTGACCTTTCCCGCCCACTCGGAATGGATGTCCCCGGTGAGAAAGACGGTGGAGGCATCGGGACGGGTCTCGGCGATCTGGGTGAGCAGCCGCTCGCGGTCCGCCGGGTAGCCGTCCCACTGATCGGCGTTGAGGCCGGTCGCCAACTCCGCGCCGGAGTCCGCGCCGGTGATCGCGGCCAGCGGCGCGCGCACGGCGGGATCGAGGTCGAGGAGTTCCAGCGGGGAGATCATCACCGAGGTGCCGATGAGCGACCAGGTGGCAGCGGACGTCGATAATTTCTGTGACAGCCACGTGAATTGTTCCTGGCCCATCATGGTGCGCTCGGGGTCCGTCGAGCGGATCAGGCCCGGGCCGGAGCGGTAACTGCGCAGGTCCAGCATGTGCAGCTCGGCCAGGGTGCCAAAGCGGAGGCTGCGGTACAGCCGGCCGCCCTCCGCCGGATTGGTCGCGCGCACCGGCATCCAGTCGAGGTAGGCGCCCATTGCCGCCGCCCGGCGCGCGGCCCAGTCGCCCTCGAAGAGGTCGTGGCCCTGGGCGCCGGGCACGGTGGCGTCGTTGGCGATCTCGTGGTCGTCCCAGGTCACCACCCAGGGGGCAGCGGCGTGGGCGGCCTGCAGCTCGGTGTCGCGGCGGTACTGGCCGTGGCGGACCCGGTAGTCCGCCGCGGTGACGATCTCCCACGGTGGCTCAAATGGCCTGCTCACCCCGGTTTTTCCGGGGTTGACGCTGCTGGCGTACTCGTAGAGGTAGTCCCCCAGGTGCAGCACCACGTCGATCTCACCCGCCCACGCTCGCCTCGCGATGTCCGAATACGCGCCGAAGTACCCCGACTCGAGGTTGGCACAGGACGCCACCGCCAGACGCAGCGATTCCGGCGACGAGTCCGCGTCCGGGGTCGTGCGGGTGCGCCCCGTGGGGCTCGCCGTGGAACCCGCCAGGAAACGGTAGAAGTACGTCGTCTCCGGCGTCAGCCCGAACGGGTCGACGTGCACGGTGTGGTCGTCGGCGGCGGTGGCCAGCACCTCGCCCTCGCGGACCACCCGCGAGAAACGTTCGTCCAGTGCGATCTGCCAGGTCAGCAAGACGTCGTCGCCGAGCCCGGACCCGGGGACCGCCTCCGGGGAGGGTGAGACCCGGGTCCACAGGATCACCGAGGTCGGGAGCGGGTCCCCGGAGGCGACCCCGTGCATGAACAGGTGGTGGGTGCTCTCCGGGTAGGGCGGCGGATCGCCGTGCACCGCGCTGAGATCCACGTCCGTGTAGGCCTGCACGCTCGACGCCCGCACCTTGTCCACCGAGCTGGGTAGGGCGGCCGCGCCACCCACCGCCACGGCGGAGGCGAGGACATGTCTCCGGCTCACCATGGGTCCCACCGTGCCACTGTCGCCACGCCGCGGCAGCCCCACCAGCCAAGATTTCACCGGCCCTTAAACTGAAGGTCATGCGCCTCCCCTCCGACATCCAGGTGGTCCTCTTCGACCTCGACGGCACACTCATCGACCACGCCGGCGCCGCGCGTGCCGGAGTGCTCGATTTCGCCGCGCACTTCGATCTCCCCGGCGCTCCGGAGGAGATAGTGCGCCGCTGGTTCGCCGTCGAACGCCGCTGGTTCACGCGCTTCGAGCGCGGGAAGGTCACCCACGCCGGCCAGCGCGTCGAACGCTGCCGCGAGTTCCTGGGCCGCCCCGACATGTCCGAGGTGGAGGCCCTGGAGATCTACCAGGTGTACCTCGCCGCGTATCGACGCTCCTGGCAAGCCTTCCCCGACGCAGCCTCAGCGCTGGACCGGGCTTTCGCCAACGGCCGACGCGTCGGGGTGTTCACTAACGGGGCCACGGACATGCAGAACGACAAACTCGCCCGCACCGGGCTTTCGCGCCCGGGCCTGGTCATGCTCGCGGCCACGGATCTGGGGGCGGCGAAGCCGCAGCCCGCGTCGTACGCGGCGGCGCTGGAGCGCATGGAGTCGGCCGAGGCTTCGAGAAGCGTCCTCATCGGTGATGACCTGAACAATGACGTCCGCGGCGCCCGTAAGGCGGGCATGCACGCGGTGTACTTGGATCGTCCCGGCGGCGGGGATGTCGCCAGCCTGGACGAGGTGGAGTTCTAACGCGCGCAGGCCACGCCCGTGGCATGCGTCGGGCAGTAGCCGCCCGGGTTCTTGTGCAGGTACTGCTGGTGCTCGTCCTCGGCCCGGTAGTACTCGCCGGCATCGGTCTCGTCCAGGCGTTTGATCTCCGTGGTGACCTCGCCGTAACCCTTCTCCGCCAGCGCGGTGGCGTACTGCGCCACCATCTCCTCGATGAGCTTTTTGTCCGCCTCGGCATCGTCGCCGACGGTGTAGAACGCGGAGCGGTACTGCGTGCCCACGTCGTTGCCCTGCCGGTTCTTCTGCGTCGGGTCGTGATCCTCCAGACCCACGGCGACGATCTCACGCAGGGAGACCTTCTCGGGGTCGTAGACCACCTCGACGACCTCGACGTGGTTGGTGCGGCCCGAGCAGACCTCGCGGTAGGTGGGGTTCGCGGTCACGCCGCCGGCGTATCCGACCGACGTGGACTCTACGCCGTCCATCTTCCAGTACATCTGCTCCGGGCCCCAGAAACAGCCGACGCCGACGAGGACGGACTTCTGTCCTTCCTTCCACGGCCCGGTGATCGGGGTGCCCAGCACCGGGTGGGGCCGGGGGTTCTCCAGAACGGGCGCTCGGCCGCCCTTGAGGGCCTCATCAGCGGAAACAAGCTCGGGGGTCTTCTGAAACATCCAACGCATGATCGGTCACTTCCTTTCACAGGGATTCAACCGCGAACGTTACGTGAATATTTCCTGGGCCCACCGGGGGCAACCTGAAATAGGAAACGACCCCGTTGCCGAGATCGCGAGTTTGTCTATAGTGGGGCTCAGCGCACCGTCCGACGATGCGCGAACTTAGACAAAAGTTTTTGGAAGGACTGATTCTTAATGGCTACGTACGAGCTTCCCGACCTGCCCTACGCCTTCGACGCACTTGAGCCCCACATCTCCGCCGAGATCATGGAGCTGCACCACGACAAGCACCACGCGACCTACGTCGCCGGCGCCAACGCCGCCCTCGAGGCACTCCAGGCTGAGCGCGAGGGTGAGGCCAACCCGGACAAGATCCGCGCGCTCTCCAAGAACCTTGCTTTCAACCTGGGTGGACACACAAACCACTCCATCTTTTGGAAGAACCTCTCCCCCAACGGTGGCGGCGAGCCCACCGGTGAGCTAGCTGAGGCCATCACCAGGGACTTCGGCTCCTTCGAGAAGTTCAAGGCTCACTTCTCCGCTGCGGCCACCGGCCTGCAGGGCTCCGGCTGGGCCGTCCTCGGTTACGACCACATTGCCGGCCAGCTGATCATCCAGCAGCTGACCGATCAGCAGGGCAACGTCTCCATCGACTTCACCCCGCTGCTCATGCTGGACATGTGGGAGCACGCCTTCTACCTCCAGTACAAGAACGTCAAGGCTGACTACGTCAAGGCAGTCTGGAACGTCTTCAACTGGGACGACGTCGCCGAGCGCCTCGCAGCCGCCAAGAAGTAACTCTTCTTCGCGCCCGAAGACCCCCTTGCGGGGCCGCCTGTGAAAGCAGCGCGGTCTCGTCCGGGGGTCTCGTTGTTTTCCGGCCGGCCGGATCGTGCAGGAAGATGGAGTGATGATGAGCACCAGACCCGAGGGCCTGCACAGGGGCGACCCTGCCTATCGACGCGCCTCGCTCGCCATGCTTGCCGCGGGCCTGGCCACCTTCGCCACGCTCTACGCCACCCAGGCCCTGCTGCCCATCTTCACCGATGACCTGCACATCTCCCCGGCCACCGCCGCCCTGACCGTCTCCGCGGCGACGGGTGCGCTCGCCCTGTGCATCGTGCCCGTGTCCATCCTCTCTGAGCGGGCCGGGCGCGGCCCCGTCCTCATCGGCAGCGCCTTGGCGGCCACGCTCATCGGCCTTGCCCTGCCCTTCGCCCCGGACGCCCACTGGCTCATCGCGCTGCGCCTGCTCCAGGGCGTGGCCGTGGCCGGGGTGCCCGCCGTGGCCATGACCTGGCTTGCCGAGGAGCTGCACGAGAACGACCTCGGACAGGCTATGGGGCTCTACGTCGCGGGCACCACGGTCGGCGGCCTGCTCGGCCGCCTCGTTCCCGCCGGCCTCCTGGAGCTGACCACCTGGCGCCCCGCACTGTTTGTCATCTCTGCCGCGGCGCTGGTGGGGGCCGTGGCCATGGCGCTCCTCCTACCCCGGCAGCGGCGCTTCGAGCCCAAACACATCAGCCTGGCCAGCGAGTTCCGCGCCGTGGTGGCGCACTGGAGCAACCCGCATCTGGCTGGTCTGTTTGTCATCGCCTTCGTGGGCATGGGTGTGTTTGTCTCGGTCTACAACTTCGTGGGTTTCCGGATGATCGACACCTTCGGGCTCTCTCCGGGGCTGGTCGGCCTCGTGTTTGTCATGTACCTGTCGGGCACGTGGTCCTCGGCGCGCGCGGGGGCGCTCGCCGAGCGTTTCGGGCGGGGCCGCATCATGCTGACCGGCGCGACCCTGATGCTCGCCGGGCTGTGCGCCATCGCTGCGCCGTCGTTATGGCTGGCGCTGCCCGGCCTGCTGGTATTCACCGCGTCGTTCTTCGCCATGCACTCCACGGCGTCGGGGTGGATCGGGGTGATCGCCACCCGGGACCGTGCGGAGGCCTCGAGCATGTACCTGCTCTGTTATTACCTGGGGTCCTCGGTGCTCGGCGCCCTCGCCGGCCTGGTCTTCGCGGCGACGAGTTGGCCGGGGTTCATCGCCGTCGCGGCGGGCGTACTGCTGGTCGCCGTGGCTATCGCGGCGGCCCTGAACCGGAGTTAATACCCACGGTTATACCCGGTTTTATCGGGGAGTAATCTTCCGGTCATGGGATCTCCGCAGCTGCCCACCCGGGAGTGGTCAAAAAAGTCCTGGCACCGTCGGGCCTCGAAGCCCGTGACCGTGTGGATGATGCTCTTCCTCGTCGCCGGCCTGACCCACGTGCTCATCCCGAACTACCGCTGGGTGCTCATCCACATCTTCACCCTCGGCGTGCTCACCAACTCCATTGTCCTGTGGTCGCAGCACCTCACGGAGAAGTTCCTGCAGCAGAAACTCCCCGAGACCGCCCGCCCCTGGCAGCTGCGCCGGATGATGATCCTCCAGGCGGGCATCGTGCTCATCATTGCCGGCCAGTGGACCGCCGGGATCCTTCCCGGGCACTGGATCCTCACCCAGGTCGGCGCGACGATCGTCGCCGGGATCCTCCTCTGGCACGCGGCCGTCCTGGGTGGGCAGTGGTGGCGCGCCCCACGGGCCAAGGCCTTCCGCCCCGCCGTGGCGGGTTACGTCGGCGCGAGCCTGGCGCTCCCCGTCGGCGCGCTGTTCGGCGCGGCCCTGGCCACGGAGCTTCCCGGCGACTGGCAGGACCGCGTCCGCGGGGCGCACGTGATCGTCAACCTCGGCGGTTTCGTCGGCCTCGCCGCCGCGTCCTCGCTCACGGTGCTCTTCCCCGCGATCTGGCGCACCTCCGGCCTGCGCAATCACGCCACTCCCATGCTCACGCTCATCGCGGCGGGTGTCCTCACGGCCACCACGGGGATGCTTCTCGACGCCCGCCCAGCCGTCTCCACCGGCCTACTCATCGTCGTCGCCGGGTGGATCGTGGGGCTGCAGGGGTGGATCGCCAACACGATCACCGTGCTGCGTGATCCCCGCGACCGGGTCACGTACCCGCCGGTGTCCATCCTCATGGCGGTGTTGTGGCTGGTGGGAACGTTGTCCTTCTACGGCGTGCGCATCCAGCTCAGCGACGCCCCCGCCCACGACGTTCCCCTGCCCACCACGGCCCTGCTCGTCGGGTTCGCAGCCCAGCTGCTCATCGGCGTGATGAGTTACCTGCTGCCCACCACGATGGGCGGCGGCCCGTCCGCGGTCCGCGCCGGCCTGCGGGAGATGAACCGGGTCGGCCTGTTCCGGCTCACGCTCATCAACCTGGGCCTGGCCGTGTGGCTGGCGTCCGGCAACTCGTGGATCCGGGTGGTCATGTCGATGCTGTGCCTGGGCTCGCTCGCCGTCTTTGTGCTCCTGCTCGTCCGCTCGGTGCGGGCCCAGCGCCGGGTGCTCATGAAGGAAGCCGAGGGGCCGGTGGTGGATCCCGGCGCGCGCCCGGCCTGGAACCAGGTCACCGCCGGCATGGCGGTTGTCGCGCTGATCCTCTCCCTCTTCGGCGGCCTCAACGGGTCCCAGGGGGCCACCCCGGCCACTACCCAGGCCACCGGAGCGGAGAGTGTCACCGAGGTCGAGGTGACCACCCGCGGCATGACCTTCGTCCCCGACCGCATCGAGGTGCCGGAGGGCGATCAGCTCACCGTCACCTTCACCAACACGGACTCCATGGACCACGAGCTGAAATTCGCCAACGGCGTGCAGTCCGGCCGCCTCGGCGAGGGGGAGAGTGTGGAGCTGGACCTGGGTGTGGTCACGACCGACATTCACGGATGGTGCACCATCGCCGGCCACCAGGCACAGGGGATGGTCATCGACATCGTCGTCGTCCCCTAGCTGTACTGATTATCGGTGACGTCGGGTGTGCGCAGTTGTCCCAGGGCTGCCAGCGTGGCGGCCGTGGCAAGGGGGAGCAGCGCCGCGCCGAGGAACAGGGTCGTGGGCGCCATGTGTCGGCTCAGGATGCCGGTCAGCGCGATGGACAGGGGCATGAACGCGATCGAGATGAAGAAGTCCAGGCTCGCGATCCTGCCGAGCATGGCCGCGGGCACGTGCTCCTGGAGGACCGTCCCCCAGATCACCATTCCTATGCCGATCAGTGCTCCGTACAGGGCCAGGCCGGCTCCGATGAGCCACGGGTCGGCGGTAAAGGCGGGGGCGGCCAGAGGCAGGCACCCCACGGTCCACGCGCCGACCATGGCTGGCAGGAACCGTCGAGGAGTGTGCCACGACCCGGCGACCAGGGAGCCGACCAGGCCACCGACGCCGAGCGCGGCGAGAACGGCTCCGTACAGCGCGGCACCGTCGGCATGGGACTCGCGCATGAGGGTGGGCAGAAGCACCTCCAGCGGCCCGGTCACGCCGAGGCCCATGAGGGCGGCGAAGATGACGCTGGAGCGGATCCATCGGGTGCGGGCCGCGTAGGCCAGGCCGTCACGTAGGTCGCGCAAAGGAGACGGGTCGGGCTGTCCCGCGGGTTCGTCGGGGACGGTCGGTGCGGGTAGGCGAAGCGCGGCGAGGAAGGCGACCGCCAGGGCACCCGCGATGACAAAACCTCCTGCCGGGGGAAGTGCCGCGCCGATGACCGCCCCGACGACGGCAGGCGCAAGCGCCTGACCGATTAGGGGCCGGGTGGCGCCTTCCAACCCGTTGACGGCCATCAGGTCGTCGGCCGGCACGACGAGCGGGACCAGCGCGGTGTAGGCCGGGAAGAAGAAGGCCGTGGTGGTGCCGATGACGAAGGCGGACAGCCCGAGCATCCAGAAGGTGACCGTTCCGGCGGCTGCGAGTCCCGCGGTGAGCGTTGCGACGAGGGTGTTCAGGCCGAGGACGCTGAGCAGGATCTTCTTCTTGGGGAACCGGTCTGCGATGACGCCCGCGGGGAGGGAGCCGGCCAGCAGACCGATGCCACTCCACGCCACTACCGACGACAGCGAAGCGGCTGTAGCGCCGAGGTCAAGGGTCTGCATGGCGAGGTACAGGGCCCATGCGCCCTGGGCGAAGATGGTCAGGGTCATGGCCGCGAAGAGCGGCCGGTACGCGGGGCTGGCGAGCGGTCGAAGGGGGTTCATGACGGGTCCTCGGGGGTCAGGGCCAGGTGTGGCCAGTCGGAGAGGTCGGCGAGCATCTGGCGGTCATGTGTCACAATGACCACGGCGCAGGCAGTGCGCCTCAGCTCGGTGGTGAGGTCCTCGACGAGGCTTGCCGAGAGGTGGTTGGTGGGTTCGTCGAGCAGCAGGAGATCGGGCTCTTCAGCCAGACACATGGCCAGGTGGAGTCGCCGCTGCTGCCCCTGGGACATGCGTGTGACGGGAGTGCCTGCAGCCTGGGCGTCGAGCAACCCGAAGGAGGAGAGCGTCGGCGCGTGGCCACGCCTGCCCATCCGCGCCAGATGCTCCTCGTAGGCGCGGTGACCGGGGTGGTCGTCGTTCCAGACTGGTGCTTCCTGGCTCAGAATCGAGATCCGCGATCGTCGACCGACGCGCACGTGTCCACTGCTGGGGGCAAGGCGGCCAGCGAGCACGGACAGGAGGGTTGATTTGCCTGCGCCGTTCGGGCCGGTGACCAGGAGTCGATCGCCACCGCCGATGGTCACCGAGACGGGGGTGATCAACCGCCCTTCCACGACGAGGTCAGTGACGTCGAGGATCGGCTCTCCCCTCCGAGTGTCCGACGGCGGCCACACGTGTCGCAGTGGGGGCTGCGGCACGGTGATCTCGTGTCGATCCAGGTCATCGACGCGGCGGTTGAGAGCCTGGACGGCACCGGCGGCGCGGGTGGCACGTTGGTGCTTGCCCGTGCCCTTGTCCGGACGCCAACCCGTCTGTAGCCGCGAGCGAGCCTCGACGACAGCCCGCTGCAGCTCCTCGTGGTGGGCGATCTGGTCGGCGTGGCCCTGCTCCCACCGCGCCCGTTCCCGCCGACGCCCCTCGATCCAGCCCTCGTAGCCCCCCGCATACAGGCGGGGCAGTCCATCCCGGGTCGGGTCCAGATCGAGGAAGGTCGTGGCGACGTCCCGCAGGAGCGCGCGGTCGTGGCTGACCAGCACCAGCAACCCGGCATGGTCGAGGAGTCGCTGCGTCAGGAACGTCAGGCCCCCCGCGTCAAGATGGTTGGTCGGCTCGTCCAGGAGCAGCATGTCCGGGGCCGACCCGAGCGCGACCGCGAGGCGCACCCGATACCTCTGCCCCACGGACAGGGTCGCCAGGGGCCGGCCCCGGTCGCTGCAAGCGTCGAGCCCGGCGAGGGCGATGTCGACACGACGCTCCGCATCCCAGGCATCCAGGGCTGTGGCCGTCTCGAGGGCGTGTGTGTACGCATCGGATGCGTCCACGCCCTGGGCCATGGCCTGGGCGGCAGCGTCGAGCGCGCCCAGCGCGGCGGTCGCTGGAGCGGTGGCTTCGGCGATGAGATCACCGACGGTGCGGTCTTCGTTCGTGGCCATGTCCTGCTTCACCAGAGCGAGCGACCCCACCCGGGTGACGTCCCCGGACTCCGGTGCACGCACTCCGGCCAGAATGTGCAGCAAGGTTGTCTTTCCCCGGCCGTTTTCCCCGACGATGGCCAGACGGTCTCCCCGCGAGACGGTGATGTCCAAACCGGACAGCAGGGGTTCACCGCCCGGAGCAACGTGGATTCCCTCAGCTCGGAGGTGGGCGGCAGGCCCCGCAGGTGTTCCGGTCCATACGCACGACTGCGCAGATGGTGAAATTAGCATGGTGTTCTCTCAGCTCGTCATGGAGCCGGGCATGACAAAATGGCCGCCCGGCATGGCACCAGGACGGCGAGCGAGAAATCAGAAGGGGTCCCGCCGCCGTCAGCGGGCGGAACGCAGCTTCAGAGAACCAACACCAATAAACATGGCAAAGACACTACCCAGGCCCCAAAATGCACGTCAACCTAGCTGATGGGTTGGACGCCCGGGGCGCCGTCGCGAAGCCATCCGCGCACCGCCGCCGTGGCACGGGTGTCGTCCTCGTTGTACCGCAGCAGCGCCTCCCGCGCGGCCAGCGCCTCCGGCCCGGTGGCCACGGCGGTGCGCCGGGCACCGACCGAGGCCTCGCCGTCGAAGTCCCCGTCCGCCCACGCGTACCCGGCTTCCCGGGCGACGATCTTCAGTCCCGTTCCCTCGGTGCCGGCCAACTGGGACCGGACGTGCGCGAACACGTCGACCCAGTCGCCGGAGGTGATGAACTCCTGAACCTCCGCCTCGGAGGGGACCCCGCGATGTTTCCCGTGGAATCGCCGCGCGGACTGGCGCAGCCAGTGGTTCTCTCCGTGCGCGCTGTAGCAGTAGGCCGCGAAGCTCTGCCCGCTCTGGTGTGCGGCGCGGCGGCGCTGCATGAGCCAGGACCAGAACTCGGCGAAGTTGGCGGCCTCCTCCGCGCCGCCCAGGGGTGCCCAGGTGGCAAACCCGCGGTAGTCGCGGCCGTCGTAGGCACCCCAGAGGTAGGCCCCCTGGTCCAGGTAGGCCTCCATGTCCACGTCGATCTCCACGTCGGCCCGCGGGCCGGTCACCTCGGGGACGCGGGCGAGGAGGGGAACACCCGCGCGCCAGGCGGCGGCGAGGGCGCTGGGTTCGCCTAGGCGGGCGTCGATAAGCTCCTGGACCGTCGTGATTCCGCGCTCGCGGTAGGTGCGCGCCTTGTCCCCGGGCAGCACCAGGCTGATGTCGTCCATCGTCTCCAGCTCGGGCTCGCAGAGTTCCCAGAAGCGGCAGCTGGCGCATTCCTTGAGCCGGCGCGGCTGGTCCGCCCACCCGGCGCGCAGCGCGTCGTCCAGGGCGGGCTGCAGTCCGGCGGTCTCGGCCACGAACGCGCGGGTCCGGTCCTGGCCGATGACCCCGCCGAGCCCGGAGTCGAGGCCGAACTCCGCCAGGGCGCGGGAAGCCATGGCGAGGCGGTAGCCGTCCGAGACATGGTGCCGGTGCCGGTAGGGCACGGCCATGGGGGCGCTCAACGACAGCCGGTTGGTGGCCACCGCCAGCATCGTGGAGCCTTCATCCCTCCGGGCCGCCCGGTGATTGGAGACGGTCACGGGAAGGTACGTCCCGTCGGCGGTCAGCGCGAGAACATCGACACGCACGCGCCACCCGTCTCCGATGAACACGGCCCCGGTGATGAGGTCCGCGCCCGCCGCGAGCGCCTCCAGAGTCTCCAGCTCCACGCCGGGCGTGTCGGCCAGGTCGATCCGGGCGAACGGGCGGGCGCCGCGGCCGTCGCCCAGCGCCCGCCGGGTGGGCAGGGCCGCCTGCACCGCGGCCCGCGCCGCGGCCAGGCGCTCGCGTCGCTCGAGCTCCGCTGGCAGGCGGGGGATTTCGGGATGGGCCAGGCGTTGGGGATAGCGGTATCGGCAGCCGACGAGATCGGAGGCGGTGACCGTTGCGGTATCTATTGCGTGCCCTACTCTTCTGGCGAATGCTTCGAGACTTGTCCGACGCGCGCGGACGGCACGCAGGTAAGGTTGTACCCGAATCTTAGTCAATGCGTGCGTGACCCCGATTCGCTCGGGGTCAGACACCGCAGCCTACCGAACTCGACCAGCCACGAAAAAGAGGAACTGACATGGGTGTTGTCGCCAATCTCACCAAGCGCCGCGCGAAGAGCCGCCAGAACATCAAGGCTGCCCAGGCGAAAGCTCGCGCCGAGGTTCAGGAGAGCGCCAAGGCACTCGAGCGTCGCGAGAAACTCCTCGCCCGCACGGAGAAGCATCTCATCAAGGAGGAGAAGAAGGGTCTCAAGGCCAAGCGTAAACACGAACTCGAGCTGGCCAAGACCGAATACAAGAAGCGCAAGGCCGGAAAGTTCAATGCCGGCAATGTGACCCGTTACGTCAACGCCGGCCGCATCGCCATGCCGGTTCTCCTCCCCCTGATCTACCGCGGGGTGACGCAGCTGCGTGATTCCGCCGCGCAGACCAAGGCGAAGCGAGCGGGTATCTCCCCGGACCAACTCGCCCGGTTCTCCGGCCACGGTGCGGATCTCCACGCCCGGATCGAAGGCATCCGTGGCTCCCTCGAGGGAACCAGCCTGGCACCCGGCTTCAAGCGCGACGCGGAGACGCGGCTCGACGAGCTCCGCTCCGCGACCGACAATGCGGAGTTCATGACCGCGGATCAGCGCCGTCGCGCACATCACGCCATCAACTCGGACATTGATAAGCTCACGGCTGAAATTCAGGAACGGCTTACGCGAGGCTGATATGCCCTGCCTATCGACGGCGGCCAGCGCGCCTTCTCGAGTAAACTGGCCGCCGTTTGACATTTAAGAGATCAGTAGGAAATTGCATTATCGGTAATGCTTATCGCCTCCCGCCTACCTACATTTAGCTCTCTTGAGATATAGTTTGTGGGGCGGTAGTGGAACGACGCTATTGGTCGGCTTTGCCGGTCATCCCCACGAATACAATAGTAATATAGATCTCTTACTATCTGCTTTCTGTTGCCGTGCAGCCAGCCGCCCCACAAGTATCTCCAAGGAAAGCGAATTATCATCATGGCCCGACGTGAAATCACCCAGTACTACGACGACCTGGACAAGTCCCCCCTCACCGAGGACGAACTGCGTGTAATTCGATTCAGCCTGGACGGGACCGACTACACCCTCGATCTTTCCGAGCAGAACGCCGACAAGTTCCTCGAGCTTCTCGAGCCTTACCTCGCCGTCGCCAACACGGCACCGACGGACCGCGCCGCCGCGGCGAACCCGGCGGACATCCGCGCCTGGGCCGCCAAGAACGGCCACCAGGTCGCCAACCGCGGCAAGATCCCCACCAAGGTGATCGACGCCTTCCGTGCCGCCAACTCCGGGCGTTAAACCGAGGGTGTCCTAGAGGACGCCCTGCTCGCGCGCGGCCGCCACGGCGGACGTGCGCGAGCGCACCCCGAGCTTGTCGTAGATGTGCACGAGGTGGGACTTCACCGTCGCCTCGGAGAGCATGAGCGACTGGCCGATGTCCCGGTTCGACGAGCCGGAGGCGACGAGCTCGAGCACCTCCAGCTCGCGGGGGGTCAGCGACATCCGCGGCGTACGCACCCGCGTCATCAGCCGGTCGGCGACGATGGGCGACAGCGCCGACTCCCCTTCCGCCGCGGAGCGGACCGCGGCGAGAAGCTCCGAGGGTTCCGTGTCCTTGAGCAGATAACCCACCGCGCCGGCTTCGATCGCCCCGAGAATGTCCGCGTCGGTGTCGTAGTTGGTCACCACCAGCACCTTGGGCGGGGTGGCCATCGACTCCTTGATCCGGGCGGTGGCCTGTACCCCGCCCGTCACCTTGGTGCCCTCGATGCCGGCGCCGAAGCGCAGGTCCATGAGCAGGACGTCGATGCCGCCCGCCTGCGCCGCCGAGATCGCCGCTTCCGCGGTGGCCACCTCGCCGACCACCGAGATGTCCTCGGCCTCCTCGAGCACCG
The DNA here is from genome assembly GCF_000767055.1 of Corynebacterium doosanense CAU 212 = DSM 45436. NCBI lineage: Bacteria > Bacillati > Actinomycetota > Actinomycetes > Mycobacteriales > Corynebacteriaceae > Corynebacterium > Corynebacterium doosanense. Next base: position 2,581,761 of record NZ_CP006764.1, read on the forward strand.
CGCGCAGTCCGAGCCGCACGATCTCGTGGTCGTCCGCGAGCAGCACCCGAATCATGGGGAAAGTCCTTCCTACAGCGTCGGCCGTTCCCGCAGGTGGCGGGCACGGCTTAAGGTCTTCTCAAACTTTAGTCGAGGAGACACCTCCACCAGACGTTCAGGCCCGCCGGGCGTCGGGAATGGCCACCGACACGGCGGTGGGCCCGCCGGGGGCGGACTCGATGACCAGCGTGCCGCCGCGTTCGCTCGCCCGTCCGCTCATGGCGGAGAGCCCGATGTGCCCCAGGCCGGCGCGCTCGGCACTGATCACCTCCGGATCGAACCCCCTGCCGTTGTCCACGACATCCAGGCGCACCTCGTCAGCCTCGTAGGTCACGGTGACCCGGCAGCGACTGGCCCCGGAATGTTTGACCACGTTGCCCACCGCCCCCTGCGCGATCCGCAGCAGCGTCGCCTCGGTGCCCATGGGCAGCGGCCGCTGCTCGCCCTCCACGTCCACGGCGATGTCAATCTCACCGGCTGCCCCGAAGCTGCCCGCCATCCGTTCGAGGGCGCCCCGCAGGGAGTTCTCGGCGAGCGGCGCGGGCTGCAGGGCGGTGATCATGGCGCGAGCCTCGGCGAGATTCTCCGACGCCGCCGACCTCGCCTGCCGGATCCGCTCCACCGCCTGCGTGGTGCGTTCCGGCCCCTCGAACACATCCCTCTCCGCGGCGTGGAGCAGCATCTGGATGCTGGACAGCCCCTGCGCGACCGTGTCGTGGAGCTCGTGCGCAAGCCGCTGGCGTTCCGCCACCACCCCGGCCGCATGTTCCGACTCCGCCAGTTTCTCGCGGGTGTCCATGAGCTGGTTGATGAGCTGCTCACGCTCGTCGCTGATGCGCGCCAGAGTGCGGAAGGCGTAGTGGATGGCCAGGGAGATCACCGCGGAGACCGCCGGGCCCATCACCCCGCCGAAGGTCAGCCCACCAGGGATCTGCACGATGATGGCCGCCGCGGTGGCGAAGACGACGGAGACCCCGCCCTGCAGACTGTCGAATACCTGCAGGTAGAGGAAGTACAGCGTGAACACCAGATAGATGCCCACGGGCGCCACGATCATCTCGGAGATCCACACCACCGTCAGCAGCAGCACCCAGGCCTGCCGCTTTCCCTCGCTCCAGGCGTCGACGTAGATGGAACCGAGGAAGTACGCGGCCGCAAAGATGGTGATCAGCACGAGGTTGAGTGCGGCGTCGAGGAGCGACATCTGGAAGGAGGTCGCCACCGCGACCATCAGCAGCACCGCGGTGAAGATGTGGATGCCGCCGCGCAGGGCGTCCTCATCGGGCAGCGGGCTGCCCGGGAGCCTTAGGCTGGAGCTCATGACCCCGAGCCTACCGAGCACGCCCCTGCGGACCCCAGTCGCCGCCGTGCTCCTGACGCTGGCCGGCATCGCGCTGACAGGCTGCGCGGGGGACGACCCGCAGCCGCCGCCCACCGGTGCGCAGACCTCCGCCCCGATGGCCCTGCCGGCGGGGGCTGAGCTGGGCGTCGATACGCTCCCCCTCGTTCCCGGGGGCCGGGAGAGCGGGGCTCCGTGCCCGTACCTCGACACCGGATGGGTGGAGGGTGTCAACGGCCAGCGTGTGACCGGGGTCGGGGTGGACACCCGGTTCGCGGACCCCGCCTGCGTGTACTGGTCCTACCCCGAGGAACCGCAGCTGCAGGTCATCGTGCGCCGGATGTCGGATCCGCCGTCCGCCGCGGCCGTGGTGGACTGGGCCGCCCCTGTCGACGGCACCGAACCCGCCGAGCTGCCCGGGGGTTGGGTCGGCGGGCGCGGCGCCGCGGAGGTTGTCGACGGCGCGGTGTTCGCCGTGCAGAAGGACACGGTCGCCGTGGTGGTCTTCACCAACCAGGCGCAGTCCGTCAAGGCGGAGCAGGCCGCCCAGGCCACCGTAAACAACCTGGGGCTCTAGACCGCGACCTCCGCGTAGGGCATCCGCTCGGAGACCCAGGGGAAGACGACCTCCATGAACAGGAGAAACACCGCGATCGCCACCGCAAAGACGACGAGTACCCGGAACCACCGGCGCCCGGGGATCAGGTGAATCAACCAGGCGTACATCTATCTCTCCTCCATCACGGCGGGCCGGAAACCCTCGGCCTTGGGCTCGGTGGCCACCTCCATGGCATGGACGATCATGCGCTCCGCGTTGGAGAACTGCGGGTGGCAGGTGGTCAGGGTGAGGATCGCCTCCAGCCCCGGCCCTAACTGCAACCCCAGCCCCGATTCGGGGACCGGAACGAGCACACCGACGTCACCCGGGGTGGTGATGTGCCGGCGGAGGATGCCCGCGTACTCGCCGGAAGAGATGCGCGCCGACTGCTCCGGGGTGAAACAGGCCAGCGGATCGTCGGCCGCGGTCAGGGGCAGGACGCGGTAGGTGATCCACTCGGTGGCCGTCTCTACGACCACCGCGTCGCAGGCCTGCAGCGAACCGAGGTCATTGAACGGGGCACCCTTGCCGACCCGGTGCCCGGCGACCGCGAAGTTGCCGGGCACCGGGCAGCTGCGTCTCCGGGTAATGGCCCGGCCCGGCCCGGAGGACCTCGTCGGTGGTCCCCTCCAGGACGGCGAACGCCCAGTCCGCGCCGTAGGTGGGCACGTACAGGCGGGCGAAGGCGTCGCCCAACTCGGGCGTGTGAGAGGTGCGGGGGTTCTGCCACGCGGACTCCCGCCCGGAATCCGCCTCGTCCTGCAGCCGGCCGGACTGGAGGTTGGTCCAGAACGCCTCGTAGAAGGCGAACAGCAGCAGCAGGACCCCGACGGTCACCAGCAGCTCGCCGGTGACCTGCCCCGCGGCGGGGCGACGGACGTCAGCAGCCATGCCCGCCCTCCTCATATTCCGTGTCGTTGCTCCCGCCCAGGTTAGCGTTCGACAAGCCCGGCCTGAGACGTAGGATGATCCGCATGTTGGAGCTGTTCGCGTACCCGGTGTCCGTTGTCCTCAAGGCATGGCATCTTCTGCTCACCGAGGTGTTCACCATGGACGCCTCCGCGGCGTGGATCATCTCGGTGATTCTGCTGGTGGTCACCGTGCGTGGACTGCTCTTCCCCTTCGCGTGGATGCAGAAACGCTCGAGCCACCGCTCGGTGCTCATGCGTCCGGAGAAAGCCGAGCTGGAGCGCCGCTACGGCAGTTCCGCGAAACCGGAGGATGTCATCGCGCTGCGTGATGCCACGAAGGAGCTCCACGAGCGTTACGGCTTCCGCCCCGCCGTCGGCTGCATTCCCCCGCTCATCCAGATCCCGGTCGTCCTGGGTCTCTACCGGCTCCTCCTGTGGATCTCCCGCCCGGAGCTCCTCGGCGCGCACGGCAATTCCTCCGGCGGCGTCGGCGTGCTCACCGGCGAGGACGTCGCGTCCTTCGAGCAGGCCCGGCTTTTCGACGTCCCCCTGCCCGCCTACCTCGCCATGAGCGAGGAGCGCCTCGCCGCGCTGGGCACGAACTCCACCGACACGTGGAACGTCATCTTCCCCCTCGTCCTCGTGGCGATCTTCTTCACCACGGCCAACCTCATCGTCAGCAACTACTTCAATTACCGCTACATGGACTGGTCCTCCACCCCGATGCGGGTCGTCTTCCGCATCATGGTTGCCCTCACGGTGATCATGCCGTTCTTCATCTTCTGGCTGGGCACACACGGCCCCCTGCCCTTCGCCCTCGTTCTCTACTGGGTCACCGGTAACCTCTGGACCGCCCTGCAGACGATCGTGCTCAACGTCGTCATCCGCCGCCGCTGGCCGGAGGGTGAGGAGCACCGGGAGCTCCGCCACGCGGGCCGGCAGGAGCTTATCGACGCCCGTCGCGCACGTCGTTCCCGGCGGGCCGAGGACAGGTCCTATGTCGCCTCAGCGAAGAGCCGCGGCACCACGCGCGCCAGCGCCCGCGCCGAGCTTAAGGAGCGAGACGCCCGCGAGGCGCAGGAGAAGGCGGCCAGGAAGGCCGAGGAGAAGGAGCTGCGCCGGCAGCGCAACCGAGTCCAGGCCGCGCTCCGGGCCCGGGACTCGAAGGCGAAGCGGGAGAGCAGGAAGTCCGGGGAATCCTAGATGGAGAAGTCGGCGGGCGGCTCGTTGAGCATCTGCCGGGCCAGGTCCCGTGCCGTGTAGAGCGGGGCGGGATCCTGCACGAGCCTGGCGCCCGCCTGGCCACCGTCGAGGAAGATGAGCAGCTGGTTGGCCTGGGTCGCCGACGGGTAGCTGTTCTTTTCGTTGAGCAGCTCCGTCATCGTCGAGTGCATCCAGCGCCGGTGTGCGAGACAGGCATCCACGATGCGCTGTTCCGACTCGGTCTCGGGTTTCGGGTATTCGTTGGCCGCATTGAGGAAGTAGGAACCGCGGTAGTTCTTCTCCGGCTCCTCCTCCACGACCTGGTCAAAGAACGCCAGGATCTTCTCCTGCGGGTCCTGCAGGTCGGCGGTGCGTTCAGCCCACTGCTGGCGGGCCTGGTCGTCGAGCTGCTCGATGTAGGCGACCACGAGGTTGTCCTTGGAACCGAACAGCGAGTACAGCGACGCCTTGGCCACGTCGGCCTCGCGGAGGATCCGGTCGATGCCGATGACCCGGATGCCTTCCGTGGCGAACAGGTGCGTCGCCGAGGTGAGCAGGCGCTGCCGGGGGCTCGGCCGGTTGCGGCGTCGGCTGGTGGTCTTCTTCTTCGCGGTTTCTGTTGCCACGTCGCTGCCCTGCCTTTCCTCGTTGACGTTCAGTGGATCGTTCGTCTCCCCAATATAGACAAACCGGTACGTTTGCAACCACTCCGGGGGTCAGGAAAAGGCCCCGGCGATGTCGCCGGGGCCTTTCACTGGAGCTTGTGGTTACTTGCGCACCATGTTGATGATGGAGAGCAGGATAACCGCACCCACGATAGCGGTGATGAAGCTGATGAAGAGACCAGCCTGGCCCTCCATGAAGAGGCCGAGCAGGAAGCCACCGATAAGGGCGCCGACGATACCGACGACGACGTTGGCGACAATGCCCATCTGAGCGTTCTTGCCCTTGATCATCGAAGCGATCCAGCCGGCGAGGCCGCCGAGAACGAGCCAACCGATGATGCCACCGAGTCCAACAGCCATGATGATTCTCCTTTTGTTTTGTTTTGGGCATGCAGCCTAGAACGTCAATACCGTCCCCGCATGCTTGAGACGGGCACCATTGTGGCGAAACTTCGGCCGCTGCGCCAACTGCCCTGGCCGCAACCATAAGAAACTGTTACCGCTTCGTGTCACGTCCACAAATCCCGCGCCATACCTGCCCTGCCCGAAGGTCTATTGATATTATCTTTCCGGACGGGGGTGACGTGCGGGGGTAGTCTATCGGCTGTCCGGTCGGACCACCATCATCGGGCAGGGCGCGGACTGCAGCAGCGCACGGGAGGTCGAGCCAATGAGCATGCCGCGGAAGCCGCCACGTCCGTGCGAACCGGTGACCAGAAGCTGTGCGCCCTCCGCCTGCTCCGCCAGGGCGCGGACCGGGCGATCGCGGGTGATGACCTTCTTCACCGACACGTCGGGATACTGCTCCATCAGCGGCTCCAGCCGCTCGCTGAGCAGGTCTGCCTGCTGCTGTTCGATCTCCTCCCACTGGGTCTGGGCGGCGGACAGGCCAGCGAGCGAGGACTGCGCCTGCATGTCCATCCAGGTGTGCACCGCCACGAGGTCCGCGCCACGGGCGGAAGCCTCCTCGAAGGCCACCTCCGTCGCCTGCTGGGAGACGTCGGAACCGTCCACGCCGACCACGACCGGGCCGTACTTCGTGGCTTCCGTGACGTTGTTGTTCTCCCGGACGACCACGACCGGGCAGTGTGCGTGAGACACCACGGCCGCGGAGACCGAGCCCATCACCATGCCCGACAGGCCTCCGAGTCCCCGCGATCCGAGAACCAGCATGGTCACGTCGCTGCTCATCTCCAGCAGGAGGTCGATCGGCGAACCCTCGGCGACGGTGTGACCGATGAGAATCTCGGGCGCGACGTCGTGGGCGATCGCCCGGGCGGCCTCGATCTTCTCCATGGATTCGGACTGGAGATCCGAGAAGAGCTCGTCCGGGGGAACCATTCCCTCGGCGTACAGATACTGCGGCATGGTGTAGCTGGTGGCCAGACGCAGGGGCAGGCCCCGCTTCATTGCGGTGTTGGCGGCCCAACGCACAGCGTTGTTCGATGCCGCGGAGCCGTCCACGGCGACGACGACGATATCTTCCTTAGCCATTTCTCCGGTCCTTTCCTAGCTGGGTACGTGCTGGTCAGAACTCCGGCACGCGGAGGGTGCGCAATAGCGCGGCGGCCTCCTCATGGTCCCCAGTGTACTCGCGCCCCGGTCGCCGGTTATGACAAGCACACAGAAAAACCCCGCTGCCGCGGTATCCGCGACGACGGGGTGGTCTGTGAAGAAATGCAGCTTAGTTCGGGATCTCCACCGGGCCGGCGGGGCCGGAGTTGGCGGGGTAGAGCAGGTCGAAGATGACCCGGGCGACCTGCGCAATGATAGCGCCGATACCATCAGAGAAGAATGCGAGGAACGGAGCAAGGGTGTCGTCTAAGTTCATGAGGCCAACAATAGTACAGCGACGTCGCGGTGCACCACCTCTGCCCGTGAAGGACGGCCTCAACCCCACCCGGGTGAGGGTTCCCGAGGGCCACACGGGCATCACCGCCCGGGATTTTCTCACCGCGGTGATCGAATCGCAGCGGCACCGCCACCCCCAGGACGATGGTTCGGCCCTCGCGCAAAGGTTCGCTGACCACGAGGTCGTTGACCCGCAGGGCAACCCGCTCGATCCGGACACCGCTCTCGCGGAACACCAGGACGTCTGGTTCTACCGCCGACCCGCTCCGGAAAAGAAGGTCCCGTTCGACATCGCCATTCTTCACGAGGACGATCGGCTGCTCGTGGTCAACAAACCCCCCTTCCTGGCCACCATGCCCCGCGGGCAGCACATCACGGAAACCGCCACCGTGCGGTTGCGGCGAGAGACCGGAAACAATGATCTCTCCCCCGCCCATCGACTGGACAGGCTGACGTCGGGAGTCCTCTTCTTTGTCAAGAACCCAGCCGACCGCGGCGCCTACCAGACGCTCTTCGCCAACCGGGAGGTGCAGAAGACCTATCACGCCATCGCGCCCCACCGACCGGAGCTGGCCAGCGTCTGCCCGACAGTGTGGGAGAACCGGATCGAAAAGACCCCCGGGGAGTTCCAGGCGCGCATTGTCCCCGGCGAGGTCAATGCGGTGACCACCCTCGCCGATGTTGTCCCGCTTAGCGACGACGAACACCGTCTCCTCGAATCCCACCACGGCAGCCAGCCACCGCTCGCGCGGTACGTGCTGAGCCCGCAGACCGGGAAGACCCACCAGCTCCGCCTGCACATGCACCTCGCCGGGGCGCCCATCCTCGGCGACAACGCCTATCCCGCTCCCCTGCCCGCAGCGCAGGAGGACTTCCACAGGCCGCTACGCCTGAGCGCCACGCAGCTCAGCTTCCGGGACCCCTTCACCCACGACTTCCGGACGTTTCGCCTCTGAGGCGCAACGGCATTTGGGCATGGGTAAAGGGCCTGTGGCCCACCCCCGAAGATTCTCATCCTCTCTGGGGTGGCCCACAGGCCCTCACACTTTTATGTAGTTGTTGTTGTTTTAGGTCGGCGGCAACTTACTCTCCCACACCCTCCCGGGTGCAGTACCATCAGCGCGGGCAGGCTTAGCTTCCGGGTTCGGAACGGGACCGGGCGTTTCCCTGCCGCTATCAACCACCGACACACATTCAGGACACCACCCCAAAGGGGGTGGTCACCATGAACCACACGTGTGTCGTGTCAGACACTGCATAATGAACGCGAGCATATAAGTTTTTTCTGTTCCCATTTACTTGGGAATCTCAGTGCGTGCAGCAGAACCACCCACCACCACGTGGTGGGCATAATCGTTTGTTGTGTTTGAAGTCGGTGCATTAGTACCAGTCACCTCCATGGGTTACCCCACGTCCAGATCTGGCCTATCAACCCCATCATCTATAGGGGACCTCAAAAGAAACCTCATCTCAGAACAGGCTTCCCGCTTAGATGCTTTCAGCGGTTATCCCTTCCGTACGTAGCCAACCAGCAATGCCCCTGGCGGAACAACTGGCACACTAGAGGTACGTCCGTCCCGGTCCTCTCGTACTAGGGACAGCCTTCTTCAAGTTTCCACGCGCGCGGCGGATAGAGACCGAACTGTCTCACGACGTTCTGAACCCAGCTCGCGTGCCGCTTTAATGGGCGAACAGCCCAACCCTTGGGACCTACTCCAGCCCCAGGATGCGACGAGCCGACATCGAGGTGCCAAACCATCCCGTCGATATGGACTCTTGGGGAAGATCAGCCTGTTATCCCCGGGGTACCTTTTATCCGTTGAGCGACACCACATCCACTAGTAGGTGCCGGATCACTAGTCCCGACTTTCGTCCCTGCTCGACCTGTACGTCTCGCAGTCAAGCTCCCTTGTGCACTTACACTCAACACCTGATTGCCAACCAGGCTGAGGGAACCTTTGGGCGCCTCCGTTACATTTTGGGAGGCAACCGCCCCAGTTAAACTACCCACCAGGCACTGTCCCCAACCCAGATCATGGGCCAAGGTTCAGGTATCCAATCCGATCAGAGTGGTATTTCAACAACGACTCCACCACCACTGGCGTGATGATCTCTAAGTCTCCCACCTATCCTACACAAACCGAACCGAACACCAATACCAAGCTATAGTGAAGGTCCCGGGGTCTTTTCGTCCTGCCGCGCGAAACGAGCATCTTTACTCGTACTGCAATTTCACCGGGCCTGTGGTTGAGACAGCAGGGAAGTCGTTACGCCATTCGTGCAGGTCGGAACTTACCCGACAAGGAATTTCGCTACCTTAGGATGGTTATAGTTACCACCGCCGTTTACTGGGGCTTAAATTCTCAGCTTCGAACACCACAAGGGTGTCCTAACCGGTCCTCTTAACCTTCCAGCACCGGGCAGGCGTCAGTCCGTATACATCAACTTCAACGTTTTCGCACGGACCTGTGTTTTTGATAAACAGTCGCTTCCCTCTATTCTCTGCGACCACCACCAGCTACCAGCCGTCAAGACTGTCACCAGCAATGGCACCCCTTCTCCCGAAGTTACGGGGTCATTTTGCCGAGTTCCTTAACCACAGTTCACCCGACCGCCTTAGTATTCTCTACCTGACTACCTGTGTCGGTTTCGGGTACGGGCCATACATGCACATCGCTAGAGGCTTTTCTCGACAGCACGGGATCACCAACATCAGACCATGAGGTCCTACGCATCACGCCTCAGCCTTGATGGTGTGCGGATTTACCTACACACCGGCCTGCACGCTTGCACCACAATCCACTAAGTGGCTCGGCTACCCTCCTGCGTCACCCCATCACTTGGCTACTACCGGATCAGGCCCCACGCACGCACACCACCTGCCCCACCCGAAGGCGGGGCTTGGCGGTGATTATGGGTGGTTAGTATCCCCGATTCACCATGGTCGCACACATACGGGTACGGGAATATCAACCCGTTATCCATCGACTACGCCTGTCGGCCTCGCCTTAGGCCCCGACTCACCCTGGGAAGACGAACTTGACCCAGGAACCCTTAGTCATCCGGCGGTAAGGATTCTCACCTTACACTCGTTACTCATGCCTGCATTCTCACTCGCACACAGTCCACCCGCCCTCACGGTCAGGCTTCACCCCATGCACGACGCTCCCCTACCCATCACACCTTTGGTGTGATGCCGCGGCTTCGGCGGTGTACTTGAGCCCCACTACATTGTCGGCGCACAACCACTCGACCAGTGAGCTATTACGCACTCTTTCAAGGGTGGCTGCTTCTAAGCCAACCTCCTGGCTGTCTTCGCGATCACACATCCTTTTCCACTTAGTACACCCTTAGGGGCCTTAGCCGGCGATCTGGGCTGTTTCCCTCTCGACCATGAAGCTTATCCCCCACAGTCTCACTGCCGTACAACACTTACACCGGCATTCGGAGTTTGGCTGACATTGCTAAGATGGTAGTCCCGCTCAATCAACCAGTAGCTCTACCTCCGGCAAGCTCATACGACGCTGCACCTAAATGCATTTCGGGGAGAACCAGCTATCACGGAGTTTGATTGGCCTTTCACCCCTACCCACAACTCATCCCCTCAGTTTTCAACCTAAGTGGGTTCGCGCCTCCACAACCTCTTACAGCTGCTTCACACTGGCCATGGGTAGATCACTCCGCTTCGGGTCCAGGACATGCCACTCAAACACACTAGTTAGTATTCGCTTTCGCTACGACTACCCCACAACGGGTTAACCTCGCGACATGCCGCTGACTCGCAGGCTCATTCTTCAAAAGGCACGCCATCACACACAAGAGGTGCTCTGACGGATTGCAAGCACATGGTTTCAGGAACTATTTCACTCCCCTCCCGGGGTACTTTTCACCATTCCCTCACGGTACTAATCCGCTATCGGTCACACTGAGTATTTAGGCTTACCGGGTGGTCCCGGCAGATTCACAGCAGATTCCACGAGCCCGCTGCTACTCGGGTAAACACCAACCCCCCACACCTGGCCTTCATGTACGGGACTCTCACCCTGTTCCGTAGGCCATCCCAGACCATTTCCACTAACCACGCGCAAAAAAAAGGGCACACCGTCGGGTAACCGGTGAACAATGCTCCCCACAACACCACGCATGCAACCCCTACCCAGGTAATCACACACACGCGGTTTAGCCTGATCCACGTTCGCTCGCCGCTACTAGCGGAATCATTATTATTTTCTCTTCCTACGGGTACTGAGATGTTTCACTTCCCCGCGTAACCCCCGAACCACTATGAATTCATGGAACGGTGACACCCCATAACAGGTGCCGGGTTTCCCCATTCGGACATCCTCGGATCAACGCTCAGTTGGCAACTCCCCGAGGCATAACGCAGCCTCACACGTCCTTCATCGGCTCAGCATGCCAAGGCATCCACCATGCGCCCTTAACGAACAAACACAAAAACTGTTCGGGCAACACACACAAAAAATCACACAAAAAGAACAGAAAAAAACACACACCAACCACACCCACCACACACAGGTGGCAGATGCCAATCAATGAAATGCTCGCGTCCACTATACAGTTCTCACACAACACACCCCACCACCAAGCCACCACCCCACCAAGGAGGATCGCTCCACAGAGCAGCAACCGACGGCACGGTCCACGGGAACACAAAACGTGTTGTCCCAGACACCCAACAGCATGCCAACGCACCGTTCAAACTACTTGTTTCCTCACACCACCGGGGCAGGCGCACCACACACGGTCAGAACCGTTCGTGAAGCTTCCACTGCCAGATAAAACCTGTGGCAGGTGCACACTCGGCAACCTCAACCACACCCCACACCAGCCGGGAAACTACCCGACCCATGGGGAAAAACACTATCTCAAAAATCTCCTTAGAAAGGAGGTGATCCAGCCGCACCTTCCGGTACGGCTACCTTGTTACGACTTCGTCCCAATCGCCGATCCCACCTTCGACCACTCCCCCCAGTAAACTGGTTGGGCCATGGGCTTCGGGTGTTACCAACTTTCATGACGTGACGGGCGGTGTGTACAAGGCCCGGGAACGTATTCACCGCAGCGTTGCTGATCTACGATTACTAGCGACTCCGACTTCATGGGGTCGAGTTGCAGACCCCAATCCGAACTAAGGCCGGCTTTAAGGATTAGCTGAACATCACTGCATCGCAACCTGTTGTACCGACCATTGTAGCATGTGTGAAGCCCTGGACATAAGGGGCATGATGATTTGACGTCATCCCCACCTTCCTCCGAGTTAACCCCGGCAGTCTCTCATGAGTCCCCACCATCACGTGCTGGCAACATAAGACAAGGGTTGCGCTCGTTGCGGGACTTAACCCAACATCTCACGACACGAGCTGACGACAACCATGCACCACCTGTACACCGACCACAAAGGGAAAGGCCATCTCTGGCCCGGTCCGGTGTATGTCAAGCCCAGGTAAGGTTCTTCGCGTTGCATCGAATTAATCCACATGCTCCGCCGCTTGTGCGGGCCCCCGTCAATTCCTTTGAGTTTTAGCCTTGCGGCCGTACTCCCCAGGCGGGGCGCTTAATGCGTTAGCTACGGCACAGAAGACGTGGAAGCCCCCTACACCTAGCGCCCACCGTTTACGGCATGGACTACCAGGGTATCTAATCCTGTTCGCTACCCATGCTTTCGCTCCTCAGCGTCAGTAACTGCCCAGAGACCTGCCTTCGCCATCGGTGTTCCTCCTGATATCTGCGCATTTCACCGCTACACCAGGAATTCCAGTCTCCCCTACAGCACTCAAGTTATGCCCGTATCGCCTGCCCATCCGGAGTTGAGCCCCGGAATTTCACAGACGACGCGACAAACCACCTACGAGCTCTTTACGCCCAGTAATTCCGGACAACGCTCGCACCCTACGTATTACCGCGGCTGCTGGCACGTAGTTAGCCGGTGCTTCTTATCCAGGTACCGTCACCCCGAAGGGCTTCGTCCCTGACGAAAGGAGTTTACAACCCGAAGGCCGTCATCCCCCACGCGGCGTCGCTGCATCAGGCTTTCGCCCATTGTGCAATATTCCCCACTGCTGCCTCCCGTAGGAGTCTGGGCCGTATCTCAGTCCCAATGTGTCCGTACACCCTCTCAGGCCGGATACCCGTCGACGCCTTGGTAGGCCATTACCCCACCAACAAGCTGATAGGCCGCAGGCTCATCTCGTACCGAAAAAACTTTCCACCACACCCTTACGATGCAGTCCTATCCGGTATTAGACCCAGTTTCCCAGGCTTATCCCGAAGTACGAGGCAGATCACCCACGTGTTACTCACCCGTTCGCCACTAATCCACCCAGCAAGCTGGGCATCATCGTTCGACTTGCATGTGTTAAGCACGCCGCCAGCGTTCATCCTGAGCCAGGATCAAACTCTCCACAAAAGAATGCAGAAACATTCAGACGCATCAAAGAGTCCAAACAACTGACAAAATAAAACAAAAAACAAAACATGAACCACCAAACATGATCCACGCCCACAATCCACGCAGGGATGAATCGACGAGACAAACCCCCACACGAACCGCTACACCACACCCCGGGCCAAAAGCCCGAGAGTGGTAGGCGCATCACAGAACATGATCAACCATCCATGTATCACCAACCACCAACCAAACCCCGTGACAGAAGGGACAACATCAGTCGGTGGGGCAACCACACGAACATTCATGGTCAACCACACGCCATGCACCCACCCCACACCACCCCGCACAACGGAAGCGGTGCCGTGGTAAGAAAAAACAAATAAAGTACATTGGCACACTATCGAGTTCTCACACAACACCGGTCACCACACTCACACCGCACACGGCGATGATCGCACTGCCGACCAAAGATTTTTCTTCCACATCACCGACAACCATCAATGGTCCGGCGATGTCACCAGCGGGTGTTTTCCTCTCGCCGCACATCCGGGGACTGTCGTTCTCTGTCCCGGTGGGGCGCTGTCGGTCTCGCTGACCTAAACTAAGTTACCCACCACCCCGACAAAACACAAACTCCCACCACAATGCATGTTTTCGGGTGTTCTTGTTGGCCCGGATTTCACGTAGGTCTCACCAAAAGTTCGCTCGGCGGTCACCGGTACATTCCGCGGCTCTCCGCCACCCGGTCCACCAGGTCATGGAGCTCGGCGCGCCCGACGTTGAGGCGCAGGGCTTCGTCGATAAGCGGTGCCACCAACCCGGAGGCGAAGACTCCCCTCCTACGGTGCCGGACCAGCTCCAGTGCCCCGGGCGAGACGAACATGCCCACTCCGCGTCGGCGGTGGAGGACGCCGCCGTCGACGAGCAGTCCGAGTCCGCGTCTTGCCGTGGCCGGGTTCACCGCGTGGAAGGCGGCGAGCTCGTTGGTTGACGGGGCGCGGTCGCCCTCGAGGAGTGTGCCGTCGACGAGCATGTCCTCGATGAGGGTGGCGATCTGCCGGTAGAGGGGTTCCTGCTCGTTGTTCATGCGTTGGCCTGCCCGGATCGGTTAGTTAGTTGAGTAACGAACCTACCCGTTCGGCAGCGCAACCGCCCGTCGGTGATTATCCCGTGCCGACTACCTGCAAACAGTGACGTGGGACGTGTTTTCAGGCATGCTTGCGGGTGAAGAAATCAACTTAGAATCAAACAGATACGGGATACAGGAGCCATGCTTGAACGCACGATTGTTTACGTCGATACGTCCTACCTCCTCGCGAGTTTCTACAACTCGTGGGAGACCGGGGCACGCTCACAATTAGAGATTGACCTGCCCGAGGTCGTGGCCATCCTCGGCAACATGATCAAGGATCAGCTCGGCCAGCCGATCCATCGCCAGTTCTGGTACGACGGCATCCCCGACTCGGGCCCGCACCGCTACCAACGTTCGCTGCGCTCCTGCGACGGGGTCCAGCTACGCACCGGCCAGCTCATCGAATGGGGGGACCGGCGGACGCAGAAGGGCGTGGACACCCGCCTGGTCGCGGACATGGTGGTGGCCGGGCATCGCCGGGAGGTGTCCGACTTTGTCCTCGTCTCCGGCGACGCCGACATGATCCCCGGCGTGCAGGAGGCCTCGGATAACGGGGTGCGGGTGCACCTCTACGGCTTCGGCTGGGACTCCATGTCCGCCGCGCTGCGCCACTCCTGCGACACGACCACGATCCTCGACCCGCGCGAGGACTTCGCCGACGCGATGCAGCTCCAGGTGCTGGAAGGGCCGCTTCCTCCGTCCATCCGCGAACGGCCCATCGCCGACGGGGTGCCCGACGAGCAGGGCGGCATGACCCCCGTGCCCGGCGGCCGCCCCCTCCAGAACCCGGCGGAGAGCCAGGCGCCCCGCCCGGCCGAGCGGCCCTACGCCCCGCTCACCCCCACGGGGGACGACGCGGAGCCCGGCGCGGACTCCGAGCAGTCGGAACGGTCCACGGAGGCGGCCAGCGAGGCCACCAGCGAGGTGACCAGCGCCATGGCCAAGCACCCGCAGGACCAGGGAAAACCCGCCAAGGACGCACCCGCCGGTGGACGGACCCCATCAGCCCCGAAGCCGTCGATGATGGCCTCGCGGCGCAAGCTGCGTTCCCGGTACGTGCCCCTGCCGGAAGAGGTCTGGTCCTCTGCCGGGTTCCAGACGCCTTTCGACGTCGGCCAGCAGTACGCCACCTGGTGGTTCGAGAACGCCGCCACCGTGGAGCAACGCGACTCCGCCCACCAGCTCTCGGGCGGCGGCCTGCCCCCGGAGATCGACCGCCCGCTGCTGCAGTTCGCCTGTGAGACCCTCCACGAGTACACGCTCAGTGAGAGCCAGCGGGTGAGCCTGCGCGACGGCTTCCACTCCGGCATCCGGGGTGTGCTCATCAGCGTTCGACGCCTGAACTGACGTCGAGAAGCCGGAAGGGGCCGTGACCTCACCGGTCACGGCCCCTCCTGTGGCGCGGGAAGCTACTTCTCGTCGAGGACATCCTCGGAGGTGGTGGCCTTCTCCGTGATGGCCTTGTCCGAGTCCGCCTTCATGGACGCGCGGATCTCATCGAGCTTGCTCGTCGCCGCGACGTCGGAGCCTGCGGAGGAGATCTCCACCATGCGCTCCTGCACGGTGCTCTGCGTGAGTTCCTGGGCGCCGAGCGCGTCGGCGTAGCGGCGCTCGATCTTGTCGCGCACCCCGTCGAGGGTGGGAACGCTGTCGTCGCCGCCGAACTGGTTGATGGTGTCCATCGCCTGGGTGGTCTTCTGCTGCATGTCGGCCTGATCGGCCTGGTTCATCAGCTCATCCACCTCGCCGAGCTGCTGCGTCAGGCGTGCCTCGGACTGGCGCTGCTGCTCCTGGGCCTGCTCGGCCGCCTGGCTGGCCTGCGCGTGCATCTGCTTGGTGTTCTCCAGCTCGGACTCCACGGCGACGAGCTGGGAGGCGATGACCTCCGCGGTGTTCATGTACTGGCTTGCCCGCTCGGAGTCCCCTTCCGCCTGCGCCTGGTCCGCGACCTGCAGGGCCGTGCGCGCCTTCTGCTGGTACTCGGCCTGGGACTTGAGGAGGCGGTCCATCTGCAGCTCCAGCTGCTTCTTGTTGCCGATGATCGACGCCGCCTGCTGGGTGATGTCCCGGTGCTGCTTCTTCGCGGCCTCGGCGGCCTGCTGGATCTGCACCTTGGGGTCGGCGTTGTTGTCGATCTTCTGGTCGGCGGAAGCCATGAGGTACTTCCAGCCCTTGCTGAACGGATTAGCCATGATGGTCTCCACCCTTCCGGTCGGCCCCACGGGGCACGGGAGCGCCGAGGGATCCGATGATGATTGGTTGCTGCGGTTTTGTCGACCCGAGTTTACGGGCATTCCCCGTGCAGTGCCGGGCACGCCGGGAAAGCGATGATGCCCGGCGCGACCCCGGTACGGGGGTCACGCCGGGCATCGGCACGGATCGGGCCGGGGAGTTACTCGGTCTCACCCTGGTTGCCGGCGGCCTGGTTCTGCTCTTCAACCTGCTTGCGCACGTCGTCCATGTCCAGGCCCTTGACCTGGCCGATGAGATCCTCGAACGCGGCAGGAGGCAGCGCGCCGGCCTCGCGGTAGACCAGGATGCCGTCGCGGAAGACCATCAGGGTGGGGATGGCCTGGATCTGCAGGGCGGAGGCGAGCTGCTCGTTGGCCTCGGTGTCCAGCTTGGCGAAGGTGACGTCCTCGTGGTTGTCCGAGGCCTTCTCGAAGGTGGGGGCGAACTGCTTGCAGGGTCCGCACCACTCGGCCCACGCGTCGACGATGGTGATGCCGTCGGCGGACACGGTCTCTTCAAAGTTCTGCTCGGTCACGGTGATGGTAGCCATGGTCTGTTCACTCCTAAGTTTTTGGTTCTGTGCTTCGTCTCTGTCCAACCCTACCGACGCCGCGAGTATTCCGGGGGCGGTGGCCGGAATCGTTGCCAGTTACCCCATGGGGGTATATCCTGGGCATCGGAACCCGTTCACCCCCTATCGCGAAGGAGCATCATCATGGCCAACACCAGCAACTACACCGTCGAGGGAATGACCTGCGGACACTGCGAGGCCTCCGTGAAGGAGGAGGTCGGCGAGATCTCCGGCGTCACCGATGTCACCGCCTCGCACGAGACCGGCGCCGTGACCGTCACCGGCGAGGGCTTTGACGACGACCAGGTGCGCGCCGCCGTCGAGGAAGCCGGCTACTCCGTCACCTCATAGATTCACCACAGCAGACTTGTGGCGAGGGCTCCCGGCCCTCGCCTTTTTGCTGCCCAAGCCTTGAACTTATACCCCCAGAGGGTATATGGTGGGGTCGTATCAAGAAAGGTGTGATCTCCTCCCATGACCACGTCCCCCACCAACACCGCCTCCGGTGCCCCTGACGCCACCGCGCTCACGCAGCTCGACCTCGGCATCACCGGGATGACCTGTACCTCCTGTTCCTCCCGGATCGAACGCAAGCTCAACAAGGCCGACGGTGTCGACGCCACCGTGAACTACGCCACGGAGTCGGCCTCGGTCAACTACGACCCGTCGAAGACCGACCCGGACCAGCTCATCGAGATCGTCCGCGGCGCCGGATACGACGCCTTCACCGCGGCGGCCGCGTCCGACGACACCGAGAAACAGTCGGGCGGGCAGGAGGAGCCCGTCGACCGGCACGAACAGGCCCGCCAGCTCGAGGCGAAGGACTTGCTGCACCGGTTGGTCCTCTCCGCGATCCTCGCCGTTCCCACCGTGGCCGTCTCCATGATCCCGGCGCTGCAGTTCATGAACTGGCAGTGGGCCGTGCTCGCCATGACCACCCTCATCTACGTCGTAGGCGGCGCCCCCTTCCACCGGGCCACCTGGACCAACCTTCGTCACGGCTCCACGACGATGGACACCCTCGTCTCCCTGGGCACCACCGCCGCCTACCTCTGGAGCCTGTGGGCACTGTTCCTGGGCAACGCCGGCATGCCGGGAATGACCATGGAGATGTCCCTCCTGCCGTCGGACGGCGACATGGACGAGATCTACCTCGAGTCCGTGGCGGTGGTGATCACGTTCCTCCTCCTCGGCCGCTGGTTCGAGGTCCGTGCCAAGGGTGCATCGTCCGAGGCCCTGCGCTCGCTGCTGGATCTGGGCGCCAAGAACGCCGCCGTGCTCAAGGACGGCACCGAGACCCTCACCCCGGTGAGTCGGCTGCAGGCCGGCGACATCATCGTGGTCCGCCCGGGCGAGAAGATCGCGGCGGACGGCATCATCCGCGAGGGCAACTCCGCGGTCGACGAATCCATGCTCACCGGCGAGTCCGTCCCCGTCGAGGCCACTCCCGGCACGAGCGTGACCGGCGCGACCATCAATCTCTCCGGCCGCCTCCTCGTCGAGGTCACCCGGGTGGGAGAGGATTCGACGCTCGCCCAGATGGGGCGTCTCGTGTCCGAGGCCCAGCAGAAGAAGGCCCCGGTCCAGCGGCTCGTCGACAGGATCTCCGCCGTCTTCGTGCCCACCGTGATTGTCCTGTCGCTGATCACCCTGGCCACGCACCTGCTGCTGGGCAACGGGGTCAACTGGGCATTCTCCGCCGCAGTCGCCGTGCTCATCATCGCGTGCCCGTGTGCCCTCGGCCTGGCCACCCCCACCGCCCTGCTCGTGGGCACGTCCCGGGGTGCGCAGTTCGGCCTGCTCATCAAGGGCCCCGAGGTGCTGGAGTCCACCCGGCAGATCGACACCGTGGTCATGGACAAGACGGGCACCGTCACGTCCGGTTCCATGGCGGTCACCGGGACGGTCGCCGGGGAGGGATTCCTCGAGCAGGAGATCCTCTCCCTCGCCGCCGCCGCCGAGTCCGGCTCCGAACACCCCATCGCCAAGGCGATCGTTGCCGCGGTGTCCCCGGAGAACCTGCCCGAGGCGCGGGACTTCCGCACCACCGCCGGCCAGGGCATCCAGGCCAATGTCACCGGCCGGGAAATCCGGGTCGGCCGCCCGGGAGCGGAGCTCCCCCGAGCCCTCTCCGACGCATTCTCCGCCGGCCAGGAAGCCGGCGCCACCCCGGTGGTCGTTGAGGTCGACGGTGAGCCCGCCGGGGTCGTCACCGTGCGCGACACTGTCAAGGAGACGTCGGCGGCGGCCGTCGCCAAGCTCTGGGAGCTGGGCCTGACCCCGTACCTGCTCACCGGTGACAATGCCACCGCCGCAGCCGCCGTGGCCCGGGAGGTCGGCATCGACGCGGACAACGTGTTCGCGGACGTCATGCCGGAGGACAAGGTCTCTGTCGTCGAGAAGCTCGAGGCCGAGGGCCGGAAGGTCGCCATGGTCGGTGACGGGGTCAACGACGCCGCCGCGCTGGCCAGGGCCGATCTCGGACTGGCCATGGGAGCGGGCACCGACGTGGCCATCGAGGCCTCCGACATCACGCTGATGAACAACAACCTGGTCAGCGCGGCCGACGCCATCCGGCTTTCCCGACGCACCCTGCGCACCATCAAGGGCAACCTCTTCTGGGCGTTCGCCTACAACGTGGTCCTCATCCCCGTGGCCATGTTCGGCCTGCTCAACCCCGCACTGGCGGGCGTGGCCATGGCCTTCAGCTCGGTGTTTGTCGTCTCCAACTCCCTGCTGCTGCGCCGGTTCACACCCACCGCGATTTAGCCCCCGTAGGCACCGGGTTTGGTTATGCTTTCTCCAACCTTCCCACGAGAGAAAGCGGGACTTTCCCGGTGCCTACCCTGACACGCAACGAACGCCTCGACCGCCTTCCGGTGACCAGCCGTCACCGGAAACTGCTGTGGGGCTCCGGCGTCGGCTGGGCGCTCGACGCCATGGACGTCGGCCTGGTGTCCTTCATCATCGCGGCGCTCGCGGTGCAGTGGCAGCTCGAGCCCACCCAGGCGTCGTGGATCGCCTCCGCCGGGTTCGTCGGCATGGCCATCGGCGCCTCCCTGGGTGGGCTGCTGGCCGACCGCATCGGCCGCCGCCAGGTCTTTGCGCTGACGCTGCTGGTCTACGGCCTGGCGACGGGCGCTGCCGCCCTCTCCACCGGCCTGGCCATGCTCATCGCGCTGCGCCTGGTCATCGGCCTCGGCCTGGGTGCCGAGCTGCCGGTCGCCTCCACCTTCATCTCCGAGTTCGCCCCCCGAAAGATCCGCGGGCGCATGGTGGTTCAGCTCGAGGCGTTCTGGGCCGTCGGGTGGGTGCTCGCCGCGGTGATCGGCACCTTCGTGGTCGCCGGGTCGGACAACGGCTGGCGCTGGGGCCTCGCGCTCGGCGCCGTCCCGGCCCTCTACGCGCTGGTCATCCGCTGGAAGATGCCCGAATCCGTCCGTTTCCTCGAGAGCAGGAACCGCACCGACGAGGCCGAGGCCGTGGTCCGCTCCTTCGAGGAGGCGGCCGATCCCGGGGAACTCGCGCGTATCGACGCAGAACGCCACGCCTCCGCCAGCGTGGCCACCACCACAACCGCTGACGAAGAGGCGCACTCCATCTTCAGCCGCCCCTTCATCGGGCGCACCGCCGCCCTGTGGATCGTGTGGTTCGGCGTCTCCCTCTCCTACTACGGGGTGTTCACCTGGATCCCCTCGCTGCTGGTGGCCGACGGCTTCACCCTCGTGCGTTCGTTCTCCTTCACGCTGATCATCACCCTGGCTCAGCTGCCGGGTTACGCCGCGGCGGCCTGGCTCATCGAGGCCTGGGGGCGGCGCGCCACCCTGGTGAGTTTCCTCGCCGGCTCGGCGGGTGCGGCGATGCTCTACGGCTTCGCTAACGCCCCGTGGCAGATCATCGCCGCCGGCTGTCTGCTGTCCTTCTTCAACCTCGGCGCCTGGGGAGCGCTCTACGCCATCGGGCCGGAGCTCTACCCCACGTCGATCCGGGCGACGGGCACCGGAGCGGCAGCGTCCTTCGGGCGCCTGGCCTCGATCATCGCGCCGCTCATCGTCCCCCTGCTCATGGCCGGGGCCGGCCCCATCGCGCTGTTCTCCATCTTCGCCACCGCCTTCGCCGTGGCCGCCGCGGCCGCGTTCTTCCTTCCGGAGCAGCGCGGCAAGGTGATCAACTGAAGTCAGCTGCGCGCCATGTTGACGAACCGGGAGTAGTGCAGCTGGTGCGCCAGCGTCACGGTGCCGATCGGACCACCGCGGTGCTTGGCCAGGATGACGTCCGCCTCGCCGGCGCGTTCATTGTCCTGGTCCTGTGAGTCCGGGCGGTAGAGCAGCATGACCATGTCGGCGTCCTGCTCGAGCGAGCCGGACTCACGCAGGTCCGCGACCTGGGGGCGTTTGTCCGTTCGAGCCTCGGGTCCACGGTTGAGCTGGGAGATGGCGATTACGGGGACCTCGAGCTCCTTGGCCAGCAGCTTCAGCTGGCGGGAGAACTCTGAGACCTCCTGCTGACGGGATTCAACCTGCTTGCCCGAGCTCATGAGCTGCAGGTAGTCCAGCACCACGAGGTCCAGCCCGTGCTGCTGTTTGATGCGCCGGGCCTTGGAACGGATCTCCATCATGGTGAGGTTCGGGGAATCGTCGATGAAGATCGGGGACTTCTGGATCTGGCTGAGCCGGTCGGTGAGTTTCTCCCAGTCGGCGTGCTGCATCCGACCGGAGCGCATGTCCTGCAGCTTGACCTCGGTCTCCGCGGAGAGCAGGCGCAGGACGATCTCCTGCGCGCTCATCTCCAGCGAGAAGATCACCGAGGTCTTGTTGTTGTTGATGGAGCAGGAGCGCATGAAGTCCAGGGCGATGGTGGACTTGCCCACGCCCGGGCGCGCCGCGACGATGACCATCTGACCGCCGTGGAGGCCGTTGGTCAGCTGATCCAGCTCGATGAACCCCGTGGGAACGCCGGACTCGAGCCCGCCGTCGCGCTGGATGGCGATGAGTTCGTCGACGGTGGGGCTGATGAGGTCCTCGAGCAGGCGGTAGTCCTCGGAGGAGCGCTGGTTGGCTACGGCGAAGATCTCCTGCTGGGCGCGGTCGACCAGGGACTCCACCTCGGCGCCCTCGGTACCCTCGTAACCCAGCTGCACGACCCTGGTGCCGGCATCGACGAGCCGGCGCAGGACGGCCTTCTCCGCCACGATCTCCGCGTAGTAGCGCGCGTTGGCGGCCGTGGGCACCGTGGAGATCAGGGTGTGCAGGTACGGCGCGCCGCCGGCGCGCTCGAGCTCATTCATCCGGTCGAGGCGGCCGCCGACGATCAGCGGGTCGATGTCCGTGCCGCCGGCGTAGAGATCCAGGATCGCCTTGTAGATGAGGTGGTGAGCCGGGTAGTAGAAGTCCTCCGGGCTCAGCTCCTCCACCACCTCCATGACGGTGTTGGGGCTGAGCAGCATGGCGCCGAGGACGCCCTGCTCGGCCTCCCGGTCGTGGGGAGGCTGGCGGTACTCGTCGAAGCTCTGCGGCCGCTCGTCGCGCTTGCGCTGGTAGCGGCGGCTGCCCTGCCCGGATCTGCCGTTGTCGTCGAACTCCGGGGGACCCGGTTCCTCCAGCGGCTCGGGCGGGACGGAGAAGTCGTCGTCGAAGTTGCTGGCACCGGATTCGTCGGTGGAGGCCATGGCCCATCCTTACTTCATGTTGAAGCGAAAAGTTGCACTGCGCAACGTTTCCCACAGTGTAGACAGCCCCCCGGACACGCAGATAACGTCGCCTCCCCCGCGGGCTTGTGCAGCGATGTCACCCTGATCTATCCCCACCTTCTGTGGATATCTCCCGTAACGCAAGCTCGCTCGGCGTGTCGGGCCGCGCACCCCTGTGGATAAGTTGTGGACAACTCGGCCCCCTCCCCCAGGCTCTCCCCGCATACCCGCTGGTCACACCTATAATTACCCCCTGTGGACAACGAGGAACAATCAGTGGACAACCATAAGTGCAGGTCACGATTTTCTCCGGATAGCCGGGGAGACACCCGCCCCTGGCGGTGTCCACCCGAGAACAGGGAGGTTACGTGGGAGTAAATTCCCCGGGCTTATCCACAAGGGGTTGAAAAGAGCGTCGATAAGCCCGGTGGACGAAGTACACATAAAAAACCTCCGGCCCCCTTCCCTGTTCAGGGATGGGGGCCGGAGGCCTGCTGTTGTCGGTGGGGCCACACATCGGTGGGGCCCGTCGTGCGCCTAGGTGTTAGGCGGACACGACCGAGAAGTTGACCTTGCCGAGAACCTCGGGGTGGAGCTTGACCTCGACCTGGTAGTTACCGGTCTTCTGGATCAGGCCCTTGGCGAGCTCGATGTTCCGCTTGTCCAGAACCGGACCGCCGGCGGCGCGAACGGCCTCGACGATGTCGGAGGTGGTCACGGAGCCGAAGAGCTTCCCGGACTCGGAGGTGCGGACCTTGACGGTCACGTTCTCGAGGGTGTCGAGCTTCTGGCGAAGTTCGTGTGCATGCTCGACGTCGCGGACCGCGCGGGCATCCTGTGCACGCTTGATCTCGTCGATCTGCTTTTCTGCTGCCCGGGTGGCGGTGATCGCCAGTCCACGCGGAAGCAGGTAATTGCGTCCATAACCGTTCTTGACCTCGACGATGTCACCAGGAACGCCGAGATTCTCAACGGCAGCGGTGAGGATCAGCTTCATGATCCCTGCCTTTCGTTGGATTGTCCCCCGCCGGCCGGTGTGGCCGTACGTGGCGGGAGTAGGTGAATGTGTGGGGTGACTGAACTTTTAGAACGGGGGCTCGTCGTCGCCGCCGCTGAATCCGCCGGCAGGCGGAGCGGAGGACCAGGGGTCATTGTTCGGCTGCTGGTTGGACTGGGACTGCTGGTTCTGGGAACCCTGCTGCCCCTGCTGCTGGCCACCGGAGAATCCGCCGGCGGACTGACCGCCACCGAATCCTCCCTGCTGGTTGCCCCCAAAGTTGCCGCCCTGGGAGTTTCCTCCGCCAAAGTTGCCGCTACCGCCCTCACGCGGATTGCGGGTGACCTGTGCGGAGGCGTACTTCAGGGACGGTCCGACCTCATCGACCTCAACTTCGAAGGACTGGCGGGTCTCGCCTTCCTTCGTCTGGTACGAACGCTGACGCAGCTTGCCGGTGACGATGACGCGCATACCCTTGGAGATGGTCTCCGCGACGTTCTCGGCAGCCTGACGCCACACATTGCAGGTAAGGAACAGTGCCTCGCCGTCTTCCCACTGATTCGTCTGTGAGTTGAACTTGCGGGGCGTGGACGCGATGCGGAAGTTTGCCACTGCCGCACCGGACGGGATGAATCGAAGTTCCGGGTCAGCGACGACGTTTCCGACGACGGTGATCGGGGTATCTCCCTGTGCCATGGTGTTACTGCCTTCCTGACTGATGTGCGATTGATGCGTTCGACTTCTGACGCGAGCCGGACGAGTTTCCTTTTGCTGCCCTTTTTACCAGGCAGGAACCCCGTCCGTGATCGTTCCTACTTGTCGTTGCGCAGCACCTTGGTGCGGAGCACAGTCTCACTGAGATTGAGCACGCGGTCGAGTTCCTTGACGGACTCGGACTCGCAGTGCAGATCGAGGACGATGTAGATGCCCTCTTCCTGCTTGTTGATCGGGTAGGCAAGACGACGCTTACCCCACACATCAACCTTGTCGACGGTGCCGCCATCCTTGCGGATGATGTCCAGGTACTTGTCCAGGGACGGGGCAACAGTGCGCTCATCCTGAGTGGGATGCAGGATGATCATGGTTTCGTAGTGACGCACGGACCTCATCACCTCCTATGGTCTAGTAAATTTTCGGCCACGTCACCTTTGCGGACGTGGCAGGAGGGTCGTTGCGTCAAGCAACCCGACCAGCGTACCGCACGGAATTGTCCAGGCGAAATACCGCCCGCCTCAGCGCGACATGGGGGCGGCGAAGAACACGGCCAGCACGACCGGGATCAGCGTCAGGCACAGGACCCCGACGATCCCCCACGCCCAGGCGATCTTCGCCGGACGCCCCTTCATCACCGCGAGGTAGGACTGGGCGAAGGATCCGAGCCCGACGGCGATGGAGATGATCCCAAGAATGGTGATGAGCATGTCAGACCGCACTTTCTACGTGATCGTGCTGGCCGAAGCTCCCGGCCAGCGGGTCCTCACCGGCGTGCGCCAGACGCACCTTATCGACGCTCCTTCCCAGCATCTGCCGGAGGACCAGCACGGCGATGGCGATAATGAGGCCGTCGCGACCCAGGACAAAAACGTTGAGCAGCCAGTCGGGCGCTCCCTTATTTTCGGTGCCCATCATGTGCCACATGAGCACCGGCCACAGCATCATGTCCACGACACCCCAGGTGAAGATCAGCCGCCAGTTCGGCAGCGCGAGGACGGCCGGGACGAGCAGCCACAGCGAGTACTGCGGGGACCACACCTTGTTGACGAGCAGGAAGGCCACCACGATCAGCGTGACCAGCTCGGCGACGCGGGGGCGGCGCTCCACGATCAGCCCGAACCACGCGATGCCCGCGCACAGGCCGACGAAGAGCAGGAGGCTCACCGCGTTGAGGATGACGGGTTCCCCTCCCGGTGCATCAAATCCCGGCCAGCCCGTCATCCGGGAGACCAGGGCGTAGACCGTGGTCCACTCCCAGCTCCGTTCGGAGTTCAGCCGGAAAAATTCCCGCCAGGCGTCCGGGTAGGTGATCATCACCGGCAGGTTGGCCGCCAGCCAGCTGACGATCGCCGTGGCGCACATCGTCAGGAACGGCGCCCACCTCCGCGACCGGGCGGCGAGGACAAAGTAGGCCCCGAGGATATACAGCGGCCACAGCTTGAAGGACATGCCCAGGCCGACCATCACGCCGGCCCAGGCGGGTCGTTTCCGGGCCACCAGCAGCAGCGCCGCCACGACGAAGGTGACGGACGGCAGGTCCCAGTTGGTGAAGCCGTGCACGATGAGCAACGGGCTGGCGGCCACGAGCACGACATCCCAGACTCGGTTTCCGGCCAGCGAGACCAGCATGCGGATGGTGAGGATCCAGAGGCCCGAGATGATCAGGGCCGTCAGGGTGAAGTACCAGCTTGCTTCGGGGATGGCGCCGGGCAGGGCGTCGATAAGCCCGTAGGTGTGACGCGCGAGCCAGCCGACCCCACCCTGGAACAGACCCGCCAGCACGGGGTACTCCATGTAGCGGGTGAGATCGCCCTCCTGCCAGGAGAACGCGTAGGGGAATCCCCCGGCGTTCAGTCCGCGGCCGGCGTAGAGCGGGAGAATGTCGTTGTAACAGGCCGCGGCGTACTGGCGGTTTCCCGCCCAGTTGAGGCCGACGGTTCCGTCCTCGCCCACCGTTCCACCGAGGCACGCGGCCTTCTGCGCGTACGCGAAGGAGAGGAACACGAGCGCGACGGATATGAGCACCCGTAGAGGAGTCCACCACCGGGAACGGCCGATTGCGGCGTACCTGCCGACCGGGCCGCCGAGGAAGTCGATGACTCCCCGGGCCAGGGGCTCGGTGCGGCCCGGCGACACCCGCAGGGCGGGGTGACCGCTGTCGAGGAGGCGGGAGACGGGGGTGCTCATCGAGGCGCTAGAGGTTGCCCAGCAACTGCTCGAGGCCGTCCTCGATGGGGTTCGGCGCCGGGGCCGGAGCCGGCACCGGCTCGGGGGCGGGCGCGGGCGCGGGTTCCGGAACCGGGGAGGGCTCCGGGGCGGGCTCCGGGGCGCGCTGGGGCTCGGAGGGCTCGACGGGCGGCGCGCTGTACGTCGGCGCCGGGTTGCTGTTGGTTCCCGGACTCGGGGCATAGGTGTAGTTGGGGACGCCACCGCCGGAGTACGGGTAGGGGCTCTCGAAGCCGCCGTACTGCACGGGGACCGGGTCCGCGAAGTACATCACCTCCTGGTTGGCCAGGGCCGCGTCGAGGGTCTCCTTCCAGATGGTCGCCGGGGTGCCGGAACCGTACATGCTGCCGCCGCCCGCGTCGAAGATCGCGGAGGTGTTCTCGGCGGTGCCCATCCACACGGCGGTGACCAGCTGCGGCGTGCCGCCGAGCATCCAGGCGTCCTTGTTCAGCCCGGTGTCGCCGAACTGAGCGGTACCGGTCTTCGAGGCGGAGGGGCGGCCACCGGCGAGGGTGTTGCCGCGGGAGAAGGCCGCGACCGGGCCCATGGCGTGGAGCACGTTGTCGGCGACCTGGGCCGAGACCCGTCGCTCGCCCTCGCCGGGATCGAACTCGAAGAGGACCTCTCCGTTATACGTCTCCACCCGCTCGACGAAGTGCGGCTGGTGCCAGACACCCCGGTTGGCCAGGGTGGCCATGGCCACGGCCATGTCCAGTGGGCGGGAGACGTACTGGCCCAGAATGATGCCCTCGTAGGGCTGCTCGCCGTCCTCCGTCAGGGTCTCCGGCACGCCCGGCAGGGAGCGCGCGATACCCAGGGCATGCCCCATGTCCGCGGTGTCCTGCGTGGTGTTGGCCAGGTCGTCCTGCAGCCGGATGAAGGAGGTGTTGTAGGAGTTGAGCAGCGCGTTCTCGATGGAACACGAGCCACAGGTGCCCGTGACGTTGCCCACGGTGATGCCGCCGGGCAGCGTGACCGGGGCGGAGGAGTACTGCGCGCTCAGCGGGATGCCCTGCTGGAGGGCGGCCGCCAGGCCCACGACCTTGAAGATCGAGCCGGTCTGCAGGGCCGCGTTGGCGTAGTCCCAGCCGCTGGCCTCCTCGCCGCCGTAGTAACCGCGGATGGCGCCGTTGCGCGGGTCAATGGAGACGACGGCCGCGCGGGCGTCGTCGGCGAGGTAGGACAGGTTCTCGTTGACGGAGTCGAGCGTGGCGTTCTGTGTCTGCATGTCGATGGTCGTGGTGATCTGCAGACCACGCGTGGTGATGTCCTCCTCGGAGATGCCCAGGGTGGCCAGCTCCTCGACGACGTGCTGACGGATCAGACCATTGGTGCCCGAGGCCTCGGTGTAGGCGGAGTACTCCGCCGGATCGCGGGTCGGCGGGTACGCCGTGGCCGCGCGCTGGGCAGCGTCAAGCGAACCCATCTCCACCATGCCGTCGAGCACGTAGTTCCAACGCTGCTCCGCCATCTCCGGGTTGACCCAGGGGTCCATCTGGCTGGGCAGCTGGATGGTGGCGGCGAGGACCGCACCCTCCTCGGGCGTCAGCTCGGACGCGGGCTTGTTGAAGTAGGCGTTCGAGGCGGCCTGGATGCCGTAGGCGTTGCGGCCGAAGTAGACGGTGTTGAGGTAGGCCTCGAGGATCGTCTCCTTGTCCCACTCGTTGGTCATCTTCACCGAGTAGACCAGCTCCTTGAGCTTGCGCTCGATGGACCGCTCGTCGCCGACCAGGACGTTCTTCACGTACTGCTGCGTGATGGTGGAGCCGCCGCCGGCGGATTCATTGCCGGTGACCTGGCCGATCACGGCACGGAGAAATCCGATGTAGGAGAAACCCTGGTTGGTCCAGAACTCCCGGTCCTCGGCCGCCAGGACGGCGTCCTGGACCGGGACCGGCACCTCGCTCAGCGGGATCTGGCTGCGGTTCCCCTCCGGGGGGACGATGCGTGCCAGTTCGGTCGAGCTGTCGGACGCGTAGATGTTGGACACCTGGAACGTCGACACCTCGTTGGGCTCGGGGACGTGGATCCGCGAGTAGTACACCGCGAAGCCGATGAGCGGCAGCGCGATGATCACCGCGAGGGCGATGAGAAACCACTTGAGGATTCCCCGGCGGCCGGAGGAGGCGCGCTGGGCGTCGTTGGTCGTGAGAGAATGAGACACCATTGTCTTGACCCGTGTTCTGTAATAGAGACTGGATATGGTTTCCGACCGTGCGGCGTCACAGGATGCTGACAGGTCCGCATAGTCCGATTACGAGTGACAATACTGCCTCATACCCTGGGGTGAAAACGGATTTATGCGAGTTCCGCCACACCTGTGGTGAGCAGATGATTCCACCGGCAGGCCGGACAAACCTCCACGAGGTGCACGGC
The DNA here is from genome assembly GCF_000767055.1 of Corynebacterium doosanense CAU 212 = DSM 45436. Lineage (NCBI taxonomy): Bacteria > Bacillati > Actinomycetota > Actinomycetes > Mycobacteriales > Corynebacteriaceae > Corynebacterium > Corynebacterium doosanense. The sequence goes on from NZ_CP006764.1 coordinate 2,610,713, forward strand.
CACCTCCCCGTCCTTACCCCGGGGCACCCGTTGACCGGCCAGTTCCTCCACTATCGCGGCGATCTCCTCCTCGCTGCGTGCGGTCCCCGAGCGGGAGCCGAGGGTGTCCCCGTAGATCCACCTCACCTCCCGCAGATTCTCCCTCGCGCACACCGGGCAGGAGCGGTCCACCTCCCGGCCGTGGTAGGTCGCCGCCGTCACAAGCAAAAAGTCCGCGTCGCACAGCCCCTCGGCGGAAATGTGGCCGGCCTCCAGCTGCCGCATAGTCTGGGCGCGGGCCCACCGGTGGGAGATGACGTTGCGATAGGTGATCATTGCGGCCCATCCTATGCCCGGTTCCCGGCCGCATCCCCGGCCCCGTCCCCGACCGTCGGGGGTCACTGTGTCGCTTTCAACCGGGAAACTGTCTTAGGATGGTAATTATGTCGACCCCGAAACCCATGGACATCGCGAAGAAGATCCGCCCCGCGATGACGAAGTTGTACGTCATGTACTTCCGCATCGCCGAGCAGTCGGACCTCACCGGCCCTCAGCTGTCCATCATGTCCCGCCTCCGGGAGAACGGTGCTCTGCGTATCAGCCAGATCGCCAAAGAGGAGGGCATCCGGATGCCCACCGCGTCAAACGCTCTCCACCAGCTGGAACGCCGCCAGCTCGTCGAGCGGATCCGCGATGAGCATGACCGTCGCGGCGTCCGGGTCGAACTCACCTCCCTCGGAGCCAGCGAGCTGCGCCGGGTGGGCGAGGAACGCGAGAACTACCTGGCGGACATGATCGCCACCCTCAGCGAGGAGGACCAGCGCAAGTGCGAGGACTTCGCTGACGTGATCAACCGCCTCGCCACCCAGTACGGGGTAACCGAAGATTCACCCCTCGGGGACACCGCGAAGTAGAGTCTCAGACAGATCCCCCCGTCGGGAACTTTCGTACCCTCTTCCGGGTACGAATCCCGCGGGTGACACTGACCCCTACCCTCGCGAAATGGTATGCCGAAGAAGGACGACACAACGGCTGAGCTCCGCCCGGCGGATCCTCGCTCCGGCGAGTTCCTCACTCGACCGGAAGGCTCGCGTCTCCGCATCCTCGTCGCGTGGCAGCCCGGAGTCGCCGGGGACGAGGCCGTTGACACCGCGGCCTGGCTGGCCAAGGCAATGCCCTCCCGCATCCGCGCCGTCACCACTCTCCTGCGTTTCTGGCCGACTACCTCGCTGAGCAAGCTCGGCTCCCGCTACGACAAGTGGATGAGCAAGCAGACCAAGGCCTACACCGCCCGGGTGCGGGACGCCTTCAGCCGTGCGGGCATCGACGAATCCCACTGGGACAGCGACGTGGCCGTGGTGGCCGACGGCCCCAACGAGTCGACCCTGCTCAACGAGGCCGCCACGGACTATGACGCGGACCTGCTCGTGGTCGGCTCCCGCCCCACCGCCGCCAAGGGGCGTTTCCTCTCCGGGACCACCACCGACGCATTGCTGCACTCCGCCACCACTCCCCTGCTCCTCGCCCCGCGCTCGGTGAAGCTGTCCAAGCGGGGAGTCACCCGCGTCAACGTCGCCTACCTCAGCACCAAATCGGAAGAGGTTCAGGAGGCGCTGCATTTCGGCGGCCAGCTGGCCCAGCGCCTGGGGGTGCCGCTGCGCCTGGTGGCCTTCTCCCCCACCGGCCTCACCCACAACGGCCTGGACGACCGGATCGATCTCAGCCGCGAGCTGTCCGACGAATGGTACGAACACGCCCTGGGGATGCTCGACCGGGCCCGCGATCTCACCATGGAGACACTGCCCGACCTCGACGTTCACACCGCCCTGGGCTCCGGCGCGGGCTGGCCCGGCGCGGTGGACGCGCTGAAGTGGAAGAAGGGTGACCTGCTGTGCATGGGATCCACGATCCGCGGCTCCTTCGAGCGGGTGTTTCTCGGATCCACGGAGGCGCAGTTCCTCCAGCATGTCAGCGTCCCGGTGATTGTCCTCCCCGCTCCGAAACAACCGTAAATCTTCGGCATTAGAGTGGAGGCATGCCTGACACCACTCGCGGCGACCATCCCGAGAACGACCTGTCCGATGACGCGGACTACGCCAATCTCTACCGTCCAGCCCCGGAGAGCATCGACGACCTCGCTGACCAGGAAGATCCCGCGGTCGTCGCGGCTCGCAACCGGAAGTCCTCGAAACAGGCCTGGCAGTACCTCCTGCTCTCGATCGGCGGGTCGCTGGCGTTCGCCTTGATCCTGGGGGTCATCTTCCGGTTCGTGGCCGGCGCGGACACGTGTGACGAGGTCGGCGGGCGACTGCTCTGCACGCCCGGTCTGCAGAAGACCTGGGCCGTCTTGGTGTCCCTCCCGCCGATCGCCTTCCTGCTCGGCTCCATGGTCATCCTCACCAGGAAGGTCTACGGCTTTGTTCGCTGGCGGCCGTGGATGGGGGTCTTCTGGGTGGAGGTCCTTTTCACCATGTGGGTCATCACCATCACCGTGCAGGTGTGGCTGAGCAAGGGCCCGGCGCTCTAGGACGCGGCGAGCTCGGCTGCGACCGCGGCACAGTCAGGTCGGCCGCAGTGTGACGTGGCGATGTGTGAGGAACAGTCGTCGCAAAGCAGAACCTGCCTCCTGCAGGTGTCCTCGTTGACGCAGTTGACGAAGGTGTTGCTGGGGTTGCCGCACAGCACGCAGTGGCCGAGCTCGGCGGCGTCCTCGCCGAATTCGACGTGCATGCGTTTGTCGAAGACGTAGAGCGAGCCCTCCCAGAGTCCCTGGTTGCCGTATTTTTCGCCGTAGCGCACGATGCCACCGTCGAGCTGGTAGACCTCCGAGAACCCGCGGTTTTTCATGAGGCTGGAGAGCACCTCGCAGCGGATGCCGCCGGTGCAGTAGCTCACCACGGGTTTGTCCTTCATCCAGTCGTATTTGCCGGACTCGAGCTCCGCGATGAAGTCGTGGGTCGTGTCCACGTCCGGGACGACGGCGTCGCGGAACTTGCCGATCTGCGCCTCCATCGCGTTGCGGCCGTCAAAAAACACGACGTCCTCGCCTCGCTTCTCGACGAGCTCATGCACCTCTCCGGGCTTCAGGTGCTGTCCCCCGCCGACCACGCCGTTCTCATCGACCTTGAGCTCCCCCCGCGCGCCGAAGGACACGATCTCGTCGCGGACCTTCACCGACAGCTTGGGGAAATCCTCCGCCCCGCCCTCGGACCACTTGAACTCCATGCCCTTGAACCCGGGGTACTCGCGGGTCTTGCGCACGTACTTCTTGCACGCGGCCATCTCCCCGCCGACGGTTCCGTTGATCCCGTGCTCGGAGATGATGATGCGCCCCTTCAGCCCCAGGGATTCGCAGAGGTCGCGCTGCCAGAGCATCACCGCCGTCGGATCGGCGATGGGCGTGAAGGTGTAGTAGAGGAGAATTTTGGAGAGAGCCACGGTTGATCAGCTTAGAGGTCGTCGATTCGGGGATGAAGCCACGTCTGCTCGGCGGGAAGTTGCCGGCGCAGCGCGTCGAGCGTGAGCGGGCCGGTGCTGTTGTCCCACCAGCCGATCTCCCCCCGCCGGGTATCCCTGGCCAGATTGATGATGTACTCCCCCATGAGATCCACCACCAGATCGGTGGCCACGTCCTCCTCCACCTCGCCCGCGGAGGTGCGCGCCACCACACCCACCAGGCCGCGGAACAGGTGGGCGTCGATGTGGATGACCACCGTCGTGCGTTGCCCGTCGTCGCTGACCAGCACGGGAGTCAGACCGGGCCTGATGCACGGATTCCGAAGCAGCCCGTCAAGAGCGATGAGGTTCTCTGACTCGAGCAGGTGCTTGCACTTTCTTTCGATGGCCACCGCGAGGCGCCCAGCGTCGAGTGTCTTGCCCGGGCGCGGCTCGGGCACCGCACGGAGCTGGGCAGCGGTGATCGTCTCGGCTTCCAAGGCTACTTCACGACGGAGGTTGCTCAGCCGCTGGATCTCGGCATCGAGTTCGCCTGCCCGGCGCGAAAGCTCGGAGAGCCGCTGGTCATCGTCCATTCCTCAACGCTACCCGGCACGCGCGGGCCTCGATTCCGCCCACGGGAGGGACCTGCATCACATAGGGTGGGTGACCTACGGAAAACCCAACGCTTTCTCTGAGGAGCTTCACGAATGACCGAGACCAACGACCACGTCTTCTACTCCTGGTCCGCCCAGGACGAGATCAACCCCGTCGAGATCGTGAGCAGCGAGGGCTCCACCATCACCGACGCGGACGGGAACACGTTCCTCGACTTCACCTCCCAGCTGGTGTTCACCAACCTCGGGCATCAGAACCCACGCCTGATCCAGGCGATCAAGGACCAGGCTGACAAGCTCGCGGTCATCGCGCCGGCCTACAAGAACGCCACCCGTACCGAGCTGGCCGGACGCATTGCCGACGCCGCCCCGGGTGGCCTCAACTACGTCTTCTTCACCAACTCGGGCGCCGAGGCCAACGAACACGCCGTGCGCATGGCCCGTTTCCACACCGGCCGCAAGAAGGTGCTGTCCGCGTACCGCTCGTACCACGGCGCCACCGCCACCGCGATGACCCTGACCGGTGAACCGCGTCGCTGGGCCAACGACAACCTCGACGCCCACGTCGGCCGCTTCTTCGGCCCGTACTCCTACCGCTCCCCCTTCCACTCCGACTCCCCGGAGCAGGAGACCGAGCGTGCCCTGGAGCACCTCGAGCAGAGCATCATCCTCGAGGGCGCGGACACCATCGCCGCGGTCATCCTCGAAACCGTCGTGGGCACCAACGGCGTCCTCGTCCCGCCGCCGGGCTACCTCAAGGGCCTGCGCGAACTGTGCGACACGTACGGCATCGTGTGGATCGCCGACGAGGTCATGGTGGGCTTCGGCCGCACCGGCAAGATGTTCGCGGTGGAGAACTTCGACGCCACACCGGACCTGCTCACCTTCGCCAAGGGCGTCAACTCCGGTTACGTCCCTCTCGGCGGTGTCATCATGACCACCGACGTGCGCAACACCTTCGCCCACCGCGCCTACCCGGGCGGCCTGACTTACTCCGGACACCCCCTGGCCTGCGGCGCCGGTGTGGAGACCTTCAAGATCTTCGAGGAAGAGAAGATCCTGGACCGCGTCAACGAACTCGCCGACCGCGTCATCCAGCCGGCCCTCGTGGAGCTTGCCGCGAAGCACGACATCATCGGCGAGGTGCGGGGCCTGGGCATGTTCTGGGCACTCGAGCTGGTGAAGAACCGCGAGACCCGCGAGCCCCTGGTCCCCTTCGCCGCCAAGGGTGAGGACAACGCTCCCATGGCCGCCATCGGTGCGGCCTGCAAGAAGGCCGGGCTGCTGGTCATCGTCGGCGGCAACCGCATCCAGATCGCCCCGCCGCTCACGGTCTCCGAGGAGGAGCTGCGCCGCGGCCTGCAGATCATCGACGAGGCACTGACCGAGGCCGGGCAGCACTACGAGGGCTAGTTTGGAGTGAAATGGGGGCGCCCCGGTATGCGGCTGCATACTGAGCAACCCCCGACGCTTATCGACGCGCCCCAGCCAGCTCCCCAGAAACCAACCGCGTCCGTCCGTCCTTCATCTCGGTGACACCGTCGCAGACCTCGAGCTGGGAGCGGTCGTGGGTGACCAGCACGCCGGCAATGCCCGATTCCTTGACCAGCTGAGACAGCATCTCCACCACGGAGCGGGAGTTGTCGGCGTCGAGGGCGGAGGTAGGTTCGTCGGCAAGCAGGAGCTTGGGCTCACCCATCATCGCGCGGGCGATGCCGACGCGCTGCTTCTGGCCACCGGAGAGCTGGCCGATCTTCCGGTCGCCCAGGCCGCCGAGACCAACACGCTCGAGTAGCTCGTCGGCACGGCTGGGCCGGCGCTTCTGGCCGCGGACGTGGTCGGTGAGCAGGAGCTGGTCTCGGACGGTTAGGGCGGGGAGCATGTTGGGGGTCTGGAAGACAAACCCGATGTAGTCGCGGCGGATGCGGGTGCGCTCCTTGTCGTCGGCTCCGGCGAGTGCTTGGCCAGCGACGTCGATAAGCCCGCTGACGGGGACCGTGAGGCCGCCGGCCACGGCGAGGAGGGTGGACTTGCCGGAGCCGGATTCGCCGACGACCGCGTGCAGTTCGCCGGGGCCGACCTGGAGGTTGGCGCCGTCGAGGGCGGTGACGGTGGAGGTGCCGTCGGGGTAGGTGACGGTGCAGTCGGAAATGGCGAGCATGGTGTTCTCCTTATTAGACAGTACTGAGTGCGGTGAGCGGGTCGATCTTGGTCACGCGGCGGGTGGCCAGCAGGGCGCCCGCCAGGCCGAGGACGAGGATGCCGACGGCCGGAAGCAGGGTCGTGGTGAGGTCGAGCTGGAAGGGGACGGTGCCGATGGCCAGCGCGCCAAGGCCCGCTCCGGCGAGCGAACCCAGGCCGACGCCCGCGAGCAGGATGATGAGCGCCTGGCCGAGGGAATCGCGAAGCAGGTAGCGCGGCGACGCTCCGAGGGCACGCAGGACGGCGAGGTCGCGGGTGCGCTGGATGGTCCAGACGGTGAGGAATGAGACCGTGACCAGCGCGGAGATGGCGTAGAGGAACCCCTGCATCATCATCAGCGAGCCGTTCTCGGACTTGTAGGCGGGCAGGGCGTTGAAGGCTTCGCCCATGGTCAGCGCGGAGGTGTCGTCGCCGGCGGCCTTCCAGGAATCGCTGGAGAGGCCGCCGTCGAGAAGCAGTGCCGTGCCCACGACGTCGGGCTGCGCGTGGGCCACGTCGCGCCAGGTGTCGGTGGAGACCCAGACGACGGGGGAGTGGGCGAAGTAGTCGTCCGCCGTGGTGTCCACGACGGTGACGTCGGTGCCCGCGAGGGTGACCTGGTCACCTGCGGAAACCTCCAACCCCTGGCTGGCCACGGCGCCGGTCTGCGGCACCTCGCCGCCGACGGGCAGTTCAGTGCCGGTGGGGAGGCCGAGGATGGCCACGGACGTGGTGGTGTCGGCGGTGCTCATCACGCCCTGAGCGGTGCCGAGCGGGGTGACGGAGGAAACGCCGCTTATCGACGCCCATTCATCCGCATCGCGGTCAGTCACCGAAGAGGAGGTGAAGCTGTACCCCTCATCCGAGGATGAGAGTGCGAAGCGGTCGGGATTCAGGGACTCGAGCGCGGAGGTGTTCTGTTTCCCCAGGCCACCGGTGAGGCCGGAGAGCATGACAACGAGGAGGGTGATCAGGCCGACAACGCCGGCAATGAGGGCGAATCGGCCGCGGGCTGCGGCAATATCTCTGAGTGCTAGGAACATGACTCATAGTTTTGTGTTTGCGCAGCGCATAACCATCGACCTGGCAGGTGAAACCCCAGTCAACCGTCCGGTTGATTACCCGTCGCTGCGCGGGGAACTACGGTGGGCGCTCGTGGAAGATTCTTTTGCCCTGCCCCGGATTCTCACCTCGCTGCGGGTGACGCTGCACGTGCTTTTTGCCGTCCTGCTGGCCGTCGCCGTCGTCGCCGCGAAGGCCGCCGGTCAGCTGACGTGGCTGGTGGGAGCGCTGGCGTTGCTGCTGGCCGGCGTGTACTTCGCGGGCACGCTCGCGGAAAAGAGGGGGCGCGCGTCGGCGCACTCCGCGCCGGCCGTGGCCTGGCTGCTGGCTATCCTCCTCCTCTGGGCCGCGCTGGTGTGCCAGTCCGGCTCCTTCGTGTGGCTGCTATTCCCCCTGGTGTTCCTCATCCCCTCCGTCCTGCCGTGGATCCCCGCGGTGGCGGTGACCCTCGTCGGGTTACTTGTCGCCGTGGGCCTTCCGGTGCTCACGGGCCAGTCGGAGTTCTCGGTCGGGGGAGTGGTCGGCCCGGCCATCGGCACGCTCGCCGCGCTGACCGCGTTCCTCTTCTACCGGGCTCTCAGCCAGGAGGTGATCACCCAGCGAGGCACCGCGATCCGCCTGCGTGCCACGCAGGAGCAGCTGGTCAGCTCCGAGCGCGAGGCCGGTCGCCTCTCGGAGCGTGAGCGCCTCGCCCGCGAGATCCACGACACCCTCGCGCAGGGGCTGAGTTCGATAGTCCTGCTCTCGCGCGCCGCCGAGAAGTCCCTGGCCACGGATGCGGAGACCGCCGCCGAGCAGGTGCGCACCATCAACCGCACGGCCGCGGACAACCTTGCCGAGGCCCGCCGGTTCGTCGCCGGACTGACCTCGCCGGCGATGCTGGATTCGGTGCCGGATGCGTTGGCAGCGCTCGTCGATAAGCATCGCCGCCAGCAGGCTGCGCTGGGGGAGTCCACCGACCTGGAGCTGTCCTACACCGGCGATTCCGGCCGGGCCGTGCCGGATGACGTCGCAGCCGCGGTCATCCGCGTTGCGCAGGAGGCCAGCACCAACGCGCTGCGCCACGCCCGTGCCCGCCGCGTGGTGATCACCTACGGCGTGTGGCCGGACGCCGCCACGGTGGACATCGTCGACGACGGCCGCGGTTTCGACCCCACCGACACCTCGGGCTACGGCCTCCCCGGCCTGCGCGCGCGGGTGCGGGAACTCGGCGGGGTCCTCGCGGTAGAGTCGGCACCCGGTTCGGGAACCGCGATTGCGGCCCGGTTTCCCCTGGCAGGAGAGCTCTCATGATCGGTGTCATGCTTATCGACGACCACCCCGTCGTCCGCGCCGGCCTGCGCGCGATCCTCGATTCCTTCGACGACGTCACCGTCGTCGCGGTGGGTGCCAACGGCTCCGCCGTCGACGAGATGCCGGAGGGCGTGGATGTGGTGGTCTGTGACCTGCAGATGCCCGAGGTCGACGGAGTGGAGGCCACCCGTCGCCTCGTGGCCGCGGGCGGGCCGCCGGTCCTGGTGCTGACCACCTTCGACACGCAGTCCAACATCGTCTCGGCTCTGGAGGCGGGCGCGCTGGGTTACCTGCTCAAGGACGCGCCGGAGGAGCAGCTGCACGCCGCGGTCCTGGCCACGGCCGCCGGCAAACGCACGCTGTCTCCCGAGGTCGCGGTCGTGCTTGCCGAGCGGGTCACCCGGCCGATGGAGACCCTCAGCGGGCGCGAGATCGAGCTGCTCGAGGCGCTCGCCTCCGGCGCCTCAAACAGGGAGCTGGCCTCGAAGTTGTTCATCTCCGAGGCCACGGTGAAGACTCACCTGATCCACATCTATCAGAAGCTCGGGGTGGACAACCGCACCGCGGCCGTCACCGTCGCCCGGGAGCGACGCCTCATCTAACGACGCGCCGCCGAACCCCTCGACTCCAGCACCTGGACCACGAGCTCCAGGCGGGAGGACGCCTCGAAGTAGCTGATCAGGTGAGAAACATGCTTCTTGACGGTCGATTCAGCGTAGAACGAGCGGCGGGCGATCTCCGAGTTGGACAACCCCTGGCAGAGCAGGTCGAGAATCGTACGCTCCGCCGGAGAGAGGGACTCGATCCGCCGGGTGGTCTCATTCGTGCGCGGATCCACCCGCGGGACATAGTCCACCAGCCGGGACAGCGCCTCCGGCGACACCGTGGTGCCGCCGTTGAACGCGTCACGCACAGCGTCGATGATCTTCGCCGGCGCCTCGCTCTTGACCACGTAACCCGCGGCGCCTCCGCCGATCATGCGCAGCATGGAATCATCCGTGTCCAGCGATGTGATGGCCACGAACGTCGGCGGCTTCGGGAACTTCTTCACCTCGGCGAGAAGTTCGATGCCTCCCATGCGGGGCATGTTGATGTCCGAGAGCACCACGTCGACGGGGACCCGGCGCAGCGTATCCAGGGCCTCCGACCCGTCCTTGGCGGTGCCCACCACCGTGATGTCGTCGACGTAGGAGAAATACGCCAGGAATCCGTCACGGACTCGCTGGTCATCGTCGACGATGAACAGACGGATGGGGCTGGTCATTGGGCTTACTTCTTCCTCCAGCAGAGAACGTTGTCGTGGTAGCGGCAACCGAAGTAGTCGGCCGCTGCCTGGTACTTGACCACCGTGACGGGCTCCTCCTTCACCGAGCCTGCATGAGCAGCGGGGGAGAGCGTGATCATCATGGCGGCGGCACCGATGCCGGCGGAGATTCGACGAGCTGTGTTCATGGGGGTTCCTCATTCCGTGCTGCGGTCGTGCTGTGAATAGCCTTAGTATGCGCTTACCTCGACGCGGATCACAGCCGGGACCATAAAGAGGATACGAAAGTTACCTCTCCGCGTCTACGCCGGTAGGCGCAGTGTCGTACGCCACCGGTCCTCGGACGCACCTGCGAGCAACTCTCCGCCTAATCTCTCAGCATCGGCGGAAAGATTGCGCAGCCCCAGCCCGGACGACATGACGCCGGCGGGCGAACGAGGCCCTAGATCGTTAGAAACGCTGAGCTCGTAATTACCGTCCGCGTAACGACGCTCGACCACCAACGTGGACCGGGCGGGGGCGTATTTCAGGGCGTTGGTCGCCACTTCTGCGAGGAATTTGTCTACCAGTTCTACACACGGGGGATCCAGAGCGACCGGTAGTTCGGACCCGCCGAAATCTGCCGGCGTGACATGGAAGCCCTTCGCCTCGAACCTCTCCCGGCCCTTGTCCAGCACCGACGAGAGCGACTCGATGGATGCCACGAGGTCATCGCGCTCCTCGCTATCCAGGATGGTGATGAGCTGGCGCACCTGACGCATCGACCTGCGACTGTCCTCGGCGATATCACGCAGCTGGCGGGACATCTCGGTGTCGTCGTCATCCTGCGCGAGGCCCAGAACCTCGGCTTTGATCACCACTGAAGTCAACGAGGCAGCCACCGAGTCATGAAGGGTGCGCGCAATCTCTCGGCGACGGCGGCGGAGATCCTCGATCATCTCCCGGCGCGCCCGCTGCCAGCGTTGAATCCCCCAGCCGATGAGTGCGACCGAGATGAGCTGAGTCATCCAGATAACCGCAGCAGAATAGTCTGAGGTAAACCTGCCGGCAGTAGGGTCGAAAAGCCCGGCAAGGCCGAGTACCACGACGAGAATGCCGACGTGGAGCGCCGGGCGTCGGTAAGCCATCCACGCGCAAAAAGCCAGTGCCAGAATGGCGTCGATGAACCCCAGAAGCCCTGGGGTGCTGGAGACGAACACGAACCCTGCGACAAACACCACGCTGGCGATGATCGGCACTCTGCGAGCGGCGATGAGTGCCCCCATCAGCACAAGTGTGGCCACCAGCCCCGGCACGGGAGCACCGGAGATCAACCCCAGCGCGCAGAGGAGCACCGCGCCCGCTGACCAGGCGATGACGGAAACGGTCGAGGCGGATAGATCTCTCATGGGAGCAACCAGACTTCTGCGATCGGAAAAGTTCCGCCGTGACTATACCCCGCACAGGCCGATGGGCCGACAAAAATTTGTCGGCCCATCTGTTGAGAGGTGCAGCGGTGGAGTTTAGAAGCGGCCCGGGAGTGCCTTGCCGCCATCGGACTGGGTGATGGTGGCGGAGTTGACGTTCCAGTCGTTGTCGAAGGAGACGTCGCCGTTGGCGCGGCCGATCTGGGTGACGGTGATGTCGTTGACCAGGCGGCCGGCCTTGGTGTTGCCGTCGCCGAACTGGAGGTTGCCCAGCAGGACTTCGTCACCGGCGTTGATGGAGTTGGAGAGGGTGACCTCGAAGACGCGGGTGGAGGAGGCCTTGTCGAAACCGAGGTCACGGACCGAGGCGCCGTTGAAGCGGCCCGGGGTGATCAGGCGGTCGACGCCCTGGGGGCCGTCGACGGTGCCGACCTCGACGCGGAAGCGGATCGGGGTCTTGGAGGCGTCGTAACGCTCGGTGCCGGTGTTCTTGACACGCACTGCGACGATGCCTGCGAAGCCCTCGGCCTTGCCGACGGTGGTGGTCAGGCGCGGTGCGAGGTCGAGTGCCGGGTTGGCGGTGGCGGGGTCGACCTCGGGGCGGGCCTGGCCGCGGACCGGCTGAACCTTGTTGTAGTTGGGGTTCTCTTCCCCACCCTTATCGCGGGGAGCGTCAGCCGGGTCGTCGTACACGGAGACCTTGACTTCGTTCTTCATGGGAGCGAGGGAGGTCCAGGCGGTCGGGGTGGACCAGGTGCCGTTGGGCTTGCAGTACTGCTGCTGGCCGCTCATGTTGAGCACGCGGAAGCCGTAGGTGGCCTCACCGGTGTGGCCTGCGGGGATCTGGTACGGGCCGATGGTCTGGCCGGCGGTCCAGGCGAGGGAGTAGGAGAAGTCTGCACCGAGGTTGCGGGCGATCTGGTGGGAGATGCCTGCGGTGCCGCTGCCACCCTCAGCCGAGGCCGTGCCGCCGAGGTTGGCGGTGGTGGTCTCGGAGTAGCCACCCTTGACCGAGAGGCTGACGGTCTGCGTCTTGGACAGGTTCTGGGTCAGCGGGATGGTGCCGCTGGTGGTGTTGGTCGTGGAGATCGTGCCCATGGGCGTGAAGTCGTCGGTGACCTTGTACACGGTGGTACGGAAGTCCTCGGCCGAGTTGCACTCCGGGTTCGGGTTCAGGATGTTGGCCTTGATGTGGTCCGAGCCGTGGTAGGTGTGCACGATGGGCAGGGCCGGGTTGAGCTTCGGGGTCTCCGGGTAGGAGTGCTCGACGGTGTCGGCGCCGGCGATGCCGACTCCTGCGGTGGCGAGGGTCATGGCGGTGAGTGCCGCGGCGGTGAGGGAACGAGAGATGCGTGACATTGGTGGGTGCCTTTTTCCGTTCTGGTGTCCGGTGGTTGAGCTGACTCCAGGAACTCTATCCAGGCATTTTCAGGAAACAAGCAGCTGCGCGTTAGGGGATACTAAGGTATCTGATTCGGTAACTTTCGTATCCACTTCAGCCGTTCTGGCAGCCCGGGCACCAGAACAGGTTGCGCCCCTGCATCACCTGGAAGCGGATCGAGCTCCCGCATACGTAGCAGTCCTGGCCCTCGCGCCGGTACACGTAGACCTCGCCGCCGTGGTCGTCCTTGCGCGGCTCCCGCCCCATCGCCTCCGGCAGGTGTTCGTCACGCACCGTGTCGATCCGCCCGTGTTCCACGCCGACGCGCATGAGCCCCACCAGGTCCGCCCAGATGGAGTCGAACTGCGCCCGGGTGAGTTCCTTGCCGGGCAGGAAGGGGGAGATGCCCAGGCGAAACAGTGTTTCCGCGCGGTAGATGTTGCCCACCCCGGCAAACAGCGCCTGGTCCATGAGCAGCGAGCCGATCGACCGCCCGGTGCGGTGCACCACCGGCCACAGCAGGTCGGGGTCCGCGTCGTCACGCAGCGGATCCTCCCCGGCCTTCGCCCGTTTCTTCTCGTACTCGGTCGGGCTGATGAGCTGGCAGAACTGCGGGCCACGCAGGTTGGCCGCCACCGACTGCTCATGGTTGACGATGCGCAGGCGGATCTGCCCCCACACGTCATCCACGGGCTCGAACCGCAGGGAGCCGATGAGCCCGAGGTGGACGTAGAGGATGTTCTCCGGCCCCACAGATTCATCAGCCTCATCAAAGTGCACGAAGAGGTGTTTGCCCACGGCTTCGGCGAACTGCAGGTCACGACCGTCGATAAGCGACGCCGACGCGGAGAAACGCCCCTGCGGACTGGTGATCTGGAGGGGACCGTCGCGGAAATCGTCGTTGAGGTGACCCGCGAGGCGGTGAATGATGTGTCCTTCCGGCATACTTTCCCAGAGTAGGCAACGCCGGATTCTTTGAGGGGCAATACGCATGACGCAGGCAATCGGTTTCGACCGCGAGAAGTACATCGAGCTGCAGTCGGAGCACATCCAGCAGCGCAGGGACGAGATCGGGGGCAAGCTCTACCTGGAGATGGGCGGCAAACTCTTCGACGACAACCACGCCGCGCGCATCCTCCCCGGCTTCACGCCGGACAACAAGATCGCCATGCTCGAGCACATCAAGAACGATGTCGAGATCATCGTGTGTATCAACTCCCGCGACCTCGAACGCGGCAAGGTCCGCGCCGACCTGGGAATCACCTACGACGAGGACGTCCTGCGGCTTATCGACGTCTTCCGCGACCGTGGTTTCCTTGCGCAGAACGTGGTGATGACCCACTTCGAGGACTCCAACCAGCGCGCCTGGGAGTTCAAGGACCGCCTCGAGAACCTCGGGCTCACCGTCAAACGCCACTTCATCATCGAGGGGTACCCCGCGAACGTCGACCGCATCGTCTCCGAGGACGGCTTCGGCCGCAACGAGCACGTGGAGACCACACGCGATCTCATCGTCGTCACCGCCCCGGGGCCGGGATCCGGCAAGCTCGCCACTGCGCTGAGCCAGGTGTACCAGGACAACAAGCTGGGCATTCGCGCAGGTTACGCCAAGTTCGAGACCTTCCCCGTGTGGAACCTGCCGCTCGAGCACCCCGTGAACCTCGCCTATGAGGCCGCGACCGTGGACCTCAACGACTCCAACGTCATCGACCATTACCACCTGCGCGCGCACGGTGAATCCACCGTGAACTACAACCGCGACGTGGACGCGTTCCCCATGCTCAAGACCATGCTCGCCCGGGTCACCGGCACCGAGCCCTACCAGTCACCCACGGACATGGGCGTGAACATGGTGGGCATGTGCATCACCGACGACCAGGTCTGTCGCGACGCCAGCATCCAGGAGATCATCCGCCGCTACTACAAGGAGCTGGTCACCGAGGCGAAGTCGGCCACCACCGACACCACGCAGTCCGACCGCGCCGCCGTGGTCATGTCCAAGGCCGGCTGCTCCACCGCCGACCGCCCCGTCGTCGCCCCCGCCCTCGAGGTCGAAGCCGCCACCGACGGCCTGCCCGGCGCGGCGATGCAGCTCCACGACGGCACCATCATCACCGGCAAGACCTCCGACCTGCTCGGCTGCTCCGCCGCCATGCTGCTCAACGCGCTCAAGCACCTCGCGGGCATCGACCCCGAGGTCCATCTGCTCAGCCCCGAGGCCATCGAGCCGATCCAGACGCTGAAGACCCGGCACCTGGGCTCCACCAACCCGCGCCTGCACACCGACGAGGTGCTCATCGCCCTGTCGGTCTCCGCATCGCACTCGCAGGATGCGCGCAACGCGCTGGCGCAGGTCCGCGGGCTCGCCGGCTGCAACGTGCACACCTCCACCATCCTCGGCTCGGTCGACGAGGACATCTTCCGAAACCTGGGAGTGCTGGTCACCTCGGAGCCGAAGTACTGGAAGAAGCGGCTGTACCGCAAGAGCTGAGGTTCGTGTGCGCGGGGCCCGCGCGAAAGGCAGGTGACGAGAGGCCCGGCCTTTCGACACCTGTCCGGCCCGAAAGGGCTCCTTTCGCGGTTTGTCTTTCGTAGGTGCCCGCGCCCCCGCGCCCCCGCGGCCCGGTACCCCCGCGATACACTGTGATCCGACCCACACGCCTCTGCCGACGCCTCCGTTAGGACCGCAATGACCGACAGCACTCAGTTTCCGCTGCTCCTGGAACCCCTCACGATCGGCGGCATGACGCTGCGCAACCGGGTGGTCATGGGATCGATGCACACCGGGCTCGAGGACCGGGTGTGGAACACCGACAAGCTCGCCGCGTACTACGCCGAGCGCGCCGCGGGCGGGGTCGGCCTGATCGTCACCGGCGGTTTCTCCCCGTCGGTGACCGGACAGCTTTCCCCCGCAGCCAGCACTCTGGCCACGCCCCTGCAGATCCCGCGCCACCGTCGGGTCACCCGCGCGGTGCACAAGGCCGGCGGAAAGATCGCCCTGCAGCTGCTGCACGCCGGCCGTTACGGGGTCACCCCGTACAAGACCGCGCCCGGCACCGAGCCGTCGCCGATTCACCCGTTCAAACACATCCGGATGACGGACTTCATGATCCGCCAGGAGATCAAGGCTTTCGGCCGCGCCGCTGCCCTCGCACATGCCTCGGGCTACGACGCCGTGGAGATCATGGGCGGCGAGGGTTACCTCATCAACCAGTTCCTCTGCGAGCGCACCAACGACCGCACGGACCAGTGGGGCGGCGGCACGGAGAACCGGCAGCGTTTCCTCGTGGAAGTCATCAGGGACATCCGCCGCCGCGTGCCGCGCGACTTCCCCGTCATCCTGCGCCAGTCCATCGCCGACCTGGTCAGCGGCGGCCAGACGTGGGAGGAGATCGAGTCGATGGCGCGGAAGGCCGAGGCCGAGGGCGTCGACGCGATCAACACGGACATCGGCTGGCACGAGGCCAAGGTGCCGACGATTGTCACCTCGGTGCCGCGGGCGGCCTTCGTCAAGTACACCGAGCGCCTGCGCGAGGTTGCCAGCGTCCCGCTCATCACCTCCAACCGCATAAACACCCCGGAGGTCGCCGAGGAGATCCTCGCGCGCGGGCTTGTCGACGCCGTGTCCATGGCCCGTCCGCTGCTGGCGGACCCCGAGTTCGTCAACAAGGCCGCCGAGGGCCGCCCCGACGAGATCAACACGTGCATCGCCTGCAACCAGGCCTGCCTGGACCACGTCTTCGAGGGCAAGAAGGCCTCCTGCCTGGTCAACCCGCGCGCCGGCCGGGAAACCACCCTCATCCTCGGGCCCACCCGCCACGCGCTGAGGGTCGCCGTCGTCGGTGCCGGACCCGCCGGGCTGTCCTCTGCGGTCTCCGCCGCCCAGCGCGGCCACAAGGTCACACTCTTCGAGTCCAACGACTCCATCGGTGGCCAGTTCTCCATCGCCTCGCGCATCCCCGGCAAGGAGGAGTTCGCGGAATCGCTGCGCTACTTCCAGCGCCAGATCGAGGTCACGGGAGTCGACCTGCGCCTGAACACCCGCGTCAGCGCCGAAGACCTCAAGGACTTCGACGAGGTCATCATCGCCACCGGCGTCACTCCGCGCATCCCGGAGATCGACGGCGTCGACCATCCCAGTGTGATGACCTACGCCGAGGCCGTCCTGGGCAGGCGCGAGATCGGGCGTCGAGTAGCGGTCATCGGCGCCGGCGGCATCGGTTTCGACATTTCCGAGTTCCTCACCGTCACCAAATCTCCCACCCTTGACCTGGAGAAATGGGAGCAGGAGTGGGGCGTGGACGACGAGTTCCCCGGGTTTGTCACCAAACCCCACGCCCCGGCGCCGGCGCGCGAGGTCTTCATGGTGCAGCGCAAGCCGGGCCGACAGGGCAAGACGCTGGGCAAGACGACCGGCTGGGTGCACCGCGCGACGGTGAAGATGAACGGCGTCGAACAGATCTCAGGTGCGACGTACGAGCGTATCGACGACGCCGGCCTGCACATTCGTCTCGAGGACGGCGAGACGCGGGTTCTGGCCGTGGACAACGTCGTGCTCTGCGCCGGGCAGGAGTCCGTGCGCGACCTCGTCGATCCGCTCACCGCGGCCGGGGTGAACGTGCACGTCGTCGGCGGCGCGGACGTCGCGGCCGAGCTCGACGCCAAACGCGCGATCCTCCAGGGCGCCGAGGTCGCAGCGGCACTGGGCTGATCCGGGCTCAGTCCGCCAGGTAGCCGGCGAACCTCTCGCCCATGAGGCGGTGCGCCTCGGGGGAGGGGTGCAGGTTGTCCGGGTACGGGTGCCGCGCCACGTCCTCCGGACCCCACAGCTCCAGCCCGTCGAGGTAACGCAGGTGCGCATCCTCCTGCGCCCGCTGCTCCACGAGGGCCGCCAGCTCCTCGCGGATCACCTCGAGCGTCAACTTCCCGGCGCGGACCTCGGCGGGGTCTCCCGTGGCGACGAAGCTGAGCTGCCCGTCGCTGAGTTCGGGGTCCACCGGCCCGGGCGTGCTCTCCTGGATCGGGCAATAGACCGAGGAGACGACCAGCAGCGGCGTCTCCGGGTGGGCTTCCCGGATGATGTCCAGGAACCCGTGCACAGCCGGCCCGAGCGCGCGCCGGCGGAAGAGATCGCTGTTGACCAGGTTGATGCCGAGTTTCACGCTGATCAGATCCGCGGGCAATCCCGCGATGGTGCGTGCGACGAACGGGTCGAGGAGCGCGCCGCCGCCGAATCCCAGGTTGTGCAGATCCATGCCCGCGAGCCGCGCGGCCACCACCGGCCAGGTTCCGGTGGGGTTGCTGGCGTTGGAGCCGTGGCTGACGGAGCTGCCGTGGTGCACCCAGCGCGGCCGGTCGCGGGGGACGGGCTGGACCGGGGCGTCGACACGCAGATCGACGATCCGGGTCAGCTCATTGTGGGGAAACCAGATCTCCACGGTCTTGTCGCGCGCGGGCAGGCCGGTGAAGGAGATCGTCGCTTCCGGCCCGGGCTCCGAGTGCGAGAAACCGGTGGCCGGGTCCAGGATCAGGCGGTCGCCGCCCGAGGAGGTCGCGTGACCGCTGAGCTCGCCGTCGATCACGAGGTCGTAGATTCCGTCGGGTCGTCCCACCGTCCCGCCGTACATCGGCCGGGACCGCAACACCACGAGGTCGATGCGTGTGGCCGCGGTGCGCAACACCAGGCGAGCGCCCGCGGGCTGCGCCTCCACCATGGCCATCTGCGGGTCGGAGTTCTGCCGACGCGCGAAAGAGGGGAGCCGGTGCGGCTGCAGACCCCGGTCGGTGGGCTCGAGCTCGGCGACGCCGATGAGCAGCTCGGGCGTGACGGGGATCGAGGTCAGAGGGGTGACGGGCATGAAGTTCCTCGGGGTGGCGGGTCAGGGTGCCCACAGAATACTGTCACCCCGCCCGGCCGATCGGGGTTAACCTCGAGGGCATGCCTCTCATCCAGCACGCCCATACCGCCGACGCCATTCGCGCTGCGGAGAAGACACTCATCGACGCCGCCTCCCACCCCGACGAGCTCATGCTCTCCGCCGCCCGCGGGGTGGCCGACGTCGCCCGCGCCATGTTGGGCCCGGGGGAGAGGCGGGTGCTGCTGCTCGTCGGCTCCGGCGGAAACGGCGGGGACGCGCTCTACGCCGGGGCGGGTCTGCTGACGGCGGGAGGAATCGTGGTCGAGGCGCTGCTGCTCGGGCGCGACGGCAAGGTGCATCAGCCGGCGCTCGATGCGTTTGTCGCCGCCGGGGGAGAGGTGGTGGACGGGTGGCCGTCGACAAGCGTGGATCTGGTGATCGACGGCATCCTCGGCCTCGGTGGCAGCGGGGGGCTGAGCGAGGAGGTGAGCGAGGCGATCCAACCCGCCAGAAACAGCACGGTACTCGCCGTCGACGTGCCGTCCGGGATCGGCGCCGATGACGGCGTGACGCCCGAGCGCTTCCTTGCCGCAGACGTCACTGTGACGTTTGGCGGGCTGCGCTACGCCCACGGCCTGAGCCCGCACTGCGGCGAGGTGGTCATGGTGGAGGCGCAGACTCACACGGGCAGGCTGTCGGAGGAGCTCATCAGGAACGCCGGGCAACACCGCCTGGTGTGGATCGAGCCCGTGCCGGTGCGTACTCCCCGCGAGTGGCCGGCGAACATCGTCGGGCTCACGCCGCAGCCCCTGCCGGGCCTTGAGCCGGGCGCGGACGACGACAAGTACTCCGGGGGAGTGGTGGGCATCGCGGCCGGCTCGGACACCTATCCCGGTGCGGCGGTGCTGTGCACGCTCGGCGCGGTCCGGGCGACCAACTCCATGGTTCGTTATGCGGGCGCGCAGGCGCTGGAGGTGGTGCGCGCGCACCCGGAGGTCATCGCCACGGAGTCCATCGCGGACGCGGGTCGTGTGCAGGCCTGGGTCTACGGCCCCGGCGCGGGCACCGACTCACCCGACGATCTCGCCGGGCTGCTGGACACGGACCTGCCCGTGCTCATCGACGCCGACGGCCTCACCCTCCTGGCGAAGCACCCCGAACTGCGCGAGAAGGTGCGCACGCGACGCCCCGCCACGGTCCTCTCCCCGCACTCCGGGGAGTTCGCCCGGCTGTGCGAGGCGATGGAGCTCGACACCGAGGGCCTGAACAAGGTCGAGGCGACCTGCCTGCTGGCCGGGGAGCTGCAGGCGGGTGTGCTGCACAAGGGCCGGGCGACCGTGGTGGCCTACCCGTCGGGGGAAAAGGTCGGCGCGACGATCGTGGACACCGGCTCCTCGTGGGCCGCGACTCCCGGCTCCGGTGACGTGCTCTCGGGCATCATCGGCGCCCTGCTCGCCTGGGTGAGCGGGCGCTACGACAACTCCGACAACTCCGACGAGTCCTTCCGGGTCGAGTACCTGGCGCTTCCGGACGCCGTCGCGCTCCAGGCCATGGCCGCGTGGCTCTCGGCGCAGACCCCGGACGGGCCGGCACCGACGTCGGCAAGCCGAATCGGCGAGGCCGTGCCCCGGGCCTACGCGCGGCTGCGCGGCCGGTCCTGACCGAGGACGGGGTCAGTCGCCCTCGCGGCCGGTGGCCACGCCGTCTCGCACGACGAAGTCCCAGCTGATCCCGTTCTTGGTGAGCACCCGCGGGCGCAGCTCGTCGGCGAGCGCGAAGGACTTGTCGCTGTAGCCGAGGAGGTACTCGTCGAAGGCCGGCAGGTGGTACTCGGCCGCCAGCGCCGCAGCCATCTCCTCCTGCGTCACACCGGACTGCCAGGCCCCGAGGTACATGCCGTCCTGCTCTATAACGTCATCCGTCATGGCGGCGCTGGCCAGGGCTTTCTTCGCGGCGGCCACCGTCAGGCCCGACCACCAGACAAAGTCCTTCACCGTCACCGGCCCGTGGGAGAGGGTGTAACGTCGCGCGGACTCGGCTGCCGGATCGCTCGGCTCGGCGTGCGGCTCGGGCAACTGATCGGCGTGGAAGAACGTGTCGTGGCGGCTCTGCTGCGGCCCCTGCACGACCTCTCCCTCGCCGCCGAGCGCACGCATGAGGTGCGGCCCGCGGCCCTCGGTCGGGTCGACCCCGGCGGCGGCGAAGAGGGCGTAACAGTCCGGCCGGGCGATGGGCTCGTCCGACTGCAGCAGGGCGTCGTGCAGCGTCCGGCGAGCGGTCTCTACGTTGTCTGGAGTGAGGCCGAGCCCGGGGCGTCGATTAGCCGCCTGCGCCGCGACCCGGGGGTTACCCAGCCGCATGAGCCAGCGCGCATCCACCGCGGCGGTGAAGTGCAGCGTCCCGCGCTGCGGCCAGCAGCGCACGATCTCCCGCTTTTCGACGGCCCCGTCCACCTCCTCGTCCGCGCAACCGCACCGAAGCGCCAGCGCCCGGATGCCGGCCCGGTAGGTCTGGCCCTGCGTCGCCGTCATCCAGGACGCCGCCTCCATCGGGGTACGCAGCGGCTCCAGCGCCGCGGTGGGGCTGAGACGCTGGGCGATGAGCCGGCGGGCGCGGATCTCCGGAAGTTCCATGGTGACCATGAAAGCACATCGTTATACTGGACCCGGTGGACATTCACCAGGCGATCATCATCGGCGGCGGTCAGGCGGGGTTAGCCACGGCCTACTACCTGCGGAAATGGGGCGTCGAGACGCTCATTCTGGATAACGCGGTGCGCCCCGGCGGATCGTGGAACCAGGTGTGGGATTCGCTGACGCTGTTTTCCACCGCCGAGTTGTCCTCGCTGCCGGGGATGCAGATGCGCTCCCACGGCGGTGAGCTGCACCCCGCGGACGTCCGGGAGTACTTCGGCGCCTACGAGCAGCGCTACGGGTTCGACATCCGCCGCCCCGTGAGCGTGGACAAGGTCACCCACGAGGACGGGCACTTCCGCATCACCACGGACGGGGAGACTTACCTGGCGAAACACGTGGTCATGGCCACGGGAACGCAGTCGCGGCCGTTCGTGCCCTCGATTCCCGGGAGCATCCTCGGCCAGTACTGGCACACCGCCAACTACCCCGGCGCGGACACCTTCCGGGGAAAGAAGGTCGCGGTCGTGGGAGCGGGCAACTCCGGCGCGCAGCTGGCGGCGGAGCTCTCCGAGGTGGCGGAAGTGACCTGGCTTGTGCGCGCCGAGCCGAACTTCATGCCCGACGAGATCGACGGCACCGAGCTCTTTCGCCGCAGCAAACGCCGCGCGCTGCAGGAGCTGCGCGGGGAGGAGATCTCCGAAACCTCCGTCGGCGAACTGGGGGACATCATCGTCACCGATGCGATCCGACGCGCCCGCGAGGAAGGCCGTCTGACCTGGCGAGACGTCCCGGATTCGCTCGACGAACTCGACGTCGACCACCTCATCTGGGCCACCGGCTACCGCCCCGCGCTCGGCCCGGTGAGCGAGCTTCTCGACGACTCCCGCCAACCCACCGTGGAAAACCTGCACCTCGTCGGCTACGGCGACTGGACCGGCGCGGGCTCGGCGACGATCACCGGCGTGGGTCCGTTTGCCCGCCAGGTGGCGAAACGGATCACGTCGCGGTTACCTGCGGAATAACCCCGGGTTGCTTCGGGATTAAAGGTACTCTCATGACGATGCCGTCACATCTTGCCTTTTCGTCCCCGCACCCCGTCGAGGGAGTCCTAGGGTGTAGGGCATGGATACGGAACGAGTAACTGACGGGTGGCCGGGAAGACGACAGTTGATCATCGCCACGCTTGCGGTGATGCCGGTCCTTCTCCTGGTCACCGGTTTCATGCCGTAGGGACTGTTCGCGCTGGTGTTCTTCGCCCTCGCCACCGCCTGGGTGGTCAACTGGATGCACGGCTTCTACCGCGCTGACCAGGAAGCAAGCGCGCAGTTCGCCTCCTCCTGCGGGCGCCAGCCCAGCCACCGCTAGTCACACCAGCTGCGCGCACAACCTCTCGAACCGCTCGCCCAGCTCCGCGTAGTACCCCGCGTGCTCGGGACGCGGCTTGAGCGCCTCGCCGAACGGGGGAGTGGCACGCTCGCCACCTGCGTCGATGACCTCCAGCGCGATGAGCGCGGTGCCGCGCAGGGTGGCCCGTTTCATCGCCAAGGGAATGACGGGGGTCTGCAGGCTGTCGGCGAGAATGCGCAGCCAGTCGGGGTGATCGGTGGTCACCCGGCCGGAGGCCACCACCCGCCGCGGATCTGCCGGGGTGTCGTCGACCTGGTTCCACACACGCTGATAGGAGAACGCCAGCGCCTCGATCACCCCGCGCCACAGGTCGAGCGCCGAGGTGTCGTCCGTGACACCGACAAACGACGCCTTCGCGTCCGCCGCCCACCCGGTGGCCCGCTCCCCGGAGAAGAACGGCAGCACCGCGGGCGTGTCCTGTGACGGCGCCGCGGCCAGCACGCCCGCGAGTTCCCCCGCCTCCACCGGCGCGAGCACCCGCTCCAGCCAGGACACACCCCGCCCGACGTCGTTGAGCGCGCCACCGACGATCCACTGCTTCGCCGAGAGCCGGTAGCACCACAAACCCTCTGGGACGCGGTCCGGGCATTCGGCCAGGATCACCCGCATCGCGCCCGAGGTCGCCGCCGCCACCGCCACGGTCATCTCGTCCACGGCACCCGGCCCGACGTCCGAGGGCCAGCCATCCGGAATCGCGTGCAGCCAGGGTTTATCGTTCACCTCGGCCCACTGGGTGTCTCCCGGGAAGGCGGGCTCGGAAGGATCCCGCAGCTCGGAGAAGTACCGCTTATCGACGCCTACCGCAGCCAGAATTCCTTCATCCAGCTCCCCCGTGCGCAGGTCACACACCCCGGACCACGCCGCGGTGGAGGTGGCCAGGCCACGGATGCCCGCGAGCCTGAGGTAGACGTACTCGCCGATGGTCATCACCGTCTCGGTCTGCGCCCACAGTTCCGGATGCTCCGCCTGCACCCAGGCGAGCTTCGCCGGGTGGTAGGAGGTGTGCAGGCGCACGCCGGTGCGCGCGTGGTATTCGACCTCGTCGATCTGGTCCCGCAACCGGGTGACGTAGGGGGGGACCGGGAGTCGGCGTAGGTAAGGGCCCTGCCGAGGGCGTTGCCGGAGGCGTCCACAAGCACAAACGACGACGCGAAGGAGTCAATGGCCACCGCGGCGATCTCCAGGTCATTGTCCCGGGCGAAGCCCACGATCTCGGAGACGACCTCCCGGCATTCCTCGGCGACCTGGTCGGCGCCGATGGCGGACGTGCCGTCGGCCGCGGTGGTGAAATCGTGGGAAATGCGCTGCTTGGAACCCTTGACCGGCCGGCCGGAGTCGTCGTAAAGCCCACCGCGGGAGGCGGTTGATCCGACGTCCAGGCCGAGGACGTACGGCGCGCGTGAGTCCTCGAGCGGAATGGACATCGTGGGGATCTTTTTCTCCGACATGACTGGGGAGTTTAGTCGGCCTAACTACTCACCAGAATCAGCACCAGCTCGGAGGCCGCGAACAGCGCCAGGGAGCCGGCGAGCAGGAACACCGCGCCCGGCGCGGGGGGCAGTTTCTCCGCGGCGAGCCCCTCGTCCTGCTCGGCGTACCTGCGCCGGGTGCTCGCCACCACCGCGGCGCCGACGAGCACCATCACCACGGCGAGCGCGTAGATCGCGCCCGGATAGGCGTGGCCCCAGCGCAGCATGGTCAGCGAACAGACCACCAGGGACAGCACGGTCCTGGTCCAGCTCAGCGTGGTGCGCTCGGGCTGCAGCCCAGGATCGGTGTGGTGGGCGGTGCTCACTGCAGCAGGCCCACCAGAACGATCGTGCACCCGATGATCAGGGCGACCACGAGGATCGGGACGAGCGACGGGGCCGGCAGGGGCCGCCCGTGCCTCATGGCCCGCTCGACGTTGACCCACCTCGCGGCGGAGATCACGGCGATGAGCAGGGCGACCGCGACCACGACGAGCGCACCGAAGTGCTGCACCCTCGTGGACAGGGACGGGATGTCGAAGGCCTGCAGCGCGATCCCGCCCGCGAGAAACGCCAGCGAGGTGCGCACCCAGGCGAGGAACGTGCGCTCGTTGGCCAGGGTGAACCTGGGATCGGGCTCGGTGCCGTCCGGAAACAGCGTGCGGGCCAGCCAGGTTCTCTTCTCAGTCACGCGGCACAGTCTAGGAGGTGGTGTCTGGTTCTGCCCGGCCTACTTCACCACCAGGTTGACCATGCGGCCCGGGACAACGATCTGCTTGATCAGGTTCCTGCCCTCGAGCTGCGCGGCCACCTTCTCGTCGGCCAGGGCGACGGCGATGATGTCCGCCTGCGCCGCGTCGGCCGGGACGAGGATGCGGGCGCGGACCTTGCCGTTGATCTGGACGGGGAGTTCGACCTCGTCGTCGACAAGCCATTTCTCCTCGTGCGTGGGGAACGCCGCAAAGGTGATGGTGCCGTCGTGGCCCAGTCGGGTCCACAGCTCCTCCGTGATGTGCGGGGCGATGGGGGAGACCATGAGTGCCAGGGGCTCGACAGCCACGCGCGGGGCGCCGGCGGGGTAGGCCTTGGTGAGGTAGTTGACGTACTCGATGAGCTTGGCCACCACGGTGTTGTCGCGCAGCGCGGCGTAGTCCTCGCGCACGCCCGCGATGGTGCGGTGCAGGGCCTTCAGGTCGTCGTCGGTGGGCTCGGCGTCGGTGACGACGACCTCGCCGGTCTCCTCGTTGACCACCAGGCGCCACAGCCGCTGGAGGAAGCGGTGCGAGCCGATGACGTCCTTGGTCGCCCAGGGACGGGAGGTGTCGAGCGGGCCCATGGCCATCTCGTACACGCGCAGGGTGTCGGCGCCGAAGTCGCGCACGATGTCGTCGGGGGCGACGGCGTTCTTCAGGGACTTGCCCATCTTGCCGTACTCCTGGGTGACCTCTTCGCCCTGGTAGAAGAATTTTCCGTCCTTCTCCTCGACCTCCTCGGCCGGGACGTAGATGCCGCGGGCGTCGGTGTAGGCGAAGGCCTGGATGTACCCCTGGTTGTACAGGCGGCGGTAGGGCTCGGACGAGGTGACGTGGCCGAGGTCGAAGAGCACCTTGTGCCAGAAACGCGAGTAGAGCAGGTGCAGCACGGCGTGCTCGACACCGCCGACGTAGAGGTCCACGCCGCCGACGTCGCCGGGGGACTGCGGTCCGGTCCAGTAGCGCTCGTTCTCCAGGTCGACGAACTTCTCGGAGTTGGTCGGATCCACGTAACGCAGCTGGTACCAGGAGGAACCGGCCCACTGCGGCATGACGTTGGTGTCACGCTTGTAGGTCTTCGGGCCGTCGCCGAGGTCGAGCTCGACGTTGACCCAGTCGGTGACCTTCGCCAGCGGCGGCTGCGGCTCGGAGTCGGCGTCGTCCGGGTCGACGGCGACGGGCGCGTAGTCATCCACCTCCGGCAGCTCCACGAGGAGCATCTCCTCCGGCAGGGCGTGGGCGTTGCCGTCCTCGTCGTAGACGATGGGGAAGGGCTCGCCCCAGTAGCGCTGGCGGGCGAAGAGCCAGTCGCGCAGCTTGTACTGGATCTTGCCCACGCCGTGCCCGCCGACGACCAGCCAGTCGATGGTGGCGTCGATGGCCTCCTGCTTGCCCAGACCGTCCAGGTCCAGGCCATGATCGTTGGCGGAGTTGATGTGCGGGGCGTCCTCGGTGAAGGCGGACTCGGAGACGTCGCCGTCGAGCACCGGGATGATGTCGATGCCGAAGTCGCGGGCGAATTCGTAGTCGCGCTCGTCGTGCGCGGGCACGGCCATGAGCGCGCCTGTGCCGTAACCGGCCAGGACGTAGTCCGCGGCGAACACGGGGATCTGCGCGCCGTTGACGGGGTTGGTGGCGTAGGTGCCCAGGAAGACGCCGGTCTTCTCCTTGTTCTCCTGGCGTTCCACGTCCGACTTCGCGGCGATGCTGCGGCGGTATTTCGCCAGCGCGGCACGGGGCGAGGATTCGCCCATCGTCCAGCGCTTATCGACGTCCGCTCCGTACTCCTCGTCCGAAACCAGCCGCTCCGCGATCTCCGCCTCCGGGGCCACGGCCATGAAGGTCGCACCGAAAAGGGTGTCCGCGCGGGTGGTGAACACCGTGATGGGCACGTCTCCGGCGGTAAACGTCACCTCGGCACCGCGGGAGCGGCCGATCCAGTTGCGCTGCATGGACTTGACCTTGTCCGGCCAGTCCAGCTTGTCCAGGTCATCGACCAGGCGGTCCGAGTACGCGGTGATGCGCATCATCCACTGGGAGAGTTTCTTGCGGAAGACGGGGAAGTTGCCGCGCTCCGATCGGCCGTCGGCGGTGACCTCCTCGTTGGCCAGGACGGTGCCCAGGCCCGGGCACCAGTTGACCATGGAGTTCGAGCGGTAGACCAGGCGGAAGTCGTTGACGGCCTCCTGCTGCTCCGCCGGGCTCAGGGAGTTGTAGTCGCGCCCGTCCCTGGTTTTCCGCGAACCGGTGCGCAGTTCGTCGATAAGCTCACTGATCGGGCGAGCCTTCTGCTGGTCCTCATCGAACCAGGAGTTGTAGATCTGCAGGAAGATCCACTGGGTCCAGCGATAGAACTCACGGTCCGTGGTGGCCACCGAGCGGCGCTCGTCGTGGCCGAGGCCGAGGGCGCCGAGCTGACGGCGCATGTTCTCGATGTTGGCCATCGTGGTCGTGCGCGGATGCGTTCCCGTCTGGATCGCGTACTGCTCGGCGGGCAGGCCGAAGGAGTCATAACCCAGCGTGTGCAGGACGTTCTTACCCAGCATGCGGTTGTAGCGCGCGTAGACGTCCGTGGCGATGTAACCGAGCGGGTGGCCCACGTGCAGGCCCGCGCCGGAGGGGTAGGGGAACATGTCCTGGACAAAGAGCTTGTCCTCGGGCAGGGTCTCGCCCGCCGCTGGGGCGAGGTCGCCGACGGGGTTAGGGGCGTGGAAGGTGCCGTTGTCGAGCCAGTATTTCTGCCACTGGTTCTCGATGGTGTTGGCCACCTGCGCGGTGTAGCGGTGCTCGGGGCCCTGGGTGGAGCTCGGGTTCGTCATGTCCGCCAAGTCTAGTAGGTGGGGTGGACACGACTAGCCTGGCGTCGACGTTCACAGCTCAGTGCTCAAACGACAAGGAAACGCAGGGAACTCATGGAGAAAAGCTTCGACCTCATCGTCGTCGGATTCGGAAAAGCCGGCAAGACGATCGCCATGAAACGGGCCACGGCAGGTGACTCCGTGGCGCTCATCGAGCGCGATCCCACGATGTACGGCGGCACCTGCATCAACATCGGCTGCGTGCCCACGAAGAAGCTGCTCTTTGAGACGGCCTCCGGCGCAGACTTCCCCGCGGCCGTCGAGGCGCGCGACACGCTGATCGGCACCCTCAACGCCGCCAACCTGAAGCTTGCCGAAGACGCCGGGGTCACCGTCATCACCGGCGACGCGCGCTTCCTCGCCGCGAAGGAGATCTCGGTCTCCGCCGGCGACGACGAGCTGCGGCTTACCGCCGACCGGGTGATCATCAACACCGGATCCGCCCCGAACTGGCCGGACATACCCGGTATCGACAGCCCCCGCGTCTACGACTCCACCTCCATCCAGCACATCACCCCGACCCCGCGGCACCTCGCCATCGTCGGCGGCGGCCCGATCGGGCTGGAGTTCGCCACGCTGTTCTCCGGCCAGGGCGCCCGCGTCACGGTCCTCGACTCCGGCGACCGCCCGCTCGGTGCCTTCGACCAGGACGTCGCCGCGCTCGGCGCGGACCTGCTGCGCGAGCGCGGCGTGGACATCGTCACCGGCGCCCGCGTCAGCGGCTTCTCCGACACCGGCTCCGGCCTCGAGGTCAGCTACGGCGAGGAAAAGACGCTTGTCGACGCCGCCCTCGTCGCCATCGGCCGGCACCCGGCCACCGCCGGCCTGGGGCTCGAGGACGCAGGCATCGAGGTGGGGGAGCGGGGCGAGGTGGTCGTCGACACGCATCTGCGCACCTCCGTCGACGGGGTCTGGGCGGTCGGGGACGTCACGGGCGGCCCGCAGTTCACTTACATCTCCTATGACGACCACCGCATCGTGCTCGCGCAGTTGGCGGACCGCGAGGGCCACTCCACCGACGAGCGGATCTTCCCCACGACAACCTTCCTCGAACCGCCGCTGTCCACCATCGGTCTTGGCGAACAGGAGGCCATTGACGCGGGTTACGACATCGAGGTTCGCCAAGGCCTCATCAAGGACATGCCCATCGTGCCGCGGCCGAAAATCGTGGGGGAGACCGACGGGATGGCGAAGTTCATCGTGGACACACAGACTGGACTCATCCTCGGCGCGACGCTGTTCTGCGTGGACTCCCAGGAGCTGATCAACACCGTGGCTGTGGCCATGCGACACGGAGTTTCCGCCGCCGAGTTGGGGGACGGAATCTACACCCATCCCAGCACTTCCGAGGTGTTCAACCAGGTTCTTGGTTAGGGAGTGAGAACCTGCCCCAATACGGCGTGACCGGGATAGACTCCGCTGTGATACCGGGACCTACCGCGTACACAACCAAGAGAAGGGGCGGTCACGATGGGACTGTTCGACAACATGCTGGGCAACGCCACGAACGTCGATCCCCGCGAGGTCGTGCGCAGGCTCGCGGAGGATCGTGTCCTCCTTCCGGACGAGCAGGTCTTCAACGCGTTCAACCTCTTCCGCGACCTGGTTGTCTTCACCGACTGGCGAATCATCTCCGTGGACGTGCAGGGCCTGACCGGTAAGAAGAAGTCGTACCAGACCATTCCCTACTCCTCCATCAGTCGATTCTCGGTGGAGACCGCCGGAAACCTGGACCGCGACAGCGAACTCTACATCTACATTTCGTCCTCAATCACCCCGATCCTGACGATGGAGATCCGGGACAACGAGGCACTGAAGGACATCCAGGTTCTGCTCGCGACCTGCCTGCGCAAAAGCTGAAGGCCGGGCTAAAGTCGGGAGCATGACCTCCCGATTCCTCGCGCTCACCGCTGCCGCCGCGCTGTCGGCCGCCACCCTCACCGCTTGCAGCTCGGACAACAGCGACGGTGCCGTGGGCACGACCCAGCCGCAGGCCGCGGAATCCACCACCCCGTCTTCCGTGGTTCAGCCCAGCGAGAGCGACCGGCCCTGGACCAGCGAAGAGCCCACCTCGACGATCGACCGACCGGGCGAGGCCCCGGTAGCTCCCGCTCCCGGGGCATCCGCATCTCCCGGTGAGCAGACGGCCCCCGCCGCCGAGTGCAGCGTGGACACCATCGCCGCCGACGTCGGCGAGCAGCCCATACAGGACCAGATGGTACTCGAGTCCTGCGACGGTCACTGGGCCAACGTGGCCCTCCAGTCCACCGGCGTGAACAGCTGGGCGGTGCGCGTGGATGATCGCTGGCAGTGGCTGGAGGCAGACGGCCGCTCCCAGGCGCAGGGACTGGCGGAGGACTGCTACCTGCGGGAAACCATCGACGCTCACGCGCCGGTTCCGCCCGAGGGGAAGGAATCGCTCCGTATCTGCGGCGCGGAGGACATGCTCTACGCCAACTAGAAACTGCAATGTTTCACGTGAAACAGCCCCGCACCCAGAATTTCTGGGGCGGGGCTGTCGGCGTCGCTGGGTCGGGTTAGCGCTCCAGGTTGGTTTCAGAGGAGGCGGTGGAACCGGCGTCGACAAGCGCTGCCTCCTCCGCGTCCTGCTCCTCGCGTGATCCCATGGAATCCTTGGCGAAACGATCCACGATGATGGCGATCGCGCCGTCGCCGGTGACGTTGGCAGCGGTACCGAAGGAGTCGATGGAGATGTAGGCGGCGATCATGAGGGCGATCATCGACTCATCGAATCCGAGCATCGACCCCAGCAGGCCCACGGCCGCCATGATGGCGCCACCCGGAACGCCGGGGGCCGCGACCATGGTGATGCCCAGCATGAGCAGGAAGCCGATGGCCAGGCCGACGGAGACCTCCATGCCGGACATGAACACGATGGCGAAGGCGAACAGTGTGATCTTGATCATCGAGCCGGAGAGGTGCATGGTCGCACACAGGGGAATGACAAAACCGGCGACGTTCTTGCTCACGTTGTTGGTCCGGGTCGCCTCGAGGGTGACGGGGATCGTCGCCGCGGAGGACGAGGTGCCCAGTGCCGTGAAGTACGCCGGCAGCATGTTCCTCAGCGAGGAGAGGGGGTTCTTCCCGCCGATCGCGCCGGCGATGAGGTACTGCACCACGATGAAGAGGATGGTGAGCACGATCGCCAGGACGAGCACCTTGCCGAACGTGACCAGCACGTCCGCGAGGTTGCCATTCATGCCCAGGTCGAGGAAGGTGCCGAAGATGTAGATCGGCAGCAGCGGGATGACAAATTTCTCGATGATCTTCATGATCACCGCTTCGAGCTCGCGCGACGCCGCGTAGAGGGTGTCGGACTTGACGACGGTCATCGCCACGCCCACGCAGAAGGCCAGCAGAAGCGCGGTCATCACCGCGAACGGCGGCTCCATCTCCAGGTCGAAGTAGGGGGGCAGCGCGCCCTCGGAGATGTCGGCGACGCCGCCGATGCTCTGGCCACCCAGCATGGACGGGTAGAGCGCGCGCGCGACGAGGTAGGCGACGGTGCCGGCGACGATGGTCGAGCCGTAGGCGATGCCCATGGTGATGGCCAGCCACTTGCCGGCGCCGCGTCCCAGGCCGGCGATGGCCGGGGTGATGAGCGCGAAGATGAGCACGGGCACGAAGAACCCGAGGAAGTTGCCGAACAGCCCGTTGAAGGTGGTGAAGATGCGGGCGAGCCACTCGGGGAAGAAGAAGCTGCAGATGATGCCCAGGATGATGGCGACGACGATCCGCGCCAGCAGGGAGTTCAGTAGTCCCTTAGTTGTCATGGTGTACTGCTTTCTAGATTTGACGGGTCAGCGCGGCGCGGACGCGGCCGGAGGCTCACACAAAGTACCCACTAAAATTACACCGGCCCAAAGTGTTTTACCTAACAAAGCCTGGACGTGTGTGGCAGTTTTCGCCCCGGTTCCATCCGGTCCCCCAGTCGTGGCTCCCTCGTCCGGCTGCAAAGCCGGCCCGATAGACTCTCTAACCATGATCGTCTTCGGCACCATCCTGGCCCTGCTCGCCGTCGTCCTGCTCATCGTCGGGGGGCTGGCCGCGGCCAGGAAACTTCCGGGTAACTCCGTCGTGGGTATCCGCGTGGCCGAGGTCCGCAAGTCCCGGAAAATCTGGGACGCCGCCCACCACGTGGCCGGCATGTTCTGGCTCGTCGGTGGCGTGGCACTGGTATTCGGCGCGCTGGTGGCCTTCCGCGCCGAGGGGTCGATGTGGCTGATCCCCGCCGCGACCGTCCTGGTCGCCCTCATCGCCGTCGGGGCCGGGGCCAACGCCGGTGCCCGCGCCGCGGCCACCATCGACGTGGCAGAGGAGCTGGAGAAGAAGAGCCAGCCCGCAGCTCCCGCGCCCGCCGTGGATCTCGAGGCGCTTCGCCGCGCCGCCTCCCAGGCTGACCGGCACGAAGAGCGCTGACAGGTTGCGCGCCCACCCGAGGCGCGGCTAAGCTGCTGTATTGTGAGCAACACAAAGCACTCCCAGTGGTGGTGGCGCGCTTAACAGGCGAGCCACCCAGCAGTTGTTGCCGAATCTAGGCCCGCCAGCGTCCTTACCCACAGGACTGCGTCGCGGGCCTTCTCCTTTGGCCCAGCAGAGGACAACTACCCTCACGCGGCGCAGGACTCTCGAAGCCCCACCGATCCGCCCCGCAGCAGAAGAAAGGTAGTCGCCCCTCTCATGCCGACCACTGCCCGCCCCGTCACGCTCAGCCGTCCGGTGCGCTATCACGAGGACGCGTCCAGCCTCTTCGCCCACCTCGGAGCCGCTGACGCCACCGACTCGGTGCTGTTCGAGTCCGCGGACATCACCACCAAGTCCGGCCTCAACTCCGTCGCGGTGCTGGAGTCCTCACTGCGCCTGACCTGCGACGGCGACACCGTGACCGCCGAGCCCCTGAGTCCGAGCGGCGACTATTTCGCCGAGCGCCTTGCGTCCCAGCTCGCCGAGTTCCACGAGGGCTCCGGCCGCTTCACGTTCCCGCCCTCCGACGCGGCGGATGAGCGAGCGCGGTTGTCCGCCGTCTCCAGCGTCGAGGTGCTGCGCGCGCTGACCACGGGCGCCGAATACGCAGGCGAGGCCAATGTGCTGCCGATGCTGGCCGGCGGGTTCGCGTTCGACTACCTGGCCACCTTCGAGGAGCTCCCGGCGGTGGGGGAGAGCATCAACACCTACCCCGATTTCCAGTTTGTCCTCGCCGAGGTGGTGCTGACCATCAACCATCAGGAGCGGACGGCGAAGCTCCACGGCGTAGCGGCTGGAAACGGCGTCGATACGCTGTCTTCGCGTCTCGACACTCTGGTCGACGCCATCGCCGCGGCAGAGCCCGGCGCCGAGCACGCCTATGAGCCGACCCCCACCGAGTCGTCAACACTGACCGTCGAGGTGGACATCACCGACGACAAGTTCCGCTCGCAGGTCGAGGACCTCAAACACCATATTCGTAACGGTGACGTTTATCAGGTGGTGCCTGCCCGCACCTTCACTGCGCCGTGTCCGGATGCATTTGCGGCCTACCGGCAGCTGCGTGAGACCAATCCGAGCCCGTACATGTTCTACGCCCGAGGGCTCGACCGCGACGGGGAGGGTTACGAGCTCTTCGGTGCCTCCCCGGAGTCCAACCTCAAGTTCGACCCCCGCGACCGGGAGATCCAGCTGTATCCCATCGCGGGCACCCGCCCGCGCGGTCTGCGTCCCGACGGCTCAGTCGACGACGAGCTGGACATCCGCATGGAGCTGGCCATGCGCACGGACGCCAAGGAGATCGCCGAGCACACCATGCTCGTCGACCTGGCCCGCAACGACCTCGCCCGCGTCGCTGTTCCCGGGACTCGCAAGGTGGCGGATCTGCTGCAGGTGGACCGCTACTCCCGGGTCATGCACCTGGTATCGCGGGTGACGGCCACCCTCGCCGAGGATCTCGACGCGCTCGACGCCTACCGCGCCTGCATGAACATGGGCACCCTCACCGGAGCCCCGAAGCTCAAGGCGGTGGAGCTGCTGCGCGGCGTGGAGATGACACGTCGCGGGTCCTACGGCGGCGCGGTCGGCTATCTGCGTGGCGACGGTCTCATGGACAACTGCATCGTCATCCGCTCCGCCTACGTCAGCAGGGGAGTGGCCGCGGTGCAAGCAGGCGCCGGCGTCGTCCGCGACTCCAGCCCGCAGGCCGAGGCCGACGAAACCCTGCACAAGGCCTATGCCGTTCTTCACGCCATCGCCCTCGCGGCGGGCGCCGACCTGGAGGTGGTGCGCTGATGTCCCGCATCGTACTGATCGACAACCACGACAGCTTCGTCTACAACCTTGTCGACGCCGCCGCGCAGACCGGCCACGATCTCACGGTCTTCCGCAACACGGTCCCCGTCGAATCGGTCCTCAAGACCGAACCCGACCTCATCATCCTTTCTCCCGGACCCAGCCACCCCAGGGAGGCCGGCAACATGATGGCGCTTATCGACGCCTGCCTGCCCACCACCCCGATCCTGGGCATCTGCCTCGGCTTCCAGGCGCTGCTCGAGCACCACGGCGGCTCCGTCGTGGCCTGCGGCCCCGAGCACGGGAAGTCGCTGCCGATGACGCTCACCGACGTCGGCACCCGCCACCCCGTCTTCGCCGGCCTCGCGATCGACGCTGATCCCGCTCACCCGGATCGTCCCGGCCGCGAGGTTCCCGTGGCGCGCTACCACTCTCTCGGGTGCGCGCGGGTTCCGGAATCCATGGTGTTCCTGGCCACCGCGCCTACGGAGATCGGCGACGTGGTCATGGCGGCGGAAACTATCGACGGCCGGGCGCTCGGCCTGCAGTACCACCCGGAGTCGATCCTCACGCCCGCCGGGCCGATCATGCTCAGCCGTTGCATCGACCAACTATTGACCCGATAGATCAAAGAAGGAGCCCAGGATTATGACCAGCACGGACACCCTGAAGAATCTGGTGCAGTTCATCGACAACCCGGCACCCAGCGTCGAGGAGGTCACCGCGGCGTTCACCCCGCTGACGGTGGGCGACTACGACGACATCCACATCGCGGCGCTGCTTACCGCCGTGAAGGTCCGCGGGGAGACGGCCAACGATCTCCTCGGCGCCGCCCACGCCTTCCTCAAGGCCGGCCGGCCGTTCCCCATCACCGGCAAGGGCATCATGGACACCGCGGGCACGGGTGGAGACGGCAAGAACACCATCAACATCACCACCGCGGCCTCCCTCACCGCTGCCGCGGGCGGCGTGAAGATGGTCAAGTGCGGCAACCGCTCCGTCTCTTCCAAGTCCGGTTCGGCCGACGTGCTGGAGAGCATGAAGATCCCCCTCGACCTCGACCCGGAGCGCGCGGTGCGCCAGTTCGAGGCCTCGAACTTCACCTTCCTCTTCGCCCCGGCCTACAACCCCGCAATCGGCCACGTGCAGCCGGTGCGCCGGGGGCTGAAGTTCCCCACGATCTTCAACACCCTCGGCCCCATCCTCTCGCCCGCCCGCCCGGAGTTCCAGATCATGGGCGTTGCCCGGCCGGAGCAGGGCCAGATGATCGCCGAGACCTTCCGGGAGCTCGGGCGCGGCCGCGCGCTGGTCGTGCATGGCGACGGCTCCGACGAGATCGCCGTCACCGGCCGCACCCTCGTCTGGGAGCTCACCCGCGACGGCGAAATCCAGCACTACGAACTCACGCCGGACGACTTCGGCGTGGGCACCCACACGTTCGCCGACCTCGAGGGCGGCGACGGCCAGAAGAACGCGCGCCTGCTCTACGACGTGTTCGAGGGCCGCGGCAAACCCGCGCACCGCGACGCCATCATCGCCACGACTGGCGCGATGTTCTATCTCTACGGCAAGGCACCTTCCTTCCGCGAGGGCGCCGACCAGGCCCGGGAACTCATCGACGCCCGCGTCGTCGCCGAATGGCTGCGCACCCACGAGGAGGCCAACTATGGCGAGTAGCTCCCTGCCCACCGTTCTGGAGGGCATCGTCGAAGGCCGGCGGGGACACCTCGCGGAGATCCGCGAGCGCATCGCCCACGTCGATCCCGCCACGTTGCCCGTGTCCACCCGCTCGCTCTATGACTCCCTCGGCGGGGGAGAGGGGCGGGGGCTCAACCGGTTCATCATGGAGTGCAAGTCTTCTTCCCCGTCCCTGGGGATGATCCGCGAGCACTACGAGCCGGGAGCGATCGCCCGGGTTTACTCCCGCTACGCCTCCGGCATCTCCGTGCTCTGCGAGCCGGACCGCTTCGGCGGCGACTACGACCACCTCGCCACCGTGGCCAACTCAACCCACCTGCCCGTGCTGTGCAAGGACTTCATCGTCGACGAGATCCAGGTGCATGCCGCACGGTACTTCGGCGCCGACGCCATCCTGCTTATGCTCTCCGTCGTCTCCGACGAGGAGTACCGCTCGCTGTCGGACGAGGCGACCCGCCTGGGCATGGACGTGCTCACCGAGGCGATCACCGAGGAGGAGGTCCAGCGCGCCCTGCGACTCGGGCCGAAGATCGTGGGCATCAACCACCGCAACCTGCACGATCTCTCCATCGACCTGTCCCGCTCGAAGACCCTCACTGTCAATATCCCCGACGATGTCGTCGTCGTGTCCGAGTCGGGGATCCGCGATTCGGAAACGGTGCGCCGTCTCGGCGGGCACTCCAACGGATTCCTGGTCGGCTCCCAGCTCACCGGTCAACCGGACGTGGACCGGGCTGCCCGCGAGCTGGTCTACGGCCCGAACAAGGTCTGCGGCCTCACATCCTGGTCCGCCGCGCAGGCAGCCCGGGCCGCAGGCGCGGTCTACGGAGGCCTGATCTTCGACCCGTCCTCGCGTCGCAATGTTTCACGTGAAACAGCGGCGTCGATTATCGCCCGCGAACCAGATCTCGCATACGTGGCTGTTTCACGTGAAACATCGGGCTGGGCGGAGCGGCTCGTTGATGGCATCCACGCGCTCCAGATCCATTCCCCCTACCAGGGATCTATCGACGCCGAACTCAAGCTCATCGCCAACGTGCGCCAGCAGGTCGGCGAGGGCGTGGAAATCTGGCGCGCGGTGTCCATGACGGGGGAGCAGGGGCCGGACGTCGCCAAGCATCTCGCTGAATCTGGTGCAGTAACCCGGCTTGTGCTCGACGCCGGGGACGGCGGAACGGGTACCTCCTTCGACTGGAACACCATCCCGGCCGAGGTGAAGACCATGTCGCTGCTCGCCGGCGGGATCTCCCCGGGGAACATCCGGGACGCGCTCGCCGCGGGATGCGCCGGGGTCGACCTCAACTCGGGCGTCGAGTACCCCGCCGGGGCGGGCGCCTGGGCCGGGCACAAGGACACGGGCGCCCTCACCGACATCTTCCAGACCATCCGACAGTTCTCCTACTAAAGGACAATCATGACCGACACCTCACCCACGTACGACGGCATCGGCGGCCAGCCGAAACTCCCCGCCTATTTCGGGGAGTTCGGCGGGCAGTTCGTGCCCGAATCCCTCATCCCGGCCCTGGACCAGCTGGAGCAGGCGTTCATCGACGCCTGGGCCAGCGAGGAGTTCATGACCGAGTTCCGACGCCTGCTCAAGGATTACCTCGGCCGCCCCACGCCATTGACCGAGGTGCGCAACGCGGTCACCGGCGATAACGCCCGCATCTTCCTCAAGCGCGAAGACCTCGTCCACGGCGGCGCACACAAGACCAACCAGGTCATCGGTCAGGCGCTGCTGGCCAAGCAGATGGGCAAGACCCGCATCATCGCCGAGACGGGCGCCGGCCAGCACGGCACGGCAACCGCGCTCGTGTGTGCTCTGCTCGGGCTCGACTGTGTCATCTACATGGGTGCCAAGGACGTCGCCCGCCAGCAGCCCAACGTGTACCGCATGCGCCTGCACGGCGCGGAGGTCATTCCGGTGGATGCCGGGTCCGGAACCCTCAAGGACGCCGTCAATGAGGCGTTGCGCGACTGGACCGCGACCTTCCACGACTCCCACTATCTCCTGGGCACGGCAGCCGGTCCGCATCCCTTCCCCGCCATCGTGCGGGACTTCCACCGGGTGATTTCCGAGGAGTCCAAGGCGCAGATGGTCGAACGCACCGGTGCGCTGCCCGACGTCGTCGTGGCTTCTGTCGGCGGCGGCTCCAACGCGATCGGCATGTTCGCCGACTTCCTGCTGGATGAATCGGTCGAGCTCGTGGGCACCGAGCCCGGGGGAGAGGGGGTGGAAACCGGCAAACACGGCGCGGCCATCGCCGAGGGAAACATCGGCATCCTCCACGGCACTAAGTCCTACCTCATGCGCAACCCGGACGGTCAGGTCACCGAGTCCTACTCCATCTCCGCCGGCCTGGACTACCCGGCAGTCGGACCGCAGCACGCTCACCTGGCCAAGACCGGCCGGGCGAAGTACGTTCCCGTCACCGATAAGGAATCCCTCGCCGCGTTCCAGATCCTCGCGCGCACCGAGGGCATCATCCCCGCGCTGGAGTCCGCGCACGCCTTCGCCTACGCGCTGCGCCGGGCGGCCGAGGCCGAAGCCGCCGGGGAGAAACTGAACATCCTCGTCTGCCTGTCCGGCCGCGGCGACAAGGACGTCGACCACGTCCGCCGCACCCTCGACGAGCGCCCCGACTACGTCCTCGCCGACGAAGACTTCCCCACCTACAAGGAGAACTAGAGCCATGACCGACCGTTATGAAGCATTGTTCCGCTCACTGGGGGAGAAGGACGAAGGAGCGTTTGTCCCCTTCCTCATGCTCGCCGACCCCAACATCGACGACAGCTGGGAGATCATCCAGGCCGTCGTTGAGGCGGGTGCCGACGCCCTCGAGCTCGGCGTCCCCTTCTCCGACCCCGTGGCGGACGGGCCCACCATCCAGAAGTCCCACATCCGGGCGCTCGACGGGGGCTCCACGGTGCAGAAGTGCCTGGAGCTGATCCGCAGGACCCGCGAGGCCTACCCCGACCTGCCTATCGGCATGCTCATCTACGCCAACGTCGCCTACGTACGCGGCCTGGAGGCGTTCTACCAGGAGTTCAAGGACGCCGGTGCAGACTCCATCCTGCTGCCCGACGTCCCCGCCCGCGAGGGTGCTCCCTTCGCCGCAGCTGCGGAGGCAGCGGGGATCGCTCCCATCTTCATCGCCCCCGCCCAGGCCTCGGAGGCCTCGCTGAAGGGCGTGGCTGCTCGATCCAGGGGATACATCTACGCGATCTCCCGCGACGGAGTCACCGGTACGGAGAAGGAGTCGGACACGTCCGGGCTGAAGGAAGTGGTGGACAACGTCAACCGGTTCGGGGGCGCCCCGGTTCTCCTGGGATTCGGCATCTCCTCGCCCACCCACGTCCGGGACGCCATCGCGGCCGGGGCGTCCGGTGCGATCACCGGTTCCGCACTGACCAAGATTATCGACGCGCACTCGGAGGGCGAGCACCCCGAGCCCGGCAAGATCTCCGACATGGCGGCGCTGCGCGCGGACATCGCGGAGTTTGTCTCCGAGATGAAGGAAGCGACACGCAGCTGAAGCTGACCGCAGTTTTTTCGCACAGTGACGTTATTTCTCCCGGCGGGCACCAGGGAAAGATAACGTCACAGAAGTGTCAGACTAGAGGCTCTGCCCGATAATGGGGGAGGCCCGCCATTGACCCTCCCGGCCCACCTTCCCCGACGGGAGGGCATACTGGAACCCATGAGCGACTCTCCGATCTCGTGCAGCAGAAGAACTTTCCTCCTGGCGACCGCGACCACCGCGGCGGGCGCGTTCCTCGCCGCCTGCGGCAGCAAGGCCGCCGAAAGCATCGCGATCGGTGACGTGCCCGTCGGCGGGGCCGTGTTCGCGGGCGACATCATCATCGCGCAGCCCACGGCAGGGCAGTTCGCCGCATACTCCCGTACCTGCCCACACCAGGGCAACACCATCGACAAGATCGACGGCGGGACAGTCACGTGCACGGCCCACGGGTCCACCTTCGACATCGCTGACGGCTCTGTCGTCAGCGGCGTCGCCCGCGATCCCCTGACGCGGGGGAGCGCCACCGCCGAAGACGGGACCGTCTCAGCGACGCTCTAACGGCCCGGCCGTTTCACGTGAAACATCCTGCGGGATACTGAGACCCGATAGAGTGACTCACCATGATCGAACGCATCAAGGGAACAGATCCACTCATCGTGCTCATAGTCCTGGCCGTCATCGTTGCCATCATCTTTCCGGCGCGAGGATCTTTTGCCGACGCCTTCCAGGTGGCCACCAACGTCGCCATCGCCCTGCTCTTCTACCTCTATGGCGCGCGCCTCTCCACCCGCGAGGCGCTGGCGGGCCTGACCCACTGGAAGCTGCACCTGACCATCCTGGCGTTCACCTTCGTGGTGTACCCGCTCATCGCCCTCGCGCTGCGACCCGTCCTCACCCCCTTCATCTCCGAGGAGCTCTACCGGGGCATCGTCTTCCTCGCGCTGGTACCCAGCACCGTGCAATCCTCGGTGGCCTTCACCTCAATCGCCCGCGGCAACATAGCCGGGGCGATCGTCGCCGCCTCGGCCTCCTCGCTGGTGGGTGTGCTGGCGACCCCGCTGCTCGTGCTGCTGCTCATGTCCACGGGAGACGGCATCACCATCGACTCTAGCGTCTTCCTCGACATCGCGCTCCTGCTGCTCCTGCCGTTTGTCCTCGGGCAGCTCACCCGTCGGTGGACCAAGGACATCGCCGCCAGCAAGGCCACCAAGATCGTCGACCGGGGTTCCATCACCATGGTGGTGTACTCCGCGTTCTCCGCGGGGATGGTCGCCGGCATCTGGAGCCAGGTTTCGGTGGGGGAGATCATCTTCCTCTGCGTCTTCTCCGCGGCCCTCGTGGCGGCGATGCTCTGGCTCACCCGGTTCGCGGCCACCAGGCTCGGATTTAACCGGGCGGACACCATCGCCATCGAGTTCTGTGGATCCAAGAAGTCCCTGGCCACCGGGCTCCCCATGGCCACGGTCATCTTCGGCGCGAGCTCACTCGGACTGCTCATCCTGCCGCTGATGATCTACCACCAGATCCAGCTCATGATGTGCTCGTGGCTAGCCGCCCGCTACGGCCGCCAGGACGCCTAGGTTTGCCTAAACGGGCGACAGCGACGACGATGTTTCACGTGAAACCTCGCCACTACGTCCGTACCGAACTCACCGTCCCCGGAGCAGGAACCGCCGTCCACATCGCGGATCTCGAAGAGATCGACCAGACGACGTGCCGCATGAAACGCATCATCGAACTCGCTCCGGACGACACCATCATGGGGTTCGTCGGGGAGGGCCGGAGCGCGGGGCAGGCACAGGCCCCGATGGAAACCGTGCCCCACCCGGACACCTACGGAGACTTCCCCGACATCAGCGTCACCCGTCTGCGAGCCGATGAGTTCCACGCCCTGTGGACCGAGGCGCTGGCGAAATTCCCCGGGGCCTGACTAGAACACCAGGTTGACCAGGACCATGTAGAACGCCGTGCCCAGCAGGATCGACCAGGCCGGCTTGTTCAACCACAGGTGAAGGGCCAGCGTCGCCGCCACCGCCAGCAGCCCCGGGAGCAACCCTCCCGGGGCTGAGGTCTGCCCGGCCAGGGTGTACACAACCAGAACGGTCATCACTCCCACGGGCATGGTCACCCCGAGAAGATGGACGAGGCTGGAGGAGCCGAGCGACTTACGGATGGAGAAGGGAACCACGCGCAGGATCACCGTGACCAACGCGATGGGCACCATCACCACAAGCACCATCTCGAGGGTGACACCCTCCGGCAGG
The DNA here is from genome assembly GCF_000767055.1 of Corynebacterium doosanense CAU 212 = DSM 45436. Lineage (NCBI taxonomy): Bacteria > Bacillati > Actinomycetota > Actinomycetes > Mycobacteriales > Corynebacteriaceae > Corynebacterium > Corynebacterium doosanense. The sequence goes on from NZ_CP006764.1 coordinate 2,652,076, forward strand.
CCCACTAACGCCGTTCCTCGGGGCGGAGGGTGAGCAGGGCGTCGATACGCGGCGAAAGAAAACGAACCACCAGCAGTACGAAGTAGACACTCAGCGCAGCCAGCAGGAGCTGCTGCGGGAGCAGGAGGGCCGCGGCCACTCCGAACAGGGCAGCGCACAGGGGGAGTGAGAAGTCGGGGTTGTTGCGGAACGCCTCCACGGCGAGGACGACAAACAACGCGGTGAGCGCGAAGTCGAGACCCTCCCAGGAGATCACCACCGCGGAGCCGCCTAGCGCGCCCACGATGCCCGAGATCACCCAGGACAGCTGGCAGAACAGCGAGATGGTGAGCAGACGGGTCGAGGAGACGGGCCGACCGTCCTCCAGACCATCAGAGCCGAAGCGGCCGGTAATGGCATAGACCTCATCGGTGAGTGCGTAGGTGGCGTACCCGCGCCCCAGCAGCGGGCCGATCCGGTGGCGGGGATAGGTGAGCCCGTAGAAGATGTGCCGGAAGTTGACCAGGACGCCGATGATGAGCGCGGTGACCCACCCCGTGCCCGCGGTGATCAGGCCGAGCGCCAGAAACTCCATGGACCCCGCGTACAGCACGATGGAGAAGACCGGGGCCCACCACCAGTCGAAACCCGTCTGCACGACCAGGAGGCCGAAGGCGAGCCCCAGCGGGACGAGTCCTAGGCCGACGGCCCAGCTGTCGCGCAGGCCCGCCGCCACCTCGCCGCGCGCGGGCATCAGTTTTCCGCGACGTCGGCGGGGTAGGTGGAGAACAGCGGCAGCGGCATCGGCTGGCGGCGCATGACATCTCCCCAGAGGTCGGCGCGGCCGGGCATGATGACATCGCCGGGCAGCGCCGGCACGATGTACCAGTCGCCGCGTTCGATCTCGTCGTCGAGCTGGCCGGGAGCCCACTCGCAGTAACCGGCGAACAGTCGCATGCCCTCGACGAGCTCACCCAGCTCCGCGGGGTCCGACCGCAGGTCGATGTGGGCGAGGCGGTTGGCGAGCCGATTGAGCTGGGGCGCCGCGTTGATGTCCACGCCCGGCCGGGTGACGCCGAGCCCGACGACGGACTGCTGATTCACGGGGCCACCGATGTACAGGGCCTGCGGCTTGGCCACCACGTCGGCCCACTCGGGCATGAGGTTGGCCACCGCGAGCTCGCTGCGCTGGGTGAGGTTGACGCCGAAGGTCAGCACCTCGTTGTGCTCGATGATGAGGATCACGGAACGGGCGAACATGTCGGACAGCATGCCCGGAGCGGAGATGAGCAGCATGCCGGGGGAGGGTTCCCCGCGCTCCAGGGCGGTGAACAGGCGGTCAGCGTAGAAACTGGGCACGGGGACGATCCTTTTTTCAGTGGGCGTGTCTGGCAACTCTAGGTGGGCTCACGCCTGCTCGCCAGCCCACCATTCACGAAGCAGGCGGGTGGCTTCCTCGCGTTCCAGCGGCCCGTGTTCCAGGCGCAGCTCCTTGAGAAAGGACCACGCCCGGCCGACGTCGGGGCCGGGGCGGAGGTCGAGGATGCGCATGATCTCGTCGCCGTCGAGATCCGGGCGCACGCGGGCGAGATCCTCCTTCTCCGCGATCTCGGCAATCCGCTTCTCCAGGTCGTCGTAGGTGCGCTGGAGCCGGCCGGCCTTCTTCGGGTTGCGGGTGGTGGAGTCCGCGCGCACCAGTTTATGCAGGCGAGGAAGCAGATCCCCGGCGTCGGCGACGTAACGCCGCACCGCGGAATCGCTCCACGCGCCCTCGCCGTAACCGTGGAAACGCATGTGCAGGAACACCAGCTGCGAGATGTCGGAGACGTCGGACTTGGAGAACTTCAGCTCCTTCAGCCGCTTACGCGCCAGCTTGGCGCCGACGACCTCGTGGTGGTGGAAGCTCACGCCCCCGCCCTCCTTGAGCTCCTTGGTGTCCGGCTTGCCGATGTCGTGCAGCAGCGCGGCCCACCGCAGCACGAGGTCGGGGCCCTGCTCCGGATCCTCCTGGTCGATCGCCTGCCGCATGACCTGAAGCGAGTGGCGGTACACGTCCTTGTGCTGTTTGTGCTCGTCCTCGGTCATCTTCAGCGCGCCGACCTCGGGAAGCACGATCGCGCCCAGACCGGTCTCCACCAGGAGATCGATCCCGGCGGAGGGGTCCGCACCACCGATGAGTTTGTTGAGCTCGACATGCACCCGTTCAGCCGTGATCCGCGAAATCTGCCCCGCCATGTCCGTCATGGCGTCCTGAACACGCTTGGCGACGCTGAATTCCAGCTGACTGACAAAACGAGCGGCACGGAGCATGCGCAGGGGATCGTCGTTGAAGGACTGCTCCGGGGTGCCGGGCGTGTCCAGCACCCGGCGGGAGAGATCCGCCAGCCCCCCGGCCGAGTCATGGAACTCGGAGGCCAGCTCGCCGTCGACCATGGTGAGGCGGACCGCCATGGCGTTAATGGTGAAATCCCGGCGCACGAGATCGCCCTCGAGGGTGTCGCCGAACGTCACCTCGGGGTTGCGGGAGTCACCGTCGTAGAGGTCGGAACGGAACGTGGTGATCTCAATCTGCTGGCCCCGGTGCTGGGCGGAGACGGTTCCATACTCAATGCCCGTGTCCCAGACCACCTCGCACTGGGCGTCGAGAAGCTCCTTCACCACGTCGGGCCTGGCCGGGGTGGTGAAGTCGAGGTCGTTGCCGAGACGGCCGAGGAGGGCGTCGCGGACCGAGCCGCCGACGAGGTAGAGCGCGTGGCCCGCCGCGTCGAAGGCCGCCACGAGGTCGACCAGAACCGGGGCGAGTCCGGAGATGGTGTTCTGGGCACGGACGAGCTGTGCTAGGGCCTCCTCGCTGGTGTCGGTCGCCTGTTCACCACGGGATTCATGAGAGCTTGTCACGCGACACACCTTACCGCCCGGCCCGGGGCCACCCCATCGGGTGGGAGGGCGGGAAGATACCCGCGCGCCACCGGGTAGAGGAATCTCCCATTTGGGTATCCAGCGGATACCATTCAGGGGATGACTGACAACGACAATGCCTCTGAGGCCCGCTCCGGCGGGTCGTCGGAGGCCACGGGCGCCCAGAAGGGACAGCGACGTCGCGGACGACGCCGCTCCCGCCGTCGTGGCCAGTCGCCCCAGCAGGCCCAGCAGGGCAACTCCCAGCAGGGCCAGAGCGTGCCGCAGCCGGAGCCCGCCCCGAAATCCGGCGGGGAAGAATCCGGCGGCGAGTCGACGAATCGCCCGCGACAGCGTCGCCGCCGGTCCAGCCGGGGCGGCAAGAACCGGGGCAACCAGGCGAACCGCCCCAGAAACCAGCAGAGCCAGCAGAACCCCCAGGAGACCGCGACGCAGCCGGCCGCGGAAACCGCCGGTGCCGGTGCGGAAACCCGCTCCTCCCGGGGCGGGCAGAACCGCCGCACCGGCACCAAGGGCGGGAACGAGTACCGGCGCGGCCAGTCCTCCCACCGGCAGCGGCAGGGCCAGGGGCAGGGCCAGGTCCAGCACAACCGCAACACCTCGGCGAACCGTCACCGCGGGCCCGACACGTCGCGGATGGTCACGCGGGACGAGACCTCGGCGGGAGGGCTGGTCATGTCCGGCCTCGCGGAGGCTGTCGGCACGAACGGGGACGTCGATCTCTCCCGCATCTACGTCGCTCTCATCGGTCGGCTCGACCGACGTGGCCGCCTGCTGTGGTCCATGCCCAAGGGGCACGTGGAACCGGGGGAGGGCCATGCCGCGACCGCGGAGCGTGAGGTCTGGGAGGAGACGGGCATCAGCGGAACGGTGATCACCGAGCTCGGTGTCATCGACTACTGGTTCGTGTCCGACGGGGTGCGCATCCACAAGACGGTGCACCACCACCTGCTGCGCTACGCCGACGGTGACCTCAACGACGAGGATCCCGAGGTCACGGAGGTGGCGTGGATCCCCGCCTCGGAGCTTATCGAGCACCTGGCCTACGCCGACGAGCGCAAACTCGCCCGCATCGCCCATGACCGGCTCCCGGACCTCGCCCGGCAAGAGAAAGCTGAGGGAAGGGCCACCCCCCGGTGACGGCGGGAAGAACGGCCGCCCGTCTCGGCGCCGTAGCCCTCGTCGGCGCGCTGGCGGCTAGCCCCCTGCCCGGCGCGAACGCGCAGGGGATCGCGGTGCCCGTGGCCCCCGGGACCGACGCGGCGGACGATCAATGGGAGAGCGACAGCGCCCGGCCGGGGGAATCCTCCTCGCCGGTGCAGATCGACCTCGTCGCCGCACCCGCCCTGGATAACGGACCGCTGGCCCCGGGCGCCACGCTGACGGTGACCCTGCGCCTGACCAACTCCTCCGACCAGCGCATCGACGACCTGTCGCTCACCCCGCAACGTGCGGACGCGGTCTCCGCGGTGCCGCAGGCGCGGGAGGGGCTGGCGGCGCCGTCGACAAGCTACGGCTACTACGCGCAGTCCCTCGACATCGAACCGCTGGACCCGGGGGAGTCCCGCGAGGTCACCGTCACCACCGCCACCGACTCGGCGGCGGCATCGACGCTGTCCATCTCCGAGCCCGGCGTGTACCCCGTGCTGTTTTCGCTGCTGGGGACCGATCCTGTTTCCGGCGGCGCGGGTGTCATGGAGACGGAGCGGTTCCTGCTGCCCGTCGGCGAGCAGGAGAAACCCACCGATGTCCCGGGGTTGTCCCTGCTCTATCCCGTCACCGCCGAGGTGGACATCACCCCGGGCGAGACGGGCGCGGCGCCGCAGCAGCAGCCGCTGCTTCTCGAATCCGACCAACTCGCCGGCCAGCTCACGGCCGACGGGCGCCTGACACGGCTGCTGGAGATCTACGCGGAGAGCGCCCCCGGCGCGGCGTCGTGCCTCGCGATCGATCCGGAGCTTGTCGACGTCGTGAGCCGCATGTCGCAGGGATACACCGTGGGCGCGGAACAGCGGCTCCCGGAACGCCCGCAGCGCCTGCGTGACTCCTGGGGCAGCGAGGATGACGCGGACGAGGGCGTGGCCGGGACGGGTGCGGAGGACGCCGCGGCGTGGATCGCCCGCCTGACGGAGATCGCCTCGACCCGGTGCATCATCGCCCTGCCCTGGGCGAGCGCCAGCGTGGACGCGGTCGCCGCCACCGACGATGAGTGGCTGGTCCGGGAGACGCTGGAACGCGGGCCCGCGACCCTCAACCAGATCCTGGGCACGCCCGGAGTGACCAACACGATCATCTCACCCGCCGGTTACGTCTCCCCGCCAACGGTCTCCGCTCTGGGCTGGGCGGATCACTCCCGCTCGACCGTTCCCACGGGCGGGATGAGTGCCGCGTGGGAGGCCTCCCACGCCGTGGCCGACACCCCCTCTGCGGCGGCCCCCGTGCCGCAGCAGACGGTGAGCACCCTCGTGGCGGGCAACACCGTGTGGTCCGGGCAGGGCGCGGGCAGGTTCCACACCCTGGCGCCCGGCATCATGTCGGCGGGTTACGACGACTCGCTCGCCGCCACCCTTGCCGCGACCGGTCCGAACCCGGCCACGGTCGGTTACTCCAACCCCTACCTGCGCTACGACCTCAACCTGGACTCCACCCTGTCCCGCGACATCACGGCGGCATCCGCGCTGGACCTCGCCGTGGGAACGGACGATCAGCCGGTCCTCGCGGCGCTGCCGCTCACCCTGGAGCCGGACACCGCCCAGCGCACCGTCGACGCCGCCAACCGCCTGCTCGCCACCGGGCAGGCCACGCCGCTGAGCGTGCCGGACTACCTCGCCCCCACGGAAGAGGAGTCCCGCGCACTCATCGACGCACCACCGCTCGCCGACGACCCCGAGCCGGCCTTCGGCTCGCCCTTCGCGGACCCCAGCGTCTACTCCGACGCGGAGATCCTCCAGGCCGGCCAGCAGGCCGGGTACACGGACGACCTCACCCGCATCCTCTCCAACGACCCCGCGCTGGCCCTGACCCGCTACGGCTACACACTGCCGTTGCGACGCGACCAGATCCGCTCCCTGAGCTGGCCGGGCTGGCCCGGCCGGGCGAACGCCCGGAGCTACGAGGAATCCGTCGATCGCTCGGGGGCCATCCTCGCGGGCAGCGGGGCCGCGGTGCAGCAGCTGCGGGAGTCCATCGCACTGCTTCCGCCGGGCAACGTGTACACCCGGACGTCGGAAAGCTCCCCCCTGCTCATCGTCGCGGAGAACCGGCTGCCGCTGCCGGTGGAGGCGCATATCAGCCACGACACCGATGCCGAGGGGGTGCGGCTGACCACGCCCGACGTGGTGCGCATCCCGGCCTTCGGCTCCATCACCACCTCCATGACCGCCGACCTGCCCGATAAGGCCGAGCAGACGGAACTGCGGCTGTGGCTGGCCACGCCCGACGGCTCGGCCATCTCCGCGCCGGTGGACATCACCGTGCAGACCCGCGGCGGGTCACTCGTCCTGCTCACCGCGATGGGGCTGCTCGCGCTGGTCCTGGTGGTCGGGGTGGTGGCGCGCCTGGCCTCCCGGCACCGACGACCACCCGACTCGGGCTAACACCCCCCGCATCCTGAATCTGAACCACCCGCAATGAGCAACGAAAGGTCCGTCGTGGACACCGTGGACACCAACGAGCCCGCCCACCAGGGGCTGCGCCGCCGACACCTGGAACCCTCGCCCCCGGCGCCGGTTCCGGCGACCACCCCGGCGCGGACGACCGTCGCCGCGGACCCCGTGGAGATCGCTCCAGAGGCGGCCTCGGTGGCGGCGCTGGCCGGCGCCGGCGTTGGCAGTGGCAGCGGCACCATGGCTCTCGCCCCGCGCGGGGAGGGCGGCAGCGAGTCGTCGATAAGCGAACCCGAGCCCCCGGCCGTCGCCGAGGAGTCCGCCACGGAGTCCTCGGACTCCGACGTGGTGCGCTCCACCGGTTCCATGGCCGTGGCCACGCTGCTTTCTCGCATCACGGGATTCGTCCGCATCGCGGTGATCACGTCGCTGCTGGGCAGTGCCATCGGCTCCGCGTTCCAGACGGCCAACACGCTGCCGAACCTCATCACCGAGATCGTGCTCGGTTCCGTGATGACCGCGCTGGTGGTGCCGGTGCTCGTGCGCGCGGAGAAGGAGGATCCCGACAAGGGAGCGGCCTTCATCCGGCGGCTGTTCACGCTGACGGTCACCCTGCTCACCGTGGTGACACTGCTGGCGGTGATCGGCGCGCCGCTGCTCACCCGACTGCTGCTCGCCCAGCACGGCCAGGTCAACGTGGGCATGTCCACGTCCTTCGCGTTCCTGGTGCTGCCGCAGATCTTCTTCTACGGGCTGTTCTCCCTGTTCATGGCGGTGCTCAACACCAAGGGCATCTTCCGCCCGGGTGCGTGGGCGCCGGTGGCGAACAACCTGGTCTCCATCGCGGCGCTGCTGCTCTACGGGCTGCTGCCCGGGCAGCTCGATCCCGGCGAGCGGGTGGGGGTCGCGGATCCGCACGTGCTGCTGCTCGGCCTGGGCACCACCCTCGGTGTGGTGGTGCAGTGCGCGATCATGGTGCCGTCGCTGCGGCGCGCGGGCATCGACCTGCGTCCCCTCTGGGGTATCGACGACCGCCTCAAGCAGTTCGGCGGCATGGCCGTGGCCATCATCGTCTACGTGGCCATCAGCCAGCTCGGCTACATCGTCACCAACCGCATCGCCTCCCAGTCCGCCGCCGGCCCGATCATCTACTCCAACGCGTGGCTGCTGTTGCAGGTGCCCTACGGCATCATCGGCGTGACCCTGCTGACCGCGATCATGCCGCGCCTCTCGCGCAACGCGGCGGACGGTGACGACAAGGCCGTGGTCAAGGACCTCACCCTGGCCACCCAGCTGACGTTCATCGCGCTGATCCCCATCATCGTATTCTTCACCGGCTTCGGCATGCCCATCTCCTTCGCGCTGTTCCAGCAGGGGCGGTTCACCCCGGAGGACGCCGAGCTGCTGGGCCTGACGCTGGCCTTCTCGGCGTTCACCCTCATCCCTTACGCCCTGGTCATGCTCCACCTGCGGGTGTTCTACGCCCGGGAGAGCGCCTGGACGCCGACCTTCATCGTCGCCGGCATCACCGTCACCAAGATCATCCTGTCCGTGCTCGCCCCGTTCGTCGCGTCCTCCCCGGAGCACGTGGTCATCCTCCTCGGCGCGGCCAACGGCTTCGGCTACCTGGCCGGCGCGGTCATCGGCATCTTCCTGCTGCGGAGCAAGCTGGGTTCGCTGCAGTTCCACACCATCGCCCAGACGTCGGCGTGGGCGCTGGCCTCGTCGCTCATCGGCCTCGCCGTGGCCCTGCTCGCGCAGTGGGTGCTCCTGGGTATCGCCGGCGAGCCCCTGGAGCGCCTGTCCAAGCCGTGGCAGTTCTTCCTCGTGGCGGCGTGCGGTCTCATCTTCCTCGTGGTCACCGGCCTGGTGCTCTCGCGCTCCCGCCTGGCCGAGGTGCAGAACCTCGGCCGTCTGTTCTCCCGCCTGCCGGTGATCGGCCGGTTCATCCGGGTGGACGAGGACCGGGCGATCAACGTCGCCGGCGCCGGTACCATGGAGCTCTCCGCACAGCTCGCGGCCTTCGACGCCTTCAACGCGTCCCCGGTACCGCCCCCGATGTCCGCCGGCGTGGTCCGTGGTCCGCGCCTGGTTCCGGGCGCCCCCGTGTCCGACGGCCGGTTCCGCCTGCTTTCCGAGTGCGGCAGCGTCCAGGGCGCGCAGTTCTGGAAGGCCCGCGAGCAGGAGACCGGCCAGACCGTCGGCCTGACGTTCGTGGACACCTCCGGCCAGGCACCGCTCGCGCCGCGCACCCAGGCGGAGATGGCCCGCACCGCCGGTGAGGTCTCCCGGATGACCCGCAAGCTGGCCGGCCTGGACCATCCCGGGATCGCCGACAACATCCGCATCCTGTCCTACCGCACCGGCTGCCTCATCGTCGCCGACTGGGTGGAGGGGTCCTCGCTGCGCGACGTCGCCGACAACTCCGTCCTGCTCGATCCCAAGGCCGTCGCCGGGGCCCTCGCCCCCCTCGCGGAGGCCGCCGCCGACGCGCACGCCGCGGGCACGATGCTGGGCCTGGACAACTCCTCCCGCATCCGCATCACCACCGAGGGCACCGCGGTCCTGGCTTTCCCCGCGGTTCTTCCCCAGGCCTCCCTGCAGCAGGACGCCTCCTCCCTCGCGTCGGCCATCGGCCTGCTCGCCGACGCCACCTGCACCGAGGATGAGTCCGTCGACTCCGAGCTCGCCCAGATCGCCTTCGACGCCCGCGCGGTCGCCAATGAGACGGACTCCGAGCCCGTCCCCGGTGAGCTCGACCTGCTGCGTGACCTCGCCTCCCGCCTGCGCGCCTACAGCTACGGCATCGAACATGTCCCGGAGAACAGGCTTATCGACGCCCCTTCCGAGGCCCCCGCCACAGCCAGCGAGATCCCCGACCAGCCGGCGGTGGGTTTCGGCTCCTCCGGCTACACCCGCGGGGCGACCGCCCTGGTGATCGGCCTGGTCATGTTCTTCGTGCTGCTCATCGCCGCCGCGACCACGCTGCTTACGTCCCTGTTCTCCGGGGACAACGACAACGCCCCGGTCAACTCCGACTCCATCCAGGGCAGCCAGGTGTCCTCCCTGCCCCGGGAACTGCCCCTGGTGCTCACGCCGGACGCGACCGTCGTCTGGCAGGCACCCGGCGAGGACCCCGCCGCCGACCACCCGGAGGCCGCCGGCGCCGCCGGGGACGATGATCCGGCCACGGCCTGGACCTCCGACAGCTATCCCGAGGGGATGGGGACGAAGCCGGGCATCGGTCTCGCCGTGACTCTCGCGGAGCCGGCGACCCTGGAATCGGTGCGGGTCGATTCCCCCTCCCGCGGCGCGCGTTACGCCGTCTACGCTCTGCCCGCCGGAGCCGACCCGAGGCAGGTCGTGGGCCTTTCCGACCTGCGCCGGATCGCCGCCGGTGAACTGCGCTCCGGGCCCGCCACCATCGAGCTGGAGGAGACGACGCAGCCTTCGGGCGGCGTGATCCTGTGGTTCACCGAGCTTCCCCCGGAGGGTGACTCGTTGGCGGTGGAGGAGATCTCCCTGGTGGGACACACCTAACCGCGGTTCCCTCCCCGTGCCCACTGTGGTGGGCACTCTCACCCGGCAGCCACGGCCGGGAACCCGAAAGATAACCGGTGTACGCCACGTTATTTTCGGGGGGAAACCACATGGCTGTCACACCCGGGTCTTCCGACCCCGCCCACGATGTCTTCGCAGCCTTCGGCGACGGGGATCCACGCACCGACGAGGACCTCGTCCACGACTTTCTGGACGGCGACACCGCCGCCTTCCGCAGGATCGTCCAGCGCCACCGCGCCCGGCTGACCAACGTCGCCCGCAGGTACGCGGCAAACGAGGACGACGCCCAGGACATCATGCAGGAGGCCTGGCTCAAGGCCTCCACCTCGCTGGGCACTTACCGGTCCGAGGCGAAACTCACTACCTGGCTGCATCGTGTCGTCGCCAACAAAGGCTACGACTTCGTCACCCACAAAGCCCGCCGGGAACAGCCGCTACTCGACGACACCGACACGGCACACCGCTACAGCGAACAACTCGTGCACGACCCCTACGAGCAGGTGGACCGCACGCTGCTGCTCAACCAGGTCATCGCGTCGCTGCCCGAGCACCAGCGCACCGCCCTGATCCTCGTGGACATGCTGGGCCATGACCTTGATTCGGCCGCGGCGGAGCTCGGGGTGCAGACCGGAACGGTCAAGTCCAGGCGCGCCCGCGCCCGCGCCTCGCTGAGGGGGAGCATCGGGGCAGGTGCCTGACCCCGGAATGCGGCCGACGGGCGAGGTGTTGGAATATCCGTCTGCGTGTGTCGCCCGTCTACACTGAAGGGCCACACGCTGGATACGATAGCACCCACCCCGCCTGACAAGGAGACGCACTTTCCATGACCGACACTGTCCATGATGTCGCCATCATCGGATCCGGCCCCGCCGGATACACCGCGGCCCTCTACGCCGCCCGGGCGGAACTCAAGCCCATCGTCTTCGAGGGGTACGAATATGGCGGCGAACTGATGAACACCACCGAGGTGGAGAACTACCCCGGTTTCCAGAAGGGCATCATGGGCCCGGAGCTCATGGAGGAAATGCGTTCCCAGGCGATCCGCTTCGGCGCCGATCTCCGCATGGAGCTCGTCGACCGTGTCGAGCTCGAGGGGGAGATCAAGAAGATCCACGTCGGCGACGACATCTACTCGGCCAGGGCCATCATCCTCGCCACCGGCGCGGCACCGCGCCACCTGGGGATCCCGGGGGAGCAGGAGCTCACCGGCCGCGGCGTCTCCACCTGCGCGACCTGCGACGGCTTCTTCTTCAAGGGCCAGAACATCGCCGTCGTCGGCGGCGGCGACTCCGCGATGGAGGAGGCCATCTTCCTCACCCGCTTCGCCGAGAAGGTCACCCTCGTGCACCGCCGCGAGGAGTTCCGCGCCTCCGCCATCATGCTGGACCGTGCCCGGGAGAACGAGAAGATCGAGATCCTCACCAACAAGGCCGTGGAGTCGGTCAACAGCGCCGAGGGCAAGGTCGGCGGGCTCACGTTGCGCGACACCGTCACCGGCGAGGTCTCCGAGCTCGCGGTGGGCGCGATGTTCGTGGCCATCGGCCACGACCCGCGCTCCGCCTTCCTGGAGGGACAGATTGCGCTGAAGGAGGGCGGCTACGTGCGTACCGACGAGCCCTCCACCGCCACGAGCATCACCGGTGTCTTCGCCTGCGGTGACCTCGTCGACGACCACTACCGCCAGGCCATCACGGCCGCCGGTTCCGGCTGCAAGGCCGCGCTCGACGCCGAGGCCTTCCTCGGCGGACTCGTTGCCGCCTCCACCCCGGACGAGGCATAAACCATGGCCGACACCATTGACGTGACGCAGGAGACCTTCAAGTCCCAGGTCATCGAGTCCGACAAGCCGGTCGTCGTCGATTTCTGGGCCACCTGGTGCCAGCCGTGCAAGAAACTCTCGCCCATCATCGAGGAGATCGCCGAGGAGATGGGGGAGCAGATCACCGTCGCCAAGGTCGACGTGGACGCCCAGCGCATGCTCGGTGCGATGTTCCAGGTGATGTCGATTCCCACCGTGATGATCTTCAAGAACGGCGAGAAAGTCGACGAGTTCCAGGGCCTGCGGCCCAAGGACGACATCGTCGACAGGATCAACTCGCAGCTCTGACACACTGGTATCGTCACACCGGCACGCAACATCAGCACCACCCGTAGAACACGAAGGGACAACCGCCTTGGCACACGAAGCACGGATCGGCGACAGCAACGCCAGAGTTGCTGAGGCCCGCTCTACGCTCGCTCGCCTGGGTTACCTCACCGGCGACGACGAGGTTCCCGACTGGAAGGCCCGGAAGTTCAACGAGAGCGACAAGTACTTCGACGAGGGCCTGGCCGACGTTCTCAAGGCGTTCCAGCAGTCCCGCGGAATCATCCCCTCCGGGGAGCTCGACACGATGACACTGCGCGAACTCCGCCACGCGTCCTACCAGCTCGGCGCCCGTGTCCTCAGCTACCAGCCGGGTAACGAATTCGTCGGCGACGACGTCGCCCAGCTGCAGAAGCAGATGCAGGAGCTGGGTTTCTACTCCCACCGCGTCGACGGGCTGTTCGGCGAACGCACCTACCACGCACTGGCGACCTACCAGCTGAACTCCGGGCTGCAGGACGACGGCGTCTGCGGGCCCGACACCCTGCGCGCACTCTCCCTGCTGGGCCGGCGCATCAAGGGCGGTTCCCCCCAGGCGATCCGGGAGCGGGAGAACGTCCGCGACGCCGGGCCACAGCTCGCCGGCAAGCGGGTCGTCATCGACCCCGCGCTCGGCGGAGTGAACAAGGGCCGCGTCGTCAGCGGCAGACTCGGGGAGATCACCGAGGAGGAGCTCCTGTGGGATCTCGCCTCCCGCGTGGAGGGCCGCATGATCACCGCGAGCATGGAGACCATCATCTCCCGGCCGCGCACGGACGATCCCGACCCCCAGACCCGCGCCGACATGGCCAACGCCTTCGGCGCCGATCTCATGATCTCCCTGCACTGCGACCATTACCCCAACGAAAAGGCCAACGGCTCGGCCACGTTCTACTTCGGCTCCGAGACGGGCGCGTCCTCGCTGACCGGCGAGCTGCTCTCCGGCTTCATCCAGCGCGAGATCGCCGCCCGCACGCCGCTGGCCAACTGCGGCAACCACGCCCGTACCTGGCAGCTGCTGCGCCTAACCACCATGCCCACCATCGAGGTGGTCACCGGATACCTCTCCAACCCGCGGGACATCTCCGTGCTCGCGGACCCCGCCATGCGCGACAAGATCGCCGAGGCCATCGTCGTCTCTGTCAAGCGCCTCTACCTGCTCGACGACGACCACCAGCCCACCGGCACCTACAACTTCTCGCAGCTTCTGCGCGCCGAGCAGGGTTAACGCCCCGGGGCCACCAGCGCGGCCTCTCGCAACAGCATTTCGATGTCGGCCGCGCTGAGCAGGTCACGCGCCGGCGGCAGCTCCAGCCGCATCCGGGGCAGGACCGGGTGATCGCGCTCGACGCGGAACCCCGCGCCCTCGAGGTGGTCCACACCCAGCAGTCCGATCTCCTCGCGTTGCGCGACCACGGAGAGCACGTCGTCGATCTCCTCGTCCACGGCGAAGTACTCCACATCCCCGCGCAGCCCGAACGCCTCCACCGCGGAAAATCCCCGGCCGGTGAGGTCCATGATGGCGCTGTCGAGCAGGACCGACTCCAGGCCTCGGCCGAGGAGCCGGGGGTCGATGAACAGTGAGGTGATCAGCTGGGCGTCGTCACGCACGGGTGCCGAGGGCAGGGCGCGCGCTCCCGGGGCCTCGGCGGGGGAGCAGTAGAGCACCGTCGCTGCGACATCCTCGAAGGAGAGGGTGAAGCCGCAAGTGCCGTACTCCGTGAGCCGACCGGCGAGCAGGGCCTCCTTCTCGAAGCGCTGCTCACCCGCCTTCTCCACCCGCGCCCGTGCCGCCGGTTCCATCTCCCAGAACAGGCTCGTGGCCGCGCCCGGGTGGATGGTGTCCAGGTTGTCCTGGGCCAGCGGTCGAAGTCGCGGATCCATGGGCCCGACTAGTCGTCCCGGCCCTCGATGATGGACAGAATGCGTTCGAAATCGTCCCGGTCGCCGAACTCCACGACGAGTTTGCCCTTGCGCTTGCCCATGGTCACCGACACCTTGGTCTCCCATTCATCGGCAAGACGCTCGGCGGCCGCGGTGGCGAACTCCGGGGCGGGTGTGAGGCGTCGCTTGGCGACGGGCGTGGCCGCCGCTCCCCGGGAGTTGAGCAGCGACACCTCCTCCTCGGTGGAACGCACCGAGAGCCCCTCGCGCACGATGCGCTCGGCCAGGTGATCCTGTGCCTGGGCGGCGTCGTCCACCTTCACGCCGAGCAGTGCGCGGGCATGACCGGCGGAGAGCACGCCGGCGGCGACGCGCTTCTGCACGGGCACCGGCAGCTGGGCCAGACGGATGGTGTTGGTGATCACCGATCGGGACCGGCCGAGACGCTCGGCGAGCTCCCCGTGGGTGACCCCGAACTCCTGGAGCAGCTGCTGGTAGGCGGCGGCCTCCTCCAGGGGGTTGAGCTGCACGCGGTGGATGTTCTCCAGCAGCGCGTCGCGCAGCATGTCCTCGTCGGCGGTGTCGCGGACGATGGCGGGGATCTTCTTCAGCCCCGCCTTCGACGACGCGCGCCAACGGCGCTCGCCCATGATGAGCTCGTAACCGTCATCGTCGGCGGCACGCCGTACGACGATGGGCTGCAGCAGGCCGAACTCCGAGATGGAGTGCACCAGCTCGGCGAGTTCCTCCTCGTCGAAGACCTCGCGCGGGTTCTTCGAGTTGGGCCGGATCGACCCGATGGGCAGTTCCTCGTATGTGGCACCGTAACCGGAGCCGGAGTCCTGCGAGACAGCCTTCTGCAGCGACTTCGCGGTCTCCGCGCCGGCGGAACCCGTGTAGGTCGGGGCACCGGGGACAGCCGAGTTGCCGAAGATGAGGTCTGCCGCGCCGTTACCGATCTTCGGGCGCGGTGCGTCCCCCGCCTCGGGCCCGGGGCCGGAGGGAATGAGGGCGCCCAGGCCGCGGCCCAACCCACCCTTGCGTGGTTTGTCTGCCATCTATTCCTGCTCCTTGTCGTGTTCGCTGAGAAGCTCCCGTGTCGCGGGACTGACACCGATGGGACCGGTGGATTCGTGCGGGAGGTAGTCGCCGCGGGTGGCCAGCTCCTTGGCCGCGTCGAGGTAGGCCAGGGCGCCCCGGGAGCCCGGGTCGTAGTCGATGACGGTCTGGGCGTAGCCGGGTGCCTCGGAGATCTTCACGCTGCGCGGGATGATGTTCTTCAGCACCACGTCGCCGAACTGGCCGCGCACCTCGTCCACGACCTGCTGGGACAGCTTGGTGCGGCCGTCGTACATGGTCATGAGCACGGCGGAGATGTGCAGGTTGGTGTTGAGGTGCTCGCGGATCATGGAGATGTTGCCCAGCAGCTGGCCCACCCCCTCGAGCGCGTAGTACTCGCACTGGATGGGGATGATGACCTCGTCGACCGCGGTCATGGCGTTGATGGTGAGCAGGCCCAGGGACGGCGGGCAGTCGATGATGATGTAGTCGAAACCCTCGTCGGCGACGTGGCCCTTCCGCAGCGCATCCGCCAGTCGATATTCGCGGCGCACCAGCGACACCAGCTCAATCTCGGCGCCGGCAAGGTCGATGGTCGCGGGAATGCAGAAGAGGTTCTCGTTGGCGGAGCGGTGGATGGCCTCCTCCGCGGTGGCCTCGCCGATGAGCAGCTCATAGGAGCTGGTGGTGCCGGCGCGGTGGTCGACCCCGAGGGCGGTGGAGGCGTTGCCCTGCGGATCCAGGTCCACCACGAGCACCTTCAACCCATGGTGGGAGAGCGCGGCGGCGAGGTTCACCGACGAGGTGGTCTTGCCCACGCCACCCTTCTGGTTGGCGATGGTGATCAGCCGCGGCTGATCCGGCTTCGGAAGCGACAACCGCCCCGGAGAGAGCACCTCGGCCGCGCGGCGCGCCGCCGCGGCGATGGGGGTGTCATCCCAGTGCTGGTCATCCATGAAAAATGTGCTCCGTTATCATCGCTGGCGCTGAGTTCGAGATCCACCTTAGTTGTTCGGGTGGTCACCTCACCCGCGGGATGCGAATGAGTCTGGTCTCCTCCTCCAGAAGACCCGCGCCCGCGGTGAAAATCTCCGCCTCGCCGCCGCCCGCGCGTTTGATGTCGTACGCGTCGCGCTCCAGCTCCTCGTTCACCGAGGAACCCTTCATGGCGACCATATAACCACCGATCCTCGCCAGCGGCAGCGACCAGCCGGCGAGCTTGCCCAGGGGCGCCACGGCGCGTGAGGTGACCACGTCGACCTTGCCGGCCTTGCGTACCGACGGCTCTTCAGCGCGCCCGCGGATGACCGTCACGTTGTCCAGTTCCAGGGCCTCGACGACCTCTCCCAGGAAAGTGGAGCGCTTGAGCAGTGGCTCGATGAGCCGGATGTTCAGATCGGGGCGGGCGATGGCCAGCGGGATGCCGGGCAGGCCGGCTCCGGAGCCGATATCGGCGACGGAGATTCCCTGGTCGAAGGCCTCGCCGATGACGGCGCAGTTGAGGATATGGCGGTCCCAGAGCCGAGGCACCTCGCGGGGGCCGATGAAACCGCGGGTGGAGCCGTCCGTGGCCAGCAACCGGTGATATTCCACGGCCTTGTCCAGCCGGTTGCCGAAGATGCGGCCGGCGACCTCCGGGGGAAAAGTCGGGGTGGGATTGCTGTCGGCTGACACGGCTGGAGCTCCTCGGGGGGGGGGAATCTGGGGGACACTTCACTCTAGCGTTGCCTTAGGCGCGGGTACCAAAAACCCGGCCGCCGCTGGTGAGCGGGGGCCGGGTCATGGTGAGGGGACGGGTCTACTTCCTCTTTTTCTTCGCCTGCGACCTGGCGCGCTGGGCGGCCGCGCGGTCAACGGCGGGCAGATCCTGCACGGGTTGTTCGGCGGCGGCGTCGATAAGCTCCTGGACCTCGGCGCTGGTGGAGCCCTGGTTGCGGAGCGCGTCCTGCCGGCGCTGCTTCTTGGTGCGGTTGTCCACCTTGCGGGCGCCGGGCGCGGGAGCGGTGGCCTGGGCCTTCTCGCGTTTGATGGCGTCCTCCTTCTCCTCCTCGCGGTCCATGACCCCGTAGGTCAGGCGCGTCTGGACGAAGGTCCACAGGGTGTTGGTGAGCATGTAGGCGAGCAGACCGATGGGCCAGATGAAGCCGGTGGCGATGGTCATGGCGGGCATGACCCACAGCATCATGCTGCCCATCATGTTCTGCTGCATGGCCATCATCTCGGCGTTGTCGCCGGTGGGGGCGGCCTGCTTGCCGGAGGCCTGGCGCTGCTTCTGGCGGCCCAGGGTGTAGCGCGCGTTGAGGTGCGTGAACAGTGCGATGAGGATGACAAACGGCACGGCGACCATGACGATGTCGGGGCGGCCGAAGCTCGCGTCGTTGAAGGCGCGGAACTGCTCGGCCGGCATGTTCATGAAGGAGGACAGCGGCACGCCGAAGATGCGGGCGTCGAGGAAGGACTGGACGTCGTCGACCGTGAAGAAGTAGTTGGCCGTCTCGCGGTTCTGCTCCACCGTCAGACCCGGGGCACCGAACTGGGTGCCGGTGCGGTTGAAGGATCGGATGACGTGGAAGATGCCGAGGAAGACCGGCAGCTGCACGAGCATGGGCAGGCAGCTGGCCAGCGGGTTGAAGCCCGCTTCCTTGTAGATCTTCTGCGTCTCCTCGGCGAGCTTCGTCTTGTCGTTCTTGTACCGCTCGCGCACCGCCTGGATCTTCGGCGTGATCTCCTGCATGCGTCGGCTCGAGCGGATCGAGCGGACGGTGGGGTAGGTCAGGATCGCCTTGACGGTGGCCGTGAGCAGGACGATCGCCAGCAGCCAGGTGACTCCGGAGTCGTGGGGCATTCCGGCGAAGGTGAGCACCTCACGCCAGAACCGCATGACGGCGGAGATCGGATAGTAGATGAAGTTGAGCACTTGGGTTACGAAACTCCTAGGTCAGCGGCCTTCTGGCGCCGCAGGTCGGTCACTCACGGTACGGGATCGTACCCGCCCGGATGCCACGGTCCGCACTTGGACAGCCGCGCCATTCCCATCACCGTTCCACGTAGCAGCCCGTAACGCGCTATCGCCTCGAGGGTGTAGGCGCTGCAGGTGGGAACGAAACGGCAGGACGAGTACATCTTAAGGCCCGAGAGGTTCTCCTGGTAGAAGCGAACCGCCCCGACCCCGGCCCGGGCGAGCACGCCCCGGGGTTCCGGGATGCTCTCGCCGGCGGCGTTGTAGTACTCACCCACCGGAGGAATCCTTCTTCAGGGCCCGGGCCAACGCCTTGCGCAGGTCCTTCTCCAGTTGAGCACTGTCCGCCGTTCCCGCGGGAGGAAGGGCACGCAGGACAACGGCTGTTCCGCGTGGCAGCTCCGTGCTGAGGCGTAGGGCGATGTGCCGGAGTCGACGGGCGGTGCGGTGCCGGACCACGGCGTTTCCCACGGCCTTGGAAACAACAAGACCGAACCGAGGGCCCCCGGTGGTCACCGGGGAGCTCTGCGATTCGGTCTGCTGGTGGTACGCGTGAACGACCATCGTCCTGCTGCCCGCCTTCGACCCACGTTTCATCACCCGGGAGAACTCCGCGGAGGAAACGAGTTTGAGGTTATGGGGCAGCACGACGGGGTGGCGCTTAAGCGGTGAGGCTCTTGCGGCCCTTCTTGCGACGCGCGGCGACGATGGCGCGGCCGGCGCGGGTGCGCATCTTGATGCGGAAGCCGTGCTTACGCGCCCGACGGCGGTTGTTGGGCTGGAACGTCTTCTTTCCCTTGGTCACGGTGAAGCTCCTTGAGACTCGGCGCAGCCGACCGCTGTGTCACCCCCTGGACAGTGCCTGGCCTGCGCCAGATCCAGAGGACAACACCCGGGTGTGGTCGACCGCTCAAATTATGTGCGGTGTTTTTCATTGTCGAGTGTCGCGCCCAAGCAATCAGGGGCGACGTGCGAAAACCTGCTCCGACACACGGCGCAGGTTCGCGTCGTGGCCCGGTGATTCGGTGCAGGAGACCGCTCTCGAGCACATTCCCCGCGAGTGTGCATGACACGTCGGGGTATGTGACAGACCCGCTCAGACTACGTCACTTTCGCGCCGGTGGACAAATCGACACACGGGGACACACAACGGGTTTCTGCGGGGACACCCGGAATTACACGCCTGTCTTTTTCGGCTGGTCAGCGCGCCGCCACGCGGTCTACGCTGCGCGGCTGACACGCGGGACCCGTGCTCCCGGCCCGCCGGGAAGCAACTCGTTATTCCGTTTCGCTGGCAGTGCACACAGGTGTGGGTAACATTGCCCGAAGTTTATTTTCCACAGGTCATCCGGGGTTGTTCGTTGTGGATAACTCTCAATTACCGGTTGAGACTTTTCCGCCCCGGCGGTAATATCAGCAGGTAGAGACCCTTTTTTTTCGTTCCCAGCGTTATCCACACCCCTGGGGACGGCCTGTGGATAACGGCGTCGACAGTTCATCCACAACTGTGGATAATTTTGTGGAATGCGTGGTGGAGACGGTAAAGAATTACACCGAGAGGTGTGAATGACTGAACTACCGTCCGCCTGCCGAGAAATTTTTGATGGTCGAAAAACAGGAAGCGGAGTCAAC